>NZ_JANTPU010000006.1 GCF_024752025.1 Pseudidiomarina sp. CB1 | reverse complement strand
TTGGTGGGTCTGAGTAGACTTGAACTACCGACCTCACCCTTATCAGGGGTGCGCTCTAACCAGCTGAGCTACAGACCCAGTTTCTTCCGTTACATCTATCAAACCAGGCAATCTGTGTGAGCACTTAACTTCTTCAAGGCTGTTTCATAAGGAGGTGATCCAGCCGCAGGTTCCCCTACGGCTACCTTGTTACGACTTCACCCCAGTCATGAACCACACCGTGGTGAACGTTCTCCCGAAGGTTAAACTATCCACTTCTGGTGCAGCCCACTCCCATGGTGTGACGGGCGGTGTGTACAAGGCCCGGGAACGTATTCACCGTGGCATTCTGATCCACGATTACTAGCGATTCCGACTTCACGGAGTCGAGTTGCAGACTCCGATCCGGACTACGACGCGCTTTTTGAGATCCGCTTACTATCGCTAGCTTGCTTCCCATTGTACGCGCCATTGTAGCACGTGTGTAGCCCATCCCGTAAGGGCCATGATGACTTGACGTCGTCCCCACCTTCCTCCGGTTTATCACCGGCAGTCTCCACAGAGTTCCCACCATTATGTGCTGGCAACTGAGGATAAGGGTTGCGCTCGTTGCGGGACTTAACCCAACATCTCACAACACGAGCTGACGACAGCCATGCAGCACCTGTCTCAGTGTTCCCGAAGGCACCAATCTATCTCTAGAAAGTTCACTGGATGTCAAGGGATGGTAAGGTTCTTCGCGTTGCATCGAATTAAACCACATGCTCCACCGCTTGTGCGGGCCCCCGTCAATTCATTTGAGTTTTAACCTTGCGGCCGTACTCCCCAGGCGGTCAACTTAGTGCGTTAGCTGCGTTACTCACCTTGTTTATAAGACGAACAACTAGTTGACATCGTTTACGGCGTGGACTACCAGGGTATCTAATCCTGTTTGCTCCCCACGCTTTCGTACCTCAGCGTCAGTTTCTGACCAGGTGGCCGCCTTCGCCACCGGTATTCCTTCCTATATCTACGCATTTCACCGCTACACAGGAAATTCTACCACCCTCTTCAGAACTCGAGCTTGCCAGTTCAAAATGCCATTCCCAGGTTGAGCCCGGGGCTTTCACATCTTGCTTAACAAGCCGCCTACGTACGCTTTACGCCCAGTAATTCCGATTAACGCTCGCACCCTCCGTATTACCGCGGCTGCTGGCACGGAGTTAGCCGGTGCTTCTTCTGTGGTTAACGTCAATCCACACACGTATTAAGTGTATGGCCTTCCTCACCACTGAAAGTGCTTTACAACCCGAAGGCCTTCTTCACACACGCGGCATGGCTGCATCAGGGTTTCCCCCATTGTGCAATATTCCCCACTGCTGCCTCCCGTAGGAGTCTGGGCCGTGTCTCAGTCCCAGTGTGGCTGATCATCCTCTCAGAACAGCTAGAGATCGTCGCCTTGGTGAGCCTTTACCCCACCAACTAGCTAATCTCGCTTGGGCCCATCTTTAGGTACAAGGTCCGAAGATCCCCTGCTTTGGTCCGTAGACATTATGCGGTATTAGCCACAGTTTCCCGTGGTTGTCCCCCTCCTAAAGGCAAGTTCCCAAGTATTACTCACCCGTCCGCCGCTCGTCAGCAAAGAAGCAAGCTTCTCTCTGTTACCGCTCGACTTGCATGTGTTAGGCCTGCCGCCAGCGTTCAATCTGAGCCATGATCAAACTCTTCAGTTTAAAAGTTTAATCGACCCATTGAATTTCATGACTTAAGCTTTA
>NZ_JANTPU010000005.1 GCF_024752025.1 Pseudidiomarina sp. CB1 | reverse complement strand
ATGGGGCCATAGCTCAGCTGGGAGAGCGCCTGCCTTGCACGCAGGAGGTCAGCGGTTCGATCCCGCTTGGCTCCACCATTTCTTCCGAAGTTAGCGTTAAGCGCTGTAGCCCGTAGTTTTACTACGGGTCTAGCTATCTCCCGCAGTAGAGCTGCGGGCACGAAAGCGACGACAGGGTTTACCGGTAACTTTGCGTTACACGCTCTTTAAAAATAAGGACAAGCTGATTGTAATAAAGTAATGAAATGCCACTCTACTTGAATCAACCATTTTGGTAGAGGCGTATCGAACTTGTGTACAGCATCGAGAACAGCCCATATAAACCGAGAGACACTTTCGGGTTGTATGGTTAAGTGACGAAGCGTAGACGGTGGATGCCTAGGCAGTTGGAGGCGATGAAGGACGTACTAACTTGCGATAAGCCATGATGAGGCAGTAAGAGCCGCTTGAGTCATGGATTTCCGAATGGGGCAACCCAGTGTGCTTGCACACTATCCTTAAGTGAATACATAGCTTAAGGAAGCGAACCCGGAGAACTGAAACATCTAAGTACCCGGAGGAAAAGAAATCAACCGAGATTTCCCTAGTAGCGGCGAGCGAACGGGAAGTAGCCCTTAAGCAGTCATAGTTTTAGTGGAATGAGTTGGAAAGCTCAACGATACAGGGTGATAGTCCCGTACACGACGAGGCAATGATTGTGAAAACGAGTAGGTCGGGACACGTGTTATCTTGACTGAATATGGGGGGACCATCCTCCAAGGCTAAATACTCCCAACTGACCGATAGTGAACCAGTACCGTGAGGGAAAGGCGAAAAGAACCCCGGCGAGGGGAGTGAAATAGAACCTGAAACCGTCTACGTACAAGCAGTAGGAGCCTTCTTCGGAGGGTGACTGCGTACCTTTTGTATAATGGGTCAGCGACTTATATTTTGTAGCAAGGTTAACCGTATAGGGGAGCCGTAGGGAAACCGAGTCTTAACTGGGCGCTTAGTTGCAAGGTATAGACCCGAAACCGGGCGATCTAGCCATGGGCAGGTTGAAGATTGAGTAACATCAATTGGAGGACCGAACTCACTAATGTTGAAAAATTAGGAGATGACCTGTGGCTCGGAGTGAAAGGCTAATCAAGCCCGGAGATAGCTGGTTCTCCCCGAAAGCTATTTAGGTAGCGCCTCGGACGAATACCACTGGGGGTAGAGCACTGTTTGGGCTAGGGGGTCATCCCGACTTACCAACCCCATGCAAACTCCGAATACCAGTGAGTACTATCCGGGAGACACACGGCGGGTGCTAACGTCCGTCGTGGAGAGGGAAACAACCCAGACCGCCAGCTAAGGTCCCAAAGTCATGGCTAAGTGGGAAACGATGTGGGAAGGCTCAGACAGCTAGGAGGTTGGCTTAGAAGCAGCCATCCTTTAAAGAAAGCGTAATAGCTCACTAGTCGAGTCGGCCTGCGCGGAAGATGTAACGGGGCTAAGCCATGCACCGAAGCTGCGGCAGCATACTTGTATGCTGGGTAGGGGAGCGTTCTGTAAGCCGTTGAAGGTGTGTTGAGAAGCATGCTGGAGGTATCAGAAGTGCGAATGCTGACATGAGTAACGATAATGGGGGTGAAAAACCCCCACGCCGGAAGACCAAGGTTTCCTATCCCATGCTAATCAGGGTAGGGTAAGTCGGCCCCTAAGGCGAGGCCGAGAGGCGTAGTCGATGGGAATCAGGTTAATATTCCTGAACCGACATGTACTGCGATGGGGGGACGGAGAAGGCTAGGCAAGCCGGGTGTTGGTTATCCCGGTGAAAGTATGTAGGTTGGCGGTTTAGGTAAATCCGGACTGCTAAGACTGAGATACGAGACGACGCTCTACGGAGCGGAAGTTGTTGATGCCCTGCTTCCAGGAAAAGCCTCTAAGCTTCAGGTACATGTTGACCGTACCCGAAACCGACACAGGTGGTCAGGTAGAGAATACTAAGGCGCTTGAGAGAACTCGGGTGAAGGAACTAGGCAAAATAGTACCGTAACTTCGGGAGAAGGTACGCCAGAGCTAGTGAACCCCTTGCGGGGGGAGCTGGAGCTGGCCGCAGTGACCAGGTGGCTGGGACTGTTTATTAAAAACACAGCACTGTGCTAACACGAAAGTGGACGTATACGGTGTGACACCTGCCCGGTGCCGGAAGGTTAATTGATGGGGTTAGCGTAAGCGAAGCTCTTGATCGAAGCCCCGGTAAACGGCGGCCGTAACTATAACGGTCCTAAGGTAGCGAAATTCCTTGTCGGGTAAGTTCCGACCTGCACGAATGGTGTAACCATGGCCACGCTGTCTCCACCCGAGACTCAGTGAAATTGAAATCGCCGTGAAGATGCGGTGTACCCGCGGCTAGACGGAAAGACCCCGTGAACCTTTACTACAGCTTGGCACTGAACATTGAACCTCCATGTGTAGGATAGGTGGGAGGCTTAGAAGCATTGGCGCTAGTTGATGTGGAGCCATCCTTGAAATACCACCCTTGTATGTTTGATGTTCTAACGTTGGTCCCTTATCGGGATTGCGGACAGTGCCTGGTGGGTAGTTTGACTGGGGCGGTCTCCTCCCAAAGCGTAACGGAGGAGCACGAAGGTTGGCTAAGTACGGTCGGACATCGTACGGTTAGTGTAATGGCACAAGCCAGCTTAACTGCGAGACAGACACGTCGAGCAGGTGCGAAAGCAGGTCATAGTGATCCGGTGGTTCTGAATGGAAGGGCCATCGCTCAACGGATAAAAGGTACTCCGGGGATAACAGGCTGATACCGCCCAAGAGTTCATATCGACGGCGGTGTTTGGCACCTCGATGTCGGCTCATCACATCCTGGGGCTGTAGTCGGTCCCAAGGGTATGGCTGTTCGCCATTTAAAGTGGTACGCGAGCTGGGTTTAGAACGTCGTGAGACAGTTCGGTCCCTATCTGCCGTGGGCGTTTGAGAGTTGAGAGGGGTTGCTCCTAGTACGAGAGGACCGGAGTGAACGAACCTCTGGTGTTCGGGTTGTCACGCCAGTGGCACTGCCCGGTAGCTATGTTCGGAATCGATAACCGCTGAAAGCATCTAAGCGGGAAGCGAGCCTCAAGATAAGCTCTCACTAGCACGTAAGTGCTCTGAAGGGTTGTTGAAGACGACGACGTTGATAGGCGGGGTGTGGAAGCGTAGTAATGCGTTGAGCTAACCCGTACTAATTGCCCGTGAGGCTTAACCATACAACACCGAAGGTGTTTAGGGTTGTGAAGAGGTAGCCCGTAGTTCTACTACGGGGACAAGTTCGAACCTTTACCAAATGTTAGCGTTACCCCGTACTAGAAGTACGGGCTACGACGAAGCAAGCAGGGTGGCTCCATGCTTGTTACAATCAGCTTAGACCTTATTTTTGACAAGTTTATGCCTGGCGGCCATAGCGAAGTGGAACCACCTGATCCATTCCGAACTCAGTAGTGAAACGCTTCAGCGCCGATGGTAGTGTGGGGCTTCCCCATGTGAGAGTAGGACACCGCCAGGCTTTAA
>NZ_JANTPU010000004.1 GCF_024752025.1 Pseudidiomarina sp. CB1 | reverse complement strand
AAAAGCCCTCAGCTAACGCTGGGGGCTTTTTTGTTGTTCGCTCTTCGCACGCTCACTGCGTTCGCTCTTCGCACGCTCACTGCGTTCGCTCTTCGTTGTTGGTTTCAACAAACAGCGAACAGCAAACATCGCTCTTTGCTTTTATCTATTAACGCTCGAAGGTGTAGAAGATGTCGCCACCTTGAGCCTGACTACTGGTCATGGTTTCAATGAGTAAACGCTCAGTTAATTGGTAGCGAACCATAAAAGTATTCGTACTCTCTAGTAACCCCACGCCATATCTGACAAACAGTTTTGGCGATAAATACTTACCGATATAAAAAGACGTTTCGCGTGTGTTTGGATCGTTATCAATACCGAACTCATCGATACCAAAAGAATCTTGTAACGACTCTCCAATAGCTTCAGTTCCCTTGGCTCCCAACATAAGCAATGCCTGTAGCTGAATGTCGTCAGATCCCGTTGATGATGCCGACTGCATACTCTTACCTAATATCAGGTACGAAAGAATCTCTGAATCAGGCATGGCTGGTGTCGAGAATAAACGAAAATCTGGCTCAGTTAATGTTCCTACCACCTGTGCGCCAACGTTGACATTGCCAGCGCTATTGCCATTCGATATGTCGCGTTTCACTCTCAGGTTTAAGCCTGGATTACTGATATCGCCACCGTTATAGATAAAGGATCCGCGATCAATGTTTAGCTCTTGTCCATAGATTTCATAGCTACCTTTAGCGACATTGATACTACCGATTGCGGTGGTCGGACGCCGCGGTTCCTCCATAATCTCCAAGCTACCTTGCAGTCGACCGGTAAAGCCGTACGCGTCAACTGTCACTTGTTGCCCTAGGTTAACGCGAATTTGGGCGTTGACCTCTAATTCATCTCCACCTACCAATGCTTCTTCGACGGGCTTACCGTCGCGGGTAATAATTACATCGCTACTATTGCTGACGGAAGTTTCAAAATCAGGGGCTGCAATCGCCGCAAATGGCACATCGACAGTACCTGCGATATCGATCGTACGATTGTTAACGTGAACGGTTAGATTTGGGCTTACATCGACGGTCGCTGTAGGCATTTGCAAAGCACGGAAATTTTGTCCGGTAATCTTCAAATAGGCTTCAGCATCGAGCGGCATGGCCACCCCCTCAACTAACACCCAGCCGTCGTCACCCGCTTTAGCTTGACCTTGAATCTCTATCTCATCCTCAGTTTCAGCTTGATCGATCAAAGCGAGCCGAACGTCATTGAAGACAAAGTTGGTTTCTGCGAAGACGACGGACTCCGCATAGACCTCCATATCACCACTGAAACTGGGTTCTGCTAATGTGCCAGTCAGACTAAGCTGAGCCGTGGCTTTGCCACCGTTGTAGCGCATGCCGGGTAAAACCCAGTCAAGCATTGCTAAGTCATCCAATGCAAATAGCAGATTTCCCTCAACTTTAGGCTCGGTGTAGATATCTAGTAACGCCAGGTCACCGAACAAGCCACCTTCATTGTTAGCGAGTTGACCTTCGACTTCAGCGGTAATGGCATCGGCATTACCACGAGCTGCGAGCTCCCAATACGATAGTCGGGTACTTGTCTCTTGGTTTAAGGCGAAAAATACCGTGTTGTCGCTGGTTAACTGCAGTCCGAGGTCGTTCATTTGAAAGTTATCGCGACTAAAAGTTGTCGTCGCATTGAGCGAAACTAACCCAGCAATGCGCTGCGCTACGTCGCGCTCTCGGAAACGATTCAATAACCATAGCGAGAGGCGCTCGCCAGTTAGGTTCGCAATAACGCTTTCTTGGGTAAGGGCCAACTCGGTGCATAGTACTCCAAATTGGTTAGCGTCATGCTGTAAACACAGTTTATCCAATTCCGCCTGCCAAACCTGATTTTGTTGTTTAATTGCTAGCTGTGTTGGTTCGGTGAGTAGCCAACTGTCTAAACTGGCTGTTTGGAGCTTAAATTGCTGGAATAAGATTTGAAATTCGCTGAGCTGTGCCTGCGTATCAATACTAAACTCGGTTTCAAGCGATTGCAGTTCACTCAAACCCTCAGGAAGGTGAGGGAGCTGTTGAAGATCTTTAACTAACAAGCTACCACGCAAATTGTCATTAGCGGTTGAACCGTTCAACTGAAGTTCGGTTTGGCCAAGTGCTATAGCTAGCTCGGAGAAGCTAAGTTGATTGTTGTTTAGTTCTACGCTACCTGCGAGTAACGCTTCATTACCAGCAAGGCCTATGGTACTGCGTCCTGATTCAATATCTAAACTAAGGTTTAACGTGTTTTCCCATGACGCCTTAAGCGTCCCACGCATTTCAAACTCAGGGCTCGAAAGGGAAAGCTTCGCAACTTCAAGGTGTTTCATAGACCCAGAGCCATCAATCTCAGCTGTTAACTCTTCGACGAGAGATTGCCTGCTGGTTTTCATGCTCATGACGGATTGGTTCACAAATTTAAAGTCACTGAGGGTTCCGACCAACTGAGTAAATCCGACTTCGGCTTGGAGACTTAGGTCTGCGGACTGAAAACCTAAATTCGTGTAAGAAATAAGTAGGTCGAACGGCATCTGTTCATAGCTACTATTAAAGTTGTTATGTTGCCAAAATCCGTTGAGCGTCACTTCGCCTCTACGAGCCAAATTAATTGCGGTGACTTGCTGCAGTTGAATTTCGTTATTATCGACGTGGACATGGCCCGATAAAGCCGACGTTGCGGTGATATAACGTTCACTAACGTCTGCGTAATCGATTAACCAAGGTTGGATCAAGCTTAACGGTAGCTCACTTAAATTAAGCTCGCTTTGCCATGTTGGGTTCGCCAGTGGTGAACTGACGCTGGCAGTGAATTTCTGCTCTGGGGTATTCGCCCCCTTGAACGTACTCGTTAGCTGTAGAGGCACCTCTTGCAAAGCACCTTCCACATTAACTGTGCCTTCGACCATCGGAATACGCGCGTCAACGAACGCTAATGTATAACTACCGACGACCTTTAATGGGTAATTCTCTTTAAGGCGAGCAGAAACACTGCCGTTATGAGCAAAACTAAATTCTGGTTGCTCTGCGCGTAAAGTGAGTCCATTAAGTTTCAATTGACTGTCAACTAGGCTCAGCGAGCTCGATAATTCGATGGTTATGGTATTGAGCGAGCCCGCACCGTCAGCAGCTTGGAAGGCGAAATTAGTGATAGTTAATTCAGCAACATCCACTGCAAAAGGCAGGTCAATAGTGGGTAATACAATAGCGTCGTCGTCGCGCTGAGCTTGCTCTAGAAGCTGCAACTTTGAGTTATACAGGCTTAGTTTTTCAATGGTTAACTGACTATCCAACAATTCCCAGGGGCGCCAAGCCACAATGACCTCGTCGGCACTGTAGCGTTGTTTGGGCGTTTGTAATACGAAGCCATTGAGAGTGAGTTGATCAATAAGACTACCCTCGAGTTGGTCATAGCTCACTGTTACCGGGATAAACTTGAGCGCCTGCGACAGCATGAAGCGCGAGCCGGTCGTGGTGCTGACTAACACGTATAGTAAAATCGGTACGAGGATGAATAAGGCTACAATCACGGTAGCTAATCGTTTTAACCATCTCATAAGTCTGGCCCTATGGTTAAATGCAAGCGCCAAGGTTTATCAGGTTCATCTACTGCTTGTGCGACATCTAAGCGAACAGGGCCGATCGGCGATAGCCAACGTAGTCCAACCCCATACGTCTGCTTCCAGCTCATTGACCAATCCATACCGCTATTACCAACGTCAGTGAACAGGGCAACACGCCAATTGGGCGCTACTAAGTAATCAACCTCGGCGCTGGCGACGCCAAGGTAGCGGCCCCCAACCACGACACCTTCGTCGTTGGTTGGACCTAGTTGTTGATAGGCATAGCCGCGGACACTATGGTCGCCCCCCGCAAAAAAACGTAATGATGGTGATATTTCTTCGAATGCATTGGTTTCCATTGCGCCTAATTCTGCGCGCGCGAGTATGCGCCACTGCTCGTTGAGCGAATAAACAGCTTTACCGCTTAGGGTTAGCGAATAAAATGTGGCACTCGACAGAACGCTATCACTCGCCCCTTGGAGTCGCACACTGACGCGGTAGCCACTATCGACTAAGTTTCGGTTGCGTGGGTCCAGATTGCTACTGACATAGCTAAATTCGGCGCTTGGCACCAAAAAGTTCGACGTTTCTCGGGGATCTGTGCCAAAGCGAAAGTCTTCTTGTTGATAGCTTAATTGGTAGGTACGCTGCCAGCGGTCGTAATGGCGTGTATCGCGCACACTGGTTCGATACAGCGTCGACTGTAGCTCTTCATAACTGCGATCGATGACTTCACCAGTGAGACTGTATTGATCTCGTGCCGGGTTTTTGCCTGGAATAATGTAATCAACAAAGCCCGTGCTTTGTACCTGCGAAAGTCGCAACAGACTCGAAATTCGGTGCCCTCTGTCATTTACCCAGCGTCGGTCAAAGGCTAGCGTAAGGCGCGCACCTGTGTCGGTGCCATAGCCTGGGCCAACTTGATAGAAGTCGCGTTGATTAGGTGTCACCCGCACTGATACCGGAACGTGTTGGCTTTCTGCTTCTTGCCATAACGGTGCAACTTCCACGGTTTCAAAATAATCGCTCCCAGCTAGTGCCACTTGCAGATCCAGCAGGTCGCGGGTGTGAAACCAATCCCCTTCGGCAAACTGAAAGTAACGTTCGATAAATTCGCTCGATAAATGGTTACAGCAGATTGCAACGGAACCAAAACGGAATCGCTCGCCGCTGGCGTAGGTGAGTCGTACCGCCGCACTAGCATCACTCAACTCGACGTGGAGTTCTTGCTGGGTAAACTCTGCGTCGTAATAACCGCGTTCGGCAGCGAGGTTGCGTAGCATGGTCTTTACGCGTTCGTAATCGACGTGACGTAAAGGCTCGCCAACTTTCACCGGAAACCGTTTGCGTAACTCTTTATAAGCCTCGTCTTGTCCTAGTGCGCCAGTAACATTAATGGCAACTTCGCTGATGCGTGTGCGCTCACCCAGCTCAATAGCGTAGGCTACTTCGATTTGTTGTTCGCTAGTGTTGATGTCGGTGTCGACCTTCGTATGGTAATAACCAAAAGGTTGAAGCGCTTGTTTAATTTCAGCTTCACCTCGACGCGCTAGGAAACGCACGCGGAAAATACTCGGCGCCGCTTGGCCTGAGTATTCTAATATCCCAAGGTAACTCTCGACGTTGCTGGCAAGTTCACCATCAACACCGCTGTATGAGACTTTTAAAGTTGCATCGTTTCGCTGTTGTTGGGCGTTAGCGGCGTCGCTCAGCAAACACCCACAGAGTATAACGAGCAAGCCTATTCCATTGCGTACGATCACTTTGCCACCGTTACTTGCTTATTGAATCGCTCATAAAAATGAGTATATCAGAGCAATTACATGAAATCGGTGAAAAAACCCGCAAGTGAACTGTAAATAGCTATAAAACACTTGCCAGCACACAAGTGGCCAGTATAATTCGGGTTCTACTTTGCAGGGGTGTAGTTCCAATTGGTAGAACAGCGGTCTCCAAAACCGACGGTTGGGGGTTCGAATCCCTCCACCCCTGCCACTTTTAAGTCATCTCCAAATTCGCTAAGCTACAACCTTCTTCATTTTAGTGTGGGCGTTATCACTCGGTGTCGCTATGACCATTGATCACAAGAATCCTCCGCTTTGGAGCACGCAACAACAGCAAGCGCTTGCCGCACTTAAATTGACCTTGTGGCGCAGCAAGGGCAATGATGAACAACCTGCGGTCGCAGCGGAATCTACCGCGAAAACCGTTAATTGTTACAAAGCTGGGCCTTGGCTATTCGTAAGTGCTAAGCCGCTCGCTGTCGACTTGCCTGTTTGGTTGCGTGACCTTACTCGAGCCTGCTCGGGCAGCGCTGAGCGGCCAGCAGAAGTGAGTCCTTCGGCTGTGGCTGAATGGCAACAAGAGTTGGTGTTGCAGCTTGCGGAGAGTCTGCCGTCAGCCGCAGACAAGAAAGCGCTGTGGCGGCACATTGCTCATCGAGAACAATGATCACTCGATTAACTCATTATGACCCTCGCATGTTGGCGATTGAGCAGGCAAGCCATGTTGTTCCTTGGTCAGAGCGCACGCTCGAATCCTGTTTTCAAGCAGACTACCGCGTCTATGGTTGGTTTGCGGGCACGGAAAAAGTGCTGCAAGGTTTCTATATTGCACATCTGGTGTGTGATGAATTGACGTTGATGAACATTGCCGTGCATCCCGACTTACAAGGGCAGGGCATAGGTCGTTTACTGATACAGCATCTGTTAACACTGGCAACGCAAGACAACGCAAGTATTTGGCTCGAGGTCAGAGCATCAAATAAGCCAGCCCAAGCACTCTACTTGAGCGTAGGCTTTAGCGAAGTTGGTCGACGGCCCGATTACTATGCAGTGGCAAATGGCCGTGAAGATGCAATAGTCATGCGTTGGCGAGTTGCGGACAAAATGAAAAAAAGTTAAAAGTCTGGGCAGAATTTAGTTTTTAACAGGCGCATGAATTGCAAGGTGTCTTCGTCATTAATTGAATAATAGATCGTTTGCGCTTCTTTACGAAATTTGACCAAGCCTTGTTGCCGCAATACTGCCAAATGCTGCGAGAACGCTGACGGGCTCAATGGGAAATGCTGATTCAACACACCCACGCTCTGTTCACCATTGGCTAGGTGACAAAGGATTTGCAGGCGATGTTCATTGGCAATAGAGCGCAAAAATGTAGCAGCTTGTTGCGCTTCTTCCTGTTGCATTTCTTCGATTGTCAGCGTACTCATTCAGTATTCCTATTCTTATTCCGATCTAGCTAGTTCCCGTTCTGTTTTTAAACCAAAAAGTTTGCGTAGCGCAAGGCTTGCTGGACAAAAACCAGTAAACGACTGCTGAAAAAGGTTAGCACCTATAAAAACGGTCAACCAAACAAAGTTTGGATGTACCCATACAGTTAATGCGACCGATAACAGTACCATGAAACCAGCAAAAGCTGTTAGTGCGCGTTCGACAGTCATAAAACACCTCTATTAAGTTGTAGCTAATTTAGAGTTATCTTAAATATAGATTAGGCTGCCGAATTTGTCCATAGTTGCAGTACGAAAATAACACCCCTTAGCGATTTCATTGATCTCGCTGACTTGGAACAGAGAACCGAAAAGAGTAAGCTGATCGGCCGAAGATCAAGAAAGAAACATTATGAATAACGAACTACATCAATTGGAATTCCTCCGCCAGCATGCAAAGCAAGCAAGCGAAAAAGCTTACGTGCCTTATAGCCAGTTTCCTGTAGGTGCTGCTTTGTTGATGAAGAGTGGGGAAGTGATTAGCGGCTGCAATGTTGAGAATGTCTCTTATGGTTTATCTAATTGCGCCGAACGAACAGCTGTATTTAGTGCTGTCGCGCAAGGCTACGATGCCAGTGATATCGCTGCGGTAGTGGTGTACACCCCTGGTGATAAAGCTTACGCTCCTTGCGGTGCGTGCCGACAAGTTCTCGCTGAATTTTTGGCTACCGGTACGCCGATCGTTTCGACGAGCGAGCGACAAATGCGGCAGTGGGCGATTGAAGATTTACTCCCTGATGCCTTCGAATTCGATGTGAATGCTTATCGGAAACCGCTATGACCAGAAGCGAACGAGATGTCGCGCAACTTGCGTTGCGCTTGATGGATTTAACTTCACTGAATCAGTCTGACAGTCCCGCGGCAATTACCAAGTTGTGCATAAGCGCAGCTTCGTCGTATGGCAGCCCTGCCGCATTGTGTGTGTTTCCCGAATTTGTGATCTGGGCTAAGCATGAGTGCGAACGACTCAACTTAACGCAGGTAAAAATTGCCACGGTAACTAACTTTCCAATGGGCAGTATTGATGTTGCTCGTGGCGTGGCCGAAACAGAGCGAGCTGTGGGCGCAGGTGCTGACGAGGTTGATGTTGTTTTCCCTTACCAAGCCCTCACTGCCGGTGATGAAAAGGTTGGCTATGACATGGTGCAAGCGTGCAAGCAGGCCTGTGCAGAGCGTGCGCTGTTGAAAGTAATTTTGGAAACCGGTGAGTTACAAACGCCACAACTCATCCGCCGAGCCAGCGAAATTGCGATTCAAGCTGGAGCAGATTTTATTAAGACATCGACTGGTAAAGTCGCAGTCAATGCCACTCCTGAAGCCGCAAAAATTATGCTCGAAGCGATTCACGAAAGCGGAACGCAATGCGGATTTAAAGCTGCTGGCGGCGTCCGCACAGCGGCTGACGCGGCAGTCTACCTTGATCTTGCCGAACAGATTATGGGACCAAGCTTCTTGTCGCCAGAGCGTTTTCGGTTTGGTGCGAGCGGCCTTTTAACCAATTTACACGCTATTCTTGCTGGACAAAGTCCAGCATCAGCAGGGACGAGCTATTAATGTTTTTACCGCAAGAGATTATTCGCAAAAAGCGCGACGGAGGCACACTAACTCGCGCCGAAATTGACTTCTTTGTTCAAGGTTTGAGTGACAACTCGATTGCCGAGAGCCAGATCTCGGCTTTAGCGATGGCGATCTTCTTCCAGGGCATGAGTATGCAGGAACGGGTTTGCCTGACTGAAGCGATGCGCGATTCTGGGCAAGTCTTACATTGGCACGATTTAGATCTTGATGGACCCGTACTGGATAAGCATTCCACCGGCGGTGTTGGTGATGTCGTGAGCCTTATGCTGGGACCAATTATTGCCGCCTGTGGCGGTTATGTGCCAATGATTTCGGGACGTGGACTTGGCCATACCGGCGGTACGTTAGATAAAATGCATGCCATCCCGAACTATCAACCGTTTCCAAGCGATAACCAATTTCGTCAGGTCGTGAAAGATGTGGGCGTTGCGATTATCGGTCAGACAGGTAGTTTGGCTCCGGCTGACAAGCGCTTCTATGCTACGCGAGATGTTACTGCGACAGTTGAATCCGTGCCTTTGATAACGGCTTCTATTTTGTCGAAGAAGTTGGCAGCAGGTCTTGATGGACTCGTGCTCGATGTGAAGTGCGGTAACGGTGCCATCATGCCTAACTTGGCACGCGCAGAGGAACTGGCGGAGAGTTTAGTTACGGTAGCGCAAGGCGCAGGTCTCAACACCAGTGCGCTTATTACTGACATGAATCAGGTGCTCGCGCACTCCGCTGGGAATGCCATAGAGGTTCGTGAGGCGATAGCATATTTACGTGGTGACCATCGTACGCCACAGTTACATAAAGTCACGGTGGCGCTCGCTGCCGAGATGTTGTTGCTAGGCGGTTTGGCGCGTTCGCAAGAAGCCGCCGAACAAGCTGTTGATAAAGCCTTGGCCAGTGGTCGAGCTGCGGAAAAATTCGCTGCGATGGTGAAGGCTTTAGGCGGCCCTAGTGATTTGCTTGACAACGCCGCTACGCACCTACCGCTAGCTAAGGTGGCGCGGCCGGTATTTGCAACGGCGGAACAGTTAGCGGCGGGCCATAAGGTTACGCATATTGAAACACGCCAAATTGGCTTAGCTGTGGTTGCATTAGGCGGTGGTCGTCGGCGCAGTGAAGATGAACTCGACTACAGTGTTGGGCTTGAGCATATCGCTGCCTTAGGGCAAAACGTTGACGAACAGACGCCGTTGGCACACATTTATGCTGCTGACGAGACCAGCTGGCAACAGGCTGCAGAAACAGTTCGTCAAGCATTTCGATTTAGCAATGAAGCGAGCGATTTACCGCCCGCTGTTTATCGTCGAATTGGAGCCTAATGATGGCGCGTGCAATTGTCCTCGTACTTGATTCTTTCGGTGTCGGCGCCGCCGCCGATGCGGCAAAATTTGGCGATGAAGGGGCGAATACGTTAGGTCACATTGCTGAACAATGTGCGCAAGGCCAAGCCGACGAAGGGCGCAGGGGGCCTTTGCAGATACCGAACTTAGTGGTGCTTGGCTTAGCCGAAATTAGTCGCGGCGCTACTGGCAGCTATCCTCCTGGTCTTACCCCTATTCCGCAGTGCCGTGGGCGCTATGGTTGGGCACAAGAGCTCTCTTCGGGAAAAGATACGCCGTCAGGACATTGGGAAATGGCAGGGGTACCGGTGCTATTTGAATGGGGTTACTTCACTAACAAAGACGCATCGTTTCCGCCCGAATTACTTGACGAGTTGCTGGCGCAAGCAGCGCTGCCAGGTTATCTGGGGAATTGTCATGCATCGGGTACCGAGATCATCGAGCGCTTAGGTGCTGAGCATTGTCGGACGGGAAAGCCCATTGTTTATACGTCAGCGGATTCGGTTTTTCAGATTGCCTGTCATGAAGATACTTTTGGCTTGGAACGCCTTTACGAAGTGTGTGAAGTTGCCCGGAAGTTGGTCGATCCCTACAACATTGGACGCGTCATCGCGAGACCGTTTAAGGGCTCAGCCGAGAATGGCTTTGTGCGTACCGCAAATCGCCGTGACTATGCGACACCACCACCTGCACCGACGGTACTTGATAAACTCAAAGCTGCGGGCGGTGAAGTTATTAGTATTGGCAAAATTGCCGATATCTTCGCCCACCAAGGCATTACGCAAAAATACAAGGAGGATGGTTTAGAGGCGTTAGTGGCGAAGACGCTTGAAGTGATGACCCAGGCGCCAGAGCGAAGCTTGATCTTCACCAACCTGGTTGATTTTGACACCTTATATGGACATCGCCGTGATGTGGCTGGGTATGCCCGCGCATTGGAGACCTTTGATCGTTTGCTACCGAAGATTCTCGCGGAGCTGGAACAAGATGATATCTTGATTATGAGCGCCGATCACGGTTGTGATCCGACGTGGCCGGGCACCGACCATACACGGGAATATGTGCCGATAATGATGTACGGCAAGAATCTTCCGGCGCATAACTTAGGCCGTCGCGAAAGCTTTGCTGATATAGGTCAAAGTATCGCCGAGCTGTTGGAGCTTGAGCCGATGGATTATGGTATTTCTATGCTCCCTCAACGACTTTAGTGACAGGATAGAATCAACGTGCCAACACCCCATATCAACGCGGCGCCCGACGCATTCGCACCAACGTGTTTACTCCCAGGCGATCCGTTACGGGCGAAGTTCATCGCCGAAACCTACTTGAACGATGTTACCTGCGTTACCGATGTTCGTAACATGCTGGGTTTTACCGGAACCTACCAAGGCGAGCGAATATCGGTGATGGGCAGCGGCATGGGGATGCCCTCTTGCGCAATCTATGCGACCGAGCTTGTTCGCCATTATGGGGTAAAACGTATTATTCGCGTCGGTAGCTGTGGCGCCATCCAACCTGAAGTACAGCTGAATGATGTGATTATTGCGAATAATGCGAGTACCGACTCGAATATGAATCGTCAGCGTTTTGGCGAGTTTGATTTTGCCGCTTGTGCAACCCCGCGCCTTGCACATCAATTTTTAAAGTATGCCGATGCAGCAAAACAGACGGTGGCCATCGGGCATGTGTTTTCGACCGATAGCTTCTATGACGCACCAGATTCGAGACTGGAACAGTTACAGCGCATGGGCGTGCTGGCGGTAGAAATGGAAGCGGCAGGGTTGTATGCCATTGCCGCGCAATACAAGGTGCAGGCGTTGTGTGTGTTGACGGTTTCCGATCATATTCTTAGTGGACAGCAATTAACCAGTGCCGAACGGCAAAGTGGCTTTGCGAAGATGCTTGAGTTCACTCTGAACGCGCTTCATAACAAGTAAAAAAAGCCGCCACCCGCAAGGGTGACGGCAGGGACTAACCTCGATTTAATTTGCGATGCGCGGCAACAATTGGGTTACATCGCGGGCAAATTCCGCTCGTGTTACCTTTTGGTCGCCATTAAAGTAGGCTTTTAGGCTCGGTTGTAGATCAAATGGGCCTTGTTCAACTTCGAGCTCCACTTGTGCTAACCCCATGTTTAAAGCCAGTTGCACATAACCGCGCAGCTCTGCTGGAATCGCTAAGCTATCCTCAAGCTCGATGATTTGGTCAAACCGAGCTACCTGAATAGGTTGTTCTGGATCAAAGGATGTTGCAACAGATTCTAAGCCGAGGGCTTGGACGAGCGTATAGGCAACCGTTGTGCGATCGACCGCGTCTTGACTGCCAAATAGCGAACCGGATGATGGGAATAGCAACGGGGCAGCAGAGGCAGCTCGCAGAATGCCATCGCGTTCTGTGGTCGCATTTGCGAATGCAGCACTCGGGCCAAGAGTATCGACAAACTGTTCTTGATTCCCTTTGGTTGATTGCCGTACTAGGCCTGCCAGCGTTAAGGCATCAGCAAGCTCAATTTTAGTTAGCCATTCGTCGGCGGCAAATCCTGTTGCACGAGCATCCATCAGACGTTCATTGATCGCCAACTCAATAAAAGCTCGCGCCGGGTGATTGACAGTGTCGTCGATGCCTTCAACACCTGCAGTTTCAACGAAGCGAATGGCGACATCGGTGGCGGAAGGAATACCGATACCATTGGTGACGCCCAGTGGGTCAAGCGTTAGGCCACTTACCGAACCAATACCGCGAGCATAGACTTTCCATGTGCCGGCGACTGCTGGCGCACTCACGCCAACCGATGACCCCAACAACGGTAAACCGATACCTGAGCCATAACGATTGCCATTCGGATCTTCCAGCACAAAAGCAGTGCCAGTTTCGATCTGTGCATTGGCTAAGACAAGGGTCGCCGAGGCTGGCACATTAAAGGTTTCGAACGCACTCTCGCCAACAGGTACATATTCGACGGTGCGGGTAAAGCTGTCACCATTGCGCAGTAATGCGTTTGCGTTGAATTCACGATTGAGTTTAACCGTGTCGCCAAAGTCATCGGCATTTCCTAGCGCCGCTGTTACTGCTGCATGGGCGTTAACATAGCCAGCGCCAGCTTCCCAAGCATCACGTCCCGGCATAACGGTGGCGGTATCTTGCAGGATTTGTTTGACTTGTTGCCATTGCAAATTCGGATTAGCTTCAAGCATCAGTGCAACAATCCCTGAGACATGTGGCGCTGCCATGGAGGTGCCGCTAGAAAAGGTGTAGTAAGGGAGTTGTTCCGGCGGCAGTTCCTCGGAATCCTGTGTTGCGCTCAAGGTTCCCGTGCTTGATAGTGAGGCTCGGGCGGAAATGATATCGACGCCAGGTGCGGTGATTGTTGGCCGATCTTCCCATGTAAAGGTTTCGCCATCAATCGTCACTGAGCCTGACTTGCCATCGACACCGCGCGAGCTAAAGTCTGCTAATTTGCCTTCTTTGTCACCGGCCGCGACAGTAATAACCCATGGTGCCTTTTTGAAGTTGCCAGTAATGGTGGATTCCCCGGGGCCTGAATTACCCGCCGAGAACACGGTGATAATGCCATTGTCCGCAAGCGCTTTGGTCGCGACGTTGGTAGGGTCATCTGGGTTGAAATCAGTGCCGACATCACCGGTGTTACCAAATGAGTTTGAGATCACACGAATGTTGTAAATAAACTGGTTGTTGAGTGCGTAGTCGAAGCCGCCTAAGGTATCCAAAATGAACAGCGCCGCGCCTGAACCATAGCCGATAATCGATGCACCCGGCGCAACCCCTGCGTGCTCACCTTTACTCATGGCGCCAGTGCCAGCAATTGTCCCAGCTACATGCGTGCCATGACCGCCGGCGATATCGGTATTCGCGACATTTTCTTGATAAGTAATTGGCGCCACGCCCGACAAGCTGTTTAAATTGACTTGCGCCAAAACATTTTGCACCACGTGTTGTGGATACAGTAGATCGCCGTGCGTACCGTCAACACCTGAGTCATTGACCACCACGCCGACGCCGCGACCCGAGTAGGGCACTCCGGAAGAACGGAGGGTCTTATCCGCACGCAGTTTTTTGACGCCTGTGAGTTCGGTTGCATCACCATTCTCAAGTTCTAGTCGGTCGTTATGCCATACGGAACGAACGTCGTCTCGTTGGTAAATCGCTTCGATTTGTTCTGCGGTAGCTAAGGCACCCACCATTGGTAATCGCTGTAACGCAACACCGTTGATACCTAGGCGTTCGAGAGCCTCCATCTGACTTACAGAAGGCGCATCAGTTTGCTCAAAAGTAATAATAACTGGATGTAAAACATCTGCTTGGGCTCCTGCAATTAATGCTTGAAGATCCGGGTCAAAGGTTTTTGCAAGCGTATTGGGTACGGTAATTGAGAAGGCGAGAGCCAAACTCAGTGCCGACAGTTTGGTTGTTGTTTTCATCATGAACTTCCTCGATTTATGTTGGTAGACGCTCTAACCTTGGCATGAGGGGGGATGTAGTGAAATAGGGGAGAACCCCCAACATTGAGGCGCCAACACCCACAGATATGTGATAAAATTCACGATTCAAATTTAAATCGTTTGTGGTGATATGAGGAATAAGAACTGATGAGTGGTAGTGGTTTGAGCAGCGAAGTCAATAAACGCAGAACATTTGCGATCATCTCGCATCCGGATGCGGGTAAAACGACTATCACTGAAAAAGTTCTGTTGCACGGACAGCGCTTACAAAAGGCCGGTACTGTAAAGGGTAAAAAGTCTGGTCAACATGCGAAGTCTGATTGGATGGAAATGGAGAAAGAGCGTGGGATCTCGGTTACCACCTCAGTGATGCAGTTCCCTTATCGCAATGCCTTGGTGAACTTGCTAGATACCCCAGGCCACGAGGACTTTTCGGAAGATACCTACCGCACACTGACGGCAGTGGACTCCTGTTTGATGGTGATCGATGGCGCTAAAGGTGTCGAGGATCGTACCATCAAGCTGATGGAGGTGACGCGTTTGCGCGATACGCCGATTATCACGTTTATGAACAAACTGGATCGTGATATTCGTGACCCACTTGAACTGCTTGACGAAGTTGAAAGCGTTCTCAACATCATGTGCGCACCCATTACTTGGCCGATTGGGTCGGGTAAGAATTTCAAGGGTGTTTATCACCTTATCGATGACGAGACGATTCTCTATAAAACGGGCCAAGGCCATCGGATTCAAGATCGCGAGGTCATTAAAGGTCTGGATAATCCTGAGCTTGATGCTCGTATTGGCGATTATGCTGATGATTTGCGCGAACAGATCGAGTTGGTGCAGGGGGCTTCCAACGAATTTGATAAAGAACTCTTTCTAGCCGGTGAGCTTACCCCGGTCTATTTTGGTACCGCATTAGGCAACTTTGGTGTCGATCACATGCTCGATGGTCTGGTGCAGTGGGCGCCCACACCGTTGCCACGTGAAACCGATGAAGGTAAGCAAGTAAGCGCCACGATGCCAGAGTTCTCAGGCTTTGTATTTAAGATTCAAGCGAATATGGATCCAAAGCACCGTGACCGTGTTGCCTTTATGCGCATCGTGTCAGGCAAATATGAGAAAGGCATGAAAATGCATCAGGTCCGCATCGGCAAAGATGTGCGCATCGCCGACGCCTTAACGTTCTTGGCCGGTGATCGAGAGCACGTTGAAGAGGCCTATCCGGGTGACATTATTGGGTTGCATAACCACGGTACGATTCAGATTGGTGATACTTTTACCGCTGGTGAAAAGTTTAAGTTTAGTGGTATCCCGAATTTTGCACCTGAGCTCTTCCGGCGGATACGCCTAAAAGATCCGCTGAAGCAAAAGCAGTTGTTAAAAGGCTTGGTGCAGCTCTCTGAAGAGGGCGCCGTGCAAGTATTCCGCCCGTTAGCCAACAATGACTTGATTGTCGGCGCGGTAGGGGTGCTACAGTTCGATGTGGTCGTTCACCGCTTGAAGTCTGAATACAATGTGGACGCTGTGTACGAGTCAATTAATGTTGCTACAGCGCGTTGGGTATCGAGCAGTGACGAACGCAAACTCGATGAGTTCCGCCGCAAAGCTGAACAAAATTTGGCACTGGATGGTGGCGATAACTTAACCTATATCGCTCCGACCATGGTGAATTTAAACCTCGCTGCAGAGCGTTATCCTGACATTGACTTCCACCACACGCGTGAGCATTAACCATGGTTGAGAGCCTCTTCGATACCCATTGCCACCTTGATTTTGAGGTGTTTGATGCGGATCGCGAAGAGGTTCTCCACCGCGCCGCGCAAGTAGGCGTGCAGCACATTTTGGTGCCTGGAACGCGACGCATGGAGCATTTTTCGCCATGCTTCGAGCGCGGCTCGCACATACAGTTACATCGTGCCGTTGGCCTGCACCCCTACTTTATTAAGCAGCACCAAACCCAAGATCTCGATTGGGTTGCCAAGCAATTGCAACACGACAAGCGGTTATTGGTGGGCGAAATAGGCTTAGATCGCACCTGTCCCGAGTGGCAAAAGCAATGCGAGCTATTTGAACAGCAGGTGCAATTAGCGGTGCGTTACCGGCGACCTTTGATCCTACATCACCGTAAGTCGCAAAGTGACTTGCTGGGTCTCCTTACCCCCTACCTTGCTGAGCTACCACAGTGTAAAGGCGTCTTGCACGCCTTTAGCGGTAGTAGCCAGCAAGCGCACGACTGGATTGCGAAGGGCTTCAAACTTGGTGTTGGTGGCACTATAACTTATGCTCGGGCTGCGAAAACGCGGGCTGCAATTGCCGAGGTGCCGTTATCGGGCTTGGTGTTGGAGACCGATGCACCAGATATGCCTTTGGCCGGCCATCAGGGCAAGCGTAATGAACCATCACGGCTCGCTGATATTTTTGCAGCCCTTACTGAACTGCGGCATGAGTCGGCGTCCGAACTGAGCCAAAAACTGTGGGAAAACAGCCTAGAGCTTATTGATTTTCTTGCGGCGGACGCCAGCGACGATAGCGCCATTTATTGAAAGTGATGGTGATTAAAACGCCTGCGAGTAAGGCAAAAATAATCAAGTATTGTCCGTAATAAGTTAGATATTCGTGAGTCGCAAGCGGTTCGGCGAGCAATAGAGGTTGGTTAACGGTAACGTGAAGATAACCATGAATGACCGGCTCTTCACGGATCTCTTCGACCAGGACAAACACCTGTTCGGGTTGCTCGGTTACCGCATCAGCACTAACAACTTCGCGTCCATAGGTGTCGTAGATAGCACTAAATTCTACCAAGCGATGTTGGCTCAGTTGATCCACTAAGGCCTGCAGCTTTTCTTGGTCATTTTCGATGAGCCAATAACGCGCCTCATGGCCCGCTTGTGTGGCCATGAGTTCGACAAGCTGTTGGCTATGCGCCTGTAAGTCTGCGAGACTGGTTTGCTGCATGCTACTCCATAAGTTTTCGATCAGAATGATCAGGAGTAGCGCAGCAACTAATCTTCGTCCGCGGCGATAGACAAGCTTGATGATATTGATAACATGCTGAGTTGTCGTCATGACAAAACTATACGCTGGGAACACCGACGAGAGCAACTAAGAAGAAGAGAAACAATGCCGAATTTACAACAGCCTGGCTTGGTTGTGTTCGATATGGACTCAACGCTGATTACCATCGAGTGTATTGATGAGCTGGCCGCCCTAGTCGGGAAGAAGCCCGAAGTGAGTGCGATTACCGCAGCAGCGATGCGCGGCGAATTGGATTTTGCCGAAAGTTTGCGAGCGCGGGTTGCCTTGCTGCGAGGCGTACAAGAGCAGCAACTTGAAACACTTTTTCAGCCCATCCCGTTGAGTCTCGGCGCTGCTGAGTTGTTGACTTGGTTTCACGCTCAAGGTTGGTACACAGCGGTAGTTTCTGGCGGCTTTACTTGGTTTACCGAACGGCTTGCCGCAACTATTGAATTAGATGCTCACCACGCCAATGCACTGCAGTGGGCGGGTGGACAACTCACCGGCACGGTTGCTGAGCCTATAGTTGATGGGGCAAGTAAGGCGCGTTACTTAATTGAATTGGCGCAACAGTGGTCGATTCCGCTAAGTAACACGATTGCTGTTGGTGATGGCGCCAATGATGTTGCGATGCTAACGGCTGCAGGTTTTGGCGTGGCGTACTGCGCTAAGCCAGCTCTGCGAGACGTCGCCGACCTGGCAATTGATTTCCCCGATTTGATGCAGCTTGCTGATCATTTGAGCACGTTGGCGTAATTTGTAACTTGAGTGAGCGTTATGGCAAAAGCAAAAACAGCCTATGTATGTAATGAATGCGGCGCCGACTTCGTGCGTTGGTTAGGGCAGTGCACCGAGTGCAAGGCATGGAATTCGCTTAGTGAAGTTCGTTTAGGCAATGCGAAAAGTGCAACTGTAGAACGTCGTGGCTTTGCTGGTGCTACACAAGCAAAGGTGCAAACGTTGGCTGAAGTCGACCTCGAAGATCTGCCACGGTTTAGTTCAACCTACCAAGAGTTCGATCGGGTGCTAGGCGGTGGTATCGTGCCCGGCTCAGCAATTTTGATTGGCGGCTCACCGGGCGCGGGTAAAAGTACCTTGTTGCTGCAAACCATGTGTCAGTTAGCGGCCGCCATGAACACTTTATATGTGACAGGCGAAGAATCTTTACAGCAGGTAGCATTACGGGCACAACGCTTGGGCTTGCCGACTGACAAGCTGCGCATGCTTGCCGAAACTTCAGTGGAAACAATTTGCGACTTGGCAGACCGTGAGCAACCCAAAGTTATGGTTATTGACTCGATTCAAGTGATGCACCTTGCGGATATTCAATCGGCGCCAGGTAGTGTTTCTCAAGTTCGCGAATCAGCAGCTTACTTGACGCGGTATGCCAAGCAAAAAGGCGTCGCCATTATTATGGTGGGTCACGTGACCAAAGATGGTTCACTCGCTGGCCCCAAGGTACTTGAGCACTGCATTGATGCCTCCATTTTGCTGGAGGGAACTGCAGATTCACGGTTTCGTACGTTAAGGGGCAACAAGAATCGCTTTGGTCCAGCGAATGAATTGGGTGTTTTCGCGATGACCGGACAGGGCTTGCGTGAAGTAAGTAATCCCTCAGCGATTTTTTTGCAAAGAGGTGAAGAACACGGCAATGGTTCCGTAGTGATGGTCATTTGGGAAGGCACGCGGCCACTACTTGTTGAGCTACAAGCTTTAGTGGATGCCAGTCAACTGGCTAATCCGCGCCGCGTCGCTGTCGGTACCGAAGCAACACGTTTGGCGATGCTATTGGCCGTGTTACACCGTCATGGTGGACTACATATGTCCGATCAAGATGTATTCGTTAACGTGGTTGGTGGTGTGCGGGTTACCGAAACGGGAGCCGATCTTGCCTTGTTGCTTGCTATTGTTTCGAGTTTTCGGGAGCAGCCGTTGCCACGAGACTTAATTGTGTTTGGTGAGGTTGGTCTAGCTGGTGAAATTCGGCCGGTGCAGAATGGCCAAGCACGTTTGAACGAAGCTGCTAAGCACGGCTTTACCCGCGCCATTGTGCCAGCCGGGAATCGTCCTAAGGATGCAATTGCCGGTATGGAAGTGATCGCCGTGAAGAACCTGCAACAGGCACTAGAGGCCATCTAATGGTTGCAGAATTGCTGTTGGCGAGTGTCATTGTGAGTTTGAACCCTTGTTTTGATGACTGGCTGCCACAGTGGTTGGATGAGGACACAGAGGTTGTCACGACGCAAACGCATGGTCAGCGTCTTGAAGCTATCTTGCTACAAGAGCCCGACAGTGTGGTCGCCGGAAGTTTCGTCAATCGCTCGTTGCGACTGGCCTTGGAGGCACGAGTAAAACTGGTCACTCTGCCCTATGTAACAACAACTGAGCAGTGGGATGCTGCGCTACAGCAATTAGGTCAAGAGCTCGAGCACGAGGCTCAACTACAGCATTGGCGTAGTAAGCAACGTCGGCAGTTGCAACGCTTTAATTTACAAGCACTCGGCGAAGTCTTGGTGCTAATGCCGAACGCTTACACGTGGGGGCTGGACAGTTGGGTCGCCCACTTGCTGCAACAGCGCGGTACGAAATTATCGCCACTTATGGGCGGCGGCCAACTGTTGCGCCTGAGTTTGGAGGAGGTGTTATTGACCCAGCCTGACACCGTCATACTTGAGGGCTTCTCGAGTGATTACGCCCGCGCTCATGATTGGTTGTGGCACCGAGCGATGCAAGATTGGTTAGCGCAACGACATGTTGTCGAGGTGAACGGTGCAATTGCCGGTTGCTCGGACCTGCGTGCGGTTGATTACCTTAAGAGTATAAGTCCCGACAATGGAGCGCACCTATGGGGCGACTAACACTAGCTGCTTTAGTGCTTTTCATTATTGCCGTGATGGCTCTGCATACCTTGCTCGGCTCGACTGGATGGGGCATGGCCGTGTTGGGCGATAATGCGGCGATGATTTTTTATGAACTACGCTTACCACGCATGTTGCTTGCGTTACTGAATGGTATCGCTTTAGGTGTCGCTGGCGCAGTGCTGCAAGTGCTTTTTCGTAACCCGCTGGCGGAACCTGGAATTACCGGTGTTGCAAGCGGCAGCGCGCTTGCTGTGGTGTTGGTGCTGTACAGTGGCCTAGTGTTGCCTAGTTTATGGGCTTTACCGGCGATTGGTATGTTGGGCGGATTGTTGAGCCTGATCGCGCTATGGTTGATCGCGGGTGGCAACACCAGTGGTTTTCGACTGATCTTGGCTGGCGTCGCAGTGGCTTCGCTTGCTGGCGCATTGGTTGCATTAGTCTTAAATTTGGCACCTAATCCATTTGCTTATCTGGAGTGGAGTTTATGGTTGCTAGGCTCGGTGGCGAACCGTGGCTGGGAGCAGGTCCTATTGATGTTACCCAACATAGTGCTCGCTGGCGCTGTTTTATATTGGCAGCGCAATTATGTCGATGCGCACATTTTCGATGTCGCTACGCTTGCCACACTTGGCTTTCGGCAGCGTTTCGCGACGTGGTGGGTGCTGCTTGCGGTCACGTTGCTAATTTCAGCGTCAGTTGTAACTGCTGGGGTAATTGGCTTTATCGGATTACTTGCGCCGCATGCGGTGCGTCTTTTGGGCGAACATCGGCCGCTTCCGTTGATTGCGTTGAGTGGTCTTTGTGGTGGTGGCCTGTTGGTGTTGATTGACGCTGTGGTTAAAACCATCCCTACGACAGTCGAACTGCAACTTGGCGTGGTGGCGGCGTTTCTGGGCGCGCCATGGTTAATTTATTTATTGGCAAAGCAGAGGTTTGCGTGAGTCTGGTCTGTGAAGAGCTGAGCTTTGGTGCACGACTCCAACAGGTAAGTTTTAGTGCAGCAACGGGGCAGTTGGTTGGCATTATCGGCGCGAATGGCGCAGGTAAAACGACATTGTTGCAGGCATTAACTGGACAGTTGGCGCCAACCACCGGTAGAGCCACATTTGCGAATGCTACGATTGCGCAATTAGCGCCGCTCGAGCAGCGCAGGTTAATTGGTTTTCTGCCGCAAAATCCTGCCGCTCATAGTGATATAACGGTTGCTCACTTTTTACGTAGTGGCTTGGTTAACTTATCTCTACGCCAATCGCCGTCAGCTGAAGTGAAGCGCGTGGTAGCGTTGCTAAATATTCACGATTATCTAGCCCGTCCACTGACGCAGCTCTCCGGTGGTGAACAGCGCCGCGTACAGCTCGCTCGCGCTTTGCTTGGCGATCAACCGTGGCTAGCCTGTGATGAACCTACCGCAAGCCTTGATTTGCATTATCAGCTGCATGTAATGCAGCTACTTAAACGTCTTGCGCAGCAGGGAAAAATGATAACCGTTGCCTTACACGATCTGAGCTTAGCCGCACGTTTTTGCGACCAGTTAGTGTTACTAAATAAAGGTCACTTGGTTGCTGCTGGCGAGCCAGCAACAGTACTTACCGACGACAACTTAGCGAGCGCTTTTGGTATCTCGGCACGTTGGTTGTGCACCGAGCAAGGCGTCGCACTATTACCGTCGTTGCTTAAGCAGCCATCTTAGAATTCGCGGCGCCATTGTTCGAGTAAGTTGTAGCGTTGCTTGTCTGCTTGGCTATCCGCACTAAAACTTTGCGCTTGGTTGAGTTGTGCGCTCGGACTACAACTACCAAAGCTGATGAAATATTTGGCTTCATCTAGCAACGGATCGCCATTAACGCCCCAGTCACCCGCTAGTGTATCGGCAGCCGAGCATTGTGGTGCGAGACCATCAAAGTAGCGGCCTTCACCATCGGCGTTAACGGTTTCAAAGTTGATCACGAAACTGCGTTTGTCACAGAATGGCTGTGGCGACTGACCCACGGGTTTGCCGCAGGTTGGCTGGCCAACCACAACAACATCAACGTAAGGTTTAAGGCCATTAATGATGAGTTCTGAGGACGAACAGCTTGCTCCGGTTGTCAGCACGAACACGCGGTCTAGATCAAGTTGTTGTACACCATCGACTAACTGGAATAACGAAGTATTGTTGCGATCCGAATTTTTATCGTTATAGATAAGTGAAACAAAGGGGTTGCCAATGACGTTGTCCCCCGCTGCTTGGCTTGCCGCTTGGTTCGCATAACGAATAAGTCCACCACCGTTATAGCGCACATCAATAATGAGCTCATCGACGCCAACGAGCGTATCGTAAGCACTATTGAGATCTGCACCGGTGCGGTCGATAAAGCTATTGAGAACATAGTAGCCGACGTCCTTGCCATCTTGGGCAAAACGGTCAACGGCTAAGACTGTATTGGTTTCAACTGCGGTTTTGGTAATGACGTCGGTTTGCTCTTCACCGTTGGGTTTCTGCCAGCTAAATGTCACCGAAGTGCCCTCTTCCGCTGGGCCTAGCGCTGAATTCAAACTGCCATTTGCAATTAACGTTGCGACTGCGACGCCATCAATCTCGATAATTTCGTCGCCGCGACTCATGCCGACATTGGCTGCTGGAGATTCGGCAAAAACATAATTAAGGAACAAGCGTGAGCCAACCACGCGGCTGGAAAAACCGAAGCCAATGTACTCGGCGTTGACGAAACGCTCTTGATATTCTTGCTCTGTAAGGATGTAGCTGAACCGATCCTGAGGACTGCGAATGGCGTCGAGTAGGGCGTCCACAGACGGGTAACTCGTTGGATCTATTCCGGCCGGAATATCTTCGTACCAAAAATAATTCTCGCGCATGTAGTCAAGAAAGTAACTATTTTGTTCGGCGATGGAACACCCTCCGGTGTCGGGTGAACTATCATTGGAGCCGCCACCGCAGCTAGCGATGAGCGGCAAGCTACCTACGAGTGCTAGTGCGCGAATAATGCGATTGGAATGGAATAACATGGTCGGCTCCTTAATTCCGGTGAATACTCTTTATATATAGCCTTGCGACGAACAAGTCTAGTCCTCGAATTGGTTAGTGACGTGCCGCAGATTTTTTGGCAAACTGCCTCCTTTCATACGTATCAAGTGCGACGGAAGTTCTATGACGGCAGTAATGATAGACCTTGAAGGTACCGAGTTAACGCAAGCGGAACGTGAGTTAGTGGCGCACCCGGCCGTGGGTGGGGTCATCTTTTTTGCACGTAATTTCGCTTCTCAAGAGCAACTTCAAGAGCTGGTTCGACAAACCCGTGCTGCTGCTAGTAATCCGCTTATTCTCGCGGTTGATCATGAGGGCGGCCGTGTTCAACGCTTCCGTGAAGACTTTTCAAAGATCCCTGCGATGGGGACGATTCTGCCAGAAAGTAGCTCAATGGAAGAAGCGCAACATATTGCGCAGGAGCTTGCTTGGTTGATGGCGAGCGAAGTTCTGGCGATGGACATCGACATTAGCTTCGCGCCTGTCCTCGACGTTAATGGCATTAGTGAGGTGATTGGTGAACGGGCGTTTGCATCCTCAGCCGAACAGGTATCCGTTCTCGGCCGTGCTTGGATTAAGGGCATGCATCAAGCTGGGATGAAAGCGACTGGGAAGCATTTTCCAGGACATGGTTCGGTGCAGGCTGACTCCCATATTGCCGCGCCCATTGATGAACGACCATGGGAAGCGATCCGGCGGACCGATTTACCACCATTTATAGAGCTTGCTAACTGTATAGATGCGATTATGCCCGCGCATGTTATCTATCCTGATATTGATGATAAGCCAGCGGGTTTCTCCGAGCGGTGGCTGCAGCACATTTTACGCGCCCAACTGGGTTTCAAAGGTGTGATTTTTAGTGATGATTTAGCTATGGCTGCCGCACACGCGGCCGGTGATATGCCTGACCGCGCTCGTGCGGCGTTGCGCGCCGGATGTGACATGGTGCTTGCCTGTAACGATAGAAGTGGCGCCGAAGCCGTACTTATTGCCATGGAGCAGGAACTCGCCACTATCGAGCGGCAGCCAAATAACTGTTATGAGCGTTTGGCAAAATGTGCCGCGCTGGCGATGCCAATGTTACGTAAACATCCGCGCTGGCACCAAGCACAACGCATACTTGAACGATTCAGCTGAGTTTATGACGATTTATTCGTACGCTAGCGGGTCGATGGCGTCGTTTGCCGCAAATGCTTCAAGCCGTTCAACACAAGCGCCACACTTTCCGCACGCTTTGTCACGGCCGTTGTAGCAAGTCCAGGTGTTCTTGTAATCAAGGCCCATAGCAAGCCCGTCTCGCAAGATTTCAGCCTTGTCATTGTTGAGGTAGGGCACTGTGATTTCGATCGGCTCGTAGTTGGCGATGCGACTTACGTCGTTCATACGCTGAACAAATTCAGGACGACAGTCTGGATAAATCGCATGATCTCCGGAGTGTGCGCCGTAGTAGACCGCTTCAGCGCCAATCGAAACCGCATAACCAATCGCTAGTGAGAGCAGAATCATGTTGCGATTCGGCACCACTGTCGATTGCATTGAAGCTTCTTCGTAATGACCTTCAGGAATAGCGGTGGTCGTGGAGGTCAACGAACTAGTGCTAATTAACTCATTGATCGCTGTGATGTCGACGATTTTATGGGGAATGTTAAGTCCCCGCGTGACTTCGGCGGCAACCGTTAGCTCTTTAACGTGGCGTTGTCCGTAATCGAAGCTTAAGGCATAAACGTCATGCCCATCCCGTATTGCACGGTGTAGCACGGTAAACGAATCCATTCCACCAGAGTAAATAACGACAACCTTTGCCATATCAGAATTCCTTGTGACTTCTTGATCAATACGAATTTAAGGTACAATAGCGGCATAGTTTACCGCAAAACAGGATGAATCCCATTAGTACTCGCTATCCAATCAATGAATTGTTCGAAACGATTCAAGGTGAAGGCTTCTATACCGGCACTCCGGCTATTTTTCTGCGCTTGCAGGGTTGTCCCGTGGGCTGTCCTTGGTGCGATACGCAACACACGTGGGAAAAATCAGCGGCTGATAAGGTGGAGCTTGCAACACTTTTGGCGAAGTCCTCTGCATCTGCTCAGTGGGCAGAACTCACGGCGGCAGAGATTCTGGCAGCCTTTAAGCAACAAGGTTTTCAGGCCAAGCATGTAGTGATCACCGGTGGCGAGCCAGCAATGTACGATCTACGTGAACTGGCACAGGTTCTTGAAGCCGCAGGATACCGCTTGCAAATCGAAACCAGCGGTACCTTCGCTTTGCAGGTCTCGGCTGCGACCTGGGTTACGGTGTCGCCCAAACTAGATATGCCGGGCGGCTTTTTGGTACGTCCCGACTGTATGAAACGCGCGAATGAAATAAAACATCCGGTGGCGATGCAAAAGCATATTGATGCACTCGATAATCTCCTCGCTCAATGTCCGCCTGCCGACAACGTAATCATCGCATTGCAGCCAATATCCCAGCGTTCACGGGCAACCGAGCTGGCGATAAAAACCTGTATCGAACGGAATTGGCGTTTATCGGTGCAGTTGCACAAGTATCTTCACATCGAGTAAGCCTAAGCTCCTTTTTGTCTGACCCCGCTTTCTTGTGGCTATAGTTGAGATATCCATCGTTTGGGTACATTCAACTTTTGCAAGGAGGCTTTATGCAACACGGACGTTCATACTCTTCATTGACCATGGCGCACAAGTTTCATCGCGGCCAGGGAATGACCGAGTACATCATTATTGTTGCCCTCATAGCAGTGGCTGCAATCGGTGTTTACTCATTATTAGGCAAGACGGTACGCAACCAAGTCTCTGGTATTGCACATGAAGTTAGCGGTCAGAGCTCCTCTCAGCAACTTAATGAGGCGCGTTCAAGTGCAAGACGCTCAGGCACTGTAGCTCGCCAGGATGTCAATCTTGGCAACTATGATGAAGCTACCGAGTCCGGTAGCAACTAATGGCGCGCAATGGCTTTACGACTTTATGGCTGATGCCAATTTTGGTCGGCATCATTTTTCTGATTATCGGCTTGATGGCACGTAGTGAAGCCCTGCGCAGTAGTTGGTATCAACAAACCGTCGCCGATAATATGGCAAGTTCGGCTGCAACGGTGTTAGCACGTGAGATGAACCTACTCGCAATGACTAACCGCGCATTGCTCGCGAATGAGTTGGCAATTGCACAACTGTTGGGCTTAGCGAGTTGGTTTCAGATGATGAAGGATGTTGCCGACCGCAGTGCAATGGCTTCGTCTTGGATTCCGTACCTGAACGCCATCACCCGGAATATAGCCAATGCGGTCGATAACTTTGAAGAGCCGTTCCAACAAATCTTGCATGGCGTGCTTTATTTTCAACGCATAGTCACCACAGCGATACGAGCGACGCAATGGTATGCGCGCATTAGTTTCGCCATGACGTTACCGAAAACAATGGAGCAAATACTTGCCGCACATGACGTCGGTGATGAACCGATAAAATGGCAACTTCTGCATGCTCCTGGACTGGTTCCAGTGCCTTGGCTGTGGTGGACCTTTATACCAGCACAAGCCTCGGGAAATGATAATCAGCTTGCGCATCGTTTGATGCTGGAAAGTCTGGACCCCTTCAGTAAGAAGCGTAGCTATGAGTGGCTCGATGCGCTGCAAATTGAAGTTGAGAAAGCTGGTGGTGCGCGCCTTCAAGAAGACTCGAATGGTAGTTGGAGTTGGCAAAGTATGGATACGGTCTCGATTCATGTGCGCGGCCTGCTGGATTCTGACGAATACCCGTGGGGTGATGGCGCAACTTATCTCGGTGAAGAAATCGAAAGTGTTGGCGCTAAAGATTTTGGACGTACTCGAAAGCTCAATCCGACCGCAACCCAGTGGGGTGTTGCCGATCAGGTAGAGTTTTCTGGCAATGCGCAGCCCTTTCGATATTTTAATCGCACGCAATTGAATCCTGCGGATTGGCCTGCTGTTATTGTTGTCTTGCCGGAAGCGGTGGCAAAAGCAAGTGTCGTTTACTCGCGTCCAACGCGTTGGTTTCGACGCTCGGATGGTAAAAACGAGCAGGCTAACCTGTTCAACGCACTTTGGCAGAGTCAACTGCAGTCGTTATCGCAATTAGAGCGCGCGCTATTAACAGCACGAGTTGGTGATGCTCATGAAAAAGTTTAACGCTAACTCGGGGCAGGCAATGGTCGAGAGTCTTATTGTATTGACGTTGTTGGCTGGGCTGATGTTGCTGCTGACCGATACTGTTTTTCCACTCCACGAACACCAATTGAAGCGCATTGAAACAGGGCGTGCGGCAATGTGGAATTGGCAACTGGATAGTACGGTGGAGGTCACCGGAAACTATGCACTTGCCAAGCGCGCTGAAGTGGTTTTAGGCCCTTTAAAGGGATTAACTGGGCTGGCGCTAGAGCAAGATAACTTACGGGTCATCGCAAGTGCTCGTGATGTCGCCGCTATGGCGCGACTTACCGATACTTGGTCGCCGATGAGTGCGGAACAGCTTGATTCTCGACCAGCTCGATTAACACCGCTTGCACGGTTGCAGGAGTTGGGCCTTGGTAAAATTCAGAATTTCATAAGCTGGCTGCACTTTACCGAAGAGTTTTCTGCCGAGAGTTTGCGGTTCGGGTATATCGCTAATGAAGCGACACCTGCCGAATTGCCGTGTAAGACGGGACAGTCATGCTAGCGGTGGATCTTCCGAGCGAATGGCTAGCCGAAGTTTGGTCAACGCAAGCGACGAGTACCGTTTGGCGGTTAGCACTTGCGCAAACACCACGGTTAGAACAGTTAGATTGCCAGACAATGACCATCAAGGCACTGCTTTCATGGTGTGAGAAAGACTCAAGTTTATGGCTCATGCAGCAGTTAGATGGCGTGTATTGGCTAACTGAATATCGCCGCACATCGCTGTCTACAAGTGTTGTGCAAAGCGACTGGCGAGGCACTCGACTTCAGCAGTTTAGTGCTCAGGGCCAGACCGTAGCAATTTATCAAAACAACTATCACCCGAAGCAACTAGAACGTTATCTCAAACTCCGCCACAGTGGGCGGCATCCAATATTTACGGAGTTAAGCCATGGAAGGTTTTATGTATCCTTGCAAAAGCCAAGTGAGGACATCTTCGTCTACGCACGTACGCAGGGTAGTCTTTTGGTCAGTGCGCGGCGTCACTAACGGTCGCTGTTGTCGAACGAACTGTCAACAAACCAGCAATGGCCAAGCAACAGTCGAAACCTTGTTGGTGGCGTTGAGCTTGTTGGCTATCGTTGTGATTCCAGTAACTGCAAACAACAAGACCTTAGTAGAGCTTATCGAGATCATCGTCAGCTCGTGGATGTTGGTGTTCTCGGTTACCTGGCAGCAATTTTTGCTGCACCCATGGGCGGCGTAACTAATGACTAGGTTTGGGTGGCGCTTTGTCGTCCTTGGTCTCGTGGTGTTGGCCATGGTTACTGCAAGTTATCAACTCGTTATGCGGTATTTAGCACAACAGTCACATGAACTGGAACAACGCCTCAACGCCGAGATGGAGTGGGTGCTGGTATTCAGTCATGATCTTGAAGCTGGTGCAGTCATTGGGCTTGAGGATTTGCAGCAGCGTAAATACCCACCGAGTTATATCAGTGACGATTGGCTGCGCCCCAATGATGCTATGGCTGTCGTTGGCAACAGTGTGCAAAACTTCGTCAGCGCTGGGGAGCCGGTCATGCTAGGTCACTTAGGCAGAGTTAGGCGTTCTTCTTTTAGTGATCAGCTCGCGCCAGACGATTATGCCGTTACTGCAACTGTGGGTATCGAGCAGGTCCACCATGGTTTGCTGGCAGTGGGCAATCGCGTGAGCTTAGTTGCTGGCGGTGGTGGTGAGCCGCTGCGTATGCTTACCAATATAGAAGTGTTAGCGCTCGACAACCACAGCAAAGAGTACGTCGGGGGCGCACTCGCGGTGACCATTACTTTCCGATTGAAGGCCGAACAGGCGGCTATTTTTGAAGGGTTTAGGCGTCAGGGTTTTGCATTATGGCTACAACATCCTGAAGCCGAGTATAGCCATGTTAAATCACCTTTAATACCACACCTCTTTACCATCTCAAAAGCAGGGAGCTAATTGATCATGATGTCTGTTATCGGGGCATTTCTTTTTCTTGGGGCGGTAAGTGCAACACCAGCACCAACACAAATACACGTCCAAGTCGGTGAATCGCACATACTCGCGCCGACGGGGATTGAAGAGATCGTCATTACTTCGCCCGAGGTTTTAGGCTACCAACAATTGCCGAGTGGTGCAGTGGTGATTACTGGACATCAACCGGGTAAAGCAGAAGCGTTGACGTTTAAAGCCGGTCAACTTCAGCAAAGGTTCACATTTATTGTTAAGCGAGCGCCAGATAAGCATCTAAAACTTACGCTAGCGACATTGCAACGGCGCTTTCCGCAATTACAGATTAGTGATGGTACTGACGAACTCATTCGATTATCAGGCCAGCTCCCCGCGCAAGTGAAAGCAGATATCAACGATTTGTTGGCGCGTTTTCCTCGTCTTGCGTCACAAATTGAATGGCTTCCGCCAGCTCCCGAACCGATGTTAGTGCTCGAAGTGCGCATTGCCGAAGTCAAACGCTCATTTGCGCGGCACATTGGTGTTCGTTGGCCTGGGCACGTCAACGGCCCGTTGCTTCAAGATATGGGGAATTGGCTTCACCTGCCGTTAAGCGCGCAAACCACACTGGATATCATGGAACGTGAGGGGCGTGCGCGACTGCTTGCCAACCCAACACTCACCGCAGTGAGTGGAGGTAAAGCAGACTTCCTAGTTGGGGGAGAGTTTCCGGTGCCGCAAGTGGTCGCCCAGAGTATGCAAGATGTCAGTTTTCGACCTTACGGCATACAGCTCGAAATTGCCCCTAAGCTGTTAGCTGACCAACAGGTAAGTGCCACACTCGTTGCCGAGCTAAGTTCGATCGATCCGGCGACAGCAGTCAACGGTGTACCTGGCCTTTTAAGCCGTCGCGTATCGTCGACACTGACCTTACCGTTGGGTGAGACACTGGTGTTATCAGGTCTAATCCAACATGAGCAAGCACAACAGGCCGATCGGTTTCCCGAACTGCATAAGTTGCCTATTTTGGGCGCACTTTTTTCGTCGACCCAGTTTCGTGCAGCAGAAACGGATCTGATCGTAATGGTAACGCCGCGTTTAGCCAAACTTGTAAGTGAAGAGCAAGCTAGTCTTGCCGAGTTTGCTACTAAACGCGAGCGCTTTCAAAACGCCGTTGGTTGTGTCGGTCTAATAGAACCCTTTATGGGCGAGGGGGAGAACACGCGATGATTGAGAAAAACCAGCTTATCGAGGCGCTACGCTTGCAAATACAGCGCGTCACGCTACAGCGTGAGTTTGCCAGCACGGATAGTTTAAGGGGCTATGCTTTTGATTTTCTATCAGCTTATATAAAGCAGCACGGTGCTGAACAGCCAACCCATGAACATCAGCATTTGGTTAATGACGTGATAGAAGCATGCATGGGGTTTGGTCCGCTTAGTGGGTTATTAGCTGACGATTCGATCAGCGAGATCATGGTGAATCATTACGCGGGCATATTCATTGAGCGTCGTGGGCACCTAGAAGCGTCCGATGTACGTTTTCAAAGTGAAGCGGAGTTACTGCAGGTTATCGAGCGCATGGTGCTGCCACTAGGCCGACGCATTGATAGTGCTCAGCCGATGGTCGATGCAAGGTTACCCGACGGCTCAAGGGTCAATGCGGTGATCGCTCCATTAGCATTACGTGGTGCGTGTCTCACTATTCGCAAGTTCTCACGGAAGGCTTTAACGTTTGCCGACCTTGAAGCTTCAGGAGCACTATCAAGTTCAGCAACCGATTACCTGAAGAACGTCATCGCACAACGGAAAAATATTCTCATCATCGGTGGCACCGGTACTGGGAAGACGACTTTTCTCAACTTATTAGCCAGTGAGATCCCTGCAGAGCAACGCTTGATTACCATTGAGGACGCTGCCGAATTGCAACTTAACCACGCCAACCTGATCGCTCTCGAGGCGCGCCCTGCAAATGCCGAAGGGAGTGGTCTGGTGAGTATTCGCGATTTGCTCATCAATGCGCTGCGCATGCGCCCCGATCGGATCATTGTCGGTGAGTGTCGCGGTGCCGAGGCGCTTGACATGTTGCAGGCCATGAATACTGGACATGAGGGCTCGCTAACAACCTTACATGCGAATAGCCCACGTGAAGGGCTACAACGCTTGGAGGTAATGGTGATGCTAGCCGGCTTTGATCTTCCGTTGTTGGCCATTAGGCAACAAATAGCCAGCGCCGTCGAGGTGATTGTTCAAGTCACGCGGGGCTCCAATGGTCAAAGGGTAGTGAACGCGATTAGTGAAGTTGTTGGTATCGAATCTTCAGCGTACCAAGTAAGCCCGCTTTTTGAGCGGCGAGATGGGGGCTTACAAGCCTCGGGAATTCGTTCTGAATGGATAACAGATCATGCGTGTTGATGAATGGTTGGTTGTTCTCTTTGTCACCGCGACGGCACTACTTGCTCTTGGTTTAGCGACTTGGGGAGGGATAGCAATTTATCGCGATGCTCGCCAGCAAATTGAACAGCACGCTGAAGCCTCCTTAGCTGTATTTCTCATATTTTTGCCGATGCGGCAGTTTTGGTATGGAGTGCTGTTGCTTACTTCATTGATTGCGTTAATAACCCTGCTACTTACCCATGACTGGCGTTCGATGATGCTGACAATGGTTGTGTCAGTTGGTGCTTTGCCGCTTTTGAGAAATGTTTTACACCAAAAGCGTACGGCACAGATTGAACAACAGCTCCCAGAGGCACTGCGGTTACTGGCAAATAGTCTGCATGCCGGTATGGGCTTGGCATCCGCATTAGCTTTAACGGCACAGCAGGTTTCTGCACCATTAGCGACCGAACTATCTCTTATCGTCCAAAGGCAGCGAACCGGTGAGACCTTAGAGAGTGCATTTGCTGACTTTCAACGTCGTGCGGCGACCTCGATTGTGCAATTTTTCGGATTTATCATTGTTACGAGTGTGCGCCATGGTGGGCAACAAGCTGACGTACTTTCTCGTATGGCCGAAGCGATTCAGCAACAACATTATGCGCAGCAACGGATCTTAAGTTTATCGGCACAAGCGCGCCTGCAAGGACGAGTCATGTTCTTTCTGCCGTTAGGCCTTTTCTTTGCGCTTAAAACGGTACACCAAGACGCCACCACTCTATTGCTTACGACCTCGGCAGGCCAGATTGTCGTCGTCGTGTGTGTTTGTTTGATGGCGGCTGGCTACTTCTTAACGCGACGTATTTTGGGACAGTTTTATGTTGCCGACTAAATGGCTGCTCGGTCTCTTATTTTGCGGGATTGGCGTGTTGGTTTTTGTTTTTTTGAATAGTCTAGCGCAACAATTGTTACCGCGTTTACACAGCTATACCACGGTAGTTCTTCAGCGGATACCACCGCGGTTGCGACGACAAATTGATAAAGCTGCGGAGCATGCAGGCGCAGCGGGTGAAACAGCATTTTTTGTGATGGAGCAAAGCGCGATGTTGATCGCGCTCGTGCTGAGTATGCTTTTACCCCTTCCGCCTTGGGTCGGCTGGGGGGTAGGCGGACTTATTGTGCTCAATGTTGTGCAGCGGCGTGCAAAACGTCGCCTACTGGTACGCCGTTTCGAAAAACAATGGCCAAACTGTTTAGATATGCTGGCGATGTTAATGCGATCGGGCTTGTCGTTTGCGGCAGCCCTCCATGCACTCGCACAACTCCCAAGCACCTCTGTTGCAGTTCGACAACTGCGGCAATTGCAACAGCAACTGCACGCAGGTGTCTCCATGGAAGCCGCTTTTGCGGCGATGAAAGCACGTTTGCCTAGCCCTGCCTTCACATCGTTTGCCGCAGCAGTACTTCAGGCGCGATTAAGCGGCTCGGCATTAACAAACACGTTAATGTTGCAAGCTGAGCAGGCACGTAGCGAGCAGCAGTTAGCGGCGGAAAAATTTGCCCAAGAAGTCGGGGTTAAGCTTTTACTACCTCTAGTGACATGCTTTTTCCCAGTAACCTTTCTAATTATTCTAGGGCCTATTTTTATAGGTTATTTCCAGTCTTGATGCTGCATAAGGAAGATGCATGATGAAATATGGACGTTTGCTGATGAGTCCCGAACAATTTTGCCTATGGCACGAAGTTCATGTCTTGACCAGTTTTCCCCAACGGTTACTTGGATTGCTGACCAAGAGAGGCTTGCCTAGGGGGCACGCCTATTGGTTTCCGAGTTGTTCTGCAGTTCATAGCTGGGGAATGTTATTTGCCATCGATATTGTCGGGCTGGACAAAAATCAACGCATCACTGCGATACGACGCAATGTACAACCGGGTGTGATGCTAAAACTTCAGGGAGTGCATTCGATTATCGAGTGCGAAGCTGGTTACCCATACCCACTTGAGGCTTGGTGTGGCCGCCGTGTCATTTTTGAAGAGCGGGAGGTGAATCATGAAGAGGTTCTCTGAACTACTGGCCATGGTACTCGCCTGCTTGTTCATGGCTGCATGCGTAGCGACTAACAACTCGCCGTCACCGAGTATTGTTGCAGGCCAAGACTCTTCGCGAGAAGTTGCTATGCGCGCCTATGCAGAAGGTGACTATCACCTTGCGGAAGGAATTTTACAACGCCTTGCCGCTGCGCCACATCTTGATCCGCAAGCGCCGTGTTATTTAGGCGCAATTCACTATCGCCAACACGCGTATCAAGCAGCACTGAAACGCTTTCAAGAGTGCACTTCTCAGTATCCGGAGCGTTCAGAGGTTTGGTTTAACGCTGCGGCTTCACATCTTCGTCTAGCTACAGAGCTGCTATTAACCGGGCGAAGCTATCAGATTAATAAGAGCTCATCTACGGCGCTAACCAAGCAGTATGAAGGCTTGCTCAAAGCTCTTTTGCAACTGCAACGGGTGCACGCAGAGGAGGTGTATTGACATGTTCATACGCCAGCAAAGTCATGGCTTTGTGTTACCGATTGTCGTTTTGTTGTTAGGCCTTTTTAGTTTAACTTGGCGTTTTAGTTTCAATCTTTCAGAACATGAGCGGCGCCTCAAGCAGCAACAAACACTAGAGGCGGAGCTACTTTTTTGGCACCGCGCTTTGGCTGCTTTCATGTTGCAGCACGACCAACCTCTGAGTCACTTTAGCGAGTTGCTCGCGTTCTATGAGCTTGAATGGCCCGAGCATCGACTCAGCAATGGTGACAGCGTGACGTACAGCGGGACTTTAGTGGCGCCAGGGGAATTTGAGCTACGGATTGCTAATTTACCAGAAGAGGTGTTCCAAGTTTACCTTGAAGGCTACTCTCCTATGGTGACAGCGGAGCAAACGGGCGACTTAGTCTTTGCCGTGCGTGCGAGTGAGCAGTGGGCATTCACCACTACTCTTATTCGCCGGAGTCAGCCCGCTGCAAGTGTAATGGAAGCCGATATCGATTTGGCTGGGCGCGACATAGTAGGTATTGTGGACTTAGCTGCGGAACACTTTGGTGCTGCTGTTGGCCAGGTGAGCGGTACGGGCTATCTGGCTGCGGGCCAGATGGACGTGTTGACGACCAATAAACTCAACGTAGAAAACGCAACCCTAGCCGGGGTGGAACTACGCAGTTTAATCGACTCTATGATTGCTTTAGATGCGCAACTTGGCCCGTGCTTAACAGTTGACGGGCCGTGCTATAACTAGTCGTCTTTATCGCTGTATTGTTCGGGCTTGGTACGAAAATCACGGGTGTTTTCTGAAAGCTCTAATTCAAGGTGTAGCCCCGCTTTGGCCAACAAGTGAGCACTAATAGGTGCGGTAAGAAACAGAAAAACTGCGATAAGCAATTCGTGCAAGCTGAGCCCGTCGGTCGTGGAAAAATACAGAATAGAGCCAATAATCACGCCGCCGACGCCCAATGTTGTATTTTTAGTTGGTGCATGTAAACGTGCCATGAAATCAGGCAGCCTTAGCAACCCTAATGAGCCGATAAAGGCAAAGCTAGCACCCAGAATGATAAAAAATGAGATGACCCAATCGGCCCACACTGGTAACTCTGTCATGGTGTCACTCCTATTCGATTAAGTCGCCGCGCAGCAAAAACTTCGCAGCAGCGATGGTGCCGATGAATCCAAGCATGGCAATCAACAAGGCCGCCTCAAAATAAAATGCGGTATCGTGCCAAATGCCTAGCAAGATCAAAAGCGCCAAGGAATTTATATAAATGGTATCCAGCGTTAAGATTCGATCCGGCAAACTTGGCCCGCGAATCAAGCGAATGATATTCATCAAAAGTGCCAAGCTAAATAAGCCGAATGCCACTTGTAGAGCATAAACTAGCATTGGAATATCTCCTTTAGACGACGTTCATAGCGCTGTTTAATTTGTTGAATTGTGGCTTCTGGGTCGTCGACGTTTAGCGCATGTATGAGAATACTGCGACCGTCACGCCCAAGCTCGGCTGAAATGGTTCCTGGCGTTAAACTTATGGTGCTGGCTAAAATGGTAATTGGCACAGAACCACTAATCGCTAATGGGAATTCAATCAGCGCCGGTTTAATACTTTTTCGAGGCCTCAAGATAATTGCCGCAATATTGAAATTCGACACGATGATATCGCCTAACAAGATAAAAAAGTATTGCACGCCGAGTAATGGGTGGTGCAGGGTTGTTCGATAATCACGAGCCCGCAATGTATACAACGGAATGATGATTGCCAGCACCAGTCCGAGCAAGGTTGCACCGACGGATACTTTGTTCTGCAATAGCAACCAGAACGCTAATAAAAACAAGCTCCACCAGGGAGCTGGAACAAGCTTACTCATGCTGGCCTCCATCGAGTACATGTGAGATGTAACCTTGTGGGTTCGCTAATTGTTCCGCGATAGCAGAGGTGAAACCAGAAAAAGTTTGAGCAAAAACAGTCAATGCCACCGCACCGAGGAGCAATAATACAACAGCCATGTGCTGCCAATAGGGGTGGCTTACATCGTTCGGCTTACCCTCAAGGGTGTGCCAAAACATACGGCTGCCAGCGCGCGACAATGCAATCATCATGAGAAAAGTTGCACCTAGAATCAATGGCCACAGCCATGCCACTTGAGCACCTGTACGGGCTGCCTCAAGGATGAATAACTTACTGATAAAACCAGAGAGCGGCGGGATTCCAATTACCGTAATAGCGGCGAGGAAGAATAAACCGCCCAATAATTGGTGCTGCGCCATTTTACGCCCTTTGACGATGCGCGACGCGGTTTTGCCACGTTGTTCTGCGATCATGTCGACAAGTAAAAAGAGGGCGCCTGTTACGAGCGTCGAGTGCACGAGATAAAACAGCAAGGCACTTATCGCATCGTTGTGCCCCAGGCTAAGTGTGGTGAGCATCGTCCCGACTGAAACGAGGACTAAGTAGGCCACCACTTGGCGAATATCACGGCTGCCGAGTACCCCTAATGCGCCAATTAAAATCGTCAATAAGCCTAACCACCATAACCAGCCGTAGCCCAAGAATGCGACTTCACCGGCATCAGCGCCAAAAATCAGAGTGAAGACACGAACGATGGCGTAAATGCCGACCTTGGTCATGATGGCAAAGAGTGCGGCAACGGTTCCGGTAGTATTTGCATAGGCTTGTGGGAGCCAAAAATACAAAGGCAATAGGGCTGACTTAAGTGCAAATACGATGAATAAAATCATGCCACCGGCGCGCGCAATTGCAGCATCGTCGCCTTGGAGTAGCGCAACTTTGCCGGCCATGTCAGCCATATTAAGTGTCCCGGTAATCCCGTAGAGTACGCCGAGACTGATAAGAAAGAGCGCTGAACCGGTGAGGTTGAGCACGACATAGTGCAAGGTGGCACGTAATTTTGCTTTACCGCCGCCGTGCATAAGTAGGGCATAACTCGAAATGAGTAGGATTTCAAAGAAAACAAATAAGTTAAATAAGTCCCCAGTAAGAAAAGCCCCCATGATTCCTAACACTTGAAATTGGAATAGTGCTTGGAAATGAGAGCCGAGGTTGTCTTCTCCGTGGCATGCATAAATCAGCACTGGGAGTGCGAGCACTGCAGTCAGCAGAACCATCAATGCTGATAGCTTATCTGCAACCAAAACAATCCCAAAGGGCGCTTGCCAACTGCCAAGCGCATACACCACGATTTCCGTGTGGACGGTGATCACCAGCATGATCGCCACAACAAGTGTTAATGACGAGGCCACAATGCCAATGATGCGGCGATAGTGCTGCGCGCGTTCACCCCACGGCAAAAGCTGTAGTAGTGCCGCCAGCATGGGGATGATAATAGGCAGTGTAATTAAATGTTTAGTTAGCATTACCGCTGCCCATCCTGTTCCGCGTAGTTATAATCATTGACTTCATCTGAACCAATTTCACCACGAACACGCACAGCCAAGATGATGGAGTAGGCCGTCATGGCGAAGCCGATAACAATCGCGGTTAACACTAACGCCTGAGGTAATGGGTCAGTGGTATTTTCGCTCGCCCCAACGATGGGCAGCTCATTAACAATCAAGCGGCCTGTTGAGAATAGAAATAAATTTACGGCATACGACAGCATGGTTAAGCCAATGACGATCGGAAAAGACCGTCCGCGTAAAATTAAAAACACGCTACAGGCAGTTAATGTTCCTACGGTTATGGCGTACAACGTTTCCATTAATAACCCTCCTGACGTGGGCGGTGACGCGTGGTCATTTGACCAAAGTTGGCAAGAATCATGAGCGTTGCTCCGATGACGGTTAGGTACACGCCTAAGTCAAACAAAATCGCCGTAGCTAACTCAAACTCGCCGATGAATGGCCAATGTACATGAGTAAAACTTGACGTTAGGAAGTTGTGGTCGAAGAGCCAGCTCCCAATCCCTGTGAATAATGCGATCATCACGCCGACAGCCGTCAGTGTTTGATAGTTGTAATCAAAGCGCGATTTAACCCAATCGACGCCATTGGCTATGTATTGCAAGATCATTGCAGCGGCCGTAACAAGGCCAGCAATGAAGCCGCCGCCAGGTAGGTTATGACCGCGTAAGAAGATGTAAACAGACACCATTAGTGCTAATGGTAGTAGCGCTTGCGACACAGTTTGCACCAGTAATGGATGCTTCACGCGGTGCCAAGGGCGACCATCGACGTCACTTGAAGGCATAAACGGGCGTAAATTATTAAGTAATTTATGAATACCGGCGGCGGCAATGGCAAGTACGGTAATTTCGCCTAGCGTATCGAACCCACGGAAATCGACCAAGATAACGTTGACCACGTTCGTACCACCGCCACCCGGTACCGAGTTGGCAAGGAAGAAGTCAGAAATACTGTTGAATGGGCGTGTCATAAGGGCGTAATTAAGGGTTCCCACAATGCCGCCGATACTGCCCGCCAATAATACATCACGTGCCACGCGCCGGCCGCTCGATGCGCGCGGAATTCGCTGCGGCATGAAGAACAATGCCAAAATCATTAAGATGATGCTGACAACTTCGACGACCAACTGTGTCATCGCTAAATCTGGCGCCGAAAAGTGAATAAAGCTCAGTGAAACGATAAGGCCAACTACTGAAAGCATCATCAGTGATGTGAGGCGTTGGCGATGTAACATAGCTGTAGAAATGGCCGCTAACATCAGCAAAACAGCACCGACCAAACTCACAGCGTCAATCGGTAGCTGCGGCCGACTCCCCGTTAACTGCAGGATATCGGCAAGTTCGGGGATCACGACGACCAAGGTAAACACCAGCAAAAAAGCAACGTAACGTTGTAATGAACCATTTTCCACTTGTTGCATAAGTTCATCACAAAAACGTGTGGTGTTGCTGACGATTTTGGCAAACACATCTTTGGCATCGTGAGGGTCAAATTGGCGACTAAATGTAAGTAGTTCGGCACGGCCGACATAAATCGCAATCCCGCCCGCGAGAGCTAGGGCACTCATGAGCAACGGCATGTTAAAGCCATGCCAAATGGCAATATCTAAAGTAGGGACGGTGCCGTTCACAGCGAGCACAGCACTCTCCAAGATGTTGGCTGTGAGCAGCATTGGTGCTATGCCAACGGCAATACATAGGATGGCAAAGAAGATCACCGGCATACGCATCATTAGCGGCGGTTCATGCGGTTTTTTCGGCAAGTCGGTCGCTGGTTCTTGGAAGAATACGTCATGTACGAAACGCACCGAATAGGCTACTGATAACATAGCGCCGAGCGTTGCGAGCACTGGCACAAACCACGACAAGCCGCCAAATAGGTGCTGATTGTAGGCTTCGGCAAAGAACATTTCTTTGGATAAGAAACCATTGAACAGCGGAATCCCCGCCATCGCTGCTGAAGTAATTACCGCAAGTATCATGGTGAAGGGCATTGCCTTGCGCAACCCACTCAGTTTGCGCATATCGCGTGAGCCTGTTTCATGGTCGATGATACCTGCAATCATGAACAGACCAGCTTTAAAAGTGGCATGGTTGAGAATGTGAAAAAGCGCAGCAGCTATTGCGCCTGCACTGCCCAATCCCAACAGCATTGTGATCAAACCCAGGTGGCTAATGGTTGAGAATGCGAGTAGGCCCTTTAAGTCGGTTTTAAGTAAGGCAAAATAAGCGCCGAAAAGTAAAGTTGCTAAGCCCGTGAGGGTGACAATGGTGGTCCACTCAGGCGTACCACCTAATGCTGGCGTCAGACGTGCCATTAAAAAAATACCAGCCTTCACCATCGTCGCCGAGTGTAAGTAAGCACTTACCGGTGTCGGTGCTGCCATCGCGTGAGGCAGCCAGAACTGGAATGGAAATTGCGCTGATTTAGTGAATGCCCCGATCAATACCAAGATTAAGGCAGTGAGATAAAGGTCGTGGTTTTTGATTGCCTCGGCGGCATTGAGAACCGCATCGACTTGGTAGCTGCCGGCAATGTTCCCAATCAGTAACAAGCCTGCTAAGAGAGCCAGGCCGCCTGCACCGGTAATCGCCAAAGCCATTCTTGCGCCGCGTCGTGCGGTACTTTGATGAAACCAATAACCAATCAATAAAAATGATGAAATGCTGGTCAATTCCCAGAAGAACCACATGAGAATAAGGTTATCGGCGGTAACTATACCCAGCATTGAGCCCATAAACAGCAGTAGACAGGCAAAGAACCGCGGTGCACTGTCTTTCGCACTCAAGTAATAGTGCGCGTAGATGATGACTAATAGGCCGATACCTAAAATAAGGCCGGCAAACAATAACGCAAGCCCATCTAATCGAAACGCGATGTGAAGCCCTAAATCGGGGAGCCATTCGAGTAAATAGTGGGGCACGGTGCCATTTAGCGCAGGTGGCGCGGCGTAAATCAGTAAGGCTAGGCTGAAGCTGGTCACCCCAGCCGCCGCCAAAGTGCTATATAAACGTGAACGTCCGCCTAAAAGCAGGGGAAGGATTGCGCCGATAAAGGGCAAAAATACTATTGCAGCTAAGTTCATTTGTCCTCACTAGGGCTCGACTTCGTCATTTAAGCGTTCGACTTAACATCTTATAAGGTTGAATTTACCACTTCGATCAGTCGCTTGCCAACTGCTTCGGTCGCAGCTAGCGTGGTGTTGAGCCCTTCCACCTTACTATTGAAACTCATAAATAAGTACAGTGATTAACTGGTAATCGCGAGGTTGAATTGATACTATGTCGGCGTTCGTGGTTGGCTCGAATTGTTAACGCAAAAACCGCTGCGAAACTTCCTCTAAGAAAATCATCCCTAGCACTATCATCTAAAAATTTTATCTGTTACAATTCGCCGCCCTTTTTATAAGGGGAAGTCTTTTATTCTCTTTTCCAACGGCAACGGACGAAAAGTAAGAATAAAAGGACGGACAGCGACCCGAGAGGGTCTGTTTAATTAATCAAGCGGAGCACTGCAATGATCCAAATGCAAACTACACTGGAAGTGGCCGATAACTCGGGCGCACGCAGCGTACAATGTATTAAGGTTCTGGGTGGCTCGCACCGCCGGTACGCAAACATTGGCGACATCATCAAAGTTTCTGTTAAAGAAGCGATTCCTCGCGGCAAAGTGAAGAAAGGTGATGTAGTTAATGCGGTGGTCGTTCGCACCAGAAAAGGCGTCCGTCGTCAAGACGGGTCAGTCATCCGTTTTGACCGCAACGCGGCTGTATTGTTGAATAACAACCAACAGCCAATTGGCACTCGTATCTTTGGACCAGTGACTCGTGAATTGCGCTCAGAGCAATTTATGAAGATTGTTTCTCTGGCACCAGAAGTACTGTAAGGAGTCAGTTATGGCGGCAAAAATCAAACGTGATGACGAAGTAGTAGTCCTGGCAGGTAAAGACAAAGGCAAGCGTGGTAAAGTGCTGAAAGTCGACACCGCTAAAAATCGTGTTTTCGTTGAAGGCGTAAACATCGTGAAGAAACACCAGAAGCCGAACCCGGCTCTTGGCGTTGCTGGCGGTGTGATTGAGCAAGAAGCTTCAATCGACGTTTCTAACGTAGCGGTTTATAACCCAGAGACTGGTAAAGCAGATCGTGTTGGTTTCAAACTTGAAGACGGCAAAAAAGTTCGTTTCTTCAAGTCGAACAACGCAATCATTTAATTTTTAATTTGGAGTTTTACGATGGCGAAACTGCATGATTTTTACAAAGAATCAGTAGTTCCTGAGCTGGTTAAACAGTTCAGCTACAACAGCGTCATGCAAGTCCCTCGGATTGAGAAAATCACCCTTAACATGGGTGTTGGTGAAGCTCTGGCTGACAAAAAGATTCTCGACAACGCAGTGGCTGACCTAGAAGCTATTTCTGGTCAACGCCCAGTTCGTACCGTTGCTCGTAAATCTGTCGCTGGCTTCAAAATCCGTGAAGGCTACCCAATTGGCTGTAAAGTGACTCTGCGTGGCGAGCGTATGTGGGATTTCTTAGAGCGTTTAATCTCTATTGCAATTCCTCGTGTTCGTGACTTCCGTGGTTTGAACCCTAAATCATTCGACGGACGTGGAAATTATAGTATGGGTGTGCGTGAGCAAATCATTTTCCCTGAAATCGACTTTGATAAAGTTGATCGGGTTCGTGGTTTGGATATCACTATCACAACTACTGCAGGCACTGATGACGAAGCTCGCGCTTTGCTCGCTGCCTTTAACTTCCCGTTCAAGAAGTAAGGTGTAGAGTTATGGCTAAAGAAGCAATGAAAATGCGTGAGCTCAAGCGTCAAAAGCTTGCAGCCAAATACGCAGAGAAACGCATCGCACTTAAAGCTGTGATCAGCGATCCGAATACTTCGGATGAAGAGCGTTGGGAAGCCGTGCTGAAATTGCAAAGTCTCCCGCGTGATTCAAGCCCTAGCCGTCAGCGTAATCGCTGCCGCGTTACAGGCCGCCCTCACGGTTTCTTACGTAAATTCGGTATGAGCCGAATCAAAGTTCGTGAGAAAGCGATGCGCGGTGAAATTCCTGGCTTGAAAAAAGCTAGCTGGTAAGCCACGAGTCACGGGAGAAAGCAAATATGAGCATGCAAGATCCAATTGCGGATATGTTCACTCGCATCCGCAACGCTCAGGGTGCTAACAAAGTCGCCGTGCGCATGCCTGCTTCAAAACAGAAAGTGGCTATTGCCCAAGTTCTGAAAGAAGAAGGTTATATCGCGGATTTCAGCGTATCTGGTGAAGTGAAAGCTGAACTAGAAGTAACGTTGAAATACTTTGAAGGCAAGCCTGTTATCGAATCAATTGAGCGCGTAAGTCGCCCTGGTCTGCGTATCTATAAGAAACGCAACGAACTACCTAAAGTTATGGGTGGTTTAGGTGTGGCTGTCGTCTCAACTTCTAAAGGCCTGATGACCGACCGCGCCGCTCGCAAAGCGGGTCTTGGCGGTGAAGTTATCGGTTACGTAGCGTAACGAGGAGTTAGGAAATGTCACGAGTTGCTAAAGCACCTATTGCCATTCCTGCTGGCGTTGAAGTTACGCTAAATGGCCAGGAAGTGACAATTAAAGGTGCCAAAGGCTCATTGAGCCGTGTAGTTAACGACGCTGTCGAACTTGTACAAGAAGACAACGTATTGCGTACAGTCCCTCGTGAAGGCGTTGCAAATGCAACTGCTCAAGCGGGTACAGCACGCGCGTTACTACAAAACATGGTGGTTGGTGTTGCGCAAGGTTATGAGCGTAAGCTGCAGTTAGTTGGTGTTGGTTACCGTGCAAATACTGCCGGTTCTAAACTCAACTTAACTTTAGGCTTCTCTCATCCTGTTGAGTTCGATATCCCTCAGGGAATTACTATCGAAGTCCCAACACAAACTGAAGTAGTCGTTAAAGGTGTAGACAAGCAGTTAGTTGGCCAAGTTGCCGCTAACATTCGCGCGTACCGTAAGCCTGAACCTTACAAAGGTAAGGGTGTACGTTATGCCGATGAGCAAGTGCGCCGTAAAGAAGCCAAGAAAAAGTAAGGTAAGACGATGGACAAGAAAACAGCTCGCTTACGCCGCGCAACTCGCGCACGTAAGAAAATGCTTGAGTTGGGTGCAAACCGCCTGGTCGTTCACCGTACACCACGGCATATTTACGCACAGCTCATTGCACCGAACGGTTCTGAAGTACTAGCTTCAGCTTCAACAGTTGAAAAGGCTGTCAAAGACGCGGTTAAAGCAACCGGTAACGTCGATGCAGCTAAAACAGTTGGTAAGCTGATCGCTGAACGGGCGATTGAGAAAGGCATTAAAGATGTTGCTTTCGATCGCAGTGGTTTCCGTTATCACGGTCGCGTTGCAGCTTTAGCTGACGCAGCTCGTGAAGCTGGACTTCAGTTCTAGGAGACGAACATGGCAAATGCAAATGTAGAAGCTCAACAAAGTGACCTGCAAGAAAAGCTAATCACAGTAAACCGTGTAGCAAAAGTAGTTAAAGGTGGTCGTATCTTTAGCTTCACTGCACTCACTGTGGTTGGTGATGGTCAGGGTAAAGTGGGTTTCGGTTACGGTAAAGCTCGCGAAGTTCCAGCTGCTATTCAAAAAGCAATGGAAAAAGCGCGTCGCAACATGGTAACCGTGCAGCTGAAAGGCGACACTTTGCAACATCCTGTAAAAGGCCGTCACTCAGGTTCACAGGTATTCATGCAGCCAGCCTCTGAAGGTACAGGTATCATCGCCGGTGGTGCGATGCGTGCAGTACTTGAAGTCGCAGGCGTGCACAACGTGCTGTCAAAAGCATATGGTTCAACCAACCCAATCAACGTTGTACGTGCAACTATCAAGGCACTTCACAACATGAAGTCGCCAGATCAAGTGGCGGCTAAGCGTGGATTGCGCGTTGAAGACATTTTGGGGTAGTGAACAATGGCGAATAAGACAATCAAAGTAACACAGACGCGTAGCAGCATCGGTCGTTTACCGAAGCACAAAGCTACTCTACGTGGTCTTGGTCTACGCCGCATTGGTCACACGGTCGAGCTGGAAGATACTCCAGCCGTCCGCGGCATGGTGAACCAAGTCACTTACATGGTAAAGGTGGAGGACTAATACGATGTTCTTGAACTCACTCTCCCCTGCACCTGGTGCTAAAACCAGCAAAAAACGTCTTGGACGTGGTATTGGCTCAGGCTTAGGAAAAACTGGTGGACGTGGCCATAAAGGTCAAAAGTCTCGCTCAGGCGGTTCTGTGAAGCCAGGTTTTGAAGGCGGCCAAATGCCAATCCAACGTCGCTTGCCGAAGTTTGGTTTTACTTCACGTAAGTCATTCGTGACTGCAGAAGTAAATCTTGCTGAAGTAGCGAAAGTTGCTGGTGATACTGTTAACATGGCGAGCTTGAAAGAAGCTGGTTTGATTCGTAACGACATTCTGTTCGTTAAAGTAATCAAGTCAGGCGAAATCAATCGTGCTGTTACAGTGCAAGGCATCAAGGTCACCAAAGGCGCCCGCGAAGCTATTGAAGCCGCTGGCGGCAAAATCGAAGGATAGAGCAAATGGCTAAACCAGGATTGGAATCTAACAGAGCTCAAGGCGGCACCTCGGAACTAAAACGACGTCTGCTGTTTGTACTCGGCGCGTTGATCGTGTTCCGTGCGGGCTCCTTTGTGCCTATTCCTGGTATTGATGCCGCTGTATTGGCGCAATTATTTGACCAGCAAAAAGACACCATCGTTGCCATGTTTAACATGTTCAGCGGTGGTGCACTTGAACGTGCATCGGTATTCGCTTTGGGTATCATGCCGTACATCACCGCATCGATTATTATGCAGTTAGCCTCGGTGGTTCATCCACGTTTGGCTGAGCTTAAGAAAGAAGGTGAAGCAGGTCGTCGTAAGATTAGCCAATACACGCGTTGGGGTACCTTGGTACTCGCAACATTCCAGTCAATTGGTATTGCCACTGGCTTACCAAGTCTGATGCCAGGACTCGTTATTGATCCCGGTTTCGGATTCTACTTTACAGCGGTTGTGAGCTTAGTCACGGGAACAATGTTCCTGATGTGGCTTGGTGAACAGATCACTGAACGTGGGATTGGTAACGGTATCTCTATTCTTATTTTCACCGGTATTGTTGCGGGCCTACCGTCTGCCATTGGGCAAACGGCTGAGCAAGCACGTCAAGGTGACTTACATTTATTGTTGTTATTGCTGATTGGTGTAATTGTTTTCGCCGTGACGTATTTCGTAGTTTTTGTGGAGCGCGGTCAGCGCCGAATTGTGGTAAACTACGCGAAACGTCAGCAAGGTCGTAAAGTCTTTGCGGCGCAAAGTACACACTTGCCATTGAAAGTTAATATGGCTGGTGTAATTCCGCCAATTTTTGCCTCGAGCATTATTTTGTTCCCAAGCACTATCGCAACTTGGTTCGGCCAAGGCGAGGGCATGGTGGCTAACTTCTTACAAGAGCTGTCGTTGACATTGTCACCAGGTCAGCCTTTGTATGTGATGCTTTATGCAGCGGCAATTATCTTCTTCTGTTTCTTCTATACCGCGTTGGTTTTCAATCCGCGCGAGACAGCAGATAACTTGAAGAAGTCGGGAGCGTTTATCCCTGGTATTCGTCCAGGTGAACAAACCTCACGTTACATCGATAAAGTAATGACCCGGTTGACGCTTGCGGGCGCGCTGTACATTACCTTTGTCTGTTTGGTTCCTGAGTTCATGATGATTGCATGGAACGTTCAGTTCTACTTTGGCGGTACATCATTACTGATTATCGTTGTAGTTATCATGGATTTTATGGCGCAGGTCCAGACTCATCTGATGTCGCATCAGTATGACTCGGTCCTGAAAAAAGCTAATCTTAAAGGCTTCGGCCGTTAAGGTTGGATAATTACGGAGTGTAGCAATGAAAGTTCGTGCTTCCGTGAAGAAAATCTGCCGTAACTGTAAAGTTATCAAGCGCAACGGTGTTGTGCGTGTAATTTGCAGTGACCCTAAGCACAAGCAACGGCAAGGTTAATTCGAGAAAGAAGCCCGCAGCCTAGAAAAACTTCTTGGCTGCGGCTTTGATATATTTGCAAATTGGCGACCGGTTGAGTATCCTAACGGGCTTTTCAAATCCGGTCACCCATAAACTATAGGAGACGTGTTAGTGGCCCGTATCGCTGGCATTAACGTTCCTGACAATAAGCATGCAGTCATTGCCTTGACTGCGATCTACGGTATCGGCCGTACCCGCTCAAAGCACATTCTTGCTGCAGTGGGTATCGCGGAAGATACTACGATCGGCTCTTTGTCAGAAGAAAAACTAGATCTGCTTCGCGAAGCAGTAGGTAAATTCGCTGTAGAAGGCGACCTACGTCGTGAAGTTTCTATGAATATCAAACGCTTGATGGACCTCGGATGTTTCCGTGGCCTTCGTCATCGTCGTGGCTTGCCTCTACGTGGACAGCGCACTAAAACTAATGCGCGCACCCGTAAAGGTCCGCGTAAACCAATTAAGAAGTAAGGAGTTGAGCAATGGCTAAACAACCAACTCGTACTCGTAAGCGCGTTAAAAAGCAAGTCGCTGATGGCATGGCTCACATCCATGCATCTTTCAATAACACCATTGTGACCATCACTGACCGTCAAGGTAACGCGTTAGCATGGGCAACTGCAGGTGGTTCTGGTTTCCGTGGTTCACGTAAATCAACACCATTCGCTGCACAGGTTGCTGCTGAGCGCGCGGGTGAAATGGCGAAGGAATATGGGTTGAAAAACCTAGAAGTGTTCGTAAAGGGCCCAGGTCCTGGTCGCGAATCATCAATTCGCGCGTTGAACGCTGTAGGTTATCGCATCACGAACATTACTGATGTGACGCCTATTCCTCACAACGGTTGTCGTCCGCCTAAGAAACGTCGCGTTTAATAGGCGCCATACGATAGTTGGAGAAAGAACATGGCTAGATATTTGGGTCCAAAACTCAAACTGAGTCGTCGCGAAGGAACAGATTTGTTCTTGAAGAGCGGCGTACGCGCGATCGATACGAAATGTAAACTCGAAAGCGCACCGGGTCAGCACGGCGCACGTCGTGGCCGTTTGTCTGATTACGGTTTGCAGTTACGTGAAAAGCAAAAAGTTCGTCGTATGTATGGCGTACTCGAAAAGCAATTCCGTAACTATTACAAAGAAGCTGCCCGTATTAAGGGCAACACTGGTGAGAACCTGCTGCAATTGCTTGAGCAACGTTTAGATAACGTCGTTTACCGCATGGGATTCGCATCAACTCGTGCTGAAGCACGTCAGTTGGTGAGCCACAAAGCAGTGGTAGTGAATGGCCAGGTAGTCAACATTCCGTCGTTCAAAGTTCGTCCGGAAGATGTTGTGTCCGTTCGCGAAAAAGCGAAAAAGCAGGCGCGCATCGCCGCCGCATTGGATCTCGCTGATCAGCGTGAAAAACCAGTGTGGTTAGAAGTAGACGCGAACAAAATGGAAGGTCAATTTAAGCGTCTTCCAGAGCGTTCAGACTTGTCTGCTGAAATTAACGAACAGTTGATCGTAGAGCTTTACTCTAAGTAAAGCTTAAGCATAAAGAGAGGACACAATGCAGGGTTCTGTTACCGAATTCCTTAAACCAAGGCTAGTCGACATTGAACAAATCAGCCCGACTCACGCAAAAGTGACGTTGGAGCCTCTTGAGCGTGGCTTCGGTCACACGCTGGGCAACGCGTTGCGCCGTATTTTACTTTCATCTATGCCAGGTGTGGCTGTGACTGAAGTAAAAATCGACGGCGTTCAACACGAATACAGCAGTAAAGAGGGTGTTCAGGAAGATGTCATCGAAATTCTGCTGAACCTTAAAGGCTTAGCAGTCACCATGGAAGGTAAAGATGAAGCTACGCTGACCTTGAAAAAATCTGGAGCGGGCCCTGTCAAGGCTGGCGATATCACCACTGATGGTGATGTCGAAATTGTTAACCCAGACCACCTGATCTGTACTTTGACAGGTGATACTGAGATTGAGATGTCAATCAAAGTTGAGCGTGGTCGTGGTTATGTTCCAGCTTCGGCACGTCAGTCCGCTGACGATGAAGAGCGTCCGATCGGGCTTCTACTTGTCGACGCTTCTTTCAGTCCAGTTGAGCGCATTGCGTACAACGTTGATTCAGCTCGTGTTGAACAGCGTACTGACTTGGACAAACTGGTTATCGACATGGAAACGAATGGCACTCTGGATCCAGAGGAAGCGATTCGCCGCGCAGCAACTATTTTAGCTGAACAGCTAGAAGCATTTGTTGAATTGCGTGACATGAGCGAGCCGGAAGAGAAAGAAGAAAAACCAGAATTCGATCCGATTCTGTTACGTCCGGTAGACGATTTGGAATTAACTGTGCGTTCTGCGAACTGTTTGAAAGCAGAAGCTATTCAGTACATTGGTGATTTAGTACAGCGCACTGAGGTTGAGTTATTGAAGACTCCTAACCTTGGTAAGAAATCGCTGACCGAGATCAAAGACGTACTTGCCTCACGTGGTTTGTCTCTAGGTATGCGCCTAGAAAACTGGCCGCCAGCAAGTCTTGTTGATCGCGACTAAACCATCTTTTACAGAGAATTACTGAGAAGGGTATAGGTATGCGCCATCGTAAGAGTGGTCGTCAACTCAACCGCAACAGCAGCCATCGCAAAGCGATGTTCAGCAACATGGCAAGCTCACTTGTGCGTCACGAAGTGATTAAAACAACACTTCCTAAAGCCAAAGAACTTCGTCGTGTGATCGAACCGCTTATCACTTTATCGAAGCAAGATAGCGTAGCTAACCGCCGTTTGGCGTTTGCTCGCACTCGCGACAAAGAAGTGGTTGGTAAGTTGTTCAACGAACTTGGTCCACGTTATCAAGAACGTGCTGGTGGTTACACTCGTATTATGAAGTGTGGTTTCCGCGCTGGTGATAACGCGCCAATGGCTTATGTTGAGCTAGTTGACCGTCCAGAAGTTGAAGCTACTGAAGCTGAAGAAGTTGCAGTAGAAGAGTAAAATTCTCTCACGAGAATTAAAAAAGCCGCTCAAATGAGCGGCTTTTTTGTTTGTTCTTTTGAGAGTTAACGATTATGAGCCGCTATCTTTTGATTCCATAACAGTTGCTATCTCTTCTTCATCAATTCCATGTGCATTGGCAATCGCCTCTATTTCCTGGTAGCTCATACCAGCGCGATATGCGCCTTTAAGTACCGATAGCGCCTCTTTTCGTGAGGTGACCTCATTAGCCGAGGGTTCGGCATCATCACTAGCGATCAAGTCGATTAAGTCAGATAGGGAGCTGGCAAGGTAGTCACCGATTGCCGGCAACACACTTAAGGTAGCATGTACAATTCCCTCAACTTTGTCCGGTTGTGATGCGCTAGCTGACTGCATGATACTGTCTGCCATTTCAGGTTCAACCTTCACGGCTACACGTACGAGCTCTTCAACATTCGCAGGATCTACTCGGCTGGCTTCAACTACGATCTCGTCGGCGTAAGCGGGCTCGGCTTCGACCGCAATACGTACGAGTTCCGCAGGTTTGGCGACCTGGGTGTGCATAGCTACTGCCATGATGTCTTTTGTGAAACCAGGTTCAGCGTCGATAGCTGCTTTGATTATTTGCTCGTAGCTTTTCGGGTAGCGTTCAAACGCCGCGTGAAGAATAGGTTCGACATGTTCTGGGTAATTACTTAAGAGGACGCGTACGGTACGAGTGGCCGAGAAGTTTCGCTTGGTGTAATAACGAAACATGCGTAAATAGGTATTAACTAGGCGTTTGTTATCTTCTGTGAGCTGGTAGCTATTGCTATCTATGTAACCTATTTCGTCACTTATGGTAATAGCTTGTGCAGCACTTGGTAAGGCTACACCGAAGGCAACAGCCAGCGCTATTGTAAGTGCTGTATTTGATTTCATCGATTGCACACCCTTAGTGATTCGTTATGTTGTTATTGTTTTTAGAAACGCTTTACAGAACATTAGCAGTGTTTATAGACAATAAACAGACAAAGATCGTTCAATCTGTTCAAAAAAAAAGCAGTCAGTATTTATTTCGCAAAAAGATCTTGCACCAAGGCAAATGATCCTTATAATTCGCCGCCGTTGTCACCGAGGGCAAAGCCAAAGGGGATAACGGTCAGCGGCGCGTAGCGCCTGCAAAAAAAGATCAAAAATGATCTTGACGCTGACAAGGGAAAGCGTAAAATACGCATCCCGCTCGAGAGTTCCGAAAGGCCCGAGCGAAACGCTCTTTAACAATATATCAAGCCAAGCAAACTGTGTGGGCACTTACCGGATTCAGGCAGAGAAAA
>NZ_JANTPU010000003.1 GCF_024752025.1 Pseudidiomarina sp. CB1 | reverse complement strand
CGAAGATACTTTTTCGCATCCGAAGATGCTTTTCTCTGCCTGAATCCGGTAAGTGCCCACACAGTTTGCTTGGCTTGATATATTGTTAAAGAACGTTTCGCTCGGGCCTTTCGGAACTCTCGAGCGGGATGCGTATTTTACGCTTTCCCTTGTCAGCGTCAAGATCATTTTTGATCTTTTTTTGCAGGCGCTAAACGCCGCTGACCGTTATCCCCTTTGGCTTTGCCCTCGGTGACAACGGCGGCGAATTATAAGGATCATTTGCCTTGGTGCAAGATCTTTTTGCGAAATAAATACTGACTGCTCAGTTTTTAGCCGTCAGCGTCTTTTTTCTCTTCGGTTTGTTCTTTTTTCGCACTCTTGTCAGCCTTTTCGTCGTCTTTCTCACAATCATCATCTGTATCACCGACGACATGCTTCAACTCAAGACGTTTCACTGAGCGTACAGTCAGGATTGGGCCAGAAAGCGCATACAAGAAGAAAATACTAAACAATACTAACGATGGCTCTGTTGCCACCACCACGAAAGCCAAAACCATCGCAAGGATAACTACAAAAGGAACGCGTCCACGCCAATCAACATCTTTAAACGAGTGGTAGCGGAAGTTACTTACCATCAATAAACCAGCACAAATGGTAATGATGGCGGCTAGGTAACTAATAGAGTCAGGCTCAACTTCATACTTTGAGCCAACCCAAACTAGCCCGCTGACAATGGCGGCGGCACTAGGAATTGCTAAGCCTTGGAAATAACGTTTATCCGACGAGCCAAGATTAGTATTGAAGCGAGCTAACCGCAGCGCTCCACCGGCAACGAAAATAAACGCCGCAAGCCAACCGAACTTACCTAAATCGGATAGTGCCCAGTTATACATCACGAGCGCCGGAGCCATACCGAAGGAAACGATATCAGCCATACTGTCGTATTCGGCACCAAAATCGCTTTGCGTATTCGTCATTCGCGCGACTCGACCGTCCAAGCCATCAAACACCATAGCAATGAAAATCGCTACAGCGGCAGACTCAAACTGGTTATTCATTGATGCGACAATGGCAAAAAAACCAGAGAAAAGTCCTGCTGTCGTCAGCAAGTTCGGTAATAAAAAGATGCCTCGGTTCTTCGTCGATGCATTATTTGGCATAGTGCTTCCTGATTACAAATAGTTAAGACCGTGCAGGATAGCATAGCATGCGAGCCGCAATAAATAGGCTTTACAGCTCGCTGCTATAGCTTGGTCTAAGCAATGAGGTTACTGGCTGATGACAATTGCGTCATCTTGGTAATCTACTTTGATAGCTTTACCTGGCAGTAACTTCCCAGCTAATAACTGCTGTGCTAATGGATTTTCGATCTCTTGCTGAATCGCGCGTTTCAATGGTCGCGCACCAAATACTGGGTCAAAACCCGCGGCGGCAAGATGGTCGAGCGCAGCATCACTCAAATCAAGTCGATAATCACGCTCAGCAAGACGCTTATATAAACGTGCTAACTGAATCTGCGCAATTGAGCGGATTTCTGACTTCGCTAATGGATGGAACACGACGGTTTCATCTACGCGATTCAAAAATTCCGGACGGAAGTGATGTTGTAAAATCTCCATCACATCGGCTTTCATCTCATCATAACTTTGCTGGTGCGCTTTTTCTTGGATCACATCAGAGCCCAAGTTTGAGGTCATGATGATAACCGTATTGCGAAAATCGACGGTGCGCCCTTGCCCATCAGTTAAGCGTCCATCGTCCAATACTTGCAACAGGATATTAAAAACGTCTGGGTGCGCTTTCTCCACTTCATCTAACAGAATCACTGAGTATGGCCGACGACGCACGGCTTCAGTTAGGTAACCGCCTTCTTCATAACCTACATAACCCGGAGGTGCGCCCACCAGTCGCGAAACGGCATGCTTTTCCATAAACTCGGACATGTCGATGCGAACCATGGCATCTTCAGTGTCAAATAAGAACGCTGCCAGCGACTTACACAATTCGGTTTTACCTACGCCAGTTGGCCCAAGGAATAAAAACGAGCCAATCGGGCGCTGCGGGTCGGACAAGCCCGCACGCGAACGACGAATGGCATTTGCCACCGACGTCACAGCTTCATCTTGACCCACCACTCGCTGGTGCAATTGCGTTTCCATCTGCAATAATTTCTCGCGCTCACCTTCGAGCATTTTGCTTACTGGAATACCCGTCCAGCGCGACAGTACATCGGCAATTTGCTCATCAGTCACCTTGTTCTTCAACAAGGTCATCTCTTTTCCTTCAGCTTCTTCAGCGGCCTTCAACTGACGTTCAAGTTCAGGAATGCGGCCATACTGAAGTTCCGACATCCGATTTAAATCGCCAGCTCGTTTGGCGATTTCTGAGTCACGTTTCGCTTCTTCCAACTGCGCTTTGATATTTTGCGCTCCCTGCACCGCAGTTTTTTCACTTAACCAGACCTCTTCAAGTTCTGCATACTTGCGTTGTTGATCCGCAAGCTCACGCTCAAGGGTTTCAAGGCGTTTTTTACTCGCTTCGTCATCTTCTTTTTGCATCGCTTTTTGTTCCAGCTGCAGCTGAATAATACGACGCTCAAGCCGATCGAGGTCCTCCGGCTTGGAATCAATTTGCATGCGAATACTCGAGGCTGCTTCATCAATCAAATCGATCGCTTTGTCCGGTAATTGACGATCACTGATGTAGCGGTGCGATAAGGTCGCAGCCGCCACAATCGCTGGATCCGTGATTTGTACCGAGTGATGCACCTCATAACGTTCTTTTAGACCACGCAAGATTGCGATGGTGTCTTCCACGGAAGGCTCATCAACAAGCACTTTTTGGAAACGGCGTTCAAGTGCAGCATCTTTTTCAATATATTGGCGATACTCGTCGAGGGTAGTCGCGCCGACACAATGCAGCTCACCACGTGCTAGCGCAGGTTTGAGCATATTCCCCGCATCCATTGCACCGTCCGCTTTGCCAGCGCCAACCATGGTGTGCAATTCATCAATAAAGAGAATAATGCGCCCTTCCTCTTTACTGAGTTCATTAAGGACCGCTTTCAAACGCTCCTCGAATTCACCACGATATTTAGCACCGGCTAGCAACGCGCCCAGATCCAGCGAAAGCACGCGCTTGTGTTTCAATCCCTCAGGCACCTCGCCATTGACAATACGCTGTGCAAGGCCTTCCACAATTGCGGTTTTACCCACACCTGGTTCGCCAATAAGCACCGGATTGTTCTTGGTACGACGTTGCAACACCTGAATTGTGCGACGAATTTCATCATCGCGCCCAATCACTGGGTCAAGCTTGCCCTGCTCCGCCCGCTCAGTGAGATCAATAGTGTACTTGTCGAGGGCTTGGCGCTGGTCTTCAGCGCTTTGGTCATTAACGTTCTGGCCACCGCGCACTTGCTGAATGGCTTGCTCGACTTTGTCACGGGTCACGCCTAAGCCTTTAAGAATATCGCCGAGCTTGCCCTTGTCTTCGGTTGCCGCCAACACGAAGAGCTCAGACGAGATGTATTGGTCGTTGCGTTTTTGTGCATACTTGTCACACAGATTAAGCAGCGTGCCAGTGGCCGCTGACGCCTGCACTTCGCCACCCACGCCCTCTACTTGAGGCAGGCCGTCCAGCGCACGACTCAACTCTGTCCGCAATCGATTACTGTCGATTTGTAAATAAGTTAAGAGTGGTCGCAGGGTGCCACCGTCTTGATTAAGCAACGCGTGCATAATATGCACCGGCTCAATAAATTGGTGATCGCGCCCTAATGCCAGTGATTGCGCATCAGCGATGGCTAATTGAAATTTATGGGTTAATTTGTCAAAACGCATGATTTTACTACCTCACATACGATAAAAGTCCTTGTCGTAAATGTGGGTATAAAATAAGCAGTTTCAAGTGCGCGAGTTAACTTTTCCAGATCAAGCTGGCAATGCGCCCTGCTGCAGGATTCTCACGGTGGGAAGAAAAACGCGGATCACTATAGGTACATAGGCCACTCTGGGTGACGTGCTCCACACCACAGCCTTGCAACACCCGCTCGGCAAGTAACGGCAGATCGGCAAGCCATTTTTGCTGGGTTTGCGGAGAAAACGTCGCATTATCCGCTAAGCCATGCTGTGCGAAAGCTTGGTAAACGTCGGCGCCGACTTGAAAATGCTCGCGCGTAATTGCTGGACCAATATAGGCATGAAGTTGCTGTGGCAATTTAGGCAGCGCCTCTACCGTATGCTTTACTACTCCCGAGACCAAACCGCGCCAACCTGCATGAATTGCGGCGATAACCTCACCGTCATCACTAACCATAAGTATTGGCAAACAGTCGGCGGTCAACACCGCACATACCGACGGCGTACTTTGCGCCCATATCGCATCGGCGGCAACGCCAGCCCTACAGTTTTCGTAACGGACAATATTTGCACTGTGGTACTGCGCTAACCATTTTGGTGCTACTGGCAAGGCTAATTGCCGTTGCAATAAACGGCGATGGCGAATCACCCTAGCTGGATCATCGCCAACATGCACCGCAAGGTTACCAGGTTCGTCAACGGTCGTGACGCGAGCCTGTACCCCGTTTGGCAACCGCCATTCAGGGACAATCCCGAAAGCGCGATTAGTGACGTTCGTCGTGGCCATGGCTTTGCCGATCGGCGCGCAGCAACTGCAACAACTCAACAAAATCTGGCGGCGTTGGGGCATCCCAGCTCATCCATTCTCCCGTGATTGGATGATGCAGTGACAACCGTGCGGCATGCAAGGCTTGGCGCTTAAAGCCACGCAAGTAGGCTAACAGTTCGGGTGACGCATTTTGTGGCGGCCGTGGACGACCGCCGTAGGTAAAGTCGCCGACCAACGGATGACGTAAGTGAGCCATATGTACGCGAATTTGATGAGTACGCCCAGTTTCGAGGCGCAAGCGCAAATGGGTATGGTTGCGAAAACGCTCCACTACTCGATAGTGCGTGACCGCCGGTTTGCCCATCGGCACCACCGCCATATGCGTGCGTTTGGTCGGATGGCGACCAATCGGCTCGTCAATATGTCCGCCTGCCGTCATTGGTCCATTACACACCGCTTCATACTCACGGGTGATTTCACGCTCTTGCATCGCCGCCACTAAATGCGTCTGCGCTGGCACGTTTTTCGCCACCACCATCAAGCCGGTGGTGTCTTTATCCAGTCGGTGAATAATGCCCGCACGAGGAACCTGATCAATGGCTGGGAAATGATGTAACAACGCGTTTAACAAAGTGCCATCTGGGGTGCCTGCGCCGGGGTGAACGACGAGTCCAGCTGGCTTATTCAACACTAAGATGTCATCGTCTTCGTAAACAATATTCAGCTCTATCGCTTGCGGTTCAAAACGCTGTTCTTCAACGATTTCAGCATTGACGGTAACTGTCATACCCGTAATAACCTTCTCGCGAGGTTTGTCGACGACCACGTCATCAACCTTCACCCAACCATCGGTGATCCACGTTTTTAACCGCGATCGTGAGTAGTCAGGGAACAACTCCGCAAGTGTTTGGTCCAAGCGTTTGCCGTTGCACGTAGCAGGGACCGTACCCGTTAATTCAATATGTTCACTCATAAAATAGACAATGGACCTGTGAAAGCAGCAAAGGCTGCGATAGAATGCATGCAAATTCGATGTGTATAGTGTACCTGTTTGGTCGGCTAGGCACCAAAACTAAATCAACAGAGATCAGAACAACTGCTTATGAAACTGCGTATTAGTTTGCTGTTAGCGCTTTCCGTCATGCTCTCGGCATGTTCAAGTTCACCGGATGAAGATGAAATCACTTCAGCTGTTCTCAATGATGCGGCGTTACTTTATGAAAAAGCCCAAGGCAGTATCGCTGCCGGTAATTTCAGTACTGCACAAAGTATCCTTCAACAACATTCAACGCGTTACCCATTTGGCCCTTACGCACACCAAGTGCAGATGGACAAAATTTACGTGAACTATAAGTTGGGTGACGTCGACAAAGCTTTAGCCGAAGTCGACCGTTTCATGCAACTGAACCCAAATCACCCTAACCTCGATTACGTAATGTATATGCGCGGGTTGATTAACCAACGTGCCGATTCGAATGCTGTGCAAGAATTTGTCGGCATTGATCGCTCTGACCGTGATCCTAGTAAAGCTGAGGAAGCTTTTAACGATTTCACATCGTTACTTCGTCGCTTCCCAGACTCGAAATACTCTGCCGATGCGAAACAGCGTATGATCGCGATCAAAAGTCGCCTGGCGAAATATGAGCTTGCGGTAGCCGAATATTATATGAAACGGAAAGCTTGGTTAGCGGCAGCGAACCGCGGCAAATACGTATTGGAGAGCTTTCCTGATACACCGGAAACGCAACGCGCATTGGAAATCATGATCGCCAGCTACGATGCATTGGGTCTTGATGAGTTAAGTGCCAGTGCACAGGCCACGTTAAACACTAACTTTTAGTGGTCCGAACAAGCCTTTAATTTTACCGACGCCGTGTTTTTACACGGCGTCTTCGTTTTCCTCGCCGGTACGGATTCGAATCACACGCTCAATGGTGCTGACGAAAATCTTACCGTCGCCGATTTTACCCGTCTGAGCAGTTTCCATAATTGCATCAATACAAGTTTCAACTTGATCATCGGCAACGACGATTTCTAGTTTTACCTTCGGCAAAAAATCAACCATATACTCAGCGCCGCGATACAACTCTGTGTGCCCTTTTTGCCGCCCAAAGCCTTTTACTTCGGTGACGGTCATGCCGGCAATACCCACCTCTGATAAAGCTTCGCGCACGTCATCTAACTTGAACGGCTTGATAATGGCTTCAATTTTTTTCATGGGTTGCCTCTGTGGTTAACTCGCGTTCTAATTCATACCGAAAATGATTGGTAATTGGGTAACGTCGATCTTTACTAAAGTTACGAGAGGTGATCTTCGGACCTACCGCACCTTGGCGACGCTTATATTCATTAATATCAACCAAGCGCACAACACGCAAGACATCTGACTTGGCATAGCCGGCATCAACAATTTCCAACGGCGACCAATCCTGCTCCACATAAAGATGAATAATCTTATCCAGCACGGCGTATTCTGGCAGGCTGTCTTGGTCTGTTTGTCCTGGCGCAAGCTCGGCCGATGGCGGACGCTCAATGACCCGCACTGGAATTACATCTTCGGCGCTGGTCGCGTTCATGTGCCGCGCCAAAGCAAATACCATCATCTTGGGAAGATCTTTGATCGGCGCAAAACCACCACACATATCGCCGTATAACGTACAATAACCGACGGCAAGCTCGCTCTTGTTCCCAGTAGTAAGCACCAACGAGCGGGTTTTGTTCGATAGTGCCATCAGCAACACACCACGACTTCGGGCCTGCAAGTTTTCTTCGGTCACATCCGGCTCGTGCCCGGCAAGTTGTGGTGCCAACTGCTGCATAAAGCTTTCATAAATCGGTTCGATAGCAATGACGTCATAGCGAACACCGAGCGTTTTCGCTTGCTGTTCAGCGTCTTCGAGGCTCATTTTTGAGGTGTAGCGAAACGGCATCATCACCGCATGAACGGCAGCCGCGCCCAAGGCTTCCACAGCCAAGGCTAGGGTTAACGCCGAGTCGATGCCGCCAGAAAGCCCAAGAGTTACGCCCTGAAAACCATTCTTTCGAACGTAATCGCGAATCGACAACACCACCGCCTTGCGGACTTCGGCCAAGCGCAAGTCTTCGCCGACGACACGTTGTTGCGACGCATATCTTTTATCTAACGGCCGAATTCCAGTTGCATCAAAACGCAATTCGGCACAGCAGGGCTCGCAATGCGGGAGTTCGGCAACCAGCTCACCATCGCTGTCGAGCACTAGCGAATGGCCATCAAAGACCAACTCATCCTGACCACCACAATTATTGACGTAAACAATTGGACAACCGCTTTCATGTACGCGTTGCTGCAACACATGCATGCGTTGCTCATGTTTATCCACTTCAAAAGGCGAGGCATTGATCGAAATCACCCAATCGACACCAGCAGCGAGGGTTTTTGCAAGCGGTTCCGGATGCCAAAGGTCTTCGCAAATAAGCAAACCAACACGATGGCCCATCCATTCAAAGACGCAGGGGGCATGGCCTGGGATAAAGTAACGTTGCTCATCAAATACACCGTACTGCGGTAGACGTTGCTTGTGATAACGCGCCAAACATTTCCCACGGTGCAGCACCGAAACGCTATTAAATAGCTCGTTGCCAACCCTTTGCGGATGCCCTACCACCGCGACCTGATGCTCGGCGCCAGCCGCGATCCGCTCCAAAGCGCTGTCGACAAGCCGTTCAAAGTCACTACGAAATAACAGATCTTCGGGGGGATAGCCCGTGATCGCTAGCTCTGGAAAAACGACAATGTCGGCTTCTTCATGCTCGCCAAGTGCGGATAAAATGGTATCGGTATTGCGCTTGATTGCACCCACAGTGAAGTCAAGCTGCGCGATTGCCACCGTTATCGGTTTCATAGTGTACTTTTACCTCTGCGCGTAACTAAGCTGCGCATAATATAGCAGGCTGTTGCGGTGGGCAAATACTGTGACTAAAGATGGCCTAAAGTAAAAACACTGTTGCCGCTGGTAATTTGTAGAGTTTGTGTGGCCTCGTCGAGCGTGGCCAGCTCAGCCCACTGGTAGTAAACCGTACGCGCCACTTTGGCTACTAAGCCATGGTCAAGCTGCACATAGGGGACTTGGTCCTTTACCAACAACGGATAATCGTCGGAGAGCGGGTATTGGGTATCAACGTTGGTGGTCACTTGAATGACGCTGCCCTGCTCGTTGTTGACCTGTTGCCAAGCAACAATCACTAACGGCGCATCGGCGACGCTAATTTTCACCTTCTCGACCGGCGTCACCAGAAAGTGTTCGCCGTTCTCACACACCAGCACCGAGGCAAACAGCTTAACCAAGCGTTCGCGCCCAATCGGTGAGTTTTGATAAAACCATTTGCCATTAGCGTCGATGTGAAGTGGGATTTCACCACAGTACTGCGGGTCCCATTGCTCGGTGGGAGCGTGATTGCGCAGTTCTAATGATTTTAGAAGCTGCTGTAATTGCATAGTGTTAACTCACAAGTCGTTTCTGACGAAGTAAATACCAAAGCGTTGCTTCAGTGCGATTTGAAACCTTAATCGCTTTAAATATAGCAGAAAGATGGACGCGGATGGTCCCTTCAGTAATCCCGAGAATCGTGGCGATCTCTTTATTTGAAAGTCCTTGTGCTAACAGCTGCATAATTTCAAGTTGCCGCGGCGATAGAAAATTTTCCGCTTGGCTATTACGAATTGGCATATCGGTTAGCTTCGTTTCATCTGGCACATAACGATCGTTACGCAGTAAAGTGCGTACTGCATGCTTTGCTTCTTCGGCGCTTGAGTCTTTGGGTAAGTAACTACGTACGCCAGCACTCATGGCTTGACGAATCTCGGTCATCGGTCGTGGCCAGCAGAAAAGAACCACATGCGCGGTTGGCGCGTAATGTTTTATTTGCGCTAGGGTTGGACGTAACTCTGCATCAGGTAAGTCCATATCGAGAAAAATTAAATTATACTGGCTACTGTGTTGTAGATACTCATTTGCTAACTCAAAAGTCGGCGCTTCGAAGATGGATAGCTCCGAAGTGTAGCTTGTGCAAAGATGGATAAGTCCAGCACGAGTAAAAAATTGAGAATCTATTATTAGAATTTTCATAGCTCTTTGCGCACTTGTTAGTATGTGAACAGTTTACACGGATCATATACGTTTTTGAAACATTTGTGAGCGATAGTTGTAAACAAATATAAACCTTAAATAAACGATACGTTGATCGTCATAAACACTACAGAGAGAATGCCATGCGAATTGTATCATCCTTGTTAGCACTAACATTTAGCTTAGTCGCTTACACCGCAAATGCACAATCGACCCTTTATTTTAACTTTCAGGGTTACACGCTTACCGGCACCGCCGGCGAAAACGCTCAACTAAAACGCTTTGATGGTCTTGTGGTTAAGGACGGAAAAGTCGCTGCTACCGGTGACGCCGAAGTCTTAGGCAAATTATTTGCTAGTAACGAGCTTGCCCGTATCGATTTGCAAGGCAAAACCGTTTTACCCGGCATCATTGATGCGCATGGGCACATGCTAGGTCTCGGTGAAAATTTAATGCAAGTGGACTTGCGTGAGGCAACGTCTGAGCAAAATGCCGTTGAACGAGTGGTCGCCTTTGCCGAAACCGAAAACGGCGAATGGGTCATTGGCCGCGGTTGGAACCAAGAAAATTGGCAAGTTCGCAAGTTCCCGACGACTGCAAGTCTGGATGAGTTTCTGGCCGAGCGCCCGGTGTGGTTAACGCGCGTCGATGGCCATGCCGGTTGGGCCAACAGCAAAGCCTTAGAGCTTGCGGGGATCACAGCAAACACGGTAAGCCCAGAAGGCGGCGAAATTATTCGCGATGATAATGGCCAACCCACCGGCGTACTTATCGACAATGCCATGGCTTTGGTCGAACAAAAGCTGCCACAAAAAGATGCGGACTATCACCGTCGTGCGCTAACAGCGGCGTTCGACCATTTAGCATCAGAGGGTATTACTGGCGTACACGATGCCGGCATTGACGCCACTAACTTGGCGGTTTACCAAGAATTGGCAGCGGCTGAGGCAATGCCAGTGCGCGTTTACGCGATGCTGAGTGCAATGGAGCCAAGCCTACCAGAGTTACTCGCCGCGGGCCCGATTACCACAGACGATGATCGCTTAACCGTGCGCAGCGTTAAAATCTATACTGACGGCGCTTTAGGCAGTCGCGGTGCAGCGCTGATTGAACCTTACCATGATGACCCAAATAACCGTGGTCTGCTGGTTACCCAACCTGGTGCCATTGAAGACCTGTTCGAACTGATTATTCCGCATGGTTTCCAAATCAATATCCATGCCATTGGTGACCGAGCGAATCGGATTGCGCTCGATAAATTCGCCGCAGCGTACGAAACGGTTGGTGGACGCAATCTTCGTCACCGTATCGAACATGCGCAGGTTGTCCATCCTGATGACCTAAGTCGCTTTGCCGAACTCGATGTGATTGCCTCAATGCAGCCTACGCATGCCACTTCCGACAAAAACATGGCCGAAGATCGCCTCGGTAAAGCGCGCATGCGCGGTGCTTATGCATGGCAGACGTTCCTGCAACAAGGCACCATTGTTGCAGCGGGGTCAGATTTTCCGGTTGAGCTATCGAACCCATTCTTTGGCGTTCATGCTGCGGTAACCCGACAAGATCGTGACAATCAGCCAAAAGGTGGCTGGTATGCCCACGAGGCCATGACTTTAGAGCAAGCGCTGCGTGCCTTTACCCTTGATGCGGCTTATGCTGCGGGGCAAGAGCAGGTACTTGGTAGTTTAGAACCGGGTAAATGGGCAGATTTCATTGTTCTTGATCAAGACCCGTTTGCCGTCGATAGCGCTAAACTATGGCGCGCCAACGTTTTAGCGACTTATGTCGCTGGCGAAGCGGTCTACCAACAGTCTCAACAATAGAGGTAAGCTATGAAGTTACACGATGAGCGGCGCGACTACGAACGCGCACAGTTACGCCGCGCTGTTCTAAACGACGACCCGTTTAAGCAGTTTGCTGATTGGTTTAGTGCGGCGAAAGCCAGTGGCTTATTGGTTGATCCAACCGCCTTCACCCTCGCGACCGTGAGTCGTGAGGGGCAGCCTCATCAGCGCATTGTGCTGCTGAAGGATGTCGATGCCGAAGGCTTTATTTTTTACACCAACTACGCCAGTCAAAAGGGCCAAGACATCGAAGCTAATCCGCAAGTAGCGATGCACTTTGCTTGGTTACCGCTGGAACAGCAGATTCGTGTTGAAGGTCGCATTGAAAAAATCGATCAGGCCAGCAGCGAAGCTTATTTTCAGAGTCGCCCGCGCGCCAGCCAACTTGGCGCATTAGCTTCTGCGCAAAGCTCGCCGATCGCCACCCGCGACGAGCTCGAAGCCCGTTATCATCAGCTTACCGAGGAGTACGAAGGGCAACCTGTACCGATGCCGAAAACTTGGGGCGGTTATCGCATCAAGCCCAGCTTGTTTGAATTTTGGCAAGGCGGCAAATTCAGGCTGCATGACCGTTTTATTTACCGCCTACAGAAAGATACGTCTTGGCTTATTGAGCGGTTGCAGCCGTAGGCAACGGCTCTTCACAAAATTCAGCGCACCACTGCAATTGTCGCCAGGTGGCTGCGCTGTATTCTAACCCATGCTCAACTTGCCGCCGGCGTGTCGCCAACGCGCCAGCTCCCGGTACGCGCACCGGATGTTGCGGGTCAATGGGATCGGCATTTTGCAATGCCGCCACCAACGCACTCGCCTGTTGCTCAAATGCGCCGGTCGGTGCCAAAGCCGTCGGATCGACGACTTGCAACCATACCGTGTTGGCATCTGCATCAGCCTCGAGCGCATCCTGTCGGCCATAATCACTCAGCGCCAACGTCCACAACTCACTAAACAAATTCAAACCTGTACCTTTATAGCCAAGCTCTTTGCCACCAAGACTCGCCAATACACTTGGCGGATCGGCAACAAAGGTCGCGGGGTCACAACTGTAATCACCCGCTGGCGTAATCAGCGCCGCATAAGGTAGTTGCCGCTGTTCGGCCAACGCCGTTCGCACTTTACCCGCCGCGGTCATCGACAAACTCATATCAAGCAATATCGGATCGGTTTGTGTGGGAGCGCCGATGGCGAACGGATTCGGCGAAAAACACGCTGACTTCGCGCCATAGGGGGCGACCACTTGTTGTGCTGGCGTGCTACACATCATTTGAATCAGCATACCCGCCTCGACTGCCTGCTCTAGGTAGACGGCCAATGCTGCAACATGTTGTGTACGTCGCACAACCACGGTACCAGTGCCACACTCGCGCGCCATCTCAATAGCGCGCGCCACGGCCTGCGGCACAACATATAAACCGGACAACAGGTCAGCATCCCAAAGCTCGATCGCCGCACGTTGCTGCAGCACTTCGGCGCGCCCACTCGGCTTGGTTTGGCCGCTTTGCAGCGCTTGTAAATTATACCGTAAGCGCAGCAATCCATGGGTGCGAAAGCCGAGCAGATCACCGGCAACTAAATGCTTCGCCATCGCTTGTGCGACATTCGGTGTCGCACCCTGCTTTTCTAAACATCTGCTCGCCCAGTCCGTCATGGCTTGTACAGAACGCTTTTTTTCTTCGCTCATGAGCTCCATCGCTTGTTATTCGTAATTAGTTCGATAAGCTTACCAAATAATAGGCGTAACATACGACACATTGCAGAGGAGTAAGCGCGCAGTGTCTTCACAAACAATAAAACGGATTGGCGTGCTCACCAGTGGCGGTGATGCACCAGGGATGAATGCTGCGTTGCGGGCGGTGGTGCTCGCCGCTGAGCATTATGGTATTGAAACCATTGCCTTTCGTCATGGCTACCAGGGGTTATTAGACAACGACTATATGCCGCTCGTAGCCAAAGACGTACTGCATATCCTGCAGTACTCAGGAACCATTATCAAAAGCGCTCGTTGCCAACGCTTCAAAGAGGCCGATGCCGCACAAGAAGCCGCCGCAAACCTTGATAGCCATAACATCGACGCACTGGTAATCATTGGCGGCGACGGCTCATTTCGCGGCGCCGATCATTTAGCCAACCATTGGCAAGGAAAAATTATCGGCGTCCCTGGCACCATCGATAATGACTTGTACGGCACCGACATGACCATCGGCTATGCCACCGCCGTCAATATTGCCATGGATGCTTTGGATAAGATCCGTGACACGGCAGATGCGATGGACCGCGTGTTTATTGTCGAAGTCATGGGCCGTGACGCTGGCTTCATTGGCCTCGGAAGTGCCATGGCCGCGGGCGCCGAACGAATGATTTTGCCGGAGCTGCAAAAAGAGAAGCCATTAACCGTTGCCGCCCTCGTCAAACATATCCAACGCGTGCAAGAAATTCGTGGCGAAGGTAGTTACGTGATGGTGTTGAGTGAACATCAATGGCCAGGCGGCGCCGTAGCCTTGGCTGAACAGCTTGAAGCCGAACACCACTTACCCTGCCGCCCGTGTTTACTTGGGCACATTCAACGCGGCGGAGCGCCAGCACCAGCCGATCGGATCTTAGCCTCGGAGCTCGGGGTCCACGCCGTCGAATTATTACTTGCTGGTGAGCACCGTGTTATGGCAGGAAAGCGCGCCAACGAACGTGTTGCAGTGCCGCTACCGGATACGTGGCAAAAGAAAAATCCACTCGATCAGAACCTATTGCGCATTCAACATGAGATTTTTAATCCAGTGAAGAAAAATCGGCGTACGAAAACAGACAATTAAGGCGGTAAAAGTGTAGCATTTCGGGGCTTTTGCGCAGATAATAGCCCCCTTTTTTATTTGCCCATTTTTACTGCCCTGTTGCAACGACGGAGGTGCTTGACCTTGAGCCAACATCAAACTGACGCGGTAACTTCCGTAAACGTCCAAACGGTCGCCCCAGTGCGCGAATTTTTTGGTGCACAAGTTGATAATGCGATCCATGCCAACGCCACTCACATGATTGGGTTTGGTTTTGATGGCACTGCCTGTTTTCGTAAAGGCACACGCAATGGTCCTGACGGCCTGCGTGCGGTTTCGGAAGACATCGAATCGTATTCACCTTATCTTGATGCCGACCTGTTTGATCACCCTTTTTACGATCTCGGGAACCTTTCACTAGGTCATGGTGACGATATAGAAGGCCAGTGGCGTCACGCGACCGATCAGTTTGATGCGCTATTTGGCCCGTTGGATTTGGCGAAGGACAATGTGCGTGTGCTTACCTTAGGTGGTGAACACTCGATTTCTTATGCGCCAATCCGCAAGTACTTGGCTCAATACCCTGACCTCGTGCTGTTGCATCTTGATGCCCACGCTGACCTGCGTGACGGTTTCTTGGGTTACCACTATTCGCATGCATCGATTATTCGTCGCTCGCTCGATCACTTTGGTCCGGGCCATGAACTGATTCAATACGGCATCCGTTCGGGAACGCGCGAAGAGTATCAGTACATGAAAGAGCACAAGACAGTGCGTACTTCGCGTAAAGACTTTTTAGATAGCGTGGCTGCGATTGCTGGCGATCGTCCGATCTACTTGACGCTCGATTTGGACTATTTTGATCCAGCATTCTTGCCGGGCACCGGTACACCTGAGCCAGGCGGCGAAGACTTTCACTCGTATGTGAGTTTGATGAAGATTTTGCGCGAGAAGAATTTGGTTGGCGCTGACGTGGTCGAACTGTCACCCGAAATCGACCCGACCGGTAACTCTGATGTTTTTGCGGCAAAAATTGTCCGTGAATTGCTGATTATTTTGAATGAAAAGGGAGCGCGCTAATGGGCGACAGCACTCAAGACTGGAGCATTGACGACGCCGAAGAGCTCTACGGTGTGAACCGTTGGGGCGCGGGTTATTTTTCGATTGGTGACAACGGCAATATTCAAATTGCACCCAATCATCGTCTGCCCGACGTCACCATCGACATGAAAGATGTGTTGGATGAGATCCGTGCTGAAGGCATTCAATTGCCAGCGGTTATTCGTTTTCACGACATCTTGCGCTCACAAGTTGAAATCTTGAACGAGACCTTTGCGAAAACCATCGAAGAAGCCAATTTCCAAGGCAAGTACTGCGGTGTGTTTCCGATCAAAGTCAACCAAATGCGTGAAGTCGTTGAAGAGATCATCGACGCCGGTGAACCCTACAACTATGGCCTCGAAGCAGGCTCAAAGCCTGAACTTATGGCCGTCCTCGCCTATAACGAGAACCCAGATGCACTGACCGTACTTAATGGCTATAAAGATGAAGACTATCTGACGCTCGCATTGCTCGGACGGCAGTTGCGCCGCAAGATGATCATTGTCATCGAAAAATACAGCGAACTCGAAATGCTCATTCCACTAGCGAAAAAGCTCGGTGTAGAGCCGCTGATTGGTTTGCGTAGCAAGATGATGGTGCGTAGCGCCGGTAAATGGGCCGGCTCCAGTGGCGACCGAGCGAAATTCGGCCTGAGCATTACTGAGATCCTGAACATTATCGAGTTACTGAAGAAAGAAGACATGCTGCACTGTGCGAAGTTACTGCACTTCCACATTGGTAGTCAGATGTCGGATATTCGCAAAGTCAAAGAAGCCGTTTCTGAAGGTGCTCGCCTGTACGCCAAACTTATTCAGGAAGGCGTGCCACTGGAATACCTTGATATCGGTGGCGGCTTAGGCATCGATTACGATGGCACCAGCTCGACCACTGACTCGTCACGCAACTACTCCACCGAGGAGTACGTCGCCGACGTCGTTTATGGGGTGAAGCAGATCTGTGATCTGGAAGAAGTACCGCACCCGAACCTAGTGAGCGAGAGTGGCCGTGCCATTACCGCTCACCATAGTTGTGTGGTGACCAATATTGTTGGCGAAATTAAAAACACCGGGGCGCAGTTTGATATTTCCGCTGCAGACGGCGAGCATATTCTCGTCTCGAACATGCGTGAACTCGTCTCCGCTGCTGACTTGCATCCGCAAGAACGCTACAACGATGCGGCATCATTTAAACAGAGTGCTTACGAAGCATTTAAGTTAGGCATTTTATCGCTTAGCGAAATGGCCAAGCTCGACACCATGTATTGGCGCATTTTGAGTGATATCCACAACTCGCTGGACCGCGATGCTTTCGTGTTTCAAGAACTTGAAGAGCTCGAAGATACTTTAGCAAGCCAATACTTGTGTAACTTCTCGATTTTCCAGTCAGCCGCTGACACTTGGGCTATTGGCCAAGTGTTGCCAATTGTGCCGGTCAGTCGTCTGCAGGAGAAGCCTGAAGTGCGCTGCTCCATCGTTGATATCACCTGTGATAGCGACGGTAAGCTCAGCAAGTACATCGAAGGCACCGAAATCAGTGACAACATTCCGATGCATGCATTACGCAAAGGTGAAGACTATTACGTCGGCATGTTCCTAACCGGAGCGTATCAAGACGTCATGGGCGATATGCATAACCTGTTCGGGCGTTTAACCGAAGTGCATATCTACTGTCACGACGACGAGCCTGGCGACTTCTACATCGAAGAAGTCGTGCCTGGTACCGCCGCCGAGAAAGTACTCGAAACCATGCAATACAACACCGATTTCATGGCCAAAACCGTGAAGAAGTGTATTGACCGCGAAGTTCGTAAAGGTCACATCGCACCTCGTGAGGGCGTGCGCTGGACTGACTACTACGAAAAATGTTTGGCGGGCAGTACCTACTTGAAGGCGTAAAATTCAGCAAACTGCGTATTTACTGAGCAAACGGCACACAAACCATAGAAAATCGCTAAAAAGCGGTTGACTCAGAGCCGAAAAACTCGTTTAATACGCCCCGTTGCCCAGATAGCTCAGTCGGTAGAGCAGAGGATTGAAAATCCTCGTGTCGGTGGTTCGATTCCGCCTCTGGGCACCATTATTCTAAAGGCCTCGCTGGAAACAGCGGGGCTTTTTACTTTCTGGCTTTGTACCAGATTTGTACCAATTGTACCGCCCACGTTGTTTGCCACACGTTTAAGCTGTCCTTTCGCCAGGTGTGCATAGCGCAACACCATCTCAAAAGATGCCCAACCGCCAAGCTCCTGCAATTCTTGTAAGCTTGTACCGTTTTGCACATGCCAGCTTGCCCATGTATGGCGTAAATCGTGCCAACGAAAATTTTCAATACCCGCTCGTTTCAGTGCTGCATGCCATGCTTTGGTAGAGGTGCGTTCGACTGGTTTGCCCTGATAGACAAAGCAGTAGTCTCTATCCTCGCCCTGCACTTCATGTAAGACTGCCAGCGCATCGTTATTAAGCGGTACATTGATTGCCCGACCTGATTTCGATTCGTCGGGGTGGATCCATGCATAACCGCGTTCTAAATCAACCTGATCCCAGCGCAGGTAACTGACATTTGATTGCCGTAAGCCTGTCGCCAGTGAAAAGATCGCCATTAACTGCAAATGACGCGGTAATTCACTTAATAATCGCTGTGCTTCGTCGGGTCGTAACCAACGTACTCGCTTTCTTGGCTCCTTGTAGAGCTTGATAGCGGGAATATGGTCGATCCATTCCCATTCATCACGTGCTGCCCGTAAAATCGCTCTAATCAATGCTAAGTAACGATTTGCGGTACTGGTTGAAGCGATCTCCAAGCGTTTATGCTTAATCGCATCCACCACATCACGATTGACTTCATCAAGGTACAAAGTGCCGAGATAGTTATCGAGCCAACGGAGCTTGCCTAAATCTTTCTTTGCATCGGCTTTGCTGGCTCGTTCTTGTAACCAGCGCACAACAGCTTCTTTCCATGTGCGACGTGGTTTTTCTCCCAGTTTATACACCCGCCAAGCTTCACTTTTTAGGTGGTCTTCATACTCTTGTGCCCGCTTCTTCTCTTCGGTGCCAGTAGAGCGCGATACTCTCTCTCCGTTTGGTGCCGTGAAGCGAGTCCACCAGAGGTTCCCACGTTTGTACAATGCCATGATGATTCCTCCTCATCACAACCTTGTTGCGGCGTGTTCACACCGAAAGAATATAAAGCATCCAGATATTCCACAAGGTCTTTTTCGAGGAACACCCAACGCTTGCCAGGCTTTGCCGCTTTGATACGCCGACTGCGAGCCAACTCGCCCAAATGGGATGCGGACATACACAGGTACTTTGCTGCTTGGTGAAGGTCGTAGGTTTTCATGGCTCATTTCTCCGACTCCAGAAGCTTACCAAGCTTGACGAACTTCACCTTTTTCTCGGCGACTTTTTTCTCGACGTAGGCATCGAATGAGATGTGTTTGTTTTCGGCGGTTTTGAAGTACCTTTTGGCGTGTTCAGGATAAGCCGTAAGCGCTTCTGCTAACGACTTATACTCATACTTGACCATGAAGCTCGTTAAATAGCCTGTGGCACCGACAAAGATGGTTTCATCGCTTGGTACGGACTCGAAGTTAAGCCGACGAATGTCTTCCACTGGCTGGGGGTTAAACTTGGCAGTCGAAAGTGTTTGCCATTCAGCAGCGAGCGGCCAACGCGAGCGATTACTATCCTTTGGGTTAACATTACAAAGTGACAACCATTGTGTGGTGTAATAACGCCACAGCGAATTGAAAAGTTCGATAATGAAATCTGGATTAAGCGACTGACATGTTTTCAACGCTTCGCGACGTAGCTGGAATTCAAGTCGCCACACAGAGCTTTCACCATCCCAGCCGTTTTGCTGCCAAAGCTCTTTGAAGAAAAACTTCTCTGATTTGACGATTTCTTTGGTTTTATCATACAAACGTGCCGATACATCACCCGACTGACCGAAGACATTTCCGAGCAACTGCTCAGACTCGAGATACAAAGCACGATGATTCGAACGACACCGCCAACGCTTGGCATCAACAGACTGCCAATCTATCGAACTCGTAAAGTCGACGCATAGGTCGATACGACTGATTGAACCTGAGTCGGCATCATTCAAAATCGCTTCCGCAAACTCCCTTGCTGCCTGAACCGACGACTCGTAGCCACAACATGAAAGTAGCTCACTCGATATTTCGACATAGAGCGGTGGCACTTTGCCAGCTTGTGAGCCTGCGATACGCATGCGGAAGTGATGATTAGAGATAACAAAAGGATGCATATTCTGGCCTTTGGCGTGAACCTTAAACGGAATACCCGCGAGGCCCAGCGCGGCGAACGCCTTCCCGCTGTGCCCTCCCGCTTGTGCTAATGCCTTTTTATCCTGCAATTGGCTCAGGAGTCCTGAACGAACATCGCCGTTAAACGACAGATAGAGGCTATCGACCCCAGATCGCAGTATTTGAGTTCCGTTGTATTTTGGGGGTGCTGTGTTACAAAGTGGCGCACCCTGCTCGTTGGCTAGATTGGCATTGACACCGAAATTCGTTTCCTTCTTCGAAGCAAACAAATTGTCGGCGTCTTCGATTTTTTGGATTGGTTCATTTTTCGACATAGTAGAAACCTCAGATTGTGAATGAGGTTTCTTACTTTATGCACCTAAACTGGAATGTTTAGGAGGACGATTCGCGTTTCGACCTCCTTGTATCTTTCTTACGAGTTTGCAGGTGCTTCCGTATAGCTTCGTATGGATCTTCACCTTCAACTATCAAATTCAGAAGTTGGTTCATTTCATACATGGTTTTTACGGTCAGCTCATCTTCGAGATCCTCGGCTACCTGAGCCATAATTCTAAGATCGTTCGCATACTGCGCACGTTTTGCTGGATAGGTTCCTTTTATAGTTCTTGATAATCTATCGAAATATTCCGCGTTGCCCTCAAGCGTCCAGCGAGAGATGTGAAGAGCTACATCGGCATTTGCAATAATTGAAGGATCTATAGAGACAGCCTCAAAAATTACTTCTTCAGGCTTTTCACAGCCACTTTTGAGTTCGTCCACCATGCAGTTTAGTGAGCGGTTTCTTTGCCCGATCGCTGAAAGACTATAGTGAATGGCGAACAACACTTGGACAAATAGCTGAACCGTCTGTTCCTCTGACCAAGACTCTTCAGGTTTTTCAAACTCAAGCTTATGGCCTGATATTTTATCTAAGAAAGACAGTCTCGCCTTAAGCAGATCCTCGTCCTTAAATGCTTCGATAAGAGGTTCCGTTAAGCCAGATAAATTAGCAGCAAAAGCACAAAGGTTTACAAACGGCAGCGAGTACCAATGTGACCAATTAGATACTTTAAAAAATAGTTTACCGCGGGCTTCTGGGTCATTCCTTATCGCATGGAAAATTTCGTCAGAATCAGATTTAATTTCCTTCAGTAGGCTATATACGCCTTTTAAATATTCAGCTTTTAAATTTTCCATTGCTAAATGACGCCATAATATGCTGACAACAAAAAACCACAGTAGCGAATAAATCGTATTTTATCGGTATAAAACTAATATATTGTTTGCTCGAAAATGAACTTTTTCACCACGTTTAATACCTAATGCTTCCAAGGCCGTTCCAGGCGAAATGAGCAGAACCCTCCCAACAAACCTGCCAGCTTCGATTGATTCAATTTCGACTTCAAACTCAAATTGTTCCTTTGTTATTTTTGCCCGATTTCCAATCGCTGGCGGCAAGTCCATATCGTGCGGAACTTTACCAAAGACCTGGAAACCTCCGTGATGGTAATCCCAGTCCATACATGACCTCCTTAGCAAATGTGCCGATTCAGTGTTCGCTTCTCCGGTGGGGGGCAGTTCAATAACCAATAGACTAAATAAAAAATGTCATCATTTGCATTCGTCCTCCAGTACCTCACAGATCTCTAGACACTTTCTCTCGTCAGTGTAATTAAAGCGTTTGTCACACTCATCTTCACACCTTTCAACAGTAGATGCGCAGTTTCGTCTTGATGTTAGCAATGAGAACATAAGTAACTCGTGAGTACTTTTTAGTTCATCGACAAGCTGAGGCCGCGTCATTTCTTTGCATGACATATCAACGCGGATGTAGCCAGTGTTACACTCCCATTGCCCTCCAACTATAAAATCCGCATTCTTAGGAAGCTTCACAGCTACACAACTATCACCCTCTTTAACAAAACCCTTATTACATGCCCACGAACTTCCATATAAGCTTAAATGGGCATTTTCAGGGGCTTTAATCTTTACGCAATCACCATTCTCTGCGCCATAACCCGGTTTACACAGGCAAGACCAAGTTACAACGTTAAATGTAGCGTTCGCTGGACAAGTTTGCTCTTGTTCGAGCATAGGAGTGGCCGCTGCAAATGTAGTACAAAAAATAATAAGGCTAAATACAAGAATAAACTTAATCATAGAACCCTCCACCATAGTTATGTCCAAGCAGCACAATTTATCGACTCAGCTGGCCGGAGAATAGCTATAGAAAATCGTATCCAACCAAGTGCAAACCAATCCATTTGGTCTATAGTTTCCTCTCCCCCAAGAATAGAACCATGACTTGGATGAAACTCTAATTTCCATCGATTTCATTGCTCTATTTATTCGGGAAACGTTTCTACATAGTCGCTCAGCATTCCCGATGCACATCGCGCAAAACTGCTTCGTGAAATGTTAAGAGAGCTTTCAGTTAAAGGGGTGGACTCATCCACATTGACCCAAGCTAAAGAAGGGTAACCTGTATCAACTAACTCGGTCATGTATTGGAGGTATACTTCCTCTGAGAGCCCAGACTCGAGATTATTGAGCATGCAAGAGGATAGAGCTAACGCTGAACTGCCAATCTCAGAAAGTTTCATTGAGTTTTTTCCAGCCGAAGACTCAAGTAGCACGAAGGTGAATTGCCGTGATAATAAAGCTAAAGATTTCGATTTAAGCTCAGTAAGACCGAGTTCCTTAGGCTCCTTTTCATCTTCATCAGCGAGACATATATTGAAATACGCGCTTTGAAGGGACTTTATAATATATTCCTTATCACTGAGTTTAGGACTTAGCGCATACAGGTTATCAACATAATGCTGCAAACGTTCTTCAGCCTCTTTCCGAGGGAAACTATCAGTATAAAAGGAGTGATTTCTATCGAGGAGTCGCATAGCGCGAGATATGACGTCACTCCGCGTCATTCCCGAAACTTTTGAAATATACGCTAATTGAGAGAAACTTTTTTCTGCTCTGCAAGCAAATATCTTATTTGCATTGGGCATCGATTCATCCGCTAACGCATTATTTATCGTTACGACTGCACCGCTGATTGCCATATTTAACCCATCAGTCGGAAACTCAAAAACTATCCCTTCGTACGTAAAGCTGACATAACTAGCCATAGCTAAGTCATTCACAAGGGAGTTATCTATGAGGTATAACGAATACCCCGACTCATCAATATTTGTAGAGCCTTCGGTTCGCTCTATTTTATCTTCGGAAAACCGACTATCAATGACCACGGATAATTCTTCTTGGTGTCGCAAGTTAGGATGGTTGGTCAATAAAGCAAAATAATCATATTCTTGGTCTTCCGAATATTGCCTAAACAAGACCAATTCAAAATTGTCTTCTTTATACGAGATTCTCCAAGAGGAATCCGTTAAACCAGCAAATACCCATGTCTCCTCTGTGTTCTCAGCGTGGCATAGGGGTGACACAATCATGGCTATGATCAAAAGGGTTAGTTTTTTCATATTTCCTCGTTGTTTTTGGCTGGAATTGACCTTTCCCGTTAAATTAGTTCAAAAAAGCTAGACATATCTTGAAGAGGAAAGGATTACCAACCCTGTTCTCTGAGAGCATCAAGTTGGATGCCCAACTGACGCTCGGCCTGTTCATGGCATGCCATCATAGAGCTCTTATACAACATAGTTATTTTAAGATCGCTCTCGCTGGGCAATTTATCAATTCGCTTACCGAGGAACTCTGCAGTAATATCACCAATTCTATTTGCACACACGCGCCCCACGGTAGCCATTAACTCCATCCTTATGCTAGTCGACGTAAGCTCCTCTGCCATTGCTTTTTTGACCACATCGTACTTTATTGAGTCCCATTCGCTCTCAGAACTAGCATGTACTGACAAAAACGGTATCACCGATAAGAAAATAGAAAGAAGAATATTTAACGCAGCTCTCATAGTTACCAACCTCACATAAGAGCATTTATTGGTGCAGTTTTACGTGTGTAGATCACTTACGGTATCTATACCTACTGATTAGTTTTAATATCTTCTTTGTCAACCTTAAGCACTGCTTGATATGTTTCATTTAGGTGGGTACGAAGGCCACTCAATATCTTTCCACTCCACCCGTCGGACGTGACATCACCACTAAAACCGATATCTTTTGAGCCTTCGATAACTACCCTCACTTGGGTATCCTCGCCATTTTTGGACTTGAAATAAACTCCCGCTAAGACATTCCAATCATGTGCTGTCATTCCGTGTTCACCAATGACCACACCTTTACTTTTATCTGCGCGCCGCAATGAAAAACCTGCATTACCCAAGCCAACCTTTGCTGCCTCATACACTTGATCTGGGCTGTAACCGTAAAAGGTTTCCGCATGCTGGTACTCAGACCAACCTGTTTTGCCCTCCACCGCATCAAAATCGACATCGGAAACGTCTGTTGGCATCATACTCATCGTCGCACAGCCATTTAAAATAACGAGTCCGATAATTAGTAATAGTGTTTTCATGCAAATGTCCTTTTAAAAACGGCTTCAAGCTAACTTTTTACGATTTAACAACAAAAAAAACCAAAATAGCAGATGTACCAAATTTGTACCAGTACTGATGGGGATGTACCAATTTGACCGTAAATATGAGAAGAGTGAAACGCCGCAACTGGTTGTTTTAATTAACTATTGATGATTACCAATTAAGTTCATAACTAATTGAAAATCCTCGTGTCGGTGGTTCGATTCCGCCTCTGGGCACCATTATTCCGAAAGCCTCGCACTCACGTGCGGGGCTTTTTTCGTTTCAGATGACCGGTTTTAGCGGCGCTGCATGCCGAGTGCTTCGCGCATGCTGTTGGCAAACGAGAGCCAGCGTTCGCGCATGTTGCGTGTCACTGATACGTCGACCGACCCAAGTACCGACCAGCCTGTAACGGTGATGGTTTGGGTGGCGGTGGCTTCGCGTGCTGGCGAATGGTCATCGCTGGAACCCAAAATATGGCTAGCGCGAGATACCACCGCGACGTTCTCGGGAACGAGAATATCCACCGAGCCAAGCACGCTGTTGAGTTCTAGCTCGACGTTGGGTTGGGTGAAATGAGCTTCACTAAAGTCCAGCTTAACCGAGCCTAGTACATCAACTACTTTCAAGCGGGCTGGCATCACCCACGGGCCTTTGCGGGTGTTGCTGCTTAAAATACTTACCAACTTTTCATCCTGCGCCGCGGCGGCCGAACCTGCACCAAATGTTGCCTGCTTCTGTTGTTCATAGTCCGCATCGGCGGCCATAGGCAGGTCGGCAACTAAGTCGACCAACTCTTGGTGTACGGCGGTTGCCATCGCCGCATCTAAGCGTCGCTCAAAGGCTTCTTTCGAAATCACTTCGTGACTGTAATTCACGATAAGTTTATCGATGGTTTCTTCACGGACTTGCTCTATCGGCCGATCTTCAAGTTTTACGGGCATTGGCGTTTTCTCTATTCAGTCTTATCTTTAGGTGGTTGATGGTCATAACTAATAGCACGAGCAAGCTCCCATTGACCATCATTTAAGCGCCACAGGTGCATGTATTTGCCAGTATCATCGAGTTCGTAGTCGCCTTCTTTGTTTTTCACGTAGTAACGGTTTTCACCGTACACCAACGCGCCATAATAATGCATCGGATACACTTTATGGCTGCCAGCGACGAGCTCGCGCTTAATGGGTTTTTCGGTGCAAAAATACTCATCGAATAAGCCTATCCAGTAGGCTTCAGAGTCATGAGACGCACCAACAAGGTCGTGAAAAAACTCATGATCATCAGGAAAGACTTTCTTCAACAGCTCTGCATCGCAGCCCCCAAATGCAGCTTCGAACATCGCGTTATCCACCGCTAATACTTGTTGCTCAAGCTCAGCTTGCGACAAGTCAGCTATGGGATCAACGCGTTCGGTTTCTTGTGCTTGGGCGGCAAACATTAAAGTGGGCAAAATAAGTAAGAATTTAACGACGTTCATTGTCAATGTCTCCTTGTTGTAAAAGTTGCGGCGAGCTCCTTAACTCGCCGCTTTGCAGAAGTTTAGTTCAGTTATTCGGTTTTTCCAGCGTAGCTTAAGTCTTCTAAATGAATGTACATATAGGTCCACCATTCATTGATTGACTTCATGAAATCGCCTTGTAGCTGGTCTTTTTTCTCGGCGCCTAGCTTCGCTTCAACCCGTTTCCAAATGCCCGGATCGTCAGCGTCTAATGCGGCGGTGTCGGCAAATCCTTCAACAACAAAGTAATCCGCGACACCACGCCCGCCCATACTGTAGTACCAGTGCGAGTCAGGGCCACCATCATCTTTTACCGCTGCTTCGATAGCCTCAACAGTACTTTCAAAAAGCTCATAGTCGGCTACTTTAAAGTTATAAACAGCGACATACTTGTCTGAGCCGCCAGGCTCACCACTCCATTTCGGCATAAAGCCGGCCATATGGAAGGCGGTACTTTCCATATGTGGCGTGATTTGTTCGTCGACTATTTTTTCGCATTTTTTAGCCGCTTCATCTTCACTAAAGAAGGCCTGCCAATCTTTGTAAGCGCTGGTGAGTACCGCAACGTGCCCATTACCTTGCAAGCGACGCCACAGGTTGTATGACTTTTCGCCGCCAGCTTTCTTATAACATTCGAGCCAAGCCTTAGCGCCTTCGCCAAAGGGTTTGACGTGTCCCGTCTTCAACGTGAATTCGCTCATCGATAGATAGTAACCGTTGTCCTCATGGTCATCGGCTTGAGCAAGTGTTGGTGTAAGTAGAACTGCCATGGCAGTTAAATAAAAAGGTAGTTTCCGCATCGGTTTTCCTCCTGAACGACCTTTACTGGTTCTCCTTCCGCTACGGCAAGGGCTTCCTGCCCCAAGAGCAACAAGCGTAGTTCAAAAATTGAACAACGCTAGCGAACTATTGCAACTGAAAGATACGCGTGCGATCAGTTTGTAAAAGCATGTTAATAAACTGCAATGCCTACAGAAAATGTTGCACGAGCAAAAACTTCAAACTAAACCTATTACTTAGGCATGTTCCCTACGCGAACGACGATAACTAATGACTCAGACAAAAAGTGCATTTTCATGTTAGATAATTGTGGTAACCTCAGAGGACGTATTCATATCGGGTTTCTAATTTCGTGAACGCACATGCATCAAACAATGACATGAACCAAACCCTGATCAGCGTTTTTGCTGGAATTGGGTTTGGTGCTATTGCTGCTCTCGTTAATTATTTTCTCGCCTTCGAGCTTTATGGCTCGGTGACCATCTTATTAGGCCAAGTTTTTGTGTTCTTGGCTTTGTTCACACGCGGACTCCCGAGTGCTTTAGTTAGCACAGCTATCGCATCCATTGCGGTTTACCTGTACACCGATAATCTGTTTTTCTTCGTTACCTTAGCGGCAGAAATCATCGTCGTGTGGTTCTTGTTCCGCCGCCGTATTCCTATTTTATTGGCCGATCTCATCTACTGGCTGATTTTCGGGATGCCATTAAGTTATTGGTACTTACCTACCGTTATTGATGTCCCAACTACCTTTTTAGTCTTGGTTCTCGCCAAGCTGTTATTAAACGGCCTACTCTACACCGCACTCGCTATCTTACTGTACCAACTGGTGCCGAAAACCTGGCGCAGCGTAACCATGAAGCCTGTCGCTGATTCACTGCGTGGACGGGTATTTTACCTCAGCTTTTTATGCATCATCGTGAGCTCACTAAGCTTCTCATTACTTTATACAGTGCGTTCCGCGCAGCAGGTTGAACAACAGATCGTCAGTGATATCGGTGGCAAAGCGAATAGTCTCAGGCAAGTTACCGAAGATTTCGTTAATGATTACAAAGTCGCGGTCCGTAACTTACGCGACAGTATGCAAGCGGTCACCCGCTACGAAGAGCATCTGGAACTTATGCGCTTAACCCAAGAAAACTTTCCTGGTTTTGTGTCGATGCTACTTGCCGATGCCAACGGCACTATTTTGCATGGCGTACCCGCACGTCATTTTCAGGTGTTGATCGATAACCCCACAGCGCCACCGGATATCAATGACCGTAGCTATTTTAGTGAGCCAAAAGCCACCAACTTAGGTTATGTTTCGAGTGCGTTTCGTGGTCGCGGCTTTGGTACTCAGCCGATTATTGCCATCAGTGAACCGCTCATTGTTGATGGGACTTTTCGCGGCATCGTTGAAGGCTCACTGGATGTTCCTGAGCTGGTGCGTTTAGTCCGCCGTACCGACATCGATCCCAACTATCAGTCCGTTGTGGTGACCGACGACCAAGATCAGGTGTTGTTTGCCAGTGATGAGCTTCGTTTACGCACCCTTAGCCATTATGAGCCCAATACATTTACCAACCTGTATACACAAAATCTGCCACTGACACGCATTAACGAGCGTGACCTTCTGTTCACCCAACGCGTGAATGCCTACGGTTGGAATATTTACGTGTTCTCTAGTCCAGATTTGATCACGCAGCTATTCCTGAACAATCTCATCATTTTGTCTATTTTCCTAACGCTGATCGCGATTTTGTTCGCTTTTGTTACGCACCGTTTTGCGCAGGATATTAACCGCCCGCTTGAACAATTGGCAGAGCAATTACGTGACAATACTGATAGCCCGCTGTCGATTCCGAATCACGACATGACACGCGAAGTCCGCACTATTGCCGAGAACCTGACTGCAGCACGTAAGCTTATGGTGAACTTTAATCGGCAACTGCAGCAGCAGGTGAACGAGAAGACCAAAGATCTTGAGCAGCTGAACATGAAACTACAAAAGCTCGCTCGCGAAGATGGACTTACCGAGCTGCTGAACCGCAGAACCTTTGATGATCTTGCCGAGCAGCGCTACCACGAAGCCATGGCGACCCGTGAACCTGTCGCGCTGATTCTAATGGATATCGACTACTTTAAACGCATCAACGATACCATGGGGCATCCGGCGGGTGATGAATGCATTCGCTGTGTAGGCCAATTGCTTAAAGAGCATTTTGAGCGCCGCGGCTGTTTATGCGCACGTTATGGTGGTGAAGAGTTCGCGGTCTTTGTCAGTGACGTGGACGATGTCCGCAAGCTCGTTGAAAAATTTCAAGATGCGTTAGCGACCTACTGTCAGGTTAATGGTCAAGTCGTTCCGATGACCATCAGCATGGGCATCGCCGAGGTACGCCACAGTTTTGGTGGTGGAAGTTTCCGCCGCTTGGTTGCCGAGGCTGACAAATTGCTGTATCAAAGCAAAGACACGGGTCGTAACCGAATTTCCATAGAAACCATTTAATAGGTTAGATTCTTCATGCAAAAGCAACGTATTGTCATCACTGGCGGTGCCAGTGGTTTGGGCTTCGCTTTGGCACAACTCGCGGCGAAAGCGGGTTGGCAGGTCGCTATTTTAGACCGTGATACTGAACGCGGCGAGGCAGTGATCGGTAGCTTGCAGCGTTGGCAACCGGATACGCTGTTTTTTGCCTGTGACGTAACACGGATGAGCGACCTCGAAAATGTTGCCAAAGAACTTGATGAACGTTGGCAAGGGATCGACATCTTGGTCAATAATGCTGGCGTGGCTCAGGTAGGAACACTGGCCGACACCAGTATTAGCGATTGGCAATGGATCATCGATATCAATCTGCTCGGCGTGGTGCGAGGTTGTAAGGCGTTTCTGCCGCTACTGCAACGCAACGGCGGCCACATTGTGAACGTTGCCTCAATGGCTGGACTACTCGATGTGCCTAATATGGCTTCCTACAATGCCACAAAAGCGGCGGTGGTGAGCTTGTCCGAGACCCTCGAAAACGAACTTGCAGACTCTAATATCCACGTGACCGCGGTCTGCCCTTCTTTCTTTAAAACCAATCTTGGGCAAGGTATGCGGTCATCGATCGAGGGAATGGAAGCCAAGCTTGATAAACTCATGAGTAAAAGCAAACTCAATGCCACCGACATCGCGAAGGCAATTATGCGCGCAATCGAGCGTCAACATAGCTATACAATTCCTCATAAGCAAGGTCGCTACGCATGGTATTTGAAGCGTTTTTTGCCCCGTTCGTGGTATCGCCGAATACTGCACAAATCGATTAAAAAACACGATAAATCATAGCATTAGTTCGTAAATGGAGGTACCTGTTGAGAGGTACCTCCAAAGACCTTTAACAAAATCGTAATACGCCCGCTGCTTTTCGTAGTTTCTGTGGTAGTATGCGCGCGCAAAACTCCTCTAGAACCTTTGTGTGCAAGGATTTCGACACATGTGGAAGCTACTCTTTATCGCGCTCGCAGCATTACTCATGAGCCCTGCAGCATTAGCCGCTGCTGGCCCACTCGATTTAACCACCTCAACCGTTGGCATTGTCGCCATCATCATTTTCACCGCAGCCTATATTTTGGTCATGGGGGAAGAACGCTTACACATGCGTAAGTCAAAGCCCGTCTTGGTTGCTGCGGGTTTGATTTGGATTATGATCGGTTGGGTCTATGTCGACCAAGGTTTCCCTGGCGTGGCCGAAGACGCGTTTCGCCATAACCTGCTTGAGTTTGCCGAGTTGATGTTGTTCTTGCTGGTGGCAATGACCTACATCAATGCCCTCGAAGAACGTCGGCTGTTCGATGCGTTGCGCTCATGGATGGTGAAGAAAGGTTTCACTTATCGCCAACTCTTCTGGCTCTCCGGCTTTCTAGCGTTTTTCATTTCACCGATTGCCGACAACCTTACCACTGCCCTATTGATGTGTGCCGTGGTCATGAAAGTCGCTGATGGCGACAAAAAGTTCATCGGTATGTCGTGTGTGAGTATTGTCGTCGCCGCCAATGCCGGAGGTGCGTTTAGTCCATTCGGTGACATCACCACCCTGATGGTATGGCAAGCAGGTATTGTTAAATTCCATGAGTTCTTTGTGCTGTTTATCCCGTCGCTGCTGAACTACCTGTTGCCAGCATTGATCATGAACTTTTTCATCGAGAACAAAAAACCACAAGCCGTTTATGAAGAAGTCGAACTGAAACGCGGCGCATTGCGCATCACCGGCTTGTTCCTACTGACCATTGCTACCGCTGTAGCTTGCCACATGTTCCTGCACCTACCGCCGGTGTTAGGTATGATGATGGGCCTTGGTTACTTGCAGTTCTTTGGCTACTTCTTACGCATGACCCTACCAGGTTCACTCGCCCGCAAACGTGCCATGGCCGAACGCGCTGGCGACATGGAACGCCTGAAGCGCCTCGGTGGCGTTGTGCCTTTTGATGTGTTCAGCCGTGTGCAACGGGCCGAGTGGGATACGTTGCTGTTCTTCTATGGCATCGTTATGTGTGTTGGCGGTTTAGGCTTCTTGGGTTACCTGCACTTGCTATCCGACACCCTGTATAACGAATGGTCACCCACCTATGCCAACGTCGCACTGGGCTTAATGTCGGCAGTGATTGATAACATTCCAGTGATGTTCGCAGTGCTCTCAATGCAGCCCGATATGTCCCATGGGCAGTGGCTATTGATCACGCTTACTGCCGGTACTGGTGGTAGCTTGCTCTCCATTGGCTCTGCCGCTGGTGTCGCGCTGATGGGCCAGGCCCGCGGCTACTACACTTTTGCGAGCCACCTAAAGTGGGCGCCAGCGATTGCTGTGGGCTTTTTCGTCAGTATCGTGGTCCACATCTGGCTCAACGACCATTTGTTCCACATCTTCAATTAAACGCCATGTAAACCTTTTCGCTGTTCATCTCGTCCTAAGAAAAAAATAACGCTTAGAAAGGGATGAACAGCCTTGATCAAACTTGCCGATACGAGCGGCCAAGACGTTGTGCGGGATACCCGTAAAAAGCGTCCTTGGAAGCTTATCATTAGTCTTTCGATAGTCCTTCTCATCTGTATTGCGGTGTTTCCTGCGCTCAGCAAATGGAGCCAGACTGAACATGCTGTGCCGCTTGATCGGATTCGCATCGCAGCGGTTACCCGCGCGGATCTTACCCGTGATGTGTCGATCGAAGGCCGCGTGATTGCCGCGGTGGCACCCACCTTGTACAGTCCTGCCGAAGGTACCGTCACTTACTATGTTGATGCCGGTGACACGGTTGCCAAAGGACAGCTCTTAGCCACCATCGAAAGTCCCGAGTTAGAGAGCCGACTGGAACAAGAACAAGCGTCACTCGACGCCGCTCGCGTTGACCTTGAGCGCCAGCGCATCGAAACCCGCAGTGCCAAACTGCAGTCGCAGCGCGATATTGATATGGCTCGCGTGACCTTTACCGCGGCTGAACGCGAAAAGCGCCGAGCCGACGAGGCATGGAAAGCGAAAGCGATTAGCGAAATCGATTTCGAGAAAGCGCAAGATGATCTCGAAAATGCCAAACTCGTTTACGAACATGCCGTGGCCAGTGCTCAACTCGCAGCCGATGCACAAGTGTTTGAGCTGCAAACCAGTGAGTTACAAGTCGCACGACAGCAAGCTCTTGTCGATAATTTGCAGCGTCAAGTCGCGAGCCTTGCAATTCATTCGCCAGTTGAAGGGCTCGTGGGTAACCGTGAAGTCGACCAGAAGAATCAGGTTGCGCGTAATCAAGCGGTTCTCGGGGTTGTCGATCTTACTGCGTTCGAAGTCGAAATTGCGATCCCAGAAAGTTATGCCGATGACCTCGCCATCGGTATGGCCGCAGAAATTAACTACTCAGGAACCATTTACCCAGCACAGTTGGTCGCGATTTCACCCGAAATTCGTGACAACCAAGTCATCGGTAATGTGCGTTTTGTCGATACCATGCCCGATGCCTTGCGCCAAAATCAACGCCTGACTACACGCATTATTTTGGCGCAAAAAGCCGACGTTCTACAAGTCAGTCGTGGCCAGTTTCTGGAGAGTGGTGGTGGACGAATCGCTTATGTCGTCCAAGACGACATGGCCTATCGCACGACGATTAGTACCGGCGCATCAAGTATGAATGCCGTTGAAATTACTGCCGGCCTGAATCCAGGTGACCGCATCATTATTTCCAGTATCGAACCTTTTGGCGATGCCCAGACCGTTCGCCTGACCAACTAAAATGAGAAACCCTATTATGTTGAAAATGACTTCTGTTCGTAAAACTTTTCGTACCGATACTATCGAAACTCACGCATTGCGGAATTTTGATCTACAGGTCGAGGAAGGCGACTTTGTTGCTGTCACCGGTCCATCAGGCTCAGGTAAAACGACTTTTCTGAATGTCGCCGGTTTATTAGAAACCTTTGACGAAGGTGACTACCAACTTGACGGTAAAAGTGTGCAAGGCATGAATGACCGCCAGCTCGCGCAACTTCGCAACGAAAAAATTGGCTTTATCTTTCAGAGCTTTAACTTATTGCCCGACCTCAATTTATTCGACAACGTCGACGTGCCTTTGCGCTACCGTGGATTCAACAGCGCCGAGCGTAAGCAACGTATCGAGCAGGCGCTGGAAACCGTCGGGCTCGCGAATCGTATGGGCCATTACCCAGCACAACTTTCAGGTGGTCAACAGCAGCGTGTGGCGATTGCACGTGCATTAGCGGGGTCGCCACGTTTTTTACTTGCCGACGAACCGACCGGTAACCTTGATTCAAATATGGCCAGCGGCGTGCTCGATTTACTCAGCGAGATCAACGCGCAAGGCACAACCATTATTATGGTGACGCACGATCCGAGTCTCGCCCAGCGGGCACAACGCAATATCTTCGTGCGCGATGGTCAGGTCACTGAGGTTCAGACCGGCACCAATATCCAAGAACTGTTGCAACAAACTGCGCAAGTTTAGTGAGGTCGTCATGATTGCATATTACGGCCGCTTGGCCCTGCTCAGTTTAAAGAAGAACGTGTTACTCACCGGGCTGATGATTGCTGCGATTGGCCTAGGTATTGGCGCAGCGATGACGACCATTACCGTCAACTATTTGATGTCAGCAGACCCCATTCCAAACAAAAGTGAGCGGTTGTTTGCCGTGCAGGTTGATAACTGGTCGCCCAATGAAGCTTATGACGAACCCAATTTACCGCCTGACCAAGTGACTTGGCTCGAGGCTACCCAACTTACCGAGGCGAAGATGGCCTATCGGCAGGCGGGCATGGGCACTTCTTACGGTGTCATTGAGCCGAAAGGGCAGGATCAAAAGCCTTACTTGGCTTCAGTTCGTATCACCTATGCCGACTTTTTCCCCATGTTCGAGCCGCCGTTTCTTTATGGCTCAGGCTGGACTGCACAAGCAGATGAAGCACGCGAACTCGTGATTGTGCTGAGTAAAGAGGCCAATAACGAAATTTTTGGCGGCGCCAATTCGGTGGGCGAGACGGTAACGTTCAGTGGTAATGTCTTTCGGGTGGTCGGCGTGCTCGACGAATGGGAACCGAAGCCGAAGTTCTTCGACCTCGCAACGGGAGCATTTAATGACATGGAAGATGTCTACATGCCCTACACCTTAAAACAAGCGCTGGAGCTCGATACGAGCGGTAATAACAATTGTTGGAAGCCGATTGCGGAAGAAACCTTTCAAGCTTTCTTGAATTCCGAATGCGTCAACTCGCAATTCTGGGTTGAATTTGAAGACCCTGACGATAAGCACGCTTATTTAGACTTCTTGCACAATTACGTAGCCGAACAAAAGCAGCTGGGCCGCTTTCCTCGTGAGCAAAATAACCGTCTACACAACGTGATGGAGTGGCTGGAATACCAAGAGGTGGTCGCCGATGATGCACAAATGATGATGTACATGGCCTTAATGTTCTTGATTGTTTGCTTGCTCAATACCATTGCCTTGTTGTTAGCCAAGTTCACCGGCCGCTTTGGTGAAATCGCTTTACGCCGCGCAGTGGGTGCGAGCCGTCGTACCTTGATGCTGCACTATTCGGTCGAGGCCGCCATTGTGGGTGTGCTAGGCGGTTTAGTTGGCTTAATCCTCGCTTGGCTTGGTTTGCAAGGCATCAGCGCGCTTTATGGTGACTCCACCGAGGGCCTCACCTCTCTCGATGGCACAATGATCGCCGTTGGCTTTGCTCTAGCAATCGTCAGCTCGATTCTCGCCGCACTTTATCCAACTTGGCGCGCCTGCAGTATTGCCCCCGCGGGTCAGCTTAAAACGCAATAAAACGCCTACAAAGGAAACGCATCATGAATCAAATTGGCCCTATTTTTAGAGCGTTACTGCGTAACAAAGTTGGCGCATTATTGCTCGCATTGCAAATAGCATTAACCATGACGATCATCGTTAATGCTATTCATATGATTGAAAACCGTAGCAGTATGATGGCGCGCGAATCCGGTATGGATGAAGCGAACCAATTCCATTTAATGTACGTTGGCTACAAAGACAGCTTCAACGAACGCGTTGCCGTGGAAACCGACTTGCTCGAGATCCGCAAGCTCAACGGTGTGGTTGATGCTACGCAAATCAATTCGACACCGTTGAGCGGTGGTGGTTGGTCGATGGGACTTACAACGACGCCAAACAGCCAAGACGGAACCCCTGTTTCGCTGTACTTCGTTGACGACCATGGCCTAAACACATTGGGTGTCGAATTGGTTGCGGGTGAGAACTTTAGTCCAACTGAAGTCACCTATCGCCTGTCCAATGACAAGCAATGGCCACAAAATATTTTATTAACCGAGGCGGCTGCTAAGAATCTATTCCCAGATCTCACACCTGCGGAAATTATTGGGCAAACCGTGTTTATTCGCGACGACGAACCGATGACCATTAAAGGTATTATTGACCATCTGCAGGCACCTTGGGTGCAGTGGAGTAACGTTAATAATGTCATGTTGGTACCGCAACGTGGTTTGTGGAATGCCAACCGTTATTTAGTTCGCACCGAGCCAGGCGAACGCGATCGGCTCATGCGTGAGGTTGAAGAGTTACTGTTAGCGAAACGCGATGGCCGGCTGATCCGGAATGTGACCGCGATGGATGAACAGCGCGATGACGCTTACCAAGACTTCTTTGCCTTACAGACGGTGCTTTGGGTCATTGTGACTGTGCTAACGCTCGTTACCGCTTTAGGTATCGTCGGTATGGTGAGTTTCACGGTCAATCAGCGACGCAAGCAAATCGGCACACGTCGTGCTCTTGGCGCGACCAAGGGCGACATCATGCGCCAATTTATGCTTGAGAACCTATTGATTACTAGTAGTGGCCTTATTATTGGTGTGGCCTCTAGTATTGCGCTGAATATTTGGCTGGTTGACACCTTTAGCCTGCCACGTATTGGTTGGCATTACCTACCCATAGCCATGGTGGTGTTAGTCATCGTCGGGCAGCTTGCCGTGCTTGGTCCGGCACGCAAAGCAGCAAATCTATCTCCTGCATTGGCGACCCGGACCACCTAAACTAGGCTTAGCCCTCCGCTGCGGTTTCGGCAACGAGTTGCCGGAACCAGCGGTGTCCCGCATCATGCTGCAGCAATGGGCTCCAAATCATGGTGAGGTCTAAATCTGGAATCGCAAACGGCGGCTCACGCATCGTGAGCTCGTCGTCATCTTTATAGAGACTTGCCGCACGGGTCGGTAAAGTGGCGATCAAGCCCTGCCGCGCCAAGTGCATCGCCACATGGTAGTTACGGGTAAACACACGAATGTCGCGTTTGTGACCCAAATCAGCGAGCGCTTCGTCAACCCACCCTAGCTTCTGCACGTCTTGTGGGTCCATACCGACGCCGACACCAAAGCCAGTTTTGCTCACCCACACGTGTTCGGCTTTCAGGTAATTCTCAAGCGAATAGTCTTGTAGCAACGGATGGTCATTGCGCATCAGGCAAGAAAAATCGTCCTCCCACAAGGCCTTTTGGTGAAACGATTGCGGTAGTTTTTCGAAGCGGTTGATGGCCACGTCAACTTTGCCATTTTCGACGTCGTGAAAGCTAATATCGCTCGGCGTCATAATATCTAAGGTCACTGACGGAGCTTGCTCTTGGATGGCTGGTAATAACCTTGGTAGCAACGTTGAGGCCGCATAATCCGACGCCATAATACGGAACACACGATCGGTTGTAGACGGATCAAATTCGCGCGCGGGCTGCACCATTTCTTCGACCGAATAGAGAATCTGCCGAACCGGCTCTTGCATGCGCAAGGCGGTCTCGGTGGGGATCATGCCCTCACTGGTACGTACCAAAATCGGATCATTAAGTAAGCTACGAAGACGCTTCAGGCCATTACTCATTGCCGGTTGCGTGATGTTCAGTTGCGCTGCGGCTTTGGTAACGTTGCGCTCACGCAAAAGCACGTCTAAATAGACCAGTAAATTGAGGTCAATATCTTTGATGTTATTCATAAAAAAAATAAATCCCGCTATACGAATATAGCGGGATTATAACGAGCTTCTGCGAAATAAACAGCCGTAATCGCTACGACATTCGTCTATTCCCAGAAGAATTTAGCGCGCGGTTCAGCCGCTGGCACCAGTTGGTTCATAGTGGTCGCGTCATACAAGCGGCCATTAACCATGGTGTGCGTTACGCGATCGGTCACACGAATGTCTTCCAACGGATTACCGTCAATGACGATAATATCCGCTAGCTTACCTTCTTCGAGTGAACCAAGCGCGTGGTCCATACCGAACTCCATCGCTGGGTTGATGGTCGCTGTTGCTAAAGCCTCAAGCGGCGTCATGCCACCCTGCTCCATCATCCAGATTTCCCAGTGCTGCGCTAAACCTTCACGCTGACCGTGAGCACCTGAAACCACTTTCACACCTGCGTCCGTTAGGCGTTTTGCCACTTCGGCGTTGTTGATGTGGTTGTAATGATGATGCGGGGCCTTTTCGCGACGCATCGACTTGCCGACCAGCACATCTTGCGGCACAAACTTCGACAGTTTCGGATGCTTCCACACGTCAGTTTCCGCATACCAGTAGTTCTCACCCCAAATACCGCCGTAAGCCACACCTAGTGTTGGCGTATAGTACACGTCGGTTTGCTGCCAGAATTGCTCGATATCGTTGTAGATTTCGGCAACTGGAATCGAGTGCTCAATGGTGGTGTGTCCGTCGGCAACCATCGACAAGTTGTGCTGCAACAATGAGCCGCCTTCTGGCACCACCATCATTTCGAGCTCACGACCCGCTTCAATTACCTGCTGACGCTGGTTACGACGCGGCTGGTTATAACTCTTGACCGAGAAAGCACCAACTTTCTTCAAGCGCTCTAAATGGAATTTAGCATCGTCAAGGCTATCAATGTGCGAGGTGTACCCCGGCCCGTTAGCACCGTACAAAATCGTACCGGTCGAGAACGTGCGCGGCGCGGCGATTAAGCCTGCTTTCTGCATTTCACTCGCGGTGAAGATTTCGGTAGTGTCATTTGATGGATCGTGAATCGAAGTCACGCCGAAAGCCAAGTTGGCATAACTCTGCCAGTTCTGCTCAGGAATGATCTCGTACTCGCCGGCAGGACCATGTGCGTGGCCGTCAAACAAGCCAGGCATGACCGACTTACCGGTGGTATCGATCACGGTCGCACCGTTTGGCACGTTCACTTCGTCTTTCGGTCCCACTGCAACAATTTTGTTGCCACGCACGACCACGGTGCCTTCGTTGATCACGGTGTCACCGTTCATGGTGATCACTTGGCCGCCGACAAAGGCAACGGTTTCATCATGAATACCTTGCTCAGCAGTAAAGCTGATATCCGTACCGTTGGCGACCTTCTCAAAGGCGTTGTCGGCTTTATCAATGGCAAACAAACCAGCGACTGACGCATGATACAGTTCTGGACCCAGCGACCAGTACAGGTTCTTGCCATCTGCGGTCCAAGAAATGTTCTCACCCGCACGCACTGAAAGTTGCTCGACCGGGAACTGCTTGTCGGTTGGGCTAATCGCAATCGGCGCACCGCGCTCAACCAACGGCGTCACGAACACTTTAAAGCGTTCAGCAAAGGCGAGATGCTGACCATCAGGCGAGACACGATACTCCGTCGCATGCTCAGAGGTGTAGAGCGTACGTTGTTGTTTGGTCTCTAAATCCACCGCAAGTAGCTTCTGTGCACCACTTGAGTCCATCAAATAGACACGGTCATTACGCTGGCCAAATTGCGGCTGGAAACCGTTTTCGCTAATTAAACGTGGCTCAGCATCCGCTGCTAACGCCAAGTGGTAGATACCAGGGTTCACGCCATAAGTATCAGGGGTGATGTAACCACCACGCACTTTACGATAAACCACAGACGTACCGTCTGGGCTAAATACTGGCTCAATGAATTTGCCTTTGCCCGTCGGTAACACTTGCTCTTTGCCGCTACGCACGTCACGCACGATGACTTGACCTTGTTCTTGGTCATCCCACGTCACGTAGACCAGCTTGCTACCGTCACGTGAGTAGCTTGGGTAAAGCTCCCATGCGCCTTCGCGGTCGGTTAGACGTTCCACAGCATTGTCGTCTAGGTCACGCTGATACAGATGCCCTAGCGCTTCATAAATGACTTGTTCGCCATCAGGTGACACTTGCACATTGCGCAGCATCTTCACCTTGAAGTCATCGGCTTCAATGTTTTGTTTGAAGTGCAATGCGGTTTGGACTTTCTTGGTGGTTTCCACGCTAAACGGAATCACCCGCGCTTGGCGACTGTCGACGTCAAGGCGCATGATTTTACCATCGGCCCAGAACACCAAAGCTTCGCCGTCAGGCGTCCAATCCATGGTCGGATAAACACCGTGAATCGCCCAGGTTTCTTGCATGTCGCGGTCGAGCTGGGTGTACAAACGCTGCTCTTCGCCAGTTTCGAGGTTGTACAGATACAACACACTGTTGAAGTCTTCGCGCTTAATGTACGCCAAGTGCTTGCCGTCAGGTGATGGCGTTGGGCGAATGGCACCGCCCGCACCACCACGAATCACGTCGATGTCGCCGGTTTCGCGGTCGAAGCGCTTGATGGTGTAAATACCCTCGAGCGAATCTTTGCTGTAGTGGAAGGTTTTGCCCGGCGTGTCGTCTTGCGAGAAGTAGATGTAACGGCCATCCGGTGAGAACGCAGGTTCACCCAAATCTTTCTGGTCATTCGGACGTTCGGTCAATTGCACACCTGAACCACCATTGACGTGGTACATCCACACTTCACCGGCACCTAATGAGCGGCGTGCGGTAAAGTGCTTACGCGCCACAATAAACTGGCTGTCTGGGCTCCAAGCTGGGCTATTGAGCAGACGGAACGTCTCGTCGGTTACCGCACGCTGGTTGCTACCGTCGGCATCCATCACCCAAATGTTGTCGCCGCCACTTTGGTCTGAGGTAAAAGCAATGTGCTTGCCATCTGGCGAATACACCGGCTGCATTTGCCAAGCGATACCGCCAGCTAACAATTCGGCCTCACCGCCTTTAGCTGGCATGCGATAAATGTCACCCAACAAGTCAAAAACGATGTATTTACCGTCAGGGCTCAGGTCGACGTTCATCCAAGTGCCTTCGTTGACCTTGATTTGAATGTCTTTAAATTCGCCTTGTGGCGCTTGTACGTCCCACTTCACTTCGTCGTCTTGCTGCATTGCCGTAGCAGGCGCAGAAACCGCAGATGCAGCAGATGCAGAAAGTGCGACGCTGACCGCAAGGGCCAGCGTTGATAATTTAGTCATCTTTAGAACCTTCCCATTATTCGTATTTAGCCGCTTCGCCTTTCGCTGGCAAAGTAGCTTTGATGAAGTCGCGCAGGTCATCGTTGGCTAACTGCAAATCTTCCGCGCGCAAATACATCATGTGACCGCTGCGATAACCTTTAAAGTCGATGCGATCTTCCATGCGTGCGCTTGGGTCGAGATGCCAACCAGTGTACTTCGCGTCGAAGTAGTTGGTGGCACCATCGTAGTAGCCCGACTGAATCAGCACGTTCAAATACGGGTTTTGCGCCATCGCCTGACGTAAGTTCTCGCCAGTATTGTTATTCGTGCGATCCCACGGGTGTACTGGGCCGAACATGTTGTACTTCACGTCGGTTTTGTAGCCGAGTTCTTCACGCAAGTAGTAGTTAATTGCTGGTGTGAACGAGTGCAACCAAGACGTTAGCTCAGCGTTGTAGTCTGGGCTATCGCCTACGTCGTCACGGTCGATACCAAGATAACGCGAGTCTAAACGACCTACCGTTTGACCGCGGTCGCGTAGCAATTCTTTCCAGAAGAAGCGCGGATTAATATCTAAGTTGGCACGTAAGACGGTTTGCTTGCTCAAGCCAGAGAAACGCGCCACTTCAGCAGCAACGGCGTCACGCTCGTCGGCAGGCAACATTGCGCCTTTGGCAAGCGCAGGCAAGTACGTGTTGAGGGTGTAAGCTTCGACTTCCTCAAGCACTTCGAGTAAATCTTTGCTTTGCAGATCGTCGCTCAAAGCATCGTGATACCAAGCGGTAGCAGCGAAGTACGGTAGGCGGTTGGCTGCCTCGACTGGACCTTCACGATTGATGCCGATCTCGGTTGGTGATACCAAAACCACCCCATTCAGATACATCCATTGACGGTTTTGCAGCTCTAACGCCAAGCCAGATACACGGGTGGTACCGTAGCTTTCACCAATCAGGTACTTCGGCGAGCGCCAGCGCTCATGACGGGTCACGAACGTATTGACCCAATCCGCCAAGTAACTCACATCGGCATTGACGCCGAAGAACATTTTCTGCTGCTGGTCACGCGATGGCATTTCGCCCTTCTCGTTCGGCAACACGCGTGAATAGCCAGTGTTGACTGGGTTCACAAACACGATATCAGCAACGTCGAGCACTGAGTGCGGGTTGTCCTTCACACCGTAAGGCATGATCGGGAAGCCTTCGTCGTCAACGCGTAACGATTTTGGACCAGTGTAGGCAATGTGCATCCATACCGACGCCGAGCCAGGACCACCGTTGAATGAAATCAACAGCGGACGTTCTTCACGGTTTTTAACGTCTTGACGCTCGTAATAAGTGAAAAACAACGTTGCGGTTGCATCACCATTGTCATCAAACACGGGCTGCGTGCCGGTCGTTGCGGTGTATTCGAAGCGCTCGCCGTTGATGTTGGCACGATGCTCTGTCACAACCACATCATCAGCAGCAATTTTTGCGCTTGGTATGCTGTCGCTTTGCTCGGCGTAGGCGAACGGGCTCAGCATTAAAGTTGCCGCAACACAGGTCGCCGCAACCGCTTGTGAAACTAATTTCATGGATTCAACCTCATTCTTGTTGGAATCATCCCATTAAAAGAGATGCGTAGAGAAACCTCAAGCACAGTGAGGTCAACGCCCCTAAATTGCAGATAACCCGCACGAAGTTAGGGGCGAGGGCTTTCACTTAGAGCTTAAGTTAGCGCTTAGGTAAACAGACGCCAGTAGATAAACAGTAACGCGAAGCCAAGCAGATACGTCAGGCCAATCCACGCCCATGTATGCATCGCCGCAGGCATGTGCTGTTTGCGCACGAGCATGTAGTTCAACCAAGCAAAGAACGGCGTGGTCAGAAACGCCAGTGTCATCGCAAAACTCAACATTGGCCCGAGTGCCGCCTGAAAGTAAAGAATCACTAACATGCCTGCCACCGACTGGCCGAGCACCCAGTAACGCAAGCTGGTGCGGCGTTTGGTGATCAAGCGATGGCTCTCGCGCAAGGTGCGCGCATAGCCATCTAACACCGCCAAGGTGGTGCCGAACATGCATAAAAACGCAATCGCGCCGACCAAATACTCTGACCAAGCGCCAATGGTGGCGCTGTACATGGCAACAAACTGCTCAGCAAATTTGGTTCCGGCCATGGCAATCGGCTGCGGCGCACCGAACTGTACCAAGGCACCCAAAGCGAGGAAAACCAAAGCTAGAAAAGCCGTGCTCCAATAGCCCAAATTAAAGTCGAATAAGCCGTCTTTCAGCGTCACCGCCGTCAGCTTTTGCTTGCTGCGCAGCCATAAGGAGTTAATCGCTGAGAGTTCTATTGGCACCGGCATCCAACCCATCATCGCCACCAAGAACGCCAGCGCTGACAGCTCCCACGGCGATGGTGCGACAAAATCTGTCGCAGGTGGCACATGGTTTTGCCAAGCAATAACGACCGCCACAATGGTTGCCAGCGACAGCGTCACCATGATCCATTTGGCAATAGCATCGAGGCTGCGGTATTGGCCACCGAGCAAAATCAGTAAGCAGGCGAGTAAAATGACCCAACACAGCAGCGCCAAGCTTAGTTCCGGTAAGAACAGCTGCAGCAGGCTCGCCGTGAGCAGCAGCACACCCGCCGTATTCACCACCGCAGCGATGATATTGAGCAGCGTGAAGGCCCACAAGTACAGCTTATGCTTGCGATAGTAACCACTTACTAAACTTTCGTTGCGGGTCAGCGTATAGGTCACGCCAAAACGAAAGAACGGATACTTTAAAACGTTGACGAGGAGGATTAACCACCATAACTCCCAGCCAAATAACGCGCCCGCTTGTGTGGATGCGACAAGATGAGAGGCGCCCACAGCGGCAGCGGCGAGGATAATGCCAGGCCCTAAACTTTTCAGTCTGGCAGCAGTTGAGGATGTAGTCATAACGACCTTTCGATAGCGACCTAGTTAATTGTTGTTGTTTTTATTCTAGCCAAGTCTTCGCGAATTCTTCAGGCGGCACCGGGCGACCAAAATAATACCCTTGCCCACCTTGGCAACCAAGCTCTTTCAGCAGTTGCGCTTGCTCTGCAGTTTCAATGCCTTCGGCGATAGTTTCAAGTCCGAGGGTTTGCGCCATCGCGATGATGGTATTCACCAACGTTTTACTCGACTCATCTTTGATCATCGCTTGCACAAAGGACATATCGATTTTCAGAATATCGACGGCAAATTGCTGCAAGTAGGCCAGCGACGAATAGCCAGTACCAAAGTCATCAATCGCTAAGCGGAAACCGTGGTCACGCAAGCGCCGAGTAACCGTGAGGGCCAACTGCGGATCAATCATTAAATCACTTTCGGTGATTTCAAGGGTGACGGCTTGTGCGTCAATCCCCTTACAAATACTGAGAAAATCTTCCACTACGTCGGGTGCGGCAAATTGTTGTGCGCCCACGTTGACCGAAACTTTAGGGAGCTGACCGTAGCGTTGCTGCCACTGTTTCATCAGGCTGCAGGTTTTGGTCAGCACTTGTATGCCTAGCTCGGCAAGCACACCTTGCTTGCGCGCAATGTCGATGAAAATACCCGGGCTGACGTGGCCTAACTCTTGATCATGCCAGCGGCAAAGTGCCTCGGCTCCGACGCATTGCCCAGTGGCTAAGTCGATTTGCGGCTGTAAGGCAATACTTAGCTCACCTTGCGCCAGCGCTTGCAAAAAGCGCTCGGTTTGATGGCGCTCGGCAGAGACCTTACGCTGCAAGGCTTCATCAAACACACAATAATTCAGCTCATGCTGTTTCGCTTCATACATCGCGATGCTTGCCTGCTGTAACAACTCAGCAGCCGATTCGGCGCGATACGAAAACGAGCCACTCATACGCAAATGCACATCAAGTTGATGCTCACCGATCAATAACGGCGTATCAAAAAACTGCTTCAGGTGACCGGCAACCGTCAGAAACTGCTCCACTTTTTCGGCGCTATTTTTGACCAGCACGACGAACTCATCGCCGGTTACGCGCGCGATTTCGACCATGTCATCATAGCTGCTGGCCCCGTCTTGCAGTCGTTGTGCCACCAAGCGCAACAAACGATCGCCGGCATGCAAGCCAAAGCGCTCGTTCACATTGCGAAAATATTTGAGGTCCAGCAGCACCAATAAATAGTCTTGTTGCGGGTTGTGCTCGTATTCATTCTGCAAATGATCGAGCAAGGCTGCACGATTGGCGAGCCCGGTTAATTCGTCGCGAAAGGCGATTTCGGCGATGTGCTCTTGATGCTGATGTTGCTCAGTAACGTCCAGAATAAAGCCTTCAAAGTGCGTGACTTTACCCTCAGCATTCTCGACGCCCTTGCCCTGTTCCCAGACCCAGCGGATCTGGTCATCTGCACAGATAATGCGGTAAGCGATGCGAAAGTATTGGTGGCGTAGCGTCGCCTGTTCAATCGCCTCGTTCACCGTGTTTTGGTCTTCCGGATGAATCAAGCGCGCCCACGAGATGCGCTTATTCTGAATCAGGTCTTGCGGCCGATAGCCAGTCAGGTCAAACACCCCACGACTGACAATTTCCATGGTCCAATGCTCATCGTTCTTGCAACGATACGCCATCCCCGGTAGCGAGTTCATCAAGGTCTGCAAACGCCGCTGGCTTTCTTGCAAGTTGCGCGAAATACGCAATTGCGCAAGCTCTGCCGCCGCTTGCGCCGCCGCCACCTGCAGCAACTCCAGTACCGTGCTATCATAATCCGCTGGTTGGTCATTCAGAATCGCCAACAAACCTAATTTATTCTGATCCGCCGTCAGCATTGGCACCCCGATATAGCTGGCAGCGCCTAGATGCTGCAGCATCGCATCCTGCGGAAACGACTCGCAAACACCTTCCCTGAACACACAGGACTCCGTCGACAACACCTGCTCACACGGCGAGCCATTAAGTTCATAACTTACAGGAGGTTGGAACTCGCCTCGGGAATAAAAGGTGACGATTTGGGCAGTTTCGGGGGCATCATCAAAAACTTCTGCGATCATGACATGATCAGCCCGCAGCAACTCACTGAGCAGCTTTGCAAGGTTTTCAATAAAGGCTAACTCACGCGCCTCACGCAAATTCTCGGCTAGACCGTGTAGCGCCTCTTCAATATCGACACGTTTAATCGTCCATGCTCCTTTGCAAAGTATTGATCGCTAGCGGGTTTACTTTTTTCTTACAGAGTAGCCGATGTAGGGATAAGGTCAATAGGATGGTTGTCATAGGGGTGGGGAAATGCGTGCCTCTATCAATTCCCATGGTAAACGCCTTCCAGCTTCCTTCATTCGCTGAAACGAATGTTTCGCTTGCTCCGCTGTAATGATGTTGTGTTGAATCATGGCCTCGACCATTCCTATTGTTCCTTTTACCACGATACCTTCTTGTTGCGCCGCCACTCGCAAATCTCTATCGCCAGTAAGTAGTGGGCACCCCTTATTCATCGCCAAACACATTGCGAACACATCATTTCTACTTGGCTTTGAGTGCCTCGTAATCATTTCAAAGGCTTGTACCATCAATTCGCCCGATAGCACCTCAAGTTTTAATCCCAGTTCCGGAAAGTGAGGGTGTTCATCAGCAAGCTCTTCTTCAAACAAGATGTCAGGAATAATGAATTCAAACGGCAATGCAAAAAATTGCTCAAGCAGTCCGCCCTCTGCCATATCAATCAATATATTTGCGTCGCTAACAAGTAGTTGTTGAGTCACCTGTTACCTCGAGCTTACGTTCCTTGTGAAAGCTGGCTAATGACATACCTAATAGCTCAGCCGCTTTAGACTCTCCAATGTACTCTTCGCTTAATGCTCGATAGACCAGTTGTTTAAACAAAAATGTCTGCTCTGACGGATAAGCATCGCCAGGCTCTTGCTTTCGCCAGCCCTGCTTACTGAAGTAACGCATTACGTGAGCATAATAGCCGCTAGTTATAATTCGGCATTGCTGCGCACGTATAGTAATGCCCGCCATACTGATACCATACTCGCCCTTGAGCATATAGAGTTCACGTGATTCCAGTTGACTACGCTTTTCGCCCAGTTCGCGTTTGACAGCTGAGGTCGGCAATAAAAATGCACCTGCAAAGCGATCACACGCCTTCTCTTCATCTATTGAATTAGCTAACCGGTCACGTAAGACCAAATGGCCAAGCTCATGGGCAAGGGTAAACCGTTGACGGTCGCCGGCTTGTGAACCAGAAATGACTATCAGTGGCTGCTCTTTTATAGTTCCCGCTAAACCATCAAACTTCTTGTCGGTCTCGATGTACGTCAAGATGACCATCAGACCACGTGACTCAAAAGTATCGACCATATCTTGGACTGGATTTAAACCAAGTTGCCAATGTTCACGCATGCAATCAGCTACGCTATCAATTTCTTCGTAATCGGTGATTGATTCTGGAAGATCTTGCGGTAGCTCAAAGTTAGCAATAGGTTTAGCTGAGTCAGGAAAAAGATCTAAAAGCTCGTACCACCGCTCCGCTTGATCCAGCACATCACTTCGAATCTTATTCAGGATCTTTTGCGAAATGCTTGCGCGCTTACGATACTCAATACCTTCAACCTCAATTTTAGTAGGTCGAAAAAAGTATTCACTGCGCACATTCAGAGCTTTGGACAGCTTCATTAAATTAGACGAAGAAGGCATGGCATCACCATGCTCATATTTCTTGATCGCATTAGCCGACAGCCCAACCTTATCGGCCAAAGCTTGCATAGATAGGCCAGACGCTTTACGCGCCCGAACGAAACGTTCTGCGAACACAGGTTGCTCCCTAAAGGTTTATACTTTTACTTTTAATAGTAAAAATATAAACCACAATAAAACTCCTGTCTATTTAATGTTCACTTTATTTGCAGGCCATGGCTCAACACCATCAGGCATCAGAATCGGTCACTGTGGCTATATTCGGCAAACAACTGCCAGACATCCGAGATGTAACTTGAGAACAACGTACCGATATAAGCCAAAGCAGCTAGATGACGAGCGGGTAACAACTCGCCTAGGAGCTTGCCGTGGAATATCCACGGTATAGCTATTCACTGTTGCATGGCTGCTTAAGCGCGAAGGGTTTGTACAAAATAAGAAACGAACCCATCGCCTTTATACTGAACAAGGGCTTCAGGTTCGGACCAAGAAACGTAAAAAGCTGACACGACCTCGCGTCGTTATGGACGCACCGCAACGTGTGAATGAACGATGGTCGATGGACTTTGTGTCTGACCAGCTGGCAAGTGGCCGACGTTTCAGAGTCTTGAATGTTGTCGATGACTTTAGCCGGGAAATGGTTGGACAACTTGTCTCAGTATCGATTTCAGGACAGCAAGTATCGCGCTTTTTGTCTCAGTTTATCGACGAGCGCAGCAAGCCAAAACATATTGGCTGCGATAATGGAACCGAATTTACCAGCAAAGCCAGTTTTTTTTAGAGCAAAAACAACGATGTAAGGTTGGGTTTTATTCAGCCAGGAAAACCAACACAGAACGCCTTTGTTGAGAGTTTGAATGGTAGGTTTAGGAATGAATGTCTTGACCAGAACTGGTTTAGAACGCTAAACGAAACGACACATGAAATAGAGCAGTGGCAGCGTCATTACAATTACGAGGGCCCGCAGTGATGAAGCTCTCACCAGATGAAGAACAGATAGCTGCGCAAGCCATTAAGTTCGCGAAAGCGAACAGGACGCAGATTGCGCGGACGCTAACGGATAAACTACAGTTTCCAGCTGAGAAACAACCTGTTTCAGTATTTATGGCAGGTTCACCTGGAGCGGGAAAAAGAAGAAGGTCGTAGAATTGAACCCGCGGTGTTCGTTGACCAGTTCTTAGGTGCGCAAACTGTCGTAATTGAACTAAAAGGTAAGTTTGGCAGTCGAATACAGGTAGATTTGTTGGTAAAAAACAATAAGGGGCACACGCGCTTCTACCATGATAATGTTGACGAGATAGAGCGCTACATTGTAGAACGATACACTCGCCAACAGCTTCTTGAGCTGATAGAATAGCGCGCCCTTGACGGTACAGTAGGACTGTACAAAGATGGGTTAGAGCATGGAAATAGTAAGGTAATCGACAATGCTTGGAATATTCAAAAAGAAAGCCACCGAAAGTTCGAACCTATCGAACTTCGTACACAACGCTAAATCGCGCGAGAAAAAACGCGTTTACGCACGCGTGATTGACGGCGCTATTGCAGAGCAAAATGCCGTTGTTGAGCGTCAGAAAAAGGCGGCGAACAGCTAGCCACCATCCTTCGTAAACTATTTGTCGAAAAAGCCCCAACCTTTCAAAGTTCGGGGCTTTTTTATTGCCCAAAACAAAAATGCCCTCCAAGCGGAGGGCATTCATCATCATGCAAAATCAACTACCATCAGGCGTTACCGATAATCATCAATCGCCGGGCAGCTACACATGAGGTTACGGTCGCCGTACACGTCGTCGATGCGGTTCACCGATGGCCAGAACTTGTTCTCAGCTACGGCGGCGACTGGATAGACGGCGGTGTGGCGGTCGTATGGGCGGTCCCATGAAGTGTCCGTGATGTCGGCCAAGGTATGCGGCGCGTGGTGCAACGGGTTGTTGTCTTGCGGCCACTCGCCTTGCTCGACTTTGCGAACTTCTTCGCGAATCGAGATCATGGCTTCGATGAAGCGATCCAGTTCGTACTTCGACTCTGACTCGGTTGGCTCGACCATCAAGGTGCCCGCGACTGGGAAGCTCATGGTTGGTGAGTGGAAGCCGTAGTCTTGTAGGCGCTTGGCGATGTCGATTTCGGCAACGTCGGCGGCGTCTTTCAACTGGCGCAAGTCGATGATGCACTCGTGCGCAACGCGGTCGTTACGGCCTTTGTACAAGATCGGATAGTGGCCGCTCAGCTTCTTGGCGATGTAGTTGGCGTTCAAAATCGCCACTTCGGTCGCTTCGCGCAGGCCACGTGAACCCATCATGACAATGTACATCCACGAGATTGGCAAAATGCTCGCGCTACCGAAAGGTGCGGCAGATACGGCACCGTTATTCAGGCCAGTACCGTGAATCGGCACGACGCTGTGGTTTGGCAAGAAAGGCGCCAAGTGCTTCTTCACACCGATGGGGCCCATGCCAGGACCGCCACCACCGTGTGGAATACAGAAGGTTTTGTGCAGGTTCAAGTGCGATACGTCGGCACCGATGTAGCCTGGCGAGGTCACGCCCACTTGCGCGTTCATGTTGGCACCGTCAAGGTAGACCTGACCACCGTGCTCATGAACTACGTCACAAATGGTGCGAATGCCTTCTTCGTAAACGCCGTGCGTTGATGGATAGGTGACCATGATGCATGACAAGTTATCGCCGGCTTCAGCGGCTTTGGCTTTCAAGTCGTCAAGGTCGACGTTACCGTTCTTGTCACAGTCAACGACCACTACTTTCATGCCCATCATTTGTGCAGATGCTGGGTTGGTGCCGTGCGCTGAGCTTGGGATCAAGCAGATGTTGCGGTGCGCGTCGCCACGGCTTTCGTGGTATTTCTGAATCGCTAACAAGCCAGCGTATTCGCCCTGTGCGCCCGAGTTCGGCTGCATTGACATAGCGTCGTAGCCAGTAATGTCGATGAGCCAGGTCGACAAGGTGCGTAGCAACTCGTAGTAACCGGCGGCTTGATCTTCAGGACAGAACGGGTGCAACTGACCGAATTCTGGCCAGGTTACTGGAATCATTTCGGCGGTCGCGTTCAGCTTCATGGTGCACGAGCCGAGCGAGATCATGCTGTGGTTCAAGCTTAAGTCTTTGTTCTCAAGCTTTTTGATGTAACGCAGCATCTCAGTTTCTGAGTGGTGCGTGTTGAACACTTCGTGTTCCAAGATGGCGCTGGTGCGCTGTAATTCCGATGGAATGGACTGTACGTCACCTGAACCGACACGTGAGTCGAGCATGTCGATGTCAAGGCCGTGATCGTCGCCGAACAAGGCGGTGAATAGGTTCTCAACGTCGTCGCGGGTCTTGGCTTCATCCAAGCTCACGCCAAACACTTTTTCGCCGTCGACACGCAAGTTCAAACCATGCGCCACGGCTCGGTCGATGATTTCTTGCTGGTTGCCTTCAAGCTTGAAGGTCAAGGTGTCGAACCAATGTGAGGTTTCCAGCTTCACGCCTTTGTCTTGCAGGCCAAGTGCCACAATGTCAGTCAAGCGGTGGATGCGCTCAGCGATGGTGCGCAAGCCCTGTGGACCGTGGTACACCGCGTAGAACGATGCCATGTTGGCCAACAACACCTGTGCGGTACAGATGTTCGAGTTGGCTTTCTCGCGGCGAATATGTTGTTCACGGGTTTGCATGGCCATACGCAAGGCAAGCTTGCCGCGGCTGTCTTTCGAGACACCGATAATACGGCCTGGCAATGAACGCTTGTACTTGTCACGGGTTGCGAAGAAGGCTGCGTGTGGACCGCCGTAGCCCATAGGTACACCGAAGCGCTGCGCTGAACCCAGTACCATGTCGGCACCCATTTCACCCGGCGCTTTCAGCATCACCAAGCTCATGATGTCAGCCGCAACTGCAACAACACCTTTCTTGGCTTGCACGTCGGCAATGAGTTGCTCGAGGTTGTGCAGTTGGCCGTAACGGTCAGGGTATTGGAACAAAGCACCAAACACGTCATGGTCCGCCGCTTCACGCGCTGGAGCAACGATGATTTCGAAGCCAAACATTTCGGCGCGGGTTTTCACCACGTCGATGGTTTGTGGATACACGTTGTCAGCAACGAAATAGGCGTTGGATTTGCTCTTGCTCACGCGCTTCGCCATGGCCATAGCTTCGGCCGCAGCAGTCGCTTCGTCAAGTAATGACGCGCTGGCGAGGTCAAGGCCGGTCAAATCCATGGTCATTTGTTGGAAGTTCAAAATCGCTTCAAGGCGACCTTGCGCAATTTCCGGCTGATACGGCGTGTAAGCCGTATACCAACCTGGATTTTCCAACACGTTACGCAAAATAACGTTCGGTACCAAGGTGTCGTAGTAACCCATACCGATGAACGAGGTCAGCACTTTGTTTTTCTGTGCAATAGTCTTCAGCTTCGCCAGGGCTTCACGTTCCGATAACGGCTCACCCACTTGTAAGAAAGGTTCGCGCAAAATCGCGCCAGGAACCGTATCTTTGGTCAGTGCTTCGAGTGAGTCGGCACCTAATAGCGCGAGCATTTCAGCCTGTTCTTCGGCGCTTGGGCCAATGTGACGGCCAATAAACTCGCCGTGATTCTCTAACTGCTTGAGCGTTGCTGTGGTCATTTACTTCTCGTCCCTCGGTTCGGGGTTAAAACACAGGTCAGGAAACACAAAACCCCGGTAGCGTGACCGGGGTTTTGCAATCCATTGCCAAATTAGTCTTCGTCGATAACTGCTTGATAACCTTCGGCATCAAGCAAGCTCTCTACTTCGCTTGGGTCGTCGGCTTTCATCTTAAATAGCCAACCGTCGCCATAAGGATCACTGTTCACTGTTTCTGGTGCATCTTCGAGGTCTTCGTTGATGGCAATAATTTCGCCGCCAATCGGTGCGTAGATGTCAGAAGCTGCTTTCACTGATTCAGCTACGGCAACGTCGTCACCTGCTGCGACGTTGTCGCCCACTTCTGGCAATTCAACAAACACCATGTCACCAAGTAAGTCCTGAGCGTGCTCAGAGATACCTACGGTGAACACACCATCACCTTCGTTACGGACCCACTCGTGGGTCGATGCGTACTTTAATTCCTTTGGAATTGAGCTCATGTTGTGATCCTCAAATTAGTTGTTCTGTTGTGTTTCGCAGGTGCTCGCTTACACAAGACCCTTACCATTGCGTACGAAGCTTGGCTTCACCACGCTAACTGTAACGAATTTTTTGCGCATTTCCACTTCGGCGGTTTCGCCGACAGAATTAGGCACACGCGCCATAGCAATCGAGAAGCCTAGCGTTGGCGAGAAGGTACCTGAGGTGATCACGCCTTCGCCGCCGTCAACGACAACTTTCTGACCGTGACGCAGTACGCCTTTTTCGCGCATCACCAAGCCGACCAACTTGTCGTGGCCTTCGGCTTTTTGTTTTTCGAGTGCTTCACGACCAATGAAATTGCGGTCTTCTGGTTCAAACGCCACGCTCCAACCCATGTTGGCTTCCAGCGGGGTAATGTTCTCGTCCATGTCTTGGCCGTACAGGTTCATGCCAGCTTCCAAACGCAAGGTATCACGTGCGCCGAGGCCGCATGGCTGGACGCCAACGTTCAACAAGTCGTCCCAAAGTTTTTCAACTTCGCTCGCTGGTAAAACGATTTCGTAGCCCGCTTCGCCGGTGTAACCGGTGGTGGCAATGAATAAGTCGCCAACCTGCACCGACATGAAAGGTCGCATGCCGTCCACTGGGGCAAAGGCTTCGTCGCCGAGCACCAAACGCAGTTTTTCGGCTGCTTTTGGTCCTTGCAGTGCCACCATGGCAAGTTCGGTTTGTTCGGTAATGGTCACGTCGAACGCACTGGCAACTTTTTCGATCCACGCCACGTCGCGCTCACGGGTCGCTGAGTTTACGACCAAGCGGTACGATTCGTCAGAAAAGTAATACACGATAAGGTCATCGATCACGCCGCCCTTTTCGTTCAGCATGCTGTTGTACTGCGCCTTGCCTGGTACTGAGAGTTTGGCGACGTCGTTGGCCAGCATTTTGCGCAGGAAATCTTTGGCTTGCGCGCCAGCAACGTCAACGATGGTCATGTGCGAGACATCGAACACACCCGAGTCTTTGCGTACAGCATTGTGCTCTTCGATTTGCGAACCGTAGTTGAGCGGCATGTCCCAACCGTGAAAGTCGACCATTTTTGCGCCAGCTTTCACATGCGCGTCGAATAAAGGGGTACGATTTGCCATGGCATCGATGTCCTGTTGTTTCGCGTAAAAGTGGGCGCAATTATAAAACTCTAAGGCGCTGGCAACAAATTAAAATTCCTTATGCTATTATTTGGATTGTAAATAATGTTTCAGCTTGTATTACTTCTAATTATATTTTTGCGATTTTTGGGGTGTTTGGGTCATGCAACAGCTCTCTTTGGACAGTCTTCGCGCCTTTGTTAGCGTTTATGATTTGCAGAGCTTCACTGCCGCGGGGCAGCAGCTTGGCCGCTCGCAACCGGCCATCAGTTTGCAATTGCAGCGGCTCGAAGAGATGCTCAGTATGCGTTTGTACGCCCGCACCGGTGGGCGTATTCAACTGACACCTGCCGGTAACGAACTGCTTGAGGCGGCACGGGCGATGCTCAGTCTTAATGATCAGATCATTGCGCGGCTGACGGAGCCGGAGTTGAGTGGTCGCGTGCGACTGGGCATGACCAGCGAGTTTGCCAGCAAGCTGTTGCCGCAAGTCTTAGGGCAATTCGCCCAAGGCTATCCGAACGTGGCGCTGGAAGTGAGCTCTGCCTTAAGTCGACAGTTGGTGGCCAATGCCGATGATTTTGATGTGATTATTGCGCTCACCGAAAGTGGTGGCAAAGACGCCGCGCAATGGGTCAATCCCATGCAATGGCTGGAGTTGCGGCAAGAGCCGCTGGTCTGGGTCGGAAATAGTGAGAGTCATTTGTTACCTGCACCGCTGCCCTTGGTGGTTGCGCCTGATGGCTGTATTTATCGGCGTCGTGCGTTGCGCGCCTTGCGCAATGCCGGTATTCAATCGCGCATTACCTATACCAACACGGACTTTAGCGGGCTCACCGCGGCCATTGAAAGTGGTCTGGGCATTACCGTGTTGGCGCAGAGCACGGTACCCGCGCATTTAGAAAAGATTCAGCGCTGCGCCGATGGCACGCCGTTGCCGGAGCTTGGCGAAGTCGGTGTGATGTTATCGACGCGCGCGGCGGAAAACTCCGCCGCACAACAGTTAGCGGCCTTTATCCAAGAGCGGATTTGATCAGGCTGCGTTTGAGCGGTGCCACGTCATTGGCGATTTTCAGACCGATGCCGCGCACCAGTTTCAGCAATGGGTTGGCATGGCCAAAACCACGTTTAAAACTTTCCATGGCGGTGATCATTTGTACTGCTGCGACTTTGCGCTCACGTTCCCAATTGCGTAAATCGGCGTGGCTGAATGCTTCTGTGGTTAGCGCTAGCAACGCCTGCACATCGCCAAAGCCAAGATTTGCCCCCTGCCCCGCGAGCGGATGAATGCTATGGGCGGCATCACCCAACACAATCATGCGCCCAGCTAGCCAGCGCCGCGCGTATTGCATGCGTAGCGGAAAATAAGCCCGTTGTGACACCAGCTCAAGTTCGCCTAGCGCACCGTCACTTGCGGCTTGCAGTCGCTTGGTAAATTCCTTGTCGTTCAAGCCTTTCAGCTCGGCGGCGACTTCGGTGTCAGCAGACCATACCAGCGACACGTGATGGGGATCGCCTAACGGCAACCATGCCACTGGCCCACTCGGTAAAAATACTTGCCGCGCACAGCCGCCATGCGGTTTAGCGCATTTGATCACAGCCACACAGCCTTGCTGTTCGTAGTCCCAAAACGTAAGCGGTAAGCCCTCCGCTTGGCGCAGTGGCGATTGCACGCCATCGGCAGCAATCAGGTAATCCGCGGTGAACTGCTCAGTCGCGGTTTTCACAGTAACCTGCGGTGCCGCATTTTCGTGTTGACGCACCTCGGTATTGGCATGTAACTCAACGCCCGCTTCATCGGCAGCTTGCCAGAGTTCAGCCTCGATGACTTTGTTTTCAGCAATCGCGCCAAGATCCGGTTGATTGACCTCTGCCGCAGCAAAATGAATACGGCCAAAACTATCGTGGTCCCACACTTCCATGGCTTGGTATGGCCCAAGCCGATCTGCGGGCAAGCGTTGCCACACGCCAAGTTGTTCCAGCAACTGGCGGCTAGAGTGCGCAATCGCGCTCACACGCAATTCCGTGGTTTCGGTGTACTGCGGCTGTGCGCCGCGTTCCAGCAACACCACGCGATGTCCTTGCTGACGCAACCCTAACGCGGTAGCGAGACCGATCATGCCACCACCGACGACGATAAAACGTTGGCTCATGATGCACCTCCTCTGCGTGCTAACGGCGCTAGCCCCATCGTTTGCCGCGCAAAGGCTTGGCGTAACGGTGGCAGTGCATCAAGGCCGAGCAACGCGAGGTTGCGACACTTGGTTAACGGCCAGTAGTGATTGGAAAAGCCACGCACCAGCATGTCGGTCAAGCCGATGATGTTTTTGTAGTCGTCTTCACGCTCGCGCCAATATGCGGCGAGCGTTGCGTAGCTGCCAAGATCATCGGCTTTGGCGAGCTGGTCACTTAAACAAATCGCATCGCGGACGCCAAGGTTAAAGCCCTGTCCGGCAATCGGATGTAAGGTATGCGAGGCATTGCCAATCAACACAGCCCGATGCGCCACACTGCGCTCAGCTAAATGCAGACGCAAAGGAAATTGCAGGCGCTGGCCGACGCCAGTAAAGCGCCCAGCGCGATAACCGAAGGCGTGCTGTAGTTGCGCCAAGAATTCGTCATCTGGCAATGCCAGCACTTGTTCAGCTTGTTCTTCGGCGACACTCCATACCAATGACGCTTGTTGCTTCGGTAGGGGCAACAACGCCAGCGGTCCCGTCTCGGTAAAGCGCTCGTAGGCCCAGCCAGCCAGTGGCTTGTCCAAGCTAATATTGGCAATAATGCCGACTTGCCCATAGTCGGTGGTTTGTACGCCAATGCCAAGTTGCTCGCGCACAAATGACCGCTGGCCATCCGCACCCACCACCAACTGGGCTTTTAACTGCTGTTCGCCATTCGGCGTTTGTAATGTGACATTGCAATGCGGTTGCTGTTGTTCCAGCCCAGTGACTTGGCTGCCGGCAAGCCACTCGACCTGCGGTAACGCTTGTAAGCGATCATACAAGGCTTTATTGAGCGCGGCGGCGGGAACAACATAACCTAGCGCCGCCACACCTTCTTGTTCAGCGTGTAACCGCGTCGCGCCTAAATAGCCGCGATCACTCACATGAATGTGCTTAATCGCTTCGGCTTCGTCAGTAAGCTCCTGCCAAATCCCCTGTGCATTGAGCAAATCAACGGTGGCCGCAGCCAACGCAATCGTACGCTTATCGGGCACAGGCCCATCCGCTTGCGGCTCCACCACTTTCACCACAACATCAGGTCGTTGCTGGGCAAACAAAAACGCCATCAGCGAGCCAACGAGGCCACCGCCAGCAATGACTACAGGTGTTACTTGTTCTGCATCCACGCTTCTATCTCTGCCACTGTTTTCGGGACCGCCGCGGTCAAATTCTCATGCCCATCAGCGGTCACCACCACGTCATCTTCAATGCGAATACCAATGCCCCGCCACTGACTATCAACGTCATCGGCATCGGCCGGAATATACAACCCAGGCTCCACAGTCAGCACCATACCGGGCTTGAACGGCGTAGATTTGTCGCCGCGACGGGCATCACCCACATCATGTACGTCGAGTCCGAGCCAATGGCCTAAGCCGTGAATAAAGAAGCGGCGATAAGTCGCTTGCTCGATATTGTCCTTTACTGAACCGTGCAGTATGCCAAGCTCCACAAGGCCTTCGGTTAAAGCATGCGCGGCAACATCTTGGGCTTGCTGCAAGGTAGCGCCCGGCCGAATAACGTCCAACGAAACTAATTGCGCCTGCAACACCACTTCGTAGAGCTGCTTTTGCGGCTCGCTAAATGTGCCATTCACCGGGAAGGTGCGGGTAATGTCGGCAGCATAGCCTTGATATTCCGCGCCGGCGTCGATCAAGATCAAATCACCGTCGGTTAGTGCGTCACTATTTTCGGTGTAGTGCAAAATACAGGCGTTTTCGCCACTGCCACAAATGGTGCCGTAGGCTGGTGCAGCGGCGCCGTGCATAGCAAACTCGTGATGCAGTTCGGCGGCAACTTGGTATTCGTAACGTCCCGGTGCGACAAATTTCATCGCCCGTTGATGCGCCAACACGCTAATTCGCGCCGCTTCACGCATCAATTCAAGCTCGGCATTCGACTTCACCAAGCGCATGGTGTGCAGCCACGGCGAAATATCCTGCCAGCGTTGTGGCGGTTGCACGCCGCGTTTACCGCTGCTACGTAATTCCGCCGCTAAGCCCAACAGGTGTTGGAAAAAATCCTGATTGCTCTGGTCGCAATAAACGGTGTGGACGCCATCCAATAGTTGCCACAAGTGCTCATCAAGCTCATCAACGGCGTGGGCAACATCGACCCCTAACGCATCTACCGCGCGCGCGACACCTAAACGGCGGCCATGCCAGACTTCTTGTTGCGGGTCTTTCGGTTGGCAGTACAACTGCACCGACAACTCCGCATCAGGCGCCAGCACCAGCACCGCATCGGGCTCGTTAAAGCCGGTCAGGTAAAAGAAATCACTGTTTTGCCGAAAGGGATACTCGGTATCGTTACTACGCGTAACCATGTGTGCGCTTGGGATCACTGCGATCGCCTTTTCGTCGCCGGCAGCAAGGCGTTTAAGAACTTGCTCGCGACGGCGTTGGTATTCCTCGACAGGCACAGCTACAGCCATAACAACAATGCTCCTTGCAGCAGAACTTAATGTAAGGTCTTATTGGTTTTACAGGTGGTATTAGCGTTTTGCCCAAGTTCGTTGAAGCAAAGCATGGCGGAAATCCGTAGATATTCCATGATTTCAAAGTAAGCACGCTCGGCTTCTTCATCATCTTCAATAGTGATATCGAGCTTGGCAATTTCGACCATGTCATCAATGGCTTCACGTAAATCACCAGAAAGTCCTGCCAAATTCGTTTGGTTGACGCCAAAACCGACTAAGAACGATTGCACCCATGCGGTAAGCGCTTGCAGACGTTCATGCAACGGCTCGTGGTCACTGGGTAAAATAAGCTGAAAACCCAAATCAGGATCACGCAAACTGGCACAAGTCTCGGTCGCCATCAGTTTTACATGATCGCGTAGCTCGGGCTTAAACGACTGCCCTTCATTAATCAAATCACTGAGTAACAATAGCCACTCATCACCTTCAATGCTTGCGCCACTGGCAACCATGCCGGTCAGCAAACCGTGGACTTCTGCGCCACTGGCAAGTAAGCCTTGGTGCTCAAAAAATTCCGTTAAGCGATCATAGCTCTGCGAGCTGGTGAGTTCGGATTTATCTTCTGGCGATTTGCGCTCTGACATAAGCTGTCTTCTCTTGCTTGGTTTGCTGTGCATCCTACCACTGTCAGACTTTTCAGGCTAGCTGACAAAGCCCCTTCAAGCATGGCATAATGTGCGCAAACGACAACAAAACAGCAAGGAAACTGTGCAATGACTCAACGCACCATGGACATCAAGTTGATGGACCGTCACTACAAAGTGAATTGCCCTGAAGGGCAGGAAGTTGCGTTGCAGCAAGCAGCAGACAAGCTGAATGACAAGCTTGAGCATATTCGCCAAGCCACCAAGCTCAGCCATCCGGAGCAAATTGCGGTGATGGCGGCGCTAAATTTAAGCCACGAGAGCAGCAAACTCGAGCATGAACAGCGCCAACGCATTCAAGAGCTGGAAGAAAAGATTAAGTTGCTGCAAGAAACCCTGGAGCAAGTCACGAGCGAGCAGCGTCCAGGGCGAAAGTAAAAAGTTAGGATCGCCTGGGATGTGCGCCAGCACGCTAATGTCCCTGAGCCGATGTCATCAGTAAAGGGGCTCACTGACCGGCTATTGTGCAAGCTCGACATGTATCGAGAAGCCTACGGCCGTTGATTTGCGCCCCGCCTTGAACCAGTGGGTTCAAGGGCCAAAGCACGCAGCGGCATCCTGGGTGATCACCCTTTTCCCTTCATTTACTCTTGGTCTGCCTTCGCTTCGGCGACCAAGCGACGCACATCACTTAATAACTCTTGCGCATCATAAACGATACCGTCTTTAATGGTGTAACGAACGCCTTTGGTGCGCACAGGCTCGTTCTGATCGTTCAGTTTAAAGTGCCCTGTGCCGTACAAGACCTTAAAGTTCGCCAACGGGTTTTCAGCTACCACCACCAAATCGGCTTTTTTGCCCGGCACCACTGAGCCAATTTCATGCTCAAGGCCTAAGGCTTCGGCACCATTCAAAGTTGCCGCCTGCACCACTTCTAAAGCATTGAAGCCCGCTTCGCGTAATAATTCGAACTCGCGAATCAAACCAAAGCCGTAGATTTTGTAGATATAACCAGCGTCCGAACCTGTGGTAATGCGCCCACCGTGATTCTTGTAATCTTGCAGGAACGCCATCCACTTTTGGTAATTCTTGCGCCATGCGACTTCTTCATCGGTGGTCCAATCGAACCAATAAGAGCCGTGCGCATAGCGACTTGGTTCAAAGAACTCCCACAATTGCGGCAAGGTATATTCGTTGTGCCAAATGGCTTGGCGCTCGCGCATTAAATCGCGGCTGGCTTCATAAATGGTCAACGTCGGGTTAATGGTGAAGTCGAGCGCAATCAGCTCATCGCGTACCTGTTGCCATTTCTCTGAGCCTGGCTCAGCCGCTTGCTTCCACAAGCGCCCTGCCTCGGCAAAGCGATCTTGTTCGTTGTTGTAGTTGTAGTCGGCTGGATAGTCCTGAATCACTTGCTCGGTGAACAGCGCTTCCGGCAAGCCATACCAATGTTCCATGCTGTCGAGACCCAAGCGTGCCGAATCGACCACATTGGTGCGCACCACATTGAGCTGTGCATGGTGCATCATGGTGCCAAGGCCCTGCTTCTCAGCTTCATCAAGGGCCGCCGCCATAATCTCCGGCCGCGCACCGAAGAACTTAATACCTTCTGCGCCCTTTTGTTTAATGTCACGCACCCACTCACGCGCTTGCTCTGGCTTAAAAATCGGCTCGTCGCTGTTCATGCCATAACCGAGATACGGAATAATACGCGGCGAAACAATGGTATTTTGCGCGGCCTGTTCTTGGTGCCATTTGGTCCACTCGAGCCCGTTAAAACTGCCCGGTTCGCGCACGGTGGTAATGCCGTGGGCCAACCATAGTTTCAGTACGTACTCGGCAGGAATACCATCGGCAGAGCCGCCAATGTGCCCATGCATGTCAATAAAGCCGGGGAGTACATAATGTCCGGTTAAGTCGAGTTCTTTATCGCCAGGCGCAGCCTTCGGGCGACGCTGCTCAAGAATGGGAACGCCAGGGTTACCCACGCTGACCACATTTTTGATGCGATCGTTCTCGATCACGATATCCACCGGGCCTTGCATCGGTGCGCCTTCACCGTTGATCAGATTCACGCCACGCAAAATGAGTCGGTCGTAGGGGCCTTCGCCTTGATCGCCACGTGGCGGTGCTTTGGGCGGTGCCGCCAGCAGCTGCGAAGACATTAATGTAGACAAAACTAGCGTAGTCAGAACCCGTTTCAACATGCTATAAATCACTCTATGAACAGACAATTCACCCAGAATAGCAGCCAGCCCAGCCGACAGCAATTGCGCCGTGAGTTGCTTGCCGCGCGGAAACAGCTTAGCGCCGCAGAACGTGAGCAGGCTGCTGCAGCTATTGAAGAACGCGTACTTGCTCTCGCAGAACTCCAGCAACCCTGCTCCATAGGCAGTTACTATAGTGTGCGCGCTGAACTGCCAACCCATGCGCTCAATCAAGCACTACAGCACCGCGGGCATCACCTTGCATTCCCCGTGCTGCACCCTATCGTGCATCATCACCTGCTGATGCTGCACATTGACGAACACAGCGAATGGTGCCACAACAACTACGGCATTCCGGAACCCAAGCTGCAATGTCAGCGGGTGGTGCCGTTGCAACAACTCAACGTACTGCTGGTTCCTTTGGTCGGTTTTGATGCCCAAGGCAACCGCATGGGCATGGGTGGTGGCTTTTACGATCGCACTCTTGCGGGTTGGCGCGCCGGCTTGTACCCGAACTTACAGCCTATCGGTTTAGCCTATGACTGCCAGTTCGTTGAGCGACTGCCCTGTGAAGCGTGGGATGTGCCCTTACCTAGGGTCATCACCCCGACAAAAGTATGGGACTTTAGAAGCTAAAAATGTATACTGAAAAGCCATAGCCCACTCACCTAGGAAGCAGGCATGGCTACCTCATCTGAACAACAAAAAAATGAATTAAAACAAAAGGCTGCACAAGCTGCGCTGGATTACGTGAAAGCGAATCTACCACCGCAAGCCATCATCGGTGTCGGTACCGGCTCTACGGTTAACTTTTTTATTGATGCCCTCGCCACTATCAAACACGACATTGAAGCGGCAGTCTCCAGCTCAGAAGCCTCGAGCGAACGTTTAAAGCAACACGGTATTCGCGTCGTCGACCTCAACAGCGTCAGCGAAGTCCCTATTTATGTTGATGGTGCCGATGAAATCGATGAGCACAAACGCATGGTCAAAGGCGGCGGCGCTGCCCTCACCCGCGAAAAGATCGTTGCGGCGGTGGCCGATACGTTTGTCTGTATTGTTGATGAGAGTAAACAAGTGGGCCGTCTCGGCCGCTTCCCAATCCCTGTTGAAGTCATTCCAATGGCCCGTTCTTATGTGGCGCGTGAAATCGTCAAACTCGGCGGTGATCCAGTTTGGCGCGAAGGTGTAACCACCGATAACGGCAATTGGATCCTTGATGTCCATAACTTTGACATTGTTGACCCTATCCATTTAGAACAGCAGCTCAATAATATTGTCGGCGTGGTCACCAATGGCCTGTTTGCCCAACGTGGCGCAGACGTTGTTATCGTGGCCAGTGACGCTGGTATTGAAACTTTGAAGTAAGGTGTAAAAACAACCATGACGCAAGTATCGCTCGCCAAAGATCGGATTAAAATTCTTCTTCTTGAAGGGGTGCACGAGAGTGCCGTGAACGTACTCAAACAACAGGGCTATGACTCGATTGAGTATGTGAAAACCTCACTTAGTGAAGAAGAACTCTGCGAGCGTATTAAAGACGTACACTTTTTAGGTATTCGCTCACGCACGCAATTAACCGAAAAGGTCTTTGTGGCGGCCGAAAAACTCATTGGCGTCGGTTGTTTTTGTATTGGCACCAACCAAGTGGATCTGGCGGCGGCCCGTCGTCATGGCGTGGTAGTCTTTAACGCACCGTTTTCGAATACCCGTAGCGTTGCCGAACTGGTTTTGGCTGAAATTATTATGTTGTTACGCCGCGTGCCCGAGAAAAATGCTGCAGCCCATCGCGGTGGCTGGGACAAGTCGGCGAATGGCTCATTCGAAGCGCGCGGTAAAGTGTTGGGCATTGTAGGCTACGGCCATATCGGTAGTCAGTTGAGTATCTTAGCCGAACAGCTCGGCATGCAAGTGCGGTTTTATGACATCGAAACCAAGTTGCCGTTGGGCAATGCCCTCTCGGTAGGTTCCCTCGATGCGCTGCTGGAACAAGCCGACGTCGTGACCTTGCACGTTCCCGAAACGGCGCAAACCCAATGGATGATCAGTGCCCCGCAGCTTGCCAAGATGAAAAAAGGTGCGTTGCTGATCAATGCCTCACGCGGCACCGTGGTCAACATTGAAGATTTGGCCGCCAGTCTGCGCAGCGGTCACTTAGGCGGCGCAGCCATCGACGTATTCCCAGTTGAGCCTAGCAGCAACAACGACATCTTTGAGTCGCCATTGCGCGGCATCGACAATTGTATTCTGACACCGCACGTCGGTGGCTCGACCCAAGAGGCACAAGAGAACATTGGTGTTGAAGTGGCAGGCAAACTGGCCCACTACTCTGACAACGGCTCCACCTTGTCGGCAGTTAATTTCCCTGAGGTGTCTTTGCCAGCGCACCACGGCGCCCGTCGCTTGCTGCATATTCACCAAAACCGCCCGGGCATGCTGACCAAAATTAACCAAATCATGGCCGAGCAGAACATCAACGTCTCCGGTCAGTACCTGCAAACCGACAGCGAAGTGGGTTACGTGGTCATTGACGTCGACACACCAGAAGAAAGCACCATCGCCGACGACTTGCTCGAGCAAATGCGCGCCATTGAAGGCACCATTCGCGCGCGCGTCCTCTACTAATAAAAAAGCCGACATTTAATGTCGGCTTTCTGGATATTCCAGCGCTTAGTCTTCTTGTTTCGGTTGCGGCCGCCCCACGGTGCGCGCCATGGATTCTGGCGACACGTGACGTACGTCTTTACCTTTGACAAAGAAAATAATGTACTCAGCGATGTTCTGGCAACGGTCACCGATGCGCTCGAGTGAACGCGCTGACCAAAGTACATTCATGACCTTCGGAATGCCACGCGGATCTTCCATCATGTAAGTCATCAACTGACGCGTTAGGCCTTCGTATTGACGGTCGGCTTGGGCATCCATTTGATGCACTTCATAAGCACTATCGAGGTCCATGCGGGCAAAGGCATCAAGCACGCCATGCAACATCGCCAACACCTGCTGGCCAAGATTCTCAAGGCTGACCAAAAACTGCTGCTGGTCGTTGTTGAAACTCTCAAGGGCCACGCGGGCAATGCGCTCGGCTTCATCACCAATACGCTCTAAGTCAGCGATGGTTTTGAAAATCGCGATGATCAAACGCAGGTCACTAGCGGCAGGCTGACGCTTGGCAATGATCTGCACACAGGCTTCGTCAATCTGCACTTCCAACGCATTGATTTTGTAGTCGCGCTGTAAGACTTGCTCGGCGAGCTCGTGATCCGAATTTTCAATCGCGACCAGCGAGTCACGTAATTGCTGCTCAACCAAGCCGCCCATGTTCATGACCTGGGTACGGACGGCATCGAGTTCGTCATTAAATTTGCCGGAAATGTGCCTACCAGTATTTAATTTATCCATGATTCAGCTCCTCTTAGCCGTATCGGCCCGTGATGTAATCTTCGGTCTGCTTCTGCGTTGGCGTGGTAAACAGCGTATTGGTATCCGCATACTCAATCAGCTTACCCATGTACATAAACGCAGTTTGGTCAGAAACCCGTGCCGCCTGTTGCATGTTGTGCGTCACAATCACCACGGTGTATTTTTCTTTCAACTCGGTGATCAACTCTTCGATCGTCAGTGTTGAAATCGGGTCTAGTGCCGACGTTGGTTCATCGAGCAACAAGACTTCTGGCTCAATCGCGATAGCACGTGCAATCACCAAACGTTGCTGCTGACCGCCTGATAGGCTGAAAGCACTGGCGTTTAGACGATCTTTCACTTCTTCCCAAAGCGCTGCGCCTTTCAATGAGCGTTCGACCACTTCATCTAAGGTACGACGGTCGTTCACACCCATCAAGCGCATACCGTAGACCACATTCTCGTAAATTGACTTCGGGAACGGATTCGGGCGCTGGAATACCATGCCTACACGACGACGTAATTCAGCGACGTCGACATCTTTGTCGTAGATGTTTTTGTCGTGCAAACGGATCTCGCCGGTAATTTTACAAATCTCAACCAAATCGTTCATGCGGTTAATGCAACGCAACAACGTAGACTTACCGCAGCCCGATGGGCCGATGAAGGCGGTCACACGGTTACGTGGGATCGCCATGGAAATATCATGCAAAGCTTGAGCATCGCCGTAGTGCAGATTCAAATTGCGAATTTCCATAGCGGTTTGATCCGCCGTTAAATTTTCTAAATCGAGGCTCTCAGCCTGATTGTTTGTCGGAGTTACCGAAATCATAGTAAGACCTTTTCGCTTCTGCTTCGTTAATTAATGCTCAAGTGAGCGATACTTTTCACGTAAATGGTTACGCACGCCAATGGCCGTTAAGTTCAAGCCAACAATCACCGTTACCAACAGGAACGAGGTGGCGTAAACCAGCGGGCGCGCCGCTTCAACGTTTGGACTCTGGAAACCAACATCATAAATGTGGAAACCTAAGTGCATAAATTTGCGATCCAGATGGAAGTACGGGAAGTTACCGTCCACCGGCAACATTGGCGCCGACTTCACGACACCGACCAACATCAGCGGAGCAACTTCACCAGCGGCACGCGCTACGGCCAAAATGAGACCGGTCATAATTGCCGGAGAGGCCATTGGAATAATAATGCGCCACAAGGTTTCAGCTTTGGTCGCGCCGAGCGCCAAGCTACCTTCACGCAAGGTGCTTGGAATGCGCGATAAACCTTCTTCGGTCGAGACAATCACCACCGGTAACGTCAAAATCGCCAAGGTAATCGCCGCCCACATGACACCAGGCGTACCGAACGTCGGACTCGGCAAGGCTTCTGGGTAGAAGATTTGGTCAAGCGAACCACCGACCATGTAGACGAAGAAACCTAAGCCGAATACCCCGTAAACAATCGACGGTACACCCGCCAAGTTAATCACGGCGATACGAATCAGTCGAGTAATCGCATTTTTACCGGCGTACTCGTGCAGATAAATCGCCGCAATTACCCCGAATGGCGTCACAATAACCGACATCAACAGCACCATAAATACCGTACCAAAAATTGCCGGGAATACACCGCCCTCGGTATTTGCTTCACGTGGGTCTTCGCTCACGAACTTACCAATTTGGACAAAGAAATGGCCGAGCTTTTCCACCAGATTCATGTCGTTCGGAAAATACACCGCCAGCATACGGTACATCGGCAATGTGACTTCAACGCCACGCATGTCGCGCATCACCACTTCGTCGCGGCTCGCTTGGTCACGTAATGCGAAGAGCTCTTCTTCCAGAACTTTGTAGTCTTCACGCAGCTGTTGCTCAGCAGCACTAATGCGTGCTTCTTCAGCTTCAGTAAGTTGGCCCTCAAGTTCCAGCGCACGGCGTTCGAGCCGCAGCTGGTTGAGCTGATAGTTAATCGCGCCGATTTCGCTGTCTTGCAGGTCGGCGGCTTGCTCGTTGATCTCGACCACGCGTTCAATTCGCTGCTCAAGTACTGCACGAACGTTCTCACCGTTCGCTACTGACTCGCCGTTTTCCAGCACATCGACCACATAACCATAAAAGTTACCGTCTTTCGAGCGTTCGAGCTTAGCCAAGTCCGCTGGGGTTTCATCGCGCACGATTTGCGGCTCGAGTACCCAAGTAAAGTCTAACGGTACGTATTCACGGTTACCGATTTTGATCAACCAACGGTCGAGCGCCACTTCGTTGAAGTCATCCAGCTGAACACCTGATTCCTTCAGTCGTTCCAGCGGAATCGTTTCAGTGTCGTAGACTTCACCGATAATGGTCGAAATCGAACCATCATTCGCCCGCACGTCCATCTCATGGATTTGTGCTGGCCAGAAGAATGACAGACCACGCCAACCAATCAGAATCAGCAGCCCGATAACCGCGATCAGACTGATACTCACAGAACCTGCGGTGAGCCAAATCCAGGGTTTTCCTGAGTTAAACCATTGCTTCATGGAAATCCTCTCGCTTACATCGAGCTGTATTTATCGCGCAGACGCTGACGAACAAGTTCGGCCACCGTGTTAAACGCGAAGGTGAAAACAAAGAGCACAAAGGCTGCTAAGAAAAGAATGCGGTAATGCGAGCTGCCAACTTCAGACTCTGGCATTTCAACGGCAATGTTGGCCGATAGGGTGCGCATTCCTTCAAAGATATTCCAATCCATGATCGGTGTGTTACCGGTGGCCATGAGAACGATCATCGTCTCGCCAACGGCACGGCCTAAGCCCATCATCACCGCCGAGAAGATCCCCGGACTCGCGGTGAGCAACACCACCTTGGTTAAGGTTTGCCACGTAGTCGCGCCCAACGCCAAAGAACCATTCGACAAGTGTTTTGGCACGCTAAATACCGCATCTTCGGCAATCGAAAAAATGGTCGGGATAACAGCAAAGCCCATCGCAATACCGACCACCAACGAGTTACGCTGGTCAAAGGTAATGCCAAGCTCATTGGTCAGGTACTGACGCACATTGCCGTCGAATAACACGTTCTCGATAACCGGTGACAACTGGAACGACAACCAACCTACGAAGGCCACCAAGGGCACCAAAACCAACGCCGCACTGCCATCGGTCAAACGTGAGCGAATAACCTGTGGTAGCACCGAGCTGAGCATGGCGAATAGAATGATCGCCAGCGGCACCAGCACAATGACCGCGATGATCCCCGGTAAATAGGCCTCCACCAACGGAGCCAGCCAAAGACCCGCCAAGAAACCTAGAATAACGGTCGGCAGTGCCTCCATGATTTCCACGGTAGGTTTCACTACTTTGCGCACGCTCGGTGACATAAAGTAAGCAGTGTAAACGGCCGCCGCAAGACCAATGGGCACCGCGAACAACATCGCATAGGCCGCGGCCTTGATGGTACCGAACGAGATCGGTACGAGGCTGAATTTAGGTTCAAAGTCATCTGAGCCTGAGGTCGACTGCCACACGTAGTCCGGCTCTGGGTAACCTTCATACCAAACTTCTTGCCACAGGCCGCTCCACGTCACCTCTGGATGTTCGTTGATGAGCTTAAAAACATGCAGTTGCTGCCCTTCGCGCATCAATAGGGTGTTTGCGCGCGGGTCAATCACCAAGTTTTGAGCTTTGAACGCATCCGGATGACCACGATAAAGCTCAGCTTCAGAAGTGGTGTGAAAGACGCCCACCTCGCCGTTTTCGACAATGGTGTAGAAGGTGCGACGATAGTATTCAACAACGATTTCAGTGATCGCACTTTCTGCTGCTTGGAAATCACGAATAAACTGATAGCGACGGCCATCATCGCCAGCCACTTCAAACCACTGGGTGATTTTACCGTTGGCATGGCCAAACAATACCGAACTGGCGCCAGCCAATAAGCTCATCGAGGTGACTTCACCAAATCGACGGCTATCCACATTAATCAGTTGGCGCTCTTTTACAGCACCGGTGCGGGTCACATCAAAAATCCAGAAGCGATTGTTCTGGCGCACCATCACTTGGCGCAGATCTGGCGTCACGAGCAGTTGATCTACGCCGCCATTAATCGGCAATTCACTTACTTTCGACTCCATTTCGACTTCGCCACTTAAAAAGTTGCGTTTCGCCTGCATGAAGTTTACGAGCACTCGATCGTCAGCGGTTTGCGCCGCAAACAGCTTAGACTCGCCATCATATTCGTAGGCAAGTTTAACGATGTCGTTTTCTTGCGGATCAACCTGTAGTAGTTCCCGTGCGTCGAGTTCAACTTCGCGCGGCTCAACAAACATTTCACCGTCAATAAAGCGGCTCGAGAATTTCGGCTCGATAATGCGCACAGCACCGCCAGGAACGGCAAACGCATAGCGGTTATTTTGTGGCTGAGTTTTGGTAAATGCCGTCGGCTTTTGCGCGGTTACCGCGGTACGCATGAGCTCTTTACCAGGCTCCCATTCGGTACCCTTTTTCGCGCGTAAAGCAAAGTAGACGAGTTCACCATCTGCGGTAAATTGATAACCAATTTCCGATTGCTCTTCCATGCCCATTGCCACGACATTTTCGGCTGGTGTTTGGAAGCTACGCTGATGGTTGATTTCAACGCCACGGAAAATCGGCTCAATGACATAGAGCAGATAGAAGAAGATGAGCAACAATGCGACTAAAACCATCACGCCGCCTAGGCTTACGCCCCAGCGCGCCGCGCGATCTTTAATCAGTCGATAATTGCTGGCTCCCAAAGAGGGTTTTGCTGCCGCCATCATAACCTCGAGTGGTTGTGCAAGTTAGAAATTTCATTGCGCGCAGTATAGTAGAAAAGTATGACAGTATTGTTACAGTACCGTCATAAAACTGAAATTTATTGAAATACTGCTGGCCGAGATTCGGGTAGCCCGTGGTTCTATCACGGGTCAAACCTGACGTTTTGACCATGATCGTTGACTTCGAGAATCCCCGTGGTAGAACCACGGGCTACCACCAGCTCAAAAAAAACGCTGTTCGCTTTTTCAAACAGCGAACAGCGAATAGCAAATAGCGCTCTTTTTAGTTCAAGCCGAGCTTTTCGAGCTCTTGCTCAACGACAACTTTAGGTAATGGAATGTAACCGTCTTTGTCAACAATGACCTGACCAGCTTTCGACAGCACCATTTTCAAAAACTCTGCGGTGGCTGGGTCAAGCGGCTTGTTCGGATGCTTGTTTACGTAAACGTACAAGAAACGCGAGAGTGGGTACTTACCTGCAAGCGCATTTTCTGTGGTTGCGTCTACATACTCAGCACCTTCTTCAACCGCCAAAGGTACAGTTTTCACACCAGAAGTCAGATAACCGATACCTGAGTAACCGATCGCATTCAACGACGTTGAAACCGACTGTACTACTGAGGCAGAACCTGGTTGTTCATTGACGTTGGCACGGAAGTCACCATCACACAACGCGATTTCTTTGAAGTAACCGTAAGTGCCTGAGACTGAATTGCGACCATAAAGTTGCAAGTCGCGGTTGCCCCAGCTACCAGTCAAGCCTAAGTCGCCCCAACGCTGAACTTGTTCAGTAGCGCCACACAAACGGGTGTTACTGAATACAGCGTCGAGCTGGGCAATGGTCATGCCTTCGATTGGATTATCTTTGTGTACAAAAACCGCCAAGGCATCGATTGCTACACGAACAGGTGTTGGCTTATAACCGTGACGCTTTTCAAAGGCTTCGATTTCTTTCGATTTCATACCACGGCTCATCGGGCCAAAGTTTGAAGTGCCTTCAGTTAACGCTGGTGGCGCAGTTGACGAGCCAGCAGCTTGAATTTGCATGTTTACGTTCGGGTACAGACGTTTAAATTCTTCTGCCCAAAAGGTCATCATGTTGGCGAGTGTGTCAGAACCAACAGAAGAAAGGTTGCCAGAAAGACCACTTACTTTCTCGTATTCAGGGAGGTTGTCAGTCGCTTTTTGGGCGTGGGCAGAGGTTGCTACCAAGCCAGCTACGCTTAAAGCAAGAAGTACTGATTTAACTTTCATAATGACTCCAAGTGTCAGTGCTAAGGTCAGTGCCAAAAATAGTGGATTAAAACTTAGCTTTGCTTAATGAACACTGGGAATTTTAGTAGGTCAATGTGACACTTTGATGACAGCTTCTATTTTTTTGTCATATTTCTGCCACTTTTTTGTCATGCCTAGGAAGGCGTGATTACCAACTCCTCTGGAACGCGCACGCTGAAGGTCGAACCGCGGCCAACTACCGAGTCGATGTTTAACTTACAGTGGTGATTTTCAACAGCCTGTTTGACAATGGCAAGGCCAAGCCCAGAACCTCCTTTGCTGCTATTGCGGTCTTTATCGATGCGATAGAAACGTTCCGTCAACAAAGGAATGTGCTCGGCAGGGATACCAGGACCATTATCGGTAACACTGAACTCCATTTGTTTGCCCACTGGGCGCCAGCGCACGGTGATCGTGCCGCCCGGTTGCGTGTAATGAATGGCGTTGGTTACTAAGTTGGCAAACACACTACGTAGCTCGTCTTCACGCCCGTACATGCTCTGGGCCGCAATCTCGAAGCGTAAGTTATGCTGTTTGGTTTGATTAAGCTGCTCGGCGTCTTGCTGAATGCGGCGTAAAAGGTCGGGAACCGCAACGGCACGCTCAAAAATATCACCACGAGCTGAGTCGATACGCGATAACGACAACAGTTGGTCAACCAAGTTGCGCATACGCTTTGACTGCCCGCTCATATCGGTGACTGCTTTTTGCATTAATGCCGGAGGCATTGCACTAACGTCATCATCAAGCATTTCAAGGTAACCTTGAATCACCGTTAATGGCGTCTTTAATTCGTGGGAAACATTCGCGACGAAATCTTTGCGCATTTGCTCTAATCGACGCAGTTGCGTTACATCACGCGCCATCAGTAGGTACTGATCTTCGCTGTAGGGCATCACACGAACTTCAAGTTCGATGTCTTCACGCACCGGTGATGGCAAATACATTGCTTCGCTAAAATCTCCTTTTTGCAGGTAAGCAATAAACTCGGGGTGACGAATTAAGTTTGATAAACGAATACCGGTATCGGCAGGCCACTTTAAGCCGAAATAGAATTGCCCAAGCTTGTTACACCAAATCAGTCCGCCATCACGACGAAACACGATGGCGGCATCTGGAATAGCTTCAGAAGCTTCACGGAAACGGCGTAAGATGCGTGCTAAAGCGCGACGCCGTTGCTGACTGCGCCGCTGGGTGCGGTAAATACCATCATAGATATAACTCCAGCTGCCGGGCGCACTCGGCGGCAACATGGTGCGACGGTGCCACAGCCAATCCACCAACTTGTATTGGTAGAAATAATGCCAAGCCAGAATCCCTATCAGGCCAAGGCTCAATACTTGCCATAAATAACCAAACAGCCAGCCGAGCACAGCTAAAGGCACGACATACCAAAGGAAGCCGCGCAGAATAAACACTGCGGAAAAACGCTTATCCATTGAGCCCTACCCTTGCGGTCGCCACTACTTTAACGTGGCGAGAATCGATAGCCCACACCGCGCACAGTTTGCACCAAGCGGTCGTGGCCATGCATTTCGATAGCTTTACGTAAACGGCGAATATGGACATCCACGGTACGGTCTTCAACGTAGACATTCGTGCCCCAAACATTATCGAGGAGTTGCTCACGACTATACACGCGATCAGGGTGTGTCATAAAGAAGTGAAGTAATTTAAATTCGGTCGGCCCCATATCCAGGCGATCATTAAAGGCACTCACACGGTGTGAAATGGGATCTAACTTTAAACCTTCTATTTCAAGAGGTTCATCCAAAACGGTAGGCGATACGCGGCGAAACACCGCACGCATACGGGCCATCAGTTCTTTCGGCGAAAATGGCTTGGTAATGTAGTCATCGGCGCCCACTTCGAGGCCGCGCACTTTGTCTTCTTCTTCGCCGCGAGCCGTCAGCATAATAATCGGAATACTGCGGGTAAAGTCATCGCTTTTCAGTTTCTTCGCTAACTGAATGCCTGAACCACCCGGTAACATCCAATCGAGTAAAATCATATCGGGGAACGGCTCAACAATTTTCTCTAAAGCAACTTGATAATCGTTCGCTTCAACTGCTTGGTACCCATGCTGTTCCATGACAAAGCTAAGCATTTCGCGAATCGGCGCTTCATCTTCAACAATCAGAATTTTTCGTGACATCGTGCTTCACCTAGTCGTTTTTAAGCAGCGTCATTATTACGTTACTTTATGACAGTTTTATGAATCTACGACATTTTTGTGAAAATTACTGCAATTGGATGTCAAGCCACACTAAACGGTGATCCGACGAACGCTCACGGTCGGCGACCAAGTCCGCTTTCGCTTCCGCATTGGTGGGCCAAAACACGCCTCCGTCGATGATGCGAATACCATAGCTGGACGGTAGTACATAGTCCGCCCGTTTACGCCAACCTGCAGTATGCTGCGCCGCCAATGGATTGTCCGGAGTATGCGCCTTGCCACCCGCACTCTCAGGTACAAAATCACCTTGTACAGCTGGGTGTTCGAGCAATTGCTCGATGGTGCCCGGCACGTTATCCGCACTTTCAATCGAAGCATTCAAATCACCCGCAATGATGAAACGCTGCGCCTCAGGTAAGCCGCCACGACGACCTTGATCATCGTAGATATATTGGGTGTCGAGGTCACCGACGTACTCGTGCCAAAAACGCACCTCGTCATGGTTCCGACGACCGTTGCGATTCTCGTCGCCGTCAAACACCGGTGGCGTCGGATGGCTTACGAGGAGGTGTAACGGATACCCCTCAACGTCGAGCATGACATCCCAATGGGACTTAGAACTCAACGGCATTTGTGCCCAAGCAGCAGGGCTATACCAACTCTCGTGGGTATTCGGCACTAACGGCTGCAAGGCGCCCGGTAAGTCGCGCCATTTAAAAAATTGAAAGGTCCGCGTTGCGGCCTGATCTATCGGGTATTTCGATAGTACCGCCATACCGTATTGACCTTCGTAGTTGCCATAGCCCCAAGCGTCATCGCCTACGCCGCTCGCTTCGCCATCGCGATTAAGGTCAAATGGGCTCGCACGCCCCGTATTCACCGGAGCGGTAAAACTATGCGGGTAATCGATCGGGGCCTCACCATTTTGACTGACGGCTAAGAACTCGTTACGAAAGATCTCCAGCACCTGTGCATCAGGTAGGTAGTCAAACTCGTTCAAGACGATAATGTCTGGCCGCACATGTTGAATGATTTCGGCGATGGCACGAACCTGCGGATGTTGCTGTGCGAGAGCCGTGGGCAAAGCATCTGCCCCTTCGCTTTGCCATTTTTCTGCGGGCAGGTAATTCGATGCATCCATGCTGACATTAAAAGTAGCGACCCGCAGGGTTACCGGCGGTTTAGAATTTTTTTTTGGCACATCACACCCATTTAAGAAAAAAGCGAATAAAGCTACAACACCGAACAGAATAGGCTTCATAGACATTCCTGCAACATTTGAAGAGCCGCTATGACATATTTTTACTGTATTAGTTCCACTTTATCGGTGCAATTACGAGCAAAGTTGATTAAAATACTGTCACATTTTTGACACAAGCTAGTGTTATAAAAGCGTAGACATAATTCACAAGGCTCAACATCAAGCGGTATTGCCTTTCAAGATTTTTTTTAAACCACAACCCAGGAAATTAAGAAAGATGAGTACATCTCTGCGATTTTCGCGCACCGCAAGTGCCGTCGCAATTGCCTTAGGCTTTGCCTCAGCGACAGCGGTAGCACAAGACACCTCAGCTTCAATGCGAGGCGAGATTCTTGGACCACAAGGTAGCGGCGCAGCCAATACCACTGTTGTCATCGAACACGTACCATCAGGTAGCCGCACTCAGGTGAACACTGATAATAACGGTAGCTTCATCGCTAGCGGTTTACGTGTTGGTGGTCCTTACCGCATCACTATCGATTCCGACGTGTATCAAGACGCACAGTATTCAGAAGTGTTCTTGAAGCTTGGCGAAACTTTCCGCCTAAATGCACAACTTGAAGCTGCTAACGTTGAACGCATTAGCGTTACGGGCCAGGCCATCAACTACGCACAGTTGAATAACGGCTCAAGCAGCTCGTTTGGTGAAGAGCAAATCGAATCATTGCCAACCTATAGCCGTGATTTGAAAGAAATCGTGCGTTTGAACCCACTTGCTACGCAGTTAGGCGACGGCGACCAGTTAGTAGTTGCGGGTAACAACCCGAAATACAACTCTATCACTGTTGATGGCATCAACCAGAACGATGACTTCGGTTTGAACAACAACGGTTATCCAACCCAAGGTTCACCGATTTCAATCGATGCGATCGAGCAAATCACTGTTGATGTTGCACCTTTCAACGCCAAAGACACCAACTTTACCGGTGCTAAAGTTAACGCGGTAACCAAGTCGGGTACCAACGAGTTAACTGGTTCAATCTTTTATCAGTACACCAGCGACAGCTTGGCTGGCGACGCAGAAGCTTCTATTTATGATGAAGATGCGTTACCACCAAATGTTGACTATGAAGAGAAGACTTTAGGTTTTGGTCTTGGCGGCCCAATCATTAAAGATAAATTGTTCTTCTACGTGAACTATGAAACCCAAGACGAGAGCAATGCACCTTACCGTGGTCCTATCGGTTCAGATGCAGCTAACATTGCGAACATTACTACCGAAGAACTTAACGAAGTTCTCGATATCGCACGTAACATCTACGGTTTAACTGATGCTCAGCTTGGCGGCTGGGATATTCCAGCAGACGAAGAAGATAACAAACTTCTCGTGAAACTTGACTGGAACATCAGCAACGAACACCGTGCAGCCTTCACTTATCAGCGCACCGACGGTAACTCGATTCGTAACCAATATGGCGGTGACGGCACATTGACGTTGTCATCAAGCTGGTACAACAATGAGCAAATCCTTGACGCTTATGCGGTACAGGTTTACTCAAATTGGAGCTCAAACTTCTCGAGCGACATTAAACTTTCACACAAAAACGTCGAAGCGATTCAAGATCCTTTGAACGGTCGTACTATGGGTATGGTTACCGTGGAAGTTGGCGGTCGTAACGCTATCGAATTTGGTCCTGACTATTCACGTCACGCCAACGAAGGCGAAAACACCACTATCGAATTCCAAGCTAACGGTGAATACCTGCTGGGTGACCACGCTATTGGTTTCGGTTATGCGTTCTCAGAAACCGACATCTATAACTTGTTCGTACAGAACGCGTTAGGTTCATGGGAGTTCGACAGTATCGAAGATTTCCGCAACCGAGAGGCGGGTGACTTCTATTATGCTGGAAGCTTAACCGGCGATATCAACGATGCCGCAGCGAACTTCACGCAAGGTACACAAGCACTGTATATCCAAGATACATGGCAGCCGACTTGGGATCTTGAGGTTATGTTTGGTGTGCGCTATGAACGCATGCACGCTGAAGATAAGCCGATCTATAACCCTAACTTTGCGGCCCGTTATGGTTTTGCAAATACTGAAAACTTAAATGGTAAGGACTTGATCCTTCCGCGAATGGGTTTCAAATATCAATTAACCGATGATACTCAACTGCGCGGTGGATTTGGGCGCTACGCTGGTGGCCGACCAAATGTTTGGGTATCTAACTCGTACACCAATAACGGGATGACCTTCTCGCAGTTTGACCGTTATTTGGCTGATGTTCCTTGGTCGGTATTCTTCGACAACGTTGATCCGACTCAAGTTCCGCAAGAAGTCCAAGACGGTTTGCTTGCCGATGGCTATGTAAACGCCATTGATCCTGACTTTGACCTGCCTTCTGATTGGCGCGGAAGTTTAGCTGTTGACTTCAACAACATCAGCATCCCAGTACTTGGCGATGATTGGTTTGCAAGCGTTGAGTACATCTACACTCGTCGTAAAGATGATGTTCAGTGGAAAGACTTAACTCGCGTACCATTGTTAGACGAGAATGGTGACCCACGCACCACCGTAGACGGCGGTCGTATTATCTACGTGGTCGACGATCCACTTGATAACCACACACCTAGCGGTGTTGGTGATCATGGCTTCGTACAACGTTATGACCTCATGTTAACCAATGGTGACGGTGGTAAGAGCCAAATCTTTACGACAACGCTCGGTAAAGCATGGGATAACGGTTTGAGTATGCGTGCTAGCTACACCAACCAAGATATCCAAGAAGCTGTAGCTGGTAGTTCAAGTACTGCACTGTCAAACTATCGTTATCCAGTAGCATTGGATCGTCAGAACGTTCGTCCTGGTACTGCGTCTTACCAAGTCGAGCACCGCTTCATGGCGGACGTAACCTATAAGACTGAAATCTTTAACGGTTACACCTCTACCTTCGGGCTGTTCTGGGAACGTTACTCTGGTCGTCCTTGGGGCTACGTGTACGATAGCTACGGCGACGTAAGCTTTGGTAACCAGCCGTTTGGTCCTTTGGGTCGTTCATCAGTTTACTTGCCATATATTCCAACTGGCGCTGATGACCCAGCAGTTGCATATGAAGATGGCTTTGGCTACGACCAATTTATGGAGTACCTCCAACGCGCAGGCCTAACAGGTTACGAAGGTCAATACTTGCCACGTAACACTGAACGCGGTCCATGGACCACTAACTTGGACTTCAAATATACCCAAGAGCTTCCTGGGTTTGCTGAAGGCCACAAAGGTGAGTTGTACATCAACGTACGTAACCTGATCGCTATTTTTGATAAAGACGCTGGTCAGAAACACGTATTACCATACGGTGACAACGTACGTGAATTGGTAAGTGCTTACATCAACGATGACGGCCAATATGTTTACGGTACGCCGTACAACAACCGTGCCTTCGACTTGGTCACGCAAGCACCAACTCGCTATCTTCCAGAGCGTTCAACGTGGCAGGCGAAGATCGGTATCCGCTACCGCTTCTAAGCCAGTTGCTAACAACTGGAACGTAAAAAAGTACAGAAATGTACAAAAAGCCCTCGCATTTGCGGGGGCTTTTTTTTAGAATGCGCGCCATATTGCTTTCTTATTTAAGAGATCGCTAATGGACCACGAACGTTACATGCGTCGCGCCCTTGAACTTGCACAGCAAGCCGAAGCTATCGGTGAAGTGCCTGTTGGTGCTGTCGTGGTCGCCAATGACAGCATCATTGGTGAGGGCTATAACGAAGTTATTCGCCTCAGTGACCCCTCAGCTCATGCCGAAGCCCAAGCCATTCGCGCTGCTGGGCAATTTCTCAATAATTACCGTTTAGTCGATACCACTCTGTACGTTTCTCTAGAGCCCTGCGCCATGTGTGCTGGACTCATTACGCACGCACGCATTAAAACCTTAGTGTTCGCCGCGAGCGACCCGCGTACAGGGGCTACTGGAACGGCTATTGACGTTCTCAACCACGACACGATGAACCATAAAGTCGAGGTGATTAGCGGTGTACTCGAACAAGAGTCAGCTGCGATCTTGCAGAGTTTTTTCCGTAAAAAACGTGAACATGCAAAGAACAAGAAACGTGAAGAAAAAAGTGTGCATTGATTATTTTTTGACTACTATTTCATCAAACTGTCATAGAAGTTAATTAGGATTTGACACCCAATAACGACAATTTGTTCTAACCACAACCCAGGAAAGCAACATCATGTTGAATAATAAACCTAGTCGTATTGCTGCTGCGGTCGCACTCGCCATTGGCTTGTCGGCAACCGCAACGGCGCAAGAAACGTCATCTAGTCTCCGCGGCGTGGTCACCAGTGAGAACACTGGTCAGACTATCGCTAACGCTAATGTGACTCTGCGTGATGAGCGCACCGGCACCAGCACCACTTTAACAGCAAACGCTAACGGCTTATTTTCAGCACGTGGTCTTGCGGTTGGTGGTCCATACACCCTTACGGTCACTGACAATCAGGGCAACAGCGAAGTTATCGAGAACGTTTTCCTCACACTTGGTGAAACTGAAAACGTCAGCGTGCAAATTGCGCAACAAAGTGTTGAACGCATCGAAGTTTCAGGCCGTCGCTTGACCATGACTTCAGGTTCAAGCAGCCCAGCTTCCAACTTTAGCTTGAGCGACCTACAAGAGCAGCCGGCAGCGAATCGTGATATCAAAGACGTGGTACAAATCGACCCACGTATCTACATCAACGAAACCAACGCCCGCGATATTCAATGTGGTGGCGCGAACCCACGTTTCAACAGCCTAACTGTTGACGGTGTGCGTACCAACGACAACTTTGGTTTGAACTCGAGCGGTTACCCAACCGAACGTATGCCTTTCTCGTACGATGCGATCGAACAGGTGGCTGTAGAGTTGGCACCGTTTGACGTGCAATACGGTGGCTTTACCGCGTGTAACATCAACGCCGTTACCAAATCGGGTGAGAATGAATTGTTTGGTAGTGTCTTCTTCGACTACACCAACGACTCACTTACTGGCGACGAGCTGGAAGGCGAGTCAGTGAACGTCGGTGCGTTCAATGAAAAACGCTACGGCTTTAACGGCGGTGGTGCGCTGATTCAAGATAAACTTTTTGCTTTTGTAGCTTATGAGAAGCTTGAAGGTTCTGATACTTTCGACCGCGGTCCTGAAGATGCCAATGTGGCGACCCCAGTCCTTGGTGTAACGCAGGCCGACCTTGACCGTATCGCAGGCATCGCGCGCGATGTGTACGGTTTTGAGCCAGGTGGCTTCCCGTCGAGCTTGCCCGTAGAAGATGAAAAATTCTTGGCGAAGATCGACTGGTACATCAACCAAGACCATCGTGCACAGTTCACCTATAACTTTAATGATGGCTACTCAATTGCTGAGTCTGATGGTGACGACGACGAACTCGAGTTCTCAAACCACTTCTATTCACGTGGTGCTGAGTTTAACTCGTACGTTGCGCAGCTATACTCTGACTGGACTTACAACTTCTCGACCGAGCTTCGTGCTGGCTACTCAGAACTTGAAAACTCAGTGATGCCTTTAGGTGGCAACGAAATCGGCGAAGTGCAAATTCGTCACAACGGCGCGACCATCTACCTTGGTGCGGACGACTCGCGTCATGCTAACAAACTGGCCTATGACACTGTTTTCTATAAGCTCTCTGGGACCTACCTGCTCAACGACCATACCTTCACTTTTGGGTATGAATACGAAAGCTATGACGTCTTCAACTTGTTCATTCAAGAAGCCCAAGGTGAGCATCGCTTCGCCTCAATCGATGACTTTGAAGCCGGCTTCGTTGACCGTTTGATTTATGAGAACGCTGCAGGTACGAATAACCCTGACGATGGCGCTGCGCAATTCAAATACGCTGTCAACACGCTGTATGCACAGGATGAGTACTACTTCATTGATCATGATCTGACATTGACAATGGGTTTACGTTACGACTGGTACACCACCAGCGATGCACCAGCGTTAAACCAGTCATTCCTCGACACTTATGGCTATGCCAACACCGCAACACTAGATGGTGAAGGGTTGTTACAGCCCCGAGTCGGTGTGAACTGGGTCGTGAATGACCAATTAGAAGTTCGTGGTGGCTTTGGTCTGTACTCAGGTGGTAACCCGAACGTTTGGTTGTCGAACAACTATTCGAACAATGGTGTGACCCTTTACGAAGCAAACCGTTTCGACGTCAACATGTTCGACGATCTTGATTATGGCAACGGTAGTCCGATTATTGATATCCCATTGGAAATGATCGACGAAGTTGCTGAAGCAGCAGGTCGTGGTCCGGTTAATGCATTAGACCCAAGCTTCGACATTCCAAATGAATGGAAATTCGCAGTTGGCGCAACCTACGTTACTGAAAATGACTACGTATTGATGGCCGACTTCTTGCACACGCGTAAGCAAGATGCCGCAATCATTCGTGATTTACGTGCGGTCCAATCAGGCACGGCACCCGACGGTCGTCCAATCTACTCTCGTAGCGGCTCAGATGCATTCTTGCTGACCAACGTCGATGGTGATGCCGGTGACCAAACCAGCATCAGCTTCGCAGTTTCTAAAGAGCACGACTGGGGCTTCGATTGGTCACTTGCTTATGCTTGGAACAAAGCTGAAGACGTGAATCCAATGACCAGCTCTGTAGCCTACTCAAACTACACAAGTGTAGCGACAGCAGACGCAGAAAATCCAGGCATTGCAACCTCGAACTATGAGATCCCGCATCGCTTCACCTTCCGTGGCACTTATACGGCAGAATGGCTGAGCGGTTATGATACCAAGTTCAGTGTATTTGGCTCTGCCAACAAAGGTCGTCCGTATAGCTTCACCATGAATGCACCAGTGGGCGATATCACTCGCGGTCGTTCATTGCTGTACGTACCAGACGGTATGAACGACAGTAACGTTGTTTGGGGTGATGGCTTATCAACCGCTGAGATCGAAGAGTTCTTGGCGTTCATCCAAGAAGCAGGTCTTGATCAATACGCGGGCGGCATCGCACCACGTAACGAGTTCAACAGTGACTGGTGGCACAAAGTTGACCTTAAAGTTGAGCAAGAATTACCAGGCTTCATGGAAGGTCACAAATCAAGCATCTACTTTGTCGTAGACAACTTTACCAACATGTTGAACGACGACTGGGGTGTCTTGTACGAAGCAAGCTTCCCACGTTCAGTTGACGTTGCCGAAGTCGATATCAACGACCAAAACCAATGGGTGTTTGAAGACATTAAGCCGCGTATCAACTCGGTCCAAGGCCGTGCCGGCTCTCCATCACTTTGGAGTGTTCGCCTAGGCTTCCAGTACGACTTCTAAGTCGCACTATCGAAAACAAAAAACCCGGCTTTCACGCCGGGTTTTTTATTACTTATTCGCTAAGCTTCATTTTAACGAGACATCTTAACCTAGATACACACGTGCGTTGCGGAACATGCGCATCCACGGGCTATCTTCGCTCCAGTCATCTGGATGCCAGCTATTGGCAATTGTGCGGAACACACGCTCAGGATGCGGCATCATAATCGATACACGACCATCTGGGGTGGTTAAGCCGGTAATGCCTTCTGGTGAGCCATTCGGGTTCGCTGGATACTGGCTAGCAACGCTGCCATCATTGTTGATATAGCGCATTGCGACAAGGCCTTTTGCCTTCACTTCAGCAAGGTTGTTTCCCTTAAACTCAGCGCGGCCTTCGCCATGCGATACTGCGATCGGCATTTTCGAACCCGCCATCTCCTTAAAGAACAATGACGGGCTGTCCTGCACCTCAACCATACTAAAGCGCGCCTCAAAGCGCTCAGAGCGGTTGGTGACAAAATGTGGCCATGCTTCTGCACCCGGAATCAGGTCGCGTAGATTCGAGAGCATCTGACAGCCGTTACAGACACCCAATGCGAAGGTCTTTTCTCGCTCAAAGAATGCCGCAAACTGGTCCCGCGCACGGCTATTAAACAGAATCGACTTAGCCCAACCTTCACCGGCACCGAGAACGTCACCGTACGAGAAACCACCACAAGCCACGAGGCCGTTGAATTTATCAAGGCTCACACGACCACTCAGAATATCACTCATGTGTACATCGATGGCAGCAAAGCCGGCACGATCGAACGCCGCGGCCATTTCTACGTGCGAGTTAACGCCTTGCTCACGTATGATAGCGACCACTGGATCACGACCGGTATTGATATAAGGTGCCGCAATATCTTCGCTACTGTCAAAGCTCAGATCCGCAAACAGCCCGGTATCCTTGGTGTTCTGCTTCGCCGCAAATTCCTCGTCAGCACACGCTGGGTTGTCACGTAAACGTTGCATCTTATGGGTGGTTTCCGCCCAGATACTCCGATAGTAACTGCGCGCGTGTTCAAGCACAACTTGACCATCACGAGTGAATTGCACCACGTCTTCGTCAGTAGCTTCACCGATGACGTTTACGACTTCAGCTAAACCAGCATCGGCATAAACGGCTTGTACTTTCTCAACGTCATCACTGCGCACCTGAATCACTGCGCCCAGTTCTTCGTTGAACAACGCAGCTAAGTCGTGTTCATGCATGCCATCAAGGCGCACATTGACACCACAGTGACCCGCAAACGCCATTTCGGCAACAGTAACAAACAAGCCGCCATCTGAACGGTCGTGATAGGCTAAAAGTTTCTTCTCGCGCACCAGTTGCTGGGTAGCGTTAAAGAAACCAGCCAACAACTCTGCATTATCAACCGTTGGTGCGTGCTTGCCGAGCTGACGATACACTTGCGCTAATGCTGAGCCCCCCAAGCGCGCTTGCCCTGCACCCAAGTCAATCAATAGCAACTTGGTTGGACCTTTATCCGTGCGTAGCTGCGGCGTCAACGTGCGGCGTACATCGCGCACGCGCCCAAAGGCAGTAATCACCAAGCTCAATGGTGCAGTCACGGCTTTATCTTCACCATCGTGCTGCCACTGGGTCTTCATTGACATGGAATCTTTGCCCACTGGAATCGTTAAACCTAATGCAGGACAAAGTTCCTCACCCACGGCTTTCACAGCTTCATATAAACCGGCATCTTCGCCAGGGTGGCCTGCTGCCGCCATCCAGTTCGCTGAGAGTTTTATGTGTTTGAGATCACCAATATCAGCGGCGGCAATGTTCGTTAACGCTTCGCCAACGGCCATTTTGGCCGACGCTGCAAAGTCTAAAAGTGCCAACGGTGTGCGTTCACCCATCGCCATTGCTTCACCAGCATAGCTGTCATAGCTGGCTGCAGTGACGGCGACATCTGCTACTGGGATTTGCCACGGTCCAACCATCTGATCACGGGCCACTAGACCGGTAACCGTACGGTCGCCAATGGTGATCAAAAAAGTCTTTTCTGCAATCGCAGGCAACCGCAACAAGCGCTCGGCAGCCTCCTCAAGCTGAATATTCTTGCTATCGAGCTCGCAACCTTCGGCACGCTGTGAAGTCACATCACGGTGCATTTTTGGTGGCTTACCCAGTAGCACATCCAGCGGTAAGTCAATCGGCTTGTTGTTAAAATGCGCGTCCGTTAAAGTCAGGTGCTCCGCTTCGGTCGCTTCACCGATCACCGCATAAGGCGCACGCTCGCGCTCACAAATGGCCGCGAATACATCCATACGCTCGGGCGCAATTGCCATCACGTAACGTTCTTGTGATTCGTTACACCAAATGGCTAAAGGTGACATGCCTGGCTCATCATTCGGCACCTTACGTAATTCGAAGTTGCCGCCGCGACCGCCATCACTAACGAGCTCCGGCATCGCGTTTGACAAACCACCAGCACCCACGTCATGAATAAACGCAATCGGGTTTTTCTCACCGAGCTGCCAACAGCGATCAATGACTTCTTGGCAACGACGTTCCATTTCTGGATTGTCACGTTGTACCGAAGCAAAATCCAAATCTTCGCTGGAGGTGCCGGAAGTCATGGATGAAGCGGCCCCGCCGCCCAAACCGATATTCATGGCTGGGCCACCGAGTACCACTAATTTGGCACCCACTGGGATCTCACCCTTCTCGACGTGATTCTCGCGGATGTTACCCATACCGCCAGCAATCATGATTGGCTTATGATAGCCGCGAATTTCTTCGCCATTATGGCTGGTGACGCGCTCTTCAAAGGTACGGAAATACCCCGTCAACGCTGGGCGACCAAATTCATTATTGAATGCTGCGCCACCTAACGGGCCTTCGAGCATAATTTCCAGCGCCGTGACAATGCGATCCGGCTTCCCGAAATCCTCTTCCCACGGTTGTTCAAAACCAGGAATACGTAAATTCGACACACTAAAACCTACTAAACCCGCTTTCGGTTTAGCACCACGACCGGTTGCACCTTCGTCACGAATTTCACCGCCAGAACCGGTAGCTGCGCCTGGAAATGGCGAGATTGCCGTTGGATGGTTGTGCGTTTCAACCTTCATTAAAATATGCACAGGCTCGTGAAAATAACTGTACTCACCTGCGGCTGCGGTACCTGCTGGATAAGGATAGAAGCGCCCCGCTTCTGAACCTACCATGACTGCAGCGTTATCTTTGTAGGCCGACAACACATGATCCGGCGTCGCTTCGAAGGTGTTTTTGATCATTTTAAACAGCGATTTAAGCTGTTCTTTGCCATCAATGGTCCAATCGGCATTAAAAATCTTATGGCGACAATGCTCTGAGTTGGCTTGCGCGAACATGTACAGCTCGATGTCGTTAGGGTTACGCCCTAACGCACTGAAATTTTCATACAGATAGTCTATTTCGTCGTCAGCTAAGGCCAATCCCATGTCGATATTGGCACGTTGCAACGCGTCACGTCCGCCGGCAAGAATATCAACGGATGCCAATGGGGCTGGTTCGGCCGCAGCAAACAATACTTCAGCTTCTTGCAGGCTTGGCAGCACGGTTTCCGTCATGCGATCGTGCAAAACCGCCTCGGCCTGCGCTACCTGTTCAGCGGTGAATTCGCCTTCTAAGTAGTAGGCGATGCCGCGCTCGATGCGGCGGATTTGTGCCAAACCACAATTGTGTGCAATATCTGTCGCCTTTGATGACCACGGCGAGATCGTCCCCTGACGCGGCGTCACTACCAGTAAGCGCCCTTCTGGTAAGTGCTGCGCTAATGCCGGACCATAGGTCAGTAGTTTTTTCAGCACATGCCGATCGGCTTCATCAAGCGCACCTTTAACGTCAACAAAGTGCATGTATTCGGCATAAATATCGCGTACAGGCACATTAGCTTGTTGTAAGCGTTGCAGTAACTTTTCCGTTCGGAATTCAGATAGGGCTGGGGCGCCGCGTACTATCTCCACAGATCATTCTCCAGATTGGCATTGGATGGCAATTACGACTTTTCGCAGCCGCGTATTATAAAGGTTTAATCTTCTTTTTCACACAACCGGAACCATTTCTGTCGGCGGTCATTTAACAAGTGACGTTTCTTTCGTAACCACGCTCGACGACGAGCATGCGGGACTAACCGTTTTGTTGTTCGCATTATGGGGCCTTATCGCCACTCCCAGTTGGAAGTGAAATATCTAGGGGTTGAGCTGGGATGCGTCCTCGTTCATCCAACCAAACCAAGGTATCGTAGTAGCGACGAATGTTTCCTACGTATCGCACCGGCTCATCACCGCGAGCAAACCCATAGCGAGTCTGACGGTAATATTTTTTCTGTCGTAATAAGGGTAGTCGTTTGCGCACATCGATCCAGCGATCAGGATCAGCACCTTGACGCTCAGTCAATACGCGCGCGTCCTCTAAATGTCCGTAGCCAATATTGTAGGCCGCTAACGCAAACCACGTGCGGTCAGGCTCTGGAATACGTGCTGGAATGGTATCGAGCATGCGCTCAAAATAGCGTGCGCCACCACGAATACTTTCTTCTGGGTTCAGGCGGCTCGTCACGCCCATGGCTTCAGCCGTTGGCAGAGTAAGCATCATTAAGCCACGCACCCCGGTCGGTGAAACCGCGCGTGGGTTCCATAAACTTTCTTGATACGAAATGGCCGCCAATAAACGCCAATCAAGTCGTCCGGAGTGTTCAACAAAGAAATCACGATATTTGGGTAAGGTCGTTTGTACTGCGTCAATAAAAAAGCTCGTATCGACGTAATTAAACTGCGAAACATGACCAAAATGTCTATCGACCAGTTGCGCCAGTTCGCCCGATGCCCGTAATTCACCAAAAAAGCGGATGACTTCTGCATACAAAGAGCCATCACGCCCAGGCGCCAGCATCCAACTGATGTCTAAGTCGTCACGTACGGTGAACGCAACACTAATGTTGGGGAAGTAACGCCGTTGCATATCGAGAATATTACTGTCGGCAATGGTAAAGGCGATTTCACCTTCAATCACTGAGCGCAGGAGTTCAGTGGCGTCGTGCTCATTGGTCGCCCGCCACTCGAGATTAGGGTGATTCTTGCCATTGCGTTGCAACCAATCATGGTGACTACTGCCGGCAACCACAACCACTTCTCCGTCTACTTGTGACCAGTCGCGCGGGCGATCACGTGAGCCTTGACGATAAACCAAACGTTGTGCGACTTCTTGATAAGGAGGACCAAAACGATAGCGCCGATCACGTCGTGGCGTGCGATCTAAGCCAGCAGCTACAACATCAACTTGCGCCTGATCGAGCAGCGTGAAAAGGTCATTGACGTTGTAGCGTGAAACCACTTCGAGCTCGACGTCGAGTTGCTCGGCAAAAGTGGCGGCGAGGGCATATTCGAGGCCGCCCTCGCTTTCGAAGTCATGGTAGTAAGTGGTAGGCCCTAATAGCGTTCCCACTCGCAGCACGCCCCGTTCTTTGATTTCACTAAGGTGGTCCGGCTGCGGTTGCGGCGCGCAGCCAGCCAGTAGCAAAATTGCTAGCAAGGCGAGCCAACGCACCATTCTACTTACTCCCACTCGATGGTGGCTGGAGGCTTACCTGAGATGTCATAGACCACCCGTGAGATGCCATCGATTTCGTTGATGATGCGGTTGGAGACTTTTTCCAATAGTTCATAAGGTAAATGTGCCCAACGTGCGGTCATAAAGTCAATAGTTTCGACCGCGCGTAATGCAATCACCCAATCGTATTTACGGGCGTCACCCATCACACCAACCGAGCGCACCGGCAAGAACACCGCAAATGCTTGGCTTACGTCGTGATAAATACCTGCGTTACGTAATTCAGAAATGAAAATATGATCAGCACGACGCAATAGATCGCAATACTCTTTTTTCACTTCTGCAAGAACGCGTACGCCAAGGCCTGGTCCCGGGAACGGGTGGCGATACAGCATGTCGTACGGCAAGCCAAGCTCGAGCCCGATCTTACGTACTTCGTCTTTAAACAATTCGCGTAACGGCTCGACCAGCTCAAGCTTCATATCTTCAGGCAGTCCGCCGACGTTATGATGCGACTTAATCACATGGGCTTTACCGGTTTTCGAACCAGCAGACTCAATTACGTCCGGGTAAATTGTCCCTTGTGCTAAATACGACACATCGTTAATACGCGTCGCTTGCTCGTCAAAAATTTCAATAAACACTCGGCCAATGATTTTACGTTTCGCTTCTGGATCGTGTTCGCCCGCTAAAGCGTCAAGAAAACGATTCTCCGCGTCCACGTGAACAATATTGAGTCCGTAGTGGTCACCGAACATTTCCATGACTTGCTCGGCTTCTTGCCAGCGCAATAAACCGTTATCCACGAAGACGCAGGTAAGTTGGTCGCCAATGGCGCGGTGCAGCAACATCGCAGTCACCGAACTATCGACGCCGCCCGATAAGCCAAGAACAACTTTACCGTTGCCCACTTGCTCACGGATGCGTGCCACTGCGTCATTAATGATGTGTGCAGCGGTCCAGTTGGTTTCGCATTCACAAATCTCGACCACAAAGTGCTCAAGCATGCGCATACCTTGACGGGTATGCGTGACTTCTGGGTGAAATTGCACTCCATAAAAGTCGCGAGCGTCATCAGCCATCGCCGCAATTGGGCAAGTTGGCGTTTGTGCGACAATATGAAAGCCCTCTGGCGCTTCAATAACCTTGTCGCCATGACTCATCCATACGTCGAGTAGCGGATTGCCATTTTCATGCACCGCATCTTCGATGTGGTGGAATAATGGACAAGGTTCGGTGCGCTCTACTTGCGCGTAGCCGAATTCGCGCTCAAGCGAGCCTTGTACTTTACCGCCCAATTGCGCGGCCATGGTTTGCATGCCGTAGCAAACACCCAATACCGGCACGCCAGCTTCAAACACATACTCAGGTGCCCGCGGTGAGCCTTCTTCGGTGACCGACTCAGGACCGCCCGACAAAATAATGCCGTTGGGGTTAAAGTTTTTGATGTCTTCGGCGTCGACGTCCCACGCCCAAAGTTCACAATAAACGCCTATTTCACGAATACGACGCGCAATAAGCTGGGTGTACTGTGAACCAAAATCTAAAATCAATATGCGATGCGCATGAATATCTTGCATGTCGGCTTAACCCATTCGGTAGTTTGGAGCTTCTTTAGTGATTTGCACATCGTGCACATGTGATTCGCCCATACCTGCAGAGGTTACACGGACGAATTGCGGCTTGGTGCGCATTTCTTTGATGGTGGCACAGCCAGTTAAGCCCATCGCCGAGCGCAAACCGCCCATTTGCTGATGAATAATGGTCGCAATAGGGCCTTTATAGGCGATGCGCCCTTCGATACCTTCAGGTACCAATTTTTCGGCTTCATTGCTGGCCTGGAAATAACGGTCAGATGAACCATGACGTTGATTCATGGCGCCTAAGCTGCCCATACCACGGTAAGATTTGTAGTAACGCCCCTGATACAGTTCAACTTCACCTGGCGACTCTTCTGTACCCGCCAACATGCTACCCACCATCACGCAATCCGCGCCTGCGGCAATCGCTTTGGCGATGTCACCTGAAAAGCGAATACCACCATCAGCAATAACCGGAATACCAGTGCCTTTTAGCGCATCGACAGCATCGCTGATTGCGGTAATTTGCGGTACACCACAGCCAGTGACGATACGTGTGGTACAAATAGAACCAGGGCCAATACCTACTTTAACAGCATCAACGCCGGCATCGGCCAAGGCTTTCGCGCCAGCGCCGGTAGCAACGTTGCCAGCAATCAGTTGTAAGTTTGGATATTCTTTGCGGACATAGGCAACGCGATCAATCACGCCCTGCGAATGACCATGTGAGGTATCAATCAATAATACGTCGACACCTGCTTCAGCTAATGCGGCGATACGTTCTTCGGTACCAGGACCAACGCCTACTGCAGCGCCAACACGCAAACGACCCAACTCGTCTTTACAGGCGTTAGGTTTATTTTCAGCTTTCGTGAAATCTTTCAGGGTGATCATACCGCGCAGGTGAAACGCGTCATCGACGACCAAAATCTTTTCGATACGATGTTTATGCATTAAGCCAAGAATTTCTTCGCTTTCCGCACTTTCTTTTACCGTAATCAGATTTTCTTTTGGCGTCATGATGGTAGCAACGCGCTTGCTGTTGTCGCTTTCGGCACGAGCATCGCGGCCGGTGATAATCCCGACCAACTCACCGTTGGTTTCAACGACCGGAAATCCATGGAAGCCATGTTCGACACTTAACGCACGAATTTCGCCAAGGGTAGTGTCCGGCGTGACGGTCACAGGATCAGAAACCATGCCACTTTCGTACTTCTTAACCTTACGAACATGGGCGGCTTGCTCGGCAATCGTCATATTCTTATGAATGAAACCCAGTCCACCTTCTTGCGCCAATGCAATAGCTAAGGCAGCTTCAGTAACGGTATCCATAGCGGCAGAGACCATTGGAATATTTAGCTCAATACCGCGCGTCAAACGCGTGCGCAGGTCAGCAGTATGAGGTAAAACGGTCGAGTGACCGGGGACGAGTAAAACATCGTCAAAGGTAAGAGCTTCTTGAGCGATTCGTAGCATGGCAACATCCCACTAGCTGAGTTAATGTTGCGGGCAGATTTTACTCGTAAACGGCTTTTCAGTAAACTAATTTTTTTGCTAAACGCTACTTAACGAAGGTTCCGCCTCATGCCTGATGCCGCCATTTTTACCGTTGCTCAATTGAATGCTGAAGTACGTCAAGTACTTGAGCAAGGATTTGGCTCGATTTGGTTGCTTGGCGAAATTTCGAACTTTGCCGCGCCGGGGTCGGGTCATTGGTACTTTACGCTCAAAGATGAGCGTGCGCAGATCCGCGCTGCAATGTTCCGAAACGCTAATCAGCGCGCTAAGATTCGTCCACAACACGGCATGCAGGTATTAGTCCGCGCGAAACTTACCGTGTACGAACCACGCGGCGATTACCAGTTGATCGTTGAACACATGGAAGACGCTGGAGCGGGTTTGCTGCAGCAACGCTATGAGCAGTTAAAGCATAAATTACAAGCGGCTGGCCTGTTTGCGGCCGAACACAAACAAGCACTACCGGAAAAGATTCGTAAAGTTGGGGTGATTACCTCACCGACCGGCGCGGCGATACGCGATATTCTGGCAGTCCTCAAACGACGCGACCCGCGTCTCGAAGTGATCATCTACCCCAGCGCGGTGCAGGGACAGGCTGCTGCCAACGACTTATTATTTGCCTTACAACGTGCCATTGCGCGTAATGAAGTCGATGTTTTAATTTTAAGCCGCGGAGGCGGCTCACTTGAGGACTTGTGGTGTTTTAACGATGAGCAATTAGCCTATGCTTTGCATAGCTGTCCGCTGCCCACCATCAGTGCTGTGGGTCATGAGGTCGATTTTACCATCGCAGATTACGTTGCTGATGTACGCGCCCCTACGCCATCAGCCGCTGCGGAGTTAGTCAGTCGCGATCAACGTGAGGTATTGCAACGCTTGCAGCAACTTGATCATCGACTGCAACACTATTGGCAACGGCAGCGTAGCTTTATTCAACAAACCCTGCAACATTGGCAACATCGGCTTGAACAACAGCACCCGCAACGCCGTTTACAACAACATAGTCAGCGCGTTGATGAATTAGTGGCACGGGCGACAGTGGCGATGCAACGCACTCAACGGCAAACGCGCGAACACTTAAGCTACCAGCAGCAGCGTTTACTTGCCGTGCATCCGCAACGGCAGCTGACGCCATTACATCAACGTCTGCAGCAACTTCAGCAACGGCAAAGCTTGGCAATGCGACAACTGCTAAAGCATTGGCAGCAACGGCAACAAACCGTCGTACAAAACCTCCAGTTAGTCAGTCCCTTGCAAACGATTGCCCGTGGCTATGCTGTGGTGCGCTCGCAACAAGGCGAGGTCATCCGCGACCCCGCCCAGCTTAAAGCCGATGAAGTTTTTTCGGTACGCGTAGCTGAAGGCCAATTTGATGCGGTTAAAGCCCCTGCAAAGCCTGCAAAATAAAGTACCACAGCGGTAATGTCGCAAAACAGAGCAGCACTCCGTAGCCGACCACTGCCGCTGACAATGTCGGTGCCAATCCAGCCATAATGGCTAAGGCACCGGCGGAGATCATGGCAGGCATCGCGGCCTCCATAATGGTCACTTGCACCGCCAGTTGTTCTAAACCAAAGCCCCACAGTAGCAATAACGCAACCAACGGCATCAGGCCTAACTTAATCAGTAACGCCCAAGCAAGTGGACCGCGATCTTCTTGTGGTAAGCGAAACCGCAGCTGAAATCCAACCGCAACCATAATTACTGGCACTAAAGTCACGGCTAACGAGTCAATAAAGTGCTGCATAACGTCAGGATAATCGATGCTGCGCAATGCAAAGGCAGCGATGAGTGCAACAAAGGGCGGAAACTTAATGATCTTCCAAGCGATCGTTTTGCCCGATGGGCGTTGCGCCTGTTCACCTTCAGCATGACTGTAAACTGCGGCAATAATAGTGGCGTAGATAGAGAGAATAAAGAACGAGCCAAGTTGATCGTATAGCAAGGCATAAGGAATACCTGCAGGGCCGAAAAACGCCTCGATCATCGGAAAGCCCACGAACGACGTGTTTCCCAACGGGATGACAATGAGCATCGCTCCTGTCGTCGTTCGCGACCACTGCCGCCACCGTGCAATCCACATGACCACCGGTACTGTGAGTGCGAGTAATATCCATGGTATTAATGCCGGAAAAAGCAACTCTTTACCAAAAGTGAGGGCTGGAATTTTTTGCAGTACCAATGCCGGTAAGGCAACATAAATCACATAGGCATTGAGGATTTGCCCAGAGTTTTGCGGAAATTGCCGGCTCCGTCGCAGCAGTAAGCCAATCAGCACGTAGCCGGCAATATAAAGAAAGTTCGCCATCGTTCAAACAAGCTGGTGAATAATGGCGATAGTCTACAAGGCTTTTACGGCCAAGAGAAATTAGACTTTAGAAGCGGTGTTCAAGACCCACAGCGAAGTAAGTTTGCTCGGCCGCTAAAGTGTCCAAGTCGCGGCCAGTGTACCAAGCATACACTTTGGTATTCTTACTAAACTTATAGTCCGCACCAAACGCAATCGAGTCATCGTCGCCGTCAACAAATTCCATCATTTGGTATTGTGCTTTTAAGCGCCATTGACCCAATGCATGTTGTACGCTTGCGACAAAACCATCGGCTTCGTTGCTACCCATGACTTCTTGTTGCTGCTGCCACATCAAACCAAACATGGTATCAGCAACTTTGGTATAACCCACGAGACGCTCGATATCATAACCATCAACGTCGCGGTCGATCGCTGCACCAAAGTAATACGGTGTATCATCCAAGCCTTCGTCGCCGTAGGTTAACGCAAGTGAATAACCGTCGTCTTGCTCGTCACCCTCGCTTAATACCACTGAGCCGGCAATGCGGAACTGTGCGAAAGCAGGTGAATAATAAGACAGGGTATTACTGGTGCGGTTTTCACCCTCAAACAGGGCTTTGACGTCAGCTTCATAGTCGCTGAACTGATCAATATCACCTTGCACAGTTTTCAGTACGGTGTCACGGCGACCGACGGTGAACTCACCAAAACTACCACGCAAGCCCACGTACTGGTTGCGTGACTTCAAATTATCATCACCACCGAGATCGGTAAGGTCAACCTGCCATTCCAATGTATAGATGACTTCGAGATCATCATTGAGCTGAGCACCGCCCTTAACGCCAATGCGTGAAGCGTTGCTTTTCAGTTCACTGTCGCTACCTTGCCCATCGTCGCTGCTTTGCAAAGAAACATTCGCACGACCATAAAAGTCGAAACTTACTGGATTCTCGTCCTGAGCTACAGCTACGCCACTAAAGAGTGCGAGCGGAAGTACCATCCAAATTGAAGAGTTAACTGTCATAACGGTTACCATCGTTGCTAAGTTGAGAGTTAAATAGGCCCTCGCCTACTCAATACGCGCATAGCATATGGCACTTTTATGACAGTTTAATGACTATGTGTCAGTTTTTTTTCGTTTTGATAAAACTTTTATGGCGTATTTATGACGCTTGCAGTTGTTTTATCCTCTCCGCTTGCTCTTTTTCGGAGGTTGCATAACGTTCCCACTGTGCTGCTGCTTTACGCGCATCGTCAAAAGCTTTGGCTTTCGCGAAGGCTTGCAGCGCTGGATTATAGTTCTCTTGTTCTAATTCAGCCATGCCGATGACCAAGTGCATGGTCCCCGGCTTCTCTAAATTACCCTTGGCAAGTGCGGTCTCGGCAGCCGCGATTGCTTGCGGATAACGTTCCGCATTCAATAACACTTGTGCACGCTGGGCATCCAGCTCACCATCATTGCTTAACGCCGCCGCTTGTTCGAGGGCCGCCACCGCACGGTCTGTTTCGCGTGCCGCAATCCAGCTTTGCGCTAGCAGTTTAAGATTACGCAAATCGGCTTCGAGTTTCCCTTCGGCAAGCGCTTGTTCCATCACTTTGCCAGCTTTATAAGGAATGCCGCCAAAAAAGTAGCTTTGCACCAACATTTGCAAATCTTGGCCTTTGGTCAGAAAACCTTGCTGGTAGGCAGCCTCAAGCATCGCTAACTGTTGCTCATCATTACCGAGCTGACCATAGACACCGGCAAGTTGAACCCAGTATTCAGGCTTATTGAAGTGCTTGATCATTTTTTCTAAAACCGTTGCTACGGCAGCAGTTTGCTCAAGCTCATAATGAATCGCCCGTTGCAATACATACCAGTTCTCGTCACCCGCCCCGCCGTTTGCTTCGGCGCTGGCAATGGCACGTTGAATCGGCTTGAGTGCGCGTTGATAATCACCTTTTTGATAAAGTGCTTGGGCGCGCAACACATCGGCCTTTTGCGCCTGGTCGTCACCAACCACTTGCTGCCAACGGTCAAGGTACTCGAGCGTCGCGGCATAGTCGCCCTGCCCCAACGCTAACTGCGCAAGACTGAATAAGGTGTTTTGTTTTAACGCATCGGGAATCGGATCTTCGTCAACAACTTTAGCGAAATACTGAATCGCCTCCGCCAGCTGATCTTTGCCGTAATACATGTAACCGTAGAAGTTCCATAACATGGCACGTTCGTAGCTATTCATACTACTGAGCTTCGACTCTACGTTCTTCAGCGCCGCTAAGCCGGCGTTAACATCGCCGTTGTCAGCGAGTTCTTGTGCCCGTGCCAGTTGTGAATACACTTGCTCACGCAGCGCTGGTACACGCTTCGTCTCTTGAGCGTGTAAAATTTGCAGGTTCGCTTGTGCGAGGACGACAAGGGCTAATGCTGTGATTAATTTACGCATGGTTCTTCTCCTAACCGTCGATCTCAAAGGTTAAACGGTTTTGTACGCCTTCAACTTCTACCGTTTCGCCGTTGACGACACGCGGTTTGTATTTAAATTTCACCACTGCATCCAATGCGGCTTGATCGAAAATCTGCTCAGGCTCGGCCTCGACTACACGTGGGTCACGCACGGTACCTTGCTTGGTTACCGTAAACTCAACCACTACATAGCCTTCAATGCCCCGTTGCAGAGCTCGGCGCGGATACGCCGCTTGTACTTTTACAATCGGCAAGTACTCGCCGTCGCTGGTATCAAGATTCATGCCACCGGCAAGGCCGGTGTCCGCTTGCGCTACTGCCGAGAAATCATAGCTCCCCTCACCTGGGGTGAGTTCACTGCTGTCCATTTGCGGCTGTGGCAAGTCTTCCGGCGGTTGCTCTGGCTCAGGTGGCCGTTGCGGCTTACGTTCCTTTTCTTGCACCACTTCTTCTGGCTTCACCCGCACAAAATCGAGCACACTGCCTTTTGGCGGTTCGGTCATTGCGCCTTCACCACCGGTGATAAAGGATTGCATCAAATAGAACAATCCGAGTGTCACCACAGCGGCTACGGCAAGTGCAGCTAGAAAACGCATAAGCTATTCGTCCTGTGCAGCAATCGAGACATCATAAACGCCAGCGGCGCGGGCTGCGTCCATCACTTTAATAAGCGTTTCGGTGGTCGCCAGTTTATCGGCTTGAATCACTACCGAACCTTGCGGGTTCTCAGCGTAAAGCCGTTCGATATTGGCTTGCACAGCACGCACATCCACTTGACGCTTGTTGATCCAGATTTCACCGGTCTCACTAATGGCCACCAAAATATTGGCGCGATCCTTTTGCACTGCGGTTGCTGCGTCTGGACGATTGACGTCGATACCCGCTTCCTTAACAAAGGTGGCGGTAACAATAAAGAAGATCAGCATGATAAACACCACGTCAAGCATGGGCGTCATGTCAATTTGCGTTTCTTCTTCGTCGATCAAATTGGCAAAATGTTGTTTCATAAATAAGCCCTCTAGTGGTGTTCCATCAGCATGCGGTCTTCAAGCTTTAAGCGTTCCCGCTTTGCTGTGCGCTGTAGCCAAGTGGTGGCAAACACCCCCGACAAAGCGCCGACCATGCCGGCCATGGTTGGAATTGTTGCTTTCGATACGCCAGCTGCCATCGAGCGAGCGTTACCTGTGCCAGCGATGGCCATCACATCAAACACTTCAATCATGCCGGTTACGGTACCCATCAAACCAAGCAGTGGACAAAGTGCCACTAAGGCTTGTAAAACAGGAACCCGGCCACCTAAAGCGAGCGCTACGCGTGAGATCATGGCTTGCCGAATCTGTTCAGCATTCCACGATGATTTATCATCACGCTGCTGCCATTTTTCGAGTACACGACGCTTCTCTTGCTGATGACCACGGCTGTAGTAAAAAACGCGCTCCAGAATCATCAACCACATCACGAAGATGAGGATCCCGATGACCAATAAGACCTGGCCACCGGTTTCAACAAAGTCCTGAATCGCACTGTAAAAGTCGATGAAGAACACCATATTTAGTGACTCCGCTCAGAACGCTCCGCGATAATGCCAGAGGCCTGTTCCTGCAAGACATGCACAATATTTCGGCTGCGTGTGTTTAGGGTCGCAAACAACAGCGTCATTGGGATTGCGACAACCAAGCCCAGTACCGTCGTCACCAACGCTTGCGAAATACCGCCCGCCATGAGTTTCGGGTCACCGGTACCAAACAGCGTGATAGCTTGGAAGGTATTGATCATACCGGTCACCGTACCCAACAGACCTAACAACGGTGCGACCACTGAAATGATCTTGATGAAGGTTAGGTTGCGCGTGATTTTCGGCACTTCGCGTAGAATCGCTTCACTGAGTTTCAGTTCAAGGGTCTCGGTATCAACTTGCGGATACTTGTCTTGCACGGCCATAACGCGACCCAGCGGGTTATCTTGATTCGCTTCGTTCTGCTTCAACTGACGCTTCACTTTGCCACCCATCAGGGTCAAGGTAATAAAGCGCTCCAAGGCAATGAGTAGACCAATGGCGCCAAGCGCAAGAATAATGTACCCAACAGTTGAACCTTGCTCGATACGCTCCATGGTTCCTGGTGCTTGCACCAATAAACCTAGAATCGAACCGCCGGTTGGGTCCAAGCCAAAGCGTACGGGATTGTCATCGCCTTGCTCTAACGCTTCAACTGTCGATAAATAACGGCCACTTGGCTGCCGCACTAATTCTGCGACAGCGTCAGTGCCTGGGATAAGCTCCAAGTACTTGCCGTCAGCGACCATGTTGAAGGTACCAACCCGAACGACTGGCTTGGTGACTTTCTCACCGCTCGCCAAGGTTACGGTGGTTTCGAATTCGCTGACTTTACCCGACTCGGTCATTTCCTGTTGTAAGGCAAACCAAACCGACTCGATTTCTTCAATACTGGCGAGTTTTGAGCTTGAACCCATTTTCTGCGCAAGGTCGCTCAAGGCATCACTGCGCCCCGGAAACTCAACCGATACGTAGGAGTTCTGCAGCGTACTTGCGGTATCACCGGCGACTTGCTGCAACACACCAAACAATTCTTTTAACGACCCCATACGCTGGGTAAGTGCTTCTTCGAGCGCCGCCAAATCACGCTCATTGGCTTCAAATTCGCCCTCCAGCTCAGCACTGAGTGCTTCGAGTTGATCGCGTTGCGCAATCGCGTCACGTAAAATTTGTTGCTGCTGTTCAGCTTGCGCACGAAAGCGAGCTTCACGCTCCTGATTGGCTTGCGATTGGGCAAATTTACCTTCTTTGAGTTGCTGCAATAGCTGATCTAGATTTACCGGTTCCTGCGCCAGCACCGGAGTACTCAACGCCAGCACCGCCGCAACGAGTAAATGTTTAAGCTTCAACATAGGTTATTCTCCTGCTTGGGTGTCGGCGTGGAAAATCGGCAGCATGAGTAAATCAGGCGCTAGCTGTTTACGTGCAATCCGCAATGCTTCTTGCACATTCGATGCATAGCTCGAATCCAGTTCTTGCCACTCACGTTGCTCCTGGTTCCATACACCCATGGTGTCACCGTTGCGCGTCTTATAAATCAGTACCGTGCGACCAACACGCAAGAACTCGACATCTTGGCTTTGCCCGTCAATCTCTTTGGCACCGTTATAGGCTTCGATGGTGCGGCCATATTCAGATTCGATTTGGTAGGCTTCCATTACGCGACGGAATTTTTCCGAAACGTCAACATCCGCGCGGTCCATTAAGTCCTGCAGACTGGCGATACGATTGGTGCGCTCTTCTTGCAAGAACGGCACATCAAGCTCGACAAAGGTGGCTAAGCTATCGATCATACGCAGCATCAGCGGCGTGATCTGACGCTCCACGACGCTCACTTCGTCGATCGAGCTATTCAAATCACTCTTTTCGGTTTGTTGTGAGTCAATTTGCTTTTGCAATTGCTGCACATAAACCTCTAGACCTTCGATTTGACGGCTGATTTGCTTGTACTGCTGCACGCGCTCTTGCGTGGTGTCAGCAATCTTATCGACAGTAAGTTGTGAGGAGCGCGCGGCTTGGTTGATTTCGTTAGCAGCATCGACCACAGGGTCAAGTGCTTGCTCTTGCGCGGTTACTTGCGGACTGGCAACGCCAACGGTGGCGAAAAAGCTGGCCACCAACAGCGTGCGAGTGAAACATGGGTTCATGGAAACACCTTGCACACGTTGTGAATGATGGTGTGCAAGATACGTCAGTTCTGTGACAGCTTGGTGACTGTATTATGGCAGTTTTATGTCAGGATGAATCTTTTGTGCCAGTTTCATGTAAGTTTCGTGTCATTTCCCGCATATCAATTCCGCTAGGGTGCTGGAATACACGAAGCCCAAACTCTGGCAAAATCGCTAACAGGTGATCGAAAATATCGGACTGGATACTTTCGTACTCGGTCCATGCTGTGGTGTTGGTAAAACAATAAACTTCAATCGGTAAACCGTCAGAAGTAGGGTTCAATTGACGTACCATCAAAGTCATCTCTTGATGCACACGCTCGTTATTTTCCAAATACTTTTTCACGTAAGCGCGGAACGTACCCACGTTGGTGATTCGGCGGGTATTGACCGGCTCTTTACCCTCATCTTTGAGCTGTTGATTCCAGTCATCGATTTCAGCTTGCTTGTCTTTCAGGTAATCCTTAAGCAAGCGAAAGCGCTTCACCGCTTTCATCTCATCTTCAGTGAGAAAGTGCACGCTTTGCTGATCCAGCAACAAACTCCGTTTAATCCGTCGACCACCCGACTCTTGCATGCCCCGCCAGTTCTTAAACGGGTCCGAAATAAAGCGGCGGGTCGGAATAAAGGTAATCGTCTTATCCCAGTTCTGCACTTTCACCTGATGCAGGGCAATATCAATCACATCACCGTCGGCATTCAGATTCGGCATTTCGACCCAATCACCCACGCGGATAATATCATTCGAGGTAATCTGTACGCTGGCAACAAGGCTCAGTAAGGTGTCTTGGAACACCAACATCAGTACTGCGGCCATTGCACCTAAACCGGAAAGTAAGATAACTGGCGACTTATCGATCAGCACCGCAATCATCAGAATCGCAGCAACGGCATAGATCACAATCTTCGCGACTTGAATGTAACCTTTGATAGGCCGCTGATGCGCATCTGGCTGACGCTCATAAAGCATATTGACGATGGTTAACGTGCCGCTAATCGCTCGCGCAATAGTAATGACAATGAATGCGTAGCAAACATTGGTGACGACAATCGTTAGTTCTTCAACGAGGTTAGGTACCGAGGTAATGCCAAAGGCAATGACTAAAGCAGGCACCACATTGGCAATGCGCGCAACAATATTACGTTCTATTGCTTGGCGGTCTTTGCCGACTGGCGTGTAGCTAATAAGGTTTAGCAGTCCCCGCAGCAGAATTTTTTTCACCACAAAATTGGCGATCCAAGCGCCAAGCAGCAACAAGCCTAGTTTGGTCAGCGTGTCCATATCGGGGCGTTCAATGAGCCACTGCTCTGCGGTTTCGAGTTTTTCTTTTAAATCCTGCATAGTTCACTGTTCGCTATTCGCTGTTCGCTCGCTACTGATTAGAAACCATCTAGCCTTAGGTTTCAACAAGTAGCGTAGCCCGCGGTTTTACCACGGGACAAATCTCACGTTTCGACTGTGCAGGTTAAATTCAATATTCCCCGCAGTTCTACTGCGGGCTACAAACAAAAACGGGAGCCGAAGCTCCCGTTCCAAATCAACCCGTACGTTCAAGCAAATCAGAACGCGTAGCTGTATTCCAAACTGATACCAGTACCAACCGTACGACTCTGAATCGTTCGACCGTTTTGCTCGATCTCAACGTCGTCACCCAGTATGTTCTGTACTTTAAACTTCAGTTTCGAATTGAAGTCTGGGTAGTACGTGTAAACTGCATCAAGACTATGGAACGGTTGCTCAAATGCATCATCGATACCTACTTCACCCTGCCTCACACCCGCGAAGGCGATGCGCTCACCGGCGACGTTGTAGATCAACGAGGCACTGTGTTCGCCGTTGAGCGAGTCATAACCGAGCTGCAAGTTGGCCACATATTTCGAATGGCCAGTCATGCGGCGGGTGTTATTGGTCAACTCAACGTTACCGGTATTGGCAATGCTGATCTCAGAATCAGACAAGGTCAGGTTACCGGTCACAAACAGGCCGTCGGCGATACGGGTTAAGTCTTTTAAGAATTCAAACTCAACGCCATAGACTTCACCAGCTTGACCATTCAAGAAAGTGATAACTCGGTCCGAGTCGGTACCTTTCGCTTCCACTGCCTCGATCGGATTAGCAAGATCCTTGTAGAACGCCGCTACCGAGTAATTTTCGCCAGAAGGAAGATACCATTCCCAACGCACATCAAAGTTATCGATATCGGTGGTCATCAACTCGCTGTTACCGCGCACTTTGAAGTTGGTGATCGGGTCAACGAAGATGACTTCGGTTAACTCTCGCAAGTCTGGACGTACAACTGTGCTGCCATAACCAAAACGTAACTGCATTTCATCGTTGAGCTGGTAAGTTAAGGCAAGAGAACCGTAGATGTCGTCTTCCATACGACCAGCTTCAGCGGGATCGCCAATCATGGTCATATTGCGAATGTCGAGCTGTGCCGCAACTTGCGTATACTGCTCCCAGCGCAAACCACCGCTGACTCGCCAATCCTGATTCACTTGTACATCAACCAAGCCATATCCTGCTTCAATTTGCTGTGCAGCAAGATAGTTAGGATCAGTTGCTGTTGGCGCACCAAATAGGGCAAGGCCAAAGTCAGCGTCGGTGATGTTGGCATCACTGAAGAGATCGTTATAACCAACATTGACCAAGTCTTCGTTATTAACCTGTTCAGCACTCAAGGCGAAACGACGCGAGTACGATGAACGTGCCTTTTTCGAAACTTGTCCGCCACCTTTGACTAAGATTTCCATCTCAGCAAGATAGAGTGGCAGCTCACCGTCAACACGCCAGTCTTGCGCATCATCTTGCAAGGTCTGGAACTGCATCGTAGTTGCCGTGCGCGTTTGTTGGAACGCTAAGTCACCCACACCTTCACCTAAGTCGCGGTCGTTGATACGACGGTAAAAGATTTCACCTGGTGCATCACGATTCGCGCGTGAATCAGCGTACTGCCAGTCCAACGCAAAGCCCCATAGTTCTGGGAAATAGTGCGAGCCACGGATCTGGTTGGTCAAAAGCTCGCGTTGCTCGTAGCGAATATCAGTATCGTAATAACTAAGCCCAACTTCATTGATTGAGTTTGGCGTTTCAATACCGCCTTGCTCAACACGATCGGCAGTGTTGCGTAGGAAGATCGTTGAAGTTTCAAGCTTATGGTAATCACCTACTTGAATACCAAAGTTGAGCAACCCGCTCAGTTCAACATCTTGAGTCGTCACACGCGTCTCGCTGCTTTGGTTTACGACTGCTTCACCATTCGCAATACCTAGTACTTCTGAGGTTTCTTCGTTATTTGACCAGCCACTGTCGTAGTCAACAGCAGCTAAGAAACCAAAGGTAATATCGTTGCCAAGGTCATAGTTTGAGCCATAAGTAACAGACCCTTTTATATCCGGAGCCATCGACTTGGTATAAACCTCGTTTTGAGTATTCAACGAAGCAGCTAAGCTACGATTAATCTCGGCCGCTTCAGCCAACGAAATATTCTCAAAACTAGCGATGCTTGCGGTATTGATAGACTCTTGATAGCGCGCCAACGCTGACCACATTTCAGGTGATAGCGCTCGAGTACCGTCATCTTTACCAAGCCAGTCATCACTGCCGCCAGCGTAGCTCAAACCATCGTCAGAAAGGTTGGTATTCCAGCCAGTACCGATCGAAAGATCAAAGACTTCCTCGGTTGGAATGGAAACCGTGCGAATATCCACGTTACCGCCACCAAAGTTGGCCGGCATATCTGGTGAATACGATTTTTGTACCGACATACTTTCGATAATGCTTGCTGGGAACATATCTAAAGGAATGACGTTACGGGTTGGATCGGGCGAAGGTACAGACGCACCATTAAGTTGCGTGCTTGAATAACGTTCACCTAAGCCACGAACATAAATAAATTTGCCATCAACAAGGGTCAAACCGGTCACCCGGCGTAACGCCGATGCCGCGTCACTATCACCGGTACGCGAAATTTGTTCGGCGCCAAGAATATCAGCAACAAAGGCTTGCGCTTTGCGCTCTTCTACCACTGCCGCGGCCGAACCTTGCAAGCGTGTTCCTGTGGTTACGACTTCTTCTATGGTAGCGTCTTCACTGGTTGACGTATCTTGTTGTGCATAAGCAATAGGTCCTGACAACGCAAGTGCGATGGCAAGGCCTAATTTACTTTGAGTTAAAACAGCCTGCTTTTTCATAGGAAACTCCGATTGCGTGACATGAGAATTACGGGAAAAGCTGCACATCCATGTGCCCCTAATCCGTGTTTAGTCGCGCAGGCCTACGGTCCAGCCGTTGGTCCAATCGTCGTCTTCGCTCACCGCGCCAACGAAGTCAACGTCATCGAAGAACGGGTCAATGCTGCTTAAGTCAGTTTTTGGTGTAACGGTAACTGGGGCCCCAGAAGCATCAGCCATGTCGCTTGCGGTAACGTAACCTGAAGTCAGCACGCTTGCGCCAGCGCTAAGCGTTACGTTGCCAGTGCCACCTTCAAACCACGTTTGCGTTTCGGTGTCTTTGAAGTTTTCAGTACATGCGATAACCGAGTTCTGGATTGAAAGGTCGCCGTTTCCGGCTGCAGTCAAGGTTGCTGCATCGTCGATTTCCAAACACTCACCACGTGCTTCAGTGATCAAGAAGTTATACAGCGCACCGTGCGTTCCTTCACGAACCAATACGCCCTCTGATTCATCAGAACCGTCGGTTGCCGTAAGTGAACCGATTGACGTAAAGTTCGCGATGATCGGGTTTGAATACGGAGTCGCATCGTTATTGCCGCTGTTACCGTCACCTTCGATCGCGCGGTTAGCACGGTCATCCGCGTGCTTAACAAGCATGTACTGCACTTTACCTTGCCAACCGTCAGCCCAGTCAAGTGAGTCATCATCGTTACCTGTTAATACGACATTCTTAAGGCTTGCCGCACCACCGAAGAACTCAACACCATCATCAAGGTTATTGTGAACTTGAATGTGATTTAATGTGGTACCTGAACCGACTGCATTGAAGGTGATTCCGTTCAATTCGTTATCCAGAGAAACTTCGTAGCCAGCGTACTTAACAAGTACATAGCTCATAACACCAGAATCATCGGCGTTGTCGTCACCGCCGTAGAAACCTGCGCCACCTTCACCCTGTAACACGCAGTTAGCTAGGTCATTTTGGTCACATTTATTTGAGATACCGAAGCCATTGATGACCACACCACCCCATAAACCACGGGCGTTTTCTGCAATATCGAAACCTTCAACTTCTTGCTTTGACGTAAAAGTGATCGGTGCGTTACGGTTGCCTTCAGCGATAATGTTAGCACCGCGCGCAATCCGCACGAACGAGTCGCCATCTTCAAATGCGACAGTCACACCCGCATCAATGGTCAATGTTGGTCCATCGCGATTGACATCAGCGGTGACTTCGGTGTTTTCACCGATGTACAAGCCATTTGGGAAAATGTGCGCGCCACCAGGTAATTCGACCAAACGAATGTCGCTGGTCACTGGACTTTCTGGAGTTGAGAAGCTACGCGGATAAACGCAGTCTGCGCCGATTTTCTCACCACGGATGGTGGTGCCTGACGACTCATACGATGCACAGTTGTTGGTGTCTGGCGTACTACCGCCACCTTCGTTCACTGAGTTATCGATTGAAGTAGGGGTTAGGTTGATGTCACCACCACAGCCAGCAAGCAGCATAGAGGCGGTAAAGGCAGAAAGAGCGAAAGCTTTAGTGCGGTTCATGTTCATCTCCGTTGGATTGTAGCCGAAACTGAATTTCGTGAACGCACTTTAAGCACGTTATGTGACACCTAGGTGACGCGTATGTGAACACTTGATGACAATCGGAATGGTTGCGCTTGTCCATAGTTGGGATAAACTGAACACAGCTAACTAATGGATGAGTCGATGTCGAGCACCACCAAGATTTCCAAATCCCTCCTCACCAATGTGTTGTCGGTCTATTTTGTACTGACACTGGTGGTGACTTGTGTGCAAGTGATGGGCGAGTACTTCGATACCAAAAGTCAGCTCGTACAAGAACTGCAAAACCAGCAAAGTACCTTCAGTAACTCCGTTGCGCGCTCGCTGTGGGAGTACAACAACGCGCAGATCGAAGCCATTGCAGAGGGCTTGATCAACATCCCTGCCATTGCTGGCGTGATTATCCGCGATGAAAACAGCGATGTTATCGTAAAGCTTGGGCTTACGGAGAATGTAAACACCTACAATTTGGCGCCTGACGTTGAAGATTACGTGATTGAAGAACACAACGGGTTATTCGGTTATTACTCATCGATTATTTTTGAGTTTGCTGGGACCTCAAATCGCGTCGGTGATGTAACCCTATTCTCTACGCGTGATATCGCACTCGAGCGTATTCGTTTTAGTCTCTATTTTATTTTCGGCAATGCCATTATCAAAAGTACCTTTTTGATTGTGCTGTTTACGCTTGCCTTCAGTCGTATGCTCAACCGTCCGATGGAAATGTTAACGCAGCAAATCCGTAATTTTCGACTGGACGATCTCGAGCACTCGCGGATTAACCTGAAAAATAACCGCCACGCTGAATTCACCATGCTTGAGCAAGCTTACAACCAACTGCTCGATAACATCGAAGACTATCAAGAAGACTTGAAACGCACGCAGGCGCAACTGCTGAAAGTCAACCGCCAGTTAGATGATCAAAACGCCATGCTGGAACAAGAGGTGGCACGAAAAACGTCGAGCTTAAGCCAAGTTTTAACCGACCTTGAACGGCGCAAAAATGAGCTTGAACAACGCCAAGAAAAGCTCGAACGCGAAATTCGCCAACGAAAAATCATTGAAGAAGACTTGCGCGAAGCCAACTTGCAATTGCAAAGCTCAGTTACCGCCTCAGAACGCTTACAAGACCAATTGCTGGAAGCCGAAAAACTGGCAGCTCTGGGCCGCTTGGTCGGCGGCATTACCCATGATGTTGGTACCCCGTTGGGCATTGGAATTACCGCCGCAAGCGTGCTCGGCGAAAAACTCGAAGCCATGCGTTCAGCACTCGAGAACCGCGAGCTGACGGAGAGTCAGCTACGTGACTTTCTGACCACGGGCGGCGAAAGCATTACTTTGCTTGAGAGTAATTTGGCGCGTGCCTCCGAACTCCTTGGTAGTTTTAAACAAGTCGCCGTGGATCAGACCTCAGACGCAGTGCGCGAGATCAATGTGAAACACTATATTGAGAGCGTGCTGCAAGCGCTTCGCCCGCGTTTTAAAAATACACCGCATCAATTCACGCTCGACTGCCCCGACAACATAGTGGTGCGCTGTAACGCTGGTGCCTTAGCGCAAATCGTTACGAATTTAGTCTTGAACTCGCTTATTCATGCCTTTGACGATGACCAACAAGGTCAACTTGAGTTAACCATTTCACGGCAAGGTGATGTGCTTCACTTGCACTATCAAGATGACGGTAAAGGCCTTACCGAGTCGCAACAAGAACAGCTCTTTACGCCATTCTTTACCACCCGCCGCGAACGTGGCGGCAGTGGCTTAGGCACGCACATTATCCATAGCCTCGTCGCACAAACATTCAAAGGTAAAATTTCAATTAAGTCGGCCCCACAAGAGGGCTTGGCTTATACCATCGAACTGCCTATTCAATTTATCGATCGTTAATACGGTCCCAACTCTCACAGCAAGGAACGATGTATGTGGTTTCGTAATTTGCGTATTTATACGTTAGCCGAAGACTTTGAACTATCGGCAGATCTTGACCAAGCGCTCGCTGAGCATAGCTTTAAACCTTGTGGCCGCAGTGAACTCGCCAGCTTTGGTTGGTCGTCGCCGTTCGGCCCACGCAGTGAGGTGCTGTTCCACAAAATTGGTGACAGCTACTTATTTTGCGCACGTAAAGAAGAGAAAGTGCTGCCCAGCAGCGTCGTTAATGCGCAACTTGAAGAACAAATTGAAGCCGTCGAAGCCGAACAAGGCCGGCGTGTCGTCGGTAAAGAAAAGCAAACCATGAAAGAAGATTTGGTTCACCGCTTACTGCCGCAGGCCTTCACGCGCTTTAAGTTAACTTGGGGTATGCTCGATATGCAGTTGGGTATTGTCGTTGTCGATGCTTCAGCCAGTAACCAAGCGGAAGATTTTCTCGGTTTATTACGTAGTAGTTTAGGCTCGTTACCGGTGAAACCGTGGTTTAGTGATAATCCGACCGAGCTTTACTTTACAAAATGGCTTAAAGACAGTGAAATCCCCGGCGACTTTGATTTTGGTGACGAGGCCGAGTTACGTGACAGTGACCAAGAAGGTGGCATCATTCGTTGTAAAAACCATGAATTGACCAGCCCGGAAATCTTGGCGCATCTTGAACATGGTAAACAACTCACCAAACTTGGCGTTACTTGGGCTGATCGCATCACCATGGTCATTGAGCAAGATATGGCGATTAAGCGTTTTAAAGCGACAGATATTCTACTTGATGAACAAGACAAATTGGTGGATGCCAGCGCAGAAGAAAAAATCGACGCTGACTTCGCTTTATTAAGTGGCGAAATCCGTGAACTGTACCCACAGTTGGTTGGTTTATTTAACGACGAAATAAGCGTAGATTAAGTGCGTTTGTGCAACAACATATGTGCAGAAAAACAGAGAGACACTTATTATGACTACTTTACGATTTACTTTGACCGCACTTGCGAGTGCGATGCTGCTGTCAGCTTGCAGCCAACCCGCAAATGAGACAACTCCTGCGAGTACCGAGCCGGCGTCTGAGAAAACCAGCCACAGCCTAGTGGAAGGTGCCGCGCAACGACTGGACATTTACCAGCCGGTCGATTTAACTGCAGATTTAAGTCATCTTTCCGCTGACCAGAAAAAAATGATCGGCTTACTCATCGATGCTTCAAAAATCATGGATGAGCTTTTTTGGGATCAAGCCTACCCAGGCGACAAGCAAGAGCTTCTTGGCGCCATTGATGACCCGAAAGTGAAGCGATTTATCGAAATCAATTACGGACCGTGGGATCGTCTCAATAATAATGAGCCGTTTTTAACGGGTGTTGATGCCAAGCCCGCTGGCGCCAACTTCTACCCTGCAGATATGAGCAAAGAGGAATTTGAAAGTGCCACTTTTGCCGGCAAAATTGACTTGTACACGCTGGTGCGTCGCAATCAAGACGGCGAGCTTTACTCGATTCCATACAACGTGGCTTATACCGAGCAACTAAAAGCCGCCGCTGAATTATTGCGTGAAGCAGCTACCTTAGCTGAAAGTCAAGCCTTTGCAAATTACCTGAAGTTGCGCGCTGATGCCTTCGAGAGCAATAGCTATCAGGCATCTGACTTTGCTTGGATGGACATGACCGATAACGAAATTGACATCGTCATGGGTCCCATCGAAACCTATGAAGATCAACTTTATGGTTACCGCGCCGGTTTTGAATCTTATGTCCTTATCAAGGATATGGACTGGAGCCAGCGTCTCGAAAAATACGCTGAGTATTTGCCGAGCTTGCAACGTGGCTTGCCGGTAGCCGACGAATACAAAGCCGAGATGCCGGGTTCAGGCGCGCAATTAAACGCCTACGATGTCGTCTATTATGCTGGCCACTCAAATGCGGGTAGCAAGACCATCGCCATCAACCTGCCGAACGACGAACAGGTGCAGCTCGAAAAAGGCACGCGCCGCTTGCAGCTAAAAAATGCGATGCGCGCGAAGTTTGACGAAATCCTCGTGCCGATCGCCGACGTTCTTATCGTACCGGAACAACGTCAACACATTACCTTCGATGCGTTCTTTGCGAACACCATGTTCCACGAAGTCGCGCATGGACTTGGCATCAAAAACACCATCGATGGTTCGAGTACCGTGCGTCAGGCATTGAAAGAGCTGGCTTCTGCGCTAGAAGAAGGCAAAGCTGACATTCTGGGTCTGTACATGGTGACGCAATTGCTTGAGCAAGGCGTGATTACCGAAGGGCAATTGGAAGATTACTACACCACCTTCTTGGCAGGTATCTTCCGTTCAGTTCGTTTTGGCGCTTCAAGTGCACATGGTAAAGCAAACATGATCCGCTTTAACTACTTTGCTGAAGCGGGTGCCTTTACTCGTAACGAGCAAGGTCAATACGCGGTCGACATGGCAGCAATGCGAGCGGCAATGAACAGCTTGTCCGAGAAGATCCTCATCTTACAAGGTGACGGTGATTACGCAGGCGTTGGTGAGCTTTTTGCTGAAATGGGTAACGTACCACCGCAATTGCAAGCTGATCTGGATCGTTTGTCGGCAGCAAACATCCCTGTCGATATTACCTTCAATCAAGGTAAAGCCACACTCGGTTTGTAAATCATACGCACTTTAAGTGTTGCGACCGGCGAGGTAAAACTCGCCGGTCAGCTTTCGAAATGCCTCGCTGTACGCCCCGCTCTGATCATGAATCGTCAACGCTTCTTTTGCTACCGCGGCAACTGAAGCTAGCTGCCAACCTTGAATCACTAACTTCACCGGTTTGTTCACCGTCGTTTGAATACTTAGCTCAGTCTTCAGGTGTAGCCCGTGCGCCTCGGCGAGGGTCTGCCATGCAGCCGCTTGTGAGGTCGGCAATACCCAATACAATGCACCGGTAGCATGTAACGAACGCAGCGCACACAGCAACCATTGTTGCGGCGCGACAACGCCCTGCCGCGCCGATTCCCGCGCGCTATCACGGCTGCTCAGGTGGTTGGCAAAATAAGGCGGGTTACAAAGCACCAAATCATAACGCTGCTCAGGTTGCCAGGTCGTCACACAGCACTGACTCAGATGAATGCGGTCTGGCCATGGACTATGCATAGCATTGTCTTGCGCCTGCGCAACAGCCGCGGCATCAGCATCAAAACCATCAACCTGTGCCTGAGGGGCGCGTTGCGCCGCCATTAAAGCGAGCAAACCACTGCCGGTGCCCATATCTAGTACCCGCTTAACGCCACTAACGGGCACATAACTACCTAAAAGCAGACTATCGGTGCTGACTTTCATCGCACATTGGTCGTCTTTGATATAAAATTGCTGGCATTGAAAGCCCATTTTGACTCCAACCACAGCGTGATGCTGCAATGAAAGGATGACATCATGACCCCTGACTGGGATCAACTCGAACTCGACGATGACCTTATCGACGTCTTAGTCGCCGCAGAGCTTAATAAGCCCGCCAAAGTGCAACAAGCGGTTATCCCCGCGGCTCTGGCCGGTCAGGACTTGCTGGTCAACTCGCCCACAGGAACTGGCAAAACCTTAGCGTTTTTATTGCCTGCCCTGCAACATTTGCTGGATTTTCCAAGGCAACAACCGGGCAGCGCGCGGGTGCTGATTCTCGCCCCAACCCGTGAACTCGCGCAGCAAATTGCCGAACAAGCCGATGCTTTTGAAGAAACGTCAGGTTTACGTACCGTGCTGGTCACTGGCGGGGTGAATTATGGCAGTCAGCACCAAATGTTGGAACAGCCGCATGATATTTTGGTGGCTACGCCTGGTCGTCTCTTAGATCTGCTTAACGCCGAACAATACGAACTCGAGCACATCGAATGGCTCGTCATTGATGAAGCTGACCGCATGTTGGACATGGGCTTTGCCAGTGCCGTTGAAATGATCGTGCACTCTGCGCTGCACTTAAAACAAACCTTACTGTTTTCAGCCACATTAGAAAGCTCTGGGGTATTGAAGTTCTCGGCGGCAATTCAAAAAGACCCAGAACATATTGTTGTGCAGCCGCCGAAACGCGAGAAAGGAAAAATTTTACAACGCTGGTACCAAGCTGACACCGCTGAGCACAAGTTCCAACTTTTGCTGCGGTTACTTCCAGATTACCCTGGCCGACGAATTATTTTCGTACGCACCCGTGAGAAGGTCGATGAAATCTCTGGCAAACTCTGGAGTGCCGGCATTAAGAACATGACGTTACGTGGCGATATGCCGCAAGATGAACGGCAAAAAATCATCGCTCGCATGGAGACCTTTGGTGATGCAACCTTGGTCGCCACTGATGTAGCTGCACGTGGCATCGATATCGAAGCGGTTGAACTGGTCGTTAACTATGACCTACCGCGTCAGGCCGACGTCTACTTACATCGTATTGGTCGTACGGGTCGAGCAGGTAAGAATGGTGTTGCGGTGTCACTCGTTGAAGCACACGATGCCGATTTGCTCGGCCGTATCGAACGCTATCAAGATGGTAAAATCGAACGCCGTGTCTTCGCTGAGTTAAAGCCGCAATACAAATTCCCTGACCCGCGGAAAAAAACCAAGAAGAAAAAGAAAAAAGCCGACGCTAAAAAGTCTAAGAAGAAGTCTTAGTACGGCGCTTACGGTGGCGCATAAAGCGCCACCATGTGATCAGATAAAAAGTTGCAGCACCGGCAGCATCAGCCGCCAGATCAGCCCAGCTTGACGTGCGATAAGGTAAGAGCACTTGCACATACTCAATCAACAAGCCATAGCCTGTTAAAACCAATAAGGCGAGCCAAATCGGAATCGGAAAAGCATGGTGAAAAGCCCACGCCAATACAAAGAATGCGCCAAAGTGGACGACTTTGTCCAAGTGTTCAAAACGCGGTAAGTCGCCGTTTGAAACCTGCATTAAAAAGGCTGCGGTAACCGCTACCAACAACACTAGAAAAATAACTCTTGCCCAATTCTTTGACAGCATCTTTGATCCTTGTACGAACTGCATCAACCTTTGCGTTTTGGCTGATAAACGCCAACGTTTTCATAACCCTGTTCCTGTAAGTACAAGGCCTGCAACTTACTCATTACACCTTTCTCACAGTACAGTAGATAATGTTTATCAACGTCAAGTTCCGTAAAAGCCGTAGCCAACTTAAAAAACGGTATATGCTGCACTGCGACCCCTAACTGGCTTGCGTCAAGTGGTCTTGCTTCTTGCTCGTCCGCGCTACGAATATCAATAATAATCTCACCCGCTTGTGCCGCATCTACGCTATCGACCACATGCGCTTGCTCATCTGTTTGCTCACCAATGTGACGCACTTCTTCAACATTGGCGGCACGCACGACTTGGTACAACAGCTCGGGGTCGAGTTTTGCCTCTGCCTCAAGCACAGCATCACGCTGCGCTTTCACATTGGGTTTCACCGAGATCACGCCACAATATTCTGGCATGCTGCGTGCAATATCCGCCGTGCCGATTTGTTCAGCAATATTGATAATTTCTTGCTTGTCCATGGTGATCAATGGGCGTAACACAAGACTATCAATGGCTTCGTCAATCACGGCAAGATTACTCAACGTTTGACTCGACACCTGACCCAAAGCTTCACCAGTGACTAAGGCGCTCGCATTAATACGCCGCGCAACAATCTGTGCAGTACGCAACATCTGGCGCTTCAACACCACGCCCATCAGGCCGTTGTCGACGTGGGTAAGAATTTCTTCAACCACGGGAGCAAAATCGATGCTGATAAACTTTAATGGATGCGAGCTGGCATAGTTTTCCCACAAGTAATACGCCGTCTGTCGTACCCCAGTTTCATGCCGATCGCCGCCTAAGTTGAAGAAGCAAAAATGCGTCCGCGCACCACGTCGCAACAATTGAAAACTAGCAACACTCGAGTCAAAGCCGCCGGACAGTAAACTAACGACTGTTTCTTGCGTCGGCAAAGGAAAACCACCAAGTCCCGCTTGTTTGTCACCAAACACGCGTACCACGTCGTTATCGATCTCGATACGCAATTCAACATCCGGACGCTTTAAATCAACCCGCGTTCCTGCCACTTGCTGTAACACGCCACCGCCAATATAGCGCTCCAAATCTAATGAGCTAAACCCATGCTTGCCTTTACGCTTCACGCGCACCGCAAAGCTGCGCTGTGTTAACCGTTCGCTCCACGTTGCTAAGACTTGCGCTAAAATCGGTTTAAAATCGGCCTGCTCGCGATCATTGAGCGGCAACTCATGGGATCGGCTAAACCACGCGATGCCCGGTATACGCTGAAGTTCTTCGCTTATTTGCTCGGCTACGAGCGGATCATTACTGTCGACATTGACCTCAATGCGATCCCAACACCAGAGTACTTTTACTGGGGTCGCGGCGGGCAATTCAACCCGTTGCAGGATCTTTTTCAGGTTATTTACCAAGACCTTGCCGTAGCGTTTGCGAACACCTTTACTTTTAATGGTGATCTCGGCGTGTAAGCGAATAACAAATTTCATGAACGAACAACTTATTGGATGCTAAAAACGCGCTAGTATAACCGATTTGACGGTCCATCGGAATCAGGGTAACTTGTGCGCGAGCACTTTTAGACACGTACGAAGTCAGGTAGGCAACATGAGTGATGTCACATTAGAACAAGCGATTGCCGAGTTAGAAAAAATTGTCGTTCAACTCGAACAAGGCGACCTCCCCCTCGAGAAAGCCCTTGAAGAGTTTGAAAAGGCTGTGCGTTTATCGCGGGTGAGCCAAGAAAAACTGCAACAAGCTGAGCAAAAAGTAAGCCAGCTATTGCAACAGCAAGACGGTGAACAATTGGCACCCTTTGCCAATGATGCAGACGATCAAGGAGCAGCTTCGTAGTGACCCTTCAAGCTTTGACCGCACCGCAACGAGAAGCTATCAATCGCGTTTTAGAAGAACAATTACAGCTCATCGCATCGCCAGCGACTCGCCTGCATGAGGCGATGCGCTATGCGTTGGTGCTTGGCGGCAAACGCGTCCGTCCATTTCTGACCTACGCGGTTGGCGACATCTGCAGCGCACCACACACGACCCTCGATCTCGCCGCGGCAGCAGTAGAGTGCATCCATGCCTACTCATTGATCCATGATGACCTGCCAGCAATGGATGACGATGATTTGCGTCGTGGCCAACCGACCTGTCACAAAGCCTTTGACGAAGCAACCGCTATCCTCGCCGGTGATGCCTTACAAACCTTGGCGTTTGAGCTCCTTAGCAGCGCTCAATTAGAGGTGCCAGCGGAGCGCCAATTGCGCATGTTGCAAGTATTAAGTCGCGCCAGTGGCAGCCGTGGCATGTGCGGTGGTCAAGCGCTCGACCTTGCGGCAACGGGTAAACAGTTGACTGAAGCAGAACTGTCGCAAGTACACCAACTGAAAACCGGGGCGCTGATAGAAGCCGCGGTACAACTTGGCGTACTTGCCGGTAATGATGACGCCCAACAGTACTACGATGACTTCACGGATTTTGCCGCATGGTTGGGATTGGCGTTTCAAGTGCAAGACGACATTCTCGATGTGACCAGTTCCACCGAAACGCTCGGCAAAACCAATGGTAAAGACGAAGCAGCCAATAAAAGCACCTATGTGCAGCTGCTGGGTCTTGAGCAAGCCCAAGTAAAGCTCACGCAATTACACCAGAAAGCGCTTCAAGCCCTGCAAAGAATCCCCTACAATACACAGTTACTAGAAAAGTTCGCAGAACAGTTGTTAAATCGGGATCACTAAACGCATGTCATCTACCTCGCACACCGCACACGGTTCGTATCCGCTGCTTGATACCATTGATACACCAGCAGATTTACGTACGTTAAACGAACGCCAGCTGCCGCAGCTGTGCGCCGAAGTGCGCGAGTTTTTGTTGAACTCGGTGAGTCAAAGTAGTGGCCATTTGGCTTCGGGACTTGGCACGGTGGAGCTGACCGTGGCGTTACACTACGTCTATGCCACGCCTTATGACCAGTTAGTGTGGGATGTTGGTCACCAAGCGTATCCACATAAAATTTTGACGGGCCGTAAACAACAACTGCACAGCATTCGACAAAAAGATGGCCTGCATCCGTTTCCGTGGCGGCCAGAAAGCGAATACGACACGTTAAGCGTGGGTCACTCAAGTACCTCGATTAGCGCGGCACTTGGCATGGCGATTGCCGCTGAGCGTGAACGCACCGAACAAAAGGTCGTCGCCATTATTGGTGATGGCGCAATGACCGCAGGTATGGCGTTTGAGGCGTTAAACCATGCCGGTGACATCAAGCCGAACATGTTGGTCATTTTGAACGACAATGACATGTCGATTTCAGAAAACGTTGGTGCTTTGAATAACCATCTAGCGCGTGTGTTATCGGGCCGTTTCTATAACTCAGTGCGCGAAAGTAGTAAGAAGCTGCTGCAAGGCATGCCAGGTATTCAGCACTTGGCCAGCCGTGCCGAAGAACACATGAAAGGGATGGTTGCGCCGGGGACCATTTTTGAAGAGCTAGGCTTTAACTATATCGGCCCGATTGATGGCCATGACGTCAACTTGTTGGTGTCCACCTTGCGCAATATGCGCAACCTCAAAGGTCCACAATTTCTCCATATCGTAACGCGCAAAGGTAAGGGCTACGAGCCTGCCGAGAAAGATCCTATCGGTTACCATGGGGTTCCTAAGTTTGACCCTGCAACCACGTCACTGCCGAGTAAAAAAGCCACCTACCCATCGTATTCACAGGTGTTTGGCGATTGGTTGTGTGACATGGCAGCGCGTGATCCGAAGCTCATGGCGGTTACCCCAGCCATGCGCGAAGGTTCTGGAATGGTGCGGTTCTCGCAAGAGTTTCCGCAGCAGTACTTTGATGTTGCTATTGCCGAACAGCATGCGGTGACCTTTGGTGCTGGCCTTGCGATAGGTGGTTATCACCCAGTTGTTGCCATCTACTCGACATTCCTGCAGCGTGGTTATGATCAGTTGATCCACGATGTTGCTTTACAAAATTTACCGGTATTGTTTGCCATCGATCGCGCGGGTATCGTTGGTGCCGACGGCCCCACCCATCAGGGCGCCTTCGACTTAAGTTACCTCCGCTGCATTCCAAATCTCGTCATCATGGCACCGAGCGATGAAAACGAATGCCGCAATATGCTCTACACCGGCCACCTGCTGCAACAACCCGCAGCTGTTCGCTATCCTCGTGGTAATGGTATTGGCTGTGGCATGGACGACGAGTTACAGCAACTCGCTATTGGTAAAGGCCGAGTAATGCGCGAGAAAGGCGCTGGCAAAGTAGCCATCCTGAGTTTCGGTACCGCACTACATGACGTTCTGCCATGTGCCGAGCAACTCGATGCCACGGTCGTCGACATGCGTTTCGTTAAGCCGCTCGATGAAGCACTGATCAATGAACTGGCCGCAGCGCACGACCTACTGGTAACGGTGGAAGATAATGTCGTTGCGGGTGGCGCAGGCAGTGCGGTGGGTGAATATCTGCATCAGCAAGGACTTGCCACGCCGCTGCTACAACTGGGCTTGCCTGACAGCTTTATTAAACACGGTGGTCAGGATGAAGTTCGCCGTGAGCTTGGGCTTGACGCTAAAGGCTTAGAGCAGCGTATTCGCGACCGCATGACCAAGATGTAGGATGGCTGCGCTGGCCACACCAGCCAACAAGTCGTCCAGCATAATCCCCATCCCGCCGTGAAGGTGCTTATCACACCAACCGATCGGCCCGGGTTTACGAATATCCAACCAGCGAAACAACACAAACGCCGCGAGTAAGTTAAACCACGTCGCAGGCAAAAAGCTCAACGCCAACAGATATCCGGCAATTTCGTCCCATACGATCGCTGGGTGGTCATGCACTCCCAAATGCTGGGCCGTACGTTGACATAGGACAATACCGACAAGCCCTGCGGCGAGGGCAACCATAACGTACAACCAACTCGGTAAGCCTTGCAACAGCAACACCAACGGCACAGCAGCCAAGGTACCAAAGGTGCCAGGCGCTTTCGGTGCCAGCCCACTGCCAAAACCGAGCGATAAAAAATGGACAGGATGCAACAAGGTCTTCGCCGTGACCTTCGGCATGACTTTAGCGGAAGTGTTCATAACCACCAGCTTGCGTTGCGTCTTGGTTTTCCCATGGCTCACCATCACGCTCAAGTCGCAGTTTACCAGGCTCACTGGTAATACGCCCAATGCAGGTAGGTTTGGCCGGATGACGCGCCATTAAGGTGTCAAATACGCCCCGCCGACTCTCAGGAACCGTGAAGCACAATTCGTAATCATCACCACTACTCAAGGCGAAATGAATCGCTGTATCCGCTGCTACGGATTCGGTGAGCGCTAAGCTTAGAGGGATTTCATCAACATCAATGCGAGCTCCGACGTTGGACGCTTTCAATACATGGCCAAGATCGGCACGCAAACCATCTGAAATATCGATCGCACTCGAGGCGACTTCGCGAAGGTTTTGCCCGAGGGCAACTCGGGGTGACGGAAAGTACAAACGCTCTAAGACGCGCCGATAATGACTATCCGAAACCGCACAACGCTGTTGCTGACAGGCCAATGCTAAGCCTGCATCACCAAGCGTACCACTTACATAGATCCAGTCCCCAGGCTTCGCACCGTCACGGCGGAGCGCCAAGCCATCGGGCACGAAACCGTGCGCGGTAAGCGTAATACTCAAGGGTCCGCGGGTGGTGTCGCCACCTACCAATTGACACCCGTAATAGTCGCAAATCTCGCGTAAACCATGGCTAAAGCTGGTTAGCCATTCATGATCGATGTCCGGTATTGTCAGGGCCAGTGACAGCCAAGCAGGCTCTGCCCCCATGGCAGCTAAGTCGCTTAAATTGACGGCCGCAATTTTATGGCCAATAGCGCGGGCTGGAGTTTGCTGGTCAAAATGAACACCTGACACCATGGTGTCGGTAACTACAACGAGTTGGTTATTCTCAGGCACCTTAAGCAAGGCGCCGTCGTCGCCGACACCCAGCTCTACATCGGCGCGACGAGGCCAACGCTGGGTGAAATAAGTGGCTATGAGATCAAATTCACCAAATGCCATAGTGGCGAAGCTTATTTGCGGGTCGGGCGCAAACTGTCAATGGCTTTATCGAGTACACCATTCACAAAACGGTGACTTTCATCCGCACCGAAAGACTTGGCTAACTCAATAGCTTCGTTAATTGCCACTTTGTAAGGCACGTCTAAACGTTCACGTAACTCAAACGCCGCTAACCGAAGTACCGCACGCTCAACTTGATCAAGCTCCGCTAACGGACGATCAAGAAACGGTGACAAAGCTTCGTCAAGCGTTTTGACTTGGCCAGCAACGCCTCGTACGAGTGCCAGAAAGTAATCAACATCGATTTTACTGGTGTCATTGTCGGTGAGAAATTGAGCTTCGATGTCGCTCATACTGTTCTCACTCAACTGCCATGAATAAATGGCTTGAACCGCTAATTTACGCGCCTTACGGCGTGCAGCAGGTTTCATTGTCTATCCTCTTAAAGCTGTTCTAGCACATTGACCATTTCGAGCGCACTTAAAGCTGCTTCTGCACCTTTATTGCCGGCTTTTGTGCCGCTACGCTCAATGGCTTGCTCAATGGTATCGGTGGTGATAACGCCGTTCGCAACTGGGATGTTGAACTCGTGCATGACACGACTCAAACCGCTATTACATTCGCCCGCAACAAAATCAAAGTGCGGTGTACCACCACGAATCACAGCACCAATCGCAATAACTGCATCATAGTTACCGCTGGCAGCTAGCTTTTTCGCCGCCAAAGGCAACTCATACGCGCCAGGCACTTTCACCACAGTAATCGCATCGTCGCTTACCTGCCCGTAGTGCTTGAGCGTTTGCACCGCACCATCGAGAAGACTGTCGACAACAAAATGATTGAACCGCGAAACCACCAGAGCAAATTTTTTACCCGGTGCTGCGATGCCAGCTTCAATAACGTTCATGATTGCATCCTTTTAAAGAAATCGGCGCGATAATAGCACAAATTTTGCTAGCAGGCATGTTGAGGATTTTTACCCTGTGCATGAGCAATCGCTTGCTTCACGCGCGCTAGCTCAGCATCAATGTCGCCCGTGATCAGCATTGGCGGACGGATATCGATAACGCGCCTTGAAAAGTCCATAGCAACTGGAACAACGGGAACTTGCGCAGCTTTAGCGATGTGAATAAAGCCTTTCTTCCACTCAGTTACTTTCTTGCGTGTGCCCTCGGGCGCCAATGCGAGAATCAGCTCGTGACGTTGACTAAACTCAGTCACCATTTGCCCCACAACACCTTGCGCAGCCCGCCGATCAACTGGAATCCCACCAAGCCAACGTAATAGGCCATTCACCGGGAAACGAAAAATGGTGTGCTTACCAAGAAAAGACAGTTTTAAACCCAATGCCAGCATCACAAAAACACCGACAAAAAAATCCCAATTTGAGGTATGGGGAGCGACCGGGATGATAGCTTGACGTGTGTTCGGTAACTCGCCTTCAATGCGCCAACCGCCAAGTAAGCGCATACCAACACGACCTACCCAACGACTGAACCGATTACCACGCGTTGGTAAAGGGGCACGCAAGTGCTCAGGAATGTGTGTCATCTTCGTGGTTTATTGACTTGACTCTAAAGCGCTGCGCAAGCTTTCCAGTTTTAGCTTCACACGACGCATATTGTCAGGACCCAGTCGCAACATTTGTTTCTGCGCATCGGGTAAGGCTTCTAAAGCAGGGTCCGCAAAGCGGTACATTACCGATTCATCGGTTAATTCAATGACGGTACCCACCGACGGTGTCGCCATCAACATCGTAATGGCTTCATTGATAACCACTTCAGGAGCGGTATCTGGATAACCAATTTCCGCCAATGCTTCTTGTGCTAATGGCCGGTAATCTTCAAGCATTCTCACAAGAACGTCAGTGTCGAGACTAACAAACCAATCAACTAAGGTGTTGTAGCGGTCATACGAACGCGGATCGATGTAGATCTTGCCATCTTGTTCCAACACGCGGAATTGTGCTTTTGGTCCTTCGACAACAGCGGCCTCTTTGACCACAATGCCGTTGCGAAGATTATCAACGAACACCACCGCATCACGGATCAATTGCTCGCTTTGTAAAGGCTCAACGACCTGCTCTTGTTCTCGCAAGCGCTCGACAATTTCGCTGGTACTTTGTTGTAAAGGAGGAAGTTCACGAACCGGTTCTTCTGGCTCTGGTTCAACAGTTTCGGGCTCTTCTTCAGGCTCGCCCAATTCCACTGTTTCCGCCGGCTCTGCGACGAGTTCAGGTTCCGGCTCTGGCTCTGGCTCAGTCACCGCAACAGGCTGTTCCATTGGTTCTGGTGGTTGCTGTGAATCTTGCGAGAGATACCAAATAATGGCGATAGCAAGCGCAATAACGACCAATAAGGCTATGATAAGTTTACTTTTTCCGCCATTCGTTGTTTGGTCATTAAAGTCTGTATCACTCATTGTCTTCTCCTCAAGATAATTTTACCAGCGTCTACTGATCGCGTTCGGCGCGCTGAAAGACCAGCTCGTTGTCACTCGATTGCTCAGCATTGAAGCGGTAGCCATTAGCATTGAATTGCTTTAAACCCGCAACATCAGTGATCTGCTCTTTCATAATGTAGCGCGCCATAGCGCCACGCGCCTTTTTAGCCCAGAAACTGATGACTTTATACTGGCCATTTTTTTCATCTTTAAATACCGGAGTAATTACTTCGGCGGTTAAATTCTTCGGCTCGACGCTCGAAAAGTACTCATTCGAAGCCAGATTCACCAGAATAGAGCTGTCGATCGCTTTCAGATCTTCGTTCAGCATATCGGTAATGACGTTGCCCCAAAACTCATAAAGGTTTTTACCACGAGCAGTGTCAAGCTTGGTTCCCATCTCTAAACGGTAAGCCTGCATCAAATCGAGCGGGCGTAATACTCCATATAGACCCGACAAAATGCGTAAATGTTCCTGAGCAAAGGCAATTGTTTCAGCAGACATTTTTTCAGCTTGTAAGCCAGTATACACGTCACCATCAAAAGCAAAGACGGCTGGGCGCGCATTATCAGGAGAAAACGGCTGATGCCATTCAGCAAAACGTGCAGCATTTAAGCCGGCAAGTTTGTCGCTGATTTTCATTAGCGACGAGAGTTCTTGCGGGCTTAGCGACTGACAACGGTCAACCAATTCTTGGGCATACTCAAGCAGCCGCGGCTGACTGTACTCTTTCGTCGGCAACGGGCTTTCGTAATCCAAATTTTTTGCGGGTGACAACACAACAAGCATCATCCGTTCTCCTTTTGTCCTGCTTACCGATTAAGGCATCGGCTCGAGATCTTCGCCTTCTTTTTCGACTTCAGGTGGCATTAGGTCTTCACGACTTACGCCTAAGGCAAGTGCCAGTGAGCTGGCAATATAAATCGACGAATAAGTACCGATAAATACACCAAACAGTAATGCGGTGGCAAAACCGTGAATGAGCGCACCGCCAAGGAAGAACAGTGCCAAAAGTACTAACACTGTCGTCAATGACGTAATCACTGTACGACTCATGGTATCGGTCAGTGCACCATCGATAATTTCTTCGGATTCACCTTTACGGAATTTACGAAAGTTTTCGCGAATTCGATCGCATACCACCACGGTATCGTTAATCGAGTAACCAATCACAGCAAGCAACGCAGCCAATACCGTCAAGTCGAATTCGAGTCCTAAAACGGAAAACAATCCCAACGTAATGATGACATCATGTGCCAACGCGCCTACTGCACCTAAGGCCAAGCGCCATTCAAAACGAAACGCGATATAAGCCAAAATACAGATCAGCGCGGTTAGCATCGCTAAGCCGCCTTGCTCGGTGAGTTGGTCGCCTACATTAGGGCCAACAAACTCGATACGACGCATGGCCACTTCTTCAGCTGAAGCTTCACGCAATACGCTCAAAACGTTTTCACCAACCTCTTGGGCTTTTACCCCCTCTTGCGGCTCAAGACGAATCAAAACGTCTTGTTGGGTGCCAAAGTTTTGTACCACAGCGCCTTCGAAGCCATTGGCATCGAGCGTTGAGCGAATCTCACTCAAGTTGGCCTGTTGCGCGTAGCCGACTTCGATAACCGTACCGCCAGTAAAGTCGAGCCCCCAATTCAGCTGGTTAACTGCCAGAGAGACAACCGACGCAACTAAGAGCAGGCCACTAAAGATCCATGCGCCAAAACGAAAGCGCATGAATGGAATGGTTCTATTGGTTTTAATTAATTCGTGCATGTGGCCTCCTAAACCGACAACTTATCAATGCGTTTGCCACCCCAGATGGCATTGATAACAGCTCGTGTACCCACGATAGCCGTAAACATTGAGGTTAAGATACCGATCATTAGGGTCACGGCGAAACCTTTGATGGGTCCCGTACCGATAGCGAACAAAATAATCGCAGCAATAAGTGTCGTCACGTTGGCATCGGCGATGGTTGATAGCGCGCTATCATAACCGTGATGAATCGCCTGCTGCGGACTCCGCTTGGCTTTAATTTCTTCACGTATTCGCTCAAAGATAAGCACGTTGGCGTCAACCGCCATACCCACCGTCAAGACGATACCTGCCATACCTGGCAACGTCAGCGTCGCGCCAGGAATCATCGACATCACACCAATAATCAATACCAAGTTCGAGGCCAATGCGAGATTGGCGACAAGACCAAATTTTTTGTAGTAGATCACCATAAAGATCAAGACCAATACAAAGCCCCAAATAATGGCTTGGGTACCCATATCAATGTTTTCTTGACCAAGACTCGGACCAACCGTACGTTCTTCAACAATTTGAATCGGTGCAATCAAGGCACCGGCGCGTAGCAGGAGCGCGAGGTTCTGGGCTTCTTGTACCGAGCTGATACCAGTAATACTAAAGACACTGCCTAACCGCGACTGGATCGTCGCAACATTGATGACTTCTTCTTTGCGCTCAAAAATAATGTTGCCTTCGGCATCACGCTCACCTGTTGCCTTAAACTCAATAAACAGGGTCGCCATCGGGTTGCCAACATTATCGCGCGTTGCCAACGACATTTTGTCACCGCCGGCACCATCAAGCGTGATGTTTACTGACGGGCGTTGGTTTTCATCAAAGGCTGAGTTTGCTTTAACAATGTGATCACCGGTGAGAATGACATCCTCTTCCAACAACACATTGCCGCCATTACGATTTGGGAACAACTCAGAACCGAAAGGTACACGACCCATTTCCGCGTCGCGGACACTGTTTTCAGTATCCACTAAACGAAACTCAAGCGTTGCCGTAGCACCAAGAATTTCTTTCGCTCGCGCGGTATCTTGCACACCCGGCAGTTGCACCACGATGCGGTCAGCGCCTTGACGCTGAACCAAAGGCTCTGCAACACCTAACTCATTTACCCGGTTACGCAAGATGGTAACGTTCTGCGAAATCGCATAGTCTTGAGTTTCGGCAACTTGCGCTTCGGTCATACGTAATGTGATTTCTTGTGCATCTTCGTCTTCCAAGACGATATAGCCTTCGTAGGCGCCATCAAGATAGGCCGCGGCAGCGTTAAAATCATCAGGGGTACGCAAGCGTACGATTAAGTCATCACCATTGCGCTCGACACTGGTGTAACGAATCCGCTCTTCACGCAAATCAGCACGAATAGTGTCACGCATCTGCCCGAGGATTTTGCGCATGGCTTCGTTCATGTCGACTTCCATCAAGAAGTGCACACCACCACGCAAATCCAGACCGAGCTTCATCGGGGTCGCACCAAGAGCTTCAAGCCATGCAGGAGTTGCCGGCGCTAAATTCAACGCCACCACGTAATCACTACCCAACGACTTTAAAATAGCCTCACGAGCACGCAACTGTTCACTATCAGAATTCAGACGAACGAGAATCTGACCTTCTTCCATGACCACCGACTTAGGTGCAATGTTAAGTTCTTCTAATGTGTCCTCAACCTTGCCTAAGACTTGCGTATCCACCGTAGTCGTACGGGTTGCTGATACCTGCACCGCAAAGTCTTCACCGTACAAGTTTGGCAAAGCATACAGCGCGGCCACCGCCAAAATGACGATGACCATCAGGTTTTTCCAGAGCGGAAACTTGTTTAACACGTTACATCCTTATCTCTATTACAGAGATTTCATGGTTCCTTTTGGCAGAACCGCTGTTACCGCCGATTTTTGCACGGTTACTTCAACGCCTTCAGCCAGCGCGATAACCATAAAGTCTTTGTCTTCAGTGATCTTAGTGATGCGACCAACCAAGCCACCGTTCATCAATACTTCGTCGCCCTTGCTCACGCTCGCGATAAGTTCTTTATGTTGTTTTACGCGTTTCGCTTGCGGACGATAAATCATGAAGTAAAAGATTAAACCGAACATAACCAGCATGAAGATAAGCTCCATACCACCACCTTGCTGGGCTGCGCCATCTTGTGCGTATGCGGTACCGATTAAAAAGTCCATAATTTCCTCATTCGTATCGAGTTAGATTGAATCACTTTGAGATGGGGCTATTCGTTACACAAACAACCCTACATCGCAATTTTTTGTAAAAATTGTCCCGCATTCTAACGAATTTATCGCGCGAAGGGGAGTCATCTTCGCATGTCACTGCTAGGCATCCGTAACAATCCATGCCAAACTGAGTTTTTTATCGAGCAAAACAGTCGATTATCGCCATGGAACTCTTTTTTTATTGGTTTGATCATTTAGGCGTTGCGGTGTTCGCTATTTCCGGCACGCTGCTGGCCTTCCGCAAAAATATGGACGGCTTTGGCGTGATTGTTCTCGCCTCGGTCACAGCTATTGGCGGCGGCACTCTGCGCGACTTGATTCTTGATTTACCAGTGTTCTGGGCCTACGACCCCACCTATCTTTACACAATTATTGTCGCCGCGCTTGGTACCATTGTGTGGCTGCGTTTTCGCGATTATATTCACCAAAAAACCTTGCTGACGGCTGATGCTTTCGGATTGGCCTTTTTTACTGTGATGGGCGCACAAAAAGCGCATATGGCTGAGTTTCCTGCAATCATCTGCGTGGTCATGGGCACCATGACCGCTTGCTTTGGCGGCATGTTACGTGACGTGCTGGCGCGCGACATTCCCATGGTGTTAAAGGGCGAACTCTACGCCACAACCTGTTTGATTGGCGCCAGCGTTTACGTACTTATTGCTGGCTACAGTCCGCTGCTGGCCCTGTTAGTCGGTGGTGTTGTCACCTTGCTGCTGCGCCTTGGTGCTATACGCTGGCAGTGGCACTTGCCGGTATTTCAAGAGCATGGTGAGTCGCGTTAACCATGTTACCCACGTCGCTCACCGTTATACTTGCCATACTGTATATCGCGTTGCTCTACAGTATCGCCTATCGTGGTGAACGCAAAACACCGAATGAAATCAAGCCCTATCGCTATGCCCTCGCCCAAGGCATCCACTGCACCACCTGGGCGTTTTATGGCACCATCACGCAGTCTGCCTATTACGGCTGGTCGATGGCACCGACGTATTTAGGCGCAATCGCGGTCTTTTTGTTCGCTCATCGCGTGCAAATGCGCTTACTACATGTTTGTAAGCAAAAGAACCTCACCTCGATTGCTGATGTGATTAGCCACCGCTACGGCAAGTCATCGAGCCTTGCTATCGTCGTGGCCCTGCTTGCGCTGATTGGCATCGTCCCCTACATCGCATTGCAACTGCGCGCCGTCACCGGGAGCTTCGCCACCGTTACCGGGTTAGTCGACCAACCCTTGCCGTGGTTTGGTGACGTTGCCGCACTCGTCGCTTTAGCCATGATGGGCTTTGCTATCTTGTTTGGTACCCGCCGCCTAAGCCTCGCTGAACAGCATTCTGGACTTATGGATGCGGTTGCTTTTGAATCGGTTATCAAGCTCGGCGCATTTCTACTGGTTGGCTTGTTTGTTAGCTACACCATGTTTGATGGCGTCGGCGACCTATTTACCCAAGCCGCACAACAACCGGAAATAGCTACGGTGATGCAGGGCAAACCCAACGGCGCCTTCATCTATGTTACCCATGTGCTGCTGGGTGCGATCTCGATGTTCTGCTTGCCAAGACAGTTTCACGTGAGTTACATCGAGAACACCGACCCAGAAGAATTGCGTACCGCCCGCTGGGCTTTTCCGCTTTACCTATTCGCCATTAACTTATTTATTTTGCCCATTTCGCTTGCCGGTCTGTTACTGGTGCCGCAAGCAGCCCAGCAAGACACCTTCATGCTACAACTGTTGCTGCTGGCCGATGAACCAACAATTACTGCGGTCGCTTTTATCGGTGGCCTGGCTTCGGCGACCAGCATGGTGATTATCGCCACACTCGCGCTCAGCATCATGATGTCGAACGATGTCATCATGCCGCTATGGCTAAAACTCACGCAGCGAAAACTCCGTAAATTGACCTTCACACCGAATCGCATCTTAACGATTCGTCGGTCGACCATCGCCACCATCATCGTCTTAGCGTTCGGTTTTCACAAACTCACCGAAGCGAATTTGCCGCTGGTTAACGCCGGCTTACTCTCTTTGGCTCTCCTTGCGCAACTGGCTCCAGCATTGCTCGGCGGCCTCGTCTGGCGACGCGGTAGTTATTATGGCGTGGTCAGTGGCTTGCTGGCTGGTACCGCATTGTGGGGCTGGTTACTCTTTTGGCCCTCGTTGGCGAGTTCGCGCGATTTACTCGATGTGGAACTCGCGAACGGTGTGCTACTGAGTCTGGGCTGTAACTTAGGCTTGTATCTTGCGGTGTCATGGTTGACGACCTTACGGACCCCGCCAAGTCAGCGCCGCGACTGGACTAACCCTACCTTGCATCACCAAGAGCTTTATCAACATCAGCCCATCAACTGGGGACGGTTGCGACAAGTTCTGGCGCGCTTTTTTGACTCGGTTGAGATTGAGCGACTGCAGCAGCGTGCGCAACTTGATCTTACCAGTGCCGACACCGAAGACTGGGTGCCCACACCGATATTGGCCCGGGTTGAGCGCGAGCTCGCAGCGGTCATTGGTAGTGCCGCCAGTCGGATTTTGTTGGAAGCCGTCACCCAGCAGCCAGCGATGCCGATTTCGCAGGTTGTCAACTGGGCCACACAAGCCTCGCAACTCTACAAATTCAATCGCGAATTATTACAAGCCTCGGTAGAGAATATTCCGCAAGGCATTAGTGTGGTCGACCAAGATTTACGTTTGGTCGCCTGGAATCAACGTTACGAGGAAATCTTCAGCTATCCGAAAGGCTTTCTCAATGCCGGTATGCCAGTCGCCGAGCTCCTGCGCTACAACGCACAACGCGGCTTACTCGGAAGTGGCCACGCCGCTGATCTTGAGCGTGAAGTCGACAAGCGTTTGAATTACCTGCGCTCAGGCAGCGCTTATCGGTATCAACGACAGCAAGGCGAACGCCATATCGAATTACAAGGCGCACCGATGCCAGGCGGCGGTTTTGTGACGACGTACACAGATATTACCGATTTGGTGGCCGCGCAAGAGCAGCTCGAAGACATCAACCGTGAACTCGAACAACGCGTCGCCGATCGTACCCAACAGCTCTTGTTAGCTAAACAAGCTGAGGAAAGGGCGCACGAGAGTAAAACGCGCTTCTTCGCCGCGGTGAGTCATGACCTAATGCAACCCTTTAATGCCGCAACGCTATTCTGTGACATGTTGCGCCAACGCCTTGATGGCGAGCACGGCGTCCTTGCTCGGCAAATCCAACAGTCGTTACAAAATGCCGAGGAGCTGCTGACGATGTTGCTGGATATGACGCGACTGGAAGCGGGTAACTTACCGGTCAATAAGCAGCGCGTAAACTTGCATGAGGTTATAGCGCCAGTGGTCGAGGCACAGCGTGTTATCGCTGCCGAAAAAGGCCTGCAAATTCACTATGTTCCTTGTAATGCGGAAGTTTACACCGACCGTAAACTGCTCAGTCGGATGTTACAGAACTTGCTCTCCAATGCGGTTCGCTACACCCATCAAGGGAAAGTTTTGGTGGGCTGTCGGCGTTCTGACAAGGCGGCCCGTGTGCATGTTATCGATAGTGGTCAAGGCATTCCTCCGGATCAACTGAAGGCGATCTTCCGTGAGTTTCATCAAGTTTCGCCGCAAGGCGATAATCCAGGCATCGGCTTAGGACTCGCCATTGTCGAACGCCTCGGGCAACTACTGGAGATTCCTCTGCAGGTGAACTCTAAGGTCGGCCAAGGTACTGACTTTTCGATGTTGCTGCCCGTCGAGCGTTGGCGGAGCACCAGCGTTCCCATAGCTACCCCCCACCCCATCAGCGAGGCAAGCTTTTTGCAAGGCAGGTCTTTCTGGCTTATCGATAATGACACGCGCATGCTGGCCGCTGTGCAACAGCTATTGGAAAGCTGGGGGGCTGAGGTTACCAGTGCAGTTAACGCCGATAACTTGCAACATGATGCTGGCCAAGCACAACCTGACTTATTAATCGTCGATTACCATTTGGACAATAACGTGACTGGCATTGAAGTGCTTCATCAATTGCGCCAGCAACCGCAACTTGCGGAGCTTGATGCGATTGTCATTTCCGCTGATCCAGATGAGGTGCTGCGCGAACAGGCGATTGCCGCGCAGGCTGGCTTTATGCCAAAACCCTTAAAGCCAGCGGCGCTGCGGAGACTTTTGAAGCGTTATCTGCAGAATTAATCTTGGTTGTCAGCAACCAAAGAATGACGATCGGGAACACTCAACATTTGCTTAAACACAATTCCGGCTTGCGTGCGATTGGTCACTTCCAGCTTGCGCAGAATAGCCGAAACATGCTGTTTGATAGTTGTTTCTTGGACGTTCAGCTCATAGGCAATTTGCTTGTTCAATAAGCCGTCGGCTAAACATTCGAGCACCCGGTATTGCTGTGGCGTCAGGAGTTCTAGACGTTGCGCAAAATCCACTTCAGGCGTTGCTTCATTATTGGCGACTGCGTCGCGCAAATGCGCAGGTAACCAGGTGTCACCAGCGAGCACGTGATGAATCGCTGCCTGCAGCTCAGCGAGCGGCATGGATTTCGGAATGTAGGCACTGGCACCAAAGGCCATCGCCTGCCGAATCACCGACAACTGCTCATTGGCCGACACCACCACCACAAGGATGTCTGGGTAGCGGCTCCGTAGCGAAGTTATCGCCGACAAACCTTTGTTGCCAGGCATCGATAAGTCGAGCAGCACCAACTCAAGTTGCGGTTGTTGCTGCAAAACATCGAGTAACTGCGGAAAGCTTGCTGCTTCAGCGATATCAGTGGAAAGGGTTTCCACCAGCGCTTGCTTTAACGCTGCACGAAATAAAGGATGATCATCAGCAATAACTGCACGAGCCATAGATGTTTCGGATTGGTTAAGACTGATGACCATGCTAGCGTGTCCAGAAAGAAAAGTCAGTGGTTACCTACCATCAACTCACCGATAGTAAGTAACCACTTGTAACAGGGGGCTTAGAACTTGTACCCCACTGACAGGGAGATGGTACGCGGGTCGCCATAGAAGCCAACGACAGCGTCATCACCGAAGGTTGGGCCGAAGTTATAACCACCAACACGATACTCTTCGTCGGTTAGGTTTTTACCATGTAGCCCAACATTCCACTGACCACTGTTTGAATACCAAACGATACTTGTATTCAAGAGACCATAGCTGTCTTGGTCAAGCGGCGAGGCGGCTTCAAACATTTGCACGTCATCACGGAACGCATAGTTACCCGACCATACGATCTGTCCACTTTCCAACTCAAAGGTTTGATTGAAACCGAGGTTGTAGGTGAGTTCAGGGGTGTTTTGGAATGACCATGCATCCGTTACATCGGTGGTCTCTCCAGTCGCTGGCTCGGTGTAGACAACGGCATCGAATTCAGCATCGATGTAACCCAACATCGCTGTAAAGTTCAGGCTGTCGGTTGCGGCAAAGACGGTCTCAACTTCAAAACCTTTTACGGTCGATTCACCGGCATTCAGGACTTGTGAAGAGATACCTGCTTCCACAACACGTTGCACAGTCACCTGCATGTCGGTGTAGTCCGAGAAGAACACCGCACTGTTCAGACGCATGCGGCCGTCCAGTAATTCAGACTTCATACCAAACTCGAAGGTGTCGACGATTTCTGGATCGTAAGGCTCATCAATGGTGGGGTTGAGCGACTTATCCGCGCGCATATCCACACCACCCGACTTGAAGCCGTTGCTGTAGCTCGCATACAACATCACGTCATCAGTCGCTTGGTAGTTCACTGCAACATGCGGCGAGAAGCGGCTCCAGTCACCGCCACTATTGAACTCAGAGTTCACTGCAAACGGGTCGCCATAGGCAGCGCGAACTTGCGCTGGGTCATAGGCAGTACCGACAGTACCGTCATTGATATAGTGCACACCTAAATAGGTGTAACGGAAGACATCAGCTTCTTTTTCGTCTTTGGTGTAACGACCGCCAAGCGTTAGGCTCCAGTCGTCATTCATTTGGTAGGTACCTTGACCATAGAAAGCCAAGCTATCGGTATCTACACAGCCTCCGTTATCCACGGTAACACCACCGAACGCCGCAAGATACATAGGAAGGACGGTACCAAACACACCGCAGGCTTCGCCATCGTAAAAGTAAACACCACCAACAAAATCAAAGTCACGATTGTTGCTATAACTTAACTGGAACTCTTGCGTAAATTGCTCATCTTCATAAATCGCTGGGACCATGAAGATCGGTTCACCGGTCGAGTTAAAATCGATATTGGTATTAGTGTAGCCTTCACGGCTTGCAGTCACCGATTTGAACCCCCAGTTCGCATCGAAATCCCAGTTGAAGGTCAACGACCAACCTTCAGTCTCAACTAAATTATCAACCGGCATTGCTGTGTTGGAGTTATACACATCAGCATACGGCTCTTGCCCTGTAACGGCGCTGGTTTGCAAGCGGTAAGCGCCTTTCGCGTTCGACTCATCTTCGGTTTTGTCATACGCAAACTTCAGATCCATAGCGTCATTGATCAGCCATTTCGCTGAAACACGATAAGTCAACAAGTCCTTGTTGTAGTTGTCATCGCCGGTATTAACGTATTCGCCGAAGCCATCACGTTGTAACGAGGCAATCGCCGCCCCTACATAAAAGTTGTCGCCGAGGGCCGTCTGACCAGAAATTTTAAGATCGCGTTGGTTGTAACTGCCAACGGTACCTTGCACCGATAACTCGTCATAACCAGTGAGTTCTTTAGTCACATATTTCAGTGCACCACCGATGGTGTTCTTGCCGTACAGCGTGCCCTGCGGTCCGCGCAGCACTTCGATGCGTTCGAGGTCAAAAACTTCAAGAACTGCGCCTTGTGGCCGTGCGATGTAAACATCATCAATGTAAACACCAACACCTGGTTCAAAGCCCCACAGTGGATCTTGTTGTCCGACGCCGCGAATATAAGCTGTTAATGTTGAGTTGGTGCCGCGACTGACTTGAATCGTTGCATTGGGAATCCGCTGCTGCAGCTCAGTAATGTCTTCAACACCCACTTCTTCTAAATCACCAGCACTAAACGATGACACCGAGACTGGCACATCTTGCAAGCTTTCAGTTTTGCGGCGGGCGGTAACTTCAATACGCTCTAAGGCTTTCGCTTCGTTTTCTTCGCTTTGCTCATCTTGTTGAGCGTACGCAGGCATACTGACCACTGACGCTACTGCTAAGGCCAATAAGGAATGTCGAAACTTGGGTTGACTCATGGTGTCATTCTCCCGGTAACTGTTATTGTTGTACTGTTATCGTTAAGTGCTTTCGGAGCACATTTTTTTTATGGCAGGCTTACCCTAGCGCAAAGAATCAAGTTTGTATTCTGTACGTTAGTACTATGTAAATTAAACAGCGTCTCACGCATGATGTTGCTGTCAAAAATAATAACAACGAGGTAATGCATGTTAAGCATGATTGGATTAGTCGGCGGCCTAGTGCTTCTTATTGTACTTACGCTGCGCGGCATGAACCTTTTTATCAGCGCGCCATTATGCGCCGTCATTGTAGCGCTCACCAGCGGTGTTCCCTTATTTCAAGGTGACATTAACTTCGTCAGTGCCTACATGGATGGCTTTGCTAGTTTTGTCGCCGCTTGGTTTTTCATGTTCCTACTGGGTTCACTCTTCGGTAAATTCATGGAAGATACCGGTGCCGCCGACAGCGTAGCCCACTGGATTATCGGCAAACTCGGCAAGAAACAAGCAGTACTCGCCGTCGTTTTGGCCTGCGCCATTTTGACCTACGGTGGTGTCAGTGTTTTTGTCGTTGCCTTCTCGGTCTACCCCATGGCATTAGCACTCTTTAAAGATGCTGACTTACCACGACGGTTTATTCCGGCCGCGCTGGCATTCGGCTCAGTAACCTTCACCATGACCTCTGCCGGTTCGCCAGAAATTCAAAACTGGATCCCGATTCAATACCTCGGCACCTCTCCCTATGCAGCCTGGGAGGTATCATTAGTGGTCGCCGTCATCATGTTCGTCATTGGTTATTGGTGGCTATCTAAAATGATCAAGGCCGCGGTGTCGCGAGGTGAAAGCTTTCAGCAACGCGCTAGCGATCCTGAGCTGGTTGAACGGGAATTGCCCTCGCCCATTAGTGGTTTGGTTCCGTTAATCGTAGTGCTGACGTTAAGCTTTCTCTTCCATGAAGACTTGAAACAAAATGCCCTGATTATCGCCTTAAGCGGTGGCGTTTTAGCCATTGCGGTCATTAACTTTCGCTATTTTCAGAATATGTCACGGGCAGTCGGCGAAGCTTCAACCGGTGCACTGATTGCGATTGGTAATACATCGGCCGTGGTAGGTTTTGGCAGTATTGCCAAAGTGACGCCGGCCTTCGCCGACGCCGTTACCTTCATGACCAGCTTGCCTGGCAACGAACTCGTTGGCGCCGCGGTGGCTGTCAGCGTGATAGCAGGCCTCACTGGGTCAGCCTCGGGCGGCCAAGCAATAGCCTTACCGGAAATTGGTCCGCACTATATGGACCAAGGCGTCAATCCCGACCAACTCCACCGTATCGTGGCAATTTCATCGGGCGCGTTAGATTCCTTGCCACACAATGGCTACGTAGTCACGACCATTCGCGCTATCTGTAATGAAACGCATCAGGCGGCCTACTGGCCGGTGGCTGCGGTGACAGTGGTAGTGCCATTTATTGGCTTGAGCATCGCAATTGCGTTGTTCAACTTCTTCTAAGTTCAACTGTTTTAAGCGAAGGTCGTTATTCATGTTTGAAACAACCCAAGAACCCGCACCGGTGATGGCTGCAGCAATGCAGCCGAGCCAACTATTGATCATTGATCTGCTGCGTCATGGGGTGCGTCGTCACCCGCAGCAAGAAGTTGTTAGTCGGCGTATTGAAGGTGATATTCATCGCTACACTTATCAAGATTGCTATGCGCGCACCTGCCAGCTTGCACATGCGCTCGACGAGTTGCAAATCAAGCCCGGTGAACGCGTCGCCACCTTGGCATGGAATACTTACCGTCACCTTGAACTTTATTATGCGGTGAGTGGCATTGGGGCGGTTTTGCACACGGTCAACCCGCGCCTCTTGGCCGAGCAAATTGCATGGATCATGCAGGATGCTGATGCGCAATGGTTATTCGTTGACGCGTGCTTTGCGGAACTCGCGACTGATGTTGTCGCCCAGTTACCGAACTTGAAGGGTGTGGTTGTGTTGGCCGACAGCAAGCAACAACCAGCACTTACTGCGGTGGCTACACCACTGTACGCCTACGAACCATTAATTGCTGACCAGCCCACAACCTATACATGGCCTGCGCTGCATGAAGACACCGCTGCGCTACTTTGCTATACCTCTGGTACCACCGGCCATCCCAAGGGTGTACTCAGCTCACATCGAGCGATGGTGTTACATGCCCAAGCCACCGCCAGTGCTGAGTTATTAGACTTGCGCGCCAACACGGTGCTCATGCCGATGGTAGCTATGTATCACGCCGGTGCTTGGGGCGCACCTTATGCGGCGCCGTTAGCGGGCGCGAAACTGGTGTTACCCGGTAGTGGTATGAGTGGCGCCGACATGCATGAATTGATTACCAAAGAACACGTCAACGTTGGGCTCGGGGTGCCGACGATCTGGTTGACCTTGCATAATCACTTAAGTGAAAAATCCTTAAACGTACCGTCGCTGAAGCGCGTTTGTGTCGGGGGGGCAGCCTCACCACTTGGTCTAGTGAAAACCTTTGACCAACAGTATGACGTCTACTGGCAACCCATTTGGGGAATGACGGAAACCGGCCCGTTGGCCTGCTCAGCACCACCGGAACCCAGTCTTATGGCGTTACCAACTGAGCAACGCTACCGCATCCAAACCACCGCCGGACGTGCATGCTTCGGCGTGGAAATGCAGATCGTCAATGCTGACGGCGAACCGCAGCCACACGACGGAGAGACCAGCGGCGAATTGCGGGTGCGCGGACCATGGATTGCCAGTAGCTACTTTCAACGTGACGACCCAGACACTTTTGCCGAAGGCTGGCTTGCCACTGGCGATATCGCGGTGATTGATGCGCAAGGCTACATGAAAGTGGTCGATCGCAAAAAAGATGTGATTAAGAGCGGCGGTGAATGGATAAGCTCACTCGATATCGAAAATATTTGTAGTCAACACCCGGCCGTTAATGAAAGCTGTGTGATTGGTGTTAAACATCCCAAATGGGATGAGCGACCTCTTTTACTGGTGGTGGCGAACAAAGGCCACGCGTTAGATAAAGCCACGCTGTACGAATTCTTGCAGGGTAAAATCGCAAAATGGTGGATGCCTGATGACATACTCATCGTTACTGAGTTACCCCACACTGGTACCGGCAAGCTGGTGAAAAACGAGCTGCGTAAGCATTACCAAAACTACCTTATCGAATCTCAGGACGCTAACTAGGAGCTCCTTATGCAACGTTTACTGATTGGTTTTCTGATTGTTTGCAGTGTGCTGTTCAGCGTCAGCTGTGCAGCACAAGAAACCGCCGCGCCGATGTTAGTTGAAAAGCAACGTTTTAGCTTTGACAACTACACGACATTGGCTGGCGAAGTGATCCCGCAAGTGACCATTGGCTGGGAGAGCTACGGCGAACTCAACGATGCGAAAGATAATGTGATTCTTATCACCCATTTTTTCTCCGGTAATAGCCATGCCGCGGGTAAATACGCTGCTGAAGACGTGATGCCAGGTTATTGGGACAGTATCATCGGTCCTGGTAAGGCCATTGATACCAATAACTATTTCGTCATCAGCTCTGATACCTTAGTCAATGCGTTTCCCAACGACCCTAACGTCATTACCACCGGTCCGGCTTCAATTAATCCAAAAACAGGCGAACCGTACGGTCTTGATTTTCCAGTAGTGACCATTCGTGATTTCGTGAACGTGCAGCACGAGCTACTCAAGAGCTTAGGTATTGCGAAATTGCATGCTGTGGTTGGCGCCTCAATGGGTTCGCTGCAAGCGCTAGAGTGGTCGGTGGCCTACCCCGATATGGTCGAGCGAATGGTTTCGGTTATTGGTGCTGGAGCCATGGATGCGTGGACCATTATGGCGCTTGAACATTGGGCGCGCCCGATCATGCACGACCCTAACTTTAACGGTGGCGACTATTACGGTGGCGAAGCGCCATTGACCGGTATTACTAGTACGTTGGCCATGATCACACAGCAAGCCATGCACCCAGTCATTATGAACATGCGTGCGCCACAGCCTGAAGTGATGCCAAAACCCGCGTTAGAGAGTGTCCTGAACAGCACTCCTGTGCTGGATTATCTTTTCGCGAACTCCGCCAACCGTGCGCCACTTGCAGATGGTAATCACTTACTTTATCTGGTTCGGGCGAATCAACTGTTTGTCGCTGGTCATGACGGTGACTTAGCCAGTGCGCTGGCAAAAGTGCAAGCAAAAACGTTGTTCATGCCAGCGACCAATGATTTGTTGCTACAGCCTTATCTCGCTCAAAAAGCGGTGGACGTACTGAAGCAGCAAGGCAAGGAGCCACAGTACAGTGAAATCGAGGGCATCTGGGGGCATCTTGATGGGCTCTTTTCGATTCCGAGTAAAGCTGAAGAGTTACGAGCATTTTTGGAGAGTGAATAAAAAGGGCGCCTTCGCGCCCTTTTCTAGTTTAGTTGCCGCCGAGAATGCCTTTGAGTTTGTCCTTCACTTTGTCTTCGAGCTTATCCTGAAGTTTCGCTTCGAGTAAGCTTTGGAGGCGTTCTTCACGGTTTTCGGCGTCGGTGAGTAAGCCTGACAACTCGCTTAAATCATCTCCGTACTCGCCGACAAAGCCATCTGACTGCGTCGTCAAGCGTTGGCGTAACTCGGTGAGTTCACTGCCCGCAGCGTCCATAGCCGCAGCTTTGAGAGCCTGCCCCAACTGACGATCAAGATCGGAGCTTAACTTAAAGTCAGGCGACATTAACGCACCTTTGATGTCGGCGTTAATATCGAGACGATTTAAGCTCTCTAAAGCCTTCGCTATGACCTGCGCCCACTGGTTTTCGGCACTCGCTTCAATGGTCATATTCGCAAGGCGCAGAATGGCATTACCGTCAAATTGACTGTCCCGCAAGGCAATGTTTCCCTCACTATCTAACAGCGCCGATAAAATGGTTGCGGCAAGTTCGCTACGTTCACTTAACGCGGTCTTGGCGAGGTTAACGCCCTGTACCTTCCATTGTTGCCGCGCATCGACCCCTTCTGCAGTGAGTGCCAACTCACCATTAAGCTGCAATAGCGTCCACAAGTCGTTATTTTCCCCTCGTGCACGGAAGACCGTCGGCTGTCCAAGTTGTTCATGTTGGTGGGTAATATTTTCCCAGTCGACATCGAGTACCGTTGGCCCCACAGCAAATTCGGTGCGCGCCTTTTTAATTAAAAAATCAGGTGGTGCATCCGCGCCGGTGAAGGAAAACCAAATGCCTTCACCGCGTGGGGGCTCAACAGCCGTCTCATCGGCTGATCGCTGTAACATGGGCATGACTTGCTCATAGGCCAGCAACATGTAATCAGCCCAACGTCGCGCCTGTTCACCAAAAAGAACGGCAGTAATTTCACTTAAGCCATCACTATTCAATTGCATGAGCTCGCCAACCCGATCAAGATCGTGCTGTGGCGCTGCTTTGACTTTCTGCATTTGCGTTTTTAATTCAGCGACGGCGGTACTGGCAACGTCCTTAAATTCTTTCAGAGCCTTTTGATCCGAGGCAAATTGCTCTTTCAGCTGCTCGAACTTTTCTTTGCGTTGCTGCAACTGTGCAGGAGTAGAAATATCACCTTCAGATAATTCCTTCATCTGCGCTTCATATTGGCTCAGTTTTTCTTTGCTCGGGAGTTTTTCCATCAACGCTGAAACTCTTTGACGCTGAGTTTCAAAACTTTCCTTCGCTTCACTGATTGCCGCTGGGGTACGCAAATCCACCCGTGCCATAACATCGTCTAGCGATGGCATCGACAGTTGCAGGTCAGCCATGTTCTCGCCGAACCAATTTTGCATCTGCGATTTATCGGGTAGTTGGTAGACTTCACCAGCACTGTCACGCTCAGTGTGGACACGGATCCCAGTGCCCACCACTTCTTCAAAATGGAAACGGCCCATCAAAAGTTGTTCCCAATTTAACTCACCAGAAGCTTCGCCGATGGCCACACGGTTAAACTCTGGTTGCGCTGGGTCGGTCACCTGAATATCACTCATGCGGATTTTTAACGGTACCCATTGATGGTCTACCTCAGCGATATTTACCTCGGCACCATTTAATGTGCCCAAGGTGCGCTCAAGCGACCACTTTAAAATGGTGTCGAGCAACAACCACGAAAAGGCAGCAATGACACCAACAATAACGAGAAATGCGACCAAACCCGGCCAGCGAAAAGCACTGCGACGAACGGTATGCTGTTCCATGTGCTTACCCCCTTAAGTTCGCATAAATCGTGTAGAAGCGATTCGCCTTGAGTGCCTGCACGATTTTTAGCTTATTAAACCAAGCCTGAATACGCCGGCGATATTGGCTTATAATCCAAAAACTAACGAGTGCCAGAATAGGCGCAAAGGCGAAACTTAGAACGAGGCTCCCTAAGGTAATCGTATGGTGAAATTGCACCACGCGCCAAAAGGCTGAGTCGTACATACTCTGCCACACCGGCTGCCAACTCTCAGCGGCCAAAATGGCAAAGCCAATCGAATGGAAAACAGGGTCTAACAAGTACGCAAGCCCCGAACAAAGGACAAAACTCAAAATAAAGCCGGATAAATTGACACGGAAGAGGAGAGCAACCAGCAAAATCACCAGATTATGGACGCGCCATAACGGCGTGAACCCCATAATCATACCGAGCACAAAGGCAATCGCTAACGCCCATGCGCCGGACTCAGAATTGAGCGCTTTCAATAGCCTAGCTAATAAAGTCAGCATCCATTTGCCCCCTAAGTTAACGCTGCATTTAAGCATAGCTTAATGGTTTTTATCTGCTACCCTTTTTTGTAAAGCTTAGATGAAAATTTTACTTGTATTTTCGTCAATTTAGCCGTAAATATGCGCGCAATTCTAGTGCGGAGTTCTTATGCAAAATTCAGCCTTGATCATCCTTGATGATATTACCGATTGGCAACCTTACTACCCAAGCCAATCTATTGTTACCGCGAGTGAGTATTTACTCCAGCAAAACGCCAAAGCACGTGCGCAAATTCTGAATTTGTGCGGTGACTTAAGCTATTTGTCGACCGGTTATTATGTAAGTTTACTCGCTGAGGCCCGCGGACAGCGCGTGCTGCCATCGGTAACCACGATTAATGATCTGGCGAACTTCTCACACTACCAACTGGTGCTACCGGCCAATACCGATAAACAGATCAGTAAGTATCTTGGTCAGCAATCCACCACTGAAACGCAGCGCGTACTGGTGTGCTTTGGTCAAGCCGAGAACCCGCAACTAAGCAGTTTCGCGCGACAGATTTTTGACCGTTATCCCTGCCCCATTCTGTGGGTCGAGTTCAGCCATCAAGGGCGCTGGTTTATCACCAATATTAGTGCTGGTCACCTTGGTGAACTCGACGACGCCCAACAAACGTTTTTCGGGAATGCGCTCGATAGCTTCAGCAAACGGGTCTGGCGTAAAGCGCGCACGCCAAAAGAGTACCGCTATGACTTGGCGATCTTACATGATCCCGAAGAAGCGATTCCGACCAGTGACAACAAGGCGTTGCAGAAATTCATTAAAGCAGCGAAAGAAGCAGACATTGACGCGGAGCTTATTACTGCCGAGGATTACAATCGCTTGTTGGAGTTCGATGCGCTCTTTATTCGTGAGACCACGCGCATCAACCACTATACCTATCACTTTGCCAAGAAAGCTGAAGCGAATGGCATGGTCGTGATCGATGCTCCGCATTCGATTCTGCAATGTGCCAATAAAGTCTTCCTGAAAGAGTTGTTGGATAAGCACAACATTCCTACGCCGCGTACTGAACTTTTGCTGAGCCAACAATCCATTGACTATCAAGCGATTGGCGAACGACTCGGCTATCCAGTGGTGCTTAAGATCCCCGACGGATCGTTCTCGATTGGGGTTGAAAAAGCGGAGAATATCGACGAACTTAAGGCGATCGCCGCCGATCTTTTTGAAAAATCGACGATCTTATTGGCGCAAGAATTTGTTCGTACAGAGTTCGATTGGCGCATTGGCGTACTCAATAATCGGCCGATTTACGCCTGCAAGTACTTGATGGCTCGCAACCACTGGCAAATCTACAATCACGCGAGTGCGAGCAGTCGCGGTAAGTCTGGCGGTTTTGAAACCGTTGGCGTACACCAAGTACCGAAAGAAGTCATTAAGACCGCACTGCAAGCAACACGGCTCATCGGCGATGGACTGTACGGTGTCGACATGAAAGTTACCAACAAAGGACCGGTGATCATTGAAATTAACGATAACCCGTCCATTGACGCCGGTGTTGAAGACTTACTCTTGGGTGACGAGCTTTATTACATTATTATGCGCGACTTCGCACGACGCTTGGATGAAAAGTGATGACCCCGACACTGCGTGCCGCCACAACGGACGACTTAACTCAGTTGGTTGCCCTTGAGGCGGCGACATTTGATTACAGTCAGCTTGGTCGGCAAAGTTTTCGCCGACTTATCACTAGCCCAAGTGCGCATCTGTTTGTGCTCTATGAACAGCAACAGCTGCAAGGGTACAGCCTCTTGCTGACGCGTAAAAACAGTAAGGTGTGGCGTCTCTATTCCATCGCTGTCGCTGCTATTGCGCGCGGTAAGGGCGTTGGCCGAATGCTGTTAGAGCACGCCATAGAACTGGCGAAAAGACACGGCGCCACAGCGCTTTCGCTTGAGGTTAAAGTTGATAATCAAGCGGCGATAGAACTCTATCGCCGCTATGACTTTGAAGTGGTGGATTTACTTCCGGACTACTATCCCGGACACGCCGATGGTTACCGCATGCGGTTAACATTTAGCTAGGCTTGTACCACACCCGTTCACCGCTATCACGATAGCGCGCCAACATTTCACTGATGGGTTCAAGATCGAGGTTAAGGCCGCGATTTTTCAAATACGCTTCATTATAGAGCTTACTCGCCGAGCGCTCGCCGAGGTCACAGGCAAACGTCACGATGGTTTTACCCGGTCCATGTAACGCCGCTGCTTGCAGCGCACCGGCTAAGTTGAGTGCCGAGCTACTGCCCAACACAATCGCATCCTGATCACGCACATAACGTGACAATGCCAGTAAGTCTTGGTCGGGTAAATTAACCGCAGCATCGACGCGCGCTTGTTTAAAGTTTTCGACGAGACGCATAATGCCGATGCCTTCAGTAAAAGACCCGCCATTGGCAACATACTCGCCCTGCTTCAAAAAACTATAAATACCAGAGCCATCGGGATCAGTAAGCCAAACTTGCACATCAGGATTACGTTCTTTCAAATACATAGAGTTACCAGCGATAGTACCGCCAGTTCCGGCAACCGATACAAAAATATCCACTGCACCGTTGGTCTGCTGCCAGATTTCCGGCCCCGTGGTCAGGTAATGTGCTCGCGCGTTACTGGTATTTTCAAACTGGTTGGCCCACCAGTAATCATCACGGCTTTCGGCAAGTTTGCGGGCCGTATGATAAAAGTGGTTATCGTCGCGAAACGGCACTGGATCAACCGTCTTGAGTTGAGCACCATGCAAACTAATCATGCGCTCTTTTTCAGGAGATTGATCGTTTGGCATCACCGCCAACATATTGAGGCCCAGTGACCGCGCCACAATCGCTAAACCGATCCCGGTATTACCCGCGGTGCCCTCAACCACGGTCATTCCTGGTTCCAGTTCACCACTCGCCAGCGCATCTTGAATCATTTGCAGGGCCGCACGATCTTTGATGGAACCACCCGGATTTTGCGACTCTAGTTTCAACCAGATCTCACAACCGGTAAGTTCCGACAATGAACGGACTCGGATCATGTCAGTCTGCCCAATCAAATCGATCGGACGGTGCGCATTACGCATAAGCTACTCCTTCACAGCCTAAGTGTTTAGCTTGTTCTATTGTAACGGTCGCGCTTGAAAAGCGGTACCTTCACACCACCAACGTGCGGTGCAACCACCTTCACTATCTTGCTGGCAACGCTTCAAGACGATGCGATTCGCTTGTTTGTCCGCAGCGGCTAATTTCATCGCAATCATGGCTTCTTCTTGCGACGCTTGGCCGTCGAGTAATGGCCGCTGGCAAGACTCGCCGCGCACCACACCTAAATCTACGAATTCGACGTCAGTACGCGACAATTCGTAAGGTTGCATGAACTCAACCTGCTTACTGCGCTCAAGATCCGCTTTTGGAAAGCGTTCGACCGACGTTGCGCAGCCAATCAACAAGCCGCTACTTAAAATCACCATCACTAGATTACGCATACCTTGCCTCTTCCGTGTTCTTTATGAAACCCTACGGTGCTAATGATGAATAGTCTAGTCCGTTTCTGACTAAGCTAGAACTTTCCTGCGCTTAGCTGCATTTTTTGTCAGCTTAGCTACACTTAGTGGCAACCTGCGGAGGCGTTATGAAAACTGAAGCTTATATCGCTCAATTGTTACAACAAGCGGATGTACAACTGAATGGTTCCCGACCTTGGGACTTGCAAGTACACAATACAGCCATGTTTGCCGATGTTCTCGCACGAGGCAATCTTGGCCTTGGTGAGGCTTACATGCGCGGCGACTGGGACTGTGAGCAGCTCGATGTGCTGTTTCAGCGCATTCTGCGTGCCAATCTTGGTGATCATATTCGCCCGTTAAAGCTCCTCTGGCACCATTTGAAGGCACGCGTTCTGAACTTGCAGAGTTCCCGCCGCGCCTGGCAAGTCGGTCAACACCATTACGATTTAGGTAACGACCTCTATCGAGCAATGCTCGATGAACGCATGGTGTACACCTGTGGTTACTGGCAGCGCGCGCAGAATCTCGACGCCGCTCAGCGCGACAAACTTGAGCTGGTCTGCCGTAAACTGCAACTCAAGCCCGGTATGCGCGTGCTCGATATCGGTTGTGGCTGGGGCAGTTTCATGAAGTATGCCGCCGAGAACTACGGTGTGCGATGCGTGGGACTTACCGTGTCCAAAGCCCAGGTTGAATTAGGCCAGCAACTTTGTGAGGGCTTGCCCATTGAGTTTCGCTTGCAGGATTACCGCGACATCAATGAACCCTTTGATGCTGTCGTCAGCATTGGTATGTTCGAGCATGTTGGACAAAAGAATTACGCCACTTTTATGCGCGTTGCCCAGCGTTGCCTCGCCGATGAAGGACTGTTTTTATTGCATACGATTGGTCGTAATCGCGACGTCCGCGGTACCGATCCGTGGATCAATCGCTATATTTTCCCGAATGGTGAACTACCTTGCCTGAGCCATATTGACGATGCTTCTCGGGAGCTCTTTTGCACGGAAGATATTCATAATTTTGGTGCCGACTACGACACCACGCTCATGGCCTGGTGCGCTAACTTTGAGCAACATTGGCCCGAACTACAAAAACACTACGACGAAACCTTTTATCGAATGTGGCGTTACTACTTACTTTCCTGCGCCGGTGCCTTCCGCACGCGTGACTTACAAGTATGGCAATGGGTCTTCAGTAAGCATGGCTTGAGCCATGGCTATGAGCGACCGCAGCTCGACTAATCATCGGCGCTATGTGGTGGCACGGCGCGGGATGGTGGTGCGGCGAGCCATCACAGCTCGCCATTAAAGTCCTTCATGAAGATTTGCCAAGTCGCCATAAACAACGCTGCTACCAAAGGTCCGATCACAAAGCCATTAATGCCAAAGAGCGCAATCCCGCCAATGGTCGAAAACAGCACGACGTAATCTGGCAATTTAGTGTCACGCCCCACTAAAATAGGACGCAACACATTGTCGGCGAGGCCAATCACAATAGCACCGTAGGCCACTAGCACGGTTGCACTAATCCAAGCGCCTGTCGCATACAAATACAAACTCACTGGGAACCAGATAATCGCAGCGCCAACGGCGGGGATAAGCGACAAGAAGGCCATGACCACGCCCCATAACAATGGTCCAGGAATAGCCAGAATCCAAAAAATGATGCCGCCAAGCGCGCCTTGCACAATGGCCACCACAAGGTTGCCTTTTACAGTTGCTCGCGTCACTTCAGCGAACTTCGTAAACAACGCTTGCTCGCGCTCGTCACCTAACGGTAAAGCTTTAATGATCAGGTGCACCAGCTTCTTACCGTCACGGAGCAAGAAAAAGGTTAAATACAACATCAGCGCAAGGCTGATCAGGAAACTGAAGGTATTCTGGCCGATGGTAAAGGTCTCTTTGGCCAAAAACTGGCTCGCGCTCACGAGCGCCTGTGACAAACGCTCCCTTAAGTTATTGGTGTCGACACCAAATTCCACCAACAACTGATCCACCCAAGGAAAGGCATCACGCAAACGCTGTAAGATTTGCCGTGGGTCAATCTCACCGGCCTCGATGCGCTGGTAGAACTGTACCCCCTCGCTGACAAACGCCGAGGTCAGTAAAATCACCGGAATCACAACAATGGCCATGAGTGCTAGTAGGGTGAGTAACGCTGCCGTATTGGGCCGTTCGCCGATTTTACTGAGTACCCAACGCTGCATCGGCGCAAAGATGACCGTTACTGCGCAAGCCCAGAAAATGGCGCCCCAGAAGGGTTCTAAGATCAAGCCAAAGGCAATACTGACCAATACCAGTAACAGCAAAAATGAGCGACGTTCCAGTTTATCGCGCATGTTCTTTCCTTTCTGTTTAATTTCTATTTATAGTAGTTAGAGGTTGCATAGTGACAGCAGTTACTTATCGTAGCAAAAAATTATAGCAAGAAGCGGAGCGCTAGCATGAAAACAATCACCGACCATTTAGCAGAGTACGCGGCTTACCATCGTGATCGTCGCAATATCGCCACTCACTTAGTCGGTATCCCGATGATTGTCGTCGCGCTGCAAATCCTACTGTCACGCCCGTACTGGGCTTTTGATGGCTGGTTTATCACACCTGCGCTGATCGTCGCTGTTTTGGCTTCACTCTTTTATCTGCGCTTAGATCGACCACTCGGCATCCTCATGACGTTATTACTTGCGCTCACGGTGATACTTGGTTTACAAGTTGCAGCTTTGGCAACCGGAGTATGGCTTACGTGGGGGATCAGCCTGTTTGTGATTGGCTGGCTATTTCAGTTTATTGGGCATTATTTTGAAGGCCGTAAGCCAGCGTTTGTCGACGATATTATGGGGTTAGCAATAGGTCCACTGTTTGTGGTGGCCGAAGTCGTCTTTATGCTTGGCGGAAAAAAAGCGTTGCACCAAGCGATTGAGGCTCGGTTTACGCAAAAATAAATGACGTCCGTGTCAGCAATACTGTCCAAGCTTATCTTTAGTGCTGAGGTTGTTTCGTACCATCATCTGCCACATATTCCATTGGCGGGTTGACCCAAATAATACGATTTTGGGTTGTTGAACGTTTTGAGGCAGCTTCAATTGCTGCGATGTAGTCCTGATCAACAACTAATTTGGTTGGTGCTTGTGCTGTGTGCGTGCTCGAACATCCGCTGATCAACGCAACGCCCAACAGGCCTAGTGTGAGTACTAAAGTACGCATAATCACCTCCTGCGGTGTCTGTTGCTAGCTAAAGTATAGCTGCATTTTTGAGAATTTTTGCAACTCTAATTGTCTCAATGACTTACAAGTTGTATGCTGGAAAAATCACATCAAAAAGCCATTTTCTTGAACTTGTATAATGAAAAAATTAAGTGCATATCACATTACCGCGTCGGTACTTCTTTTTGCCCTAGTCAGTCTCAGCCCGGCGGCGGCTGCCATACTGGATCCAACCGCTCACGACGCACAACCGCGGCGCAGCAACGTTAGTTTTAATGACGTGCTTAAAGTCCCCTTTAGCAAACCCGACCAACGTAATTACTACGGCGAAGCACCGATACAGTTTGTTGAACGCTGGCAAACTAGCAAAGACCAGTCATCAACGCCGGTCATCATAAGCATTCATGGCGGCTGCTGGTTAAACGCTTACGCTATCGACCACACCTATGCCATGAATAGCGCGTTACGTGAGGCCGGGTTTGAGGTCTGGGCGTTGGAGTACCGTCGGGTGGGTGATACCGGCGGCGGTTGGCCAGGAACATTTATCGATGTCCAACAGGGCTTAGCTCGTATTGTCGCAGAGTTTGGTGGTGAGCAGGCGTTCGCACAGCGGGATGTCACCCTCATGGGACACAGCGCCGGTGGGCATTTGGCGTTGCTCGCGGCACAGCAAAACACGCAGCTTGTTGACCGTGTCGTCGGTTTGGCAGCGATTACCAATCTGCACACCTATGCGCAGGGCGAAAATGGCTGCCAACAAGCGGGTAAGAGCTTTATGGAGGGTGCGGACGCCGCTGCGTGGCAAGCCGCCAATCCTGCTACAATGGCACCAGCGCAGTCGGTCTATCTTTTTCACGGCGATGCTGACAGTATTGTGCCACCGCAGCAAAGTCGTACCTACGCCAAGCACGACAACGTGCACCTGCAATGGCTTGCAGGTGCTGGCCATTTCGACGTTATTGATCCACAGAGCCACGCATGGCTTACTATCGTCACCCAACTTAAAGAATTAAGCGCACAGAACTAGGAAGCTTTTATGAGTAGTATTGACTTCGCCACCCTTGCCCGCCGTGATGCCGAAGATCCATTGGCGGCCAAGCGCAATCTTTTTAAAATCCCCGCAGACACGGTTTATCTGGACGGCAATTCGCTTGGTCTATTAACCCATCAAACTGCGCAGCGCGTGCAAGAAGTGGTACAAGCGCAATGGGGCGATGATGCGATAAAGAGCTGGAACCTGCATGACTGGGTCGATTTACCGCTTAGCGTAGGGAATAAAATTGCACCATTGATTGGGGCTGCGCCGGGGCAGGTTATCTGTTGCGATTCCATTTCCGTTAACCTTTTTAAAGCGCTTAGTGCTGCCCTACGACTACAAAAGGGCCGTAGCACTGTCGTCTCTACTGCTGATAACTTTCCAACGGACTTATACATGGTGCAGGGGCTCAGCGAGCTCCTTGGCGAACAACGTTGTCAGTTGCAGCAGGTTGACGAGACTGACTTACTCGCTGAACCGCAGCGCATTATCGACGAAACCACAGCCGTCGTCTTGTTGACTGAAGTTAACTTCCGCACCGGTCGACGTTTACCCATGCAGCAACTGATAGAGCAGGCGCATGCGGTAGGAGCTTTGGTTATTGTTGACCTTGCGCATAGCGCTGGCGCAATGCCCGTGGAGCTCGATGCATGGCGCACCGACTTCGCCGTCGGTTGTACCTATAAATACTTAAATGGTGGTCCTGGAGCGCCAGCTTTCATCTATGTTGCCGAGCGTCATCTGACACAGCTGCAGCAGCCTATTGCCGGATGGTTTGGACACGCCCAACCGTTCGCCTTTGACCCCATTTACCGGCCCTCGCCCACAGTCAAACAGATGTTGAGTGGCACACCTTCGGTACTTGCCATGAGCGCAGTCGATGCTGCCTTAGATGCATTTGTTGATGTTGATTTGCAGGAATTGCGAAATAAATCACTGGCGTTAAGTGAGTTGTTTTTAGAATTACTCGACGCCAACGGGTTAGCGGACACTTTTAGCTGTATCTCGCCCAGCAATACCGCCGAACGCGGCAGTCAATTGTCATTCGCGCATCCTGAAGCGTACGCCATTTGCCAAGCATTGATTGACGCTAAAGTCATTGCCGATTTTCGTGCACCTAACTATTTACGCGTCGGCTTTACGCCGTTGTACACCAGTTATACCGACATCGGCACAGCCGTCGACCGACTTTCAGCGATTATGCGGGAAGAGCGTTACCGCGCACCGCAGTATCAACAGCGGCACGCAGTTACATAGAACGAGGTTAGCGCAACACCAACACCGGTGTTGTGCTTTCTTGCAACATACGCATGGTCGTGCTGCCCACCAAGAACTGACGGATGCGCGAATGCCCAAAGGCACCCATCACCATCATGTCGATATTGTGCTCAGTTTGGTAGGTATGCAGTGCTTGTTCAACATCGCCAGCAAGCAGCGCTGTTGCAACGTCGTGACCACCAGTACGCAGTTGTTGCGCCGCCCACTCAAGTCGTTCACGGTTATCCGCAGTGTCCGCATCTACCATGACAATATGCACTGGCATGCCTTTAAATAGCGGGCTTTGAGCCAGCAATTCGACACCTTTTTTGGTGGTTGCGCTAGCGTCAAATGCCAACATCGCCGTCTTCGGTTCGCTAAAACTGTCTGGGGTTAGCAGCAGCGGGCGATGTACCATGCGGATCACCGTCTCCAAATGACTGCCAACTTTATGCAGTTGGTTCACCGAGTCCTCACCATGTAAGCCCATCACCGCAAGTCGAACGTCACTTTCCATGTCGAGCAAGGTTTCGGCAAGCTCACCATGGCGCTGCCGTTGATGTACATTCTCAACACCCAACGCCTGAATTTTTTGTGCGGCCTGCTCCAGCACCATATGTCCATGCTTCAGCGCCAACTTCGCCCGTTGTTCATCCAACTCGGCAAGTTGCTCCAACAAACCCTCGCGAGTACCGAGGCCAATATTCCCGGTCACGTCGGTACTCACCTCACGGGCATGATCTTCGAGTACGTGTAAAAGCATCAACGGTGCCGATAACTGCTTCGCCGACCAAGCTGAATACTCGCAGACTGCAGTGTTCGCAGTCGCGGCATCAATGCATCCAATTACGTAAGACATCGTATTCTCCTCTGCTCGGCCAGCTTAATGCCCGCCCATGATTTCATCGGTGGCGCCCGGCTTGTCGTGCACACCAAAGCGGTCGACAATGGTGGCACTGGCTTCATTTAAGCCAATCACTTCAACATCGGCACCCTCGCGACGGAACTTGATCACGACTTTATCAAGCGCGCCAACGGCGGTGATGTCCCAAAAGTGGGCTTTGGTCAAATCAATTACTACTTTATCAACCGCTTCTTTGAAGTCAAAAGACCCCACAAACTTGTCCGCTGAACTAAAGAAGACTTGCCCAGTAACCTGATAATGACGCACAGTTCCGTCATTGTCGATGGTTGAACTAACGTGCATAAAGTGACCAATTTTATTGGCGAAGAACATGGCCGCTAGCAATACCCCAACGCCGACACCAATCGCTAGGTTATGGGTCGCCACCACCACCACGACAGTAGTGACCATAACAATGTTGGTCGATAACGGGTGCTTACGCATTTGGCGCAATGAATCCCAACTGAAAGTACCGATAGAAACCATGATCATTACCGCCACCAGCGCAGCCATTGGGATTTGTCGTAGCCACTCATCAAGGACCACAATCATCACCATTAAGAAGACACCGGCAACCAACGTCGACAAGCGCCCACGACCACCTGATTTCACATTGATAACGGATTGACCAATCATGGCACAACCTGCCATGCCACCAAATAAGCCAGCACCAATATTGGCAATGCCTTGGCCACGACATTCACGATTCTTGTCACTGGTCGTGTCGGTTAAATCATCGACAATCGTTGCGGTCATCATCGACTCCAGTAAACCGACCACCGCAAGCCCCATAGAGTAAGGAAAGATAATCATTAAGGTGTCGAGATTAAGTGGCACATCTGGCCATAAGAAGATCGGCAAGGTATCCGGTAACTCACCCATGTCGCCAACCGTGCGGATATCAATGTTCCAGACCATCGCCACCACCGTTAAGCCAATGATGCAAACCAGTGGCGACGGCAACAGCTTGCCGATTTTAGGTACGTACGGGAACAGATAAATGATACCAAGACCTGCCGCGGTCATCGCATAAACATGCCATGTCACATTGGTAAGTTCAGGCAACTGCGCCATAAAAATGAGAATCGCCAAAGCATTCACGAAGCCGGTGACCACTGAGCGCGAAACAAAGCGCATTAAATCACCGAGTTTCAACACTCCCATGATGATTTGCAGCACCCCGGTCAGTAAGGTCGCTGCGAGCAGATATTCAAGTCCATGCTCTTTGACTAGGGTCACCATGAGCAGTGCCATCGCCCCAGTCGCAGCAGAGATCATGCCAGGACGGCCACCAACAAAGGCAATAATCACCGCGATACAGAATGAGGCATAAAGACCGACCTTTGGATCAACGCCAGCAATAATCGAAAAGGCGATGGCCTCAGGAATAAGCGCTAGCGCCACCACAATACCCGCGAGCACATCGCCACGAATATTCGCTAGCCACTGACTACGAATCGTATTCATCATATTTTTTCACTTAAGTTAACTAAAGAAGGTTCATTAAATAGTTTTATCGCGAGCTGCGATCAATAAAGGTGCCGCCTCACTGGGAGCCAGCAAAAAAGGAAGGTCTGTTACGTCTAGGGTGGCGTAAGCAGTTGCAAAAGATGCTCTCCAATTGCATTGAAAATAGGGCGCGGAGTATATAGCAAAAGCGCCCTAGCTTCAAATTAGTTCCCCTGCGAACCACTCATTACGTCAGCAAGGCTACTTTGCCCCTTCTGCGGGCGAAGTACAGCACACGGACTCCCCGTGTCGCCACAACCTACGCCCTGAATACGTGAGCCAATAGAGCGATTATCAAAATTTGGCGCCTGCTCGAGTTGCTCAACCAAACGCCCAAGTTGCGTGCGATACAAGCTAGCATCAGCAGTAACGGTGATGCGCTCCATCGCCTGTTCTGCGGCCTGCAAACGCTCGCCTTGCTCTGATTGCGCAAATGCTGTTGGCGCCAATTGTTGGTTGACCACACGTAGTTGCTGACGTGCATTGGTGTGGCCTGAGCGCGCTAAACGCGCATACAAAGCCCCCGCTTTCGGTAGGTCTTGCTCAACCAATGTGCCAGTTTGGTACAACCGTGCTAACGCATACATAGCGGTTAACAAGTTTGCTTCGGCGGCCTTTTCTAGCAAGGGAACCGCGGCCTGTTGGTCGGTACGATTCGTTGCTGCCAACAACTGCACAGCCTTTTCATACTGAGCTGGGGCATAATTTTCGGCGGCAGCCCGGTCGAGCCACAGTTGTGCTTGTTCTGCGTCTTGTTGCACCACAAAGCCTTTCGCATACCAATCCGCAAGCACGAACATAGCCAACGGATTACGACGACTGGCACCACGTTCAATGAAAGTCTGCGCCTTCGCCAAGTTCTGCTCGACGCCATCGCCACTCGCATAGGCAATCGCCACCACTGCCGCAGCGTCACCACTACCTTTACGCGCAAAGCGTTCAAGCTTGGTCAATTCTGCCTCACAGTCACCACTTTGGCATATCGTCACACCTTCGGTAACGTCTGCGTGAACTTCGACTGATCCTAGATGCATGCCGACGAAAAGCACCACCCCAATCAGTTTTACCGACGAGCGAATCATAGCGCTGACTCCTGTTGCTCAAGTTACATCATTTGGCCAAGCGGGAGGCTTTGACCGTTCAAGTTTAGTAAACCTTGAGCAACTTCGACATCAAGCAGATACTGTTCATTCTCAACTTTGAACAGCCCCTGCTGCACAAAATTTTGCAACAGCATCGTCGCTTGTTGGGTCGCCATTTGCTCCAACTGCGCTGGCTCTAATTCTGTTTGACCGCTGGCTTCGAGCATGCTCAGCACATAAGTTTTAGCGAGTCGCTCTGCTAAAGGCTTATCGATAGCAACACGTGCACTAGCAACCATATTTTGCTGGATAAACTGTTCATCAAGCTGCGCCGGGACTTGTTCGAGTTCTGCTAGAGCTATACGCATGGAACCGTCAAGCTCGCCCTCGGGCATACGGAAACCAAAATCAGGGATAGCGAGCTCAGGCTGTGCAAACAACAGAGCTTCTTTATGACGCTCCATCATTGCCGTCATTTGCTGTTCAAGCACCTGCGGATCTTCTTCACCAACGAACTCCTTCATGGTCTCGAAGTAATCATCAATAAAACCACGATCGATATTATTAACCGCAGTCAGCATGCGCAGATCAGTGGCCTCCGTTCCTCCTACAAACACTTGCTCGGCGCGATAGCCCATGTGTATGTGGGCAAGGCGGCCATCCTCACTTTCTTTAAGAGTGATATCGCTCACCAGATGACTCATCAAAAAGAGTTCTTCATCCGCAGATTCCGCGCGCATTTGCCCGATCGTGAACGTCGCGGTCGAAGGGTAATACTTGCCGACAATCATGGTCTTTAAGTCGGCTTGGGCATCGACATTCATTGCCAGCGCATTTAACTCAACCGCAAACTCTTCGGCAACATTGAATAACAGCTGCTCGTAGTTCCCTTGATAAGCAAAGCTACCACTACTGTAGTTACCGTCACCACGATACTCAGTCAGTGTGAAGTCGAATTCTGGCATCGCGTCGGTACTTTGCAAACGCGGAATGTAATCTTGATAGACGGCATTGCCCAGTAGGCTGACGCTACCTTGTTGCAGGTAAAACGGCTGGCTTTGATCCCACTGCACATAGGTTTCTAAACCTTTACCGCTATTCTCAGCCTGCCACGCCGCTAAACCCATTGAAAAACCTTGGTCGGTAAGAATGGGGCCGTGCTGAATCGATAACTCAATATCAGTGGTCAGCACTTCGGCCTCTGGATCGGCCAATAACTTCGGTAAATCGATACCGAGCTTTACAACAACTTGCGAACTAAACCAACTGCGATCGTAACTCACAACTTCGAGCGTGTAGCCTGGCTGTTCTTTATCGAAAAGTTCCACATGCTCACGCAAACTCGACTCCGTTTGCGAACCAATGATTGTTGGACTAACGATCAGTCCCGCCGCCACAACAATGGCTCCAATGCCCCATCCTTTCTTGCTCATGTTATTATTCCGCAGTTTGTTGTAAAAACGTTACCTTAACGCAAATGGCGTGTTTGTTCACGTCAAAAGTGCGTTAACAAGCGAGTAAATTTTAATAACAGTGCTATCGAGCGGGCTAGTGAAGCTTCAACCGTGGCCGCAAACGTCGGTTAATCACCTGCGCGAGCATATACAACAACGTACGGAAGTAGCCGTGCACCGCGACTTGGTGCATACGGTACAATGACTTATACATAATACGAGCGAGCAAACCTTCGACTTTCATCGAGCCTTTGGTCAAGTTACCCATTAAACTCCCCACCGCGGAGTAACTGGATAAAGAAACGAGCGAGCCGTGATCACGATACCGGAACGTCGGTAATTCAATGCCACGCTGCTGCGCACAGATCGCTTTATAAATATGATTTGCCATCTGATGTGCGGCCTGCGCACGGGGAGGAACGCGCGAACCGTCAGGTTGCTCTACCGCTGCACAATCTCCTAAGACAAAGACATTAGCAAAGGTCGAACTTTGTAGTGTTGGTCGGGCCAGAATTTGGTTACCACGATTACATTCAAACCCAGCCAGTTGAGCAAGAAAAGGCGGCGCTTTAACACCTGCCGCCCATACCTTAATGGGTGCCGCAATCAATTCACCATCCTGAGTCATCAGTCCTTGTTCATTAATTTCTGTGACCGCCGTATTCGTTCGCACCTGTACGCCGAGTGCTTCTAATTCCTGTAACGCAGATGCGGCAATGCGTTCGGGTAGCGCAGGTAGAATTCGCTCGCCGGCTTCAACGAGAGTAATTTGTAATTGGCTCATATTAAAGTCGTCGAAACCATAGGCACGGATGAGTTCCGCTGATTTATGTAATTCAGCAGAAAGTTCAACACCAGTCGCACCTGCACCGACAATAGCGACACTTAGCGGCTGAGGATACTTCTTCGCCTGCAGTGCCAAAAACGTATTCATTAGGGTGTGATGAAAGCGCCGTGCCTGCTGAACGCTATCAAGAAAATAGCAATGTTCGGCCGCGCCTTTGGTGCCAAAGTCATTAGTCACCGAGCCGATTGCGAGTACGAGTGTGGAATAAGGAATGACTCGCTCAGCAACAATCTCGTGACCCGCATCATCGCACATGGCGGCAAGTTTTATTTCTTGCCTCTCTGCGTCTACACCAATTAACTCTCCGGGCTGAAAGCGAAAACCCGCGGTTGCTGCTTGCACTCGATAATCAACACCGTCCATATCTGCATCTAAAGCGCCAGCCGCAACTTCATGAAGTAAAGGCTTCCAAATGTGTGTGAGATTACGGTCGACTAAGGTGACGTGGACAGAACTGTCGCGTTTGAACTTACGTGCCAACCGCGTCACTAACTCTAACCCGCCAGCCCCCCCACCTACGACTACGATGTGATCCGCCATCTCATCATCCTATTTGTAATTGAACGCGTGTGCGTTGATTATATCAATCGTTTAATTGATCCTTTAGTCATCTTTGTCAGAAATAAACAGTGTTAAATAGCTATTGTGGAGTCAAAGCTTTGCAGCGTGTGATCTTATCTTTAGTTGTGAGCCTGTTCGCGGTTGCTATCCTCACTGGATGCTCATCGAGTGATTGGCAGTGGCTATGCTGACAATGACCCACGGCTGCCCTACTAGTTCGACTCCCGCGCAAGGCTAACGTCTTGCGCGTCACCGTACACACAGACCCGATCGCGGCCATTACCTTTCGCCTGGTACAAAGCAGTATCAGCGTCATGCAACGCAAGTTCGATCGAGGACACGTTTAAGTCAACCTCGCTCACCCCGATACTCACCGTCACCGTAAGATCGTCTTGCTCCGCCGCTAACTTTAATTCCCGTACTTGCCGACGCAGTGTTTCAGCAATGGCTTCGGCACTGCTCAGTGACGTGCGGTACAGTAATAGCACGAATTCCTCTCCACCGAAGCGGGCCACGACATCGTGTGAGCGACAGGACGAACGTAAGAGCTCGGCAAGCTTCACCAATACTTGGTCGCCAACGTAATGACCGTAGGCATCGTTCACCTGCTTAAAGTCATCAAGGTCTATCGCTAACACCACCAACGGCACGTCCTGATGTTTAGCTTTTGCCAATAATTCATTCGCTCGGCCATGAAAGTAACGACGGTTGTAGAGCCCGGTAAGCGAATCCGTTTGTGCTTCGATACGAAGTTGCTCCTGACTGGCTTTCACCTGTTCGAGCATCTTAATGCGATACGCCACAATAAAGGCCAGCATTAATGCTTCGAGCATAATGCCAATCCCTACGCCGTGCTTGGTCACATAACTAAAATCCAGAATCGACTTGTAATAAAGCACCGCTAGAGCATTAAAAACAAAGAAGAAACCGTGCCCTAAAAGAAAATAAATTGCCAACGGATGGCCTTTCCGCCAAATCGACAGGCCAACCGATAAGGTCACCACAATCATGATTGCGGCAATGGTGCTGGCATAGCTAAGTGCGCCGACGATATCAAAAATACCGTAGACAAAGTCAGCCACAATGATCGCGAGTAACAACGAAAGGATCTTGTGTTCGGTAGGAAAGCTTCGCTTGGTATCGAAGATCGCGATCATGAACATGATCAGGAACGCAGCCATCGCCATCAACGATAAATGAAACTGCAAGGCAATATCGCCGAACAAGCCAAACATATTGCCTAGCAAACCGTACGATAATGCAATCCAAGTTGCTCCAGAAATAAGGTAGAGCGCGTAGTAAACGTTCTCGATTGATCGTGATGAAAAATACAGCAGGAAATTGAAAATGATCAGCGCCAGCAAGGTACCCACCATTAGAGCGATATCAAGCATTGTCCCCGCTAAGGCATTACGTGAGTGCAGCTCATCATAAACATTGAGCGCAAACCACTGATGCGAATACGACCAGCTGTGCACGTAAAACGTCGCGCTTTCGCCTGCGGCAAGGGTTGTGTCATAAACCGCTTGTTCACGAATCATCGACGGATGTTGCGTCACGTTATTCAGATCAATCTTAACCTTGTTGCTCAGCAAGCCATCGCGCAGTTCATAAAACCCTACCGCACGATTATGGTAAGCCTCAGGGAAGTGAATAAATAATCGCCGTGGCACACTTGCAGTGTTCTCCAGACGAAACCGAACCCAAACTGATTTAGCTTCAGTGCCGAGTGCTAATTGGCTTTCATAGGGGGTGAATGTGAGTGCGCGCACTTCGTTAAGGCTCATAGCGTCACGTGGCGCAACCGCATACTCGATTGGAAAGCTCTCCAACTTGATCGGCTCGGCGCCGATCTGGCTCGTTGGAATGGCAGCATGCGCCGCAGTACTGAGAATCAGTACCATGCAGCCTACCAAAAGCCAGCTCATCAGAAGCCAGCTCAGCTGGCGCAGCAATGCAGTCATGTAAAAAAGTCTTTGCGGTTTATTTAATTATTATTGTCCGACAAGCGTAATACATAACGGTGAAAAATTCCACGCAGACGAAAGGGGTGAAAATGTGGATAATAGGCGCTGTTGAATCTTTTCACGGCACACGCCCTCGCAATAAGTAGCGCACACAATGGAAATCAAAGTTAATTTTCTCGACAATCTCCGCCTCGAAGCCAAATTCGACGACTTTACAGTGGTCACCGATCAGCCGATCCGCTATAAAGGCGACGGCTCGGCGCCGAGCCCATTTGACTACTTTTTGGCGTCGTCGGCGATGTGTGCCGCCTATTTTGTGAAGGTCTACTGCTTATCACGTGACATCCCCACCGAAAATATTCGCTTGTCGCAAAACAATATCGTCGACCCAGAGAATCGCTATAACCAGATTTTTAAGATCCAAGTCGAGCTTCCTGAGGATATTTCTGACAAAGACCGTCAAGGCATTTTGCGATCCATTGATCGTTGTACCGTTAAAAAGGTGGTGCAAACCGGCCCTGAATTCCAAATTGAAGTGGTCGAGAACCTTGATGAAGATGCTCAGGCGCTATTGATGGGGGCACCAGAGGGCGGCTCACTCACCTACATCGAAGGGAAAGATCTACCGTTAGAGCAAACCATTGCCAACATGACGCAAATTCTTGCCGACCTCGGCATGAAAATAGAGATTGCGTCGTGGCGTAACATCGTGCCACACGTGTGGTCACTACATATTCGTGATGCCGCATCGCCAATGTGTTTCACCAACGGTAAAGGTGCGACCAAAGAAGCCGCTTTGGCGTCAGCTCTAGGTGAGTTCATCGAGCGTTTAAACTGCAACTTCTTCTACAACGACCAGTTCTTTGGCGAAGAGATTGCCAATAGCGAATTCGTACACTATCCGAATGAAAAGTGGTTTGCGCTAACCGAGGACGACAGCCTTCCCAAAGGATTACTCGATGACTATTGCCTGCCAATTTACGATCCAGAAGGCGAGCTGCGCGGCTCACATTTAATTGATACCAATTCTGGACGCCGTGACCGCGGCATCTGCGCTTTACCATTTCAGCGTCATTCCGACGGTGAAACCCTGTACTTTCCCTCGAATCTGATTGAAAACTTATACCTCAGCAACGGTATGAGTGCAGGCAATACGCTCGCTGAAGCCCAAGTGCAGTGTTTGTCGGAGATTTTTGAGCGCGCCGTGAAGCGCGAGATTCTCGAAAACGAAATTGCCCTCCCCGATGTGCCGAATGAAGTGATGGCGCGCTATCCTGACTTAGTAGAAGCGGTGCAAGCGTTGGAAGCACAGGGTTATCCCATCTTGGTCAAAGACGCCTCGTTAGGCGGCCAATTTCCTGTTATGTGTATGACGTTGATGAATCCTCGAACGGGAGGCGTATTTGCCTCTTTTGGTGCGCACCCGAGTATGCATGTGGCACTCGAGCGCAGTCTTACCGAGCTGATGCAGGGCCGCAGTTTTGAAGGCTTAAACGACTTCCAGCCACCCACCTTTAACTCCATGGCGGTGAGCGAACCGAATAACTTTGTCGAGCACTTCATCGACTCATCAGGTTTGATTTCTTGGCGTTTCTTCAGTGCACGCAGCGATTACGAGTTTGCCGATTGGGATTTCTCGGGCACTAATGCCGAAGAATCCGACGGCTTGTTCCAAATCCTCGCCGACATCGGTAAAGAAGCCTATGTCGCGGTGTATGAAGACCTTGGCGCGCCCGTATGTCGTATTCTGGTACCCGGCTACTCAGAAGTGTACCCGGTCGAAGACCTCGTCTGGGATAACACCAATATGGCGCTCGACTACCGCGAAGACATTCTTAATTTGCATCGCTTATCGGACGAACAATTACGCGATCTTGTTGAGCGTTTAGAAGAAAGCCAGCTCGACAATTACACCGATATCATCACCTTGATTGGTATTGAGTTCGACGAGAACACCGTCTGGGGTCAGCTGACGATTTTAGAGCTGAAACTGCTCATTTACTTGGCTCTCGGCGAGCACGAAGATGCGCTCGATTGTGTCGAAATGTTCTTGCAGTACAACGACAACACCGTTGAACGTGTGCTGTTCTATCGCGCCGTTCAAGCCGTTTTAGAGATTGTACTGGACGATGAGTTAGCGCTGGATGACTTTATCGTGAATCTTCGTCGCATGTACGGCCACGACACTATGGATGCTGTGGTAGGCTCTGTCGAAGGCAGCGTACGCTTCCATGGACTCACCCCTACCAACATACAGCTCGACGGTTTAGACAAGCACCTGCGCTTAGTTGAAAGCTATAAAAAACTGCATGCTGCACGGGCCGCAAAACTATAAGTGATCGATATGCTCGAACGCGGTACGTAAGCCTGCGTTGTAGCCTATTTCAAGGCGTTCGCGCTGTCGTGTGAAACGCCCGACCGGCATATATTCGGGTGGAGCAATAATGTGAATCGTGCAGTCCGCGGGCGGATTTTCGATAAAGTCGATGGTGGCGTTGTAACGTTCAGCACGATCTTCGATGGCGTCACACAGCTTAGGGTATTGGCTAAGGATACGGCGAGTAATGCCGAGCGAGCGACCTGAGGTTTTACGATAACCTTTGGCACGCGACAAAATCACTGTGATGTCACGTGCCCCCATCTCATAAGCCTTCAAAACCGGAATGGAATCCGCCACACCTCCGTCAGTCATCGCTACCCCATCGACTTCGGGGAAGTCACGAAATGCCAACGGAATCGCGCAAGATGCCGGAAACAGTTGATGCATATTCTGCTGATTCACTTGGATATAGCAAGGTGCGCCATCTTCGACGCGCGTCGTTACCGCATAAAGTGGGATTTTACCCTCTAGATAGTGCTCGAAGTGCAACTCAATTTGATCGTAAGACGTACGCCACAACCATTCCACATCACACAAATGTCCGCCGAGCATACCGCGTATTGGGTCAATAAAGTCTTTCGATTGCGCCAGCTCAGTAAGAATGCGATAGCTGCGTTGGTAATCATCGGTTAGATAACCAATGAGGTTGGTGGAACCCGCGGAAACGCCAATGGCAACATCAAAGGGCTTAAATTCATCGCGCATGAAGCCATCGAGCACACCCGCGGCAAAAATACCGCGCATTGCGCCACCTTCAACAACCAGCGCTCTTTTTGTTGTTGCTCTCACAATCGTTTCGCTTCTTAGTGGTTATACCGCCTTACGGCGACTCAAGTCCCCCGCTTCACAATAGTAGCACCGAAAGGTGTTGAATTAAAAAAGGCGCTTAATGCGCCTTTTTAGTCTGTAATCTAAACCTTCCTAATGTGCGTCGCTCATTGCACTTCCGAAGTAATTTCTGTCGTGATGGTAAACGGCGTTGCGACACTAATATAACCGGTTACACGCAATGTGTAGGTGCCCACCATGTCGGTCCAAAACTGGATAACTTCAGGGTTTTCCAAGGACGCGCTTGATGCAACTTCCACACCATCGGGGTTAACCAAGTAAAAGTCTAGGTCAGCGACGCCGGTCCAATTCAATGTGGACGTAAGATTGACATCGTTAGGGCCAATTTCTAGCGGGAATTCCTGAACCTCAAGGTTCTCCGCCGAAACCCCCATTGTTCCTGAATCAATTTGTTGGCTTTGGGTGAAGCTAACATCAGGAGGCAAAATTGCGCCATCGACATCCATCCGATCGAACATCACGCCCTTATCGAGAACCCGAACTTCTAAGTCATGAATGCCGTCACCCAAATCATCGAATGCAACCGCTACATCTTGCGGTGATCCTGCAGAAGCATTACGCGCATAAATTGTTTCAGCCCCCATCACGCGGCCATCGCTAATAAGTTCGATAGAGACGGGCTGATCATTGGTTGCTAAGAAATGAAGCCGTACGCGTTCACCTCGTACTTTAGCAAAAACTGACGAGTTTGGGTTTTTAGCTATAGAAACCGTTCCTTCGAATGCGCTGGTATCTGTTTTGCTTTGCCATTTTCCGACATAAACAAATTCTTGAGCACTATCATCAGCTTGCGCCCAACTTCCTTGACTTGCCCACAATGTATCGCCATTCATAAATGCAATACGATTACCAACCGTTTCTCTTGCTAGGTCTACAGCAGCTCTAACATCAATATAACCAGCTCCGACTTCATGCGGCGCATAATCCATCGGCTCAGCCGAATCTTTAATAATTTGCTCTATTTGGTCCGGCGACAACGCTGGATTCGCTTCCAGTAGCAATGCTGTTACCCCAGCAATAAATGGAGTAGCCATCGAAGTTCCGCTAATTGTGTGGTAGTACAAAAGGTAATCAGGGTTTTCCGCGTCAATTACTGGGCCCAGCGCACCGATTGCCGTATTCGGTGCGCGCGTAGAGGTTATACCTTGCCCTGGTGCGGTGATATCGGGATACTTATACTGATGACCCGCGACGCCACGACTTGAAAAATCGGCAAGTTTTTTATCACTGGTGCCCGCTGCAACATTTATAACCCACGGGGCGATTGCATATTGATTCAGCGTATCCTCTTCTGGCCCTGAGTTAGAAGCGGCGAAACTTACCACCATCCCCTTCTTATACGCTTCAAATGACGCTTTGTTAATTGGGTTGTTTGGATCAAATTCGGCACCGTCGCCGCCGCCCCAACTATTGGTAATCACATCGATACCCAACCGTTCTTGGTTCGCAATGGCGTAATCGAAACCCAACAGTGCATACAGAATCGAAATGCCTTCACCGGCGCCAAGCCCCACTAAGCTTGCTCCTGGAGCAATACCATCGTGGTAATAGGCTCTACGTGTATCATCAATAGATGCCATACCTGTTCCAGCAACGGTGCCGGCAACATGGGTACCGTGACCCGACGAGGTATCACTGTTTGGTACCCCTTCTAGAAATGCATTGCGTCCGCCTAGCAAATCAAGATCGCCAACAATTTTCACGTTCTCGATCGTTTTGGTTGCGAACTCCAAATCCGGATGCGTCGCATCGACCCCAGAATCTAACACTGCAATTGTCACGCCTTGTCCGTCTAGACCATAGAAGTCTTGCACATAATGCCCGCCAGTAATTTCACCCGACGTATAGTTGCTGTATTCTAATGGAGTGTTGGCATAGACACTGCTGACAGCTGGACTCGCCAAAAGCGCTTGCAATTGCAGCTTGCTTACAGTCGCTCCTGCCATGGGCATTGTTTGCATTGCAATGTAGGGAATTCCCAGGTTCTGTAGCACACCATCAATTTGGTTGTGCTCCTCAAATGACACTATTACATCGTAAGGCCCTGTCAGGCTTTGTAGATCTTGTGAGAGTTTAGGGCCCAATAATGCATCAGCATTTGCGCTCCCAACGCTGATAAGCCCAGACGCCAAAATACTTAATGAAAGAAGAGTTCGTTTCATAATCATGCTCCAATTAAACGTTGTTGACGTTTACAGAGTTGCAGCAAATGAAGACTGGGGATATAGGGGATCTCCCCTAACTTATCGATTCCGAGAAGTGGCTCAATTAAATATGGTGGCCCCTCCCAGATTTGAACTGGGGACCAACCGATTATGAGTCGGCTGCTCTAACCACTGAGCTAAGGGGCCATTTCAGGAAGGTGGTTAATCCCATGGGATTAACCAAGCGGGCGCAAGTATATGCAATTTTGGCCCGCTTGTCATGACCCCGAAGGGCTGTTTTTAAAGCTTTATGTCGTAGAATTCGGCGGCGTTGCGCGCGAATACTTTGTCGATGGCGTCGTCGTCATCGAGGGCTGCTGCAACTGTGGTGATGTCACTGAGGTTGAATGGTCGCTCAGCGCGGTTTGACGGTAAGTCAGTACCGAACATCAAACAGTCTGGGTTGGTCTTGTAGAGCGCGCGTACGGCTTCAGCTACGTTGACTTCGGTACGACCAAAGCCGCTGGCTTTAATGTGCACGCCAGCTTCGGCCAGTTTGCGAACCTGTGACAAACCGGAGCGTGCCATGCCAAGGTGGTCGACCGATGCTTTTGGCAACTTAATGAGCTTTGGCACAACTTCATCAAGTTCACGGCTGTCGACGTACATTTCGAGGTGCCAGCCGGCTAAATCCCAAATACGCATACCAAAGTCGACTAAATTATCCAGCCCACTGACCACGCGACGTTTTAAGTTAACACGTACGCCGCGGACTCCGGCATCACGTAACGACAAAATCTTTTCGTCCGATACGGTACTCGGCAAGTTAGTGATGGCGACAAAATTGTCACCGAGCTGGTCCAGCGCAGGCTTCAGATAACTCTGATCAAACCCTTGCGATGAGCCTGACACCAACACTCCACCAACAATAGGTAAGTCGCGCGTACGGTGCTTGTAGTCCTCCACCGAGAATGGTGGTGGCAAAAAGCCCTGATTTTCTAATAATGGATACGCGTCATTGTAAATGTGCAAATGCGCATCCACGATACGACGTGGTTGCGGTGTATCAGCCTTGTTCTGATCCATTGCGATCATAAAGTATCCTTTTCAGCGAAATTAGCACCACCTTAACAAAAATAGCGGCAAATTTCATATCAGCAGGATTTATACTGGCTACAGGCCAGCACGAATTCAAGCATAAAAAAGCCTCTGCAGTTCGACACTACAGAGGCGTTTTCGTTCGACTTCAGGCTTACTCGTCCAAGAACGACTTGAGCTGTTCTGAACGGCTTGGATGACGAAGCTTGCGTAACGCTTTCGCTTCAATCTGACGGATCCGCTCACGGGTTACGTCAAACTGTTTACCCACTTCTTCAAGCGTATGGTCAGTATTCATGTCGATACCGAAACGCATGCGCAGAACTTTCGCTTCACGCTGCGTTAAGCCACCCAAAACACCGCGAACGGCATTTTTAAGGCTTTCCGAAGTCGCAGAATCCACTGGCAAATCGAGGGTAGTATCCTCGATGAAATCACCAAGATGCGAATCTTCATCATCACCAATGGGGGTTTCCATGGAGATTGGCTCTTTAGCGATTTTTAATACCTTACGGATCTTGTCTTCTGGCATCACCATGCGCTCCGCCAACTCTTCTGGCGACGGCTCACGGCCCATTTCTTGTAGCATTTGACGCGAAATACGGTTCAGCTTGTTGATCGTTTCGATCATGTGCACCGGAATACGGATGGTCCGCGCTTGGTCAGCAATCGAACGCGTGATCGCCTGACGAATCCACCAGGTCGCATAAGTTGAAAACTTATAACCACGGCGATATTCGAACTTATCCACGGCTTTCATCAAACCGATGTTACCCTCTTGGATCAGATCCAAGAACTGCAAGCCACGGTTGGTGTATTTTTTCGCAATCGAAATAACCAAACGTAAGTTCGCTTCGACCATTTCTTTCTTGGCACGACGCGCTTTCGCTTCACCGATCGACATACGACGGTTGATGTCTTTAACTTTGGCAATAGTCAGTCCGGTTTCGACCTCAACTTCTGCCAGTTTCGCCACACAACGCTCAAGTTCGGTACGTAGCTCAGCGATGCCGTCAGAGTAGCTTTCGCCACTCTCAATTGCGGCATCGATCCAGGCCGTGCTGTTCTCGTTGCCTGCAAAAGCTTTCATGAAGGCACGCTTCGGCATGTTTGCCTGTTCGACACTCATCTTCATAATCAAACGTTCTTGCACACGGACACGATGCATCATGTCGCGCATGTCTTTTACCAAGCGGTCAAACTGCTTCGGTACCAAACGGAACTGTTTGAACAGATCGCTTAGTGCATCAATCTCGGTACGGGCTTTGGCATGATCACGGCCATGCTTGCTAATCGCCGCGCGGGTCTTTTCGTACTGGTCACGAAGCTCACCGAATTTTTGCCGTGCGAACTCAGGATCGATGCCGCCTTCATTTGCGTCATCATCATCATCGTCGTCGTCATCGGCATCATCATCTTCGTCTTCAAGCTCTTCTTCCGAAAGCTCTGAACCAATGTGCGTTGCCGCGACCGGTGCTTCGTCGACTTCGTTAGGATCGATAAAACCAGAAATGATGTCGGTAAGACGCATTTCTTCGGCTTCACATTGATCCCACTGATCGAGTAAGAAGTTAATGGCTTCAGGATATTCGGCGACTGAGCATTGAACTTGGTTAATACCTTCTTCAATGCGCTTGGCTATGTCGATTTCGCCTTCGCGTGTTAACAACTCGACCGTACCCATTTCACGCATGTACATGCGCACAGGGTCTGTCGTGCGGCCTAATTCGCCGTCAACACTAGCGAGCGCTGCCGCCGCTGCTTCCGCAGCATCTTCGTCTGCGGTGTCTTCGCTCATCATCAAGTCATCGGCATCGGGGGCGTTTTCAAACACCTTGATCCCCATGTCGTTAATCATGGCGATGATATCTTCAATTTGATCGGAATCTACAATCTCAGAAGGTAAATGATCGTTGACCTCGGCAAAAGTCAGGTAACCCTGCTCTTTTCCTTTGGCAATAAGAATTCTGAGTTGCGATTGACGACTCTGCTGCATACAGATCTACCACCTGTGATTTCAAATGGATAACTAAAAACCGGTCTTAAACTGAGGTATCGAATTCAAGACCGGATAGTGTAGCAGATTATGCAGTTTCGAGCCAGAAAATAATCAATTCTGTTGTGGGATACGGTCCAATGCTAACTGACCGGTACCAACGAGTTTTCCATCCTCAAAAACCAGTGGTGTGCACTCGTCACGAGTGGTGTTGCCGTCGCCTTCAACGCGATGCGTGCGATAGTAAAGTACATCGTAACGTACGCCATCAATGGTCGTGCGATCAGCAAAGTTTGGGGTGCCCATGGTCGCACGTACTGTCTCAGGTGTTGCTGCGGCAGAAAGTGCAGCAATGTGCGCACGGTTTTCTTCTTCTAACTTACGAAAGTCGCTCGTTGACCAGTCATTATCACCGTGCCCATCGGCGACGATCAAACACCCTTGTAAGGTCAAAACTGAAGTAAAAATAACTGCGCCAGCGGCTAAGGCTTTCATGGTTTTCATTATTATTCCTTTATTACTAAGTTTCAGAGAAGACAAAGGGAGTTAGCGTACGCTACGCTCACAGCTTTGTAGTTACCCAAGGATTTAAGCAAGGATAATGCCAAGTTTTTAAATTTATCTATTTACCAATAAAAACAATGATTTAATTTGAGCTTATTGGTTTTGGTTTGCTTGAGGATGGAGTGGTTTTCACTACTTTTTGTCAATTTTCTCAACTTTGTGCGCTGTTCTTCTTCGCCTTATGTTGCATCAATGCCATGTATTCGCGCTTCTCGTCTGCGCTCAGCGGCGCCTGTTGCTCTTTGGCAAGCAACTCATTCGCACGTTGTTCAACAAATAAATCAATGAAATATAAGAAGGTATCGAAAAACTCTTGGCTGATATTGTCTTGCTCAAGATGATGCTCCCAACTTACCAACTGCCGTAAGAGCTTTTCTTCACGCTGACCACGCCAAAGCTCAACCAATTGCGCTGAGTTAACGTTTTGCTCGCGCGTCTGCCGATGCAGTTCAAGCAGAACGTTGATGCCCGGCAATTTGAGTTGCGCTAACTCTTCGTGCAGCGGTACTTCGTGGCCGAGTTGCGGGTACTGCAGGAGCAGTGCTATGGCACGCCGAATCGGCGTCATTTTTAGTTTTTCCGGCGCTTGTGCATGCTGTGGTTTTTGCTTCACTTGACTCGCCACTTGCGAGACTTCGCGGCGTAACAAACGGGCAAGTTCCTGTAACAGTTCTTCGCGATAATAATCGCTGGCCACTTTTTCAATTAACGGCCGCGCTTGGCTCAACAACGCCGCACGTCCACTATCAGTAGTGAGATCAAGGCTCTCCGTCAGATGATTGAAAAAGTACTGGGTAAAGCTTTGTGCCTCGGCTAACCGCGCAGTGAACGCTTCGGCACCTTCTTGGCGGACTAAGCTATCTGGGTCTTCGCCATCGGGCAAAAATAGAAAATTCAGTTCAAGGCCGTCGGTTAACAACGGTAAGGCATTTTCGAGCGCGCGCCAGGCCGCATCTCGGCCAGCACGGTCGCCATCGTAGCAACAGGTCACCCGCTTCGTTGCGCGGAATAACATCTGCAATTGCTCAGTCGTCGTCGCCGTGCCTAGCGATGCCACGGCAAAGTCAATCCCCGCCTGGGCTAAGGCCACTACGTCCATATAGCCTTCGACAATAACGACTTGCTCGAGATTGCGATGCGCTTGCTTTACTTCATAGAAGCCATACAGTTCTCGGCCTTTATGAAAGATGCGCGTTTCTGGAGAGTTTAGATACTTCGGCCCATCACCGGCCAAAATACGACCACCAAAACCAACCACGCGGCCACGACGATCACGAATAGGGAACATCACACGATCGCGGAAGAAGTCATAATAACGGCCATTGTCGTTGCGATTAACCAGCTTCAAGTCGACCAGCTGTTCACGTGATCCTTGATCCTTTGCCAAACTCTTCAGCAGATCATCCCAACCATCGGGGGCATAGCCAATTTGGAACTGCTTCACGACTTCGCCGCTAAGGCCACGTCCCTTAAGGTAGTCAACAACCTCAGCTGACTTCTTATGATTGCGTAACTGATAGGCAAAAAACTTGCTGGCACGTTCCATTTGCTGGTAATCATCAGCGGCTTGCTGCCTTTTGCGCGCCTCTGCCTGTGGGTTGGCTGAGGTTTCGCGGGGGACTTCAACACCCAGCATTGCCGCAAGCTCTTCCACTGCATCGGGGAATTCAAGACCGTCATAGCGCATTAAAAAGTCAATGGCATTTCCATGCTCGCCACAGCCAAAGCAGTGAAAAAATTGCTTATCCGGAGCTACGGTGAAACTGGGGGTCTTTTCATTATGAAATGGGCAACAGGCCTGATAATTACGGCCCGCTTTTTTAAGCGGCACACGGCTATCCACGACTTCGACCACATCGGCGCGGTCAAGTAGATCATAGATAAAGCTTTTTGGAATCAGCCCTGCCATGGTATCTGCGGTTCCCTTATGTGTCATCGAGCGAAGGTCGCACGATTGTACCGCTTATTGCAGAAATGAAAAAGCCGAAGCGTGAAACACGGCTTCGGCTCTCAGCAGTCACTGTAAAAGCAGATTGCTCATCAGTAACCAGTCGCGGTGTAAAAGTTTAAGGTCGGCATGCGACCCAACAACTTAGTACAAACGAGTGCGACGCGCATTCTCGCGCGACAATTTCTTCGCGTGACGTTTTACCGCTGCTGCTTTCTTGCGCTTACGCTCTGCAGTTGGCTTTTCGTAGTGTTCACGACGACGTACTTCTGACAATACGCCCGCTTTTTCGCAAGAACGCTTGAAACGACGCAGCGCCACGTCAAACGGCTCGTTTTCTTTTACTTTAACAACTGGCATTAAAATCTCACCTCAATGAAAATTCTGTTGTTTGGTTATCAACTTTGGTCACTTTTTGACCAAGACGAATAAAAATGGTGCTGAATTGTAGCGAGTTCAGATCCTGATGTAAAGCCTGCGATCAATTTAATTCTTAAGGTAAGCGTGGCGAGAAAGGATGGAAGCGGTGAAGCATGAAAATCAGGCTGGTCAACATGACACTCATGCGGGTGACTCACCGCTTCCAAAGCGTGATCAACAGAAGTTGTATATTATGTTTTATTTTTGTGAGCAGATTATGACACCTTTACACGTCAAATTATGTCGCAGCAAGCTTATTTTGCTACATTTTTTACCTCTTTTTTAAAAACTTGATACAATACGGCTACTTATCGGCGCAATGTCGATCTATACAAGAGGCTTGTGGGGAGTCTGGCATGTTCGAAACCTTTATTTTTCAATTCACATCTCTGTTCACCATGATCAATCCGGTCGCGGCCGTACCTATTTATATTGCACTTACCGAAACCATGACACCCAAAGCAGCACGCTGGGTGGCGATGCGCGCTGCGGTAACAGCCTTTATTGCCTTAAGCGTGTTTGCGCTGTTGGGCGAAGCTATTTTTAGTTTCTTCAATATTTCAGTGAACGGCTTGCGGGTCGCGGGCGGTATTTTGTTCTTTGTGATGGGTTTTGAGATGTTACGCGGTCGCACGGTCCCTAAACGGGTCGATGGCGAAACCGATGGGGATTTTGGCTCCGACGTGGCAGTGACGCCGATCGGCATTCCAATGATTGCCGGACCTGGGGCCATTACCATGGTGATCTTGGTCATTCAGGAAGGTAAAACCGCAGCCTCGACAGCTTCTTCGAGCATTAGCCTGTTTATCGCTATTGGCTTGGTCTGCGCATTAACGGCAGTGGTGCTCGCCAGTGGCCGACAATTATTAGCCAAGCTCGGCCGCAGTGGTAGTAAGATTCTAATGCGCCTGATGGGACTTATTGTGATGCTCATTGCCGTCGAGTTTTTCTTCGCCGGCATCAAACCCTACGTAATTGATATTGCACGTTCGATCCCAGCCTAAAGGCTGGGATCACTGCGTTACTTAAGCTAAAGACGGAACCTCGAGACCACGCTTGGCATAGAATTCTGCCACATGCGCTTCTAAACGATCCTCGGCAATAGCATCACGCAAGTCTTGCATCACTTTTTGATAAAAATGCAGGTTGTGAATGGTGTTCAAGCGGCCACCTAACATTTCGTTACTGCGATCCAAATGGTGCAAGTAGGCCCGTGAATAATTCTTACAGGTGTAGCAGTCACATTCCGGATCTAATGGTCCCGTATCAGTGCGATGTACGGCATTACGTATTTTCACGACACCAGTACTGACAAACAAATGGCCATTACGCGCATTCCGCGTCGGCATAACACAATCAAACATGTCCACGCCACGGCGTACTGCTTCAACTAAGTCTTCTGGCTTACCCACGCCCATCAAGTAACGTGGCTTATCCGCTGGCATTTGTGGCGCAATGTGATCGAGAATGCGCATCATGTCTTCTTTTGGCTCACCCACCGACAGTCCGCCAATTGCATAGCCATCGAAGCCGATATCGGTCAGCCCATCCAAGGAAATGGTCCGCAGCTCTTCATACATGCCGCCTTGGATAATGCCAAACAGCGCCGCAGGGTTGTCGCCGTGGGCAGTTTTCGAACGCTCTGCCCAGCGCAACGATAGCTCCATCGAACTACGCGCTTCAGCTTGCGTCGCTGGATAAGGCGTACATTCGTCAAAGATCATGACAATGTCAGAGCCTAAATCGCGTTGTACTTCCATCGACTTTTCTGGCGTCAGTAGAATTTTTTCACCGTTAATCGGTGAACGAAATGTCACGCCCTCTTCGGTGATCTTGCGTAATTCACCAAGACTAAAAACTTGGAAGCCGCCAGAGTCCGTCAAAATGGGCTTATCCCAGTTCATAAAGTCATGCAGATCACCATGCTGTTTGATGATTTGCGTACCTGGACGTAGCATCAGGTGGAAGGTATTACCAAGACAGATATGCGCACCTGTTGCTTTCACTTCTTCAGGTGTCATGCCTTTAACGGTTCCAGCCGTCCCCACTGGCATAAAAGCTGGCGTTTCGACCACGCCGCGGTCAAAAGTCATGCGCCCGCGGCGTGCTTTGCCACAGGTTTTCAATAATTCAAACTTCATTTCATCACCGTTCGGTTAATTCACGGAAAAACAGTCCGAGGGCGCCAGTATACCTTAGCTCGGTTTACGGGTCACAAACATCGCATCGCCATAACTGAAAAAGCGATAGCGCTCTTGGATGGCCTGATCATAGGCATTGAGGACTTGCTCGCGTCCAGCAAATGCCGAAATCAACATAATCAAGGTCGACTCTGGCAGGTGAAAGTTGGTCACCATGGCATCAATAATTTGGAATTCATAACCGGGATAGATAAAGATATCGGTGTCGGAGAAAAACGGCGCTAACTGCTGACCATTCTTTAACGCCGCTTGTGCTGCTGACTCCAGTGAGCGCACTGAAGTCGTTCCTACAGCCACAACACGCTTACCGGCAGCTTTGGTCGCTAAGATCGCAGCAACCGTTTCTTGCGGCACTTCAGCGTATTCGCTGTGCATGTGATGTTCTTCGATGTTATCAACGCGCACCGGCTGAAACGTACCGGCACCGACATGCAAGGTTACGTATGCAAACTGCACACCTTTCGCTTTGAGCGCCGCTAGAATCGCATCATCGAAGTGTAAACCTGCGGTCGGCGCGGCAACTGCACCCGGTTTTTTATTGTAGACCGTTTGATAGCGCTCACGATCGCTCGCCTCATCGGGGCGATCAATATAGGGCGGCAAAGGCATATGCCCATAGCTTTCCAGAACTTCTAAGACCGGCGCTTCAGTTAAAAACTTAAGTTCAAATAGTGCGCCTTCACGGGCCACCATTTCAACCTCAACCTTACCTTCGAGAATAAATTTGGCGCCAGGCTTTGGCGCTCGGTTACTACGTACATGCGCCAGCACTCGTTGGTCGTCCAGCAAGCGTTCGACCAATACTTCTATTTTACCGCCCGAAACCTTTTCACCGAGCATCCGCGCCGGAATCACACGGGTATCGTTGAACACCAACAGGTCGCCAGCTTCCAGTTCATCCACAATCGCTTTGAATTGTGAATGTTCCACTGCGCCTGTTGCACCATCAAGGCGTAACATACGGCTCGCACTGCGATCCGGCTGCGGATAACGAGCAATCAGCTCATCAGGTAATGCAAAGGTAAAGTCTTTTACGTCCATAGGTATCACTGCCGCTATTTTGAGCGCGTACTTTACCTGTTTTGACGGGCAAAAAAAAGCACGCCCGAAGGCGTGCAAACAGAGATGACAACCGATCCTAATGATCAGTTAAAAGTTGTACGTCGTTGCTTTGGTTAACAGATCACTTGGCGATTCACATTTATCTAATTGACCTTTCGAGAAAATATAGATTTTGTCCTTACCGCCTTGTTCTGCTTGGCCGGCGCCTTCGAGGACAAAGGTTACGTTCTCCGATGCTGGCAACGCCCGCAAGGTACGGCCGTAATCACACAGCGTACTCGCCATGGTTTGCTCAAAACTCGCCAGTTGCTTCTGCAATAATTCTGCACGCTCGGCTTTACGCACTTCTACTTTTTTGCGCACTTGCTGACGCGCTTCAGCGATTTCCGCACGCGCTGTTTCCAACGCTTGCTGGGTTTCTTCCAATTCGACCCGAGCTTGTGCGAGTTCTTTCTCAATCGCCTCGCTTTCAGCTCCCTCAGCACTGCGTTTGGCTAGCTCTAAGTCACGTACACGACGACGCAGTTCACGCATATCACCCGCTGATTCACGGACTTCATCAGTCACCGTACGAATGATGCGAATATTACCTTCGCCGTCACCTTCAATATCTTCCGTAACAATTTCTAAGCCTTCAAGCGCTTCAGATGCTGCCGCTAAGCCTTCGGTTACCGCTAGTTCAATTTCGACACTATCGATACCTTCAATGTTGGGCATATCAGGCATCGGGGGAATCGGTACTTCACCGCCAAAAAACATGATGCGGTTACCACCGATCCGGGTACGGTACACGACGCCTTGACCAGCTAAGTAGTTGTAGCTTAAACGGTCACGTGAAATCACATGACGTCGATCTGATTTACTTTCCTGCTCAAGTGCCGTTGAAAAAATGCTGTTCATGATTTCAAGTTGCTTTCGCAGCTCATTACGTTGTTGTTGGTCTGCATGAGCAACTGTACTTGCCGTCAGTGCTAACGCGACCGCAGAAATCGCCATTAAGGTGCGCATGGTATTACTCCTTCGTCTCAAAATTTGGGGTGGTATCCAAGTCACCCGGCTCAATAAGCTGATCTGTGACTTGTGAAAGTTGATAAGCAAAGTAAACCTGATCGTCTTCACGCTGTGCATTTACATAACGAATCAAGTCTTCCATATCTTCTTGGCGCTCACTGCGATTGGTGGTCAATACATAATTCACCAATTGCTGATTAGCGGCTGCCACATCATCGCGGAAGTCTTCACGCAAGTTCGCCGCGTAATCGGCCATTTGCAATTGCTGTTCAGCAGCGTAAGCATTCATGCGCTCGGTCACTGCGGCCTGTAATTGTTGTTCAGTCAACCCACCACCAAAGTGAACATTGAAGCCTTGATCGGTCACTTGCACCTGTAACTGACTTACAATGGCTAGCAACGCCAGCACCGAGCAAGCCAGTGAGGCTAGTGGTAAAAAAGGCCGTTGCCACCAGCGCAAACGCTGTTCGGCGTGACCGCGAAAGGTCAGTTCACGCGGCCACTCGGGTACGCGTTCGGCTTTGGTCTGATCGGCAGTCTGCTGGATCCAATTTTCAAATTCATGTGACTTATTCATACGTCCTCCACCAACTGCTGTAAACGTTCAACCGCCTTGTATAAGCGTGACTTCACGGTGTTCAGCGGTACATCAAGTTGCTGACTAATCTCTTGTAATTTCAAATGCTGAAAAAACTTCAGCTCGACCACAATGCGTTGCTCAATCGGTAGCTCCTGCATGGCCTTCACCAATTGCTGGGTGCGTTGCTGACCTTGATAAACTGCTTCAGGGTTGTGCCAATCCAGCTCACTTTCTTGCTGTTCAAAATCATGTTCATCAGCAAAATCTTTACGCCGACGAAAGTGCTCGATACAGCGATGGTGAGCGATTTTCATCAGCCAGTTCTTGAATGAACTTTCACCACGCCAGCCAGCTAGGTTACGGAACAGCGACAAAAACACGTCCTGCATTAAATCCATGGCGTCGTCACGACTGCCGCTCATGCGCAGAGCGTAGTTAAACACTAATCCTTCGTAGCGCTGTACCAATTGCAACCAGGCCTGTTTGTTATTTTCTAAGGCTCGCCTCACGAGCCGCTCATCTGATGGTGCAAACACAATTGAGTTCCTTTGTTCTTTGCTACTGTAGTCGAGCGCCAACAACAAAAAGTTTTCGTAACGGCAAAAAATTTTCTTATGCGCACAAAAAAAGGCGACCGAAGCCGCCTTTCTATAGTGGACGAGGTTGACTTAAACGCCAAATGCCGTCTTCAAAATAAAGAAGAAGATAATCGACATAATCGCACCTGCCGGTAGGGTAACTACCCACGACACGACAATGTTACGAACCACACCCAAGTTCAATGCGGCAATACCGCGCGCCATACCTACACCGAGCACCGCACCCACCAGGGTTTGCGTGGTCGAAATCGGGAGACCGGTACCAGAAGCAATAACCACCGTCGACGCGGCAGCTAATTCTGCGGCGAAACCACGGCTTGGGGTCAAGTGCGTAATCCCTTTACCAATGGTTGCGATAACGCGCTTACCGAGCATTGCTAGGCCTAGTACGATACCTACTGCACCGACGGGCAATACCCACCATGCGAGTGCGGCCTTGCTCGAGATCTCACCACCACTTTGCACAACACTCACCACAGCAGCTAACGGACCAATCGCATTCGCAACGTCATTTGAACCGTGGGCGAAAGCCATGGCACAAGCGGTAACCACCATCAATACAGCAAATACTTTTTCGACGTTAGTGTAATGCATGTCTTTATCGGCCGAAGGGTCAAAGCGTAGACGGCCGATCATGATTTTACCGATGATTCCTACCACCACACCAATACCTATCGCCAAGGCAATACCGTCGAAGGTCGAAAACTGCACACCAACGTGTTTTAAACCCTTTTTGATGGTAACCAACGCGATAACAAAGCCGGTCAGTGCCATATAAAACGGCACATAACGCTTTGCCATGTCGAGTGGGTTTTCCCGATCAAAAATAAGCTTTTGCGCACTTATGAAAATAAAATAGGCAATGAGGCCGGCGATCATAGGTGTCACCACCCAACTACCGACAATACCTAATACCTTTGACCACTCCACCGAGTCAGGGCTCACACCGACGGCGGCAAAGCCAACGATAGCGCCAATAATCGAGTGAGTTGTCGACACCGGCCAACCTAAGTAAGAGGCGATAAGCAACCAAAAACCAGCGGCTAAGAGTGCACCAATCATCCCGAATACGAGCAGTTCAGGCGCATCGACAAAGTACGCCGAGTCAATAATACCCTTTCGAATTGTCGAGGTAACTTCACCACCCGCCAAATACGCACCAGCAAACTCGAAAATCATCGCGACAATAATCGCTTGTTTGATGGTTAACGCTTTAGAACCTACCGAGGTCCCCATGGCGTTCGCAACGTCATTGGCACCGATACCCCACGCCATAAAGAAAGCAAACGCTGCTGCCATCAAAATCAGCGTGAGGTTATAAGTTGAAATAATATCCATTGTTTGTCTCCGACTTAGACTCGTGCAAGCATGAGCTCAAATCGCGCGCCCACGCGCTCGGCTAGGTCCGCAAGATCACCGACCCAATCAAGGATTTTGTAGAGAAACATTGCATCAAGCGGATTCATGTCCTGCTCTAACGCACGTAGCTGACGGCGTAGTTTAACTTGCAGGGCATCGGTATCTTGCTCAATGTTGTCAAGCTCAGAAATCAGGCTATCAACAATCTTACGCTCACGGCCTTTGAAGCCCACTTCGAGCAGATCATCGAATTCGCCAATGGTTTCTTTAGCTTTATCCGTGGCATCCAAACAGCGCTGCAGATAGGCATCAAAGCCTTCAACCATCGACTCTGGTACTTGTAGTTCACGTCCAGTAATCAGGCCGGAAATATCTTTAGCTTTATTCGCGATGCGGTCTTGTTGCGATACCAGTTCGAGCAAATCGGTGCGCTCGACAGGCATAAACAAACCACCAGGAAGGTTCAAACGGATTTCGCGTTTCAGATCATCTGCGGCTTTTTCTTTTTTCACAATCGCCTTGCGATGCTCTTCAGCGTCATCCCAGTTGCCGGCATAAACGGCTTGAAAGAAGGGTTTTAAAGTCATTGCGCAGTCATGCACTTGTTCAATGTGCTCGATCATCGGTTTGATCGGTGACTTTGCAAATACACCTAGAAACGAGTTTGCAGACATAAAAGTTCGCCTTTGTTGCTGCTATTAGAATCATCGTGTTCCCGATCATTATCGGGGTGCGCATACTAGCCAAAATGTAAGCGCTGCGCAAAGAGTATTCCACGTTGTTTTTGCGAAATAACCCGTTTATTGTAATTCAATACCATCACAATGTAAGAGAAACCTAAATGTTTGAATGGATCTTTTTACCCGAGGCGTGGGTTGCTTTAGCGACCTTAACCGCACTCGAAGTTGTCTTAGGCATTGATAACATTATCTTTATTTCCATCTTGGTTGGACGTTTACCAGAAAGCCAACGCCAGAAAGCACGTCAAATTGGCTTATTGCTCGCCATGGGCATGCGGATTGCGTTACTGCTCAGTATTGTCTGGGTTATGGGCTTAACAGAGCCGTTATTTGAGGTGCTCGGCTTTGCCTTCTCGGGGCGCGACTTAATTCTTTTCTTCGGTGGTTTATTCTTACTCGGTAAAAGTACTTTAGAGATTCACCATAGTCTCGAGGGTGCGGAAGAAACCAAAACCTCTGGGAAAGCGGCCACGTTTGGCGCCATTATCACCCAGATAGCCGTCATCGATATCGTCTTCTCACTTGATTCGGTGATTACCGCAGTAGGTTTAGTCGATTATGTCGCGGTCATGATTATTGCGGTGGTGGTTGCAGTGCTGGTGATGATGCTTGCCGCCAAAGCGATTGGCGAATTTGTCGATCGTCACCCAACGATCAAAATGTTAGCGCTGAGCTTCTTAATTCTGATTGGTTTTACTTTAATGGGCGAAGGTTTAGGCTTCCATGTGCCGAAGGGGTATGTTTACTTCGCGATGGCGTTCTCATTGATCGTTGAGTTACTCAACATTCGCATGCGCAAACGTAACCAACCTGTGCATTTGAAAAAGCGGATTGCCGAGGACTAATCGGCAACCCGCTCTGAAGGCTTAAAGCAAGTGAGGTTAGAAACTGTAAACTAAGGTCACGGCGGTTTCAGTATCTAACTTCTCTTTGCTGGGATCTTCTAAATACGAGTTATGGCTCGCAGCCACGGAAAACTTCAAGGCTAATGAGCTGTTCACGTTGGCTGATACCGACAACTCGCCACGAGACTTGGTGTTTTGCTCACCTATTTCAGTTGAAGCCAACGCATTGAGTTTCGAGCTTTTCGTGATATCCCAGACCAAGTTTCCCGCCAGACGAAGAATCGCGCTGCTTTCTTGCTCCTGTGCGATACCATCAACGATCGGTTTATTGACGGAAAGACCAGGACCCACTTCGTAGTCGGCAAATAACGTCGGGCTGTATCGATACCGTGCGCCATAACCTACCGCAACCGTACCGCGATAGTCGTAACCACTGAACTTGTCTTCTTCATAAGAACCGAACACGAACACTGAAGAACGGCTCTCCGGACTAAACTTGTAGTTAGACTGCGCCGAAACAAACAAACGATCGCCAGTAGTGTAGGTCTCACCGGTTGATTGATCTTCTTGTTTTGAACGGTAATAGTCGATAACACCCTTGTGCCGCCAATTCTCATAATCACGGGCAGCATTCAACTTGGTTTTGAAAGTTTCGGTTTTGGTGTTACCGGAGGTGAATAGCAAACCGAGCTCAGCCGATGCATCCCAGTCTTTTTTCTCTTCCGTGTCTAAGTCGCTGGCATCGTCAAACATGAATATTGACGCTTGTGCATAGGCACTCGGCAAGCCGAGACAGGCAAACACAGCCAGCGCTGGCAAAGTCTTCTTAAAGTTCACAAACACCTCGTCTTTTTCACAATCCCACATTACGCATCAGTATAACGTGGGATTGCCTCGAAAAAGAACCCCGATTAGTTCACTTTAGCGTCCAATTCGCCCGTTTCGTAGCGTTTGAACATCTCTTCTAGCGAAATCGGCTTGATTTTATGTGCTTGACCCGCACAGCCGAATGCCTCATAGCGGGCCTTACAGATGTCGAACATGGCATCGGTTGAGGCCTTTAAGAATTTACGTGGATCGAAGTTGCTGGTGTTTTGTGCCAGATGACGACGTACCGCACCGGTCGACGCAAGACGCAAATCGGTATCGATATTTACTTTCCGCACGCCATGCTTGATACCTTCAGCAATTTGCTCAACAGGCACACCGTAAGTTTCTGGGATCTCGCCGCCAAAATCGTTAATCACTTTCAACCATTCTTGCGGTACTGAAGACGACCCGTGCATCACCAAATGCGTGGTTGGAATGCGCTTGTGGATCTCTTTGATGCGGTCAATCGCAAGAATGTCACCCGTTGGTGGACGGCTAAACTTGTAGGCACCGTGGGAAGTACCACAAGCAATCGCCAACGCATCAACATTGGTCGCCTTAACGAACTGGGCAGCCTCTTCAGGGTCGGTCAACAGTTGGTCGTGGCTAAGTTTGCCCTCAGCACCAACACCGTCTTCTTCGCCGGCTTCACCGGTTTCCAATGAACCTAACACACCCAGCTCACCTTCAACCGAAACACCGCAGGCATGCGCCATGGCGACAGCGGTCTGGGTAACCTGAACGTTATAATCGTAATCCGCTGGGGTCTTGCCGTCTTCTTTTAACGAGCCATCCATCATTACCGAGCTAAAACCCAGTTGAATCGAACGCTGACAAACCGCAGGCGAGGTGCCGTGATCTTGATGCATCACCACTGGAATATGAGGCCATTCTTCGATTGCCGCAAGAATCAGGTGACGTAAAAACGGCGCGCCTGCGTACGTGCGCGCACCCGCTGAAGCCTGCACGATCACTGGGCTATCGGTGGCATCCGCAGCTTCCATAATGGCGCGCATTTGCTCGAGGTTATTAACATTAAAAGCGGGTACGCCATAGCCGTTCTCGGCAGCGTGGTCGAGCAATTGGCGTAGTGAAATTAAAGCCATGAGTTATCTCCTGATCGTTGAATCGTAATGGTTTTTAACCATTCTCTGCGCGTTCTTCCAGAATCGCGACTGCAGGTAGTTTTTTACCTTCTAAGAATTCCAAAAAGGCACCGCCACCGGTCGAAATATAGCTGATTTTATCAGCGATGCCGTACTTATCAATGGCTGCAAGAGTGTCACCACCTCCAGCAATCGAAAATGCAGAGCTCTGCGCAATGGCTTCGGCTAACGCTTTGGTACCTGCGCCAAATTGGTCAAATTCAAACACGCCCACCGGTCCATTCCATACGATGGTTCCGGCATTTTGCAGAATTTTTGCAAAAGCCTCGGCGGTCTCCGGACCAATATCAAAAATCATATCATCCGCGCATACATCACTAACTGACTTGGTTTCCGCGGCCGCTTCAGGGCTGAACTCTTTGCCGGTGACGACATCGGTTGGCACTGGAATATCGCCACCTTTGGCTTGTGCCGCAGCAACTAGGCGTGCTGCTTCGTCCATCAAGTCAGCTTCATACAACGACTTGCCAACATCATGACCCGCCGCGGCAATAAAGGTGTTGGCAATACCACCACCAACGATGAGCTGGTCTACCACCCCTGACAACGATTCCAATACCGTCAGCTTGGTTGAGACTTTGGAACCACCGACAATGGCGACTAATGGACGAGCCGGATTTGCAAATGCTTTGCCTAATGCTTCAAGCTCTGCAGCAAGTAATGGTCCAGCACAAGCAACATCAGCGTATTTCGCCACACCATGAGTAGAAGCTTGGGCACGGTGCGCGGTACCGAAGGCATCCATCACAAATACGTCACATAACGCTGCTAACTTTTGCGCTAAAGCGTCGTTGTTTTTCTTTTCGCCTTGATTAAACCGTACGTTCTCAAAAACCACCACTTCGCCCCGCGCAACCTCAACACCGTCAAGGTAATCAGTGGCAAGTTTAACCGGCACTGACAATGCGTCATTTAGGTAATCAACCACCGGCTGCAACGAAAATTGTGCGTCGTACACGCCTTCTTCGGGACGCCCTAAATGCGACATCACCATAACCTTCGCACCAGCATCGAGTGCTTTCTGAATCGTTGGAATTGCGGCTTTGAGACGCGCGTCTGAAGTTACCTTGCCGTCTTTTACCGGCACATTCAGATCTTCACGGATCAAAACACGTAAATCGGTTAAATCAAGATCATCCATGGTGATGACTGAAGACATTCCTGCACCCTCTTGCTTATTCGTTAAGTTGAAACTGACTGCTGTGCAAGCATCACTTGAGCCGTATCGAGCATGCGATTGGCAAAGCCCCACTCATTGTCACACCAGCACAGTACTTTAATTAAATGCTTGTCGGCGACCCGTGTTTGGGTGCCGTCCACAATACTTGAGCGTGGGTCATGATTAAAATCGATCGAGACCAGTGGCTCGTCAATATAACCCAAAATGTTCGCCATACTGCCTCGAGCCGCCTGTGATAACAGACTGTTAACGCGGTCGATACTCACTTCATCACGCACCGTCACGCTGATGTCCATTGCCGTCACATTAGTGGTGGGCACACGCACCTGAATGGCTTCAAACTTGCCCGCAAAGTGCGGCATGATGCGCTCAATACCCCGCGCTAAACGGGTATCCACCGGAATAATTGAACGCCCAGCAGCACGCGCCAAACGCGGATCTTGGTGATAAGCATCAATAACTTGCTGGTCGTGCATGGCGGCATGAATAGTGGTAATCGCACCACTTTTAATGCCAAATGCATCGTCGAGTACTTTCAGTACCGGTACGCTACAGTTGGTCGTGCATGACCCATTGGAGACAATTTTGTGGGCCGCAGTTAACTGGTCACTATTCACGCCAAAGATGGCGGTAAAGTCGACATCTGGATCACCTGGATGCGAGTAAAGTACGCGCGAAATGCCCAATTCGTGATAATGCGCGCCGTCTTCGCGCGAACCGTGTACACCGGTACAATCCAACACAATATCGATGCCAAGTTGTGTCCAGTCAAGGCAGCTAATCTCTGCTTCAGCAGACACGCTGATCACATCATCGCCAACTTGCAATTGATGCTTGTCGGGCGTCGTCACGGGCTGCTGGAAGCGACCGTGACTGGTGTCGTACTTAAGTAAGTGCGCCATCGCCGATACTGGTGCCAGCTCATTGATGGCGACAACCTGCAACTGCTCACGATAGCCGCGCTCGTAAAGGGCCCGCAATACATTGCGGCCAATACGACCGAAACCATTAATAGCTATCCGCGCAGTGGCTTGGCTCATTCAGCAAGTAACTCCTCAGCAGCAGCAACAATGTGCTCCGCGGTAAAACCAAAATGCTTAAACAGGTCGCCAGCAGGTGCTGACTCACCAAAACTTGTCATACCGATAATGCGGCCATTCAGACCCACGTACTTATACCAGTAGTCCGCAATACCAGCTTCCACCGCGACACGTTTCGCTACCGAACTCGGTAGCACAGCTTCGCGGTAGTCGGCCGGTTGTGCGTCAAAGGCATCGGTGGCAGGTAAAGATACCACACGCACCTGCTTACCCTGTGCCTGCAATGTTTTCGCGGCAGCCATGGTAATCGCAACTTCTGAACCTGTAGCTATTAGAATAAGTTCAGGCGCGGCGGGGCTATCAAGCAACACGTAACCACCACGCGCGACATTCGCTAACTGCTCTGCATTGCGCTCCTGCTGTGGTAAGCCCTGGCGGCTAAATACCAGTGCGGTTGGTCCGTCTTTGCGTTCCAGTGCAGCTTTCCATGCGACGGCCGACTCAACTTGATCGCACGGACGCCACGTGCTCATGTTTGGTGTCATACGCAAGCTAGCTAATTGCTCAACCGGCTGGTGGGTCGGGCCGTCTTCGCCGAGCCCAATCGAGTCGTGGGTATACACGAAAATGCTTTGCTGCTTCATTAATGCCGCCATACGTACCGCATTACGTGCGTATTCCATGAACATTAAGAAGGTTGCACCGTAAGGCACTAAACCGCCGTGCAAAGCGATACCATTCATGATCGCCGACATACCAAATTCGCGTACGCCGTAATAGACATAATTGCCACTAGCATCTTCTGCGGTAACGCCTTTCGCGCCATCCCACAAGGTCAGGTTTGAGCCCGCCAAATCCGCTGAGCCGCCAAGTAATTCTGGAAGTTTCGGGGCAAACGCATTGATCGCATTTTGCGACGCTTTACGACTTGCAATGTCTGCCGGCTCCGCTTGTAACTTCTCAATGTAAGCTTGCGCGTGCTCGGCAAAGTCACTCGGTAACTCGTTTGCTAATCGACGCTGCAATTCCGCCGCCAATTCTGGGTGAGCATCCGCGTAGGCAGCAAACCGTTGGTTCCATTCGTTTTCTTGCGCAGCACCTGCGTCCTTCGCCGACCACGCTTGATAAACATCGTCAGGAACTTCAAACGCAGCGTAATTCCAACCGAGTTGCTTACGTGCTGCAGCAATTTCGTCGGCACCCAGCGGCGCACCGTGACAACTTTCGCTGCCTTGCTTATTCGGCGCCCCAAAACCAATGATCGTTTTGCAAATAATCAATGTCGGTTTGGCCGTTTCGCCGCGCGCTGCTTGTATGGCTTGGTCAATGGCTTGTGCATCATGTCCGTCTACGTCACGAATCACATGCCAGCCGTAAGCCTCAAAACGCTTTGCCGTGTCATCGGTGAACCAACCTTCAACTTCGCCGTCAATGGAAATGCCATTGTCATCATAGAAGGCAATGAGCTTGCCCAAACCAAGCGTTCCTGCCAATGAACAAACTTCATGGGAGATCCCCTCCATCAAGCAGCCATCGCCAAGAAAGGTGTAGGTGTAGTGATCGATAATGTCATGACTTGGACGGTTAAACTGTGCCGCGAGCACTTTCTCGGCGAGCGCCATGCCTACAGCGTTCGAGATACCTTGCCCTAATGGGCCTGTGGTGGTTTCAATACCAGGCGCGTAACCGTACTCAGGGTGACCAGGGGTTTTGGAATGTAACTGCCGAAAGTTTTTCAGATCATCGATATTGAGCTCATAGCCGGTTAGGTGCAGCAACGAGTAAATCAGCATTGAGCCATGACCGTTCGACAAGACAAAACGGTCGCGGTCAGCCCAATTGGGGTTAGCAGGGTTATGTTTCAGGTAGTCCCGCCAGAGCACCTCGGCGATGTCGGCCATACCCATCGGCGCACCCGGATGTCCGGAATTGGCTTGTTGTACGGCATCCATGCTGAGTGCGCGGATCGCGTTGGCAAGATGCTTACGTTCAGAAACTGCTGTCGTCATAACGAAAAACCCCAAATTGCTGCTTGAGAAAAATGCTCACTAGGTGCGCGTATTCTCCACAATTCGGGGCTTCTAAGCAAATTAGCAATTACGCGGTAAATCCTCGCTCATTCGGGAGGGGATATAAGTCGTTCTCTTATAGTAGCAAGTCGTCTTGACTCAAGTGTAGTGACGTGCAAATATACTGTATGCATATACAGTGTATTGCTGACCATGTTAAAAACAACCAAAGTGCGCATCTACCCGACACCCGAGCAGGCGGAATTTCTCAACCGCCAGTTCGGTGCTACGCGGTTCGTGTACAATAAGGCGTTACATGTCATCAGCTCACAATACAAACGCCATGGCCTGAAGCTTAAGGCCAAGAAAGACCTTAAGCCGCTGTTGGCGGTGGCGAAAAAGTCCCGCAAGTATCACTGGCTCAAGGATTTTGATTCAGTTGCACTCCAGCAAGCGTGCATCAACCTCGATAAAGCCTTCCAGAACTTTTTTGACCCGAAGCTCCCCGCCCGTTATCCCAAGTTCAAGCGCAAGCATGGGAAACAATCCAGCTACCACTGCATGAATGTGAGTGCTGGCGCAAACTGGATCAAAGTGCCGAAGATGAATCCGATCAAGGCGCGGGTTCACCGTGAATTGGACGGAAAGCTCAAGAGCATCACTCTCTCGCGCACGGTAACAGGGAAATACTACGCCTCGCTGTTGCTCGACGACGGCTTGAAAACACCTACCCTAATGCACACTGTTGATACCGTGCTGGGCGTTGATATGGGGCTAACTCATCTTGCTATCGACTCCGAAGGTAACAAGACCGCGAATCCCCGTTTCCTGAAGCGTGCCCAGTCTAACTTGCGACGCAAGCAGAAAGCCTTATCTCGCTGCCAGAAAGGCAGTACAGGTCGCACGAAAGCACGGTTAAAACTGGCTAAGGCGTATGAACGCCTAGCGAATGTCCGTGCTGACTTCCAGCACAACCTGTCCCGACAACTCATTGACGAAAACCAAGCGGTGGTGGTCGAGACATTGAAAGTCAAAAACATGCTGAAGAACCGTAAGTTATCAAAGCACATCGCAGACGCAAGCTGGTTCGGCTTGATCCAAAAGCTGGAGTACAAGGCCAAAGCGCAGGGCAAACATCTCGTCAAAGTCGACCAATGGTTTGCCAGCTCCAAGACCTGCTCCAACTGCGGCCACAAGGTGGATGCTCTGCCATTGTCGGTGCGCAACTGGACATGCCCTGCTTGTACAGCACGGCTTGATCGCGACATCAACGCCGCGATCAATATCCGGCAGCAGGGTATTATTAAACTACGAGCCGAAGGACTGTCGGTTCCTGCCAATGGAGGCTTGCGTAAATCCGGCCATGCCCCGGTTGCTGCCTAAGAAGTTGGAAGCCTCGCCCGAAAGGACGGGGAACAGTCACATGTCAGCTCGCAGGGCTTCCGCTTTGTCAGTTTTCTCCCATGGGAAGGCATCTCGACCAAAGTGACCATAGGCTGCTGTCTGTTGATAAATCGGGCGTTCCAGGTCAAGCATCTGAATCAAACCATAAGGGCGCAAGTCAAAATGCTTGCGAACTAGGGCGATTAATTGCTCTTCGCTATAAGGACTCGTACCAAAAGTTTCAATGCTGATCGACGTTGGTTCGGCCACACCAATTGCATACGACACCTGAATCTCACAACGCTCGGCCAAGCCAGCAGCAACAAGGTTTTTCGCCACGTAACGTGCCGCATAGGCGGCACTGCGGTCAACTTTTGATGGATCTTTACCTGAGAATGCACCACCACCGTGCCGCGCCATACCGCCATAAGTATCGACGATGATCTTGCGACCGGTTAAGCCACAGTCACCCATAGGTCCGCCAATCACGAATTTCCCAGTTGGATTAATGAAAATCCGCTCTTGATTCACTGGGAACCATTCCTCTGGCAACACTGGCTTGATGATGGTTTCAATCACCGCTTCACGCAAATCAGCTTGGCTAATGCCCTCAGCATGCTGGGTAGAAAGCACCACGGTATCAATTGCAACAGGCTTGCCATCTTCGTAAACGAAAGTCAGCTGGCTTTTTGCATCTGGGCGTAACCACGGCAGCGTACCATTCTTACGCACTTCCGCTTGGCGTTGCATGAGTCGGTGCGCATAGGTAATCGGCGCAGGCATCAACACGTCCGTCTCATTCGAGGCGTAACCGAACATCAAACCTTGGTCACCGGCGCCTTGCTCTTCTAGTGACGCACGATCCACACCTTGGTTGATATCCATTGACTGCTTACCAATGGCATTTAATACAGCGCACGAAGCGCCATCAAAGCCCATGTCAGAGTGGGTGTAACCGATTTCACGGACGGTATTACGTGCCAACTCTTCGATATCAACCCATGCGGTTGTCGAAACTTCACCACCGACCAACACCATGCCGGTTTTGACGTAAGTTTCGCAGGCCACGCGCGCGCGCGGGTCCTGAGCAAGAATTGCATCGAGAACTGCATCTGAAATTTGATCAGCAATTTTATCCGGATGTCCTTCTGATACTGACTCAGAGGTAAAAAGGTGCTTCGCCATAGTGTTCGGTCTCAACTTATCTTTAAGCTAAAAAATTGGGCGTAGTTTAACGAAACCACGCCCAACTTTCCACATTTAGACGTCTAAAAGTCTTTATTTCTGTTTCAACGTTGCCATATCAATGACAAAGCGATATTTCACATCGCTTTTTAGCATCCGCTCGTAAGCTTCATTGATGTCATCCATCGCAATCATTTCGATGTCAGAGGTGATGCCATGTTCGGCACAGAAATCGAGCATCTCTTGGGTTTCGGCAATACCGCCAATCAATGAACCCGCCAAGCTGCGACGTTTAGCAATCAAGTTGAACACCGCCGGTGACGGATGATGCTCAGCTGGGACGCCCACCAAACACATCGTGCCGTTCAACCGCAACAGGCTCAGATAAGCATCCAAGTCATGCGGAGCTGCCACGGTGTTTAAGATAAAGTCGAGCTGATTGGTCCACGCTTTCATTTGCTCTTCGTCTTTCGAAATGACCACATGATCAGCACCTAAGCGCTTGCCATCGTCTACTTTACCTGGCGAGGTGGTGAACAGCACCACTTCGGCGCCCATCGCTGCTGCTAACTTCACCGCCATGTGACCAAGACCACCTAGCCCTACTACGCCGACTTTATGGCCCTTGGTAACACCCCAGTGACGCAATGGTGAGTAGGTCGTAATACCGGCACATAGCAAGGGTGCAACACCAGCTAAATCAAGGCCTTCGGATACGCGCAAGACAAAACTTTCTTTAACGGTGATGCGATTCGAGTAACCGCCATACGTGACACCACCTAAATGCTTGTCTTCGCCGTTGTAAGTGCCAACAAAACCATTTTCACAGTATTGCTCGTGGCCCTCGTCACAACTATGACAATGCCCACAAGCGTCGACCATACAGCCGACACCCACAGTATCACCCACTTTAAATTTGCTTACCTTGTCCCCGACTCGGGTAACCTTGCCGACGATTTCGTGTCCCGGTACGCATGGGAATACAGTTCCACCCCATTCATTACGTGCCTGATGCAAGTCTGAGTGGCAAACACCGCAGTACGCAATTTCGATTTCAACGTCTTCCGCAGTCGGGTCGCGACGTTCAAACTCAAAATACTCCAGATCTTTGTCTGCAGCCTGTGCTGCGTAACCTATTGCTTGTGGCATAGCGTACTCCTTTTTGCTTACTGTTCAGGATAAAGCAGGGCTTCATTCACCGTCTGCGTGAGCGGATGATAGCCAGGCTTGGCTTGCTGATAAACTTCGCGCGCCCATTTCAGATTGTCGGGCGTTTTCGCCAGCTCACGGTAAAGCGGGCTGACCAGTTTGTTACGGCCAATAGTAAGCAAGTAGTTACGCAAACGATCCCGCGCTGGTTCATAATTTTTTACGATCGCTAACTTTAACCATGCATGCGCAATCTCTGCGTTCTTGCTTTGCGTCAAGTTGAACTGCTCATCAAGCCGACGCATATTCACGCTGGAAATATCCAGCGGTAGGTTGTTAATGAAATGCAGCCATTCGTGCGTGGTCCACTCTTGTGTTGTTAACTGACCACCTTTTAACCAACGTTGCATTTGCTTTTCAACTTCCGCAAACGCATTTGATGTAGGCTTGGGCGCATCCGCTGGTAAGCCCGGCTCATGAATCCACTCATTGACCTTGTCCATCGACACGACGTCAGGGTTCTTGGCCAATAAATGACGCGCTAAATACGCTTTGAATTCGGCAGTTGAAATACTTTGAAAGGCGAAGTCATCGAAGTACTGACGCAAGAAGTTATCAAAGGTCTCACGACCAAACTTGTTTTCGAGATACACCAAGAATAGTTGGCCTTTTACATACGGAACCTGCGAGAACACATCATCAGGGTGGCGTGTGCCCAATTCGATATTGAGTACGGTGTCTTTCGGCGCCAAACGTTCCATATTGTCGAGCAAATCTTGGTAGCCTAAAGCCAATTCCATTTGCGCACGGCGCTCACCGAATAGCGACTCCATAATACGATTCTCCACATAACTGGTGAAGCCTTCGTTTAGCCACAGATCGCGCCAGCTCGCATTGGTCACGAGGTTCCCCGACCATGAATGCGCTAATTCGTGGGCAATTAGGTTAATCAAGGTGCGGTCGCCCGACACCACGGTTGGGGTAATGAACGACAACCGTGGATTTTCCATGCCGCCAAATGGGAAGCTCGGTGGCAGAACCAGTAAGTCATAACGATCCCAACGATAAGGCCCATACATTTCTTCAGTAGCGGTGATCATCGCTGGGGTATCTGCCCATTCCCAAGCAGCGTCATCAATGATGTACGGTTCAGCAAAAACTGCGACATTGTCGCTGATCTCTTTCACCACTAACTCGCCCGCAGCAATAGCAATCAGGTACGGCGGGATTGGCTGTGGCATGCTAAACGAATAGTTGCCATCAAGCTCCGGATCGAGACTATTATCAGCGCTCATTACCGCCAACATGCCTGCCGGAGTGCGAACGGTTGCATCATAGGTTAAGCGCAACGCTGGCGTGTCTTGAATCGGAATCCAACTGCGCGCATGGATCGGCTGTGATTGACTAAACATAAACGGAAACTTAACGCTTTTGGTTTGTTCAGGACTCAGCCATTGCAGGCCGCTGGCCGTGGGGGCAGTTGTATAGTGAATGCGTACTTTGTCCGTAGCTTCACCAATGCTTACTGTCAGTTCTTGCCCCAACGTTTCATGGGGTTCGGCGAGTTTAAAACTGGTTTCTTGCCACGCATTATCTTGCCAAATTTCTGCTTTGCTGATGGTCAGCTCACGCGTGTCCATGTGCACAGTGGTTGCATCGTCACTTTTGCGCACCAAATCGTAGGTTGCGGTACCACGTAGTTGTTTCCCCTCAAAATCAACGGTCAAATCAAGTTCCAGATGAGGTGTTGTAACTTCCTGCAATTTCGCATAGCTATGTGCATCTTCAGCCCATGCGCTTTGGCTACTGGCGGCGGCCATGACTGTTGCCGCATACGCCCACTGTTTTAGGTTGTACTTTGTCGCCATGTTGGGTTTCCTTCTGATAAGATGATGACGTTAGTTAATTAGGATCATGTTATGCGAGTACCGCGAATTTATCACCCTTTGCTTGATGCTTTAGCCGAAAATAGTGAACAACCGAGCTTCGCAGAGGGTCAAGTCTTCGCTTTAGGCGATGAAGCAGCCAGCCATGTAGGTCGTGTTTTACGCATGACTGCGGGCCAAGCGCTCGAGGTCTTTACCGGCGACGGCTACGATTACAGCGCCGAGATTGTCAGCGCCAGCAAGAAAAACGTCGAGGTTCGCATCACTGGGTTGCAAATCAACCAAAGCGAATCACCCATTAAGATTCATTTGGGCCAGGGCATTTCGCGCGGTGATCGTATGGACTTTGTGTTGCAAAAGTCTGTCGAACTGGGGGTGCATAGCATCACGCCATTATTTACCGAACGTTGCGGCGTTAAGCTCAGTGGTGAGCGACTCGAAAAAAAGCGCCAGCAGTGGCAAAAAATCGTGGTGAGTGCTTGCGAACAAAGTGGCCGAGCTGTGGTTCCCAAGGTGCATCCACCTGTGTCACTCGCGCAGTGGTTACAAGACTTACCGCAAGCGCTGCGGTTGACGCTTGATCCGCAGGCGCCAAAGGCTTTGCGTGAACAACAACTTAGCAACGACCTGGTGCAGTTGCTCATTGGCCCGGAGGGCGGTCTAACCGACGCCGAAGTCGCAACTGCTGCAGCCGCCGAATTCCAAGCGGTGCAGCTAGGCCCTCGCGTGTTACGCACCGAAACCGCAGCGTTGACAGCGTTATCCGTCGTGCAATATCAATTCGGCGATCTCGCCGGCAGCGCAAACTAATTTACTCAGGAGCTCAACCATGAAGTTAGCTATGATTATGGACCCTATCGCGAGCGTAAAAACCTACAAGGATACGAGCTTCCGTCTGTTACTCGAAGCCCAAGCGCGCGGTTACCAATGCCATTATCTCGAGATGCACGATTTGTCATTGGTACAAGGGCAACCCATGGCGCGCAGTCGCACGGTCAAAGTGGTCGATCAACCTGACGACTTTTATCAGCTTGGTGAAGTGGTTGAGCAGCCGTTGGCTGACTTTGACGTCATCATGATGCGCAAGGATCCGCCGTTTGACACCGAATATGTCTACGCAACCTACATGTTAGAACTGGCCGAGCAAGCCGGTGCGTTGGTGGTCAACAAGCCGCAAAGCTTACGCGACTGCAACGAAAAATTATTTACCGCTTGGTTCGCGGATCTGACACCACCGACCATCGTTACCCGTCGTGCCGAGCAAATTAGAGCGTTTCATCACGAACACCAAGACATTATCTTGAAACCGCTCGATGGTATGGGTGGCGCATCGATTTTTCGTGTCGGTGCCGACGGTAACAACCTCGGTGTCATTATCGAAACCTTGACTGCCCACGGTAGCCGCTATGCCATGATTCAGCGCTACATGCCGGAGATCAAAGACGGCGATAAACGTATTCTGATTATCGACGGAGAACCCATGCCCTACTCACTCGCCCGCGTTCCTTCGGCTGGCGAAACCCGCGGGAATCTCGCTGCTGGCGGTAGCGGTCGACCGCAACCGCTAAGCGATAGCGACTGGGAACTTGCCCGCCGCGTTGGTCCAGAACTAAAGCGTCGTGGTTTGTTATTGGTGGGCTTGGACGTGATTGGCGACCGCATCACCGAAATAAATGTGACGAGCCCCACTTGTATGCGCGAGATCGAAGCCGCATATGACATTAATATAGCTGGACAACTTTTTACCGCCATTGAAGCGCGTAAAAAAGCATAATGCGCTAAGGGTGAGAGGTTTATGGAAGCACTGACGAATTTACAAAATCACTTTTTAATTGCCATGCCTGATATGGAAGACCCGTTTTTCCATCGCTCGGTCACCTATATTTGTGAACACAATGCAGAAGGTGCCATGGGGTTAGTGATCAACCAACCGATTGAGTTGAATGTTGCCAAGGTCCTCGAGCAACTTGAAATCGTCGTGCCTGAACAGTCGGTCATGTTCGACAAACCAGTATTTGCTGGCGGTCCGCTAGCCCGTGACCGTGGCTTTGTGTTGCACGGCGCCAGCGACGATTGGAACAGCTCTGCGCACATTAGTGATGACATCATGATCACCACATCCAAAGACATCCTTGAAGCCATGGGACGTAACCAAGCTCCTGAGAACTTTATTCTTACCCTTGGCTACGCGGGTTGGGAAGCTGGGCAACTTGAACGTGAATTGGCCGACAACAGTTGGCTGACCATTCCTGCTGACCCAGCTATCTTGTTTCACACGCCAAGTAGTGAACGTTGGCAGCGAGCCACTGAAAAGCTTGGTTTTCACGCTTGGCAACTTGGTCCGGGAGCTGGGCACGCATGAGCCAACTGCTGGGCTTTGACTTCGGTACCCACAATATCGGCGTTGCGGTTGGCCAAACCATTACCGGCACCGCCTCGCCATTACCGGCGTTAAAAGCTAAGGATGGTCAACCCGATTGGGCGAAAGTCGCGAAGATGATCGCCGAGTGGCAACCTCAATTACTGGTCGTTGGCCTGCCCTTGAACATGGATGGTAGTGAGCAACCACTTACTGATTTAGCCAGAAAGTTCGCCAACCGCCTGCACGGTCGTTTTGGCTTGCCGGTTGAATTGCAAGATGAGCGTTTGACCACGGTTGCAGCGAAAGAGGAGTTGTTCGCTCGCGGCGGCTACCGCGAGCTGAGTAAGGACAAAATCGATAGTGCCGCCGCACAGCTTATTTTGGAAGACTATCTAGCGAACCGTTAACCGCTATAGAGTTACAGGTTTTCTTCAGCGTATTGCGCTAAATTACTTCGCACTACACCATTCAAATTGACGGTCGCACTGCCCGGATAATCTTTAAAACGCTCGACGATATAAGTCAGGCCTGAAGTTACCGCCGTCAAATAGTAACTATCAATCTGCGCTAAGTTACCAGAACAAATAATCTTCGTGCCCGTACCACAACGCGTAATAATCGTCTTCAATTGCGAAGCCGTTAAATTTTGCGATTCATCAAGCAAGACAATCGCGTTTTGAATACTCCGACCGCGCATAAAATTCAGTGACTTAAACTGAATGTTCGCCTTATTCATAATGTAGTTAAGACTCGAATCCATGCTTTCATCATGTTTATGGAGCACTTCTAACGAATCGGTAATGGCCGCCAGCCATGGCGCCATTTTTTCCTCTTCCGTGCCCGGCAAATAGCCGATCGACTCAGCGATCTCAGGCGTGTTCCGCGTGACAATGATCTTTTCGTAAATACCTTGTTCAATCACCAGCTCTAGTGCTGATGCCAGTGCCAACAGGGTTTTACCACTACCTGCAGGCCCCGTGAGAATCACCAAATCGATACTCGGGTCGAGCAAGGCATTCATGGCCATCGCTTGATAAATATTCTTTGGATGAATACCCCACGCGTGGTAACTCATCATGCGTTCGAAACCTAAGTCGTGTATGCGCACCTGTTCGCTATCGTAGCCCACAACTTTGGCGGCAAAATGCTCTGTTTCATCAATTAGATACTGATTACGGAACACGCTCGGCAACACGGCACGTTCAACTTCATGAAACGTCTCACGGCCTTCTTGCACACTCGTCACTTCACCAACGTTCTGCCAGAAATCGCCTTCTAACTCGACGAAGCCTTTTGACAAAAAGCGAATATCATCGATCAATTGGTCAGTGCGATAGTCCTCGACAAACTTGATGCCAGCACCTTTCGCCTTCAAACGCATGTTGATGTCTTTCGTCACCAACACCACTTTGGTTTGGCTATGCTTCTTTTGTAACTCAAGCGCTGCTTGAATAATGCGGTGGTCGTTTTCCGACAAGTTCAGCACCGAGTCGGTTTGCTTTAATTGGTAGTCAGGAAAAATTGCTAACGTACCTTCAGCATGGTGCGCCCCCTGCATACGACTCAAGGGTACACCGGCTAAAATTTCTTCTGGACTTGCGTCTTTCAATGCATCCTCGAGCGAACGAATGGCAACGCGCGCTTCGCGGCTTACATCTTTATGGCGATCTTTTATATTGTCGAGCTCTTCCAGCACGACCATGGGAATGACGACGTTGTGTTCTTCAAAATTCAGGAAAGCGAGGGGTTCATGGAGTAAGATGTTGGTGTCTAACAGATAATATTTGGGCGTTGTTTCTGTCATGCGCAACCTCAAGCAGCAGGAATGTTTAATTATAATTTTTGCGTGCCAAGCAACTTTAAGACTAGCGCAGATTTCATGAAAATGATGTGAAGAATGAAAAAAATTTCGCTACCATGTGCGCCCTTTTTGCAAGTCGCAGTTAGTAGAGGAAGTTTGCATGACCCAAAGCACGGTACAAGATCCTGCACAAGCGTTTGTTGCTGGCCAGCGTTGGCTTAGCGAAACCGAACTCGAGCAAGGACTCGGCCTGATCACTCAGGTCAATGGCCGCATGCTAACTGTGCTGTTTCCCGCCACCGGGGAGCTGCGTCACTACGCTAGCCAACAGGCTCCCTTGGCCCGCTACCAGTTACTGCCCGACGATCGCGGTCAGCATGCTGACGGCTGGTGGTTTCGTGTCACCGAGATCAGTGTAAGCAATCATATTGTCACTTATCACGGACTGCGCGAAGACACGACTGAAGAGGTGACCCTACCCGAGGCACAATTGGCCGCCCAGGTTGCCACCCAGCATCCGCTCACACGCATTCTTGCTGGCAAGACCGACCGCCTTGATATGTATCGCCTGCGCCAACAAGCGCAGCAACACCTGCAACGTTGGCAACAAAGTAAAGTAAGTGGCTTAATCGGCGCTCGAGCACAACTGCTTCCGCATCAACTCTATATTGCCTACACCGTTGCCGATCGCTTTCAGCCACGCGTGTTACTGGCCGATGAAGTGGGACTCGGCAAAACGATTGAAGCAGGCATGATCTTACAACGCCGTCTATTAACCGGTCGCAGCCAACGTGCGCTGATCATTGTTCCTGATAGCCTATGCCATCAGTGGTTAGTTGAGCTGAAACGACGCTTCGCTTTGGCCTTCAGCCTATTTGATAAAGAACGCTGCGCGACCTTAAGCGACGACCATGAGAACGTGTTCGCCGCCGAGCAACTCATCCTTCTGCCACAAAGCTTACTCGATGACGCACAATGGTTGACGCAATTGCTCACCGCCGACTTTGATCTGCTGATTGTCGATGAAGCGCATCGCGTCGAACCCGCATCAGATCACTTTAGCCAATTGCAGCAACTTACCGCGGCGATTAGTAGCGTTTTGCTCCTAACAGCAACACCGGAGCAAGCAGGTATGCCTGCACACTTTGCGCGGCTGCAGTTACTCGACCCTGATCGCTTTCATGATTTTGCCGCATTTCTTCGTGAGCAAGAAAACTATCAAGCACTCACGCCAATGGCGGAAGTCCTTGCCAAGTATGGTGCGGAGAAATTGCTCGACCGCTTGCTTGATTTCTACGGCACTGGCCGGCTTATGTTTCGCAACAGTCGAGCCCATATTGGCGGTTTTCCGGAACGTCATTTGCACACCTACGAACTGACTGAACTCGAGCTCGAAGGTGCTGATGCTTTTACCGGAAAAGCACACTGGTTACGTCAATTACTGCAACAACACAAACACGAAAAAGTCGTGTTAATTTGTGGTTCGTCACTTACCGTACAAGAACTCTACGATTATTTACGCATCGAGCATGGCATTCATGCCGCAGTGTTTCACGAGGGCATGACGCTGCTAGAACGTGACCGCGCCGCCGAATTTTTTGCCAGCCCTGAAGAAGGTTGCCCTATTCTGTTGTGTTCGGAAATCGGCAGCGAAGGGCGCAACTTCCAGTTTGCCCAACACTTGGTATTATTTGACTTACCGACTCACCCAGATTTACTCGAGCAACGTATAGGCCGCCTTGATCGAATTGGGCAAAGCGCCACCGTACATCTTCATGTGCCAGTGGTGCTCGGCACGCGTGACGACCTTTTGTTGCAGTGGTACGAAGCCATGCAAGCATTTGCGCAACCCAATGCTGTCGGGTCACTTATCTATGACACCTTTGCCAACGAGCTGGCGTGTTTTATCAACACCTCTGGCGATGATGACGGTTATGACGCTGACGCTTTTGACGCATTGCTGAACGCTACTGCACAACGCGCAGCAGAGTTGCGCGAAAGTATTGGCAATGGTCGCGACAAGCTGCAAGAGCTGAATGCATTTCGTCCGCAGCAAGCGCAAGCCATTATCACTGAAGTCGCCGCTCATGAGCGCAGCGCTGAGCTCGCCACCTTTATGCAAGAGTTTTGGGCGCGCTTCGGGGTTGATTACGATGCCCTTAACGATCACAGCGGTTGGTTACGGCCAACTGAACATATGCGCGTGACCTTGCCAGGACTGCCCGACGAAGGCATCACTGTAACCTTTTCCCGTGACTATGCCCTTGCGCATGAACACGTTGAGTTCCTCACTTGGGACCATCCACAAGTGCAGCATGCGCTCGAGCTGTTGACACGTGACAGCTATGGTTCAACCTGCGTCGCATTGATGCAAAACCGTGCCTTACCTGCTGGAGCTTGGTTTGTTGAACTTAACTTCAGTAGCCAGCTCACCACTGCGGCGAATCTGGTCGCACAAGAGTTTTACCCGCAACAAAGCTTGCGCGTTCTGTTAGATAGCCAAGGTCGTGATTTAACCACGCGAGTTGCTGCTGGAGCCCTTGACCAACAATTACAGTTCGTCGATAAAAAACAAGCACGACAGCTTATGCAGCAATTACGCCAGCAGCTACAGCAGCACATTAAGGCGGCATGGGAGCCAGCCGAACAGCAACAGCAGCAACGTGTTGTTCAAGCACAACAGCAACTCACGCAGACCATGCACGCTGCCCAGCAACGGTTACACGAACTAAAACAGCGTAACCCTGCGGTACGGCAAGCTGAAGTTGATGCACTGACCGAGCGTGAACAGCAACTGCAACAGGCACTCCAACAGCCGCTGTTACAGCTTGATAGTGTGCGCGTGATGGTGAACATGCCCGCATGACGCTACTTCATTACGCGCCACCTACCGACCCATACTTGACGCTGGTGCATCAGGATGACGCGTTGGTGGTGGTGAATAAACCCGCGGGACTACTTAGTGTGCCGGGGAAAGATCCTGCCCACCGCGATTCAGTTTGGGCACGTGTCACGCGGGTGTTCCCAGAAGCGCGTATTGTGCATCGGTTGGACATGGCGACCTCGGGCTTGCTGGTGTTGGCGCTTGACAAGCAGGCACAAGCGCATCTGCAGCGCCAGTTTGAACGTCGGGTGGTACGCAAGTATTACCGCGCACGAGTGGCTGGGCAGCTACCGGCACAGCGTGGCAGTATTGAACTCGCCATGCGCTGCGACTGGCCCAATCGCCCGCGACAGATGATTGATCTGATCGAAGGCCGCCATGCGCAAACGCGTTATCAAGTGGTGAACTATCAAGATGGGGTAAGCGAAGTACTGTTATTCCCGGTAACAGGCCGGTCACATCAATTACGGGTACACATGCAAGTGCTCGGCACACCTATTTTAGGTGACAAGTTTTACGCTGACGCTGAGGCTTATGCTGCAGCGCCACGTTTGCTATTACATGCTGAGGAAATTGGTTTCTTGCATCCGCACACCGAACAGCCGATTAATTTTCACTGCCCTGCTGACTTTTAATAAGCTCATAGGCGGCTTGAATTTCTTGCGCTTTTTCCTGCGCTGACTCACGCATTTCGGGCGGAAGACCTTGTGCTGCTAATTTGTCGGGATGATGCTTTGCCATCAGTTTGCGATAAGCTTTTTTGACCTCAGCAAAACTTGCTTGGCGGGTAACCCCTAAAATGGCATAGGCATCGTCTAAGCGTTCACTTGGGCTCTGGCTTGGACCACTGCCTTGATACCCAGCTCCGCCTTGCCCGCCACGAAAACGCTGGCCCGCTTGCGCCATTTGCAGCCACAAATCAAGTTGCGCACGGCGAAAACCTAATGCTTGAGTAACGCGCAGCAACACGTCGTATTCCGCCTGCTCAAGTTTACCGTCGTGCAAGGCCACCACTAAAATTTGTTCCACAAAGATTTGCAACAGATCTTTGCGCCAGCCCACTTGTCGACGAAACGCCGAAACTTTGGTCACCAACGGATAATCCGCTTTTTTACCCTCGCGAAAAGCTTCTTGTGCCTGTGCCTGAGCTGACTCGTTAAGTTTCAAATGTTGCATCAACGCCGAAACATAGTTGATGTCTTGCTCGGTTACGCGGCCCTTGGACTTGGCCAAATGCCCCAGCACTGCAAACAAGGTGTCGATGAAGGACTTTTGCATTGCTGCCCCACCACCTTGGCGCATATTTTGCTCAAGCGCTTTGTCGAACCAGTGACCAATCAGAACACCCAGAAAAATACCTGGCCAACGCAACAATAGGTAGCCGAAAAATCCACCCAGCACTTTACCCCAAACCATGTCTACTCCTTCGCCTTAAAACAAACTCAACTGCTCGTCTGTAACTACTCACTTTGGGCAAAAGCGGGCATAACGCGCTCAACCAAAAATGCACGAAAATCATCAAACTCCGCGTAAATCGCTGCAACATCGTGAAGATAAGCCAAATTTCGCGGAATATCTTGTAAATAACCGGGATTGCCATCACGCTCATAACGGCGCGCAAACAGGCCACTTACGTAGCAATGGCGTTGCATGCCCATCCAATCAAACCAACGTTGCCATGTCGCTTGATCAACGTTGAGATCACTGCGCGTCTGGCGCAGATAGAAATAGCAATCCTCGGCAAGTTGCTGAACCTTGGTCTGCGGCCAGCGCACATAACAATCGCGCAGCAAACTTACCGCATCGTAGGTGATCGGTCCAACGGCGGCATCGTGAAAGCCGGTAAACGCGAGCTCGCCTTCACCTTGCACCAAAATATTGCGCGCGTGCAGCTTTCGATGCACACCGACTTGCGGCTGCTCAAGCGCATTGCTCACCATGCGCTCACAAAAATCTTGCCACAACGCTTGCTCTGCGGCAGTGAGTTGCAGTTGTAAATGCTCTTTGAGCAGCCATTGCGCCATGAGTTCCAATTCGGCTCGAAGTTCTTGCTCGCCAAAAGTCGGTAAAGGCCCCTCTTCTGTCGCTTGAACCTGCATGATTTTTGCCAGTTGCGGGTACACTTGGGAATACCACGAAACCATCGTAGGTTCACTAAGATGACTTAACAGCAGACTAGAACCTAAATCTGTCATCAACATAAAGCCGCGTTGCTCGTGAACAGCAACTAACTCCGGCACAAATACCCCGTGCTGACTGTAACTGTCAGCAACAGCGCTATAATTACGCAACGCCTGTTCGGTATTTTGGGTATCTACCGCAATAAAGCTACGTACACCATCCGTCACGCGGTAATAGCGCCACGGTCGTGCGTCACCAAAAACTGGCTGCAAATCCTGCTGAGCTTGACCCGTTACCGATTCGCACCAAGCTTGCAATTGCACTTCTCGCTTATTTTCCACGCTATTTCCTCGTTCACAAATGGCAGGCTTAGTTATTTTGCTTTATCATACCTTCCACATTAGAAAGGACAACGTTGAGTCAGCTATCGCATGCATTACATTACCAAAGGAGCCTGCTTGGGCATAAGTTTCGCGCTAACTGTTGGTTTCTCCAGCCGCGCGACAGCTCAAGACAACACAGACTTTTTGCAACAATGCCCCGTGCGAGCGCCGCTGTTTGTCACCACCGACTTAGATCCCATTGATGAATTGGCCTCCGGAGCCATTGGCGTGCGTGCGGATGCAGCTGACATCGATTCTGAGACAACTTTGGCATCTTTTACCGGTAACGTACAAGTTCAACTTGATCAGCAATTCTTATTAACCGAACAGGCGACAGTGAATCAAGAGTCGGGTAATATCAATGCGAGCGGTGCAACCCAATTTACCGACGGCTACGTGCAAGTCAGTAGTGATAATTTTCGGCTTAACTCAGGCGATAACCGTGCCTACTTAGCCGGTGCCAAATACCAGCTACGCGACACCGGTGCACACGGCACCGCTGAGCTACTTTCGATTTCACCAGAACAAGTACTGCTGGCTGGATCAACATTCACCACTTGCCCAACCGATCAACCAGCATGGCAGCTGAGTGCCGACGAAATCAAGTTAAGTGAAGACGAGGCGTGGGGCGAAGCATGGCATGCGAAGTTCGAACTCTTTGGTGTGCCCGTTTTGTACGTCCCTTACATCAACTTCCCGATTACCGATGAGCGTAAGTCAGGCTTTTTATTTCCAACCGTACGCTCCTCGCAAAAAAACGGCTTCGAGTTTGAAATTCCTTACTACATTAATATTGCGCCTAACCAAGATGCAACGATTACACCGCGATATATGGCGGAACGCGGGTTGCAATTACAAGGTGAATACCGTGCACTCACTGAAGGTGGTTCTGGGCAAATTAACGTTGCTTACCTCGACAACGACGATAGTTTAGCGAACGACGATTCACGCTATCTTTGGCGCGTCGAACATCAACAACGTTGGAGTCCAAATTGGCGCTCGTACGTTAATATTCTCGACACCAGTGATGATGATTATTTAAATGACTTTGGTAGCGAGTTTGCCGGCCGCGCCGACGCACAACTCTATCGCCACGCGCGGGTTGATTATCATAGCGAGCATGCGCAGGTAATGCTCCGGGCGGAAGATTTCGAGATTTTGGGTGACTATCGTTCGCCGTACCGCACGGCGCCGCAATTAACCACGTTATTTGACTGGCAGACCTTAAGTGCGCTTGAACTCAACTTGTTTTCCGAACTTACTCATTTTCGGAATCAAGACAATAGCAACGACTACGCGACACGATTCCATATTGAGCCTGCAGTAAAACTCGCGTTCGAAGAGCCCGCTTACGACTTCCTTAGCGAGTTGCGTTACAGCTACACCTATTACGACCAAGCTGCAATTAGTACCCAAAACAATCCGATGCTGGGTGAAAATCCGTCGCGCACCGTGCCGCAGTTCCGCATCCGCGGACGCTTGAACCTAGAGCGTGATTTTGCCTGGGGTGACGACAGCTACCAACAAGTTTTGCAGCCACAAATTCAATACTTGTACGTGCCTTACCGTGACCAATCGGCTATTGGTATCTACGATTCAACGCTTATGCAGGACGACTACCAAGGTCTGTTCCGCGCGCGGCGCTTTTCGGGCCTCGACCGTATCGCCGACGCCAATCAAATTACTGTTGGTGCTTCAACCAGTATCTTTAACGAAAATGCCCGTGAATTGCTGCGCTTTAGTGCGGGACAAATCTACTACTTTGATGACAGCCAAGTCAGCTTATTTGGGGAAGAGAGTCAAATTGCGAATGACCGCTCAGACTTAGCTTTCGAAACACGTTTTCGCTTCAACAATCGTGTGTACTTGAATGCTGCAATGCAATACGACATGGAGCAAAACAATACCCGCAAAAGTCAGACTGCGGTTGAGTACCGTGTCGATGAGCGTAACCTCATTCAATTTAGTCACCGGCAAGTTACAAATATTCTTAACGACGATATCGAACAATTAGGCCTGCAAGCGGTCTACCAAGTGAAAGCCAATTGGCAAGTGGCCAGCAACTGGTTTTATGATCTTGAACAGAAACGTACCAACGACGCACTTCTTGCGTTACAGTACAACGATTGTTGTTGGGCGATACGCGTCAGTGCTTATCGACGTATCAACCGAAATTTAGAATTACAAGCAACTGACCCGATGAATCAGCAACCAGAATTTGATAACGGCGTCAGTGTACAATTTATTATTAAGGGGTTAGGGTCCGATAACAGTAATTTATTCGACCTCATTGAGCAGAGTCTGTTCGGTTATCGCCACCCGTTTTACTTAAGCAACTAGGTAGTTTTCATGATTAAGATGTTGAAAATAGTGAGCATTGCGTGGCTTACCCTCGCAAGTTTGACCATTCCGTTACAAGCCAATGAAGTGCTCGATCGTGTTGCCGTCATCGTTAACGATGGCGTCATTCTTCAAAGCGAAGTCGACACTATGCTCGTGCAAATTAAGCGTAACGCCGCTGAGCAGGATATTAAATTACCCAGTGATGATGTTTTACGAGTGCAAGCAATTGACCGCCTCGTCTTACAAGAAATTCAACTCCAAATCGCGCGCCGCAATGGTATCGAAGTAAGCGATGCGCAACTTGAGCAGACCATTGCTAGCATCGCTCGCGAGGCAGGTATCACCGTCGAAGAGTTACGTGCCGAAATCACCGGCCTTGGTTCAACGTGGCAAGGTTATCGCGAATCCATTCGACGCGAGATGATCATTGGTGAATTACAGCGTAATGCGGTTCGCGATCGGGTTTACATTTCCCCACAAGAAATTGCCAACCTAACCAGCATGATGGAAGAAATGTCGAGCAATGAAGTTGAGTATCGCTTAAGCCACATTCTTATTGGCCTGCGTGATGGCAGTAGCAGTGACGAAGTGCAAACAGCGCGAGAACGTGCTGAAAACGTTTTGCAATCATTGCGGGATGGCCGCGATTTTGCCGAAACAGCGATCAGCTCTTCGGCTGGTTCACGGGCATTAGAAGGCGGTGACCTCGGCTGGATGAACATTAACGCCATGCCGACGCTCTTCGCTGAAGCCGTTCGCGACAAACGCAAAGGTGACCTCATTGGTCCGATCAAAAGTGGTGTTGGCTTTCACATTCTTAAAGTCGCCGATACCCGCGGTATTGAAACCGTCGAAATTGAAGAAGTGAAGGCACGCCATATCTTATTGCGCCCTTCGGTTATTCTTTCTGACAAACGCGCCAAAGAGCAGTTAAACGAGTTCCGTCAACAGATTATCAGTGGTGAAGCGGAGTTTTCCGACTTAGCACTCGAGCACTCTGACGATACCGGTTCAGCGAGCCAAGGCGGTGACTTAGGCTGGAATGACCCTAGCGTTTTTGATGATGCCTTTAAGCAAGCTGTGGAAAACGCAGAGCTTGGTGAAATCAGCGAACCATTCCGCTCGCAATTTGGCTGGCACATTGTTGAGGTGCTTGACCGCCGAGTACAGGATGCCACCGAGCGAAGTAAAGAAAACCGCGCATACCAGTTGCTGTACCGTCGTAAATACCAAGAAGAACTGGAAAACTGGCAGCAAGAAATGCGCGACCAAGCCTACATTGAAGAGGTCACTGAGTGACGCTAATGCGCATCGCCTACAGTACGGGTGAACCCGCCGGTATAGGTCCCGACATTGCTGTGCTGTTAGCACAGCATTCTTGGCCCTGCGAACTGGTGGTATTGGGCGACAAGCAAGTACTCCAAGACCGAGCACAACAGCTCGGTCTTGCCGTTTCATTGGTCGCTTATGATGCACAGCGTGCGCCACAACAATGGCCGCAGGGCACCTTAGTGGTTGCGCAACATGACACCGCAGTTGCGGTTACTGCCGGACAGCTTAATCCAGCAAACAGCGGCTACGTCGTCGAACTACTCGAGCATGCTGGCCGTGGCTGTCTTGCGCAAGAGTTTGCCGCAGTGATGACTGGGCCAGTCCACAAAGGCGTCATTAATGATGCTGGCATCTCCTTTAGCGGTCACACAGAGTTTTTTGCCGAGTTAAGTGACACCGAGCAAGTCGTAATGATGCTTGCCACTCCCGGTCTGCGCGTGGCGCTCGTCACCACGCACTTACCGTTGACACGCGTCGCCGAAGCCATTCAACGCCCTCTCGTTGAGCGCGTGTTGCGCATTGTGCATGACGATTTGCAACGCAAATTTGGCTGTGCCGAACCAGAAATTTTAGTTTGTGGCTTGAACCCTCACGCTGGCGAACAAGGCCACCTAGGACGCGAAGAAATAGAGCACATCACACCCGCACTCAACGCGTTACAGCAAGAGGGTATCAAGGTAAGCGGCCCGTGGCCTGCGGATACGGTTTTTCAGCCTCACTATTTAAAAAATGCCGATGCAGTGGTCGCGATGTACCATGATCAAGGGCTGCCCGTGCTAAAATATCGAGGATTCGGTAACGCGGTGAACATTACCTTAGGGTTACCCTTTATTCGCACTTCAGTCGACCATGGCACCGCCCTAGACAAAGCCGGCAGCGGTGATATATCGATTGGCAGCGCCCAATACGCTTTGCAGACGGCCATCGACATGGCACTACAGCAGCAACAGAATTGATGAGAATTACATGAGTAAAACCCACCTCGGTCATCGCGCCCGAAAACGTTTTGGACAAAATTTTCTTCACGACACCATGGTCATTGACGCCATTGTCGATGCCATAAATCCGCAAAACGATGAACAGTTAGTTGAGATTGGTCCTGGACTCGCAGCATTAACCGAGCCGGTAACCGAGCGCATCGAGCACTTAACGGTGGTTGAGCTGGATCGCGACCTCGCCGACCGACTCGAACAGCACCCGTTCTTACAACGGAAACTGACGGTCTATCGCGGCGATGCCTTGAAAACCGATTTTCGGCAGTTTCAAACCGACGAGCGCAAGTTGCGGGTGTTCGGTAACCTGCCGTATAACATTTCGACGCCAATCATTTTTCATCTTTTAGACCAACTCGAAAGCATTCAAGACATGCATTTTATGCTGCAAAAAGAAGTGGTCGACCGCTTAGCCGCAGCGCCCGGCAGTAAGACCTATGGCCGGCTATCGGTGTCAGTCCAGCAAGCTTGTGCAGTGGAACCTGTATTAACCGTGCCAGCAGGCGCTTTTACCCCGCCGCCTAAGGTTGAGTCTGCGGTCGTACGTTTAACTCCGTACACCGAACCGCCGCATCCTGTCCACGACCGCAAAACCCTACAGCAACTCTGTTTAGTGGCTTTTAACCAGCGCCGTAAAACGATTCGTAATAACCTCAAGCAACATATTCCAGCCGAGCAATTGGAACAACTGGGGATTGATCCTGGCGCACGTCCAGAAACCTTGAGCGTGGCCGACTACTGCCGTTTAGCAAACTGGTATTACGAACAGCAAGGAGACTTATGAGTACGATAGTAATTGACGTTAAGACCCATTACCTTGCCGCACAATCCGATCCGGACAAAGGACAATATGTATTTGCCTATACCATCACCATCACCAACCAAGGTGAGCAATCGGTCCAGCTCTTGAATCGCGCTTGGCGAATTACCGATGCGGACCACAAAATCACCCGAGTTGCTGGTGATGGCGTGGTCGGTGAACAACCGCACATCGCACCCGGCGAATCCTTCAGTTACACCAGCGGTACGGTGTTAGCGACGCCAATCGGCACGATGGAAGGCCATTACGGCATGGTCAATGCAGACGGCAGTAAATTCGAAGCGAAAATCCCTTCGTTCCGGCTTGCCGTGCCGAATATTTTGCACTAATTCGGTAACGCAATGGCTCGGTACTTCGTTGGTGATCTTCAAGGTTGCGTCAAACAACTCGATACTTTACTGGCGGCGGTCAACTTTGATCGTCGCTTTGACGAGCTTTGGTGTGTGGGTGATATCGTCGCCCGCGGCCCCGACTCACTCGCCTGTTTAGAGCGTCTACACGAATTGGGCAGTGCCGCGAAGTGTGTCTTGGGGAATCATGATCTCAATCTCCTTGCGGTACTTACCGGAGTTCGTAAGGCTAACCCCAAAGACAAACTCGACGCTATTCTTGCACTACCCGTTGAAGAACAACGTCATTGGATAGATTTTTTAGTACAACAGCCTTTGTTGCAACATGCCGATGATGTGGTCATGACCCACGCGGGCCTCTTCCCCCAGTGGAGTCTCGCCGAAGCGAAAAGCTACGCTGACGAAGTGAGTGAGAGCCTGCAACGCGCTTGGCGCATGCAAAAACTCGGCCCTTGGTTAAACAAAATGTATGGTAATGAGCCTGCTTGCTGGTCTCCCAATTTAAGCGGACCAGAACGCATCCGCTTCATCATTAACGCGTTCACGCGCATGCGTTTTCTTGATCACCAGCAATGTTTGAATTTAACCGTAAAAACAGCGCCGAACGACGACACCAAGGCACAAGGCTTATTGCCTTGGTTTGCGCACTGGCAGCCACAACAATTTAGCTTGGTATTCGGGCATTGGGCGGCATTACAAGGGCACACGCAGCGTGATGATGTAATTGGTTTAGACACCGGTTGTGTCTGGGGTGAGCATATGACGCTCTTGCGCTGGCCTGATGGCCAGCGCTGGTATGCGGAAAATAACTAGTTGAGCGTCACACGGGCAAACTTGCGTTTACCAACCTGATAAACAGCCGTGGTTCCTGCCTGTACTTGTAGTTTTGCATCGGTAACTTTCTCACCGTCAATTTTGACTGCGCTTTGTTTAATCATGCGCATGCCATCGGACGTTGAATTCACCAATCCTGCATCTTTCAGTAAGTTGCAAATGCCCAAACTACCGTCGTCACTGGCCAACTCAAGCTCAGGCATATCATCTGGAATCGCATTTTTACTAAAGCGCTGCACAAAGTCTTGCTCAGCAGCATCCGCAGCTGCGGCATCATGGAAGCGCGCAATAATTTCTTTGGCTAACAGAACTTTGTAATCACGAGGGTTAGCACCGTCAGCGATCGCCTGCTTAAAGCTAGCAATTTCATCAAGCGGACGGAAGCTTAGCAACTCGTAGTAACGCCACATTAATTCGTCAGAAATCGACATCAACTTACCGAACATATCGTTAGCAGGCTCGGTAATGCCGACGTAGTTACCCAAGGATTTCGACATTTTTTGTACACCGTCGAGACCTTCGAGCAATGGAACCATAATCACCGTTTGCGGCTTTTGGCCTTCTTCTTTCTGAAGTTCACGCCCCATCAGCAAATTAAAGCGCTGATCAGTACCACCCATCTCAACGTCGGCTTTTAACTCGACAGAATCCCAGCCTTGCACGAGAGGGTATAAAAACTCATGAATGGCGATCGGCTGGCCAGTATTATAGCGCTTTTTAAAATCATCACGCTCCAGCATCCGCGCCACTGTTTGGCGAGCTGCAAGTTTAATCATGTCGTCAGCGCCAAACTTACTCATCCATTCAGAATTGAAGCGTACCTCAGTTTTGGTCGGATCAAGAATCTTGAAGACCTGTTCTTTGTAGGTCTGCGCATTGGCGAGCACGTCATCGCGCGATAACGGCTTACGGGTCACATTTTTGCCCGTTGGATCGCCGATCATGCCAGTAAAATCGCCGATCAGAAAAACAACTTTGTGGCCGAAGTCTTGGAACAGGCGTAATTTATTGATGAGTACCGTATGACCTAGATGCAAATCAGGTGCAGTTGGATCAAATCCGGCTTTGATCACCAGCGGCTTACCCTGCTCGAGCTTTTCTTTAAGTTCTTCTGTTAGCAGAATTTCTTCGGTACCACGCGCGATTTCAGCAAGCGCATCCGCGACTGACATTGCCATGCTCTTTTCACTCCTGATTAAAAACCATCACCCCAACTTGGGCAAAAAATGCGGTCAACATTTAGCTCTAAACGGGGCATTGTATGCTATTTAAAGCGGTGTTTTAAGCGCAAATAACGGTAAAGCGACTGGAAAATAGTCACACTTCGTATTATTCTGCAACAAAACCTAATGGAAATTAGGTGGTCGTAAAGAAGATAAAGTGCGCTAACCGCAGGAAGTTTATGAAGGTCATTACTCAACGAATGGCAGGACTGTTCGCACAGTTGCCCCGCCGTCACCAAATTCTTTTGTCCGCTGTGGCGTTGACCACACTGACAGTTGTGTTGCTGCCATCAGAGCCAGCGACAGCGTCGCGTAATACCTCAGATCCAAGTCTTGCCGACAAGCAGCTCATTTTGGGTGAGCGCCTTGAGGTGCCAGTAAAAGTGAAAGGCGGCGTAGCAAAACCTGCCGCACAAGCTGTCGATGGCCGCCAATTGCCCGCGCTTGATGACACTACTGCTGCCGACACCGTGGTTATTGAAGAACCCGTGCAACCAAGTGTGCACTGGAGCGGCTATGAAGTGAAGTCAGGTGATAGCTTGGCACGCATTTTTGATGTTATGGGCTTTACGCCGCAACAGCTCTATAAACTCACGCAAGATGATCAAGCAGAGAAATATTTGCTGAAGATTCATCCTGGCGACACCCTGCGTTTTGCCAAAGACCCTGAGGGTGAGCTCATTCAGTTGGCGTTCCAAATTAGTCCAATTGAAACTCTCATCGTCAGCCAGACTGAACAAGGTTACGTCAGCGAAATCGCGACCAAAGAAGTCCAGATTCAAGAAGCGTTTGCCTACGCTGAAATTGATTCCAACTTCTGGAACGCTGGTATCAACGCAGGCCTGACCGATAATCAAATTATGAGTATCGCCAACATCTTTGGTTGGGACATCGACTTTGCTCTCGACTTACGTAAAGGCGACGAATTTTCGGTGATTTACGAGAAAGAATATGTCGATGGCGAGTTTGCGGGCTATGGCAAGGTTCTTGCAGCTGAATTCGTCAACCAAGGCAACAAATATCAGGCAATTTTGCACAATAATGGCGAATACTATGCCGCTGACGGTAAAGCCATGCGTAAGTCATTCTTACGCTCGCCGGTGAAGTTCACTTACATCAGCTCGAGCTTTAATCCGCGCCGATTGCACCCAGTGACGGGTCGGGTACGTCCGCATAACGGTACGGATTACGCAGCGAATGTTGGTACACCGGTGATGTCCTCCGGTGCCGGTAAAGTTATCGCCAGCGCCTATGACAATTTGAATGGCAATTATGTCTTTATCCAGCATGGCGAACGCTATGTGACCAAGTACTTGCACTTGAGCAAGCGTCACGTGAAGCGCGGCGATCGTGTTAAGCAAGGCGAAGTTATTGGCCGCGTTGGCGCAACGGGTCGCGTCACTGGCGCCCACTTACATTACGAATTCTTGGTCGACGGCGTGCATCGCAATCCACGTACCGTGAAGTTTCCACAAGCAGAATCGCTCACCGCGCAAGAGCTACCTGAGTTTAATAAGATCGCTGAACAACGTTTAGCGATGCTGGCTGACCAAAAACGCGTTCAGCTAGCCATGCGCTAATACAGTCGTATGCAAGCGCAGCAGGAACTCTATATCGGGCTGATGTCAGGCACCAGCATGGACGCACTTGATGCCGTGCTGGTGGACTTTCAAGGCACACAGCCGAAGCTTCTACAACACATTGATACACCACTTGGTGAACCGCTACGCAGCGAGCTCATTGCCTTATGTAAGCCCGGCAATAATGAACTGCACCGTCTGGCCTTAGCCGACCGACAATTCGCCGAGCTCTCAGCGGAACTCGTGCTCAGGTTGCTACAGGTCGCGGGCTATCCGGCATCGGCAATCCAAGCGATTGGCAGTCATGGGCAGACCGTGCGCCATATGCCCGAAGCGATTTCACCCTACACCGTGCAATTAGGCGATCCCAATACGCTTGCTGCCCTTACCGGAATTCCGGTAGTCGCCGACTTTAGACGCAAGGATATAGCGCTTGGCGGCCAAGGTGCGCCGCTGGTTCCAGCGTTTCATGATGCGCTCTTTCGCCAACAGGCTGCTGGCGCTAACGCAATTGCCATACTCAATCTCGGCGGTATCGCCAATATCTCGGTATTACAAGCGCAGAACAATGAAGTGCTGGGTTTTGATACCGGTCCTGCCAATACCTTGCTTGATCTTTGGTTTCAATTGCAACATCCCGATGCTGCCACCACCTTTGACCGTAATGGCGATTATGCCGCCAGCGGTAAAGTCATCGATAGGTTGCTCGAGAAGCTCATGCAAGACCCGTATATTCGGCAAGCGCCACCGAAAAGTACCGGACGTGAGTATTTTAATCAGCAATGGCTAGAGGATTATCTTGAGCAGCTTCCACATTGGCATGGTGCTGACTTACAAGCTACCCTGGCGGAATTTACTGCGCAGTCAGTGGCGCATGGTTTACAGCAATGTCAGGTAGATAGTATTGAGAAAGTTTATGTCGCAGGCGGAGGCGCATTCAATCGGGATCTTATGCAGCGTCTACGCCACAATTACCCTCAGGCGAGTTGGCATTCAGTGGCAGAGCTTGGAGTTGACCCACAACACTTAGAGGCAATGGCATTTGCCTGGCTGGCACGTCAATATATGTTGCGCCAGCCTGGCAATTTACCCACCGTGACCGGCGCTAGCCGCGCCACGGTGTTAGGCGGATTATATCTACCTTAAAGCTTGGCAAATGCGTCGCGGGTAAGATTTTCATTGTTGCCGTTCTCACCGACCACAATACTATCTTCAATCCGCACGCCACCATAAGGCCGCAATTCATCAATCCGTTGCCAATTCAGCTCCTTGGCATCAGCATAAGCTTCAAGCAACTGATCAACCACATACAAACCAGGTTCAATGGTAAACACCTGCCCTGCTTCTATTGGACGCAACAAGCGTAAGAACGGATGACGCGGATCACGATCATAGAGATCGCCACGATCGTTACGCAAGAAGCCGCCAACATCATGCACTTGCAAACCGATAAAGTGGCCTAAGCCGTGCGGGAAGAACGCACTCGAAATTCCTTGCTCATAAATACTCTCGGCAGAGCCACGCACGAGCTCAAAATCACTCAGTATTTGCGCGATCTTAAGATGTTGTGACACGTGTAACTGATAGTAGTTAATGCCAGGCTTAATTTCGCTCAACAATTCTTGTTGCGCAGCGTCGACCGCGTTGACTAAGTCGGCGAAGAAGCCGGTTTCGCTGCGACTGTATGTGCGGGTGATATCAGCACAGTAACCACGATAGGTGGCTCCGGCATCAATCAGGAATGAGCGACTTTCTTGCGGTGCGGCCGTCTCATAGACATCGTAGTGCAAGATTGCGCCATGCTCATTCAACCCTACAATGCTGTTGTAAGGCAGTTCACTTTCACGAAAGTTAATCGCCGCAAGGTAGGCATGATGAATTTCCAATTCGCTTTTACCAGCGAAAAAGGCGTCCTTCGCCGCTAAGTGCGCTTGCGCTGCTCGCTCATTGGCAACACGCAGGTTTTCAACTTCCCAGGCGGTTTTTAACGCACGGTGAAAATGTAAGTGATCAATCAAGTTCTGTGGGTTACGGGCACGCACTGGCCAGCTATTCACTGGCTCAGCAAAATCTTCACCAATAAACGCAGTAGCCTTTAGCTTGTCACCCAAATAAGCAGTTAACTTATCAAGCTCATCAATGACCACAAGTTCAACATGATCTTGCCACTCCGCAGGCTCAATCTTTACGGCGGCATGCCAGAAATCGCGCGGCTGGAACAAAAACACAACTGGCCGCTCGCCAGGTGTGTAAAAAATCGCACTTTTCGGACTATCCGTTACTGGGATCCAATATTTGAAGAGAGGATTAACCTTGAATGGTGCGGGATTGTCATCGAGGAAGGCAACTCGAGGTTGTCCCGCATACACCAGAACTGAGTCAAAATCGGTCGCAGCAAGTGCTGCGTCAAAACGTGCTTGAACCGTCGCAATATGCGCCGCGTAAGAACTCATGAAGACCTCGCTTGCGAGTTATACAGAGAAGCTAGCGCCACAACCACAAGTAGTTGTCGCATTAGGATTGTCAACGAAGAAACGTGCGCCTTGCAGGCCTTCTTCGTAGTTAACAGTGCCGCCCACTAAGTACTGAAGACTCATAGGGTCAACCACCAGAATGACACCGTTCTTTTCGATTTCCATGTCACCAGGGTTTACTTTCTCGTCAAAAGTAAAGCCATATTGGAAGCCTGAACAACCGCCCCCAGTCACGTACACACGCAACTTCAACGCCGGGTTTTCCTCGTCGGCGATCAGGGTTTTTACTTTATTCGCTGCCGCTTCTGTAAATTGAATCGGCATTGCTTGCGCTGCATCAGTCATTCGAATACTACCTCCACTTATAAGGCGTTCATTTTCTCGTACCTGACTAAAGCGGTCAAGTATTGTCCCTCGTTAGTTCGCTCCACAAAAACACCCGCTCGAGCTCACGTGGTGAGCCATCCTCGAGACGTACACGAATACGCACCTGTTCGGGGGCAAACCCAACGGGTAACCGAAAACTTCCTGTTTGCGCTTTAAAATAACGCATCGTGAAGCTTTGTTGATCAGCGCTTAGTCCGGCGAGTTCATATAAGTCTAAGGTGATGACCTGGTCGTCCTCCGCGCGCCCCTCGACAGTGGCGTGTAGCGTCCCCTTTACAAATCCTCGCTGCCGCTCCGTTTGTAACACCGCAAAACGGAACTGATAATGTCTGTCGTCACTCAGTTGTTTGAGTTCAAAGTCATCCACCACAACACCGGCAGCAGTCAGCTCTGGTGCCATAATCTTCTGGTAAAAACTCAGCTCACGTTTCTGTGCTAAAACTTCGTCTTGTAAAGCTGCAAGCTCCTGTTGTAATTGCTTGCTCGCGGCTTGTTCGATGCCCAGTTCTACCTCGGCCATGTGACGTTGGTAATCGGCTGTTTCCGCTTGCTCGTAAAGTGTCAGCTCACGTTCCTCTAGCTCGGCAACACGCTGCATCAAATACCAGTTATGCCCAGCGCCGAGCAGATAGCCAATAGCTAAGCCAGCTAATCCAAGCAACACAAAGAAAATGTATTTTTGCTTCTCATTCATAACGGATGTTCTTATCATGGAATGCACGACATAGTACGCAGCATCGCTTCGGGTCGCAACTTAGCGAAGCGCCACTCACAACTTAGGAACGTACAATGACACTGCTTTGGGTCAAAGGATTACACCTAGCGTTTATGGTCGCTTGGTTTGCCGGGATTTTCTATTTGCCGCGCCTGTTTGTCTATCATGCACAAACCGAATCAACTGAAGTCAGCGCGCAGTTAAAGGTGATGGAACGTCGCCTGCTCTACTTTGTCACGCCATTCGCGATCCTTACGCTCGTTTTTGGGGTGTGGTTGATCGTTGCCTACGGCAGCGCTTGGTTTGCCGCTAGTGGTTGGATGCACGTAAAGTTAGCTATCGTCACTTTGCTATACGGCTACCATATGTATTGCTTTAAATTGCTTGCCGATTTTGCCCACGACCGCAACCGCCGCAGCCATAAATTCTATCGTGTCTTCAATGAAATACCGGTGCTGGCATTGTTTGCGATTATTCTGTTAGCCGTGCTGAAGCCTTTTTAAGCGCAACATTCTTTTTGTTGGCGTTCTTTGCTATCATTGCGGCCCAGTGTTTGAACACCTTTTCTCAACTCACTGAGGCCTTACGCTATGAACTTTACGGGCGCCAATATACTCTCTGTCGAGCAGTTTAATCGCGATAGCATTGAGCAAATCTTTCAGGTCGCGGATCGCATGCTGCCCTATGCACGGCGACAAAAGCGCACACGCGTGCTCGACGGCGCCATTCTCGGGAATTTATTTTTCGAACCTTCGACGCGAACCCGCGTTAGTTTTGGTACGGCTTTCAATTTGCTAGGTGGCGAAGTTCGTGAAACCACCGGAATGGAAAGCTCAGCACTAGCCAAGGGTGAGTCGCTGTATGACACAGCGCGAGTACTCAGTAGCTATAGCGACGTCATTGCCATGCGGCACCCCAAATCGGGTTCAGTAGCTGAGTTTGCCGAGGGTAGTCGCGTACCTGTCATCAACGGTGGTGACGGCGCCAACGAGCACCCAACACAAGCGCTCCTCGACTTGTACACGATTAAAAAAGAGCTGGCGTACCACGGCCATGCTGTCGACGGCATGCACATTTGCATGATGGGCGACCTTAAATTTGGCCGCACGGTGCACTCGCTGTCGCGTTTACTGGCGTTGTACAACAACATTCGCTTCACGCTGATTTCACCACGTGAACTGATGATGCCCGATAGTGTGATGAACGTGATTGAGAAAGCCGGACACCATGTTGTTGTTACCGATCAAGTAAGTGGTAGTTCCGACGCCGATATCGTCTATCAGACCCGCATTCAACAAGAGCGCTTTACTTCGCCTGCGGAAGCTGATCAATATCGCGGCAAATTCCGTTTAAATAGCGAAATTTACACCAAGCACTACAAACCGAACACCGTCATTATGCATCCGTTGCCGCGTGACTCGCGCGCCGAAGCCAACGAATTGGATAATGACCTTAACCAAAATCCGAATCTCGCCATTTTTCGCCAAGCCGATAATGGTGTACTGATTCGTATGGCGTTGTTTGCACTGACCTTAGGGGTCGCTGATCAAATTGAAAAGTATGAATGTGAAGTCAACTGGTACAGCGACAAGCGCAACGTCTAACTCACCAAGAGAGGATCATGATGTCTCGATCTGAAGATTTATTTGCCCAAGCCCAACTCACCATCCCAGGTGGCGTTAACTCACCAGTCCGCGCCTTTAATGGCGTCGGTGGCTCGCCAATTTTCATTGAACGGGCTGACGGTGCTTACATGTATGACGCCGATGGTCAGCGCTATATCGACTATGTCGGATCTTGGGGACCAATGATTCTCGGGCACAATAACGCCGCGATTCGCGAGGCCACCCACGCTGCAGTTGAACGTGGTTTGAGCTTTGGTACACCGACCGCCAGCGAAATCACCATGGCCGAGAAAATTATCTCACTCGTGCCATCGATCGAAAAAGTTCGCATGGTCAATTCCGGTACCGAGGCTACGATGACCGCAATCCGCTTGGCGCGCGGTTACACTGGTCGCGACAAAATTCTCAAATTCGAAGGCTGCTATCATGGTCATGCCGATGCGCTATTGGTAAAAGCTGGATCAGGCGCGCTAACGCTGGGCGTGCCCAACTCACCAGGGATTCCAGAGGATTTCGCTAAGCACACCTTGACGGTCACCTTTAATGATCTTAACTCAGTTCGCGCCATCTTCAGCGAAGTCGGGAACGAGATTGCCACCATCATTGTTGAACCGGTCGCTGGCAATATGAACTGTATTCCTCCAGCACCAGGCTTTCTTGAAGGCCTGCGTGAAATCTGTGATGAATTCGGCAGTGTGCTGATTTTTGACGAGGTTATGTCCGGCTTCCGTGTTGCCCGCGGTGGCGCACAAGAGTTCTACCAAGTTACCCCAGATCTGACGACCCTTGGTAAGGTCATTGGTGGCGGTATGCCTGTGGGGGCTTTTGGTGGTAAGCGTGAAATCATGGACTATATCGCCCCAGTAGGCCCTGTGTACCAAGCGGGAACACTGTCAGGCAACCCTGTTGCGATGGCAGCTGGACTTGCTGCACTGAATCAACTCGATAATGCTGAGCTCTACCCAGACTTAACTGCAAAAGTAGAGCGCTTAGTCACTGGTATGCAACAACTTGCTGACGCTGCAGGTGTGCCATTCACCACCAACCGTGCGGGTTCGATGTTCGGCTTTTTCTTTAGCAAAGATCCGCAAGTGAGTAGTTACCAACAGGCAACTGCGTGCAACATGGAGCACTTTAAGAAGTTCTACCACAGTATGCTGAAACAGGGAGTCTACTTGGCGCCATCAGCTTTTGAAGCCGGTTTCATGTCGGCGGCACACACTGACGCCGATATCGACGCTACCTTGGCGGCCGCAAAAGTCGCCTTTGCCGAGCTGTAAATACCGCATGTCGTGGTGGTTAGAAAATTTTCTCCCACCACGACTTTTCTTCGATTTCTCCCGCACAGTTCATATCTTCGGCTACGTTCACCGGAAATGCCGGAAAGCTTCGTTGTTCACGGCAACCATCAGGAATCGGTATACCTGTTTGCGGATGGAACGCTTGATACTGAAGCGGCGCCGGCAGCGCAACATCGAGGGGCTGAACACCCAACTGGCTAAAGGTATTGGCCAGCACTGGCAAAGCACCTGTCGCCCCAGTAAGCTGAATCGGTTTATTGTCGTCTCGGCCGAGCCAGACCGTCATTAAGCGCTGAGCATCGTACGCAACAAACCAACTATCACGATAATCATTGGTCGTGCCACTTTTACCAGCGATAGCATCTAACCCAAACAGCTCTGCCAAGCGCTTGCCGGTGCCCTCGTTCACTACGCCACGCAAACCATAATTCACCAACGCCGTACTGAGCGGGTCAAATACCTCACGCCCAGCACTTGGCTGGTGTTCATACAAGCGCAAGCCATCATGATTCGTAAGTGCAGCAATCGTTGTATACGGACGATAGCGACCATAATGGGCCCATACACCGTAGAGCTCGGTCACCTGCAACGGGGATAACTCCACCGAACCGAGTGCCAATGCTGGAACGCTCGGAATCGGCGTGTCTATGCCGCCTTGGCGTAATTTCGTCACGATAGTATCGATACCGACTTCCAGCGCTAATTTGACTGCCGGTACATTGCGTGACTGTGCTAAAGCGTCATAAAGCATGATAGCGCCGACAAACTCACCATCATAATTTTCTGGCTGCCACACTTGCCCATCAACCGCCTCAAGCGTTATGGGGGTATCTTGCACGATACTGGCAAGGTTATAACTACCAGGCTGCGCCAAAGCCAACCCATAAACCGTGGGTTTTATGAGTGAACCCACCTGCCGCATTGCGCCGGTGGCACGATTGAAGCCCAGCTGCTGACGGTCGCGATCGCCAACGATAGCACTCAAACTAGCTTGTTGGTGATTGGCGATCACTGCAGCGACTTGTAATTCCTCACTCTCGCTCAAACGAGGTAACTGCTCGGCGATACTGTTTTCCACCGCTTGCTGCGCCATCGGGTCAAAATAAGTAAACACGCGTAAGCCTTGCTCGTTCCAGTCTTCAGGAACTTGCAACTGGCTCAGTTCATGTTTTACTTGGGCTAAATAATGCGGTGCCCACGTGCGCCCTTGGCGCTCTTGCCGCGACGAAACGAGAGGCTCTTCAAGCGCAGCTAGATAGGTCCGTTGATTGATCAATTGCTGCGCGAACATGAGCTGCAAGATCATGTCGCGGCGCTCTCGCACCCGCTCAGAATAACGGTACGGATTATAATACGATGGGCCTTTCACTATCGCGACCAACATCGCCATCTCGGCCGGACTGAGCTCTTCGACTTGTTTTCCGAAATAGAAGCGGCTAGCAAGACCAACCCCATGTATCGCACGGCCGCCGTCTTGACCAAAATAAATCTCATTAAAATAGGTCTCAAGGATCTCGTCCTTGCTAAAACGAAAGTCGATGATCAGCGCCATCAGCGCTTCATTTGCCTTGCGCAATAGGGTTTGCTCACGGCTCAGATAAAGGTTCTTCACCAACTGTTGGGTTAAGGTACTGCCACCTTGCACCGTATCCATGGCTGCCAAATTTGCCAACGCGGCGCGGCCGATAGAGCTTAGTGAAACACCAGCATGATGATAAAAATCTCGATCTTCCACCAATAATAAGGTTTCGATCAGCAGACTCGGCAATCGCTCAAGGCCAACGATTAAGCGGTCTTCGCCATTGTCAGCAGTGATTTGTCCCAACACTAAAGGGTCGATTTGAAAGCGATTCAATGCACGCCCATCAGGCATACTTTGTAATTGTTCAATAACGCCATTACGCGCAAACTGCACCCGAACTTTTTGCGCCATCGCAGGGCCATCGGCAAAGTCAAATGGACGCCGATGAACTTCAATGCTGCGGCCTTGGGTACGGTAGCTACCGCTTTCTGCCAGCGTCGCACTCTCGCGATAGCGCAGTTGTTGTAACTCTTGCAGCAGTTGTTGTGGGCGTAAAGGTTGCTGCGGCGCAAGTTCTAGCGGTCGCGCATAGACAATAGCGGATGCTTCGTAACGCTCGCTGGCGAAACGCTTCGTTAAGGAACTATCTAGGTAAATAAGATAGAAACCTAAAACCGCCACAAACACGGCCGCTAACTTTGCAAGAGTAACCCATAAAAAACGCATAGAGCTTCCAATATCCAATTCTGTCTTACTGCTTTAACATCCGCTTGGTTTTTTGCGTAGCTTGCGCTTGTAGCGGATCATCAGGCCAAGGATGCTTAGGATAGCGCCCTTTCATCTCTTTTTTTACTTGTTGATACGCATTTTGCCAAAAACTTGCTAAATCAGCGGTCCGTTGCAACGGTCGTCGTGCCGGTGACAACAACTCCAGCACAAGCGTAACTTGATTCTGACAAATTGTCGGAGACACCGGTTCGCCAAAAACTTCTTGTAGTTTCAGCGCAACCGTCGGCAGCTCACTTTGATAATCGATACGATGGCGCACGCCACTTGGCGCTTGCCAGTGGGTCGGGCACAGGCGCTCTAACTGCTGTTGTTGCGCATAATCCAAACGCGCCTGCAGCGCCGCAAGCGGTGACCAACGTTGCAACTCTGCAAAACTCTGGATCGATTGCCAGTAAGGCGCCGCCCAGCTTTCTAGCTCTTCCCTTAAGGCTTCAACATGAAAGTCTGGCCACGCTTGGCCAGCGCCCAAATGCTGGCGCGCCAAATTGACCCGCGCCAGAAACTGTTGCACTTCATCAGTCGCGAACAAGTTCGCTAAAATAGCGTGTTCGCGTTGCACCAACTCCACCAATAAATGCACACGCGCAGACGCCGAAGGTTGCTGTTGCGCCGGCCGTTCGGCCAGCACTAACGCTCCTAAACGCTGCCGCTCGACCGCTTGCAAACGTTGTTGTGGACCTTGCCACGCCAACTCGGTTTGCCAATGCAGATCGAGAGCCGGATGGTCGAGCTGAGAGCGGTCGAGCGCAACAAAATCATCAATGATCGCGTCGGCACTGCGCTCACTCAACCGCATTGACAGAATAAGTATCAGTGCAGCTCCGTTGCGCGTATCCTGCCCATGGAATTGAGCACCACCGCCGTAGGCCACAAGGTAGCTATCGCTACTACTGCGATGACTTGCGTTTCGAGATGCGCTCCGAGATACACTGCGGCATAAACCGACCCGGTCAGGGTAGCCCCACAATGCCATCGTTGCGACCTCCTCCGCACTGATCTCGTTGACTCGCTCCGTGACATCTAACTTACGTAGCCACCACTGCCAGCGCTGTCGAGCTTGCTTGCCCAGTTGCTGAGCGGTTATCGGCAAGTGTTGCTGAGCTGCCGGATAGTCAAGTTGTGCTAACAGCAACGCCGCCTTACTTCGGGTGCACTCGTCGAGATCCTGCGCAGCCACCGCAATACGCGCTATACGTGGTTCATTACCCAAGACTGCAACCTGTTGACCGACCTTCGTTAAATGACCACGCTCATCCAGCACACCTAACTGCTTAAGTAAGTGCTCGCCTACTTCCAAATGTACTGAATTGGGTGAACTCAGAAACTTTAAATCCTTAACCTCGCTACCCCAGCGTTTCGCTTCGAGCACTAAGCCAGCTAAGTCTTCGGTTTCGATGGCAGGCGCATCAAAGTCACGTAAACCTTGCGTATCCCCTTCAGCCCACATTCGAAAACAATGGCCGGGCCCCAATCGTCCTGCACGACCGGCCCGTTGCGTTGCCGCCGCCTTGCTAATGCGCTCAGTCGCCAGTCTCGTCAAACCATGGCGCGGATAAAACGTCGCCCGTCGCTCACGGCCGCTGTCGACCACCACATCAATACCCGGAATTGTGACACTGGTTTCAGCAATATTGGTCGCCAGCACCACTTTCTTTTGTCCCGACGGTAACGCCCGTAAGGCGGCCTGTTGTTCGGCAAGCGTCAGCTGACGATGCAGCGGTTGCACATGAATGTTCGCACCCAAGTCTAACGTTTTAGCTAAGTGGGTGATCTCGCGCCAGCCTGGTAAAAAAACCAATACCCCATGCTCGGCAAGCTGCACCGCCTCACGCACTACCGTTGCGGTATGGGGTAACCACTCACTGCGTGGCGGTACCGCTCGGTAGTGCATGGTGATCGGATGTTGCCGACCTTCGCTGACGAGTACTTTCGCATCACCAAGCCAATGTGCGATATGTTCCGCTGGCAGTGTCGCAGACATGATCAGTAAACCTAAGTCTGGTCGCAACGGCAGCGCCTCAAGTAACATCGCCAGACTTAAATCACTAAATAAATTGCGCTCATGAAACTCATCAAACAGTACGGCACCGATGCCGGTGAGCTCCGGATCTTGTTGTAGGTATTGAGTGAAGGTACCTTCGGTGACAATCAGCAGTCGTGTTGTAGAGCTGCTTCGTTGCTCACCGCGGACATGGTAACCCACTTGCTCGCCAACCGCTTCACCGAGCTGTTGGGCAAGATAATGAGCAATAGCGATAGCCGCCAACCGACGTGGTTGTAGTAATACAATACGTTGGCCCTGCCACGCCTCGGCGTGGAGTAGGGCCAGCGGTAAAGCGGTCGACTTGCCGGCACCGGGCGGTGCTTGCAAGACCAGCTTTTGTCCCGGTAACTGCGCTATTACTTCTGGGAGCAGCGCAGTTATCGGTAAATCATTCAGTTTTGACGCGGCCAACTTAGTCTTGTAGCAAAGCCGCAATAGTGCGCACTCCTAGAGCGGTTGCTCCAGTCGCCCACATGGCGTTCGCACTGTTGTGATAGGCCCCAGCAATATCGAAATGCAACCAGCCCTTGCCTTGATTTGGCGCAAAACGTAGTAAGAAGCCAGCAGCGTTACTTGCACCACCAGTACCACCACCTTTTTGCGGACGGCTATTCGCACAGTCGGCAAACGCCGAAGGCGTATTTTCCTGATGCCAACGCTGCAACGGTAAACGCCATAGGTTTTCCCGCTGAGCAGCTGCTGTACTAAGTGCTTGGTTGGCCAACTCATCGTCAACACTAAACAATGCGTTGTACTCATTACCCACCGCAACTTGCGCTGCGCCGGTTAAGGTCGCGGCATCCATGACACGTTTAGCGCCGACTTCACCCGCGTATTGCAGACCATCAGCTAAAACTAAACGCCCTTCAGCATCGGTATTCACAACTTCGACAGTGACGCCATTTTTATAAGTAATGATATCGCCAAGCTTGTAGGCGGTGCCGTCAACAAGGTTTTCTGCACAGCACAGCACCAGTTGCACGCGCTTCTGCAAACCTTGTTCGATGGCCAAGCCTAAAGCGCCAGCAACAGTGGCAGCGCCACCCATGTCGCACTTCATTGCCAACATACCTTCGCTTGATTTTAGGCTATAGCCACCCGAATCAAAGGTGATGCCTTTGCCAACCAGCACAGTGTCGATCTCTGCGTTTGCATCGCCACTCGGATTATAGTCAACCACTAACATACAAGGTGCATGTTTACTTGCACGGCCTACGGTATGAATGCCCATCCAGCCTTCTTGCACCAACTCGTCACCTTTAATGACTTTACTGCTGACCTTGTCTGGCGCTATCGAAGCTAACTTGTCAGCCACCCGTTGTGCTAACGACTCTGGGTAAATATCCGCCGGCGGTAAGTTAATCAATTCTCGCGTCCAGTTGACGATGTTACGCGTTTGGCTCAGCGCATCGGCGTTACTCGCCCATGCAACCTTATTCGTACTACGGGTGTCGGTATAACCATTAGCGAACGCCCACTGACGCTCAAAGTCCCAACCTTCACCGCTTAACTGCACTGAGCTCACACCTAGGTTATCAAGCTGGCGACCTGCTTTTTGCACTTTACGTAAGTTTTCGGTCTCGTCTTGGCCTAAATAAATCGTTGCCCCTTGGTCACCGACAATAACCGGTGCAGATTTTTTCCAAGCAGAATCCGAAAACTCTTGTTGAACAACAAAAACAGCAAGTGCAGTAGACATGGTTACAAGCTCCCAGTATGGTTGCGAATCAATTGAAGTATATCCTATCTAAGCTACATGAGGCTGACAATGCAGTTTGACAACCCCTTGCAGCAGGCTTTTTTAGTGCGCCGCTATAAACGCTTTCTGGCTGATGTTTATCATCCGGATTGGGCCGAACATAACACGCCTGATAACTCCATGACGGTGCATTGCCCAAATACCGGAGCGATGACGGGCTGCGCTGCATCAGGCATGCGGGTCTGGTTGAGTGACTCTGGGAATCCAAAGCGCAAATACCGTTACACTTGGGAACTTGCTGAAACCTCCGATGGTCACACCATTTGTGTCAACACCCACCGCGCAAATACAGCGGTTGGCGAAGCCCTAAAGCAACAGCTTTTACCCGAACTGGGCCAACTCACGGAGCTCACAGCAGAGCAACGTTACGGCTACGATAATCGACGGATTGATTGGTTGGCACGTAATTCCGAAGGGCAACAGCTTTATATTGAAGTTAAAAGTGTAACGCTGGCAGATGGCATGCAAGGGTATTTTCCCGACACCGTCAGTCAGCGTGCGAGTGACCACTTGCGAAGTCTGATGACGATGGTGGAAGAAGGGCATCGTGCTATTGTACTTTATTGTGTCTTTCACGGTGCGGTCGAACAGGTCAGCGCAGCACGACATTGCGACCCAAAGTACGCCGAGACAGCGCAAATCGCCAAGCAAAAAGGCGTTGAATTTTATGCGCTTAAGTGTTCAATTGATGCAAATGGAATAAACCCTGTTGGACCTTTACCAGTGACCAACTAAACAGACTGTTGCACAAATAAAATTGCGCAGGGTTGTGCTTTCTGGTATATGTACCGACCTTTTTGAAGAACCATCTCATATAGGAGATCCACAATGCCTCAAGGAACGCCGAAAAAAGCTCATGGCATTTTGGCACAAGCTGGCTTGGAACCATACCAAGAGCAGCCGAATGAAGAGTATATGAACGAGAAGCAGCGTGCGCACTTCCGCAAGATCTTGGAAGTTTGGCGCAATCAGCTTCGTGAAGAAGTGGATCGCACCGTGCATCACATGAAAGATGAAGCGGCTAACTTTCCAGACCCTGTTGATCGCGCTGCGCAAGAAGAAGAGTTCAGCCTTGAATTGCGTACCCGTGACCGCGAACGCAAGCTGATCAAGAAGATCGAAAAAACACTGCAAAAAATCGAAGCTGATGACTTTGGCTTCTGTGATCAGTGCGGCATCGAAATCGGTATTCGCCGTTTAGAAGCTCGACCTACTGCAGACCTCTGCGTAGACTGCAAGACACTTGCAGAAATTAAAGAGAAGCAACTTACTGGCGCCTAAGGTGGCCAGCGCTCTTCCTTATTGTGGACGCTTTGCCCCGACCCCGTCGGGGCCGCTACACTTCGGCTCGTTGATTGCGGCGGTCGCAAGCTACCTCGATGCCAAAGCTCACCAAGGCAAGTGGCTTGTACGTATCGAAGATGTTGATAAACCACGAGCCGTCGCCGGTGCCGATACCATCATTCTAAAGCAACTCGAAACCTTCGGTTTACACTGGGACGGTGAAGTACTCTACCAGTCGCGCCGCGACGCCGCGTATGGCGCTGCTTTAAGCCAACTACAAGAACGTAAGCTCTGCTATTACTGTACCTGCACACGCAAGCAGATAAAGACGCGCGGCCCTTATTACACCGGCTATTGTCGTACCAAGAATCGCAACGCAGATAACGCGGCGATTCGCTTTTGCAATGACCAGCCGGTAACGCAGTTTATTGACCGCTGGCAGGACGAAGTGGTGATTGAACCGACATTTGCTGCCGAAGATTTTGTGCTCTACCGTCGCGATCAACTTTATACTTACCAGCTTGCGGTCGTCGTAGATGACATCGAGCAAGGCATTACCGATCTGGTGCGTGGTGCTGATTTGTTGACGCCAACGGCTTGGCAACTGACCTTGTGGCAGCAATTAAGCACCCGCCGCCCGCGACTTATGCATGTACCATTGGCACTTGACGCTAATGGCCGTAAGTTGAGCAAGCAGAACCATGCGCCAGCGTTAGCTAGCAGTGAGATTCGGCGACAATTGCAAGAGGCCATGCAATTCCTTGGCATCACCGATATTGATGCGGGCAACAGCGTGGCGCAAATGTTGCAGCAAGCAACGACCGTTTGGGCGGCAAAGTATCTTTCCTGAAAGGCGTGGACAAGCTACAATACGCTGGTTTTTAATACAGTTGTCGAATAGGGAGACACAACCATTATCAAACGCATGAAAGCCCTCGCCAAAAAAGCGCTAGGCGCGAAAGAACAAAACAGCGAGTTACCGGCAAATATTCTTGCTAAACCCATCGTGATCTCCCGTGATCAACACCCTATCTCGCGTAAAGACATTGCCGAACCAGCGCTAAAAGTGCTTTATCGGTTGCACAATGCCGGTTACGAAGCATATCTGGTCGGCGGTTGCGTACGTGACTTACTGCTTGGCTTAAAGCCCAAAGACTTCGATGTCGCGACCAATGCAAGCCCAGAGCAAGTGCATAAGCTCTTCCGCAACTGCCGCTTAGTAGGTCGCCGCTTTCGCTTGGCACACATCATGTTTGGCCGCGAAGTTATTGAAGTGGCGACTTTCCGTGGCCACCATGACGATGAAACCGAAGAACAAAAACATGCTAAGCGCGATGCGCAGGGTATGTTAGTGCGCGACAACGTATATGGCACTATCGAAGAAGACGCTCAACGTCGTGATTTCACCGTCAACGCTCTGTATTACAACATTGCCGATTTCGCCATCTACGATTTTGCCAATGGCGTGCGCGACATTGAAGCTGGCGTACTACGAATGATTGGTGATGCTGAAACACGCTACCGCGAAGATCCTGTGCGTATGTTACGCGCCATCCGCTTCGCGACTAAGCTGTCCATGCGTATGGACGATAGCGTTGCACAGCCGATCAACGAACACGCGGCACTGTTACAAAACATTCCCCCAGCTCGGCTGTTTGAGGAATGCTTGAAGCTCTTTACCGCCGGTAAAGCGTTAGCCAATTTCGAAATGCTCAGCGACTATCATTTGTTTCAACAGCTCTTTCCGTTGCTGAAAAGCTACTTAGAAGCTCCCGATGAAGCACCTTATCAGATGATTCGGCAGACCTTCGCGGACACCGATAGTCGCATTCAGCAAGGGCTGAGTATAACGCCAGCCTATTTGTTCGCCGCGCTGCTTTGGTGGCCGTTACAAGCACGTATGGAACAGCTGATGTTCGAGAGTGGCTTGCCACCGATTGATGCGATGAACATCGCCGCCGCCGATGTTTGGGGACGCCAAGTACAGACCGTATCGGTACCGAAACGTTTTACGATTCCGGCACGGGAGATTTGGCAGATGCAGCAGCGCTTTGAGCGTGCCAAAGGTAAACGTGTGCAAACACTACTGAGCCACCCGCGCTTTCGCGCCGCCTATGATTTCTTGTTGTTGCGCGCAGCAACAGCGACCCCGTTAGAACGCAAGCAGCTCACTGCGCAAGCAGAATTTTGGACCGCACAACAAAAAGACCATTCGCCTAGCTCACCCGCCAACCATGACAACGCAGCGCCAGCACGCAAAAAGCGTGGCCGTCGCGGTGGCCGCCGCCGCGGTGGTCCGCGTAAAAAACCGAGCGGTGATGCACCTAAATCATGAGTACCATTTATGTTGGACTTGGCGCCAATTTAGGTAATCCAGTACAGACATTAACTGCGCTGCTGGAGCGGCTACAACAGGTGCCAGAACTCAGTCACATCAAGTGCTCTAGCTTTTATCGTAGTGCCCCGATGGGTCCACAAGATCAACCCGATTACGTTAATGCCGTGTTGTGTGCGCAAACACACCTTGCACCTTTAGCATTACTGGACTTGTTGCAAAACCTCGAGAATGAATTTGGTCGCGTGCGCAATCGTCGCTGGGGCGCACGTACATTAGACTTAGACCTACTGTTGTTTGCCGATGTAAGCCTGCACCATCCGCGCCTCACCGTGCCGCACCCAGGCCTTACCGAGCGCGATTTTGTGTTGGTCCCGCTGCACGAAATAGCACCCGACCTAACGCTTCCTGATGGCCGAAGTATCGGCTCACTCCTCGAGCATTTACCGAGCCATGACCTCATAAAAATTACCTGATACAATCGAAGCCATCGACGTACTTAGGTAAGGACCTAACATGGCAGCAACGACCATCGCCAAACTTGCAAAAATGAAAGCCGCAGGCGAGAAGATCGCCTCGCTCACCGCATATGACGCATCCTTCGCGAAACTATTCGCGCAGCAAGGTGTTGATTTTATGCTGGTCGGCGACTCGCTGGGCAATGTCGTGCTTGGCGAGTCCAGCACCTTGCCAGTGACGGTTGATGACATTGCTTACCATACCCGCGCAGTACGTAACGGTGCGCCAGACGCCTTTGTTATGGCGGATATGCCCTTTATGAGTTATGCCACGCCAGAACAGGCCTGCCAAGAAGCCGCAAAATTGATGCGTGCCGGGGCCAACATGGTCAAGCTCGAGGGCGGTGATTGGTTATTAGAAACCATTCGCCAACTCGTCGAACGCAGTGTTCCTGTGTGTGCTCACTTAGGTCTGTTGCCACAATCAGTGAACGTGCTCGGTGGCTATAAAGTACAGGGTAAAGAAGCAAGTGCCGCTGACAATACGTTGCGGCAAGCGCTCGCCCTACAAGAAGCTGGTGCACAACTTCTGGTTCTTGAATGTGTGCCAAGTTCTCTAGCCAAACGCATTAGCGCGGCGTTGGACATCCCCACAATCGGTATCGGCGCAGGGCCAGACTGCGATGGCCAAATCCTCGTCATGCATGACATGTTGGGCTTAAATAGCGACTACTTACCAAAGTTTGTGAAAGACTTTTTAGCCGAGGCCGGTGATCTTGCGGGTGCCGTTGAGCTTTACGTCAAACAAGTGAAAGACGGCAGCTTTCCTGGCCCCGAACACAGTTTCAAGGGTTAACGACCATGCAATTGTTTAAAAGTCTGCAAGAGTTACGGGCGTGGCGCGATCAGCAACAAGGCCGCATTGCCTTGGTACCAACCATGGGCAACCTGCATGAAGGGCACCTGAAGTTGGTCGACTTAGCGAAACAGCATGCTGACCTCGTGATCGCTAGTATTTTTGTGAATCCGCTACAATTTGGTGCCAACGAAGATCTTGATAATTATCCCCGAACTCTCGACGCTGACTGTCAAGCCCTTGCCGAACGAGGCGCGCATGGCGTTTTTGCTCCGCAAGTCAGCGACGTTTACCCGCGCGGGCTAGCGGCGCAAACCTTTATCGAAGTACCACAGCTATCGGATATATTGTGCGGCGCAAGCCGACCTGGACATTTTCGTGGCGTGGCGACGATTGTTGCCAAGTTATTCAACATGGTACAACCCCAGGTTGCCATCTTTGGTGAAAAGGACTTCCAGCAGTTACAAGTGATTCGCTTAATGACGCAAGACCTGAGCATGCCTGTGGAGGTTATCGGCATGCCGACAGAGCGTGCCGAAGATGGTTTGGCGCTAAGCTCGCGCAACGGTTACCTGTCGGTATCTGAGCGCCAGCAAGCCCCGCTCATTTATCAAACGCTTCGAGCTTTGGCGGCCGCCATTGTTGAGCAAAGGGTAGACCACGAGGTTGCGCTCGCAACCGCTCGACACCAGCTTGAAAACAACGGATTTCGGGTGGATTATCTCGAACTACGTCGGCAAGCAGACTTGCAAGCCGCTACGGCCGACGATAAAGAATTAGTCGTGCTGGTCGCTGCGTTCTTAGGCCGCACGCGCTTAATCGATAACCTGCAGTTCGCGCGCTAAGCTACCCTTGGCGCGCTAACAGCCCTAGTTCACGCATTTCGGTATGGAGAGCACCGCGTAAACTCATCGCCTCGTTAGCGATTTCGCGTTGCTCCTCCAACACCTCTCGCAACATCTCTATGGTCGTTAATGGATTTGCCAAGACCACACGAAACACCACGGTCGGCTCGCGATGATAATGACCAGGGTTCAGTTTGGTTCGTGACACAAACGAACGTCCGGTTTCACGCTGACGTTTTTGAATAAACCGCGTAATGGCATTCAAGTGCGGGGTTAAGCGCTTGACTTGTTCAGGAGTTGCGTGCTGTAACGCCGCTTTGACTTGGCGCGGCACAAAACGGTAGGTCAGCAAGCACAACTGCGGTTCAGTAATCACCTCAAAGTCGTCTTGTGCGGCGATCAACGCTGCAAAAGCTTTGGCCTTTTCAATGCTCTTATCAATAAGTAGCTCGTAGCCACGGCGACCCATCACATGCATCGCTGAATAAACCAGCATCGCCATCCCCGGACGCGAGCCTTCCATGGTATGCGCACCAAGGTCTTTCGAGCCGTGACGAATGACATACTCCGCATGATGTTCAATCGCTCGGACCATACCTGGCTCTTTAAACAGCACCATGCCCGCACCCATCGGCACATACATTTGCTTGTGCGCATCAATCGTCACGCTATCCGCGCGTTCGACTCCAGCGAGGAGCTGACGATGTTTTGCCGACATTAGCGTGGCTCCGCCCCATGCGGCATCTACATGGAAGTGTGCGCCGATCTCTGCGGCGTAGTCGGCCAACTCATTCAACGGGTCAATATGACCTGTTTCAGTAGTGCCACCAACGCCCACGATAGCAAGCACTTTGCCACCATCGGCGGCGACTTGATCGCAGGCTTCACGTAGTTTATCCAGACGAATACGGTTGTGGTCATCGGTGGCAACACCAATCAAATTGTGGCGGCCAATACCAAGTACGTCGGCAGCCTTGGCCAACGAATAGTGCCCGCGCTCCGACACCATCACCGTTAAACGACGGTAGCCATAATGCGACAAACCGGCCGCTAACCCCTCAGCGGCGACACCAGCGAAGCCATTGGTCGGTTTTAACAGCAAGTTACGTGCGACCCAGAGCGCAGTGATATTTGCCACTGTTCCGCCAGAACACATTGCTCCTAGCGAATGCTGCGCGCTGTGCATCCAACGTCGGTAAAAATCTGCATCACGGCCGTAAACCAGGTTATGTAACATCCCCAAAACGTTGCGCTCTAACGGCGTAAACGCTTTCGAAGTTTCAATCTTCACCAAATTCTGATTTAGGCCGACCATGAGTTTGGCCAGGGGTAACAGAAAGTAAGGCAAGGCTGAGGTCATATGCCCAATAAAGCGCGGTGATGAGGTGTGTACCGAATGCGCAACCAAGTTATTCAATAAGAATTCTGTGTGATCAGATACATAGCGCGGCTGTTCCGGTACCTCACTTGCCGAAAAGTTCTGCTCGATCTCGTGCAAAGGCTTCTCACGCGCGACAATATGCTCACCAAGAAAGCCCATTAGGTTTTCTGAAAGATCTTTTTCGATGCGACCGAGGGTCGACTCTGGAGCCTCTGGCAAAGTAAAGATCTTTAAGAGAGCTTCTTCACTTACTTCAGCAAAAACTTGGTCACTCAACGCTTCATCCTTAGAGCTGAAACTCAACGGTTACAGGACTGCTTATTCTGCCTCGATCGCGGAAAAATAGCGACCGTCTTCGGGTAGGTTAGCAGTCAATTGCCAAAGTTGCTGGCCACTGCGTTGATATTTGCGCTCAAACGGGGTGATTGCTGCGTGCTTGGCCAATAACGGCTGTAAACTCGCGGCACAGTTCACTAACGCCAAACTACTCGCAACTTCGGTTAAATAGGTGACCCAATTTGAACGCATGACCAACTCACCACCAAGGCCCAGAACATAAGGCCAGACTGGGCTGCCGTGCCAACGGCGGCTAAGGTGAGCAGCTTTAGGCCAAGGATTTGGATACAAAATGTAATGTTTCTCGAGTTGCCAATGTTGCTCGACTGCAAGTCGCCAGAAATCCTGTAGATCGGCGCGCACCAGCAAGTAGCGCTGCCCTTGCTCAGAAGTTTCATAATTGGCGTGCCGCTGCAGGCGATGGGCGGATTTATCGACGCCGATCACCAGTGCTTCGGGATGCTCCTGCGCCAGCCATGCAGTACTCTCACCTACGCCACAGCAGCTATCCAATATGATCGGACCGGACCATTGCGCAACCTGTTGCGCAGCCTGCTCAAAAGCCTCACGGTTATGTTCTTGAATCGGCTTTTTAAATGGCGAGCGCAAATGCCGCATAACGACTTGCGTGAGATCTTCATGATTGCCGTGCTGGTTCGTCGTTACTGGACGCGATTCCTTTGCTGTCACGAGCGAATCCCCACGCCACGCTGTAATAACGTGTACGCCGTCAAGAAGAAGCCAATGTTAAACGCGACAATCACGCCTAGCGCCACGCCGACGTTCACATCCGACACGCCCAAAAAGCCATAACGGAACGCATTTACCATGTACAAAATAGGGTTCGCTTGCGCAACGGTTTGCCACACTCCGGGGAGTAGACTAATGCTGAAAAATACCCCGCCCAAATACGTCAGCGGCGTTAATACGAAGGTCGGTACAATTGAGATATCATCAAAGGTTTTGGCATAAACGGCGTTGATAAGCCCGGCCAACGAGAACAATGTCGAGGTTAAAATCACCGTAAGCACTAAAATCCCAGCGTGATTAATACTGACGTTTTCGACGAAAGCGAACGATACCACGGTCACGATCACGGCGACAATCAACGCACGTGCCAAGCCACCGCCAACGTAGCCAGCGATAATCACCGGTGTCGATACCGGCGCGACTAACATTTCTTCGATGTTGCGCTGAAACTTCGCACTGAAGAACGATGATGCAACATTCGAGTAGGAGTTGGTGATGATCGACATCATGATCAGGCCAGGCACAATAAATTCCATATAAGGCCGCCCACTCATATCCCCAATCCGCTCACCAACGATGCTACCGAAAATGATGAAATACAGGGTCATGGTGATCGCTGGCGGTACCAAGGTCTGAATCCAAATCCGTAGAAAGCGGGTGCACTCTTTGATCCAGATGGTTTTTAAGGCAATAAAACTATACGACGCTGCCATTATTTCGCTCCTGCTGCAGATTTGTTTGCTCGCCCACGCTCTACCAGATCAACAAACAGCTCTTCCAGGCGATTTGCTTTGTTACGCATCGACAGTACTTTAATTTCTTGTGCGCTTAGTTGCTCAAACACCTTGTTTAAGCCTTGCGACTTTTCGACATCTACCTCAATAGTGTGATCATCGGTTTGGCGCATGGTAAAGCCATCGAGTTGCGGTTCAATACGCTGCTCGTCACCCCGACTGATATCCAAAACAAAGGTTTCACGGTTCAAGGTAGCTAACAAACGCTTGATCGAGGTGTTTTCCACAATGGTTCCGTGATCGATAATCGCGATGTTGCGACACAAAGTTTCAGCTTCTTCGAGATAATGTGTCGTTAGAATGATGGTAATACCCTGCTTGTTAATCTCTTCAAGGTAATCCCACATGCTGCGTCGCAGCTCGATATCAACCCCAGCGGTGGGCTCGTCAAGAATCAATAACCGCGGCTCATGTAACAAGGCACGAGCGATCATCAGACGACGTTTCATGCCGCCCGAGAGCATGCGCGCAGGTGAGTCTCGCTTATCCCATAAGCCCAACTGCTTGAGGTAATGTTCTGCTCGTTCATGAGCCACTTCACGCGGTACACCATAATAACCAGCCTGGTTCACCACAATCTGGCGCACCGTTTCAAACTGATTAAAGTTGAACTCTTGCGGCACCAAACCAATTTGTCGCTTCAGTTCAACTAATTGAGTATCGAGGTCATAGCCGAAAACATTCACTTCACCCGAGGTTTTGTTCACCAATGATGAAATGATGCCGATGGTTGTCGACTTGCCGGCCCCATTCGGGCCTAGCAACGCAAAGAAGTCACCTTCTTCAACTTCAAGGTTGATCCCCTTTAACGCTTCGAAACCACCTTTATACGTCTTCCGTAAGTCTTTTATCGATAAAGCTTTCATGTACTGTTATGACTCCTCTCGCGCTGCTGACTGATCGTAGCCCCAACGCGGTTGCAGCTCTTGTGCTAACTGCAAATGATCAAGAATTCTCGCCACCACAAAATCAACCAAATCATCGATGCTTTGCGGCTGATGGTAAAAGCCAGGTGCAGCAGGCATGACCGTGACACCCAATTGCGCTAGCTTAAGCATGTTCTCTAGATGTAACGCCGACAGCGGCATTTCACGTGGTACCACAATCAATTGCCCGCGCTCTTTGATAACCACGTCCGCAGCACGCTCGAGTAGTGTGTCACTAGCACCGTGGGCAATAGCCGACAAGGTTCCCGTTGAGCATGGGCAAATCACCATACGTTTCGGCGCTGCTGAACCGGAGGCGACAGGCGAGAACCACTGCTCTTTGCCATAAACCTGCAATTGCTCAGCGGTGACCTGAAAGCGTTCTCGCAAGGCATCACCCATCGCTTTTGGCGCAGCCGGTAACTGCCAGTTCAGCTCGGTTGCAAAGACCACGCGCGCCGCACTGGACATCAGCAGATGAACCTGTTGCTGCTGTTGCAGCAAGCATTCTAACAAACGCACTGCATAAGGTGCACCCGAGGCGCCAGTAATCGCGAGTGTTATTGCCTGACTAGATCGACTCATGGTGATTCTCCTCTGCTGCTGTTAACGCCTTAAGCAAGCGTTGGTGCAAACCGCCAAAGCCACCGTTGCTCATGATCAAAACGTGATCACCAGGCGATAGAGTACGTTCCAATTTCTCGAGTAGTTCATCGGTGGTGTGGCTAATGTCTGCATTAGGCACATAGTCACTCAACTGCCACTCGATGCCTTCCGGCTGCAGCAAATAACAAGCATCGGCAGTCGCCAATGCTGGCGCAAGTTCCGCCGCATGCACACCACGTTTCATGGTGTTCGAACGTGGTTCCAACACAGCCACAATGCGCTCGGCACCCACTTTTGCGCGAAGCGCATCGATGGTTAGTCGAATAGCGGTTGGATGATGCGCAAAATCATCATAAACCGCAACGTTATTGGGGCTACCGAGTAACTCCAAGCGACGTTTGGTATTTTTGAACTCGGTAAGTGCTGCGCCAGCCACATCAAGTGGCACGCCAACGTGATGCGCTGCAGCCATCGCCATAATGGCATTGGTCGCATTATGCGTACCAACAATTTGCCATTGCACTTTGACGCACTCATTGCCATGCATGACTTCGAATTGCGTGGCATCGTCGCTTAATAATTTAAATTGCCAGTCACCACCTAGGGTCTGCAGTTCACTCCAACAGCCTCGCTTGAGAACTTCTTTTAGATTTTCATCTTGTTGTGGATAAATAATTTGACCATAGCCGGGAATAATTCGCACTAAATGGTGAAACTGCGTTTGAATTGCCGCGAGATCGGGGAAAATGTCAGCATGATCATACTCGAGATTATTGAGGATCAAGGTCGACGGCTGATAGTGTACAAATTTCGAACGCTTATCAAAAAACGCTGTGTCATACTCGTCGGCTTCAATGACAAAGAAATCACTGTTACCGAGCTGTGCCGAGCAACCAAAGTTAGCTAACACGCCACCCACTAAAAACCCCGGTTGATAACCTGCGAAAGCCAAAATCCACGCCAACATGCTCGAGGTTGTCGTTTTGCCATGGGTGCCAGCCACCGCCAAAACCCATTTATCTTGCAGTAATTCATCATGCAGCCATTGTGCCCCAGACCGATACGGAATGCGTTGGTTAAGCACCGCTTCCACCGCGGCATTGCCGCGGCTCAGCACATTACCAATGATAACAAGGTCAGGTCGTGGCTCGAGCTGTGAGGCGTCGTAGCCTTGATAAACAGTAATCCCTAATGCTGCCAGTTGGTCACTCATCGGTGGGTAAACGTGGGCATCGCTACCGGTGACATGATGTCCCATCGCCTTTGCCAGAGCGGCAATTCCTCCCATGAAAGTACCGCAAATGCCTAGAATATGAATGTGCATAAAAATTTAGCTCGTTCTACGTTATCGGTGCACGAAAATGCGGCTAGTGTAGCATGCAAGACACTTTTACGGAGATTCTTGCAGGCAATTTACCTATTTTTGCGGTAAACTTAGCCGCGATTTTGAGCAGCCCACCAAATGAGGATGTTATGCAGCGTTTAATACCGACGTTACGCCGTGATCAAGTCGCCGAAGGCCTAATCTCAGTCATCAATACTTTGCAGATTTGTGCAAAAGAAATCTCCTACCGACTCCATCAGGGAGAACTTGCCGGTGTTCTCGGCTCAACGCTTGACGAAAACATCCAAGGCGAAACACAGAAAAAACTCGATGTGCTCGCCAATCAGCTGCTAAAAGATATTCTGCTCGAAAATAAATTTGTCCGCGCGGTCGCCTCCGAAGAAGAAGAAGGCATTGTTGAAGGCTTTGACGACGGTCGTTATTTGGTCGCCTTTGACCCGCTCGACGGCAGCTCAAATATCGACATCAATAGCATGGTCGGGACGATTTTTTCGGTCTTACCAACGCCAACTGATGGTCGCTCCGGTACTGAAATGTTCTTACAGCCAGGTCGCGAACAAGTGATGGCGGGTTACGTTCTTTATGGCCCTTCAACGATGTTAGTGTTCACTACCGGCAAGGGCGTTCGAGTGTTCACTCTAGACACGACCGTTGGCGAGTTCTTGCTGACCGATGAAGATGTCGAGATCCCAGCAGACACCTGCGAGTTCGCTATCAATATGTCGAATTACCGTCATTGGCAGCCAGAAATGCGTACATACATTGACGATTTATTAGCAGGCGATACTGGGCCACGTTGCAAGAACTTTAATATGCGTTGGATTGCCGCAATGGTTGCCGACGTGCATCGCGTTCTCTGTCGCGGCGGTTTATTTACCTATCCTTGGGACAAACGTAAGCCAGGTAAACCCTACAAACTGCGCTTGATGTACGAAGGTAATCCAATGGCCTATCTGGTTGAGCAAGCCGGTGGTCGAGCCCATAGCGGCGAACAGCGTATTTTAGATATACAACCTGAGCACATCCATCAACGTATTGGCGTTATTTTGGGCTCAGCAAACGAAGTAGATACCTGTTTGAGCTATCTGCAAGGTTCGCATTCCGCGCCAAGCAACGTATAATAAGCGGCCAAAACTTTTATTCTGACTTTAAGTTATCAATAGGAAACACCATGAGCTTGAGTGATGTAAGTGCAGGCAAGAACCTGCCAGATGAAGTGAATGTGATCATCGAGATCCCTGCGAACGCAGATCCGATCAAATACGAAGTCGACAAAGATACCGGTACCCTTTGGGTTGACCGTTTTATGGCGACTCCGATGTTCTATCCAGCGAACTATGGTTTCGTCAACGATACTTTATCGCTCGACGGTGACCCGGTTGATGTTCTGGTTCCTACACCGTACCCACTGCAAGCTGGTTCGGTCATCAAATGCCGTCCAGTTGGTGTTTTGAAAATGACGGACGAGTCAGGTGAAGATGCGAAAGTTATCGCCGTACCTATCAGCAAGCTGAGCAAAGAGTACGATCACATTCAAGACGTGAACGACTTGCCAGAATTGCTTAAAGCGCAAATCACTCACTTCTTCGAGCGTTACAAAGAGCTCGAAAAAGGCAAATGGGTGAAAGTTGAGGGCTGGGGCGATATCAACGAAGCAAAAGAAGAAATCGTTTCTTCGTTTAAACGCGCGCAAGCCAAATAAAGCCTATGAGCACCTGTGTCGAGCTGAAGCAACTTCAGTTTACGTGGCCGGGTGCTCAGTTGCCGCTGCTGAGCATTCCAGAGCTAACGATCAATCGTGGTGAACGCGTTTTACTGCGGGGTGCAAGTGGTAGCGGCAAGTCAACGTTGCTGGGCCTTATTGCGGGCATTCACACCAGTGGCCCAGGCCAAGTAAAGGTGCTTGGCGAGGATCTTGCAGGTCTCAGTCAGCATCGCCGCGATCGCTTGCGGGCAAATGACATTGGCTATATTTTCCAACAATTTAATCTCTTACCCTATTTATCGGCAATGGCTAACGTGACCCTCGCATGCCAGTTTGCCCCAGCACGTCGTCAACGACTTGCGCAACAATCCATATCAGCGGAAGCAGAGAACTTATTAACCCGTTTAGGGTTAACCGCGGCACAACAACGGCAACCCGCACACCAGTTAAGCGTGGGGCAACAGCAGCGCGTGGCTGCTGCGCGAGCGCTACTTGGCAGCCCTGCTCTGATTATCGCCGACGAGCCAACGTCTGCGCTTGACCAAGCCCATCGCGATGACTTTATTCAACTCCTCTTTGAGGCCTGCGATGCGCAACAAACAACGTTATTGTTCGTCACGCATGACGCTACGTTAGCGCCTTTGTTTCCGCGGGCTATCGAATTGAGCGACATCAACCACGGCGGCGGAGGACGCGATGTTTAAACTCGCAATAGCCAGTCTGTGGAACCGTCGCGGTAGCGTGTGGCTGACGATCTTAGCCATTGCGGTAAGCACCTTATTATTACTCGGGGTTGAGCGTATACGCGTGCAAACCCAAGCGAATTTCTCAAATACAATTTCAGGAACGGACTTAATTGTTGGAGCCCGTACTGGCTCAACTGAATTATTGCTAAGTAGTGTTTTCCATATTGGCAATCTTTCGAATACTTTAAGTTGGCAAAGCTACGAGCATTTACGCGAGCTACCCGGCGTGACTTGGCATATTCCAATGGCGATGGGCGACAGTGTTCACGGCTTTCCGGTCATTGCGACCACCGATGCTTTGTTTGAGCGCTTTAAATACGGTAACAAACGGCCGTTGCAGTTTGCCGCAGGAGGCTCATTCCAGCAGCACGACGAGCTGACCATTGCGGTATTAGGCGCCGAAGCCGCAAGTGAGCGGCAATTGCAAGTCAATGATGACCTCATCGTCGCTCACGGTACCGGCGAGATCAGCTTTAGCCAGCACGATGCGCATCCATTTCGCGTCGTCGGTGTACTTAAACGAACAGGCACGCCTATTGATCGGGGCGTTTTTATTCCGCTAGAGGCACAAGGGCTTGTCCATGGTGAGTACCTTCCCGCCGATGAGCATGATGATCACGCCGGTGAAGACCATCAACATGACCGACATGAACATGAAGCGCATCAAGAGCCTCCGGTTTATACCCTGAGTGCGGTATTGCTGGGCCTTGAAAACCCCGCTCTTGCTTTACGCCTGCAACGCACCATCAACACGTATCGTGGTGAAGCTTTATCAGCAATAATGCCTGGCCTCGCATTACAAAATTTTTGGCGTACCTTAAGTCTGTTTGAACGCGCTCTGGTCGCTATCTCAGTACTCGTGGTTATTACGGGTCTGTTAGGGATGTTGACGACACTGTTGGCGAGTTTACGTGAACGCCGCCGCGAAATGGCAGTCTTACGTTCTATTGGCGCAGGACCTATTACGATTTTGGGGTTATTAGTCGTTGAGGCATTTGTCGTAACCTTGGTCGGTGTCATGTTGGGTACCGTCGGCCTCTATAGTGTGTTAATTTTTGGCGCCGAACTATTGCAACAACAGCTCGGTATCCACGTTAGCGCAAGTGTACTAACCTTGCGCGAGTTGTATCTTTTGTTAGCAATCTTACTTGCTGCAACGGTACTCAGTTTATTTCCCGCATGGCGCGCTTATCGCAACGCGTTAGCGGACGGACTTACGGTGAAGCTATGAAGTGGTTATTTGCAAGTATGTTGTCGTTCTGCGTGGCGTTTGCGCTGCCAGCTTACGGACAGGAGTTTGCTGAAACAGAATGGAAAGACCTCGTCCCTGAGGGCTACAAGCCCCCACCGGTCCGCAGTCAGGCCTTTTACGACATGAACCCGGAAGCAATGGGTCAGCCCGATATGAATGCGCCAGTGGTTGAAGCATTAGATGGTAAGAAAATCCGTATCCCAGGCTTCGTGGTGCAGTTGCAAGCTGAAGACAGCAAGGTAACGGAGTTTCTGTTAGTGCCGTATGAGGGAGCTTGCATCCACGTACCACCACCACCGCCCAATCAGGTTGTGCTCGTGCGCTTTCCGGAAGGCTATCCGATTCGCCAAGCTTTTAATCCAGTATGGGTTGAAGGCACGATTAAGGTTGAACGTGCTGAAGGTGATTTAGCTGTTGTCGCTTATCAAATGGATGCAGTGAATGTAGCGCCGTATCAATAACGGCGCTTATTGCTAGCACCGCTTAGAAATGAAATTCAACGCCTAAATAAGGCCCTTTGTACTCTAAGTTTGAGTAAATACCATCAAGGTCGTCTAGCTCAACATTGAAAACGCGATAACCCAGCTGCAGATTCACATCGACTGCGAGATTCTCGATAGGGCGATACTCAACACCAAACTCGTAATCTTCTACTTTTGAGTCTTCAATACTGACCGCATTAGCAAGACCATATAGCGTAAGGTCTGTCGCTGGAATGCCAACACGCACTTGACTGTACAGTGTTGGGATCCAACCGTCGGTACTTTGCCCTTGTAGCGTTTGTTGGCCTCGGACTTCGATACTACCATCCACGCGTTTCGCAGTTACACCAAGGTCGAACGACACTAAGTCATTATCGAAGAGTTCATAGTAAAACGTGTAGTCGGTGTGGCTCAGGTCAGCTGTGTAGTCAAGGCGACTATCGGCCGCAAATGTTGTGCCGAAAAACGAAAATTCTTCGTTGAGCAGCTGACTACCGTCGGTTGTAAGGTCATTTTGCCGAACTTTCACGTTAGGGATGAGCGGGATTGGATGTTCAAAGGCAATGTAAGCGCTGCCCTGCTGTTCATCACCAAACGAAAAATCAGGACTCATTTGCTCAGAGCCAAAAGACCCACTGGTATCCGTTTGCCAAGCCTGTACACCTGCATAAACACCGAATACGGTATCCGCATTCGCTTGCGGTGCTACCACAACACCAACGCTACTGGCTAGTAACGCCATAGCCATAGTTACTTTGCGCATGCCTTACTCCTTTAAACTCGACTAGCTATCATTTTAGCGACCGCACTTCGGCCACAACGTCTAGCGCGTCAGCATCGGTGAATTGCAGTTGAAAAGCAACGCTTTCGCCCACCCTAAACGGATTTTTTACACCAAAAAACATAATGTGATAGCTACCCGGCTGGAAAACCACCTGCTCTCCAGCATTAATAGTAAGCTCAGGCACGCGGCGCATGCGCATCATACCTTCTTCATTCATAACATGCTGGTGCACTTCGCTGGCACGTGAAGCATCACTATTGACGCCAATTAATGTAACGGCCTGAGCGCCGTCGTTACGAATAACAAAATAGCCTGCACCATTTTCTGTACCTGGGATCGTCGGTTTTACCCAAGCATCGCTGACCGTAACATCGGCCCAAGCACTCAGCGGCAAAACAAAACATGCTGCCAGTGCCAATAGTTGTAATCGCTTCACAAGATTCTCCCATGCTAATTCATGGGGTTAGTTTACACAGCTTTTGGGCGTTTTCGAACTAACAAATACAGAATCCCTAACAGCAACAGGTACGGCCATAGCCAACTAAAGAGAACTGCTACCAATGCCACGCCGGCAACAGCAACACCGACTGCGATGCTCCCTCCAATGGCAACTACCAGAGCAAAAGCGCCAAGCGCTATAGCGACCAAAACCAAACCCGTTACGCCGATACTAATCACTAAACCGACCACAGCACCGATCAGTCCTAAAATCTCGTCACCAAAAAGAAATAAAGCTAACAGTCCGGCGATAACCCAAAGCCAAGTTGATTGTTTACGCATAGTGTTCTCCAACTAAACCACTTCAAGCGGTTGCTACGTTTTATGTTGTACTTCTATGCTTTGTCTATTCAATATTCGTGCCATCTTTTTATTTCTTTTTATTCAACAGGTTATGTTTATGGAAAAGTGTGAGGCATAAAAAAACCGCCACTATGTGGCGGTTTTCACAACTCGATTCACAGTTAGTTTTAGAAGTTGTACGTTAGTTCAGCGTAGTAATACCCACCGTTAAAGCCGAATGGCGCGTTGGTATTTGGATACATAAAGATGCCGTTGAACTGACTTTCTGGACGTTGCTTGTCTGGATATTCATCGAACAAGTTCTGCACGCCCGCACTCACCGTTAACTGGTCAGTAAGCAAGTATTTGGCAGACAAGTCAGTAACCCATTTCGCGCTAAATTCAGTTTGCACACCTTGGTTGTTCTCGAGAACATAATCACCGAAGTAATTGAATGCTAGACGAGTTTCTAGATCACCTAGATTATGGGTAAACGCAACACTACCGCTATTGCGCGGCACTGAACGTGTCATTCGCGTGCGCTCAACACCATCAAACAGATTATCCTCTAACCCGTCGAGCAGGACCGGTAGATTAATGTCATCGATCTCAGTCTTATTGTAGCCATACGCAAGTTGTGCGCGTAAAGACCCCATCTGCTCAAGCTCAAATGTTTGCGAAGCAACCACATCAACACCTTGGGTGGTGGTATCAACGGCGTTTACAAAGAAGCGCGCATTGTCAGCACCGCTTGCGGCAAGAGCATCGCCAACGGCGGGAGAATCTTCTGGGCTCAAATCTCCGGAAAGGATAATGCGGTCGTCAATAGCGATCTGGAAAGCGTCAATGGTTAAGGTAAAGCCCTCGTAACCGTTATAGACCACACCTGCGCTAAAGCTTTGCGACTCTTCCGGCTCTAAACCTTCAATACCTAAAGCTTGGGCAACTGGACTAATATTATTAAAGGTACCGCTTTGCTCTGCCTGAAGGCCATCACCACGATCGACAAACAGGGTAGAAATATTCGAGAAATACAACTGTTGTACGCTCGGCGCACGGAAGCCAGTATTTGCCGTCGCACGAATTGCCCATTCATCATTTAGATCGTAACGACCAGATACCTTCCAGCTGGTATTACTACCGAAGTCCGAATAATCCTCGTATCGAACAGCTGCACCCCATTGAAAATTGGCGGTCAGCATATTTTCGACTTCTAAGTAGAAACCAGTGTTATCACGGGATTCATCAACCTCTGACTCAGGTTTAAAACCGGTAAAGCCCTGACTACCCGCAGGACGGTTCTGATAGCCACCGTTAAGATAAGAAGCTTCTTCACCTGCAGCGATTTGATAGCTGTTTTCACGGTAACTTACACCAAAGGCAACGGCGAGATCGGAGTTGTTGACGAACGGAAAGAAACGCTGAAAATCGATTGTCGCGTTAAATTCATCAGTGGTTAGGGTTCCCGCGTCAAATTCGGTTTGTGAGCTAGGACCAATCGAAGCATTTAAAGAGTTTTCTAAGCGGTACTGGAATTCACTTTCGCCAACACCAGCGCTAGCATCGACCGCCCAGCCTGACAGATCAAAACGATAGCCAACATAAGCTGACATGTCTTGGGTTTCAGGGCTCAATAACGGCAAGAAACCATCAGGATAAATTTCTACAATATTTCGGTTGTCGAGCGCACGACGATAAAATGCACCACTTTGCGACGTTCGATCACTCGCACCACCAAAGGCATAGAGTTCGCCCTCACCTACTGCCAGTGCGGCATTGAAAAAGACGGCTTTGTTCTCGAAGGATGCAGCACCTACATGGTGGTTCAATCGATCAAACGTTTCTTCACGCGGGTCGAGTTCACCATCAACAAGAGGGTATTGTTGACGCGGATCAAGGCCGGCACGATTGGTTTTATTTTTGTGGTGGTATTCAGCGGCAACGGTAAAGTGACCATCATCGCCCAAGGCAAATCCGGTGCTACCATGAACTTTGTACTGTTCGCCGTCGCCTTCATAGGTTTGCCCGGCATTTGCGGTGATCGAGCCACCTTCAGCTTGATCCTTGAGCACGATGTTAATAACACCAGCAATCGCGTCAGAACCATACAGCGCTGCTGCACCGTCGCGCAGCACTTCGATACGTTTGATAGAAGAAATTGGAATCGCGTTTAGATCAACGTTAGAACTGCCGCGACCGGTGGTACCATTTAGGTGAACCAATGCACTCATATGGCGGCGTTTGCCGTTTACGAGTACCAGTGTATGGTCCGGAGACAGTCCACGCAACGATGCTGGACGCACTGCGTCTGAGCCATCAGTGATCGATGAGCTTGGGAAGTTAAAACTAGGAACTGCATATTGCAGTGCACGAGCAGTTTCGGTAATACCGCTGGCTGATAGCTCTTCGCCTGAAATGATATCAACTGGTGCTGTGCCGTCGGTGGCTGTGCGCATCGACAAGCGTGAACCGATAACTTGAATGCGCTCTTCTGCTTCAACATTCGTGCCATTTTCGTCTTGTGCCAATGCGGCGGGGCTCATTACGGTTAAGCCGGACAGCGCGCCGGTGCTCAACATTGCGAGCAACGTCTTGTTCGTTTTCATGCTAATTACCTCTCCTAGATGAGTACTTCTTATAGTCCATTCAGCATAGCAATGGATCAGGCAAATGCTTAGTTGACTTTAGTCTAAGAAAGATAAAAGCGTTATTCGTTGTTCGTACGCTGCGCTGTTGGTCCGCTCGCTACGTTCGCTGTTCGAATAGCGTAGCGGACGAAGCACGAACAGCGTAGCGGACGAGCAACGCTTTTGGGGTCGTAAAACGAAAAAACCCCGAGCGTTAGCTCGGGGTCTCA
>NZ_JANTPU010000002.1 GCF_024752025.1 Pseudidiomarina sp. CB1 | reverse complement strand
AAATACTGTACAAAGCGCATAAAAAAAGCTCGCACGCAGCGAGCTTTTTAACAAAACATCTCTATTTCAGGTGTTTATTTCTTCGGGCCGCCTTTACCGCCGCCTTTGCCACCGCCGTTACCGCCAGTGTCACCACCTGTATCACCACCGGTGTCACCAGCACAACCATTCGTCGTTAGGTAATCAACAGCTGCTTTGGCTTGCACAAGACCATAACCATAAGCATTGTCACGACCTGTTGCACCTAAATCTTTGGCCGATGCATGTAATGCCGCACGAATTTGATCGTTAGTACAGCTCGTATGCTGTGACCATACCAATGCTGCAACGCCAGCAACGTGAGGCGTTGCCATCGAGGTTCCATCAAAGAACGCCCAATCGCTATCAACCACGCTCACCGTACTTGAACTGCCAAGTTGCGACATCATAGCTGCACCGTCAGTATCTGACACGCCTACCGCCGGAATTGACGCTGAGTATTCGCCCAAGGTACCTAACAAAGGGCCAGGTTCATTGTTGTAAACAATAGCTGCAGCTCCGCCGCCAGCTTCACAAGCCTGTACCTTTTCAGCAAACGAAATCGCACCACGTTCGATCAAGCAAACCGCACCACTAGCACCAGCGCAAGCTGAGTCACCAATTCCACAATCAACTAGGCTTCCTGTAGCTTCGGTACGCGCAGAGCCATCCATCGCGTTAGCATCATAACCATTGCTTCCCACCGTCACAGCCACTTTTTCGCCAGTACCACGTGGCACCGAAGACAGTACAGCGACACCAGGGCCAGCAAGCTCAACTTGATCTGTTTGCTGCGAGAATGAAGCGATGGCTTCAGTGCTATCAACTGCTGCCACAGAGACAACCGAATCATACGACGCTGGATACGAGTGACGTGTGTTGCCGTCATTACCCGCTGCAGCGATGCTCAAAACGCCTGCACTATTGAGTTGGGCAAAGCCACGTTCTTCAGTACGGTTAGCACGGCTACCACCCAAACTCATATTAATGACTTGAGCACCTTCTGTTGCGCACTCATCTGCTGCCGCAATCAAAGAGGAAGAATATGACCAACCACTAGCGCTGAATACTTTCACGATGTGCAAGTTCAGGTTACCGTTGGGCAACACACCCACTACACCTTCACCATTCGCCAATGCTGCGATCGTGCCAGCAACATGTGTACCATGACCATTTTCATCGGTATACCAGTTACCTGAACCGCTATTGAAACGTCCTGTTACTCCGCTTGTAGGTAAGTCAGGATGGCCTAAATCGTAACCTGAATCGATGATACAAACTTTGACCGCACCGGCGCCTGCATCACTGACGAGATCTGCTTGCACTTGCGTGATGCCGTACGGCGTACCTGGCTCATACTGTGAGCTCGAAAGGTAACGTTTACTATCTTCTTCAACCAAAATAATATTTGGATTATTGCGCAGACCATTTAATGCTGCGCTTGGGACCGATACAGCCATCGCGTCCAGTTTGCTGAGGTCGACGTGTTTGTTACCACCAGCACGTTGCACCGCTTTTTCTACTTGTGCATGACTGCCTGGCTTGAATTGGATGATAACGCGTTCCTTATCGTTACCGGCATGAACTACCGCACTGCTAACAGCGAGCGCTAAAGCTGCGACGGCAAAGCCGCCACGCTTGGCAAAGTGCTTAGACATGTGTGTCACCTTATTATTGTTGTTTAACCTAATTTGTTGTTCGTCGCTCTTTTTTGTTTTTTCATCGAGCGAAGAAACATATTGAAATACTTTTTCTGGTTAATCAATGTTCGTTTGCAAGGATTTTGTAAAGAAGGCAAATACAGACAAACTGGACTTTTGTCGGTGAGTAATTACAATTCGCAGCTCATTTATGAAGCTTGAGGCATGCATGACACATATAGCGGTACAACCCGAACTCTATCAAGACCAACTCGATGACAAGGAGGCACGTTTAGATACCATGCTTGCACCGTTTTGCCAAGAGCCGCTCGCTGTGTTTGCCTCACCTGCCAAGCATTACCGAATGCGAGCTGAATTTCGGGTTTGGCACGAAGGCGACGACTTGTTCTATATCATGTTCGACCCAGAAACGCGGGCAAAGATTCGTATGGACGACTTCCCCGCAGGTAGTAAGCTGATGAATCAACTCATGCCTGCTGTACTGGACTATGTTCGCTCGCGTCCGATATTGCGGCAAAAGCTTTTTCAAGTTGAATTTCTAACCACAACAAGTCATCAGGCATTGATTAGCTTGATCTACCATCGTCCTCTTGATGACGAGTGGCAAACAGCAGCACTGCAATTACGTGGGGCGTTAAGTCAATTTGGTGAAATTCAACTCATCGGTCGCTCCCGCAAGCAAAAAATTGCCCTTGAACAAGACTGGGTAACAGAAACACTACCCATCGCTGGCCGCGATTATAAATTTCAACAAATCGAGAATAGCTTCACCCAGCCTAATGCCGCAGTAAATATTCACATGGTTGAGTGGGCTCTCTCGGCAACTACAGCAACAGATCATGACCTGTTAGAGCTGTATTGTGGTAACGGTAACTTTAGTTTGCCTTTAGCGCGTAACTTTAATCGCGTACTTGCCACTGAAATTAGTAAGACCAGCGTTGCCTCAGCGCGCTTTAACTGTCAGTTGAATGGCATCGATAATGTCACCGTGGTGCGAATGTCCGCAGAGGACTTTAGCGCAGTGATGCAAGGGGAAAAAGAATCGCGCCGCGCCGCGGAAGCCGAGCTAGAAAGCTTCAACTGTCAAACCGTGTTGGTTGACCCGCCTCGAGCTGGTCTTGATGATGATACTTTAGAGTTAGTTCGGCAGTATTCACGCATTATTTATATTTCGTGTAATCCCGAAACTTTAGTCGCGAACCTTGAAAAGTTAGCCACCACACACCGTGTCACCAAACGCGCTTTGTTTGATCAGTTTCCCTACACCCATCACATGGAAGCAGGGGTGGTGCTCGAACGTTGCACCGCTTAAGAAGTTGCTTTCGGCATCAGTACAGTGGTCGCGCGGCGGGTAAGCTTAAGGTTTACCCAATGCGCAGCAACAATAAGACTAGCACCAAGTAGAATAATCGCCGGCTCACCGATCTCGCCTAAGCTATCCTTGTGCCAGTAAATCACTCCACCGGCAACAAGCAGCAGTAGCGGATAAAAGCGTAAATGCTTGCGCATGCCAACAAGCAGCGCAACGAAACCGACAATCAGGCTAATACTTAAAATCGTGCGTTCGAGAAGTTCTTCACCGATGAACGATAAACCTATCAACGATAGCATCGGCAGGATCACAGGCAGCAACAAGCAGTGCAACGCACACAAGGTGGTCACCCAAATACCTGTTTTGTCTAAGGAGCGCTGTGTCATGTGCTCGATTACCTTACTATCGCCTTGGTGAAGTTGTTATATTATAACATCACGCTTCGATTCAGCAAGCCTCAAGCACGATCAATTGCGAACGGTAAAACTTCAGAGATGTAGTGTTTGCGGCAAACGAGCATCGCTAACCGATCAAAGCCCAAGGCGACACCAGAGCAAGCTGGCATGCCTTGCTGTAACGCCGCAAGTAAACGCGCATCACCGGTTCGCTGCGCTTTTCCAAGCTGCGCGCGGCGTGCATTATCCGTGGCGAAACGCTGCGCTTGCAGTTCTGCATCGGTGAGTTCTTGGTAACCATTGGCTAGTTCGAGACCGCCGTAAAAAACTTCAAACCGCAACGCTACGCGCTGGTCACTTGGGTCGAGCTGAGCCAGCGCCGCTTGGGAAGCTGGATAATGCGTGACCACTAACGGTACTTCGGGCTGCAGCTGTGGTTCGATAACCAACGCCATCGCACCCTCAAGCAAAGTGTCTAGATCACTTTCTGCGCTCGCCCAATCGCGCAGCTCTGGGCGTTGTGCCAATTCCGTTTGCAGCTGTGCTAAGGCGTTAGGAGCAAGCGGATCGATCCCTAACCGCGCCATAAACAGCTGCTGGTAAGTCATTTGCTGCAGAGGAGGAGCGTTCACGGTGGCTTGCAGTAATGCCCCGACCTCAGCAATGAGTTCCTGCATGCTATACCCAACGCGGTACCACTCAAGCATGGTAAATTCTGGATTGTGGCGCGGACTCTGCTCGTCCGCGCGAAATACCTTGCTCAATTGATAAATACAACCGCTGCCAGCTGCAAGCAATCGCTTCATGGCATATTCCGGCGACGTTTGCAGATAGTAAGTTGTCTGCAAAAATTCGGTTTGCAGGTTTTCGAGGTGGGGATCGGTGACACCGCATTGCGCTAACAAAGGCGTATCAACTTCGAGCACATTGCGCACGGCAAAGAAAGCGCGGGTGCTAGCCAATAATGCAGCGCGCGCTTTGAGCGTTTCAAGGGTTGCCGAAGGCTGCCAGTTCAACGAGCGCTGCATTGCTAGTTAGTGTTTACTTCTGCACGCGTGAGACGTATTCGCCAGTTCGCGTATCAACTTTAATCACTTCGCCGATTTGTACGAATAAAGGTACACGTACAACCGCGCCCGTGATCAAGGTCGCAGGCTTACCACCTGTACCGGCAGTATCACCTTTCAAACCTGGGTCCGTTTCAGTGATTTCCAGTTCGACAAAGTTCGGTGGTGTGACCGCAATGGGGTTACCGTTCCAAAGCGTCAAAGTACACACATCTTGCTCAACTAACCATTTGGTTGCATCGCCGACAGCTTTTTCGTCAGCAGCAATTTGCTCAAAGGTATCATTGTTCATGAAATGCCAGAACTCACCGTCGTTGTAGAGGTACGCCAAATCGACATCGATGACGTCGGCACCTTCTACGCTGTCACCCGACTTAAAGGTTTTTTCAACCACTTTGCCGCTGATCAACTTACGGATTTTCACGCGGTTAAAGGCTTGGCCCTTACCCGGCTTAACCATTTCGTTTTCAACAATGGCGCAAGGCTCGCCATCTTGCATGATCTTCAAACCAGCCTTGAATTCATTTGTACTGTAGTTCGCCATAGAGTCCTCATCTTCAAACAGGTTTAGCGATTTCGGCGGCAATAATAAACGATTAACGGGAAATTTTCAGGTAAAAATGATTTTCAGGTAAACTAGCGGCTTATCGATGAATCTTAACTAACTGTTTGCGAGTGTGTTGTGTCCAAAGCTGACGTCATTTCTATACGCCCCGCGTGGCAACAAGAGCTAGCCAAAGCCATTCGTGACCCCATTCTGCTCGGCCAACAACTTGACTTACCTGATGATTGGATTGCGGCACACAGTCGCGCACGGGAGCTGTTTCCGGTGATGGTGACGCGCCACTTTGTCAGTCTGATGGAGCGCGCAAATGTAGCCGACCCACTATTACGCCAAGTCATGCCAGCGCAGGATGAATATTTAGACCAAGCCGGTTTCGTTACTGACCCCTTGGCGGAGCAAGACAACACAACGCCAAGTCTCTTACACAAATATCGCTCCCGTGTTTTAGTTATTTTGCGCGGTGGTTGTGCGATCAATTGTCGCTACTGTTTTCGCCGGCACTTCCCTTATAACGAACATCATTTTGGCCGCGCACAAAGGCAAGAGCTGTTCACTTATATCCAAGCCGATCCGAACATTAACGAAGTAATACTTAGTGGTGGTGACCCGCTACTCGCCACCGATGATCAGCTTTTTCAATTACTCGCTGAGCTTGAGGTCATTCCGCAACTTAAACGCGTGCGTATTCATTCGCGCCTGCCCGTAGTGTTGCCTGAACGTCTAACCCCAGCGCTCGGTAAACGCCTTGGCGCAAGTCGACTGCAGGCCTTACTCGTGCTGCATACCAACCACCCGCATGAAGTAGCACCGCAATTGCATGAAGCGCTTGTTCCCTGGGCTCAGGCTGGTGTTACCTTGCTCAATCAGAGCGTTTTGTTGCGCGGTGTTAACGATAGCGCTGATGTGCTTGCGGAGTTAAGCGAAGCTTTGTTCGCCGCAAAAGTGATGCCCTATTACTTACATCAACTCGACAAAGTAAAAGGCGCCAGCCACTTTGCAGTGACTGACGCCGAAGCTTTACAAATTGCCGAGCAATTACGCGCTTTGCTGCCGGGCTTTTTAGTGCCGCGGCTGGTGCGCGAAGTTGCCGGTGAACCCAGCAAAACTCCGCTCGAGCTCACCCTTAATTAAGCCGTTAGTTGATCGAGGCCTTAAATTGCTTGTCGAACCAACCGTCCATCAGACGCTTCTCATAAAAGAGTGCGTCTCGACCGCTACGGACTGCGGAGCGCATCGTACCTGAATTCGCGCCCATATCTTTCAAGCGTACGTCAGCATCCTCAGCAATTACATTGCCATTAGCATCAGTATAGGTGAACGCAAAGCTCATGGCCGGATAGGAAATATCATCAAGTATGCGCATGTGGCTTGAAGCAGCCGAACCATAGGTCGGTTCAACGCGGCCTGCAATATCTAAGTCGGTCATAGTGACGGTCAACTTATGGTCGTCAGGCAATTTCGCACCTAGCGCTTTCCAATGCTCGGTTAAGCCATCCATGATTTGTTTTTCAAAACGGCTCTGAATATCGTTCACCGCCTCGATGTCGCGGTAGCTATCGACATCCTTCCATTCAACTTTAACTTCTGCAGCGAGTGCATTTACAGAAAACAGTGCTGCTGCGACTGCGACAGTTAACATAGTGATGTTTTTCATAATCCACCTCCTTTGGTAGCTTTGTCTATAAGACGACGCGCGACCTATGAATGTGACAATCTGAACAGTTCATTCCTATATTTCTATTCAAAACTCTTGACCGTCAGCTTTCAAACCACAACAAACCAGCAACCTCTTCGCATTAAGACAAAAAATGTCGCATCAGAACTGATACTCATAAATCATTCGGTTACGAGGCTCAATAATCATGGAATTCATTAGAAACAGCAAGGGTATAGCAATTGGAAAACTTCAAATACTTCAAAATGGCATTAAACGAATTTATTCGCTCAACCCAAGTCGATTGCTAGGTTGGTACGACCCAGCATCTGATAGAACCGTTGATGCGAGTACAGGTAGTTGGTTTGGCTATGGCGATCAGACCTTTCTGCTGCTCTCAAGAACACTTTAAGGGTGCGTGCATGAACAAAATCGTGAGTGATTATTTTTGCTGTCAGATACCAAAATCTGTTCAAGAAGATCCATTACTGCTTTTGGCGATGTCGGGTGTTCTAAATTCGGTATCCGGTAAATTTAAAATGTATATCGAGTCGATCAGAGTTGAAGAAGAAAGCCAACTGATATTTGAAAACACAAAGCGAATAAAGGTTACCACGAAGGTAGAATTCGCAAATCATGACTCACTAGTACGCTTTAACGCCATTGGCTCGCCAGCCCAATGCTATGCTCACGTCGTCGACCAGTTTACCAAATTCGTCAAAGAATATGATGACAAGATTTACCTTCAATCACATGACATTCCCAGCATGGAGGAACTAATGGACAACATTACGTTTGAACGCGAAAAACCAAGTACAAATTTAAATACCATCCAGCAACAAGTAGATCACTGGATCAAAAAAGTTGGCGTCAATTACTTTGACGAAATGACCAATTTGTCTAACCTCATTGAAGAAACAGGCGAGGTTGCGCGCTTGATTGGTAGAGAATTCGGGCAACAATCCTTTAAACCCGAAGAGCGTCCCATTTGCGTAAAGACCGCGATAGCTGATGAGCTATCTGATGTTTTATTTATCGTCGTGTGCCTGGCGAACCAAATGGAGATCGACTTGGACGAAGCATTTGCACGCAACATGGACAAGAAAACTAATCGCGACAAGGATAGGCATCAGAGTAACCCAGCTCTAAAGTTAACTAATTAGGTAGAATCATGAGTAGACCAGCTTTCCAAGCTTTAATGATGTGGAGTGATCCTCGCCAGTTCGAGGAGCAGCAGGTTTATCATTCGGTGCAACAGCTTGTTGCAACCCTGTTCGAAAGTGAAGGAGCCATACTTCAATTAAATAAGTTTCAATACCAATTATTACAGAGAATGGTTGCGGACAGTATGGATGTTATCAGTGATACAATTACAAACCACTCCGACGCTGCATCGCGTATACCTCTCATTGAGATTCTTGAGGACTTAATAAAGTTTGCTGATGAGATAGCTTTGCCTAATTGATGCAGCCCCAATTGAGACAGGGGTTGTCCTCTTTAATAAAGGCAGGATATTCTATAAATTAGAAAACAATTTCGGCCGATACCAGCGTTTATGTCCATTAAGTACAAACATTATACCGATGCATTAATGAAGTCCGTAAGAAGTGGAAAAAGTGCGGCGCGCAGCGTCGCTGAAATACTAGCCGATGAAAACATGCTGCAATGTGTTGCTGAGTATAACCCTGAACTACTCTCGACATCTGACTCCGATCGACTTTACGCAACAGAAAGCAAAATCTATGGCACGTTTTTTCGCAATATCACACGAAAACTTAATGAGCTGGTTATCACATATCAAGATGCGGAGTCCCCAAGCTTTTTAAAGATAATAAATAACGCCGAACGTGGTTTTGGAAAGGCTCGCTTTTATTGGGCAAATGACGAAGTAAGAAACGAAGCTTTGGGCTATGGCTCTGTTTCAAATACGCGCGTTGAGGCACGTATATTCGCCTTTCGTTTTATCAATGCATACCTTAGAGACTGCTTTCCTCCCTCTCTTATTGAAGAGCTAAAGAACGACATTGAAGAGTCTGATGTTGACGATAACCAGTTTAAGGAGCTAGAGAATAAACTAAGGTTTTGGCCGACATTTATTCAAGGAGAGAAGCAACCTGCTGTCGAAAATCATCCTCACTGGCGTGATGTGTTCGACGCACTTATCAACAACCGCGTCTTTTCCGCAACTTATGATTCAATGCATAAAAGCGTTGTTCCTGAATGTGTCACACTCTCTCCTCAGCGCATCCAGTATATTAATCACGATATAAAACTGTTCGCTTTTGTACACGAAATAAATACCTATTATAGCTTTCAACTAGATCGACTAAAAAACATACAGCAGGCTACTAACGTTAAATACCGAAGCATCAACTGGGATCAATTCGAAAAACACTATGACTTTGAGTTTCGCGGCGCTGACTGGGCTGTAAACCACCTCTGCAAAATAGGCTTTGGTGAACATATAAAGGTCACCTCAAATGGTGGTGGGACATCAAAAGTCACAGGTAAAGTGCTCATTCCCAATCATTTTAATAAGCAGGCGCCGGATGTGTTCGACTGCGTGAACTTTTTATCGAGCTTTGGTGACTCACTGCAAGTACTCAAACCCGATATTGTCAGAGCCGAATTCAAGCGGCGCGCTGAAGCGATGATTTCACTGTATGAAAACGATGACATCGAAAGAAGTATCCAGACTTTACTCGAGAGCGCTCACCAACAAACTTCGAATAATTTGATGCTTGGCGTATACAAGAAAAGATACTCGTAATAAAGTGTGCGCTAGGGACAGCATGGTTCTGCGCTAAGACAATATGGGGCCATTGGGTCGACCTACTTGAGCGCCAAGCATAAATAATCCGGCTTCCATTTTTCTTAAATCCATTTCTGGTTTTGTTCCCTTGCGCTTCACTAGTTCCTCAACTGCTTGCAGAAGCCAGTTTGCTCGAACATTCGACTCTGCATGGTGTAGTGAACTATTTGCAGCACTCGGGTATATCGCTTTCATGCCGATATTAAAAATGACGTTTGGATCTCTTGCCGGTACACCTTGTCGTAGAAAGCGAAGACCCAATGCGTTACTCAACTCAGTAGAATGAATAGGTCGTTTATGTAAGAACTTAATAAAGAGCAACCCCAGTCCCGCCGCTACCCGAGAGTCATAAATAATGAATTGGGATGGCGACATCAGTGCAAATACTTTTGTATAGCCGGAATTCATTCTAAATAGTGAAGGCATAGCATGCAGTTGAACTTGCTCCGCCAGTAAAGCTTCTAATGTCTCTAGGAAATAAGAGAGGACACCGGCTCTCGTTGGAAAGTTACTCTCCAGCCACGCAATATTATTCCGGTAAAGTGATGCTGATTTTCGGTATCCAGCGCCCCATAGCAAACAATCATCTACGGCTTTAAAAAAGGCTTCATCCGATGATGCACTTATAGCATCATTTAATTGTGCTGATATTATATCAAGCCGCTCTTTGTTCTCCTCAAGAGACTCTTTTGCCCAAAAATATTCCGTCAAAGCGTCATTGAACACCCTATAATTGACTATTCTTTGCGGATTATCGATCCAATAATCGGACGGATATTCTTTATTTTGTTTTGGAACCGAAAAAGTTAAATTCAAAGTCTCCTTATCAGTGACAACCAGGTACAGGTATTCAATGAACTCTGAAACAACTGAATTACTTAAATAATTTGTTTTACTAATCGTTTTTTCTTTCATTAAGTGTGGACCGTTGTTAATTGTTATAATGAGGCTTGCGCACTTTCACCATCATAAACCGAGATAAGACTTATTTTGTCTTATTGAATACAAGAAAGCCCCGTAAAAACGGGGCTTCAAGAGCATTTGTGGAAGAACAAAACCTCCTCTAAGAGGTAAGGAGGCTTACATCATGCCGCCCATACCACCCATGCCGCCCATATCAGGGGCTGGTGCTTCTTCCTTTGGAAGTTCAGCAACCATCGCTTCGGTGGTGATCATCAGTGCGGCTACTGACGCAGCGAACTGCAATGCTGAACGGGTTACTTTGGTTGGATCCAAGATACCCATGTCGAGCATGTCGCCATAAGTGTCGTTGCCAGCGTTGTAACCGTAGTTGCCTTCGCCGTTCTTCACGTTGTTCGCAACAACTGAGCCTTCGGCGCCAGCATTGGTTGCGATTTGACGCAGTGGCGATTCCATCGCGCGCAACGCAAGTTTGATACCAACGTTTTGCTCTTCGTTGTCACCACGTAGGTCGCCAAGTTTGCTCGCGGCGCGCACGAGGGCCACACCGCCACCAGGGACTACGCCTTCTTCAACGGCTGCGCGAGTTGCGTGCAGCGCGTCTTCGACGCGCGCTTTCTTCTCTTTCATTTCAACTTCGGTTGCTGCGCCAACTTTGATAACTGCCACACCGCCAGCTAATTTAGCCAAACGCTCTTGCAGTTTCTCTTTGTCGTAGTCAGAAGAAGTTTCTTCAATCTGTTGACGAATTTGCGTCACGCGGCCTTCGATTGCTGCTTGGTCACCGTTGCCGTCGACCACAGTAGTGTTGTCTTTGTTGATCACTACGCGCTTCGCAGTACCAAGGTCTTCCAACTGAGCTTTTTCCAGCTCCATACCGATTTCTTCAGAAATCACGGTACCACCAGTCAACACAGCGATGTCTTGCAACATAGCTTTGCGACGGTCACCGAAGCCAGGCGCTTTAACAGCGGCAACTTTAACGATGCCGCGCATGTTATTCACAACCAAGGTCGCTAAGGCTTCGCCTTCAACATCTTCAGCGATGATCAATAGTGGCTTGCCAGACTTCGCTACGCCTTCAAGAGTTGGTAGCAACTCGCGGATGTTTGAAATCTTCTTGTCAACCAACAAGATGTACGGGCTATCGAGCTCAACAGTGCCGTTTTCTTGATTGTTGATGAAATATGGTGACAAGTAGCCACGGTCGAACTGCATACCCTCAACAACGTCAAGCTCGTCTTGCAATGCTTGACCTTCTTCAACAGTGATCACGCCTTCTTTGCCTACTTTTTCCATGGCTTTCGCGATGATTTCACCGATGGTGCTGTCAGAGTTCGCAGAGATCGTACCAACCTGCGCGATGGCTTTGTTGTTGTCGCACGGCTGAGAAATTTTCTTCAATTCTTCAACTGCAGCGATAACCGCTTTGTCGATACCGCGCTTCAGGTCCATCGGGTTCATACCCGCAGCAACAGCTTTCAAACCTTCGTTGACGATCGATTGTGCCAGCACAGTAGCAGTCGTCGTGCCGTCACCCGCTTCATCATTCGCTTTTGACGCAACTTCTTTCACCATTTGTGCGCCCATGTTTTCAAACTTGTCTTCAAGCTCGATTTCTTTTGCTACTGAAACACCATCTTTGGTGATTACAGGTGCGCCGAATGATTTTTCCAAAACAACGTTGCGGCCTTTTGGACCCAAGGTTACTTTGACTGCATCAGCCAGTACGTTCACGCCTTTGAGCATGCGCTGACGAGCATTGTTACCAAACTTTACTTCTTTAGCTGCCATGTTCGTATTCCTCTTTCGAATCTGTTTCTAGCTGAATTAACCTTCAACGATCGCGAGAATGTCTGACTCGCTCATGATCAAGTACTCTTCACCGTCGATTTTCTCGGTTTTGACACCGTAGCCTTCGCTGAATAGCACTTTATCGCCGACTTTAACGTCAAGTGCTTTGACTTCACCGCTGTCCAAAATGCGGCCGTTACCGACTGCAACGACTTCGCCACGGGTCGACTTTTCGGCTGCCGAACCAGTTAATACGATGCCGCCTGCAGACTTAGTTTCTGCTTCAGAGCGTTTAATGATCACTCGATCATGTAAAGGACGAAGTTTCATCTTTGATAACTCCTAAACCTAGTTGTGGGTTGATAACTTACCCTTGTGATTACCCACAAGGGCTGTTAAAAAATGTTGTGCCACAGTTATGGGGTGCAAAATCCTGAACTCAAGGCTTTTCGAAAAAAAAATTTAAGGACTCACCATGAGCGCTAGCTATCATTTAGTGTTTTGCAGCTGTCCAGACAAGAATACCGCGAAGGCCATCGCCGAAAAGGTTCTGCGTGCGCGCCTTGCCGCCTGTGTTAACATTGGCGCTGCTTCTACGTCGATGTATTGGTGGGACGATCACTTACATAGTGACGAAGAAGTCATTTTGAATATCAAAACAACGTCGGAACAATTACCGGCACTGTTTGAAATGGTGCAGGCTGCACACCCTTATGATGTGGCCGAACTTATTGCCGTACCTATTGAAGCCGGCAGTGAGGCTTATTTGCAGTGGTTAACAGAGGTAACATCTTAATGCAGTACCGCCAGTGGTTTGTAGCGGCTTTTTTGACGCTGTTCCTAGTCGTCTTTAACGGCGCAGCGCATGCGCAAGACTTTAACGCAGGCAACGACGACCCCTTTGCACAAAATCAATTTTTACCCGTTGACCAAGCCTTCCAATTTGACTTTCGCCAACAAGGTAAGCAGCTTGAGCTCACCTTCGAAATTGCCGAGGGCTATTACCTCTATCAGCATCGCTTTCAATTTGACCCAGCCATTCCCTTAGCGGCCCAGCCGCAGTTGCCAGAAGGCGAAGCTCATTACGACGAATTTTTTGGCGAATCCATCATCTATCGTGATCAAGTGACGCTTAAACTTACCTTGGCGAACATCGCGGCCAATAATTTCACCTTAGGTTATCAAGGCTGTGCCGACGCTGGCTTATGTTATCCGCCAAGTACCAAAGAAATTCCGTTAGGCGCAGTCACTGACTCAGCAGCCACCGGGGTTGAACCCGTCCCAGCGGCGGTAGATTTCGAGCAAATCGCCGCCAACAGTCAGCAGTTTACTGCCAACAGTTTATTTAGCGACTTAACTGAGCAGCCCCTGGTTTGGGTACTGCTGGTGTTCTTTGTCGCCGGTATCGGTCTCGCCTTTACTCCTTGTGTGCTGCCCATGTATCCGATTCTTTCAACGGTGATCATGGGGCCCAATAAGGCTCTTAAAACCACACGCGCCTTCACGCTGTCGTTTGCTTATGTCCAAGGCATGGCCATCACCTACTCTGCGCTTGGTATTGTCGTAGCGCTTGCGGGTCTGCGTTATCAAGCGATGCTACAACACCCTTTTGTGTTGATCGTACTAGCGGCGCTGTTTGTGTTGTTAGCACTGAGTATGCTCGGACTCTATAACCTGCAATTACCGAGCAAGTGGCAAAATTATTTGCATGAAGTAAGTCAACAACAGCGCGGCGGTGCCCACCGTAGCGTTTTCGTGATGGGCGTGTTGTCCGGTTTAATTGCTTCGCCGTGCACCACTGCACCCTTGTCAGGCGTGTTGTTGTTTATCGCGCAATCAGGCGATATTGCAGTCGGTGCGAGTGTGCTGTACGCCTTGAGCTTAGGCATGGGATTACCACTTATTTTATTTGGTACCACCGGTGGTAAATTGTTGCCCAAGGCCGGCGCTTGGATGAACGTGGTCAAACGAATCTTTGGCGTGGTACTTCTAGCTGTTGCGGTAATCTTTATTGAACGCTTATTGCCTGTTGCCGTTGCGGACTGGCTATGGATCGTATTTATCTCACTCAGCGCTTTGTACCTGATTATCACTTCGTTACGCGATATTGAAAGTGGCGTGGCAGTTCTGATCAGCGCGGCATGGTTAGCCTTGGCGACTTGGCTGTTGTTCTTGTGGTGGCCGCAAGGCAACCACGCCGAGCTGCCCTTTAAACAGGTTTCATCGGTGGCCGAAATAGAAGCACAACTCGCTTCGGCAGAACCCACACAATTGGTCATGCTCGACCTTTATGCGGATTGGTGCGTCGCCTGTAAAGAGTTTGAACGCTATACCTTTACCGATGCGCAAGTACAAAATGCGCTGGCCGATGCTATCGTTTTGCAAGCCGATGTGACGAAAAACACCCCGACCACTAACGCGCTATTGCAAAACTACCAAGTTGTTGGACTACCAACCATTTTGTTTTTCTATGATGGTAAGTTGGTGCCGAATGCGCGTGTGGCAGGGTTTCTCGACGCCGAGGCCTTTGTACAGCACCTTGAAGAAGTTGAGGCAACACAAAATTTGCAGTGATCTTCGGTGATAAGACCAGTATTTTGCTGCGTTTCGGTCATTTTTATCTATAATGCCAAGGTACCAGTGTAATTTGCTGTGCAACTTTGAAAATTTCGCACAAAAAGCAACTTACTGATAACTTCGCAACAGATAGCAGCAAAATGGCCGAAAATAATCAACATAACTACAGAATCATGTTGTTGAACGGCCCCAACTTAAATAGGTTGGGGCAACGTGAGCCAGAGATCTACGGCTCCGCCACCCTCGCGCACATCGAAAGCGAGTTACGCCACAAGGCCGAAGCCCTTGGTGTGACCCTCGACTGCCGACAGTCGAACGCCGAACACGAACTCATTGATTGGGTCCAAGAGGCAGCGTCCAGCAAAGTAGACTTTATCATTATTAATCCGGCGGCCTACACACATACGAGTATCGCCCTGCGCGATGCCTTTGCTGCCGTTGCAATTCCGTTTATCGAAGTACACTTGTCCAATATTCATGCGCGCGAAGCTTTTCGTCGCCATTCTTATTTAGCCGAATTAGCCGTTGGGGTGATTTGCGGTTGTGGCGCACAGGGTTATGAACTAGCTCTGCAAGCTGCAGTCTCAAATTTACAGCAACGCGATAACACCTAACTATTATCTACGGGGTCACAACAGATCATGGATATTCGTAAAATCAAAAAATTAATTGAACTGGTCGAAGAATCAGGTATCGCCGAACTTGAAATCACCGAAGGTGAAGAGTCGGTTCGTATCCACCGTGGTGGCAGCCAAATGGCAGCGCCAATGCATTATCAACCAGCGCCAATGCACGCCCCTGCAGCACCTGCTCCAGCGCCTGCCGCTCCAGCAGCTCCAGTTGAAGCCGCAGAACCTGAATTGAGCGGTCATATTGTCCGTTCGCCAATGGTCGGTACTTTTTATGCCGCGCCAGCTCCTGGCGCAAACGATTTCGTTAGCGTTGGGCAACAAGTCAAAGCTGGCGATACCCTGTGTATCGTTGAAGCCATGAAGATGATGAACCAAATCGAAGCGGACAAAGGCGGCGTGGTGAAACAAATCCTCGTTGAGAATGGCGAGCCTGTTGAGTTCGACCAGCCGCTATTCGTGATCGAGTAAACACCACAAATCAGGACATCATCATGTTAGATAAGGTTGTCATTGCAAACCGAGGTGAAATTGCCTTGCGCGTGTTACGTGCATGCAAGGAGCTCGGTATCAAGACGGTTGCGGTGCACTCGACGGTTGACCGTAATCTCAAACACGTGCTGTTGGCGGATGAATCGATTTGTATCGGTAATGCACCAGCCAACGAGAGTTACTTAAATATTCCGCGCATTATTAGTGCTGCTGAGATAACCGACGCAGCTGCCATCCACCCTGGCTACGGCTTCCTTGCGGAAAACGCTGACTTTGCCGAACAGGTGGAAAATTCAGGTTTCATTTTTGTCGGTCCAACGGCTGATGTGATCCGCTTAATGGGCGATAAAGTTTCTGCCATTGAAGCGATGAAAAAAGCTGGCGTTCCTTGCGTACCTGGCTCAGGTGGCCCACTTGGCGACGATGAAGAAAAGAACTTAAAAATCGCCAAGCGCATTGGCTACCCAGTGATCGTTAAAGCTGCCGGTGGTGGTGGCGGTCGTGGTATGCGCGTTGTGCGCAAAGAAGAAGAACTCATTCGCGCCATTAGTACCACGCAAGCAGAAGCTGGTGCGGCATTTGGGAACTCAATGGTGTACATGGAAAAATTCCTTGAGAATCCACGCCACATTGAGATCCAAGTACTCGCCGATGGTCAAGGCAACGCTGTTTACCTTGGTGAACGGGACTGCTCGATGCAACGTCGTCACCAAAAAGTCGTGGAAGAAGCGCCTGCTCCTGGAATTACTGCAGAAATGCGCAAGTACATCGGCGAGCGTTGTGCCAAAGCCTGCTTGGAAATTGGTTACCGCGGCGCTGGTACCTTCGAGTTTCTCTATGAGAACGGCGAGTTCTACTTTATTGAAATGAACACCCGTATTCAGGTAGAACACCCGGTTACCGAAATGGTTACCGGCATTGATTTGATCAAAGAGCAGTTACGCATCGCTGCCGGTCGTCCGCTGTCATTCTCACAAGAAGACGTAGTGATTCGAGGCCATGCGGTGGAATGCCGTATCAATGCCGAAGATCCAAATACCTTCGTTCCATCGCCGGGATTAATCACTCGCTTCCATCCGCCGGGTGGCTTGGGTGTGCGTTGGGATTCACACGTCTACGCGGACTACAAAGTGCCGCCGAACTACGACTCGATGATTGGTAAACTCATCACCTACGGCGAAAACCGTGATGTGGCAATTGCACGCATGCGCAATGCTTTGAGTGAGCTTATCATTGAAGGTATCAAAACCAACGTACCATTACAGAAAGACATTATGGCTGATGAAAACTTCCAGCATGGTGGCACGAACATCCACTATCTCGAGAAGAAACTTGGCATGGGTGGTCATTAACCCCCATGCCATGGATTCAGCTTACGGTATCTGCGCCTGAGCAACATGCACCGCTGGTCGGTGACATGTTGCAGGGCAACGGCGCTATGGCGGTGACCTATCGCGATGCGCAAGACAATCCCATTTTTGAGCCGCCACTCGGTGAAGTGCTGTATTGGCAAGAAACGCTGGTGACGGGTCTCTTTCCCGCCGCGGCGGATCTTAAGCCGGTGCTGGCAAACCTACGCAAATCAAAATACTTCAAGGATGGCCTGAACTATAAAACCGACCCGCTCGAAGACAAAGACTGGGAACGTGAGTGGATGGATAACTTTCATCCGATTCAGTTCGGTCAACGTTTATGGGTGTGCCCCAGCTGGCGGGACATTCCAGATCCCAACGCGGTCAATATCCTACTCGACCCCGGCATGGCCTTTGGTACTGGTACTCACCCAACCACGGCCCTTTGCTTGCAATGGTTGGACAGCCAAGACTTGAGCGGCAAAACCGTCGTCGATTTTGGCTGTGGATCAGGTATTTTGGCAATTGCAGCATTGTTATTGGGAGCCGAGCGCGCGATCGGTATCGATATTGATCGTCAAGCGTTAATCGCCAGCCGCGAAAACGCTGAACGGAACGGCGTGGCGGAACGCTTGGAGGTTTATTTGCCGAGTGAACAACCGACCATGGCGGCCGATATTGTTTTGGCCAACGTCTTGGCTGGACCGTTGCAAGAGCTCGCTGCCGTCATCAAAGGTTATGTCGGTCCGCAGGGGGATTTAGTGATGTCTGGCATCCTTGAACGGCAAATTGAAGCCGTGCAAAACGCTTATAACGCTGATTTCACATTTGACCCGGCTACCGTGCAAGATGACTGGGTAATGCTCCACGCAACGCGTAAACAGTAGCTTGTCATTAAATTGTCAAGAGTAAAAAGTGCAAAAAAGGCTGCTTTTGTACAAAATACAGCCTTTTCTTTCTGTGCTAAATTCCCTAAAATTTCCGACCCTTGAGTTGAACAGTTTTTAACCGATGCGGATCGGACCTTATCTCCTCGACAATCCAGTGATCTTAGCACCCATGGCGGGTGTCACAGATCTTCCTTTTCGCCAGCTGTGCAATGAGCTTGGTGCAGGATTAACTGTCTCTGAGATGCTGTCGAGTAATCCACGCGTATGGCAAACCCAAAAGTCGCAAAAGCGCATGGGGCATGCTAACGAGCCCGGTATAAAGGCTGTTCAAATCGCTGGGTGCGAACCTGAGTTGATGGCGCAAGCGGCACAGCATAATGTGGCGAATGGCGCGCAGATCATTGACATCAACATGGGCTGCCCAGCCAAAAAGGTGAATAAAAAGATGGCGGGTTCAGCATTGCTGCAATACCCCGACCTAGTGCAAGACATCTTGTATGCGGTCGTCAACGCAGTAGATGTTCCCGTCACCTTGAAGATACGTACAGGCTGGGATCCTGACAATCGTAATGGCGTTGCTATTGCTCAGCTTGCGGAACAAGCTGGTATTCAGTCCCTCGCGGTACACGGACGCACGCGTGCTTGTATGTACAAAGGAGAAGCGGAATACGACACCATTCGAGCCATAAAACAGGCGGTGACGATTCCAGTTGTTGCTAATGGTGACATCAGAACTCCAGCTAAAGCTCGTGAGGTTTTAGCTTATACCGGTGCCGATGCCATTATGATCGGTCGCGGCGCCCAAGGTAATCCATGGCTGTTTCGCGAAATTGCGCATTACTTGGCAACCGGCGAACAGTTGGCAAAGCCGAGCATGAGTGAAGTAACTGACGTGGTCATGCGGCATGTAAAACGTTTGCATGAACATTACGGTGACTTTACCGGTGTACGGATTGCCCGAAAACATGTGGGTTGGTACTTGCAAGAGCAACAGCCTGCGGCAGAATTTCGCCGCCAATTTGTGACTATCGAGGATGCCGCCGAGCAAATCGATGCACTGGCGACGTTTTTTAACTCAGTAAACTAAGAAGAGATAGAGCGCACCTATGTTTGATCAAAACGCAAATCGTGACCAAGTTTCACCATTCACGACGATTGGTAATAACGCCCAGCCAAAACCGCTGCGCGATTCAGTGAAGCAAGCATTAAACTCATTCCTGAAACAACTTGACGGCCAAGACCCTGAAGAGTTGTACGAGTTGGTGCTCGCTGAAGTCGAAGCGCCGTTGCTGGAAGAGGTCATGACCTATACGCGCGGTAATCAAACCCGTGCAGCGACCATGCTGGGCATCAACCGCGGCACGTTGCGTAAGAAATTGAAAAAGTACGGCATGAATTAATTGCCCCCTGAAAAAGAGCGCCTTGTGTGCTCTTTTTTGTTTTGAGAACAGTAGTTTATTGAAATTTAACGGTGACCATGATGGATTTTCGACCTATTCAACGTGCGCTCTTAAGTGTATCGGACAAGACTGGCATTATTGAATTTGCACAAGCCTTGCAACAACGTGGTGTGCAACTCCTCTCCACAGGTGGAACAGCGCGTCTGCTGCGTGACAACAATATCCCTGTTACCGATGTTTCCGAACACACCGGTCAAGAAGAAATCATGAACGGTCGGGTTAAAACGTTGCACCCGAAAATCCATGGCGGCATTTTAGCGCGGCGCGGCACCGACGACGCAGTAATGGCTGAACAAGGTATCGCCGCTATCGATATGGTCGTGGTAAACCTGTATCCATTTGCAAAAACGGTAGCCGATCCAAACTGTTCACATGCAGACGCCGTTGAGAACATCGATATTGGCGGCCCAACAATGGTTCGTGCTGCCGCGAAAAACCATCAAGACGTCACCATTGTGGTCAATGCACGCGATTATGAGCGGGTGATTGCCGAAATGGATGCTAATAACAACAGCCTGACCTTCGACACCCGTTTCGATCTTGCTATTCGCGCCTTCGAGCACACGGCGCACTACGACGGTATGATTGCCAATTACTTTGGCGCGCGTTTGCCGCAACAAGAAAGCCAATTCCCACGCACCTTCAACGCCCAATTCGAGAAGAAGCAGGATTTACGCTACGGCGAAAATAGCCATCAACAGGCGGCTTTTTACGTCGAAGCAGAGCCACACGAAGCTTCGGTTGCCACTGCTCAGCAGTTGCAAGGTAAAGCATTGTCGTTCAACAACATTGCTGACACCGATGCCGCGCTGGAGTGTGTGAAATCCTTCGCCGAACCGGCTTGCGTTATCGTTAAACATGCAAACCCATGCGGCGTAGCAATTGGCGACGATATCTCGTCTGCTTATGACCGTGCCTTCAAAACTGATCCAACGTCAGCATTTGGCGGCATCATCGCCTTCAACCGTGAACTTGACGAAGCGACAGCGAAAGCCATTATTGACCGCCAATTCGTTGAGGTCATTATTGCCCCTAGTGTAAGTGCTGAAGCGCAGCAGGTCGTAGCAGCGAAAGCTAACGTTCGCTTGTTATCATGTGGTCAATGGCCAGCACAGCGAGCTGCAAGCTTTGACTTTAAGCGCGTCAATGGTGGCTTATTAGTGCAAGATGCTGACCTTGGCGAGATCACCGAACAAGACTTAAAAGTGGTGAGCAAGGTGCAGCCGACCGCTGACCAACTCAAAGATTTACTGTTCTGCTGGAAAGTTGCCAAATTTGTGAAATCCAATGCCATTGTCTATGCCAAAGACGGCATGACCATCGGTGTCGGTGCAGGCCAAATGAGTCGTGTTTACAGTGCCAAAATCGCGGGCATAAAAGCTGCTGATGAAAACCTTGAAGTCGCCGGTAGCGTTATGGCATCCGACGCCTTCTTCCCGTTCCGGGACGGTATTGATGCGGCGGCAGCAGCGGGTATTAAAGCGATTATTCAGCCTGGTGGTTCAATTCGTGATGACGAAATCATTGCCGCGGCAGACGAGCACGGCATTGCCATGGTCTTCACCGGCATGCGCCACTTCCGTCATTAATAACATTGCCGTTCTGCGCTACGCCGTCTAGGATTAAACCTAACCTATCCGTCGATAGCAGCAACATAAGGAAGTAACCATGAAAAACTTCTTAGCAATGATAACCTTAGCGGCGAGCGTGAGCCTGCTTGCCGCTTGTTCTGAGAACACTGACTCAGCGGACACGAGTGCGATGAGCCTAGAGCAAGCAGTCAATAACAACCCAGCACGTTCGGCTGACAACCTGAGTCGAGATCGGCATCGCCATCCCATCGAGACACTGACCTTCTTCGAAGTCGAACCAGATATGACCGTCGTCGAAATTTGGCCAGGCGGTGGCTGGTACACCGAAATCCTTGCGCCGTATCTCAAGGAACAGGGCAAACTTTATGCGGCTCACTTTCCGCAATCAGAAACCCGTGAGTATTACGTTAACTCGCGGCAGGCTTTTAACGAGAGAGTTGCTAAAGACCCTGCTTTTAGCAAGATCGTGGTAACCGAATTTGCACCGCTCGAAAACAGTGAGATCGCCCCAGCAGGTTCGGCTGACCGCGTGTTGACCTTCCGTAATTTACATAATTGGTACATGAACGCCGGCGAAGACGGCGTCAAAGCCGCATTCGCAACGTTTTATAAGGCTTTAAAGCCTGGTGGTATTTTAGGTGTTGTCGATCACCGTTTACCTGAAAGCCGCCCCAATACGCATATGGACAGCTCCGGCTACATGAAACAAAGCCTAGCTGTGCGCGCGGCCGAAGCGGCTGGTTTTGTGTTCGTGAAAGCCAGCGATATTAACGCAAACCCTGATGATAACGCCGATCATCCACGTGGGGTGTGGACCTTACCACCTACCTTGGGATTAGGTGAGCAAGACCGTGAACGCTATCAAGGGATTGGCGAAAGTGACCGCTTTACCTTGAAATTTAAGAAACCTGAATCTTCCTCATAAGCAAAACAAGAGAGTCGATACGACATGAATGTACTTGTGATTGGCGGCGGTGGCCGTGAGCATGCGCTAGCATGGAAAGCGGCGCAATCGCCGCAGGTTGAAACTGTCTTTGTCGCACCCGGTAATGCCGGCACTGCAACGGAACTAAAACTCGAAAATGTGGCGATTGCCGCTGATGATATCCAAGGCTTACTCCAATTTGCGCAAGAACATGCCGTAGGTCTCACCATCGTTGGTCCTGAAGCACCACTTGTTGCAGGTGTAGTCGACACCTTTACCGCAGCGGGCCTGAATATCTTTGGTCCGACTCAAGGCGCCGCACAACTGGAAGGTTCAAAAGCGTTCAGCAAGGATTTTTTGGCGCGCCACCAGATTCCAACTGCAGCTTATGGCACCTTCACCGATGTTAACGCTGCGAAAGACTATGTGCGTGCCCAAGGTACACCCATCGTCATCAAAGCCGATGGCCTAGCGGCAGGTAAAGGCGTGATTATTGCCGAAACTGAAGCACAAGCTTTTGCCGCAATTGACGATATGCTCGCGGGTAACCGTTTTGGTGACGCCGGTAGCCGCGTCGTCATCGAAGAGTTCTTGGTCGGCGAAGAGGCGAGCTTTATCGTTATGGTCGATGGTAAAACAGCATTGGCTTTTGCCAGTAGCCAAGACCACAAAGCACGTGACAACGGCGATAAAGGACCGAACACTGGTGGGATGGGAGCCTATTCTCCTGCACCCGTGGTGACGCCTGAAGTACATAACTGGGTGATGGACCATGTGATTGAGCCGACCGTGCAAGGTATGGCCGCTGAAGGTCATCCCTACACAGGTTTCCTCTATGCTGGATTGATGATTGCTCCCGACGGTACCGCTAAGGTTCTCGAGTACAATTGCCGCTTCGGTGACCCAGAAACTCAGCCCATCATGATGCGTTTGCAATCAGATCTAGTAGAACTGTGCTTAGCTGCTTGTGACGGTAAGCTAGCTGAACAAGTCATTGACTTTGATCCGCGCGCGACAGTAGGTGTGGTTATGGCTGCTGGTGGTTACCCTGAAAGCTATGCGAAAGGTAAGGTGATCAGTGGCTTGCAGGACGCCGATACGAGTGATACCAAAGTTTTCCACGCCGGAACGAAACGCTTAGAAAATGGCGATATTGTCACAGCTGGTGGACGCGTATTGTGTGTTACGGCAATTGCTGACTCGGTAAGCTTAGCGCAGCAAAAAGCCTATGCAGGCGTCGACAAAATTACCTGGGATGACGTGTATTATCGAACCGATATTGCACACCGCGCCATTCGTCGCGAAGGCGCTTAAGCGAGAAAACCGCGCGACCTTTTCTTTGAGGCCAGCGCGGTTTTTTTAGTTAGTCTTCAACAACAAGGTCATCGTCATCTGCGCCTGAGAGCTCGAAAGCATCATCAGTATAGCGGCTACGACCATACATACTTCCAACTTTAGGTCGGTTAATACGCGCCTGATATTTTGACCAAGCCTTTTCTACGGGCGTCTCTGCAGCTTTTTCACCACGCGCGACAGCTAACAATGACTGCTCTTCGGCTGACATCGGTTCGACTTCACCGTTCATCAGCGCCGCAATCAAACTTCCATGCTGACTCAGCAATTCAGCTTCGCGAATAGAAAAATCGCCTGAACGGGCAAACCCGTAAGGATAGTTTTTGAAGTCGTTATACGGCTTCTTAGTGATGAAATCACGGTTGATCGTTGCCATTGTGTGCCTTCCTCCAGACCAACAACTACAGGGAAAATCGTTCGCCTCTTGCGACACTGACGATATAGAGGCGAACGGCACGCTTGTCAATAAAATTTTTTAGTTTTTACTAAAAACGTACGTCAAGTGTCACACGCACATGACGCCCTGGTTGTGACAATACCGGCAAGATAGGATCATTTTCAGGGTAGCTACTTACTTGCGCCGCCTGCCAATAGGTTCTATCAGTAAGGTTCAATAGCCCAGCACCAACGCGGATGTCGGCACTTGGGTACCATTGCACGAGCCAATCCAGCGTCGCATACCCAGGGGCAGCAAAGAGCGCCTCATCGTCAGCGTTGAAAAGTTGCTTTTGCCCACGTTGTGCGCGCAACACCAAGCGGCTATCCCAACGCAAACTTTCTGGCGTATAACGTATGGCCGCTAACATGGACGACGGGCTCACCGCTGCAACTGCCGCGCCAGTGGTTTTGTCTTCACTACGGATTGACTGCAACCAAAGCTCGCTTGACCACCTTGGTGTCCAATCGTGTTCCCAACTTGCTTCGATGCCCTCAACGACGACTTTTTCGCGGTTAACCGATTGAAAGATGAGTAATCCCCGCTGTGGGTCAAAGCCGAGTGAAGCACGACTATCGATGAAGTCACTGTAACGATTGTGAAACGCCGTCACACTCGCCCGGGATTCAGCCGAGCGCCATCGCACGCCAGTTTCAAATGTGTAACCACGTTCCGGTTGTAGAGCCGGGTTTGCAATCGCAAGCACTCGGAACTGCGGATAATACAACCCGACATTGACGTCAGCGAACGGCGGAGCACGGTAACCTCGTGCATACTGCGCAAACCATTCAGCCTGATCATTCAATGGCCAGAGTAAACCTAGTTTTGGCAACCACGCATCGTGCGTTAAATCGGTAACATCACTATTTGGATAGCGCTCGGCAAATAATGGATCGTCTTGTGTACGCAGCACGTAACGTTCATAACGCAGGCCAGGACTTAAGCTTGGGCCGTTTCGCCACAACTTGATTTCATCATGGAGATATAAGCCAAGCTCATTGATCTTGCTACGCGGAAAGTCACGCAACGGAAAGGTTTCACCGAGCAGGATCGTCGTGGACGTTTGTTGCGTTTGATTCCATTGCCAAGCATCACGCTCGTCCCAAACTTCTGCACGACTAACTTCAAAGCCATAACCCATGCGGTGTCGTACATCCCCCCACCGCCAATCACTTTCAAGATCTGCGGCTAGACCATAGTTGTCATAGTCATAACGAAAACCACGATAAATACTTAATGGTTCTGCTAATATTCCGCGTTCTTCAAAAGAATGCTGCTGAGTTTGCGCCTCTTGTACAAACAAACGCCACTCACCGCGGTCGGCCAGCACGTTTGGCTCAGTGCGTAACCGCAAAATGGCCCGCCACTCGTAGCGTTCGTCATCACCGCTAAGTGCTGTGGTGCTCGCTTGACGGCCACTGCCTAAGCTATGAAAAATAGCCGTGTCACGGGTTTCACGAAGGGCATCAAAGCTGACTTGCCAAACGCCAACATCGGCATAGGTTTGCCATTTCAGCAAGGCGCCTGTTTGCCGTACGCGTTGCTGATCGAGCGTCGTCGCAGCGGCGGCATCACGCTCCTCACGATACTGCGCAGCCCCAGCCAGTAACACGCTATGGTCGCCATCACTCAACGCTGTGGCAACACGCCCATAACCGCGCTGTGCGTCGCTTGCAGCGCCTAGCCGCAAGTGCGTGCCGCGTTTACCGTTATAAAGTACATCATCAGCACTGAGCGTTTCGATGGCGACTACGCCACCCAGTGCATCACTGCCATACAAGGTTGACGCTGGCCCACGCAGAATCTCGACACGGTTCGCCAAGCCCAAATCGAGCAAGCCACGCCCCGTGTCAGAGAAGCTGCCGACGGCAAAGCGATCAGCAATAGCTACTTGATCGACGACAATGGCGGTGCGGTTACCACCAATACCACGGATACGAAAACCGCTGTGACCAAAGCGAGAACTAGTGTCATCAAGCTCTACTCCCATTTCGTAACGAACCAAATCGTTCGCATTTAAGACTAAGTCACGCGCCAGTTCTTCGGCGCTAATGACACTAACCGTGCCAGCTACTTCATTCAGTTGTCGAGGCTGGCGGTGGGCGACCACAGTAATCACTTCATCAGGAACTATTTGTTTCGCGACCACTTCATCCTGGGTGTCATTCTGTTGCGCGGTGGCAGAACCTGCCACCGCTAACAGTGCTGCACCACAGGCAATCCTTAGCCTGAGCAGTGCTTCCATCAATACACCTCGTTACGTGTGTTGTAATTATTAAACTTGCCGGTAGGTGTAACGATTTTTTCGCCTTTGATGACATGTTTCAGTGTGCGCGTTTTGTCATCGACGATCACAATCGCAGATTCTTCTTCCATACCACTCCAGACCGAGAACCAAACTTCGTCACCGGCCATGTTGTATTCGGGCTGCACGATACGTTTCGGACCCGGACCTAAATCTGCCCACTCAGCAATCGGTAGCACTTCATAACCTTTGCTAAAATCGCGGGTATCAAACACTGCAACAGACTGGGCAATCTCACTCGAAGGATTTAATGGTGAATCCACCCATAAATTGTGCGACTGCGGATGGGTTTTAATAAACAGCGAACCACCACCTTGACCTTCAAGAATGCGAACGACTTTAAATGCTTGGTCGGGATGATTCTCTGGGTCAGTACCAATCAACGTTATATTGGCATTGCCCAGCGCGCTGGTTGCCCATACTGGTCCGAACTCAGGATCAACAAAGTTAGCGCCACGACCCGGGTGCGGGATACGTTCAACTGGAACCAAAGCTTCAAGCTCACGTTCCAACGCATCCACGACCGCAATGGTGTCGTTCTCATTGGCTGCCGTCATAAAGTAGCGACCAGAGCGATCCCAACCACCGTCATGCAAAAATGGCGCGGCATCGATGGTGGTGACCTGAAGGTTATCGATGTCAGAATAGTTCACCAGTTTGATTTGACCGGTTTCCTTCACGTTAACGATAAACTCCGGATGTTTATGCGAACCGACAATCGCTGCCACACGTGGCTCTGGGTGATACTCTTGCGTATCCACAGTCATTCCGCGGGTCGAAACAATCTTGTGCGGCTCAAGGGTTTGACCGTCCATCAACACATAATGCGGTGGCCAATAAGCGCCAGCAATGGCAATTTTATCTTCGTAACCTTTGTAACGTGAGTTCTCCACCGAGCGCGCTTCGAGACCAATTTTGATCTCAGCAACGACTTGTGGCGGGAACATATACAGGTCAATCAAATCGATCTTGCCGTCGCGGCCAATCGTGGTGAAATACCGGCCTGAGCTTGAAGCGCGCGAAATATGCACTGCGTACCCAGTGTCGACGTAGTTCAAGACTTTCTTGCTGGCACCGTCGATGATTGCCACCTGCCCTGCATCGCGCAGTGTTACCGCAAACATATTATCGACGTCATAATCATGCTGTGGCTCAGTTGGACGATCTTCTGGCGTGACATGAACGATCCAACTGTCTTTCATTTCCGGCATACCCCACTCAGGTGGTGTAGGCGGCTCATGCTGGATAAATCGTGCCATGATATCGATTTCTTCTTCACTCAATTCGCCTGACGTTCCCCAGTTTGGCATACCACCTGGCGAGCCGTAGTTAATCAAAGCTTTCAGGTAATCAGTACCCTTTTCTTGAGTAATGTCTGGGGTCAAAGGTAAACCGGTCGCACCTTTACGCAACACACCATGACAACCCGCACAGCGTTGAAAGTAGATTTCCTGGGCCTTGGCGAACTCATCTTCGGTCATGCTCGGCGCGCCAGGGGTGACCACTTGTTTTGCACCGGAAACAGCGGAAGGAGCCCCCTTGTACTTAACCTCAGCAACAGTTGCGTCGGCATGAGGCTTTCCACCAGCACGATCCTTGAGGCCAAGCTCGACACGGACGTCTTCGACATCGTCGTCACTGACGTCTGCACCGCTATTACCCCAACTTGACAGCACATAGTTGGTGATTGCAGCGATGGTGTCATCGTCAAGGTGCTGCATTGGCGGCATCATGGCATTGTAGGTCTGGCCATTGACTTCAAGAGGCCCTGACTTCCCCTGCAAAATTGTCTTAACAACGTAAGTTGGCTTACCGTCGACATTGGGGTTTGCTGCCAACGGGGGGAAAGCGCCTGGCAACCCCTTACCATTCGGCTGGTGACAAGCTTGACAGTTCTTCGCGTATGCGTCCTTACCATCTTCATCAGCGAGGGCTGGCGTCATCGTAAAAAACAATGCAGCCACACCACTGATCAGCGCCAGCGGAGTGAGTCTAAATTGAAGAGTTTTAGGCTTTTGGTAGTGCATGGGAGTCCTCCTTGATGGACCTATCATTCAGATGCTTCTGAAATTGATTGTAAGCCTAGTACAAGGAGGACTTTTGATCGATATCAATGAATGGAGGGAGTACCTAAGCCCTAGAGAGGTACCACCTTATGGGTAGTTGCACAATTTTAGATATGTACCTTCAAGCCCCAATCGTTTTGAGCTTCACGCGCCAGTTGTTCACGAAATTGTGGCGCCGCAATATGAATCAGTGCGGTGGCACGTTCAGTGAGACTTTTTGCGCGCAAATTGGCTACGCCGTATTCAGTTACCACATAGTGCACATGGGCGCGCGTGGTCACGACTCCAGCGCCTGGTGCCAACAACGACGTGATACGTGAGACGGTACCACCACAAGCTGTCGCTGGCAGCGCAATCACTGAACGACCACCTTCCGATAAACTAGCCCCACGAACGAAGTCCATTTGCCCACCGACTCCGGAGTACACCATAGTGCCAATCGAATCGGCACAAACCTGCCCAGTAACATCGACTTGCAAGGCGCTGTTGATCGCCATGACTTGTTTATTTTGGCGGATCACAGAGGTGTCATTCGTGTATTCCACATCTAAGAACGCACACTGTGGATTGTCATCGACAAAGTCGTATAGCTGCTGGCTGCCCATTGCAAAGGTGGTCACAATACGACCTCGGTGTTTACGCTTGCGAGAATTATTAATCACGCCACTTTGCACAAGCGGAAGTACACCATCCGAGAACATCTCGGTATGTATACCAAGATCTTTATGGTTGCCTAAACATGCCAAAGTCGCATCGGGAATGGCACCAATGCCCATTTGCAAACAATCACCGTCATTGATGAGTTCAGCCACGCGTTCACCGATGCGCGTGGTAATTTTACTTTGCGCGGGTCGCTCGTGAATCGGCATTGCTGCAGCTTCTTCAAAATAGCGATCAATCTGACTGACATGAATGAACGAATCTCCATGGGTGCGCGGCATCTTTGGATTGACCCAAGCGATAACCTTTTTCGCTACTTGCAAGGCTGCCCGTGTCGCTTCGACACTTATACCAAGACTACAGTTACCGTGTGCGTCGGGGGCTGAAACCTGAATCAGCACCGCATCCAACCGCTGCTCGCCCGAACGAAACAGTTTCGGTATTTCCGACAGAAAAATCGGCACATAATCGGCTAACCCTTCATTGACTGCCGCACGGGTAGATTTGCCGACAAAGAACGCACGTTGACGTAGATGCCCCTGCAAGGTTGGATCCGACAATACCTCACTATGTTCGGTGTGGAGTTGCAGTAATGTCATATTGCGCCGTTGCAGCGCCACCTCGGCCAATCCCTGCAACAGTTTATAGGGGGTTGCAGCCATTGATTGGCACCAAATGACGTCGTTATCAGATAAAATTTCTAGCGCTTGTTCAGCGTTTGCAACACGCATTTCAACTCCTTTTACGATAAAGTAAGCAGTATTCAACTGTTAAAGCTTAGGCATACCATGAAAGTATTCGCAATGTTGGGTGCGATCAATATGGCTCTTGGGGTAATTCTTGGGGCATTTGGGGCACATGCACTTAAGGCAAAGTTATCACCCGAAATGCTCGGCGTATTCCAAACGGGTGTGCAATATCACATTTATCATGCGCTAGGTTTGTTCATGGTCGCGGCACTACTTATTCCCTACCCGCAAGCCAGCGGCTTACGTACCGGAGGCTGGATCTTGCTCGCCGGCATTGCATTGTTTTCTGGCAGTCTTTACTTGATGGCGCTCACTGGCATACGCTGGTTCGGCCCGATTACTCCAGTTGGCGGTGCCTGCTTTATCATCGGTTGGATTTGGATTTTCTGGGCAGTTCTGAAAGAGTTGTAAGTTACCACGGAGCCGATGCAAGTGAATCTAGGTCTACTGTTTGCGGTCGCTCTTGCCGCTAATGAACACGAGCTTGCGCAATGCTCGGCAACATTGCCGACCGACGTTTCCGTCTGCATCCAGACCTCCCCAGTGAACTGGAATCAAGCAAAACGCATGGTCTTCGAACTGAATCGTGAAGTGGAGAGTCATCCTCCGTGGCGGTTACCTAGCGCAGCACAGCTAGCCGCCGCTAAACTTCCTTGCGCTGCCGACCAAACGGCAACTGAATTAGGGTGGATGACCTCAGCATTTATCAAACATGGTGACGAAATTCTGGTTGGCGCCTATCATTGTGATACAGGGATCACAGAATTCGTGCCCGTAAACCAACCACTGAAGTTATTGCTGTTACGCTAAATGAAAAAGGAATTTACGATGACCACTGCATTTCTCAAAATACTTGCTGTATGCGTTTTTAGTTTTACTCTTCTTGGCTGCTCTACCAGTGCGCCCATCAAGGATGTTAACGCTGCCACCATCAACCACCAACTAAGTCACGAGCAAATTCGTATGGCGATTATTGAAGCGGGCGCCCAACGCGGGTGGGTGATGAGCAACTACAACCGCTGGGTCAATAATCTACGCCATGACATCCAAATGACTATTCAAGTCAAAGCACTGCAGCCCTAAATGAACATCGCTGTAGCTAAAACCTATGCCCTAAGTTTCTGCTTAGGGCTTTTCTTTGTCGCATCTGCGCATGCGCAGCAGCACGACACATGGCAACCCGCTGTCGCAAATCAACACTACACTATTGACTACCGCGAGCGTGCGGACAAGGTACTCGAGCTGCGTGCCGAGCTTGTCGTTACAGCACAACTCGGCAGCTTCCTTCATTTACTCGAAGATGTTGAGAACATCTCGTCGTGGTTAGCACGTGCCGAAAAAGCAACGGTGCTCGCACAACCTGATGCGCACACACATGTTGTCCATACTGTGTTTTCTGGTTTTTTCTTGGTTGCACGGCGCGACATGGTCACGCGCAGTGTGTGGCACCAAGACCCCGCTACTAAAGCTGTGACGATAACCGTCGAAAATGCCAATAATGACTACGACATACCTACTGATGGTGTCCGTATCACCAACCTCGCCGCAGAATGGCAACTCTTTCCATTAGCGAACGGACAACTGAGAATCACCTACCAAGGTTACGCGGATCCAGCAGGGGCATTACTCGGTTTGGTCGCGCGTAGCGCCGCACTTGAAGCATTGAAGAAAACACTTGCTCGCTTGCCCGCCGCATTAGAGAATCATCAACGTCCGTATGAGGGTATTGTCGAACCCTAGATGCAAGTGTTAAGTTTTTGAAAAGACCCGCGGCTTTGTGTATTATCCCGCTTCTTTTTTTATACATTCAAACTCAATCAATTGCCGCCCATGCAAGCATTCACCAAGACCAGTGCCTTAGCGCTACAAGACGATGTCGTTGCCGATACGATACTGCGAGAACTTCCCGCGGGAACGCGTCGGCGTTTAAGCCCGTACGCAAAACTCTTAGTACGAGTGGTCTATCAATTGATTGCCGACTATCCACAAGTAGCAAACACGCCTATTGTGCTGGCAACACAACACGGTGACTTACATCGGACGATTCGTCTTTTACATGATCTCGCGGATGAGCAACAGCTATCGCCCACTCAATTTAGTTTGTCAGTCAACAATGCGGCACTTGGACAACTGAGTATTTTGCTCGACAATACTGCGGCAATGACTACGGTCGCCGCTGGTGACGACTCATTTGCCATGGGTTGGTTGGAGGCTTTATTACAGCTTCAGCAACATTCCGAAGTGGTGTTCATCTATGCCGACGAACCTCCGCCAGAACCTTATACCGGACATGCAGCGTTACCTGAACACGCTTTTGCAATGGCAGTACTACTAAGCAATCAGCAAGGCCACCCACTACAATTTGAAGCGAAGCCTAGCACTGAAAAGACCGGCCTGTTAGCACCGGTGCAACAACTGCATCAACTCATCAGCCAACATGGCCAAGGCGAAGTCCAACTGCAAGGTAAGCAAGCGTGGAGCTGGTATGTGGGCTAGATCTGTACATTTTTTACAGCATACTTGGCGGCGTCTTGCGACTGGTCTCTGTTTTGTCGTTTTTGGCTTAGGTGGGCTGGTAATGTCGCTCACCGCACTGCCTTTATTGAAGTTACGCGCCTACGGTGATCCCCAACGTCAGCAGCAAATGGCGAAAGCCATGGTGCAACGCACATTCCGTTTTTTCATTGGCTTCATGCGCTTTACTGGCGTCTTTAACTTCGCTTTTCCCGCGCGTCAGCAACTGCAAAACTGCCGCGGCCAAGTGATCATTGCCAACCACCCCTGCTTGATTGATATCGTCGCACTCATTTCATTTGTGCCCAATGCCGACTGTGTGGTTAAGGCGCACCTTTGGCGTAATCCTTTTATGCGAGGTGTGATAAAATCATCCGGTTACATCAGCAATGGCGACCCCGAAGGTTTAGTTGATGATTGTGAGCGTTCACTTGCACAAGGCAATAACCTTATTATTTTCCCCGAGGGGACACGCACAGAACCAGGGAAACCCTTTCGGTTTCAACGGGGGCCGGCAAATCTTGCGTTGCGTACCCAAAATGACATGGCGGCGTTACGTATTTGCTGTGACCCCGTTACATTGATAAAAAATGAGCCTTGGTACTGTGCGCCAAAAACCAAGCCAACGCTAACCATTGAGTTTTTACGTAGCGTGCCGACAACCAGCTACCAGACTGAGCAACCCAGCATTGCCGCGCGCAAGCTCACACGGGATCTCGAAGATTATTACAATAAGGTACTCGAAAGTAATGGAAACTTTAAAACTTGAGCTTAAAACACTCATTATCGAAGCACTCGATTTGGAAGATATTACCGTTGCCGACATCAAAGACAGCGCACCGCTTTTCAGCGATGACAATGACGGCCTCGACCTCGATTCAATTGATGCGCTTGAGCTGGGCTTAGCCATCAAAAAGAAGTTTGATGTCAAATTAGACGCGAACTCTGAAGACACCAAGAAACATTTTTACAGTGTAGATACGTTGGCCGACTTCGTTGCCAGTCACAAGGGATAAGAATGACCATGGAAACCAAAGAAGACGTTTATCAACAACTTGTACAAATCCTCACGGAGGACTTTGAGATCGATGCTGAAGAGATCAAGTTAGACGCCAATCTATACCAAGATCTCGATCTCGACAGCATCGATGCAGTAGACCTCGTAGTGAAGTTACGTGAGATTACCGGAAAGAAGATCAGTCCAGATGCATTTAAAGCGGTACGTACCGTCGAAGATGTCGTCAATGAGGTCGTCAAACTCATGCACGAACCAGCGTAACCATGCGAATTCTGCGTGCTCTCTCTTACCTATGTCTTGCTACCTACCCGCTTTGGGTTGCAGGATTAGTGCACGCAGGTTACAGCCAACATTTATGGTGGTTACTGTGTTTATTTGTCATACCACAAGTGTGGCTTGCTGACTGGCAACAGCCGCGTAGTTACGTCGTGCTCTTCGCAACCCTTTGTGTCGTCATCGGAGCTTGGCTACTCGGCCCACAGGCAGGGGCATTGTTTTATCCGGTATGGATGAACCTTGGCTTTTTGATACTTTTTGCCAGCTCGCTTTGGCGTAAGCCGGCAATTATTACGCGCTTAGCAAGTGCCATGGAAGGAGAGCTATCGCCCGCTGCAGTAAGCTACACAGAAAAAGTAACGATCGTTTGGACACTTTTCTTTTTGCTGAATGGCAGCATTGCATGGTGGACCGCAACACAAGCTAACCTAAGTGTTTGGACTTGGTACAACGGCGTCATTGCATATGTATTGATGGCTCTCATCTTCACGATCGAATTAGGTATTCGCTATGTGGTTAAAAAGCGACACCACTAATTGGTTCCTCAACCTACCAAAGACTGCACCTTGGCATGGATTTGACGTCGATGTTCAAGCTGCACGGCAGTGGCTTAAGGCGCGTTCAGAGCAACGTTGGTTGCTATTTGATGGCGATAGCTATCGTTTTACCGTGTGGTTCTTTGCTTTACTTGCCGAAAACCGCCAACCGGTAATGCCGCAAAATAACCACAGCGAAACGTTGCGCTTAGTGTCTACTGTCATCGACGCCGAATTGCCGCGACAGCTGCCTCAAGCTGTTCAGTCATCAGAGCTCGAGCCACTCAGTGGCCGACTCGCAACCACGTTGACATTATTCACTTCAGGCTCAAGTGGTGAACCCCAAGCAATTCGTAAATCTGCGCGACAACTCTTCAATGAAGTGCAAACCCTTGAATCGACCTTTGGTGAAACATTGCTCGATGCAGAGGTGATAACGACGATCTCACATCAACACATCTATGGGTTGCTCTTTACCGTTATTTGGCCGGTTTGCGTCGGCCGATGTTTGGTCGCACAACGCGTGGAATACCTTGAACAGTGGCAACAACACCATCAACAAGCAAATGCTTATTGTATCGTCAGTAGTCCAGCGCATCTCGAGCGTTTCGACGACCTTACGCACATGCAGCACCACCCAGCGCGCTTGCGTGCCGTGTTTTCCTCGGGAGGACCTCTTGCTGATCAGGTTCCACAGCGTTTTATCGGCGCAGGTCTCGCCGCCCCGTTCGAAATCTATGGCAGCACCGAAACCGGTGGTATCGGTTGGCGGCAGCGCAGCGCTACAACGACAGCATTCCGCCGCTTTACGGATGTCGAAATCGGCGTGAATAACGAGCATTGCCTGCAACTGCGGTCGCCGCACCTACCCGATGACACGCTGTTCACGACGACAGATAAGGTGGAACTACTTAGCGCTGATGAATTCAATGTACTAGGCCGTGCTGATCGTATTGTGAAAATTGCCGAAAAACGCGTTTCGCTGGCAGAACTTGAACGCTTCTGTGAAGCGCACCCTTGGATTGACAAAGCAAAGTCCTGTCAACTTTACCAGCCGCGAACTACCCTTGGCTTAGTCCTAGTGTTAACTGCTGCAGGACAACAGCAACTTGCGCAAGAGGGACGTTTAGACATGCGCCGTAAGATCCGTGAGCATTTGCAACAACGCTTCGATAAAGTCGTGTTACCGCGTAAGTTCCGCTATGTTGACACATTACCTTGTAACGCGAGTGGCAAAACCACGTTAGCTATGTTGCAACAACTGTTCGAAGCAAGTGAATAAGAGAGCGATTGATGAACGTTACCTACCCAGATTTTACCGAGCTCACCGAGTTTCAACATACCAACGGGCGTCCTCACTTAGTCGCGCACTTTACGCTTGCACCCGATTGTCTCTACCTGCAAGGCCACTTCCCAGAAGCGCCGCTATTACCTGGCGTGACGCAACTCGACTGGGCGATCCAACTTGCTGCAGACCATTGGCAAACACCGCGTACAGTTCAACAAATCGAAGTGTTAAAGTTTAACGATATGATTTTGCCAAAGGCGAACGTGACCTTAAGCTTGGAGTGGAAACGCGCCGACTGCGTCGTTTTCCGTTATCACCATAACGACCAAGCCTACTCGTCTGGGCGTCTCATTTTTACCGAAGCGAATTGACCTTATGCACGCTTGTTTCATAATTCCCATTTATAACCATCACGAAACGATCGCAGCCACGGTAGCGGCGTTGAGTCCGTTCCAATTGCCCATTTTTATTGTGGATGACGGCTCCGATGCCGCCACCAAACAAGAACTCAGCAAGCTCGTTGAACGTACCCCTTTACTGCACTTGCACACCTTACCGCAAAACTCAGGTAAAGGTGCCGCGGTCATGGCAGGGTTTGAACAGGCATATGCAGCGGGAATGACCCATGGCTTACAAATTGACGCTGATGGTCAACATGATACGGGCGATATCCCCGAATTCTGGCGACAAGCCGAACAACATCCCGAAACCCTTATCAGCGGCGCGCCACAGTACGATGCTTCGATTCCAACCGCGCGTAAGTTTGGGCGTAAGATCACCCATTTTTGGGTGCATATCGAGACCTTGTCCTTGCAGGTAAAAGATACCATGTGTGGTTTTCGTGTTTATCCGCTCGCGGCAACCCTCGAAGCGATTGCCGAGCACCGCCCAGGTAACCGCATGGACTTTGATATTGAAATTATGGTGCGCATGTACTGGCGCGGCGTACCCGTGCGGTTTATTCCGACCCAAGTTATTTACCCCGAGGGTGGCCGTTCGCATTTCCAGGGTTTTGCCGATAATTGGCTTATTTCAAAAATGCACACTCGCTTGTTTTTTGGCATGTTGCTGCGGGCACCACGTCTTGTTGCACGACGACTACGTCGGAGTGCGGCATGAAGCACTGGGCAACCACCAAAGAACGCGGCAATTACTTGGGTATTTTGATTGTGTTGCGTGCATATAAATACGGCGGGCATCTCCTCATGCGCCTCGTGCTTGCGCCAGTCATTTTCTATTTTTTCCTTACCGGGACCACAGCCCGGAAGGCGTCGATGGCTTATTTGCGCAAGCTTCACGGGTATAGCGGCCAAGCTTCACCATTTCAAAAACTGCCAACGTGGCGTAACAGTTTAAAGCATTTCTGGCAGTTTGGTCTTGCCTCATTAGCGAAGACAGACGCTTGGATTGGACGGATTAACAAGCAGCATGTCAAAAACTGCGGAAACACCCATTTTCGTGACCTTGAGCAACGACCTGAGGGCGGGATTCTTATCGGTAGCCATTTAGGGAACTTGGAAGTGGCACGCGCGATTGCCAGTAGCAGTTATTGCAAGCGCATGAATGTATTGGTTTTTACCGAACATGCACAAGCCTTTAACCGCGCCTTACGCGAACTCAATCCAAACGTCGCTGTGGATGTTATTCAGGTTACCAACATCGACATGGGACTCGCAATCATGTTGCGTGAGCGGGTCGACCAAGGTGAGTTTGTGGTCATTGTCGGCGATCGCACGTCGGTCACCGATCCCACCCAAAGTATTACCCACGACTTTCTTGGCGAACCAGCACAGTTCGCAATCGGCCCTTGGGTTTTAGCCAGTATTTTGGAATGCCCGGTTTATTTTTTATTCTGCGTGCGAAATGCGAGCGGTCAGGGCTACGACTTGCACTTAGACTTTGTTACCGAGCGACTCCATTTACCGCGCCGCAGTCGACATCAACATATCGAAGCAATTTTAGCGCAATACGTCGCGCAACTCGAAAATTTGTGTCAACGTTACCCATACCAATGGTTTAATTTTTTCGACTTTTGGCAACAACAGACAGAAGGAACAGTAGGTAATGCCGATTGAGAACGTTCAGTTTGGTGGTAAACGCACAACCATCAACGACATCATTCGCCTAAGCCAAGGCAAAGCCCAAGCGCAGCTAAGTGAGGATCCTAGTTTGCGTGAGCGTATTGCTGCGGGTACCCGTTTTTTGGATACGTTATTACGCGAAGATGGCGTTATCTATGGCGTTACGACAGGCTACGGGGATAGCTGCACGGTCACTGTACCGACTGAACTCGCCCACGAACTACCGATTCATTTGACGCGCTTTCATGGCTGCGGACTCGGCCGGCATTTTGCTGATGATAGCGTGCGCGCGATTTTAGCCACACGCCTGTGCTCGTTGGCGCAAGGTTATTCTGGCGTGAGTTGGGAGCTGCTGGAACGTTTGGTGCTCATGATCAACGCGAACGTACTGCCGTTGATCCCCGAAGAAGGCAGCGTTGGCGCCAGTGGTGACTTGACCCCGTTGTCCTACGTAGCAGGTGCGCTCATTGGCGAGCGCGAGGTTCGGTTCGGTGCACAAACGATCTCCAGTAAAGAAGCGTTCGCGAAACTCAATCTTGCACCGCTAACTTTACGTCCTAAAGAAGGTCTTGCGATCATGAATGGCACTGCGGTGATGACCGCACTAGCATGCCAAGCATGGCATCGCGCTGAATACTTAAGTCAGTTATCCACTCGAGTTACAGCGCTTGCCAGTATTGCACTGGATGGTAACAGTAACCACTTTGATGAACTACTTTTTGCGGTCAAACCGCACCGTGGACAACAAGAAGTTGCGCGCTGGATTCAGCAAGACATCAATCATGTCGAGCACCCTCGTAACTCGGATCGTTTACAAGACCGTTACTCCATTCGTTGTGCGCCACATATTATTGGGGTTTTGCGCGATGCCTTACCGTGGTTTGCGGAAACCATTGAGAACGAACTAAACAGTGCCAATGACAACCCAATCATCGACGGTATCGGCGAACATGTATTGCATGGCGGTCATTTCTACGGTGGCCACATAGCGATGGTCATGGACAGCATGAAAACTGCAGTCGCTAACCTCGCCGATTTACACGATCGCCAGATGGCTTTGCTCATGGATACCAAAATGAATAATGGGTTGCCAGCCAACTTGTCAGCGGCAACGGGCCAACGCGCGACCATTAACCATGGCTTCAAAGCTTTGCAAATTGGTTGTTCGGCATGGACCGCAGAAGCGCTGAAATTAACCATGCCAGCGAGTGTATTTTCGCGTTCCACCGAATGCCACAATCAAGATAAGGTCAGCATGGGCACTATTGCGGCGCGAGACTGTCTACGTGTACTCGAGCTCACCGAACAAGTTTTAGTAGCAACGTTACTGGCGGCTTATCAAGCTGTGCAACTACGGCGCCGCGAGAATCCTGACTTACGTAAGCCAGCCGCCGCGATTGAAGCGATGCTGGCGGACATCGCGCAAGAGTTTGCGCTGATTGACGAAGATCGCCCGCTAGAATCAGAATTGCGTTATTGGCTGGAACAAGTTCGTCAGCAACGTTGGGATCTATACAAGGACTAAGCATGTTTGAAGCGCGCTTAAAAATTAATGTGCCCTTTTTTGACGTCGATGCTATGCATGTGGTGTGGCACGGTCACTACGTTAAGTACATGGAGATGGCTCGCAGCGAGCTCTTGCGCCAATTTGATTATGATTACCCCACGATGAAGGCCAATGGTCACCTATGGCCGATTGTTGATTTGCGTCTTAAATATGTCGCGTCAGCACGCTATGGCCAAGACATTGAGGTCATCGCCAAACTCAGCGAGTGGGAGCATCGCCTCCGTATTGACTATGTGATTCGTTGTTGTGATACGCATAAAGTCCTCACCAAGGCGACAAGCATTCAGGTCGCGGTCGATATTGCTAGTGAAGAAATGCTCTTCGAGTCACCCGATATCTTGTTCGATAAACTAGGAGTACAGCGCTCATGACGCCGCGTGTCCTACTTCGCGTTCTCATCATCGGCGCGCTGCTGTGGAGCGAATGTACGCACGCCAACGAGCAACCACTAGAGCCGGAAGTACTCGCATTTTTGCAGCAGCAACAACAGCCATTACCTTTTGCCGTCGACTTCGAACAACAGCGTACGATCCAGGGGTTACCGCGTGCTTTGCTGAGTTCTGGGACCTTAACGGTCGCCGCTGATAAAGTGGTGTGGCACACCAAGGAACCGTTAGACCAACGACTGGTGATCACTGCTACAGGTATCCAGCCTGATGGCGAAGCCGCAATGCGCGGTAGTGCTGTGATTGCACAACTCCTTCTCGCCGTATTACAGGGTGACGCCGAAGCGATCGATAAGAATTTTTCAGTGCAACTTGCCGCGGACTGTTTGACCTTAACGCCCAAATTAGAGCAACTGCAGCAATTTGTGCAAGCCATTGAAAGCTGCGGTAACAGCTCCATTGAGCGCATTCAGCTCATCGAGCAACAAGGCAACCGGAGCTCTATCACCTTCCACTATGAGGCGCATAACGGTGTGGCTGCGCACTAAATTTGCCGCATGGTTAAGCATCGCTATCGTCGTCCTGCTCGCCGCTGGCTTGTTCTGGCTGCGCTTGCCTGCAGTATCTTGGCAAAGCAGTTTGCTCGATACACTGCCACAAGAGGCTGATCCCGCACAGCAAGTTTACATGGCCCATCAACAACCGAACGAACAACGCTTCATGTTGTTGTTTACCGTCGCCAACGACGACTTCGCTGCATTTGCCACCGCGTTACGCCAAGAACTTGCAGAGCTAACGAGCAGTGAAGCTGAGATTCAGCCGCTGCAACAGCTGGATGCGCAAGCAATTGTCTCAATCTACGCCGAGTACGCGGGGCAATGGGCCTCGCCGAGTGATCTGACGACGCTGCGCGAGAATCCACAACAGCTTATTCAATACGCACAACAGCGACTACAGCAGCCCTTACCGCTATGGGTCGATATTCAACAAGACCCATTGTTGCTCAGTCAACGCTTGGTCGAGGCGTTACCCGAGCCGTTACCCAACTTTGCTGCAGAGGGGCCTCTTTATGTTCGTCACTCGGCGACGCACACAAGCATTGTGGTGGCATTGCAGAGTAAAGCCGACACGCTGAGTCAAGAGCACTCGCGCACGGTTGTCGCGCACACCGAACAGCTGCTTAGCGCGTTAACGGCAACCGCAATCCCACATGAAGTCATTCGCAGTGGTTTGGTGTTTCACACCGACGCGGCAGCCACTCAAGCAAAATATGAGATGACTTGGTTTGGCGGCTTGTCATTAGCGTTTGTGCTCATTTTGCTGTGGTGGGTATTTCGCTCCCTGCTGCATCTACTCTACAGCTTGGTGGTGGTAAGTGTGTCGACCCTCGTCGGCGTCACCGCGGTCATGTGGTGTTTTAACTCGCCCCACGTTCTAACATTGGTTTTTGCCACTACTTTGATTGGCCTATGCATTGATTATGTGTTCCACGCGAGCATTGGCGCCAGCCATGGCAAAAATAACTGGCAGCAAGTGGTGCCAGCCTTGCTGCTCGGCGCAGCTACAACGATTGTCGGTTTTCTTTTACTGACGCTATTGTCACTGCCGTTACTACAGCAGCTTGGCGTGTTTATGGCGGCTGCGTTGGTTAGTGTGACTGGATTGGTGTTACTTATTCCAGCGCTTGGTTTAACCAAACCGACAACTTTGCGCTGGCAACGTTTGCACCAAAAGGTCGCACGCAGCTATCAACATGTTGCACCCCGTACCGGCAGCATCATTCTTGTTGTCCTTGCCATCACCTGCTCGATTGCAGCATGGCAGACGTATCGCAGCGACGACGCCGTCCAATTATTGGCAACATCAAGTGAATCATTGCTCGCACAAGAACAAGAAATGCGTGAGCAAACGCAGGCCTTTTATGATTCAGAAGTGATTTTGATAAAAGCCACAAGTATGAATGAGCTGTATCAACGCTATGCACGGGTTCATCGACGTCTTGTCGACTGGCAACAGCAAGGCTGGCTCACCAGTTGGCAGAGTTGGTTTGATTATGTCCCTACGCCGCAACAACAGCAGCAAGTGAGCGACGCTTTAGCGCAGCTATGGCAACAACCCGCAGGCCAGGACTACCTCGCGTGGCTGGGAATTCAACCGCCACAAGCGAACCTCTCGAGCCGCCAACAACTACCCAAGGCACACCCACTGTACGAGAACTTCTTTTATACCTCGGCAGATGCTAAACAGCCCGTTGTCGGGGTAATTAGGTTACGCGGAAGTACCACTAATAATGACTTTACCCAAGCCATAGCGGCACTTAATGGCGTTGAGCTCTTTAGTCCTTTAACCCAAGCGAGCGAGGCTTTAGGCCATTATCGCAGCCAACTTATGCAGTGGATGATGGCGCTGGTCATCTTGCTTTTCATCGTCTTAAGTTGGCGCTTACCCTATAGTCGCCGGCAACAGCGCTACCTCGCCAGCCTGCACGTAAGTGCGATTATCATTACCGCACTAAGCAGTGCGTTAGCCATTGCCGCGCTTTGGCAGCCATTGAATGCATTTCACTTCGTCGGCGCGATGTTAGTCATCGTGCTCGGTATCGATTACGGCATTTTTTGCGCCAGTCGGATACCACGTGCGCATGCGCTGCAGGCGATCAGTATTTCAGCATTGACGACCATGTTCGCTTTTGGTGCACTTAGTTTTAGTCAAACAGCAGCCATTGCTTCGTTCGGCGTTACCGTACTTATTGGTGTTGCCATCACAGCGGTACTTGTACCGCTGCTGACACCAGCAAACTCGACTCATTCAGTGTAAAGGAAGATACGCGTGTCTTTAGCCCACCCTCATTACGACGTCATCATCATCGGCGCAGGCCCATCCGGTGCAGCTGCCGCGGCCATGCTCGCACAAGCAGAGAAGAAAGTGCTGGTCCTCGAACGGCAGCAGTTCCCACGCTTTTCAATTGGCGAGAGCCTGTTGCCGCAATGCATGATGTATTTGGAACAGGCGGGGCTTCGTGACACCGTTGAGCAACACGCACAAGCACTTGGTTTTCAATTCAAAGACGGCGCCGCTTTTTACCGTGGCGGGGAGCATACCGTATTTGATTTTCGCGAGAAGTCATCAACCGGTCCCGGCACTACTTTTCAAGTCAAACGCGAAAAATTCGATCAATTGCTCATTCAACAAGCAACGGCTTACGGTGCAGAGGTTCAACATGGCATGCAAGTCGAACAAGTAGCGTTGCAGGATGACGGCAAGCATTGCGTTAAGCTACGCAACCTAGCGGATGACGCACAACTCGACGTCACTTGTGCCTTTTTGCTCGATGCCAGTGGGTTTGGACGGGTACTACCACGCCTACTTGATTTAGAGTATCCGTCCGACTTTCCCGTGCGCCAAGCAGCCTTCTGCCATGTCAAAACGGAACTTGACCACCCATCTTTTGACCGTAATAAAATTCTCATTACGGTGCACCCAACCAACCCAGAGATCTGGTATTGGCTAATCCCATTTGCCGACGGCACTGCAAGTTTAGGGGTGGTTGGCAGTGAGCGCTTCTTCGCTGACGATGGCAATGCGAAAGCCGCCTTGTGGCGAAAAGTAGAGGATGAACCCTATCTGCTCGAAGTGCTGGGTGACTGTGACGTGGTTCGCGATGAGCAAATCATCACCGGTTACTCGGCCAATGTAAAACAATTGCATGGTAAGGGTTACGCCTTGCTCGGAAACGCCGGAGAGTTTCTTGATCCGGTCTTCTCATCAGGCGTTACCATCGCCCTGAAATCAGCAATTATGGCGGTGCCGCTGGTATTACGTGAACTCAACGGCGAAACGGTGGATTGGCAACAAGAGTTTAGCTCGCCCTTGCGCAAAGGCATCGATACCTTTCGCACCTACGTAAAAGGTTGGTACGATTGCTCGTTTCAAGACGTGATTTTTTATCCGCATCAACAAGCTACAATCAAGCAAATGATTTGCTCGATTTTGGCAGGATACGCGTGGGATTTGCAGAATCCATTTGTCCGCGAAAGCGAACGGCGCTTAAAGGTGGTGACCGAGTTATGCCAAGAATCTTAACGCTTTTATTCGCGCTCTTCATGCTTGTGGGCTGCCAAGCCACACCGCCGCAATCATCACTTTGGACGCCGGTCAGCGAGCAGGCTGGACTTGAGCTCGTGAGTCATTGGCCTGGCCCAGCGCAACAAGAGTTGATGCTCGTCGAATGGTCACATCCTGCGCAAGGGCAACACACCTTGCAAGTGAGCAGCGCCCGCAGCGCCAAAGGCCTCACCATGGTGGGTCTAAGTCCACTAGGACAGGAATTGTGGCGTGCCGCTCTTGATGCCTCGGGGCGGTTTACTGCGAGTGGCATCGCGCCGTTTGATGACCCGCGTTTAATCAAACAAATGCTCGCCACCTTGCAACTGGTGAATTGGCCTGTCGATCTCCTACAACCCAATTTGCACGGCGCGTCGCTGCAGGTAACTGACAATGGCCGTTTGCTGAGTTCACCGACCGGAGCGATCTTATGGCGCCTGAGTTTTAACGACAGCGGTATGCTGGTTGAGCATCTCGCCTTTGGCTATCACATCAAACTGCGCCAACTCAGCATAGAAATGTTAGAGTTCCCCGCTCTTGAAGGAGAGCAAAAGTGATGTATTTAAACCATCTTGGTGTTATTTGCGCGCTGGGGAATAACCTGCACGAGGTTTGGCAAAATGCAGTGCGCGGCAGTCAACGCGGCATGCAAACGAGCAACTTTCCGTTGGTGGACGGCACACCTATTATTGCTGGCCAGGTTGCGGACGAGCAATTGCCATCCTTAGCCGCGTTGCCGCCCAACTATCAGACCCGCAACAATCGATTAGCGGCAGCTGCGCTCACGAACCTGCGCAGCGCAATCGAGAATTGTAAAGCACAGTTTGGCGCAGAACGTGTTGCGGTCATTGTCGGCACCAGCACCTCAGGCATAGCTGAGGGTGAGCATGCGTTGAAGCACTACACACAACAGCAAAAGTTACCCGACAGCTTTCATTACAGCATGCAAGAAATGGCCGCGCCAGCTGATTTTATCGCGCATTACTGTGGCGTCGGTGGACCTCGCTACAGTATATCCATTGCCTGTTCCTCGAGTGCACGAGCTTTGATGAGCGCACGTGAAATCCTCTCCAGTGGTCTCGCAGACGCCGTGATTGTCGGCGGAGTCGATTCACTCTGTCGCTTAACCCTAAACGGCTTTCGCGCATTAGAGTCAACTTCTGCGGGCTTATGTCAGCCGTTTAGCAAGCAGCGTGATGGCATCAATATTGGTGAAGCCGCCGCCTTTTTTATTGCTACACGAGAGCCTCTTGCTGACGCAGCGGATCAGATTTACCTTCGTGGCGCTGGCCATGCTTCGGATGCTTATCACATGACGGCTCCGGAACCGCATGGTCGCGGCGCACAGCTCGCTATTAGCGCGGCACTCCGTCAAGCAAACCTCGCGCCGCAGGCTATCGATTACATCAATTTGCATGGCACCGGAACAGCGCTAAATGATGCAATGGAGGCAAGCGCCCTCGCGTCATTAGAATTAAACCATGCCTTCGCTAGCTCAACGAAACCTATGACCGGTCACACCCTTGGTGCGGCTGGTGCACTCGAAGCGGCACTATGCTGGCTCACCCTAAACGCTACCGAGGGTCAGCTCCCTAAGCACTGTTATGATGGCGACTATGACGATGCAATTGAAAAGCTACCGTTGGTCACTAGCGACAGTAAACTCGAACACCGCGCCCAACACTGTTTGAGCAATTCATTTGCGTTTGGCGGCAATAACGTGGCGCTGATTTTTAGCCGTAGTGAAGCGGGAGGCACAACGAATGACGACATTGACTGATCTCATTAAACATCAACCACCCATGCGTCTGATTGACCGCTTCATTGACGGCGATAACGTCGAGACCACGGCGCATTGCGAAGTCACCATCACCACTGACAATCTATTCTACCGTGATGAGCTGGGAGGACTTCCTGCACATGTGGGAGTTGAGCTCATGGCACAGAGTATTGCTGCTGCGGCGGGCTACCGTAACCGTGGTGCTGGCGAAGACATCAAGATCGGCTTTTTGTTAGGATCACGAAAGTATCAATGCGCAATTGACCGTTTTGCATTAGGCGAAACCTATAGTATTCACGTTGCCGAGATTCACGCCGAAAGCTCTGGATTGAGCGTTTTTCAGTGTGAAATTAAACACCAGGAAACGGTTGTTGCCAACGCCAAGATTAATGTATTTCAGCCGCCCGATGAGGCTGCATTTATTGAGGATACCTATGAGTAAACGTGTACTCGTCACCGGTTCCGGGAAAGGAATCGGCAAGGCCATCGCGCTCAAACTAGCGCAACAAGGGTTTGATCTTGCGATTCATTGTCGCAGTGATAAGCGTTCCGCCGAGCAAGTTTGCCGCGCAGTAGAAGCGCTTGGTCAGCACGCGAGTTTATTGCAATTCGATGTCGCTGACCGTGCCGCAAGCCGCACTGCTATTGAGGCCGATATTGCTGAGCATGGCGCCTACTATGGCGCAGTTTGCAACGCCGGTATTACCCGTGACGGCGCCTTCCCAGCACTCACTGACGACGACTGGGATAGTGTCATTCATACCAATTTAGATGGTTTCTACAATGTACTTTTACCATTGACCATGCCGATGATTCGCTTGCGTCAAGGTGGTCGCATTGTGACCATTGCATCGGTTTCAGGCATCGCTGGCAATCGCGGCCAAGTGAACTATAGTGCCTCAAAAGCAGGATTAATTGGTGCCACCAAAGCACTTGCACTCGAGCTTGCCAAACGCAAGATTACGGTCAATTGTGTCGCGCCAGGACTCATTGACACTGACATGACCGATACGTTAGAGCATCAGGATCATATTTTGTCGATGATTCCGATGCAGCGCGCTGGTAAGCCCGAAGAAGTTGCCGGTTTGGTCGGGTATTTATTCGAAGATTCCGCTGCGTACATTACGCGTCAAGTTTTTTCAGTTAATGGTGGGTTAGTTTAATGAAACGGGTTGTAGTTACAGGGATGGGAAGCATCACCGCTTTTGGTGATTCGTGGCAGCAATTTCGTGAGCGTTTATTGGCTGGCACCAACGCCGTGGTTCACATGCCTGAATGGAATGCCTTTGACGGTTTGAACACACGACTCGCAGCCCCTATCCAACCACCGTTCACAAAACCCAAACATTACTCGCGCAAAGACGTTCGCTCCATGAGTACGGTCAGCATTATGGCAACCCGCGCCAGTGAGCTAGCGCTCGAAGATGCTGGCCTCCTGGATGATCCCAGTATTCAGGATGGTCGTTGCGGCGTGGCTTATGGCTCGTCAACCGGCTCAACCGATGAAATGATTGTGTTTGGCAATATGCTTGCGAACAAAGATATGTCAGGTGTTAACGCCACAACTTATATCAAAAGCATGGGGCACACCACCGCGGTGAATGTTGGCGTATTTTTTGGACTCAAAGGTCGAATGTATACCACCAGCTCGGCCTGTACATCTGCCTCGCAAGCCATTGGCTATGCCTACGAAGCCATCAAGTATGGACAACAACAAATGATGGTCGCCGGTGGCGCCGAAGCGCTTTGCCCATCTGAAGCTGTGGTCTTCGATACGCTCTATGCCACCAGTACCTGCAATGATTCCCCCGAGCGCACGCCACGGCCGTTCGACCGTGATCGTGATGGTCTAGTCATTGGCGAAGGTGCCGGAACCTTTATTCTTGAAGAACTTGAGCATGCCCAAGCGCGTGGCGCGAAGATCTATGCTGAGCTGGTAGGCTTTGGTACTAACACCGATGGTGCTCATGTCACGCAACCGACCGCCGCAACAATGGAAGTTGCCATACGCCAGGCCCTAAATGATGCGCAGTTGGCACCAGCGGCAATCGGCTATGTCAATGCCCACGGCACCGCCACCGATCGCGGCGATATCGCCGAGTCACAAGCAACCTCCGCGGTATTTGGTGCACGTATGCCGATTAGCTCATTGAAAAGCTACCTCGGTCATACCTTGGGAGCGTGTGGTGCTATCGAAGCATGGGCCAGTATTGAAATGATGCGCGAAGGTTGGTTCGCACCAACGATTAACCTCGTTAACATCGATGCTGAGTGCGGTGAACTCGACTATATTGTGGATGCTCCTAAAAAAGTAGAAACTGACTACATTATGAGCAATAATTTTGCTTTCGGTGGTATCAACACATCGCTTATTTTTAAGCGTTGGAATCAGTAATTCTGGAACAAAAAATAACTAAAAGGGACATATTATGAAGTGCAAACTTGCCTTAGCATTTATGCTCACATTACTTTTTGCAACACCGGCGCAAGCGCGTGAAGACATCCTTACCTTGCCATTGGATGAACTGTTAGCCTCTGAAGACGCTAAACAGTCGTTGTTAGACGTGCCGATGTTCTTTGCTGGACAGGCACATCCAGCAATCAAAGCAAGTAAAGAAGTAACCACCAGCCGCAAAACCAATGCCTTTAATAAAAGCGACGAAGAAGCGTGTCGCTGGGTGATGCTGTCAGCGTTGAAAGTATTGCAAGATGCTGCGCAGAAGGGCGGTTATGATGCAGTGGCCAACATCAAATCCAACTACGATCATAATGAGTTCGCCAGTAGCACCGAGTATCAGTGTGGTGCTGGTACGTTTATCGCCGGCGCGGCGCTTAAGGCTGATTTAGTTCGTTTCGAAGACTAACTGCTGAGTTAACAATTGCCGATCAGTGGTGGTGACTTGCCACCACTGAAAACCCGTCGTTGTCGTGGTTTGTCGCTGCGCTGCGTAGCAACAAAACATGTGCTCCAACTCGGTATGAAAAATCGCTCTGCTGGCGTAAGCCATAAATGGTTCACGAAGCGTGGCGAGCAACTTGCCTTGGCGTGCTTTAGTGACCGACTCTGCCAGCGTCCAACGTTGGTAAAAAGTAGTTAAGTCGCGCACTTCCACCCCGTTCATAAAGCCATCACTAAACTCGTCGATAAGCTCTGCGTGACGCTTACGTCGCTTCATGGTTTCCAAATCTATCCCCAACGCATCTGCATCGCCAAATGCGACCATCACTGCGCCCGCTTTATGACTAATCGAGCAAGCGACTTCCGACGCAGCGATGGTTAACAACGGCGCTCCACTACTGTGTCGTTCGATCTTTACTGCGCTGGCATTCATGCCAGTAACGCTGCAGACCAGCCAACGCAGCAAGCTACGGCCGAGCTGGTACTGCAACTGCCTTGCCGTGCTTGCATAGCCCTGTGCCCGCTCGCGCTCGCTAGCGGAGAGCCAAGGTTGCAATGGTGCCAAAAGCTGTTCTAGGGCAAAGCCATGGGCAATGTAGATCAAAGGTCGTCCTCGTTGGATTAGTACTTGTCGCAGTTGCGCTGCAGTGCAAGAATGAAGCTCTATTGGGTTCTTTGCCGTCATAACACAAAGGTTGCCGATGCGTTTACGTCACATCGAAGTATTTCATGCTATTTATACCACGGGCTCGGTCACCCAGGCAGCCCAAATCTTGCATATTTCGCAGCCTGCAGTGTCGAAAAGCCTCGCCCATGCCGAACAACAGCTGGGCTTTGCGCTGTTTACCAGAGCTAAAAACAAGCTCATTCCCACCAGCGAGGCTCAGGCGCTGTTTCCTGAAGTCGAACAGCTCTATCGACAGCTGCATAGCGTAAAAACACTAGCTGATAATATACAACGGCACGACGAAGGTTTGCTCGATATTGCCATTACGCCCGCCCTAGGTTTTGATGTAATCCCGCAGGCTATCGCCCGCTTCAGTCAACGTTATCCCAAGGTGGCCTTTCGAATTCAGACCATACACAATGACGAAGCCATGCAAGCGCTCGTTGAACGGCAATGTGAACTAGCTCTGCTGTTCGCCTCACCGAATTTTCCTGGGGTTGCGTCACAAGACATTGCCGATACGGCAATTGTACTGGTCTACCCCCGCCAACTTTTAACTGCAAGCCCTCAGCGCATTGAGCTTACGGAGTTGGCTGACTATCCGCTGATTGGTATCGGCGACAGCGGTCCCGTTGGGCAGTTAATTTGGCAGCAACTGCAAGGCCTCGGTATTCAACCGCAAAGCCAACTGCAAGTAGACACCTACTACGTTGCGGCGCGCTTGGTTGCCAAAGGCCTAGGCGTTTGTCCACTGGATAACTTAACGGCGCTTGGCAATCCAGACCCTGCGCTTGGCGTGACCCAACTCCAACCTGAGTTGCGTGTACCTATCCGTGCTCTGCATTTAAAGAGTCGGCCGTTAAGTCAATTGTCCCAGCAGTTTCTTCAAGAAGTACGAACTTGCATCGACAACACCACCCCTAACACATTGACATAACCAAAAGTTATACCTCATCTCGAAGCTTTCATTCGTCATCGCTCCCTAAATCATTAAGCTAGTTGGCAACTGACTTGATTGGAGCGCAGCATGCTAGAACTCAAAACCCCTTATTTACTTTTCATCGGCCACGCTACTGATCCATTAAGCATCAAGATGGCTAAAAGTGCTGCCGACTGGAGTCCGGAAAAGTGCGTTGGCGAAGTACGTTCGCACGGCTGCACGGTTACCACAGGTATGCCCGCGATGACCATTGCTGAAGGTATTGCCGCTGGCGCACGTAGCTTAGTCTTGGGCTTTGCCAATAGTGGCGGACACTTAGACGAACAGTGGTTACCAATGATTCATGAGGCCATTGCCGCAGGTTTGGACATTATCAGTGGCTTGCATGACCGTTTGAACGCTTATGAAGAGCTGGTCAATGCAGCGGCGCAGAATAACGTACGCCTGCTTGATATTCGTCATCCAACTAAACGCTTAAAAACCGGCAAAGGCTATCGCCGTGCGGGGAAGCGTGTACTTACTGTGGGTACTGACTGCTCAGTCGGCAAAATGTACACCAGCTTAAGTATTACCCGTGAAATGCAACGGCGAGGTATTCCAGTAACTTTTAGGGCCACCGGACAAAGTGGCATTCTCGTCGCTGGTGAAGGTATCGCCGTCGACTGTGTTGTTGCCGACTTCATCGCCGGTGCCGTCGAAGAGCTTGCGCCAGCGAATGCCGCAAATCATTGGGACATTATCGAAGGACAGGGCTCGCTTTTTCATCCAGCGTTTGCCGGGGTCAGCTTAGGCTTGTTGCATGGCGCCCAAGCGGACGCATTAGTGGTTTGCCACGCCTTGGGGCGCAGCAGCATGCGCGCAATCGATAACCGCCCATTACCATCGCTTGCCGAAACCATCGCCTTAAACGAGCAAATGGCGCACGTCACGAACCCTAACGCGAAAGTGATTGGTATTGCGGTGAATACGTCATCGGTAACGGTAGCAGAAGCGCAAGACTATTGCCGACAGATTGAGCAAGAACTAGGGTTGCCGTGCGTCGACCCGATCCGTCATGGCGTCGCAACACTTGTCGATAAACTTGAAGAAAATTAGAAATTTGGAGCGGGAAACGAGATTCGAACTCGCGACCCCAACCTTGGCAAGGTTGTGCTCTACCAGCTGAGCTATTCCCGCATCAAGAAAGGTGGTTGAAGTGAAGTTTGGAGCGGGAAACGAGATTCGAACTCGCGACCCCAACCTTGGCAAGGTTGTGCTCTACCAGCTGAGCTATTCCCGCATCACTTCAGGTTAGCCGCAATCGATGTTCAATTGCGATAACGGAGGCGAATTTTACTGAATTCGGCAGGCTTTGCAACCGCTTTTTCAGCTTATTACGACTGAATGTCGAAAAAGTGCGCACGATAGTGCTCCAATTCCTCAATCGACTCACGAATATCAGCTAATGCCGTATGGCTTCCTTGTTTTTTCACGCCCGCAGCAACTTCGGGAGCCCAATATTTTGCCAGTTGCTTCACCGTACTCACATCAAGGTTACGGTAGTGAAAAAAGGCTTCTAACTTCGGCATGTATCGGGCTAAGAAACGGCGATCTTGGCAAATGCTGTTGCCGCACATCGGTGAACTGCCAGGTGTGCACCACTGCTGTAAAAAATCGAGTGTAATTTGTTCGGCGGCAGCGCTATCGAAGGCACTGTCCTGAACCCGCTGTACCAAACCTGAAGCCGTATGCGTGCGAGTGTTCCAGTCATCCATTTTGGCTAGTGTCGCCGCTGATTGATGTACTGCTACCACCGGTCCCTCAGCTAACACTCGCAAGTGTTGATCGGTGACAATTGTGGCGATCTCAATAATGACGTCTTCTTCGGGAACCAGCCCGGTCATTTCAAGGTCTATCCAAATCAAACGGTCTGCGCTAGCGGCCATGAGCTTTCCTTTGTGGTAAATGCTAAGTGTCGTCACTACCTACCTATTGTGCGAAAGAAAGTGAATTTGCACAACAGTTCAGGCGTTCTCGCCGAGAATATTGTATGATCAGGGCAAAGTACACGTCCCAGTCAAGACAGGAGCCTTGTGGGTAAACACCGGAAATTAAATAAAGGTCAACTACGCCGCATGCGCGCCAACCAGCAAAAACGTTTGCAACAGGTTGAGCTCACGCAAGAGGTGGACGATGCAAGTCTTGGTGCGGCTGAGTCTGGCGTGATTGTCAGTCGCTTTGGTCAGCATGCGATTGTTGCCGCGGAGACGAGTCATACGCATTTTCGTTGCCACATTCGTCGCAGTATTGAGAGCCTCGTTTGTGGTGATGAAGTGGTGTGGCGCCGTTTTACCAGCCAAACCGAAGGTGGTGAGCAAGGCGTGATTGAAGCTGTGCAAGAGCGTAAGTCACTATTGAGTCGGCCCGATTACTATGACGGAGTGAAGCCTGTTGCGGCTAACATTGACCAAATTTTTATCATTTCCAGTGTCCTCCCGGCATTCTCGACGCAGATTATCGATCGCTACTTAGTGGCTTGCGAAGACATTGATATCACGCCTGTTATTGTCCTTAACAAAGCAGACTTGCTGAGTGAACAGCCCGTTGCTGTACAGGAGGAGATCGAGCAAGCGCTAGCCATGTATGAGGCCATTGGCTATCAGGTAGTGCGGACCAGTGCCAAAACTCAAGGGGGACTGGAGACGATCCAGAAGTTGCTGCAAGATCATGTTTCCATTGTTGTTGGTCAATCAGGTGTGGGTAAATCCTCTCTAGTGAACGCGTTGCTGCCTGAGATTGATGCTGATGTCGGGGCGATATCAACGAACTCTGGTCTGGGTCAACATACCACCACTGTTGCGACGCGTTACGCGTTACCACAGGGCGGATTTCTTATCGACTCGCCAGGCATCCGTGAATTCGCCTTATGGCACCTTGACGAAAGTCGCGTGGCGTGGTGCTTCATCGACTTCAGGCCATTCCTAGGACGCTGTAAGTTTCGCGACTGCAAGCATCAACCGCAAGACCCAGGATGTGCCTTGCAAGAAGCAGCGGAAACAGGTGAATTACATCCACTTCGGTTGTACAATTTCCACAAGATTATCGAATCGATGGCAAGCACTAAGCCGTCAAGAGCAATACCACGAGGTAGTAAAAAGTGAGTTGGGACGAAGTAAAGATTAAAGCACAATACATGACGCCAAAACACGCGTTATCGCGCTTAGTAGGTAAGTTTGCTAGCGCGCGTGCAGGCTGGTTCACTCAGCTTTTTATTCGCTGGTTTATTCGCACCTACAAGATCGATATGAGCGAAGCGGTACATGAAAGTCCGGGTGCCTATAAAACTTTCAATGACTTTTTTACCCGTCATTTGAAGCCTGAGTTACGTCCACTAAAAGCGGCGGAGCATCAGTTTGCGCAGCCCGTTGATGGTTCCGTTAGTCAACTCGGTGACATCGAAGATGGCCGTATTTTCCAAGCAAAAGGCCACGATTACAGTCTTACCGAACTTTTAGGCGGTGACCCACGTGATGCCCACCCGTATAAGAACGGTAAGTTTGCGACCATTTACCTAGCGCCGAAAGACTACCACCGAATTCACATGCCGTGTGATGGTGTGTTGCGTAAAATGGTGTACGTTCCGGGTGACCTGTTTTCAGTTAATCCTCTTACTGCTGCCAATGTTCCCAACTTATTTGCGCGTAACGAGCGCGTCGTCGCTATTTTTGACGGCGAGTTTGGTAAGTTCGCCATGGTTCTCGTGGGCGCAACCATCGTTGCAAGTATTGGCACCGTTTGGGCGGGCACGGTGACGCCACCAACCGGCAAACACATCCACAGTTGGGAATATCCTGCGAGTGGTGATCAGGCTATTCGCCTCGCCAAAGGTGAAGAAATGGGCCACTTCAAATTAGGCTCAACAGTGGTACTCACCTTTCCAGAAGACGCTATTGATTTTGCCGATTCATTAGACGCTGGAAGTGTCACACGGATGGGCGACATTCTCGGCGAGCGTGACGACTAACTATGTTGGTTCTTGCCCATCGAGGAGCGAGCTTTGAGGCCCCAGAGAATACACTGACGGCCTTCGGGCGTGCCCTTGATGCCGGTGCCGATGGCATCGAGCTTGACGTTTACCCGTTACAGGATGAATGGATTGTCTTTCACGACCGCTACCTTGCACGGCTAACCGCTCACCCTGGCCGCCTACAAGACTTAACTCTAGAGCAAGTTCGCAAGTTAAAAGTCTTTGGGCAACAGCCGGTGCCAACGCTCACCGAAGCACTTGAATTCGTTGCTGGCCGCTGCATGGTCAACATTGAACTCAAAGGTGCTGATATCACCCGCGGGTTAACCCGACATCTACGCCATGCGGTTAAACACAGTAACTTTGATGCGGACCAGCTCGTCGTATCGAGCTTTAATCATCACTGGTTACGCCAACTCAAAGAAGATCACCCCGAACAGCGCATTGGCGCATTGACCACCTCGTGTCCGCTCGACTATGCAGCGTTCGCTAGCCAACTTAACGCTTGGTCAGTTCATATTGATGTCGATTTTGTGAATCCTGAATTTGTGCACGACGCCCACCATCGTGGACTGCGTGTTTTTGTGTTTACGGTTGATGAGCCGGAAGACATGAAAGATCTGCACACGATGGGGGTCGATGGTATTTTTACCAATCACCCCGTTGCTGCGCGTAACGTTATCGCGGGCCTGCCTATGCAGGCCCACGAGACGTGGCACATTGACTAATGAACGGTTAGTTCACGTCACCTTTGTGATGTGGGTATTGCTTTTCTAAGGCATCAAGTTCATGCGTAAGTGCCAGTGGCGATGTGGTTTTGCGCGCCAACACTGAGTACAGCGCCGGAATCACAAAGATGGTTAAGAACGCTGACAAGGCGACCCCACAGAAAATCACCGTACCGATCACCATGCGGCTTTCGGCGCCGGGACCACTGCCGAGAATCAACGGCACAGCACTCATCAACGTGGTAAATGCCGTCATCACAATGGGCCGTAAACGCTGTTGCGAAGCGCGAACTACCGCGTCGTCAAAACGATAACCGGCATCGCGCAGTTGATTGGCAAACTCGACGATTAAGATACCGTTTTTTGCCGCCAAACCAATCAGCATAACAATCCCGATTTGACTGTAGATATTGAGCGTCAAATCAGTAAAGTACAACCCGACTGCGGCTCCCAGAATGGCTACTGGAACCATTAGCATGATGACCAATGGGTGAATAAAGCTCTCGAACTGCGCTGCCAAAACCAAATAGGCCACCACCAGCGCCAGAACAAACACAAAAATCACTGAACTGCCGCTTTCTTGATAGAGTTGTGACTCACCTTTGTAATCAATCGAAACATCGTCAGGCAACTTCTCCTGTACGATATTTTCTAAGTAGGCCAATGCATCGCCAAGCGAGTATCCTTCGGCGAGATTGGCCTCAATCGTAATGCTGCGCATGCGGTTGTAACGGTTGAGAACCCCCGCCGTCGCTTGCTCTTCTACCGTCACAAGGTTCGACAGCGGGATCAATTGCCCCGTCGCATCCGATCGTACATAGATCTGATCAATCGCCGAAGGTGAGCGATAGTCCGAACGCTCACCTTCGAGAATAACGTCATATTCTTCGCCTCTATCGAGATACGTCGTGACCCGACGTTCACCGAGCATGGTCTCAAGCGTACGCCCGATATCGCCCACCGAAACGCCAAGGTCCGCAGCTCGAGTTTGGTCAATCTTGATCAATAATTGCGGCAGCGTTTGTTTAAAATCACTATCAAGCTCGAGTAGGTTCGGATTCTTCGCCGCTTCTTCGATGACGATATCGCGATACGCGGCAAGCTCTTCATAAGTATTACCTTGTAAAACAAACTGTACTGGGCGGCCATTACCGCCGGAGATCCCACTACGCATAAAGGCAAAGCCACGAACACCCGCCACTTGATTGAGTTTTTCACTTACCTCGTCCATCAACTCAAAGGTGCTCCACTCACGATCCGCAAAGGGAACAGCCCCGACGATGGCAATACCAGCTGAGTTGCCCCAGCCAGGAGAACGAACGAGGAGACGGTCAATTTTACCAGCGTCGAGATAAGGCAAGAGGAGTGCCTCAATTTCCCGCATGTGCTCGGCATTCGACTCGAAGCTTGCGCCTTCCGCGCTGCGTACCATGACAAAAAATGTCCCGCGATCTTCTGGTGGTACAAATTCCTGCGGCACCAATTTCAGCAAGTTGTAGGAAACAATACTAGCGAACACCACCAGCACTATCGCCAACCATGGATACGCTAAGGTGCGTTGCAACACACGCGCATAACCAGCTTCGACCCAATTGAAGAAGCCATCAACCGCCTTGCCAAAACGGCTAGTGCGTTCACGACGACGCAGAATCTTCGAGCTCAACATCGGCGACAACGTTAATGCGGCAATACTAGAACAGAGGACTGCTGCAGCGATGGCTAAGGCAAACTCCGTGAACAACTGACCAATATTGCCATCTAAGAAAGCCAAGGGTACGAACACCGAAATCAACACCAACGTTGTCGCCACCACCGCGAAGCCGACTTCTCGGGCCCCTCGATACGCGGCTAACAATGGCGGCTCACCAGATTCAACGCGGCGATAAATATTTTCCAAGACCACGATAGAATCGTCGACCACCAAACCAATCGCGAGCACAAGTGCGAGGAGGGTCAACAAGTTTACCGAAAAGCCCATGGCAAAAAGTGCAATATAGGACGCAATGATTGCCACGGGTACCGTCAACGCCGGAATCAGGGTTGCTCGAACATTCCCAAGGAATAAATAAATCACTACGACCACCAAGGCCATCGCAATACCCAAGGTGTTATACACTTCGTCGATTGAACCTTTAATGAAAATCGACGAATCATAGCTTGGCACCATGATCATCGACTCTGGTAAGGTTCGTGCAATCGTCTCTATTTCACGGCGGACGTTTTCAACAACCTCAAGCGTATTCGCTTTCGATTGTTTGATCACGCCAATACCGATCATATTAATACCATTGCCGCGGAACTCGGTTTTGTCGTCCTCAGAGCCCATTTCAATGCGTGCAACTTCGCCTAAACGCACCAATTGACCGTTATCGCCGCGCGTAATCGTTAACAGGTTAAATTGCTCTGGGGTAAGGTAAGTGCGCGCTACCCGCACGGTGAATTCACGATCGAGTGACTCGACCTCGCCAGCTGGCAACTCAACGTTCTCGGAACGGAGTCGACTTTCAATATCGCTTACGGTAATTCCCCGCGCGGCCATAGCTTCACGGTCAAGCCATACTCGCATCGCATAGCGCCGCTCGCCACCCAAGTTGACGCGGGCAACACCATCCACCACCGACAGCCGTTCAACGATGTAGCGGTCAGCATAATCCGTAAGTTCCAAAATACTTAAGTTTTCACTACGGAGGTTGTACCAAACCACCGTGGATTCATCCGAATTTGCTTTTGAAACTTCTGGGGGATCAACCTGTTCAGGTAAATTATCTGCAACCCGAGATACGCGATCTCGAACATCATTGGCAGCAGCATCCACATCACGGCTTAAGGTAAACTCGATGGTGATGCGCGAACGCCCATTACGGCTACTCGAACTAATATTTTTGATGCCTTCGATACCGCTAATACGATCTTCAATAAGTTGCGTAATTTGAGTTTCGACAACCTCGGCCGAGGCACCCGGATAACTGGTATCGATCGATACTACCGGCGGGTCAATATCTGGGTACTCACGCAATGGCAGCATGGTAAAACACACGATACCAAAGACAATCAAGAGAATATTAACGACCGTTGCAAAGACCGGGCGTTTGACCGACACATCAGAGAGCAACATTGTTAGTCCTCCTTGATGGTAACGGCGATGCCATCACGCATGCGGACCAGACCATCAGCAACCACACGCTCACCCGGCTCAATTCCCGAAGTTACCTCGACGACGCCCGGTTTACGACGTCCAATGGTAATTTGACGCTCTTTTGCACTATTGTCTTCACCGACGACATAAACAAAGTGGCGAGTATCTAAGGGCACCACCGCACGTTCTGGCAGTTGCAATACTTCATCGACACTCCGCAGCAGCTGCACCCGCAGCAACATCCCTGGACGCAGTAAGCCTTCTTTATTCGGGACTTCGGCGCGAACCATAATAGAGCGTGTTAGCGGATCAACACGTGAATCAATGCTACGAATGATGCCGGTAAAGTCGCGTTCTGGATATGCACCGCTGCGCGCCGTAACTTGTTGTCCCACCGCTAAGCTAGCAAAAAACAATTCCGGCACGCTAAAGTCGAGTTTAATTGGCGTAATATCGTCAAGTGTGGTGATTTGTTGGCCAGGACTCACCAGCGAACCAACACTGATTTGACGAATACCGAGGCGGCCGTCGAAAGGTGCGCTGATTTGCTTTTGAGCTAGTAGGGTTTCAGCAACTTCCAACTGAGCAACAATTTCTTTAACCACCACATCTTGCGTTTCGACTTGTTGTGCTGAGGCAGCATTTTGCTTACGCAGATCTTGTAAACGTTGATACTGTCGGTTGGCCTCGGCAAGGCGGAACTTAAGCTCTTGAACGCGAGCAAGTTCTTCACGAGCGTCGAGCTCAACCAATAAATCACCAGCTTCAACCGTTTGCCCATCGCTAAAGTGGACTGCCGTGACTTTTTCTTGGGTCTGCGCCGTAATCACCACCGACTCATTTGCCTGTGCTGTGCCTAGCGCTTCAATAATGTCGCGAAAAGGCTGAACCTTGGCTTCGGTAACTTTTACCGGAACGGCCTGTTGTTGCCTTTGTTCCTCGATAACAGGCTCATGAAAGAAGCTAAAATAGCCTGCCGCAACGACTAATAAAAGAACCACCAATGTGATTGGATTAAAGAATTTTGCCACCGCCAGTTACTCCTTGAGGTGCGAGTGCTATAAGCAAAGAGCTGCTTAGTAGAGTATGGCGTTATTGTAACGTGAGGATCATCGGCGATAGCCCCGCTTACCGCCGAATCTTAGAGGTCTATCGCAAATTAGCGATGATAAGCAGGGCTAAGCTTATGTACCGCTTCAATAAATGCTCCGGCGTGCTCGGGATCAACTTCAGGATGGATACCATGACCAAGGTTAAAAACATGCCCAGTGCCATGGCCATAGCTCGCTAAGATCGTTGCCACCTCTTCTTCAATGCGAGCTGGTGAGGCGTATAACATGCTTGGGTCCATATTGCCTTGCAAAGCCACTTTGTCTTGTACCAAAGTTCGCGCTGTTCCCATATCCGTGGTCCAGTCGACACCCAGTGCGTCAGCTCCCGTCGCTGCCATTTCCGGTAACCAGGCGCCGCCATTTTTTGTAAATAGCGTTACCGGCACCCGACGCCCATCAGCTTCACGGGTCAACCCCTGCACTATTTGCTGCATGTAACGCAGCGAAAACTCACGGTAGTCACGTGGACTAAGAACACCACCCCAGGTGTCGAAAATCATCACTGCCTGTGCGCCAGCGGCTATCTGAGCATTAAGGTAACTGGTTACCGACTGAGCGAGCTTGTCTAGGAGCATATGCATTGCTTGCGGCTCAGCAAACATTAGCTTTTTCACCTGGCTGAAGTTCTTGGTGCTACCGCCCTCAACCATGTAAGTTGCCAACGTCCACGGACTGCCAGAAAAGCCAATTAAAGGCACCTTGCCGTTTAGCTCACGACGAATCGTGCGCACCGCATTCATCACATAACCGAGCTCTTGTTCCGGGTCAGGAACACCCAACTTACTGATGGCAGCAAGATCGCGCACAGGGCGTTCAAACTTCGGCCCCTCGCCAGCTTCAAAATACAAGCCCAAACCCATTGCATCAGGGATCGTCAGAATGTCTGAAAACAGAATTGCAGCATCAAGCGGAAAGCGCCGCAATGGTTGCAATGTCACTTCACAAGCAAGCTCAGCATTCTTACACAGCGCCATAAAGTCACCGGCTTGTTTACGTACTTCGCGATACTCCGGCAAATAACGTCCCGCTTGACGCATCATCCAAATGGGAGTGCGTTCGGTGGGTTCACGTAACAGCGCGCGTAAATACAGATCGTTTTGCAAAGTGCTCATGACGTTTGATTACCTATCTAGCTGGGCGACGTAAAAATGAAAGGCCGTATTCTACCAGCCTCAAGCAGAGGATTCTCGATCTATTTGCGCTTTTACGGCTTGGATCAATTTATGGGCGATCGTGCCGGGGAGCGGGATATCAGGCAGTGCGTCAAAGCTGTACCAGTCACCATCTTCTAACTCAAATGGGTCAAAATGTAAGTCCCCAGCCGCCCATTCAGCAGTAAAACCCATCATCAACGAATTCGGAAACGGCCATGGCTGACTGCAAACATACTGCAAATTCTTAACTTCAATGCCGGCTTCTTCCATGACTTCGCGAGCCAACGTTTGCTCAAGACTTTCACCAGCTTCAACAAAGCCGGCGAGCACCGAATACAAGCCGGGACGATGCCGTTCTCCGCGCGCCAATAAAATCTTATCGCCTTTGCGAATAGCAACAATAATGCACGGTGAAATGCGCGGATAACAGCGATGCTGACAGGCGTGACACTGCATCGCTAATTCCCAGTCTACCGCCTGCATTCGCGTGCCACACCGGCCACAGTAGCGATGCGTTGTTAAAAATTCGGTCACTTGTTTGGCCCGCGATGCCATCATAAACAGCGCTTCATCCTGTGCTGCAACGAGCGGCCGCAACGATTTAAATTCGCCCAGCGCAGTAAACGCATCATCATTTAAGTCTGCTACCACCAGATAACAACTGCGTTCCCTTAACTCGCCCAACCAAACCACTTGATAATCATCAAGCTCGGGCATAGGTAAATCTTGCAAACGGCCATGGGGCGGTAGGTCATCATAATCGAGCGTTAGTTCACCTGCGGAGCAAATGAACCACCAAGCGGGTTCGTCTGCCGAGGGGCGTTGATAAGGTTTTGTCATAACAGCCATTTATCGGTAAAGTAAAAACTATTGACGTAAGCTTAACATCATCGGTAGATTGACGGTAAGCATAACACTAGGAGTAAGCCATGCTGAAGCGCCAACAAGAAGCCAAACAACGCTGGGGGGGAGCCCACAAAGCGGTGGATACATGGCTACATGAACGCCAAGCCTTGTTAATCGAGTATTTTAAACTCGCTGGGTTACCGCCTTATGAACGTGACAATCAAGCGCTTCCAGCCTTACCGGATATTCGCAGCTTCTGTGGTTTACTGATGGATTATGTGTCGGCTGGGCACTTTGAAGTGTACGAACAAATCATTTCAAACTGTCAAGATGCCCCTCAAGTTACCCAAGAGCTTGCCGACGAAGTTTTCCCGCTTATCAGCGACACCACTGAAATTGCCTTGGACTTTAACGATCACTATGGCGACTTGGATGATGACAATCATCTTAATGGGTTTGACCGAGAACTCTCTTCGCTTGGCGAGGCATTAGAATTGCGTATGGAATTCGAAGATCGACTACTTCATGCGCTTGAGAAGCACCGCTTACTGTAAACGAAAACGCCGCTCCCAAGAGCGGCGTTTTTAGTTAAGCTTTGCGAGCGACTTACTCGCCGCCTTCACCTTCAGCTTCAACTTCAACGTCAGCTTTCGGTTGCTCAGGTTTATCTTTAACGTCGATCAGCTCAACCTCAAAGATGAGGGTGGATTTCGGCGGGATAGTACCACCACCTACTTCGCGATCACCATACGCAAGTTCAGGTGGAATAACGAAGCGGAACTTATCACCCACGCTCATCAACTGAACGCCCTCAGTCCAACCTGGAATAACGCGATTCAGTGGGAATACTGCTGGCTCGCCACGCTCAATTGAACTGTCGAAAACCGTACCGTCGACTAAGGTACCCTCGTAATGAACTTCGACGATATCCTCAGCAACTGGTTGCTTACCACCTTCTTCACCTTCTGCAAGGATCTCGTACTGTAACCCAGACTCAGTCACCATTACGCCCTCTTTCTGGGCATTCTCGGCACGATAAGCGTCACCTTCGGCCTTGGATTCAGCTCCTAAGGTAGCGGTCTTGGTTTCGGTATATTGCTGCTGCATCGCAGTCAACAATTGCTCGGTTTCTTCTTCGGTCAGCTTTGACGTATCCTTAAGTGAGTCAACAAACCCAGCGATCACCAAGTTACGGTCAAGCACCATGTCCATTTTGTCTTGTTCATCAAGGTTGTTACCGACAAAGGTGCCCACTGAAGCGCCCAATGCATAAGCCATCTTCGCTTGCTCTTCGGTCGGAGCTTTCTCGCTGACCGGATAAGCTTCTTGCTTTTCTTGCGTACACCCTGTGATGGCAAGGGCAACAAGACTAACCGCAAAGGTTTTCTTTAAATAACTCATTCCTTTCTACTCCAAGATTGAATTCTTGCTGTTAACAAGGTCTAATGCGTTGCATTCCTATACTACACATAAACAGGGGCCTTTGCCTATGCCTGAGCAACACTCTGACACAATCCTCACACAACTGGCTGATCTCGAGAGTCGCTTGGCGTTTCAAGACGATACCATTGAAACACTTAACCAACTTGTCATTCAGCAATCAGACCAACTCCAACGTCTCGAACATAAAATCAAGTTATTAGGGCAACGCTTGCAACAACTGCAAGAGCGCAGTGATGACCAACTGGCCAACGACCCAGCCGACGAAGTCCCGCCGCACTACTAAGCTGTAACGGTTAGCGTACATTCTCGGCGCTTACTTGACCCCAGTCTTCTGACCCCGTATAACAATCATTCTACTTTTACGGAGTCATTATGTCGGTTAAACATCCAATCATTGCGGTAACCGGTTCGTCGGGGGCGGGAACGACCACGACCAGCCAGGCCTTGCGCCACATATTCCGCTCACAGCACATCAGTGCAGCCTGTGTCGAAGGTGATAGTTTTCATCGCTATTCGCGCCCAGAAATGGATGTTGCCATTCGTAAAGCACAAGAACAGGGCCGTCATATCAGCTATTTTGGTCCTGAAGCCAATGACTTTGATCGTTTAGAAGCATTGTTCCGTGAATACGGCGAGTGCGGCAACGGTGAGGTGCGTCGTTATCTCCATAGTTTTGACGACGCCGTCCCTTATCATCAAATGCCGGGGACTTTTACCCCTTGGGAAGCCCTGCAAGATGACACCGACCTACTGTTTTATGAGGGCCTCCACGGCGGGGTTAAAACCGCTGAGCACGATGTTGCCAAGTATGTGGACCTGCTGATTGGTATGGTGCCGATCGTTAACTTAGAGTGGATTCAGAAGCTATTGCGCGATACCGCTGAGCGGGGACATAGCCGAGAAGCAGTCACGCAAAGCATCGTTCGCAGTATGGAAGACTACATTCACCATATTGTGCCGCAGTTTTCCCGCACGCATATTAACTTCCAGCGGGTGCCGACCGTTGATACCTCGAATCCCTTCAGCGCGAAAGATATTCCTTCGTTGGATGAGAGTTTTGTGGTGATTCGTTTTCGCGGCATGCGCAACGTCAACTTTCCCTACTACCTGCAAATGATTGACGGCGCTTTTATGTCACGCATGAACACGCTAGTGGTGCCTGGTGGCAAAATGGTATTTGCAATGGAGCTGATTTTAGCCCCGTTGATCGAAGAAATGATGTTCGCCAAACAGCATGGCGGAAAACCTGGCTGGCTTAAAAGCTAAGCTTCGAGCAGCCAACTCCCCTGCCACTCGGCACCTTGGTCGTGCGCCAATAGTGGCGTAATAAAGTCCATGATCGTCGCCATTTGCTGCACCACGCCATAGGGCGGGTTCACAAATAACATGCCACAACCATTCATTTTGCTTGGATCTTGCGCAGTACGAACGAGCATATCGGTACAATAGACTTTGCTCACCGTAGTTAAATCAGCAACCTGCTGTTGGAATTCACTCACCGCTACTGGGTCTTTGATCGGATACCACACCACATAGCTGCCATTAGCCCAACGCTTTGTTCCTTCACGCAATGCTTGCACCACTTGCGCAAATTCGTCACGCTGCTCGAACGGCGGATCGATTAACACCATCCCGCGCTTGATCGGTGGTGGTGTCAACGCCTTTAGCGCAGCATAACCATTACGCTCGGCTTCCACATGAATGGTGCCGTTGTGGGGGAAATCATTGGCGACGTTTTCACTCAGTTCTTGTGCATCAGCAGGATGAAGTTCGCATAACGTCAGCATGTCTTGCTGACGCAATTGCAGGGCTGCTAGGTAGGGCGAGCCAGGATACCACCGCAAATCGGTGCCTGGGTTAAGTTGGCGCACCGCTTCTAAATAGCCAGCAATCTCGGTCGGTGGATTGGCTGCCGCCAGCACTTTGGCAATACCTTGTTGCCATTCGCCAGTTTTCGTTGCTTGCTCTCCCAGCAGGTCATACATACCAATACCAGCATGGGTGTCGAGCAACCAAAAGGGCTTGTCTTTTTGCTGCAAATAAGACAAACACGCCCATTGCAGGGCGTGTTTCATGACGTCAGCAAAGTTACCAGCATGATAGCTGTGGCGGTAATTCATTGCCGTAACTTAATCCGCTTGCTCAATGCTGAAACTATGGGTCATAGTGACTGAGGCTTCGAGCATTTTCGCAACCGAGCAGTATTTCTCTGCCGACAATTGCACCGCACGCTCAACGTGCTTCTCGGCAACGTCACGCCCAGTCACCACAAAGTGCAAATGGATCTTAGTAAAGACTGCAGGTACCGCGTCAGCCCGCTCACCATTAACTTCACAACGCACCGCAGTCACGTCTTGACGGGCTTTCTCGAGAATACTCACCACGTCGACGGACGAACAACCACCGGCAGCAGCAAGCACCAACTCCATCGGTGATGCTGCTGCGGTTTTGTTCCCGTCCATCTGCACGCTTTGGCCCGAACCTGTCGTTGCGGTAAAGACCAGATCGTTTTGCCACTGCACGTTTGCTTGCATTGCTGCGGCCATGCGTTAGCCCTCGCTCTTGTCGAAGTGCAGGCCAGGCGCAGTCTTCTCTGGCATCGTTACCCGCTCAGCCTCAACCGACGCAACTGGGTACGCACAGTAATCGGCGGCATAGTAAGCGCTAGCGCGGTGGTTACCGCTTGCGCCAATACCGCCAAATGGTGCCGCACTGCTGGCACCGGTAATCGGTTTATTCCAATTAACAATACCCGCGCGAATACGTTTGAAGAAGTAGCGATAGGTACTTTCTTCATCACACAAGATACCCGCAGATAAACCAAAGCTGGTGTTGTTGGCTTCTTTAATTGCTGCGTCAAAATCGGTGTAACGATAAACCTTCAGCAACGGTCCGAAGTGCTCAATATCCGGCATTTCTTCGACATTAGTAACATCTAAGATACCTGGCGTTACAAAACCAAGATTATGGTCTTTTTGTTGCATACGTAACAACACGCTAGCACCGGCGTCGGCAAGATCATTTTGCGCTTTAACCATGTCGTTCGCGGCTTTTGCCGAAATCATGGCGCCCATAAACGGCTGCGGGTCAGCGGCATAATCACCAACCTCAATCTGCTTGGTAACCTCAAGCAAACGCTCAAGAATTGCATCACCGTTTGCGCTGCGCTCAATAAACAAGCGTCGCGCACAGGTGCAGCGTTGCCCCGAAGTAATGAACGCCGATTGCACGATGTCGTGCACCGCACCTTCAATGTCTTCAACATCTTTGACGATCAACGGGTTGTTACCGCCCATCTCAAGCGCCAGAATTTTATCTGGGCGTCCGGCAAATTGTTTGTGCAGCAAGTGGCCAGTCGTCGATGAACCAGTAAAGAACAAACCATCGATTTGCGGGTGCGCGGACAAGGCTTTCCCGGTATCAACCAGGCCTTGCACGAGATTAACAACCCCGGCGGGAATGCCTGCTTTTTCCCAAAGCTTAACGGTAAATTCCGCCACTTTTGGCGTCATTTCACTCGGTTTAAAGACAACGGTATTTCCGGCTAATAGCGATGGTACGATGTGCCCGTTGGGTAAATGTCCTGGGAAGTTATAAGGTCCATACACTGCGACCACACCATGCGGTTTATGACGAATAAACGCCTTACCTGAAGGCATAGGGTTTTCAACGGTACCGGTGCGCTCGTGATACGCTCGCTCAGAAATAGCGACTTTACCAATCATTGCGCCAACTTCAGTGAGCGTTTCCCACACTGGCTTACCGGTTTCTTCAGCAATAATCTGGGCAAATTCTTGCTTGTTTTCTTCGAGTAATTCGGCAAATTTTTTGCAGATAGCAAGGCGCTCATCAAAATCACGCTCAGCCCAATCGATGAACGCTTCTCGTGCTGCAAGAATCGCCGCTTCGACCTGTGCTTCTGTAGCACAACGACCTTGCCATACCACTTCATCACGAGCTGGATTTATCGATTTAAATTCATCACCTTCACCAGCGACCCACTGGCCACCGATATATAAATTCTGTTCAGACATCTTAAGCTCCTTGTTTTTCAAGCAACAAAGCTACAGTGCAACGCAACGCGCTGCATCGCCCTCGGCTAAGCGCAAGGCTTGCGCTGCAGTAGGACTAATGAGTAAATGATCATCTTGAATTTCGACGTTCGCTTGTCCTGCGCGGAAATCACTCACCCGCGTATTGCAAACAATAAAACGTTGCGCGTTATCGGCACTCGGCTCACCAATGCGAACATGCAGACGGCGACTCTCGCGAACACTTTTGATATTGGCAACTTCAACTTCAACGGTCGGCCCCGCATCAAAAATATCCACATAACCGCGGAAGCGAAAGCCCTCGTTTTCAAGCATCCGCAAAGCCGGACGGGTATTTTCATGGACTTTGCCAATAACCGCTTGCGCTTCAGGTTCGAGCATTTTCACGTAGAGCGGAAAGGTCGGCATGAGTTCAGCGACAAAGGCCTTCTCGCCAATACCCGTTAAGTAATCGGCTTGGTTAAAGTCCATGTTGAAGAAGTGTTTTTCCAGCCAACCCCAAAATGGCGATTCGCCGTTGTCATTCGAAACACCGCGCATTTCAGCAATCGCAAACTGGCTAAAACGCTCACGAAATTCCGCCATAAACAACATGCGGAACCGCGACAGCACACGGCCGTTTTGATTTTTCCGGAACGGCTCCCGCAAAAAGAGTGTGCACAACTCACTGACACCGGTGTAATCGTTGCAAAGCGTGAGTGTTTCTAACGCATTGTAGACGTCGAGGCTTTTCGAGTGGTGAACGACTTTACCGAGGCGGTAGTGATAAAACGCTTCAGTTAAACCCACCGCAGCTTCAATGCCACTGCAACCCACCACTTCGCCAGTTTCGGTGTCTTCCATGACGAATAGGTAGCCTTCTTCGCCGGGCTCACTCACATGGTCACGCGCAAATGCCTCTTGTGCTCGAGCAATGCGACGCTTCAACAAGCCTTCATCTACCGGTAATGAAGTGAAGCCATAACCTGACTCCACTGCACACGTATAGAGTGCCGCATAATCCTGCGGCGTGATCGGACGTACCACTAACATAAGGGCTCCGTCGTCTTAACCGACGATCTTGGCGATCGCTTTCTCAAAACGCGCTAAACCTTCTAACACGTCAGCTTCAGGGATAATCAACGATGGCGTAAAGCGCACCACGCTTGGCCCTGCGACAAGCACCATAACGCCCTCATCAGCGCCAGCATTAAGGAAGTCGCGCGCTTTACCAGCGTACTCCTCGGTTAGCTCGGCACCAATAAGTAATCCTTTGCCGCGGATATCTTGGAAAATACCGTAGCGTTGGTTGATTTCGGCTAATTTGCTTTTGAACAGTTCCTCACGTACTTGCACGCCCGCGAGTACTTCATCGGTGTGCACCACGTCGAATACCGCTTCGGCAACTGCACAGGCAAGCGGGTTACCGCCGTAGGTACTACCATGCGTGCCTGGCTTCAAGTGCTCGGCGATTTCAGCAGTCGTCAACATTGCGCCAATCGGGAAGCCGCCACCAAGAGATTTCGCTGATGCCAAAATATCAGGAGTGACGCCAAGCTGCTGGTAAGCATAAAGGCTACCAGTGCGACCGAAACCAGTTTGTACTTCATCAAAAATCAACAGTGCGTTGTATTTGTCACAAAGCTCGCGAACACCTTTAACAAACTCTGCATCTGGGCTGATCACACCACCCTCACCTTGGAGTGGCTCCATCATCACCGCACAGGTTTTATCTGACATTTGAGCTTCCAGCGCAGCTAAGTCGTTGTAGTCAACGTGCTCGATTGCACCTGGCTTCGGGCCGAAACCATCAGAGTATGCCGGCTGACCGCCAACCGTTACGGTAAAAAACGTACGGCCGTGGAAGCCCTTGGTAAATGCAATAATTTGATTCTTATCAGCGCCGTGCTTATCCAACGCCCAGCGGCGTGCCAGCTTCAAAGCTGCTTCGTTCGCTTCAGCACCTGAGTTAGCAAAGTAAACGCGGTCGGCGAAGGTTGCATCGGTCAACTTTTTCGCTAAACGAATGGCCGGTTCATTGGTGAACACGTTGCTCAGGTGCCACAATTTATTACCTTGCTCAGTCAACGCGTTGACCATCGCCGGATGACAATGACCTAGGCAGTTCACGGCAATACCACCCGCGAAATCGATGTATTCTTTGCCTTCTTGATCCCAAACGCGTGAACCTTCGCCTTTCACTGGGATCATTTTCGCTGGGTTGTAATTCGGTACCATCACGTCATCAAAAGTAGCGCGGGTAACTTTCATGTGTTCTGCCATAAATTCCTCTCATTCGGATTCATATACGGGGATTTGAGTGGCCGTATTATGGCAGAAATTTACCCAATTGTCGTGGCTGAAGAGCAGAAAAAACAGGCGTTTCAGCTTGTTGCGTTAAGCTTGCGCAGATGATGCATAACTATGCATAAGTTGTGAGAATTACTGAATAGTTAACGCGGAGAAGTGGCGCAAAATTGCACAAAATTTTGCAAAACCTGATGACCAAATTCGGTTTCGATCGCTTCGGGATGGTATTGCACTCCCCAAATCGGCAGTGTCTTGTGATGCATCGCCATAATTTCATGTGGCGTATCGGTCGTCCAAGCATCAACGATCAAAGTCTCTGGTAATGACGTCGGCTCCACCACTAAGGAATGATAACGAGCAACGCGAAACGATGGTGGCAGCCCAGCCATCAAGCCCTGATTAGCGTGGCGCAACAATGACGTTTTGCCATGCATAATTTGGCGAGCGCGGACCACTTGTGCACCAAAAGCTTGGCCAATAGCTTGATGACCAAGACAAACCCCAAGCAGCGGCAACGTGCCCGCGAAACGGCGAATAACCTCAAGGGTGATCCCCGCCTCGTTGGGCGTGCAAGGACCAGGTGACAGGACAATGCCAGTGAGTGGTAGTTGTGCGATTTCATCGATCGTGATGGCATCATTACGGACGACCATCACTTCACATTCCAACTCGCGTAGATAACGCACAACATTATGCGTAAACGAGTCGTAGTTATCGATCATTAGCAGCATACTGCGACTCGTTGTTTATTTAGCGCGGACGCGGAACAAAACCAACGACTTCATATACTTTTCGCAAGGTTTCCTCGGCATGAGCACTGGCTTGATCGGCGCCTTTGGCCATCACGTCGTTCAAAAAGTCCATGTTGTTTCGGTAGTCGTGATAACGCTGCTGGATTGGCTCTAACATTGCCACGACAGCTTCGGCAGTATCGGTTTTCAAATGACCATACATTTTATCTTCATAGGCCGGCACGAGGTCTGCGATCGGCGTGCCAGTGGCTGCCGACAGAATCGACAACAAGTTCGAGACCCCAGGTTTTTCTTCAACATCGAAGTAAATGCGCGCTTGCTCGTCAGAATCGGTGACCGCACGCTTGAGCTTCTTGGTGATTTTCTTTGGCTCTTCAAGCAGGCCAATAAAGTTATTGGGGTTCTCATCCGACTTTGACATTTTCTTCAGCGGATCTTGCAAACTCATAACGCGAGCGCCCACTTCAGGAATGAACGGGTCAGGAATGGTGAACACATCGCCGTAGATGTTATTGAAACGCGTCGCAACGTCGCGGGCGAGTTCCAAGTGTTGCTTCTGGTCGTTACCTACTGGTACTTGGTTGGCTTGGTACAACAAAATATCTGCGGCCATCAAAGCTGGGTAAGTAAACAAGCCAGCGTTGATATTGTGCGCATGACGATCAGACTTATCTTTGAACTGCGTCATACGATTGAGCTCGCCCATTTGGGTGTAGCAGTTCAGTACCCACGCCAATTGTGCATGCTCTGGCACATGCGACTGAACAAAGATGGTGCTCTTGTCAGGATCCAAACCGCAGGCCATGTACAGAGCAAGTCCATCTAAAGTTGCTTCACGCAGCTTTGCTGGCTCTTGGCGCACCGTGATCGCATGCAAATCCACCAGCATAAACCGACAGTCATGAGTCTCTTGCATACGTACCCACTGGCGTAGCGCACCAATGTAGTTACCAATCGAAAGTTGTCCAGATGGCTGACAGCCGCTTAATACAATGGGTTGACTCATGATAATTTCCGTTACTTCACTTATTTTAATTAACTTTGGCAAGCTCGGCGCGCATTTCGGTAATCACCTGCGCATAGTCGGCTTGATTGAAAATGGCCGAGCCGGCGACAAACATATCAGCGCCTGCAGCCGCAATTTCGGCAATGTTATCGGTTTTCACGCCACCGTCAATTTCCAGACGAATGTCAAAGCCACTGGCATCAATACGTTGCCGCGCTTCACGCAGTTTATCGAGCGTTGCTGGAATAAACTTTTGGCCGCCAAAACCCGGATTAACCGACATTAAAAGCACCACATCGACCTTGTCCATCACATAATCAAGGTAATGCAATGGCGTTGCTGGGTTAAACACCAAGCCCGCCTTACAACCGTGATCGCGAATTTGTTGCAAACAGCGATCAACATGTGTTGCAGCTTCTGGATGAAAGGTAATAATCGAAGCGCCAGCGTTAGCGAACTCATCGATCATTCGCTCCACCGGCTGGACCATTAAATGCACGTCAATGGGTGCACTGATACCGTAGTCGCGGAGCGCCTTACAGACCATCGGCCCAATGGTTAGGTTCGGCACGAAATGATTATCCATCACATCAAAGTGCACCACATCAGCACCGGCTTTAAGTACCGCGTCAACTTCTTCGCCCAGCCGCGCAAAATCTGCGGACAAAATAGAAGGTGCGATAAGGAAATCTGCCATAATGTTCTCCGATGCTGTGAAGATGAACCAACTGCGACGCAAGCTGCGTAGAAAGTGCACTAGTGTACCAGACCTAAGAGCGCTTGCCAGCGAAAAAAATGCGCTAAAGCGCTTGGCAACAGCACCTATTTGCTGCTAAATTGTACGTAATTCACACAATTTGTGTAGGAGTGTCGAACGTGACAATACACGTTGCTAAAACCACCATACAGAAAGCAAAACAGCACAAGAAAGCCGTTTCGGGATTCTTGGTGGCTGGCTTCTTTGTATCAATGGCGATGTTTAGTAATGACGGCACTGGTTCTATCACCGCTTCTGAACAAGCCTGCAAGCAACTTCTCAACAATGCTGAGCAACCAGCCGCTGTGCAGCAATGTGTTAGCGCTCAACCAGCAAAAGATTTGAGCTGGGCGAGTTGGTTCGGTGGCGGTAGTCGTTCTACCCAATTTCACTTCCTCGATTTGTTCGAGCTGCTATTTGGCAGTAACGAGCAGCAATCTAATCAATACGGCAGCAGCAAGAAAGTTAGTCTCTAAGCATGAGCGCTAACCAACCCAACTTCTTTAGTGTCATCGTGAGTGTGCTTGCCGCACTTTTTGGTGTGCAAACAGAGCAAAATCGGCAACGCGATTTTAGCAAGGGCCATCCTGGTATTTTTATTGCGGTTGGCGTCTTCTTTATTGTCCTGTTCGTGGCGACACTTTTATTGGTCGTGAACTTAGTTTTGCCTTAGCTCGTCAAGCCCCTCATTTGCCAAACCTAAGGGCGGCTTAAAGTGCCGCCCCAGCTTGTTCGAGAGACTCGATACCTGAATGGCGAAGCAAAGCTTCAACGTCAGGCTCGCGACCACGAAACGCTTTGAATAAATCCATCGCATCGCGGGTACCGCCGCGCTCCAAAATCGCGCGTAAGAAATCTTGGCCCACTTCACGATTGAAAATGCCTTCTTCTTCAAAGCGACCAAAGGCATCGGCCGAAAGCACCTCAGCCCACTTGTAACTGTAATACCCAGCGGCATAACCGCCGGCAAAGATGTGGCCAAAACTGTGCTGAAAACGGTTGTACGCAGGTGGCTTGCGTACCGCCACTTGCTCACGAACTTGGTCCAGAATGGCCTGAATTTGATCCCCCTGCTGCGCGTCGTAATCGCGATGAATCAACAAGTCGAACAGGCTAAATTCAAGTTGCCGAACCATCTGCATGGCCGACTGAAAGTTACGAGCAGCGAGCATGCGGTCGAGCATTGCTTGCGGTAACGGCTCACCTGTTTCGTAGTGCCCTGAAATCATGGCTAGAGCTTCCGGCTCCCAGCACCAGTTCTCTAGGAACTGTGACGGCAGTTCAACCGCATCCCACGCCACGCCGTTGATCCCTGATACGCCAGCGACATCAACTTTGGTGAGCATGTGATGCAAACCATGACCAAATTCATGAAATAACGTCAGCACCTCGTCGTGGGTGAACAATGCTGGCTTACCACCCTGCGGCTTATTAAAGTTGCAGGTCAGATAGGCTACCGGCAGTTGCAACTGTGCACTGCTAGTAATGCGCCGTACGGCACATTCAGCCATCCAGGCACCACCACGCTTACCGCTGCGGGCATAGAGATCGAGGAAGAAACTACCACGTTGTTCGCCGTTACTATCGGTAATGACAAAGTAGCGCACATGTTGATGATAACGAGAAGGTGGCGTTGCTTCGTTAACTTGCATACCGAACAGGCTTTCAACCACGCTGAACAACCCTTTCAAGACTTGCCCTTCAGGAAAGTACGGGCGCAATTCTTCGTCTGAGATGGCGTATTTTTGTTGCTTCAGCTTTTCGCTGAAATATGCGACATCCCACGCCTCGAGATCGGTTACACCGTGTTCTTTCGCGGCAAACTCAACCACTTCTTGGTAATCTTGCTTTGCTTGTGGCAACGAACGCGTGGCTAAATCGCGCAAAAAACTTTCGACTTGCGCCGGTGATTCGGCCATTTTGGTTGCCAAGCTCAGCTCTGCGTAATTCTTAAAACCGAGCAATTGCGCAAGCTCATGTCGCAACGCTAACGTTTCAGCCATCACTTTTGTGTTGTCATAGTGGCCAGCCTGCGGACCTTGCTCAGATGCGCGCGTCGTGAATGCTTGATACATGACCTTACGCAATTCACTGTCGTCGGCGTACATCATGACTGGCAAATAACTTGGTATCGACAATCCAAAGCGCCAGCCTTGCTGTTCATTTTCTTCTGCAGCACTAGCGGCAGCCGCAACAGCGCTCTCTGGGAGACCTTGCAGGCGTTGCTCATCGGTCACCAAATAATGCCAGCCGTCAGTCGCATCCAACACGTTATTACTAAACTGTGACGCTAAATCCGAAAGGCGTGTTTGAATCTCTGCGTAGCGTTGTTTTTGCTGTTGCGGAAGGGCAACCCCTGACAATTTAAAATCACGCAAAGTGTCACTTACGACTTTTCGTTGTGCTTCACTTAATTCGGCAAATTCAGCGCTCTCTGCCAACGCTTGAAACGCTTGGTATAAGCCTTCGTGCTGCCCGACATAAGTGCCGTAATCACTGAGCATAGGTAAGCAAGCGTCATGAGCTTCGCGCAATTCTGCAGAGCTGACCACAGCATTTAAGTGCGACACCGGTGACCAACTCCGTTCCAGCAGATCATCGACCTCTTCCAGCGGCGCAACTAAGCCTTGCCATGAATAGTCACCGCGCTCTAGCACTTGTTCGATTGTGCTTTTACACGCCGCAATACGCTGTTCAATGGCGGGTACAATATGCTCCGGTTGAGTGTCAGCAAAAGGCGGTAAATGGTAATCGCTCAATAAAGGGTTTTGACTCATGCGGCTTCCTCTTGAATAATGCGCTGTGTAAGTACTCTACAGCAGATGTTTGGCCGAAGTTCAATTTTTCAAGGCGGCAACTGCCCAAACAGGACAACAATAACCATGAAACTGAGTCACATTGCCAGCAAGCACATGCGAAATACGTTATACGCAGGTCTCGCACTCTTAAGTTTAGCCGGTTGTAGTAACATCAGCGCGCCCCCAGCCAGCGACAGCGCCAGCACGACGAACCAAAAAGGTGAAGCGTTGACGCTGCCAGCGCTTTACGCCGAGTCGACCTATCATGCCGGCGGTGTTCCGCCAACACGCTGGCTGAGTGACGGTAGCGGCTACACCACGTTAGAGCCGAGCGCGACCTCTGCTGGCGATGACTTAGTGCGCTACCACCCCGAAACGCAGGCCCGTGATGTGCTGATCACTGCGGCTGAGCTAACGCCTGACGGGCAGGACGCACCGCTCTCTTTGGCCGACTATCAGTGGTCTAGTGATGGCAGCAAACTGCTTATTTTTACCAACACGAAGCGCTCATGGCGTACCCACACCTTAGGCGACTACTGGGTGTTTGATCTCAACTCGCGTGAACTACAGCAACTCGGCTCATTTGCCGATCCTTCAACCTTGCAGTTTGCCAAGTTCGACCCCCAGGCGCAACGCGTAGCCTACGTGGTTAACAACAACATTTACGTTGAAGCATTGGCTTCGGGAAAAGTGACGCAACTTACCCATGACGGTAACGATACGATCGTTAACGGTACCTTCGATTGGGTAAACGAAGAGGAATTCTTTTTGCGCGATGGTTTTCGTTGGAGTCCAGACGGCGAACATATTGCGTATTGGCAACTCGATACCGAGGGTACGCCAGTCTTCACCATGATCAACAACACTGATGCGCTTTACCCGACGTTGAAGACATTCCCGTATCCAAAAGTTGGTGAAACCAATGCTGCCATGCGTATTGGCGTCATGGATGCTGACGGTGGCGATACCACCTGGATGAAGGTACCAGGTGATCCGCGCCAGCATTACTTAGTGCGCATGCAATGGGCAGGTAACTCTGAGCAGTTATTGATCCAGCAGCTCACGCGTTCGCAAGCCATCAATAAAACCTTTGTTGCCGCTGCTAGCAACGGAGCGGTCAATGAACTCTTGCGTGAAACTACCGAAAGCTGGGCCGAGTATGTCGACGATGTTAAGTTTCTTGAAAGCGGCGACTTTACTTGGTTGAGTGAACGCAGTGGTTATCGCCATATCTATCGCGTCGACCGCGATAGCGGACGCTTGAATGCGATTACCCGCGGTAACTGGGACGTCGTCGAAGTCCTGCAGATCAACGAACAACAAGGCTGGGTTTACTTTATTGCGTCGCCAGAAACGCCGCTCGAACGCTATCTGTTCCGCGCCAGCTTAGATGGCTCAGGTAAACTTGAGCGACTCACACCTGCGCAGCCAGGCTCGCACAGCTACCAACTCTCAGCCAATGCGGACTATGCTGTGCACACCTATTCAAGTGCTCAGCAGGTCCCTCAAGTCGATATGGTGAGCCTACCCGATCACCAGCACATTCGTATGATCAAAGACAATGCTTCGGCGCAACAGGCCTTCGATGCGCTTGCTAAGGGTAGTTTTGAGTTTTTCCGTGTGCCCGCGCGCGATGGCTTGCAGCTCGATGGCTTTTTAATGAAGCCCGTCGACTTCGATCCAACGAAAGAATATCCCATTGTTTTTTATGTCTACGGCGAGCCTTGGGGACAAACGGTCAGCAATAGCTGGGGTGGCGAACGCTTCCTTTGGCATACCTACCTTACGCAACAAGGGTACATCGTCGCCTCCATCGATAACCGCGGTACGAAGTCACCGCGCGGATTTGAATGGCGGCGCTCAATCTACAAGAACCTTGGTGTGATCACCGTGCGCGACCAGTACGATGCATTGCAAGCTATGCTGGAGCGTTGGAGCTTTATTGACGAAGAGCGCGTCGGTATTTGGGGGCATAGTGGTGGTGGTTCGCAAACCTTAAATGCACTGTTCCGTTATCCAGAACATTATCATGTGGGGCTAGCACTAGCACCGGTACCTGATTTGACGCTGTATGACACCATTTATCAAGAGCGCTACTCAGGGTTGTTGCCGGAATCGGCGGAACGCTATAAAGAAACGTCTGCCATTACCCACGCCGAAAATTTACAAGGTGATTTGCTACTCGTGCACGGTACCGGTGATGACAACGTCCACTTTCAAGGATCGGAGCGATTGGTCAACGAACTCATCAAACATGGCAAACAGTTCGAGTTCTTCGCTTATCCGAACCGTACCCATGGCATCCGTGAAGGCGAGGGAACTACCCTGCACTTGCGCACCATGATGACTGAATTTTTAACAGAACACCTACCTACCGGCGCTCGTTAAGTCGCCTCGGCGTAATCCAAATAGGCTTCGTTTAGCACGGTCATGCCGTGCTGGCGAAGCCACTTCTCAGCCTCTTGATAATCGTTGGAATGCTCGGCGACCAGCTGCCAAAACCGTGCGCCATGGTTGAATTCTCGCAAATGACACAGCTCGTGAATCACCACATTACGCACGACCCATTCGGGCGCCAACCAAAGCTTCCAGCTGAATTTAAGTTCACCACGACGGTTGCAGTGCCCCCACTTGCTGGAGAAGCTTCCCACACTCCAGATTTTCGGCTGTAGGGCATGATCAGCTGGCCATGCGTCGAAAAAGTCATCAAGCCAGTCTTGTGCTTGCTGGCAGTACCACTTACGAATCAATTCTCGTGGTTCCTTTGCTGGATTACTGCGCGGTGTCACCGTCGCCATAAGCACATCCCCACGACGCCGACATGATTTACGCGTTGCCTCACCAACCACCAACTGCAGTGGCTGCCCCAACCAGCGCAAACGTTCGCCGTTCGCCCATTGCCGCGGTGCTAAGTTGGCAAGAACTTCGCGCTGTTGTGTCAGGTGTCGCTCAATCCACGCCTGCTTCGTCTGCACAAAGGCATACACCTGGCGTTCCGGCATATGTTGCGGTGCCTGCACCACCACTTCACCAGCACGAACTTTAATCGCAACAGAACGACGGCGGCGACTGCGTTGAATTGAATAGATTGCGCTCATCGGTTTTTTCAGCTCAAGGTTTGACCCAGTTACGTTGCACACTCAGGCGTTTTGGGTGATCATACTGCCTTTCAATTTTCCAAGATTAGCATGTTACAGGAGTACAACGCATGACTCGACATTACGATTATTTAGCCATCGGTGCTGGCAGCGGCGGTATTGCCTCAGCCAACCGCGCAGCAATTCGTGGCGCCAAGGCCGCAGTAATTGAAGCGAAAGCCGTTGGTGGCACGTGCGTAAATGTCGGCTGCGTCCCCAAAAAAGTCATGTGGTACGGAGCGCACATCGCCGAAGCCATCAAATACAGTGAAGCCTACGGCTTTGACTTGCAGCAAAATGGCTTTGATTGGAGCACGTTAGTGCGCAATCGTGAAGCCTATATTGAACGTATTCACGGTGGCTACAAACGTGGCTTTGAAAGTAACGGCGTTGACTACATTGAAGGCTTTGCTCGCTTTGTTGATAAAAATACCGTTGAAGTGAATGGCGAGCAAATCACTGCCGACCACATCACTATTGCTGTCGGTGGCCGCGCTATCATTCCAAGTTGCGAAGGTGCTGAGTACGGTATCGATTCCGACGGCTTCTTTGCCTTAGAAGAACGCCCGAACAAAGCTGTCGTTGTGGGTGCTGGTTATATTGCTGTCGAAATCGCCGGCGTGCTGCATGCACTTGGCTCAGATAGTCACTTACTGGTACGTCGTGATCGCCCGCTACGCTATTTTGATGAAGATATTACCGAAGCTCTCCTCGAACGTCTTGCGCAAGACGGACCAACGTTGCACACCAACACCGTCGTGCAAAAAGTAGTCAAAGGTGAAGATGGCTTACTCACTATTCACACTGAAACAGGCGACACTATTGAGGGTGTCGACTGCTTGGTTTGGGCTATTGGTCGCGAGCCGGCAACCGACAAAATCAACCTTGAAGCAGCGGGCGTTGAAGTCGACCCAGTTGGTTTTATTCGCACCGATAAGTATCAAAACACCAATATTGAAGGTATTTATGCAGTCGGCGATATCACTGGCGAAGCACAGCTGACACCAGTTGCGATTAAAGCAGGACGTTTGCTTGCAGAACGCTTATTCAATCCCGATTTGCCGGACGCGCACATGGATTACACGCAGATCCCTACGATTGTGTTCAGTCATCCACCGATTGGTACCGTGGGACTTACTGAGGTTGAAGCGGTGGCTAAATATGGCGAAGGCAATGTCAAAGTGTATCGGTCAAAATTTGCGGCAATGTACAATGCCGTGACTCCTCACCGTGCCCTAAGCACCTTCAAGTTAGTCTGCACTGGCCCAGAAGAAAAAGTCGTTGGGATCCACGGCATTGGTGAAGGCATGGACGAAATCCTACAAGGTTTCGCAGTGGCAATGAAAATGGGCGCGACGAAAGCTGACTTTGATGCAACTGTAGCCTTGCACCCAACCAGCGCAGAAGAGTTTGTTACGCTACGTTAGACACCTAAGTAATTTGTGTTTGAACCTTCAAAAGCAGCTGTTTTAGCTGCTTTTGTTCGTTCTGGCTTAAGCCTGACATCACTTGCTCAGCGAGCTGAAAACGTTGCGTGGTGATGGTATCGATCAAACCTTTGCCGTCAGTAGTTAATGCCAATAAACGTGAACGGCGGTCTTCTTGTGCATGGGTACGGGTTAATAAACCACGTTTAATAAGCCGATCACAGCACAAGGTTAACGCCCCTGAGGTAATACGAACTTCTTCCAACAATAAGCTAGGTGTTGCTTGATAAGGTTCGCCTTGGCGGCGCAAACAGGCCAGTACATCATGCTCTCGCTGACTTAAACCGGCCTGCTTAAGTGCCACATCACCCATATCTTCGAGGTTAGCGGCAACGCCCAGTAGACAACCGACCAAAGCAGCTTCATGCACGGATAAATCGGGGCGCTCTGTTTGCCATTGTTTGGTTACGCGCGCAAGTAACTCGGGAAAGCGATTCAGGTTATTGATCGGCACATCGGTATCCAGATTTAGACTTTGCGCAAAGATTATGCGCTTCACGCAAAGTCCGCAAGTGCTGAATTAGTCTTTCGCCAATTGAAAAGCTAAAGCAACTTTGTGCCCACTCCCAGCAAAACTCGGATCGTAGCGCCACTTCTGTAACGCTGCGACGGCGGCCGTATCAAATGTTCCAGCAGGCTTAGCATCGACAACTTCAATGTCTGCAACTTTACCGTCGTCAGTAATCGTAAAACGTAAGGTGACTTGACCTTCAATGCCCTGCTCAGCAGCTTCGATGGGATAACTCGGACTGACCCGAATAATTGGCGAGGCTTGTGCATCGCTCTTTACTTCAGCTAATACTGGTGTTTGCCAAACACTTAGCAACGCTAAACCTAAGGCTAAAGCAGATAGTAACGGCCAATAACGTAGTGGTTGAGTCGAACTGAGTTGTTGAATACGTTCTTTCATAGCTTGTTTTGCTCCGTAGTGGTAGAGATAAGGGTCTAACTGCACCCGCGTTGATGTCGTAGCCGCAACCTGTAGTAACGTGTGACCATAACGAACACGCTGTGACGGCGAAACTTGCGCAAGTATGACTGCGTCACAAGCGAGTTCTTGGTCGCAACGAAACCGGCGGTAGCACAACCAAGCTACTGGATGAAACCAAAAAATCATGCAAAGTATGAAGGCGACTATATTGGCCACGGTGTCACCGCGGCGCCAATGGTGTTGTTCGTGTTTTAAGATGAGGCGTCTTTGCTGCGCATCAAACCGCTGACTGAAATCAGCGGGCAGAAATAACGTTGGGCGCAGCACTCCCGCGATCGCTGGGCTGCCGCCCGAGGCGATTCTGACGATGCGTAGGTTACCGCATCGCCAATACTGATTTACCCGCGGCCAACGTAATAGGAAGGCGCCGAGCGCAAGCACAAAACCAGCTACCCAAATGATGCTCAATACATTGGTTGGAGCTGGCACAGCGAGGTTCTCGAATTGCTGCTGGACATCAATAACAAACCGCAACGACGAAATAGCGTCGGCCAGCGGCCACCAGTTGTGCGGCAGCAACACCGCCAGCAAAAGAATAGGCACGACTGCCCATAAACTATAGAGGCTAACCGCACCTAGTTTTTGCAACAGCCAGCGGTGCCCCACTAAACGTAAAGCGCCAACCACCGCAAGCACTACACTTGCCTCGCTCAGCCACTCAATCATGCTGTTGCTCCTGTTCAAGCTTGGCTAACAAAGCTTTAAGCTCAGCAATATCATCTTGGCTTAAGTTGTCAGCATCGGCGAAACTGGCGACCAAAGGAGCGACTTTGCCCGAGAACAGACGTTTAACAAAATGTTGTCCCGCATGCCGTTGGTAGTCGTTTTGTGCAATCGCCGGTTGATACAGGTAGGCGCGGCCTTGTTGTTGATAATCAAGAGCGCCTTTTTGCACGAGGCGGTTGAGCATCGTCTTGATGGTCTTTGCTTGCCAATCAGAAGTGTGTTGTAAGCGTGCGACGATGGTTGCCGCAGGTAAGGGTGCTTCGTGCCAAAGCACTTTCATAACTTCAAGTTCAGCGTTGCTAATCTCAATCATGGGACAGACCTTTGATTACATTTGTAATCATAAGGATTACAGCTGTAATCTAATCTGTCAAACTTTTTTTCCGTGGCGCTCGGCTGGCGTGGCATCTACCGTCATAGATAAAATGCGTGATAGGTGACTGTATGGCATTCCGGTCTCCTCATGCCACGTGTTAAATGCGTCTTGTACTTGTGCCAGTCCACGTTGGCTGCTCTCGCTGGCATCTAACAACTTATGGTTACGTAGCGCGGTAAGTACATCAGGCGAAAGGACGTAGCCGTCCCAACCCACTCGGCGTAAAAAGTGTTGTGCCGTAGCCCCGCCCATGCGTGAACCATGCTTCTTTAAATAGGTCAGCAACTGCGCTTGCTCAGACGAAGGGTACTGCGCGAGAAATTCACCAAAACTGCCGTATTCTTCAGCAATTTCGACGATCATGCGAGCATTTACCGGAACCGCTTCAATCTTCTGCCAGTTACGAATAATGCGGGTATCATCAGCAAGTTGCTCAAGTCGTTCGGGTGGAACTTGTTGCCAATAGACTGGCACGAAACCACTAAAAGCTTCTTCAAACCCAGCCCACTTGGCATCAATAATACGCCACACAAAACCAGCACGAAAAATCCCGCGCGTCATTTCCGCTAGGTAGTACGCATCGCTATGAGCACGCAATTCCTCCGCGGATCGTAACTTAGGCAAGCGCGCATGCACTTCTTGCTTACCTTTACGCGCGACTGCGCGGTCATAAAAATAGGAGAATTTCACACCTTACCTCGTTATTTCGCTGGGCTAACCCCATCGTTTAGCTAGCTTACAGCAATTTAGTTGTGGTACTTTCAGCATAACCGAACCCCAAAGTTGGATGCGAATGTTTTTACTTATTGTTTTTGCTTTCATCGCGATAGGTGTCTCATTTATCTGTTCTGTGCTCGAGGCAGCGCTGTTGTCGATCACGCCAAGCTATATCGCGCAACAAAAGGCGACGAAGCCGAGATTGCATCGGCAGCTTCAGCGACTTAAAGCAAACATCGATCGCCCTCTCGCAGCCATACTCACCTTAAACACTATTGCCCATACAGTCGGTGCAGCCGGCGTCGGTGCACAAGTGGGGGTGGTGTTTGGTGACGGCTATCTCGCCATCGCTTCAGCCGTCATGACAGTCCTGATACTCTTACTCTCAGAAATCATTCCCAAGACCATTGGGGCAAAGTTTTGGCGGGGCCTGGCACCGGTGCTCCCACCGACACTCAACTTCATGATTATTAGCTTGAAGCCGTTTATTTGGCTCTCAGACCAAATCACCAAGCGTATTGGCGGTGAGTCACACGATATCGATGTACGTAACGAAATTAAGGCGCTCGCCATTGTCGGCAACGAGCAAAACGTCATCGACAATGACGAAAAGCGTGTGATCAGTAACATTCTCGATTTGCATGCTATCAAGGTCAGCAAAGCAATGACCCCCCGTACCGTCAGTGAATCGGTGCGTCCCGACTGCACCGTCGCCGAGTTTTTGGAACAAGTTAAAGCGATGCCCTACTCGCGTTTCCCCGTTATTGACGCGGATGAAGTCCCCCACGGTCTGATTCTACGTAACGAAGCGCTTGAGTCACACCGCGAAGAAAAAATTAGTACGCTGGTGCGTGACGTCGAGGTGTTATCGCCTACAGTCGATTTAGAAAGTGCGCTTACGCGATTTTTAGAGACGCGTCAGCATATGGCTGTGGTCTATGATGAACACGGAACCTGGTTAGGCGTGATCACGCTCGAGGACATTATCGAAACGATTCTGGGGCAGCCCATTATGGACGAGACCGACACGGTACCAAGCCTGCGTCGCTACGCAAAGCAACGTTGGGGTCAACGTATAAAAGCCGAAGAAGAGTAGCCTTTAAAACTTTGTTACAAAGCTCCTGTAACATTTACGTTCAAACGCTCCACACTCAAAACCTTAAGCTCTAAACTCATTGGTGTCTTTTTTCACTTCACGAGCTAAGAGCAACAGACCATGAAACGATTACTGTTAAGTAGTGCGATCAGTTTGGCCCTTCTCGGTGGTTGTAGCACCCAAACAACACAACCCGAGCAGACCACCAGCGTCGAACAGGCCCAGGCCTCAGTCGTAAAATCTCCAAACGATGACCGTCAGTACCGCGTGATTACCCTACCTAATCAACTCGAAGTTATGTTGGTTTCCGATCCGAGTACTGAAAAGTCTGCGGCATCATTGAGTGTCGGCGTAGGCTTACTGCAAGACCCTATGACCCAACAAGGGATGGCGCATTATCTCGAGCACATGTTGTTCTTGGGCACCGAAGACTATCCAGACACTAAAGGCTACTCTGAGTTCATGACTGCAAACGGCGGCTCACAGAACGCCTACACGTGGCTCGATATCACCAACTATATGTTTAGCGTCAACAACGACGCGGTCGATGAAGCGCTCGATCGTTTCTCTGACTTTTTTAAAGCACCTATGCTTTATCCGGAATACACCGACAAAGAAAAGAACGCGGTCAATGCCGAGTGGTCTATGCGTCGCGAAATGGACTTTTTCGGACAGTTTAAACTGGCGCGCAACCTGCTTGGCGATCACCCAGCCAACCGTTTTTTGATTGGTAACCTTGAGTCGTTAGGCGACAAAGAAGGTAGTCAGTTACACGCTGAAACTGTCGACTTCTATGAACGCTATTACTCAGCCAACATTATGAAGGTTGCATTGCTTGGCAATCAGTCTCTCGCCGAGTTAGAAGCATTAGCGCGCAAACACTTCAGCGAGATCGAGAACCAGGCCATCGCTGAGCCTGAGGTAACGACGACGCTTAATTTCGAAAAAGTCGGCGGCAAGCGCATTCACTATGTGCCGAATCAAGACATCAAACAATTACGCCTTGAATTCATCATCGATGACAACAGCGACGAGTTTGCGGTAAAACCTAATCAATTCATTGCTTATTTGATCGGCTCCGAAATGCCGGGTACCCCCGCATTTGTCCTTAAAAATAGCGGTATGATTTCAAGTCTTAATGCCTCGGCAAGCCCAACCTATTACGGTAACTACGGCGCACTCTCAATTGACGTGAACCTTACCGATGCCGGTATGCAAAACCGTGAAATGATCACCGCAATGCTGTTGCAGTACATCGATCTCATCAAAGCCCAAGGCGTTGATGCGAAGTACTACGATGAAATTAAAACCAGTTTGGACAACCAGTTCCGGTTCTTAGAAAAATCGGATGAATTTGGTTATGTGTCTAATCTCGCTGAAGCCATGCAGAATGTTCCCGCAAGTATGGCCATTGCAGCTCCTTATCATTACGAGCGCTTTGATGCTGACGCTATTCGTAATGTTCTGGATCAGCTGACGCCTGAGCGTTTACGCATTTGGTATGTGAGCAAGCAAGAACCGCACGATAGCGAACTGCACTACTATGACGGTAAGTACAAAGTGGTCGATATCAGTGCTGAAGAGAAAGCCACCTGGCAGCAAGCACTCAATATTCCGCTGCAGCTACCCTCAGTAAATAACATGTTGCCAGAGAATTTCGACATCGTTGCCAAAACGCAGCGTGACAAACCTGAGGTGGTGGTGACGCAAGACGGTATTCAAGCTTGGCACTATCCGAGTAAAGATTTCGCCGATCAGCCGCGCGGTTGGATGAATATCCACATGAACTACCCTGCAGCACTGACTTCAGCGAAGGCGGAAGTGCTGTTAGCGCTGTGGCGCGATTTGTTCACGCTGCAACAAAGTGCACTCGCCACTGAAGCAGGCATTGCTGGCATGAATATGAACTTATCAGCTGGTACAGGTTTAACGTTACGCGTCGGTGGTTTTACCGATAAACAAGCAGTCTTACTTGAAAAAGCACTTGCAGGTTTACGCGTAGACATTGATGAGCAAGGCTTTGCACAGGCCATTGATCGCTACGTCCGCGCGCTTCAGAATCAAGGCAAGCAATTTCCGTTCTACCAAGCCTTCGGAGCCTATAACAAGCTGATTCGTGAAGGTAACTTTAATTCGGCTACGTTAATTGCTACGGCTAAAGAACTCGAGCCAAGTGACCTTGAAAGCTTCATGCAGGAGTTCCTGCAGGCCAACCACACTCGTATCTTTGCATTCGGCAACTATAATCAAGCCGCACTCGAAAATGTGGTCAGCAAAGTAGCGCAAGCATTGCCCGAAGATCGTAAAAACTTCGCTTACCGTAGCGCTGCATTCTGGCGTCCACAACTAGGTAAGACACTGGTTTGGCAAGAGAATATCGATGTCGCCGATGTCGGCTTGATCGATGTGAAGGTGAATCCGACGCCGGGCTACGCAACCTACGCGGCAGCTACGGTACTGAAAGATCATTTTAGCAATGTTGCTTTCGATCGTTTACGTACTGAAGAGCAGCTCGCTTATGCTGTGGGAGGCACCGCGACGCGACTAGATGATTACACTGGATTTGCCATGTACATCCAAACGCCAGTTAAAGATGCTGCAGCAATGCAAGCACGCTTTGACGCCTTCCGTGATGAATACGCGGCTGTGCTTGCCGAACTCACTGAAGAAGAGTTCGCACAACTCAAAGCCAGCACGTTGGTCACCTTAAAAGAACCGCCAAAAAACATGTCGGAAGAAGCCGCACCATTACTGAGTGATTGGTATCGTGAAGAGTTCAATTTCGACAGTAAGCAACAATTGATTACGGCAGTAGAGGACGTCACCTTAGCTGACGTGCAAGCTTTCTATCAGGAAACGATGTTAAATCCTGAGGCGGCTCGTATAAATGTACAAATGCGTGGCACCAAGTTTGTCGAACAGCCGTTTGCAAACTTTGCCGAGCAAACTCAGGTTGAAAGCCTAGCTGAGTTCCATAGAACAATGGCTAAGCAGTAATTAAACCTTAAGATAAAACTGCGGGAGCAGCGTTGGGAGCACCAATTCATGGGCTCCCAATTGCGCTCCCGTTTTTTAGTCGATTTCTCTCACATCGCCTTGCTGCGAACGTGACCGCTTCATGCTCGGTCTACCGCGCTCTACCCGCTCGGGTTTCTGTACCGCAGGCTTTTGTGCTACCGGCCTTTGTACGACTGGTCTTTGTGCCACTGGTGGTCTTTGTACCGCAGGGCGCTGCTTAGGCTCGAAGCGCGGCTGCTGTGGCGTCATACGCTTTTCAGGCTTTGTCGCAAAACGCGGTTCTTGTCGCACAACACGTTGTTCGGGCCGCGGCTCGAGTCGTGGCTGTTGTCTTACCACCGGCTGCCTAGGCTTGGCCTCCATATGCGGTTTTTGACGAACCACTGGATCAACAGGCTTCTGTTCAACACGCGGCTGTTTGTTACGCACTAACCGCGGTTGCGCTTCGGCTTCCAGTAACCGACGGCGCAATTCAACCTGCGGCGGTCGTTTTTCACGCACCGGCTTCTGGACAACGTGGCCGGGGCCACCGTCGGACTTAAACTGAGGAGGGTTACGCACTAAGTCACGATGACGGTAATCGACATTGCGACGATGGCGCGGGTCATGCCGCCAACGATCACCATCTCCTGGGCGCGGGCGATAGAAATCACGGCGATGACGACGATCGCGATTGCGGTCATGATAGTGGTGGTGATGAATAACCACATAGCGATTAGGCCAGTAGAAGTCACTATAGAAATACCAACTCGGAACGTTGTACGAGAGGGCCCAACGGATGCCGTGTCCGAAGCTTACAGAAACGCCAAAGCCATCCCAATAAACAGGGGGACGATGGTGCCACCAAGAGCCATAGACATAGCGGCTGTCATATACTGGGACATACACATATTCACGCCGCACCGTCTCAATACGAATTGCTTCACGTTCACGTTGCACCGCAATTCGCTCGTCGCTACGTAGGTTCCCTGCAGCGTATGCCCGGTCACGCAACACCTGAATACTCGCAAGCACATCTTCTTGCTGTGCGAGAAACGCTTCGCCAATGGCTTGCGTCCATTCAAGATCTTCACTCATACGTTTAAGCACATCTGGCGTTGCCACCAATGCTTTGACACTTGGGTCCCAATCCTTGTTATCGGCGGCACTTAGCAAACGCTCACTGGATAACCGCTGATTCTGCTGCACCCAGCGGTCCGCTTGAATAACTTCTAAAGGATAGGTTGCGGCAATCAAAATGTGCGAAAGCAAGCTATCGGGATACAGTGCAATTGGTGCGAGCATACGATCGAGGTCTGCGCGCTGATACACACCATCTACAGCATAGGCTGTATAGTTTTCAGTGGTGGTTGCGTAGGCTTTTGGTACCGTAGTACAACCCACGGAAGCTGCTAAAGCCAAGGACACAACACTTAACTTCAACAACGGGATTTTGGCTGATTTTAACTGTCTCATTGACTGTCTCATAAGAGCGCCTCCGTTTGTTGGATGGTCTGCACCATCGATACCAGTATAGACGCTCCCATGCGCTTTATCGTGACCGCTGCTTAGTAAAGGGAATGTAAAGAAGTGTTTCTTAGTGGCAGAAAAAAGCCGCTCGATAGAGCGGCTTTGATGATGTCGCAGTGCGTACTTTTTATTCAATACCAAGTTCTTTCAAGAGGTTATCAGCATTATCAACGTGCTGCATTTGCCACAGCATAAAGCGACTGTCGACTTGAATTGAACGCGTATTATCAATATTGAAATCCCAATCCGAAATAATCGAATCTAAAGTGCCATCAAAAGCTAAGCCAACCAGTTCTGCCTTACCGTTCAGTACCGCTGAACCTGAGTTGCCCCCGGTGATATCCAAGGTCGCTAAGTAGTTCACTGGCACCGAATCAAGGCTCTCAACATAGTAGTCGCCGTAGTCTTTAGCGGCTATCGCATCGAGCTGCTCTTGCGGAGCATTAAACTCACCTTCACCAGTGGCTTTCTCTTGAATGCCACGTAAAGTGGTGAATGCGGTCCATGCGGTACCATCGTAGGTGCCGTGATCACGCCCAGTAACAGTGCCAAAGGTGACACGCAACGTGCTGTTTGCGTCTGGGTAAACCGCTTCGCCCTGTTCATTCATAAAGGCGATTTTTGCTTTCATGTAATTGGCATAGGCTTCTTGGATTTTTCCTGACAACTCTTCGCTCTCATCTTGCTCAGCTTCTTGTTGAGGGTACAGCTCCACCGCTGCTTGCACAAAAACATCTTGGCTATCAGCAAATTGACTAGGCTTAGCAGCCAACAACGCATTGCGACTATCGAGCTCGGTTAAATCAGTATTGGCATACCAAGATGAAATCAACTCACGTAGCTCGGCATCGCTCATGTCGGCTTGAATACCAAGCGCCGCATCGAACGTCGCATCACGCTGTGCCGCCGGTACCTGCAAGTAATTTTTCAGATTATAAAAATCTAAAGCTTGTTCGACACTGGTATCAAAGCTGCGGTCAAGACCGGCCATATAGGCTTTATAGCGCGGCAAATCACGTTCTTGATAACCCACTTCACGTTCAGCATCAGGTTTGGTTTGTTCTTGGCTCAGCTTATAAAGCGCCTGCGCTACGCCGAGCAAACGAGGCGTTGCTAACGAGCGATAATAATCGCTACGATCACGCTCTTGACGCTCCGCTAATAATGACTCGATAGCTTGCAGGTCTTCGGCATACGCCGCGCGGTTTTCTGCTGACTGAGTTACCCACTCGGTAAGCGCCGCATGCTCTGCTTTTTTACGCTCAAGTAAGTCTGAGTTCGCAAAACTATCCAACATACCTTGGCGGTTTTTTAGGTAATTGTTTAAGCCCGCTACGCGACTCGCATATTTAAGCTCAGCATCCTTATCACTGGCCGTTTGTGCGGCAATAATGTCCAAGTTATCGCGGAACCGTTTAACCGTATTCGGATAGCTCCACGCAAAAGTGTTTTCAACTTCACTTGGTAAACGGTGGCGGTTGGTGCGACCTGGGTAACCAAGCGCCATCACAAAATCACCCTCGTTCAATGCATCTTGGCTGATCTTCAAATGGAATTCTGGCTGGTAAGGTACATTTTCCTCGGCGAATTCGGCTGATTCGCCCTCTGGACTAACATAAGCACGATAGAACGAATAATCACCGGTATGACGCGGCCACATCCAGTTATCGGTATCGCCGCCAAACTTACCTACGCCTTCCGCAGGTGCATGTACTAGGCGTACATCCTTAATTTCTAGCTGTTTAATAAGGTAGTACTCGAGACCGCCATAAAACGATGAGACACTGCATCGGTGACCTGCGTCTTCTTCACAAGCAGCGACAATTTCCTTGTAGTTGTTTTCAATCGCATCGACGCGAGCTTTACCTGTCAGTGCTGCCGTTTCGCTATCAATCACTTGGCTGGTCACATTTTCAACAGCTTTGGTCACGTAAATACGTGAGCCAGGTGCGGCGGCAACTTCGTCTGCCATGGTTTCCGCTAGAAAACCATTGGCAAGCAGGTCGTTTTCTGGGGTCGAGTTATAGGCAATGCTGTTGTAAACACAGTGATGGTTAGTGACAACTAAGCCCTGTGGTGAAACAAAAGACGCTGAACAGCCACCTAGGCTCACCACAGCCCCCATTGGAAATTCAGTAAGCTTCGTTAAACTGGCTGGGTCCAGCTCTAAACCTGCGGCTTTGAGCTTATCGGCAATTTCCGGCAACTGTTGCGGCATCCACATGCCTTCATCTGCCAGAGCTGAGGTACTTAGCAGCGCCAGCGCAATCAATGATTTTTTCATAGTTATTCTCGTTGTTATGGACATATGACGTTAATAAAAAGTTGTCCATCATGATTGTCGCTGGAGCTTCTAATGTCAACGGCTAGACCACCCCCTGATCAATCATCGCGTCGGCAACGCGACGGAATCCGGCAATGTTGGCACCAAGAACTAAGTTGTTTGGCTGATCGAACTCCTCAGCCGTGCGCTTAGCGTCGGTATAAATCCGGCACATAATGCACTGTAATTGCTCGTCGACTTCTTCTTTTGACCACCGCGTCAGACTCGCATTTTGCGCCATTTCAAGTTGGCTCGTTGCCACTCCGCCCGCATTGGCGGCCTTGCCGGGACCAAAAGCGATGCGCTGTTCAACAAACAAATCAATGGCCTTTTGGGTGCATGGCATGTTGGCGCCCTCGATCACCGCTTTTACACCATTTTCGAGTAGACATTGTGCATCATGTTCATTCAGTTCGTTTTGTGTGGCACAGGGGAACGCAACGTCCGCTTCGTAGCGCCAAATTTGCTCACCATCTTCTGGGTAGTCTTCGCGTGCAGTAAACTCAGCATCCTCGTGAGTCTCACAATATTCGCTCAGACGACCATGACGCACCTCTTTAATCTCTTTGACCAAATCGAGATCAATGCCTTGTTGGTGATAAATCGTGCCATTGGAATCCGAACACGCAATGGGTTTAGCGCCAAGCTCATAAAGCTTTTCCATGGTATAGATGGCAACATTGCCAGAGCCCGACACCAAGCAGCGCTTGTTTTCGAGACCATGATTCACATCTTCAAGCATATTCTGAGCAAAATACACGCAACCGAAGCCGGTCGCTTCTTTTCGCAACTCAGAACCGCCCCAAAGAATACTTTTGCCGGTCAAGACACCATCAAAACGATTAACCAAACGCTTATATTGCCCAAACAAATAGCCAATCTCACGAGTACCGACGCCAATATCGCCAGCTGGGACATCTGTGTTGGGGCCAATATGCCGATGTAATTCAGTCATGAAAGACTGACAGAAGCGCATGATTTCCGCGTCGGATTTACCTTTTGGATCAAAATTAGCGCCGCCTTTTCCGCCACCGATGGGCAACCCTGTCAGCGCGTTCTTAAATATCTGCTCAAACCCAAGAAATTTCACGATCGATGCATTTACACTTGGATGAAAACGCAGCCCACCTTTGTAAGGACCTAAGGCCGAATTAAACTCAACTCGGTAGCCCTTATTGACCTGAATTTTACCGTCATCATCCACCCAAGGCACACGGAACATGATTTGCCGTTCAGGCTCCAACAAACGCTCAATGATTGAATGTTGTCGATATTTGGGGTTTCTTTCGAGTAATGGAGCTAATGACTCCAAAATCTCTTCCACCGCCTGGTAAAACTCAGTCTGCGCTGGGCTGGTTTTCTTTAACTGCTCAATACTATCGTGAATGTAGGTCATTCATCCTCCTTGTTGGTACTACTATCGATACGCGGAGCAGGCTGCTTTTGACCACCTTGCAACAAATTCAATTGCGTTGCTGGGCCCTCGTCCGGTAAGTCGAATTCCATCACAATACCAAACTCTTCGTTAAATAAAACGTCAGCGCTCGAAGCGTCCACCAAAAACGCCGATTGCCCAGTGGCTTGGGCCGTTAAACCAGCATCAGTATGACGTATGCTAATAACGAAATTGGGTTGTAACTGATAGTCCCCCTCCAAGCGTTGGGCTTGCGCATCAGTTAATTCAATGGCCGTACGGACTTGCACTTCATCACTGACTTTTTCACTGAATTCCGGCTCGGCTTGTTCCAATTGGTAATAGTTTAGACCTGTTACGCTACCTGCATCGTCACGTACGACTTCGAAATAAACCAAGGTATCCGCAAACACGAATTGATCATTGCCAACATAGCGAGCTGCATAGGGCGGACCGTCGCCACGCTTACTGTAGAGCACATCGTCTTTGATAAAAATTGTACGAAGCGTGTCCTCGTCGACGCGATAGGTTCCTACCAACGCCTGTAATTCAGCAGCATCAATGTTGACTGATGCTTGCTCAAGTGGAAATGGCTGGTCCATCAGTTGTGCGGCAATACGCATCGCGGTGCCCGAGGATCCCATTCCAGGCCCCATACGGTTGGTCAAGGCGACCACCGACAGCTGATGTTCAGGTAACCACAACCCGAAAGCACTAAAGCCATGAATACCACCACCATGACTGATCATCTTGGTGCCACGTAAGCTGATGATATCGAGAGCATAGGCATAGCTATTAAGACCTTGACTGGCGTCGATCATTTGCGCATAGCTTGCTGGTTCCAGCACTTGCCCCGTGTGTAATGCATATTGCCAGCGCGCCAGCTCCTGCGCCGTAGAGTAAAAAGCACCGGCAGCGTGCGGTTGCGTCATACTGATAAACGGCGCGTTGGTGAAGCCATTTTCGTACATGTAGCCTGGTACACGACCCGCTACGATCTCAGCCTCATTGAAGTAGCCGGTGAATGCCAAACCTAGCGGGTCAATCAACTCAGTTGCGATATACTCATGCCAACTCATCCCCGATAACTTTTCGATGATCGCCCCCAGCACCACGTAACCAGAGTTGCTATAGCGCCAATCCGCGCCTGGGACAAAATCAAGCGGTTGATCGGAGGTCAATGCGATGATCTCCTCAGCAGTCACATCCGCTCGAATACCGTCACCCATCATGTACTCACCGTCATCGGTGTAACTTGGCAATCCAGAGGTATGATTTAGTAATTGGTGAACGGTCAGTTCCGGCTCGTGAAAGTTTGGCAACAGGTCACCCACCTTAGTCTGCATGGTTAACTTACCCTGCTCAGCTAAACGTAGTACGGCTGCGGCGGTAAACTGTTTGGTAATGGAGCCTATCTTAAGAACATGTTCGGGCTGCATGGCGACCTCTAATTCGAGATCAGCCATGCCGCGGGCAGTGTGGTAAATCACGTTACCTTGCTGTACGACTGCGACGGTAACTCCCGGCTCATTGGCGGCATAAATGCGCTCAAGAATAGCGTCGAGCTGCTGCGAAGCGTTCGTCGAAGTTTGCTCTTGTTGCACTACTCGCGGCTCTTTAGCGCGATTAGCGTCGGCACCTTGATCGCAGCCGACGAAGCTAAAACTCAGGGTGATCAAAAAAATGAGGTGGGTACGCATGGTCGTCTCCTTAGTATTATTTTTGTTCAATAGTAGACGAGCTTTTTCAATACTGCCTAGGACATAAAAAAAAGCGCTGACCGAGGTCAGCGCTTGTCTTTATCTACATGCGATTTGTGACTTACGCGCGACGACGCACCAAAGCCAAGAATAATGCACTTAAACCTAACCATAGCGGGAATGAACCGCTGGTGGTCGCATGGTCGATGTTCGGCATCTCTTCTTCACCCGGAGGCGCCGAGCCGCCATCGTCAACATCTGGATCTCCGCCATCGTTATCGCCAGTATCACCTTCAACAGTGGCAATTGCTACGATGACAGGATCGTGGTCCGAGCTACGATACGGGTCAGCATTATAGAAGTTCGCCTGATTAGTTTCGCTCTTATACTCAACGTTGTAATCCAGAGCGACGGGTTCATCAGCGTTAATATGCCAATTCGCAACCGCGACAACTTTATCCGACAAGCTCGCTGAAGCGAGTGCATGGTCGAGTGAGCCCGACAAACCTTGGTACAAGTAAGTATGGTTTTCGGCACCTAATTCAGCCATTTGCAGGTCAGTCATGCCGCCATCAATGAGCGCTTGAATCGGGTCTTCCATGCCATAAGCGTTTAAGTCACCGATAACCAATACGTCTTCGACGTCACGTCCAGTCGGATCACCAGCAAGCCAATCTAGCATCGTTTCAGCCGCTTGCACTCGCGTCGCATTCCAGCAACCTTGGCCATCGCCGCTATCTTGGTCGCCTGCTGCTGCGCTATCACTACAGCCGCCTTTTGAACGGAAATGGTTAACCACAACGGTCACTTCATCTTCATTCAGCAGGTCATGGAACGTTTGGGCAATCGGTGGACGGTTACCAAAATCGAATGGCGCATCGGTCGTGAATACCGCTGTACCTGTTTCAGCAACACGGTCCGTACGATAAATCATGGCGTTGGTGATAGAGTCACTACCGACAAAGTCAGAGCCCTCAAACACAACATAGGCCCAATCGACACCGCTTTCAGCGCTTACTTCAGCCGTGAGCTGAGCAATGGCACTGTTTTCACCAAACCCGTCGTTTTCGATTTCATTAAGGCCGACAATGTCAGCATTCATGTTGACGATAGCCGCAACGATCTTGGCGAGTTGACGTTGATACTCAGCTTGTGTATCCGCACCGCGATCCGTCGGGAAGCCACCACCTTGACCATCACCGTTGTAGAGGTTCTCAACGTTAAATGAAGCGATACGCAAATCACCTTCGTCAGCTAATTCAGGACTATCGGTACGAGGGTTCGTGTCGACGTACTGCAATTCTTCAGTAGGTACTAAGCGGTACTCACTGAAAGAATAATTAATGACACCTGTTGGATTGGTGATTTCGGTACCTACACGTAAAGAGTTTAACGCACTCAAGTTACCCGCTGGGAATGGCACAACCTCGGGGTTACTGCCGCTCATCGCATCATCAATCAGCATCGAGCTTAAACCTAGATTCGGTTCTTCGGCTTCACCTGGCGCAGCCACTTGCGTTGGGGTGTAATGGCGTTCGTTAGAAATCGCAAACTCACCATAACGGCTTAGGGTATCAACGCTGTTAACCACCACAGCATGATCAAACGTAACCAGCATGCCTTCGATAGCTTCGAAGTCTGCCATTGCGCTTACTGGCAATGAAAGTGCCGCTGCACTTACCGTTTCACCTGAACTACAAACGATAATATTAGTAAGGTTACTGATTTGCGTTGAATCGTAGTACTCACTTACTGGACCAGCTAAGCGGACACGGTCACCAACGCTTACATCGGTGTCTTGATGGTAAACGAAAATACCTTCTGAGGTAGCTGGGTCACCGTCTTGATCGGCATCTTCTTCTTGCAAGAAGAACCCGCCAAGTGAACCACTACCACCTTGATGGTCGGCGGTCACAATAGCTTCAACGACAACTTCCTGATCCACCATTGGACTGCTAAAGCCTGCGCCCTGCACCGCCGAAATTAGCGTGGCACTATCACCACAAGCGCCAAATTCAGGAGCCGGTTCTGGTTCCGGTTCTGGGGGGGCCTCACCGAAGCCTAAGTGAAAACCAAGGTTACTGATATCGTCACGTTCATAACTATCAAACTCAACATGAGGCTCATAGACATCACTTGGATCAGTATCACCTGAAGTAATACTATCTTTACGGCGTAGCGTTTGCTCAGCCATGGCCACACCTTCGCTTGCCCAATCCTCATCGACGCCGACTTGGCCCATCGAATCAATAACGACTTCACCGTCTTTCAAAACTAACGCATCGTTGCCGTTGTAATACAAGTTACCGGTTTTATCCGCAATCGCTAAAATTGACTCATTTGCTGATGGGTGGGCAACCACGAACAAGCCATTGGGCGGAAGAGTCCCTTCTAAAGGAACCGTATTTCCAGCTTCAGTACTGCCATTTGAGTAAATTTCTAAAACATAAGTGCTCAGATCAACATCTGCGCTACCCGCATTGAAAAATTCTACGGCCTTGTTGTTCGAACTTCCTTCGATATACTCTGAAATGATGATGTCCGCATTAGCGGCGCCACTCGCAAGGAGCGCTGATAATGCGATTGCTAAGTTATGACGTTTCATAGTCCATTCTCTTATTGTTTGTAGTCCAAATTTGATATGCATTAGGCACTATAACGCAAATTTTGTAACAACTTAATGACTTTTTATTACACAAGGATGACATTATGCCGAAAACCTATGACATCACTTTAAAGCGTATTTACGAACCAGTGAGTGCCTCGGATGGCACGCGAATTCTCGCCGATCGCCTTTGGCCACGAGGCATCAAAAAAACCCAAGCACAACTCGATGAATGGGTAAAAGAAGTGACACCCTCGAACGACTTACGTCAACGCTACCATGCCGAAGAAATTACCTTTGAGCATTTTGCCGAAGCCTATCTCAACGAGCTTAAGAGTAATGCCGACGCGTTACTGCCGTTAATGCGAGCTGCCCGTCAAGGGCCCGTTACATTATTGAGTGCGGTCAAACAGCTGGAGCACTCCCACCTCCCCGTGCTACGTTACGCAGTAGAGGATGCTCTGCGCCACGAGGACGAACACGCGAATGGTACCGAGAACAGTTCTCCTGTCTGCTTCGCCAACGACTATCAACCACACGATTAACGAACCACGAACTTATGAGTCACGATTTTATTGAAGTTTACGATAACGCTTTGAGCCCTGATTTCTGCGAAGCCTTTATGCAAACCTTCGACGCCAGTCCTCACCTGCAACAAGGGCGAACTGGAGGAGGTGTGGACGTCAGTAAGAAGCTCAGTAACGATTTGTACTTGAATCAGCACGCTGACTACCAAGAACAACTAAGCGTTATCCAGCAAGCAACCTTTGACTATGCTGTTGAATACTTCAAAAAATACCGTTTTGCGTTGATCGCCCCACTTGCACTCCAAGTGCGCCACCCGAAAACCGGCGAGGCGGTCGCCCTTACCCATGAAAACTTCGATGAAGTCGCCGCTGGCAATGAAGCTGCGTACATGCAACTGCTTTATCGCCTCGGCCCGATCCAGGCGCAACGCTATGCGCAAGGTAAAGGTAACTATAACTACTGGCACTGCGAAGTTTTTCCAGAAAAAAATAGCGTAGAAGCGCTGCATCGCACATTGCTATTCATGTTTTATTTGAATGATGTTGAAGAGGGTGGCAGTACCGACTTTTACTATCAACAGCGGAGCATTCAACCACGCCAAGGCCGTATGGTCATTGCACCAGGCTACTTTACCCATACCCACCGCGGCAGCACGCCAATATCCGGTGACAAATATATACTCACCAGTTGGATATTGATAAACCCTGGTGCGCAGATTTTCGGCTAGGTTTCGTCATCGCAGTTATCAGGTAACACTAAGCCGGTACCGTCTTGGTCTCGTACGTGTACATTCACCTCGATACCACTGCGAACGCTCTGTGTCACCACGCAAAAATCCTCGAACTGAGCGAGTACACGGTCAAGCTTTTCAAGCTTAGCGGCGCTGTTCCCTAAGCGTAAATCAACATCCATACTGGTCACGCGCCAACGACCATCAACACGTTCAAGATGGCCTTTTACCGTTGCCGTAACTTTGCCCGGATCACCTTTGTACTTGCGGATAGCAAACATTAAGCTCGCCGCCAAGCAATTCGCTGTTGCAGCAGCCAGTAACCGACTGGGGTTTGGGCCTTCACCTGCGCCGAGCGGCTCGGGTTCGTCAGTAATGATTTCACCGAACTCACCAAAATCGATCGCAAATTTATAATTGTCGAGTAACTCAAGATTTACCTCAAACGTCGGATTTTCCATGTGATCCTCTCTTATTTCTGCCATAATCACGGGCTGTATTTTTACGAGTAAACTTGCCACCAATCGTATGCGCCAGGAGAATGCTTCTATGTCGAAGAATCCGCTGTACATTCCCTATGCTGGGCCAAACCTGCTTGAAACCCCCTTGCTCAATAAAGGTAGTGCTTTTACCCGCGAAGAGCGAGCTATGTTCAATCTCACCGGTTTGTTGCCGCCACGCTACGAGACTATCGAGGAGCAGGTGCAGCGTTGCTACATGCAATACTCAAGCTTTGACACTGCACTAAACAAACACATTTACTTGCGCGCGATCCAAGATAACAATGAAACGCTGTTTTACAGATTACTACAAGATAATCTGGAAGAGATGATGCCGATCATTTATACGCCAACTGTGGGTGATGCCTGTGAACAGTTTTCGGATATCTATCGCAGCTCACGCGGCCTATTTATTTCATATGAAGAACGCGATCAACTCGATGATATCTTGCGTAATGCCACGAAGCGTAAGGTAAAAGTTATTGTTGTCACCGATGGTGAACGCATTCTTGGTCTTGGTGACCAAGGCATTGGCGGGATGGGGATTCCAATTGGTAAATTGAGTCTGTACACGGCGTGTGGCGGCATCAGCCCAGCTTATACGCTGCCTGTATGTCTTGATGTCGGTACCAATAACGAAAAACTTCTCAACGATCCAATGTACATGGGCGCGCGCCACAAACGCATTGACCAAGCCAGCTACGATGAATTCATCGAGAAATTTATGCATGCGGTGCGGCGTCGTTGGCCGGAAGCCATGATTCAGTTCGAGGACTTTGCGCAACCGAATGCAATGCCAATTTTGCAACGCTATCGTGATGATTTTTGCTGTTTCAACGATGACATTCAAGGCACTGCTGCCGTCACCGTAGGAACTTTACTTTCGGCCTGCAAAGTCAAAGGAGTTGCCTTAAAAGATCAACGCGTAGCTTTTGTTGGCGCAGGTTCTGCGGGTTGCGGTATCGCCGAGCAAGTCATCGCCCAAATGGTTGCGGAAGGACTTAGCGACCAAGAGGCGCGCGCTCGCATTTACATGGTAGACCGCTTTGGTCTCCTTACCGATGGTATGGACGGCTTACGCGACTTCCAGCAAGCTCTCGCGCAGCCACGTCATCAGCTCGAAGACTGGCAACATAGTGGCGATTATCCATCGCTACTCGATGTTATGCATTGTGCTAAGCCGACGATTCTTATTGGCGTGTCAGGCCAACCAGGACTCTTTACTGAGCAAGTCATTCGTGCCATGCACCAATACACCAAGCAACCGATTATCTTTCCGCTATCCAACCCATCACGACAAATTGAAGCGCATCCGGCGCATGTCATCGAGTGGACCAACGGTGACGCTATCGTTGCAACGGGCAGCCCCTATGATGCAATAAAATTCAATGGTAGCGCGTTCCCGATCGCACAGTGCAACAATAGCTATATTTTCCCAGGTATTGGACTTGGAGTACTTGCCGTAAAAGCGCGGATTATTAGTGATGAAATGCTTATGGCAGCCAGCAATACGCTCGCCGATGCCTCGCCGCGAGCAAATGGTGAAGGCGATACGTTACTGCCGCCACTGACCGAGATTGCCGAGCTAAGTAAGCGCATCGCGTTTGCCGTTGCGAAAGTGGCGCAGGCTCAAGGGCATGCGCTCGAAATCAGCGACGAGATACTCATGGAGCGCATCGAAGGACACTTCTGGGCGCCTGAATATCGTCACTATAAACGGATTAGTATTTAATCTTTCTTAACTGGCAACATCGCTCGTTTCCTTGTATGTTCAATAACCTACAGGAGAGGAAATTGAGCGATGCGGCATTCTTCTACTTTACTGCAGCTAAGTCTACTCGTGCTCGCGTTTAGCGCAGCCACTACCACTGCTTGGGCGCAGCAAAAACAAGAAGACGGCAATGAGGCCGCCGATCAAGAGCTCATTGACGACATGCGAAGTGGTTTGCGCACCACAGTCAGTGCCACTGCGGCATGGCTCGACTCTTTTTTCACTGAATCCGTCGACCGCTCAGTCTATGACGATGTCTATGGCAGCCTCACCGTGGCGCCCCAATGGGACGAGTATGAGGGCTTTGAGGTCGATTCCAGCTTCCGCGCACGCGTTGTGTTACCGCATGCTGAACGCAAATTTTCGGCGGTCATCGGCCGCGGTGATTTCGACGATTTTATCAACGACCAACAAACCACTCGACCTACAGTTATTCAACGGGAACAGGCCGATGAAGAATGGATGGTCGGCCTCGGCTTCGATCCAGTCGTACGCGATGACCATAGCCTGTCATTCGGTGCTGGATTTCGTGGTGGTTTAAAGCTTGACCCCTATGTGCGCGCGCGCTACCGCTTCGAGGAAATTCTCAGTGACAGCAGCGAACTACATTTCCAAAGTGTCGGGTTTTGGCGCGATAGTGATGGCTTTGGTATTGCCCAAACCATCGAGTATGACGTCGCCCTAAGTGAGCAGTGGTTTAATAAATTTTGGGTACGCGGTACCTTCGCTGAACGTACTGAAGGAGTGCGCTGGCACGCTTCTGAAAAGCTTTATTATATTTACCATCATGAACGCGCTCTAGGCGCTGAAGTGTGGTGGTATGGCGAGACCAAACGCATCGTTCCGCTGCAAGATTACGGCGTAAAAGCGCTGCACCGCTCCCGCTTTTTGCGCGATTGGCTATACTTCGAAGGCTGGGTCGGGCTGCATTGGCCGCGCGAATTTTTAGACGAATCGCGCCAGCCCCGTTGGTTGGTGGGTGTTGAGTTTGAATTGCAGTTCGGCGACTAAGTCACTACCACAACTGCAAAGCCGCACCAACGCTTCGAACACCCAAGCCGACCGCTACCAGCACGACGACCAATGCCAGCGCATTCTGCCGCCAACTGTTGCGGTAGCCACCCATCATCTTATGGTTGCAGGCCCACACTAAAAACAACGCCATGATTGGCAACAGTAGGCCATTAGCGACTTGCGCAAACCAAATAACGGTCACGGGTTTGATTTGCAGCGATGCGATGATGACGCCAATGGTGATAATACCGATCCAGGTCAAACGAAACGGCAGCCCTTTCAAATCACCACTCCGTCCGAGTATCCCGCTGAGGGCGTAAGCGGAAGCCAATGGCGCAGTAATTGATGAGGACAAACCAGCGGCAAATAAGCCTAAGGCCATCAACCATGTGGCCCAATCACCCGCCAAGGGCCGTAAAGATTGACTGAGATCAGCTGCTCCCTCGATACTTAACGCCTTGCCAAAAAATGCTGCTGCCGCTGTTGAGACTATGGCAACTGAGATTAATCCGCCTAAAGGAATCGACACCCATAAATCACGCCGCGCCTCGTTTAACTGTTCTGGTTGCTGCCACTTCTTGGCGGAACTCGCTGCATGCAAGAAAAGGTTATAAGGCACAACAGTGGTACCGATGAGCGCAATGACCGTTAACACTGAGCCAGTGGGTAGGCTAGGTACCAGTAAGCCTTTGAAGAACGCCATCCAGTCGGGCTGCACCAGCAAAAAGGAGGCGACAAACGTAAGACTCATCAATAACACCAGCCCGATCAATACGCGTTCCAACAACACGTAGCTACCGCGCCACAAAAGTACCGCTGCTAAGCCACCAAGAACGATAGGCAGCCAAGCCGCTTGCTCGCCAATAATCCCAGCAACGCCCATGCTTGCACCGGTTAAATTACCGCCTTGATAAACACTATTACCAATGATCACAGCAGCGACCACCAACACGATAGCGCCCCAACGTAACAGCGGCTGCTTGACCTGTTGCCGTATCGCCTCGCCTAGTCCCTGTTGCGTGACAACGCCCAAACGCGCCGCCATCTCTTGTAAAATCATCGTCGCGAGTACCGAAAAAACCAGTGCCCACAACAGCGCATAGCCATAATTTGCGCCAGCTAAACTTGCTGTTACAACCGTTCCAGGCCCGATGAAAGCGGCAGCGACCAAGGTCGCCGGACCAAAACTAAAACCTTTACGCATAGAAACCCGCGCCTCTTGCTTGTCGCCGATGATGGCGTATGCTGAATAAATTAACTAAAACTAAGTTACGCAAACAGTGAGAAAACCGCAATGTATCAAGCACAGCTTTCGTCTCCTCTGGGTCCGGTTGTCGTAAGTAGTGACGGCGACCACGTGACCGCCATTGAATTTGGTTCCAGCAACCGAGCCAACACATCGACGTGTCGCATACTTAACGAAGCTTTACGGCAACTCGAGGACTACTTCGGCGGTCGCAGAAAGCAGTTTGACTTGCCTCTGAAACCAAGCGGTACCGACTTTCAGCAACGCGTATGGCAAGCACTGACGCAGGTGCCATTTGGGCAAACCGTAAGCTACGCCGCTATTGCTGACGCAATCCATAATCCTAAAGGTGTGCGAGCCGTCGGCATGGCGAACAGTAAAAATCCCATTGCAATTGTCGTCCCCTGTCATCGGATCATCGGGGCAGACGGGAGCTTGACCGGCTATGCCGGAGGGCTCGAGAAAAAAGAGTGGTTGTTACAGCACGAAGGCTGTCACTGGTCAAAATAGTAGCGGTACATTGCTTCAGCGTGCTGTGCGACCTCGGTTCTTAGACTCGCCGGCGCAATCACCTCTATCTGCGCCCCGTGACTTAAGATCCATACCAATAATTCGGTCGACAGCTCAGCATCCGCTGTTAACGTAAAGGTATCAGCACCCGCTGTCAGCTTTTGTGACTTATTTAACGGATAAGCCTCGAGCTGCGGTTGTAACGCAAGGTCACATTCCAGTTCGATTTCCACCGTTTCACCCGACAACCCGTTAGAGTGCAAACTGCCATTACCATTAGTGCGACGTGCTGCGCTTCCATTGGAAGCTAAGGGCAGCAATGGCGCATCCGCAAGTAAACTCCAGCCAAACGGCTTGCACCGCTCATCTGTTGTCAATGGAAACACCTCTGACAATTCAACGAGGTTACGCTGAATCGTACGGACACTCACATCGATGCCTTGCTCAGTAAGGCGTTCCCGCAGGGTATTGACGTCAATTTTCTGCGGCTGTTTGGGTATGTGCCGCAACATTAATAGGTAGCGCAGTACCGTTTGCATGACTGAACTCCCTTTCTGATTCAGTGTCGGTTCTATGCAAGGTTATACCCCCACTGCGACATGTTACGTCGCAGCATTTCATTTTTGTAAAACTATCGCAAACTTTAAGGGATAACGCTGTATTTTTAAGCAGGGTAATAAGAATTGAGATACACTTGATCACACCACAAATGGAGGTGATGACTATGAACCGCTTACTTATGTTACTCGTTGTTGGCATCGGCTTATTCGCTGCTGAGCCCGCACTAGCGCAAGCACAAAACGCCTCGCAAGGGCAAGAAAAAGCCGAAGATGCGAAGAAAACAGCTGAAGAACGCAAGGCTGAGCTGCGCGAAAAAATGAAGGCTGAGCATGAAGCGATGAAAGCCGAACGTGAAGCACAACGTAAAGCCTTACAAGATGAAAGCAAGAAGAAGAAAGATAACGGTAAGAAGAAAGACAACGGCGATAACCGTTAGTCATCTGCCGTAAAACAGCGTAAAACGAAAAGCCGATCGAAGGATCGGCTTTTTTTGTGCTCAGCGAGTAACTTAGGCTACACTGTGGTTATTAAAATTATAATAAATTCGCCACTATGACCGAATCGAGCCAAGAAGCACTGACGAACGAACAACCACCGCTTTCGCGCAGTGGCACTACTAGTCAGCACCGTTGTAAAAATTGTGATAGTGAACTTCTCGGTGAGTTTTGTCATGTGTGCGGGCAACAAGACCGCCATTACATTCGCAGTATTTTCGCCGTCGTGGGCGATCTAATGGGTGAAATTAGCCATTGGGACTCACGTTTTTATCGAACGCTTTTCAGTTTGTTCATGCGGCCTGGTTTTCTCACCCAAGAGTTTGTGAAAGGTCGACATGCTTCGTATGTGCCGCCATTGCGGCTGTATTTTTTCATTTCGTTGATTTCGTTTTTAGTGCTGACGACCCTGATCGACTTTGATAACGTCAACGCGATACAAACCGAGACCACTCCGGAACAACAAGCAGAGCTTGAAAAGCAACTTGAGCAAACCGATAAAGTGCTCACCGAACAAGGTATAACTGTGCCCGTTCGGCCGCCCGCAAGTGAGCTCACCGACCCCTTCGGGAACCTTAGCGTGTCGCTGCCATTAGCAACCGAGGAAGAAGAGGCGCAAATCGAACAGCGCATTAGAGAACTCGCAAAAGAACCCAAAGTGCTCACTAAACGGCTGGTTTCACTGGCACCGCAAATGATGCTGATCATGCTGCCTTTCTGGGCATTGTTCTTGAAGCTTATTTACGCTTTTTCTGGACGCTATTACTTAGAACATCTGAGCGCGGCATTACATACACACGCCTTCTTACTACTTTCATTGATGATCTTGACGGTACTCTCGAAAGGGTCTGCTTGGGCGGCAGACATGACCGGCTATGGTGTCATTGAGGAAACCATTGACTGGGCCGAGAATATCCTACTGGTCTGGATAGTAAGTTATATGCTTTTCACGCAGAAGCTCTTTTATGAGCAAGGCTGGCCAATGACGCTCTTCAAATTTGCGCTCTCAGGTTTGGCATACATTGTTTTACTTAGTTTTGCCTTTATCATCATGTTGTTTATCGGCATATTAACAGCGTAACTTTACTAGCTAACGAGGCTCCATTTTGCCAAGCACACATCCCGTCATTATTATTCCCGCGTATAATCCAGACCAAAGCTTGGTGAACGTGGTAGACGCCCTCCAGCGTCAAGCTGACCCAGAGCAGCGTATTGTAATAGTGAACGATGGGAGTGATGATGATGCATTGTTTAAATCCTTACAAAGCCGCGAGCAGCTAGAAATTGTTACCCATGACGTGAACAAAGGTAAGGGCGCAGCATTAAAGACCGGGTTTCGTTGGGTTATTCAGCACTATCCCGCAGCGCAAGGCGTTGTTACCGCTGATGCCGATGGTCAGCACCTACCAGAAGATGTTCTGGCGGTACTGCAGGCATTCAGCAATAAACCGGACGCACTCTGGCTTGGCAGCCGTAACTTTTCCGAAAAAGGCATTCCCTTTCGTTCATGGTTGGGTAACAACTTTGCCCGCCTCACCTTTCGTCTTGGCTTACGTATTAATATTCCTGACACACAAACAGGTCTTCGCGGTATTCCCCAAAAGCTGTTAGCTGAACTGGTAGAGTTACCGAGCGATCGCTATGAGTTCGAACTGGATATGCTTATTCTTGCGAAGCGAGAAAAGCTAGCGTTTGAGAGCGTTGCCATTCAAACCGTCTATGAACAAGGGAATCAAAGCAGTCATTTCAAGCCGCTGCACGACTCTGCACTCATTTATAAGAAATTCCTAAAGTTCTCGGGCGTGGGTATAGCATCAGCAGCAATCGATTACGGACTTTTTGCGCTGATTTATGGCTTCACCGGCGAAATTCTGCTCGCCATCGCCGTCGCCCGCCTATGTTCGGGGATCTTTAACTTTAGCCTGAACCGCCAGTGGGTGTTTGGTAAAGGCGGCACATTAGTTCGTGACGCCTCACAATACACTCTGCTTGCAGCCATTCTCGTTGGCGCAAACTACGCCCTGACCAAAAGTTTATTATTGCTTGGGGTATCTCCTTTCATCGGTAAACCTGCCGCCGAAGTCATTATTTTTATGCTTAGCTACCGATTACAAAAGAAACTTGTCTTCAAATCCATATAGTTGATAAACATACAATCAAACTGCATTTTTATGCAGAATAAAATATTCCACAAATGCGTTGCACAACTTTTTATTCCCGTGTTAGTTTTGACCGTGAAAGGTCTTATAGTCTGCGAGTCTATGCGTATTAGCACCCCCTAAACTTGACTATACAACCAGCGTAAAATCCTTTGATTTGGCTATTCGCTATACAACTTTACAATGGTTTCAGCTTTACAGCGCTTTAATTTCAGCTATTGTTGAGTTGTATACACAAGTATTCCTATTTGTGATTTTAACGGAACAACATAAGCTCATAACAACTATAGATTATTCAGGGTGACCACATGAAAAACCACATTACTTCTCCCCTTGCCGTCGCCATAGCCTTTGCGTTATTGCCGTCCGCAAATGTCCAAGCTCAAGAAACCACGAGCAATGAAAGCGCTAGCGCCGATGAGCGCATTACCGTTACGGGCTCGCGTTTGCAACGCGTAGAAGCCGAGAGCGCGGCACCAGTGCAAGTCTTCACTGCTGAAGACATCGAAGTATCAGGTGTAACATCAGTGGAGCTCATCTTGCAGAAGATGTCGGCATCAGCGGGCTTTGCAGGTAACCAAAGCAATGCCTACTGGACCGGTAACGGGTATGGCACGGCGCAAGTTAACTTACGTGGCTTAGGAATTAACCGCACATTGGTTTTACTAAATGGCCGCCGTATCGTTAACGGCGGTACAGGTGCAAATAGTTCTGTTGACCTGAATATGATTCCGGTTGAAGTCATTCAGCGCATCGAGGTACTAAAAGACGGAGCATCTGCCATTTATGGTGCAGACGCCGTAGCCGGCGTGGTGAACATCATCACAAAGAAAGGCTATGAAGGCTTTAGTATCGAGGGACGCGTTGGTGCCACTGATAGCGGTGATGGACAAGATCGCAATGTAAATATGATTATTGGCGCCAGCAGCGATAAAGGCCGAATCATGGCCACTCTTGGTTATCGTTCATCTGACGAGATCAACATGGCCGACCAAGCAGGCTGTGCGTTGGGTGAATTAACCCCGGGTCAACTTGATTGCTTTGGCAGCTCAAGTACGATCGGCGGTCGCGCTACGATTTTGACCGGCCCTGACGCAGGCGCACGCATTAACTTTAATCAAGATCCGAACGGTGACGGTGACTTTTACGAACCGTATAGTTCCGCCGCTCATAATTTCGCGTTCTTCCCTTACCTGAATGCTGTGAACCCTATCACCAATTGGAACTTTTCGACCTTTGCTGATTACCAGTTAACGTCGGATACCACAGTATTTACCGAAGTTCTATACAACAACCGTACATCAGAACAATTAGCGACGCCAGGCACATTGCGCGGCATTGAGTTCGCTCCTGATCATCCAACCAACCCAGTCGGTGAAACGATTCGATTAGATGGTCGTCGCCTACTTGAAGGTGGCCCGCGTATTTTCTTCCAAGACGTCAATACCTTCCGTACGGTCGTGGGCTTAAATGGCTACTTGGATAACGGCTGGCAATGGGACGTTGCGTATAACTATGGCCGTAACACAGCTATCGATGGCATGACGAATATTGTCAATATGGAGCGCTTGGCGCAAGGCCTTGACGCCGAAAACTGTGGTTCAAACGGCGCTCCTTGTATCGACCTTTTGGGGTATGGTGGTCTCGACCAAGAAGCCCTTGACCATATTATGTTCCGCACCACGGATAATGGCGGTAATGAACAACGTTCATTGTCGGCTAATATTTCTGGTGATGTGTTTGACCTCCCTGCGGGATGGGTCCCGTTTGCCTTTGGTGTTGAACACCGTAAAGAAAAAGGTTGGCGCCATCCCGATTCTTCTATCGCTGCAGGTATCATGAATACCAACCAAGCTGACCCAATCGAGGGTAGCTATACGGTCAACGAAGTGTATGTTGAAACTGCAGTACCTTTATTACGTGATAAAGCCTTTGCCCAAGACTTAAGCGTCGAGCTCGCCTACCGCTACAGTGACTATGACTCGTTTGGTAGCGATGGTAACTACAAAGTCGGTTTACAATGGCGTATTAACGACGCCTTCAAAGTACGCGCAACTCAATCGACAGCATTCCGAATTCCAAATATTCCAGAGCTGTTTGGTGGTGTAGCTGAAGGTAACCTCACTACCACTGATCCATGTGATGGTTGGGACCAAGCTGGTGCAGATCCAACAGTTGCAGCGAACTGCCAAGCTGATGGTGTCCCGGCCGGTTACGAGCAGTTCGGTGCTACGGTTCTTACCACCGTTGGCGGTAACCCGAACCTCAAACCAGAAGACGCAGATACCTTTACGGCTGGCTTCGTGTGGGATGTACAATTCGTTGAGAACCTGCAAGTTACGCTGGATTACTACAATATCGAAATTGAAGATGCGATTCAGACTATCCCTGGCTCAACCAAGCTTGCGGCGTGTTATAACTCAGATAACTTATCGCACCCATTCTGTAGCTCGGATCACTTTACCCGTGATTCGCTAACTGGCGATATTAACTTCCTGTCAGCTCAACCCACGAATGCTGCGACTGAGAAAGTTTCAGGCCTAGATCTTGCGATGTTCTATAAAACCAACGTTGCTGGATGGGAAAGCGACTTCTCTTGGAACATGAGCTACTTAGACGAATATACCTTCACTCCTTTTGCTGGCGCTCCTGCAATTGAGTACGCTGGTTACATTACCGGGGGTCGTGGTAGCTATACGCACCTGCGCTCAAATGCAACGGCAACCTTTGTGAAAGATGCATGGCGCTTCCACTATGGTGTGCAGTACATTGGCGGTGCAGATGATATCAACGCTTCGCCAGGTGACATCGGCGACCATGCACCAAGTGTTTTCTATCATAATGCACAAGGCACTTACTTCTTCAATGAGAAACTGAGTGTTACGGCTGGTGCGAACAACCTGTTTGACAAGCAACCTCCGTACATCCAAAGCTGGACCGACGCCAACACAGATACGATGACTTACGACTTACTTGGTCGCCAGCTCTATCTGAAAGTTCGCTACAGCTTCTAAGCTAAGTAGAACATCAGTTGCCACTTGCTTTAAAGTAAGTGGCAACTGCTCATTATGTACTATTCCGAGGATAATTCATGACGCAGGTTACGCGTTCGAGCCGTTGGCGTGTTTGGCACCGTTGGCTCTCACTCATATTCGGCGTGCAAATGGTGCTCTGGAGCATCAGCGGCGCCTACATGGTTTTCTTTGACCTTGATTACATTCATGGCGATCACTTGGTGCAAGAAATCACCCAGCCAATTCCGGCAAGCACAAGTGTTGCAACGATTGACGAGGTTCTTAATGCACACCCTCATACGCAGTCAGTCACACTTGAATCGCTGTGGTATGACGGACGGCAACAAGCCGTTTATAAGCTGACAGGCCACAACGGCGAGCAACTTATCAATGCCACAACTTTAGCTCCGATTTCATTCGACGAGGCCGACATCGAGGCATTAGCAACGCGCTATTATGCTCTACCTGAACCTAAAGTCGAGTCAGTGGTTTATCTCACCGATAACCCACCAACAGAGTTAAATCCGGCATTGTTGCCGATTTGGCAAGTTAACTTTGACGACTTCGGAAGTACTAGCCTTTACCTGTCGGAAAGTACCGGCGAGATGTTAGTCAAACGTCACACTTTTTGGCGTGGCTTCGACATTTTCTGGATGATTCACATCATGGATTACGATGAGCGTGTCGATATTGAGACCTGGTGGTTACAAGCGTTTATCTTTGGCACGTTTATTTTAATGATCACGGGCGCTGTCTTGCTGGTCTACACCATTAGCTTCAAACGCAAGCCTAAAGGAGGTGCTGCATGATGCGCTTTATGCAATGGCTGCACCGCTGGGTTAGCCTCATTTTGATTATTCAAGTCGTATTGTGGCTGATAAGTGCGACAGTCTTCAGCATCATGGGTCATCATGGCATGTCTGGGCATCAATATATGCGCCATATCCATCCCGAGATGCTTGCTGACGAATCCCCACAATGGTCGATTCAACAGGTTCGCGCAACACATGCTCAAGCCGATACCATTTTACTGACGAATGTGTTGGGTCATCCCCAATATCAAGTCAACGTATCCGGTGAATGGCTTTACCTTGACGGACATACTGGACAACCTTGGCAAACCGACGTCAATCTTGCCCAAGCATTAGCACTCGCGAGCTATGATGGACCGGGACATATCGCAGAAGTTGAGCAAGTCACTGGCGCTGCAGAAGTTGTGGATTGGTCAGCAGCTGGCTACCGTGTGCAATTTGCCGATGACTTAAATACACGCGTTTATGTTGACGCTGCCTCGGGTCAAATCGTAGAGCACCGTAACACCCCATGGACCATCGCCGATTGGGCTTTCCGCTTACACTTCATGGACTACAGCGGTGAGCGCAGTTTTAATCACCTACTGATTTGGAGTGCCGGCCTATTCGCCTTATGGTTCTCGTTATCCGGATTGATTCTGCTGATTCGTAATATCAGCCAAGGTGATTTTAATCCACGTCGCAAACCCACTTGGCTTGAGCAACTTCAGCGTGAAGAAAAGCCTATTGCGAGTAGCTGTGGTGGTGGCGGTACTTGTGGTCTTTGCAAGGTTACCTTTACAAGTTCTGAGTTACCGACTCCGACTGCCGCAGAAAAAGTGATGCTTAGTGACGCCGAACTTGCTGGCGGCCTACGCTTGGCCTGTCAGCATAAAGTCCAATCCACGGACACGGTGAAATTAGCCAATGAAAACGTTGCAAGTCATCTACTTACCTTGCATAGCAAACGTGATCTTACGCCAAGCATTGCTGAACTTACGTTCACAAGTACGCGGCGTTTAGATTATCAAGCGGGCCAGTTCCTGCAGTTTAAGATCCCGCATGAAAGTACCGTGTTGGAGCGTCATTATTCATTGGCAACGGCACCAAACAATGACGATAAACTAGTCTTCACAGTGCGCCACATGCCAGCACCTAAAAGTGGGGTTCCTGCAGGTGTCGGCTCTAGTTTTCTCTGCCGCTTACAGTCTGGTGACCACGTTGAAGCTATTGGTCCCTTCGGCGACTTCTTATTGACCGAAGCGTCGTCACGTCAGCAGGTGTTTATTGGCGGTGGTGCCGGCATTGCGCCATTACGAGCACTCGTACAAGCGGAACAACAGTCAGCAACACCGCGTGCGGCGATGTTTTTCTATGGCGCGCGTAACAGCGCGGAGCTCTGCTATACGGAAGAGTTCGAACAAAACCCAAATGTGACTTACGTTCCGGTACTCTCGGCAGCTCCTGAAAAAGACCAATGGACCGGGCAAACCGGCTTCGTCCATGAAGTTGCAGAAGCTTGGTTGCGCGAGCAGGACACTCAACAAGTGGATGTCTATGTGTGTGGTCCGCCATTGATGTTAGAAGCAACCATGAAAATGCTAGCTGAACTTGGCGTACCGCGTGACCACATCAAGTTTGATGACTTTGGGATTTAACAAGTCAGCCCTCGCTGAAGCGCTTGAATCATTTCAAGCGCTTCAATCCCATCATTCTTAAACCCACTTTTTCGTACACTGGTTCGCTGGTGCCATGGCGAACCTTGTACATAAAGTATTTTTCGAAAGCGACTTTTGCCCAATGCACCCAACGTCCTGATCCGGTCCAATTACGATTACGCGGTGGGTTTTGTGGAACCGCCAGAAAGGCTGCGCCGGTATTCCCCATATCGGCAAGGCAAAGTGCACTCAAGGTAGGTTCCACCCATGCTTCGCTGCCCTCTAGACTGACATGAATGTTTTTCACAATTGCCGACGTCATTGACTCAATCATTAAGCCGGTTTTAGGTACCCCGACTGGCACTGGCGTCGCCTCAATTGGCGCTATCGCCACGCACACACCCGCGGCATAAATTTCTGGGTAAGCTTCAGCACGCTGAAATGTATTGGTTTTCACAAAACCTTTGGGATTACACAAGTCAGGTACCTCTGCGACCGCAGGCGAGCCTTTAAAGGCAGGCAAAAACATAGCGAGTTTATACGGCCGCTGTTCTTTTGATTTTTCTTCACCGTTGTCGTCGAGCACGGTAAAGTGAGCTTCGTTCGTAGTAAATTCAGTCAGTTTGGCATTGCACTCCCACTTGATACCATGCTCGCGGAACTTATGTTCCATTAAGCTCTTTGAGTCGCCAACCCCGCCTAATCCCATATGCCCTAAATAAGGCTCTGGAGTAATAAAGGTAATGGGTACGCGATCGCGAACCTTACGTTTACGAAGTTCATACTCGAGTGACAGTACGTACTCATATGCTGGACCAAAGCAACTTGCACCGGGCAGAGCTCCCACGAGCACAGGACCGGGTTCCTCAAGTAAACGGGTAAACGCTTTATGCGCTTCTACGGCATGGTCTACGGTGCAAATCGACTGGGTGAAGCCAGGCTCAGGGCCAGCGCCAGGAACATTCTCGAACGCCAACTTAGGCCCCGTGCACAACACCAAGAAATCGTAATTGCAGCTCGAACCATCACCCAGCTTAAGTTTGCGTTGCTCAGCGTCAATATGCGCAACACCAGAGCTATTAAAGTCGATGGCGTGTTTCGCAAAAATAGTCGCGATCGGCATCACGACTTGCTCTCGCGTTCGCGCCCCTAGCGCAACCCATGGGTTAGAGGGCACGAAATTAAACTCGTCTCCCTCACCGACCACCATAACGCTGTGTTGTTTTGACAACACTTCGCGCAACTCGAAAGCCACAGAGACACCGCCTAACCCTGCACCTACCACAATCACCCTAGCCATACGAACCTCAGTACTTTAGATGTCTCTAAAATATCATTGGGTAATTGCGCTTCGTCAAGTTTATTTTTTAATCAGTCCCAAAATTGCGGCGCTGCGGCACATTTAATTGATCGTTCTCAATGTTTGCTAATGCGCGAACCAGTTCCTCTTTAAACTTATCGCGAAAGTCGGTTGGCGCAAGAATTTTCAGATAAGCCGCACGCGCTAAAAGCCACTGCACGAGGTTTAACGTATAAGGCACCGTAACGCTTAAGCGCCGACAGTTCGGTTGGCCCTCGATAGGCGAAATTTCTTGATCGTCACCCAACGGTGCATCTTCTATTTCCCGACGGACGGAATTAAAAATAATGGCTTCGAGGCGAAACGGCTCGCCGAATTTATAAGCTAGTGCTCCACTTGCGGCATACGCTTCAAGATCAAAATCACCAACACGCGGATCGTCAGTGACGATTTCTCGCACCTCACTAATGCGCGAAAAGGGTAATTGCCTTACTCGGTCACTCGCATGGTCGCGCAGCACTAAGTAAGCGACCGCACCACGATAAAATACTGCGAGCGCTGTGGCTCTTATCACCTGTGCAGGATCATCTTGATGTGGATGGTAGTGCAACCGCACCGCCACTTGCTTGAGCGCGACTTCCAGTAAACGTTGACTCTTCTCACTATCTAACTCGGGTCCCGTTAGACGATGCGATGCGGCACTCACTTTCACGCGGCGATACCACAGCGACGCTAAACTGTTACGTGCTGCTAATTGCTCTTTTGCACGTTTGAACAGCCCTTCAACCGGCTTGAACACATCCATGGGTCCCAGTTCAGCCAGTTGCTGCTCAGCGATGACTAATGCTAACGCTACTGGGTCTTCAAGTTCGAGTAAACGCTCGAACTCCTGCTGCTCCAGTTGCCAAACGTCGGGCTCATTCGCCCCATTTTTAGGTAATCGCGAGAGCCCAAAATAACCTTCCAAATCTTCGAGATTGCGCTGAATTGTGCGCCTAGAGACGTTGGCGAGCTCTTTGCGTTCTAAGTAATCTAACAGCTCTGCAGTCGTTCTATTTTTCTCATACAACGCCAATAGCATATAGATGCAACGAATTGTGAGGCTTGCGTTTGCAGTGGTATGTCCTTCCATCGTGCGATTCCATGTATACTAGTTGTAAGTCTGATGCTACTTAGCATTACCGGCAAAAGTCAAAATTATGTTATCGTTGCAGCAGTTGGATTAAGGAATTTTTATGCAGGAAGTATCGTCATCTATGGAACATGCAGCACAGCTACCGAAGTTACCGGGCATGTTTTTTCGCTCGTTATTCACCGTAGCCCGCAATGATCAGGCGGAAGCTGCGGCGACGAAGTTGCACGACACTTTTACCGCACCGGCACTGACTCAGAGTCAGGTAGCGCGCTACAAAGATGCTTTTCCCGGCTTTGTCAGCGAGGTTCCGTTAACGCTCATGTACTGTTTGGCGCAACGCGTCCATTTGGCGCAAATGCTTGGTGAGAACTTTCCTTGGCCCGCGCCGGGCTTGGTGCACGTTAGCAACGAACTAGAGCTGCACAGCAACATTGAGCTAAACAAGGCTTTTCGCATACAAGCGACGATTCAATTACCCGCGCGGGGTCCAAAAGTTTCGCCGCGGCGTCTACGTCCGCTGTTTACGGTCGTTTTTCTGCAAAATGACAAACCTATCGTCACCTGTAAAAGCGAATATCAAGTCATGCCCAAAAATGCCAATAAGCCCGCTAAGCCGCGCGAAAAGAAGCAAGCGCAAGCACCGGGCGAAGAATGGCATGCAATAGGTAGTTGGCAACTTGATGCGACAAGTGGCCGCACCTATGCGCGCTTGTCCGGTGATTTTAATCCAATTCATCTACACCCGTTATTATCGCGTTGGTTCGGCTTTGAAAAACCAATCATTCACGGCATGTACATGGCGGGACGCGCGCAAGCTGAGATCGAAAATAAGTATGCGAAACCGGTCCAGCGCATTGATGTGACTTTCAAACGGCCAGTACCGTTACCAGCAAAAATTCAGCTTTGGGAACAAAGTGATAACGCTGAGATGATGAGTGGAACCTATCAGGTATGTGGCGCTGAAGATTTACTCCAGCGCCTTGAAGGAAGTTATACCCTCGCGTAACGAATGAGTGTGCTTAACGCACACTCTCTCCCGTCAATGTCATTTGTTCATCTGCGGCTGCAGCAACGTCATCATTGCTAAAGTGCAGAGGACGCAACTGTGGTTGTGACGAATAAAGCAAGGTCTGATCAAGGTAATGATCTGAGTTACTATCAGATGCTTGAGAGTAACTTAGTAAGCCATTCGCCATTGGCCCTTCTGGGGTAAATTCCATGGCAAACATCCAGCTTGAGCCGTAAGTAATGTGATATCCGCCAGCAGCTTCGCTCAGCACCGAGCCGGGTAATAACGGATAAGTATGGCGTGGTAACAGGGTACCATCGTTGCCCATGTTGCTGTTAAAGACATTAAAGCCGCCTTCGATGTTATTCGCACCACCCCAAGGCAGTTTCTGCCCTGATGGCTGGCCATTCGGCAAGCTACGCTCGACGAATTGCACTTCACCTAAGGTTGCATCTACCGCAAGACCTGCATTTTGGGTACGTTCTTGCGCGGTTGCCAGTTGACTCAACACGACGTTATTGGCGACTAGTGTATGCGGTGTTGTCACCGGTTGTGACGGGTCGTAAGCAACTTGCCATTGCGGGTTGCGACGGAACTCTGTGGCAAACTCGCGAAATAGCATAGCGCCGACACTATTGAGGTTCATGCGGCCATCAAACTGCGCCAAAGCATTACAGCTGGCAGAAATATCAACACTTGCCCCACTTGCGCTGGTGACTGGCGTCGAGCCCTGCGCTTCACAGTGCGCAACTAAGTCAGCTAACACCTCTTCCGATAACCAGGCACGATTGCCGATCAAACGTTCGACCAGATCTTCTCGCGTGAATTTGCCGTCAACCGAACCACCTTCAGCAAGCATCTTCTGCCCCATCCGCGAGCGGAATGACTGCTGATTACCTACGGGACCCCACAATGGTGAAACTCCAGTGATAGGCGCAGCAGGGTTTGTCAGCCAATAACTGTCATTCGAGTTCTGCACAAAGTCAGTACGTTCGAGCTGCGGTGCTTGAGAAAACGGTACTGTTCCTTGTGGCAAGTACAAACTCTCGTCGCCAGGGAAGATAAAGAGTCCGGCCTGTTGTGACAGCCCTTGGTATAACTGGCTTTGCGACCAAGCTTCTAATGCCTCCGGCACAATATTCGGCACTGATGAACCGTCTGTGAAAAATGCGTTACCATCTTTATCAACAGCCATTGCGTTATTGAAAACAGTACCGGTGTAATCAACAAACGTTTGCTTGTAGCTTTCGATGCTATCAGCCAAGTTCATACCCAGCCAATGATCGAATAACTCATAATTTGGTAAATTAGCATCGTGCAAAGCATAGGCAACTTGCTGCCCGGTGACCGGATCGGTCCCCCACGGTAAGCCATTAGGAATCACGATAATTGGCCCAAACTCACTATGGTAACTTGAACGTTGCAGGGTCATGAAAGTTCCTGGCCCAGTTGCCACTTCAATCGAGTGCTCCTGCTTGGTCATCGCTACAGGCTCACCATCAAGCATATAAGTGTTGCCTGAGTCATCGTTACTATCTAACGTAAGACGGTGAATGGTAAAACGCGATGCGGTTGAGAAGGTGTGCGTCCAAGCGACATTTTCATTAAAGCCAATATTGACGATACCCGGCATACCCGATAACGAGCCGCCCACAACTTTCATTTCACCTGGAATTTCGATGCCGAATTGCCAGAAGCGTTGGTTACCAGTATGAGGGAAATGCGGGTTAGCAATGAGCATACCTTGCCCTGACGCACTTAAATCTGAGCCGATAGCCCAGCCATTCGAGCCGGAATCGGTTGGGTTCGTATCTGGAACCTCACTGTGTTGAGCCGCAATCGGTGCCAGCTCCATGGCTTCACCCGTTGCCTTGTTCATTGCCCCAGCACTCTGGTTAGGTGGCACAGCTAAGAACAACGGCCCAGTAAAGTTGGCTGCTCCGGGCAGTAACGCAACACCTTGTGCATACGTCATCATATCGATCGGTGTGATCGGCTGTACCCAAGGTTGACCTGCACAGGCTGGTGCAATGTTATCAACTCCGGTATCGGCGAGGTATTTATTGTAGCCAGCGGCATAACCCGTGATCAACGCTTGTGAGCGCTCACTAATTTGTTCAAAGCCTTGTTCAGCGTTTTCTCGGATGCCGAGTGCCAAATAGCCGAAGTCATTTAGAATATTCCCTGAGTCGCCGCTGCCCGGAACTTGATCTGGGCCAAAATACATCGAACGCTGAGAATTAAACTTGATAATTTGATCGGCTAAAATGCAAATATTGTCACGCGCAAATGCATAACCCACGCCGAATCCCAAGCTCTCTAAATTTTCTGCCGTGACATAGGGGACGCCATAGTCGGTCCAAGTCACATCAGCAGCAAGCTCTCCGTCAGGTGCAAAAGTGATCAGCCCCGTGGGCTCCGGGTTGGTAATCACGACATCATCGACGGGCTCTGGATCATAGCCATCACCACAGGCGCTAAGCGTGAGCACACTCGCACTGACCATCAGCGCAAGCATACTGCGCTTCAATTGTTGTTCTGCCATAATAAATACCTGCTTTAAGTTGTTATTGTTGGTTTAGCAATTTGTTATCAAAGCAGTATGGTTGGTCAATGGCAAGCTCGCAAGTCGGTTTAGACCAATGGCTTCTGTCGCATGGACTTGACGTCACTACGTTTTTTCTTTTTCTCGATACGGCGCTTTTTACTAGCTTTACTGGGTTTGGTAGGTATGCGCTTCTTTTGCACGCGGTTCACACTGGCAACTAATTCAATGAATTGTGCGAGTGCCAATTCTCGGTTCTGTGCCTGACTGCGAGTTGCTTGCGACTTAATGATGATCTTGCCACTCGGCGTAATGCGGTGATCACTTTTCGCCAGTAAACGCTGTTTATAAAAATCAGGCAGTGAAGAGGCCTGAATATCGAAGATCAACTGTGCAGCTGTCGCGACTTTGTTCACATTCTGCCCGCCCGCGCCGCTCGAGCGAATAAATTGCCACTCAACTTCATGTTCAGGGATGCTAACCCGCTGCGATACTTGAATAGCACTCATGTTAAGCCACCACTTCGTTGAATACGCCGCTCAGTTGCCCGCAACACGAGTTCTTGTTGTTTAAACACCAAGGTACAGTGCTCACTCGCGCGGGTGATACCGGTATAGAGTAGCTCTTTGGTGAGAATTGGCGAGTCATGATCGGGCATCACCACGACGGTATGGTTAAATTCCGATCCTTGTGATTTATGAATGGTCATGGCAAAAGCTGTTTCAACATGCGCCAAGCGTGAGGGTAGTAACCAGCGTAACTCACCAGCAGCACCGCGGAACAGCACCCTTATCGGTTCGTCCGCCGCAGTTCGCACGGCAAGACCGATATCACCATTGCGTAAGTCTACGCTGTAATCGTTTTGGGTGATCATCACTGGGCGCCCAACAAACCATTTGTCGGCACTAACCTGTTCACCGAACAGCCAGTGGGTGATTGTTTTATTAAGGTTTTCGACGCCCCAGTCACCGCTACGCACCGCCGCCAACAGCTGAAAGCGCTCAAGTTCTTCAAGTAAGCGCTCGCCCCATTGTTCTATATCGTTTCCCGACTCTTGCTGCAGCAAGTCCAGCAGCGGTTGGTAGCCTTCTTGTACCAATTGGCGTAACGCTTTGTGGCCGACACTCGAGATCTCCAGCGTGTGAATATTGTTGAACGCTGGGTTTTCCGCCGCTATGCTTTGCGCATCTTGTAACCAACGTGCAAGCCATTGCGTCTGTTGCGTATTGACCTCGTGCGCTAATTTACCAATCCCCTGCTCGGCATTAAATCGACGGCTTTCGTGGAGCATGACCGTATGCTGCAAGTAAGGCCAAGACGATGCGCCTTGTTTATCCGCATAGGTTTGCGGTAACTCAGTTAAACCATGACTATCGGCCAGCCATTCGGCCAGCTCTGGCGCATAATGCCCGTGCTCAGCTTGCTCACATAATTGACCCAACACCGCACCGGCCTCAACCGAGGCCAATTGGTCTTTATCGCCCAACAGAATCAAGCGCGTTTCAGCAGCAAGCGCAGACGTTAATGCCGCCATCATTTCGATATCCACCATGGATGCTTCATCGACAATCACCACGTCGGCTAACAGCGGATTGCGGCTGTTGTGCTTGAATTCGCGACTATGGCTTTGACTGCCCAGCAAGCGATGCAAGGTGACCGCCTGGCGATTGGCCATGGTGCTTTCGAGCGTCGCACGGAATTGCTTAGGTAAATTGCCAAGTTCCCCTTCAATAGAGCTGGTCATTCGTGCTGCCGCCTTTCCTGTTGGTGCAGCGAGGCGGATACGTAGTGGTGTCGACCCAGTGCGATGTCGCTGGAGGGTCGCCAATAAGCGCACCACAGTGTAGGTTTTACCAGTGCCTGGGCCTCCGGTAATAATCGTGAACCCACTACGTACTGCCATTGCGCAAGCAAGGCGCTGCCAGCTCAATTGTTCACTGGCTCCAAATAAGGCATTGAGTGTCTCGCGCAGCTGACTTACATCGATCTCGTCTTGTTGCTCACAACGCTGGGCAAGGTCGCTTTTAATCGCCTGTTCATAGTTGTAATAGCGACGCAGGTAGAGCCGTTGCTTATTCGCCAACACCAAAGGCGAGTTCGCTTGATTCACCGCCAAAGAGTCTTGCAACAGCGTTAGCCAGTCATTAGGTAATTGCGCTAAAGCTTGCGCGGCGGTTAAGCACGCGTGCTTGCTTTCAAACGATGCATGTTCCGGCGGTAACTGTAACACTGTATCGGCATCTTCACTGAGCCGCTTGAGATCTAAGCAAGGATGCCCATGACCCAGCTGATGGCTCGTCAGCGCGGCTAAAAACGCCACACTCTCGGCGTCGTCGCCAAGCTTATCTAACAGATAGTCAGCTAAGCTCAAGTCCACTGCGCGCAACCATCCATGCTCATACCACGTCCGCAAAATGTTGATCGGCTTCATACTGCCTCCTTGCCTGCAAAGCACTGTTCTAGCTGTTCAATCAACGCACGTGCTGGTCGATGAAAATAAGCGCCCGCGCTCTCGGCTTCATAACCTCGCAAAAACAAATAAACGCTGCCGCCTACATGCTTATCGTAGTCATAAGTATCTCCTAAGCGCGCTTTGAGCAGCTTATGCAACGCGAGGGTATAGATGACAAACTGCAAATCATAACGACTTTCCAAAATCTTATGTTCCATCGCCTCTTCGCTGTATGCCGTCGCATCCGCCCCGAGGTAATTCGACTTGTAATCTGCCACGTAATATTTGCCCTGCCATTCAAAAACAAGGTCAATAAAGCCCTTCAGCATACCGTTGAGGGTACGCTCAAGTAATTTGGGGCGAGAGCGCTTCGGCAACACATAGTGGCAAACCAAATGGTCAATGTCCGTGGCTTGTACATGCTGTGTAGGGAACCAAAACTCGGGTTCTGCTTGGTACTGCTGAAGATCCGCCAACTGCACAGGAGGCACGTCATCGCCAAGCGGAAACGCTGTGGTCAAATACGCAGGCAACCACTGTTGTAGGCTTTGCTGCTCGCTTTCATCGGTTAAGTGCCGTAGCTGCTCGGCAAGCCACTGCTGGCATTGCGTTGGTTGCGCCGCTAAATCGGCAAAGCCCTCATCGGCCGCAGCTTCTAATAAGTTATGTAAAAAGGTCCCGGCGTCGGCACCACGGGTAAAACTGTGAATAGTTCCAAGTTGCGGTTGTGCGGGCACATCAGGCGCGACATCGTGCAAACCCTCTTGTAAATTCTCGGCATCAGCGTCATCGACTGTTAACCATTCGCCGTAACGCAGCGCACTGTAACTGGCCATCCACCATGAGGCAAAACCGAAGCCCTCTGGTAAACGGCGTACGCTAAACTCTTGGTCATTGAGCTGTGGTGCTTGATAGAGCGTCGGCTCGCCGTCCAACGTGGGGGTATATGAGGTACTGTAGCCATCGACTTGATAACGCACCGAGTCTTGCGCCTCAGCATTGGCCGCAAACAAATAATGCCACGCTGTTTGCGGCAGTGTCTTGTAACCCGCGACGCCCACATAAGTTGCATATTGCGCCCGCGTGACAGCGACATAAAGCTTACGGATTTCTTCGGCAAAGGCCTCTTCAACCACCTGGGCTTTGCCCGACTCATCCTCTTTATCGAAGCAGAGCGATAGTTCACCTTGTTCATTGTGGTAGCGCTGCGGGAATTTCATGTGGCTTGCATCGCGTGTACTACTCACGAAGGGTAAAAACACCAGCGGATACTGCAGCCCCTTCGATTTGTGAATCGTCACCACTTGAATAAGCTCCGCGTCACTTTCTAGGCGCACCTGCTGTTCGGCAGCGTCGACGCTGCTGCCTTGCTCCTGAGTTTTGGCAATATGCTCGGCTAAAAAGCGCAGTAAGCCATGCGTGCCTTCTACTTGCTGTGCATGCTGCTGCAACAGCTCGGCAAGGTGCAAAATATCCGTCAACTCGCGCTCGCCGTTGGGCAAGGCCAGCAGTCGTTGCGGAATGGCAAATTCATGCAGAACATGTTGCACCATCGGCAATACGCCTTGTTTTAACCAGATCTCGTTGAACTCGACAAACTGCACGGCAAAGGCGTCCCACTGCAATTCATTGGTGTTAATCGCATCGATTTCAGCCAACTGCATGCCTAAAAGTTCGCAGCCCAACACACTGCGCAAACGCCGCGGATCGCGCGGAGAGGCGCAGGCATGCAAAAGGGTGTACAGTTCCTGAGCAACCCGCCCAGTAAAGACCGAGTCACGTTCCGACAAATAAACACTACGTAGCTTACGGCGGCGTAATGCAGCGCGCATGACTTGCGCCTGCGGGCCACTCGCGACTAGTATCGCAATATCTCGCGGTGCAAGGCGGGTAAGTTCACCCGTGTTCAGGTCCCGAAACCCAGTTTCAAGGTCATTCAACAGCTGTACGATGGTTTCTGCAAAAGCTTCAGCCAAAAGCTGATCAGCCTCAGCATTTTTTTTCACCTTATGGTCGCTGTAATCGAGCACAGTTAGCGCCTTCTGCGCTGCTCCGCCAACCACTAACTCACGCGTCAAACCGTTGGCCTCAACCGGCAGAAAGGGCATGTCATTTGCGCCATTTTCGGCCTTAAACCTAAATGCGCCTTTGGGGCTGGCTTCAGCCTGTTCGAACAAAGCGTTGACGCTAGCCACCATTGCTTGGGTGGAGCGAAAGTTTGTGCCCAGCGTATGATGCCGTCCTGCGGTTGCGTGGCGCGCTTTCAAATAAGTGAAAATATCGGCATTACGGAATGAATAAATCGCCTGCTTTGGGTCACCAATAAGAAACAGGCCATTATTTTCGGGCGTTTCGGCGACGCGATAAACGCGGTCAAAAATCTCGTATTGAACAGGATCGGTATCTTGGAACTCGTCAATCATGGCAATGGGAAATTGCGCGCGCAATTGCGCCGCAAGCAACTCGCCATTTTCTGCGCGCAAGGCATCGCGCAAGCGAGTGAGCATGTCGTTAAAGCCAATTTCAGCACGTTGCTGCTGCAACTGGCGAAAACGTTGCTGCAGCCAGCGGCCCGCATGACGCAAAATACTGTTGTCCGGATTCGGCAGGGCTGCGACTGCGGCGGCAAGCTCGGCTAAGCGCTGCGGCAACGCGAGTTGCTGCGCGTTCAGTTCAGTCTTGCACGCTTCCGCTAAGCCTTCGGGAGTCAGGCGCTTAGCCGCAGCGTCCGTAAGACTTGGCTGCAATGGCGCTCGTTCGCCTGCAGCACTGAGCTCATCGACCCACTCGTGCAACTTCGCCAACCAGTCCTGCAAGTTAACCAGTTTCAGTTTGCGTCCATCAACCTTAACCTGACTGCCAAAGTGTTCCACGAAGTGCTCATCGAAGTCAGCCAGCGCCGTCTGCCATGCGCGCACATCATGCCACTGCTCACGCAGTTTCGTCTGCGCCGCCAGATAGTTATCCAACGCCGACAAACCAAGGTCATCACCGGCGCCTTCAAATTGCTGTAGTTCGCGCGTACGCTCAAGTAGTTTATCCGGCGAGTACAACGCATCGACGAGAAGCTCATATTTTTCGACTTCATGGTCTTTTAAACTCGCCACGAAATGCCGCCAGTAGTCCTGCGCCGCTCGCAGCCAAAGCTCACTGTTGTCAGTATTCAGAGTCTGGCTAAACAGGCTACCACTGGCAAACGCATGTTCACTCAACATGCGATTACACCAGCCATGAATGGTCGACACCGCAGCCTCATCCATCTGTTGCGCAGCTAAATCCAGAATACGCGCCTGCGTCGGCCAACTTTCTTCAGCATAGGCTGCGCGCAAGCCGAGCAAAAACGCATCCTTGGTCGTTAATTCTTGACGGAAAAAACTAGCAGCTTCAGTCAAGCGTGCGCGAATTCGATCGCGCAGTTCTTGGGTGGCAGCATCAGTAAAGGTCACCACCAGGATTTCCGGTGGCGTCTTCATGCGCTCACCCGCATTCATTTGCCCTTGGTCTTCAGGGTCGTGTCCCAGCACCAAGCGCAAGTAGAGCGCGGCAATTGTATAGGTTTTACCGGTACCGGCACTGGCCTCAATCAAGTGGCTGTTGCGCAGTGGAAAAGCTAAGGGATCTAGCGCTGTTGCACTCATGCTTGCTCCTCCTGAGCTAACGTCTCGAGCAATGGCAAATATAAGTCACTTACCAGCCTTAGCTGGTCCTCGAGTTCCGGTATGTCCGCGAAACTTGGATAAAAACGGCTGATGTAGCGGGCACTTAGGCGCAGCGCTGTTTGAAAACTAAAGGGATCAGACTCATCATAACGACGCTGAGCATCTTCGTTCATGAAATTAAAGTCCTCAGTAGCCAAGAATTTCGCGACCCCTTTAGTCAAACGCTTGTTCCAGCCAGCTAATACCAATTCAAAGTGCAGAGGCAAGGGCCCACATAATGCTTCGGTTGCGCGGCACAAGATGTTATCAAGCCATGCGCATGCAAGCTCAGTTGCCAGTGGCGGCAGCTGCAAGCGATGTTCCGCAGACACTATGAACGTTGCGCAAGGCGCTTCAGTGTTTAGCAAGAGATGCTCAAGCCAGCTGTCGAGTAGCTTTTCTAAACGCACCGCGCCCTTTTTATTGAGCAAGTCCGACGCTGAAAACTTGAGGTACACCCGCTCATCTGCACCATTGGTGCGCACCCCACGCACCACATCTTCAACCTGCACTGTGGCCTCTGCACCATACGCTAGCGAGCAAGCACCGACTTCGTACGGGTAAGCGCTAACGAGGTCTTGTACCTGGTGCCACATGTTATAGCCAGCTTCAATCACCTGTTGTTGCTGGGTAACGCCTGCAGCTCCTGTAGCGAGTGCTCCCTCGCCTTGCATGCGTTGCACAAGGTGCTGCAAGTATTGCAACCATTCATTCTCAGTCTGATCGCACCGCAGCGCATCACGCAAAGGCTCCTGTAAGCTATCGAGGAGCTGCCAGCGCGATAAGCCATCCAAGCGGAACAGCTCATCATCTTGATTTTCAACCCGCGCCTCAGGCAAGTAACACTGGAAGCGTTGTTGTAAGAACCAGCGCGCAGGTTCTTCGAGAAATCCTTTAAGCTGCCGCAACTGCACAGGCCCAGCAGGCAGCCATTGCGCCAACGGTGGCTGGTTTCTTGCCGCTACAGCACCGCTCTCGGCGTGGAGCGCATGCCACTCACGCGCAAAAGTAAATAAATGCGGCGATAATTGCGCTTGAAAATAGGCAGGATTAAACGGTTGTAGATAATGCTCTTCGACGAGAGCCTTCTGCTCTAACTGCTGTAAGTGATCGCGTAATTGACTCACCAGCACCGACGGCGGCTGTTCGCTATTGTCCTTGCTACTGCGCCCACACCAACTCAGATACAGCCACTGCCGGGCCGATAGCAATGCCTCTAAAAACAGGTAACGGTCATCTTCACGGCGCGAACGATCGCCGGGGCGACGGTCATGCGCCATCAAGTCAAAATCAAAAGGCTTACGCTGACGCGGATAGTCACCATCATTCATGCCCAGCAAGAACACACCTTTAAAGGGGATCGCTCGCATTGGCATTAAGGTCGCGAAATTAACACTGCCGGCCAAAAAGCGCTGGGTAAGCTGATGTTCATCGACCTTCGAGAGCCAACTCTCCAATACGACGGCCAACCCAATAGGTTGGTCATACTCAGCCGTGTTCACACCGTCGAGCCAGGCGTTCAATTGCGTTTGCAGTCGCGTCAGCACCCAAGCATCTTGATCGTCATCGGTCTGAAACAGCTGTTCCATGACCTGCGTCAGTTCAAGCCCCCACTGTGCTGGTGTAAGCTGTTGTAAGGTAAGCTGAAAAACCTCATCAAGCACACGAATCAATTGCTGTAAGCCGCCCACGCTCGCCGCGGCAAGACCGCCGACTTCAGGGTACGGCTCATCGTCTAACCATGCGGTGGTCAATTGATCAGGACGCCCTACGGCATACCCGAGCAACATACGGCGCAAGCCAAACCACCAACTATGTCGCCCTTCGGCAGGTGGTAATCCAAGTTGCTCACGGTGTTCAGCATGCAGGCCCCAGCGCACGCCGGCCTCATGCAGCCAACGTTGAAGCTGTTCAACGTCAGTCGGGGTAAGGGCAAAGCGCTGTTGCACAGCGGCAACTTGCAATAAATCGAGTACATCGCTTGCAGTAGCGCGCTCAACGTTCAATTTCAAGGCGTATTCAAGGGCCAATAAAATAGGATGACGCTGTCGCATGCCTTGGTCAGCAATGCTAAACGGAATACGTCGTTTATCATCGGCAGCATAGCGGCCAAACACCGCTTGAATATGCGGCGCATACTGATCAACGTCAGGCACCATAACAATGATATCACTTGGCTTTAGGTCATCATTGGCCACAAACAGCTCGAGTAACCTGTCGTGCAGCACCTCAACTTCGCGTTGCGGACTATGGCAACTGACAAACTTAAACGAATCATCTGCCTTATACTTAGTCCAAAGCTGCTTCGCTTCGCTGACGCTGCGTAAATGCAGCATGTCGGATTGCAGTTGCGCTAAGCGACACCGCGGAGCTTCAGGCTCGTCGAACAAATCAAACTTGAGTTCAGGAAACCGACTCTGCTGCGTTTGCGTGCCGTCAAACGCATCGAGCATCCGAATATAATCACCGCCCTGCTTACCCCACGAGGCGAGTAACGGGTGAGTTTCTGTGTGCAAATTATTAATATCGAGTTCAGCCTGTCCAGGCTTACGCTGCAAGCGTTTCCGCTTAATTTCACGCAGTACATCACGCCCCTCAATACTGTCCATCCAAAAGTGCTGACTCGGGTTATGTACACAGAGGATGACCTGACAGCAGTTGGCTAGGGCATTCAATACCTCAATCATTTGTTGCGGAAGGCTCGAAATACCGAACACGATCACGCGTGGTGGTAAGCCTTTAGGGCGTTGGTCAGTCGATAGCGTTTGCGCTTTGGCAATGAAACGTTGATGCAACTGAGCGCGATCACTGAGGCCATGAGCGCCAATATCTTCGCGCAGTAGTTGCCACAACAAAGGTTGCCACGCATTATCGCTATCAGCTGCTATGCTGCCTCCTGCAGCCCAGTCCGCTAGCCAGTCGGCGCGGTACATTTGATATTGATCGTACAGGTCGGCTAAGCGCTCAGCGAGCTGATAAAGCTTACGCTGCTCAGTATCATCACGTATGTAATTGGCTAACGCAGCAAACTCTGGCTTATCAAGGTGTAGTGGAAGTAAGCGCAACAATCGCCAAGTCAGGCGATCTTTATCGAACGGCGAATGCCGTGGTAGGTCATTCCCAAGCACGGCGCGATAAGCTTGCCATTGAAAGCGCGCGGGCAGCGTCACATCGACCATCGCGGCAATACCCAAAGACTCGGCCCAGTGACGCTTCAGCCACTGCGCAATACCATTGGATTGTACCAACACACATTCAGACTCAAGCGGGGCGAGAGGAGCAATCCTTGTCATCTCCACAACCAAATCAGTCAGTTCCTCTAACTTATGGCTGTGGGCAACGATTAGTCCTGCGCTTTGTTCACTCATTTGCTATCCTCTCCTTGCATATGGCTCATCCTACCCAAACATGCAGCGGTAGGCTAGCAAGTTGGCGCGACAGTTAATGTCGCACAGGGCAAAAGTTTAGAAGGAATTCGAGATGAAATTAGCCATCACTGTTGTCACTCTTTCTCTAGTCATTGGTCTCAGCGGTTGCGCTACTGAAACAACGCCGCAACCAAGCGCACCGGAAGCTGTTGTCGTTTCCGCTACCGCAAGTGAAATCTACAACTTCGCGCAACCAGCGCCACATCACCTTGCGGGGGGCCAACCCAAGAAAAATGGAATCGCCGCGTTGGCAAACAGTGGCGTGGATGCAGTTATTAATCTGCGTAGCCATGCTGAAATGAATGCTATCAACGAAGCCGAATGGACGACCGCTAACCAAATGGCGTACTACCACATTCCAATTGCCGGCGCCGATGGCTTGACCAAAGAAAACGTGCAGATTTTCCACCAAACCTTGCAAAACACAAACGACCAGACAGTTTTCATGCACTGCGCCAGTAGCAACCGCGTTGGGGCCATGATGGCGTTGCGCGCAGCTTGGCATCAGGGCGCCAGCAAGGCTGAAGCGCTTGCGCTCGGCGAGCGCTACGGCATGACCAGTTTACGCAAGCGCGTCGAAGAGCTGCTCAGCGACTAATTTCATGTTAGAATGCGCGCGCAATTTTTGACCTCGGATTTGCGATCCGAACCGCCAAAAGAAGGAAGTAACAGATGTATATTTGCGCCGCACTCTACAAGTTTGTGGAATTTAACGAGTTTGAAGCCTTTCGCGAGCCGCTCTATGACTGCATGGTCGAGAACGCAGTGAAAGGCACTCTCTTGCTTGCCCGCGAAGGCATCAATGGTACGATTTGTGGTACCCGTGAAGGTATCGATAACGTCCTCGATTTTATTCGTTCTCAAGACGCTTTCGCCGATATCGAACACAAAGAGTCCCCCAGTGACACACAAGCCTTTTATCGCACTAAAGTGAAGCTGAAAAAGGAAATCGTCACCATGGGCATCGACTGGGTGGACCCAAAGAATGTGGTCGGTACCTACGTTGATCCAAAAGAATGGAACGACTTGATTCGGGATCCGGAAGTTTTACTGATCGATACTCGTAACGATTACGAGTATGCAGTCGGCACATTTGAGGGCGCCATTAACCCAAAGACCGAAACTTTTCGCGAATTCCCGGACTATGTAAAGGATCATCTCGACCCTGAAAAGCATAAGAAAGTTGCGATGTTTTGTACCGGTGGCATCCGCTGCGAAAAGTCTACCGCTTACTTGAAGTCACTGGGCTTTAATGACGTCTACCATTTGAAAGGCGGTATTCTAAAGTACCTCGAAGAAATGCCAGAAGATGACTCAACCTGGCAAGGCGATTGTTTTGTCTTTGATCAGCGCGTCACGGTGCGTCATGGCTTGCAGCAGGGTGACTATGACCAATGCTACGCTTGCCGCATGCCGATCACCGAAGCCGAAAAGCAGTCAGAGCACTATCAAAAAGGTGTCAGTTGCCCACATTGCTTCGACAAGACAACAGCGGAGCAAAAAGAACGCTTCGCCGAACGTGAAAAGCAAATCCAACTTGCCAAACAACGTGGTGAAGAACACATCCGCGATGGCAAAGTTGAGGAAAAATCGATTTAAGCTATCGCTAAACTCAACTTCTCGTTGGCGCTTGAAAAGGTCTATACTGACCTTATGTAATTAATAATAAGATCAAGTTTTTAGACTTATTTTCAAGCGTTCCAACAAGGAGTTCATAATGCAACAACTGAATGTTATTGGATTAGATCATCATCACGCCGAGCAACTTGGCGAAAAGCTGAATACCTTGCTCGCCAATTACCAAATCTTCTACATGAATGTGCGGGGCTTCCACTGGAACATCAAAGGCCAAGAATTCTTTGAGTTACACGCCAAGTTCGAAGAAACCTACAATGACCTGCTACTGAAAATCGATGAGATTGCAGAGCGCATTTTAACACTAGGTCAACGCCCTCTGCACGCCTACTCAACCTATATTAAGAGCAGTGAAATCCAAGAAGCGAAGGACATTCACGACGGTAAGGCTTGTGTACGTGAAATCCTCGACAGCTACCGCGTTACTATTCGTTTGCAACGCGAGTTGCTCGAGCTCGCTGGCGATGCCGGTGATGAAGGTACGTCCGCACTGATGAGTGATTACATTAAAGAGCAGGAAAAAACCGCTTGGATGCTCACTTCTTATTTAGGTTCCTAATCAGTAGATGCTTAATAAACGTAAAGAAAACTCAGTGTAATTGTATTGCACTGGGTTTTTGCTATGCTGAATTCAGCAGTACCTATACACAAAAATAACTAAAGGAAGGTTTCATGAACAAAGTTATCGGAATTATCTTGCTTGTGGTTGGTATTATCTTGTTGTACTTCGGCTACGAGGCTTATAACTCACCGGCGTCAGAGCTATCGAATGCGGTCACTGGTGAACCAACAGATAACGCTATGTGGTATCTGATTGGTGGAGCGATTGCCGTTATTGTCGGTTTGTATGGCGTGATTCGCGGCAAGTAAGCCACTTCTTGATCGATAGTCATTAAGCCAACGCCTCAACCGCGTTGGCTTTTTTTAATCTTGCTGCACATTAGGCAAGGTTAAAGCGCGCACACCCGCAATAATTCCGAGCGCAATCAGTAGCAACATTACCGCTTCAACACCCGCGTACGCGTCAACTGCGCCCAAGACAATACCAAGTAATAAAACCAAGCCAATTACCGTATTAGAGACTGCCGTAAACTCAGCGCGATTATCTTGGGTGGCCATATCAACAAGATAGGTTTTGCGCCCAACACGAGCACCATGATGCGCCACTGCCGCAATAAATATCAGCAAACCACCAAGCCATTGTTGCGCCAAAAGATCACTTGCCATGGTGAACATCGCGAGAGCGGCAGCCATTACACTCACAGCGATAAATGCTGCCGCCGCCATAACATGATGGCTCGCTGAATCCGACCACTTCCCCCAGAAACGTCCAGCGAGCATTCCGGCAATACCGCTCGCCAACATTAAACCACCGAGGCTAGTTAAACTCCCCTCACCGCTGCGCTGAATCATGACCACAATGTAAGGAATTGCAAAAGCCGATGACACCAGTAAAGCACGGGTCAGTACAAAACTACCAAACTGTTTGTCTTGCCATAACAAGCGAATGGATTTTAAAGCTTCAATGAGTGCATTGCCGCCGCCTTCCGTCGCCCCGGGAACTTCAGGCACTTGCGCATAAGTGATAGCTGCGACAAGCCACAACATCGCCGCCACACCCAATAGACTGGCAAAAATAAGTGTGTTGCCTTCAGTGACAGAGGCCCCGAATAACGTCGGTGAAAACAGCACCACTAGAGCAGTAATCACAGACAAAAAGCCTGCTACAGAGGCAGCCAATCCGGATAATCGACCACGGCGGGTTTTTGAAATCGTTTTGCCTTGTACATCTTTAATCGATACTGAGCAAACACCCCGCGCAATACTAAAAAATGTGAGTAAGATGACGATAGCCCAGCCCAATACGCTTTCACGTAAAGTCAGCACACTAAATACCATACCCACCAGCGCAAGCGCTTGACCGATACTCCCAGCAACCCAAAACCACTTACGCACCGGCGTTTCGCGCAGTTGTTGGGCAATGATAAGTTGGGGCAATAATGCCAGTGATTCACGTAACGGAACCAAGGCACTGATAAATGCGGAAGGCGCACCCAACGAAGAAAGAATCCACGGTAAAACTAATCTTGCACTGACCAACGAATCACCCAGCTTGGTCATGCTCAGCGCAACTAAGTGAGCAATAAAGGCTTGCGGCTGGTCGTTACACGCGGACTCGGGAATGTCTTTACAGACACGTGCATCTTCATCTTCTGCAAGGTAACCATAGAGCTTCTCTGTCAATTCCTGTGATTGCCGTGCAGTCATAAACTATCCTTATTCAGATCCTAATCGCTAATGCGTTGCAGATGATGATGTAATTCGTACCAAAGCTGGTTCACTACGGCGACCAGCTCGCGCCAGTTTTCGAGCGTATCACGATGCACTTGAAAACCTGCACTGGCCTCATAAGCGTTCACAAATGCACTGCGTTGCGGTAGCTCCAGTTCATTGGCCGCCATGGCGTTAGCCAAATCAAAGTAACGCTCTCCCATACCTGAATATTCCCAGTCAATAACCCGTGGCGTTGGCGCAAGGAAGACATGGTGTAAGCCTAAATCGTTATGACAAAAGACCGGATGCGAAGCAAAGTTATCGATTAACTTACGAAAACTCCGCAAACGAAGTTCAAATTGTTTGGCATGTTCACGGTCAAATTCTGCGAGTTGCTGACAATACCGTGCCAAACGCTCACGCAAGGACCACACCGGTGCCTTAATAGTGACGCGGTGAATGTGCGCAGCTAAATCTGCTAGTTCACGAAGTTTGTCAGCCATCGATAGATCGGCATGCGCAAGATCCGGCTCTTCAAGGTAAGCCTGCAATACCAATCCTTGTGCCGCATCATAATGCAAAACGTCAGGAGCAAGTTGCTGCTCGGCCAGCTGACGTTGCACAAGCACTTCTTGATCACGATCCAGTCCATAGGGGTGATCAAAGCGAAATTGCTTCAGAATATAGTTGCTTTTCGTTGTGGTGATTTTGTAGACGTTGTTCGCCACCCCGCGCAAGAGGGGCTCTGCTTTGATCACGCCGTGTATAGGAAGGCTATCTAGCCACTGCTGCTGCATTGTTGCTGTTCCGTCCTTGCTGTTTGCCACTGCCACATCGCATAAAACACTAGTATAAGGTATACGAAATAAAGTGCACCCGTGATCACAAATCCTTTGCTCGCATACAGGTAAACATAAACAGTATCGATGATCAGCCAGTACCACCAATTGGCAAACTGCTTGCGGGTGAGCAGCCAAGTCGCAAATAATGAAAAGACCGTGGTGTAGCTATCGAGCCATACCGCATCGGCCGTTGTATAGCACTCTAACGCTAAAGCCACTGCACTAGCTACTAACACTAAAATCGCCAGCCAACGCAAATGCCAAGCGAGACTTAACTCAGCAACCTTTTGTGCTGCAGACCGCCCCGCTCCGTAGCGCCATTGCCACCAACCATAGCCAGCAAGCAGCACATAAACCACCTGTAACACGGTCTCCATATACAACTGCGCATGCCACATCAAATAAGTATAAATACTGCAGCTGATGGCGGCGGCCAACCAACACCACAATGACTGATGTGCAGCCAATACCAAATAAGCCACAGCTAACACTACGGCCGACCACTCCAACCACGAAGTCGCCATAACTTGTTCACTAATGGTCTGCACAAAATCAGTCATATGTGTGTCCTTAACGGCGCTTAAAAGTGGTAATTCAGTGTCACACCAACACGTCGCGGTTCACCGAATTGCTCGTAGGTTTCACTGACGTACTCTTTGCGCGGATCGTTACCAAAGTAAAAACCGCGAATACCGTAATCTTCATCATTCAAATTACGGGCCCAAAGGCGCACTCGCCATGGTCCCTTGCGCCAGCGAATGTAAGCGTTCACTACCGCCATGCTATCGGCCTCGCTCATGTGCGAATCAGAATAGTAAAAGCCATCTTTGGCATCGACCGAAAGTCCCATTTGCCAAGCTTCTGCAAGCTGGTAATTCACGCCTGCGTTAACCTGATAGTTCGGCGCATGGGCTTGTTCGCGTCCGCTCATGTCAACACCATCTTCAGTGACAAAGCCTTCAATTTCCGTTTCGAGTAAGCCAATATTGGTAAAAAGCTCGAGCGCTTCAAGCGGACGATAACTTACTTCAAACTCGGCACCATAGGCCTTACCTTCTGCTGCATTTTGCAAATAACCAACAAAGCTTTGGTCACGGTTCACCCAGCCTTTGAGCTGCACATCATCGCGTTGATGCGCGAAAACAGCTAATTGCATGCTCAGGCGGCCATCGGCACTAACGCGTTTGTGGCCAACCTCAAGGCTGGTTAGAAGTTCTGGTGCAAAGGTTGCGCGCGCCAGCAGATACTCGCGTAACTCGGTGAGCTCGGTGTCTTGCACCTTACCTAAAGCGTCACCATTAACCCCGCCGGCTTTGTAGCCACGCGCAACGGTGGCGTACCATAAGACGTCGGTGTCCGGTAAGTAACTCAGGCTTAAACGTCCGCCCCACATGGTGTCTTCAGGCGTCTCGTTCACGCCATTAGTGTCGGTGTAAGGGTTATCATAACGCTCAGCTCGTGCGCCAGTGGTAATGCGCCACTCCGGTGACAAGTGCTGCGTGAGTTCACCGTACAGCGCATTGTGACGGCTTTCATAGGTGCTGGAAAAACTATCCTGCTGCCCTATATCCCAGTTAAAGAAGTCACGGGTAAGTACTTCGTCGCGGCGGTAATGGTAAACGCCGAGCACCCAGTCACTGTCACTTCCTAACACACGAATCGGCTGCGTACTGACCAAACGGGCCTCGAGGGTATGATCATCACGCTCACGTTCATAGGCATCAAACGAACTGTATTCCCAGCCCGGCGCAATACCTACGTAACTCCAATCTTCATCGTAACTATACACACTCTCGGCCCCTAAAAACGCGTAGGCCAGCTCAACCTCGGCACCTTGCCATCCGGCATAAGTAAGCGCAAGGCGCGCAGCGCGGGTGCGTAAATCATCTTCACCGGGCTCATCGGAAAGGGTGGTGCGATTATTATCTAATGAAAAAGCATCGTAACCATTGTCTTGGCGTAAGGCATGCAAGGTGGTACGTAATTGCCAATCTTGTCCTAAATCGCTGTAGAGATTCGCACGTAAATTGCGCTCAGAGCGTTTGTTGGTATCGTCACGATTTAAATAGGTATTCTCGATAAAGCCATCATCACGCTGTTGGAACACACTTAAACGTCCGCTACCCAAAGCACCAAGATCGCCCCCTACGGCAAAGCCACCACTAAGCGCGTCGTAGTTGGCCATGCCAAGTTGCCACACACCTTTGGTTTCCGCACTCGGCATGGTGCTCTCCAACACCATCATACCGGCCATGCCATCAGCACCGAAGCGGCCGCTTTGCGGGCCACGGTAGACTTCAATTTGGCTAATATCGAACAGTTGTGCCGCTTGCGCTAACCCGCTGTAGTTGATGCCGTCAACTAACAGCCCCACGGAAGGTTGGATAGGATCAACGAATTGGCTGCGTTCACCGACACCACGGATTTGAATAAACCGTGCACGCGATGAGCCACCGGAAAAATTCACATTGGCAAATGCATTCAGCGTTGACTCGAGGTGCAAGGCGCCGCGCTCGGCCACCTCTTCGGCCACTAAAGCTGTGACACTTGTTGGTGCTTCTTGCACAGTCATCTGGCGGAATTCACCTTGAATGGTGATACGTTCAACGGACTTCTGTGCGTCGCTTTGGTTCTCTTGTGCGAACACCATCGGCGTTGTCGCGAGACTTGATAGACCTAAATAGACCGCAACGGCCAGGGTAGATTTTTGCATGGATCATTTCCTCAACGTCTGGTTCAGAAATAATCCGGTCGGGCAGGATTCAAATGGACTAAGGTTGTTAGCTACCATCCCTACGCCAGTATTAACCGGATCAGGTGCAAAGGGTTCGCATGTTGCATCTCAGCCACTGCACGACGAATCGCTACAGGGGCACCCCTTGGTAAATTGCGCTGCGAAGTATAGCAGCGCGGTTAAATGAAGGCTAGTGCGTCGCCATAAAGTTGCTCTAATGGCAAACCGCGTGCGTGAAAATCATCACGAATCACGCGCACCATTTCAAAACGCCCCGCCACATAAACGTCAGCTTCATTTAAGTCAGATTGTTCTGCCAATACGGCATGGGGAACTAAGCCAATAGCGCCGTGCCAATCAGCTCCCGCTTCTTCTACAACGGGCCGGTAATGAAAGTTTTCATGTTCAGTGCTCAACTGTTTCAGCCTGTCGTCGTAGTACAAGTCAGCCGCCTTACGCCCCCCCCAATACAGCGTGATCGGGCGCTTTGCCCCGCTACGTAAATGTGCCTGTAAGATCGACCAAGTATAAGAAAAACCCGTACCGCCAGCGATCAGAATCAGTGGGCGCTCACTTGCTTCGCGATACCCCGCGTCACCTAAAGGTGCTTCCACTGTTAACTCGCCATCGACACGAATGGCCTCGATAACCTCCATGGCATAAGGGTTGTCCGGCGTGGCACCAATGTGCAACTCAAGCTCACGGGTTTTCGACGGGCATGAGGCAATCGAAAAAGGTCGCTTATCGCGTTCGCCCATCACCACTTGTAAGTACTGCCCGGCCACAAAATCAATGGCTTCGGGAAGTTCCAAAAGCACGCGGTAGACGTTTGGTGAAAGGGTTTCTAGCGCTGTAACCTTACAAGAAAACTGTTTCATTTAACTGACTTATCCTGTTGCAAAATTCCAAGGTCATCCCACATGTCGTCGACGCGCTGTTTTACCGCCTCGTCCATGACGATGGGTACACCCCACTCACGATCGGTCTCGCCCGGCCACTTATTGGTCGCGTCCATGCCCATTTTCGAACCCAGCCCCGATACGGGTGACGCAAAATCAAGGTAATCAATCGGTGTATTCTCAATCAACACGGTGTCACGTGCGGGATCCATGCGCGTCGTCATCGCCCAAATCACATCTTTCCAATCACGCGCGTTCACGTCATCATCACAGACAATCACGAATTTGGTGTACATAAATTGGCGCAAGAACGACCACACGCCCATCATCACGCGCTTGGCATGACCGGCGTATTGCTTTTTCATGGTCACCACCGCCACCCGATAAGAACAGCCCTCTGGTGGCAGATAGAAATCCACAATTTCAGGAAACTGCTTTTGTAACAGCGGCACAAACACTTCGTTCAAGGCGACACCCAACACCGCCGGTTCATCCGGTGGCCGCCCCGTGTAGGTCGAGTGATAAATAGGCTCACGGCGCTGCGTAACATGGGTCACCGTAAAGACTGGGAAGTCATCCACTTCATTGTAGTAACCGGTGTGATCGCCATAAGGCCCTTCGGGAGCCATTTCGCCCGGTTCAATATAGCCTTCCAGAATGATTTCAGCGTGCGCGGGCACCTGTAAGTCGTTACTTACACACTTGGCGACTTCGGTTTTTCCATCGCGTAACAAACCGGCAAAAGCATATTCCGAAAGAGTGTCTGGCACTGGTGTCACAGCACCAAGAATCGTTGCCGGATCAGCACCTAGTGCCACGGCGACTGGAAAGCGTTCACCTGGATGCTGCTTTTGCCATTCTTGAAAATCCAAGGCGCCGCCACGATGCGACAACCAGCGCATAATGACTTTATTTTTTCCAAGCAACTGCTGGCGATAAATACCAAGATTCTGGCGCTCTTTATGCGGCCCTTTGGTTACCGTCAGCCCCCAAGTGATCAACGGCGCCACATCACCCGGCCAACAATGCTGAATGGGCAGCTTAGTTAAATCAACCTCATCGCCACTCAGCACCACCTCTTGGCAAGGCGCTTTCTTAAGTTGCTTCGGCGACATGCTCAAAACTTTCTTGTACATCGGTAACAGATTTAGTGCGTCGCGAAAGCCTTTCGGCGGCTCCGGCTCTTTCAAAAACGCGAGTAACTTACCCACATCGCGTAACGCTGCAACCGACTCTTGGCCCATGCCTAGTGCCACCCGTTCAGGCGTCCCAAACAAATTCGCCAGTACCGGCACCGAGTGACCTTTCACATTTTCAAATAACAGCGCTGGGCCACCCGCTTTCAACGTACGATCGGAAATTTCGGTGATCTCCAAATACGGATCCACCTCCATTTGAATTCGTTTTAGCTCGCCGCGCTGCTCTAGCAACGCGATAAAATCACGCAAATCTTGATACTTCACTGCGTCCGCCCTTTTCGCGACTCAATTGCCGCTAGTATACTGGTTTTTCTAGCTGTTTTCAGCGCCTCGAAAGTGCGCTAGGCTTAAACGCATTATCAGCCACGGACGATCACCCCTTTATGCTCGAATTTAACCCTGCCGTCATTGCGATTGGACTCTTCACTTTGCTGTTAACTGTGGCCAGTCTGCTACCTTTATCGCAGCGTACGCACTGGTTGATTCGACTCTGGGACTTTCCGCGGCTACAACTCACGGCAGTTGCGCTCACGCTGCTCGTGGCGAGCGCTATTTGGTTACCAATAGCCAGCAGTACAACATGGTTTCTTGTTAGTATTCAGGTCGTCTGCTGTGCTTGGCAGCTCTGGTGGATTTTTCCATACACGCCGCTAGCTGCGCGAACAGTACCGCGCTACCACCGCAAGCACGACGAAAAGTCGGTCGAAGAGCACTTGCGTATTTTGACGGTCAATGTACTCGAACATAACCGCAATGCGGTCGAGCTGGTTCGCATGATCAACCGCGAGCGCCCTGACATCATCGTCGCGGTCGAAACCGACGACTGGTGGGAAAAGCAACTCACAGACATTGAGGATGACTTACCGCACGTCGTACGCGTACCACAGAATAACCTTTACGGCATGATGCTTTACTCGGTCTGGCCACTCGAGAATGTGCAAATTGAGAACATTATCGAAGACAACGTACCATCGATTCATGCTGATATTCAGATGCCTGATGGGCGGGTCGTGAAACTGCGCTGTGTGCACCCAGCACCACCGAGCCCAACCGAAAATGAAAAGTCGAAGCCTCGCGATCGCGAACTTTTGCAAGTTGCCAAACGCGCCGCTAACGACAGCGGCCCGGTCATTGTCACCGGCGATCTCAACGACGTCGCCTGGTCACCAACCACGCGCGAATTCCTGCGCGTCAGTAGGCTCCTCGACCCACGCATGGGCCGCGGCTTTTTCAACACGTTCCACGCGCAACTGCCGTTCTTACGCTGGCCCCTCGATCACCTGTTCCATAGCGAACACTTCATGCTGGTCAAAATGCGCCGCCTTCCCAAATTCGGCTCCGACCACTTCCCACTACTGATCGAGCTCGCCCTCAAACGCCAAGACTAAGCTTCGGGCTTTTGGCGAATTCGGGGATCCATTTCCTGAGGACGCTGTGAACCCATCCCTGGGGGCTTGTGTGCCGCATCCCTGCGGCACGCACCTCAGGAAATGGATCCCCGAACTCATCTGCACCCTTCGCACGAATAAGCATTAAAACCTAAACATTGTGGAACATCTAAACCTATAAAAGATGGGTTATTGATGAATGCCGAGTGTGAGGTCGCAACCCGAGTAGCAGGGGTGTAGAAATCGTTAGTGTTGGATTGGATGGCCGCCCGCAGGCGAAGGTGATTTCACGCGCTCGATTGGCTGAGGGTGCGTGCCGCAGGGATGCGGCACACAAGCCCCCAGGGATGGGTTCACGGCGTCCCTCAGCAATCGAGCGCGTGGAAGCGCCGAAGCCAAGGGCGGCCGTGCAAGCCAACCGTTACGATTTCTGGCGCTTCATGGCCTCGAAGAATTCGTCGTTGGTTTTGGTCATTTGAAGTTTGTCGATGAGGAATTCCATCGCTTCGGTTTCGCCCATTGGGTGAACGATTTTGCGTAGGATCCACATTTTCTGGAGTTCTTCCGGTGAGGTAAGAAGCTCTTCACGACGGGTGCCTGAACGGTTGAAGTCGATCGCTGGGAAGACGCGCTTCTCTGCAATCTTGCGGTTCAGGTGCAATTCCATGTTACCGGTACCTTTAAACTCTTCGTAGATGACTTCATCCATTTTCGAGCCGGTATCGATAAGCGCCGTTGCGATAATCGTTAAGCTGCCACCTTCCTCGACGTTACGCGCCGCACCGAAGAAACGCTTCGGTTTGTGCAAGGCGTTGGCGTCGACACCACCGGTCAGGACTTTACCTGAGCTTGGGATAACCGTGTTGTAAGCGCGAGCCAAACGGGTAATCGAGTCGAGTAGAATCACCACGTCTTTCTTGTGCTCAACCAAGCGTTTCGCTTTTTCGATGACCATTTCAGCAACTTGCACGTGACGGTTTGCTGGCTCGTCGAAGGTCGACGCAACCACTTCGCCTTTCACTAGGCGATGCATCTCGGTAACTTCTTCCGGACGCTCATCAATCAACAACACCATCAACACACAGTCAGGGTGGTTCGCCGCAATCGACTGGGCGATGTTCTGCAGCAACAAGGTTTTACCCGCTTTCGGTGGCGCTACGATCAAGCCACGCTGACCTTTACCAATCGGTGAGGCTAAGTCGAGTACGCGCGCAGTGATATCTTCTGTTGAGCCATTACCACGCTCCATGCGCAGACGTTCGTCGGCATGCAGTGGGGTAAGGTTTTCAAAGAGGATTTTGTTGCGGGAGTTTTCTGGCTTGTCGAAGTTGACTTCGCGAATCTTAAGGAGGGCAAAATAACGTTCGCCTTCTTTCGGCGGTCGGATTTTGCCGGCGACGGTATCACCCGTGCGCAAGTTGAACCGACGAATCTGGCTTGGCGACACGTAAATGTCGTCAGGCCCGGCAAGGTAAGAAGAGTCCGCGGAACGCAAGAAGCCAAAACCGTCTTGCAAGATTTCTAACACCCCGTCGCCATAAATGTCTTCACCGCTTTTCGCGTGAGCTTTCAAAATGGCAAAAATGATGTCTTGTTTGCGGGTACGTGCCATGGCCTCTAGGCCCATGGATTCTGCGAGCTGTACCAGCTCGTTTACTGGTTTATTTTTTAATTCTGTAAGATTCATAAGAAGGGTATGACTTTAGTGTCCAAAGAAAACAAAGGGTTCGTTTAGTTTATAGCTTTCGGGGTTGCTATCTGGCTGCCGGAAGGCTGGCAACCTGAAGAAATATGGGTGAAAAGTAACACCTAAATAGCGATTCGTCCAGTTTTTTGCTGCTTATTTAGGCTAAAGTTCACGAAAACGTCACCAAACCTTGCGGTTTGGCAACATTTTTCGCAACTCAATCTTATAGGTTTGAGTCAATAAACTCAGCCAATTGAGCTTTCGACAACGCACCCACTTTAGTGCCCGCTACTTCGCCGTTCTTAAATAACAACAACGTTGGAATACCGCGGATACCATACTTCGGTGGTGTCTGACTATTATGATCAACGTTCAGTTTACCGATAGTGATGCGATCGCCGTACTCGTTTGCAATGTCGTCTAGAATCGGTGCAATCATTTTGCACGGGCCACACCATTCGGCCCAAAAGTCGACCAGTACTGGCTTATCTGAATTGAGGACGTCGGCCTCAAAAGTATCATCACTTAGCTGAACAATTTTATCACTCATGGTAATCTCCGCTGCTGAATTCGCGTGAAATAATAAAACCCTATTATTTCTGTTTTTGAATGTTAGCGCAAACTGGTATGCTTAGGCTATGAGTAAAACACACCTTACAGAGACACGCTTTGCCGATCTCGACCTGCATCCGCAGGTATTAACTGCTTTAAACAAGGCGGGCTTTGAATATTGCACGCCTATTCAAGCTTTGAGCTTACCTGTCGCCTTGAAAGGCCAGGATGTCGCTGGTCAAGCACAAACTGGGACAGGTAAAACCCTAGCATTCCTTGTGGCGACCTTTACCACTTTGCTAAATAAGCCGCGAGAGGGCGAAAAACGTTATCCGCGCGCTATTATTATGGCTCCTACGCGTGAACTCGCCATTCAGATTGCAAACGATGCAGAACTGTTAGCGGATCACTGCGACATGCGCCTTGGCATCATTTATGGGGGCGAAGGTTACGAAAGTCAACGGCAGAAGCTCGAAGAAGGGGTCGATATTTTAATCGGCACCACGGGCCGTTTGATTGACTATTGCAAACAAGGCATCTACCAGCTCGACAAAATTGAGGTAGTGGTGCTTGATGAAGCCGACCGTATGTTCGACTTGGGGTTTATCAAAGACATTCGTTACATGTTCAACAAAATGCCGGGTGCGAAAGAACGCCAAAGCATGTTGTTCTCAGCGACGCTGTCACAGCGCGTGCAAGAACTTGCTTATGATCACATGAATTCGCCAACGAAAGTTGAAGTGGAACCGACGCAAAAAACAGGTATCCGCATCTCGGAAGAACTTTTTTATCCATCAAAGCAAGATAAAATTAAGCTTCTGCTCACATTGATCGAAGAAGATTGGCCAGATAAAGCGATTATTTTTGCCAACACCAAACACGTTTGTGAAAAGCTTTATCAATGGCTTGCGGCCGATGGTCACCGCGTTGGTTTACTGACAGGTGACGTACCGCAACGCAAGCGCCTAAAAATCCTTGAGCAATTCACCGACGGTTCCCTCGATTTTCTTGTGGCAACCGACGTCGCAGCTCGCGGCTTACACATCCCCGAAGTCAGTCATGTTTATAATTATGACTTGCCCGACGACTTTGAAGACTACGTGCATCGTATTGGTCGTACTGGGCGTGCTGGGGCAAGTGGTAAGGCGATTAATCTTGCCTGCGAAGAGTACGTGTACAATTTGCCTGCGATCGAAGATTACATCGGTCACACCATTCCGGTCACGAAGTATGATCCTGATGCCTTACTTACCGATATTCGCAGCCCTCGTCCTTCGGGTCGACGTCGTGCGCGGGGCGGTCGCCGAGGTGGCAGCCAGCAACGTCGGGGTGGCAACAATCGCGGGGGCAAGCCCTCAGGTAAGCGCAGTAGCAGCTAATGCAGGTTAACACGCGCCTTGCGGCAATCGACTTGGGCTCAAACAGCTTTCACATGTTGATTGCCAAGGCGACTTCGCGTGGCTATCGCATTCTCACTCGCCAACGCCAAAAGGTTCGCCTGGCTGATGGCTTACAAAACGATCTCACCGTTGACAACGCCGCACTCGAACGCGGCGTTGCTTGTTTACAAGGCTTCGCCGAGCTTATTGAACGTTACCAACCGCTACAGGTGCGATGCGTCGCAACAGCGACATTGCGTTTAGCAAAAAACCGCAAACAGTTGCTCAAGCTGTTTGAACAAGCGCTAGGCTTTCCGATTGATGTCATTTCAGGAACCACCGAGGCAGGTCTTATCTACCGCGGCGCCACTGCGGAGCTTGCGCAAGTGCAACAGCCGATGTTGGTGCTTGATATCGGCGGCGCAAGTACAGAGGTCATTGCCGGCATCGGCACTGAGCCGCACGTGTTAAAAAGCCTCGATATGGGGTGTGTGGTTTGGCAGAATCGTTTTTTCGCCAACGCGATTGATACACAAAGTTTTGCTCGCGCAATTGCCGCGGCTGAAGAACTTATTGCACCGCTCGCCAAGACCTATCAAGCTCATGGCTGGGATACAGTATGTGGTGCGTCGGGTACATTCCGCGCGCTGCAAGACCGACTGCGCCACTTAAGCTCTGAGAACATGGACGCAGCGTTTATTATGGATACCATGCAAGCGACCATTGACCTTGGTGATAGTCAGCGCTTGCTTGAGTTGGGTATTCGGGAAGATCGTATTGCGGTATTCTGCGGCGGCCTTGCTATTTTGGTTGCCTTGGTCAAAACACTTAACATTAAGCAAGTTGACTTGGCCCAAGGCGCTTTACGTGAAGGTTTAGTTCACACCATGCTCGCTGAGCGTGGCGCAGCGCGTTAACTTAGCGCTGAGCAAGTTTTTCGGCAGCAGACTTAGCAAAATAAGTAAGAATGCCATCAGCACCAGCACGCTTGAAGCCAAGTAAAGCTTCAAAAATCGCATCTTCAGTCAGCCAACCGTTGGCAATTGCCGCCTGCATCATCGCATACTCGCCACTAACCTGATAAGCAAAGGTCGGCACCTTAAAGGTTTCTTTTACGCGCCGCACAATGTCTAGATAAGGCATACCTGGCTTAACCATGACCATATCGGCACCCTCTTCAAGGTCTAAAGCAACTTCATGCAGCGCTTCATCACTATTGGCGGGGTCCATTTGATAGGTTTTCTTGTTACCACCTTTCAGGTTACCCGCAGAGCCCACTGCATCACGAAACGGTCCATAAAAGGCTGATGCATATTTGGCCGAGTAAGCCATGATTTGCACATTCACATAGCCGTTCTCTTCTAAGGCGTCACGAATAGCTCCTATCCGACCATCCATCATATCTGACGGAGCAACCACATCGGCACCGGCAGCAGCATGGGACAAAGCTTGCCGAACTAAGGCTTCGGTGGTGATATCGTTTTGCACGTAACCTTCGTCATCGATAATGCCGTCTTGCCCATGGGTGGTAAACGGGTCAAGAGCAACATCGGTGATAACGCCCAACTCAGGCACTGCCCGTTTGATCGCGCGCACTGCGCGCTGAGCTAAGCCATCAGCATCCCAAGCTGCTTCTGCAGTCAGCGATTTATCGCTTGCTGGTGTAACCGGAAACAACGCTATCGCAGGAATCCCAAGGGCATAGATAGCCTGACATTCAGCAACCAATAGATCGATGGACAAGCGTTCCACCCCAGGCATGGATGCAACTTTTTCACGTTGCCCCTCGCCTGGAATAACGAACATGGGATAAATAAAATCAGCCGCTGTAAGCGTGTGCTCAGCGACCATGCGACGACTAAAATCATGCCGCCGCAAGCGACGCATGCGGCGGAACGGAAAGGCACCTACGTTAGACATCTATGGCTTTTCACTCACATCATTCAATGAACGGGCAATTCGTATTTGATCACGACCTGCATTCTTGGCTTGGTACAACGCGTTATCTGCTGCTTCTAGCAACTGCTTACTCGATGCATGGCCAGGCATGCTATTCAGCAATGCCATACCAACACTAACGGTAATTTTAACTTCTCCACGCTCAGTTTTAAACGAGTGCGCACGAATGACTTCAGTGACCGTCAGAACTTTATCGTGACAACCAAGCTCTTGCGCGCCCGGCATGAGAACCACGAATTCTTCACCGCCATAGCGATAAATACGGTCGCCCGCGCGACGGAAGTTAACGCGCAGTAATCGGGCTAACTCGACTAACACTTCATCGCCCGCTTGATGGCCTAAGTTGTCGTTCACTTTTTTGAAGTGATCAATGTCGATCATCACCACCGCAATATCATAGCCGGTACGGCGTGCGCGGCGAACTTCAAGAGGTAGGTCGTCGTCAAGAACACCGCGATTATAAAGTTTCGTTAGCCGGTCTTCGTTGCTTTTTACTTCCAAGCGCTGGTTCATTTCTTTGAGCTTGCGCATTACTGCTTCAAGCTCAGCGGTACGTTGCTTAACTTTCACTTCTAGACGTGAATTCAAACGTTGTTCCGCAGCCAAACGCTCGCGTCGATCTTCATTGAAGCGAATCGCTAAAACCAGACTCAACAGCATGATCTCGATCGCCGAGCCAATCATGATGAGATAACGTTGAATAAAGAACGATTCAAAAAAGCCTAAATAGCCAAGGGCGTTAATGATAATCGCCAATAGCAGGACACTCAGCGCTAAGCTATAGATTCGAGCGTAAGCAAGTCCCTGCTGCCATAGCGTAAAACCCGTGATAATGAGAAAGCTGCTCGCCAAAATTGCGACGACGAGAACCGCGTTGATCATTAATTCATAAGGTAATATTAGTGATGCAACGAAGAGTAAGCCGGCGGCAATCATGATGCCCTGCAACCCTTTATGCAACTTCGGTGCACGGCTTTCCGTCTGTAATACTTGACTCGCAACAAGGCTGGCAAAAACAAACACGACGCTACCAAATAACGCAATCGACTTGTATTGAATCCATTCAGACCAAGGCCACAAATACTGATAGCCAGTACCGTCAAGCCCCGCTAGCAATAAGCCAATAGCGACAATATAGGCGCTATAATAGGCAAAGCGTTTATCGCGAGTAACGGTGTAACTGAATAGGTTGTAGATAATCATGCACAATAATAGGCCAAAGTACATTGCCGTTGCGGTATTAAGCGCTTGCTCCGAACCAATCAAATCACTCGGCTGCCAAATGCTTAAAGGCACGCGCATGGAGCTCGTGGTCTCCACCCGCAAGTAAACTTTAACCTCGTCGTGGGTATCAACTGGGAATATAAAATTACGGCTATTCACTTGCCGTTGATCGAACTCATAGCTATCACCAGCTTTGATCCGATTAATAATTTCTCCATCGCGCACAAAGTAGGCGTCGATACGATCAAGAAGCGGATAACCAATGCGGATCATGCGGTCGTAATCAGCCGCCGCAAGGGTGAAGTAAAACCAGTAAACATCTGACGTATAGCCAAACGACGCGCCGTCGCCCGGGAGTATACTCCAATAACTTGGCTCTTTATCGAGTAACTGCTCAACCGACTGGTTACCTGTGCTGTCCACGTGGTAATAGACAGGGGGCATTGATTCTTGCGCATGCGCTGCGGCCGATACCCAAGTGAGCATCAACATACACACAGCGAACCAGCGCTTTAGTTGTTTTGCCATCCTACGCGTCCAAAAAATGAAAAACTATTGTTTCGAGTATACGTCGCAACACTTGCAAGACTCTCGTCTCGCAACTCTGCTACAACGCGTGCTATTTCTGGGAGCCAGCAAGGCTCATTCATGCTTGGGCGGGGTTTGAGCGTTCTCGGAAGCAAAAATGGAGCATCAGTTTCCAAGAGCAAACGCTCACGAGGAATCAGTGGTACCGCTTCGCGTAAAGCGCCCCCACGCCGCTCGTCGCAGACCCATCCTGTGATTCCTATGTAACAGCCTAACTTTAGATACTCTTTGAGTTCACTGCAACCACTTGTGAAGCAATGTGCTAATTTTCTTGGTATTTTTTCGGCAAACTTTTGTAACAAAGCGTACTGCTCGGTAAAAGCATCACGCTCGTGTAGGTAAACGGGAAGCTGCAAGTCCGCTGCGACCTCAAGCTGTTGCTCAAAAACCTTCTGTTGTGCGTCTCGAGGGGAGTAATTGCGGTTGAAATCAAGCCCACATTCACCAATCGCGACAACCGCTGGATGTTGCGCTATCTCATGTAATTGAACTTGCAGGTTACGAGGAGCGTCTTTTGCGTCGTGCGGATGAACACCGGCAGTGACAACGAGCTCGGGGTGGCGTTCGGCAAGCTCGCAGGCCTGACGTGCTTCGTCAAGATTACAGGCGATGACCAACATGCTGTCAACGCCTGCCTCGTGTGCACGCTGGATGACGCCATCTAACCGCTGCTGCAAACGGGCGTTCGTCAGGTTGACCCCTGCGTCAAACCATTGCAGCTGGTCAAGCGTCATTATTTACTTAATACGGCGCACTTTAATGCGCTTATTGACACCTTCGCGGCCAAGGAAATAACCGTTTAACAGTCCACGTTCAATGGCGTAATTACCGTCAAGTGGTAATTGGAACGTCTGCGAGTCGGTTTGCTTCCATACTTGCCCGTTGGTGAAATAAATAATCCACTTGCCGTATGGGTCTTTCTCGGTTTTGTCGATAGCAACATAGATCGTGTCGCTGTCCTCATTCGACTCTTGCGCGGGCAACCCAAAATCATCTGCGGGCTCTTGGCGTGCATTGGACTTCTTGGCAGGAGCTTGCTTATTGGTTTCAGCAACGGCTATCTCGACGCCTTCACCGGCGGCGACCTTGTCATAGCAGACCAAACGTTTTAACGGGTTTTCAATAGCTGCACAGGTGCGCAGTTGCTCTAGTGTTGGCTCTTGAGCACTAGCATTTGGAGTCCACAGAAGTGCCACTGACAAACAACTGACAACACTCCCCAAAGCTAACAATTTAAGCATTTTTTTTGCTTCCTACTTCTTGATTATTCAATCACGCTCGGCTTCTGCCGCACGCGGTGTTTGTTGGTATAGACTAGCAATCAGCAAGCCAAGTTCAAAGAGCAACCACATAGGGATCGCCAATAGCGTTTGCGATATCACATCAGGCGGCGTCAAAATCATGCCAACAATGAAAGCAACGACAATGACATACGGTCGCTTTGCACGCAAGGACTTGACGTTAGTCACACCGGTCCAACAGAGCAAAATAATGGCAACCGGGGTTTCAAACGCAATACCGAACGCCATAAAAATAGCCAGCACAAAATCCAAATAACGGGCAATATCGGTGGCAACTGTTACTCCTTCAGGCGCCGCATTTGCCAAAAAGTTCAATGCCAAAGGTAAAACCGCCCAATAAGCAAAGGCGATACCGGCATAAAACAATAGCGTGCTGGACACCATGAGTGGCACCACTAAACGCTTTTCTCGTTGGTATAGCCCTGGCGCCACAAATGCCCACAACTGCCACAGTAAGACCGGTATCGCTAATGCGACAGAAACCACGAGAGCTAATTTGAAAGGCGTGAAGAACGGTGTCGCTACATCGGTCGCGATTAAGGTACTACCTTGCGGCAAGCTGGCCAACATTGGCGCGGCAAGAAAGCTATAAAGCTCATCGGCAAACACCGCTAGCACCGCAAAAATCGCCAATACTACCAAGACCCCACGTAACACTCGGCGTCTTAGCTCTAATAAATGATCTAGCAGCGGCGACTGGCTCATGACGATGACTTATCTTGGTCCGAAGAAGAGGTAGACGGTTTGCTATCGCGCGTTTCCGACGTAGGCTTTTCTTGCTTCGCATACGGACGTTGAACCGCCGCAGCGGCATCGCGCAATTCAGCCATCGAACGTTGTAATTCCGGCGACAGCTTGTCGGCATCAAGCTGTTCAGCTTTACGCAAATGTTCGTGCAGTTCTTTGATGCGTAACTCGTGATTGAGCTCCGCTTGCACCGATGTGCCAAAACTTTTGGCTTTTTGAATGCCGCGCTGCAAGGCTCGCAACGCTGTCGGTAAACGCTCAGGACCCAATACTAGCAGGCCTATAAGCGCGACCAATAGGAGCTCCCAAAAGCCAATATCAAACATGGCGGTTAAGCGTCCTTGTCAGTGTCGTTCTTGCTGTCTACTTTTTTTTGCTCTTGCGATTTTTCTGCGTCTTCGTCACTCACTGACTTTTTGAAGCCCTTGACCGCTGAACCCAAGTCACTACCTAACGAGCGCAAGCGCTTAGTGCCAAACAACAACACGATAATGACCAATACGATCAACAGTTGCCAAATACTAATTCCCATAATGTCCTCTGTTCTACTTTGCTGGTTTGCGCCAGCTCATCACAACACTGGCCAACGTTGCCACGCCGCTTAAAGCGGTCAGCCAGTGATTCTGTTCGGTCACCCACAGCAAGGTTGTACTCACTAAGGTGGCAGTACTCATTAAGCCCCACCATAAGCGCCACACCATCTTTCTCTGGCCAGCCAATAATGCCTGCGTCGCCAATTGTTGCTGCTCAACTTGATGCTTTTGGTTGCGCAAGTAATCATAGAGCAAAGTTGGCATTTCCGGCATTTTTTCGGCCCAATAAGGTGCATGTTCCTTCACCGAACGTAACACCGCACGCCAACCGAGTTGTTCTTGCATCCAACGCTCTAAAAACGGCTTCGCGGTTTGCCATAAATCCAACTGCGGATACAACGTACGCCCTAATCCCTCGACGTAAAGTAAGGTTTTCTGTAACAACACCAGTTGTGGCTGAACTTCCATTTCAAACCGTCGCGCCGTATTAAATAAGTTTACCAGTACATGGCCAAAAGAAATATCGGCGAGCGGTTTATTGAAAATAGGTTCGCAGACCGTTCGAATCGCCGATTCAAATTCCTCGACGTTGATATGTGCAGGTACCCAGCCCGAATCCACATGTAATTCAGCCACTTTGCGGTAGTCACGATTAAAGAAGGCGAGAAAATTTTCTGCTAAGTAACGTTTATCTTCACGGTTGAGGGTGCCGACAATCCCAAAGTCAATACCAAGGTACTGCGGGTCTTCTGGATGTTCGCGTGCGACAAAAATATTGCCTGGGTGCATATCGGCATGAAAAAAACTATCGCGAAAGACTTGTGTAAAGAACACTTCGACACCGCGTTCAGCGAGCTTCTTCATATCGACACCAAGTGCCATCAAGGTGTCAACATCGCTCACAGGAATACCGTCGATACGCTCCATCACCATCACATTATGGCGGCTGAAGTCACTGTAGACCTTCGGTATATAGAGCAACTTAGAATCTTCAAAATTACGGCGTAATTGAATTGCGTTTGCTGCTTCGCGCGCTAAATCGAGCTCATCAAGTAGCGTTTTGCGATATTCTTTAACCACTTCGCGAGGTTTTAGGCGACGTCCGTCGGGCAGATGCTTCGCTAGAACTGACGCTAAGGTTTCCATCAAGCTCAAGTCGGCATCAATGGCATCACGAATATCTGGACGAATCACTTTGATAACCACATCGGCGCCGGCATCGTCACCATGCTTCAACTTCGCTGTGTGCACTTGTGCAATTGAGGCCGATGCTAACGGCGTAACGTTAAAGTCATCGAAAAGTTCATCAATATGCTTTAGCCCCAGCGCCTTTTCGATAAGCTTTTGCGCACGTTCACCGCTGAACGGTTTCACTTTATCTTGCAGTTTTGCCAGCTCCAGCGCTATATCCGGCGGCAAAAGGTCACGCCGTGTCGAGAGCATTTGGCCAAATTTGACCCACACTGGACCTAGGGACTCAAGCGCTAAGCGCAAGCGTTCGCCGGCTGGCTTCTCTTTGTGCCGGTTTGATAACCAAAACAACCCAACTCTTGCCACTCGAACAGACCAAGGCATCCACTTGGCAGGAATAAGTTCATTCAAGCCATAGTGCAAAAATGTTCGCGTGATCTGATACAGTCGCTTGGCTCGCATACTCAATCTCTTGGTTCCCGTAGCTGCCGTTCAAGTTTATCGATGCGGGCGCGTAATGCTTGCACGTCAGCTTGGAATTGCAGGAACTGTGCGCGTGCGGGTAGCACCTGCTTTTCTTCGATCAGCGCATCTTGAACCCACTGCTGACTATCTGCTCGCCATTGTTTAAATCGCGAACGACTGCGCTGAAAGGCAGTTACCAACAACTGTGCAGGAACATCGCCAATCCGCTGCGAGAGCTGTTCGGGCCAGTCAATCGCAAGATCAGTAAAAAGTTTGCTTAATTGCTGGGCCAACATCGGATCGCCGTCAATGTCGAGCTTGTCTGCTTTGATCAAGCGCGTGATATTAGCGCTATCGCGAAGCTCGGGGAGGACCGCCAATTCGGTCATAATATGACAGTCGACCTCTGCTGTATCAATCCAACTGAACAACACGCTGCTTTCAGTAACCGTTATGGTGAGCGGCTTACCGACTTCCCTCAACGTCACCCGCAAGCGTTTTCCGGCAAGTTTCGTCAATCGGTCAGCGCTCGCTGGGTCTAGGGCGAGCAGCTGCTGCGCCGCAAGCTCCAGTAATTGATTTGGCAACACGGTCCACAGCATCAGAACTTGAAACCTCGATGCAGTGCAACAATACCACCCGTTAGGTTGTGATAGGTCACCTGCTCATAGCCAGCTGTTTGCATCATTCCCTTGAGGGTCTCTTGATCAGGGTGCATGCGAATAGACTCGGCGAGATACTGGTAACTTTCGGCATCCCCTGCAACCAGCTGTCCCATTTTCGGTAATACATTGAACGAATAAAAATCATAGGCTTGCGATAACAACGGCGGTACCGGCTTAGAAAATTCAAGTACCAGCAAACGGCCACCCGGCTTAAGTACGCGAAACATTGATTCCAGCGCTTTTTGCTTATCGGTGACATTACGCAAACCAAAGGCAATGGTAATGATGTCGAAGCGGTCACTCTCAAACGGTAATTCTTCAGCGTTTGCTTGCACGTAGTCAACGTTGTCGACAATTCCCATATTGCGTAATTTATCACGGCCGACATCAAGCATGGCTTGGTTAATATCTGCTAAGACGACTTCTCCGGTCGGCCCCACACGGCGGGAAAATTGCGCGGTTAGATCACCTGTACCGCCGGCAATATCGAGCACCTTCATGCCCTTGCGAACACCGCTGCAATCGATAGTGTAGCGCTTCCAAAGCCGATGAATACCGAACGACATGACGTCATTCATGATGTCGTATTTTTTGGCCACTGAATTAAAGACATTGGCTACCAGTCCCTGCTTCTCGTCGCGGGCAACTTGCTTATAGCCAAAATCAATGGTGTCTGACTTCGAATCTTTCATCATACTGCCTTTTTACTAATGTGCGTCTAGTGTACTACGAAATCATGCTTGGGCGTAGTGGTCTCGACGCGGTAACCAGCGTTGGATCAATGCTTCGGATGTTTCGCGATAATCACCCCAAAGCTGTTGCGCCAGATGCTGCGCTGGTGCCAACAAATCACTGTGCTTCATTACGTCCGCAACCTTCATTTCGGTCAATCCGGTCTGTCGCTGTCCCAATAACTCCCCCGGCCCGCGGAGCTCTAGATCACGCTCGGCGATAACAAAGCCGTCGCTGCTATCGCGCAACACACCAAGACGTTGCGTAGCTGTTTTCGATAACGGCGCATGGTACAGCAGCACACAGTGACTCGCCACAGCACCACGGCCCACTCGCCCGCGCAACTGGTGCAGTTGCGCTAAACCGAGGCGTTCGGGATTCTCGATAATCATCAAACTCGCATTCGGCACGTCAACACCCACCTCAATCACTGTCGTAGCGACCAGCAGATCGAGTTCGTGGGCTTTAAAGGCCTGCATTACCGCTTCTTTTTCAGCGCTCTTTAAGCGCCCGTGCACAAGTCCAATGCGCAAGTCTGGAAGCGCAGCGGCAAGTTGATTCGCAGTGTCTTCAGCGGCTTGGCATTGCAATGCTTCCGATTCTTCGATCAACGTACACACCCAATAAGCTTGGCGTTTTTCTTCAGTGCAGACTTTGTGCACCCGTGCCACTACCTGCTCGCGACGCGTATCTGGAATCGCCACTGTAGTGACCGGTGTACGTCCCGGTGGTAATTCATCGATAATAGATGTGGCTAAGTCAGCATAGGCAGTCATCGCCAGCGTCCGCGGAATCGGTGTTGCGGTCATAATCAACTGATGCGGCTGAAAGCCTTGCTGCACACCTTTCTCGCGAAGCTCTAAGCGCTGATGCACACCAAAACGGTGCTGTTCATCAATAATCACTAATGACAAATTATGATACTCAACATCGGCTTGAAAAAGCGCATGTGTGCCCACTACCAACTGGGTTTGCCCGGTTCTCAGCGTCGCCAATGCCTCGTTGCGTTGCTTGCTAGTTTGCTTGCCAGCTAGCCAGCCAACCTCGATCCCCAGCGGGGCAAACCATTGACGAAACGTCAGCGCATGCTGTTCGGCCAAGATTTCCGTCGGTGCCATTAACGCTACTTGGTAACCTTGCCCAATTGCCGTTAGTGCCGCGAGAGCTGCCACCAAGGTCTTGCCTGATCCCACGTCACCTTGCACTAAACGCATCATCGGGATCGGTTGCGCTAAATCTTGCTGGATCTCATTGACGACACGCTGTTGAGCTTGGGTGGGCTGAAACGGTAGTTGCTGCAAAAATGCTGACTCTAATGCATTATGCGGTTGCAACGCACGAGCTTGATGTTGTTGTTTTAGACTCCGTAGTTTCAGCAGGCTTAACTGATGAGCGACAAGTTCTTCCATCGCAAGCCGCAATTGTGCCGGATGTGTACCTTCTTGCAACTCACGCAAGTGCACGTCGAGCGGTGGTCGGTGCAACAATTGAATCGCCGCACTCAACGCCATTCCGCCCGGACGCAGATGTTCTGGCAGCAACTCTGGTAAAGCTTTCGGCGTCAGGTAGGTAAGTGCTTGCTCACTCAATTTTCGTAAGGTCGCTTGCTGGACACCTTCAGTGGTGGGGTACACCGGTGTTAACGAGCTTTCTGCCAGCTGCGGTACGTCACCTTGCACCATCTTGTACTCCGGATGAATCATATCCGGCCCTTGCATACCGCGGCGCACCTCACCGAATAGCTGCAACTGCGTTCCTTGCGCAAACTGCTTCAACTGCGCCGCACTGAACTGAAAGAATACCAAGTTTAAGCCGCCGCTGGCGTCACGCACGTTAACCTTCAGCATACGGCGGCGGCCATACACAACATCGGCTTTGACTACGCGAGCAATCACTGTAGCTGTGGTACCGGGTTGTAGCGCGGCAATCGGATAAATACGCGAGCGATCTTCATAACGAAGTGGTAGATGCAAAAGCACATCCTGCACGGTCGCCAAGCCCAATTTGGTCAAGCGCTCCTGCAGTTTCGGTCCCACCCCTTTAAGGACTGAAACAGGAATGCGATGCAACCCCGCTTGGCTCATATCAATTTGACCTCACCGCGTGCCACCACGCCTCATCAGCAACAATTTGCCCGTGCTCATCCAGCTCTGGATAAGCGAGCTTCTTGCGCCGACAAAGCTTGGCAAAAATCGGATGACCACCTTCAAACAGTACCCGATGGCGCTCATCCGCCGACAATTGTGGTTGCTCGTACATACCCGCATTTTCACGTTGCCGCTGTGCTTCATATAAAATCGCTGCCGCAGCCACAGAAACATTCAGCGATTGCGCCATACCTACCATCGGAATCACCACATGTTGATCGGCCAACGCCAGCGCTTGCTCAGAGACACCGTGTTTTTCTTGACCGAATAGAATTGCCGTCGGCTTGGTGTAATCCACTTTACGAAAGTCGATAGCTGACGCCGACAGGTGAGTCACTAACACCTGCTTGCCCTCGGCTTTCAGCTGAGCAATGGTTTCTGCCGTGCTGTCATGGTGGTGCACTTTCACCCACTGCTGCGAACCCATGGCTGTGCCGCCTTTGATTTTGCCTTTGCGATCGAACCAGATGGCATGAACTTCATGCAGGCCTACGGCGTCCGCGGTGCGAATAAGCGCCGATAGGTTATGGTTTTTGTGGACACTCTCGAGACAGAGCGTAAGATCGGGTTGGCGCCGATCGAGTAATTTGTTGATGCGAGCAAAGCGTTCCGGTGACATAAAAAATCCAAAAGCATTTTTTACTGAGTATAACGGTATGCGTGAGTTAACCCTAGTTTTTCAACATGCTGATTTTTATGCGCTTAACAAACCCGCAGGCGCTCCCATGCATGCAAACGACAACGAAGCCAGCGTTGTACATCAACTTGCCGAGCAATTAGGTGAGCAATTATGGCCAGTCCATCGCCTTGATACCCCCACCTCAGGGGTTCTTTTAATCGCTCGTAACGCCAATGCTGCGGCAGCATTGAGTCAACTCTTCGCCGACCGCGCTATCACTAAAACTTACTTAGCCATTGCTGCTGGCAAGCCAAAGAAAAAGCAAGGCTGGGTAGTAGGTGATATGGTCAAGGCCCGCCGCGGCAGTTGGCGTTTAACGCATAGTAAAGTTAATCCGGCGCGCACACAATTTAGCAGCGAAGCCATCGCAACGGGATATCGGCTGTATCATCTGCACCCACAAACGGGGCGTACGCATCAGCTCCGCGTGGCGCTAAAAAGCCTCGGAGCTCCCATCGTCGGCGATGCCCGCTACGGTGGTGAAGCCAACACCTATCTCCATCTTCACGCGTGGCAACTAGCATTTACTTATGCGCACGAAGCATTCGCCATTACCGCCCCAGTACCCAACTACGGCTTGTTTACCGATCCTGCGACCAAAGCCGCATTGGCAAAATAATCAGCAACGAGGCATACTCAAATCACTTTTATTACAACTTGCAAAGGTGATTGGTCATGTCGAAACTTTCTGCGATCGCAAAACTTACTTTAGCCTGCTGTGCGACACTAACTGTCGCGCCAATGGCGGCGCTAGCTGCCGATGAACCGGTGCGCATCTCTGCCGAGCTAGAGCAGCAGGTGATTGAATGGCGTCGTGACCTGCATCAGCACCCTGAACTCAGTAACCGCGAATTTCGCACAGCAAAAGTCGTTGCAGAACACTTACGTGAACTCGGCTTAGAGGTGCAAACCGAAGTTGCCCACACCGGTGTTGTCGGTATCCTTAAAGGCGCAAAGCCGGGCCCAGTCGTCGCATTACGCGCTGACATGGACGCCTTGCCGGTCACCGAAAAAACCGACCTCCCCTTTAAATCGACCGCCACCGCCGAGTACCGTGGTGAAGAAGTAGGTGTGATGCATGCCTGTGGCCATGACATGCATGTCGCCATGTTAATGGGTGCCGCAGAGCAACTTGCTGCGCTGCAAAACGAACTTGCTGGTACCGTCATGTTTATCTTTCAGCCTGCCGAGGAAGGCGCACCGAAGGGCGAAGAAGGTGGTGCTGAGTTGATGCTTGAGCAAGGTCTCTTTGCCGACCTTAAACCAGACGCAGTGTTTGGTATTCACGTATGGTCTGCGGGCACAACTGGGCATATTGGTTATCGCTCAGGCCCTTTGATGGCATCCTCTGATCGCTTTGAAATCAACGTTAAAGGTCGTCAAACACACGGCTCGCGTCCGTGGGGTGGTGTTGACCCTATTGTTACTGCAGCGCAAATCATTAACAACACACAAACTATTATCAGTCGCCAAGTGGATATCACCAAAGCGCCAGCAGTCGTCAGCTTTGGTATTGTCGAAGGTGGCGTGCGTAACAATATTATTCCGGATGAAGTTTACTTAGAAGGCACCATTCGTAACTTCGACATGGACAACCGCGCACAAATTTTTGAAAACCTCAAAACCACAGCAGAGCACACTGCCGCTAGCTCTGGCGCTGAAGCGCATGTGCATATTGACGAAGGTTATCCGGTAACAATTAATAACCCGGAGTTAACCGCACAAATGTTGCCGACCATTGAACAAGTTGCCGGCGCCGACAAAGTAAAAGTGAATCCGCTGGTTACTGGTGCAGAAGACTTCTCGTTCTACGCACTAGAGGTTCCGGGACTCTTCGTCTTTTTAGGAATAACACCCGAAGGGCAAGATCCAGCAACAGCGCCGAGTAACCACTCACCGTACTTTTACGCCGATGAAGATGCGCTCAAAGTCGGCACTGAATTGTATGTAAACTGGGTGTTCGACTACGCAGAAGACTAACCAACAGGAGGTCACGATGGCAGGCGCGCAAGGTAGTTTAATGGTCGAGGGTAAACTTACCCATTGGCAACAGCTACTGAAGTCCGGCAACCGCATTTTCATCGGCTCCCATGCTGCGGTACCGCACGCGCTGATCAATGACCTGATGGCCCACAGTCAACACTTGCACGATATCGAAATCGTGCAAGTGTATGCTCTCGGCGACAACCAGTGGGCCGAGCCTAAATACACCCAACAATTCAAGGTCAACAGTCTGTTCATTGGCGGTCCTCAGGTTCGCTCTGCAGTAGCCGAAGGGCGAGCGGACTATACGCCGTGCTTCATGTCCGACATCCCCTACCTGTTTTCTGAAGGTATACTGCCGCTCGATGCCGCTTTGATTATGGTCAGCCCGGCCGACAAATATGGCTATCATTCACTTGGCGTTTCCGTAGATATTGTTTCGTCAGCGCTAAAAGCGGCGAAAAAAGTGATTGCCCAAGTCAATCCCAAAATGCCCGTGACCTTCGGCCAAGCCTTTATCCACAAAGGGCAAATTGACGCTTTTTTTGAAGCCGAAGCAGAGCTCCCGGAAATCGAAGCCACTGAACTCGACGCGGTGACCGAACGGATCGGTCAATATGTGTCATTGCTGATCGATGACGGCGCCACCATCCAAATTGGCTTCGGCAATATTTGTGACGCAGTTTTGCGTTATCTCGGTAACCATAAAGACTTGGGCGTTCATAGCGAGATGATCACCGATGGCATCATGGAATTGATGCAAAAGGGGGTCATTAACAACCGCAAAAAGACCTATCACCAGCACAAAGCTGTCACCAGTTTCTGCGTCGGCAGTAAAGCCTTATACGACTTTGTCGATGGCAATCCACACATTGGTTTTTACCCAAGTGAGTATGTGAATTCGCCGGCCAATATTGCCCGCAACGACAACATGATTTCGATTAATAGTGCGATCGAAGTCGACCTAACGGGTCAAGTTGTGTCGGACTCGATTGGCCATCAGTTCTATAGTGGCATTGGTGGGCACGTCGACTTCAGCCGCGGTGCCTCGATGAGTAAGGGTGGAAAGCCAGTTATTGCGCTGCCCTCAACCGCTAAAAACGGCACCATCTCAAGGATTGTCCCGCACCTTACTGAGGGCGTTGGAGTCGCGACCTCGCGAGCACATGTTTATTACGTGGTTACCGAGTTTGGAGTGGCTTCGTTGCGCGGCAAAAGCATTCGCGAACGCGCCCTTGAGCTCATACGAGTGGCCCACCCCAAGTTTCGCCAGCAACTCCTTGAAGAAGTGCGTAAACACTATTACGTGCCCAACTATCAAACCATTAAATCGGTGGAGGTTCCTGAGCTTGGCAGCGTCGGTTTTCGTGAATTAAACATCGACGGCCAATGCTATGACTTACGCCCTCTTAATCCAAGTGATGAGCGACGCTTGCAAGAGTTCTTCTACTCGCATACCAAAGAAACCCTGCAAATGCGTTACAACACTGTGCCAACGCAAATGAGCCGGGAAAAATCGTGTACGCTGGTGAGTGTTGATCAAGCGACCGACCTTGCCCTCTGTATCGTGCGCCAGAAAGGCTCTGCAGCCGAAATCCAAGCCGTCGGTCGCTATTATTATGTACCGCAAAACAACAGCTGCGAAGTGGCGTTTGTTACTCGCGAAATTCATCAAGGCAAAGGCATGGCCAGTCGCTTACTGGACGAGATGATCCGCATTGCCAAACTACGCCATATCGACCACATGGTCGCCTACGTGCGTGCCGAAAATCATAAGATGCTAGCGGTGTTTGAACGCGCTGGCTTTAAACGTTTACCAAGTGAGGACCCAGGTGAAGTTCACTTGAAGCTTCCACTTACTGCTACCGACGAGTCGTAACATGTCGATTACTGTATTTAGCCATCCGCAATGCATGCAGCATCAAGTCACCGAGGTACATCCCGAGGAACCTGCGCGTCTTAGTGCCATTAATGATCAGATTATTCGCTCCGGCCTCGAGTTAGCGATCAGCCAACGCGATGGTGGCAAAGCGACGCAAGAGCAGCTCTATCACGCCCATAGCGTCGACTATGTGAACGATGTTTTTGCCCGCGCCCCCGCCGAAGGTCACATTTGGCTTGATCCTGACACACTAATGACGCCCGGCTCATTGGATGCCGCACTATACGCTGCAGGTTGTGGTATCAGTGCGGTAGATGAAGTCATGCAGGGCGACAACCAACGTGCTTTTTGCGTGGTGCGCCCGCCGGGACATCATGCTTGTTACGACAAAGCCATGGGCTTCTGCATTTTTAACAATATTGCCGTTGCTGCAACCCATGCCATGAGTGCGCATCAACTCGAACGAGTGGCCATCATTGATTTCGATGTTCATCACGGCAACGGTACCGAGGACATCTTTTTGAATGACGAACGCGTATTACTGTGTTCATCTTTCCAGCATCCGTTTTACCCTGACACCGGTGCCGACACCATCAGCCCGCATATCATTAATTCGCCGATGCCCGCTGGTACTACCGGCGAAACTTGGCGCAAAGAAGTCATGGCACGTTGGTGGCCGGCGCTCGAACGTTTTGAGCCGCAGCTCATTCTCGTTTCGGCTGGATTTGATGGGCATGCCGAAGACGACATGGGTAACTTTAAGCTGCGTGAAGATGATTACTTTTGGATCGCCAAAGAACTAAAGGGCTACGCCGAGCAATTTTGTTCGGGTCGCATTGTTGGCATGCTTGAAGGAGGCTACGACCACAGCTCGTTGGGACGAAGTGTGGTCGCATTCATCAAAGGCTTAATTTAATAAAGAGCTAACCTTCCTGCAGTTGACTACGGATCAGTTTTTTGTCGACTTTACCGACACTGGTCCGTGGAATCTCATCCACCACTTTGATGGTATCTGGAATGGCCCACTTCTCGATGTGGCCTTCATCGACAAATTTCTGCATAAAGTCAGCCACTGCTTGTTGATCAACCTGCGCACCTTCACGCACGGTCACCACCGCATGTGGCCGCTCGCCCCACTCGTCATCAGGCAAACCGATCACCGCCGAGAGCTCAATGTCAGGGTGCTGGCTAATCAAGTTCTCAATATCGAGGGACGACACCCACTCGCCACCGGTTTTGATCACATCCTTAATGCGGTCACGAATTTGCAACGTGTAGCTATTATCGATACTGCCAACGTCACCAGTGTGCATCCAACCGTTGGCCCATAGCTCGTCGCTCTTTTCCGGCTCGTGCAAATACCCTTGCGTGAGCCAAGGTGTGCGCACCACAACTTCCCCCATCGCCTTACCATCGTGCGGTAAGAACCGGCCGTTATCATCAATAATGCGCATGTTAACTAAGGGCACGGGCTTACCTGTTTGCACGCGTGTACGCACTTGTTGCTCCATACTGAAGCTATCGGCATCAAGTGGCATCCAGGTGGTGCTCAGCAGTGGACAAGTCTCCGACATCCCGTAACCGGTATAGATCTGAATGCCGCGTTCTAGCGCAGCCTTGGCTAGTCCTTCGGTGAGTGCACTGCCGCCAATCAATACCTGCCAGCCACTAAAATCAATGGCTTTCGCCTTTTCACTACTTAACACCATCTGCAGAATCGTTGGCACACAATGCGAGAAGGTCACTTTTTCTGTCATGTAAAGTTTCAACAGGGTGGCCGGCTCGTAGCGACCAGGGTAAACCTGCTTCAAGCCCATCATGGTGGCAACATACGGCACGCCCCAAGCATGCACATGGAACATCGGCGTGATCGGCATATACACACTCGACGCCTGCATCAACTGCATGTTGTCGTTCATACTGGTGGTTGCAGACAACGCCAAGGTATGCAATACCAATTGCCGATGCGAGAAAAACACGCCTTTCGGATTGCCCGTCGTACCCGTGGTATAGAAGGTCGTCGCAATCGCATTTTCATCAAAGTCGGGAAAATCGAACTCCGTCATAGCACCGGCTAGCAAGCTTTCGTAATCGCCAATGACCTCGATCGGTGCATCAGGTGCTTGGGCTTCGTCGGTGAGTTGGATGTAACCTTTCACTGTCGTTAATTGGTCTTGCACCTTGGCGATCAGCGGCAAAAAGTCATCGTGCACTAAAACCAAGTCATCCTGGGCATGATTCATGGTGTACACCACTTGCTCAGGAGCCAAACGCACATTGACCGTGTGGAGCACCGCACCAATCATTGGGATGGCAAAGAAACACTCGAGGTAACGCGGCGTATCCCAATCCAGCACAGCTACCGTATCGCCTTCTTTGACGCCCGCTTCGGTCAACACATTAGCTAAGCGATGCACCCGCTCGATGAATTCGGCATAGCTAAAGCGCTGGCCATTGTTACCGCCAACGATTTCGTTATCGCCGGCATAACGCTCGGCTGACAGCAAGAGCTGTTTGATCAGAAGCGGATAGTTATAGGCTTCGTCCGCTGGAGAAATCAGTTTTACCGCCATAGAAAATACCCTCGTTGTTCGCTGTTCGTGTTTGGTAGCCCTTGGTTCTACCACGGGTCACACCCGACGTTTCGACCATGCCGTTTCCAATTTGAATTCCCCCGTGGTAGAACCACGGGCTACAGAACGTCGGCTTTTACCATTTACGGGTGACTTCGTAGATATCGGTGCGGCGATCTTTTAAATTCGTCACCGACCCCTCGTGATGTAAATACCGCAATTCATCTAAGTTTAGATCAGAGAAAATCAATTGCTCGGTGTTCGGTGTCGTCTCCGCCAAGATCGCGTCGTACGGGAAGGCAAAGTCCGACGGTGAGAACACTGCAGACTGTGCATACTGCACATCAAGGCTTTCCACCTGAGGTAAATTGCCGACACTACCGCAGGTGACCACATAGCATTCATTTTCAACCGCCCGCGCTTGTGCGCAGTGGCGCACACGCAAATAAGCATTACGCGTATCGGTCCAGAACGGCACGAAAAGAATTTCGAGGCCTTCGGCGGCCATGAGTCGGCCTAACTCTGGGAACTCAACGTCGTAACAAATCAAAATACCGATCTTGCCAGCATCAGTGTCGAACACTTGCACATGATTACCGCCCTCGATTACCCAATCGCGCTTCTCGTGCGGTGTTACGTGGATTTTGCGCTGCTCTTCGATGGTGCCGTCGCGGCGACACAAGTACGAAACGTTGTAGATAACGTCGTCTTCATCGAGAGGCATCGAACCGGTAATGATGTTGACGTTATAACTGACCGCCATTTGCGACATTTCACGTTTGAAGCGTTCGGTGTAACCCGCCAAGAAGCGAATCGCATCTTTTTGCTGGCTTTGATCGGTAAGGCCCATCAGTGGCGCATTAAAAAATTCTGGGAACACCGCAAAGTCACTCTGATAACTCGACATCGCGTCGACAAAGTACTCCACTTGCTTGAGCATTTCTTCCACTGAGTCAATTTCACGCATCTGCCACTGCACAGCGCCGATGCGCACGTTGCGAATACGGCTGCCGAGAATATTGTCGGACGGCTCGTACAAAAAGTTGTTCCACTCGAGCAAGGTCGCAAAACCTACCGAGCGTTTGTCTTCCGGTAAATATTTACCGAGTAAGCGCTTCACAGTGAAGTCGTTGGCTAACTGGAACGTTAGAATCGGATCATAAATCTCACGGCGGTGTACGCCTTCAATGTACTGCCCAGGCGTGAGCTCGTCTGCGTATTTATGGAAGTTCACAATACGACCACCAGCTAGAATCGCTTTCAGGTTGAGCTGACGACAAAGTTCTTTACGTGCGTCATACAAGCGACGGCCTAAGCGAAAACCACGGTAATCAGGATGGATCAGTACATCGAGGCCGTACAGTGCGTCGCCTTTGCGATCATTAAGAATGTTTTCGCGGGCATCCATCAAATCGTCGTAGGTGTGCGGGTTACTGAAGCGCGCGTACTTTACTTGCACGGTCAGTGCAACACCAACGAGTTGGCCATTATCTTCTAAACAGATTTGCCCTTCGGGAAACTCTTTGACTAGTTTCAGGATGGTATGCTCACCCCAAGCGCCACCAATATCAGGGTAGACTTTATCCATTAACGCTTTGAGTTGTGGGTAATCCTCTTTGCGTAAATTACGCAACTGCAAGTGCAGATCATCAGGGCTCATTCGACATCCTTCATATTCCTTAGTACAACATGTAACTTAGTATGACGAAGTCGCGGTAATTGGCAACAGCTAATCGGCTTTGGCGCTTGCACCCGAAGTTAAGGATGTATACACTTCTGGACGTCCAAATAAAATTATAAAGGTTCGCTAACTTATGACTGAAGCTGCTAGCGCTCGTGCGCTGCTCCCATTGGGGCTTTTTCTCGCGCTGTTTCTCGGTGCCGGTATTTACTTTCAAGCTACTGGCGTCGATATGGCGTTTTACCAACTGGCGAGCCCAGTTGCGATTCTACCGGCGATCATTTTAGCCGTTTTGCTGAGCAAACAGGCCTTTGAAGAACGTATCAACACCTTCGTAGCCGGTGTGGGTGACCGCAATATTGTCACCATGTGTATGATCTATCTGCTCGCAGGCGCGTTTTCTACCGTGGCTGCGGCTACGGGTGGGGTCGACGCCATGGTTGCATTAGGCCTGCACGTGATTCCCGCCAGCTTCTTGCTACCGGGCTTGTTCATTATCGCCGCTGTGGTGTCTACGGCTATGGGCACCTCAATGGGAACCCTAGGCGCTTTGGCGCCAGTGGCTTTAGGCCTTGGCCAAGCGTCAGGCATCGACCTGCCGCTACTAGCAGGGGTGTTGGTAAGCGGGGCCATGTTTGGTGACAACCTGTCCATCATTTCTGATACGACGATTGCTGCCACGCGTACGCAAGGCTGTAATATGAGTGACAAGTTTAAGGCCAACCTAAAAATAGCAATCCCAGCTGCGATCATCACGATTTTGTGGTTGGTTAGCTACGATACTGGCGCCACTCCACCGCAAATTCCGGAAGCGAATTTGTGGTTGAGCCTTCCGTACTTCTTCATCATTGTGCTGGCAGTCATGGGACTCAATGTTTTTGCGGTGCTGACGCTTGGTATCATTTTAGCCGCCGCCTTTGGCATGGTGACCGTGGATTATCAATGGGTGGCGTTCAGTCAGGACATCTACAAGGGCTTCGCCAGCATGCAAGAAATTTTCTTGCTTAGCTTACTGATTGGAGGCCTATCGGCGCTCATTCGTCAACAAGGTGGTTTAAAGTTTCTGGCGACAACGGTCGGTAATATCACCAAGCGCTTATTCAAGCACCCGCAGCAACGCGCCGCATTCGGCGTAGCTGGCTTAACTGGCCTCACCAACTTCGCAGTAGCCAATAACACGGTGACGATTTTGCTTTCTGGTGAAGTCAGTAAACGTCTTGCCGAAGAGGGGAATCTAGCACCACGACAAAGCGCGAGTTTGTTGGATATTTTTGCGTGTGTGGTGCAAGGTGCTTTGCCGTACGGTGCACAAGCACTCTTTATGGGCGCTAGTTTTGGGCTAACGCCGATTCAAGTGAGTGTGAATACTGGCTACTGCTTCATTCTTGGCGCTGTGGCGCTAGCAATGATTATCTGGCGTAAGCCGTTAGAAGGGCGTGAAAAGCTTGAGCCGAGCACCACTTAATTGGTGCTCGGTAACTCCATAACGCCGTCAATTTCGATTTGCGCGCCCTTCGGTAGAGCTTTCACGCCGATAGCGGCGCGCGCAGGATACGGCGTGCGGAAAAATTCAGCCATCACTTCATTTACAATGGCAAATTGACCCAAATCAGTCAGGTAAATTTGTACTTTCACCATATCTTGCAATTCACCGCCGGCGGCTTCACACACGGCCGAAAGATTCTTAAACACCTGAACTGCTTGCGCACGAAAATCTTCGCTGACGAATTCCATGGTCTCAGGTACCAATGGAATTTGCCCTGACAAGTATACTGTTGTGCCGATTTTTACGGCTTGCGAGTAGGTACCAATCGCCGCTGGTGCCTTGTCGGTATTAATAATGACTTTTGACATGTTATTTCCTTAAACGCGCGACGCGTTGTACATCTGGCATCTTGCGAATATGACGAATCACATCAGCAAGCTGCTTACGATCATGAACGGTTAATGCCACATCAATGTAATAGATATTGGCATCGACTTCTTCGGTCTTAAGGCCGTGAATGTTACACCCCGTGGCCGCAATATTTGACGTCAGTTTCGCCAAGGCACCCTGATGATTCACCACCTCGACCCGTACTTCAGTAATAAATTCTGCTTCAGGTTTGTTGTCCCACTGCACCGGGAAGTAACGGCCTGGCTCGTCTTCATGGCCACGCACGTTCTTGCACTCGCGGCGATGGATGACCAATCCTTTACCTGGGCTAACGTGGGCAATAATGTCATCGCCTGGAATCGGTCGACAACATTTAGCGAAGCTCACCAACAGCCCTTCAGCGCCTTTGATGGAGAGTCCACGGCCATTGCTCGGCTGCTCGTCTCTGAGCTGCTGCATTTCGCCCAAGAGCCTTTTCGCAATTGCCACGGACATCATGTTGCCAAGGCCAATTTCACGCAACAGCTGCGCCTTCGATTCAATTTTGACTTCTTCACAGACGCGAGCAAACTCATCATCAGAGATATCATTATAATTCACTGGCCCCAGTGCGGCGCGCAACAAACGTTCACCAAGCTGCTCAGCCTCGCGGGTTTCTTGCCCTTTCAAATATTGCCGGATTTTAGCGCGCGCCTTACCGGTTACCGCAAAGTTCAGCCATGCAATATTCGGGCGCGAACCTGGCGCTGTTTTAATTTCAACGGTTTGCCCAGTCTCAAGCGGCTTACTCAACGAGTACACTTTATGGTTCACTCGCGCACCAATACAGGTATTACCAATATCGGTATGCACCGCATAGGCAAAATCGACTGGCGTTGCGCCTTGCGGGAGCTCAATGATGCGGCCCTCGGGGGTAAACACATAAATTTCTTCTGGGAACAGCTCAGATTTGACGTTCTCAATAAACTCAAAGGCATTACCGGTGCTTTGCTGCAGCTCGAGCAAACTTTGCATCCAGCGGCGGGCCCGCACCTGCGCGGTCGTACCCGAACTTTCTTCGGCTTTATAGAGCCAGTGCGCGGCAACCCCGCGATCCGCCATTAAATTCATTTCTTCGGTGCGGATTTGAATCTCAACAGGAATACCGTGAGGCCCCTTCAACGACGTATGCAATGACTGGTAACCGTTCGACTTCGGAATCGCAATGTAATCTTTAAAACGCGTTTCGATCGGTTTATAGAGGTTATGCAATGCGCCCAGCACGCGATAGCAAGTGTCAACTTCGTCAACAATCACACGAAAAGCATAGATATCCATAACCTGTTCAAAATGCAGCTCTTTGCTCAGCATTTTTTTGTAAATGCTGTACAAATGCTTTTCGCGACCTAACACGCGAGCGCTAATACCATGTTCATGCAACCGTGCTTCGACTTCTTTCTGCACCCGTTCAACCAGCTCACGGCGATTACCGCGCGCTTGCTTTACTTGTGATTCAAGCAACTTGGCGCGCCACGGATACAAAGCGAAGAAACCGAGATGCTCGAGCTCGTTCTTAATATCGTGAATACCAAGACGGTGCGCTAGCGGCGCATAGATTTCGAGGGTTTCGCGAGCAATACGGCGGCGTTTGTCGGGGCGCAAATGACCAATAGTGCGCATGTTATGCGTGCGGTCGGCCAACTTGATCAAAATCACCCGGATATCGTGGACCATCGCCATAATCATTTTGCGATAGTTTTCGGTTTGTAATTCTTCCTTCGAATCAAAGGTAAGCTTATCGAGTTTCGACACCCCTTCCACCAACTCAGCGACCGTGGAGCCAAACTGCTCGGCAAGGTCCTCTTGGGTGAATTCGGTGTCTTCGATCACGTCATGCAATAGCGCAGCCATGATGGTCTCATGGTCAAGGCGCATGTCAGCAAGGATGCCGGCTACGGCAACAGGATGGGTGATATAAGGTTCGCCGCTACGGCGTTTTTGCGTTTTGTGCGCTTCTGCGGCCAGTTTAAAGGCCGCAGCGGCACGCTGCACCTGATCAGGTGGCAGATACTCGGCTAATTGCTGCCGGAGACCTTCAAATAAATACACCCGCGTTACTCAAGACCACGGATCGCATCTACAGCAGCAAGTTCATCAGCGTCTTGCTGAGCCATTTCGGTGCGTTCTTCAACATCCAAACGTTCGGCGTCGATCAAACCACCTTCGATTTCACGCAAAGCAACAACGGTTGCTTTCTCGTTATTCTTCCACGGCACCAAAGCATCTTTGCCTTGGGTGGCCAACTGACGGGCACGGCGTGAGGCGACTAATACCAAGTCAAATCGATTGCCAATACGATCAACAGCTTCTTCTACAGTTACGCGCGCCATAGTTACTCCAACTTAATAAAATAGATTGCAATTGCAAAATGGGTCACGAATTATACGGATTTACCCAGCATTCGCCAAGAGATCTTTGAGTTTAGCCGCATGTCGTGATTGCTGCAACGCCATTCTCTGGCGTCGCGCCAACACAATGTGCTCAAAATTAGCAAGTGTTTCATTAAAATCATCATTGACCAGCAGGTAATCAAACTCGTGGTAATGGGACATTTCAGCTTGCGCCTTGGCCATTCGCCCTGCAATCACTGCGTCGCTATCTTGCCCGCGGCTACGCAGTCTCTGTTCCAAGGTTTCAAGGCTCGGCGGCACAATAAAAATAGATTGTGCTTGTGGGTAGGCCTCACGTACTTGCCGGGCACCTTGCCAATCGATATCCAGAAAAACATCGATGCCCTGCTTTAAGGTCTCTTCAATCACCAGCCGTGACGTGCCATAGTAGTTGTCGAAGACTTTTGCCCATTCATAAAAAGCGTTTTCTTCGATCTTGCGCTGGAAGGTTTCGACATCAAGAAAGTGATAGTGCACACCATCCACTTCACCGGGCCGCGGCGCCCGCGTCGTACACGAAACCGAGACTTGCATGCTGCCATCATTGTGGCGCTCAAGCAAAGCACGGATTAAACTGGATTTACCTGCACCACTTGGTGCAGCAACAATAAATAAATTTCCGTCAGCGGTGGATGTCGTCATGGCTTCTAAAAATCACTTGCGAATGACGGCAAAGCATAGCATGTTGCTGATAAGCGTGCGACATCTTAACTACAAGGAACCCCGACATGAGTACTGGTTGGATTATTATCATTATCGCGATTGTGTTGTTTGTGTATCTCATCAGCATTTACAACAAACTTGTGCGTTTAAAGAACCAATTTGAGAATGCTTTTGCACAAATCGAAGTACAACTAAAGCGTCGTTATGACCTCATTCCGAATCTGGTTGAGACAGCGAAAGCCTACTTGAAGCACGAAAGTGAAACCCTAGAAGCGGTCACGCAAGCGCGTAATCAAGCGGCAGCAGCACTGCCCAAAGCAGCCCAAGATCCACGCAACGCCAGCGCCATGCATGAATTAGGCGGAGCCGAAAGTGCATTAGGCAGCGCCTTAGGCCGTTTGAATGTGGTGATGGAAGCGTACCCTGAGCTGAAAGCCAACGAAAATATGATGCAAGTGTCGGAAGAGTTGACCAGCACTGAAAACCGCGTTGCTTTTGCCCGCCAAGCATTTAACGATGCGGTAATGAGCTACAACACTTATCGTCAGTCATTCCCGCCGGTCGCATTTGCAAGCTTCTTTGGTCACGGTAAAGACGCGAGCTTACTCGAGTTTGCGGATAGTGCCGAGATTCAAGCCGCACCCAAAGTTAACTTTTAAGCCGTATTAGAATGGTTAATTTCTTTGAACATCAACAGCAGGCTCGGCGCAATACGGGTCTGCTGGTACTTTTATTCTTTCTCGCCTTCGGTCTAATCATCGCCGCGGTAACTTTAGTGGTAGCGTTTATCGCCGGTGCCGTGCAAACCGATGGGAACGGAGGCTATCAACTCAGTATTCAGCCATTTCTGTGGGTCAGCTTAGCGGTCGGTGGCGGCATTTTGTTGGTCATGCTCATCAAATGGCTACAACTCAAAGCCGGCGGTAAAGTGATTGCCGAGTATCTTGGCGGTGAACTCGTCTCGCCAGACACCCAAGACCCTGTTGAACGCCGTGTTCTTAATGTCGTAGAAGAAATGGCAATCGCCGCCAATATGCCGGTTCCTGCGGTGTATATTCTGCCACACGAGAGCAATATTAATGCCTTTGCCGCTGGGTATGACACGCGCGATGCGGTCATCGGGCTCACCCGAGGCTCCGTCGAAACCTTCTCACGCGAGCAATTACAAGGCGTGGTCGCCCATGAATTTAGCCATATTCTTAACGGTGACATGCGTCTAAATATTCGCTTAATCGCCGCGCTTGCTGGGATTCTTGCGGTTGCTCATCTAGGGCGGATTCTGTTGTATTCCGGTGGTCGCAGTCGTGGCCGTAACAACAAAAATGCCCTACCGCTCGTTGGCATTGGCCTGATGATTGTCGGTGGCATCGGCGTGCTGTTTGGCAACCTGATCAAAGCGGCCGTGAGTCGCCAGCGCGAGTTCCTTGCCGACGCCGCTGCAGTGCAATTCACGCGCAACCCAGAAGGGTTATCGGGCGCATTAAAGCAAATCGGTGCACGCCAACATGGCAGCAGACTGGTCAGTAAGAATGCCGATGAAGCAGCGCATTTATTTTTTGGCGAAGCGCTCAAACATTGGTTCGGTATGATGGCCACCCACCCGCCACTCGAAAAGCGCATCAAACGCATCGAGCCGCACTGGAACGGACGTTACCCTGAACCACGTAAAGCGCGCAGCCGCTCTGAGCAAGAGCATGTAGAGGCGCAGCCAAAACCATCGGCGTTGAACAAATTAGCCTTACTGGCGCTGCCAGCAGTGCTGCTTGAGCAGGCGCATAGCCCACAACAAGCACCGAAGCTTGTGCATGATTTAGTGCTTAGCGAACTGTTAGGAGAACCCAACGAAGCCCTGAAAGGATTAAATTCAGCGCAGCAACTTGCCTTGGTAGAGCTCGCCGTGCCGGCGTTACGGCAAGCGTCGGAAGCACAGCGCTTGAACCTGCTGAAGGATCTACAAGAGATGGCGCAAAGCCAAGATCTCTTTCACTGGGGCCTGTATCAACTGCTTGCTAGACAGCTGTTACCCAAAGGCAAGTTCAAAGACACGCTCGATAACCAAAAGGCGTTGGACGTAACCGTTACTGCCCTCGAGCGTGCTGATGCGGGCCAAGACGTTGACCGTGGGGCGTTAGGTAAAGCGCTCAATACCTGTCGTGGTTGGGCGCCGAAAGCAAAAGAAACACTCATTGAAAAATGGCTGGCAACCGTGCGTAAAGATAACGTCGTGTCACCAGCAGAGCGTCAGTTAGTGGCGATTTTGTGCGCTTGCATCGAGGTGCCGATCCCAGACGAGATGCTGCAATAAATTGTTAGTGCGCGGCGAGCCACGCACTAATGTGTTGATGCAACTCATTATCAACAATTCCCACCGTGATGTGATGGCGCCCCGGCACCATCACCAGCTTGCGCTTTGGCGATTCTAATGGCAAATAACGCTCATAGGGTGCAACGGTATCCATGTCACTGGCGATCATCAACGTCGGCATGTCAAGTTGTGGCAATAGCTGTTGTAAGTCAGTTTCGGCAAGTTCGATATCTTGACGCTGCATCGCACCAATCACCCCTTCGCGAATGGACTCGGTGGGCATCAGCTTACTCATGCGCGGAAACCACAGTTCGAGCATGGCATTCGTTGCTTCATCCATAGGCGCCATCGGGGCAAACAAAATCAAGCCATCGACATCATCACGTTGCTTAGCCACCTGCGCAGCTGCCACAGTGCCCATAGAAAGCCCAGCTAGATACAAAGGTCCCGGCGTTTCGCGTTGCGGTAGGCTATCAAGCAGCGCCGAGATCATGTCGGCGTCACGCACGCCAAAGCCCATTTGATCTGTCGTTGATTCGCCATGACCCAACAGATCTGGCGCTATCACATGGTAGCCGAGAAACATGAAATAGCCTGCGTTGGTGGCCATGGTTGACTTATCACCGCCATAGCCGTGTAACAGCACCACCGTACCACGCTGTGGCGAGACCTCTTCACGCTTTAAACTCAGTTGGTACTCTTCAATGCGATCACCGACATCGAAGGCAAAGTCAAAATCAAATTTTTCAAACTTATCTTGCCCGTCTTGGGCCAGCAAATGATAGGGCTTTCCATACAAATAGCCCGTGCAGCCACCGAGAAAAGGCAGGCAAAATTCACGTGAATCGAGTTGCAAGATACGTAACGATGCTTCGGTGTCACCCTCTAACGTAAACGCCGTGGGCCGCATCGACAGGCGCTCTTCGACCACTGCGGCGCAACTCATGAGTAGGGTGCTCACCAGCGCAAGCACCACCAATTGTAAACCTCTTTGCATATTTCTATCTCAGGCCAACTTCAAAGAGGCTCACTATACCTAATCTAAATTTTTGCAGCTACTTTCTGAGCCGTCTTTACTAAAGCCTGTTCAAGATCGGCAATGATGTCATCCGGATGCTCGATGCCCACGCACAAACGTATCGCTTCGGGCTTCACGCCGACCTTGAGTTGCTCTTCAGGGGTCAACTGTCGGTGCGTGGTCGAGGCCGGGTGGCAAGCCAGAGACTTAGCATCACCAATATTCACCAAGCGTTTGAACAACTTAAGCTTGTCGTAGAATTGCACCCCAGCCTCGTAGCCGCCCTTCAAGCCGAACGTCAGCAGCGAAGCGGGTAAGCCACCACGAATGTACTTCTGCGCCAGCTCGTAGTGGGGATGATTTTCTAGACCGGCATAATTGACCCAAGCCACGTCTGGGTGATGCTGCAAGAAGTGCAATACCCGTTCAGTGTTCTGACAGTGCCTTTCAATGCGCAGCTCTAATGTTTCCAGTCCTTGTAGAATTAAGAAGGCATTAAACGGCGACAACGCCGCACCGGTGTTACGCAAGGCCACCGTGCGCACTCGAGCTATAAAAGCAGCCGCTTCAAACGCTTCGTTGTACACCACGCCGTGATACGCAGGTTCGGGTTCATTAAACTGCGGGAATTTGGCTTTGTGCTTCACCCAATCGAAACGTCCACCGTCAACAATCAAGCCACCAATTGTGGTGCCGTGTCCGCCAATGTATTTGGTCAACGAATGCACGACAATATGGGCACCCCATTCCAACGGTTTACACAACGACGGTGAGGCCACTGTGTTATCGACCACCAAGGGCAGGCCGTGCTGTTCCGCTAGCTCACCATAGGCCTCCAGATCAGCAATATTTCCCGCCGGATTGCCAATAGTTTCGCAGTAGATAGCTTTGGTTTTGTCGTCAATACATGCCGCCAGATCTGCGGGCGCATCAGATTTGGCAAAGCGTACCTCGATACCAAACGACGGCAGCATGTGCGCGAACAAGGTATAGGTTCCACCGTAAAGTTGCGGCGTGGTGACAATGTTATCGCCTTGACTAGCCAGCGTGATCAGCGTGTATTGAATCGCCGCCATCCCAGATGCCACTGCAAGCCCAGCGACACCACCCTCGAGAGCTGCCACACGCTGCTCCAGCACATCGTTGGTAGGATTCATGATGCGCGAGTAAATATTACCCGGCACCGCAAGATCAAACAGATCAGCTCCGTGCTGGGCATCGTCAAAGGCAAATGCCGCGGTTTGATAAATCGGTGTCGCTACCGCCTTGGTTGTCGGATCGGTTTCATAACCATGATGAATAGCTAAAGTTGCGGCTCGGTAATGTTCAGACATAAGGCACTCACTTACGAATAGTTAATAGATGTTTATACGTTTAGACGTCTATACTATATAAGTGAGTTCATCGTGCAAGCCTTTTTTACTTACTTTCTTAACTGACCGATAAGCTGCAATACATCACTATGTACGCCCGCCGCAGTAACTTCCGGTCCCGCACCTGGGCCCTGGATAATCAGTGGGTTCGCATCATACTGCTGACTTCGCACGGTGAAGTTGGCGTTACCCGCCGGTAAACGTGCGTAGCTTGACTCGGCCGCAATAGGTACCAGCTCGGTACCCGCACGCACCCCCCCGTCAGCAGTGCGCTCGATGTAGCCTAGATAGACCCACTGCTCAGCATTCGCGTCTTGCGTCGCGCGCCAGTCGTCAAAAGCCTGATCAAACGCCGTAAGATCAGCTAGAAACTCTTCTGTACTGCAATCCTGCAGCGATTTGGGGACTAAGTTGTGAATCGCCACATCACGCAGTTGCAGCGACCAACCGGCTTCTCGGGCAAGAATGACAAGCTTACGTGCGACATCCATGCCGCCCAAATCAGTGCGCGGGTCTGGCTCAGTGAGCCCAAGATCGCGCGCCTTAAGCAACCATTGTGAGAGCGCATCACCACTACGGTAGTTTTGGAAAATCCATGATAACGACCCAGACAGATTGCCCTCCACGCGTAAGATCCCATCGCCACAGCGACAACGCTCCGCTATAGCGCTCAAGATGGGTAAACCAGCCCCCACGGTGGTGTTGTAAAGCCACGTTCGTTGATACTGCTGCTGCACGCGTTGTAACTCTTGATAGGTATCGACGCCACTCGAACCAGCGTATTTATTGGCTGAAATCACGTGTGCACCAGCCTTAAACCAATCCACGTAAGCCCGACTGATTGATTTTGCAGCGGTTAAATCGAGGAGCACCGTCTGCTGGCCACGCTCCTGACTCGCCTGAATCCAGCGCAAGATCCTATTTTTGTCACTCTGTTCCGCTTGTTCAGCAAATAGTTGTCGCCAGCGCGAAACATCTATTCCGCGCGGCGTCACCAGTGCTTGCGAGCTACGAAATAGCGCTGTCACTCGCGTTTGTGACGCAAGCGATAGTTGCGACGCAAAATGATCGAGCCAATAACCACCAATAGTACCGCAACCGACAACACCTAACGCGATTTCCGCTTGACTCATGCATCCTCCAAGAATTGTTTTAGTTGTGGTCCGTAACTGGCGGTGTCGAGGATGAAACCATCATGGCCATGCAGCGTTGCTACGCGTAAATGCGTGGGACAGTTCGGTAGCCGCGAGACAAGTTCATCCATCACGTGTTCAGGAGCAAGATAATCATCCACAAAACTGACGACAAAGGTCGGTATCTGCAAGGTTTCTGGATCGACCTTAAAACGATCGAGTGCGGGGCCGAAATCCTTGAATAACTGCACTGCTCGCATAGGATCGGACGCCACTAGGGTGGCCGCTCGCTCATGTATGTAAATGACCGCCATGGCAGGGTCAGGAAAGCGCTCATCGAGTCCTCGAGCGCCGCGGTAACTTAGCATTGCTAAAGCGCGTGCCAATTGTACGCCATGCTGCTCATCGCCAGCGGCAATGGCTTGCGCAATGAAATCGCGTTGCAAACTGCGGATCATTACCGCTTGTGCCGTCGGCCGATGCGCGGCGCCCAACACCACTAAGCGATGGCAATCGAGTTGAGAACTCCGAGCCAGTTCCATCGCCACACAACCGCCAAAAGAACCACCAATCACCGCATGCAATTGACGGATGCCTAGCTGTAATAGTGCTTGAGTGATCAGTTGTGCGTGCTCACTTACGTCACCAGGAACCTGTTTGCACTCGCTGTCGCCCATGCCACCGCAGTAATCCACCGCCACTAAACGGTAACACTGTAACGCTGCGTGCTCGACCAAGCCTTGCCACCAACCGCGGCCATGCTGGAGCGCATCCACCTGATAAATTTTTCGGCCGCCGGAGATACCGCCAAGCACCAGTACAACAGGCGCGTCGACGCGGCCAAAACTGCGCAGTGCTAATCGACCTTGCGGTAAGTCAATGAAGTGATCTTGAAAGGAAAAAGACATAATAAGGGGGTTGGCTCAGTTCAAATGGCAATACAGCGAATGTACTGAGCCGCGCCGCACTTGTCAATATAGACGGCTATACTTCCAAATTAAAACTCATTCAACAGTAAACGTAGCTTCATGAGCTTGATGCGAGTGTGCTCATCCCATGGTTTACTGTGTGCCATCCGCTTCTCTACCCACTTTTCAAACGAACGGCGCGGTGATACCGGCACATGTTGATCACGGGACTCCATCGGCTTGTCTGGACGACCGCCCCACGCAACTTCATACATATGTGCCTCTCGCACCGCAAAAAAAGCCACTTCTTGCTTGGGTGCCGGAGCATTCAGCAATACCGCAACACCTGCTGCAGCAGTTAAATCAATCGCCGCAACATCGTGTTGTAGATCATCGGAGATAAATGCCAGTTCACCTTGTTGCCGCATGTGTGTGAGTAGTGCCTGAATCGTATCAGGTTCTAACTCAACTCCGGCGGTAAGTTGTTGATGTTCCGTGCGGAGTACCACGCCGTCACAATCAAACTCTTCCAGCAACCATTGCGACACATCGTCCCAATAGCTCTCCGCATGCTCACCGCTGAGCAAGCGATTATGGAAGTGATTAAACTTCGCTTGCAGATGATCATGCAGGCGGATGCGTTGTTCGGTACGGTATTCGCGAAGTGCAAAATTGTAATTTTCGACAAGTTCACTAACGTGTCGCAACACCCCGTAATCAAGTGCTTTCGGTTCATCATGGTGCAATGAAATCAGCGCCAGCAAATCATCTGCGCCTTTGATCGGCCATGACACCGAGGCGCTTACTTCCATGTTACGTAGATAATGTAAGTGTACCGGTGAAACACTGCGGAGTTCTGCCTGCGAGAGATCCGGCACGTCGTCTTGTTGCACGCCGACGACAGCTACCGACTCGGCATTGGCATCGTAAATAGCTCGCCATTCCGAGGTAAAATACAAGCGCCGCGCAATTTGGGGAATATCGCTAGCTGGAAAACGGAGTTGTAAGTACGATCCCTCAATATCAGCGCGCTTCGCTTCCGCCAGAACTTCACCGTCACCGGTTGGCAGAAACTCGTAATACATTACCCGCGAGGCTTCGGTGACTTTGCGAATATAGTCGACCAGTTGCGTTTGGTAATCGGTTAACTCCGCCTCGCTCGCGATGTTTTGCGGAAACATGCTGACAGCAGAGCGCAAGCGCTCGTCGCGGCGCGTCGGCATTAACTCGATGAGCATTTGTCCATTTACACCTTCCGTTAGAAGCACATCCAGTGTGCCCTGAGGTCCATCGAGTTCCGCATGAAAATAACGGCGTTTTTGACTCAGCTGTGCCAGTAACCCTGTTATTTCATAAGGAGCCGACTTACCGAGAAAGTCGCCAACACGCCCGCGCCACAGCTCCCCAATATTTTGTGATACATGGGTCACTGTCTGCTGATGATCAACAACCAACAAGGCTCCATACGGCTGAATTGCACCACTTAAATGCAGCTTTTCATTTTCGCATTGGGCAATAAATTCACTGGTTGTCGTTGCCATCGTCGGCTTCCTTTTCTGCTTTTAATAACTTTTCGAACGCAGGCAGACTCAGCGGTTTCGAAAAGTAGTACCCCTGTGCGTAGTCACAGCCTTCTTGCGTCAACCAACGTACTTGCGCTTCGTTTTCTACGCCCTCAGCAACCGTTTTGATCTTAAGTGCCTTCGCCATCGCCAAAATGGCTCGCGAGATAGCTTCGTCATTCACTTCAGTCACAACGCCATCGACAAAGGTTTTGTCAATTTTAAGCTCGGCCAACGGCAAGCGTTTTAAGTAACTTAGTGACGAGTAGCCGGTACCAAAATCATCAATACTTAGCTGAATACCTGCATTTCGAAGCCGCTCAATATTGCCAAGCTCAGTGTTCTGCTGCGTCACTAACGTCCTCTCGGTGAGTTCCAGTTGCAGCATCAACGAATCTAGCTTGTACTGCTTCAGTAAATGCAAGATTAAGTCAACGTAACTCTCGTGCTGAAAGCTCTTCGGTGAAGCATTTAACGCCATAATTGGAAAGTCGAGACCATGTTCGCGCCATTTGGCCATTTGCTGCACGAGCTCACGAGCAACATAACTGTCGACCTCAACAATTAAGTTGGTAAGCTCGGCGGCAGGAATAAAGTCGGCAGGGCTAATGTCACCGTGTTCTTCATGGTGCCAACGTACTAATGCCTCAGCACCAATAACGCGAGGCGGATCCGTCAATGTGTATTTAGGTTGAAACGCAATCGTCAGCTCGTTGTTTTGTATAGCTTGCCGTAAATCATTCTCAAGTCGAGTTTGCTTGAGCATTTGCGATTGCAACTCTTCTTTAAACAATTCATAACGACCTCGGCCATTTTCCTTGGCCCGATACATCGCAGTGTCGGCAGCTTTTAATAACTCCGCAATATTCAAGCCATCATCAGGGTAGATGGCGATGCCTATACTACCACCTACATAATGGCGTTGCCGTTGTATGATGAACGGTTTGTCGAGTACTTCCAGCACTTCCCGCGCAACTCGCTCCAGTGCCGCCATGGTCGAATCAACAATGATAATGGTAAATTCGTCACCACCAAGGCGCGCCACGGTGTCCATCTCGCGGGCCACGCTTTTCAAGCGCTCAGCAGCTTGTATCAACAGCTCATCGCCGGCGTCATGCCCTAAAGTATCGTTAAGTTGCTTAAAGTTATCTAAGTCAATAAACAACACGCCCACTTCAGTTTTGCGGCGCCGTGCAACCTCGAGCGCATGTTCCAAACGGTCATGGAACAAGGTTCGATTAGGCAGGCCGGTCAAGCTATCATGCGTAGCAAGGTATTCCACCTTACGCTGTGATTCTTTCAGGTTGGAGATATCGGCAAACACCGCCACGTAGGCCGCGTCGTTGGTGTCATGTGACTTGATTTGATTGATCGTTAACCAAATCGATAACTGCTCAACTTTTTTCGAGCTCAACAAGGTTTCACCCTGCCACAAACCATCTTTCTGCAAGGTTTGTTGAATCGTTTTCGGATCACGGCCGCGTTCTTGCTCAGTCGTCAGGAAGTTCCAGAATGGAAAATTGAGCGCTTGTTCTTCAGTCAACTCGGTAAGCCGCAAAAAGGCCGAATTGACTGTTTGAATAACACCTTGCCCATTCAAGACAACGATAGCTTCACCGGCCTGCTCATAAACCCTAGCCGCAATCTGTAATTGCTGCTCAGCATTTTTGCGCAAGGTGATATCTTCTGCTTCGGTCAGCAGCGCATAGGGTTTGCCTTTAGGATCAACGAGTGCCTGATGGACCATCCGAAAAATACGCCGACCGCCATCATCTTGCACTAACGTATGTTCCGCAGTAACCGGCTGTTTATCGCGCAGTGCACATAAATCATGTTCCCAAATGCTACTAGCAAACGCTTCTGGGAATAACTCGAAGTCGGTCTTCTCTTGCGCTGCTTCGTTGGTTACCGCAAACACCTCTGAGAACTGTGGATTCACCAGTGAGTAATGCCCAGTCAAATCTTTCATTGCCAGACTCAAGGTGGTGTGACTAATGATTTGATCCAATTGCTGTTGCGATGCTCTTAATTGTTCGTGGGCCGCCGCGATGTCGCTCACATCGATAAACGTTAACAACAGCGTTTCAACCTCATGGGCTTGGTTGAGGCCCGGTGCCACCGTCACCTGCATGACCTCATCACGATCGCGGCACCATTGCTGTTGCACGTCTCCAGATTCATGCGCTTCGCTAAACAGCTGTAATACTACATCACGCACTTTGGCTGGAAACTTCAGTTGGGCTAACTCGCGTTGCGACATGTTTTGACGCAAAGCAAACTGCCGTTGCGCGGCAGCATTAAAACGCTGCAACCTTGCATCGTTGCTAAACACCAGAATGGGGAACTCCAACGCATCGTACACGTGCGTGTACTCTTCGTTCAAACGCGCCAATTCATGGGTACGGGTATTGAGCTCTTGATTCAGGCTAATCAGTTCTTCGTTACTGGCTTGCAGCTCTTCGTTGGCAGCCTCAAGTTCTTCATTGGTCGCCTGTAACTCTTCATTTGAGGCTTGCGTTTCTTCATTGAGCGACTGCATTTCTTCGTTTGAGGCCGATAGCTCTTCTAACATCGCCTGCAGATGCTCTTTGGTCGCTACTAACTCTTCTTGCAACCAAACATTATCGTCTTCGGCCGACTCACTTGTCGGCTTGGTGCGAACAGCCATTTGAAGCGGTCGGAAGACGACCGCGGGAACCGTCTGCCCTGCACTGTTCATAGGCAGTACTAAGACTTGCCAATGTTCGTCGTCGACACTATGCGGCCGTCCTTCTAACAATTGTGGTTGGCGCTGGAAACGATGCAAAAGCGATATGAGTTCCGAGCGGAATTGCTGGGCAACCATATCCGTTACGAGTGCGTTGTTATCGCCGGCAATCACATTAAAAAACTGGCTGACCTGCCCCCAACTGCGACGAATACGATGTTTACTTGTTAACTCGACGATAACCCAATCAAGCCCTTCGGTGAGGCTTTGCAACACATCGCGGGCGGGGTTTTCCTTCGCCTTTTGCTTGCGCGTGAGTGCCGACTCGACGGCATTAAACGAGCGATCGACATTGGCACTCGCCTTCATAAACAAACGTTCGGTGCGCTCGACCGATTGAAATAAATCCTCAGCAGCACTAATACTTTCTGAACGTCCTAAAAATAGATAACCAGCAGGGTTTAGCGCGAAGTGAAAACGCTTAAGTACGCGTTTTTGCAGTTCGGTATCGAAGTAAATCAGAACGTTGCGGCAGGTAATAAAATCGACGCGCATGAACGGTGGATCAGACACTAAGTTATGCTTCGCAAATACCACCATGTCGCGTAACTGCTTGCTAACCTCATAATCTTCGCCATCGTAATCGAAGTATTTCTCACGCAGGTGCTGCTGAACATCGGCTAACGCGCCCTCGCTGTAGCGCCCACGGCGCGCTACTTGCAGAGCTTGCTCATCCAAATCAGTGGCAAAAATTTGAATACGGGTATCGCGCTCTAATTCCTCCTGCAATTCGGCAACCAAAATCGCCACTGAGTAAGCTTCTTCGCCGGTGGCGCAGCCCGCCACCCAAATACGCCATTCGCGCAGATCTTCATGGCTTTCATAATAAGACTTAAGCGCTGCAGCGAACTTTTTGAACGCATTTAAATCGCGGAAAAACGCTGTCACAGAGATCAACAAATCACGCGCCAACATCGAAATTTCTTCTTGGTGTGACCCCAAGTAGTCGACATACGCCATTATCGAATCACAGTCGGTGGCGACCATCCGGCGCTTCACCCGCCGCAACAACGTACCTTGCTTATAGCCTTCAAAGTCATGGCCATAGCTCTCTTTGACCAAGCGCATTAATGTATGTAAGCGATCACTTTCGGCTTCATTAGTGGTTCGAGCTAATTCAGTAAACTCAACTAACCGCTGACCAATTTCCGTTGCCGGTAGCACAAAATCAGCGGCGTCTGCGAGAATGGCCGAACGTGGCATACCATCATACTTTGCCGTCGCTGGCTCTTGCACCAACGTTAAGCCACCGCTGGCTTGAATCGCCCGTAAACCACTGGTGCCGTCAGAGCCGGTGCCCGACAAAACCACGCCAACAGCGTTTTCTTTAAAGGCATCGGCGATAGAGGCAAAAAATTGGTTTACCGAAGGCTTCGGAGAGATTTCAGGGCGTGCGGTAGTAAGAACGACTTTACCGTTTTCATAAACCGCGTTGAAATTAGGCGGTACAATATAAATGCCTCCAGCTTTAAGCTGCGTGGTCTTTGACAACTCTTTAACATCCCGCTTTGCCTCACGAGACAAAATCTCAGCCATCATACTTTTATGATGAGGGGATAGGTGTTGCAGTATCACAAGTGCTGCAGGTAGCTTGTCGGGCAGGTGTTGTAATAGCTGAGAGACGGCTTCCAAGCCCCCAGCTGAAGCACCTATTCCAATCACATTGAGCAAAGAGCCACTCGATTTAGGCATACATTTCCTTGTGATAACCCCATTTATTAATGATAATAAAACATAAGTTTACGAAAAGCAGCTAAAAAGGCGGTCACCATGCCATCATTTGATATAGTTTCCGAAGTCGATCGTGTCGAACTCAAAAATGCAGTTGATAATGCCAACCGAGAACTTGACTCACGCTTTGATTTTCGCGGCGTTGAAGCTCGAATAGAGCTGAAAGAACTTACCGTCACATTGCTTTCTGAATCCGACTTTCAAGTACAACAACTGTACGATATTTTTGCGAATCACTGCGCCAAGCGAAACCTTAGTATGGCCGGTACCGAATCACCACAAGATCTCACGCACAGCGGAAAAACCTACAGTGCCACAGTTACCTTCAAACAAGGCATTGATCAACCCTTAGCCAAACAAATAGTTAAGCTGATAAAAGACGCCAAGCTAAAAGTGCAAGCTTCAATTCAAGGTGACAAGGTTCGGGTGTCAGGTAAAAAACGCGATGACCTACAACAGACCATCGCACTTTTACGCGAGTCTGATATCGAGTTGCCTCTGCAATACGAGAACTTTCGCGACTAAAGATTAAGTTGGCACTATAAAGCGTTTAGCACGGCCCCGATCATCAGCCACAACGCCGCTAACGCTGATAAGCCCAACATGACTCGTGTTCCTAGTGAAGCACCGCCATGGTCATGATCATGTTCCCCGTGATCATGCTGTTGGTGGCGCCAATGCAATAAGATCAGTGCCCCCGTTACGAGTAATCCCACCACATTTAAATAGAACCCATAATTTAATTTGAAGTGGTCACGCTCAGCAATGTCTTGCACACTGCTAGCGTCAGGCAGACTATCAAACGCGGCGAGACCGTAGTGCATTAGTAAAGACGCCACTACTAGGCAGGTAAACAGCATCGCCGCAATATACAATGCCATTTTCCAACCATAGTACTGTGCATTGATGCGTAATACCGGCAACACCACAAGATCGGAAAAGATAAACGCCATCACGCCAGCAAAAGCAACACCTTCACCAAACAACACCGCAGCGAGGGGAATATTGCCCATTGAGCCGATGAAGGTGAAAAATGCCGCAATGGGCCCAACAACAGTCTGCTGAAGCACCTGCCAGAAGCTTAAGTCGGCACCACTAGCGCCAGCCCCTTGGAATAACCAGGTAAAAAATTCTGAAGGTACAAACGCGGAAATAAGCCCAGCTACAGTGAAGCCAATCAGAATGTCCTTCCACACCATTTGCCATTCCATGACATAGCGGTTAGCGACCATCTGCCACAATTCAGGATCCGTTAAGTCGCCCCAATGACGTAGGTTATAGCCACTTTCATCGGCGGCACCTTCTTCATTGTCACGCGCCTCGTTGATGAGCTGCCGCGGCCGCGTTAGCTTGACAAACAGCCACGCCAACACGATCAGCAAAAAGCCACCAAGATATTCACCAAGCACAAACTGCCAACTCAGGAAAACCGCAATAACAAAGCCAAGCTCAATCACCAGATTGGTGGATGCCAGCATAAACGCCATAGATGCAGTGAACGCAGCACCTTTATTGAATAAAGCTCGCGTTGTAGCTAGCGCAGCGAAACTACACGAGCTCGATATAAAACCGAAAAAGGTGCCTAATGCTATCGATTTAGCGCCGTCATCACCCATTACCGCACGCATTTGTCGGCGTGTTACGAGTACTTGAATAATACTGCTGATAAAATAACCGAGGATAAAAGCCCACAAAGCCATCCAAAAGAAACCCAAGCTGGTGGTTGCCGCCGCTTGCCAGTTACCGATAAAGTCAGTCATGAAGCTTGTCCTCAATGGGTTGGTGCTATCTCATTGTTCTTATTCATTATTGGTATCTCGACTTAAACATAGCATACTATAGCTTGAGTATTGAGCCCGAGCTCCTACGAGCGGAATTACGAGCGAAACAACCAGCGGAAAAAGGAAAAGCTATGACTGAGCATTGGCAAGCACGAAGATCCGGACCTTCACCCCAACGTCCTGGCGATCGTCGCACCCCCTGGCAACGTGACCGTGCTCGAGTGCTGCACTCCGCCGCTTTTCGCCGCTTGCAGTCAAAGACGCAGATCATGAATGTCGGAGAAAATGACTTTTACCGCACACGTCTGACGCATTCGCTCGAAGCTGCACAAATTGGGACTTCGCTGATTAATCAATTGCATCACGTCGGCAACGAAGACGAGCGCACGCTGTTGCCCGATCTCAATTTAATGGAAACCCTCTGTTTGGCGCACGACATTGGCCACCCGCCATTTGGGCACGGCGGCGAAACAGCACTTAACTTTAAAATGTTGGCTTCAGGCGGATTCGAGGGTAACGGCCAAACGTTTCGCATCGTCGGAAAACTCGAGGCTTATCATGCAGAGCATGGTATGGACCTTACCCGCCGCGCCTTACTTGGCTTACTCAAATATCCGGTGCTCATGCCCGAACTGGAAGCTCCAGCTACCCTCGACAATCCTGGTAGTCTGGCCCAATGGCGACCAGCAAAAGCTTTATTTGCCTGCGATGCGGACTTGCTCGATTGGGTACTTGAACCTCTGAACGACGCCGATCGTGAACGCTTCCAAGCCGTTGAACAGCTCGATAAATCGCCGTGGCAACGCTCCTTACACAAGAGCTTTGACGCGTCATTGATGGAACTTGCAGATGACATTGCTTATGGGGTACATGATCTAGAAGATGCCGTGGTCACCGGCACACTCTCAGAAGCCCAATGGCACGCGCACCTTGATCACGTCGTCAATACACTCGACGATGAACTTGGCACGCTCATGGGTAAACTCGGTACGCAACTGTTTTCTAAGGAACACAGTGTACGCAAAGATGCGATTGGCGCCTTGGTCAATATTTTTGTGACGGCGGTTCGCGTCGAGCAAGTGCTCCCCGCAGCGCAGGAACCACTCATCCGCTTTAATGCAGTGTTACCCGAAGCACAACGTTTTCTGCTAGATAGCCTTAAAGCGGTGGTTTTCGAACATGTAATCAATCAACCTTCAATTCAGCAATTACGCTATCGCAGTCAGACCATGCTGCTTAATTTGTTCAGTGCATTTCACAATGAGCCGTTGCGTCTGCTCCCGCACAACACACGAGCGCGCTGGCAAACGGCCTACGACAGCCAAGGCCAAGCGAGTGCTGACCGTATTTTGTGCGACTACATTGCCGGAATGACAGATGATTATGCCGAACGCATGTACAGGAACCTTTTTGTGATCTGAGTCATTGCAAATGCGAATAGTTTGCATTTATAATCAACCCCGCTTTTCAAATCATGAATTTTGGGGGAAACATGCGTTATTCATTTCTGGCCGGCGCTATTGCCGTCGCCCTGACCAGCAACACTACTTATGCTGCCGAAGTCGCTGAGACCGAAGCTGATGCTGCTGAGGTTATTCAGATTATCGGCGATAAAAAAGCTGCGCGCACAGTCGCCGGATCTAGTGCCGTCGTCGCACCAGAGCAAATGGAAGTTGAAGTTCACACCGACATTAACCAACTACTCAAAACCGTACCAGGTGTGTACATCCGTGAAGAAGACGGCCAAGGGCTACGACCCAACATCGGGATTCGGGCAGCCGCTGGCGGCCGTTCCAGCAAAGTAACACTGCTTGAAGATGGCGTCATGAGCGCGCCTGCACCCTATTCAAATCCAGCAGCTTATTACTTCCCTGAAGCCTATCGTATGCACACCATTGAGGTGCTTAAAGGCGCTCCTTTGCTGCGTTATGGACCGCAAACCACAGGTGGCGTGGTAAACCTAGTCACGACGCCGATCCCACAGCAGCGACAAGGGCAAGTGACGTTACGCCTAGGCGAAAATAACAGCCGTGATATTCATGCTTATTACGGCGGTACTGAAGGCGCTTGGGGCTGGCTCATCGATACCGTGCAACGCGACAGCGACGGTTTTAAAGACATCGACCGCAGCAACCGTGATGCCGGCCATGATATTGAAGACTATTTGGTGAAGCTGCGTTGGTCCGGCGTTAACCAAAGTTTGACGGCGAAAGCACAGTACTCCGAGCAAGTTTCCAACGAAACCTATGCGGGCTTAACTGATGCCGACTTCAACCGCAACCCTAAACGACGTTACGGCTTGACCGCTATTGACCAAATGGACAATCAACATAGCGGTTTAAGTTTGACTTATGAGGCGGATTTGGCCGACAACCTTAACTTGGCGGTTGTCGGTTACCGCAATGAATACAAGCGTGACTGGTTCAAAGGCAGCCCAAGCTCACTGATCGCAGCCGCTAATGCGGGTGACGGCCAGGCACAAGCTGTGCTTGACGGTGAGCTCGACTATCAAGGTTTAAGCTACAAACACAACAATCGTGCCTATGAATCTTATGGCGTTGAAGCACGCCTCAAGCTCAATTTGCATACGCACGAAATTGAGTTGGGCTTACGCGACCATAGCGACCGCATGGATCGTTTCCAACCCGTTGAAGTATACGATCAAGTGAACGGCAGTTTAGTGTATCAAGAGACCATTCAGCCAACCGGCGGCGATAACCGTTTAGAAGGTGCCGATGCAATGGCTTTCTGGCTCGCTGATGTGTGGCAAGCCACCGCGAACTTAAAAGTGCAAGCAACCTTGCGCTATGAAGACGTGGACACGTTCCGCCACCAATTCGCTACGGTTGATCGCTCAACCACGCCTAGCTCGCGCAGCAGTAACGCACAAGAGTGGTTGCCAGGCGTATCGTTCACCTATGATCTAAATGACAATGTGCAAGTGTTAGCTGGTGTGCATCGCGGCTTCGCACCACTTGGCGGCGGTGCAACTGCAACTGATGAACCGGAAACCAGCACTAACTATGAGTTCGGTGCGCGCTATCAAGCACAAGACCTGTTCGCCGAAGCTATCTTCTTCCGTAGCGACTTCAACAATCAAGCGGAAAGCTGTTCGGTTGCAAGCCCATGTAGTAATGGCGCAACGTCCGGTAGTTACGTCACTGGCGAAGCATTAGTACAAGGTTTAGAAGTACAGCTCGGCAACGAATGGCAACTTAGCGGGGCCCGTATGCCAGTCAGCTTTAGTTACACTTACACCAGCGCTGAAATTAGCGAAGATAATGCTCTTACTGGCGTCCAAGACGGCGATACGTTAGCCGATATTCCCGAGCAAATCTTCAGTGCGCAAGTAGGCTTACTGATGGAAAATGGTTGGGACAATCACGCCGTGGTGAAATACATGGATGAGACTTGTGTCAGCGTTGGCTGTCAGCGCAGTGACAGTCCATTTGCCACCACCGAGTCACTACTTACAGTGGATTGGATTAGTCGTTACCCGCTAAATCCGCAGACGACGGTATTCTTGAAAGTTGAGAATATTTTCGACGAGCAAGTCATTATTTCACGTTTGCCATACGGTGCACGGCCGAACAAACCACAAACCGTATCGGTAGGTTTTGACTATCGGTTTTAAGTTCTGACTTGAACTAAGAGAGGGTCGCCGACAGGATAACTATGCCTTACCCTGCTCGGCTACCCACTTCAATACAGTCTCTAACGGCTGCGGACGACAGAACAGGTAGCCTTGCATTAGGTCACTTCCATGCGTCACCACAAACTCGCGCTCACCTTCCGTTTCGACACCTTCCGCAATCGTTCGCACACCAAGCTCTTTCGCTATCATCAAGACCCCGCGCGTTATCGCTGAATTGCGTCCGGCGTTATCAATCCCAGAAATAAAAGTGCGATCAATCTTGATGCCATCAACGGGCAGTTGATTAAGGTAACTTAAACTGGCAAAGCCCGTGCCAAAGTCATCAATCGCAACGCGCAATCCTAATTCACGCAGTTGATGCAGTAGGTTAATCATGTGTTCGCTATCACGCATGAACACGTTTTCGGTAATTTCAATTACAATCTGCCCGGGCTCGATGCCATAATCGCGCACCGTCGCAGCGACATTCTCGATAAAGTCATCGCGGTAAAACTGTAGTGGTGAAAAGTTCACACTCACACTATCTAAACCAGCGTTAACGAGTGCCTTTGTATCACGACACGTGCGCTCAAAAACCCAATCCGCGATGGCGATAATCTGCCCCGTCGCTTCAGCCAATGGAATAAAATCGTTCGGCGGAATATAGCCTTTGTCGGGGTGATTCCAGCGCACTAATGCTTCGACTGCACGCGGCTTACCCAAACTATCGACTATCGGCTGGTAAAACAGCTCAAACTGCTCTTTCTGAATTGCCTCTTGCAGGTGGGTACGTAGTTCAACTTGTTGTTGCATGCCCGCATCGAGATTAGAGCTATACCAATGCCATGAGCTGCCACCACGTCGTTTGGCTTCGTACATCGCCACGTCGGCGCGCTGGATTAGCTCGACCGGATAGTTAAAATCAGCACTATTATCGGCGATACCCACCGTTGCTGACAGCGACACTTCCAAGTCGTCAAAGCGGTAAGGATTATGAAACTGCGCCAATAGGCGCCCTACTAACAACGTTACTTGTTCTCGCTCTTGCACACTGGTAACTACTGCTACGAACTCATCGCCACCAAAACGTGCGAGCAAGTCGCCTGGGCCTATTTGTTGACGCAGGCGCTCAGCAGTTTCCACTAAAATACGGTCGCCAACAGCATGGCCAAGACTGTCATTAATCGGTTTAAAACCATCTAGATCGATGAATAAAACAAAGACCTGTGCAGCATCCTCACCCGTCATCGCCAGTGCCCGCGCAAGGTGATCTTCCAGTGCGTTACGGTTCGGTAAACGCGTAAGCACGTCATGCTTGGCCATAAATTCGAGGGCTTCTTCGCGTTCAACTCGGTCGGTAATGTCGCTCTGCAAACCAATGAAGTGCGTCACTTTGTCACCATCGCGCACAGGCGAAATGAGTAAGTCGTTCCAAAACGGCGTGCCGTCTTTGCGGTAGTTAAGAATGGTCACACGCACTTCGGTTCGGGTTTGCAGCGCATGACGGATCTTGGCTACCGTTGCCGGATCCGTTTCCGGACCTTGCAAAAAGCTACAGCTACGGCCGAGCAAGTCATTGTCGTCCTGATAGCCAGTGATTTCTTTAAACGCTGGATTGGCATAAATAATTGGGTAAGGTTTTTGACTCGCGTCACTAATCACCACGCCGTTATTGCTCGATTCAACACTACGTTCGAGAATTTTCAGCCGTGACTCGTTGCGTCGTTGAACGGTCATGTCCTTGGCAATGCCGTGTACACCGGTGATTTCGCCATTAATAATAATGGGCATATTAGTGATGTCTAAATCCCGTAACTCGCCATTACGGTTATAAATTTTTATTTCATAGCGCTGCGGTTTACCGGTTTTGGTGGCTTCAAAGTGGGCTCGCGTTCGCTCACGATAGGATTCCGGCACTACCAGCTCATAGTGCTGACCCAAAACTTCTAACTCATCAAAGCCAATCAAGTCCGAACCGGCGCGGTTCAAACTCATAAAGTTACCCTCTAAATCGAGGGTAAAAACCGCTTCGGGGTTATAGCTAAATAACGACCTATTGTGTTGCTCACTGCGTTCACGCTGCACACGGTCATTGTGCTGATCGATAACTAACGCTACCAAGTCACGACTACGCTGCAACAAATCAAGTTCGCGCAGGGTAGGCTGCCGACGCTTACGAAAGTAAACGGCGAAGGTCCCGATCACATTTTTATGTGCTGGAGACAGCACTGGATACGACCAGCACGCTTTCAAATCAAAGCGCTGAATAATATCGCGGAAAGCATCGAAACGTTGGTCTTTCGACATGTCCGAGACGATCACTGGAACCCGACGATAGGCAGCCGTACCGCAAGCACCCACGCCGTCAGCAATAGGTAATCCTTGTAATTCTGCAACAAATTCAGCAGGTAAACTTAGTGCACTTGCAGCATTCAGTTCTCGCTTGCGATCATCGACCAACATCACTGAACACAGTGCATCGTCGATTTGATCTTCAATCAGCGCGCAGATGTCAGTGAGCTTTTCTTCCAATGATTTATTCTGCGCCAACGACGCCAAGGTACGGAATTTAGCGGCCACTAAGCGCGCTAGACGCACTCGTTCACGATGGCCTACCCACCAGCCGACAGCAATCGATGCCACAGCGAGGAGCAGGCCATAAACCAAAAGTTGATGTTCCCAAGCAAGTTGCTGAAACGCCAAATTTATTCCTTAGGTTCGTTGTGAACGAAAGCGATAACGATGCCAAGCAAGACCCACGACCAACACCAGCAGTCCCACAAAGACTGTGTTCACATCTAACATTGCGGCCAAACTAATGCATCCAACGAGCCCTAGCACCGACCATATTTTGCCGATAAACCGTTGCTCATGTTGTACCTGAAGTGCTGCCAAATTAGTAATCGAATAATAAATTAATACAGTAAAGGCACTAAAAGTCCATGCCAAGCGAATTCCACCCAAGGCGGCGATACCTATCATTACCAACGCTGTTACCATCGTAGCCTTGGGGGCAGCTGTGCGGGTAACGTTCAAATTTGCCCAACTACGTGGTAAGTCACCGCGACGTGCCATTGCCAACACCACACGCGATACCCCGAGCAGCAAATTTAAGGTGACGCCAAGCATCGCTAAAATGGCGCCAACAAAAACAAAGTCACGAGTGAGCCCCGGCGTCATGAGCTGAGTCAAAATGAAGTCTTCGCCAATATAAAGCGGGTTGCGCTGCAGCAATGCCCACGCCACCGCTAGGTAAAGCACACTCACCACAACCATTGTCAGCACAATCGCGCGCGGAATGATCCCGCGCGGCTCTCTTACTTCTTCACCCATGGTGGCAATACGTCCATAGCCAGTATAGGCCACAAAAAGTAACGCTGCGGCAGCTAGAAAATCTTTAAGATTGAATGCGAGGTCTTCGCTATAACTTGCGGTCGGTCGCGGCGCCTGCGCTGACCACACAACAAAGGTCAAAAGAGCAGCAATCGCTAGACAGACCAAAAGCGCATTCACCTGATTCGAGCGGCGCAACCCAGCGAGCACCAACAAGGTGATGAAGATGAGAAAGCTCACCGCTAACAGAACCACCGCCCACTCAGGCCAGGCCAAATATTGATTAACCAGCCAAGCACTTGCCAGAGCAGCTGCCGCAGCCGATGCGCTCTTTGCGGCGATAAAAAACCAGCCGGCAATAAAGCCTAAGTCATGATTTAGGAACTTATAACCGTACTCATAGGTGCCACCGCTAACGGGGTGAATCGCTGCGAGTTGAGCGCTAGAGAGCCCGTTACATAAGGCAATAAAAGCAGCCAAAACGATAGCGTAAAGTAACCATTCACCCGCCAATGCATAACCGAAGCCAACGCTGACGAACGCGCCAGTACCTATAATCGAGCCCAGGCCTAAAATAACGGCACCCGTTAACGACGTTGAGCGAACCAATTGCTGTGTCATGCAATCCTCTTTGTGTTAATGACAGAATAATAACGTTCAAAACTTTGTACAGCGGTAGTGATGGCAGTGGATCGCTCTATGTGCTCGCTAGCATCAGCACAAAACCGTTGGAAATTTTCCCAGTGACATGCACCGTCGCCGCTGAAGAATAAACAGCGGTGCCCCACAAGACGCTTTTCGATCGCCCGCGCCAAAACCATGCCACCCAGTCGCGAACCCTCTAACACATAAGTTGCTCCTACCGCTTCACTTAAGGAATGAAGGGGCGCAACTTGGCCTTCACCAGAGTCAGTAGCAGGGTGTAATTGGTAAATACTTACCCCAAGCTGCTGCAATTCTTGTTCTAGCAAATGCTTGCGAGGTTCGGGTTGATAAGTATGCTTTTTTACACGCCAGAAATCGACGACTCGATCTTCTAATTCCGAGTGCGCTAGCCTCATTTGCGCCAGCGTTTCACGGTAGTGTGTGAACGTTAAATCACGGTGCATTAACCGCGCGAGAAGCGGATGATGATCCAACTTTCGGTGTGCACTACAGGTCGCTTGTTTGAGATCTTGAAACAGCTGCGTCATGTTGGACCTTACATCCGATCTAGATAAGCCTGAGTTACGTAATACTAGACACATTAAGACAATGATGGCAATCCATGACACATCGAACTGGAATCATTTGGTTACGCGAAGATTTGCGCTTAGATGATAACCCACTAATTCATAAAGCTGCACAGGAATGTGAGCAGTTACTTTTTATCTACTGCGTGAACCCTAAATGGTTTCAAGCTAACCGATATGGGTTGCTGACGATTGGGGCTCACCGATGGCGCTTTTTACTTGAATCCCTAACGGATTTACGTAGCCAACTAAAATCGCTAGGCCAAGAGCTTATTGTCACCATGCAAAGCCCTCTGCACACGTTCGCTGAGCTGTTGGCTCATTATCCGATCGATGTCGTCTACAGCAGTGAACATGCTGGCTACTATGAGCGTGTCTATCAGCAGCTTTTGCAGCGGCGTTACCCGCTCATTAAGCACCATGTTGTTTGCACTAATACGCTCTTTCGAGCGGCGCAATTCCCTTTCACGCTTGCTGAGCTCCCTGAAAGCTTCTCCAAATTCCGCCGCACACTCGAAAACGACAATTTACGTGACGCGATCGCCGAACCCATCGCGCCACCACGCCAGTTACCCCCACCGCCGCCCTTTATCGACGCATGGGTACGTAAACACGCCAGTGTATTACCAGCGATAACGACAACGGCAAATCCGCACTTTACTGGCGGCGAACGCGCCGCATGGCAACACCTACAAAGCTATTTTGCAAGTGATTCAGCCAGCAGCTACAAGGTAACCCGTAACGCGCTCGACGACTGGTCATCGTCGACAAAACTATCGCCGTGGCTCGCCAATGGCTCGTTAAGTGTACGTCGCGTGCAACATGAACTGCGTAACTACGAAAAAAGCCAAGGTGCCAATGAAAGTACCTACTGGATTTTTTTTGAATTACTCTGGCGCGAATACTTTCAATGGTATGCCCATAAGTATGACCATGTTCTGTTTCGTTTTGCGGGCATCCAAGGTAAACGACCGCAGACCAGCTTCTATGCTGCGCGCTGGCAACAATGGTGTAGTGGTACCACGGCTTATCCGTTGGTGAATGCCTGTATGAACCAATTAAATGCCACGGGCTACATGTCGAACCGTGGACGGCAGCTGGTTGCCAGTTGCTTCGTTCATGAACTCCAACTTGACTGGCGCTATGGCGCAGCTTTTTTTGAACAGCAGCTCATCGACTACGATGTTGCCTCCAATTGGGGCAATTGGCAGTATCTTGCAGGCGTTGGCGCCGATCCGCGCGGCCATCGCCGTTTTGACCTCGACAAGCAAACGCAACAGTACGATCCGAACCAGGCGTTCATTCAACATTGGCAAGGTGACGTCGCCGCTCAACCCGATTGGATCGACGCCGCAGACTGGCCACACTCAACGTAGTGCTTGCCTCTGCCAGGCAATCACCGCTACTATCAACGGCATGCTCAATACATCAGCAACCCTTAGGTTGCGTTATGAGGTAGCCTTATGAAAACAATAATAAAAGCACTACTCGGATTGGCCCTAGTGGCACCGCAGGTAAGCGTTACTGCCGCAGCCTACGAGGCTGACCAAGGGCGCGTGTTTACCAGCGCCGACAACCTTTCCGTACTCAGCTATAAAGACCGTATTGAGCCCGAAAATCGTATGCTTAACACACGGCTGACTGAGCTGTTACCGAAACTGATGAACGAAGCTGAACTCGATATGTGGCTGATCATCAATCGTGAGTACGCAGAAGATCCTGTGTATTACACGTTGGTACCGCAGCCCACTTTTGCCGCACGGCGAACCACCATGCTGGTCTTTAACCGGTTAGCAGACGGCAGCATCGAACGACTTTCGGTCAATCGTTATCCACTTGGTGAACCCTACGAATCAGCATGGGCCGGCGGCGAACTTGATGCGCAGTGGCAAGCTCTCGCAGATTTAATCGCCGACAAGAACCCGCAACGCATTGGCATTAATGTGTCTCGCGATTGGCCAGTCGCCGATGGCCTGACCCATGGTTTGCAACAACGCTTGCAAGAAGTACTGCCAGCCGAGTTAGCACAGCGTCTCGTCTCTGCTGAAGAGCTTGTGGTGCGTTGGGTTGAAACTCGCACAGCGGAAGAAATCGAAGTTTACCCGCAAGTGGTCAGTTTAGCGCGGGCCGTCATTGCGGAAGCTTTTAGTAACCGCGTTATTACTCCAGGCGTCACGACCACGGAGGATGTCGCATGGTATATCCGCGAGCGCTTTGCCGAGCTGCAACTGCCAGTCTGGTTCATGCCCTATGTAACCTTGCAACGCAAAGACCAAGGCTGTACCGATGAACAGCCGTTCTGTGGACAAAGTGGCAAGACCATTCAACGTGGCGATGTTATCCACACAGATGTGGGAATTTGTTACCTTAAACTGTGCACAGACACTCAAGAACTTGGTTATGTCCTCAATTTTGGCGAGACCGATGTCCCCGCAGAACTACAAGCCGCGTTGGCTGTGGGTAACCAATGGCAAAATCACTTGACCGACGCCTTCAAGGTCGGTCGCACCGGTAACGAAGTGCTTGACGCAACCATCGCAAAAACGACTGCCGAAAGCATGATCACCAGCACCTACACGCATCCTTTAGGCTTTTACGGGCATGCCCCAGGCCCCACCATTGGCATGTGGGACAATCAAGGCCCGACACCGATTCGGGGTGACTGGCCTTTGTATGCCAACACTGCCTATGCCATTGAGGGGAATGCCAAAGTTCCACTCGACATGTGGGACGGCCAAAACGTACAAATTATGCTTGAACAAAGTGCATTATTTGACGGTAAACGCGTCACTTATTTAGCGGGTCGCCAGACGCAATGGCATGTTATTCGTTAGCAGGAATCCTTATGAATAGTTCATTTCAGAGTATTTGTGTTTATTGCGGTGCCAACCCTGGCTTCAGCCCCGTCTATCAAGACGCTGCGCTACAACTCGCCGACGAACTCAGTCAAGCGGGGATTACGCTGGTATACGGGGGCTCAAGCGTCGGCCTCATGGGCATTCTTGCTGATCGTGTGTTGGCTAACGGCGGCAAGGTGATTGGCGTGATCCCGCAAGCTTTAGTGGACAAGGAGCTTGCTCATGAGGGACTCACAGAACTTCATGTGGTCGAATCCATGCACGCTCGCAAAGCCAAAATGGCGGAGCTCGCCGATGGCTTCATTGCGCTACCCGGCGGTATGGGAACCTTAGAAGAACTGTTCGAAATGTTAACGTGGGCCCAACTTGGCTTCCATCAAAAAAGCTGTGCAGTACTTAATGTTGACGGTTATTACGAAGGCTTATTAAGCTTTCTCGAAGGCGCGATTTCGCAGGGTTTTATTCGCGACGAGCACCGCCATTTATTACTTAACCATAATGACCCACACACCCTGTTGGAGCTCATGGCAGCTTACGAGCCACCCACGCAGCCTAAATGGATCAACGCCAACGAAACTTAAGTAAGGATTTTTTATGCGTTCAATAGTTCTAGCAGTTTGCCTGTTTATTTTTGCTCCCCTTGCTTCGGCGCAAGAGGCACGTCCAATTAGTGATGCAGAACAGTTTGCGGTCACCAGTGCCGTCGAGGACTTTCTTTACGGTGCTTCAGTGAATGACGTACACGCCCATGATGTGTTTTGGGCACCAGAATTAACCTACACAAGTTCGTCTGGGGTGCGTTTTGGTAAGTCGCAACTGATGGAAGGCATGATCGACACGACCATGATTCCTGAAGATGAAGTGACCGCATGGTATACCGCCGAAGACATTGAGCTCAAAGCTTTTGGGCCGAGCATTATTATCAACTTCACCTTAGTTTCAACCGATGTCGCCACGGGCAACCGCGAGACGTTTTTGAATACCGGCGTGATGGTCGAACGCCGAGGCCAGTGGCAGGCAGTTAATTGGAATGCCACTCGTACCGCCACACCACAAACCGCTGACTAATCACCAATAGTTGATGCGCGGCCAGAACACCAGTTCGTTATTGTCAGGAACCACATAACCTTCGAACTGGCTGGCCGTGGCACAAGCGTGATTAGGTAAAATCCGCACCTGGTCGCCAACTTCCAATGGCGGTAACTTCGCTTTGCTGCCTTTGCGCACCGCTACGATTCCGTGCTCTTGGCTGGTGCTACTCACAATAAGATCTTGGTACGGTGTACCATCCATCGCACACACTACCCCGTAGCCTTGGTCAAGTTCTTGCTGAGCCGTACCGCGATCGCGTGATAACGCCATCCATCCAGCATCGGTCATAATCCATCCCTTGTCCGGTCGATGACCAATCACCGTCGCCACAACACTAATCGCAATATCGCTAAGCGCACAAACATGTAATCCGGCCATAACCAAGTCTTGAAAGACATAAACCCCGGCACGGACTTCGGTAACACCGCTTAAGTTTTTCGCAAAGTGAGCGGTCGGCGTCGACCCCACGCTTACCGTTGCGCAGTCAATGCCAGCCTTCTGTAGCGTGTCGCGCACAGCTACCGCGGTGGCACGCTCGTGTTCAGCAGCGGCCTCTTTTGCGGCTTTATCGGGGCAATGATAGGAGCCCCCTGCATGCATTAAAATCCCCGAAAATTGATTATTTTCGTGCAATAGCTGCGCAATTTCGACGATTTTAGGGTCATTCTTGGTCAGCCCCGCACGCTCACCATCACAATCAATTTCAAGCAATGCCGGAATCGTAACGCCGGCTTTTTGCGCATAACTTACCACAGCCTGCGCTTGGGCCATGCTGTCGAGCAATACACGCACCGTGACGCCGGACCGCAATAGCTCTAATACTCGCGGCAATTTATCAGGACTAATCCCCACGGCATACGTAATGTCAGTAAAGCCATGCTCCGCAAAGTATTCCGCTTCTTTCAGCGTTGACACGGTGATCGGCCCCACGCCATTGGTAAATAAACGCCGCACAACATCAATCGACTTCGCCGTTTTTACATGCGGTCGTAACGTCACGCCAAGCTTGTCCATGTGCGCTTGCAGCCGGTCAATATTACGTGTCATTTTGGCAGTATCGAGCAACAAATAAGGGGTCGTTAAATCGGCGAGGTTGATCATCGCGAGCACCATCTGGCTTAAATGAGATGAACCCATTATGGAAGAGCTTCCGCAAGCTCACAAGTCAGAGTGAAGAAATTCGTAAAAAGCTACCTTTTACTCAACTTAACAGCTATATAGATCATCACGTACATGAACATACGTCATGTTCATGACTTTCAAGGAAGCTTCACCATGTTTAATGAATTCAAGAAATTTGCCATGAAAGGCAATGTCGTGGATATGGCCGTAGGTATCATCATCGGTGGTGCTTTTAGCACTATTGTGAAAAGCTTTGTTGCGGACATCATCATGCCACCCATCGGTCTGTTGCTTGGCGGCGTCGACTTTAATGACATGTTTATCGTTCTTAAAGCTGGGATCGAAAACCCAGGCCCTTATGTGGCCCTAGCGGATGCCCAAGGAGCAGGTGCCGTAACCATCAATTACGGGCTGTTTATTACCAATACAATTAGCTTTGTCATTGTTGCCTTTGCCGTCTTTTGGCTGGTTAAAGGTATGAATAGCTTGCGCACAAAAGAAGAGCCAGCGCCGGTGACGACCAAGAGTTGTGATTTTTGCTTCTCGTCAATACCGCTAAAAGCCACACGCTGTCCAAACTGCACGTCAGAGCTACCACCTACTGAGAGTTAGAGCTTTAATTCCGCGAAGGCTGGTTCATGGAGGCTGCTGAGAAAAAGTTTCGTATCACTTTCAGCAGCCCCTGTCACATGTGCAAATTGCCCAGTCGGATCTTGCAAGCTGCGCAACACATTACCATTCACATCAATCGCAACTAAATGGCTGTAGCGCTGCGCTTGTGGACGCATAAAGCTAGGTAGGCGCTGGACAATTGTGCGCACAAAAGGGTAATTCGATAGCGCATCAAGGGGCGCACTGCGAGGGCTAACGAGACCAATCCAAAACTTACCGTTGGGCGCATCATTAATATTATCGGGAAAGCCCGGAAGGTTCTCCATCACGGCTTCAATTCGTCCATTGTTATCATCACCAATACCAATGCGCAGAATACGGTAGCTACCGGTTTCGGCGACCAGTACCCAACGGTTATCATGACTTACCGCAACGCCATTAGCGAAGTGCAAACCTCCAAGCACGGTATACGTACGACCACTACTCGCATCATAGGCAAGTAGGCGGCCATTGCCAGCATGCTCCATAATATCCAGCAAACTCGCTTGGTAAGTGCCGTACTGGTCCGCAGCAAAACGTGACGAGGCATCGGAAAAATAAACGGTACCATCGGCAGCAACGTCAACATCATCGGCGTAACGAACCTCGCGTCCATCGACTTCGGTCACCACAAGTTCAAGTCCGGTTTCGACTGACCAGCGCATGAGTCCTAAGTAGGCATCAGCAATCCATAAAGTGCCATCTGGGCCGAATTCTAGTCCTAACGGACGACCACCCGTCGTCGTCACAATAGAGAACTCACCATTGTGTTCGCGCCGCACAATATCACCATTCAGCAGGCCAAATACTGGCCGGCCTTCACTGTCTAAAGCTATGTCTTCTGGTCCCTGCGAATGCGGCAAAGCTACTGACTGCGCGTCCTGCAGAGCATTATTTTGTGCATAAGCACCGACAAAACCTTGATCACGCGGGGCATTCCACGCCCGCGGCTCGATAGGTACCGGCCAAAATAATAGGTAGCCAATGACAACCAGCACAACAATGACCGCACTCGGCGCTAGCGCATGACGTTTCGACATGATCTGAAGTCCCTGTTGTTATTCTATGTGCTTGTTTACAAACGCTTCGACACGTTCAGCGGTCTGCGCTGGGCGCTCGACCATGGGCATATGCCCAACACCTTCAAAAATCTCGAGTTCGGCGTTGGGAATGCCTTTATACCACACTGCTGCTGAACTCACATCGAGCAGTTGATCAGCACTTCCCCAAATAATCAATGACGGTACGGTAATTTCATTTAAACGCCCATCAAGCTGATCGAGATTGCGAAAATCTTCGGCGATTTGAATGTATTCCGCTTTGTGTTCTTGATAACGCTTGGCCATGCTGCGCAGCACAAACTCCGGAATATAAGGAGGCTCAGCCATGGTCATGGCATAAAACTCTTGAAAGTCTTCCCAGCCATCAATTTCAAACGGTGATTGGCCTTGCTGGAAGAGTTTCTCGGCACGACTCGGAACCGGAGCCGTCACACCCGCTGGGTCAATGACCACAATGCCATCGGTTCGCTCGGGGTATTGCAGCGCAAAGTTCGCAGCAATCAGTCCTCCCATAGAATTACCGATAACCGTTGCCGTGTTAATGTCGAACGCATTAAGCAACCGTTCTAACCGAGTGGCTTGAGCACTTGGACTATAACTCCATTGTGGGTCAAAGCCCGTTTCACCATGACCGGCCAAATCTGGAATGATGATGTTGTACCGGTCATCAATGCGATTCGCAAAGCGTAACCAAAGTTCTTTCGAGGCGGTGTAGCCGTGCAACAGCAACAACGTTGGCGCATTCTCTCGCTGCGCAGTGCGCCGGTACACTGAAAAAGTAATGTCACCCAAAGCAACCTCACCTTTCGCAAAACCGTAAAGCGCCGCTTCAATGCGCTGCGTGCCCTGATAGACCAGCTGTCCAGTTAATGGATGCCAGGTCGCCCCCCACAAGACAATAAAGGCAATACCTACACCGAGTAAAAATTTTCTCATGTCGATGCTCCGTGTTTAAAGTTGTGGTCTTGTGGCCGAAAGCGCCAAGCTAAGTAGCGATAGACAAAGCTGAAGCCGGGAAACATGGCGGTAACTTTACCGCTGTTACTTTGATACCAGCTATGGCAACCACCCGTTTGCCAAACGGTGCGAGCCATCTCATGATGAATTTTGTCAGTGTAGCGTTGTTCTGCTGCCTTAGTAACCTCTACACTCGAGGCATCACGCTGCGCCAATTCCTGTATCACCCGCATGATATAAATCATCTGCGATTCTATTACAAAAATAGCTGACGTATGACCAATACCGGTATTCGGACCGGTGACCAAAAACAAATTTGGGAAGCCTGGCATCATGGTTCCTAAGTAAGCCCGCGGATAATCTTTCCAAGCATCATCGAGGCGTTGCCCGTTGCGGCCGACCACATTAAAACCGAGTGCCCCATCGGTAGCCTTGAACCCCGTTGAATAGATGACCAAGTCTAACTCGAGTTCATGTCCTTGCTGGGTTACCAGACTGTGTTCGGTAAATTCCCGAATGCCATCGTTGCGGTCATGCAAGGTGACCTTGTCACTCGCTAATGCAGGGTAGAGCGTATTCGATACGATAATTCTTTTGCAGCCAATGGTGTAGTCCGGCGTTAGTTTTTGACGTAATTCTACATCTGCGATCTGTTTTCGGAGATGGGCGCGCGCTTCGCGCTCGGCAAAAATCTTCAGTAGCGTGCGGGAGTATTTGAACGCCAATACCCGCCATTCGAGCGCCCAATAAATGATTTTTCTTACCACTTGATAAAAAGGCTTTACCCCCAAGAGCTTGCGAAACCATGGCGCAAAATTGCGATCGGGACGCGGCATAACCCAGTGTGGCGTACGCTGAAACACATGCAAATGCTCAACCTGCTTGGCGATCGCCGGAATCACTTGTGCGGCACTGGCGCCACTGCCAATAATCGCCACACGCTTGCGAGCATAATCGTAACTGTGATCCCATGCATTGGTATGAAAACGTGTACCGCGGAAATTTTCTTGGCCGGCAAAATCAGGTATCAAAGGATTACTTAGTGGCCCCTGAGCACTAATAACCGACTTTGCAAAAAATACTCCTTGGCTGGTCGTCACTTGCCACTGTTGCGGTTCATCGAGCCAACGCAGCTCTGTAACGTTAGTGTTCAGTTTGGTTTTGTCAGCCAACCGATGTTTCGCCAGTACTCGCTTAGTGTAGGCTTCAAGCTCGGGCTGTTCAGCAAACATTTGTGACCATGGATACGGCTCACTTGCTAGCGAATACAACGGCGACTGCACGTCAACTTGCGCTCCCGGATAAGAATTTTGGCACCACGTTCCGCCCATAAACGCGCGACGTTCGAGCATCACAAAGTCAGTCATTCCCTGGCGTAACAACTGCAAAGCCGCTGACTGACCACCAAAGCCAGTACCAATAATGATGACGTTGTAGGTGTGTTGTGCCGTCGCCAAAGTTGAGTGTCCGCAAAATGTAAATGTCACCTACAAATTAACGGTTTTATCAATCATATTCTACACTTGTAGTAACTTTTAACAGTTCTCACACTCTTCAATTAACGGCACACATTCATGACCCATGACCGCGATAAGCAACGCAGCGAAGCACGGTTTCATAAGCTTTTTGATGACACTCAAGCCATGTCGATTCAGGGCTATCGTGCTGATGGCACCGTGGTGTATTGGAATGCCGCATCAGAAAAGATCTACGGTTACGCAACGCCGGAAGCGCTCGGACAAAGTCTTTACGACCTAATCATTCCAGACGAAATGCGTGAAGATGTTAAACAAGCGGTGGCTTGGATGTTCGAGCACCAACAAGGCATTCCGACAGCACGCCTGAACCTTAAACACAAAGACGGCAGTACGGTGCCGGTTTATTCAAGCCATACCGTGGTGGCGCTACCAAATGATGAACCGATCATGTTTTGCATGGACGCTGACATGCGCGCAATACCTCCGCCGGCTAACTCAGTCGCCCGACAATCTTGCACGCCTTGGCAAGGACGAGTTTGCCATTGTCCTGCCAAGCGTATATTCCTCTTATGATGCGGTCGCTGCACAGGCCGAACAACTAGCTATTGAAGTCCTGCAGGCGCTCGAGACGCCACTAACACTCAATGACGCAAGTCACAAACTCTCGGCATGTATTGGCATTACCCTGTTTCGATGTCCGAACCCAATGGCTGGAGACGAGCTGTTAAGACAAGCCGACATTGCCCTGAAAACAGCGAAGCGATCGAGCGACACCGCTATCAGCTTCTTCGATCGAAAAATGGAGTCTGCGGTAAAACAACGTCTACAGTTATCTCAAGCACTCAATCATGCTATTGAACGTCACGAGCTTAGTCTCGCCATGCAACCTCAGGTCAATAAATACCAACAGCTCATTGGGTTCGAAGCTTTGCTACGTTGGCAGCATCCCGAACTTGGTGAAATTTCGCCAGCGGACTTTATTCCATTAGCTGAAACCACTGGAGCCATCTTAAAAATTGGTGACTGGGTTTTAGAAAAGAGCTGTGAAACCTTAGTGCGCTGGGCAACCAGCTCAAGGTCAAAGCACCTCAAATTATCACTCAACGTGAGTCCAATTCAGTTCCGCCGACGCGACTTCGTGCCGCGTGTGGAGCAGCTGCTCAAGCGCACCGGCGCAAATCCAAACAACTTAAGATTTGAGTTGACCGAGAGTCTTATGGCCGGCGACATTAATTTCATTGTCAGTCAAATGAACAGTCTCCGTGAGCTCGGTGTGTCGATGTCACTCGATGACTTCGGTACGGGCTATGCCTCGTTGGCATATCTAACCCAGTTGCCATTGGATGAACTGAAAATCGATCGGGCCTTCGTCCAAGATCTTGACCAGCACGGCAAAGGCGAGCTGTTAACCGAAACCTTGATCAGCCTCGGACGCAGTATGAATTTAGCGGTGATTGCCGAAGGTGTGGAAACCGAAAAGCAATTTGCACGCCTACAAGAGTTGGGTTGCGAATTTTTCCAAGGTTATCTCTTCGGCCGCCCAAGCGTTGACGCTGAACGTTACTTCAAAGACTGAGTGGGTTCACGGCTTGGTAATCCGCGTATCGCTAGGGTTGATAGCAGCACTAGCGCCGCAGAAATAACTAGACAAGCGACCAATCCGTAACTCTGATAGATCCAGCCGGACAATACCGTACCCAGTAAGCGCCCAGCAGCATTGGCCATGTAATAAAAACCCACATCTAACGAGACGCCGTCGGCACGCGCATAGGCCACAATGAGATAACTATGTAGGCTCGAGTTCACCGCGAACAACACCCCAAAAAGGCCAAGACCGAGCATAATACTTACGGCAATAGGCGCACTTTGCCATAGCGCCGCAGCTAACAGTAACGGGCTAAGACTGAGTAATGCGCCCCAGAGCACAGCCTGCCGTCGCGGACTCGTTTCCGCTGTCGCTGTTACACGTGGCGCCACCCCTTGGACAAAGCCATAACCGATAACCCAAGCAGCCAAAAAACCACCTACCTGCCAGTGGTCCCAACCAAGCTGACTCGCCAGAAACACTGGCAATGCCACAACAAACCATACATCACGCGCACCGAACAGCAAAAAACGCGCAGCGGCAAGAATGTTGATCGCCCGACTTTTCGAAAGAAGTTCTTTAAACTTCGGTTTATTCTTCGCAACGCCGGCATCTTTGCGCAAAAACACGAGGCTTAACAACCAAACCACCAACAGCATCAACGCCATCGCTAATACGGCGCCTTGGAAACCCAGCACCGTTAAGAGCAGACCGCCGAGAAAGAAGCCGACACCCTTAAGCGTATTTTTTGAACCGGTCAGGATGGCGACCCACTTATAGAGCTGCCCTTGCTGACTGTCTGGGACCAACAGTTTGATCGTGCTCTTCGCACTCATTTTGTTCAGATCTTTGGCAATGCCCGACAACGCCTGTGCCGCCATGACCCACAATACCGTCAGCCAGGCTGGCGGTACCAGTAACATACCAAGCGCCAGCACCTGCAAGCCAAGGCCGATATTCATTGTGCGGTTGAGGCCCCAACGCGCACCCAACCAACCGCCAAACAAGTTCGTCACCACGCCGAAAAACTCGTAAAACAAGAACAGCATAGCAACTTCAAGAGCACTGTAGCCCAACTGGTGGAAGTGCAATACCACCAGCATCCGCAACGCACCATCTGTTAAGGTGAAGGCCCAGTAGTTGCCCGTTACGAGTAGGTATTGGCGAATCGCCGGCGACAGCTTTGCTAGCATGCGCCAACCTTAGCTACTAGCTCGACGGCTCGATTCGCATAGCCCCACTCATTGTCATACCAAGCGTAGACTTTTACGTGAGTACCATTGATAACGCGAGTCGATAAGGCATCGACAATACTTGAGCGTGGGTCGGTGCGATAATCGATCGACACGAGCGGGCGCTCTTCATACCCTAAAATCCCTTGCAACTCGCCTGCGGCAGCCTCGGCCAATAAACGATTCACTTCTTCAGCAGTGGTTTCGCGCTCCATCTCAAACACGCAATCTGTAAGTGATGCATTGGCCAAAGGTACACGCACTGCATGGCCATCTAAGCGACCTTTAAGTTCTGGAAAGATTTCAATAATCGCGGTCGCCGATCCCGTCGATGTTGGGATGAGACTCTCGCCACAAGCACGTGCGCGACGCAGATCTTTATGCGGCGCATCCAAAATCGTTTGGGTATTCGTAATCGAGTGAATGGTGGTCAGCGAACCGTGTTTGATACCGATTTTTTCATGCAACACTTTCACCACTGGTGCAAGGCAGTTGGTGGTGCACGAAGCAGCCGTAACAATTCGATGTTTTGCAGGGTCAAATAGCTGGTCGTTTACCCCCATGACGAGGTTTAAAGCACCTTCTTCTTTCACCGGAGCCGACACGACAACGCGCTTTACACCCTGTTCTAAATAAGCATTTAGCACGTCAACGGTCTTCATTTTGCCCGACGCTTCGAGCACGATGTCACAACCACTCCAATCGGTGTCATCAATAGCTTTGTTCTGGGTGAATTTCACCGCATGGCCATCAATGACAAGCCCATCACCATCAGCCTGCACAGCTTGCGACCAACGCCCATGCACCGAATCAAATTGCAGCAGGTGGGCAAAGGTAGCGGCATCACCGCCAGGGTCATTTGCTTGGATGACCTCAACATCACTACGCTCACTAAAAATGCGCAAAGCCAAGCGACCAATACGGCCTAATCCATTAATACCAATTTTGATGCTCATAACTGCTCCTAATCACTTAAAGTTGGTAAGGTGAAGTATAGTCGCCAACGTTTACAACAATGTTAAGCTAAATCTGGCAAAAACTTGATAACTACTATAAGTTTATCTTAACTAAAATCACTCAAGAATAACGCAAGGAATCGCATGGAACGCAGTACTAGTCAGCGCCCAGAGTTTTGGCGCGTCGCCCAACGCACCTGTATTATTGCTGCTGCGGTTGATATTGCCTTCTTCGGCATTTTCCTCGCTTTGCAATCACCTATTCTGGCTTGGGTGAACGTTATCAGTGTGATGATGTACGCGGTCGCCTACTATGCTTATGGTAAACGCATGAATGGCCTCGCAACGGCTTTAGTGTGGACCGAAGTTGTGGCACATGCCGCACTAGGAACGGTACTGATCGGCTGGGGCAGTGGTTTCCACTATTTCCTATTGATGTTTATTCCTGCCTTGGCAGTAACAATGCGCGGAAAAACCGCAATCACCGCGTTGGTTATTCTCTTTGCACTCTATACAGGGCTGTACTTACAAAGCTATTGGCACGAGCCATTACAGCCCATATCGGCGAATGCCTTGCTCGGCGTCTTCTTCTTCAATCTTACCGTTGTCTTCGCGATGTTTAGCTATCTTGGCTTTTTCTACGTTAAGTCGATCAGTAGTGCGAACCGCAAATTGAATCGACTTGCGAGTATCGACGAATTAACCCAACTTTATAATCGCCGCCAAGCCAAAGCCCTTGCTGAAATCGAATTTTCACGTGCTGACCGCAACAGCTTGCCACTGTCGGCATTGTTACTCGACATTGACCATTTTAAACTGATCAATGACGTTTATGGTCATGACAAAGGCGACCAAGTGTTGCAATACATTGCCAAAATCATGCAACGCGAATTGCGCCAGCATGACATTATCGGACGTTGGGGCGGCGAAGAGTTTATGATTGTACTGCCCGAAACCGACTTAGCACACGCCGAATACATTGGCGAACGCTTACGCAACGCCATCGGCTCGCATGCCTGGAGTACCGACTTAGGTCATGAAATTCAAATCACCGCCAGTATCGGCATTAGCCAGCACAAGCAAAACGAAACCTTCAATCGCCTATTGAAGCGCGCCGATACCGCCCTGTATATGAGTAAATCTGAGGGCCGCAACCGTGTGACGGCGATTCAGGAAATTCCCAAGCACATTACGAATTCAAGATTAGAATCTTGATATTGCAGCCTCGTTTACACTCGTCACAACTTGGTAAAAACATGGCAAAGCCATGACATTCTATTGACAGCTTCATGAATCTCGACTTGACTGTCTGAGGTGTCCCACAAGGACTGCAACCGCATTTATGGAGGAAGTTATGAAGTCTATCATTGCAAGTTTCACCAAAGTTTCTTTATTGGCGAGTGTGTTTTCTGTACCTACAGTTTTAGCGTCTGAAAGTCCTGTTTATGACTACTTTTCAGGCTATTATCAGCTCATCGAAATCGACGAAGATGAAGCCGGTATCGATGCTGAACCCGACGGATTTGGGATCGAGTTTTCAAAACAATTTAATGACTTCATGTACGTTATCGCAAGCTACGATAATGTAAGTGGTGACTACACCATTGGCAGTTTTAGTTTCGACGCCGATATTGAAATGCTGAACGCTGGTGTGGGTTTCAAATACAGTGCATCTCGCGCTACCGACCTCTTTTTTGAACCGTCGGTTGTCTACGTGGATAGCGAAGTCGAAGGTTTTTCCGAAGACGATACCGGCTTCGGAGCGAAAGTAGGTTTCACTCATGCGTTGAATCCAGCCTTCCATCTAAAAGGTTTCCTACGACACGTCAACGTGATGGACGACAGTACCAACAGTTATGGCGCCGAAGCACGCATTCTCTTCAGTGACGCTGTGCATGGTATTTTGGGCGCTGAAGCCGACTCCGACGAGAAACTCTTTCGCGCCGGCGTAAGCTTTAGATTCTAGAATGCCGATAAAGCAGACCGAAATACAGTTGACGCCTTACAAGAGAGGCTTTCACCTCATTACTGAAGACATCGAAGCGGCTCTACCTGAGTTACGCGATGCTAATGTCGGTATTTTGCACGTGTTTATTCAGCACACATCGGCGTCGTTAACGATCAACGAAAACGCTGATCCGACGGTACGACAAGATTTTGAAAGCCATTTCAACGAGATGGTTCCTGAGGATGCACCTTATTATGTGCATACCTATGAAGGGCCTGACGATATGCCAGCGCATTTAAAGTCGAGTTTGTTGGGCAGTAGCGTGTCGATTCCAGTGACCAGCGGCCGTTTGAATTTAGGTACTTGGCAAGGGGTTTATTTGTGCGAGCATCGTAATCACGGAGGCCCACGCAGACTAGTACTCACCTTACAGTACGACACATGAAAAAGGCGCCCGTAGGCGCCTTTTACTTAACACTTGATCGTTAACTCTTTAAATCAAAGCGATCTAAACGCATCACTTTGACCCAAGCATCAACGAAATCATTTACGAACTTCTCGTCAGAGTCGCTCAATGCATAGACCTCGGCAATAGCGCGTAACTCTGAGTTCGAACCGAAGATCAGATCCACCGGAGTGGCAGTCCACTTCAGTTCACCAGAAGCACGGTCATAGCCTTCATACACGCCTTCCGTTGCACTAGGCTTCCATTCGTTATCCATGCTCAGCAAATTCACGAAGAAAGCGTTGCTTAACTGGCCTGGCTTATCCGTAAAGACCCCGTGCTTCGCGTCGTCGTAATTAGCACCCAAGGTCCGCATACCGCCTACCAATACGGTAAGCTCCGGTACTGTCAGCGTTAGCAGATCAGCCTTGTCGACCAACATTTCAGCGGGTGACATACGGCTCTCGGCGCTGTAATAGTTGCGGAAGCCATCAGCCGTCGGCTCCAAGAAAGCAAACGATTGCACGTCGGTCATTTTTTGGGTTGCGTCAGTGCGGCCTGGGGCAAATGGTACGGTCACATCGTAGCCTGCATCAGCGGCCGCCTTCTCAATGGCTGCGCCACCACCTAATACAATAACGTCAGCCAGTGAAACCCGCTTGTCGCCGCTTTGCGCGTCGTTGAAGTCAGCTTGCACCTGTTTCAATACACCCAACACACGGTTGAGTTCCTCAGGGTCATTCGCTGCCCACCGGTTTTGCGGCGCCAATGCGATACGCGCTCCATTAACGCCACCGCGCATATCAGTGCCACGGAAGCTTGAAGCTGCCGCCCATGCGGTGCGCACTAACTCAGCTACGGTCAAATCCGTCGCAAGAATCGAAGCCTTAATATCAGCAGCATCATTTGCGTTGATTAAGGTGAAATCAACCTCAGGGATTGGATCCTGCCACAACAATGGTTCGGCTGGCGAGGTGTCGACGATGTACCGAGCACGTGGCCCCATGTCACGATGCGTCAACTTGAACCAAGCTTTTGCAAAAGCCAACTCAAACTCTTCTGGATTTTCTTGGAAGCGTTTGGCGATCTTGCGGTATTCAGGATCAAATTTTAGCGACAAATCCGTCGTGAACATGATGGGCGCATGACGTTTACCTTCAATGTGTGCATCTGGGACAAGATTTGCTGCTTGCCCATCGACAGGAATCCATTGAATCGCACCGGCCGGGCTACGTGTTTGTTCCCACTCAAAGCCAAATAAGTTATCTAAGTACTGAGAAGTCCAAGCAATCGGATTCACCGACCATGCACCTTCTAATCCAGAGGTGATGGTGTCTTCAGAGTGACCCTTGCCGCACTTGTTGTTCCAACCAAAACCTTGCTCTTCCACTGGCGCTGCGGCGGGCTCTGCTCCCAAGCATTCGTCAGGTTTGTGCGCACCGTGCGCTTTACCGAAGGTGTGTCCTCCAGCAATCAACGCGACAGTTTCTTCATCGTTCATCGCCATACGGCCAAAAGTATCGCGAATATCCTTGGCCGCCAGTAGCGGATCAGGGTTACCATTCGGGCCTTCTGGATTGACATAAATCAAACCCATTTGTACTGCAGCAAGTGGCTTCTCAAGCTCCCGGTCGCCACTGTAACGCTTGTCTTCTAACCATTGTTTTTCAGGTCCCCAATAAACATTATCAGGCTCCCATTCGTCTTCGCGGCCACCAGCGAAACCGTAGGTTTTGAAACCCATCGACTCCAACGCGACGTTACCGGTAAGCACCATTAGGTCGGCCCACGAAACGCTGCGACCGTACTTTTGTTTAATCGGCCATAGCAAACGGCGCGCCTTGTCTAAGCTGACATTGTCGGGCCAGCTATTCAGCGGTTCAAAGCGTTGTTGGCCACCGCCAGCACCCCCTCGGCCATCGTTAACCCGGTAGGTACCCGCGCCGTGCCAGGCCATACGAATAAAGAATGGACCATAGTGACCGTAATCCGCTGGCCACCAATCTTGGGAGTCGGTCATCAAGGCTTCGATATCAGCTTTTAACTGATCGAGGTCAACTTGTTTGAAGGCTTCGGCGTAGTCAAAATCATCGCCGTAAGGGTTTGACGCTTGGTCGTGATCACGGAGAGGCGTTAAGTCGAGTTGATCAGGCCACCAAAACATTTTGCTTTTAGCTTCCTGAGCTGACACATCGATAGCTGCCATGCCCATGGATACCGCCAGTGCCAAAGCTGACACGAGGGGTAAAGTTTTCTTAATCATTGGTATCACCTTTGCTCTATAGTTTAGGAGATGTCGAAACAGCAAAACTACTATAGTCCAGTTCTCTTAGATTAAGATCGGCAAAGGCTATTGAAAAAACAGATTAGGTCAATCGAAAACCCTACAAAGCATAGGGAGTAAGGTTTGGCTGTTGAAGTTAGCTAATAATCTGATCACCGCCAGCTTGTTTGGCACGGTACATATTTTTATCTGCGCGCTGGATCACCTCACTCGGCGGCTCACTTTGTTGGATTTGCGTGATCCCAAAACTGACCGTCAGTACACCGCCCATGCGACGACCAAACTTATGTTCAATTGCCAGTCGGTGAATAGTTTGGCGTAACTGCACTAATCGTGCGTCCGCTTGCTGAGGGCTTTCGGCTTGCAACAACATGGCAAATTCTTCGCCACCATAGCGATAGGTTCGGCTTTCGGGCACCGCTTGAAAAACTTTTGCAAGGGCCATGAGTGCTTGATCACCTGCTTCATGCCCATAATTGTCGTTATACGGTTTAAAGTCGTCGATATCCGCCATCACGAAATAACTGTCGTTGTTCGCCTTGGCAACCGCTTCGGCAAGATCGGTTTGGAATGCGCGACGATTTAACAGTCCTGTCAGACCATCGATGTGCACTAATGCATCGAGCTTTCGGTTCGCTTCGTGTAACGCTCGCGTGCGCTCGTCGACGCGCAGCTCAAGTTCAGCATTGGCTTTGACAAAGCGTTGGGCCATCACGCGAAAAGCCTGCAATACTTGCGCCACCTCACCATACATTGCCGCTCCACTTACCTTTTGTTCTTCGATCGCTTGGTAATTTTTCTCGGTCATTAGTGTGGCCGTTGCAGCCAATTGAGTCAGCGGTAGCGACACCTGACGCTGGACAAAATACGCCATGGTTAGGAGCACCACGGTCACTAGTAACGAACCCACGAAGGCAATGACATAAGGTAAATAAAGCGCCTGATTGGTGATCAGTGCTTTCGGATAAATTGAGAAATACCACCAGTCAGGAGTGCCTAGATGCTGTACCAACACCAAATAATCGTCATCAATGTCATCCCAAACTTCTTGCTCTATACTCGCCGGGCGGTCAACTAATCGCGCAGCTATCTTTTGGTACAAGGGGTCATCATAATTTTCGGGCGTCAATGTGTCGCGCTGCTCGCTTAGCTCAGCAGAAAAAGTTGAACTTGCCACCAATGCGCCTTGCGCATTCAACACATAACTTTCGATATTCTCATCAACCGTGCGGCTTAGATCACGCGTAAGTTGTGCAAGGCTGACGTCAAAACTGGCATTGACAAGGTGTTTGCCATTCAAGTCGACAGGACGTTGATAGGTAATGGTCCAATAGCCGGCGCTATGATCTTTATATAATCCTGTCCAATTCGGCTGGCGTTCTGGGTTTTCACTCTGTAACGTCGACCGCAACGTTGAATAGTCGGTCATCACCAGATCCGCCGCAGCAAGTCGGCCCCAAGCCTGTTCCGTTGAATACATAGCCAAGGCGTTTTCGGGGAGCGACAAATGTGTATTGGTTACTAGTTCCTGCCAAGCCGGACCAAGTTCGTTTAGCGTCCGTACACTAATCACCAAGCGCGCCCGCAACTCATCATTAAGTGGTTGCTTCTGCGGCCCAACAAAAACACTCATGCCCTTAAACAAGTGCTCGCCACGTTGAACGCTCGTAAAAAAGGCTTCTTGCAAACGCCATACCCCCGGAGAGGTTTCTTCGAACCAATCGTAGAAATCGTCCTGCAATTTTGGATCGTCGTTAAATGCTTGATAACGAGCTAAGAATTCTCGGGCTAGAAGTTCGCCCTGGCGCTCAACGCCTTGCAGATGAATTTGATTCGCTTGGAGCTTTACGGCGACTTCGTTTTGCAATTGCGTGACAACATCCCTTTTTGCCGCTGGGTAAGTTTGCCAAAAAGTAACCAGCAAAGTAAGGAACAGCAACACCAACGACACGCCAATCACGTGCCATAATAAACGAGTGGTTAACTTCTTTCGCGGCTCTTGACGGCGCTCAATCTTGCTGTTCGTCATAGATTTCTCTTAACGCAATGTCCAATTAAGGTTAACCTTTTCATTTATCGGCGTCACTAGATCGTTACCGTCATTTATCGAGGTTTTTATGGCACTCAAAGTTATTACTCATCCGTTAGTGCAACATAAGTTAGGGCTATTGCGCGAGACAAATATTTCCACTAAAAGTTTTCGCGAGCTCGCCAACGAGTTAGGTACATTATTGACCTATGAGGCCACCCAAGACTTTGCGCTTGAAGATCACGTCATTGATGGTTGGGATGGCAACAAAATTACGGTAAAGCGCTTAGTTGGCAAAAAAGCCACCATCGTGCCTATTTTACGTGCTGGAATCGGCATGCTCGACGGCGTATTGGAAGTCTTACCCAGTGCTAAAGTCAGTGTCGTTGGCTTATACCGCAACGAAAAAACACTTGAACCAGTGACTTATTTTGAGAAGTTTGCGGGTGAAATCGACCAACGCACCGCCTTAGTGATCGACCCGATGCTGGCCACTGGCGGCACCATGGTCGCCACCCTCAACATGCTCAAAGCCAAAGGCTGTCGCGATATTCGTGTGTTGGTGCTAGTAGCCGCTCCAGAAGGCGTGGAAAAGGTAACGACGGCACACCCCGACATTCCTATTTACGCAGCGGCTTTGGACGACCATCTAAATGAACATGGCTACATCGTGCCAGGCCTCGGCGATGCGGGCGATAAAATCTTCGGAACCCGCTAACTTGATCTTTCCCAGGGATTAACGACTACACTATAGGTACATTCTATTGTTAGGAGGTACTTATGAAACGCACTGCATCTGCGCATTGGCAAGGTGGTTTGAAGGACGGCAAAGGCACGGTTTCGACGGAAAGCGGCGTGCTCGACCAACAGCAATATTCATTTGGTACCCGCTTTGAAGATGGCAAAGGCACCAACCCCGAGGAGTTGATTGGCGCTGCCCACGCTGGCTGCTTTTCGATGGCGTTATCCATGGTCTTAGGCGAGCACGACATGGTTGCCGACAGCATTGATACCAAAGCCACCGTGCATTTAGAGGAACAAGATGGCGGCTTTGCCGTGCCGAAAGTTCACTTGGAACTGCGCGCCTCGATTCCAGGTGCTGACGTCGATAAGTTTCTTGAGGCCGCGGAAGCGGCGAAGGACAACTGCCCGATTTCGAAATTGTTTAATGCCGAAATTACTTTAGACGCAAAACTTGAGTCTTAGTTTTTACGGCGTTTGCCGGTGATCATTGGCCGTATCAACTCGATACGGCCGCGCCAGCCGGTGAAGATGACTGCGGCAATATGCACAAGAACCGCTGCATAAAGACTATTGGCGAGCCACTCATGGATCTCTTCAAGAGTTTCGTTGCCGAAAAATCTATCGATTTCTTCCATCATAAAGCCTGTGGTACCAAGTCCGATGAACAATGCGATGACCGCAAAAACCATCAGCCAGCCCAGTGGATTGTGGCCTGTTTCGCTTGGTATATTGCGCTGTTTAAGATGTCGTAGGTGTTCTTGGAGCACGTGCTTTGACAGTTCGACCGTTTTGAAGTTGCCGTAACCTTGACCGATAAAACCCCAAATAATTCTTAGCATAATTGCGGCCACGGCAGTATAGCCAAGCCACTGATGCCATTGACTACCCGCTTCAAGAATGAAGTAGTTAGCGGTAAAAATAACCACCAATAGCCAATGAATAATGCGGATCAGGGGATGCCAGATCCGCACTTGTTGCTTGTCGCTAGTGAGCTTCACGTTTTACGACTTCACCATTCACTGGGTTGAAGTAAATTTCAACTTTGTTGCCGTCAGCATCAGTGCCATAGATTTCATAGCAATTGCCTTCGGTTACTTTAAATTCGTTGATTGCGTACCCTTCGCTCACCAAATTCTGCTGGAATTGCGCTTGATCTTGCCATTCGCTCATCGGCGCACTAGTGCACTGCGTGACTTCTTCTGCAGTACTACAGGCGGCTAGTGTGGCGACGGCTGCTGCGGTTAACGCTAATTTATAAACATTCATAGCTAACTCCTTTTTGTTGTCTTGCTGTAAGCTTAGATGAGGTTTCTTACAGTTTCCTTAAGCTTGCCCCTCATTATCATTAATCCCGATGTTTATTGATCTTTATCAGGACTCTCCGAATTAATCCTAATTAATTCAATTAGTTGCGTTAACGGCATCGGCTTTGCCAAGAAAAAACCCTGCAGCCTGTCAACGCCCAAAACCTTAAAAAGCTCAACTTGATCGGAAGTCTCAACACCCTCAACGACAACAACCTTATCGAGCTGCTTGCACATTTCAATCATTTTAGTGAGCAAATTACGTTGTTTGCCTTCTGCTTCCACGCCTAGTGTGAAAGTACGATCGACTTTGATGATATCCGCCGGTTGTTGCGTCAAGTAGGCCAAGCTTGAGAAACCTGTGCCGAAATCATCTATAGCCACATGCATACCATGTTCCCGCAATTCGCGTAAACGCTCTTCGGTTTGGCCAGCAGCTGACATGACAGCTTCGGTCAACTCAAGAGTTAATTGCTCAGGTTTCAGGTTATGGCCTTTAAGCTGACTCAATAAATTTTTGACGAAATCCGCTCGCGCCAGCTGGTGTGGTGAAACATTGACGGCCACAGTCAACTTTTGCAGCTCAACGTTTGCGCTGAGATCGCGCATCACTTTTTGCAGCATTTGCTCGCCTAGTTGAATCACTTGCCCCGTCTGTTCAGCAATTGGAATAAACAATGCCGGCGAAATAAAGTTGCCGTCTTTGCGCCATCGAACCAAACTTTCGACGCTGACAATACGCCCTGTTTCGGCACTGAAAATAGGCTGGTAATAGGCCTCTAATTGATCTTGATTCATCGCCACCTGCAGCTGCGTGCGAATCGCAACCAATTGCTCATGGCTGTCTTGCATGTCCGTTTGGTAAATTGCGTATTGATTACCACCCGCAACCTTCGCATGACCCATTGCAATATCGGCAAACTGCACTAATTGCTCGGTGTCGATTTGTGCTTGCGTTGCCACAGCAATACCAATACTGGCAGTCAGATGTACCGATAATTCCTCAACGGCGAATACCTCTGCAATCGCTTTGATCACAGCGGCCGCATCTTTCTTTAACTGGTGTGCAGTCGTGTCGCGATAATAAATTATAAACTCGTCATTACTAAAACGTGCAAAACTATCAGCGCCTTGCGCCGCGCTACGAATGCGTTGGGCAGTGAGCTTCAATACATGGTCACCCATGCGGTGGCCAAGGCCATCATTGATCGAGTTAAACTTGTCGAGATTGACAAAGAGCACGGCGCGTCGACACCCCTCGCAATCGATCATCATCGATTGTGTATCTTGATTAAATGCATCGCGACGCAAAAAACCAGTGAGATCATCAAAGCGGGCCATGGTTGCCAACTTTCGACTCTCGCCACGTAAACGTTTAGTGGAATCTGCCGCGAGAATATAAATAAACGCGAAGGCCCCAGTAAGCCAAAGCAGCATTTGAAGCAAACGCGTTGCTTCATGTAACGGTGTGTAGTCGATTAAAACACTATAAAAATCATGCTCGATACCAGTGATGAGCTTCACTTTGTCATTCACTAAATGCGGATAGGTTTGTCGCAGTTGGGTTAAGGTGTAGGTACCGTCATTGCTCCCCTGCATGGCAACGAGAACTTCTGGATTGAAAGCCATAAAGGTTTTAATTGCGCTCAGATAGTCCAAATAATCTGCTGCCACCAGCCCATTTAGGTTTAATAACGCAACGAGTTGTTTTGCGCTGCTATTACTCTGCAGCGGCACCGCAATCATAACAATCGGCGTCTGTGTATTTAACGAACTACCATTTGCAGCAATGCGTGTTGTCTCACTCGACTGGGCCAACCAGTTCTGAATACCCTCACTGGTGCGCATGTGCAACTGCCAAAACGGTTCAGCAAAAACTGACGTCGCGATAGGGCGCTGCTGCTCATCCAAAATAAGCATACCCTCAATGATCTCATAGTCGTTAATGTAGGCGGTCATGTCGGTTGCCAGCAACCTATCAGTCGCCTCACCATCGAGATATTCAACACGCTTTTTGATGCGCTCAAGCGCCTTAATTTGATCGGTAAAGCGCGTGTCGATCATGCTACCAATTAACTGAATTTTTGTACGTGCGTTATCTGTTTCAAGGTGCACAATCCGCGCACTCATGGCGTACCAAACCAGCACGCCCAGCAAGATAATCGCGCTTAACATTACATAGGTAGCTTTGGCGGCGTCGACGTTTAAGTGCGGATAGTTGTGGCGTACAGTAAGAGCTAAGAAAAAAGTGAGCAACATCACCGACGCCAACGCCAGCGTAAAAGGATTACTGAACCGCGCCGCTTCTGGGGCCGGCAACACACCCCACACTACCAACTGCAGCATAATAAAAGCCGTGATGCCGAGTGACGTTAAAATGGGCCCCACGTAATGCAATTGTTTCGGCGTGCGCCAGCGGAATAACCCATAAAGAATCAAAAGTGCGGTCGCTGCCGCGATCAGCATGTAATCAGAAATCACATTCATTAACATGCTGGCCGGCGTAACTAAGATATCAATGAAACCTAGTAAAGTGATAGCAGCGAAAAAAAGCATAATGCCGAAATAAGCTAAATTCGCCGCTGATTGTGTAAAGTATTTGGTCATACCGTTTAATTTCATGAACTTGTAAGAGCTAGTATAGAGATTTTTGGAGCATTGTTCTAAGTTAGGTTTGCTTTGTGGCAAAGATTTTGTGTTCTCATCGGGGTTTCGCATGACGGAAAATACACAAATACGATTACTTAAAACGGCCATGTTCATGGTAACCCTATGAGTAAGGAGTTTGCGTGGTACCTCTGTCAATTTTAGATCTCGCCCCGATTACCGCTGATTCGTCTGCTGCCGAATCGTTGCAGCGTTCTGGTGACTTAGCAGCTCACGCTGAGCAGTGGGGCTACCGACGCTTTTGGATGGCCGAACATCACAACATGACGGGCATAGCCAGTGCCGCCACCGCTGTGGCATTGGCGCACATCGGTAGTGTGACGTCTTCAATTCGCATTGGCGCGGGTGGCATCATGTTGCCGAACCATGCGCCGTTGGTGGCCGCTGAACAGTTTGGTACCTTGCAGGCGTTGTATGGCGACCGCGTGGATTTGGGCTTAGGCCGTGCGCCGGGCACCGATGGTGCGACCTTGCGCGCCTTACGCCGTGATTATAATTCGGCGTCCAGCTTTCCGGATGACGTGCGAGAATTGTTAGGCTACTTGGATGACGCTTCCGAGGACGCGTTTATCCGCGCTGTACCCGGACAAGGCACACACGTACCGGTGTGGATTTTGGGCTCGAGCTTATTTGGAGCGCAGCTAGCGGCAGCATTAGGGCTGCCCTATGCTTTTGCCTCGCACTTCGCCCCAGACCATTTGCACGCCGCACTCGACGTTTATCGTCGCGAATTTAAACCCTCGCGCTATTTATCTGAACCCTACGCGATGGCTGCAGTAAACGTGTTTGCCGCCGATACTGAGGAAGAGGCTGTGCGCTTGAAGAGCTCAATGCAGCTGCAATTTGTCGCATTACGCCGCGGCAACCCCAGACCTCTACCCGCACCTGTTGATGACATTAACGCGGTGGTTGATCCTGTGTCGTTAGCCGGCGCCAACCACGCATTGAAGTACACCGCCTGCGGCACGCCTACTGAAGTACATCAGTATTTGCGTGACTTCGTTGCGGCCACCGGCGTCGACGAACTCATGCTCACCTGTCACGCCTACGACCACACCGCCCGCCTGCGCAGCCTCGAAATCGCCGCCGAAATCTGACCCTTATTTAATCCTTATGCCCATAGGGGGACATCACAACTTTTTGATACGCTGGACCACTCATATATAACCTTGAAATTATATAATCTATACCTTATATTTGGAGAGCCCCATGGATTGGGACATTGTTGTGACGGACCGTTACAGAAATTGGTTTTTGAGTTTGACTGAGAAGCAGCAAGTAGCTGTTCACTCAATAGTAAAAGTCCTTATGGAGCTTGGGCCAAAACTAGGTCGACCTTATGTGGATTCCGTTAAGCTGGACAAAAGATTCCAATGTAAGGAGCTCAGGATACAAGCATCGGGAAAGCCAATGCGCGTATTTTTCCGCTTTGACCCTGAACGTGTTTGTGTACTTCTATGTGGTGGAAGCAAGGACGGCGCAGGTGATAAGTCGTTTTACAAAAGCATGCTACAAACGGCCGCTGATGAGTATCGGCGTTATTTACAAGAAAGGTTGGGAGTTTAGATCATGGTAATGAAACTCAAGGATTTAGAAACAGAAATGTCGCCGGACGTTTTATCTAAGGCCAATGCTCAAGCAAAGCAGATTATCGCCGAGATCAAACTCAAAGAATTACGAAAACAGCAAGGTGTCAGCCAAGCAGAGTTGGCTAGTGCGCTTGGCGTTGCGCAGGCTAATATTTCGCAAATCGAAGGCCGCACCGATGCTCGGATTAGCACGCTAAGTAGCTACGTTAAAGCACTGGGCGGTGAACTAGAGCTGCATGCACGCTTTCCTGATGGTGAACGCGTTCGACTTCACTTCGACCAGTAAAACAAGCCGGCGGTGCGGCCGAGGGTGCGCGCCATGCTGTAGAAGTCGGCAGCGCGGCCAGTGGCGCCGTAGCATACTAATAGCGGGAGCAAATGTTCTTCGCGCGGGTGGCAGAAACGTGCTTCGGGGGCTTGTTCCCAATCAATTAATCGTTGCATGCGCTCTGCTTCATCAAGGTTGGTGCGTGTGAGCGTGTCTTTGAGCCAATTTTCGAAGGCTAAATTGCGCTTTTCGATGTCCGGGTTTTGCGGTGTGAAAAAAGCCTTCATATTGTGAAACGAAAAGCCCGAGCCCAAGATCAACAAACCTTCATGGTCTATCGCTGCCAAAGCTCTGCCCAAGGCAATGTGCTGCTGCGGTTCCAAGTTGTGTAACAACGACACTTGGATAACGGGGATATCGGCGTCAGGATACATGAGTTTTAATGGCACAAAGACACCGTGATCGAGGCTGCGCTGGTTATCTGCGGTAGCACGAATATCATGCTCTGCCAAAGTTTCTAGTACATGCTGCGCTAAAGCGGGGTGACCTTTCGCGGGGTATTGAATTTCGTAAGACTTTGACGGAAAGCCATAATAATCGTAAAGCAAGCCCGGGCTTTCCGCGGTTGTGACCGTCGGCGTTTCGGCCTCCCAATGTGCGCTGACAACCAGAATAGCCTTTGGCTTTTCAAGTTGCGTGCTGATGCCCTGCAGTTGCGCCACCAGCTCTTCATGCCCCGCGTCGCCAAGCAGGGGCAAAGGGCCCCCGCCGTGCGACACAAACAAGACTTGATGTTGTGCCATGATCTTCACCTTCGCTTATTTAGCGTTAAGTTTCGCGGCAATGACGTTATCAAGCGCAAGACGACCGCCGCCCAATGCGGTCAACGCAGCTGTTGCAGCTAATAAGCTTAGCGCAAACTCATAGCCGTTGTTGGCCATGAACAAACCATTACTAGCATGTACGCTGAAAATCGCGGCCACCATGGTGAACGCTGAAACCAAGGCTGCTGGACGTGTCAGTAAACCAAGAATCAACGCAAGACCACCGAAGAACTCAGCTGCGCCAGCCAGCAATGCCATTAAGAAGCCTGGCGCCAAACCAATACTTGCCATCCACTGTCCGGTGCCTTCGAGCCCATAACCGCCAAACCAGCCGAACAGCTTTTGTGCGCCATGCGCAGTGAGGATGATGCCAACAGGTACGCGTAAGAAAAAAGCGCCGATACCCGCGTTTGAATTGAGTAGTGTGTGTAATTTTGCAGTGTTCATAAATTGCCTCCATTAAGTTGATGGTGGTACTCTACTCCTCTTTAATTGGTGGATTAATGGCGTAATTCGTGCTTTATTATCTACAATATGTGGTTAATAAAAGAGATAAGACATGGATAGACTGCAAGCAATGCGCATTTTCGTGACCGTCGTCAATGAAGGCTCTTTTGTACAGGCCGCTGAAAAGCTGAATGTTTCACCACAGTTGATAAGCAAATCTTTGGGTCAGCTTGAAGACCATTTAGGTGTACGCTTATTGAACCGCACCACGCGGCGCCAGCATTTAACCGAAGCAGGTAGTACTTATTTTGCGCGAGCGCAGCAAATTCTGGCCGACATTGATGACATGGAACTACAACTCTCGGGCTTGCAGCAAAGTGCGCGCGGCGTATTGCGCATCAGCGCCCCAGTGTCCTTTGCCATTCGGCATTTAGCACCGCTCGTATTTGCATTTCAGCAGGCTTATCCAGAAGTGGTGGTCGACTTGCAATTAAACGATCGCAAGGTCGATATTATTGAAGAAGGTTTTGATATTGCGCTGCGGATTGGCAAGTTAGAGTCGTCTTCATTGATTGCCAAGCGCTTGGCTCCGGTGCGGTTGGTGTATTGTGCAGCGCCGGATTATTTGGCTCAGGAGGGAGTACCGGTGGATTTAGCTGCGCTGCGTGAACACCGCTATTTGCACTATAGCTATATGGACGAATCGTTTGTTCCTTCCGCCGCACAGGTGATGCGTAGCAACAACGGCGACGTACTGGTCGCCGCAGCCTGCGAAGGCGCTGGAATTGCGCTGCAGCCCACGTTTATCGCCTGCGAAGCCCTACGCAGCGGCGACCTGCAAACTATATTGACGGCCTACGAGCCTGAGCCCATCGCGCTGTACGCCATCTTCGCCCACCGCCAGTTGCTGGCCAGCAAAGTCCGCGCTTTCCTTGATTTTATTGATGGCTATTTTGGCGATCCTCCGTATTGGGACAGCTACTAAAGAGAAAGCGGCACTCCCCTTGCTATTTATATCTTTTAATGTATATTTTATATATAGAAAAGGATATAAACGATGCGATTGAACGATTCGAAGGATATAGCTGAAGCGGTGCGGAAGGCGCGCAAGGCCTTGCGGTGGTCGCAAAGCGAACTTGCGGGTAAGGTTGGCACGACGCAGGCGGTGATCTCGCGATTTGAGAGCAGCGGTGAAGCGCGTATCGACACGCTTCTTAAAATTACTGAGGCGCTCGACCTACAACTTTTAATGCTACAGAAGCGAGAAAGCCCGCTTTGGGATGACTAGTCCGCAGCGATTTACTCGTCGTCTGTACGCGCCAGAACCTCCTTGCTTTTAGCGTAGCAGGTTGGTGAGGGTGATGCCGATGAAAGTGGCGACGGCGTAGCCCAGCACGCCAACCAGCATGCCAGGAGTGACCAAGTGCCGCCAGCCCTTACTTGCCGCCAAGGCGGCTGCGGCAGCGGGGCCAAGAATACATGCGCTCGACGCGATCATCATTTCCGCTAAGGTGAAGCGAAAACGAGCTCCTAGCCAAACCAGTAAGACAATATGCACCAAGACCAGCACTACCAGAAATATCACAATAGGTATAGCGGCGCCCACCATGCTGCTGAGGTCTGCCCCCAAACCAATGGTCGCAAAGAACACATACATAAAGATAGTTCCGAGCGGGTAATCGTACTCAATTCCTTTCTTTACCCGTTCCGGTGCTAGGTTGGCGATCAATAAAGAGAGTACGGTTATCGCTATGATGAACATTCCCTCAATTGGTAGCCAAGCAGCAATGAATAGGCCCAGCGCACATACTAAGGCTGATAACAGCAGCGCAAACACAATCCCACCTTCGCTTGGTGCCCTAGGCTCGGCTGTTTCGCTGGCGGCAGAGTGGTCTTCCTTTGCTAAGTCGGGTGCGGGGAAGCGGCGGGCGGCAAAGTCTATGGCGGGTAAGGCCATCAGCAGCGTGAGGAAGAAGATCGCACCGAGCGCGTCAGAGGTTAAGGCTGCGGTGTACAGTGATGAGTCTGCAAGGCCAACGGCTTGGGCGGTAGCGACGAAGTTAGCGCTGCCACCAATGTAACTGGCAGTTAGCACGCCAGCCAGCGAAGCTTCGAGGCTGCCCATATCGACCAGCGCCACCCCGACCAACGCGCCAGTCACGGTAAACAAAGTTGCCAACGCAAACGCAAACACCATGCGCCGACTTTCTCGAAAAACCATGCGCAAATCTGCGCTAAACAACAGCAGCGGAATCGCCAAGGGCACCATTATGCCTTGCACGACACCATAAACAGGAGCCGACGACGGCAAAATACCTAAATTGCCGACCACAAAACTCAATAACAGAATAAGCAAAGGCGCCGACATTGCGGCGCCCCACTTGGTTTTCTCGCTTACATAACCAATCCAGACCATTAGCAGCAAACAAGCCAGCAAGGCGAAGCTGTTGTCGGCGCTAATCATAACGTCACCTCAAACACATCGCTCAAGGCACTCAACTCGAACGCCGCCCCTAAGCCTATAGTGCCGACCACCGAGATGTGCCCACCGTCACCATAGCGTAACCCGCCAACCACTGGGTCTTCGCAAAAATGCAGCGCCGAATCCAGATCAATAAAATGGATAGTTGGCCGCGCCATGGCCAAGTGTGCCGCCGCAGTCAAACCCAAACGGCTCTCGCCAAAGCAGCCAATCATACAGCGCACGCCAGCCGCCTCAGCTACCGAATTGATCTTCAATGCGGTATTCAAACCGCCTGATTTCACCAGCTTAATATTCAAGTAGTCCACCGCATCGGCCCGCAGCAAACGCCACGCATCATGATGATTAAACACACTCTCATCAGCACATAGCGGCAATACCCCACGCGCTCGTAAACGCGCAAAGCTATCCACATCCCACACTGGAAAAGGCTGCTCCAAATATTCAACACCCAGTTCCGCCAAAGCCGGCAACATGCGCAAGGCCTGTGGATAATCCCAGCCTTGATTGCAATCAATGCGTAACGCGATATCGGGGCCAACCGCTGCCCGCACGGCCGACAAATGCTCCAAATCCAAAGTGCCTGACCGGCCGGTCTTCAGCTTTATTGTGTCAAAACCCGCATCAACCAAATCCAATGCCATCGCCACAGTCGCTTCAACACTCTCTTGGTTGCCAATCGTGTGATCGGTGCGAAGGGAACGTGCGCTCCCCCCTAAGTATGCATATAAAGGTAGACCCGCAGCCTGCGCGGCCAAATCGTACAAGGCCATATCAAAAGCGCACAACACACTCGAGCGGGAGCAATAACGCCGCAACAACGCTAAACAGGATTCCACCGCCACCGACGACTGCCCCAGCAACAACGGTGCCATTTCAACACCCATCGCATAAGTACTGGCCTGAGAATCGTAAGTAATCGCCGCCATAGGACTGGTTTCACCCCAACCAACCAAACCGCAAGACGTCTCAATACAAACGACAACATTACGCGCAGCGGAGATCTCTCCTATCGGCGTTTTAATGGCCTGATGCATCTCTACATCGAGCTTTGAAACCTTAACAGCGCTTATTTTCATTTTTATACCTGCTCAAAAAGTGATTTAATGACTATAAATCCGTCTTAATTAAAAATAAAGCTGTACAATAAGAAATGCGTTGATTATTGTTTAACCAATACACTAAGAGGACGTCCTTAAGCGTCTCCGCTCAAACATCAGAACAACAGGTGAAAGAAGGCTTGCTATGAACAGTAAAATCAACTACTTAACCCGCAGCATCCGCATTCTTGTCTATGGTATGTCAGTGGTTTCCATAAGCGCTATGGCGCAACAGCAAGGCGAAACAAACGAACAAGAAGAAAGCGCAAACAGTGACGTCGAAATTATCGAAGTCACCTCGTCACGACGCGTACAGACCATCCAAGACGTACCCGCATCTGTTTACGCCGCCGACCCCGACGACTTCATTCAAAAAGGCATGACCTCACTCGCCGACGTCGTCGAAACAGCGCCAGGCTTTAGCTTTCAAAGCTTCACAGGCCAACAGGGGCGCGGCTCAATTGCGGCGCGCGGTGTCAGCCAACAAAACGATACGGCGGTGACCGCCATCTATGTGGATGACGTCCCCCTTACCAGTAACTCCGGCTTTGCCGCAGGCGGACGCCTGTACTTTGACGGCCTGCTTGGTGACGTTCAACGTGTCGAATTAATCAAAGGCCCGCAAGGAACACTTTTCGGTGCGACCGCAATGGCCGGCGCCGTACGTTATATCAGCAACGAACCTGAGCTGTTCGAAGGCCGCGGCAAATTCACCGCCGACCTTTCGCAAACCAAAGACGGCGACATGAACCAGCTGTACCGCGGCTTCTACAGTTTCCCTATTGTTGAAGGTAAAGTCGGCTTAACCGTCGCGGCCTTCACCATGGATCACGGCGGCTACGTTGACCAAGTGAGCGCCGCAGACGGTGCGATCATTAGAGAAAATGCCAATGAGTCAGAAGCGGAAGGCTTCTCAGGCGACCTCTACTTCAACGCCAGCGACCGCCTCGACATCCGCATTAAAGCCATGCAACAAGAATCGTCTTTTGGTATGAGCTCAGCCGTGCGCATCGCCTCGCTCGACAAAGACGAAGCTTACGGTGAACTGAAGTCTGATGGCTCTTTCGGCTACGATGAACTGAAGCACACATTGGTTTCGGCTAGCGCCAGCTATGAATTCGATAGCGCCGTGCTCGACTTCACCAGTAGTAAAGCGAAGTACGAAAGCTTCAATGCCCTTGACGTCGCCTACCTTTATGGCCCGATCATCGAAATGATCGGCGGCTTTGATCCAGGTAGCGTGACCGAAGCACCGCTTACCCGAGACGTTGAATCGGATAAAACCGTACACGAACTACGCCTTACCTCAACTACCGAGGGCGAATGGGAGTGGATTGCTGGCTTGTTCTACACCGAAGAAACCACCAACAATGCGCAACGCTTAACCGGTGAGCCGCAAGGCTTCTTAGCACTCGACGCGCGCTTCCCGAGTGACTACACAGAATTGGCCGCCTTCGGTAACGCCACGTATTACTTCACCCCAGATTTCGATATTACTGCAGGCATGCGGGTGTCGAATACCGAACAGACACTCTTATGGCAAACTGAAGGTCCACTTGCCGGTGGCGAAACCATGGACGTAATGCCAACCGCAGATGAAACCGTAGAAACCTACTTGTTCGCTGCGCGTTATCGTCCGTCAAAAGCTACCTCGCTCTATGCGCGGATTGCGAGCGGCTACCGCCCGGCATCATCGAACCTCTCGGTCGCTGACCCATTTACTGGCGAAACCCTGTCACAACCGATCATTGAACAAGATGATTTGTGGAGTTATGAAATTGGTATTAAAGGTAGCGCACTCGAAGACCGCTTAACCTATGAATCATCGCTCTACACCATCGACTGGGAGAACTTCCAAGCCACAGCTACCTTCTACGGCGTCACTACCGGCGCGAACGCCAAAGGCGGTATCACCGTAAATGGCTGGGAAGGCAGCTTTGATTTCCAAGCCAATCGCAACTTTGGCTTCCGCGGCAGCGCCGCCTTCGCCGACAGTACCTTGAACGAAGACGAGCCAGGCTTATTCGGCGATAAAGGCGCACAGGTCGTGCGCGTTCCTGAATGGACCTACAACGCTGCAGCTTACTATGACTACCAACTCAACAGCAGCACTGCCGGTTGGGTAACGTTAAGCGCACGTTATAAAGACGAAATGAGTACTTCGTACGACAACGGAGATCCAGCGGATACCTCGGTGAACCTGAAGAGTGACGCGTATACCACGGTCAACTTCACTACAGGGTTACAGTGGGATAATTGGCAAGCGTCGTTCTATATCAATAACTTATTTGATGAGAAAGCTTATACCTACTTCAACGCTGCTGGTGTGCCCGGCACCGACGTTGTTGACGTCACCGGTATTCCGCTCGAACCACGTAAAGTAGGCGTGTCGATCAGCTACGCCTTTTAAGCGCACCATAGGTAGGTAGCCAATGAGTACAATTCAGATCAAGTCCCCGTATGTCATCTTTTTAGGTGACATACAGGACAAAACGTTGGCGAAAACGGGAGCAGGGCTAGCAAAGTGGTGTGCGCAAGACGTACTAGGCCAGATTCGGCTAAGCGACTGCAAGGTCGATCTCAACTTAGCCGACCTTACCCTCGAGCAAGCACTCTCAATGGGCGCAAAGAGCCTTGTGATTGGCGTTGCCCCTGTCGGCGGCAGTATTCAGGCAAGCTGGCTGCCGACTTTTGTCAAAGCACTCGAAAACGGTATGGATATCATCAATGGCTTACACACCAATTTAGCCACCATTCCCGACTTGTTGAAGGCGCAGTCGCGGGGAGAGGGACGCGTGATTAATGTACGCCAGGTGACCACCGAAATGCCCATCGCTACCGGTCGCAAGCGTCAAGGCCTACGGTTACTCACGGTAGGCACCGACTGTGCCGTCGGCAAAAAATACACCGCGCTCGAACTCACCCATGCTCTCAACGCGAAAGGTATCAATGCGACCTTTCGTGCCACCGGACAGACGGGCATCATGATCGCTGGCGAAGGCTTACCCATCGATAGCGTCGTGAGTGACTTTGTTAGCGGTGCCGCTGAGCTCATTTCCCCCGATAATACACCCGAGCATTGGGACATTATCGAAGGTCAAGGATCGCTGTTTAATCCCTCGTTTTCAGCAGTCAGCATGGGACTGTTGCACGGCTCACAACCTGACGCAATTGTGGTTTGTCACGACGTTGCCCGCGAACGCGTGAGCACCTGCCCCGACTATCCATTGCCAGAACTTAAAGATTGCATCGATTTACACCTGCAATGCGCCAAGATCGTCAATCCGCACGTGCGTTGCATCGGAGTTAGCGTGAATACCTCGTCGCTGGATCCGAGCAAACGGCGCGCTTACTTGGACAATTTACAAGCTGAACTAGGGCTCCCCTGTGTTGACCCACTGGTTGATGGATGCGACGCTTTCGTGTCGGTACTCCAAGAACAGTTTCAGCAACCCGTAGGGCAGATCCATGCTTAGTGAACAACGCTGGTTTCAGTGGTTTCGTATTTATCTAGTACCGGGACTTATTTTCCAGTCCGTCATTGTTGGTGGTGGCTACGGCACTGGCCGTGAAATTGCCGAGTTCTTTCTTGTTCACGGCGCTGCTGGCGGACTCGTGGGTATGCTTATCTCATGCTTGGTGTGGGGTATCGTGCTCGCCATTGCCTTTGAATTTGCCCGCCTTACCCAAAGTTACAACTACCGTACCTTCTTCCAAGCATTGCTCGGACGATTTGGGTGGTTGTTTGAAGTCATCTATCTGTTGATCGCCCTACTGGTTTTGGCCGTCATTGGTTCCGCTGCGGGCGAAATCGTCGAACAGTTGTTGGGGATGCCTGCTGACGTCGGTGTGCTGATCTTAATGGTCTGCGTGGGTGCCCTTGCCTTCTTTGGGAGTCGGTGGATCGAAAGGTTCTTTGTCGGCTGGTCAGCGCTATTGTATCTGACCTACATCGTGCTCTTTACCTTCACTTTCAGTAACTACGGCAACGACATCATGCAGCGCATCGCCGCAACAGAGATCAGCGGTAGTTGGGGGGTCGACGGCGTGCGTTATGCAGCTTATAACCTCAACGCGCTCGCCGCCGTGCTGTTTGTGGTGCCACGCTTTCGCCGCTCACGCCACGCCTTAGGTGCGGGCGCATGCGCTGGCGTCATTGCCATCATTCCCGGCATCTTTGTGTTCGTTACCTTGTTGGCGGGCTACCCCAACACGCTCACCGCCGCAGTACCCATTATCGATGTGCTAGCGACACTGAACTTACTATGGTTGTTTGTGACTTTTCAGGTGATGTTGTTCGGTACCTTCATCGAAACAGGTACCGGCGTGATTCATGCGGTTAATGAACGGGTGGCCAATAGCTTTAGCGGTCGCAACAAGGCTTTTCCGCAGTATTATCGGGCAATGATTGCCATTGGCTTTGTGTTCGTCGCGACCTACCTTGCCAATGCGGTTGGCATTATTGATCTTATCGCCAGTGGCTACGGCATGCTGTCGTACGCTTATATTGCCGTGGTGATTGTGCCGTTATTAACGCTCGGCCTCGGCGCAGTGATTAAACAATCAAGTCCTGCGTATAAAACTGTTTATTCTGAAAAATAGCGTTCAGTACCCGTTCTTCGGTTTGCGCAATCATATCTGTGATGCAGGTTTGAATGCGCTTGCTGTCATCACTGCGCACCACGTCAATAATAATATTTTGCTGATCGCTGGAATAAGGATACGACTGCTTCGTCTTAACATAGAGCCAGTAAATACGCATGGCGGTGTCTTCCAACTGACGAATCCAGTCGACCATCAATGGATAGCCCACCGGTTCACACAGCGCAAGGTTCAGCTCTTTGTTGGTCTTTAACAGCTCGAGGGCAGCGGCATCGTCGGTGGACTGCATCAATTCGGCAATGCGGTCATTCAGCGCCACTATGCGACCAAAGTCGACTTTTGCACCAGCAAGCGAGATAACCTCAGGCAACAGCATACGCCGCAACATAAAGTTCTGGCGAATTTCTAATAAGGTTAGAGGCGCAACTTGCGTCACCCGTGGCGACAGCGTGACTAAAAAGTGCTGTGCGACCAAGCGCTCCATCATATTGCGGGCAATCGCGCGGCTAATACCGAACGTCTCACTCAGAATGTTCTCAGAAACCTTCTGACTGGGCGGCAGCGATTGCGTGACAATGGCGTCCATAATCATGCCATAGGGATCTGAAGTGTCGTGCTTGCTCATAAGGGGTCTGCTTCCTTCAATAAGGCGCTTAAGCGGCCATAATGAAGCTCATTTTAGTACAACTGAGGCCCATAATATACCCGCATTTTCCTAAATAGAGCAGCCATTATTTATTAAAACACGCTTTATAACAGTTTTATTTAATATTAAGGCTGTACAAATAGTGGTAGGTATGGTTAATTAATCAACAATAGCAACAAAGGAAAAAACACAATGTGGCAACCGATCAAGCACCTAAGTGTGCTTGCCCTGCTGTGCTTGGGGCTTACAAATCCAAGCTGGGCCACACATGAATATGACCTAGTCCTCACCGGCGGGCGAGTTATTGATCCCGAAAGCGGACTCGATGCAGTCCGCAACGTCGCGATTCGTGACGGTAAGATTGTCGCCATCAGCGAACAAGCCATGCATGGCAAACGCCAAATTGATGTTGCTGGACTCGTAGTCAGTCCTGGCTTTATTGATATGCACGCCCATGGGCAGACCTTGCTCGCCAATCGTGTACAAGCATTTGATGGCGTCACCACTGCACTAGAACTCGAATCTGGCGCTTTCCCGATTGACGAGTACTACCGTATTCGTGCCGAAGAAGGCCGCCCCATTAACTATGGCGCATCCGTCAATTGGCTCACCGCACGCATTGCCGCATTATTAGAGCTTGAGCCCTCAAGTCGCGCAGATTGGTTTACCGAAGCATTGAATCGTGACGGCTGGCAAGACACCATCGCCACCCCAGAGCAGTTGGACAAGATTGAACAGTTGGTTGCTGAAGGCCTTGATCAAGGCGGCCTTGGCGTTGGCTTTTTAACCGGTTATGCCCCCGGTTCGGGCCATAAAGAGTACTATCGCATCAACCAACTTGCCGCCGAACGTGGGGTGCCCTCCTTTACCCATGCACGCTTTTTGTCGATGGCAGAGCCCCAAAGCTCATTTGAAGCCATTCAAGAAATCATCGCTGTGGCCGCGGGCACCGGTGTGCATGCGCACATCGTGCACCTTAACTCCATTAGCTTGAAAGACATCGAACTGATTCGGCCAATGATTTTGCGCTCGCAACAGCAAGGCGTGAAACTATCAACCGAAGCCTACCCTTACGGCGCCGGAGCAACGTCCATTGGCGCTGCCATGTTCCGTGGTGAAGGTTGGCGTGAACGTATTGGTGGCATCAGCGCCAACAACTTCGCCGTCGATGGCAAACGTTTAAGTGAAGAAGAGTTTGCACAGTTACAAGCCGAAGCGCCGCAAACCGATATTATTATCCACTTTCTTGATGCCTCGAAGCCAGACGAACAAGCTCTCATCGATCAAGCGATTTTAATGCCTGAAGGGGTGATTGCTTCTGACGGCGGTGATTGGTTACTCGACAACAAACCGGTCGCTGGCGACACCTGGCCATTACCCGACAAAGCTTGGTCACACCCTCGCAGTGCTGGGACCTACGCTCGCTTTGTTAGCAACTACGTGAGCGAGCGCGAAGTGCTTTCGCTCAGCGAGGCCATCGCCAAAGTCAGCTATTACCCCGCAAAGATTTTACAACAAGCGATTCCGCAAATGCGTCACAAAGGCCGCCTGCAAGTAGGTGCCGACGCCGACATTGTGGTGTTTTCGCTTCCTGAATTTAACGACGCAGCAACCTTCGCAAAGCCAGCGCAGCTTTCGCAAGGGTTAAAACACTCTATCGTAAACGGACAGTTTGTGATCGAGGACGGCAAACTAGATACCTCTGCCCTCCCTGGTCAGGCCGTGCGCAACTAATAACAATAAGGAGAACATTATGCAGGTTAGTCACACCAACTGTGGCAATGCATTTAGCTCTATGCTCTGTGGCCTTGCGCTACTGATCACTGGGGCGAGTGCGCCACTTTATGCCCAAGAGGCACAAGAACTACAAGAGGCACCAAGTGCCCCAGAGATGAAACAAGACTCATTGCCGGGTCTGGCGCCCTACATTGAAGGCACTATCGAAGCACAAATGGCCCTTGAAGACATTCAAGCCGTCACCGTATCGGTAGTCAAAGACGGCGAAGTGGTCTACGCCAACGGCTTCGGTATGCAGGACATCGAAGAAGGCATCGCAGTCAATCCGGAGACCTCCCTGTTCCGGATTGGCTCGACATCTAAACTCTTCACTTGGCTTTCAGTCATGCAGCAAGTCGAACGCGGTAACCTCGACTTAGATACTGACGTGAACGAGTATCTGGACTTCGAAATTCCTGCGACCTACGAAGAACCGATTACTTTACGTCATATTTTGTCGCACACAGCTGGCTTTGAAGACGGTGGCTTAGGTTACTTAATCCATTCATACCCAGACAAAGGCCCTGAACTTGCCGTAGCTATGGAAAAATACATTCCTGCGCGGGTGAATCCACCGGGTGAAGTCTCGTCTTACTCGAACTATGCCACCGCACTCGCTGGACTGATTGTCCAAAACGTGACCGGTGTGCCGTTCAATCAGTACGTTAAAGAGAACCTGTTTGATCCACTGGGCATGCAGTATGCCAGCTTCGACGAACCATTATCCGATGAGTTAGAGCCTTACATGACCCGTGGCTACAAACGCGAACTTGGCGTCTGGAAAGAGCAACCGTTCGAGATGATCAACGCCTTTGGTCCAGCCGGCGCAGTGTCTGCTAGTGCTTTAGCCATGGCGAAGTTCATGCAAGCCAACTTGAACAACGGTGAACTTAACGGCAACCGTATTCTGTCGGCCGAAATGATGGAACTTGCGCATTCCAAACTGTTCAGCTCCGATCCACGGGTGAACGGTATGGCTTATGGTTTTTACGAGAAAACTTACAATGGCTTCCGCGTGGTCGGCCATGGTGGTGATACCATGCAGTTCCACACCGACATGGCTGTTGATAAAGAAAATAACCTCGGTATTTTCGTTTCGTACATGACCACTGTCAGTAACAAAGCGCGTAACAACTTTGTCGGCCAGATCTACGATCACTTTTTCCCTGACGACGTAGACCCCATTGAACCGCCATCGGACTTTGCCGAACGCGCAGGCAAGTATGCTGGCTCATGGACCTTCTGGCGTCGCAACGTGAGCACCATCGAGAAGATGTTCGGCCTCTTGAGTGGCGGCATTGACGTGATTCCAACCGAAAACAACACCTTACTCGTGACTGGTCCGTATGCCCCACGTCAGTTTGTTGAGGTAGGCGAGAACTTGTTCCGCCAAGTCGACGGCCACGACCGCATTGTCTTTAGCAGCCGTTCGGGCGACGGCATCGACACCTTCTACTTTGAAAGCCTGCCATTCATGGGTATGCAACGCACGCCAACCTTTGAGTCAGGCCTATTCAAATACCTAGTGCCAGGAATTGCGCTGTTGCTCTTCTTGCATGCGATTGTGAGCTGGTTCTACAAACGCAAAGACTACAAGCAACGCCCAGCAGCCAGTAAGTCGCTAACTTACAGCTCGCTGTTCATGAGCATTGCACACTTCGCCTTTGTCGTACTCCTGACAGTGGTGCTTATCGGCTTTGCGGATAGCTTGTATCGCGGCGTTCCTTTCTTACTGAAAGCAGCGCTGGTCTTGCCATTACTGTCCATTCCGTTGACCTTATGGGCATTATTCCGCTACGTGAAGCGCTTTGGCGAAGAAACCTTCACCGTCGGTCGTCGCATCTACTACGGCCTGCTCGTACTCGCCGGCGTATTTATGTGCTACTTCTACTACTACTGGAACATGCTTGGCTGGAACTACTACAGCTAAGCGTTAAAGTAGGCGTTTATGAAAGCTCTCGGACGAAAGTTCGAGAGCTTTTTTTATGGAACGCATCAGCGTTATTCACTAGCAAAGTAATAAACGCGTGCGATACGTTGATCGGAAAATTCATACACGGCAATACTCGACTGCGAGCGGCGTTCATCACCAGCGAGCCAGGATGCTTCTTCAATCACGGACACACGTGAACCCAGCACCTGCACATCAACGAGCTTGCTCCGACAAGACGAACATGACGCGAAGTAGCTATCCATCGCCTTAACCAAAGCTTCTCGGCCAGCGGTTTCCACCGACACCATAGCGCCATTGACCGTCAACCATTGCACGTCGTCGGTCACCATACGTGCCATCGCTTCTGAGTCTTGAGCATTGAACGCCTCTATGTATTTCTCCACCATCACAGCGCGATCGACTTCGGTTGCTTGTGCAGAAAAGAGCCCGATCAAGAACAACACAGTCAACATCATAAAGTAACGCATCACGCATCCCTCACATAGTGGAACCGAGGTACTTGTTCACCGTCGACGTTCACGGACTCCACAAACATTGTTAGCGGCCTCACCCACAGCTTACGCTCACCATATAAAGGCCGATACAGCACCAACTCTTCTTCCGTTTCAGAGTGGCGAACGGTATCGAGCACTTCATATTCCGGGCCTTTGTAGTGTTGATAAATTCCTTGCTTCACATTCGTCATTTATTTACTCGTTTCTTATTTATTCCGCTTGGGTTTGACAATTCGTCAACAATTCTAAAGACTGGTTAATGATTAAACAATCCAAGAGAAAGCTTATGAAAATAACAACAATTATTGCGGCTCTACTCTGGGCTTTAACTACCTTCATCACTGGCTACTCGGTGTATTTATACCGCCATAGTCCTGATTCTGAGATTGAAGCTAGCTTACTACAAACGTTTTATAGCGTTATCAATATCGCTGTGCCGCTGGCTTTTGCCGTTTTCTTTTTCACGCTTTTTGTTCGGCAGTTAAAAAAAGGCGCTACCACAACAACTCAAAATAATTAAAAAGGTTTCGTTATGCTTTACGTTATTCTTTGGCTCATCTTATGTGTTCTTGTAGGCGCATTCGCGTCATCACGTGGTCGTTCGTTTATTGGCTACGCACTGCTCTCCGTGATTATCTCACCACTCATTTCGTTTATTATCGTTGCCGTTTTGGGGCAAGTCGACAAACCTGCGCCCGCATCAACCGATACTTCGAGCGCGCCGCAAACGAAAAAAGACGATAGTGGTCTCGATCTCTAACCAAGGAGCAGAATGATGAAAACGCTTCTGTACGTTATCGCAGGGATCATGGCCATTGATGCCCTCACTTACCTAGTGAATATGACGCTGTATTTCAGCAGCTACTCGATTCGCTTTAACAGTCTCGAATTCATTGCAAGTGCATCGTTTGCTGTATTCTTTGCCATGCTTGCGCAACGCCAAAAAGGAGCATGATATGAGACCCTTTATTTATCTTTTAATCATTGGCTGCGCAATTAATGCACTGAATGCGATCTGGATCATGAGTGATGTTGTGGTTGCATTCGAATTTATTCCTGGTTGGGATGATTTTTATTATCCAGAAACAAAGCGCGTCACAGTTAATTTTTATCGCGCACTAGCCGAAACGTTAGCGTCGGTGGCGACCGGTATTTTTGGCGTTGTGTTGTTGAAGCGCAGCCGGTCTTAGTCACCCGCTCATTAAATTAAATCAGGATAAACTTACTCTTTATCGCCGCTCAAAAATCTAGGGAATTCATGACTCAACATCGTGATCGCTATCAACAGCCAACGTTTTTCTTTCGCTTGGCCCTGTTGATTACTGTTGTCGTATTTAGTGGGTTTATCCTTAACTGGCTCATAAACCCCAACCAGCTCGAACGAGTCACCGTATGGATAGGAGTACATGGTGCATTCAGTGCAGCTTGGTACTTGTTATTACTGAATCAGTCATACTTGGTTAGAGTCCGTCAATTCTCGAGGCATAGACTTTGGGGAAAGCTAAGCGTCATACTCGTTATAGCTATTTTGCTTACCGGAGTAATAATGACGCTGGATCTCTATGAGCGTTTGGTTAACTTCGGCGTATTTAATCCTGAGGACGCCAATGCAAGAGTTCGAGCAGGTGCGTTAATAGGAAGCACTTTCTTACAATGGACCCTATTCGCATGTCTCTACATATTAGGTTTGTTTAACATAAAATCTCCCGCACATCATAAGCGATTTATGCTGACCGCTGCCGTCCAATTAATGCCAGAGGGCCTAAACCGCTTGATTCACGTATTAGCGTTGCCGGGCTACATGATGTTAGTCATCATAGCCTGCGTTTATGCATCGATCGTCATATATGACTTGAAAACTACCAGCCGGATTCAGTCAAGCACGATGATTTCAATAGCGCTATTTACGCTTCTCGCAACTTCAATTTACACCGTTTTCCAAACTCAAGTATGGGGCGACTGGGTAGTCAATATGCTATAAACGCTTCGCTTGGCATTCAGAATGCCCTGACTGAGAGATGCCATTGTACAAAAAAGCCATTATAGTGGGACTTATTCATACAAATTAATACGTCGATTACGGAGCCGCTGTCACGGGATGGACGACAACATTACCTACTACAGCCGCAATGCGGAACAACTTGCCGAGCAGTACGACAGCCTTGAATTTGAACAGGTGCATCGTGACTGGCTTGAGCTGATTCCGAGCGAAGGCATGGCTCTTGATGTGGGCGCAGGCTCAGGCCGCGATGCGCGCTTCTTGGCCTGTAACGGTTTCAATGTGGTTGCGGTAGAGCCGGCAGCTCAACTCCGCGAACACGCACAAAAGTATGATGCGTACACGCCAAGTTCATGCAATCCCATCCATTGGCTCGACGACAGCCTGCCCGAGCTCAGCCAGGTCCACAAACTACAAACCAAATTCGACCTGATCCTGCTCAGCGCTGTGTGGATGCACATCCCACCCTCGGCGCGGCAACGCAGCTTCCGCAAGCTCAGTTCGCTACTCAAACCCAACGGCAAAATGGTCGTCTCGCTGCGCCATGGCGCCAGCCCCGATGAACGCACCATGCACCCGGTATCCGCCGACGAGCTTGCGCAGCTCGCGCAGCAACAAGGGCTGACCTTTCGGTTGCTAGAAAAACGCGAAGATGAACTAAAGCGCCAAGACGTCGCATGGCAAACCGTTCTGCTTACGCTTCCTGATGACGGCACGGGTGCATTTCCGCTCATTCGCAATATTGTCATCAACGACAACAAGTCATCGACCTACAAAGTAGCGCTACTTCGAACACTGCTACGCATAGCAGAAGGACACCCCGGCGCAGTACTCGAACAAACCGAAGAAACAGTCGCCCTGCCGATGGGACTGGTTGCGCTGTATTGGCTCAAACTCTACAAACCTTTAATCGATACCCTCGGGATTCAACAAAGCAGCAGCAATAAGGGCCTTGGTTTTGTGAAGCCTGAAGGTTGGCAAACGCTCACTAACCGTACCACCAACGATTTTTACATTGGCGCTTGTTATTTTGACCCGATCGAAGCGCAGAACGTGCACCGCACCCTTAAAGATATTGCGTCCACCATTCGAAATATGCCCGCCAAATACATCACCTTGCCGGGCACTCAAACCGAAGTCTTCCACGTCGAGCTAGAGCGGACCCAAAAACCCAAAGGCGCGTTGGTGCTGGACTACGAGTTTTTGAAATCGTTAGGTACCTTTTACGTCCCGCGTAGTATTTGGGACGCGTTGGCACGTTTCAGTGTGTGGATTGAGCCTGCGTTGGTGAACGAATGGAGTAACTTGATGGCAAGCTACGCCCTAAACCAGCAACGCGCACTGTCACGGGTCGACTATTTAAATGCGCTGGCGTGGGAAAATCCCGAACGCACCACGAGCCGCGTGCGCAAACGCGTGGAACAGTTGTTGAATGAAGATCACGTGCAATGTTGTTGGTCTGGCTCTGACATTCGGCCGCGCAATTACGCCGTCGACCACGCCTTCCCGTTCGCGCGCTGGCCAAACAACGATCTGTGGAATCTGTTGCCGACAAAAACCGCCATTAACGCAGCGAAATCGGATAAACTACCGACCACACAAACCCTGTTGCAATCACGCGACTTGATCGTTCAATGGTGGCGCCAAGGCTGGGAGAATCACCGCGAAGAGTTCTTCACCCAAGCCAATTTCGCACTACCAAACTTGTCACCGCAAAACGAAAGCTACGATGACGTTTTCGAAGCGCTGACCTTACAGCGCGATCGTATTAAGCACTTGCAGCAGCTCGAAGATTGGCAGCGATAACACCTTTGGGAGACGTTTAGCATGGCCCGCGCCCACGCCCTACACATTTTAGTTAAAACCCAGGCCGAAGCCGTTGAGCTTAAAAAACAGCTCGCCGCTGGCAAAAAATTCGGCGACCTCGCCCGCAAGCATTCCCTCTGCCCATCAGGCAAAAAGGGCGGCGACTTAGGCGAATTCCGCCGCGGCCAAATGGTGCCCGCCTTCGACAAAGTCGTCTTCGGCAAGCCCACGCTGGAAGTGCATGGGCCGGTGAAAACTAAGTTTGGGTGGCATTTGATTAAAATTTTGAGTCGAGGTTAGTTCTCACTCTTTAGCTCATACTAATCGTGACAATCAATTCGAAATGAAATATGGCATTTATTTAGCCAAACAACTTCTACGCCAAAATTTCTTGATGCTCAAAGCCGAGAACTTGGCTACAGACAATACCCAATCGATAAGCTAGCAGCGGGGGAACCGCATTGCCTACTTGGGTGTATTGTGGTACCTCAAAACGCCTCATTTTCCCCCCAGTGGTTACTTTTGAACGGAACACAAACCCGTCAGGAAAAGACTGGATTCGTGCCATTTCCCGAACACTAAACACCCTTAGTTCGTTCTCGTCGTAGTGACAACCATCATCCGGAATAGATAACGCTGCTGGTGCTGGTTGATCAGGGTTAAGAGCTTTCTGAGTCTGTTTTTTAGTCGGATGTCGCAAAAGATACTGTTCCAATTCACTTTTTTTATGAAAATGCGACAACTCACCAGTCTCAAGCTTGAATTTGAAAGAGCGCAAATGTCTCCAAGCATCATCACTCAATGAAGAACAATCTCCCTTCAGTAACCCCATTACACCCTTTGTGACTGTAGACTCGTTAAGTTGTTGTAATATTTGATATATTCTAAATCGCCTCTGCACCGTAGGTGAGTTTGATCGCTTCTCATGATTAAAAATGTGGGTACCTTCTGGGGTGCCAAAAAGGGTATTCAAGTCTTTAACGTACTCACTTTGTAAACTAGGTCGATTTACTTTCAGATCATCGATCGCATCTCTGACTGTAACTTCTTTGCTATTCTGTAAATGACATAAGAAGCTTGAGTTGATTAACTCACGATCTTGAGGTTTCGAGGAGTCAAAATACCTAAGGTCTCCATATTCAGGCTCTTCACCATTAATATGGATCTTCTCAAAAAAACTCATCGAAGAACGTAAAAGAACTTGATTTGCATGCGACTTATTCTTAATCATCCATTTTTTCAGAAAGTCTTCGCGGAATGCCATTAGAATGAACCGAGGTCGGTTCTGAGGTACTCCTGCAAACCTTGCATTAATATGTAAACAAAGAGGGACATAGCCGATTTGTGCAAAAGCTTTCGCCACTTCAAACCACGCGTAATACTTTTTGCCATCGCCATCACGAAATGCTCTTAATATTCCAGTGACATTTTCGAGCATTGCCATTTTTGGCTGTATCTTAGAAACGAATTTTGCGAACTCCCAAGGCAAGGTATTCTTCTCACAATCTTTTCTGCGCAAACCCGCCATACTAAAGCTCTGACAAGGGGGGCCTCCTGAAATTAAATCCACTCCCTCACCATCATTCGAACCACGAATCGACTTTATTAAACTTGATTCCTCCTCTAAGAGCTTATTCAACTCTACAATACTACCGATCATTAACTTGCCGCTAAGGCTTTGGTTTAGGCCTCTCAAATCGGAATATCCAACGGCCTTAACACTTGGGAATTCAAAAGGATTCTCTCTTAATCTTCTTCGCAAATCAGGATAAGAGCTATTAAGCCAAAGTGTTCTAGATGGCATCTGAGATTGCTGAGCCAATTGGCTCAGGTCCTCATTCAATATGTTATATGCATATGACTCACCCGCCATAGGGGAAAGCTCATTCGCAAAAATTAGTTCAAAACCAGCTCGTTCCAACCCAAGTGACAAACCGCCGCATCCGGCAAAAAGTTCAATATAGTTCACAGTTATGCTCCCCCGACCACGGTTCGGTATTATTAAGCTAATTCTAGCGATTCTACATGAGATTTTCCAGGTAAATCCCTCTCCTTGTCTGCAAAAAGCTGAAATCGTTCATAACTGGACGGTTAAGCCTTTGATACTTATAGAGTAAGGGTAACATCGCACTATAATTGAAGATAAATTCTTGACCCACAAATCTGTGCAGCTGTGTTCTAACGCTGATATACCTATCGTGCGCAAGGCTCTCTTTTAATGAGCCCTCTGTACGCTCCGCCGAGCTTTATAGTTGCGTATATACTTAGAGTACGATATTTTCTTTTCTGGATTGAATAGAGAATCCACTCTTCTTAAGAAAAGATCCCTTCTGATCATCTCTGTAGATACACCAAGCAAACAGTATGCTCGGTAGATTTGCAGTGAGCACATTCACGATCTACAAAATTAACGCTTGGTACATCTACTCAGCATGTTCTGGGCGGATTTTAGTACTGTGTTTTGTTCCTGACATGCATAACTTGGTTCAATGGGAAACCTGTCAATAGACAAAGTGCCTCCGCATCCCCTAAGTAAATCAAACCTACACAGTGCATTATAATTCCGAGTATCATCATGAAGTCATTTAAAGATCTACCTTCCATTTCTCGTATCAAACAACGCGCAAAGCTATTAAAAAAAAGTGAAAAAATTAGTCACTCAGCTGCCTATCAAAAACTCAGCGAACAATACGGATTTTCTTCATGGCAAGAGTTTCGAAAAGCTCTTTTAAAATCCGAAAGTGCTAGACCAAACATACCCCAGCCATCAATTAAATTTGTATCAGACGAAGATGTAGAAATGTCGGATAAAGATTACGAAGTACTAGAACGAGAGCGAACGTCTGACATTCCAATCCAAGAGCGGGAGCTTGTAGCAGAGAATAAAAAAGAGCTCACAAAGCTAGGAATTGAATTTTCCACCTTCGAACCAACTTTAACAGGACTCAAGAAATCAATTCTTGATGCTACTCAGGTTGTAAGAACGCTTTTTGAGTTGAAAGGTTTCCATTCATATGATGAGCAAGGTCAAGGTCTAGATCACAAAGTTAAGAGGCATGCATTTCTTTTGTCGGACAAAAGATCAATAAAATCATCTGTAAGCCTCTACAGACCTATGACCAAAAAAGGTGATCCGAGAATGTGGTTCTCCAAGCTTCCGCAATATTGTGAAGCTGGAGATCAGATAGCCATTATTGTATTCAAAGACTCACTCTACCTACTCAATTTGAGTAAAGTTAGGCTATCAGTTTCTCTATCATCAAAATCTTCTGCGATAACTATTTTTCTTAACGCACTTCGCGAATTTGAATCGTCCGTCGCTGAAGAGTTATTAAGTAAGCTTCGACTGTTAGCGTTGGAGCCGATGCCCGCACTCAGAGGTGGAAGCACCGGTGTCGGTTACACCATCGAGTCGAGGTTGGGAATCGCTGCAAATAGTAGCAAGGATCCTGACTATAAAGGAATAGAGATCAAATCAGGTAGAGGAGGAAAAAACCGGACAACGTTATTCGCTCAGGTCCCAAACTGGGAACTTAGCCCATGTAAAAAAAGCGCTGAAATTCTTAATCGGTACGGTTATGAAAGAGACGATGACTTTAAACTTTACTGCACTGTTAGTACCCAACGTGAAAATACTCAAGGTCTTTCCTTCATTTACGATGAAACCAAAGATCAACTACAAGAGTGGTATACTAAATCGGAACTTGTGGCGGTGTGGTCTGGAAAACTGCTTCGCCAGCGACTGAAAGAAAAACACTCGGAAACATTTTGGATTCACGCAGAAAGTGAGTTTATAAATGGCGTCGAACATTTTCAACTCATCAGTGTGACTCACACTAAAGCGCCAATTCTAAGTCAACTTCTTCCCTTAATTGAGAACGGATTAGTAACAATGGACCACTTAATAAAAAGAAGTGGTAAAACTAACCGAGTATCAGAAAAAGGGCCGTTATTCAAAATAAACAAGACTGATTTGAACTTACTCTTTCCCGAGCCTATTACGTATATACTGAATACTTCGGACGAGAAAACCACACCAGAATCTTAATTTTTGGCGATTCATCAATTGTGCAGAGCAGTAACTAAGAGCTTCTGGTTGACAAGACACGACCAGAAGTTCTTGGAGCAAAGTTGTTTTTACGAAACCTATAACCAATCAAACATTGGAGTAAGCAACAAAAATCAAGGCTTTTTATGCGACTACGCTCGATGCTGGTCCAACAAAATCGCATTGCCATCCGGGTCGCGGATCATCAAGCTGCCACGGCTATCGGGGCCGTCTAAATTGGCGTTAAAAACTTCGACGCCGGCGGCTTCGAGTTGCTTGTGCAGCTCACGGATGTCGGTATAAGGTTCGACGTTTTTACCGTTCTGGTCCCAGCCAGGATTGAAGGTCAAAATGTTCTCGTCGATCATGCCTTGGAACAGGCCGATGATGTGGTCGCCATTTTTCAAAATGGCCCAGCCTTGCTCGGTCAGGTCGACAAGCTGTTCAAAGCCGAGCTTCTTATAAAACGCCACCGACGCTTTCACGTCTTTGACTGCCAAACTTACTGAAAATGCGCCTAGGTTCATGTTTGTATCCTCGAAAAGAATTAATCGCAGTTCTCCGGCACCCAAATCGCGACGCCCTCGGCGGTTTTGTCCATCAGGCCGAAGGATTTGCCAATGTTGATGCCGAAGCCGAAATTGCCGGTGCTGCGGCCAAGGCCGGTGCCGACGTAAACCGAGTCATCGCGTTGTTCGCCTGTGCGCTTCAGCAAGACGCCATTGGCACCCACGGCTGCGGCAGCTTCACGGAGGCGTTGCAGTACGGCGTCCATTTGCGCTTGTTCACTAAAGGTAAATGAAGCATCGCTGGTGGCGGTGAGCAGTGCAATGGCTTCAAAGCAAATAGGTTCCTCAAGGTAAACGAGGACGTCACTGGCATCGAGAGGGGTGCGCGCAGTGCCGATCATATTGGTGGTACTGGGCGACGCACAGCCTGTGACAACAAGTACCAAGGTTAAAGCAATCACCAACTGTCGCACGCACATACACTTCTCCAACTGACCAAGCCACTGCTTCTAGCGTAGTCTATCGTGCATTATTTCGCAGCTTAGCGTTAGCAGGATTGTTCAAGCGCCAGTCATAGTCGGTGTAGCGAATGCGGATGTCGTCAATCAACGCGTCACGCTCGGCCTGATCTTCGGCCAACGCGTCGGCATAGCGGCGCATATAGGTGCGAAGATCGCCAAAGTCCTCTTCATACCAATCGAAGATTCGCGAGAGATACAGACCGTGTTCGTCGATGCCGTTTTTCGAGCGGTCGCTCAAAAAGGTACGCATTTGGTCCTCAAGTTGCGCGTCTAATGTTGCGGCAGTGTAGGCTTCGTCGCGCAACTTGGGGCAACTCATTGCGGCGCACACCAACACGGCGTGGATCCGAGGCTCGTCAAAGTCGACGCGAATCGTTTCATGCTCAATCCAATCCAGCGTTCGCATTTCGCCCAACAAATCGACAAAGTCTCGCTCCCAAGCGGAGTAAAACAAGCTACCAAGGTCACGGATGGACTCGTTTTCACCACTGGCAAAAGACGCATAGTTGTCGATAATCAGTTCCAGCGTGAAAGCGTTGTACGCGTTTATTAAAAACGCCAACTGTTGGTCACGGGTCCATGCGTCGTATTGAGCATCCGTAACGTCGGTTAGCTCTTGTAGGTAGGCATTCAGTGCAGGTTCGTCGGCTTTCAGGGCCGCGTAGTCGACTACCGAACGACGTCCGTCGTCGTAGACAATGACGTGCTTCTGCAACAACTCGGTGTAAGCGGCGTGACTGTGGTCAAATGATGCAGCAAATACGCCACTCAAGGGCAAGAGCCACACTAGGGTAATAAGCTTAATCAATTTATTTTTCATAATGATAGCGGCATTGCAAGATAGTCAAATTCCCTTCTTCATAGTGATAAACTAAGCGGTGTTCCCGATCAATTCGCCGCGACCAAAAGCCTGATAAACTTCCCTTCAGTGGTTCGGGTTTTCCGATGCCTTCAAAAGGAGTACGCATACATGACTTGATAAGTTTATTGATGGCTTTGCGCGTTTTGGGCTGCTGCTCCCACGACAAGTAATCGTCCCAAGCGTGAGGCGTCCAGCTCAACAGGCAGTCATTCTTCTTTGTCATCGATCAGGCCCCGCTGCGAGGCCTTACCTTGCTTGAACTGCTCAATCGATTCGGCTAAACGTGAAGCGTTTGCCGGAGAGCTTAGCAAATGAATGGTCTCTTCCATGCTGGTGTAATCTTCCAATGAGAGCATCACTACCGGACGCCCGCGCTGACTCGTAATGACGGTCGGAATATGATCCTCTGCCACCGACTCCATATACCCTTTCAGCGACGCACGAGCCTCGCTATAGGTAATTACTTTGACGGTCATAATACTGCCTCACTTTGCTGTAGAGCAACAATCATTGTACTTAACATTGTACAATCTAGCAAGTTATGACCGTCACTCCTCAGCGCCGCCGCGCACGCTTGCTGCGTCGCTGCCACCAAATGTAGGTGCCAGTAATGGCCAACAATAAGGGTAGTACGCCGACGAAGCTATACCAAATTTTCACGGCGAGACCGCCCCAGGTGCCAAAGTGCAAACGACGAAAAGCGTCGAGGGTTTTTGTGCCAATACCCTGCTCGTTCAAGTTATAAGTACTTAGGTAATCACCGCTGAAGGCGTCATAGTTCGACACGCTACCGTAGTTGCTAAGCAAAGGGTTCGCAGTTGGCGCGCGGCCAAACACAGTGAATGGCAGCTCGGGTTCATACGGAAATAGCAAGTAGGTCGGCTTGAAGCCGTCGATACGCGTGCGGCTGTCAGCAACCAAGGTATCAATATTTACCTCGTCACTGTACAAGCGGTCGGTCATGATGTGATGCGCTTGACCACCACCATGTTCAGTCCACTCTTCGTAAAAAATAAGGCCGTTGTAGTACACGCCAGTAATACCCAACACCAGCAGTACTGGAGACGCGAAGGTGCCTGCCATTTTGTGCAGGTCGCTGAAGACCACAAGCATGCGCTGGTTCCAACGCAGGGTGAAGAAACGTGCCCAAAAGCGGCGGTACATGATCAAGCCCGAAACGCCCATAAACAACAAGAATAAGCCGAGGGTGAAGCCAATAAGTAAGCCCAAATGTTCCGTGGCGAAACTAAAATCGAGCCATTCAATATCGTTCAGGAGCAAGGTGTAGTGCAGTTCCACCAGCCAGTCGGTTAAGTAGTGGCTCGGTTCGGTAGGCTGACTTTGCAGTTGACCGGTGTACGGGTTCAAATGCACCTTGTGCCAAATGTCGGTGCCTTCTTTGATGACGAACACGCGGTCGGCTTCGTCGTGCCCAGCAGGAAAAATTTCCCAACTGCCGATTTCGTACCCCGGGAGTTGTTCGTTCACATTATCTTTGAGTGTGTCATAAGGCAAACGCGGCGCATCAGAAGGCGCTAAGGTTGCCACGTCGGGCAGCAGGACGCTGTCGATTTCTTTCTTGAAGACCAAAATACTTCCGGTCAGGCAAATAAGCAGAAAGGGGATCATAAAAATGATCCCCAACCAGCCATGCCACTTGTGCAGTGTTTTTCGCATGCTCATCGCTGTCAGCTAGTCCTTAAAACGCATAGGTTAAATTCGCAGAATAGTTACGCTCGGCACCATAATAACCTTGCGCCCACAATAGGCTGTTCAGGTATTTTTCGTCAGTGACGTTGTTGGCATTCACGCTCACAACCACGGCGTCGGTCAGCTGATAACTGGCCATTAGGTTCAAGCGACCATAAGCGTCTTGCGTGGTCACAATGGTGTCACCGGCATTGGCGTAAACGTCACTCACGGTGCCTTGTACACGCGAGAGCTTGTCTTGCCAGATGTAGGTTGCGCCAAGTTTCAGCTTATCTAAGCTGGCTGGACGATAGGTCAAAGAGCTACGGAACAGGTTCTCTGGCGTGTAGTCTTCGACCAGTTGGTCGCCTTCGATATCAAACGAGGTCAAAGCAACGTTGCCTTGCAATCCAGGGAGAATTTCGCCAGCGAGCTCAACCTCGAAACCTTTGCTTTCAATACCATCGACGGCACGGTACACCGGCTCAGGAACCCCAGTCTCTGGGTTCACTACGTCACCTGCGCCCACGCCTAAGTTCTCCTGCTGCACATTAAAGTAGGCAGCTGATAACAGCGCACCGCCGTTGAACAAATCGGCTTTGAAACCTACTTCACTGTTCTTGCCAGTTAAGGCAGGCAAGCGCTCGAAGTTTTCGTCGCGCAGGTTTTGCGCCATAAAGGTTTCGGTGTACGAGCCGTACACGGTAACGGCTTCAGTCACGGCGTACGTTAAGCCGAAATACGGTACAAACTCGCTTTCGTCGCGCGAATTGTCCACCCCGTAACCCATGCCTTCCGTTTCAAAGCTGTTGTAACGACCACCGGCCAACACTTTGAGGTCATCGGTTAACGAGAAGCGCCCTTGCAAATACACGGCTTTTTGGGTGTTTTCGATATCGCTACCCGCTAGGCCATCGGTAAATTCAGGAAATGGCGTATTACCGTTCCAGTCTTCCAGTGCTGGCATGACAGGGAAACCATTACCGGTATGAAAGTCATATAAGCTGGTATCGATGTAATCCAAGCGTGCATAGTTGGCACCGACGACCAATTGATGATCTTGGCCGAACGCGCGGAAGCTACCACTCACGTAGGCATCAAAAGTATCTTGTTGATCGTCAAGGTCGTACTCACTGCCGTAGCCAACTAAGCCCAAGCCCGTCTCTGGGTCGAGTCCCGTAGCAGGGTCTGCCAAGTAGGTGTAAAACAAGTGGCTGTCCTCGTCGGTACGCACGCGATTGTAGGCCATACGCAAATTCCAACGGTCGCTCAATGCGGTTTCAAGGTCAATGAAGCTGCGACTTTCTTTGACGTTCCACTCCGACCAATCGGCGGCGATGTTAGTGCTACGGTCAAAGTTCGTTGGCGTGCCGTCACCGTAGTAAAGCGTTAGTGCACCCCACAAGTTGCCATCCGTTTCGCTGTTAGTTTCGCTGTGACCGAGGGTGATCAAGGTGTTGTTAGTTGGCGCATAATCCGCAACGGCATAAAATACTTGGCTCTCGTTCGCATAACGATCGAGGTGCGATTCGCGATCATCGGCGACGACGACAGTCCGCACGCGGAAGGCATCATTCACGACCGCAGAGTAATCGGCTTCAAGACGTTTGGTGTTCCACGAGCCAATGGTGGCACTCACGTAACCTTGGTTTTCACTTTTTGGCCGCTTACGCACCAAGTTTACCGTCGCTGAAGGGCTACCAACACCGGTCATAATGCCGTTCGCGCCATGTACCACTTCGATGCGCTCATACAAAGCTGCGTCGACGCGGCCATGGCTGTTGTCGTTAATTAGCGGCAAGCCTAGGCCATCGATTTGGAAGTTATTCACTTTGAAGCCACGTGAGCTGTAATACGTACGGTCGCTTTCAACTTGCTCAACATTAATCGTTGCTGAGTTTTCTAACGCGCTATTGAGGTCATGCAGAGCAAAGTCTTTCAGTTTTTCTGCATTGATCACCGTCACCGTTTGCGGCGTTTCTTTGATACTGATATCGAGCTTCGATGCTGACTCCTGCTCTTTCGACAAATAACCGCTTTGCTGCTCGCCTTTAATTTCAAGACGCTCCATGGCTTCCATGGTTTGCATTTCAGCAGCAAAAGCTTGTGGGGCAAGGGCGATACTTACGGCTACGGCAACACGAGACAGCATTTTCACAACAAGGTCCTCTTCGGCATCGATTAATTCAAGATGCCGGCGATCTTAATGCAAATGCGAATGGTTCGCAATACCAAATTTGACTTTATTAAAACCGATTGACAGTCGGTTTTTTGCCGCTTAGGCTAGAGGGCTCAAAATCTAGGCAACGAGACGCGCGATGCAATTAGGCGAATTAGAAACTTTTATCACCAAGCTGATGTGGACCATGGGGTCGGGCTCCGTGAAAGATGTTCATGAGCAGGTTCAAACAACTCGCAACGTGACCAAAAACACTGTGCAATCGACTCTTGAACGACTGAATCGTAAAGGCGTACTGCGCCGAAGTAAGTGCTCTCACGCGTATATTTATGAACCTAAGCTCACGCGCGAGCAACTCACTGCGCAGTTAGTCGGTAAATTACTGTCGGAGTTCGACAGTGACCCATCGATGACCCTCGCCGCCTTCGTCGAGCAACAGGCTCCAGTCAGTGCTGAGAAAATGGCGCAGCTGCGAGCATTGATCACCGAGCTCAAAGCGCAGGAAAGCTAACATGAGTGCCTTGCTGATTTCTTGCCTCTTGTTGATCGTCGCCACCACCTTGCTGACGAAAGGGGTGGTAGAGTTACGTTTACGCTGGCTACCTCTGCATTCGCAAGCCCGCTCAGCGTTATCACTAAGTTGGTTGACCTTCGCCCCACTGATGACAGGCGTTTTATTGGCAATTGCCATGCTCACTACCATGTTCGGTAAGTATTGGGGGTTGATCGCCGATCACTGTGAGGAGCATGGTTTTGGTCATCCGCACCTGTGTTTGGAACATTTAACCGGTACCCAGACGCACTTCGTACAAGCTTCCTTACTCGCCTTTGTGGTCACGATTTTAGCCTGGCGTTTATGGCCTGTAGTACGTCGTTTGCGACGTCAACAAAACCTGCAAAGTCGCCTTGTCGATATTCAAGAGGGTCCACTCTGTTGGCTCGATAGCAAACAGGAACTGGCCTTTGTGGCAGGACTGCACAATCCCAAAGTGGTGATTTCGAAGGCACTACGACAACGACTCTCCAAGCAAACCTTACGTTTAGTCGTAGCCCATGAGTTCCAACACATTCGCAATCGTGACCTGGTGAAAATGGCTGGCATCGAACTGGCATTAACTTTCTACTCAAAAACCGCACGCCGGCAGTTGCGCGAAGCTTGGCTCGCCGCGCGCGAGCAACGCATTGACCGCCAACTCGCCGAGCGTTTCGGCCGCGCCGTAGTCGCTGAATCACTAGTGGCCATGCTTACCATCAAACAAGAAACCTTAGGCATGAATCACAATGGCGGCAGCATTGAACAACGCATTCACGCCTTGCTACAAATGGATCTCGAGCGGCCACATCAGCAACGTTTATGGCGTTTTGCTAGCGTACTCCTCGTAAGCGCCTCGCTTTTATTTATGACCGCTCAGCATCATGCGCTTGAAACTCTTATCGGATGGATAAATTAATGTTGAAACAACTAGTGCGGAGCGCAACTTTTGTGTGTGCTTTGCTTATTACTGGCGTGCCCACAGCTGCACTTGCGCAAACCGAACGCGGCCTTACCGAACAGCAGGTAGTGCAAGCTTTTTTGCAGCAACACCGAGTTGACCAATGGCTCGCGGAACAACGTCAGGCCATTCAAGCGCAACGCGACGGTGCTGCATTGCTGGCGAACCCTGAGCTCGAGTTGAGTTACGAGCCGATGAGCTATGCCGACGGCAGTGAAGAAAATGAATTAGCGCTCTGGCTCACTCAGTCGTTCGAGGCTTGGGGTGCGCGCGGTTATCGGCAGCAAGCCGCTGACCTCCAGGCGCAAGTGGCGACCACACAATTACATATCACGTTGCGTGATCAACTTGCCGAGGTGCGCACCAAGTTTTATCACCTCGTTATGCTGACGCAACAGTATCAACAGCAGCAACGCTTTACCCAGCAGCTCACTGAGCTGGTGGCACAAAGTCAGCAGCAACTTGAACTTGAAGAGCAGAGCCGACTGGACCATTTTCGCCTGCAACAAACTTTATCAAGTGCACAGTTGAAGACCGCGGAACTCGCTCGCGAAGCCGTAGCACTAAGTCACGAGTTAGAGGCGCTCACGGGGTTAAACATCGAACAGCAACTTGCTGCGCCGTTGCTACCACAAGAGTTGTCGCCTGAGACATTAAATCAGTTGCGAGCGCCAACACACAATCTTGAGCTGGCAATGCTGCAACAGCTCCGCGAAAGGTTAGCAGCAGAGCAGCAAGCGGCAGAGGCCAGAGTCTTCCCTGAAGTGACCGTGGGCCTTGGTATGCGCCGTATTGAAGATGCCCAGGGTCAACACTCTGAAGCAGCCGCGAGTCTAGGCGTGGAGCTTCCTCTATTTCAACGTGGGCAATACGAAGCAGCGCGCTTAGTGCCCTTGCAAACCGCACTCAGTATTGAGTTCGAGCGCCTGCAGTGTGCGCAACAGCAACAGTTTGCAAGCCTGAAAAAGCGCTTGCGCGCAACTCTGCAAAGCCTCCAACAGTCGCAGTTACACAATACCGAACAAATGCTCGCTACCGCACGCCAAGCCTATTGGCTCGGTGAAATTTCGGTAACCGAACTTATCGATATTCAACGCACGCAGCAAACGCTGAGCGCCGACTTACTCAATCACCAGTTCAACGCCCGCGTCGACTGGATCCACCTACAACAACTAAGTTATCAACCAGAGGAACTTAAACGATGAAAACCTATTGGAAACTTTTAGCTGCAGCAGCACTTGTGACTTCTGTTGCCGCATGTTCAGAAGACCATGGCCACGCACACAATGCCGATGGTAGCCACGCTGAAGAGCAGCATGAGCACGAAGGCGAAGCGCACGAGCACGGCGAAGGCACTCATGAACATGACGCGCAGCAACCGGAAACGGAAGCCTATTACGGTGAAGAGAACGGCACCGAAACCAAAGCTAAAGAAGACGACACGCACTCTCACGGTGACGGCGAAGAACACAGCCATAATTAATAGCCAGCAAGCGACATTAGGAATTGACCATGCGATTGATGACCACATTGACCAGTTTATTTGTTGTTGCGCTCCTTGCGGCGTGCAGCCCAACTGACGAGGCGGCGCATGGTCATGCCCATGACGAAGCAGAGCCTTTGGTCTACACCCATTACACCGAGGCTACTGAGCTCTTTGTCGAGTTTCCACCGCTGCAACAAGGCAAAGACGCACGCTTTCTCGCGCACTTTACCTATTTAGACAAGTTTGCCCCAGTCAAGAACGGCACAGTTGACGTAGAACTGCGTCAACAAGGAGAACTCAAAGCGCGTTTTCGGGTAAAAAGCCCAACTCGCGATGGCCTTTTTACACCGGTCGTGAGGCCGCGTGATGCTGGCACCTATGACGTTATTGTCGCGCTTAGCAACGACCGCATCAGTGCACGTCACAACCTGGGTCGCGTGCAGGTGTTCGCAGCCAATGAGCATGTTGACGTGCAACAACGTGACATCGAAGGTGATATTACCTACTTAAAAGAACAACAATGGCAGCAGCCCTTTGCGACTCATGTGGTCACTGCAAAGGCGCTGCAGCGTTCACTACCAGCTTTTGCCGAAGTGCAAGCACCAGCAGGGCAACGTGCCACTGTTCGCGCGCCGCAGGCTGGCTATTTTTTCCCGGCCCAAGGCCTGACTGCCGGTAGTGCAGTCGAACGTGGTAAAGAGCTGGGTGTACTGGTTCCGCGCGCCGAATCAGCGCAAGACATCATTGCTCTGCAATTAGAACTCAGCAACGCACAAGCGCAACTCAACTTGGCCAAGCAAGAAGTTGAACGCTTGCAGCTCCTGGTGAAAAGTGGTGCGATTCCGGCCTCACGCCTCGCCGAAGCACACGCTGAACAACAACGTTACCAAGCCCAAGTGACGGCCACCGAAGCGCGAATTGCGCAACGCCAACTCGGTGAATCAGCAGGCGGTATTGCGCTGAAGAGCCCCATTAGCGGCAAGATTCTGCTGCAACACTTAGCAAGTGGAATGTACGTCGACGCCCAACAAACCTTGCTCGAATTAGCCGCCGCTGACCAGCAGTGGTTGCGTTTAGCCATTCCTGAGCGCTTTAGCGATCACGTGAAGGCTATCTCGGGAGCCTGGCTTGAAACCGCAAACGGTTTGGTGCGCCTTGATGCGACTAATGCTCAAGTGGCAGCGCGCGATCTCGCAGTGAATGAAACATCGCGAACTTTTGCGGTGACCCTAGCCTTTGCCACCGAGACTTGGCATCCGATGATAGGTACCACCTATGCTGCTCATGCACTTACCGATGCACATGACAGCGCACTGGCAGTGCCCGTTTCGGCGGTCATTCGTCAAGAAGGTAAGGACGTGGTGTTCGTGCATACCAGCGGTGAGACTTTCGCGCGCCGTGAAGTCGAACTCGGCATTCGTGATGGCGCTTGGATTGAAGTTAAACGCGGTGTAACGGCCGGCGAGCGCGTCGTCAGCACTGGCGCTTATGACGTCCGTTTAGCCGCGATTGGCGGCGAAGAGATTGGCCACGGCCACGCGCACTAAGGATTCTTATGATTGATCGAATTATTCATTGGTCGTTGCATAATCGACTTATCGTTATTGCGCTTGCCTTGGTACTGTTAATTTGGGGTGGCTATACCACCTTGAAAGCGCCTGTGGACGTGTTCCCTGACCTCACCGCGCCATCGGTGACCGTGGTCACAGAAGCGCACGGCATGCCCCCAGAAGACGTCGAAAAACTCATTACTTTTCCTATCGAGTCAGCGATGAATGGAGCTTCGGGCGTGCGTCGTGTGCGCTCCAACAGCGGCATCGGTATTAGTGTGGTCACCGTCGAGTTCGACTGGGAAACCGATGTTTATCTCGCACGCCAAATGGTCTCGGAACGCCTACAAACGCTACAAAATGAGCTACCAGCTGATGTCGGTGCACCGCAAATGGCTCCTGTTTCGTCAATTATGGGCGAGGTCATGTTCTTAGCGCTAAGCTCTGCCGAACATTCCGAAATTGAGCTCAAGACCACCGCTGATTACACCATTCGCCGCCGTTTGTTAGCCGTACCTGGTGTCGCAGAAGTCATCTCTACCGGCGGTGAAGTCAAACAGTTTCAGGTGGTGGTTGAGCCTGCCGCATTGATTGCGCATGGTTTGTCGTTAGAAACAGTGACCGAGGCACTCAGCGGCTCAAACATGACGGCTTCAGCTGGCTTTGTGACACAGAACCAACAGGAGTTCTTGCTCCAAGGTGCTGGCCGTATTACTTCAGCGAGCGATATTGAACAAACTGTCGTGGCGGTTAAGGCCGGAGTGCCAATTCTGGTCAGTGATATCGCCGATGTCATGATTGGTGGTGCGCTGCGCCGCGGTACAGCGGCGTTCAATGGCGAAGAAGCAGTGGTGCTGGGTATTCAAAAGCAACCGAATACCAATACCCTTAAGTTAACCGAACAGCTCGATAGCGTCATTGCCGATATTAATGCAAGTTTGCCCGAAGGAATGACGCTGCACACAGATACCTTCCGTCAAGCGGACTTTATTTCGACTTCGATTAACAACTTAAACAGTGCTTTGCGCGATGGCGCTATTTTGGTTATCGCCATCATGTTCATCTTCTTGTTCAGTGCGCGTGCCACAGCTATTGCACTCGTGGCGATTCCTTTGTCGTTGTTAGTCGCAGTACTCACCATTCGTTATTTCGGTGGTTCACTCAACACCATGACACTTGGTGGCATGACCATCGCTTTAGGTGCCCTCGTCGACGACGCCATCATCGTGGTCGAAAACGTAGTTAAGCGATTGCGCGAGAACATTGCCCAGCCAGAATCTGAACGAGCGTCGCGGCTGCACGTTATTGCCCAAGCCACTCGCGAAATCGAAAGCTCGATTGTGTTTGCCACCTTTATTATCGTGCTGGTGTTCTTACCGCTGTTTTTCTTAACCGGCGTTGAAGGCCGTCTGTTGCAGCCGTTGGGCGTGGCCTACATCGTGTCGATTCTAGCCTCACTAGCAGTGGCTATTACCGTGACACCCGTACTCAGTTACTTTGGTCTTAGCGCTAGCAAAAGCTTGTTGGCGGCGCATGACACGCGCTTTATTCGCGTACTGAAAAACGGCTATCGCCCGTTCCTGCAAGGTTCGTTGCAGCGTCCGAAACTCTTGCTTGGCGGCGCCACAGTGGTCTTAGTGATTGCCTTACTTGGTGCGTGGCAGTACGGACGCGGCTTCTTACCCGAGTTTAACGAAGGTAGCCTGACCGTCAGTGTAGTAACCGTGCCAGGGACTTCATTGGAGAAGTCGGACAGCATTGGCCAGCGCGTTGAAGCCATCTTGTTAAGTGAACCAGAGGTTGTCGCCACCACACGCCGCACGGGGCGCGCCGAGCGTGATCCGCACGCTCAACAAGTATTCGCGTCCGAAATTGACGTTAAGTTGCAAATGCAAGAACGCTCAAAAGAAGAGCTGCTTACCAGTCTACGGCAGAAGTTCTTCTTCTTGAGTGGTACTAACGTAATTATCGGCCAACCGATTTCGCATCGTATTGACCATATGCTATCCGGTACTCGCGCCAACATCGCCATCAAGCTATTTGGTAGCGAACTCTACAAGTTACGTGAAATCGGTGCGCAAATCGAAAGCATTGTCAAAGAGGTTCCGGGTGCGGTTGACGTGGCGATGGATCAACAAGCTGAAATTCCTTTTGTGACGTTTGACTTTAAGCGCGCGCAGTTGGCGCAATACGGCATGACCGTCGAGCAAGCCGCTCATGCCCTTGAAACCGTATTCGCTGGCAGTTCGGTGAGTCGTATTTTGGAAGACCAAGCTTCTTTTGACCTCGTGGTCCGTTATCCTTACAGCTACCGCGACGACATCGATACTGTGCGCGATACGCTGATCCACACGCCAAGTGGCGCCATTATTCCTTTCTCGGCGATTGCGTCGATTGAGAAAACTCGTGGTGCCAATACCATCACGCGCGAGAACGTGCAGCGCAACTTAGTCGTCATGGCCAACGTCAGCGGCCGTGATTTAATAAGTGTGGTGGAAGACATTGAGCAGCGTCTCGACGAGAGTCTGATACTGCCGACCGGCTATTATGTTGAATATGGCGGCCAATTCGAAAGCGCGGAAAATGCCAATACGCGCTTAATGCTGCTCGGTGCCGCTGTGATTGTGGGTATATTCTTGCTATTGCTTACCGCCTTTAATTCCGCGCAAGAAGCCTTCTTGATCATGCTCAACTTGCCGCTGGCATTGATCGGTGGGATTGCAGGTATTTATTTTGCTGGAGGGGTGATCAACATTGCCGTGATCATCGGCTTTATCACCCTGTTTGGTATCGCCACACGTAATGGCGTGATCTTGGTGGACTACATTAAGCAGCTACGCGCCCAAGGGGTTGGGCTCACTGCGGCTATTAATCAGGCCGCCGAAGAACGTCTGGTGCCGATTCTCATGACGGCGTTGGCGACAGCTCTTGCCCTAGTGCCACTGTCATTGGGCTTAGGCGAGCCGGGTAGCGAGATTCAAGCACCGATGGCCATCGTGATCTTGTGGGGCCTGATTTCATCAACCTTATTAAACATGATGATCATTCCTGCAGGCTATTACTTGATGCATCGCTCATCAGCCGATTAAGTACTCTGTTAGATAGCTTGCGGAATGATCTTTCGCAAGCTATCTACGTCACGTTCAGGCACGCCCTGCCGTTCCATGTAACTTGGCCATTCGGCCACCAACTCCTGCACTGTGTTAACGAGTTGTCGCGCTTTGAAGTCTTGCAAACCGAAGCGCGATGCCTGAGAAAGTAGGTTTTCTTTAGTACCAAGCCGACCCTCTTCGCCAATGCCCAAGGCATGTTGCCGTGTGGCGCTAATCGGTAACACATCATAAACCGGTGAGAGGCGCCAGCCATGCTCTTCCTGAGCACCTGGCAGTGCGTAAAGCCAGGCGTGATTACGCGCGTGATCATCGGTATTGCCAATCAATACATTAAAAACCATACGCTGAAAGAGTTCATGGGCGTCGGTTGCGACAATGCTGTGCTGACGCAGTAATTCAGCAAGTTGGCCATAACTGTACCAACTTGTTAGGCTACGCTGACTGACCGCACCTTCAGTCAACAGGCTATTTGCACTAACAAAGTGATGGCTGACCTGCTCGCCTTTGCGGTCAAAGCGCTGCACGAGCAATAAATCTTCGCCACTTTTGCTCGTAATAAGTTGTGTAGGGGCAACCTGCACACCATTAAGTTCGGCCAACATACGCATGGTCGCGTGCTCGACGCGTGCAACATTGTAGAGGTCATCAGGCTTATTAAATTTGACCAAATAATCTTGCTGACCATGAGTTAACAAGGTTTTTGGCCGCGCCCCACCCATGGATGAGCCATACATGAAAGCTTGTTTGACTTCGTCGGAAACTTGCTCGGCAGCAAGCAGAGCATTTTTACCTTGCAGCAACAGCTCGATGTCGTTTAATGAGTTCGGCGAGCGCTTGGTTTTGGTTTTGTCGCGCGACAAACTAAAACTGAGCGCACCAACACCCATGCCGGCACCCGCGATCAGAAATTCGAGTTCGTTTTGTGGTTGGCTTTCGTGCATTTGCAGAATAAGTTTACGCCCCCAGGCATCTGCACCAGCGTCGGCCAGCACCCCGAAAATACCATGCTGCAAAGTGCATACGTGATGCTTTTCAATGAGTGGTAAATGGATGGGATCAAGGGCAAAGGCGTCGCTGCGTTCTAAATACGAACGACCATAAACAAAACGACCGGTATTGGTTACAGTGTCCAAATCGAAGCGTCCACATATCACAGGTTTCTCTTCGAGCCCCTCTATGAAAACGTAAGCGCTAGAAATCATTATCGAGCCCTCGGTCGTGTAGCTGCGAGCGTTTACGTTCAGGAAGGTGTCCAGCCGCACGCACTTTTTCGTCTGCAAGCTCAATAAATGCATCAAGTTGCCCGAGTACCGCAAGTGCTGTAAACAGGGTCTCAGAATTGACCGGATGCCCCTGTTCAATGCGCGTTAACGTACGCTGACTGCAGCCAATCCGCGCCGCCAGCTCACGTTGATCCATGCGCTGTGCGCGGTGACGTTTAATTAATTCGCCCAAAAGTTCGTGAAGTTCTACGACTGCGTGCATAGGAATTACTCTCTTTCAACCTATACTCATAGTAGCAAAATATGGCGACTTAGCAATTAAGACGCCATATTTTGCATTTTACAGCCATGCTTGAGCGGCGTCATAGAGTAGTTTTGCGGCAATTAGGTACATCAGCAGGCCAATGAAAGTGTTGATTATGCGCCAAGCTTTTGGTTTGTTGAGCACGCCCGAGAGTTTTTTCGCCACAAACACGAGGCTGTAAAACCAGGTGGCGGAGGCCAACAGAGCACCCGCTACAAACCATGGTCGTAAACTGTCTTCAAGACTGGCGGTGACACCGCCGACAAGAACGACGGTGTCGATGTACACATGCGGGTTCAAAAAGGTCATGGCGAAAGCCATACCGAGTGTGGCTTTTAAGCTGGTTTTGGCGGTGTCATCGTTGGCAACATTTAGCTTGCTGTCACCCACGCGGGCGACTTTCAAAGCGTTTGTGCCATACCACAGCAAGAATAACGCCCCAGCGACGCTAAGCAACAAGCCCCAAATACTTTCCAGCGCAAATAGGGCTCCTACACCGAACACGCCTGCACCGATCAACAGAATGTCGCCGACAAAGCAGACGGTGGCTGCAGCAAACGGATGGTTACGTGTTAAGCCGGCTTTCAACAAAAAGGCATTTTGGCTGCCGATGGCCACAATCAAGCCGCCGGAAATCACCGCGCCCATAAAAAACGTACTTAACAACTCCATTCCGCGCCCCTCGCGTTGACCTTTGTAACTGAACAGGATGATAATGCATCTATTGGGAAGTATAATTCAATGAAACTTTCGGTCAATATATTGACCGTGTTTTTTATGAGTCTGGAGCGTCATGATCGACCAAGCTGTTAATCAAGCCATCGCTGCACGCGTGAATGCTTTTCGAAAAGAGCATCATTTTTCGTTGGATACACTTGCGAAAAACGCGGGGATTAGCAAAGGCATGCTGGTTCAAATTGAGCAAGGCCGCGCGAATCCCAGTATTGGCATGTTATGCAAGCTAGCAAATGCGTTGGGCGTTTCGGTTGCCGACATTGTCGCCGTCTCCGAGGCACCCAATGTGGCCGTTCATCGCTCCAGAGATATCCCAACATTGTGGCATGGAGAACATGGTGGTTTTGCCAAGCTGACCGCAGGGACCAAAGGCTCGGAGATGCTAGAATTATGGCAGTGGTTGATGCAGCCGAGTGAACGCTTTGCAGCGGATGCCCACGCAACAGGAACAACCGAGCTGCTTTTCGTCACCAAAGGCTCACTGACCGTGACAATCAATCAAGACGTTTATGTTTTAAACGAAGGGGATGCCATGACCGCACAAACGGATGTACCTCACTCCTATCACAATAACTCGTCTGAACCGGTGTATTTTATGATGACTGTGCGTGAGTCTTCTAAGTAATGTTAACTTACGAGCCACAAACCAAGCTGACTCGTTAACTGTTTGAGTTAATGGTTGCCAACGTTTTCGGTTGAAACACTACCTGAACCGTCGTCAATAATGTCCAGATCTCCTGCATCACGCACGGTGATGCTACCCGAGCCATCATCGATGGTCACTTTACCGCTGACGTTGTTGATATCAATGCTGCCAGAGCCATCATCGACTTTCAGATCGCCGTCAATTGCGCGAATATCGAGACTTCCTGATCCATCATCGATTTCGACATTACCGACAATGTCAGCAATCTCCAGACTGCCTGAGCCGTCTTCGATGTCGACGTTGGCTTTAATGTTGCGGATCGTGATTGAGCCCGAGCCATCATTGACGTCAAGCGCCATGGCTTCTGGCATGTAAACCACGAGATCAATGCGCGGACTGCCGTCGCCCCAGTTATTTGATGCGATTTTTGCAATCAAGTCGGCTTCGTCGCCGTCTGGCGTTAGCGTCAATTCAATATCATCGGCGTCTTGATAATGAATTTCGGCGACCACATCAATCGTCGTACGATCTGGCTCGCCATAAACTTCGAGAAAACCTGCACCAGCTTCAATCTCAAGTTCATTGAGTCCTTCAGTGGCAAGGCTTAACTCACGTTTTTCATAATTGAGATCATCATCGCCCCAACCACCGTTACCGTTGGCATACACCACACATCCGCTCAGCATGGTTGCCGCGGTTACTGCAATTATTGTTAATTTCATCGAGTTTGTTCCTGTTTTCGTCGTCTCATGAGTGTAGACGAATTTACTTGCGGCAGGGTTTACATGCGACAAAAAATAGCCGCACACGTTTCACAACGTTGTGCGGCCATTCGAGAGCAAGCAGCGTAACTCAATGAAGTTACGCGCAGTACTTTTTTAATTTTGTTTTGAGGCAATATACTCGTCGACAAATTGCTCAAGAATGTTCAGTGGCACTGGGCCGTTGGCCAAGATCACGTCATGGAATTCACGAATATCGAACTTGTCGCCAAGCGCTTCTTTGGCTTTTTCGCGTAATTCTAAGATCTTGTTCATGCCGATTTTGTACGCCGTGGCTTGGCCTGGCATCACAATGTGACGCTCAACCATTTTCACCGCGTCAGCACGGGCGTTCGGTGTGTTGTTCACGTAGTACTCGATACCTTCTTCACGCGTCCATTTTTTCGCATGAATGCCAGTGTCGACGACTAAGCGGCATGCACGCCATAGCTCCATCGCTAAGCGGCCAAAATCTGAATACGGGTCTTGGTAGAAGCCGATTTCTTTTGGCAACTTCTCAGTGTACAAGCCCCAGCCTTCAGAGTACGCCGTCACGCGACCGAACTTACGGAAGTTAGGTACGTTTTCCAGCTCTTGTTGAATGGCAATTTGCATGTGGTGACCCGGAATACCTTCGTGGTAAGCCAAAGCTTCCATTTGGTAGGTCGGCATTGACGCCATGTCGTACAAGTTTGCGTAATAAGTACCTGGGCGCGTGCCATCCATTGACGGTTGCTGATAGAACGCTTTACCTGCTGACTTTTCGCGGAACGGTTCGACCGCTTTCACGATCATGTCGGCTTTCGGCTTAGTTAAGAACAGTTCGTCTAAACGGCCGCGCATCACATCGATGATTTCTTTGGCTTCGCTTAGGTAACGCGCACGACCTTCTTCGGTATCAGGATAGATAAAGTCTTCGTTGTTACGCATGTGCACGAAGAACTCTTGTAAGGTGCCGTCAAAGCCGACTTTGTTCATGATCACGCGCATTTCATCGTGAATACGCGCGACTTCGCTCAGGCCGATTTCATGGATTTCATTAGCCGTTAAGTCAGTGGTTGTGGTGCGTTGTAGCGCATTATTGTAGAACGCTTCGCCATCAGGGAATTTCCACGCACCGTCTTTGGTGTTGGCTTGCGCTTCAAGATCTTCGACTACGCTAATAAGGTTTTCGTAAGCCGGTTTCACCGACTCCAACATCGCCGTTTGAGCTTTGCTCACCAGTTCACTGTGCTGACTCTCGTCGATGTCGAGATTTTCTAGCTTGCCCGTAAAGTCTGCCCACAATGCGCTGGCTTCACCGTCATCAAATGGCGCACCGGTAATAATATTTTTGCTGTCACTGATCACGTACGGATAGACAAACTTCGGTGCAATAATGCCTTTTTCGGCGCGCAACTTAAGGTTTTCACCGAGTTGATCAAACAACTCTGGCAAGCCGTTCAGACGTGCAATGTAGTCTTCGGCATCTTTCACTTCTTCAATGCCGTGTTGGTTGATCAGCAGTGCTGCAACGCTTGAGTGCATGCCGAACATTTGATTCACAGGGTAGTTGTAATGACGCCATTTGTAATCAGCAATCCCCTCTTCAAGCTCTTGTTTCATGAGCTTCCAACTTAACCGAGTTTGCTCATTGAGCTTCGCTGGATCAATTGCTTCGACTTGCGCCAAGTGCTCTTTCGCCATCGCCAAACCTTCAGCATCATGCTGTTCAGACAAGTCATCCCACTTGTCTTGATTGTCTTTGATGCCCAAACGAGTTTGGAACATCGGACTGCGCATGACGTTCGCCATGAAGATCTCTTCAAACAGCTGGTTCGCCTTTTCGGACTCGGCGGCAATGACTTCAGCGCTGTAGCTCTCAGGTGCAGCCTGCGCTTGCGCATTTGGTGCTTGAGTGGTTTCGTTACTGCTCGGTGCTTCTGAACAAGCACTCATGAATAACGCCAGCGATACCGCCGCTGCGATTTTAGCTTTGTACATTTTAACTTCCTCTGGTTCTTATAATGTTTTCATTGTACTTGCATTACATGTCGGTGCGAGCCCATTCATCAGCTCATTTGCGGCTTTTGTCGCAATTGGCCTACACTAGCAGCATAACGATTTGGCAAGATAAGAAGACCGTGATTCGACCTTTTTTCCATCTTTGTTGCCCGCTGGACGGCGCGGATTTAACACTGAACGACAAAACCTGGCGCTGTGAACATGGCCATAGCTTCGACATGGCCAAGCAGGGCTATGTAAATTTGCTACCGGTGCAGAAGAAGCGCTCGAAAGACCCGGGCGATAGCAAAGCAATGGTACAGGCTCGTGCACGCTTTTTAGCCGAAGGTTTTTACGCGCCTTTGGCTGAAGCTTTAGCGGCGGCGGTGTTGACGCAACCCGTCGGAGCATTGCTTGATGCCGGCTGCGGTGAAGGTTACTACCTGCGCCACGTGCTTGATGCGGCCAATGCCCGCGATGTGGCCTGTAAAGCGGCCGCGTTAGATATTTCCAAATGGGCCGTGCAAGCCGCCGCCAAGCGCGATCCTCGCGTGTCGTGGTTAGTCGCGTCGAATAGCAGTATTCCGGTCCCCGATCACAGTATCGACACCTTATTGTGCGTATTTGGATTTCCGGTCGAAAGCGAGTTTAGTCGCGTGCTTAGTGCTGACGGTCGGCTCATTATGGTCGACCCCGCTCCGAGTCATTTGCATGAGCTCAAACAGGTGATTTACGACGAGGTGAAGGAAAAGCCTTCGAATTTACCGGTATCCGACACCTGGACACTGATCTCTGAAGAGCGCGTCACGTTTGGCGTCGAACTACCTTCTCGTGAAGTGATTCACGATTTGCTCGCCATGACGCCACACTTGTACCGCGCTTCAAGCGCTGGCCGCGCCCGCGCCGAAGCTTTGACGTCGCTAACGGTCACGGTTGATGTTTGGCTGCGGGTCTTTCAGGCTTAACCTTCAGGTCGCAAGTCGCCATGCAAAAATTTCACCACAAAGACCACCTTGCCATAGGTTTCAAATGACCATTTGATGCAGTCGTTGAGTGCCTGCATCACCGCATCGTAATCGCCAAACACCTGCGTGCTTAGTGTGTTCGTGATCACTTTCACATCGTCATGTGTGCTTAGCTGGGCGTTGAGTTTTTCGATAAAGCCTTTAATGGGTTCGATGTAGTTGTCGGCGAGTGGGTACTTACTAATATCGATGGTTAATTTCATAGGATCGTTACCTTGTCGTCTTCTGGATCAGGTAGGTTTTCATTACACGAAAATAGAATTAAGATGGTGAACGAGTAGTGTACTCGCTGAATACTCTTTTTTGAGGACCCGATTCATTCACATGGATATTATCACTATTATTGTCCTCACGGGGCTGACTAATCTGACTTTTGCTTTGTATAGTTGGCAGCAAGTCAGCAATCCTGAATCGCACTTCGCCTGTCGCGCGTTTGCCTTAGCGCAGTTTATCAAAGCGGTTTCGTTCATCCTTTACGCCATTTCTCTGTACCACGGCTACGATCACTTACGTCTGATTGCGAATTTGCTGATATTTATTGGCTGTTGGGCCGAGGTGCGTTCCTACAATCAACTGGCTTCTGCGGGTATTAAAGCGAGCTTTTTGTGGGCTGGAACTCTAGTGACATGTGGGGTGTTCACTTGGTTCCACTTCACCAGTGGCGATGGCCCTAACAATACAATGATTGTCACCTCATCCGTATTGTTGGTGTTGCCGTTTAGCGCCAGCGTTTATGCACTTTATCGGCTGCTGAAACAGCACCCTTCGAGTGTGTTTCCACGCGTACTGCTTATCGTCAATGCCATGATTGGCCTGTTCTGCCTCATTCGGGCGCCGCTCGCCGCGAGCGATTCAGCGTTCATTATGACGCAGCCGGTTATCGTTAATCAGGCCTTTATATTTGCGACTTTTCTTCTTGGCTTAGGTAATGGCATCGGTTTTATTGGCTTCTTGAAAGAACGCTCCGATGAACGACTGCGTGTGCGCGCCAATATTGATTACCTAACAGGCATCTACAATCGACACTATTTTGAGCAGCTTGCTGAGGCACGAATTCAGACAGGTGAAGACTTCACTCTTTACTTTCTCGACATCGACAAGTTCAAAGCCGTAAACGACCGTTATGGGCATGCCACTGGTGACGAAGTGCTACGCTTATTTGGCAAGCTTTTGCGCGACCAGCAAGAGCGTCACAATGGCCTCGTCGGCCGCCTCGGCGGCGAAGAGTTCGGTATTTTGTTAAGCGGAAGCGACAGCGCAAGTCACGCCTCCACCATCCAACAGTTACGCCAAGATTTTGCCGAGCTCACGAAAAATAAGCTGGGGTATTCCATGAGCTTCAGCCTCGGCGCTTGCAGCTCACGTGAAGCCTCGTCACTGCAGGATCTCATGCACAACGCCGACACCCTGCTCTACGACGCCAAGCATCAGCTCAGCTCTTCGTAGCCCGCAGTTCTACTGCGGGTCAAACCAAACCGCTGATAACAACAAAGAATCCCAATATGCCCCTACAAGACACTCGCTTATTAACAGTCTTTGACAAACTCTGCCATGACTACAAAGCCAATATGATGCGCTTTCGCCCATGTAAACCCGGTAGTGAAATGCTGGAAGCCAACTTAGTTTTCAGCTTTATCATGGCCTTTAAAGAGCTTTACTCAAACGCTTTTTGGGCTGTTGAAGTTCCTTTCGAAAGCACTGAAACGAACGCGCACAACAATCACCTTGATGCACTTATTTTTATCGATGGCACGCTCTATCTGATAGAGGCTAAGCGTGATTATGCGACCCAAGACCAGCTCAACTTGATGCGAGATGATCTTGCGCGTATTAAGTCGCCGCGTCTAGCAGCGTCCCTGCAACAGATGATCCATAGAGACGTCTACGACAACCCGCTAAGCGAAGTAAGCAAAGTCATCGGCGTGTTACTGGCTGATACCTGGCAAAACTCGAATCGAAACGCATGGCGTTCAGGTGTCTATAAAGGTGAAACACAGGACTGGCTCCCCAAACATCGCGCGATGGAGGATTTAGGTATTTATGCTCAAGGCGCCAGAACGCCTTACACACTTATGGCGGCGCACACCGACAACTTAACTCAGTCACTTGAAATCATCCGAGGTAAGAACGTTGAGCACTAACACTGGCGATGTTTACGATGACTTTATTGCGGTGATGGAAGGCAAAGCGCTACCGAACCTCAAATCAACGTTTCAAAACGTTATCACTTCACTTAAAGCAGCTCGGTTACCGTTTTGGCTTTGTGGTGAGTTTTGTTATTTCGACTATATCGAACCAAGAATGTCCTCAGAGTTTGATCTGCTGGTCTGTAGTTCCGAAAAATCACTCATTCACGCGATGCCTTGGCTGACCTATGACGAGCAACTCGACTGTTACAGTCACTCCAGTCATTACAATAGCCAGTGGCCCTATACCTTTCGCATTTTCAGATGTGACGCGGATAGCGAGCTGATACCTGAAAAGGCCGACGTAACAACCGCATTTGGGCTCTCAGATTTGCCACTCTTACCTGTCGATAACTGGGTGCGACACGAGAAAATGCGCTTAGGCACCAATTTAACGGGAAGCGAACACTCGTTACTTCGCGCTTACTTTGGTGCCATCTTTGAAAAGGGGATCACGCTATCCGAGAGCTCCACGAAAACGATTATGGATGAGCTCAACTTGAGCTACGAAGATGACAGCATAGCGCAATTCCGCTCCGGCCTTAGCTGGGCCGAGGTGCAAGCCTTAAAGTTAAAGAACCAAGGCTGATTTTGCGGGGGTTGGGGTTAGACCCGCACTAGAAGTGCGGGCTACAGTGGCTGTTATTCGATGTTTTGGATCTGCTCGCGCATCTGCTCAATCAGCACCTTCAGTTCGACGGCGGCATTGGTGATGTCAGTGTTGATGGACTTGGAGCCGAGGGTGTTCGCTTCGCGGTTGAACTCTTGCATCATGAAGTCGAGGCGACGGCCGCAGGCTCCACCTTTGCGCAGGATTTTGCGGGTTTCGACGACGTGGGTGTCGAGGCGGTCGAGTTCTTCGGCGACGTCGGTTTTTTGCGCCAGCATGACCATTTCTGATTCCAAACGCTGTGGCTCGAGTTCGACTTTCGCTTCAGCCAGGCGAGTGAGTAAGCGCTCACGTTGCCATTCCAGCACCTCTGGCATGCGCTTGCGTACTACCGATACTTGTTCTGACACGCCTTCCAAACGTTCTTCGATTAAACGCTCCAAAGCTTTACCTTCGCTCTGGCGGTTGCCGATAAATTCGCTGACCGCAGCATCAAAGGCGGCAACCACGTCATTTTGCATGGCGTCCATGTCGGCCTCATCTTGGGCGACAACACCCGGCCAACGTAAAACATCAATCGGGTTCAGGTAAGACGAGGCACTTTGGTTCGCGATCCAGTTCGCACTGGAAATCACACTTTTTGCTAACTCTTCGTTTAATTGCAAAGAACCATCAGCTTGCTCATTGAAGCTCACGCGCAAATTAGATTCAACTTTACCGCGCTGCAGTTGCTTGCGCAGCTTCTCGCGTAGCATGTTCTCCATGCCACGGAACTGCTCCGGCATACGGAAAAAAGTTTCTAAAAAGCGTTGATTTACCGAACGCAGTTCCCACGTCACGGTACCCCATTCGGCTTTGTGTTCGTGGCGCGCGTAGCCGGTCATACTCTGAATCATAATAGTGCTCTCTTAACTTGAATTGGCGCTAGTTTAGCATTGTTTTGCATCGCGCAAAATTGAGCTCTCAAAAACATAAGCTTAAGTCCTCCGAAATTTGAGGTTCGCGGGTCTCCAACTAGCATGGTCTAATAAATCAACAAAATCATTTATCATCAGGTGATATTCACATGGATGTGGATTATACTATTGAAGCGCTGCTGGATTTAGATGGAGCAGTGATTTACCAAGAGCTTGGCTACTGGATTGTTATTGAGGCACGAATAGTTAAACCTAGTATTCGCGTTCCTCATGGCATCAAATATTCACTTACACTCCACAACAAGTCAGGAACGAGAATCCTTGGTATGGACAACGCCCATCCTATTAAAAAAGCAACTGCGTATGGGAAAGCTCCTAACAACAGTGACCACATCCATACACTCAATGGAAGCATCATCCCTTATGATTTTATCAATGCTGCAAAGTTACTCGAAGACTTCTTCGATTTGGCTGATGCGTTTATGAACGAGGTACATTAAATGTCCGTCATGCATATCGGTGTAAAACCACAGTCTGAAATTCGCGCTAGACTCATTGCGATCGCCAAGGGTGAAGTAAAACCCGAGAATGACGAGCCACGAGTTTGGTTTCCCTCGATTCGTTCTCTTGCAGAAATCTTATCGGACCAAAATCGCGATCTGCTGAAAATGATAGCCGAGAACAAACCACAGTCATTAAAAGAGCTGGCGGCGCTATCCGGTCGAGCACCAAGCAATCTTTCGCGATCGCTCAAAACCATGTCGCATTATGGTTTGGTGAGAATGGAAAAGCATGAAAAGTCAGTACGACCAATTGCACTGGCGACAGAATTTCAGATTCACATCTGATATAATCGCCGCCCATAAATTCGCCTAAGCCTAAGCTTATACCCAAGTAAAAGGAGCCAGCCATGCGTCCAAGTGGTCGTACTGCCCAACAGATTCGTCCGGTGACGATTACCCGTAACTACACGCGTCATGCGGAAGGTTCGGTGTTGATTGAATTCGGTGACACCAAAGTATTGTGCACGGCGAGTGTTGATCGCAATGTGCCGCGCTTCTTAAAAGGTAAAGGGCAAGGCTGGGTGACGGCTGAGTACGGTATGTTGCCGCGCTCAACGCATAGCCGCATGGATCGCGAAGCCGCACGTGGTAAGCAGGGTGGCCGCACGGTTGAAATTCAGCGTCTGATTGGCCGCTCATTACGTGCTTGTGTAGATCTATCGGCGCTTGGTGAGAACACGATCACCATCGACTGTGACGTATTGCAGGCCGACGGCGGTACCCGTACTGCGTCAATAACCGGTGCTTGCGTTGCATTAGTGGACGCGTTGAATTGGATGCGCAAGCAAGGCTTGGTTAAAACCAATCCGCTCAAAGGTTTGGTGGCAGCGATTTCGGTGGGTATTTACGACGGTCATGCGGTGGCAGACCTTGATTACCCTGAAGATTCGAAAGCTGAAACCGATATGAACGTGGTCATGACCGAAGCGGGCAAGCTCATTGAAGTGCAAGGCACCGCCGAAGGCGAACCGTTCTCGTTCGAAGAAATGAACGAAATGCTTGGTCTCGCGCGCCACGCCATCCGCGAGCTCATGGACCTGCAAAAGCAAGCATTGGCATAACCTGTAGCCCGCAGTTCTACTGCGGGCAATCTTTGACCTAACAAATTTGCATTGATTATGTTGGGAGTTTTCCCCGTACTAGAAGTACGGGCTACGAAAAATCCAAGGCCCCTTATGAAACAGTATCAAAAAGACTTTATCAGCTTCGCCATCGACCGTGGCGTGCTCAAATTTGGTGAGTTCACCTTAAAATCGGGGCGCACGAGCCCTTATTTCTTCAATGCAGGCCTCTTTAACCATGGTGCTGACCTTGCCAAGCTCGGACGTTTTTATGCAGCGGCATTGCAAGACAGCGGCGTTGATTACGATGTGCTGTTTGGTCCAGCGTATAAAGGCATTCCGATTGCAACGGCGGCTGCCATCGCGCTGTACGACACCTATCAAAAAGACGTGCCGTATTGCTTCAACCGCAAAGAAAAGAAAGACCACGGCGAAGGCGGCAACCTCGTGGGATCGCCATTGCAAGGCAAAATCATGCTGGTCGATGACGTCATCACTGCGGGCACAGCTATTCGTGAATCGATGGACATTGTGCAGGCCAATAACGCTGAGCTCGCGGGCGTGTTAATCGCACTCGACCGCCAAGAAAAAGGTCAAGGCGAGCTAAGTGCCATTCAAGAAGTCGAACAAGACTTCGGCACCAAAGTCGTCAGCATCGTCAAACTGAATGACGTGATTGAATACTTAAAAGACAGCCCCGAGCTGGCTGACCATCTCGAGGCTGTACAGGCGTATCGGGAACAGTACGGCGTAGCGTAAAAGCCACGCCGTTTAACGATTTAAAAGCTTTCGGAAGGCGCGTATTGCATACCAATACGCGCGTTTTGCACCTGACACTCCGCGCCCGCTTTCTGCGTTTTAACACCGTCACCGCCAATCAGCGTCATGGTAAATTGCTCCCATTTCACTTCGATACTTTCGCGGTCACGACACAATAAGCGCAGCGAATCATACAAGCCACGGCTCGAGATAAAGTTTGTCGTCGGCTCAACCTGCACCACTTCAGCGCTCTCAGCAAAGGTCACGGCGCTGACATCGTTGCCACTAAAAGTGCCACTCGAACCGGCCATTAGATAATGGAAGGTCGCCGCTACTGCGCGTTCATTTTGCTGTGCACCCGAGGCGAAGAACACCCCACGCTCACCTGCGACTTTGAAGTCACCGGAACGCAAGCTCACCAGCAGCGCAGTTTCGGCATCGATACCGACCGCCAATGGCACACGGTTGGTCGCCGCAACACGTAGTAAGCGGCCATGGTTACCTTCAACACCCATGCGCGTGTCCAGTGACCCCCAACGGAACAAGCCAGCACCACCGATCGGATGATAGGTAACACTATTCTCGTTCAAATCACGCGGACAGGTATCGTCTTTGTGACAACCTAAGCCCGGTAAGCGGGTCGCATGCACACCATCTTTCAACGCTTCGCGACTGCTACCGCCAGCGACCATCGCTTGGCTGGTCATGACATTAGCGGCCTTGCCTGCCGCAGCTACCACCAGCTTCGCTTCGGCCACGCGCTCAGCGATGCCGACGGCTAAAGCGTTCGGCTCGTTCAATGCGGTAACCAGCAATGGACGTAATAAATCGGGATTGCCATCGGCGAAGAACAATACGTCGGCATTACGGATTTGCGTCAGCGCATCACCCGCCTGACAAAACGCGACTTGGCGAGCGTGTAAGTCGGCATGCACCACATCACGACGAAACGCACTCATTTCACTAGCGCGATAATCAGCCAGTTTTTCACATGCTTGCGCCTCGCGCGCAGCCGCAACGGCTACGTCGATTGGCAGCCACGAGGCATCAGCTCCAGCGCCCGCAAAAGCTTGTAAGTAATAGTTCACTAAATCGAAGCTATCCCGCTGTGCAGCGGTCACTACCAGCACATGAGGCGTCTCATCACCACTCACCTGCTGAGCTTGCGACAAAATTTGTCGCATGTAATCAATGTTCACTTGGCTCTTGGTCGCAGTAAGATTAACGCCAAAATCCGCATCGCTCGGCACCGGCATTTCTAGGTGATCGATGATTAAATTCCAGTCACGCTCCGATAGTTGCTGATACAAGTACTGCGTTGCTCGGCGCGTAAACTCCTCGGTAAACGAACGCTCAGATATGACATCTTGCTTAATGCGATCACGCAGTAAATCGATTGCCTCTTTCAGATCGTCGCGGGTATCACGGCGCAATGGTGACCAATTGGCATCGTCGAGCAATGCTTCCACGTAAGGACCACTCAAATTTACATAGCGGTCGTAACGCATGGTGTCACGATCGATCCAGTCGGTATCGCTGCAACGCTGCCATGCCATACTCGAACAGACTTCTAAAGCGTCGCCAAGCAACACTAATGGATAAAAATCCTGCTGCTGTGGTTCTTGTGCATCACTTGCAGGCGACCACGTCAATACTGCTAGCAGTGCCGTGGCATAGGTGAATAAAGTTTTGCGCATGTCGTTACTCCTCATGGACGCCTCATGGGCGCGCGTTCGCGCCATCGATAATGGCGCACAGTGTAACACCTTTTTTTGCCGAACCGAGGTGCTATACTGCAAGGCTAATTTCGTCATACTTTTTTCGACCCCGTTTGAGGCGCAGAAGTTGCATTCAATGTTCAGCTCTTGGTCTATTAAAACGTTGAGTATCGGGCTTGGTCTTGTGATCATGACCGCGCTCAGTTCATTCCCTGTCCGAGCGAATGAGCAGCCACAAGAGCTGGTGTTTCGCATGCCTGATTCGTCACCGATCACCGAGTTTGTCGTTACATTAATCACCGAGGTCTACACCGAGCTTGGAATTAAAATCCGTTTTGTCGAAATGCCGCGCGATCGCAGTCTCACCGAGGCCAATAAGGGCACGATCTCCGGTGAATTAGGTCGTCTGCCACAAATTGGGGAAGAATACGGTAACTTGGTGCGGGTTAACTTTCCGCTCTTTGACTCGCGCGTTGTGCTGGTGGCCGATCGCCGCGAGTGTGGTCTATGTAACTTTGCCTCAATTGAAAGTTATGCATACATCGGTGGCACTCAATCGGTCGAACATGTCATTGGTCAGCAAACCGTCAATAAGCCGAGCATCAAAGCGGTAAGTTTTGAACAACTTGAAATGCTCTACGAGAATAATCGTGTACAAGCGGTTGTTGTTAATGATTTTGAAGCGCGACAACTACGCTCCATTAATGACCCGCACACCATTACTGTTCCCTATACCCGCAACACTGGCTACCACTTTTTATATAAAGACTACGCCGACTTGGTGCCCAAAGTCGAAGCCATTCTAACGCGCATGGCTGCTAACGGTCGCATCAGTGCCATCGCGCAAGCCACTGGAGCAGAAATGCTAGCGCCAAAAATCATCGAGAATGGCCAGCAGTTTGGCAAAATCAGTATTGCTGCGGGGCTTGTTCCCGACTACACCGAACTGAATGGCCGTGGAGAGTATTGGCAGCTATTAAGCAAGGTCATGGCTCCGGTTACTGACGATCTTGAACTCCTCACCAATAGCCTAGCGCGAGCGTATCGCGGTTACGTTGACGAACGCTTCGATGCCTTTATTGGTGCTTATACTGTGTTTGTGCCCGAGCATTCCATCGCATCGCGTAATCACCTTGATTTTGACCAAGGCTTGTATTTGTTCACCCATGACGAGGCAACTTCTAGAGCTCTGCGCGCCGGTGAGCACCCGCGTCCGATTTGCCACATCGAAAGCTACATGTACAATTATTTGTTTCCGGATTCGACCACTTTTTATGCGGCAGACAACCATCTCGACTGCTTTGCCATGCTGGATATGGGCCGCGTCGCCGGTGTGATTGGCAGCCACAATCAGGCGCCCGAATGGGGTGAAACGCCGTATGTGCGAACCCAAATTCGTGACCCTTTGCCAATTCACGTGTTGTTTCGCAATAACCCCCGTGGTTATCGCATGCGGGACTGGTTCGATCGTGAGCTTCGTCGCTTAGTCGAAAGTGGCGAAATCCGTGAAGTTTACAGCGAAGAAGTCATTAAGCGTAGTAAGTTTCACCTAAATATGCCCCCAATGTCACAGTCGCAAGGACCGCAATAGATGTTTCATATTGCTCTACATAACCCTGTCATGCCGGCAAATACCGGTAATATTATTCGTCTAAGCGCGAATAACGGCTGCCAGCTCCATCTGATTGAACCGCTTGGCTTTGACTTCGAAGAAAAGAAACTACGTCGCGCTGGGTTGGACTATCATGATTTAAGCAATGTTGCACGCTACCCTGACTTTGCCTCGTTCGCTCAAGCGATGGGCGATCGAAAGATGTTTGCCTGCACGACCAAAGGCAGCAGCAGTTATACGTCAGTACGTTACCCTAGCGATTGTGTGCTGTTGTTTGGCTCTGAAACGAGCGGATTACCAGATGATGTACTGAATCAATTCACGCCAGAGCAACGTATTCGTATTCCCATGATGCCGAATAACCGTTCGCTCAATTTATCCAATGCGGTTGCTATTATTAGCTACGAAGCGTGGCGCCAACATGACTTTGTTGGGGGCGCTTAGTGGCTGAGCGTGATTATGGCTTCTGGGTCAAACTAGCAACCCGCGCATCGGTAACGGTTGCCTTCACGCTCATTGTCGTGAAACTGTGGGCCTGGATCGCCACCGACGCTGCCAGCATGCTAGCGTCAGCCACCGACTCGATGTTGGACGGCTTAGCCTCATTGTTTACCTTTTTCTCGGTGCGTTACGCGCTGCAACCCGCCGACCGCGAGCACCGCTTTGGTCATGGTAAAGCGGAGTCACTTGCGGCGTTGGTGCAATCGGCGCTGATCACGGGATCGGCGATGCTGTTGTTAGTGCACAGCGCCCAGCAGTTGTGGCAAGGGAGCCAAGTGCAACAGGCCGACCTCGGGGTTTATGTCTCACTGTTTGCCATTGCCCTCACGCTCGGACTCGTGCTATTGCAACGGGTCGCCATCCGCAACACAGGCTCCAAAGCCATCGCCGCCGACCATCTGCATTTTCAGTCAGATTTACTGTTAAATAGCGCGGTCATTGCCGCTTTACTACTTAGTGCCTATGGCTGGTATTGGGCCGATAGTGCGTTCGCCATTGTGATTGCCATTTATCTGGCCTACGGCGCGATTCGAATCGGCTGGGAGGCATTTCAAGGTTTGATGGATCGCGAACTTCCTGAGGACGACAAAGCACAGATTGTCGCGGTGTTGCGATCGACCAAAGGCATTCATGGTTGGCATGACTTGCGCACCCGAGCATCCGGTCCAACGCGGTTCATTCAGTGCCACGTGGAGCTCCGAGACGAGCTCTCACTAAAAGCGGCACATGACATTGCCGATGGCGCCGAACAAAGGTTACGCGAGCTGTTTCCAGACACTGATGTGATTATTCACATGGACCCACTGTCAGCGGTGCCGCAACCTAGCGCTGCGCAGACTGAAACCAATCCAGCGTCTGCTGTAACGCCGGCTGACGATACGCATCGGCCTCAATAAACAGTTCGTGGCGGGCCTCCGCAATGGTGGCTAAGCGGCTATACGGGTGCGAGAGCGCACAAACGAACTCAGCTTGCCCACGTGGATCAACGACGGTATCGCCGCCCGCTTGCAACACCAGTACCGGAATATGGATGTCAGCAGCCTCAGCAATCGCGCGGCGGCTGGCCGACAACGCTTGCGATACCCAACGAAAACTCGGGCCACCGAGCTGCACTTCAGGGTGCTGTCGATACAACTCTCGGAAGGTGTGATAACGCGCTAAGCTATGACTCAATTCATTCTGCGCAAACGGCACTTCAACATAGCCGCCAGTACCAATAATGAACCACGGACGGTGCGGCATTATAAGTTGATTCAAAAATGCGCCAGCATGGGCAAAACCTTTCGCTAACCAATGCGGCAGTCGGCCAGTCTGAATGCCAAACATCGGCGAACACAATACTGCACTTTTGACTTTGTGCGGGTAACGCGCCAAATAGAGTGCCGCAATTGCGCCACCCATCGAATGCGCCACAAGGTGCAGCGGAAGCTCGCGTCCATAATGATCAACCATCGCAGCTTCACTCGCGCGGGTAAAAGCCGCGAAATCATCAACAAAGTCATCAAAACGATCCACATGCCCGTTATGGTGATTGTCGCTCAGGCGATCTGAATAACCTTGCCCACGGTGGTCAATGATCGCCGTCGCATAGCCCAGCTGGGCCAGCTCCCACACCAACTCGGGATACTTTATTGCACCTTCAATACGGCCGGGGCTAAGCAGCACTAGGCCCTTGGCTTGCTCCGGGAAAACCAAGAAATAACGTAAGATGAGATTGTGCGGACGCGCCAATTCAAACATCTGCGCATGGGCACGCCAGTAGGGCATGATGGTGTCATTAAAAAACGCCTGCCAAGCCGACGTATCATTGTCGCTTGGTTTGACTGCCAACACTTGTCGGTTGTCTGTCTCTGGCACCTATGTGCTCCTTTTCAGCGTCACTGCAACTTCAAGTCCACCGTCAGGGTGGTTGCGTGCATCAACATAGCCCCCGAGCACTGCCGCAGCGCGTAAACTCAGTGCCATTCCGAGCCCAACCCCAGCTTTATGATTACGTGATGGGTCGGCGCGGTAAAATGGCGTAAACAGCTGTTCTAGCTGGTCTTCAGGAACGCCTTGTCCGTGGTCACGAACAATTACAGTGTAACTTTCTGGCAACTCCTGACAACTGATTTCGATGGCATCATCGGTGTACTGCAAGCCATTCCGAATAATATTTTCAAGCACCAAACGTAACAACTCAGGATCACTGTCGATAACCGGCCAATCGTCACTGTCATGCACCTGCAAACGCTGGCCGTGCTGTGGATCAACATAGCCAAGGTCTTTGACCAATTGTGACACCAACTCACGCACATCAACGGCTTCGGTATGCAAGCTTACCAAGCCGTTTTCTAAACGTGACAGCGATAAAATGCGTTCGATGATTGTACTCAGGCGCTCTAAATCACGGCCCAGTTGACCCAAGTGTTGGTCGCGTTCAGTGCCATCGTCGTCATCTTGACTCAGCATCAGCGCCACTTGCATGCGCGCCAACGGTGAACGCAGTTCGTGCGATACATCGGATAGTAAGCGCCGTTGCGCATCACGGGAAACCGCCAGGTCATGCGCAGTGGTCGCCAATGCCCGTGCCAGCTCACCGAGTTCGTCGTTACGCTTCGGCAAGCGCTTAAGTTCGGGTTTTTCGCTACCTTTGGCAATTTCGCGGGTGGCATGCGTCAGGCGCCGCAGTGGCATCACCAGCCAAGCACCCAAGAGAATTGCAATCGCTAAACTGCCGATAAGTAGCGCTAAGGTTTGCACGCGCTGGGTTTGCTGTTCCGAAACGACTTGCTGTTCGCGCTCCTCGGCAGTGATCGGGCGAGTCACTAACAAACTATAGCCATCGAGCTTAAAGGGGCCAATCAGCATACGATTGCCGATCGGAATTTGTTGCGGCTTATCCGCCTCGAGTTGGGTCAGTAACAAACGGCGGTGCGAGGCACTCAGCGAGCGATCTAATTGCAGGCGCTCTTGGCCACTCGGTGCGAGACTCGCTGCCACACGATAATCGCCCGCTAACAGCCGCCCGGGCGTGAGCGAGCGAAAGGTATTGACGTCGGATAGTAATGGCGCCAGCGAAGATTGCACCGCCTCCGGTACCGGTGCCGGTGCAATGGGCTTACTGAACCATAGCGCAAGCAGGTAACCACTGCTCGCCACTGCGAACAACAGCACCCAAAACAGGAACAGCAGTCGCAGTGAAAGCGAGTGATACCAACGCATCAGTCGACCTTAAGCGAATTGAATAATGCGATAACCACGGCCACGCACGGTTTGGATGCGCTCCGGGTCGGTCGGTAATTTTTTACGTATATTACTGATATGCACGTCAAGGCTACGGTCAAACGGCGCTAACGAACGCCCCAGTGCAGCAACCGATAGTGCATCTTTGCTAACCACTTCGCCATGCGCACGAACCAAGGTTCTGAGAATGTCGAACTCGGTCGGTGTCAGATCCAATTGCGTGTCATCGCAACGTGCTTCATTTTGTGCCGGATCAATCACGAAACCAGCGTATTCGCTCTTTTCAGGACGGACACTGGTATGTGGGGTGCGGCGCAGCAGCGCCTTCACTCGCGCCACCAGTTCTTTTGGATAAAACGGCTTCGGCAGATAATCGTCAGCCCCCAGCTCAAGACCAGCAACGCGGTCGTCGTCGTCACCACGAGCGGTTAACATCAGCACTGGCGTGTTGCGTGCTTGCTGACGCAACCGTTGCAGCAGTTGAAAACCATCAATTCCTGGCAACATAACATCGAGCAAAATGAGGTCATAAGACCCACTTAATGCGCGCTCCAGCCCCGCCTCGCCATCGGCAGCAAGGGTTAGTTGAAAGCCTTCCTTGGTGAGAATTTGCTCTAACATACTGCTTAGTTCAGCATCGTCGTCAACAAGTAATAATTTGCTCATAAGTTACCCTGTGTTGTTATTGTAGCTCTTTACAGACTAAGCATTATGTAAAGACACATCTAAATAGATAGTCCATTTACGCATCTTTTACGAAGCTTTTTAGCTTACGCGCAAGGGTGTTGCGTCCCCATCCAAGTTTTTCTGCAGCGCGTTGCTTGTGTCCGTCGGTACTCGCCAATGCGGCTTCGATAGCAATACGTTCTAATTCGTCAATCAGCTCATTGAGAATGTCCGTTTCGTGACCTGCTAAGCGTCGCTCAAGATCACGTCGTAACGCAATCTGCCAACTGTTAGGGTTTGGTGTTGCAGCGGCGTTGTCGGTGGACGGCTCGAGATCACTCGGTAGGTCAACCACATCCACGCGCCGGCCAGGCGCCATAACCGTTAACCAACGACAGGTGTTCTCGAGTTGCCGCACGTTGCCGGGCCATGCGGCCGCTTGTAATTTCTGCAGTGCCGCCGCGGTCAGTTGTTTGGGTTCGGCGTTGAGTTCAGTCGCCGCTTTAGCAAGAAAATGTTCGGTCAACTGCGGAATATCACTGCGACGCTCCGCTAAGGTCGGCAGCTGCAAGCGAATAACATTCAAACGGTGAAACAAGTCTTCGCGGAACTCTTTTTCTTGCACCCGTTGCTCAAGTTGCTGGTGTGTTGCGGCAATAATGCGCACGTTCACTTGCACCGGTTGATAGCTGCCAACCGGATAAAACTGACCCTCGGCTAATACACGCAGCAGGCGCGTTTGCACCGCCAGCGGCATGTCGCCGATTTCATCCAAAAACAAGGTGCCGCCGTCAGCTTGCTCAAAACGCCCACGGCGACGTTGAGTTGCGCCGGTAAAAGCACCTTTTTCATGGCCAAACAGCTCTGACTCAATAAGATCGCCCGGAATAGCCGCCATATTCAGCGCAATAAACGGCTTGTTACTCCGCGGACTATGCTGGTGCAAAGCTCGCGCAACCAATTCCTTCCCCGTGCCCGAAGCACCGGTAATCAGTACCGTTGCACTGGAATGCGACAACCGCCCGATAGCGCGAAACACATCTTGCATCGCCGGTGCTGCGCCAATAATGCCTGACACCTGTTCGGGCCCGCTTTGTTCGCCTTTTTCGCTCTGCTCGAGTTGTAACGCACGGCTAATGGTGTGCACCACCTCGTCCATGTCGAAAGGTTTAGCAAGATACTCAAATGCACCACCCTGAAAAGCACTCACTGCCGAATCTAGGTCGGAATGCGCGGTCATCACGATAACTCGCAGTTGTGGGTAGTGTCCCTGCACGTACTCGAGCACTTGCAAGCCGTCATCTCCAGGCATACGAATATCAGTTAGCAGCACCAACGGCTGTTGGTGCTCAAGCGCTTGGTACAGACTTGCCGCATCAGCAAAGCTACGACTCTGGATCGAGGCCCGTTGCAGTGCGCGTTCAAGCACCCAACGAATCGAACTGTCGTCGTCCAATAGCCACACAGGTTGTTCACTTTGCGCAGTCGCCATGCCTTACTCCTGTCCTGCATCTTGTACTTGGGGTTGGGTTTGGCGCGTCTCGATATAGGGTAAGTACAACAAGAAACGGGTATCACCGGACTCCGAAAGCAGCTCTACTTTACCGGCATGCTGATGCACAGCGTTTTGGGTAATCGCTAGGCCCAAGCCGGTGCCACCGGCACGCCCGCTTACCATCGGGTAGAACAAGGTTTCTTTCAATGCTTCAGGGACCCCAGGGCCGGTGTCTTGAATTTCAATCACCGCGCACTGGCGGTAGCGTTGCCCATACAAGGTTTGCTGGTGCAGCACCCGCGTTCGCAAAAAGACCTTGCCGGGCTGGCCGCTCTGCTGCAGCGCTTCACAGGCGTTCATCACTACATTCAAAATAGCTTGCTCAATGGCATCGGCAGCCATACTCAGCTCCGGCAGGCTGGGGTCATAATCGCGGACGAACTCAATGCTGCTCGGCGCGCTTAGCTTCGCCACCGCAATGACGCGCTCGATCACGGCATGCACATTTGTCGTCTCACGCTGCGGAAGTTCATGGGAGCCAAGCATACGGTCCACCAAATTTCGCAGCCGGTCGGCTTGGCTCATGATCAGGTCGGTATACTCGTGCAAGCTTTCGTCACTTAGTTCACTGGCCAACAGTTGTGCCGCACCGCGCAATCCACCTAACGGATTCTTAATTTCGTGCGCCAAGCCACGTACGATACTGTGCGCCGCTTGCAACTGTTGTTGCTGAGAATTTTCCTGATTGATGCGCCGTATTTGATCGACCTGTCGCAACTCGAGCAGCACTTGTAACGAACCATCGTCGCTTTGCAGCGGCTGCGCAATGAACTCAATAGTGATGCGCTGGCCATCATGAAAGACCCATGTCACATCGCTGTCGGAAACACTTTGCTGATCACGCAACGCATGCCGCAACACTTCCGGTTCTAACGAACTAAAACTGAAAAGGCTAAACAGTGGGGTATTGACGAGGCGTTTTCGGCTGCCGTCGAGTAACGTCTCAGCCGCGGTATTCATATAGCAGATATGCAACTGCGCATCGAGTTGCACAATTGCCGTGAGCAACTGGTCAAAGTCTGGTTGCACCATTTTGGTGCAATCAGTTCTGGCCACTCGTACCACCCATGTTGACGTTACCAGAACTGTTGCCAGAACTGATACCAGAATTGAGGGCAGGGTTATAAATCGAAGCTTGGTGAATGAAGATAACCAATGTGTCCGACACCGCCAATTCCGTTCCGCTTTCGTCAAACAGGCGCACTCGGAGACGATGCTCACCCCGGTTCATGTCACGCAAGGTAACGCCGGCCGAAGGGCCCTCGTACGTCAGTTGATTATCGACCCAAAGCTGGTAGTTTAGCCGCCCTTTCACGTTGCGGGTTTGTGCCGCCCAGGTCACGTTAACAATACCTTCATTACTGCGGATCGTTGCTTCATGAGCAGGGCTGGTAATGGCAATTGAGGCTTGCACATTGTCATCACCCTCTTCGTCATCGGCGCTCTCTTGACCGGTCATGATGGCACCGTCGGTAGCGCGTTTCACGGGCTCGAACTCGCTGACCACTGACTCAACCTGAACTTCTTCAGCGCCAGCTTCTTTTTTATCGGTATACACCACGGTGCCGTCTTCAAGCACCTTTTTGTACACCTGAGCATGACTGCTCGGCGCACAAAAAAGGCCCACCATGACAGCTCCGAGTAACAGCGTTAGGTAAAACGGTGTACGGGTCATAGTAGGCCTCCTGTCGTACGTTCGGTTTAATGACTAAGCATTAGACTGAATAATAAAGATCAAATTCAATCGGATGCGTCGTCATTTTTAAGGTCATGACTTCTTTTTGCTTCAACGCGATGTAAGCGTCGATCATATCATCCGTCATAACGCCGCCTTGCTTCAAGAAGTCGCGATCTTTGTCGAGTGCTTCCAACGCCATTTCTAGCGAGTGACACACGGTTGGGATCTCTTTTGCTTCTTCTGCTGGCAAGTCATACAAGTCTTTATCCATAGCATCGCCAGGATGGATTTTGTTTTTAATGCCGTCGAGACCTGCCATTAACAAGGCCGTGAAGCACAAGTATGGGTTCGCCGCAGGGTCAGGGAAGCGTACTTCAATGCGGCGTGCTTTGGCACTCGCCACAAGAGGAATACGAATCGACGCTGAGCGGTTACGTGCCGAGTAAGCAAGCATTACTGGTGCTTCAAAACCTGGGACCAAGCGCTTGTACGAGTTGGTCGCTGGGTTCGCGAAAGCGTTAATAGCACGTGCGTGCTTGATGATACCGCCGATGTAATACAACGCAGTTTCGCTCAAGCCGCCGTACTGGTCGCCAGCGAATAGGTTTTGGCCATCTTTACCCAATGACATGTGAACGTGCATACCTGAACCGTTATCGCCAACAATCGGCTTCGGCATAAAGGTTGCGGTCATGCCGTACGAATGCGCAACGTTGTGCACAACGTACTTGTAAACTTGGATCTCGTCAGCTTTTTTAGTCAAGGTGTTAAAGCGGGTTGCGACTTCGTTCTGACCTGCTGTCGCTACCTCGTGGTGATGCGCCTCAACAACAAGACCCATGTCTTCCATCACCTCACACATCGTGCTACGAATATCATGTGCAGAGTCTACTGGCGGCACTGGGAAGTAACCACCTTTCACGCCTGGGCGGTGAGCGAGGTTACCGTCAGCGTATTCTTTACCTGAGTTCCATTTTGCTTCTTCAGCTTCAATTTTGTAGAACGAGCCGCTCATGTCGGTGTGGAAGCGTACATCGTTAAACAAGAAGAACTCTGGCTCTGGGCCAAATAATGCGGTATCCGCAATTCCTGCGCTTTGCAAGAAAGCTTCGGCACGGCGGGCAATCGAACGTGGGTCACGATCGTAGCCTTGCATGGTGTCCGGCTCAAGAATGTCACACACCACGTTCATGGTTTGCACGTTTGAGAACGGGTCGAGAACAATCGACGAACAGTCTGGCATCAGTACCATGTCTGACTCATTGATACCTTTCCAGCCACTGATCGACGAGCCATCGAACATTTTGCCTTCTTCAAAGAAATCTTCGTTGATTTGCGACACCGGAATGGTGACGTGTTGCTCTTTACCTTTGGTATCGGTAAAGCGCAAATCGACGAATTTCACTTCGTTTTCTTCAATAAATTGCATTACGTCTTGTGGTGTCGACATGGTTTGCTCCAATGGTCGTTAATCGATAAAACAAAAAGCGCTGTCGGCTATTTGCCGTTTGCTGTTCGTTGAGAGACTGCAAGCTGTATGCCAACTTTTACGAACATCAACAAATTCAGTTAGTTATGATTAAACTTAGCACTCTTTTCAATTTTTGCTGCGTTTGTAGCGATGACTTCGTGCTGTTTTGTTGGGTTTTGCACCATTATAGTGCATAAAACTGCACCATGATAGTGCATTATTTAGGAAGGCTGCGGCGACCGGCTGCCGATCGCCGCAGTAAGATCTGCTGCTAGCTACGGCGTTTCAGCAAGGACGCGTACAGCAACGGAATCACGATGAGGGTCAGCACGGTTGATACCGCGATACCGAAAATGAGGCTCACGGCAAGGCCGTTGAAAATCGGATCATCCAAGATGAAGAAGGCGCCCATCATCGCCGCAATAGCGGTAAGTACGATGGGTTGCGTGCGCACCGCAGCAGCTTCAATCACGGCGTCGTTCAACGGCTTGCCAGCAGCCACCGCTTCACGGACAAAGTCGACCAGCAAAATGGAGTTGCGCACAATAATCCCAGCCAGCGCAATCATGCCGATCATCGAGGTCGCCGTGAATTGCGCGCCCAACAGGGCATGACCCGGCATAATACCAATCAGGGTCAGCGGAATCGGCGCCATAATGACCAAGGGCGTGCCGTAACTGCCAAAATGACCAACCACCAGTAGGTAAATCAATAATAGGCCTACTGCGTACGCCAAGCCCATATCACGGAAGGTTTCATAAGTGATCTGCCACTCGCCGTCCCATTTGATTGCTGCTTGATCCCATTCCGTGGGCTGGGTGATATAACTCTGCGGCAAGTCAATGTTCCCGGCAGCAGCAAACAACCCATACAATGGCGAATCAAGCTCACCCGCCATGTCAGCCGTCACATAGACGACCGGGCGCAGGTCCTTATGATAACGCGGCTGTTGTAATGGCACCGTGACGCGTTCGATAAACGCACTTAAGGGCACCGCTTGGCCTTGTTGATTGGTCACCGTCAAACTCTCGAGCTGCGCCAGTTGTCCTTGCCACTCGGCCGGCAAAAACAGTTGCACTGGCATCGGCTGTAATTCGTCGCCAGTGGCTAAGTAGGTGACCGGCATGCCGCTCAAGGCTGTTTGCAGCACCTGCACCGCCTGTGCGGGGCTTACCCCAAGCTGGGTCGCTCGTGCATTATTGATCTGCCAGATTTCTTCGACGCCGTCCGCAACCAAAGTACTGTCGACATCAACTACGCCGTCAGTTTGCTCGAGCTGAGCTAACACCCGCTGCGCTGCCGCTTCACGCTCACGCGCGGAGGGACCATAAACTTCTGCCACAATAGGAGCGAGCACCGGCGGCCCAGGTGGAACTTCAACCACTTTTAAAGTACCACCGGCAGCTTCAGCAATCGGCGTCAGTAGCGGCCGGATCGCGAGTGCAACCGCATGACTTGCGCGATCGCGATCCGCTTTGTCCGCCAACGTCACTTGAATATCACCTTGATACGGGGCGCTGCGCAAGTAGTACTGCCGCACCAAACCATTAAAACCAATGGGGGAAGCGGTTCCCGCATAAATTTGGGTCGCCGTCACCTCAGGCACTTCATCAAGTTTTTCCGCTAATGCCAGTAAAACTTTATTGGTTTGCTCAAGACTAGTGTCCTCAGGCATGTCCAACACCAGCTTGATCTCACTCTTGTTATCAAACGGCAGCATCTTCATCACCACCGCTTGGACGACAGCGAGCCCAAGCATCGCGACAATGAGAATAATTAAACCAAAGCCCATGAAATAGCGTTTTTTACGGCTCTCAAGCAGTGGCCGCATGATGCGTTCAAACCAGCGCTGCAGACGTCCATCAGCCTTTTCATCCGCGTCGTGCTGATGTCCGGCGTCTTTCAACACATGACGCGCCAGCCATGGCGTTACCGTTAGGGCAATAATCAGCGACAGCAACATCCCCATGGACGCATTGATCGGTATCGGGCTCATGTACGGCCCCATCAAACCACTCACAAACGCCATCGGCAAAAGTGCGGCAATGACCGTGAACGTGGCCAAAATCGTCGGCCCACCGACTTCATCTACCGCCGGTGGTATGGCTTCTTTAAGCGACTTACCCATGCCTAAATGGCGATGAATATTTTCGACCACGACAATGGCGTCATCGACCAAAATACCAATCGAGAAGATCAATGCGAATAGCGATACGCGGTTTAAGGTAAAACCCCAAGCCCACGACGCAAACAATGTGGTCGCAAGCGTCAACACGACGGCGCTACCGACCACGACCGCTTCGCGTTTACCCAGCGTGAATAACACCAGTGCCACCACTGAAATGGTCGCAAAAATGAGTTTTTGAATCAGTTTTGAGGCTTTGTCATCGGCGGTTTGTCCGTAGTTACGGGTAACTTCGACGGTAAGGGCCGGTGGTAACCACTGTGCTTCAAGCGTGTCGAGCCGCTCGAGCACGCGCGCAGCAACGTCAACAGCATTTTCACCCGCTTTCTTGGTAATCGTCATGGTTACCGCAGGCTTGACACTACCGTTCTTGGTCCGTGACCATACATAACGTGACGCTTTATTCGCACCGGCAGTAATGGTTGCGACTTGCTCTAACCGAACTGGGCGACCATCGACGACGGCAACCACCAGCTCTCGTAGCTGTTGTTCACTCTCAATAAAGCCACCGGCTTGAATCGCCAGCTGCTGCCCCTGTTGTAAACGATAACCCGCTTGGGCACTGGCATTTTGGCTTTGTAGCGCCTGCGCCACACGGTTAAAGTCAAGGCCTATCTGTTCCAGCGCCGTACTGTCTAAGGTCACGCCGATTTGCTCTGGCTCCGCACCGATCACTTCAACATCGCGTACCCCAGCAACATTTTGCAGCGGCGCACGCAGGGTGTCAGCGACAGCTTTCAAGTCGAGTTCGCTGGAGGTCAGGGTTAACCCGAGGATTGGCACGTCATCAATGCCACGCGCTTTGACCAGCGGCTGACTGGTCTGCGGATGCTGTTGCCGCCATGACGCCAAGGTATCAAACAGTTCCACCAAGGCTTTATCCCGCGGCACCCCTACTTCAAACTGTACCGTGATCAAGGCCTGGCCAGCCTGCGCTACCGAATAAATGTGTTCAATTCCCTGCATGCGGGCAAAATGTTGCTCTAACGGTGTAGCGAGTTGTTGCTCTACCTGCTCGGTGCGGGCCCCAGGAAAGGCGACCATGACATCAGCCATGGTCACATCAATTTGCGGTTCCTCTTCGCGCGGGGTGATCATAGCGGCCATCAAGCCAAGCAATAATCCAAATACAGCGAGCAGCGGTGTGATCTGCGAACGCTCGCCCCATGCAGCTAAACGCCCAGCGATACCCATCTTATTCGCCATAGCTCACCACCTCATCCGCCGCTAAACCGCTCACAACTTCAACGTCATCGCCGTAACGACCTCCCAGACGCACCGCGCGCCAGCTGTCATCAGCCATTTTGACCATGGTCAATTCACCTTGCCGATAAGTTGCTGCAAACGGGATCACGACACCCTGATGTTCGCCTACCTTCACCTTTACGGATTGCCATTGCCCCGGCAAAAAGTCGGTATCAGCAGGGAGGTTTAGACGCACACGCTGCGTACCGGTTTGTTGGTCTGCTGTCGGGAATACTTGAAATGCTGCGGGTTCAACGTCCGCAACGCGCGCCCAAGCAAACTGCTTCGCCGCAGCCGCGTAACGTGCTGGCAAGTCAACGTGAATACGTAACTCCGCCGGGTCAAAACCGCTCATCAACGGCGTTCCTGGTTGCACCAACTCACCCGGTTCAACCAGTCGGGCGCTCACCACGCCACCATAAGGCGCTTTGACTTCCGTGTAAGAAAGCTGCTCTTGCGCACGGGCGACTGCAGCTTGCGCCGAACGTTGTTGGGCTTTTGCACTATCCAAACTAGCTTGCACGCGATCGCGTTCCGCAGTAGGCAAGAGCTTCTGTTCGACCAGTCGCACCACGCGATCATACTCTTGTTGCGCGGCAGTCAAGTTGGCGTTTGCGGCCGCCAATTGTGATTCCGCTTGCGTCAACGCCTGATACTGATCGACTGAAGTAATGGTTACAATCGTGGCACCCGCAGGAACTTCGTCACCGACTTCAACCAACACCCGTTCGACACGGCCCGATACTTGCGCTGAGACGGTGGCTGCGTTGGTCGCTTCAACCACACCTTGCAATTGCAAAATATCCGCTAAGTTTTTCTGTTGTGCCGTGGCCGTCGCCGCATTCGCGGTGGAAGGAAGAACCATTAAGCTCATCACAGCAAAACCAAGAGCCCAAGTTGCGTAGTGTCGTAAAGTCATTAGTCGTTCCTCAACCTACAATAATTCAAAGCGTTAGCTCGATGTTTTTGTCAGCAGACTTTGAGTGTAGTCAGTAATTAAGATTTCGCTTATTTTAGACACTTCTAAAATAAAAGTCTAGGCTGGTTCAACCACTGAAAAAAATCATAAAAGCTGTCTACACAAGTATTAAATTTATGTATGCTGACTTCAGGTCAATTACGAATCATTCTTAACGCACACGTGCAAGTTTGATCCTCAGATAAGAAGAATGATGCGATGTTTCATCGAGTGAGCTCCAGCGCTGCCAGAAAATTCGTTGTCGCAGTTGCCGCCTTGTTTGTGGTAACGGGCATTATTGGAGCTATCGAATTACTCCTTTATCAAAACGAATTGCTAATGGATGTGGTACCGCATTCGTTAATCTACTCCTCGCTTATCGTCGGGTTAGGATTATACGCACTGCTGTACCGCTCAAAATGGGGCACTTGGCTTGCAGGTCTTGGCTTGTTAACTGTGCTTGGTGCAGTGGCTTGGCTGGTGGAAGTGCAAGGCAACATGCGACTTATCGCACTCCCACTCACCTATGTTGCACTGTTGCTCTGCGGTACTGCCCTACTGTTTTTTGTGAAACCAACCAGCGTTTTGGGCCGTGGTTTATGGCGTTTCGGTATTGGCAGCTCAATTCTTATCTTTCTGTTCACGCAATTATCCGTTTGGGGCCTGTTTAGCGATAGCGTCATCGGCTTCAAACAAGCCAACTTCATTGCACTTAGTCTGATTTCGGTACTCGTCCTGCTAGGCGCTACCGCCCTAGCCATACTCTTGCGCACCTACCGTGAGACATACGTACCAAGGGTTCGCTCGCAAATTGTCATTATTTTGATGACAATTATTGGGGTTAGTATCTGGTATTCACTCAGTTTGTACGAGTTGAAAACCCAAAGCGAAAAAGCCGAGACCAAGATCGAACTCATTGCGCAGATGATCGATGAAACATTGAATATGCAGCGCAATACTGCTGAGCAAATGCAACAGCGCTTTGTCGCCGCTCGAGATGACGCCACACTAAGTCGCTTGCTCGAACTCGATACCACGCGCTTTGAAGCTGACAACCCCATTGTCCGCGGTTTTATTCTTTATGATGCGCAGCAACAAGTGCTGATGAGCAATGGCTACGCGACCGATTTTTTAGCGGCGAACATGCTCTCTTCAGAACGTTTTCTGGATTGGCTAGCGACCGCAGAACAAGATATTCGACTGATTGTTCACGGTACTTCCCTTGCCACTAATGATCCGATTTTTATCGTGTCGACACCTTTCACCACACCAGTTGGCGAGCGACAGCAACTGCTTACCTTGCTGGACGTTAACAAAGTGATTGCGACCAATTACTTGAATTACTTCGATGCCATGGATACCTACTTGCAATTTAGCCCAGAATTGCTTATGTCCATGCAGGGCACAGCCGCCGGAACCTCAACATTAGCCGAGCTGAAACAGCGCTCTTCACACTTTATTACCAGCAGTGCAACGATTGGTGATTCGGGCCCAATTACTTTTCATAGTGTTTTGAGCGACTACTCCGACATTCAAAACGGCGCCCAGCTTGACCAACTCTTACTGTGGTTAACGTTCGCCTTTGTTTTCATCTACATTTTGGCCGAAGACCATGCGCTGCGTGCCGCCAAACGCCAACGCGAGTTAGCTTACCTTGCGAAACACGATGACATTACCGGACTCTTCCGCCGCGACGCCTTTAGTGGTGCGTTAGCACTCCGTGATCAGGTTGCGACCGATCGCCAGCGCAGCCTATTATTTGTTAATTTGGACGGCTTTAAGCCGATCAATGACAGTCTGGGGCACACCCTTGGTGACAAAGTATTGTATGAGACTGCTCGACGGATCGAAACTTGTGTGCCGCATGATGCCTTGCTTGCACGGTTTAGCGGCGACGAATTCTTAGTGTACTTTGAACCAACGTCGGAGCAAGTCACTCAAGAAGCGGCCGAATGTATTTTACAAGCCGTTCGCAAACCCTATGAAATCGACGGTATCGATATACATTTATCCGCCAGTATCGGTAGTGCGAGCAATGACGGTTTAACCATAGAAGGCGTTCACTTAATTCAGCATGCTGAAATTGCCATGAGCCAAGCCAAGCAACTCGGCGGTAACCTTATGCAGGCCTTTGTCAACGAAATGGCCCGCGACTATCAACAACAAGTAAGGCTGCGCAATGCGTTGCAAATTGCGCTGGATAAAAAAGATTTTCAAGTGTTCTACCAGCCGATTTTCAATACGGAAACACGCGCAATCACCGGAGTCGAGAGTCTCGTTCGCTGGCAGCTGAATGGTGAATTCATCTCGCCAGCGGAGTTCATTGAGATAGCGGAAAATACCGGGCAAATTATCCCGCTCGGTGAGCAAGTACTCGATCTTGTGCTATCCGATATCAAGCGCCATCAAGAATTGCAGCAGATTAAGGTCACCGTGAACGTTTCGGCGCAGCAGCTGCAACGCTACGACTTTCCCAGATTCTTGGCTGGTCGCTTAGATCATTACCAAGTTGCCGCAAGAAACGTCACCTTGGAATTAACCGAAGGGGTGTTTGCGGGCGAGACAGCTTCTACGATCGCCGCATTACAACGACTGCGCGACATGGGCTGCAACGTCGCTATCGACGACTTCGGTACCGGCTTCTCAAGCTTGTCTTATCTCAATCGACTGCCTGCCGACATCATCAAAATCGATCGCGTGTTTACGCACGGTATTGCCGATGACCCTGAACTCTTCGCAGTCGTGCAGAAAATCATCGAGCTTTGCAAACAACTCAATAAACGCGTTGTCGTTGAAGGCATTGAAGATGAGGTGCAGCTGAACATTTTCGAGCAACTTGCCGTTGAAAGCGTACAAGGGTTTTTCTTCGCTCGTCCCATGCCTATCGAACAGTTACTCAAGCTATTGGTAAAATAGCTGGCGTCTGCTAGGGTGACTGCGTATAATACGCCGCTATTTTAACCAATGGCGGGAAACCGTCCGCGGCGATCACTTCTCAAAAGTTTCATCTCGCGTTTTTACAGGCTTTATTAATGACTATTCAAGCAACCGAACTTTCCAAATTACGCAATATTGCCATTATTGCGCACGTAGACCATGGCAAAACGACTCTTGTCGACAAGCTGTTACAGCAGTCTGGCACACTCGAAAGCCGTGGTGGCGCAGAAGAGCGTATTATGGATAGCAACGATCTTGAAAAAGAGCGTGGCATTACCATTTTGGCGAAAAACACCGCCATCAACTACAAAGATTATCGTATCAACATTCTTGATACTCCAGGACACGCTGACTTCGGCGGCGAAGTAGAACGCGTATTATCAATGGCGGACTCGGTCTTGCTGTTGGTTGACGCTGTTGACGGTCCTATGCCGCAAACACGCTTTGTGACCCAAAAAGCTTTTAATCACGGCTTGAAGCCGATTGTCGTGGTAAACAAAATTGACCGTCCTGGCGCACGCCCTGACTGGGTCGTAGATCAAGTTTTTGACTTGTTCGATAACCTTGGCGCAACGGACGAGCAGTTGGACTTCCCAATCGTTTATGCTTCAGCGCTAAACGGTTTTGCGACCCTTGACCCAGATTCACCAAGCGAAGACATGACGCCGTTGTTCGAGACGATTCTTGAGCGTGTTTCTGCGCCTGACGCAGACCGTGACGGTCCATTGCAAATGCAGGTATCGCAGCTCGACTACTCAAGCTACTTAGGTATTATCGGTATCGGCCGTATCAAGCGTGGCACGCTGAAAATCAATCAACAAGTCACCATTATCGGTGCTGATGGTTCACAGCGTAACGGTAAAGTTGGCCAGATCTTCGGTTATTTAGGTCTTGACCGAATCGAGACTGACAAAGCCAGCGCTGGCGACATCGTTGCCTTTACTGGTTTAGGTGAACTGAAGATTTCTGACACCATTTGCGCTGCGGGTAACGCGGAAGCATTGCCAGCACTGAGCGTTGATGAGCCTACAGTAACTATGACTTTCCAGGTCAACACCTCACCTTTCGCGGGTAAAGAAGGTAAATTCGTCACCTCGCGTCAAATTCTTGAACGTTTGCAGCAAGAGTTGAAGCATAACGTTGCTTTGCGCGTTGAAGAAACCGACAACCCTGACCGCTTCCGTGTATCAGGCCGTGGTGAATTGCACTTGGGCGTCTTGATCGAAAATATGCGTCGTGAAGGCTTCGAGTTAGCGGTTTCGCGTCCTGAAGTTATCATTCGCGAAGTGAATGGCGTGAAAGAAGAACCGTTCGAAAACTTAACCGTCGATATTCAAGAAGAACATCAAGGTCCGGTCATGGAAAAACTCGGCTTGCGTAAAGCTGAGATGACCAACATGACCCCTGACGGTAAAGGCCGTGTGCGTATTGACTTTATGGTTCCTAGCCGTGGCTTGATTGGTTTCCAAACCGAGTTCATGACACTGACCTCAGGCTCAGGCTTGATGTACAAAACCTTTGACCATTACGGCCCGCACAAAGGCGGTAAGATCGGTCAACGTATGAATGGTGTACTGATCTCGAATGCGACCGGTAAAGCGCTGACGTATGCTTTGTTTAACTTACAAGAACGCGGCAAGTTGATGGCGTCACACGGTGACGAGGTCTACGAGGGCCAAGTTATTGGTGTGCATAACCGTGGTAACGACCTTACCGTCAACTGTTTGAAAGGCAAGCAGCTGACCAACGTCCGTGCGTCAGGTACCGACGATGCGTTGACCTTGTCACCACCGATTCGCTTAACGCTTGAGCAAGCGCTTGAGTTTATCGACGATGATGAGTTAGTGGAAATCACACCTAAGTCGATTCGTATCCGTAAGCGTTTGTTAACTGAAACCGAACGTAAGCGCGCAAGTCGTAGCAAAGACGGTTAAACCGCCAAGCTCGATACGGAATTAATCAGAGGCCGCGACCACACAGTCACGGCCTTTTTCTTTGGCTTGATAAAGTAGTTTGTCAGCTTGATCGACGGCTTTATCAAAATTTTGATTCAGCTCCCACGCCACTACCCCAGCACTGAGGGTGACCTGAAACTCGTCATCCCCACTGGTAAAGCTGCGCGCCTTAAAGGTTGCCGATAACCGTTCAACAACTTGTTTGGCCTGCTCTGCGGTACTCCCGTCGAGCACCAAAGTGAACTCTTCACCGCCGGTGCGCGCCCCTAAATCAACTTCTCGGAGTTGCGCACGTAGATCATTTGCGAATGCGACTAACACATCGTCTCCTGCGGCATGACCATAGCGATCGTTCACGTGCTTAAAATGGTCGAGATCGAGCATTACCACCGCCAATGGCTGACCATGCCGCAACGCTTGTTGCTGTAATTGTTCAGCGCGCTCAAAGAGCGCACGCCGATTCAGTAAGCCGGTTAAACTATCGGTGGTCGCGAGCTGCCGCAACTTTTCATTCGAGGCACGTAATTCGTCAGTGCGCTCGCGAACTTCGCGTTCGAGTTTACTGCTAAGGTTCGCAAATGGCCGCGCAATACGTCCCGCACTAATCCAACCAATCCCAGCAAAAGTCAACGCCACCGCAAGACCGATCCAAGCAGCTTGCCAGCGCAATTCAGTAATCGGCTGCAGAGCTAAATCGATAGGTTCGCGAACGATGACTTGCCATTGCGGCCCTTGATAATTCGCACTACTACGTACTTGTGCATACCCGATTAGGTACTCACCGCCGTCACGCCATTCCTGAAGACCCCAACCTTTCTCACGCACCTCGGTCGCCACAGGCGTCTGCAATGCTTGCTCTTTGAGGGAGTCAGGGCCAAGAATGATTTGGTTTTCAGAACTCACCAAGAGAAGATCGGTACCGGGTAACGATTCTAGATAACGCAGCGCATTTTGCTCGACACCTTCCGCCCATTGCCAATTCAAATGACTGCCAAATACGCCCCAAATAGTGCCCTCAGCATCTTTGAGCGGCAACGAGATATCGACAAAACGAAGGGGTTCATCGCCATCAGGGTTCAGAATTTTCTCTAATAACAGAGCACCGTGCACATCACCAATAAAATAGGGTTGCTGCAATGCGCCTTGAAACCATGGCCGCGCGCTCACATCAGCGCCTTCGAGAATATTCTCTGAGCTAATGAGTACTGTTCCTGATAGGTCAGTAATGCCAATCCACGCATAATCACTGTAGCTGCGATAGAGCGCCGCCACCAGTCGTTCGAGCCTGACTACTGTGGCATCGCTGTCCGGTGTTGGCATCAGTTCCGCAGCCGTTTGTAAATCACGTAAACGCTCAACCATGCCGCTCTCTAACTGGTGTGCGACTTGTTCAGCAACATTGGCAAGACTAACGCCGACTTGCTGTTGAATTTGCCGCGTTGCAGCTTGGGTAAGTATGGCAGTGATCACGACCGACAACAGCAAACCAAAGCCCGCGTAAATTGCGAACCAACGTAGCTTCAGGTTAACCGGTACGAGCATAATTAAATAACTTCAGGGTGCGGTAGCACGTAATAGAATATGGAAAAGAAATGCAGCACGCTTCCGGCCAGAACAAACATATGCCAAATGGCATGGTGGAACTTCAACGATTTCCAGACATAAAAGATGACGCCAAAACTATAGGCGAGGCCTCCAGCCAACAACAACATGAGGCCACCAGTGTCGACATGAGTGAGCATGGGTTTAATAGCGATAACCGCCATCCAGCCGAGACCGAGGTATAGGCTCAGCGACAACCACTTCTTACGATTCTCTAGGGCTAACTCGAGAATCACACCGATAATGGCAATACTCCAGACAATACCGAGCAAAGCCCAGCCCCACGGACCACGCAGGTTAACTAACGCAAAGGGTGTATAGGTTCCGGCAATGAGTAAGTAAATCGCAGCATGATCCATTTGCTGAAAGAAGCTTTTGACCCGCGGCCACGGAAAGGCATGGTAAAAGGTCGACGCCAAGTACAAAATAATAAGGCTAGCGCCATAAACGCTGGCACTGACAATGTGCCATGCGTCACCATAGGCGACGGACCATACCAACATCACCACTAAACCGACGATACTGGCAACTGCACCAATGCCATGCGTGACGGCGTGAGCGACTTCTTCAGCGATACTATAAGCTTTTGACTTGGACAACGCGGAACCTCTTAACGATGCGTTTCTTCAGGGTCTTCACGCCCTGGCTTGTGATAATCACGACTAATTTGCTCGAGCTTGCGCATAAACATGTCGAAATCGCGCTCGTTGTTGTAGTCAAAGTGATATTTATTATGGAACTCTAGGCGCATTTGCACATTGTGCCCCTCAAGAAACACCGTATAGCCATCGTGATCGGTATACGCAGTGATGCCTTCGAGCGTGTGCTTACCTTGTTCCGCTTTACCATGCTCATGAATCTTCTCATACGCATCGAGCACTAATCTTTGATCAACTTCGTTTTTCATGGTTGCGCTCCTTTTTTCTTGAGTATATCTACAAAATGCGGCCTTTTCCCGCCATTTACAACCCGACTTTTACATACATACATGAATGTTTGATTAAACTACGGTATAATCTTTGCCAGTTGTCTAACTTGAGGTGAATTGTGGTTCGACGTACCAAAGCTGATGCCCTAACGACCAAGCATGAATTGCTTGATGCAGCTGAGCGCTTGTTCAGCGAGCGCGGGGTTTCCAACACATCGATGATGCAAGTCGCAGAAGCTGCGGGGGTAACCCGTGGTGCTATCTACCATCATTTCGAAAACAAACTTGATCTTATCTACGCACTTATGGAACGAGTTAGTTTACCGGTCGATGAAATGCGTGACGAATTACGTGCCCAATTGCCCGATGAACCGCTGCGACAACTGCGTGAACGTTGCTTACATATCGTGCACCAAGTACAACACGACGAGCACATGCAAGCGTTGGTTAATATTCTTTGTCACAAGTGTGAGTACGTCGAAGACACGTTACCAATCCACCTGCGTCATTTGAGTGGCCGCAACGAATGTATCGAGGAATGTGTAAAGCTGGTCGAACTTGCCCAACAACAGAACACTGTCAGTGCTGGTCTTGATGCTCGCACTGTCGTTATTGGGATGTTTGGTCTTATTGATGGCTTGTTTTACAACTGGCTACTCGACACCGAGTATTTTGACTTGAGTGAAACTGCGAAACATACGCTTGATACCTATCTACATGGTCTACAGCAGGGCGGTTAGCCCTGCTTGTCGCGCCGAAAGCTGGTTTTCCAACCTTTGTATTTTTTGTGTACGCCACGCGTCAACGACTGAAAATAGTCTTCCATGAGATCCACTCCAAACAAAACGCCGACCACCACAAACGATAACTTTATGGCGGTTTCCAAATGGCCAAGGCCAATCGCGACACCAATGGATGCCAACGCCCAAATCGTCGCTGCTGAGGTCACCCCAACCACAACACCATCGCGCGCCAACATCACACCTGCACCCAGAAAGCCTATACCGGTAATTACTTGGCCAATAATTCGCGACGGATCAGTGGCTTCCGTCATCACCGAGCTAGCACCCACAATAAACAAATAGGTGCCGAGCGTGATCAGCGACGAGGTACGAATACCAACGGGCTTGCCGCGCATTTGCCGTTCAAAGCCCACTAAGGTGCCGCACAACAACGCAGCACCAATGGCTGGCCAAGTGAACGGCTCGATGACGAATAGCTGTTGCCAGTCCACCTTAAGTTAGTCCCCTTGCTGCAAAAAGTTACCGAGAAACTCGGCATCAAGCTCAGCGATTTTACCCGCATCTGCTTTCGCAATACTTGCCACCGACGGCGCAATCCAAGCCCCTAAGTTGGCAAGTACACCGCGCAAATCGGTCATTGACCGCACTGCACCAAATTGGCCGGGCGAAGCGCCGGCGAGCAGTACCGTTTTACCTTTCCAAGGGTTCGTCTCTAACCGCGAACTCCAATCAATAGCGTTCTTTAATAACGGCGGAATCGAGGCGTTATACTCAGGCGTCACCACCACGATTTTGCTGGCTTCGGTAATCGCCGTAGCAAGTTTCTGAATGTTACTCGGCACCCCATGCTCTTCTTCATAGTCACCTTGGTATAAGGGCGCATCAAGCTCTGCCGGCGGATACACATAGCACTGCTCACCATTGAGCTCGGCAACTTCAGCCAAACGCTCTTGTAAGCGACGATTAAGTGAGGCCTGACGGCTGCTTCCTGCGATAATTAATAAACTCATTATTGTCCCTCCTGCATTGCTTGAATAAAGGCATCCGATTCGGCAATTGCGGCTTCCATTTCTTTGATCAAGGCAGCAACATCAGCCTGTAAGCTGCGGTATTCGCCGCGAATTGCATCAACCGCTGCGGCATTGAGGTTGTGCTTCAAGTACAACACATTGTCCTGTAACTTTTCGAGCACTGGATCCATGGTTGCGGCAGCCCGCTCCATGCTTTGTAATAAGGCACTGTAACGTCGCTCGGTATCCCTGAGTGAACGTTCACTCTGTCGGCGTAAGCTCTCATTACGGTATTCTTCAAGCTCATCACGCCATTCATCAAAGAGATCTTGCGCGACGTCATCAATGGCTTCAATGCGGTCATACACACGCTCCGCAGCAGCCACGCTTGCTTCGTAATCGTCATTTAACGCTTGGTACTCTGCCTCAAGCTCGCCACCGTCAATTTGCAGCATTTCATCAAGGCGCTCAAGTGCAGATTTAAACTCTTCTTGTGCATCCGCTTGAGCATCACGTGCGTCGTCCACGCGATCGACCAGAATATCGCGTTTATGAATTCCCACCTTCTCCATGGCGCCATAATAGGCGCTTTGACAGCCGGCTAAAAAAATAACAGCCGTCGCGATTGTTAACCAACGCATCGCCGTATCTCCTGTTAATAAGGTAATTCAGTTCCATCCCAGTGTAGCAGCTTGCCGCTATGCTCCGTAGTCAAATTTTCAATCACTTGCGCAATGCGAGCAGCCGACTGTTCCGGCGTGTACAGCTTGTCGGCTGGCAGGCGTTCTTGAAAGGGCGCAGAGAGCTCAGTATCCGTTGTTCCCGGGTGTACGGCGGCAATGACCAGCTGTTTGTGGCTGCGCCCGAGTTCAATCGATGCAGTCTTCAACAGCATATTCAACGCCGCCTTGCTGGCGCGATAGCTGTACCAACCTCCTAAGTAGTTGTCCGTAATGCTCCCGACTTTGGCGCTTAATTGCACCCAAAAAGCCGGTTGCTTGCGTGGCAGTTTCGGCAGCAATTGCTCAAGTAGTAGGATTGGCAAAATCGCGTTGACCTCGAACGAGTGCCGCAGCTGTGCCGCACTCACCGCCCCCAAATGTTTCTCGGGCATAAAGTCGTTATTGTGCAACATCCCCAAAGTGCTGATCACACCATCTAGCTCCTGTAGCTGCTCAATCTCGGCTTGCAGCTGCTCAGGGCTGTAGTCAGTAAGCGTCCGCCACCGCAGGTTTTCATGCATAAAAGGCCGTTCACGCCGACTCCAAGCCGTCACTAACGCCCCTTCATTCAGGTAATGCGCAACCAGCGCTTTTCCTAGTCCGCCACCAGCTCCAATCACCAAAACATGCCTCATATGCTTTTCTACCCTCCCAGACCATCGAGCAGCAATCAACGCTTTTCGTCTTAAACTTTACGCAAGCGCAGCGGTTTGGGATTATAGTGGCCCAATAGAATCCTCAAGAAGGAAGGTTATGAGCAACGACACCAGCTCCTCAACGTCACCTTGGCGCGCTAAATTCAGTTGTGCGCTGAGCTTTCTAAAGTATTTCGGGCGACGTTGTATGGATGACAAGATCACCATCATTGCTGGGCATTTGACGTTTGTCAGCATGCTCGCACTGGTGCCGTTGCTGGTGGTAATTTTCTCGATTTTCTCTGCCTTCCCGATGTTCGAAGCCCTACGCGCTGAAATCGAAGCATTCTTGTTTGCGAACCTGTTGCCGACCTCGGGTGAAGAAATCTCGCGGTATTTAAATGAGTTTGTCGGTAATGTTTCGCAAATGACTGCCATCGGTGTGGTGTTTGTCATTGTTGTGGCAGTGAACCTGATCTCAACGATCGATGCGACCATGAATCGCATCTGGCGCAACACCAAGCGCCGTCGTTTGGCGGTGGCCTTGGCGGTCTACTGGATGATTTTGACCCTCGGCCCATTACTTATGGGGTCCGGAATGGCGGTGAGCTCCTATCTGATTTCACTAGCGACCTTTGCTGAAGATTACGTATCGGGTATTCGCACAACCTTGCTCGGCGTAGTGCCGATCGTGACCTCGGTCATCGCTTTCTTGCTAATGTATGTGATGCTACCCAACCGCGTGGTGAAAGTCCGTCACGCCTTCTGGGGCGCGCTGCTTGCCGCTATTTTGTTTGAAATCAGTAAGAGCGCATTTGCCTCGTATGTCACCGCATTTCCTTCTTATCAAGCTATCTATGGTGCTTTGGCTGCAATTCCAATTCTGTTACTGTGGATCTTCTTGTCTTGGACCATTGTTTTGATCGGTGCTGAACTAACCGCCAGCATCGAAGAATTTTTTGAGGAAAGCGATGAAAGCACTACTGCAGAGAGTCACGCAGGCGAAAGTTGAGGTTGCCGGACAAACTGTGGGCGCTATCGACAGTGGCTTACTAATCTTTTTAGGTATTACCCCAAATGATAACGAAGCCATCGCGCGCAAGCTCGCGCACCGCGCCGCTGGTTACCGACTGTTTAGTGATGCGCAAGATAAAATGAATCTTAGCCTGAGCGACATCGAAGGGAGCGCTTTAGTGGTGTCGCAATTTACCCTCGCCGCGGATACCAACAGCGGGCGCCGCCCAAGCTTTTCCAGCGCTGCACCACCAACACAAGCCGAACCGCTTTATCAGGCCTTTGTCACAGAGCTGCAGCGCCTTAAAATTAACGTTGCTACCGGCGAGTTTGGTGCCGATATGCAAGTTACACTGACCAATGACGGGCCAGTGACCTTTTTGCTCGACACGGAGAAAAGTTAAAACATGTACCAAGTGATCAGTCCCAATGACGAGCAACAATGGCAAACCTATTATGATCTGCGCTATCGCGTGCTACGTGAGCCCTTTCAGCGCCCTCGCGGCTCAGAAAAAGACGAGTATGATCAGGTCGGTTATCATCGCATGGTCGTTAACGACGCGGGGCAAGCCGTGGCCGTAGGCCGACTTCATTTCAACAGCCCAGACGAAGGCCAAATTCGCTTCATGGCTTCAGCACCGGAACATCGCGGCGAAGGACATGGCGTTGCCATTGTTTATGCACTCGAACAACTCGCTCGTCACGAAGGGGCCAAACACATTGTCATCAATTCACGTGATAACACGCTCGGCTTTTATCAAAAGTGTGGTTACGACCTGGTCGAAGAAGCCGACACCGTCAGTAATCCAAGCGCTGAGCACCAACTCCGTAAAACACTGACAGAATACAACCGCATCATCTATCGTCCTGACTGGTGCCAAGAGTTGCAGTCCACATGGCACGAGGATATTCCGATTTCCGAAACAATGGGCATTCGTATTAGTCAGTACACCGGCCGCGAGTTCGAAACCAATGCCCAATTGTCACGTAACATTAATGTACATGGCACCATGTTTGCTGGCAGTATTTATTCGCTGGCAACCTTGACGTGTTGGGGGCTACTGCATTTACAATTGCGCGAGCGACAACTGCAAGGTGCTGTGGTACTGGCTGATGGCAATATTCATTACCACAAGCCGATTACACATGAACCAAGAGCGATAGCTCGACTGGTCGACATGAATGGCGATCTATCCAGCCTCAAAAGTGGACAAAATGCGCGAGTGAATCTTAAATCACAAGTGTTCGATGGCGATAAGCCGGTCGCTGAATTTACCGGGCAGTTTGTTGTGCTAGCCAAAAAATAATTTCAAAAAGGACGTAAGCATGAGTGAATCTTTATCCGCCCAGCAGTTGTTACGCATCCGCAGCAAATTAGAAACCGTAGTCGCTGAGCAGCCGGACAGCCACGCAGCAGAATCAGCGAGTGCTGCACTGCAACGCATGCGCAGTGGCGAATACGGTTACTGTATTGAATGTGGTGATGAAATATCTGCCGCACGTTTAGCCGCTAAGCCCGACGTAGCATTGTGTGTAGACTGCCAAGCTCTTAAAGATGAAGAAGAGGACGCATAAGCGTCCTCCTATTGAACGAAAACAGCCTTAGAAAGTCGCCCCTTCCGTTATTAAAGCTCCCAACTTACCACTGTAAATCAAGGTCGCTGCCGCTTCGATATCTGGTGCAAAGTAACGATCTTGATCGTAATACGCCACTTTTTCACGCACCAAGCCATGCGCCTGTTCAATCGCAGCAGATGCCTTCAGTGGACGACGGAAATCAATCCCTTGGGCGGCTTCGAGCAGCTCAATGGCGACGATATCACGAATATTTTGGGCAATATCCGTTAAACGACGCGCCGCAAAGGTTGCCATTGAAACGTGATCTTCCTGATTCGCCGAGGTTGGCAAGCTATCCACAGAGGCTGGATGCGCGAGAGTTTTGTTCTCCGAGGCAAGCGCCGCAGCGGTGACTTGCGCGAGCATAAAGCCAGAGTTTACGCCGCCGTCGTTTACCAAAAACGGCGGAAGGTTACTCAAGTGATGGTCGATCAATAAGGCACTACGACGTTCTGACAGGGCGCCAATCTCGCTTGCCGCAATCGCCAACATATCGGCCGCCAGTGCTACCGGTTCAGCGTGGAAGTTACCGCCCGAAATAATGTCTCCATTGTCGTGGAACACCAGCGGATTATCCGTCACGCCATTCGCTTCGCGAGTCAAAATTGTGCTGGCATGTTGCAACTGGTCATAAACGGCACCCATAACTTGTGGTTGGCAACGCAATGAATAAGGGTCTTGTACTTTTTCACAGTTTTCATGGTCCGCGGCAATTTCTGAGCTGGCGGTCAACAACTGACGGAAGCTCGTCGCCACCGCAATTTGTCCCAACTGGCCACGTACTTCGTGGATCCGCGGGTCAAATGGCGCACGTGAGCCCATCGCAGCTTCGACCGACATCGCGCCAGCAACGACAGCGCTGTGGAACACCCGTTCAATTTGGAACAGTCCGTGCAGCGCTAAAGCTGTCGACGCTTGGGTACCGTTCAACAACGCCAAGCCTTCTTTTGGTGCCAATGTCAACGGCTGCATACCAATTTTCGCTAAACCTTCTTTAGCTGGATAAATCTCGCCTTGATAACGTACACGTCCTTCGCCAATGAGTGGTAAAACCAAATGCGCCAGCGGCGCTAAGTCACCAGATGCTCCGACTGAACCTTTACTCGGCACACAAGGGTACATTTGCTCATTTAATAATGTTAATAAGCCGTCGATCACCTGCTGACGAATACCGGAAAAACCACGGCTGAGGGAATTAACTTTGAGTAGCAGCATCAGACGGACGACAGTGTCGTCCATGAGCTCGCCGGTACCTGCGGCGTGCGACAATACGATACGGCGCTGCAAATCTTCCAATTTTTCTGGCGGAATACGGGTGTTGGCGAGCAAGCCAAAACCGGTGTTGATGCCATACACGACTTTGCCTGCGGCGAGAACTTCTTTAATGGTGGCCGAAGAGCGTTCAATCGCCGCGGCAGCATCGGCATGCAGGGCGACCTGCTGCGGAGCCTGCCACCATTGACGCAGCTGATCGAGGCTTAACTTGCCCGGTTCAAGAGTGAATACTGCCATTACTTGTCCTCCACCATTGGTAAATCAAGGCCTTGTTCTTTCGCGCAATCAATTGCGATGTCATAACCTGCGTCCGCATGACGCATCACGCCTGTACCTGGATCATTCCACAGCACACGGCCAATACGCGCTTCTGCCGCATCAGTGCCGTCGGCCACAATCACGACGCCAGAATGCTGCGAGTAGCCCATGCCGACGCCGCCACCGTGATGCAAGCTTACCCATGTGGCGCCACCGGCGGTGTTCAAAAGGGCGTTCAACAACGGCCAATCCGACACTGCGTCAGAGCCATCGAGCATACTTTCAGTTTCTCGATTAGGACTTGCCACCGATCCCGAGTCCAAATGGTCACGACCAATCACAATCGGTGCTTTAAGTTCACCGTTTTTCACCATCTCGTTGAACGCTTTGGCGATTCGCGCGCGGTCCTTTAAGCCAATCCAACAAATACGTGCTGGCAGGCCTTGGAAACTAATGCGTTCACGTGCCATATCAAGCCAATTATGCAAATGCGGATCATCAGGGATCAGCTCTTTGACCTTGGCATCGGTTTTGTAGATGTCTTCGGGATCGCCCGACAGCGCTACCCAACGGAAGGGTCCAATACCTTGGCAAAACAACGGACGAATATAAGCCGGCACAAAACCAGGGAAGTCAAAAGCGTGCTCAATACCAACGTCTTTCGCCATTTGACGAATGTTATTACCGTAATCAAGCGTCGCCGCACCACGTTGCTGCAAGGTCAACATCGCCTGTACTTGTACCGCCATCGATTGTTTCGCTGCTTGCACAGTCGCTTCAGGTGCGCTTTCTTGTTTCGCTTTATAGTCTTCGAGTGTCCAGCCCTGCGGCAAATAACCGTGTAATGGATCGTGCGCGGACGTTTGGTCGGTCACGACATCGGGGGTGACGTTGCGCTGAACCAGTTCATCATAGACATCAGCAGCGTTCCCTAACAGACCTACTGAAATCGCACGACCTTCCGCTTTAGCTGCATTGATAAGTTCCAAAGCTTCATCGAGCGAAGTCGCTTTGTGGTCTAAGTAGCGCGTGCGCAAGCGGAAATCGATACGTGACTCGTCAACTTCAACCGCGAGCATGCAATAACCAGCCATGGTTGCCGCGAGTGGCTGCGCACCACCCATACCCCCAAGGCCGCCAGTAAGCACCCAGCGCCCCTTAGTTTCACCGTTGAAATGTTGTTTGGCGACGGCGACAAAGGTTTCGTAGGTGCCTTGTACGATGCCTTGCGAACCAATATAGATCCACGAGCCAGCGGTCATTTGCCCGTACATCATTAGGCCTTTTTTATCGAGCTCGTTGAAGTGTTCCCAAGTGGCCCATTCTGGCACTAAGTTTGAGTTAGCGATGAGCACGCGCGGTGCATCTTCATGTGTTGGGAACACACCAACTGGCTTACCTGATTGAATCAGTAAGGTTTCAGTTGGCTTTAAACGTTCAAGTACTTCAACAATCTTGTCGAAGCTTTCCCAGCTCCGGGCTGCGCGGCCAATGCCGCCGTACACCACCAATGCATGGGGGTGCTCTGCAACTTCGGCATCAAGATTGTTCATTAACATACGCTTGGCTGCCTCCACTTGCCAGTTGCAAGTGGTGAGTTCACTGCCACGCGGGGCACGAATCGTACGGCTGGTATCGAGTCGAGTAAAGCTCATTATCGTTTGTCCTTTATTAAAATTGCAGATGTCCGCCAAGACTAAAGCGTGAGCCGGGGTGCGTAAGCACCGCATAGGTCACCACGCCTTCGGCACTCCACGTGCGGCGGTTAATGCGTAAGCAGGGCTCTGGTTTGGTGAGCAACAACCATTGGCAGAGCTGATTCGAAGGTGTTACCGCTTCGATCTCGTGGCTTGCCTCAGTCAATGGCTGGGCTTGGCACAAGTATTCGTGCGGCGTGATGTCATTATAATTTTGCTTTAAGTAGTCGGCAGCGAGAGCTGGATTCACATAACGCTCTTCGACTTGCACTGGCAGGTCATTTTCATAGTGGCTAATGACCGAGTGAAAGACCGTATCACCGGGTTGCAAGTTAAGCATTTCGGCAATTAAATCGGAGGCATGTTCACGGCGTAACACCTGAACTTGGGCATGATACCGATGGTGACGCGCACGAATTTCATCGGCGATATTACGAATCGCCATGAACGATGTTTGCGATTTAATCGGTGCTACGAACGTACCCGAGCCTTTGGTGCGAATCACAATGCCTTCATTGGCCAGTTCTTGCAATGCACGACGTGCGGTCATACGACTGACTTTAAACTGCAACGCCAAAGCATTTTCTGAGCTCACCGGATGGTTTTCCGGCCACTCGCCCGAGGCAATTTTGTTGTAGACATGCTGTTTAATTGCGGAAAATTTAGCCATGTGCCAGCTTACCCATAGGTGTCCGTGATTCAGATGTGCTAAAGTGTAGGCAACTCGAATTGTATATACAAGTGTTCAAAGGGAGAAAGTTGTATGACTCAGCGACAACAGCGTATTGAAAATGTGACGGTTGCAACCATGGATCATGCGAACTACGGCGACGGCTATGGACTTCTCAAAAATGCGGTTGTGTGTATCGAAGCTGGTACGATCAGTTACGTGGGACCTGCTGCCGAGGCTCCTGCGACAGCAGCTGACGCTGATGTTATCGATGCTGGTGGAAAGTTACTCACGCCCGGACTAATTGACTGTCATACCCACTTGGTATGGGCCGGATCACGTGCTGACGAATTTGCCCAGCGCTTGCACGGCGTTAGCTATAGTGAGATTGCCGCGCAAGGCGGTGGTATTGCCGCTACCGTGCGGGCAACTCGGGCCGCGTCTCAAGAGGACTTGGTGAGCGTGAGCAGCCCGCGCCTCACCGCACTCATGCGGGAAGGTGTCACCACGGTTGAAATTAAATCAGGTTACGGCTTGTCCCTCGAGCATGAACGTAAACAATTACTTGCCGCCAAGCAATTGGCTGCGACCAATCCGGTCAGCGTGCAAACCACATTACTTGCAGCGCACGCTTTGCCGCCGGAGTTCAAAGATAATGCGGACGCCTACATTGATACCGTTGTTGAACAAATTTTGCCAAGCTTAGCCGATGAAGGCTTGGTCGATGCGGTTGATGCTTTTTGTGAAAGTGTCGGCTTTTCGCCAGCACAAACCGAACGTGTCTTTCAAGCAGCTCAGCAGCGCGGTTTGCCGGTGAAACTACATGCCGAACAACTCAGCAACCAACATGGCAGCGCCCTCGCGGCACGTTACCAAGCGCTTTCTTGCGATCATTTGGAGTACCTTGATGAGGAAGGTGTGAAAGCTATGGCCGCTAGCGGCACAGTCGCCGTGCTCCTGCCCGGCGCTTTCTATTTCTTACGCGAAACCAAGTTACCGCCGCTGGATTTGCTCCGCCAACACCGCGTGCCTATTGCACTTGCCACCGATGCTAACCCAGGTACATCACCCATTCTGAGTTTGCAACTGATGCTACAAATGGGAGCCACGCTATTTCGCATGACGCCAGAGGAATGTTTACAAGGGGTGACCTCACACGCCGCGCAAGCCTTGGGCCTCAACGACCGTGGGCGCATTAAGGCGGGGTTACGTGCTGATCTTTGTTTGTGGGATTGTGACGACGCAGCTGAACTAACCTATCAGTTTGGCACTGATCGCCTACGCAACTGCTGGCATCAAGGTGTTCTACGTTGAAGGCCATGCAAGTAAGCAAGCACTAACTCACTAAGCACCTGAGCACAAGCCATATCGCCGGCTTCACGGCCGGCTGGGTGCAAACTCGGTGCCGCTTCAGCCAAATGCAAATAACGCGTTTGTGGCAGTGCTGCGAGCTCAGCAATCAAGGTATAGCCGTGTTGTATACCTAAGCCATTAAAATTAATGGCACTGGCTGGCACCCCTTGCAACGCATCCACATCGATTTCGATACCTAACGGCCGTTGCCATGCCTGTGCTTGCGCACGCAAGGCCGCCAGCTGTTCGGTCCAATTCGCCTGGTAGAGTTCATGCACGCTGGTATAGGTAAATCCTGCCTCGCTTAACTGACGCAAGCTTTCGGCATTATTTTTCCCTTCGTGCAGACCCACAACATGGTAGTTGGTAAGAAATCCATCGGTATGTGCATAGCTAAAACCGTTACCACTATGGCGACCTTCACGCGCGCGAAAATCAGCATGGGGATCCAAGTTCATCGCCGCCACTTGCTGCTCTGTCGCTTCACTCAAACTGCGCAGCAGTGGATAAGCATTGTTGTGCCCGCCACCGATCAAAATGACCTCAAAGCCTTCGCTAAACAGTGGCAACAAGGTTTGCATCACGCGTTGATCAAGTTGTTGGCAAAGATCACGCAACCCTTGTACATCAGCAGCATTGGTGGTGCGCAGCGCCGCTGCCTGTTCCTGTAAGTCAGCGCAATCAACATGGCCAACCAAAAGTAGCTCATGGCTTGCAATAAAAGGCGTCGCTTGCAGGTTACACAGTCCCTGTAACGCAGCAGGCCAAGCGGTTTCAGCGCCACCACGGCCTAGGTTGCCGCGCGGGCCGATACTCTCAGGAACGCCCACTAACGCCACTCTAGCACCCTGCTCGCGGGCTTTGTGTAAAGCCGTGCGATAGCTTTCTGGAGTGTCGCATGAGGAGAGTGCGTGTAAGGTTTGTCCGATACGGACTTCCCCTTGGCGTGGTTTACACCACGCCAAGGGGTCACAAGGAATCAAGTACATAGTTTATTCGATATCAAGCGGCTCGGGCGAGAGAATGACGCCAGTCGTATCGGCATACAAATGATCTTCAGGTAAGAAGGTCACGCCACCAAAATTCACGGCAACATCAACTTCACCAATACCTTCAGCAGGTGCACCTACTGGAATTGACGCCAATGCCAAAATGCCAATATCCAGCTCATCAAGTGCGTCAACGTCGCGCACAGCGCCGAAGCAGACAATACCTTCCCAGTCATTATCCAGTGCCAATTCCGCCACCGCAATGTCGATAAGGGCACGGCGATTGGAGCCGCCACCGTCGATCAGCAGCACTTTGCCGGTGCCCGGCTGCTGCACGACCTCTTCGATGACACCTTTGTCTTCGAAGCACTTCACAGTGACCAACTGGCCACCGAACGATACGCGCCCACCGTAGTGAACAAACATGGGCTCGACCACGTCGACCATGTCAGGGTAGAGATCGCAAAGCTCCGAAGTATTGTATTCCATTGCCGTTCCCCTGCCTGTTACATCATTGATAGAAGGATAGTTTCAGGCACAGTATAGCTGATAACGTTATAAAATGAAGCGACTCAAGTCTTCATCTTGCGCTAACTTGCCTAAGTGCTCGTCAACGTACGCGCCATCAATACTGATTTGCTGACCTTGTAAGTCACTTGCGCGGAACGAAATATCTTCCATCAGGCGCTCTAAAACCGTGTGCAACCGCCGTGCACCAATGTTCTCAGTCGTTTCGTTCACTTGGAACGCCGTTTCCGCAATCCGCTGAATACCGTCTTCGGTAAACGCGATCTCAACGCCCTCAGTAGCCATCAAGGCAATGTACTGGGTCGTCAGTGACGCATTCGGCTCGGTTAAAATGCGCACAAAGTCATTACTGGTCAGCGCATCAAGCTCGACACGAATCGGTAAGCGGCCTTGCAGCTCAGGAATCAAATCCGACGGCTTCGACATCTGGAAAGCGCCCGAGGCAATAAACAGAATGTGATCGGTCTTCACCATGCCGTGCTTGGTCGACACTGTGGTTCCTTCCACTAACGGCAGCAAGTCACGTTGTACGCCTTCACGCGAAACGTCGGAACCGCTGGTGTCGCCACGCTTACAAATTTTGTCAATCTCGTCGAGAAACACGATGCCGTTTTGTTCTACGGAATTCAGGGCTTGCTCCTTCACCTCTTCTGGGTTGAGCATTTTCGCCGCTTCTTCTTCTACCAACTGCTTGAACGCATCTTTGATTTTCAGCTTACGCGGCTTGCTTTTGTCCTGCCCAAGATTCTGGAACATATTCTGCAACTGGGAGGTCATTTCTTCCATGCCCGGCGGTGCCATAATTTCTACACCCATTTGCGGCATTGCGATATCGATCTCGATTTCTTTATCGTCGAGCTGCCCTTCACGAAGCTTTTTACGGAATACCTGTCGCGTATTACTCTGTTCGCGTTCCGTTTTGTCCTCGTCAGCCCAGCCTTTTGCTGGCGGTAGTAAAGCGTCGAGAATGCGTTCTTCCGCGGCTTCTTCAGCACGGAAACGCACTTTTTTCATCATTTGTTCGCGCGTTTGCTTCACCGCAGTATCGGTAAGATCGCGAACAATCGATTCAATTTCCTTACCGACATAACCAACTTCGGTAAACTTCGTCGCTTCAACCTTAATGAAAGGTGCATTCGCCAGCTTCGCCAAGCGGCGCGCAATTTCAGTTTTACCGACACCCGTTGGACCAATCATCAAAATATTCTTTGGGGTGACTTCTTGACGTAGCTCGTCTTGTAATTGCATACGACGCCAACGGTTACGCAAGGCTACCGCAACGGCTTTTTTTGCATTGTCTTGGCCAATAATATGACGGTTCAGCTCATCGACAATCTCACGTGGGGTCATATCAGACATCGGCCACAGACTCCTGTTCTTCGATGGTTTGGTTGGTATTCGTGTAAATGCAGATCTCACCAGCAATAGTGAGTGCTTTCTCTACGATATCGCGTGCACCAAGATCAGTATTTTCCAACAACGCGCGGGCTGCGGCTTGGGCATACGGGCCACCAGAACCAATGGCAATCAGATCATTTTCGGGCTGAATCACGTCGCCGTTGCCAGAAATAATCAGTGAGGTGTGTTTGTCGGCGACCGCCAATAGTGCTTCAAGGCGACGTAGCGCTCGATCGGTCCGCCAATCTTTGGCAAGCTCAACCGCCGCCTTGGCAAGGTTACCTTGGTGTTGTTCCAGCTTGGCTTCAAACCGCTCAAATAGGGTAAAGGCGTCCGCAGTACCACCGGCAAATCCGGCGATGACTTGGTTGTTGTAAAGGCGTCGCACTTTGCGCACATTGCCTTTCATGACTGTATTGCCAAGTGTGGCTTGGCCATCACCGCCGATGACGACTTTGTCACCGCGGCGGACAGAAACTATCGTTGTCACAATTGCGTCCTCTTAAGTTGCTATGCCAACTTTAATGAGGGCGCATTTGCGAAATTCAATGCTTTTACCGAAATCTAATACTTACAGATTCCAGTTCCAGATTTGACAGCCATGAATACTGGCCCGTTGTAGGGTATGGCGATCAGCCTCGGCCGCACGCTTGGTTTCATAAGGGCCGAGCACCACGCGATACCACGTACCACCATTGGATGGGTAGATCTCGGACTCTAAACCTTGCATCGCAATCGCAGCCTTAAGGCGTTCGGCGTCAGCACGCTGGCGAAACGAGCCGCACTGCATCAGCTTCGGCGGCCCGAGTTCACGCTCAGGAACATCAACTTCAACTTCAAGATTTTCCAGCTCCTCGATATATTGCCAGCGCTCTTCCGGCTTTTCCGGCATCGGCTCTGCTTGCATCTCAGGCGTGCTTGCTGGGACCTCTTGAGTGGATTGCAACGGTGCTTCAGGATTGCCACCCGCAATAAACCGTAAACCAGCAATCAATGCGATCACTAAAATGATCGCCAGCACCACAATGCCCCATGGCACTTGGCGTTGCGGAGCTTGCTTTTTACCCTTACTCGTCGAGCGTGGCTTGCGTTGAGGCGGGCGTTTGCGATTTGCGTAATCCATGCTTACATCTTGTCCAGTGTTTCAATGCCAAGAAGGTCGAGACCTTGGCGCAGTGTCTTCGCTGTTAAAGCAGCAAGCTTCAAACGACTTTGCTGCAGCGCTTCATCATCAGCTTGCAAGATTGGGCAAGCTTCATAAAAGCTCGAAAAGGCGCCAGCGAGGTCAAATAAGTAGCCGCATAAGAAATGCGGCATCGCTTTCTTCGCCACAGTATGCACGACTTCGTTGAAACGTACCAACAGGTTAGCAAGCGCTAATTCACGATCATCTTGTAACACAAAGGCGCCACTTAATGCGTCGGGCTTTACGCCAGCTTTGTTAAACACGCTCATCACACGAGTGTATGCGTAAAGCAAGTAAGGCGCCGTGTTACCCTCAAAGCTAAGCATGGTGTCCCAGTCAAAAATGTAGTCACTGGTACGATTCTTCGACAAGTCGGCATATTTCACTGAGCTAATACCCACTACTTTGGCAACCTGCGCCTGTTCTTCCGCCGACAAGTCGGTGTTTTTTTCTTGCACTAACGCCAGCGCACGCGCTTCTGCCTGGTCCAGCAAGTCGGCGAGCTTAGTAACACCACCGTCGCGGCTTTTATAAGGTCGGCCATCTTTACCCATGACCGTACCAAAGCCGTAATGATCCATTTGCAAGTCGTCACGGGCGAAACCAGCTTTCTTCGCTAAAGTAAAAATCTGCTGAAAGTGCAGGCCTTGGCGCTGGTCCACAAAGTACATCAAATGCTCGCCTTTAAGGACGTTCTGGCGATAACGTACGGCCGCTAAGTCGGTCGTCGCATACAAATAGCCACCACCCGATTTCTGCACGATAACCGGTAAAGCTTCGCCTTCTTTGTTCTTAAACTCTTCAAGGAATACACACTGCGCACCTTGATCTTCTACCAGCAAACCTTGCTCACGTAGGTCTTCGACAACTTGTGGTAAGTCAGCGTTATAAGCACTTTCTGCCATCACATCGTCACGCGTAAGCTTCACGCCCAAACGGTCGTAAACTTCTTGGCAATGACTCAACGATACGTCAATAAACTGCTGCCACAGGTCGAGGCATTTTTTGTCGCCCGACTGCAATGCGACCACCAGTTCACGGGCACGATTGGCAAACTCAGGGCTTTCATCGAAGCGTTTCTTCGCAGCTTTGTAAAAGGTCTCTAAGTTGCTCAGCTCCATGGCGAGCTCATTGCCTTCAAGCTCTTCCATGTGCGCCAGCAACATCCCAAACTGGGTACCCCAGTCACCCACGTGATTCTGCCGAATCACCGTATGGCCTAAAAACTCACAGACGCGTGCGACCGCATCACCAATAATGGCCGAACGCAAATGACCGACGTGCATTTCTTTGGCAAGGTTTGGCGAAGAATAGTCAATCACCACACGCTGGCTTTGCTCGGCACTGGCCACTCCGACGTGTGCATCTTGGTAGGCGGCTTCGAGCTGCTGTACCAGTTGGTCTTGGCTAATGACAAAATTAATAAAACCAGGGCCGGCAATGTTTGCTTCAGCGATGAGGGTATTTTCGGGCAGCGCTGCGATGAGGGCTTCAGCCAATGCGCGCGGGTTCGTTCCAGCAGGCTTTGCCAACATTAACGCGAGGTTGGTCGCAAAATCACCATGGCTTTTATCACGTGGACGGTCCAGTTGGATACGCGGGCTTAATTCCGCAGGTAAAGTGCCTTGCGCTTGTAAGGTGGCCACTGCGGCCGCTAATAACTGCTCCAACTGCTCTTTCATTTACATCCAACCTTTGTCATTTACGATGCGCATTTACGCTTGTTCGCTTTCAATTCAGGGAAACCGCGCCATTTTACTAGCTAAAGTCTTGTGGGTCTACGTCCAACGACCAGCGCACGCGGCGTAATTCCGGCAAATTTTCCAGTTTTGCTAGGGTATGCTGCAAGAGCTGTTGCCGCAATCCACGCTGCTGGCACTGTACCAACAACTGATAGCGGTAGCGACCCGCTCGGCGCTCCATCACTGCTGGCATCGGCCCCAGCACGAAAACCTCAGGGTGTTCAGGTAACTGTGCGGCAATCACTTGTAGCGCAGATTGCGCCTGCTCGGCCTCATGTGCTTCGGCCCGAAACAGGGCAAGTTGCGCAAACGGCGGTAATTGGGTTAACTGCCGCTCGCGCAGTAGTGAACGCGCAAAAGCAGCGTAACCATTGTGAATAAGGTCCTGCAATAGATCGTGCTCGGGATGATGGGTCTGCAACACCACGGTACCCGGCGCACTAGCACGGCCAGCTCGCCCGGCAACTTGCGTGATCAATTGACCGAGCCGCTCGGCCGCCCGAAAATCAGAGCTATACAGCGCGCCATCGACGTCAAGCAAAGCTACCAGTGTCACGTGCGGAAAATGATGACCCTTAGCGATCATTTGTGTGCCCACTAAAATGGGGTATTTGTTCTCGGTCGCAGCGGTCAAGTGCTTCGCTAAACTCCCTTTGCGCCGCGTGCTGTCACGGTCGATACGCAGGACTGGAAACTCAGGGAAAATATCAGCCAGCGTTTGCTCAAGTTGCTCAGTCCCAGTTCCGCGCCCCACCAACTGCGTCGAGCCGCAGTCGAAACATTGTTTGGGCAAGCGTTGTTGGTCGCCACAATGATGACACTGCAACATTTGTTGTCGTTGATGCACAGTGTAGTAGGCGTCACAGCGGCGACATTGCGCGAGCCAGCCACACTCGTGGCATAACAACGCCGGTGCATAGCCGCGGCGATTCAAGAACACCAGCACCTGCTGACCGCGTTCCAGCTCTTTACGCATCTGCTCGATGAGTGGCATCGACAACCCACCTTTTAGCGGCAATTGCTTAATATCAAGCACCGTTTGCCGCGCCAACTTGGCGCCACCAGCGCGCTGCGTCAGTTGTAAATGTGCATAGCGCTGTTGGGCGACGTTATTAATGCTCTCGAGCGAAGGCGTGGCGGAACCTAAAATCACCGGCACCTGTTCTTTCTGGCCACGCACCACCGCCAAGTCGCGCGCGTGGTAACGGAAACCTTCTTGTTGCTTCAAAGAGTTGTCGTGTTCTTCATCAACAATAATCATGCCTAACCGCTTAAATGGCGTGAAAATCGCCGAACGTGTACCGATAACGATCGCAGCTCCGCCGTTTTTAGCATCGAGCCAGGCATCTAAACGCTCACGGTCGGTCAGTGCGGAATGCAGCATGACAATCGGCACTGCGAAGCGCTTCTGAAAACGTCGTAATGTTTGCGGCGTCAGACCGATCTCAGGCACCAACACCAACACTTGTTTACCCTTGCGCAGCACCTCGGCCATGGCTTGTAAGTACACTTCCGTTTTACCACTACCGGTAACGCCCTCAAGCAAATAGGTTTGCGGCTTGCTGGCAGCGCCAATGGCGGCAACAGCTAAAGCCTGTTCGGGATTCAGCTGTAAAGGTTCACTACCGATCACAAACGACCAATCCGCATTGGTCTGCGGAACATGCTGAAAGCTCTCGATGTATTCTTTCTCTTGCAGCGCTTTCAGGGCAGCACTCGAAAACTCTTGCGCCGTAATATCACGCCGTAGCATGGGGCCGTTACGCAAAGCTGCCAATAAACGTTGTTGCTGTGGTGCTCGACGCAACTCATTCAGCTCAATTGCAAGACCCGCTTCGGTCACGCGAAACCCCTCGGTGGTTTTGTAGCTCGCGGGTTCTCCTTGGCGGAGTAAAACGGGTAAACCATGATTGAGTACTTCACCCAGCGGATGCTGGTAATACTCGGCGGCCCACTGTAAAAGATCCCAGACTGCCGTTGGCAACAAGGGTTCATCGTCCAACACGGCATGAATTGGCTTTAGCTCAAACTCAGTGGTAACAGCGGTCGCTGCGCCTAAGCTAAAGCCCACTAACGAGCGGTTACCAAACGGCACCTTCAGTCGCGTGCCACAGGGGGGGACCGTTGCGCAGTGGTAATGAAAATGGCGGGCAAGGGGCACTGGCACCGCCACGTTAACGACGGTGCTATCATTTGCAAAGAGTTCGGCTGCGGCGGACTTGGTCATAGCCGCTATTGTGCGACCATGCGCGGCGAGGCGCAAGCGCGATCCTGTGCTTGATCATTGGCGTGCGTTCGGGTAGAATCCGCGCCCTAATTATTCCATTATTAACCACGCGTGGTGTGCGGAGAGAGTCCGTATAGCGATGCGGCCCAATTGAGGTAACCCTTATGAAAGCAGGTATTCATCCTAAGTACGAAGACATGAACGTGACTTGTTCATGTGGCAACACCTTCACCACCCGTTCAACCAAAGGTGGCGAATTGCACCTTGACGTTTGTTCAGAGTGCCACCCGTTCTACACTGGTAAACAGCGTATTATGGACACCGGTGGTCGTATCGACAAATTCAACAAGCGTTTCAGCGTGTTGGGTGGTAAGAAATCATCGTAAAAACGATGGTTTAGCAGCAGATTCAGAAAAAGGCGCCAAAAGGCGCCTTTTTTTATGCCCTACGAGAGCTTAGCCCCCATTCGAGCTCGATCGAGCAACGGTTTATTTTTATACAACTCTACAGTTTCGTCGGTTTTTAGAAGGCGCTTCGAGCACTTCGACCATCAGGTAAGATTTGTTATTCGCAGTTAACCCTCTACAATGGCGATTATTCACTAAATGAATGTTGGCTATAACGGCCGTCGCAATGAAAGAGGGTACCTAGGTCCATGTCTGATTTTCGCAAGCAAGCGCTCGATTACCATGCTTATCCAACACCGGGAAAGATCAGTATTGAACTGACCAAGTCTGCCGAGACCAGCAAGGATTTAGCCTTAGCCTATAGCCCTGGTGTTGCCGAACCGGTTCGGGCAATTGCTGAAAATCCAGATGACGTGTACCGCTATACCGCCAAAGGCAACATGGTCGCGGTCATCTCCAACGGCACCGCTATTTTGGGACTCGGCAATCTTGGCCCAATGGCCTCCAAGCCCGTCATGGAAGGTAAAGCCCTATTGTTCAAGCGCTTCGCAGGCCTTGATGCGATCGATATCGAAGTCACGCACCGCACCACTCAAGATTTTATCAACACCGTTGCCAATATCGCCGATAGTTTTGGGGGCGTGAACCTCGAAGATATAAAAGCGCCAGAGTGTTTCGAGATCGAAGAGGCGCTGGTAGAGCGTTGTGATGTGCCGATTTTCCATGATGATCAACACGGCACCGCCATTGTGACCGCTGCAGGCCTTTTGAACGCACTCGAAATTCAAGGCAAAGAATTACGCAAAGCCCAAATCGTCTGCTTAGGCGCCGGCGCCGCCGCCATCGCTTGCATGGAGTTGCTGATAAAGTGCGGAGCGCAGCGCGAGCACATTTATATGCTCGACTCTAAAGGTGTGATTCACACCCGTCGCGAAGACTTGAACCCTTACAAATCGTTATTTGCCAACAACACGGATAAACGCACCTTAGAAGACGTCATCACCGAATCAGACGTCTTTGTTGGTGTTTCTGGCCCTGACCTGCTGTCGCCCGACGCGTTAAAGTTGATGGCCGACAAACCAATTATCTTTGCCTGTTCAAACCCTGATCCAGAAATTAAGCCGGAACTTGCCCACGAAGTTCGCGATGATTTAATTATGGCCACCGGTCGTTCTGATTATCCAAACCAAGTGAATAACGTACTGTGCTTCCCATTCATTTTCCGGGGCGCACTCGACGTTCGCGCACGCGCTATTAACGACGAAATGAAGATTGCCGCCGTTGAAGCGATTCGTCAGCTCGCCAAAGAACCCGTTCCTGAAGCAGTTCTCAAAGCCTCTGGCGTCGACAAACTTGAGTTCGGTGTCGATTACATTATTCCGAAACCACTCGATCCGCGTTTGAAGACCCGCGTCGCCAAAGCCGTTGCCGAAGCTGCTGTCGCTTCGGGCGCGTCGCGCATCGACCTACCAAAGAACTATATGGCGGAGTAATTACTCCGCTGCCCCCTCCGCTGCACAACCTAACTTTTGTCTAAACCTAACTATTCCTAGTTATTCGCTAATATTCATGTTTTTATGCCTGTAGGAATAGCTAAGAATCAGCGTTGATTTCAATCAACAAGGACTAGAACAATGACGTTAGGTGATTACTTAAAACAACAACGAACCGAGCAAGATCTTAGCCAAGCGGAGCTGGCCGAAAAAATGGGTGTGGAGCAATCCTACCTATCGAAACTTGAAGGTGAGCGCTCGCTACCTTCAGCTGAAATTCTTGCCGCTTGGCTGAGTGCTTTGTCACTTAAGTTGGAAGATGTACTTACACAGCTTGATCGCGCTTATGTGCATGCTAAATTGAGCCGCATTCCAAGTGTTGATGCATGGCTGCGCCAGCAAAAAGTGCAAAGCTTAGTGCGAGAACGGATACGCATGTACGCGGCAGTGCTCTGTATAGCCCTAGCCGTGCCTATGTTTTACCTCGGCTACACGCAATTACTTTTCTCTGAAACCGTCTACGAATATGAGTCGCCAGGTGTCGTTTTACCCGGTGAGCCGCAAGACATCTATCATTTAGCCCCGCAGATGCAAAGTGGCGGTTTAGCAGAGCGACAAGAACAACACCTCGATATGCTGAAGCGTCGAAAACCTAAGATCCTTTTGCTTAGCGATTATCGTGGCGAACAGTTTAATCGCCCGATTCCGGAGGCCGTAAATGATTCCTTTACGCGCACTTACTACCTTGAAGAAACACACCAACAACCGCGTTGGCAGAACACCCTGCTGCAGGCGCTGGGACTGTTTTTAGGAACCTTTGGGCTGGTACTTCTGATTATTTTGTTGAGATCGCAAAAAAGATAATACTTATTCTTGTTTTGTGCATTTTTATTCAATATACTTAGGCCATCTTTTGGTCATAAGTTTACTGTGAATGTCAAAGCAAGAAACCATACAATGCGCTGTGTTTGGAGCAAGCGGCTATAGCGGCGTTGAACTTCTGTGGTTGTTGCATAACCATCCAGTTTTCGACGTGACCCATGCATTTTCTTCAAGCGCACGTGAGAAAGCAGAGCCCATCTCCGCGTTGTATCCGCAGTTAGCGGGGCGGTGCGAGCAAATTCTGCAACCTTGGCACTCGGATCTGCTGCCGCAACTAGCGCAGCAGGTTCGAGTGGTTTTTTTAGCGCTCCCGCATGAAGCCAGTGCTGAGCTGGCGCCCGAATTGATCGCTGCTGGGTTGGTGGTGTTTGATCTTTCTGGTGCCTTTCGGCTTGGCGACCCCTTACAACATCAACAAGCTTATGGCTTTAAACAGCCGTCATTGGCGCAACCGGTGCCTTATGGCTTGGCTGAGTTTACGAAATTGTGCGGTGATGAGCCGCTGATTGCCGTTCCTGGTTGTTACCCAACGGCCGCGAGCTTAGCGTTGCGCCCTGTCATGTCACTACTAGCCACACCAAGCACACCGATCGTAAATGCCGTAAGTGGTGTCTCTGGCGCAGGTCGCAAAGCGGCAGTACACACTAGTTTTTGCGAAGTCAGTTTGCAGGCCTATGGCGTGGCTGAACATCGCCATCAGCCAGAAATGGCGCAGACTATTGGTCGTGATGTCATTTTCGTTCCGCACCTAGGTAACTTTAAGCGGGGCATTTTAGCGACCATTTATGCGCAGCTTGCCGAGCAGGTGAACAGCGACATGGTCGCCGAGGCTTTTGCGGCTTGCTACGCTGAGCAGCCGTTAGTTCGGTTAGTCGCGACCCCACCAAAATTGCAACAAGTGGTTGGCACGCCATACTGTGATATCTATTTTAAAGTGCATGGCAACCAGCTCATTCTATCGGTCGCGATTGATAATTTACTCAAAGGCGCAGCCGCGCAAGCACTACAACTTGCGAATCAGTATGTAGGTCTACCGTCAACTACAGGCCTTACCCCAAGCCCCGGAGCGGTCGTATGAGCACGCCACTCATCATTAAGCTCGGTGGGCGAGTACTCACCGACGTTGACGCACTGCAACAACTGTTCACCACAGTGAAGCGGCTCGCAGAATTACGCCCCTTGGTTCTGGTGCACGGTGGCGGCGACCAAGTACAAGAGTTACTGCAGCAACTCGGTCACGAGAGCGTAAAAATTGACGGCCAGCGGGTCACCCCAGCGGCACATATTCCAATTGTTGCAGGCGTTCTCGCCGGTGACGTCAATAGCCAGCTCTGCGCTTTCGCACAACAACATGGTCTGCAGCCAGTAGGCCTAACCTTACAGGCAGGTAATACAGTGCGTTGCGAAGTCGACAGCAGTCGCGGCGCCGTTGGTATGCCACAGGCAGGTTCAGGCACGTTGTTACAGTTGCTAATCGAGCACGACTACTTACCTATTCTCAGTTCGCTCGGGATCAGCGACCAAGGCGAACGCTTGAACGTCAATGCCGACTTGGCGGCGGCCACCGTCGCCCAAGTGCTGCATGGCGATCTTATATTACTTACCGATGTGGTCGGCATACTTGACCACGACGGCCAACTCATCGAAACCATCACCGCCGCCCAGGCGCCTGAACTCATTGCCAACGGCACCATCCGTGACGGCATGATCGTCAAGCTCAATGCCGCATTGCAGGCAGCGCAGGTGGTCCTCAACAAGGCTTCGCGACGAACCATCGCGGTGGCCGGCTGGCACGATGCCAATGCGCTATCCCGATTAGCGCGCGGCGAGCCAGCTGGAACCCGCGTTCAGCTTTAACGCAGTTTCGTCGTCGATTACGTAATTTTAGTTAGGAATTCACATGCAAGATTTATTAGCAATGCGCGATTTAAGCAGCGCACAATTGAGCCATATTTTGGATTTGGCGCAGACCATTAAACAACGCCCAAGCGCGTGGCAAAGCCACCTGCAAGGTAAAAGCATCGCTTTGGTTTTTGAAAAGCCATCGTTACGCACTCGCGCGAGTTTTGCTGCTGGCATCAACCGCTTAGGCGGCCATAGCATTTACCTTGATGCCGAGAACCTCATGGGCAGCCGTGAACCAGCGAGCGATGTCGGCGCTAACTTGGCGCTGTGGCACGATGCCATTGTGGCGCGCGTTTATTCGCAAGCGACCCTTGATGAATTAGCGGCGGCGGCAGATAAACCAGTGATCAACGCACTCAGTGACGAGTGTCATCCTTGTCAGGCGCTGGCCGATTTGTTGACGCTGACGGAACAATTAGGTGACCTTTCCAAGGTAACCCTGACCTATGTCGGTGACGGCTGCAATGTCTGCCATGCCCTTATGGCCGGCGCTGCTTTAGCGGGCATGAATCTGCAAATCGTAACACCGGTTGGTTATGCGCCGAATGCAGAACTTTTAGCCGATGCGCAGAAAGTTGGCCAAACAACCGGCGCCGAAATCAGTCTGCATCACGATTTCAACAATCTGCAACAAACTGATGCTATTTATACCGATACTTGGTTTTCGATGGGGCAAGAGCGCGATAGTAATCAAGTCATGCACGACTTTGCACCTTATCAAGTGAACCAAGATCTGATGAAGCAACTCGGCGCCAAGTACTTTATGCACTGCTTGCCAGCGTACCGTGGTCGCGAAGTCACGGCCGAAGTGATTGATGGACCGCAGTCTCTTATTTTGCATCAAGCCGAAAACCGGCTACACGCCCAAAATGCCGTTTTAGTTGAATTATTTGCAGGAGCCCAAGCATGAGCACGTCCGTAAACAAAGTTGTTTTAGCCTATTCAGGTGGTCTTGACACTTCCGCCATCGTGCCATGGTTAAAAGAAAACTATGACTGCGAGGTGGTCGCCTTTGTCGCTGACGTCGGTCAAGGCGAAGATGAGCTGGCAGGCGTGGAAGAAAAAGCCATCGCTTCGGGTGCAAGTAGCTGCTATGTCGTAGATTTGAAAGATAAATTCGTTAACGAAGTCATCTTCCCAACACTGAAAACCGGTGCTATTTACGAGGGCCAATACCTACTGGGGACAGCGCTGGCACGGCCGATCATCGCCCAAGCGCAAGTTGAAGTGGCCCGCAAAGTAGGCGCTGACGCACTTGCCCACGGCTGTACCGGTAAGGGCAACGACCAAGTACGCTTTGAGTCGTGCTTTGCAGCATTGGCACCGGATTTACAGGTGATTGCGCCGTGGCGCGAATGGACCATGCGTAGCCGCCCTGATTTGCTGGCGTATCTAGCTGAACGCAACATCCCCTGCGCAGCATCGGCGACCAAGATCTACAGCCGCGATGCTAACTTATGGCACATTTCAACCGAAGGCGGTGAGCTTGAAGATCCTTGGAATGCGCCATCGGAGCAGGTTTGGACTTGGACCGCTGAACCAGAGCAAGCACCCGAGCAAGCTGACTACCTCACTTTGTCGTTTGCCAACGGTGAATGGCAAGCCCTGAATGGCGAAGCGATTGAGCCCGTTGCTGCGATCGACGCACTGAATAAGTTAGCTGGTAAACATGGTGTTGGTCGTTTAGATATGGTCGAAAACCGTTTGGTGGGTATGAAGTCACGGGGCTGCTATGAAACGCCAGCAGGTGCCGTGCTCTACGCTGCCTTGCAAGGCCTCGAAAGTCTGGTGCTCGACCGCACCACGCAAGACTATCGCATTCGTTTGGGTAACGAATTCGCGCAGCTGTTGTATGACGGGCGCTGGTTCACCCCACTGCGTGAAGTGATGCTTGCCGCGGCAACAAAGCTAGCCGAGCCGTTGACCGGTGACATCGTGGTGAAGTTGTACAAAGGTCAAGTGACGGTCACGCAAAAACGTTCGCCGAATAGCCTCTATTCAAACGCTTTCGCCACTTTTGACGAAGACGAAGTCTATAATCAAAAACATGCGGAAGGCTTTATCCGTTTGTATAGCTTAGCTAGCCGGATCCGTGCCTTACATGAACACGACGGAGGCTCATCATGAGTTTATGGGGTGGACGGTTCAGTGAGCCTAGCGCCGCTGAATTCAAACAGTTCAATGACTCGCTTCGCTTCGACTATCGGCTCGCACCGTACGACTTACAAGCTTCGCAAGCTTGGGCGCAGGCGCTGCAGCAGGCTCAGCTGTTGACCGCCGACGAGCATCAACAATTACAGCAAGCACTGCAAGAGCTGCAAGTCGCCGTGGAGCAGGACCCACAGCTGCCGTTGCAAACCGACGCAGAAGACATTCACAGTTGGGTTGAAGCGCAACTGATTGAAAAAATCGGCGCGACCGCGAAAAAGCTCCACACCGGTCGCAGCCGCAATGACTTGGTGGCGACCGATCTGCGTTTGTTTTGCAAAGCCGTCGGCGCCGAGTTAGTCAGTGCCAATCTCGCAGCAATTCAAGCTCTACTGGTTTTCGCCGAACGCTATCAAGCGGCGCCATTACCCGGTTATACGCACTTACAGCGCGCGCAACCGATTATGGCTGGGCATTGGGCGTTGGCGTACGTGCAAATGCTACAGCGCGACGTTAGCCGTCTGAAAGAAACGATGAAGCGCATCGACGTGTGCCCGTTAGGGAGTGGTGCATTAGCAGGCACCACAGCGAACATTGATCGTGAGGCACTCGCCCACTCCTTGGGCTTTCGTTATGCCAGCGAGAACAGCCTTGACGGCGTCTCGGATCGTGACTTCGCATTGGATTTATTGCATAGCGCCAGCACTGGCATGGTGCATTTATCGCGGATTGCTGAAGACGTTATTTTTTATTGTTCTGGCGAATCAGGGTGTTTCGCCATGAGCGATCGCATTAGCAGCGGATCGTCGTTGATGCCACAGAAAAAGAACCCCGATTTGTTTGAGCTACTGCGCGGTAAAACCGGGCGCGTTTTTGGTCATCAGCACGCACTGCAAACGACCTTAAAAGGTCTGCCATTGGCCTATAACAAAGACATGCAAGAAGACAAAGAAGGTCTATTCGACGCTCTGCATACCTACTTACAATGTCTGCAAATGCTGACCTTTGCAGTGCCCGAGTTAAGCGTTAATGAAGCACATGCCAAACAGCAGGCGGCCATGGGCTACAGCAACGCCACTGAATTGGCGGATTACCTCGTTAGTAAAGGCATTCCGTTTCGCGATGCGCATCATATTACCGGCGCAGCAGTGCTTTACGCACAGCAGCAGAGCAAACCGCTTGAAGCGCTCACTTTAGCTGAATTTGGTGAATTTTCGCCGGAAATCGGCGACGATGTCTACCCAGTTCTTGAACTGGATTATGGTGTTAGTCAGCGCAATGCGCTTGGTGGCACTGCACCCGCTGCGGTGCGTACAGCGATAAAACACGCCAACGACTGGTTGCATGCTGCCGAAGCCGCTAGCAAGCACGTGCGTCAGGCGCGTCTCAGTGACGCCGATAAAATCTGTGAGCTGATTGCCTATTGGGCTGAGCAGGGTGAAAACCTGCCCCGCGACAAAGCCGATATTTTGCAAGCCATTCAAAGCTTTGCTGTGGCAGAAATTAATGACGAAGTGGTAGGCTGTGCAGCGCTTTATGTGTACAGCACCGGCTTAGCGGAGATTCGTAGTTTAGGCTTGTTTCCGCAAGCGCAAGGCAAAGGTCTCGGTGCTGAATTGGTGGCCTTTCTGCTTTGGCGTGCGCGAGAGCTCGGGATTAGTCGCACCATTGTGCTGACCCGTGTACCTGAATTCTTTGGCCGCTTAAACTTTCGCCTGACGGTAAAAGACAAGCTCCCAGAGAAGGTAATGAAAGATTGCGAGCTGTGCCCACGCAAAGACAACTGCGATGAAACGGCGCTCGAGTACCTATTGTAGGTGCTATGTGGTAAACGTGAAGACCTCGGCTTAGTCGAGGTCTTCTTCGGCTGGAATCGGTAAACCACGACGGGTCAATTCATCGCGCACTGACGCTGGGATCTTGTGTGGATTATCTTTGCGCAGATCGTCATCTTCAGGCAAAGGCTGCCCTGTAAAGGCATGTAAAAACGCCTCACACAGTAATTCGCTATTGGTGGCATGACGCAAGTTTTTCACTTGCCGACGAGTGCGTTCGTCGGTGAGGACTTTCAACACACGCGTCGGAATGGAGACCGTAATTTTCTTCACCTTCTCGCTTTTTTGTCCATGTTCTACATACGGGTAAATGTACTCGCCATCCCACTCCATACTGCACCTTCTTGTTGAAAACCCCACATAATGTGATGAATTGTACTAGTGTCTGCGGTACAGTCAACTTTATACGCTTAGCTGTCTATACGGCTGTGATCTGGTACCCTTACGTAAAAGTACCATTAAGAGCTCTTTAACGTAGGCAAGTGCGGTCGTATAATCGCCACTTTTCACTCTTTTACTGGAGAACGCAGACGCATCATGCAATTAGAGGTTTCGGACGCGCAAGTTCAAGCGGTTGCTGAACAAGTTCAAGTACATAAATTTGGTGGCAGCAGCCTTGCTGATGCCTATTGCTATCGCCGCGTCGCGCGTATCGTTACCGAATATGCGGGCGCCAGTGATCTCGTCGTGGTTTCGGCGGCAGGTGATACCACCAATCGCATTTTGGCGATCATTGATGCCAAACAAAGTGCTGCCGACGCCGACGATCTGGGAATGGCTGAAGTTTTACTAAAACAGCTCGAAAAATATCAGCAGGGTCTGATCACTGAGTTGTTGAGCGGTGCCCAGCAGGAGCGCATGCTTGAAGCATCACGCCAGGATTTTAACCGCTGGTGGAATTGGCTTGCAGGTAACGAAGTTATCAACAATCGCCCAGAGCTTTTATCTTATGGTGAACTGTGGTCTGCACGCCTGCTTGCTGCGCTGCTACAGCAGCAAGGTACACAAGCTGAGGCTATCGATGCGCGCAGCTTCTTGGTCGCTGATCACGCCCCAGAACCACTCATTCGCACCGAAGTTTCCCGCAACGGGCTGCTTAACCGCATTGCCCCGCATGCCGGCACGCGCTTTATTGTAACGGGCTTTATTTGCGCCGACCCTAATGGCCGCTCGCTCATTTTAGGACGCAACGGCAGTGATTATTCGGCCACCCTTGTGGGCAGCCTTATCGATGCCAAGCAAGTCACCATTTGGAAGGACGTAGCTGGCGTTTATTCTGCCGACCCGCGCAAAGTGGAACGGGTCGTAAGTCTACCGATTTTAGACTGGCGTGAAGCGGAAGAACTTGCTCGCTTGGGCAGTCCCGTGTTGCACCCTCGTACCTTCCAACCGGTGAATCGCGAGCGTATGGTGATTGCCGTGCGTTCCAGCTTAAAAGTCGAGAATCAGCAGACTCGGATTGGCCAGTACGAAGATACCGAGCCGACCGGTAAAGTCCTTACCGCGCTCTCCGAAGTGGTGCTGTTTCGCGTGGATTTACGCGACGCCAAACTGGTGCAGGCTTTTGAGGACTTAGATTTAACGCCACTGATCAGCTGGAATGAAGTTGAGCAACACCACGCTTACTATGCGTACCACCAGAACCATCTTGAGTTCATGGAAACATGGCTCGAGCAGCAAGACGTCAAAAACAGTGCCAGCAAGCTCACGGGCTACTCGATGCTGGCCCTAGTGGGTAACCGCATTCAAGAGACCGAACAATTTGCCACGTTCAAACAAGAAACCAGCGAGCAAGCTTTACGTCGCTTAGCACTGACCCCTGATAACAATGCGGTCGTCGCTATTCTCGAACAAAAGCTTGATAACCGTTTGCTCAACCGTATCCACAGCCAGCTGTTTAACCATCGCCGCAGCCTTGGTGTGCTGGTCGTCGGCCGCGGTAACATTGGTAGTGCTTGGTTAGCGTTGTACCGCCGTTTGCGGGAGCGCATTAACGAACAAATGGATGTGCGGATTATCGGCATTCTGAACTCAACCCAAATGTGGCTGGACTATAACGGTTTAGATCTGACCGATTGGCAGGACAACTTTGCCCGCTTAGCGCGCCCCTATGAAATGAGTCAGCTCATTCCAGAGCTCCCCAACGCGCCTTATGACGAGTTGGTTATGCTCGATCTAACCGACGCCATTGCGGTCGCACAGTTGTATCCGAGTTTCTTCGCCAATGGTCTGCACATTGTCAGTGCCAATAAACGCGCTGGGGCATCGACCGAGAGCCAGTACAACGAAATTCGCACCATTCAACGAGAATACGAACGTGAATGGTATTACAACACCACGGTAGGCGCTGGCTTGCCGTTGAACTATGCGCTGAATGATTTACGTAACTCTGGCGATACTATTCGTAGTATCTCAGGGATCTTCTCGGGCACCATGTCGTGGTTGTTTGAAAACTTTAACGCCGAAGTGAAGTTCAGTGACTTAGTGCGAGAAGCGAAAGAACGCGGTTTAAGCGAGCCTGACCCGCGTGAAGACTTGTCGTGCCAAGATATTATTCGCAAACTATTGATCTTGGCTCGCGAGATCGGCCTGCGCTTGGATTGGAAAGATATCGATGTCGATAGCTTACTGCCCGAGCACCTTGCTGATATTCCCCTAGATGAGTTTATGCAACGTTTGCCTGAGCTCGATGATGGCATGCAAGATCTTTATCAGGACGCTCAGAAAACCGGCAAGGTACCCCGTTTACTCGCCAGCTTTGCGGTACAGGACAATGACACCGTGCGTGCACGCGTAGGTATTGAATACATTCCTGAAGGCGACATGCTCGCCAACTTGATCCCAGGCGAGAATATCTTCGTGATCTACACCGACTGGTACCACGAAATGCCACTTGTCATTAGTGGCCCAGGGGCCGGTAAAGAAGTTACTGCAGGCGGCGTACAATCTGATCTCAATCAGTTGCTTAGCCGCCTGAGCAAAAAGGTCTAAAGCTAGAAGATCGAGTCGTCGTCACCAAACACTGTTGGCGACGACTTGGAATCCGCGTACTCGGTAGGTGCCGTCCCAGGAATAAAGTACTCAAAACGAGTCGTATAATCACTCGCACGACTTAACTTACCCGTGGCCAGATCAATCCGCGCCGATACCAGACCAGGTGGCACATCAAAGGGTTCAGCTGCAACCTCCGTTACCGCAGTCTCCATAAAATCAATCCACATTGGCAAAGCGGTCTTGGCGCCAGCTTCTGTTCCGGAGATCGGCTGCTCACTGCTATCAAGGTTACTGTTCATGGTGGTGCTGCCAAGGGCACGATCCAAGCTATCAAAGCCTACCCAACCGGTCGCCACTAAGCCGCTAACAAAACCAGAAAACCACGTATCTTTGACATCGTTCGTCGTACCGGTTTTACCCGCCACATTGCGACCCGCTTTATCGTTGATGGCTTCAGAACGTTGAATACGCCACGCGGTGCCATTCCAACCCGTTTTATGGGCCCAACTGCCGCCACCCCACACCGCGGAATTCATTGCTTGGGTTACCAAGAAAGCATTTTGTTCAGTGATGACCTGTGGCGCAGCTAAAACGTCGCGCTCAGCCGGTTCACACTCAACACATGCCACTTTCGGCCGTGCTTGATAAATCACTTGCTCTTCAGCATTAACAATGCGCTCAATAAAGTAAGGCTCAACTAAGTACCCCCCATTTGCAAAGACCGCATAGCCACGCGCGACTTCCAACGGGGTCATTGACGCTGAACCCAACGACAACGATTCGTTCCGCGGTAACTCATCGTAATCGAACCCAAACTTGGTCAGATAATTGACAACGGTATCGACACCCATCGCACGCAACAGACGTACCGAAACAACGTTCTTTGATTTTGCCAACGCTTCGCGAACGCGAATGGGTCCTTCATACACATCAGGTGAATTACGCGGTCGCCACGCAATACCACTGCCAGGATTCCACTGGTTGATCGGGGCGTCATTGACCAGCGTTGAAAGGGTGAAGCCATTTTCTAACGCTGCGGAATAGATGAACGGCTTAATATTTGAACCGACTTGACGTTCCGCTTGCACCGCGCGATTGAACTGGCTCACCGCGAAGCTATAGCCGCCAACCGCTGCAGCGATGCCACCATCATTCGGACGCAGTGCTACCAATGCGGCACTGGGCTCAGGAATTTGTGCGAGCCGCCAGCCTTGTGGCGTTAAACGTACCCGTACGACCGCCCCAGGATCAAAAATATCACTCACTGTTTCGGGGGTTTGCCCTTGCCGCTCTTGGTTCATAAAGGGGCGTGCCCATGCCATGCCAGACCAAGGCAGGACCACTTCTTGACCATCGGCAAACAGCAACGAAGCTTCCTGTTCCGTGGTTGTCAGCACTACCGCTGGGCGGGTCAAACCTATCGCTTCAAATGCGGCCAAACGCTCCAGCAACTCGTCGCGGGTAGGTTGCTCATCACCTGCTTGCCAAAATTGTGCTTCAACGCCACGGTAACCGTGACGCTCGTCATAACCATGTAAATTGTGCTGAACCGCCCGTTGCGCCGCCCGTTGCTGCTTTGCACTTGCGGTGGTGTAGACCTTTAAGCCACTGTTGTAAGCGACGTCTTCACCATAACGGTTGACTATCTCGGCACGCACCATTTCTGCTAAATAAGGTGCTGACATCGTGACTTCAGCGCCATGCACTTTGGTTTTAATGGGTGCCGACAATGCCGCTTGATAATCGGCTTGGGTGATTTTTTCTTCTGCAAGCATACGCCCAAGAACCACAGCACGTCGATCCCGCGCTCGATCTGGACGCGAGATTGGGTTCATCGTCGAAGGCGCTTTGGGTAGGCCCGCGATCATCGCCATCTCGGCTAGGGTTAGCTCGTGGAGTTCTTTGCCATAATAGACTTGCGCTGCCGCGCCCACCCCATGCGCACGATGACCAAACGTGATCTTATTCAAATAAAGCTCAAGAATTTCATCTTTTTCAAGATGACGCTCGATGTGCAGAGCGATGAAGGCTTCTTTTATTTTTCGGGTCCAGGTTTGCTCTAAAGTAAGGTAAACATTTCGCGCAAGCTGTTGCGTGATCGTACTACCGCCACTTTGTATATCACCGGTCGTTACGAGTTGGAAAAAAGCACGCGCTACCCCAATAGGGTCAATACCGAAATGGTCATAGAAGCGGTTATCTTCAGTCGCTAGAAAAGCATCAATAAGAGGTTGAGGTACGTCCTCCAAAGCCACCGGAATACGTCGAATCTCACCGAATTGCGCAATGACTTCACCGTCTGCAGAGTACACTTGCATAGGTGTTTGTAAACGCACTTCGCGGATTTCTGCCACGGTCGGCATTTCGTCTTGGTAATACAGGTATAAACCGCCAACCGTTAACGTTCCTAGTACAAATGCAATAATTAGGCTATACAATAACCACTTAAGAAATTTCACAAATTTATCCTTTTTTGGATCTAGTGCTATCTTATAAAGAGTTATTTACATTGCAATAGATGTTGCAACGAGTTGCTATCTCTTGCTGCCTATTATAGAAAGGAAAGTAAAGATTCCTATGCATAGTGAAAAAACTGCTATGCTCTTTACGAAACTCTTACCTTTCTGTCGTGCGCAGCAAGTGGCAAGAAAAACAATAAACTACAAGCCATTTACAATTCCCGTTGGGAGAACATTATGGGGCTGTTTGGTCTAGGTAAAAAACCTGGTCTAGGCATCGATATCGGAACTGATGCGATAAAAGCGGTGGAGATTGTACCACAAGGTGACACCTATGAAATTATTCGGGTCGCCGAATCTCAGCTGCCAAAAAATCTCATCACCGACGATGAAATTACAGACATCGACAAAGTTGCACGGGCGCTGAAACAAACCAAAAAAGCTTTGGGTACGCGTGCACTCGACGTTGTAAGTTCGGTTTCAGGTAGCCAAGCGATTTCAAAACAAATCGCGGTAGCACTTGAGCTCGATGACGATGCCATTTCCGAGAAAATCGAAACCGAAGCAGAAGCGTTGATTCCCTACCCGCTGGCGGAAGTACGCTATGACTTCGAAAGCCTTGGTGAACACCCGACCATGCCTGGTCAGCAGCGTGTTCTCGTTACCGCAACGCGCACCATGAGTGTCGACTCCCGCGTACAAGCCCTTGAAGAAGCAGGCTTTAAAGTACGCATTATGGATGTCGACAATCAAGCTATTCTGCGTGCTTGTGACCATGTTATGCCGCATTTGTATCCCGATTTGTATGACAACAAATTGCCTTTATTAGTTCTGGATATCAGTGGTGCTGCAGTGCAAATGATTGTTATCGGTGGCGGCGAGGTCATGTACACGCGCTATCAAAGTGGTGGCCTTGGAGCATTACTTGGTGCACTTGATAACGAAGGCGAGTTAGACCATGGCGAGTTGTTCGCTAAATTACGAGCTGACGAAACCGAAGAGTTCTCTCCTTTAGTGTTGCAAGATTTTCTTGGCAATTTATGGTCACAAATAAGTCGTGGCATGCAAATCTATCGCAGTAATGCAACGAAGAAGGATTTCGCTGGTATTGTCTTGGTCAACAGTGGCGCCATGTTACCCATGATCGCGACTATGCTCGGTGAACAAGTGGAGTATCCCGTCATTAGCTTGAATCCGTTCGAGCACTTTCCACTACCAAGTAAATATCAACACTTAGAAGCCCACGGACCTCGCTTTGTTGAGGCTTTGGGATTAGCGTTACGGAGCTTCACAGAATGGCACACGTAAACCTACTCCCATGGCGTGATATTGCACGCCAACGCGCAAAGCAAAAGTTTGGTATCCAAGCGTTTATCGCGTTAGCGATCGCTGCTTTGTTGGTGTTCATTGCCTACAAAGTTATTCAGGACTATCAACAACAACAGCGCGCGCGTAATCAATTCTTGTCGTCACAAATCACGATTCTCGACGCGCAAATTGCCGAGATTCAAGATATCAATAAAAAGAAAGACGATATCGTGAATCGTATGAAACTGATTCAATCGTTGCACCAAGATCGTAACACTGCCATTCGAGTCATTAACGAGTTATCTGAAAAAGTCCCAGATGGCGTGCATATTTTACAGATCGAAAAACGCGGGAATCAGCTCAGCATGCGCGGTCGCTCAGTGTCTAACAATCGCGTGTCCGAATTCTTACGCGCCATGACAGAATCAGATACCTTCACTAACCCTGTGTTACGAGAGATCTCGTCAGACGACGGAGAGACCGAAGGTCCTACACGTTACAGTGCGTTCTCGCTAAGTGTATCGATTCGTAAACCTAGTGTTGAAGCAACGCCTGCAGATGGGGGTGCATCATGAGTAAATCGATGAACCTACGCGAATTAGATATCAATGAAATGCCATTTTGGCCAGCGCCATTCCGCTTTGGCGCGTTGCTCCTGCTTGTTCTTGTCTGCTTGGGCTTGGCGTATCACTTTTTACTTTCAGATGAATGGGACGCCTACAAACGCGAGCAAGCCAAAGAGCAACAGTTAAAAGATGATTACCGAATCAAATACCAAACTGCTGTTAACTTACCGGTTTACCGCGAGCAATTAGCGCAGTTGAATAAAGATCTTGAGGTTCTGCTCGACATGTTGCCGTCAGACGACGAAACGGCTCGACTACTTGATGATATTACTTTGGTTGGCACGCGCAGTGGCCTCGAGTTTGATCGCATTGAATGGCTTCAAGCGCAACCACGTGAATTTTATACGGCCTTGCCAATTCGTATCGACCTGAGCGGTCAATACCATCAAATCGGTGACTTTATTGGTCAAATTGCCGGCTTACATCGCATTATCAATGTTAAAGATTTCACCCTACAGGCCGGTGATTTCGGTGAAGCGCTTCGCTTAAATATTACCGCCGAAACCTACCGTCAAAAAACCTTGAGGGCTGAACAATGATGAAACGATTGACCCTCATGCTTTGTACAGCAACGCTATTAACAGCCTGCAGCCAAGCGGGCCAACAGGACTTGGTCGCGTTCACTGAACAAGTTAAGTCAAGTTCAGTGCCAAGTGCCCCGCCACTACCAGAAATGCCTGAGCTGGAGCGTGTCGGATACACCGGTACCAACTTCCGTAATCCGTTCGAGCCGGCACCACTAAATGCCCCAGAACCGGGGCAAAACACGCCGGGGTGTCCGCAACCTAACCTCGAGCGCGAACGTGAAGAACTCGAGTCACTGGGACTCGACCAATTCACGTTGGTCGGTACCATGAACACCAACAGCGAAGGTCGGGTCGCATTAGTTAGCACCAACCAAGGGCGCCTTTATCGCGTTGCGACGGGCGCATATATGGGCCTTAATTTAGGCCAAATTACACAAATCACCCCAGACTTTATAATGATAACTGAATGGGTTCCAGCCGGTGATGGCTGTTGGCAACAACGAGATACCGCACTGCGCCTACCGGGTACACAAGGGAGTTCAGATCTATGACGTACGCTATTCGCTTCTTGATGCTCACACTGCTGCTGCCGATGTTGGCTAGCGCTAACGAGCTAGTACGTATCGAACAAATTCCATTGGCAAATGATCGCTTCAACTTGGAAGTTCATTTCAATGAGGCGGTAAAGGCGCCGGTTGTTCGACGTAGTGATAACCCCTTAGTTCACGAGTTTCTTCTCATGGGCACAGCCAACGAGCTGGGTGATGGGATTCAACAACTTGCTGATCACCCGTTGCTGCGCAATGTCTCCGTTGAACAACAAAGAGAAGATACCCTATTACGCGTTGAAACGACGCAACCTCTTGAGCATTTAATGAGCCGCTATGAAGGCGTGATGGTGCTGGTGTTTGTTGAAAGCGATGAGGCTAGCGCACAACAAACTGCGGCTGTCACCACCACCGAACCCAGTAGCGAAGTAACCGAGCCTGAACCAGCTCCAGTGACTGAAGCGCCTGAGCAGTACGAGGCAGAGCCACAACCAGCGGTCGTAACCACTTCAACGGCGCAAACTAACTCGGTGAGTGAAGCTGGACAGCGCATCACTGATATTGATTTTACGCGCTTACCTGAAGACGTCGCATTATTACGCGTGAAATTGAGCGACGAGGGCATTGATCATGAAGCCCGCGTGCGCGGTAATCGACTTGAGGTGACGCTGTTTGACACCGACATCGATGATGATCTGCTGTACGTGTTGGACGTTAGTCAATTCGCGACGCCAATTGCCCACATTGAAACCTTCCGTGAGGGTAACGACGCGGTTATAACCATTACTGGAAAATCGGCGTTCCGTCATCAACTTGAGCAGATCGACGGGTCATTGAACCTGAAATTTGAAGAGCCGATGGAAGTTGTCGTAGATGATGGCTCACAACGTCCTATTTCACTAAACTTCCAAAACGTGCCGGTTCGTCAATTATTACAAATCTTGGCGAACGAAAACGACCTCAACTTGGTCGCTAGTGAGTCAGTGACGGGTAACATCACCTTGCGCCTCGAGAATGTACCTTGGGAACGTGCACTCACGACCATTCTGCGCGTTAAAGGTCTGTCCAAACGTATGGACGGTAATATTCTCATTGTCGCGCCTGCCGATGAGCTTGCCGAGCGTGAAGCACAAGAGTTAGAAGCGAAGCAACGTTTATCGCAGCTTGCACCTTTGGAGAGTACCTACATCCAAATCAACTATGCAAAAGCGGCTGACATCGCTGCCATTTTACGCACCGAGAGCTCAGATCTGCTTTCAGAACGCGGTGCAGTTACCGTTGACGAGCGGACCAACACCTTGCTAGTCCGTGATACACCACGCCAAATTGAAGAAGTCGAAGCCATGGTCAAAACCTTGGATGTCGCGGTCAAGCAAGTGGTCATCGAAGCGCGAATGGTGACGGTACGTGACAACATTAGTGACGAGCTTGGTATCAACTGGGGCCTCGGCAATGACAATGCCGGCGGACCTGACCTGTGGGGTTCAGATACCAATACAGCGACGGATTTGAATGTCAATTTGCCGGTATCAAACCCTGCAGCGACGATTGGCTTCCAGATTGCTAAGCTTGCTGACGGTCGAATTCTTGATCTTGAACTCTCCGCTTTAGAGCGTGAGAACAAAGGTGAAGTTATCGCAAGTCCGCGCATCACCACAGCGAACCAGAAGAAAGCCTATATCGAGCAAGGTACCGAAATTCCTTACGTCGAAAGTGCCTCTTCAGGTGCAACGTCGGTACAGTTCAAAAAGGCTGTTCTTGGACTTGAGGTGACGCCACAAATCACCCCTGACAATCGCGTTATTATGGATTTAGTAATTACGCAGAATACCCGTGGTGAAACCGTATCCACGCCAACCGGTCCAGCAGTATCGATTGATACGCAAGAAATTGGTACTCAGGTTTTAGTGGAGAATGGTGAAACCATCGTTCTGGGTGGTATTTACCAGCAGCAAATACTCAACGATATTACCAAGGTACCTGTTTTAGGTGATATTCCATACGTTGGCGTACTGTTCCGCAGCGACAGTCAAATCAATGAAAAGCGTGAATTGCTTATCTTTGTGACGCCTCGTATTGTAATGTCTACGCCGTAATCCTTGCTTAAATGGCTGTGACTTGCGATAATCCCGCCTCTTTTTGGTTGGGTTAAGGAAGGTCAAACAGACACTCCGGATTCCGTGAGTCACAGCTATTAAACGAGTGATGTAAAGCAAAGATATGGCTGAAAAACGTAACATTTTCTTAGTAGGTCCTATGGGGGCCGGCAAAAGCACCATCGGTCGACAGTTAGCTCGACAACTTCACCTCGAATTTTTCGACTCCGACGCAGAAATCGAACGCCGCACCGGTGCCGATATCGCTTGGGTCTTTGAGCTCGAAGGCGAAGAAGGTTTTCGTGCGCGTGAAGAAAAAGTTATCGAAGAACTGACCGAAAACACGGGTATAGTTCTCGCCACAGGTGGTGGCTCAATTCTCAGCAAAGAAAGCCGCAATCGCTTATCGGCGCGCGGTATTGTTGTGTATCTACAAACGCCGATCGAAAAACAGCTAGCACGTACGCAACGCGATAAACGTCGCCCACTCATTGCTGAGGCTGATGACCCACGCGCAGTACTTGAAGGACTGGCCGAGCAACGCAACCCGCTCTACGAAGAGATCGCTGATGTTGTGGTTCGCACCGATGAGCAAAGTGCTAAGTTTGTGGTCGACAAAATCATTGAGCAAGTAGGCCTCTAACGACGGAGCTACACATGACGGTTAAGCAAGCGCCCCACCAAGGGCATTTATCTCGCATTCGTGTTGGGCTTGCAGACCGCAGTTATCCAATTTACGTTGGTCGGCAACTGTTCCAACAGTTGCCACAACTTCTTCCAAACCTGCCCAAACAACTCTGCATCGTTACCAACGCAGTGGTAGCTGCACATTATTTGGCAAAAGTACGCGACCAACTCGGCCCTCAACACGACGTTTTAGTGCACGAGATTGCCGACGGTGAACACGCCAAAAGCCTGACAACTTACGGCGAAATCATGGATTCACTTATCGCCCACAGTTTCAATCGCGATTGCGCAATTATTGCCCTAGGCGGCGGCGTCGTTGGCGATATTGCTGGCTTTGTGGCCGCGACCTACCAGCGCGGGGTGGACTTTTACCAACTGCCAACGACCTTGCTCGCGCAAGTCGATTCATCCGTTGGCGGTAAAACGGCCATCAACCATCCAGGCGGAAAAAATCTTATTGGCGCATTTTATCAGCCACAAAGCGTTATCATTAGTACCGATTGTCTGGTCACGCTTGAACAGCGTGACTACGCCTGTGGCCTCGCCGAAGTAGTGAAATATGGCATCATTTATGATGCTGACTTCTTTACTTGGCTCGAAGACAACCAACAGAAGCTTAATGCACGTGATGCGCAGGCACTCAACTACGCCATTCAGCGTTCTTGTCAAATTAAGGCTGATATTGTTGCCCAAGATGAACGAGAACAAGGCTTGCGGGCGCTGCTCAACTTGGGACATACCTTTGGCCACGCCATCGAGGCCGAACACTATGACACGTGGCGACACGGTGAAGCCGTCGCTGCCGGCACCATGATTGCCGCTGAGTACATGCGTCAGCAAGATCAGTTGAGTGCCGCAGATGTCGCACGGATAGAAGCATTACTGCAAGCTTTTGAGCTTCCCACACGCGCCCCTCGTCTGTCCGAAGTACAGTGGCAACAACGTATGTATCGTGATAAAAAGGTGCAAGCAGGTGAGCTACGGCTAGTACTGCCTACGAGTATTGGCACTGCTGAGCTCCGTACGGTGACCGATTGGCCGTCAGTGTGGTCGGCCATCGCTGCCATGACCGAATCATCTCGATAAGCTTGGACCACGACCGTGAAGAAAAAACATCGCGCCTTTCTTAAATGGGCGGGCGGCAAATATAATCTAGTAGAGCCAATCACGGCGCTCCTTCCTGACGGCAATAAGCTCGTCGAGCCTTTTGTCGGTGCTGGCTCAGTATTTCTTAATACAGATTATCCAAGCTATGTATTGAATGACGTCAATCCAGATCTGATTGCCCTCTTTAAGTTTATCAAGCGCCGCCCACAAACCTTTATTAAAGATGCGCGTAAGCTCTTTGTGGCAAAAACAAATTCAGCCGACGCCTATTACGCTCTGCGTAAATCGTTCAACCACAGTGGCGATGCCTATGAGCGTGCGTTGCTGTTTCTCTACCTTAATCGTCATGGTTACAACGGACTCTGTCGCTACAATCAGTCGGGAAAATTTAACGTGCCGTTTGGCCAATATCGTAAGCCCTACTTCCCGCAAGCTGAAATTGAAGTGTTTGCCGAAAAAGCCCAGCGCGCGACCTTTACTTGCATGAGTTTTGAAAAAGTTTTCCGGCGTGCTCGCAAAGGTGATGTCATCTATTGCGATCCACCTTATGCGCCACTCAGCGCGACGGCAAATTTTACCAGTTATGCCACCACCGGTTTTAGTTTGGATCAGCAGCATGAACTTGCTCGGCGTGCCGCACATGCCGCCCATCGCAGACAAATCCCAGTCCTCATCAGCAACCACGATACGGATTTAACGCGGTTATTGTATGCCGATGCTGATCTACAAAGTCTGCAAGTTGCGCGCTTTATCAGCCCAAAAGCCGATGGTCGCACTAAAGTCGCAGAGTTGTTAGCGCTCTATACGCCTAACATCGCAGCAAGCAATGTTATTTCGCTTGCGCAGGTTAAACGGAAAGTCGCACCATGAAGTCATGTATAACCTGGTTTAACAAGTCCTTTGACGAGCTAACCACGACTGAGCTCTATGAACTACTACAATTACGACAAGCGGTTTTCGTGGTGGAACAAACCTGTCCGTATCTTGATGCCGACGGTGCCGACACTCACGCTTTTCATTTGTTTGCGCGCGACCAGAGTGGCGCTGTAGTGGCCTACGCACGCTTGTTTTTACCGAGTGACGAAACCCCGTACAGCCGCATTGGTCGGGTTATTAGCGCGGGGAGTGTGCGCCGCCAAGGTCTCGGCCGCGAACTCATGCAACGCGCCATCGCATGGTGCGAGCAAGAAGCGCCGCAGGCGCCGATTCGCTTGGGCGCACAAGTTTATTTACGACGCTTTTATCACGATTTTGGCTTCCGTGAGATCAGTGCCGAATACCTTGAGGACGACATCCCGCACGTTGATATGGAGCGCGGTTCGTGACCACCACAGCCTTTCAGTTGCAACAAACACCACAAGGGCTTGGATTGATTTGGCATGAACACCCAGAAATGACGCCATTAGTGATCGACTTTCTAAGCGGTAAACAGGCTTTTCGGGGGCAACAGGCCAACCGCAAAGACGAAGCAATTGCTCGCGCGTGCCTATTGAATAAAGCCACCGCTGGGCAACCAACGAGCATTCTTGATGCCACCGCCGGCTTGGCTAGAGATGCTTGGGTTTTAGTGCAATTAGGTGCCCAGGTGACACTTAATGAGCGGCAACCAATGGTTTATGAATTATTGAACGATGCGCTTCAGCGACTCTATACAGCACAACCGAATTACCAGCAGCGGCTGCAGTTAGCGCCGACTGCCGACCTAGAAACCTTTAGCGACGATAGTTTCGATGTGGTCTACCTCGATCCCATGTATCCCAAAGGCGAACGCAAACAAAAAGCTGCGGTAAAAAAAGACATGCAAATGTTTCAACAGCTGGTAGGTAGCGACCTTGATGCCGATGCGTTGCTTGCGCCGGCACTACGGATTGCCAGCAAACGTGTTGTCGTCAAGCGTCCGCAACACGCAGATTACCTTGCGCAACAAGCCCCAAGCCATCAAGTTGTCAGTAAAAAGCATCGATTTGATATTTACGTCACCGCCACTGTAGCAGCAGGCCCAACCGCATGAGTGAAGCTGCCAAGTTTGACGTAATCATTATTGGTGCCGGTGCGGCAGGACTGCATTGTGCGTGGCAAGCTGCCGCCCGCGGGCTGAAAGTCATTGTTATTGATCATGCCAAGCAGGCTGGCAAAAAAATTCTTATCTCCGGCGGTGGCCGCTGTAACTTTACCAATATGTATGCCAGCCCAGAAAATTACCTCAGCAACAATCCACACTTTTGTAAATCTGCGCTCAGCCGTTATACCCAATGGGATTTCATTGCGTTGGTCGAGAAGCACGGCATTGCCTACCATGAGAAAACGCTGGGCCAATTGTTTTGTGACCATTCTGCCAAGGACATTGTGCGCATGTTGCTTGATGAGTGCGCGCAGTATGGAGCTCGTGTGCAGCTACGCACAGAAGTTACTGCCGTCAGTCATAACGCTGATGTCTATTCGGTAACCACATCGCAGGGTAGCTTACATGCCCCTGAGCTAGTCGTCGCTTGTGGCGGCTTGTCGATGCCTAAGCTCGGTGCAACCCCCTTGGGCTATCAGTTGGCCGAGCAGTTTGGTCATCGAATTCTCCCTGTTCGCGCGGGGCTGGTGCCATTTACTTTGCACGAGCAAACCAAGCAAGCCTACAGCGAGCTTTCTGGCTTGGCACTTGATGTTGTCGCCAGTAATGCGCGCGCCAGCTTCAAGGAAGCAATGCTCTTCACTCACCGTGGCTTGAGCGGCCCCGCGATGCTGCAACTTTCATCCTACTGGCTGCCAGGTGAAGCCTTTACCGTCGATTTGTTGCCCGGTAGTGATGCGTTACATGAACTTCAGCAGTTACGCCACGACAAGCCCAAACAGGGCCTTAAAACGGCGCTGCAGAGCTGGTTCCCGAAGCGTTTTGCACTTACCTTGGCTGCACAACACGGTTGGCCAGAAAAAAATCTCGCCGACTGTAGCAACGAGCTCCTTGCGCAAGTTGCTGAACAACTTCATGCCTGGCACGTACAACCCAACGGGACTGAAGGCTATCGCACAGCCGAAGTTACCTTAGGCGGCGTCGATACCGATCAGCTGAGTTCAAAAACCATGGCGAGTAAGCTGCAGACTGGACTTTACTTCATTGGTGAAGTCGTCGACGTTACCGGTTGGTTAGGCGGCTACAACTTTCAATGGGCGTGGGCTTCAGCGCATGCTTGTGCGGAAGCCTTAGGCCACCAGTAAATAACGCTTTTTTCTTATTTAAAAGTATTCTATCTTAGGCGTATAAAGTTATGCGTCACCAGATGACGCAACATGCATGTCTGAGGAATACAGGATGCCCGTAACGCTAGGACGCTTGTTGGTGTTGGATGATGACCAGCAAGTCGGAATGACCATCCGCGAAATGGCGCAAGCCGCAGGCTATCAAGCCAAAGCCTGTACTCAAGCTGAAACCTTTTTTAGTGAAGTTAGTTCTTTTGCGCCCACACATATTGTTTTAGATCTCGCTATGCCAGGTCTCGACGGCGTCGAAGTGATGCGCCAGCTGGCCTCACAGCAGTGCTTCGCCACCATCATCATCGTCAGTGGGCTTGGTGAAAAAGTGCTCAATGCGGCAAAAACCGCAGCCGACGAGAGTGGTTTGCGGGTTGCTGGTGTATTGCCTAAGCCCTTCCGCATCAGCGCTCTGCGCGCATTATTGAACCAGTACAGTGATGCCGAAGTAAAAGCACCCAGTAATAACAGCAAGGCACAAGAAGTCAGTGAAGCGCAACTTAAAGAAGCCCTCGCCGAACACCGTTTAGTGGCTTACCTACAACCACAGATTAGCTGCCAAGATCGTTCGGTAAAGGGCTTTGAGGCACTTGTTCGTTGGCATGACAAAGACGGTAGTATCATTACGCCGGATCGCTTTGTTGGAGTGGCCGAGCGCTCCGGACTCATCGCTGAGCTAACGCAGCAAGTGTTTGAAAGTGCCATTCGCTGGTTTGCCGATCACCTTGGTAATACCGACTATACGTTGTCACTCAATACTTCTGCCAGCAGCTTTGCCGACACCACATTCCCAAGCGAATTAACGACACTTTGTATCAAGCATCGTTTGGCGCCACACCGCGTAAAGCTCGAGATTACCGAAACGAGTACCGCAGAAAACCCATCGGGCGCCTTGGAGATGTTGACGCAATTGCGGGTAAAAGGCTTTGCTTTGGCGATCGATGACTTTGGTGTCGGGTATTCATCACTGGAACAGTTGGTACGGCAGCCCTTTTCAGAATTAAAAATTGATAAAAACTTTATTATCCCGCTCGCCCAATCAGAAGAAGCAGCAAAGATTGTTGATGCGCTGATTGCCTTGGCACAAGCCCTTAAATTGACCATCACTGCTGAGGGCGTAGAAGATGAACGTAGTTTAGAGATTCTCGCCAAGGCCGGATGCGATTACGCACAGGGCTTCTATATTGGACGCCCGATGGCGCCTGAAAAATTACTTGATTGGCTCAAGGAGTATCGCCAGTCGCAGCCCATGTGAGGCAGCTATGACCGATTCTGCGGTTGATTTTGCTCTGATTTTTAATGCCCTCGGCATGCCCGTGATGATTCTTGAGCCCGAACAGCTGACAATTGTCGCGGCCAGTTCGGGGTATTTACAAACCACCATGCGTAGCGCCGATGACATTATCGGCAAATACCTCTTTGATGCTTTCCCTGACGATCCCGACGACCAAGATGTTTCTGGAACCACCAGTTTAAAGCAGTCGATTGAACGTGTGATTGCCACTCGAAAGCCTCACACGATGGGTATCGTCCGCTACCCGATACCGCGGCCACCAGAACAGGGTGGCGGGTTTGTAGAGCGCTTCTGGCAAGTCACCAATTCACCCATCTTTAATCCAAAAGGCGAGCTACAATACCTACTCCATGCAGTCGTCGATGTCACCGCGCAAGTGCGCGCCGAGCAAACCGCCGAGCAAGCATCAACTTTGGCGCGCCTCGCCGGACGCTTTGCCAAATTAGGCTGGTGGCGCTACACAATAACGCCGGCACAACTGTTCTGGAGTGATGAAACTGCCGCCATTCATGACGAAGAGCCCGGCTTTGCTCCCGAAGTTGCTGATGCCATCAGCTTTTACAAACCCGATTACCGCACTAAAGTTGCCGAAGCTTTCACCTGCTGCCTTGAGCAAGGGATTCCGTTTGATCTTGTGACCGAACTCGTTACAGCCAAGGGTCGGGAGCTTTGGGTTCGTAGTATTGGTGAAGCTGAGCGCGATGCAACCGGAAAAATTGTCGCTGTGCGAGGTGCATTCCAAGATATTACCGACTTAGTCGAAGCCCGAACCCTCGCCACTCAAGTAAACCAGCAACTTAAAGAAACTCTCGAACACATTAGCGATGCTTTTTTCATGCTCGATCATGACTGGCGCTTTGTTTTTGTCAATCATCAGGCTGAACGCCTACTACAAACTACCGAGCAAACCCTTATCGGTCATACGATTTGGGAGCGATTCCCAGAGGCGGTAGGGACTGTGTTCGAACAGGAATATCGCCGCGCGATCAGTGATGGTGTTACCACGCGCTTTACCGAATTTTATGAGCCCTTAAATTACTGGGTCGAAGTCAATGCGTACCCGTCCAAAGATGGTCTTGCAGTTTACTTTCGTGACGTCACGGCACAAATAGAAGTCGACGAGCGGCTCCGCCAGGCACAAAAAATGGAAGCCGTAGGCCAGCTTACCGGCGGTGTTGCACATGACTTTAATAACTTACTCACGGTTATTTTAGGTAACGCCGAGTTGATTGCAGCGCAGTTACCTGAAGAACATCGGCTTCGCGCCTTAGCGGAAATGACCGTCAACGCCGCCGAACGCGGTTCCGAACTTACCAATCGTTTACTGGCCTTCGCGCGGCGCCAGCCGCTTGAGCCCAAGCCAACACAGGTAAATGCATTACTCGATAATATGCTGCCATTGTTGCAACGCACTTTGTCAGAGGGCATTAAAATTGATTACTTGCCCAATCAGGACTTGTGGCTAACCGAGGTCGACGCCCCGCAACTCGAGTCCGCAGTGCTCAATCTCGCAATTAATGCGCGCGATGCCATGGATGGTCAAGGCAAACTCACCATCGAAACCCGCAATACACAGCTCGACGACAGCTACAGCGAACTTCATGGCGAAATCGAAGCTGGGGACTATACCGCAATTATGATTTCAGATACCGGAAGCGGCATGAAACCCGAGGTCATTCGGCAAGCCTTCGAGCCGTTCTTTACCACCAAAGAACGCGGCAAAGGCAGCGGACTTGGTCTTAGTATGGTCTATGGCTTCGTAAAACAATCGCATGGCCATATCAAGATTTACTCGGAAGTCGGTCACGGCACCACAGTTAAAATCTATTTGCCACGTTGTTTCAGCTCCTCGGATAACGTGGCTACCGATCCGTCTACTGCTATTCGACAAGGTGGTAACGAAAGCATATTGGTGGTTGAAGATGACGATCTAGTTCGACAACATGTCATTAGCCAACTCAAAGAACTCGGCTACCAGGTGCAGCCTGCGCATTCGGGTGATGAAGCATTGCGCCTGCTGGAAAGTTACAGCTTTGACCTGTTGTTCTCTGACGTCGTCATGCCGGGTGAATTAAACGGGCCGAAACTTGTAGCGCTTGCGCAACAACGCTACCCTGACATGAAAGTTTTATTTACTTCAGGCTACACTGAAAATGCCATTGTCCACCATGGCCGACTTGATCCGGGCGTTAAGTTATTGAGTAAACCCTATCGACGGCAAGAGCTCGCCGATAAAATTCGCGAGGCACTCGACAGTTAGGAGGACGTATCAGCGACATAACTTCTTTTCGCCAGCCCCCACAGCCGCAAACCACTAATGGCAGCTATCGGCGCGTTGGTTTTGAGCTTGAGTTTTCTAGCCTTGATGTCGCAAGTAGTGCGGAAGCTGTCGCGCGTGCATTGAATGGTTCCGCTTACGCGAAAAGTGCGGCGAAGTGGTTGGTTGATACTGAGCTTGGCGAGTTCAAAGTTGAAATTGATTGGCAGTTTTTACAACGCATTGCCGCCGAGCAAGGCGAAAAAGCCAATGACGAAGCCTGGCTTGACTCGTTGAGCCAAGCCGCCAGTATTGTTGTTCCCGTTGAGGTGATTTGTCCGCCCATCGCAGTCAATGCATTAGACGCGCTCGATGCGCTGGTCAGCGAGCTACGCCAGGCGGGAGCAAAAGGCACCGATGAGTCCATCATCGCAGCTTATGGCACCCATATTAATCCTGAACTTCCAAACCTAGAGGCTGCGACCATCCTCGCCTATATGCAGGCCTATGCCGTGTTGCAATGGTGGTTAGTCGAACAACATCACGTTAATACCTCGCGCAAGCTCAGCCCCTATATTGACTTATATCCGGAGCACTACGTACGCCAAATCTTACAGTACGACAACGTAGAAATGGCGCAGCTCATAGACGATTACTTAAGCGCTAATCCTAGTCGCAATCGCGCCTTGGACATGCTGCCGTTGTTTTCTCACCTCGATGAGAAGCGCGTCGCTAGCGTTATTGCCGATGGCAAAGTTAACGCACGACCAACGCTCCACTATCGTTTGCCCAATTGCCGCATTGACGACACGCGTTGGTCGCTCGCAGACGAGTGGCGTATTTATTGCACCATTGAGAAACTCGTGCAGCGACCAAAGGCCTTAGCTGAATTATCTGCTGCATTTCTCGCCGCTGACCGCCCGATGCTGGGAGTAGCACGTCAACCATGGGTAGAGCACGTCTCCAAATGGCTCAAAGAAAACCTCGCATAGGCGTCACGGGCGCTGGAAAAAAATGGTCACCAAGCTGGTGGAGTACCCGTTTGGCACTCTGGCTTTGCGGTGCGGAAATCGAGCGCATCAGTGTACACCACCGCCCCTCAGGTCTTCCGCTACAAGGTCTCATTATTGGTGGCGGTAGCGATATTTCACCGGAGCACTACGGCGGTACACTACAGGGAAAGGTAAAGCACGATCCAGAGCGCGATGACCTCGAGATCCGCTGGATTAAGAAAGCGCTGAGGGACGGCCTTCCAATGCTCGGCATTTGTCGTGGTGCGCAACTTATTAACGTGGTGCATGGTGGTAATTTATATGATGACATTCGCCACCTACGCGAACATACCTACAATCGCCCAGGCTTACTGCCAACGAAGCAAGTTTTTGTTCGCGGCGACAGCTACTTAGCGAAAGTCGTCCATAAACGCAAGTTGCGGGTAAATAGCTTACACCACCAAGCAGTGCATGACGTTGGCGAACACTTGCGGATTGTCGCCCATGACCTTGACGAAATACCACAGGCGATTGAAAGTACCGATGAACGTCCGCTTCTAGGGGTGCAGTGGCACCCAGAATATTTGTTCTACGTGCCGAGTCAGTTACGCCTGTTTCGTTGGCTCGTCAAGCAAGCCGGTAAGCTAATTGGTGCCAGTTAAGAGTTGCTGAAGCTCTGGTAATGAGCGTACTTCATAATGCGGTGGCGGGTTTAACGGATAAGGCTCGCCATGATGATTTAGCCAACACGCATGCAGGCCACTGCGTTGTGCGCCAATGACATCCGAATGTGGATTGTCGCCGGTCATAAGCACACGCTGACGGTCGCTTTGTTGCATTTTCTGTAATGCATGAGCAAAAATTTCGGGCGCTGGCTTTGCTACCCCAACCTGTTCCGAAATGACCACTAAATCTATCAAATCGCTTAACCCTGTCTGCTGTAATCGTGCTTCTTGTAGCTCGGTGAAGCCGTTGGTCACGATGCCTATTTTTGCCGATACTCGCGCGCTTTCTAACAGCGAACGTGCACCCTCTAATGGTTGGCAAATTTCGGCCATCGCCGCCATAAAACCTGTATTCAGCTCATCGGCGGTGACTTCAAGTGTTGCCGCCCACTTGGCAAACCGTTGTCGCTGCAGCTGCTTGGCATTAATTGTTCCGGCTTGGTAGGCATCCCACAAGGGCTTGTTGAGCTGCTGATAATCCGTGTAATCAGCTTGCGTAAAGTGGACGCCATACCCACCAAACAAATGGCGCAACCCAGCATAAGCGTCAAAAGAGAAGAGTGTCTCGTCGGCGTCAAATAACAGCCAGTCATAGTTCGTTAGGGTCATTCGAAAGCCTTCATCTTGGTCATAGTCAAACTCAACGTCTGTAGCCGTTCGCCAGTTGCGGGTTCAATGGTTGCCTCGACTTGGACGAAGCCAAGACCCTGCAAGAGCCTTTGACTTGCACTATTGGCAGGATGGGTGATGGCCAAAACCGTTTGTAGGTGCAAGTTTTCCGCTGCGTACTTTAGCGTTAGCTTTGCCGCCCTCCTAGCGAGGCCGTGACCATAATGTGTAGGTAACAACGCAAAACCTAAGTCTGGATGCGGTAAATAATCACGCAGCACAAGGCCGCACACGCCGACCGTCTCTCCATCAGCCTCAATTACCCATAAGCCAAAGCCATGCATAGCGTAACTCGCTTGCAGCTTGTGTTTAATATACTCAGCCGCCTGTTGCCGAGAATGAATGCCGCGATCACCAATGTTTTTGCGGAAATCGTCGCCAGTATAAAGTTCGAAAATAAAATCTGCATCGTCGGTGTTCACTTCACGCAGTACAATACCACTGTCACTACAGATAATCGTCATTTAACTACTCCACCATATACCGAGCAAACCCAAGATAATAAAAACTGAGGCGGCAATGTATCGAACGATGTTCAACGGCACATACTTCATCAACTTATCACCCATAAGCACTACCGGAACATTAGCTATAAGCATGCCCAGCGTAGTGCCAAGCGTAACCCAAATCACACTAGCATACTGAGCACCAAGAACGACTGTCGCTACCTGCGTTTTATCGCCGATTTCAGCTAAAAAGAAGAGTATGAAGGTAGCGCAGAGTGCTCCGTAGCAACCGCAATTCGCTTCTTCATCATCAAGCTTGTCAGGAACCAATACCCATAAACCAATAACAACAAAGCTTATTGCTATGATCATGCTTGCATAGTTCGCGGGTAGCCAACCGGCGAACCATTGGCCAAACCAAGCTGAGATGAAATGGTTGATGAGCGTGGCAGCTACAATCCCGACGATGATCGGCCATTTTTGACGATAGCGCGCCACCAACAACAGGCTCAGCAATTGCGTTTTGTCGCCGATTTCTGCCAGTGCAACGGTTATAGTTGAAGTAATGAGTGCTTCCATGATGTACTCCGGCGGGACCTGATACCAAGGCAAACAGCAACCCCCGCCAAGTAGCGGTTGCTCTTTACCTCAGGTCTTGCCAGTTTCGGTGGCCCGAAACGAATACACCATGAGCCAATGAGGGCTCAATTATGTTGACGTATTCTCTCGCCGCGTAAATGGATACCAGCGAGTTGACTACTCCCCTAAGACGGGCGCATTTTAACCAATTTTATGAACTAAAGACAAGTTAATACCGTAACACCTATACTTTCGATTATAGCTATTTTCGGTTACACCATTTTGGAGTACAGCATGTATAAATTAGCTTCACTCATTCTTTCAATTTTACTCATCGGTTCTTTGGTAGCTTGTAGCGCGCATTCCGTCTACCAGCCTGCTAACGATCGTGGATTCGGTTACGCCGATAAACAACTTGCGACAGATATGTATTGGGTGCGCTACAAATCTCGCGATACCGATGCCAATCAAGCCACAGATTATGCTTTGTTGCGGGCCGCTGAGCTAACAATAGCGCAAGGCTATGAGTGGTTTGTCGTCAGCGAGAAAGACGTCACCGGCAAGCGTTTGGCGCATAACACCGAAACCAGTGTCGACGTCGATACCATTGCTGATTGCACTTCGGACTTGTGCGGAAGTGTGCCTGCTTCGCGCAAGTATGGTAGCGATGGCGTCAACATTGAGCAGGCTGAACGCGCAGATTTTACCGTCGAACTCACCGTTTTGTTTGGCAGAGGTGAACGCCCTGAACCGAAGTTTGTTTATGACGCACAACAAGTAATTGATGCTCACCAAGCTTCTAAAGATTAAGTAAAGCGTTCGAAATGTAAAGAAGAATGTACTATCTTTTAGTTAGTTACTTCACGAACTAAGGAGTGATTATGCTAATCCGTACATTCGTTGTTTTAGTTGTATCATTCGTTGTAGGTGCTTGCGCCAGCGAACCAGACTATCGCGCCGCGGAAAATGGTGGTTACGGTTACACCGAAACGAAAATTACCGACACCGACTATCAAGTTGAATTTAAAGCACGCGGCAGTGATAAAGGCGCTGCCATGAACTATGCGTTGTTACGTGCAGCTGAGGTTACTCTCGAAAATGATCACGATTGGTTCGTGATTACACACCGTGAAACACAAATCGACAAGGAAACCATTCGCGATCATAGCTTCGATGGCATGGCTGGTGGTGATATGGTGACTTACTGCAACATGATCCGCTGCGAAACACGTTATTACCCACGTAGCGCCTTCAGCGCCGGTATTCATGTAGGCGGCCGCACTGACAGTGATATCCAAGTCACTTTAGACATTCAATTAGGAAGTGGCTCTCAGCCACAAGACAAACACAGCTACGACGCCAGTGAAGTTGTGGCAAACTTAAAACCGAAGAGCGAAGAGTAGTAATGATGACGCAGCAGCCGGTCTGCTGCGTCGTTACCTAACTCACTGCCACGCACCAATAACAAGCCCTGCCAACGTAAAATAAACCGTGATGTAACCACCATGCACCAGCATGTAAGCCAGTGAGCGTTGTTCAAATAAGCTGATCACGACAAAAATCATGGCGGCCCAACCGAAGCCGGCAAGAAAGCCTGCGGTCATACCCCATTGCCAATCGGTGCCAGGTGAGGCCAAAAAGAAGGCAAGGTTAATACAAATAACCCACGAAACGATGAGCGTGATGGTAAATACTTTGGCTGGATTAAAAGCCTTGAGTTGCTCATCGGTAATGCCCGCACTGCGCTGCCAAACTTTAGCGAACAGCATCGGTGAATACCACAGACCACCAATCACGAGATTCATTAAGGTGGCCACGGCCACCGCCCAATAGTTAATCGCCATGGTTTCCATAGAGTGTCATCCTGTTTTTGTTGTTTTTATTTTTGTTTCAAGAAAAGACTGCAGGAGTATTTATAGGTGATCTACCCACAAATAGGAAGTTTTTGTCTACTCCGTCGGAAGTCATTCTTTTTTGGATTTGAAGGCGTATACTTTTAGCTCAGAAGTCACTTTGACTTAAATCAACGATTCGTGGTGAAAATGATGACATCTCACATCCATTGTCAAAATTGCAGCATGGCAACCTTATGCTTGCCTTATCAACTCAGCCCTGAGCAGACCGAGAAGCTGGATACGATTATTCAGCGTCATCGCCCGCTGCAAAAGCGCGATGTGCTCATTCACAATGGCGAGCCGTTGAAGTTTCTCTATGCCGTTCGTTCTGGCTCGTTAAAGTCGTACACGCTTGATAGCCAAGGCAGTGAGCAAATTATCGACTTCCACCTTCCAGGTGATGTGATTGGCTTTGATGGGCTTATCGACGGCAATCACCGCAGCTACACTCAAGCTCTGGAAACCACCATGCTGTGTGAAATTCCGATTCAGTCACTGGATCAGCTCTCTGCTGAACTTCCGGGGTTGCGCAAACAAATGCTGCGCTTGATGAGTGGCGAGTTGCACGCCAGCAAGACCCTGTTGGGCACATTGAATCATCACTCTGCGCAGCAGCGCTTAGCCAATTTTTTAGTAACATTATCGTCTCGCTTTCAGCAACGGGGCCTATCTAGTCGTTCATTTCGTCTGTCGATGACCCGTGCCGATATTGGTAATTATTTAGGCTTATCAGTAGAGACCGTGAGCCGAATCTTGACGCAATTGCAGCAAGAAGGTGTGCTGGCGGTTCAAAACAAGCTTGTCGAGATCACTGAGCCAGAGCGCTTGCGCGCCCTGGCCGCATAAGCTTATTGGCACGAGCCGCAACAGAAATCTTTGCCATGTTGCGGAATCGCCTGTGGCTCACGAAACAGTACTTCATTTTCGAGAGCGATATGTTGCTGCAAGTCATTGATCAACTCTTGAGTACCTTCGTACAACATGATCCATGAACCACAGGCGCCGCGGGGGGCCTTACCGTCGTTTGTAAGTTCGTTCAAACGCACTAACATGCGTTCGTGTTCGCCGTGTTCTTCTTCCATCACCGCAATAGGGCCGCTTGGGTAAATACCGCCAGCCAACATCGGGAACAAAATTTGTTCCTCTTTCATCATGTGACTTTCAAGTTCGTTTAGCATTTCGGTAAGTAGGTCGGCTAAACCTGCCGGACAAGCATCGTGGTCGTTATGAACGTCCTCGATCTTGCGTGCCAGCTGAATGAGTTCGGGTACTTGTTGGCGGTGTTTCTCATGAAAGTTCGCCAGAATATGTTGAATAAGTTCTTGGCTTGACGCATCACGCCATTGCTCAATAAGTGCTTGGTACATAGTGACATCCTTACTGTTTCGTCAATTGTGTTCCTTTTAAATGTGCAATTTAGATGCCAGATCTACCTACTTTGATTTATATAGATTTAATTGACGTCGTGGTAGATTTCACCTAACGAAATGCGGGTTATTCCCGCTTAATTGGGTGATTTTTACCATGCAAGAAACATCATTACTTGAAACACTGATTGCCGACTTAGTGACCGAGCTACCCGCGGTTGTGCGTTTGCAAAAAGTGGTCAGTACGTTGCGCCGCCACTTTGCTTGCGGCGCTGTTGTGTTGCTGCAACAAGATCAACAAGTGCTGCGCCCGATAGCGAGTACCGGCTTGGTACGTGAAGCGCTTGGACGCCGCTTTATCACCGAGCAACATCCTCGCTTGGCAGCCATCTTGGCATCACGCGAAACTGTGCGTTTTGAACCGGAAAGCACCCTGCCTGATCCTTATGATGGTCTTATTGAAGATAGTCCTGACGGTCATCTTGCGGTGCATGACTGCATGGGGATTGCGTTATTTGTGGAAGGTAAGTGTTGGGGTGCCTTGACACTCGACGCGCTCGAGCCCGGCACGTTCGATGCGGAGACGATGCGTGAACTGCAACGCGCGAGTTTGCTGGTCGAAGCAGCGATTCGTATGGGACAGATCGAGCAAGGTATTCGTGCCCTACGCAACAGCCGCCGTGATGGCGAAACCGAGCTTGCGCCCAACACCGGTAGTAGCTCTGAGATTATTGGCCGCAGCCAAGCTTTACAGCAGGTTTTACAAGAGTTAGAAGTGGTAGCAAGTGCTGACTTACCGGTGTTACTTCTAGGTGAAACAGGAGTTGGTAAAGAGCTCTTTGCACGGCAACTGCATCGCTGGTCACCACGCCGTGACAAGCCTTTGGTTTATGTGAACTGCGCCGCCTTGCCTGAATCGTTGGCCGAAAGCGAGCTGTTTGGCCACACTCGGGGGGCATTCTCCGGCGCAACAGCTGAGCGTGCCGGTAAATTTGATAGCGCCGACGGTGGCACATTATTTCTCGATGAAGTTGGCGAGCTACCAGCCGCCATTCAGGCGAAGCTCTTGCGCGTATTGCAAAACGGCGAGATTCAGCGCTTGGGCAGCGACAAGTCGCATAAGGTAAACGTACGCTTAGTCGCCGCCACCAACCGTGATTTGCAACAGCAAGTGAAGAGCGGTGACTTTCGTGCGGATCTCTATCACCGCTTGAGCGTCTATCCATTACCGATACCGCCCTTGCGAGAGCGCCGCGACGATATTCCGTTGTTAGTCGGTCACTTTCTCGAGTTGAACCGTTCTCGGTTAGGCCTGCGCGCATTGCGCTTGAGCTCCGCCGCAGAACGTGCGTTGACTGACTACGATTGGCCGGGTAATGTGCGCGAACTCGAACACACGGTTAGCCGCGCTGCCATCAAAGCGCTGAGCCAAGGCGCCGATCGCCAAGCGATCGTTAGTATTGGTCCGGAACTATTGGACTTACCAAACACACCGAATGCCGCGCAAGAAGTCGATAGTGCCGCCTTTACACAAACCAGCATGAACTTGCGTGATGCGGTGCAAAAGCTGCAACAACAGATGATAGAGCAAGCCCTACAGCAAGCAGACTATAAATGGACCCAAGCCGCACGTATACTAGAAATCGACCCTAGCAACCTGCACAAACTAGCGCAAAGGCTAGGGTTGAAGTAAACGGCCAAGCGACGGAGAACTATGACGGTCTTACTACGTATTTTGATTTGGCGCATGATCGCGATTTTTGCGCTCATGTTAGGCGTTATTGGCTTGTTGTTGCCTATTATGCCGACCGTGCCGTTTTTGTTAGTCGCTGCTTGGGCCGGCGGTAAGGGCTGGCCAGTGCTCGAAGAGAGACTTCTCGCTCATCCCAAATACGGCCCACAAATCATTGCTTGGCGTCAATATGGCGTGGTCAAGCGTCGCCCGAAGGTTATTGCTATTGTCATGATGAGCGGCAGTGCCACTATGCTGAGTTTCAGCCCCGTGCACTTGGCGTTAAAGTTCGGTGTGATCGCTATTATGACAACCGTTGCGATCTGGCTTGTACTCCGTCCAGAGGAGATCCCACACGATGACCCTTCCTGAGCTCACCCGTGAACAACTACTGCACTATAGTCGCCATGTCATGCTACCCAGCTTTGATATGCAAGGCCAAGAACGCCTGCTCTCCAGCAAAGTATTGCTCATCGGCATGGGAGGGTTGGGATGTGCAGTAGCACCTTATCTTGCGGCAAGCGGTGTGGGGCAACTTACCATCGTCGATCACGATGTGGTGGATAAGCATAATCTCCCACGACAGACCATTTATACCGCTGATGACGTTGGTACAGCGAAGGTCTTGGCGGCCCAGACTTATTTAAATCAGCGTAGCCCCGACTGCAACGTGCAAACAAAGCAAGCACAAGCTGGACATGACAATCTATACGAGTGGATAGCGCAACATGACGTTGTGGTGGACTGCTGTGACAATCTGGCGACGCGTAATCTGATTAATCAGGCCTGCGTGAGCCAACGCAAGCCCCACATTATGGGTGCAGCAATTCGCTATGAAGGCCAGCTTAGTGTATTCATGAATCAAGGCGAGGGGCCTTGTTACGGCTGTCTCAGCCAATTATTTGGTGAGCAGCAACTCAGCTGTATGGAGGCGGGCATTCTCGCACCTGTGGTAGGGGTTGTTGGCGCCCTACAAGCAGTCGAAACCCTTAAAGTGTTAGCTACGGTCGGTACGCCAATCTCACATAAAGTCATGCTTTATGACGGCTTACACGGCGAATGGCGTAGCTTCAATCTGCCACGCCACCCGCAATGTTCACAGTGCGCTGAGTAATTAACCTGGGCGACCGTCGGCACGTGGGGTCGTGAGTACCGGCAGGTAAACAAAAACATAGATCAAATAAGCGATAATCCATGCTGCCCCCGCATACAGATACCAATCCACTGTGTAGGCCGGCCACAGCCACGCCGCGAACACACGCAGCAAGGCAGCAATAATCACCAGTAAAAACGCTAACGACATTATTTTCTTCGGTTGTAACGGTCGTCCGCTATGGCCTAACGAAACCCGCGCCAGCATGGCAAGAATCATACTACCCATAGCACCAGCTGTTAGCGCATGGGTCGCAGTGCTTATCGTCACGCTTGGGTTGAGATAATGCACTGCATACAGCGCCAAGCCTATTGGTAGAAACCAGTAGGCGATGTGTAACGACCACACCAACGGCACCTTTAAAGTAATCCATAGTTTCCAACGGGCACAACGAATCGCCAGTAAAACTGCGGCGATGGCATACAAAGCAGCCATCAAGGGTGTCCCAATAAAGCTACTCAATTGGGTTATTTGCAATGCAAAAATCAGCCACAGACTACCTAAGCTAAGCCGATCCAACCAAACGATAGGCTGTACCTTCTGGGTCATGGTGCCATTGGCGGTAAACATTGGAATCACTCGTCCACCAACGATGGCCATCAACAACGTGATTAGCAGAACTGCATTTTGGCTACCCACTTGCTGCAAATCAAAACGGCCAGTGAGACGACCGTAGTACATCAGACCGTTGCATAAAGCGAGTAACAGTAAGACCGGAACGAAAAACAGGTTACGTTGTTGACGTACGGCAACAAGCGGCACCGCCAACAAGATCGCGGCCAACGGTAAAAAGGCAAGATCGATGATGATCGGCACATATGTCGGCAAAAACTCCCCAAAAAGCAAGCTTATTCGTCCCAACAGCCATACCGTAGTTAGCACAGCTAACGCACGACCGTGGGTCGCCCGCAGGCCAGTCCAATTTTGCACCGCCGTGAGCAAAAAGCCGACAATAATAGCGGCAACAAAACCAAACAGCATTTCGTGACTATGCCAAAACATCACATCAGCAAACACTGGCAACTGCACCGCACCGCTAAGTACCCACAACCATAACATCATGGCGAGCGCACTGAAGGTTGCTCCTAGTAAGAACATGGGTCGAAACGCTTGACGCAGCAATGGCCACATTTTTTGTTCAACCTGAAGATCAGTGATTTGTATCATGACGCACCCTTAACATGCATTTTGTATCTATGTTTATAACACAAAAAGCTACGCAATCGACACTGATTTCCTTGGTGTACCTCTTATTACCTTCAACCTTAAATGAGGTGTAGGCGAGCTACCTAACAGGAGGTAATCGGCCCTAAAAACACTGTGATTTGAGCACTATTTTCAGTTCCCACTAAAGCGGTACTAGCCAAGCTAAGCTACTGTTGTAGCGCCGTTTCATAGCTATCCGCAGCCCCAGAAATAAGTAGACTGAAGCGAGTTAACTTCACCGTCGTACCTTGAGGAGCTTGGCTATGACAACACCGCAACAAAACGTGAGTAAGTTTGATCGCTATCGTGCGCTTGGGCTCTCCACTTTTGCGTTCACACTGTGTTTTGCTGTGTGGACTATTTTCTCGATCATCGGTATTCAGATTAAAGATGATTTTAATCTAAGTGACACGCAGCTTGGCTTGCTCATGGCAACGCCGATTCTCACCGGCTCTATTAGCCGTATGTTTTTGGGCATATGGACCGACCGCCTTGGTGGCCGCTGGGTGTTCGGCGTCTTGATGCTAACCACGGCGCTGTGTGTTTACTTACTCACTTTCGCTACTAGCTACTATATGCTCCTTGTTGGCGCATTAGGTGTTGGTTTGGCTGGTGGTGCCTTTATTGTCGGTGTCACCTACACCTCTGCTTGGTTTGAAAGTAAGCAACAAGGTACAGCGCTAGGTATATTTGGCGCAGGTAACGTCGGTTCGGCAGTCACCAACTTCGGTGCACCGTTCTTACTGGTCGCACTGGGGTGGCAAGGTGCTGCTCAGGTCTATGCGACCGTCATCGGCATCATGGGTATCGCCTTTATCGTTTTAGCCAAAGAAGACCCGCTCACCCAGCAGCGTCGCCAACAACCGAAGCAAAGCTTCTGGGAACAAATGGCACCGCTCGCGGAGTTACGAGTTTGGCGCTTCAGTTTGTACTACTTCTTTGTTTTTGGTGCCTTCGTTGCTCTCGCTTTGTGGCTGCCGCACTACCTGATGGAAGTGTATGACCTCAGCATCAAAGAAGCCGGTATTATTGCCGCGCTCTATACCATCCCGGCTTCGTTGTTTCGTATTCTCGGCGGTTGGATGTCAGATAAATACGGCGCGCGCCGGGTCATGTATTGGACCTTTATTGCCTCTGCCGTGTGTACTTTCTTGTTGAGTTATCCATCGACTGAGTACATCGTACAAGGCGTCCACGGCGAAATTCGCTTCCAGTTTGAAATCACGCTGGCGATGTTTGTGGTACTGACCTTCGTACTTGGCTTTTTTATGTCGCTAGGTAAAGCTGCAGTCTTCAAACATATTCCTGTCTACTACCCGAAAAGCGTCGGTGCTGTCGGCGGTGTGGTCGGTATGATCGGTGGTCTCGGTGGCTTCTTCTTACCGCTCACCTTCGGTATGTTGAACGACGTGATTGGCGTATGGCAAAGCGTTTTCATGCTGCTGTTCGCGATTACCATCGGTTCATTGTGGTGGATGCATTTCGCCATTCGTCGTGCCGAACGTATGGAGCTACTCAGTGGTTCCGAGCAGACCGACTTACCCGAACTGTCGACCCCTGACCATTACACCCTTGATGACTGGCGTCCGGAAGATAAAGACTTTTGGGAAACCAAAGGTAAAAAAATTGCCACTCGTAACTTGTGGATTTCAATTCCGAACCTGTTCTTAGCGTTCGCAGTCTGGACCATCTGGAGTATCTTAGTGGTGAAAATGCCGCAGCTTGGCTTCGGTTATTCCTCGAACGAGCTATTCTGGCTTGCGGCATTACCGGCATTATCTGGTGCGACACTACGAATCTTCTATAGCTTTATGGTACCGATCTTTGGTGGCCGACGCTGGACCGCTATTTCTACGGCGTCGTTGCTTATTCCGTGCGTGTGGATAGGTTTTGCCATTCAGAATCCTGATACGCCGTACATCATTATGTTGATTTTGGCGCTTCTTTGCGGCTTTGGTGGCGGTAACTTCTCCAGTTCAATGGCCAATATTAGCTTCTTCTACCCGCAAAAAGAGAAAGGCAGTGCCTTAGGCATGAATGCCGGCCTTGGTAACCTCGGGGTTTCTGGGATGCAATTGCTTGCACCATTGGTTATTGCCAGTAGCGTGTTTGGCCCATTTGGCGGCGACCCACTCGCTGTGGTCAGCGGTGCTAATGCCGGTAGCGAGTTATGGTTGCAGAACGCCGCGTTCTTGTGGGTTCCGCTGATTGCCATCGGGGCTATTGCAGCGTGGTTTGGTATGAATGATATCTCGTCTGCCAAGGCGTCATTCAGTGACCAAGCGGTTATTTTCAAACGCTCTCACAACTGGATCATGTGTATTTTGTACTTAGGCACTTTTGGTAGCTTTATCGGCTTTGCCGCAGGCTTCCCGCTGCTATCGGGTATGTTATTCCCTGAAGTTGACCCGACCAAATACGCCTTCTTAGGGCCGTTGGTTGGCGCGTTGGCACGGCCAGCTGGCGGCATTATTGCCGACAAACTTGGTGGCGCACGGGTAACCTTCTGGAATTTCTTATTGATGATTCTGGGCGTTATCGGAGTACTTTATTATCTACCACTCGGTGACAGTGCCGGCAGCTTCACGGGCTTCTTCGTCTCGTTCCTAGTGCTCTTTATTGCCACAGGTATCGGTAACGGTTCTACCTTCCGCATGGTGCCGGTGATCTTCTTAAACCAGCGCAAACGTGTGCACGCTGACACTGATGTTGCCATCAAAGAAGGTAACAAAGAGTCGGCAGCGGTGATCGGCTTCATCTCAGCCTTCGCCGCTTACGGTGGCTTCTTTATTCCCAAGGCTTACGGTACTTCAATTGCGATGACTGGAAGCGTGGCAGGTGCGCTGTATGCCTTCATCGGCTTCTATGCGCTGTGCACCGTGATCACCTGGTGGTTCTACTCACGCAAAGGTGCTGCTGACCCTTGCTAAGAGAATGTCAGATACAACAAAGGGCGCAATCAATGCGCCCTTTTTGTTTGTTTAGATTTATTTTTTCGGCCGGAAAGGTTGGATGACGCTTTCGTCGCATTCAAGATAGGGGCCATTCATTAGATCGATGCAATAAGGGATTGCGGGGAACACGGCATCGAGGCACTGACGAATGGCTTTTGGCTTGCCTGGCAAGTTAACGATAAGGCTGGAGCCACGCAGACCCGCAGTTTGTCGCGACAAAATTGCGGTAGGTACGTATTTCAGCGACTCCGCACGCATCAATTCTCCAAAGCCTGGCATCATGCGATCACACACCGCTTCCGTTGCCTCTGGGGTGACATCGCGTTCGGCTGGCCCTGTACCGCCGGTGGTGACAACTAAACAGCAGTTTTCATCGTCCACTAGCTCACGTAAGGTTGCCTCAATGACCTCCTTTTCGTCTGGAATAAGCCGATAAAAGGCTTGCCATGGCGAGGTCAGGTAGTCGTCCAAGGTCGCTTCAATCGCTTTTCCTGAAATATCGTCATAAACGCCCGCGCTGGCACGGTCGCTTACGGTCACTACACCAATCCGCGCCGGTTGTTCAACTTTCATACTTCTCCACCTTGGTTTGCGTACTTTCATCCGCTTGCACGAGGCCAGCCAATTTCAGCCAATAGCCATTACTTTCGTTTTTAGCTAACGGGTACGGCTGCAGGCCATCTTGATTCATCTTAAAGCGCCGTAGCCAGCTCATTGTGTCATGCGCTTCAGGACTCAAGCGTACCATATCCACTAAGCCGTGCATGCCCTTAAGCTGGTTGATCAAATTATAGCGGGTGCCTGATTGCGTCTGTATACCATTGAGCACAAACACATCGGTGCCGTCTTGACTCGTGACTTTGCGACCCTCTGGGTACTTGATGCAACAAAGCTCGCACTGATCTTTCGCGCGGTTTTCTGAACGTGCGGTAAAGCAGCGCCCTGACCACGCTAAAGGCAAATGACCGAAAGCGAACAGCTCGGTTTCAAAGCAGTCACGGACACTTTCAATTAACGGTTCGGCCAACAGCTCCTTAAGCCAGTCACGAGATAATTCTACGGGAATGACCCAACGCTTCATGCCCATGCCGACAAGTTTACGCAGACTATGTTGATTATAGATCTGCAGTGCAGAACCGCCGACAAACGGCAATTTGTTCTCATGCAGCAAGCTAATAGCACCGACATCGTTGGCTTCGACCATGAATTCGCCGTTGTCACAGTATTTGCGTAATTCGCGCAGCTCTGATGGTGCTTCCAAGAGCGTCATGGTCGACAGGCACACTTGCTTACCGGCTTCACGGAGCATTTGCGCGATGCGAAAATAGTCTTCGAACTTAAGTTCGCGGCGCTTGCTACACACCGTTTCGCCCAGATAGACACAATCCACATCTGAACTCGCAACTTGCTCGTAAAAGCGCTCAACTTGCGCCTTTGGCCAAAAGTATAAAATAGGTCCAAACGAGAATTTCATGGTTACTTCCATTTTCGATGATAGGCACCCAATGTGGTTTGACTGCCTTCAGATAAATTAGCGAGCACGGCATTCCAATCACTTTGCACAGTGAAATGCTCAGGGTCCTGCATGACACGGTCGATGGCTTGACGCCACACCCTTGTGATTTGTGCCACGTAGGCTGGGCTGCGCTGGCGACCCTCGATTTTGAGACTAGCAATACCTTCGCGATAGAGTTCGGGGAGCAAGTCTAAAGTGTTTAAACTGGTGGGCTCTTCCAAGGCATGGTAGGTCGCATCGCCAACTTGGAAGCGACCTTTGCAAAGGGTTGGGTAGCCGGCGGTTTCGTCGGCGGCAAAGCGGTCGATCATGATGCCATTGAGGCGCGACTCGAGGCCACCGTCGGCGGTTTCATCCCAGCGTACATACTGCGCTGGCGAACAGGCCCCAGCGGTGTTGGGCGACTCGCCGGTCATGTAGGAGCTCAAATAGCAGCGCCCCTCCGCCATAATGCAGAGGCTGCCAAAGGCAAAGACTTCGAGTTCAACATCGGTGGTGCGCGCCAGCGAGCGTACTTGCTGCATCGACAGCACGCGCGGCAGTACTACACGTTTCACACCGAATTGCTTGTAGAAATCAATCGCCGCTGCATTCGTCGCCGAGGCTTGTACACTTAGGTGCAGTTCCATTTTTGGGTAACGCTCTGCCGCATAGGCCAGCACCGCAATATCCGCCACAATTAACACATCGACGCCGGCGGCCGCAGCATCATCAACGGCTTGCCGCCAATGGTCCCAAGTTTTTACATGCGCAAAGGTGTTAATCGCAACATGTATTTTCTTACCGTAGCTATGCACCAAGCGTGCCGCTTCGCGTAAGCTAGCTGCGTCAAGATTCAGCCCAGCAAAATGCCGAGCGTTGGTTTCACCTTTAAACCCTACATAAACAGCATCAGCACCGTTCTCTAATGCAGCTTTTAACGCAGGCATACTGCCAGCAGGACAGAGCAATTCCATGTTTTAAGCCTTCACTTTTTTCTTCAAGTAAGGTGTTTATTGATCTTCACCATGAACATGCATTCATAATGGCAATTATAATGCTTCGTGACGTTGACGTGGCGCAAATGCGAGGCAATGAATGGTTATCACCAAAGTAGTAGAATGGGCACCTCGGGTGCTGGCAAAAGGCGTTGCGATTGCGCCTTCGGGGCTTACTTGCACGCTCATTGAGCAGCTTTTTCGGCGGCTGTTTGCGAGCGACAGCAAGGCGGGTGCCTTTACGTTCCTTGAGGGTCGCTGGGCAGGAATCGAGATCACTGACCTTGGCCTAAAATTTGCGGTCAGCAGTAGCGCGCACGACGATCACCACCGACTCATCGTTCGTCCTAGCGCCAACCCTATCGACGTCCCTCTCGATGTAACGATGCGCGTCACCTGGCCAGTGTTACTGCAATTGGCAACCCAACAAGTCGACCCCGATACGCTGTTCTTTCGACGCAAGTTACTCGTGACCGGCGACACCGAGCTTGGCTTGCAGCTGAAGAACTTACTCGACACCATTGAGATCAAGGAGCGTATGCCGGCGTTTGCTTATAAGAAGCTGCAAGTTTTGGCGGAGAAATCCTTGAGCTAGATCAAAGTAGTAACCCTTCAGGAGTATCAAATTTTTGATCTGAATCACTTAAAATAGAGCCCAAATTCGCCGCTTTATTGGAGTTGGTTATGCCTGCGGTCACTTGGGATCAAGCTTTGATCGACAAATACAACATTAATGGTCCACGCTATACGTCGTATCCTACGGCGTTAGCGCTCACCAGCGACTTTGCTGTGGCTGAAGTTGCACAAACCCTGACTGCAGCGCCCAAAGCTCTGAGTCTGTATTTGCATCTACCGTTCTGTCATAAGCTTTGCTATTACTGCGGCTGCAACAAAGTGATTACGCGGCACCAGCACAAAGCTGACCGCTATCTGGATATGCTGGCTAAAGAAATGGCCATGTATCAGCCGCTGCTGGGTGAGCGTGTGGTCAATCAGATTCATTTGGGTGGCGGAACTCCGACGTTTCTCACCGAAACGCAACTCACTCGCCTGTGGGAACTCCTGAATCAGTACTTCACCATTACCGACGATGCCGAGTTAAGCATTGAAAGCGACCCGCGGAGTTGCAGTGACGACAAACTGCGGCATTTGCGTCAGCTCGGCTTCAACCGGGTGAGTTATGGTGTGCAAGATTTCGATGAAAAGGTGCAAATCGCCATTAACCGCGTGCAAGATACCGATTTAATTAAGCATCAGGTACAACTTAGTCGTGAGCTTGGCTTTGACTCTATTAATTTGGATCTGATTTATGGCTTGCCTTATCAGCAGCCGCAGAGCTTTGCTGCATCGATTGAGCAAGTGATTGAATTGGCGCCTGACCGTGTGTCGTTGTTTAGCTATGCGCATTTGCCGCAGCGTTTCGCTGGGCAGCGCAAAATCCCTGACAGCTCATTGCCATCTGCGCCGATAAAGCTTGAGCTGTTGCAGCTTGGCATTACCCGCTTCAGTGCCGCGGGCTATCAATTCATTGGCATGGATCACTTTGCTAAAGTTGACGATGAACTCGCGCAAGCGCAACAACAAGGCCGCCTACAACGTAACTTTCAAGGCTATACCACGGCTGGCCAAGACAGCACTCTAGGCTTGGGCGCTTCGTCGATTAGCCAAATCGATGGTGTACTCTGGCAAAACGCGAAGGACCTACCGGATTACTACAAAGCGATTGAAAACGGCGAATTACCAGTGGTGAAAGGCTTCAGCTTAAGCGCCGATGACCGCTTACGGGCCGCGTTGATTTCGCAGGTAATCTGTCACTTTAACCTCGACCTCAAAGCATTCAGCGAACAATGGAAAATTGACGACTTTTGGGGTTACTTTGCAAATGCGAAAGTCAAACTACAGCCGTTTATCGAAGATGGCTTGGTCGAGGTGTCGGCAACCGAACTCAAGGTAACTGAACTGGGACGTTTGTGGGTGCGCAGTATTTGTGCGTGTTTTGACGCCTACCTCGACAGCGAGGCAGGAATGCCTCGCTACTCGAAAGTCGTTTAAGGGATTAAGCGAACAGCTGCAGCAGTTCGCCTTGCTTGTTCACGGTGACAAAGTCGGCAATGCTGCCGGCTTTTATTTTATTGACCATCAGCGTTAGCGGTTGCTCGGCTTCATCGCTGCTGGGCGGGTGCCCTGCGCGGCCTTCCATGCTGGCGATAAACGCGATATCCCAATTCATACCAGTGCGGTTTGACTCATCCACCAACACGGCAAAGTCGGCCACTTCTTCCGGCAACTTATCCACACACAGCACCGGCTCTAACGCACCACCTTGTTGCTCCGCAAACCGCGCTTGCTGGCTTGCCGTTGCATCTTGTGGCAACTCTGCTTTAGCCAAAACAAACAACAAGCGTTGTGGCTCGGGTTGCTGCTGGGCAGCGGCGATCAGGTCGCTATAACTTTCAATAACCATAGGTTGTATCTCTTACAAAGATTTTCGACCTGTTATTGTAGTTGTTTCGTGCGCCACACCCCATACAACAAAAAAGGGAGCTGAGCTCCCTCTTTGTGAGTAGTTTTCGCCGCGCTAACTCGCTTGGCGCCACGCCTCTTGCGCCGCACCAACGGGGTGGTCAACTTGGGTTTGATGCTGACGATGGTAATGCCGCTTGTTATGTTCCTTTTGACGCCCCGAACTAAAAGCGGATACCCGCTTCAAGTAGCCAATCACCCGCGTACCATAATCAATATCGGCCGACCCGCACGACGAGCAAGCGTGCAGGGTGCGCTTATCGATGTGCTCGCAATCATTGCAAATGGTGATTTTGACGTTGATGCAGAAGTAATTACAGCCGGTGCGTGCGGCCGTATTGAGTAGCGCTAGATAGCCTGGCTGATTGAGTTTTTCGTCGAGGTTTAGGTGTAATGCAGACCCCCCGTCAAGGTACTGAATGAGTTCAGAGCCATGCAGCACAAACTTATCCAATGCATTCGAATTTTCATCTTCGACCACGTAAAAATACGAGTTGTAGCAATCGCGTGGGACAAAATAACCATCCTCGCGGTCCCATTTCGCATTTTTTACGCCGAGGTTTTCTGCGGGTACAAACTCGGTATTGAACATGTAACCGTATGCTTGACGCGCCGCTTTGTTGGCATCGTAGATCACCTTCAGGCGCTCTTGCACAAAGGCGGCGTATTCTGGGTTATTACTCGCTTCAATGCCCTGTGATTCAGCAGCCTCGACCATACCGTTAATGCCGATGGTCAGAAATTGTTTATCCAGACTAATAAAACCGGCGTCATAGACGGTCAATAAACCTGCTTCTTTGTATTCCTCCATGAGCTTGCGATAAGCCACCTGATATTTCTGGATCTTGTCGATTTCGGTAGCTAAGTCGCGGCCATCTTGCACTAAACGGTTCATATTGATGGTGATCACGTTGATTGAGCCCGTAGCGACCCCGCCTGCACCCAGCGTATACGAGAAGGTATTGTCGCTAATTTCGCTCCGTAGTCGACAACAGGACGCTAACGAGTCGGCATTGTCGGATAAGTACACAAAAAACGAGTTGCCGTCGGCAAGTCCCGCAGCGATCCCTTCGGCAAACTGCTGGTCTTTGCAGGCCCCATCTTCCGTCAGCATTGCTACAGTCACCACTGGGAAAGTTAGAATGGTTTTCTTACGTTCATTGTTGAACCACTGCATAAAGAAATCTTGTAGTCCGCTGACAGAACTCCATTCGGGTTTACTAAAGTCCGGGAATACAAAGTCGCCAAACATGCTCTCGAAATAAAATTTGTCATACACCGAAATATTCCAAAACACGCTTTGGTAACCGCGGGCTGCCGCTGGTTGGTTTAACGCATACACCACGTGCTGTAGGTGGTTTTCGATCTGATGGCGATGGGTATTGAGGTAATCGTCACCATAGTCTTTGCGCGCAAAATAGTCGAAATAGGTCAGAAACTCGACGGTAGCTACGGCGCCAGCAAACTGCGAACTGACGGCGAAAACAAAATTGACGAAGCAACCACAGAAGCTCTCGAGGTGCTTCGGCGCTTGTGATTCGCCACCAAGTTTAGTTAAGCCATCGCGTAAGAATGGGTACATGGTAACTGAGACACAATAGGGCTTCAGACTGGTTTCATCATGCACATAGATCTCATGGTCTTCGATTTGCCGAACGTATTCTTGCGCCAAGTCATTACCAAAGAGCTCCGCGATTTTTGTGCTGACCTGCTTGCGGTTCACTTGCACAAAGAAATCTTTCATCAATTCAGCTTCAAGGGTCGCAATGTTCTTTTGTGTGACATTGGCATTAGCATCCATCTTCGAACCATCGGCGGCATTTTGGGCTTGCAAATAGTCGTGGATGAACTGCATTTTGTGGTCAATTTGCTCAGGTTGTAAGCGCAACATGTTGTTCTTCCTTTCTTTTTATGTCGATAAATTCCGGGCAAAACAAGGCATTCAGCACTTCCCCGGTGCGTAAGTCGTAATAGCGTTGGTTGGTGATGGGCGAGTCAAGGCCGCCGCACTCAGGGCGCCATGGCCCAGTCTTTAAGTAAGTTAGGTGCTGGGTCAAAGTATCGGAGACCTGCTCATAGCCGGTATAAAGGCAGGTTTCCAAGCCTAACAATTTGGCCCGACGCAGCAGCATTTCGAGTCGCGCCGGGTACCATTCACCACCAAGAAACAGAACTGCGGTAATAAGTCCTTGATAACGATTCAGCTGTTTCTCAAAATGTTCATCGGTCAATTCCACGCCACGGTCTGCCGGCCAGCTATCCGCACTATGGCAACCTTTACAGCCAACAGGGCAGCCAGTGATGGTATAAGCCAATGCTACCTCACCCGGAACCTCTTGAAAGACAATGTCTACTGCACTAAAACGCATCATTTCGTCACCAAAACACTATATATTGTGGTTCAGATTAGATGATGACACTAGATTTGCGTTGATCATGATCAACAAAAGTGCGGAGTGGGTAGAAACAACCCACAGTGTCGATTTGACTAGCGAAATGGCTGGGTATAAAAAACCCTATTACGCATCAAACACCAATAAAAACAATAAGATAAAAGTTGGCAAGGCAATTGCAATACAACCTGTGGAGATAAACCTCATAACAAGAAGGTGATGTATGGCAGGTTATAAAAAACTTTGGTGGACGCTCATTGCGATTCTCGCAATTACGTTCGGAATACTAGGTTACTTCGGACACGAAGTTTATCGTGAGGCACCGCCCATTCCGGCAAAATTCGTAACGACGAATGGGCAAACATTGATGACCGAGGAGTCGATTCTTGATGGTCAAACCGCATGGCAATCCGTCGGTGGTATGCAGCTCGGTTCGATTTGGGGGCATGGTGCCTACCAAGCGCCCGACTGGACTGCTGATTGGTTGCATCGTGAACTCTTGGCGTGGTTAGAGATTGCCGCAGCAGAAGAGTTTATGACGGCGTACGACAAACTCACGCCAGCGCAGCAGAATCAGCTGCAATTTGCGCTGAAGCAGGCGTATCGCACCAACACCTATGATGCTGCAAGTAACGAAGTGGTGATCGACGAACGTCGTGCCCAAGCCATTGCCGAAACAGCGGACTACTATATTCGCCTATTTAGCGATGATGCTGCACTGCGTGGCACACGCGAAAGCTATGCGATGAAAGAGAACACCCTGCCAAGTCTTGAACGTCGTGAACGTATGGCCGAGTTCTTCTTCTGGACCGCATGGGCGGCAGCTACTGAGCGCCCTGATAGCGATGTTACCTATACCAACAACTGGCCCCACGAGCCGTTGATCGATAACGTGCCGAGCGCTGAAAACATCATCTGGTCTATCGTCAGTGTGATTTTATTGATTGCCGGTGTCGGTGGCTTGATTTGGGGCTGGGCCTTTATTCGTAAACATGACGAAGAAGAACCTGCGGCACCGAAGCAAGACCCGATCAGCTTGGTGAAATTAACCCCGTCACAAAAAGCCTTGGGCAAATACCTGTTTATTGTGGTGGCGTTGTTTACCCTGCAAGTGTTGTTAGGGGGCTTCACCGCGCACTATACCGTTGAAGGCCAAGAATTCTATGGCATTAACGTATCTGAATGGTTCCCGTACAGCTTAGTGCGTACCTGGCATATTCAAGCGGCATTGTTCTGGATTGCCACCGGCTTCCTTGCCGCGGGCTTGTTTCTTGCACCGATTATCAATGGTGGCAAAGATCCTAAGTACCAAAAACTCGGTGTCGATATTCTGTTCTGGGCGCTGGTTGCAGTCGTGGCTGGTACCTTTATTGGTAGCTACCTTGCCATCGCTCAAATTTTGCCTGAACACTTGAACTTCTGGCTAGGTCACCAAGGTTATGAATATGTCGACCTCGGCCGCTTATGGCAGATTGGTAAGTTTGTTGGCATCGTATTCTGGCTTGGCCTGATGATGCGTGGCGTGATTGGTGCCTTTAAAGTCAAAGGCGACAAAAACTTACTGGCGCTCTTCACTGCTTCAGTCGTTGCTATCGGCCTGTTCTACGGTGCCGGCTTCTTCTACGGCGAGCGCACCCACTTGTCAGTGATGGAATACTGGCGCTGGTGGATCGTCCACCTTTGGGTTGAAGGCTTCTTCGAAGTGTTCGCGACCACTGCCATTGCCTTTATCTTCCACAGCATGGGCTTGGTCTCACGCAAAATGGCGACCACTGCGTCACTAGCATCAGCATCTTTGTTTATGCTTGGCGGCGTACCGGGTACTTTCCACCACTTGTACTTCTCAGGCACCACGACTCCAGTCATGGCGGTCGGTGCAACCTTTAGTGCACTCGAAGTGGTACCGCTCATCGTGCTTGGCTACGAAGCATGGGAAAACTGGAGCATGCAACACAAAGCGCCGTGGATGGCCCGCATCAAATGGCCACTCATGTGCTTCGTTGCCGTCGCGTTCTGGAACATGTTGGGCGCTGGCGTGTTGGGTTTCATGATCAACCCACCGATTTCGCTCTACTATGTGCAAGGTTTGAACACCACGCCAACCCACGCCCACGCAGCACTATTCGGTGTGTATGGCTTCTTGGCGCTCGGTTTCGTCTTGCTCATCTTGCGCTACATCCGTCCGCACTTGGCCTTCAACGACAAACTGATGACCACTGCGTTCTGGTGGATGAACGGCGGCTTAGTCTTGATGCTCTTCAGCAGCTTGCTGCCAATTGGTTTCATTCAGTTCTACGCCGCAGCTTCAGAAGGTCTCTGGTATGCGCGTAGCGAAGCCTTTATGCAGCAACCGTTGCTCGAAGGTTTACGTTGGGTGCGCACCGTGGGGGATGTGATCTTCATCATCGGTGCCCTGGCGATTAGCTGGCAGGTTGTCAGTGGGCTTTTGAGCAAGAAAGGGGGTAAACAAGCCAAGCAACAAGGTGTTGCCGTCGAACAAAACTAACGATTTCTCGTTGTGGGAGGTGCACTGTTCTCCAGGGTGCCCTCCCTTTTTCATTGGAGGTGCTGATGTCTGCTCTGATGTCTACTCAACAACCACGCCAGCGCAAACCGAACACCACTGACGCCATGCGGGCGTTATTGGACACCATTCGCAATACCATTCCCTTCGGCCTCGAAGACGCCGACATGTGCCAAGGCATCTGTCGCGGCTGCTCAAAGAAAATGATGGAAATGCTCGACGCCGAAGTCAGCCAATGGCAAGTCGACCTCGACAACGAAACCGCCGAGCCGACCTTTGCTGATCTCGCCTTTATGGAAAAGCTTGCACGCCGCACCTACAAGGTGTTGCAGCGCAACAACTTAATCTAAAGTTTGGGAGGCTTGCGCCGCCGCGCACTCAGCTGAAACCCGCCTGGTGCAAGCACCTTATTCATGATGGAAAGCCGTGCATCGGTGGTACCTTTCTCGATTTCGCGCAGGGTACGATCCGAAATGCCGATAAACGTCGCATATTGCAGTTGTGTCATGCCATAGAGCCGCTTGCGAATCGCTTGCACCATCTCGCCCAACGTAATTGCGTCATCTCCGAGTGCTTTTTCCAGTTCAGCGATGATTTCTAGGCGTTCTTCAACCGATAACTCAGTCATCGAGCACCCCCATATCTGTCAGCTTCTCTCGTGTTCGTTCAAGACCAATTGCCGGAAAATCAAGAATACGTTCCGAGCACCCAGCTAAGCGAAGTTCGTCTTTCAAATGAATCAGCTTTTTCGCGGTAGTTTTAAGAAAGGCAAGTAGTTCGTCCGCGGGAGCAAAAGCATCAAGCTCTTGAACAACCTGATCAAATTTCACCATTGAGGCGCTTTCAAATTGTCGCGGCCACTTAAATAGACGCACGACCATTTCTGGATCCGCTTTCATCGGCGCAAAATCATAAATAGGCGCAAAATGAATATCACCATCAAGCTTCAAAAACGAAATATTGCGCCCATGATTATCCGAATTACCAAAGACAAGATTGAGCAAGTCGCGCACGAGGTACTGTTTGGCGAATTCGGCTTTGTTCATTTGCGTTCCACGACGAATTTTTGCCCATACTTCGGTCATCACGTCAAAGTGGTTTTGCGCACTGCCCGGACCCGCATTAATGATCGAATAGATACTCTCGACGCCTATGCGTTTGGCTAAGCCATTCTCTTCAACCACGTCAAACCGCGGCAACCATAAGCTGACTTGGCCTTCATGTTGGTGCAGCATCATATTTTCGGTATCGATGGTTTCAATTCCACTTCCTGCAAGAAGCTTCGCTAGGACCTTATAATAGCAACACTCCGCAGCCAGAATGTCATTGTCGAGGCGCGTTCGACGGTTCCGTGCAAACTTTGTCAAATAGGGCTTCGCGGCCAAGGGCTTGCCGGCAAAGTCACCATCGATGTAGACTTGCTCGCCCTCAACCATCAATAACAGCTTCGGCGCCACTCCTACGGCACCCGTTGCACCGCCAACCGCCGCACCGTTCTCATTGGCATACTCAAGAAAGTCATGTTGCAACTCGACCACAGCTTGCAGGGGGAAGCGTTGCTCGATGTCATTATGCCGGTTAGTAAATGCCTCCTTGATACGCAAGTTACCAATCGGGGCCATCACCGCGTGCTTGAGCAGCTCAATATTTTGCACAAACTCGGGTTCGCGCTTTAAATCCAAACGCGCCAGCCACCAATCACGCGATTTACCCACGGGTAGTAGATCATCTAAGAGCGCTGGCCATGAAGGGTAGTCCACAGGAAGAACACCGACCGGCGCATTGACAGTACATGCGCTGCTATCAATAGCCTCATACTGAAGAACTTCTGTGATGTAGGCGTGCGTGTAAGCAAGCGTCACGCGGCCATGCGCGACCTTGTCATGAAAAATGAGCTCCGCTGCGTCATGCCAACGCCCGTGATTAAAAAGCTGTAGAGTGAGCTTTTGCATTCAGTTACCGGTAGTTTAATTCCTATTATGGTTACTTATAGACCGAATTACGGAATTAATCTACCGTAAACCTATCAATAAACCCTACCTTTAGGAATCAAACTTCCGACTAGTCATAAATAACGTAAGCTTGTTCGGTGACTGGACTGTCAACACTGGGCTCGTTGTTCACGAAACCTTGGATACGCGCCTTGCGTTGCACTTTGAAGCGTTGCCCGTAAGCACTTTTGACCTCGTTTTCTGGCACCGAAAACGGTGGGCCCTCGCGGTAACCGTCAGGATATTCAACAGTCACCAACAGACCTCGACTGCCACTCGGTAAGGTTTTTCGGAGTAGTTCTACATAGCGTGTACGCATTTCCGGCGGCAGAGCTACGAGTGCAGCGCGGTCATACCAACCATCGACATCGGCCAGATCTTTAGCACTGAGATCAAATACATCGCCCACCCAAATCACCAGTTCATCAACCGCATACTGCTTGAACTTACCAACACTGGTCACTTGCGGCTTAAGTTGGTTTTCTGCGAAAAACGCCTGCACCGCTAGCTCGCTCAGCTCTATGCCAAACACTTTGTAGCCTTGATCGAGCAACCACAACATATCTTTCGTCTTGCCGCACAACGGCACCAAAATACGCCCGTTTGGGCAAGCTTTGGGGAAGTGCTCCGTCAACAGCTCATGAAAAGCATCGCGATGAAAGCCAATTTGTTGCTGCTGCCAGCGTTGATGCCAAAAGTTGTGGTCCATAAAAAGCCTCCGTGGGTGGAGGCTTTAGCTTACTGTAACTATGGCTTTGTGCAAGCGTGACTACTGCTACCGCTACTGCAGCAACGGCGAATCCGAAACAGCAAAATCAAAGCCTTTGATTTCGGCGGCTTGAATGAGTGTGTGAATATATTGCGCGACGGCTTTACGTTCGACTTTCTCGTTCAAGTAGGCGGCGATTTTGTCTTTGACGGCTTCGTAAGGCAGCTGCTTGCCTTCGATTTTGCGATCGACGGCGACCACGTGAAAGCCGTAGCGGGTTTCCACGGGGTTCGGCAGCAGTCCTTCGTTGGCAGTGAAGACTTGGCGTTCAAATTCAGCGACGGTTTGGCCGCGGCTGATTTGGCCTAAGCTGCCAGCGGTCGCGGCAGACGGACAGGCTGAATGCTGCTGCGCTAAACGTGAAAAGTCATCGCCTTCGCCGAGCTGCTTGATGATTTGCTCGGCCATCATTTTCGCATTGACGCGGTCGAGCTCGTCATCTGGCGCCGCAGCCAACAAAATATGGCGTACTTCCAGCAACGGTGACGTGGTAAAACGCTCCGGGTTCCGCTGGTAGTAGGTTTCACAGGCTTGGTCATCGGCTTCGGGGATGTCGACTTCGCGCTCGAGTAATGCTGCGAGAAAGTCGTCATCACTGGCGTCTTTGTTTTCGTCTTTTACGTGCAGCCCGAGTTCGGCTGCACGTTGACGGAACAATTCACCAATCACCAGTGACTCTGCGGCTTTGGCCATGGCTTGCTGCTGGCTATCCGCCGGATGGTATTGCATCTCGGCGAGGATTGCCGGCTCATCGATGGTGGTTTCATTTACCTGAATCATAGCAATCTCCTCAGCGCGCTGCTTTTTGCCGCACGATTTGATGCTGACGGCGAATGTACTGCACCGGCACGCTGAACATATGCACCAATCGAGTGAATGGGAACACCAAGAAAATGGTGAGACCTAAGGTGATATGCAGCTTGAAGATCCAGTGCACGTCAGTCATGGCGGCAACTGCTGTGGTCGCGTCAAAGGTCAGGGTATTTTGTGCCCAAGACATCAATAACAGCATGGTTGAGCCATCCATGTGGCCGAGTGATACGAAGATCGACAAGAGGCCTAGAATCAATTGCGCATAGAGCAACAACAAAATCGTGATATCCATAGTGCTGCTGTTAGCACGAATACGCGGATTTTTCAGGCGGCGCACAATTAAAATGGTCATGCCATAGAAGCAAACGATACCTGCTAAGCCACCGGCAACAATGGCGATCAGCTGCTTGGTGCCAGCACTAATTCCTAACACGTGCCAAACTTCGCCTGGGGTTAACAAGCCGACAAAATGCCCGGCAAAAATCGCCAAAATACCAATATGAAAAGCAATGCTTCCGCGACGCAGCTGCTTCTTTTCAAGTAGCTGGCTGGAGCTGGTTTTCCAAGTAAATTGCTCACGGTCGTAGCGCATCCAAGTACCTATGATCATGACCGCCAACGCAATGTATGGGTAGATGCCAAAGAAAAACGTGTTTAAATAATTCATGACTTGCTCCTTAGACGTCCGCGGCGTTTTTCACGTTGCTGAGTTGATCAAGATTCAATGGCACATACTGATCACGACGCTGACCTTCCGCTGGGCGATGTTGCACAGTCGGACAGGTGCTGGTGGCGTCATTACCGGTAAAGGTCACCATTTCCTCTTCCCAGACTTTGTCGAGTTCTTTCGGCGTGTCGTCACGCTTTTCCGATTCGACTTGCGCACGTACATCGCTTAAATCAATCTCGACCTGCGCCAGCTCTAACAGGCTCTTAAACAGCACTGCATAATCACTTTCGCGTTGTTCTAACCGCGCCGCTAATACCGCCAAGATATGCGCCACTTCGGCCAAGCCTTCGCGTGCATTGTCCTCGCCTTGGGTGGCCAAGAATTCGAGATACAACGGAATGTAATCTGGCAATTCTTTGACGCCGATTTCCAAGCCTGCTTGTTGATACTGTTGCATCAAATCAACCATGGCTTGGCCGCGATCGCGTGATTCGCCATGCACGTGTTCAAATAACAACAATGACAGCGAACGGCCACGCTCAAACAGGCCGTCGTATTCCGACTGCCAATCCATGAGGTCGCCGCTGGTCCGGCGCACAATAAAGTCATCGAGGGCCTTTTGTTGCGCTGTGCTCAGTGCCGAAGCACGCACCAAAGTGCGTAACTCAGGCACTACTTCGAGCAGCGCTACTTTCGGGTAGTCGAGTAACAGTGAAATCACTTGTAAAACTTGCATGGGCTTACTCCTTCACCGTTACCGGGATGACTTGGCGGACGCTTTGCTTCTTCGCGCCAAACAAGTTCACGTCGTTATTGCCATCACTACAGCCGTTGCCGAAGGTAAAGCCACAGCTACCTTTCAGGTCATAGGCATTTTCAGCGTAGGCACGGTGACTGGTTGGAATCACGAAACGATCTTCGTAATTCGCCAGCGCCATGTAACGGTACATCTCTTCAACTTGATGCTGGGTCAGGCCCACTTGCTTCAAGACTTCTAGATCTTCGACGCCATCGACGTTTTGGCTGCGTTTGTAAGCACGCATGGCAATCATGCGTTCTAGCGCGCGAACAATCGGGAATTCGTCACCAGCGGTGAGCATATTCGCCAAGTAACGCAGCGGAATCCGTAGCGATTTCAGATCCGGAATTTCACCGTTCATGCCCACGTGGCCAGCTTCGACCGCACTTTGGATCGGTGATAGCGGTGGCACGTACCAAACCATGGGTAAGGTGCGATATTCTGGGTGCAACGGCAGCGCAACTTTCCATTGCATTGCCATCATGTACACCGGTGAACGCTGGGCAGCTTGAATCCAGTTCTCAGCAATGCCTTCTTTACGCGCAGCCGCTTGTACTTCTGGATCGTGTGGATCCAAGAAGATATCGAGCTGGGCTTGATAGAGGTCTTGCTCGTTCGGCGTATTGGCCGCTTCTTCGATGCGGTCGGCATCGTACAGCAACACGCCCAAGTAACGGATACGGCCTACACAGGTTTCTGAACAGGTGGTCGGTTGACCTGCTTCGATACGTGGGAAGCAGAACGTACATTTTTCTGATTTACCGGTTTTCCAGTTGTAATAAATCTTTTTGTACGGGCAGCCCGACACGCACATGCGCCAGCCACGACACTTGTCTTGGTCGATCAACACGATACCGTCTTCTTCACGCTTGTAGATGGCACCTGACGGGCAAGCGGCCACACACGCAGGGTTCAGACAGTGCTCACACAAGCGTGGCAAGTACATCATGAAGGTCTTCTCAAACTGACCATAGATGTCTTTTTGCACCACTTCGTCGAAGTTCTTGTCTTTCTTACGTTTAGCAAACTCAGTACCGAGAATTTCTTCCCAGTTCGGACCCCACTCGATCTTCTCCATGCGCTGACCTGAGATCAGTGAGCGTGGACGCGCGACCGGTTGGTGCTTGCTGTCTTTTGCCGTGTGCAAGTGTTGATAATCGAAATCAAACGGCTCGTAGTAGTCGTCAATCTCAGGCAAATCTGGGTTGGCGAAAATATTCGCCAACACCCGACGCTTGGCACCGATTTTCAGTTCCAAGTTGCCTTTTTTATTACGAATCCAGCCGCCATTCCACTTGTCTTGGTTTTCCCATTCTTTCGGGAAGCCGACGCCTGGCTTGGTTTCAACATTGTTGAACCAGGCGTATTCAACGCCTTCGCGTGATGTCCAAACATTCTTACAAGTGATGGAGCAGGTATGACAACCAATACACTTGTCCAAATTTAGCACCATGCCAATTTGAGCTCTTACTTTCATGGTAACGTCCTCACTCCAACCTTATTCAGTGTCCAACCAGTCGACTTTGTCCATCTTGCGGACCACCACGAATTCATCGCGGTTACAGCCAACGGTGCCGTAGTAGTTAAAGCCATAGGCTTGCTGTGCGTAGCCGCCAATCATGTGGGTCGGCTTCATGACCGCACGGGTCACTGAGTTGTGAATACCGCCGCGGGTGCCGGTCAATTCCGAACCTGGCACGTTGACGATCCGTTCTTGTGCGTGGTACATCATGCTCATGCCTTCAGGGACACGTTGCGAGACCACCGCACGGGCGCTAATCGAGCCGTTCACGTTGAAGATTTCGATCCAGTCGTTGTCTTCAATGCCGGCAGCTTTGGCGTCAATTTCACTCAGCCACACAATCGGGCCACCGCGCGACAAGGTCAGCATCAGCAAGTTGTCAGAGTAGGTGCTGTGAATACCCCATTTTTGGTGCGGGGTGATCCAGTTCAGTACGATCTCTTTATTGCCGTTACCCTTCTTGTTCAGCACTGGCTCAACGGTTTTCAGGTTAATCGGTGGCTTATAAGCACACAGGGTTTCGCCGAAATCGCGCATCCACTCATGATCTTGGTAGAACTGCTGACGGCCGGTGATGGTGCGCCATGGGATCAGTTCGTGAACGTTGGTGTAACCGGCGTTGTACGACACATGCTCGTCTTCCAAGCCAGACCACGTCGGTGACGAAATGATCTTGCGCGGTTGTGCGACGATGTCGCGGAAGCGGATTTTTTCCTCTTCTTTTGGCTTAGCCAGATGCGTGTGGTCACGGCCGGTAAATTCACCAAGCGCTTCCCAAGCTTTCACCGCTACGTGGCCATTGGTTTCTGGTGCCAGCGATAGAATTACTTCACAAGCGTCAATGGCACTGTCGATCACAGGGCGACCTTTGTTTGCGCCTTCTTCATGATGAACACGGTTCAGCTTGCCTAAGAAATCGACTTCTTCTTGGGTATTCCAATTGATGCCTTTACCACCATTGCCAAGCTTGTCCATCAGCGGACCGAGCGAGGTGAAACGGTGATAGGTATTCGGGTAATCACGTTCAACCACGTTGATGTTCGGCATGGTGACGCCAGGCACAGCTTCACACTCGCCCTTCCACCACGCTTTCACGCCATACGGTTGTGCCAGCTCGCCCGGCGAGTCGTGCATGATAGGAGTGGTCGCTACATCTGTTTCGACCCCTAGGTGGCCTTGGCACACACGCGAGAATTCTTTCGCAATACCTTTAAAGATGTCCCAGTCGCTGCGCGCTTCCCACACTGGGTCAACGGCTGCGGTTAAGGGGTGAATAAACGGATGCATATCCGAGGTATTCATGTCGTCTTTTTCATACCAGGTTGCGGTTGGCAACACGATGTCGGAGTACAAGCAGGTGGTCGACATACGGAAGTCGAGGGTCACCCACAGGTCCACTTTGCCTTCTGCACCGTCGTCGACCCACTCGACGTCTTCCGGTTTCTTACCACCGAAGTCACCAAGGTCTTTGCCAAGCAAGCCGTGTTTGGTGCCCAAGAAGTGCTTGAGCATGTACTCGTGACCTTTACCTGAAGAACCCAGTAGGTTTGAACGCCAGATGAACATGTTGCGCGGGAAGTTTTTCGGATCGTCCGGCTGCTCACAAGCAAACTTCAGCTTGCCGTCTTTCAGTTGCTCAACAATGTAGTTTTTTACATCGAGTCCGGCTTTTTCTGCTGCAGCCGCGAGGCCTAATGGGTTGGTGCCCAACTGTGGTGCTGACGGCAACCAGCCCATGCGTTCCGCGCGGGTGTTGTAGTCAATGATCGAACTTTGCCACTTGTTCTTGTCGGCTAACGGCGACACGACTTCGCTCATGTCGAGTTTCTCGTAGCGCCACTGACTTGAGTGGTTGTAGAAGAACGAAGTACCGTTCATGTGACGTGGTGGACGCTGCCAGTCAAGGCCAAATGCCAACGGCTGCCAACCGGTTTGCGGACGCAGTTTTTCTTGGCCGACATAGTGCGCCCAACCGCCGCCGGATTGACCGATACAGCCACACATCATCAGCATGTTGATCAAACCACGGTAGCTCATGTCCATGTGATACCAGTGGTTCAACGCAGCACCAACGATAATCATCGAACGACCTTTGGTCTTGTCAGCGTTGCGCGCAAACTCAGTCGCCACACGGATCACATCCGCTGGTTTCACACCGGTAATATGCTCTTGCCATGCCGGCGTATACGGCACGTCATCTTCGTAGCTTTGCGCACGGTTTGGATCGTTGCTGCCGTCGTCAACGCCATATTGCGCCAACATCAAGTCGTAAACGGTCGCAACCAAAGCGGTCTCACCATTGGCAAGTTCAACACGTTTCGCCGGAATGCGGCGTACTTGCACTTCGTCATGGTGCGTGTGCTGGAAGTAGTCGTATTCGTGCGGTGCGGCGCCAAAATAGGGGAAGCCCACTTCAACCACTTCATCATGGCCGTCTTTCAAGCTGATTTGTAAATCGACGTCACCGCCTTGGTCTTTTTGCTCAAGGTTCCACTTACCTTTTTCGCCCCAGCGATAGCCAATCGCACCGTTCGGGCTAGTCAGACGTTGATCCGCAGCATTGATGGCTATGGTTTTCCAATCAGGATTGTTTGCTTCGCCAAGATTGTCGACCAAATCAGCCGCACGCAAGAAACGGCCTTGCTTCAGTACCTTCTCACCTGGCTCAAGCATCACCAACATCGGCATGTCCGTGTAGCGTTTCACGTAGTCTTGGAAGTAGCTACTTTGCTGATTAACATAGTATTCTTTCAAAATAACGTGGCCGAACGCCATCGCCAAGGCTGAGTCAGTACCCTGACGCGGCGCCAACCACGTGTCACCAAACTTCGACGCTTCCGAATAGTCCGAAGTAATGACGCAAGTTTTCGTACCCTTGTAACGTACTTCGGTTAAGAAGTGCGCGTCAGGCGTACGTGTTTGTGGAACGTTGGAGCCCCACACGATGATGTAGTTTGAGTTGTACCAATCAGCTGATTCAGGTACGTCGGTTTGCTCACCCCAAATCTGTGGTGACGCCGGCGGCAAATCACAGTACCAGTCATAGAAGCTCAGACAGTTACCACCAATCAGTGATAAATAACGTGCACCAGCAGCATACGACACCATCGACATGGCCGGGATCGGCGAGAAGCCACTGATGCGGTCAGGTCCATAAGTTTTCGCAGTGTAGACGTTACTTGCTGCAATGAGCTCGTTCACTTCTTCCCAGCTTGCCCGCACAAAACCACCTAAGCCACGACGTTCTTTGTAGCTCTTGGCTTTCACTGGATCGGTAACAATAGACTCCCACGCTTGCACCGGGTCTTTGTGCTGCTCTTTCGCTTCACGCCATAGCTTCATTAACTGTTGACGCATTTTCGGGTACTTCAAGCGGTTGGCGCTGTAGATGTACCACGAGTAACTTGCCCCACGCGGACAGCCACGCGGTTCATGATTAGGTAAGTCCGGGCGCGTCCGTGGATAGTCGGTTTGTTGGGTTTCCCACGTCACCAAGCCATCTTTGACGTAGATCTTCCAGCTACATGAGCCGGTACAGTTCACGCCATGGGTCGAGCGCACAACTTTGTCGTGTTGCCAACGCTGGCGATAGCCGTTTTCCCAAGTCCGATCTTGGTCAGTTGTTACCCCATGCCCATCGGCAAAAGGTTCTTTGCGGGTTTTGAAAAACCGCAGTTTGTCGAGTAGATGACTCATCCTCAAACTCCTAGTAGATGTCGTTACGCGCTAAGTTTGAATCGGTCATCGTTGTATTGCTATAGGTCGCCAGAGCCGCCAAATAGGGGGTATACGCCTTTCCTACCCCTAATGGAGTACGCACTTAATAAGCTAAGTAACTGTTTATAATGATATTTAGTTTTAGCGTTGATAATGAGCCCATCGACCAAACGCAAAAGAGGTAGCCCATTAAAGACGCTTGTCATTGCTGCATTAATGCACTCGGTTCCAAATACGTTTAAACTAGACAAAGTTTATCGTTCAGCAGGTTTGTTATGCGCCAGTTTTCAATCGTCACACGCGTGGGTATTGCGCTCGGCCTTATGGTCGCGCTTACCGTAGGTACCTTGTTAGCGTCTTACTGGCTCTCGGAGCGCGCCGACCAAGATGCCTTGGCGATCAATAAAGCGGGGTCATTGCGCATGCAAAGCTATCGTTATGCTTGGCATCGCTTGCATCTGCCCGACGCAGCGGTCACCGCTGAACTTGCTCAACAATTACAAGCGACTTGGCGCCATCCGGTTTTTAACCGTTTCAGTCATGGCGAAAGCGAACTTGCGACACAGTTCCAAGCCACCAGTCGAAGCTGGCTGGCTCTGCATGAGCGGATGGCCACTGAAGGCGTCCAAGCTGCGCAAGTTGAAGCGCTCTTAGCTCCACATATTCAGCAATTGGACAGTTTAGTTGGTGCTTTGCAGCAAGAGGCAGAGTCCCGTATTCGCGCTATTCGCCTTATTCAGGTCCTCAGCTTATTTGCCACCATTACGTTGGCTGGCATCATTGCCTATTGGCTACGCAGCCGCGTGCGCAAACCTTTGCAAACCCTAACCCAAACCGCACGTCGAATTGGCCAAGGCGACTTTACTGCACGCGTCAATCATCCGATGGGCGACGAACTCGGCGTACTGGCCGACACCCTGAACAAGATGAATAATGCCGTGGGCTACATGTACGGCAATCTTGAGAAACGTGTCGACGAACAAACGCAAGCCATTCAGCGTAGCAACATCAAACTACAATTCTTGTATGACATGGCGCGCAGCATTATCGAGCGTTCACCCAGTTACCAAGATTTCAGCCACATCATCGAAGGCCTGAAAGAGGCTGCGCAAATCGAAGATTTAGAGCTTTGTTTGATTACACCAGCAGGTGATAAGCCTTACTTGCAAGTACAGCCGGTAGAAACCGAAGAAGACCCTTGTGCTGGTGTCGACTGCGCAGAATGCGTTTCTGCGGGTGGTGGGGTAAGCGTGATGGAAGATAAACGCGTGTATCGTTACCCATTGGAGCGTGACCATCATTACTATGGTGTATTGGTCGCGCGGGTTGAACTGGGCCAGCAACTCGATGACTGGCAACAACAGTTACTGCAATCAGTGACCGACCAACTCGCCATCGCGCTTAGCCTTAAGCAAGAAGAAGAACAAGTCCGCCGTCTTGCGCTCATCCAAGAGCGTACGGTCATTGCGCGTGAGCTCCATGACTCCTTGGCACAAGCACTGTCTTACTTGAAGATTCAGGTCACACGATTGGATAAAGCTATACAGAAAGGTGATGAAGATACCATTGAGGACGTGTCCCATGAGTTACGCGAAGGGTTGAACTCAGCTTACCGACAGCTCCGTGAGTTGCTTACCACGTTCCGCTTGAAGGTCGATGGCGCAGGTCTTATCAATGCATTGCAAACCACTGTGAAGCAGTTCGAAGATCAATCTGACCTCGCATTCCGCTTGGATTACCAGCTCGCCAACGCACCATTGGCACCGCATGAAGAGATTCACTTGCTGCAAATCATTCGCGAAGCGTGCCAGAACGCCATTCACCACAGCCAAGGTGCTGAAGTAACTATTCGTCTGCAACAGGCCATCGATAAAGGTATCACCCTGAGCATCGAAGACGATGGGGTTGGCATTCCTGAACAAGCCGAGAAGCTCAATCATTATGGCTTGGCCATCATGCAGGAGCGCAGCAAACATCTAGGTGGCGAGCTAACAATACGGCGCCGCTCAGAAGGGGGAACTGGGGTGTATTTTAGTTTCCAACCGGCTTACCTTGCAGAACACTCCACCGCCGAAGCCTAAGGGTTGAAATACACACTGTGTCGACGCAGATACACCAGCATTACTAATCCCGCGCACAGCAAGTAGAATAGTGCGAAGGCAACGAGCGCCAAAGCTGGTGTCGCCGTTACGCTTTGCACCCCCCACATTAATGGAATATACGCGGCACCTGCCATCGCACATGCCGCGAGCCAACGCAGAGCAATTGGCAGCTGGGCTGGCGGAAATAGCACACTTGCCGAACGATAGATTGCACTGCTCGCGATCGCTGAAACCGTGAAAATCACGAAAAAAACCAACAAAAACAGAAGAAAATACTGTTCTGGGGCGCCACTATGAAACGCTTGATAGGTTAAGTAAGCCGCCGCTAAGCTTGCCAGCGCCAACAAGAGAGCGCAACCGAAGGTAACTTTAGCACCGCCATATTGGTCAGCAAACCAACCTCCCAATGGCCGCGCAACGACGCCGACGAGCGGACCCAGCCATGCGTAGGTTAACGCTTGTGGAGCATAGTCATTGCTTAATATGCGAGCGATCTCACCACCTTGCCAGTCACGACTTAGACCAAATAAGAACTGCAACACCAGCGGAAAAGACAGTGCAAAACCGATAAAGGAACCAAAGGCCATGACATAAAGCACCGTCATCACCCATAGATGCGGATTACGAAGTAAATGACGGCGATGTACCGGTGCCCACGGCGAGCTCTGTGCCCGAACGCGCTTTCGTCCAAGTACAACGGCGATCAAAGTGACCCCCGCCAAAAACCATCCAACGTTAGCTAAACTCACCACTTGATCTGGCCTTACACTGCCGAGCACATTGCCGGTACTGATGACCGTGCGCACCGTATTGGCGTCGCCGAACAGGCTAGGTAACGAAACCACCAAGGGCACACTGATTTGCGCCAAAACAATACCAACGCCACCGACGCCAGCGGTGACTGCCAGCTCCCAGCCCATTGAGGTTGGCTCTAATTCCAAGGTGCGCTGACTGACATAAAGTTGCGCGCCGCCTAACCCTGATAGCAACGCCATCAACTGCAAGAGACTAAGCGAAAAAGGCGGCTGCAAAAATGACCATCCCAAAGCCAATGCAATGACGGCAAGCACCACAGTAGTTGAGCGGATAAAGCTTTGCGTTAAAGCGCGATTGCCAAGTGTGAACCATAGTAATTGAAAACCCGCTGCAGCGAGGCCAGTAAGCGCCAGCAAACCAAACAGCTCGGCAAAGCTGAAGCCCATATCCAGCGCATACAGAACCACTACTAACACGCTCCAACACATCCACACGGCAGTGCTGGCGATCACGTGAAGTGCGGTCGCTTTGTCGATGGTCTCAGCTGGGAGCATTTGCTGCACAATTGGCCTTTTGTCACTGGGCTAGTAAGCTTAAGGATCAGACATTACCGGGCATTGGAGCAAGACTTCGAAGGAGTTAAGCAGAGGGTATTTGGAGATAGTCGAACTACTCAATAAGTGATATACGTAGTGACTAACCTACTGAAAATGTTATTTTTATTTAGATTGTTCGGCCGACTTTAACGCAATGTACGCTAACCGATATGGCGCTCTTCAACCATGCGCCAGCGCAGGAAATGTGCGAAAATGGTGACCACGATTAGAAGGAGAATACCATGACTGAATTGCGCTCTAGCATCATGCTAGTAGACGATCATCCGCTACTACGCAAAGGTCTCAAACAATTGATATCAATGGAAGACGATCTTGAAGTGGTTGCCGAATTTAGTAACGGTAGCGACGCGATTCCAAGAGCTGTTGAGCTTGATCCCGACCTGATTATCCTCGATCTCAATATGCAAGGGATGGACGGTCTCGAAACGCTGAAGCACATGCGTGACGAGGGTGTTACTTCGCGTATTATTATGCTCACCGTATCTGATGCTGATGAAGACGTGGTCTCAGCTATCACCAATGGCGCCGATGGTTACTTGCTCAAAGATATGGAGCCGGAGCAACTCATCGAGCAAATCAAACGCGCTATTGAAGGCAAAATGGTATTAAGTGAAGTCATTACCGAAGTACTCGCTACCGCACTGCGCCGCCCTGCGCCGCAAGGTGGTGGCAAGCTGGAAAGCCTGACCAATCGCGAACTCGAGATTCTGAAATTGATTGCCAAGGGTATGAGCAACAAGGTCATTGCCCGCGAACTCGACATCTCTGACGGTACCGTCAAAGTTCACGTGAAGCATTTGCTGAAGAAACTCGGTTTGCGCTCACGTGTTGAAGCTGCCGTGTGGATGGTCAACCAGCAAGGCGGTAAGCATGAGTCCTAATTGGTTACCCGTTGCCGACGCACTGGCCGCCATGCAAGGCCAAGTGCAAGCGCTAACCGAAACCGAAACAGTCCCCTTAGCTGCCGCCCTTGATCGGGTATTGGCACAGCCTGTGTACGCCAGTTTGAATGTGCCAGGCTATGATAATTCAGCAATGGATGGTTATGCGTTAAGAGCTGACGAAGCCGCACAGCCGCTAAAGGTAGTTGGCGAAGCCTTTGCCGGGCATCCATTCAAAGAAGAGCTACCCGCCGCTAGCTGCGTTCGGATCATGACCGGTGCGCAAATGCCAGTCGGTGCTGACACCGTGGTCATGCAAGAAAATGTGCTTCGCGACGACGCTGACATCGAAGTACAAACAACGGTGACAGCAGGCGACAATGTGCGCCTGTGCGGCAGTGATATTGCCAGTGGTTCGGTGGTCTTGAATGCGGGACAGCGCCTAAATGCAGTGCACGTGGGCTTGCTCGCTTCGCTTGGCATCGCCGAAGTTAAAGTCGTACGTAAGCTGCGCGTAGCGTTATTCTCGAATGGCGATGAACTGGTGGTGCCAGGTGATCCCTTGCAGCACAACAGCCAAATCTACGATAGCAATCGCTTCACCTTAACGGCGATGCTGCAGCGCCTGCATGTCGACATCATTGATCTTGGCCATATCGCTGATGACCCAGAAGCTTTAGAAAGTGCGTTTAAACAAGCCATGCGCAGTGCCGACATTGTCATTAGTAGTGCAGGGGTGTCGGTCGGCGATGCTGATCACACCAAAAATACCCTCGCCAAGCTCGGCAGTATCGAATTTTGGAAAATTGCCATTAAGCCGGGTAAGCCGTTTGCATTTGGCCGCCTTGGTGATGCTTGGTTCTGTGGATTGCCAGGTAACCCCGTCGCCGCTGTGGTCACCCTCGATCAGTTAGTGCAGCCTATGCTGCGGCGCATGGCGGGCGAAACCATCACTGCTCCGATGCAACTCGAAGCGAAAGCTGCTACCGCGATCAAAAAGCGCCCTGGCCGCACCGACTTTCAACGTGGTCGCTTTACCCAACGCGATGGCCAATTATGGGCTGAACCCGTTGGTAGTCAAAGTTCCGCAGTCCTTACCAGTGTGGCACAAGCCAATTGTTTCTTAGTACTCGAACAGGATCGCGGCGCCATTGAAGCTGGCGAGTCGATTACTATTCAGCCATTTGATCACCTGCTGACCTAGATCAAAGCACGCTTACTCAAATCACTCCACACTGATGTATTGCCATTCGTGATGCCTTGGTGTGGAGCCTGTAATGAAGTTCGCTGATCTTTTAGTTCATGAGTTAAAACAGTTCGACTGCAAAGCTATTTTCGGGATCCCTGGTGACTTTGTTTTGCCCTTGCTTAGTGCTCTTCAGGCTAACGGACAACTGCCATTTTATAGCTTAAATCACGAACCAAGTGTCATCTATGCCGCTGACGCGGCCGCTCGGGTGAGCCAACAGCCACAAGCCGCGCTGTTAACCTACGGAGCGGGCGCATTAAATGCCGTTAATGCGATTGCGCAGGCGTACGCTGAACGCGTGCCCTTAGTTATTCTTGCAGGGTTTCCGAGCCAACACGAAATCGACCGTAACGTCGCAATTCACCACCAAGCTAAAGATCTCAATTCCCAGCGTCGTATTCTGACCGAGGTGACCGAGTTGCAAGTTCGCCTCGATAATCCCGCGACCGCCAGCGGACAATTGCGGGCGGCACTACAATGCTGCCGCGAAACCTCACGACCCGTGCTCATTGAGATTCCACGCGATGCCATTCACTTTCAATGCGTTCCTTTACCCATGTACGCGCCTAGCGACATGCCCCGAGTTGAAGCAGAGAAACTTGAAAGCTATTTGCTTGAGCGCTTGCGCCACGCCAAACGCCCTGTCTTTTTAGCAGGTATTGAGGTGCAACGTTTCGCTGCTGCTGAAGCCCTAGAAAATCTGGCACTCCAGCTGAATATTCCGGTCGTCACTAGCTTTTTGGCCCGCGCCGCTGTTGCGCATGACCATCCCTGCTACCATGGCACTTTCATTGATGAGAGTGACAAGCATGCCTACAAGTTGCTCGAAGAAAGTGACCTTATCGTGCACTTTGGTGTGATTGTGAATGACAGCAATTTCGCAGCCTATCCGCAATTTACGCAAAGTGATAAAGTCATCCGACTACATCAAGGGACGACATTTTTAGCCCATGAACGATGTTATGAAATAGATCTTCAGCAACTTTGCCAAGATCTTCTCTCCCACCACTTACCACCCTTTTCGACCTGGTATGCAGCCACGCCAGTGGCGGCGTATGACCCTTATACCGCTTGGAATACCAGTACCGTTGTCGCCCTTATCGATGCCTACCTTGCCCAGCAAACGCAGACGGTGCCGATTATCAGTGACGTTGGTGATTGTCTATTTGGTAGTCTGCACGCCAATGCCAGTCATGTGCTGGCTCCAGCTTACTATGCGTCGATGGGTTACAGCTTACCCGCGGCCTTAGGCGTGTATGTCGCCAGCGGTTTACGGCCAGTGGTATTAGTTGGCGATGGCGCCTTTTTGATGACCGGGCTAGAGCTCTGTCAGTTGGTGCGCTACGGCGCGCGACCGCTGATCATCCTGTTCAACAATCAACGCTGGGACATGATCGAAGCCTTTGCACCTGAACTCCAGTGTACGACCCTACCTGACTGTGATTTTGGTGCCCTAGTGCGCGCATTAGGAGGGCACGCACATCGGGTGTATGACAGTGAGGCGTTTGCCGACGTCCTCGCCAAAGCATGGGCAGATGAGAGTAAGTTACAGGTTATTGAAGTGCATCTTGGCCGTGACCGCAGTGCTCGCCTGTCACGCTTCGCCAGTGCGTTCACCCAGCGGTTTGTTCATAATGGGTGATGCAGGGCAGCCGCTTTGATGTGGGCCACTACTTTTTGACCAATACCTAGCTCTAGCTGCTGCCATGCTGCGGTGCTGATCAAAGCAAAAAAATACTGACCGTGACATTCAAGTTCGACCAGCAACTCTCCTGTGCAAGAGGTCTCATGCCGCGCATGAATTGTGCTCCACAACTGATTGCGAACACTTGAATGCGGCACCGGCTGCAAACTAAGACTGACATCGCGAGCATAAATACGTAAGCGCTGTTCCGCCACTTCAGCTAACCCTGGTAAAGGCGTGTGAACTACCGCCATGGCCACCATTGAACGCAATGGCTCTTGTCGCAACTGCGCTAGCACAGGTCCGCTATTGAGCACTTGACCTTGCTGCAACAGCACCACGTTATCGCTTACTTCCGCAATGTCGGTGAGTTGGTGGCTGACCCACAACACCGGTAGGCGATGTTGTTCAGACAATTGCCTTAGGTAGCCGACGAAATGTTGTCTGGTGCCCTCGTCCAGTGCCGAAAAAGGTTCATCCAGTAACAAGAGTTGCGGCTGAGCTAGCAACGCTCGAGCGAAGGCCACACGTTGTTGTTGACCACCAGAGAGTTGCCGCGACTTCTGCTCGAGCAAGTCACTCAGCCCACACTGTTGCACTACGTCATTCCAGTGTAAGAAGTGCTGCTGCGCACGCTGCCAACCATAACGTAGGTTTTCTGCGACGGTCAGGTGCGGAAATAAACTCGGTTCCTGTAAGACTAAGCCGATGCGTCGCTCGGCTAACGGCAGCGACTTTTGCTTCGACTGCCAGCACTTGCCGGCAAACTGCACGTTGACCGATGTGTGTGTGCGCAAGCCTGCGATGACTTCCAATAATGTGGTTTTTCCTGAGCCTGAAGCGCCGACCAGCGCAGTGATACCAGTGGTCGGCAGGGTGAGGTCAACGGCAAGGTCAAAATGCTGCAAGGGCACAGTAGCTTGGACTGTTAAAGTCATTGGGGCTGCCTCCGACCATACACCACGGCCAACACCACGACCGCAACAGCAATCAAGCCCAATGATAAAGCGTGTGCCGCCGAATAATTCAGTGCCTCAGTGTGGTCGTAGATAAGTACCGAAAGCACTTGCGTCTCGCCTGGAATACTCCCACCGATCATCAGAATGACACCAAACTCGCCTAACGTGTGGGCAAATACCAGTGTTGCGGCCACTACAAAGCCACCACGACACAAGGGTAGCGCAATCGTTCGCAGCGCTTGCCAACGCGTCGCACCCAAGCTTTCGGCTACCAATAATGGTCGTTTTCCCATTGCGCGAAAGGCTTCGGTTAACGGCTGCACCGCAAAGGGTAGCGAGTAAATAACACTGCCTATCACAATTCCAGTGAAACTAAATGCCAAGTGGCGACCACCCAAGGACTCAAGTGTTGCACCAATAAAGCCGTTAGGTCCGAGCGCCAGCAATAAATAGAAGCCTAATACTGTCGGTGGCAGTACCAGCGGCATGGCGACAATCGCCTGCACCCAGCCGCGCCAGCGCGAACCCGTAAACGCAAGCCACCAGGCAAGAGGCGTCGCCAACACCAATAGGATGGCGGTCGTCACTGCCGCCAACTGCAACGTTAGGCTGATGGCTTGATAGTCACTTGGTTGCAGCATAACCATAGGCCACAAGAGTTTGCTGGCTGCCATCGGCAAGCATGAAATCGTAAAGCAATTGCGCGCCTCGATGCTGCCCTGCATGCGCCGTTAAGGCGATGGCTTGTGGTAGCAATGGCGCACTCGCTAGGCGGGTATAGTCGCTTTGCGGCACCTGCATTTCAATGATTTGACTAAGTGCGACAAAACCAATCTCTGCCGCACCAACGTGAACCCGATGGGCCGCTTGCGCGACATTTTCGCCATAGACGAGTTTACTTGCGTAATGTTCTGCCGCTAGCTGCTCCCGCAAATAACCCATGGCAGCTTGACCATAAGGAGCGTGACTGGGCTGCGCCAAGGCAACATGGTCAGCGGCTGCAATTAATGCCGCGACATCACCGTGCTGGCGTGGGTGCCACAACACCAGTTCACCGAAGCCCAAGAGTACCGGCTTTGCTTGAATTAATTGTCGTTGGTATAACGCTTCAAGATAATGCGGCTCGGCGGAAATCAGCAGCGCATAAGGCGCTCCGTGAACCACTTGCGCTACCAGCTTACCGCTAGCGACATAGGCGACCGTGACGTCATAGTTGGGAAACTGCTGTTCGAACTCGGCAATAATGGCATCGACCGGAGCCCGTAATGACGATGCGACGGCAATATGCACTTTTTCCTGCGCAGTGGCGCCATAAGGAAAAGCCATAAGAGCTACCGTAAAGCACATCGCTAACACGCTAAGCCGAAACATCTTTCACCTGCCAACGTTCTGCAGCAACTTGGTCCGTCGTTTTAGCGCCAACCCACGCACTACCCGACGTGGTTTCTTCACGCTTCCAAAACGGCGCTTGGGTTTTCAAAAAATCCATGACAAACATGCAGGCCTCGAAGCCCGCGCGCCGATGTGGTGACGCCACTCCAACAAAGACGATTTGCTCATTGAGCGCTAAGGTTCCAACGCGATGTATAATGGTGATGTGTTCAACCTGCCAGCGCTGCTGAGCCTGCTCCGCCAGTTGCTTCAACACCTGCTCAGTCATTCCCGAATAGTGTTCAATATGCAAGGCCTGTAAGTCGCCCTCGGCCAGTTCGCGCACTAAACCGGTGAACGTGACCACTGCACCGCAATCACTCGAGCCCACGAGTGCTTGATATTCGTCAGCCACCGAGAAGTCTTCGTGTTGAACACGCACCGCAATAGACATCTCTAACCTCCAGTTACGGGTGGAAAAAGCGCGACTTCGTCGCCATCCACTAATGGCTCATCCCAATCGACAAACGTATAGTTTTTCGCACAAAGAAGCTCTTGGTCGTAAAGCTCTCGCGTCCAGTCGGGGTGCAATAGCGCCAACTTCTCGCGTAATTGTTGAACCGTTGCGCCGGCCGGTAGGTCAACGTCGATTTCATTACAGTTCAAGCGCTCCCTGAGCATCGCAAAGAATTTCACTTTAACCATGGTTTACATGCTCCCTTTGCCAATGCCCACTCTTACCACCAAATTTTTCATGTAAGTGAATGCCATTGATCTGTAAAGCAGGATCGACAGCTTTGCACATGTCATGAATCGTTAAAGCAGCCACACTTGCCGCTGTTAAGGCTTCCATTTCGACCCCTGTAACCCCTTGCACGGCGCAGGTTGCAGTAATTTGCACGCGACCTTGCTCGGGTTGCAAAGCAAAGTCGACGGTGACCTTGGTTAACGCTAGCGGATGACACAATGGAATCAAATCACTCGTGCGTTTCGCCGCCATAATACCGGCTACCCGAGCTACCGCTAACACGTCACCTTTGCGGAGTGATTGACTGGCGATTTGCGCCACCACCTCGGGAGTGGTTTGTACCGTGGCCACGGCAGTTGCTTGCCGCATACTCGCCGCTTTTTCAGCAACATCCACCATATGCGCAGCGCCACTGGCATCAAGGTGGGTAAATGTTTTTGTGCCCATGCCTACACCTCCTGTTTAAGCATTGCGCGCTAATCGCGCATTAAAGTTGCAAGGGCCTTGCAAGCCGTCTAATTGCGGCCGGACCAGCTCTTGCCAAGCTAGCTGGGCCGCTGATAACGAACCTGGCACCGCCACTATCAGCGTATTATTGGCTAAGCCCGCCACTGCTCGCGATTGCAACGCAGAGCTCCCGATCTGTTGGAAGCTCAACTGCCGGAACAGCTCACCAAAACCATCAATTTTTTGCTCAAGCAACGGTTCAATGGCTTCAGGCACGCAATTATGACCAGCAAATCCAGTTCCTCCGTTAAGCAACACAACTGCGAGCTGAGGTTCAGCGATCCAGCGCGACACCACCGCCCGCAACACATATTTATCGGTCGCAAGAATTTGCCGCTGATAACGGTGATGCCCAGCCTCGGTAATCGCATCGGCGAGCCAATCACCGGTTTCATCAGTTGCCGGCGTATGACGGTCCGACACCGTAGCTAAGGCAATGTGTAGTGGACGGTGCTGTTTAGCCGTCATAAAGACACTCCTAACATTTCAATTGCGCGCCGCCACTGTTGCGGCGTATTGGTATTGTGTAATTGGTAGCTATACGGCCACGCCAGCGCTTGTGCATTCATGGCCTGTAACATTGAGCGCACCGACCGATCACCACCGTCATCGCAAAGTTGTTGAGTAAGGTAGTTCACCAGCTCTTGTGAGTAATTCACCACGCAAGGCAAGGACGATCCGTTAAAGTAGACTGCACCGGGTTGGTTCAACAGTTGTTGCAGTGCAGCGGCCGTAAGTAACGGCATATCAATGGGGACCACCACAAGACGCTGTGGCACAGCATCCAAGTGATGCATCACGCTTAACAGGCCACCAAGCGGACCAGCGTTTGGCAAAAGATCCTGAATGTAACCCTCTGCGTTGCGACTCACTCTTATTTGCGCACAACCGACCTCACGCAGCAGACGTTGGCAGCGTTCAAGTTGCGTCATTCCAGCTACTTCTAGCAATGCCTTATCAAGCCCCATGCGCGAAGATTTGCCTCCTGCGATAATTACGCCGGTCAGTTGCATACTAGCCTCCGATCATCGCTAGGTGACGCGTCGCACCGCTAAACTGCTCGTGCAGCCCGTGTGTCGCTTTTTTACTTAGTACCAACTCTTGCAACGCTGCTTGCAGCGGTGCCGTGTCGTCGGTCTGCAAATAGGTTCGTAAATCTTGATGGTGCTCGGTAAATAAACACAAAAAGAGCTGCCCTAAACTTGAAACCCGTAAACGGTTACAGTCATCACAAAAGTCACGACTGTAGGGCATGATCAAACCTAATTTGCCTTGATATTCGGAGTGCCAGAACTCTTGTGCCGGTCCAGCAGTGCGTGATTTCACACATTGTTGCCAGCCCTCTCGCAACAACTGCTCTTTAATACTCTGGCCACTGATGTGATGACGTTGGTAGTAAGCAACATTGTCGTTGGTCCGCATCAATTCAATAAAGCGCAAACTCACCTTGCGAGTTTTAATATAGTCCAGAAAATCTGGTAAGGCGCCGCCGTTATAGCCCTTTAGCAATACACTATTCACTTTGACCTTGGGAATGCCTAAGTCGATGGCCTGATCAATTCCGTCCAAAATTGCGGGTAAGCGATTTTGCCCAGTGACGAGGTGGAAGGTGCTTGGGTCAAGACTATCAACGCTGACATTGATCGCATCAACGCCGGCATCCCGCCATGCAGGTAGATCGCGCTTTAAGCGATAGCCGTTGGTGGTAATTGCGACTTCTTCAATGCCGGGGACAGCTTTGACCGTTTGAATAATTTCCAATAGATCTTTGCGTAGACAAGGCTCGCCACCGGTCAGCCGGACTTTACGAGTCCCCAGTGCCGCAAACGCCGTTACCAAGCGCCGAATTTCAGGCACAGTCAGCTCGGCCTGACGCGAGGTACAGTCCGGTCCATCTGGCAAACAATAATCGCAACGGAAGTTACAGTTCTCCGTTACCGACAAGCGCAAATAGGTAAAACGACGCGCAAAACGATCCATTAGCATGGTCAACACCTTTCCAAGTACGGGAGGTTAGCTCGTTTCCAAACCAACCCGGTGGCAAACTGCCACGGCACACAGGTCATAGCTCATGTGATACATGGCCTTAGAGTCTGTCGCTCGGCGTGAATGTGAGGCTAATAGTAGAGGGCTTAAGCACGAAATGTTATTGCCATGAAGTGAGGGCAGCCCTACCCCTTTAGGGATAGTTAGCACCTGGGTTTAGGCGTGGTTTATTGATCCTGATCAGCGTTTTTTCTATGCCTTTCGTTAAACTGAATGCGTATTCTTGCGCTGGATCAATTTTGCTGTATGACACATCTTATCAATGCCCCTGAACTTCTTTCACCGGCAGGAAGCCTTGACGCTATGCGTATGGCTTTCGCCTACGGCGCTGATGCCGTTTACGCTGGCCAACCGCGTTATAGCCTGCGCGTACGCAATAACAGCTTCGACTTAGCCAACCTAAAAATCGGTATCGAAGAAGCCCACGCGCAAGGCAAAAAGTTCTACGTCGTGGCCAACATTGCACCGCACAACGCCAAACTCAAAAGCTTTATCGATGACATCGGCCCAGTGGTCGCGCTGCAGCCCGATGCGCTGATTGTCTCGGACCCCGGTATTGTCATGTTGTTACGCGAAAACTTTCCGGACCAACCTCTGCACTTGTCCGTACAAGCCAACACTATCAATTGGGCAGCGGTAAAATTCTGGCAGCAACAAGGCATCACCCGCGTGATCCTGTCGCGTGAATTAGAAGTGAAGGAAATCGCCGAAATTCGCGAAAAATGCCCTGACATGGAACTGGAAGTATTCGTCCATGGCGCATTATGCATGGCCTACTCGGGTCGCTGTCTGCTGTCCGGTTACATTAACAAGCGCGACCCGAATCAAGGTGCTTGCACTAATGCCTGTCGCTGGCCTTATCAAGTTCACGACGCCGAAGCAGACGAAGTCGGCCAATTTCGTCCGATTGACCGTCCGGTCTTGCTCGAGGAACCGCAACGGCCCGGTGAATTAATGCTCATGGATGAAGACATTCATGGCACGTACATCATGAATTCCAAAGACTTGCGCGGAGTGCAACACGTTGAAGCCTTGGCGCAAATGGGCATTCACTCATTGAAAATCGAAGGCCGTACGAAATCTGATTACTATGTTGCGCGCACCGCCCAAGTGTATCGCCAAGCCATTGATGACGCCGTTTCCGGCCGTCCGTTTAACCCACAACTCCTCGGCGACTTAGAGGGCATGGCTAACCGCGGCTTTACTGAGGGCTTCTTGCGCCGTCATGTGCCGAGTGAATTGCAAAACTATCAAACCAGTCATAGTCATGGTGAACAGTTGTTGGTTGGCGCAGTGCTCTCGAATGATGGCGCTAATGCGTGGATCGACGCCAAAAACGCTTTTGCTACTGGCGACCAACTGATATTGATGAAACCCTCGGGCAACATACGTTTCACTGCTGGAATATTGTTCAATAAAGATGGCGAAGAAGTCGCCCGCGCGCCCGGCTCCGGTCATCAGGTGGAATTACGCCTGCCATGCCCACTCGAACAACGGGATCACGGTTTCGCGATGCTGCTCAAAGAATTACCCCATCCGCCCCAGCCCATTGCGGTAAAGGAGGTGTAACATGCCTGTTGTCATTGATAGTGACTGTATCAATTGTGATATGTGTGTACCGGAGTGCCCAAACGATGCGATCGAAATGGGTTCCGCACACTACGTCGTGAACGTCGACAAGTGCACCGAATGTGAAGGTTTCTATGACGAGCCTGCGTGCATTCCCGTGTGCCCTGTCGACTGCATGACGCTGGTAAGTAGCTAACGCGCCTGCGTCGCCGTTTGCCGACAAACTTGCTGTAACCACTGCAGCGGGCTACTCTCTGCTTGGCTTCGTGGGTACGCCATCCCAATTGTCCGCTCTAAGCTTAAATCGCTGATGGGTCTTAGCGTCACATCTTGTCGTTCACGTAAAGATTCCAGATCTGGCACTAACGCGCATCCAACGCCTGCAGAGACTAACCCCAAAGCATATTCAATCGTATGAATATCCGCGCGAATATCCGGTTGAATGCCTTGCCGAATAAGCTCAGGATAAAACACCGACCAGGCCTCGCACGGGGTACGTTTAATTAACGCCAAAGCCTGCATCTGTGCCAGCGTTACATGATCTTGCAGCGCCAGTGGATGACCCGCTGGCAATGCTAAGACAAAGCGGTCATGCCAAATAGGTAAGAACTGCTCCCCAGCTTTGAGCATCCGCGGCGTAATGATCCGCGCATCAGCATCATCTTCTGGCTCTACCAAATGGAGTTCAAGACCATCGACACCGGCGGTGAAGTCACGTAACAACTGGCTCATGCGCTCCACCCCTAGCGCTCGAATCAAGCCCAGCCGAAATTGCACCCGCGTCACACTATGCCGAAACGATGCGCGCAACGATTGCATTTGACTCAACATCCGTCCGGCATGCCCGTAAAGTCGCTCACCATCCTCCGTTGGGGTAACCCCTCTGGATTGTCGCTGGAAAAGCTGAACCTGCAGTTCATCTTCAAGCTGTTGTAGCGCTTTCGACAGACTTGGCTGAGCGACATGACAAGCGCGGGCGGCAGCGCTAATACTGCCTTGCTCATAAACAGCAACGAAATATTGAAGCTGACGTAAATCCATAGTTAAAAGCTATACCTACTCTCGTATTTATATTATTTAACTCTACGCTATTTCATCGTAAAGTGGAAAAAAACAAATGCGTTGTTCGTTGTTCGTCCGTTCGGCTGCGCCTCACTGTTGGTACGCTCACTGCGTTCGCTATTCGAGGCTCTCCGAACAGTGCGAAGCACGGACGAACAGCGAAGCGTACGAATAACGAATCACGAATTAGAGGTTTATATGGCACGTTTCCCTTTTGATTGGCAAGACCCGTTCCAATTCAGCAACATGCTGACCGAAGAAGAACGCATGATCCGCGATACTGCACACCAGTATTGTCAAGAAAAGCTAATGCCGCGGGTGCTTACCGCGAATCGCGAAGAACGGTTTGACCGCGAGATCATGAATGAGTTAGGCGAACTGGGTTTGCTTGGGGCGACGCTACCCGAAAAGTACGGTTGTTCAGCAGTAAATTATGTCTGTTATGGCTTGGTGGCACGCGAAGTTGAGCGTGTTGATAGTGGCTATCGTAGCGCTATGAGCGTGCAGTCGTCGTTAGTCATGCATCCGATTCACGAATACGGCACTGAAGAACAGCGCCAGAAATATCTGCCGAAACTCGCCAGTGGCGAATGGGTTGGCTGCTTTGGCCTAACTGAGCCGGATGCAGGTTCAGATCCGGCGGGTATGCGCACTACGGCGAAAAAGGTCGACGGCGGCTATGTGCTGAAGGGCAGCAAGATGTGGATTACCAATTCGCCGATTGCTGATGTGTTTATCGTTTGGGCAAAATTGGACGGTGACATTCGCGGATTTATTCTCGAGAAAGGCATGAAAGGTCTTTCAGCGCCGAAAATTGATGGCAAATTCTCACTGCGTGCGTCAATCACCGGTGAGATTGTAATGGACAACGTTGAAGTTCCAGAATCTGCCTTGCTACCGAATGTTAGTGGCTTAAAAGGTCCGTTTGGTTGCTTGAACAAAGCCCGCTACGGCATTGCTTGGGGCGCTCTTGGTGCGGCTGAGTTCTGTTGGCACGCCGCACGCCAATACACGCTCGACCGGAAACAGTTTGATCGCCCGTTGGCCCATACGCAGCTTATCCAAAAGAAACTTGCCGACATGCAAACGGAGATCAGCATTGGTTTATTGAGCTGTTTGCAAGCTGGACGCTTGATGGATGCTGGTCAATTACCACCAGAAACAATTTCGCTGATTAAGCGGAATTCATGTGGTAAAGCCCTCGACATCGCGCGTGTGGCCCGTGACATGCACGGCGGTAATGGCATCGCCGACGAATACCATGTGATTCGCCATGTGATGAACCTTGAGGCCGTGAATACCTATGAAGGTACCCATGACGTGCACGCACTCATTCTGGGTCGCGCAATTACTGGGCTACAAGCTTTTAGCTGAGTTTTCACCTAGCAACGCAAACTTATGGAGGCGTATATGGCTGCAGCAATGCACCCATGGCTGGGCGAATTCATCCAGCGTATTGAGCAACAAGAACTGCCACACGCACAAGCTGCAGGTGGCATTCTAAGCGAATCTGAACTGGTCGAGTTGTTCGATTCACAACTCGCCAGCCGGTTACTGGATTTGCAGTCGCGGCTAATGCAAGCGGCCGGGCAAAGTTTCTACACTATTGGTAGTTCAGGACACGAAGCTAACGCTGCTGTAGCAAAAGCTTTGCGTGTGACCGACCCAGCGTTTTTGCATTATCGCAGCGGGGCTTTTTTCTTGCAGCGGGCGAAGCAAAAACCTGGCTCTACCCCCTTGTATGACATGCTGCTCAGCTTTGCCGCCTCGAGTGATGACCCTATTTCAGGTGGGCGTCACAAGGTGCTTGGCAGCCTTGACCTTCATATTCCACCACAAACCAGTACCATTGCTTCGCATGTTCCCAAAGCGATGGGTACGGCTTTTGCCATCGGCCTTTCGAAACGCTTACAACACCAAGGTACGTGGCCTCATGACGCCATTGCCATGTGCAGTTTCGGTGATGCCTCGGCGAACCACTCGACAGCGCTTGGCGCAATTAACTCGGCAAGTTGGGCGGCTTATCAGCAGATCCCAATGCCTTTGCTATTGGTTTGCGAAGATAACGGGCTCGGTATTTCCACCCATACGCCGCAGGGCTGGATCCAACAGCAGTTAAGCCAGCGCCCAGCATTAAAGTACTTCTTTGCGGACGGCAGTAACCTGGCAGAAACCTATTTAGTTGCTAAACAAGCTGCGGATTATGTCCGCCAGAAACGTAAGCCGGCAATGTTACATGTGCGCACTATTCGTTTGTTCGGTCACGCCGGTGCTGATGCGGAAGTGGCGTATCGTAGCAAACAAGAAATTGCCCGTGATGCTGAACGTGACCCGCTGCTGCATACCTGCGCAGCGCTCATTAGTCGTGATCTCTTTACGCACGAAAGTTTAGCGCGTTTTATTCGCCAGCAGCACGAACGGGTGGCGCGTATTGCCCAGCAAGCCGCACAACAACCAAAGCTCGAACGGGCCGAGCAAGTGATGGCCTCGATTGTGCCGCCGAAACGTGACGAAAGTAGCGTACCCGCAGCGCTCAATGCACCACAGCGTGAGCAGTTGTTTAAATTCGACAAGCACAACTATGGTAAGCGCCAGCACTTAGCCAAATTACTCAATTGGTCGCTGCATGACCTGATGGCGCAATACGGTAACATCGTGATGTGCGGTGAAGACATCGCTAGAAAAGGTGGCGTCTACCATGTGACCCAACACTTGATGGAAGCGTTCGGACCCAATCGCGTACTCAATACCGTGCTTGATGAACAAAGTATTCTTGGCCTTGCCATTGGTATGGCGCAGCAGGGCTTTATTGCCATGCCAGAAATTCAGTTTCTCGCTTACGTCCACAACGCCGAAGACCAAATCCGCGGTGAAGCAGCGACCCTATCGTTTTTCTCCAACGGTAAGTACACCAATCCAATGGTGATTCGAATCGCTGGTTTAGCTTACCAGCGCGGGTTTGGTGGTCACTTCCACAACGATAACTCCTTCGCGGTGTTCCGTGATATTCCCGGCGTCATCGTCTTGTGTCCATCGAACGGCCATGATGGTGCCTTGCTGATGCGGCAAGCCGTGCGCCTAGCGGCAGTGGAGCAACGGGTCGTGATTATGCTCGAGCCAATTGCCTTGTACATGATGCGCGATTTGCACGACGAAGGCGACGGCGGCTGGCTCTGTGAGTATCCAGAACCTGATCAGGCGGTACCAGAGCTTGGTGAACCTGCGTTACATGGCGACGGCGAAGACCTCGCAATTATCTCTTACGGCAATGGTTATTATCTTAGCCGCCAAGCCGAAGCGAAGCTCGCCAAAGCTGGGCACAAGGTACGGGTACTCGATATTCGCTGTTTGGTGCCATTGCACACCGACAAGATCGTGAAAGCCTTAGGCACGTGCAAGAACGTGCTGATTGTCGACGAATGTCGGCGCCGCGGCTCATTAAGTGAGGAACTGATGACAGCATTACATGAAGACTATGCGGGACGTTTCACTATTCAGCGCATTACCGCCGAAGATAGCTTTATTCCGCTTGGCAAAGCAGCCTACACAGTGCTCCCGTCAGCTGATGGTATTGTTGAGAAGGCGCAAGCAATGTTGCAGGGGGAGCAAGCATGAAAAAGACAGCCTTAGTGATTTGCCCTGGACGTGGCACCTACAACAAACCAGAACTTGGGTCTATCTCCGCGAATATTGCAGCATCTTCGCCGAAAATCAAAGAACATTTGCAAGAGGTCTTAACCCGCATTGATCAAGAACGGGAGCAACTTGGTCTCGCCACCGTTTCCGAACTGGATCAAGCCAAGCTCTTTAAGACGTCCTTACACCAAAAACCTGAGCACGCCGCCGCTTTAATCTACACGGCGGGGTATTTAGACTTTTTAAGTATCGACCGCGAGCAATACGACGTAGTGGCACTGGCCGGCAACTCTATGGGTTGGTATACCGCTATGGCCTGTGCCGAGGCGTGGTCCGTCAGTACCAGTACGCGTTTGGTGACGAGTATGGCGCAGTTAACCGCTGGCGGTGCTGGAGCACAGTTTATTTATCCGATTGTCGATGCCGACTGGCGCCCTGATCATCAGCGTATTGCATTAGTTGAAGCACAGCTCGCGAAGCACCAAGGCGAATTGTTCCGTTCAATTAACTATGGTGGTTATGCTGTCTTGGCTGGGACTGAAGCAGCTTGCCATGCAGCAGTGAAGGCCTTACCCACTGCTGATGAGCGCTTTCCGATGATCTTGCCTGGGCATGCGGCTTTCCACACCTCGTTGATGGCCGATGCAGCGGCAACCGCGCAAGAAACGTGGCCAGTTGCGGCATTTCAGACACCGCAAACACCATTAATTGATGGTCGTGGTCAGCAGTGGTTAACACCAGCGACCGATCTGCGCGCGTTACAGCAGTACACCTTAGGCCATCAAGTCACCGAAACCTATGACTTCAGCAAGTCGATTCAGGTGGCAGTGAAAGAGCTCGCGCCGGATCACATTATATTACTTGGCCCGGGCAGTGGCTTAGGCGGTGCCGTCGCCCAAGCTTTGATCGAAATACAATGGCAAGGCCTGACAGACAAAGCTCGTTTTAGTAAACGCCAAACTCAAGCACAACCTTTTGTACTTAGTATGGGCCTACCTGAGCAGCGTGCTCTGGTGACAGCTGGGCAAAGTTAACTGGCAGCTCGCGTAGGCACGACTTGCCGCGGGCGGTGAGGTCGGTCATAAACTGGAACTGTTGCCGTGGGTCAATTGGATAAGCTTTTAGCTTATAATGTGTGCCCCACGGCTCTTCATTCGCGACGACCACAATCGGCTTCGCGAGTTGTACGTATGGACTCGTCAAGGCAACGTCCTCAAGCAGATGTTTCACCTGATTCGCATCATGTTCAGGGTGTAAGTAAAAATCCACCACACACATCAAACTTGGGCCACCGTTATTGGCGTTATGAATGAGGTTTGACCATAACTTCAAGTGCGGAATAAACACCACTGTGTCGTCAGGCGTGACAATTTCTACTGCGCGCATACCAATGTGCTTCACCTCACCGTAAGTACCATCGACAGAAATCCAGTCCCCTGGCCGATAAGGCACTTCATATACGGCAACCACGCCAGCGATAATACTGCTGACATAGTCCTTTAAAGCGAAACCAATTGCTAAACCGGCCGCACCTAAAATAGCTACCATGTTGCGGGCCGTGGGCTCAATCACTAAAGGTACGATCCAGACAATGGCAAAAATAAAGACAATCACACGCACGGTTGGAATTAGCGCCAGCACAAATAGACGTTGCTTGCCATGGAGATGGTTGGCGAGCATCGGCAAGAGCCTTTGACTACACCAAATAAACAGGAGCGCAGCCGCAATCACCACACCAATTTCGATCAGCACGGCACTGTTGATCTCTTTAAAAATGGCTAAAAACTGTTCAGTATCCATTGCTCGCCTCGTTGTTAAAAACCATCGAGCCAATAACCACGTGCGGCCAAGAAGTCACGCACATCAATATAGGCGTAAACGGTGATACGCCATACACCTTCATCATCAAGCTCGATAACTGCATTTTGTTGCAGCCGTAGCAATTGCACATCGAGTTGATCGGGGGCCAACATCGGCAGTACCCACTGCAAATGCTCGCCACGCAGTCCATGGTGAAGCAATAGGGCATACAAAATAAACGCAGTGCCATCATCAGCCTCACGGGGAATTTGCGGAGCTTGGCGTTCACTATCACGCTCCAGCGCCCACAACGCTAGCGCTACTCCCACATTTCCGCGAGCTTTAGCAGCCAGCTTACGCAGTCTTTTGTCACTGCCTTCAATACAAACTTGTCGCAATAACTCAGGAGTTGCAGCGGCAAAACAGTAACAGTGCGGTAGACTCAACGGCCATGCCCTTTGCAAAAAGGCAAAGGTCCAACTGTCGACCACCACCACGCCTTCGCCCAGCTCGCCACGCAGCAAGCGAGGCAAGAGTGAACGCATGAACTGCATGTGTGAGGTGGTACGCAACCAAAACGACGAAAATTCATCAAGCAACCAACGTTCACACTTCTGGGCTTGCCACCAAGCATCCGTGTCAGCACTTTCAAGCTGCTCGACGTTAGGAACTTGCAACTGCTGGTAGCCTTGTTGCTCCGCCCACTCGCGTAAAATAGCACCCGTTCCGCTAAACGGCGGACTCACGACAAAGCGCACACAAGGCGTCTTATTGAGCTCTTGCCATGCGTCATCTACCGCAGCGACTGCCGGCGCCAGATCGAATTCACGATAATGGGGAAAATCCTGATCTTCAGGGGTGGCATCCTCATCGGCATCGCTGCCAATGAGGCTATGCAAACGAATCAGAGCTTTTTGCACCAACGTGCTCGCCGGTGCGGACGGACGCTCGAAGTCATCCAGCGGGATAAGCTGCCAATGATTGCTTTCGGCCATAAATTTAAGCCATCCTTAAGTTCATTGATGTATTACACTGTACACCATCTAGCTGAAACGAAAAGTAAATCAATGAAACCATCGCAAAAAGGCTTAATACGCATTGTGCACGCTACCGCTAACTCCGTACGCGGTTTTCGTGCGGCGCTAAAATCCGAAGCTGCGGTCAGACAAGATTGTCTGTTAGCACTGGTGCTTGTGCCGCTGGCCTTTTGGCTGACAGCTGATACTGCTGAGCGTGCGTTGTTGATTCTCCCGGTGTTTATTCTTTTGATTGTCGAACTATTGAACTCGGCAATAGAGGCCACCGTTGATCGAATCAGTCCGGATCTGCACGAGCTTAGCGGCAAAGCCAAAGATATCGCTTCTGCCGCTGTCATGTTCAGTCTGATTTTGATTGGCATCACCTGGGCCACGGTGCTGTGGCCCAGATTTTTTGGCTAATAACACTAATCGTAGGTGATTTTGGCTTGACCGATAGTGTTCGCATCGGTACCAAACCATAAGCTCTGACTTGCTTCGTCGTAGACCATATGGCGCACAGTGCCGCCGCCACTCGGCACTTCAACAGGCGCAGTGAAGGCTTCGTTGGCTATATGAAAACCAACAATACGGTTGGGTTGTGGGCCCGTCTCTGCAAACCACACATAGCCCTTATCGTCCGCCGCCATGGCATAAGGCAAAGCACTGGTGCCACCAGGCAGTGCCCACTCTTCAATTTCACCACTCTCACGGTCATACCGACCTAAGTACCCGCCTGCATAATCGACATAATAGATGCCGCCATCGGTACCTTCAGCAATACGGCGTGGGCGATTGGCACTTGGCCGCGGTAACTCGACTTCTTGCAACGCACCGTCAGTGAACGTCACTAACTTGTTCGAGCCAAACAGTGTTGCCCACGGCTGACCATCCACCATAATTAAGCCGTAGGGACGAGCGCGTTTCGTTGCGACATCGTAAAGCTCAATGGCATTCGTTTCAGCGTCGTAAAAACCGAGCTGATTCGCACCTTGCGCGGTAAACCAAATGTCGCCATCAGCGGTAAATTGTTGGGTATGGACATCGCGGCGCCCATCACCTGGTAGTGTGTACTGAGTGATCGCGTAGCTGTCATGGTCAATTTTGCCAATGTGTGCGGCTTTATTGCCCGCATACCAAGCACCTCGCTCATCCACGATGATGTTGTGCGGACCCGCACCCTCGGGTAAATCAATTCGTTCAAAGTCACCGGTTTGCGGATTAAGGACCGCTGCATAATCCGATCGTTGGCCGACAAACCATACACGGTCGGCACTTTGCACATAAGGGTCACGTGGGCGCGAGTCGGGCCATGGCACCTGCCACTCTTCAATTGTCACGGTGGCTGGCGCATTTGCTGCGCTCAGCAGGATTGCAGTCGCTAAACTCAACATAATTAAGCCTCCTACGAGGTAGTTATGGGTAAACTCTTTATTATAGCGAATCACCTAAATATTGGTTCACCGCTTGCCGCCACTCCGCGCCGCGCACGTAACGCAACAATGCCTGATTCACTTGCTCACGTCGCACAGCTGCGGGCGGTAACACAATGGCATAATCTTGCGACGCGAAATTCTCAGGAAGTACCGATAAACCACTAAAACCTTTACGCAACTGATATTTCAACAGTGGTGCGTCATAGACCACAGCGTCGGCTTTACCTGCTTGCACAGCCTGCAGAGCATCGGTCAAGGTCGGGTAGTGCTGATAGCCGATGTTTTCGCGATCCAGCCAGTAAGCGCTATACGAATTCGGTACGCTTGCCACCCGAACTTGCGCCAAATCATCCTTACCTTGCACTCGGGTTGAGAGCTTATTCACCGTCAACGCCGAAGTAATGGATGCGGTAAAACTGGAAATAATAATCACGCTGGTAAACATCCAGATTAACCCCACCACACGCCCTGCTTTACTGCGCGGTGATTTATCACCATAGCCCACGGTCGTCATCGTGACCGCCGCCCACCAAAAGCCGGCACCTATTCCGCGCAGGGATTCTTGTTTGAACTCATCCGGATTGTGACGCCGCTCAGCCAACCAAACCAAGAACCCGGCTAACAATAAGATCCCCGACAGGGCTAACATTACGGTCAGAAATTCGAAGCTAAAAAAGCGTTTCGTCAGCGTCCACCAACTGGCTTCTTCTACTGCGGGCACCGCTATTCCGAGGCCAGCATTATAAAACGGCAACGTGAAATCAATCTGCCGTTCTCGGTCTGCAGTCACGGATAAAGCGCCAAGACCCACATCATAGCTCTGCTCGGCAACACCGCTGATCAGCTCGTCAAGGCCAACTGGATAGTAGTCAAACTGGTAATTATTGACGTCGGCAATATGCTCCCACAACGCAATGGTCAAACCCTGATAGCGACCTTCAGCATCTTGGGTAACAAAGGGCGGACTCACGCGCACGGCAACTTTAAGAGGCGCTGTCGCTGGAGAACTTGCCGTCGCACTTGTTTGCGCGCTGGCATTAGCAGTGAAACCGAGTAAACTGCCAAGAACAATAGCCAAAGCAATGAGCTTCTGCATTCGAACTCCTTGTTTTTCTTTTGCTGCTAGGGGCACACTTAAGCCTAGTATACAGACCTCAATCAAAATGGGTGGATTATGGAAATTTTCATCGCCGTGCTGTTTTTCGCCTTCTCAACCACTATTACCCCAGGCCCGAACAACGTCATGATCATGTCGTCGGGCGTCAATTACGGGGTGCGTGCCAGCATGCCGCATTTTTTGGGTATCTGTTTAGGTTTTCCGGTGATGGTGCTACTGGTGGGGTTTGGCTTTGGTGTTATTTTTGAGAAGTTTCCCAACCTGCACCAGCTGATTAAGGTGATCGGCGTGGTGTATTTACTGTGGTTAGCATGGCATATCGCAAGCGCCGAACCCAAAGCCATTCAAAAGGGCGAGAAAAAGCCTTTTACGTTTTGGCAAGCAGCGCTATTTCAATGGGTCAATGCGAAGGCGTGGATGATGGCGTCAGGCGCCGTCGCTGCTTACACCACGGTTCATGGCAATGCTGTTGTCGAGGTTGTCGCCATCACTTTGGCATTCTTGTTAATGGCATTTCCATGCGTTGGCGTATGGTTGCTGTTTGGCTCACTTCTACGCAAAGTACTCTCTAACTCGGTCTTTCAGCGCGTGTTCAACATTACCATGGGGCTCATCCTCGTCGCTTCGATCATTCCGGTATTGCAGGAATTGTGGCGTTACTATTTCGCTAGCATCTAGAGGCTGAGTAACGGTTCATCGTCGGCGTCAAGATACGCCGTAATCGCATCGATGAAGGCTTCGCCATAACGGGCAAACTTGGTTTGCCCGACGCCGGTGATCAGCAACATGCTTTGCTCATCGGTCGGGTAATGTACCGCCATCTCGACCAGCGTGGCATCGTTAAACACCACAAACGGCGGCTTATCCTCAGCCTCCGCGATACTTTTGCGCAATGCGCGTAGGCGCCGAAACAGCAATTTGTCGTAGTCGGCGCGGTCGGTCACTTTCGGTTTGCTGACCGCCAAGTTAATGCGCGGCTCGGCCAACTGTAACGCCACTTCTCCACGCAACACAGGCCGCGCAGCTGCGGTCAACTGTAGCGTGCCGTAGTGCTGAATGTTTTGTAGCACCAGCCCGCGATGAATCAACTGGCGAATAATACTCAGCCAGTAGCTTTGGCTTTGTTCGGCGCCGATGCCGAACGTCGAGAGTTGCTCATGGCCCAGCGCCGTCAACCGCTGAGATTGGCTCCCCCTGAGTACATCAATCACATGATTGGCACCAAAACGTTGCTCGACGCGATAAATACAGCTCAGTACCTTTTGTGCATCAGTAGTGCCGTCGTATTGCCGTGGTGGATCAAGGCAGATATCGCAGTTGCCGCAACTTTGTTCACGAAACTCATTAAAATAGTTCAGTAACACCAAGCGGCGGCAGGTTTGCGCTTCACCCAAAGCCTGCATCGCGCCGAACTTATGCAATTCGACCTGACGGCGTTGCTCGTCCGGGTGGTCATTGATCATGCTGCGGATCCAACCGGCATCACTGGGATCGTAAAGCAACACAGCTTCAGCGGGCAGGCCATCACGCCCAGCACGCCCTGTTTCTTGATAGTACGCCTCGATACTACGTGGCACATCAAAGTGAATCACGAAACGCACGTTCGGTTTGTTAATGCCCATCCCAAAGGCTACGGTCGCTACCACTACATCGATGTCGTCGCGCACAAACCCGCGGAGTACCTCTTCGCGCTCGTCATGTTCCATGCGGGCATGGTAGCCACGCGCTCGAATACCGTCTTGGCGTAGGCGCTCAGCAATATCTTCGACTTTCTTGCGACTACCACAATAAACAATGCCAGAAGCGCCTTTTTGCTTGGCAATATAATCGCGAAGTTGCTTTTGTGGTTTGTATTTTTCTTCGACGATGTAGCGAATATTGGGTCGATCAAACGAGCTCTTAAAAATTTCGGGATCGTGCAGGTGCAAACGCTGCACAATATCGGCTTCAGTGGCCGCATCCGCTGTGGCCGTTAAGGCCATAAATGGAATGCGCGGTAGCGCCTCACGAAGTTGCCCAAGTTGGCCGTACTCGGGACGGAAATCGTGCCCCCACTGCGAAATACAGTGCGCTTCATCAATCGCGATTAAGGTAATCGGCCACTGTTGCAGTTGGCGCATAAAATAGCCCTGCAGCGCGCGCTCAGGACTCACATACAGCAGTTTAAGTACGCCCTGTGCCGCATCTTGCATCACCTGCTGCTGTTGTTCCGCGTTAAGGCCATTATGCAGGGCAGCGGCGGCCACTCCCATGGTCTGCAAGCTTTCTACTTGGTCTTGCATCAAGGAGATCAGCGGTGAGACCACTAAGGTCACGCCATCGCCCATAACTGCCGGAAGTTGGTAGCACAAAGACTTTCCGCCACCGGTCGGCATCAAAACCAGCGCATCTTGGCCAGCTTGCACTGCCGCGATAACCTGTTCTTGGCCTTGCCGAAACGACGCATAACCAAATACATCGGCAAGGGTTTTTGACAGCGCGGCTGCGGTCATATTTGCGGGCTCCGATTGCGCGAGAATTGAATACGGTCTATTGTATGCATCCCACGCGCTGAGCACCACAGCCGAACGGTTATTTCCGACAAATCCGCGTGGTAACTGATTAAATTTCGCACACATCTGAGATACCAGCTAACCAAGAGAGTTTGTCGCATGACCGATGATGCTCAACGCAGTCGCCAAGGGGTTTTATTTGCGATTGCTGCCTACACTATGTGGGGCATTGCACCGATATACTTCAAATTGTTGCAACAAGTGCCTGCGCTCGAAATTTTGGCGCACCGTATCATCTGGTCTTTTGTCTTGGTGCTGGTGCTGATCGTTGGTCTGCGCCGCTGGCACCGCATCCGCCCCGTGGTCACCAACAAAAAACAAATGCTACGTCTAACCATTGCAACCTTCTTACTAGGCGGCAATTGGTTCCTGTTCATTTGGGCGATTAACAACGATCATATTCTTGATGCCAGCCTTGGCTACTATATTAACCCGCTACTCAACGTTGCTATCGGCATGGTGGTATTCGCTGAGCGTATGCGCCGCATGCAATTGCTTGCTATTGCGTTAGCCGTTATCGGTGTCTTGATTCAGGTGATTTCGTTCGGTTCTGTGCCATGGGTGGCGCTTGCGCTGGCCTGTAGCTTTGCGACCTATGGCGCAATTCGTAAGCGCTTGCCGGTGGATTCCATGACCGGACTGTGGCTCGAAACGACCATTCTTTTGCCGTTTATGTTGGTGTATGTGTTCTTCTTTGCGACATCCGGCGCCAGCGATATGACCGCAAACACCTGGCAACTTAATCTACTGCTTATTGCCGCAGGTATCGTCACCACGGCCCCGCTGCTGTGTTTCACCGCAGCTGCGCAACGGATACGCTACGCTACGCTGGGCTTTTTTCAGTACATCGGCCCAAGTCTCATGTTTATCTTGGCGGTATGGGTTTATGGTGAACCCTTAGCTGCAGATAAATTGGTGACCTTTGCCATTATTTGGGCTGCATTAGCGCTTTACAGCCTTGATACACTTGTTCATCAGCAACGCTCTAAACGTGCGTAGGCTACCACTAGCCATTTACTACCAAGGTCATCGAAATTAACTTGGATGCGGCTTTGCGCTCCACTGCCTTCGTAGTTGAGCACTGTGCCTTCGCCAAATTTTACATGGCGCACGCGTTGCCCAAGCTGGAAGCCGCTTTCGGCAAAGGTTTCATGGCTTGCGCCACTGTGAAAACGTCCGTAGCTTTGTTGACTTGCAGCAAAGTCGTCACTCATACGCGAACGTGTTTGCATGCGTACATGATGCAGATTTTCCGGCGGGATCTCGGCAATAAAACGGCTGGCTCGGTGTAATTTCTCCTGTCCATAAATACGCCGCTGCTCAGCGTAAGTGATCACCAACTTCTGCATCGCTCGAGTCATCCCCACATAGCAAAGACGACGCTCTTCAGCGAGCCGTCCTGCTTCATCCAGCGATTGTTGTGATGGGAACAAACCTTCTTCAACACCACACATAAATACTAAAGGAAATTCGAGTCCTTTCGCGCTGTGTAACGTCATCAGTTGCACGGCGTCTTGATGATCATCGGCCTGCTCATCGCCTGATTCCAATGCGGCATGCGCTAAAAAAGCATTCAGTGGCGTCATATCCTCGGGCGCTTCAGTACCAAGCTGGTCAAAATTATCACAAGCGTTCACCAGCTCTTTTAAGTTTTCTACGCGAGTTTCTGCTTTCTCACCTTTTTCAGCTTGATACATCGCCATCAAACCACTGCTTTTAATGACAGTATCGACTTGCCGCCCCAGACTATATTCAGCGGTCTCGTCCTCGAGTTCTTGCACGAGATCAATGAATGTCAGCACTGCATTTGCAGCTCGACCCGTAAGTACTTTTTCCGTTGCTAATTGCTTGGCGGCATGCCATAAAGACGTACCGCGTTGGCGGGCACCGTCACGCACGATTTCAAGCGTACGTGCACCAATACCTCGGGTTGGCGTATTGATCACCCGTTCTAGTGCAGCGTCGTCATTACGATTCGCAAGTAACCGCAAGTATGCCAGTGCATCTTTAACTTCTTGGCGATCGAAGAAGCGTAAGCCGCCATAAATGCGGTAGGGAATACGAGCGTGAAGCAATGCTTCTTCCAGCACTCGCGACTGAGCGTTACTCCGATAAAGTAAGGCAACATCTTGCAAGGCGTTACCCTGTTCATGCCAAGCTTCAACTTGACTCGCAATGTAACGTGCTTCGTCGAGCTCGTTATAAGCTGCATACAAATCGATCGGCTCACCGTTACCGCCGTCGGTCCATAGTTCTTTGCCGAGGCGGTCACTGTTATTGGCGATAACACTATTCGCGGCGCTCAAAATGGTATTGGTGGAGCGGTAGTTTTGCTCAAGGCGAATCGTGTCAACGTTGGGATAGTCACGAGTAAACTGATGAATATTCTCTATTTTAGCGCCACGCCAACCGTAAATCGATTGATCGTCATCACCAACGATGGTGACGTAATTTTCGTGTTCAGCGCCAACACCGCCACCGGATAATAGCTTCACCCAGGCGTACTGAATGGCGTTGGTATCTTGAAACTCGTCGACCAAAATATGGCGGAAACGCTTTTGATAGTGCTCACGCACAATACGGTTGTCGCGTAACAGTTCATGCGCGCGCAACAGTAATTCGGCAAAGTCGACGAGACCTGCACGATCGCATGCCACCTGATAAGCGTCATAAATTTCTTTGTAGGTGCGTTCGTTAAAATCATGGCCATCTAAGTGATGCGGACGAAGTCCTTCGTCCTTTTTCGCATTGATGAACCATTGCGCTTGTTTTGGCGACCAACGCTTTTCATCTAAATTCATACTGCGCATGATGCGTTTGAGCATCCGCTGTTGATCGTCACTATCGAGAATTTGGAAGTTTTGCGGCAAGTCGACATCCATGTAATGCGCACGCAATAGACGATGTGCCAAGCCATGGAAAGTACCGATCCACATCGCCCGCGTGGAACTACCGACAAGCTCTTCCACGCGACCACGCATCTCAGCCGCAGCCTTGTTGGTGAAGGTTACCGCCATGATGCTGTAGGGCGATAAATGGTATTCCTGCATGAGCCACGCAATACGATGCACGAGCACACGCGTTTTACCACTACCGGCACCAGCGAGCACCAGCATATGCCGTTCAGGCGCACTGACAGCAGCGCGTTGTTTGTCATTGAGTTGCTCAAGGAGTGGGTGCGATGTCATAGGAATATCCATTCTTGCTTTGCAGGTCAGTGTAAAGTGCAACTACTGTATATGCAACCAGTTAGTCGAGCAAAAAGTCTGCCAGCGTTTGATTGTCGTGATAGGCAAAGGTCGGCAACACAATCAGACCTTGTTCGTCATACAAGCCGCCACGGAACCAAGCCGACTGCCAACCCACACGATGCGCGCCAAGCACATCGGCCAGCGGGCTGTCGCCTACGTGGAGCCACTGCCCAGGCTTTAGCTGCGGCAACTGTGTTTGTGCGGCGGCAAACATATCCGGATAAGGCTTACCACGACGTCCATCACCCGGTTGGATGACCTGGTGAAAGTAGTCATGCAGACCGATGACTCGGGTATCGACGTTGCCATTGCTGATGGCGATAAGCGGATAATGCTGGCCGAGCGCGCTCAGCATTTCATGCGTCTGCGCCGGTACCACAACTTGATTTCGGGCAGCCAAGAACGCTTGTAATCCCTGCTCAGCGCCAATTTTCGCATTGGTTTCATCAACACCTAACTCCATCAGCCCACGTTTAAGCGTCGCTAAACGTAGCAAGGTCATATCACTGGCAAGATCGGCTTCGCTTCGCATCAGTTGCCAACGCCGCTCGGCCCACTGCTGCTGAGTCCACTGCTGTGCCTGTGGAAATAGCTCGCACAAGGCACGATAACCTTCAGCTTCGGCTTTACGCATCACAGGGACGTTGTCATACAAGGTGTCGTCGAGGTCAAAGCTGATAGCGCCAATAGGCTGCGGACGTCGGTAAAACTGCATTGTGAACTCGCTGTTTGCTACTTTTTTCGGGCTCGTGGGTGTGCGGCGTCATAGACCTTCGCAAGGTGCTGGAAGTCGAGGTGGGTGTAAACTTGAGTGGTGCTCAGGTTTGCGTGGCCCAACAGCTCCTGCACGGCGCGTAAATCACCACTCGATTCTAACATATGTGAGGCAAACGAGTGCCGCAGTTTATGCGGGTGCAAGTTGCCGTGCAAGCCTTGTTGTTGCCCCCAATGATTAAGGCGCTGTTGTACCGTACGCGGACTTATGCGTTTATTACGTTGGCTAATAAAGAGCGCGACTTCGGTTAAGTTGCCGCCAAGCCAGCTGGCACGAATTGGCAACCATTTCTTTAGCGCTTCGGCGGCGCAGCGGCCATAAGGCACAATTCGCGTCTTGCCGCCTTTACCGAGTACACGAAGCTCTTGGTGGCGTGGGTTAATAGCATCAATATCCAGTGCCACTAATTCCGCCAAGCGTAAACCACTACCATAAAGCAACTCCATCATCGCCGCGTCACGTAACGCAAGCTCATCGTTATCAGGTAGTTGGAGTAGCTGGCTGATGCTATCAACATCGAGATTTTTGGGGAGGCGTTTCGCTGCTTTTGGGGCTTTGGTGTGGCGGGCAGGGTTATCGTTGCGCCAACCTTCCCGCATGCAATAATCAAAACAGGAGCGCCATGCAGCTAAACGTAAGGCCAACGAGGCGTCGCCTAAGCCTTGACGCCGCCAATCCATAAACAAACGTTCAAAAAGTGGCTGCGTCACCTCGGCCACCTGCTCGGCACCTAACTCGGCCAAGTGCACGATATCGTTTTTCAACACTCGCCCATAATTGGCGAGCGTATGATCGGCGAGCCCGCGCTCACCGGCCAAATGATTTAAAAAGCGCTGTCGCGCGTCAAGCAGAAGCATGATGCTGCAGAAGAGGCGGCAGAACTTGTGTTAGCAACACTTGCAACTGCTTCACGAACAATGTGTCCATGGCCGGCTCAAAATGTCCCGCATCGTGATTGCCAATGGCTAACATCCCTAACTCCCCTTTGTCGCCAAGCAGCAGCAACACCACCGAAGCGATACTTTCATCGGGGAACAATAAACGCTGCTCGTCAGCCGATAAGCGACCCAAGTAGATGCTGTCGTCACGAAAACGTTTGCTGAGCAATTGTTTGTGGGTATCAGCGGCAAAGGTGAATTGCTCTTCGAGCTCTAATGGACTATCAAAAAACTTTAAGCTCAACGCAGGCATTTGTAACTGTTCAGAGAATGTTTGCTGCAAACTATCCATCACCTCGTCGATACTCGCACTTTGCAACAACTTCACATAAAGCTGGCTAAAGTAACGAAACAACTCCTCATTGCGACGCGCGGTGACCATCAACTCAGTAATTTCTTCTTCGAGTTGCTGAACACGTTGGCGCAAGACTTGCTGTTGACGCTCAACCAGCGATACAGCTCCTTTGCTTTGATGTTTTACGCTCAGACGTTGAAGTAACTCTGGATGCCGTTCGAAAAAGTCTGGATTTTCTTCCAAATAAGCCGCAATTAGGCTGTCATCAACGACTGTCTCGTGAGCTTGTTTTTTTGCTTCGTTGCTCATAGTTTCAAATGTCCATCATAAACATGTTCTGCCGGTCCCGTCATACGGATCGGTTCACCTGGCTGCCATTGAATGATCAACTGCCCACCAGGTAAATGTACTCGCACTTGCGAATCCAGTTTGCCTTGACGCATACCAATCACCGCCGCTGCGCATGCGCCACTGCCGCATGCCTGCGTCTCTCCGGTGCCGCGCTCGAAAACACGCAATTTAATGTGCTCGCGATTAATAATTTGCATAAAGCCAACGTTCACACCTTCCGGAAAGCGTTCGTGGGTGGCCAAAGCGCGACCCAAGGTACCAACCGGCGCATGGTGGATATCATCCACTTCAATCACACAGTGTGGATTGCCAACACCCATGACGCCACACATGACAGTTTGCTCCTGCACACGTAACACGTAGGTCTGCTCTTCTTTATTCGCTTTAAAAGGTACCTCCGACGGAATAAAGGTCGGAACACCCATTTCAACTGTCACCCGCCCATCACGTTCATGGCGCATAACCATGGTGCCAGCCTTGGTGCTGACTTTAAGCTCTTGCTTGTTGCTAAGGCCTTTTAACTTAACGTACAGCGCAAAACAACGCGCGCCATTGCCGCATTGCGATACCTCGCTACCATCCGAATTAAAAATGCGGTAGTGAAAATCCAGCTCAGGATCATACGGCGGCTCAATCAACAATAGTTGATCGAAGCCAATTCCGCGATAGCGATCCGACCAACGTCGGATCTGTTCAGGGTTTAAGTAAATATTCTGCGTCACATTGTCAATGACCATAAAGTCATTGCCGAGACCGTGCATTTTACTAAAGTTCACACATTCTCTCCGAGCAAGTGTTCACCCTGCCAAAGACTTTCCAGCGGCTCGCGCTCGCGAATCAAGGTTGCCTGATCACCGTGCACCATAACCTCGGCCGCTCGCGGACGGGTGTTGTAATTCGATGCCATGGTAAAACCATACGCGCCGGCATTCATTACTGCCAGCAAATCTCCCTCTTGCGCAGCCAAGTGCCGAGCATGGCCAAAAAAGTCACCGGTTTCGCAAACGGGGCCGACAACGTCGACCAATTGCTCATCAACCCCGGCGTGCCGTAGCACCGGTTGAATCGCATGATAGGCATTGTAAAGTGACGGCCGTAGCAGGTCGTTCATGCCGGCGTCGACCAGCAAAAAGTTTTTCTCACTACCCGGTTTGTAGTATTCGACCTTGGTCACCATAATGCCGGCGTTACCGACGATTGAACGGCCCGGCTCTAACATGAGCTTCAGGTTACCCAGCTCAGATGCTTTGTCCTGCAACGTCTGTAAGTAACCACTTACCTCTAATTTTTCTTCATGCTGGTAAGGGATACCAAAGCCACCCCCCATATCCAAATGGGTGATGTTAATACCTTCAGCCCGCAAGTCTTTGACTAAGCTAAACATGCGCTCAGCTGCGTCCATAAAGGGTTGCGGTGTCAAAATCTGCGAGCCGATGTGGCAGTCAGCACCACACACATTCAAGTTGGGCATTTGTGCCGCACGGCGAAATACATCGCGTGCTTCAGACATCGCAATCCCAAACTTATTGGCTTTTAATCCGGTAGCGATGTACGGATGCGTTTGCGCATCAACATCCGGGTTCACCCGCAACGACACTGGCGCTTGCACGCCTTTCTCAGCGGCAATCGCCTGAATGCGCTCAAGTTCGGCGGTCGATTCCACATTAAAGCAGCCAATGCCTTGCTCAAGAGCGTAGGAAATTTCTTCGTGACTTTTACCAACACCGGAAAAAACCACATCGCTAGCTTTACCGCCTGCGGCAAGAACACGGGCTAATTCACCGCCAGAGACAATGTCAAAACCGGCGCCTAAACGCGCCAACAGGTTCAATACCGCAAGGTTGGAATTTGCCTTTACCGCATAACAAAGTTTGTTTGGCGCAGGCCAATGTTTGGCAAACTGTTCCCAGTTCGCTGTGATCGCAGCTTTTGAATAGACGAACAGCGGCGTTCCATGCGTTTTAGCAAGGTCCGTCACCGCACAATCTTCTGCGAACAATTCAGTATTTTTGTAATTAAAACTCATGATGTTACGTTGCTATCCTGTACTTGCGAATCGGTTACAGGTTCCGCAGGTTTATTCTGCTCAGCCGGGGGCGGCATTTCCAATGGGCCTTTTTGCCCACAGGCGACCAAGACCAAGCTAGCTGCTACAATGATTGGACGCATTACTTTCAGCTTAAACATCGGTAAACTGTACCCTTGTGATTCGCGATTGAAACGTGTGCTTATCATCGCATTGCAGCGCACAAATGTCATTACTAGGAGTAGACATGCAAGACCATGAGTATCATGAACTCGCCGAAGCGACGATTTGGGCGATTGAAGCAGCTTTCGAAAACACCGGTATCGACATCGATAGCGAGTGTGACGGTGACATGTTGGAAATTACTTTTCCGAATCGCACGGTCATGGTAATCAATAAACAGCCACCTTTGCAGCAAATTTGGGTCGCGACAAAGTTCAACGGCCATCATTTTGAATACCGCGACGGTCAGTGGATTGACAATCGCACTGGCGCTGAGCTCTGGGAATTATTGACCGACTCGGGCAGTAAACAAGCTGAGCAAGATCTAGAATTAAAAGCGCAAGTTGAAGGCGGAGACTAGCATGAGCCAAACCCTACGCATCGCTACGCGCAAAAGTCTGCTCGCCATGTGGCAAGCAGAACATATTCAAGCGCGTCTACAAGCTCTGCATGAAGGCTTAACCGTAGAACTCGTGCCAATGAGTACCAAGGGCGATATTATTCTCGATACACCTTTAGCAAAGATTGGTGGCAAGGGCTTATTCGTGAAGGAACTCGAGGTAGCTATGCTCGAAGGCCGCGCCGATTTAGCGGTGCATTCGATGAAAGACTTACCCGTTGAGTTTCCGCCAGGACTAGAATTGTTCGGTATTTGCGAACGCGAAGACCCGCGCGATGCCTTTGTGTCTAATCACTACCATACCCTCGATGAATTACCAGAAGGGGCAGTGGTTGGTACCTGTAGCCTACGCCGAAAGTGCCAAATCCTTGCCCATTACCCGCACTTGGTGGTGAAAGATTTACGCGGCAACGTGCAAACCCGTCTCGGTAAACTGGATGATGGTCAATTCGATGCCATTATCCTTGCAGCCTCAGGACTTATTCGTTTGGAATTAGGGGAGCGCATTCGTCAACGCCTACCTGCCGAGGTTTGCTTGCCGGCAAACGGTCAGGGCGTGCTGGGGATCGAATGCCGTACCGATGACACCCAAGCCAAGGCCTTGTTAGCCCCATTGACGTGCGCCGATACGCGCAGCTGTGTGCTTGCCGAGCGCGCCATGAACCGACGCTTGCAGGGCGGTTGCCAAGTACCGATCGGTGCGTACGCCGAATTACAGGGTGATCAATTGCATTTGCGTGGTCTCGTCGGTCGTCCTGACGGCAGCGAGATCATCGAAGGCGATATCAAAGGTCACCGTGACCATGCCGAAGCATTGGGTACCGAATTGGCTGAGTATCTGTTGGCCCGCGGCGCCGGAAAAATCTTAGCTGATGTGTATGCGGAGAACGAACTTCACTCATGAAGCACATTCTCATTCTTCGTCCTGAAGCCCAAGCAGCAGAGCTGCAGCAGCTATTACAGCAGCGCGCTGCCGAACAAGGCTATGACATACGCAGTAGCAGTGCCAGCATGCTCGAAATAAAGGGTTATGACGACCCTTCGCGAAGCCTTGCCGACACCTTGCGCAGCGCATGGGACGGAGCAATGATGGTGAGTGTCAATGCGGCACACTATTTTGCCCAGCAAGCACAAGCCTGGGCGCCCGATCAGGACATGCCGCGGTGTCGCTGGTTCGCTGTCGGCCCGGTCTCAGCAGAAGCAATTGCGCGTGTCGTGCACCGGCCTGTGGTGTGCCCATGGCGCGAACATAATAGCGATGCGTTGCTTGCCTTACCCGAGCTACAACAGGTAAATGGTCAGCGCTGGCTCATCATCCGCGGTCGTAGCGGCCGTGAGCTTTTCGCCGACACCTTGCGTGCTCGCGGTGCCGAGGTGCACTACCTTGAGGTTTATGAGCGCATTACGAAAACGCCAAGTGAGCAGCAACTGCGCGCTTGGCAACAAAGTATTGATACCATCATGGTCAGCAGTGCAGAACAGTTAGGCGCGTTTTTGGCCGCTGTTCCCAAAGACGCAATCGCGTGGTTAGCTCGGTGTACGTGGATTGTCGCGAGCCACCGACTGCAACAGTTATTGCCAGCAGGTATCGGTAGGCACGTAATGATTGCCGATAGTGCCGCAAGTTTTGCTATGGTAGACGCATGGCAACGCGCCATGCATGTAGAAAAGGATAACTTATGACAGAACAGAGCACGTCGAAGCAAGAAGAGCCACAAGAAGTGATCGAGGCACAGGTTCACAAAGCAACTTCAGAAAACGACTCGGTTCCCAAACGAGGCTCGGCTCTTCCGTGGCTGTTGGTCATTGTTTTAGTGGCAGCTTTGGCCGGTTCAGGTTGGGCGGCTTATCGCTATGTTTATCAGGACCTCTTAGCGACAAATCAGCAACTCAACGCGCAGGTTACCGCACAAGAGCAGCAGCTAAATGGCCTGCAACGTGAGGTTGATAGCAAATTGACTGAATTAGAGCGTCAACAGCAACAACTTCCAGGTTTGGTAGAGCGGCAGCTACAGCAAAGCGAACAGAGCCTAATGCGCAGCGTAAGTGAGCAAGAGCAGCGGCAGTCGGACCTTACTCGGGCCGTGCAATCGGTGCAAGCTGAATTAGCCAGTCTGGATGTTTCACAAGCCACCGCCTGGCGTATTCTTGAAGCGCGTCAGCTCGTTGCGCAAGCAAGTAATAAACTCTATATCGATCAGGCCCCAGAATTAGCCTTACAACTTTTAGAGCTAGCCGATACCCATTTAGCTGCGTTGAACAACCCAGCTTATCAGGCGGCTCGCCAAGCAATTAACGACGATAAAGTAACCTTACGCAGTGTTGACGCTGACCGCCACCTAGCCGTTGCGATGGAATTAAGCAGTCTAAGGGCACGTTTACTTCAGCAAGACTGGCGAATCAATGCGCCGACACGCACCCTAGTTAATGAAGAGGCGCCCGCCGATGCGCCTTGGTACGAGCATCTTCAAGCCAGCGCAAGCACCTTGTTCCAACAACTTATTCGTGTACAACACCGTGAAAAGCCAATTGAGCCGCAGCTATCTGCAGCTTTTGTCGAGCTAGCCAAACAGCGAGTGTTGTTACAGTTGCAACTGGCGCAACAAGCGGCAATGAGTCAAACGGATACGCTTTACCAACGGAGTCTGCAAGAAGCCTTAGCGCTAGTGATTGAACTAGAGCAACAAAGTGACCTCGAGTTAGTAGCCCTGCGCGATGACTTAACGAAGTTGGCCGCACAAACCTTGCAGCCTAACCTACCGGAACAGTTACGTAGCTTGGCGCTTATCAATCGCCATGCGCAGGCAGTTAATGCTGGGGTAAGCCAATGAAATACGCATGGATTGTCGTTTTACTACTCATTGCCGGTTTGTTTATAGGCCCGTTATGGGACGGCAACACCGGTTATGTGCTCATTGCCGTTGGTAACTACACGATTGAAACCAGCCTAGTCGCAGCTGTGATTTTGTTGGTGCTAGCTGTGCTTGTGCTGCGTGTCGTATGGGGATTTGTGATGCGCTTACTACGAGGAACTGCGTGGGGCATGAAGTGGTTCGGCCAGCGCCGCGACAGTAAAGCTCAGCAAGCGGTTACCGACGGTGCAACAGCCTTAGTACATGGCGATCTGCGTCATGCTTCGAGCGCGTTTAACCGTAGTTGGCAATTACGTCATGACGGCACTGTGGCACTCTTCGCGAGTTATGCGGCGGCTGCCAATGAAGACTATGCACAAGCACGTGAGTGGTTACAACACGCTCCTAATCCTAACGATCTACAACTCGCGGAAACGTTATTTACCTTGCAGCAACATCCAGAGCAAGCTGAGCGCCGCCTAGGTGAGTTGCAAGAATTGCGTCGTCAGCATCCACAACATCCACAATTATTGCGGCTCGCATTACAAGCTTACGAGCACCTTCATCGTTGGGACGAAGTTCTCGCTAGCCTGCCCGACGCGGAACGCTTAGCCGTTGTAAGCGCGACTGCACTGAGTGAATTAAAAGAGCGCGCTTATCGTGAGCGCTTCTTAGCAGTGGGTCGTGAAGGTCCTCCAGCTTTAGTGGCGTTTTGGAAGAGCCTAGCGCGAGACGAGCGCCGGTCCGCCAGTATCCGCCAAGCTTATATCGGTGTGCTGAAGACCTATCAATTGCTCGATGCTGCAGACAAAGTGGCTGCACGAGGATTAAAGCGCGGTGACTTAAAATTAGCTCAGTTGCTAGATAAACAGCTATTAGTACCAGGCGTAGAGCTTCGTGATTATTTACAAGGTCAGTTGAAGCAACACCCGGAAGATGGTTTGTTATTGCAAGCTATGGGGCAAATCGCCATAGCGACGAACGAATGGTCGTTAGCGGAGCGGGCGCTTCGTCGTGCATCAGAGCTCGTCCCATCACGGCGTGTATGGCTGGATTTGGCGCAAGTTTATACCGCGCAAGGCAATTCGCAGGCAGCTTTAGCTGCCTACGAAAAAGCCGAGTTAGGCACGAACTAGCGTTATTGACGAATACCTTCGATGGATAAATACATGTCGACAGTTTTTGCCGCCGGGCCTAAGTCATAATCAATACCAAAGTCGGCGAGGGTAAGGGTTACTTTGCCCTCAAAACCGCGGCGGAAACCACCCCAAGGATCAGGGCCAGCGCCTACTTCAGTCACTGCAATTTCAATTGGTTTAGTGACACCGCGCAAGGTGAGATCGCCTGCTAACACAGCTGTTCCGTCGCCGTTTGGCGTGAAGCTGGTTGATGTAAAGGTTGCTTCTGGATAGTCATCGACCGCCAAGAAGTCATCACTACGCAAGTGCTTATCGCGTTCAGCATGGTTACTATCAATACTCGCAGTATCAATGGTAACGTTCACGCTAGCCTCACTTGGTTTGGCTTCGTCATAGCTAAACGACCCTTCAAAGTCGGTAAACTCGCCTAACAGCCAGCTGTAACCAAGATGGCTGATTTTAAATTGAACAAACGCATGCTGGCCTTCAATATCAATCACATAATCTTCTGCTTGCGCAGGTTGTAGCGATACTGATAAGGCGGCAGTCATTGCTGCAACTAAAGCTAACTTTTTCATACTCTTCTCCTCAGGTTACTTCTGTGGACGTAACATGCGTTTCAACGTGTCATGCTTATCCCAAAAGTGATGGCGTAATGCGGCAATGCCGTGAACGCCGGCCAAAATCACAAGACTTAAAGCTGTGTACCAATGCACATCACCGGCAAGCTCTTCTTGCTGCGGGATGCCCGTGATTAGCGCTGGCACCTCAAACCAATCGAATACCGAGATACCACTGCCATCTGCGGTTGAGATCAAATAGCCACTGATCATAGTTACTAATAACAGTCCATAAAGCAGTACATGTCCGAGCTTAGCTGCGCTCACCTCATAAGTGCTGCCACGTAACGTGGGCTTTGGATTTAGTAGTGTCCAAACAGTGCGTAGTAGAGTTATTGCAAGTAACGTGAGGCCAACGGATTTATGCCACCAGGGCCCCAAGCGATACCAAGGGTCGTAATAACTTAACGTCAGCATCCAATAGCCAAGGACAAACAGGCCGATGACCGCCAGCGCCGAGAGCCAATGAATCGCGATGGCGATCCAGCCATAACTGTTAGAGGTATTGCGTAGCATCACAGCTTCCTTTTACGTTACTGTGTGCATTTTAGTTCAGAGAAATGAAATGAATAGTGCGTTTATTAGCTCTTAACATTCGGTAAAATCGAAAAGAAAGAGCGATGTTTTCT
>NZ_JANTPU010000001.1 GCF_024752025.1 Pseudidiomarina sp. CB1 | reverse complement strand
GTTTGTTGTGCAGATCGCTGTTTTTTTAGCTGAACTCGCGCGTTATAAGGGTTTCTGCTAGGCTAAGAAGTATCAATTTCGATCAAAAAGCTAACAATTTAAGGAGTAAGTCCCATGAATGGTGATATTCGTAGTTATCAGGGCATCGAGCCGACCATTGGGGAACATGTCTATATTGATCGCAGTGCGATTATCGTCGGTGACGTCACGCTGGGAGAAAACAGCAGTGTATGGCCACTCGTTTCCGCGCGGGGGGACGTCAATTACATAAGTATTGGCGCACGTACCAATATTCAAGACAATTGCGTGCTACATGTCAGTCGCAAAAGCAGTGGTAACCCAGACGGTCACCCTTTAGTCATTGGAGACGATGTTACCGTGGGCCATCATGTGATGCTGCATGGCTGTACGATTGGGTCCCGTATCCTTATTGGTATGTCGGCGGTGATCATGGACGGTGCGATGGTAGAAGATGACGTTATCATTGGGGCAGGAAGTTTAGTACCGCCAGGTAAAACACTACGTAGCGGCTATCTCTATGTAGGCAGCCCAGTGCAAGAAGCACGTCCGCTTACCGATGAAGAAAAGGCGTTTTTACCTGCGTCTGCTGCCAACTATGTAAAACTTAAAGATGAGTATGCTTTAAATGTACATTCCGTTTAGTGAAAGTCACGCGAACGCTTCCCTTCCATCTCGAGTTGCGCCAGCAATGGCGCGCCATCTTCTAAGCGCCCGGCAATAACATGAATGACCTCGCCATGTATTTCGACAGTACCCACAACTTTTAGTAACCTTGCGGTAAGGTATTCCTGGCGCTGAGCGCGGGCCGTTGCTTGCCATATCACCACGTTCACCATACCCGTTTCATCTTCTAAAGTAATAAAGGTCACGCCACCTGCCGTGCCTGGTCGCTGTCGACACGTAACCAACCCCGCCACTTGTACGATTTGTTGATGGCGGCAACCTGCCAGCTCAGCAGCTGTGCGCACACCAGCTAACAACCGACGTTCGCGCAGTAATGCGAGAGGGTGACGACGAATAGAGGTGCCCAATACTCGGTAATCTGCCGCTAAACTCTTCACTTCGGTGGGTGGCATTAGCTCTAAGACGTGTTCATCTTGGCCAGCACTCGTTTCGCCATCAACAAACAAAGGTAACTGTTCAACTTTCTCGGCAAGCGTCTGCCACTGACTTTGATAACGGTGTCCAGCTATTTTCTTCAAAGCATCGGCGGCGGCAAATCGTTGTAATAATGCAGGACTCGCGCCAGCGCCGCGTAAGGCACTTAATGAAGCAAAGCCTGCTGCAGGGCGGAGCGCCAACACCGCTTGCACTTGTGTTTCGTTCAACCCGCGAACTAAACAAAAACCTAGCCGTAAAGCCATACCATTTTTCATTGGCACCAGTTGATGTTGCCAAGCACTGGTTTGAATATCGACCGGCAAAATGGTGACATCATGACGGCGCGCATCTTGGATCAGCTGATCCGCCGAATAAAATCCCATCGGCAAACTGTTCAAAAGGCCACAATAGAATGCTGCAGGGTAATGGTACTTAAACCACGCCGATGCATAAGCTAAGTTAGCAAAACTCGCCGAATGTGACTCTGGGAAGCCGTACTCGCCAAAACCACAAATTTGCTGGTAAATGCGTTGGGCAAAATCAAGTCGATAGCCACGTTCCTGCATCCCCGCAATCAAACGTTGTTCGAATTGCTGTAGCTCACCGGTACTACGCCAGTTGGCCATAGCACGGCGTAATTGATCTGCCTCGCCACCACTAAACCCAGCTGCCACCATAGCCAGCTTGATCACTTGCTCCTGGAAAATCGGCACGCCCAAAGTGCGCTCGGTCACTTGCCGTACCTCTTCACTCGGATAGATCACCGCTTCTTCGCCCGCGCGGCGCCGTAAATAAGGATGTACCATGTCACCCTGAATTGGCCCTGGTCGCACAATAGCAATTTGCACTACCAAGTCATAAAAGGTAGCAGGGCGCAGCCGTGGCAACATATTCATTTGTGCGCGTGACTCAATCTGGAACACGCCTATGGAGTCGGCGCGTTGCAACATCTGGTAAACCTTAGGGTCTTCGGTAGGAATACTGGCTAAATCCAGCGGCCGTTGATAGTGCTCGGCAACCAATTGCAACATGCGTCGCAAGGCCGACAGCATACCCAAAGCTAGAACATCAACCTTGATCAGCTTTAGTGTTTCTAAGTCGTCCTTGTCCCATTGAATCACAGTACGATCAGCCATACTGGCATGCTCAATAGGTACTAAATCGGCTAATGGTCCAGCAGCAATGACAAAGCCGCCCACATGCTGTGATAAGTGCCGCGGAAAACCTCGTAACTGTTCGGTAAGTTGCAATAACCAACGTCCGCGCTCGGTATGCGGTAAACCTTTTTGTAGTAATGCCAATTGCTCATACCAAGGAGAGTCTTGGTCTCGACGATCTATTTGTCGCAAGTAGTGCCCGAGTTCTTGCTCATTAAAACCAAGCGCTTTGCCGACATCACGAAAGGCACTGCGTAACCGGTAGCGAATCACCGTAGCCGCCAACGCTGCACGATCACGACCGTACTTCTTATAGATGTATTGAATGACTTCTTCGCGGCGCTGATGCTCAAAGTCCACATCAATGTCGGGCGGCTCATCACGCTCCTTTGAAATAAAGCGTTCAAACAAGACATCGACTTGGTCAGGATTAACCGCTGTGATTTGCAGACAGTAACAAACGACCGAATTGGCGGCAGAACCACGGCCTTGATACAGAATCCCACGCTGCTGGGCAAACTGCACAATGTCGTGAATAGTTAAAAAGAAATACTCGTACTTTAATCCGGCAATAATACTCAGTTCTTTCTCTAGCTTTGCCTGTACGTCACTTCGCAAACCATCTGGAAAGCGCTGTTTGGCGCCTGCATAGGCAAGCTGACGCAGGTGCTCTGTGGCGCTCATGCCCTCGGGGACGAGTTCGGCAGGGTACCCGTAGCTAAGCTCACTCAATTGAAAATCACAGCGCGCCACAATCGTATCGGTAGCATATAACCACGACTCTGGATAACAACGTTTTAGCTGTGCCGCCGAACGTAAATAATGCTCAGCATTTGGGCGTAAGTTGGCACGAACCCCAGATAACGTTTGCCGATAACGAATCGCCGTCATCACATCATGCAATTTCTGCCGCTCAGGTTCAGGGTAAAGCACTTCGTCAACGGCAACGACTGGGAGCTGACTGATGCGTTGGTAATGCTGATATGTGCGTACTTCACTTACATCCGTGGCCTGATAGTGCCGTGCGTAGGCCAACCATAAGCGCTCCGAAAAAGCCGTACGTAGCTTACTCAAGTGTTCGCTAAAGCGCTGCTCTTGAGGACGCCAAAGCAGCAAACAGTCGTCGAGTCCCTGTAAAAAGTCACTGAGCTCAACCTGATAACTACCTTTGGCGCAACGGCTACGTCCTAAGGTAATAAGTCGACATAGCTGGCCGTATCCTTGGCGATTTTGCGCCAGCACTATGAGGGTGCCGACGTCAGACACGACAAAAAAACTGCCCATTAAGAGCTTAAGTGGGTGAGCTAAACCTTTCATTGCGACGAAGGCTCGCACGACACCTGCCACTGAGCACTCGTCAGTAATCGCTAACGCTCGGTAGTCAAGTTGCACTGCACGTTGAATATACTCATGCGGATGCGCCGCACCATACAAGAAGCTGTAGTTGGTGACACAGTTAAGAGCGCTCGGGCGCCACTGTTCGCCGCTGTTAGCTATACCAACCATGCAAATACCACTGTTCGCTGCTTTCGTTACTCTGGTAGCTCGCGCAAGTGCGGTAGATCCAACCTTGTCGTTGCCACCTATCCAGCGCAATAAAATAGTCGCGCACCATACTTTGCCCGTCCCACCAACCGCTTTGAATGCGTTCTGGGCCCCACTGCAATTGCCAGTCACTAACGTTGATCGGCTCGGCTTCAGGCAATAACCACAGCGGCCGCGGCAAATCCGCGGATATTGCCGTTTTCAGTTGCACTGCGGCACTCGTTTGCCATTGCTGCGCCAGCTCTGGTCGCCAGTCCTGCACCCATTGTGCTTGTTGCACGGCTTGCTCACCTAAACGCGCTTGCAACTTACCCAATAACGCTTGCAACTGTCGTTGCTCGTTACCCTGCGTATAGGCATCTTGCTGGGCAGGCAACCAACTGCCGTGCTGAACTTCCCGTGCACTAAAGTCTTCCGCGCGTACGCTTAACTCCAAAGCGGGAGTCTTTAACTGCTGCCGTTCTAACTGGAGCTGCACCAATTGCAACATGTCGCGCTGCCGCCATAGAGGCAGGGCAAACGCCACTCGCACAAAGGTCTGTCGTTTATCACGGTGGTGTGCAATCAGCGCCAACTCTGTCACGCTCAGTTGCCGTACTTGTAAAAACGCCTCTAATTGTTGCAATAGCCGCCGTAACGGAAACAAAAGCTGTTGCCAACTAGCGACTTCGGTCAGTAAATCGAGACACTCACGGAAGCGTAATGGCGGGCGATACCATTGCTGCGGTGGTAGCAAATCACCTTTTAATTGCGCCATATAACTGAACATATTGCGGCCAAAGCGCGCACCTAATTCAGCAACAGGAAGGTGTAACAACGCTCCAAGTCGCTCAATACCGACCTCTTGTAACTGTTGTTGTTGCTGCGCTGGCAATAAGCTTTGCATTATGGATACTTGCCCAAGCTCATGCTGTAAAACCGCCTTATCGGCGCTCAGTATGTTTTTACCTGATTGTGCTAATAACCGCGCAACCAAAGGACTATAACCTGCCGCAAGAACATAATGCACAGCGATACTATTGAGCCGCCGCTGCAATTGCCGCTGCACCCCAGCATAACCACCGTACATACGTTGCAGATCATGCACGGCCAGCAATAAGCCATGCGGTGGGTACAGCGCAATCTGTGCAATATCTTGATGTAGCCACTGCGCCAACCGTCTAAGCACTTGTACTTCACGATCTTCGTCGTAATCACGTTGCTGTAAATCAGGCAACAAAGTACTTGCTGTCACCTCAGCCATACCCTCACGTACACCACCAGCGACTGCTGCGCGATTCGCTTGCACTACCTGGCGTCGACGCTGACCGTCACTGGTACAAAGTACCTGTGGCTGCTGTTGCTGCTCCTGACTCTGCAAACTCAATTGCTCATCCAGCAACAACTGTGGCACATGCAAAAACCACCAAAGCTTGCTCGAACTCATGCCGATAACCGTCTGCGCTCCGGTAAGTGCCGCTCTACGTTGCAAGGGAAGGCAGGCAATGGCCAACCGGCACGGCGCTTCAACACGGCGATTTGCAACTGCTCAGCCGCCCAGCTGAGCTGCAAGCGGTTCACATAAGCACGGGCTTCGGTGGTTTGTTGCCATGGCGTGATCACAAAGGCGAGTTGCTGATGCTTGGCAGCGCTTTGCTGCAAGCGCCTTACGCCGCTGGCGTCAATGCTGTCAAACCATGCCACCACAACGCCTAGCGCTTCGCTTTGCAAGGCTTGCTCAAAGGCCCACAACGCTTGCTTCTGATCTCTTTCTTGCAACCATAAGGGCGCTTGCTTGAGGTGTTGGTAGCGCAAGCCGGGCCAATAGGGCTGACAAGGTGGATTCAACCACAGGCAAGGTTTTTCTTGCGCAAGTAGCACCGGCAACAACAATGCTAATTCGCCTTGAAAGTGATGCAGCACCTGAACTTCGTGCACGGCCCCTCGTAGCCAGCCGCCACCCAAGCGCCGGTCCAACTCTGCCCAACCACTCGCCACTAATTGTTCCGGTGCTAACTGCTCTACGGCCTCGCGCCCCTGCCAGACCCATCCTTTGTGCACCAAGTCTTGTAAAGGGTGTGCCATAACAACCTCGCAAATACTGTATAAATATACAGTATAATGTAGCTGTTTTTTTCAGCACTGGCAAGCTCACCTCTACACATTCAACACTGAATTAAAGTTGAGCTTTGCCCTTTAATTTCCGTATGATGAAATGATACTTAACTGGTCGGAACCTCTTATGCTTACGCTGTTGTTAGCGCCTTTTCGGGTCATTATTAACTTCATTTTTGGTGCGCTCGCCACTGCGATTATTGGTCTGTTGGTGATTTTGGTCGGACTACCGAAATTATTACTCCCTATTCCAGTGGTGCAACGCGGACTTTCGACCTTTGCCAATGGGCTTTTTCGCCTGTGGGGCTACGCCATGTCAATGATGTTCCGACTGACGCAACCGATGCACTGGCATATTCAGGGTGACGCCCAGTTGCATCGTGATCGCTGGTACATGATCTTGTGCAACCATTTGAGCTGGGTCGATATTTTGGTGCTGATGCACTTGGCCTCGCGCAACATGCCAATGCCGCGTTTTTTCTTGAAGCAGCAATTGTTTTGGGTGCCGATTATTGGTTTAGGGTGCTGGACGCTGGATATGCCGTTTATGAAACGCTATAGCCGCGAACAAATTGCCCGCAAGCCTCACCTAAAAGGACGTGACATTGCCACCACGCAAAAGAAATGCGCTAAGTTTCGGCACATTCCCACTACAGTTATTAACTTCTGCGAAGGTACGCGCTTCACGCCAGAAAAACATAAGGCCAAAAACAGTTCATTCAAGCACTTGCTGCCACCGAAAGCAGGCGGCACAGCATTCACTTTGCAAACCATGGGCGAACAATTCGATGCTATTTTGGATATTACGATTGTTTACCCGACGAACCAACGTCCAGCAGTGTGGCTCCTGCTAAGTGGGCAACTAAGAGATATCTATGTGAATGTCGAAACCATTCCGATGCAGCCCGAGCTGATCGGTGATTACTTTAATGATGAGAAATTTAAAGCACGCTTCCAGCGCTGGTTAAACCAACGCTGGCAGCATAAAGATGAGGTCATTGAGGAACTTATTTCTCGAGCAGATAACCCGCAGCAGCAATAAAGTCATCGGCGAAGTTCTGGCTTTCACTGAAACCTTGTGGGATCAGCTTGTATTTACCATTCACGATAAACGTTGGCGTTGAATTCACACCGAAGTTTGACGCTTCACGGTCCATCTTGTTGGCCATGCCGCGTACACCAAAGCTATTGATCATCTTATTGAAATCTTCTTTTTCAACGCCGTTAGTGGCAAAAATAGCTTCGAAATCTTCTTTGCTACCGATCATGTTGCCTTGTGCGAAGTTGCGTTGAAAGATTGCCGCCGAAATTTCTTTTTCTTTGTTCAAACGCTGCGCTAGTGCCCAGGCTTGGTTCATCATCATGCCTTGGCCTTTGTAATTGATGAACGATACGTGCGACTTTTCAAAGGCTTCAGGGTATTTTTCTGCCATTGCTTGAGCAATCGGCTCAAAACGGTAGCAAGCGCCACAGAAGAACGAGAAATATTCAGTAATGATTGGCTCTTCAGTGCCCTGTTCAGCGATCACTTCGTAGTGCACGCCTTCTTCAAATTGCTGCGCAGCGGCAGGGAACAGCATCAAGGCCAAAACGGCAAACAACAACTTCTTCATTTGGTTATTTCCTGTAGTTACTAATAGTTACTTAATTTAACAATTAAAATTTGGACGCAATTCCAGTGGCGCTTCTTGCAACGCAGCATACTGTTCTTTGAGTGCCAACACTTGTTGTTCCCAGTAGCGTTGCTCAGCAAACCACGGGAACGCGCGTTGAAACGCTGCATCTTCCCAGCGCCGCGCCAGCCACGCCATGTAGTGTATGATGCGAAAACCGCGTAAGGGTTCAATCAATTGCGTTTCACGTTCATCAAAATCACAAAATTCTTCGTAACCGCTGACCAACGCATCAAGCTGTTGCCAGCGTTGCTGACGATCATCACCCGCTAACATCATCCAAAGATCTTGGACCGCTGGGCCCGTCATGGCGTCATCAAAATCAACAAAAGTCAGCAAGTCATCATGCAACAGCATATTGCCAATATGGCAGTCGCCATGCAAACGTTGTTGATCAAAACCGCTGAAATCGGTCTCAAGCAACAAGTCGCTCAACGGTTCAGCAATGGCCCAGAATGCGCTCTGCAGATTGTCGGGGATAAGCGGGGTCTGTCGCAACGTCACCAACGAGGCACTGACATGATCTTCAGCAGTCAGGCGCTTTCGATGTTTAAATTCACCTTGCCGCGCCACCGCATGCAAGCGACCAATTTGCCGACCAATACGCTCAAGCTGATCGACGTCACCCGGTTCGACAGCACGCCCACCAATGCTAGGGAAAACGCTAAAGCGGTAGCCTTCAAAGCTATGCAAGGTCGCACCATCAAGCACCAAAGGCGCCACCGCAGGCACGTCCTCGGCGAGGAGCTCTGCGGTAAACGCATGCTCTTCGAGAATCTGCTCATTGCTCCAACGCGCCGGCCGATAAAACTTGGCCACATAGCGCTTTTGGTCGTCAGCAATAAACTGGTACACCCGATTCTCATAGCTATTGAGTGCTAGCAGGCCCGACATAGGATCAACGCCAACACTGGCTAGAGCATTGGCGATTAAATCGGGGGTTAAGCCAGCAAAACTAAAGTCATTGGCCGCATCCATGCGCAGATCGTCCTCGCGATTACTCATAGAGAAAACTCGTCTCGTGTTGTTCAGTAACTTCACCATCAGCGCTGGTGACGACAAAGCGAATATCGTGAACGCGCTGCGTTACGTCGTCTGGATGCACCGCCAACGTGACCGGCACGGTAGCGATGCTGCCGCCATCAATGGTAACTGTGGTGTTGCCGCTTAGCTGGGTGCGCTCAAAGCCTGCAACGGCAATTGTAAACGTCTGCGGTAGCTGCGACTTGTTCAATACTTTCAGTGTGTAAACGTTCTGTACCCAACCTTCCATGCTGATGCTATAAAGCTGGTTACGATCACGCAACACATCGACTTCGAGTGGTTTGCGGGTTGAAACATCCCAAATCAACAAGCCCGTCATGGCGATCATCACCACAAAGTAACCCACCGCTTTGAAACGTGTTTTACGCGTGCGACCACCTTTAAGATTGCGTTCGGTGGTGAAACGAATCAATCCGCGCGGGTAGTTCATTTTATCCATCACGTCGTTACAAGCATCGACACAGGCACCGCAGTTGATGCACTCGTATTGCAAACCATTGCGGATATCGATACCCGTAGGGCAAACCTGCACGCACATGTAGCAATCGATGCAGTCTCCGAGCCCCTGCTCTTTGTGGTCGGCTTTACGCGAACGCGGCCCGCGCGGTTCACCACGATTCGGGTCATACGAAACAGTCACCGTGTCTTGATCGAACATCGCCGATTGGAAGCGGGCGTAAGGGCACATGTGTGTACACATGATTTCGCGCATCCAGCCAGCATTGCCATAGGTGCAGAAGGTGAAAAAGAGAACCGAGAAGATAGCCCAAAAGCCAACATCAAAGGTCCAAAAGTTCGTGAATAAATTGCTAACGTCGGTGAAGTAGCCGACAAATGTCATTGAAGTGAGAAGTGCGACCAAAAGCCATGCCGCATGCTTACCTGTTTTGCGCCAGACCTTATCGAAATCCCACGGGCGACGATCTAAGGCAATTTGCTTGTTGCGCGGACCTTCAAACTTCTTTTCAATCCACATGAAAATAAACGTCCACGTGGTCTGTGGGCACATAAAGCCACACCAGACACGACCGTATAAAGTCGTAACGAAGAAAAGGGCGAACGCAGCAACAATAGAAATCCACGCGAGAATCGTAAGGTCTTGCGGCCACAGCGTCATACCGAAAATTCGGAAGCGTTGGTTAGCAATGTCGAGGAGGACCGCTTGATCGCCGTTCCACTGGAGCCAAGGAATAGCAGCAAACACGAACAACAGTAAAAAGCCAAAGATGCGACGAAAGTATTCGAGCTTACCCTTCACGTCGCGCACATAAATCCGGCTACGTGGCGAGTAGTCGTTGTTTTTCTTGTTCGGATCGGGGCGCTGGATCTTCACTTTATCCGCCGCCACGACTTTGACTTTCTGCTCCATAACCGTACACCGCCCTCAGCTATTTCCACAAGATATGAGGGGATTATACGCTTATTTGTTGACGAATATCAGTGCGTCAGATCAATCAAAATGTGCAATTTACTTGCCAAAAAGAAAACTCCTGTTCCGGCAAGAATAGGGGATCTCCCCTATAGAGACAGGGCACGATCGCAGCAATGATAACGGTGTACAAAAATCCAGCAGAACAGGACAACGTTATCATGAAGAAATTGACCCTATCGACGATCGCAGCGTTAACCCTTGCCGCAGCGCCTGGCCAAGCAATGGCCGAAGCGGTTATTGGCGAACAGCTGCAAGCGAAGTTACCCAGCTTATCCGTTACTGACACCGTGATGGCCGTCGTCACTTATAACCAAATGGAGCCCGTCACAGAATCACAAATTCAGCAGCTGCTCAACTTAGGGCTAACCGACGGCGTACAGTTTTCAACCTTACCAATTATTGGTGTAGTGGCAACGCGTCAACAAATTGAAGCGTTAGCGCAACAGGATGATGTGCGGTCAATTTGGCTCAACCGCGAGCTCGAATACTTTAATGCCGACGCACGCAAAATTACCGGTGTTGAGCAATTGCAAAGCACTGAATTCATGCAGCGCAACAACACGACGTTTACCGGTAAAGGCGTGACCATTATGGTCAATGACTCCGGTATTGACGCCAGTCATCAAGACTTATTTTATGGCGACACTGTAGTACAGAACGTACAAGCCATCACCCATGCACAAGCGATTAGCCTAGTGGCACCAACCGACGGTTTTGTGCTTGAAGACCAAATTAATACTGACCTCAACGTCGGCCATGGTACACACTGCGCCGGAACTATTGCCGGTTCAGGTGTCATGTCTGATGGAAAGTATATGGGTGCTGCACCCGACGCTGAGCTCGTAGGTTACGGCTCTGGAGCAGGTTTATCGATTCTTGATGCTGTTGGTGGTTATGACTATGCACTTAGCAATGTTTATGCATTCAACTCACCAATGCGCATCATGAGTAACTCGTGGGGCTCAAGCGGCAAGTTTAGCCCTGACAGTCCTGTCAGCATCGCTTCTTACAAAGCCTACAAGCTAGGTATTTTATCGGTATTTGCGGCGGGGAACTCGGGTCCAGGTGAAGACAGTCATAACCCGTACGCACAAATTCCTTGGGGCCTTTCGGTCGGCGCCGGTGACAAGTTTGGTAACCTTGCTGGCTTCTCGTCACGCGGATTAAAAAGCGAGTCGGGTACATTTACCATGCCTGACGGCAGTGCGTGGACCTACAACAATGAAGTTACTATTGTGGCACCGGGTGTCGATATTATTTCAACACGTGCCAGCACTAACTTGGTGTCCAACGGTGGTGACGCTGACCTAGACGCCATCGAAACCGAATACGTGCCATTCTACACCATGATTTCAGGCACCTCGATGGCAACGCCTCATGTGGCTGGCATTATTGCGTTGATGATGGAGGCGAACCCTACGTTATCGCTATTAGAGATCAAACGGCTTCTGCAAGAAACCGCAACCAACATGCCAGGTTACGAAAAATGGGAAGTTGGCGCCGGCTATGTCAATGCTAAAGCAGCAGTATCCGCCGCACTCAACTATGACATGGACTACGCCCAAACCGTAAATAACTTAAATAGTTTCAATGCTAATGCCCTGATCACGCCAAGTGACCGCGTGGAAAACTTTGAAGTACTGTATGCGCCCGTCGGCGAACCCGAAACCTTCAGCTTTGAAGTGGGTGAGGATGTCGCTTGGGTGAAAGCCAGTGCCGAAACCTTAGCCAACACCACTAAACTGGTGTTAGTTGCCCCAGATGGCACCGAATACTTCGGTAACCTAACCTTGCCCGTACTGGAAACTGGCATGCGTGTTTCCGCGCCGGGACAGGTTGGTACATGGCAGGTATATGTTTACGGCTTAACTTCACTGTCAGGTGTTGATCCGGACCCGTTAGATGTCACCAATGGCCCAGGCATCCCAGAAGTCATTGCTGGTACCGTCAGCTTCGAGCTAAGTGGTGGCTATGACGGGGTCGATGACATTGAAGGTCATCCGCAGCAAAACGCAATTGAATTCGCCGTTTCCGAGCGCCTCATGGACGGTTTCCGCAGTGGCAAGTTCCGTCCTGATCAAGACCTGAAGCGTAAAGACCTTGCGCAATATCTTGTAATGGGTGGCGCCATTCGCCAGTACCGCGACTTATTGAATGAGTCACAACCTCTGATTCAAGATGTCAACGCTACGTCTATCGCTTATGCCGAGGCCGTTTCTGTGAATGGTGCTGCGCTGAAAGATAGCGATCAGGTACAAGCTCCTGTCATGCTCACGCAAAACGGTAGTTTCGACCCTAACGGCAGCGTGAATAAGCTCGACTTGGCCTATTCACTGGTGCAAACCCTAGGCTTGCAAGCAGAAGCGGAGGCTTTTGACAGCAACGCGGATATTGTCTTCGACTATCAAGGACAAACCCTAATGTTAGCTGATCAACACCTGATTCCGGCGCACCTGAAAGGCTATGTGCAAACCGCTCTGAATTACTCACTACTCAACGTCAATTTTTCGGTAAGCCAAGGACCATTTGATCTTGAGCCGCAGCTAGAAGTTCGCTTTGCTCCAAGCACAACCATTAACCGCGCAGGTTTTGCTGTCACTATGGGACGGTTGTTTAGTAACTACTACGGAATGTAGTCGAGGACAAGGAGTCCACCCTTTGAGGGGCTCATCTGAGCCCCTTCTCTTTTTGCCAAAAGTGATGACTTTTTCGCCAGAAGAGAGTAAGTTTAAAGGGCAAATGTAACAAAATGTAACTCATACGAGGGTATTTGTATGTTACCTAGTAGCTCCATCAAAACATTCTTTGGCGTGGTTGCGACGCTATTTCTCGCGTGTTCCTCAATGACAAGCCGCGCGGAAGTGTTGGATTTAACGATTCAACCACAGAGCAACAAAGTAGAGACCTCGGTTCAGCTCACCGAGTTCATTGGCTTCGATCTCACAATCAGCTTTGAGAACTCCGTCGGCCTTACAGCGCAAAACTTCACAGTGAATGCGCAGCTCATCGATCTCAACGATCATACGATTCTTGATCGCTTACCGGACTCGATACTGACCGGAATTCCTTCAGCTTTTCCGGTATTGATTTCGATTGAACCCGATCCGGCGAAAGGCTTCTCGTTTAGCGGTGCATATGAAATTGAGCTCTACACCAAATCGCTCCACTACACCGCGGGCTCACCGTTACGGATGTTTCATTCACACAACAATGGTGAGTTTGAGGACATCACTACGATGACAGGTTCAGGCAGTTACCGCGTGAGAACGAATGGCGGCCAATTTTCAGATTTCATCATCGTCGCCGACCTACGTGATATCAATACCGTCATCTCTACCAAGGTCAATCGATTAGCTGGCTACGTTGACTCCGTATCGCACTCGCTTACAGCGGTAGCAAGTCAAGCTTTGAGTGACGCTATTGCCAGCATCGAAGTCGCCCTTGCAAATGGTAATTATCAACAAGCACTACAGGCGACCAATGCTCTTATCCAGTTAATGCGCGCCGACGACGGTACACTTTATCCTGATGTTTGGCGTTCAGCTGGCGACCTAGAGAATATCCGCGGTCGTATTCTTAGTATGGCGAATACGCTGCGCTATAGCTTGAGAATTAGGTAACACTGATGCCAGCACTCTTTGATTGCGTCTACCAAAACCGCTTTGCGCCTCGAATTTCCTTATTCGAGGCCAAATCTTACGTTGTCGGTCGTGATCCGGAGTGCGACATCGTTATCGAGCACCCGACAGTATCTAGGCGCCACTGTGTCATGAGGTTTCATGATGGCCAGTGGCGCATTCAAGATTTACAAAGTACCAATGGGGTAAACTTCCTCGGCAAGCGCCATAGCAAACTTGCCTTGGAACAACGATTAGTTATTCAATTAGGGTCGGTGACCTGCGTGCTGCAAGCAAAAAACGCACAGGAACTAACGGTAAACCTTAACCGCAGAGTCTGGGGCCAACAACAGCTACGCACCTTCCATACCCGTTGGCGAAACCAGCCTGACGTCGCCGCCTTGTTGCCCGCCTTGCAGTTTAACTTGGCACAAATTCTTGGGAGCGACCGTTGTGCGGTACTTTTATTTAACGCTACCCACGAAGCCACCTTAGCTAGCGACTTTCCCGGCTGGATGCAAACCAGTGACTTTGACGGAACGACAACATTGATCAATGCCGCAGTGAAAAATAGGCGCCCCTACGTTGTCAACAATGCACTTTTACATGAGCAGCTCAAACACCGTGCGAGTGTGCAAAAAGCACAGATTAAGGCAGCTTTTGCGTACCCCATTGAGTTGGAAGGTAACGTCATTGCAGTGATTTATGCTGACAGCCTTGAAGAGCAACATTATTTTACCGATCATGATATTGATCTAATTGATAATTTTTCATCTATGCTGGCGTTTCAACTACAGCTCAAAAGCCTTGATCAACAATTAGATGCATTAACCGCTGCGGCAACATCACTTGCCGTCTAAACTATAATTCATTCGCCACTTCTCCGAACTGTGTTAAGTTGAGGCTGTAGTGTTTCAACAATAACCAGTGATATTCGATGACAGATGTAAACGATTCATCAACACAGCCATGGCATGCTGAACCTACACGCCCAACTGATCGAGCGCTGCTAGCACCTGGAACCATGCTTGCTGAGCGTTTTCGTGTCGTGCGGCTACTGGGGCATGGTGGACAAGCACGCGTCTACGAGGTCTTCGATACTGTCCTCGAGCAACCTTGTGCGTTAAAACTCTTGGTCACCAACGAACAGCTTTCGACCGATGCTATCGAGCACTTGCGTAATGAAGTCTTGCTCACGCGGCAAATCAATCATCCCAATGTTGTCCGCGTACACGAATTTTATGTGACCGAGAATTATGTGTTCTTCACTATGTCGCTGATCACTGGCACGCCGCTTACCGATGTCATTGACGGTAGCATCCACGCGAAAGAGGTTATTCACTGGTTTCGGCAACTTCTTAGTGCTTTGCAAGCCTGCCATGAAACCGGCATTATTCACGGTGATATAAAGCCCGCCAACTGTATTGTGAACGACGAAGGTGACTTGATTGTGGTCGACTTTGGCATTGGTAGCCAAGACCATCAATCGACGACAACTCATTTCAGTGTCGGCTATACAGCCCCAGAGCTCGCTCAATCACACCGCGCAACTCACGCCAGTGATCGCTATGCCCTTGGCAAAGTCCTCGCGGCGCTACTCCAAGCCAGCGAACAGAAATCATGGGCAAGTGTCGAGCTAAAGCACAACCGCTTGCGCAAACTTGCCGAAAACCTTCAAGCCGACGAGCCAGAACAGCGCCCGTCACTAGCCAGTTGTACCTCGGCCTTGGCGCCACAACAGCGTCATCATGAACTGACGCTTGGCCTCATTGCCATAATAATACTTGTATTGGCGATGTTATGGTTTTTCCAGCCCGCGCAAAAGGAGTCGAACGCATCCTCTGAAGCGCAAGTTTTTACCCTCGCAATAGCGAGCGATGATCAGACCGATGCCATCGCGCAGTTAACCCATTTGATGTTACAAACCGAACCACAAATCTATTCAGTTGAGCCTAATGCAGTGGCCGAGCTCACCAAACAACTCGGTATTCGCGTACTCGATTCTGCGCGCGAGCGTACACGTCTTGCTGAGCTCACCGACGCGCAATATGTGTTAGTACTCAACCAACAAATCATTGCCGAACAACCGCATTTGTTAGCCTTGTTGTTGCGTTTTCCGGGCGAAGAAATACTGCTCAACGAAACCTTTCTACTCAGCCAAGAAACACCTCGACAACTTGCCCAGCAGGTGGCGACGCAAGTGAGCGCGCAGTTAGGAGCAGGGCAAAGCTCCGCCGAGCTTACACTTAACGACAAAGTAGCTGACTACCTTGAACAACTGCAAAATGCCCAGAATGTTGGCGATACAGCGCGTGCACAAGGGGTTCTAAAAACCATGATCGAAACGCCTGAAGTAGGCGATTTCTGGCGTCAGCAGGCACGCGCACAACTCGCCATGTCGGAACAGAATTATACTCTTGCAGCGCAAGTGCTGGACGGCGTGATTGCCAATTACCCAGATCGTGCGGATGTGCTTGAACAACGTGCACAGGTGGCCACTGCGCTAGGAGATTTGCAAGCCGCAAGAGCCTTCTACCGACAAGCCCTAGCACTCGATCCAATGCAACCCATGTGGTGGTTTGAACTTGCTAAGTTAAAAATCATTCAGGGCGAAATGAAAGAGGCCATTTCACAAGAGCTTACCCAAGCATTACTCGGTTTTCGGCAACAAGAAAATCAAGAAGGACAGGGACTCGTGTTGAATGCTTTTGGGGTCGCCTACCTGCGCTTGGCCGAAGTTGAGCAGGCGCGCGATTATTTTGAAATGGCCTTGCCATTTCGAACTGCCGACAACCAACCGGTTGAACGAATTACCACGCTCAGTAATATTGCTACCACAGCCGCTATACTTGGCGATTACGCCGCTGCCGAAGAAGCTCTACGAGAAGCACGCGATCTAGGATTGCAGACGGGAGATGAACTCGCTGTTGCGCACATTGAAAACGAGCGAGGATTATTATTTGAAGAGCAAGGGCTTTACCAACAAGCGTTGAAGCATTATAAGCGCGCTCTCGATTTGCGGTTGCGCTCGGGCGATGACTACGCACGCAGTCAAAGTATCAATAATGTCGCCTTTATTAACTTCCTGCTCGGCGAATTCAGCTTAGCTGAAGTGTACTGGCGACAAGCGCTCGACATCGCTCGGGCAATTGATGAAACAGCAACCCTACATAGTATACAAATAAGCCTCGCGCACTTACTGATCTTGCAGGGGCAGTTCAAACAAGCGGAACACCTACTCGCTGAACTCATCAGCACCACCGACAAGAGCCCAGATGCGCAATCGAACACACAACTACAAGTCAGCCGATTGAATTTTGCCCTAGGGCGCATGCAAGCAGCGGCAGAAGCCGCCGACGCATCGGTTAAAATAGCTGAACAACTGAGTGACCAACGTGGGCTTACCGAAAGTTTGTTGTGGCAGGCCGAGATTGCCTTGCACCTTAACCAAACTGGTTTGAGTAGCGAAGTTTTGGCCACCTTGCGACAACATCAAGAACATTTTAACCATGAGCAGCAGCTTGCCTTTGACTGGCTGCAACTGATGAATGGTGAGCTGCAGATGCCACCGCAACAGTTTGCCGAGCGAGTTCTGCAGACGAACTTATCACGCCTGTTAGAAATGAAAATCCTCTCGGAACTGGTCTACAACTTCGAATTTTCTAAAAACCAAGCAATTTGGACGCGACTCGAAACGATCCTTAATGAAACCATGTATGACGCGTACTTTATTACCTTAGCGGCACGTGGTGACACCGAATCACATCAGATCTTATTGAATAAAATAAAAAGTTTCCCTAGCTACTGGCGCAATTTTGAGCTACTTCAAGTACTATCTAATTCGTCTACGGAAGCTTTGGCGCAGGGAGCTCTCGAACAATTACTAGAAAACATGAATGACAGCCAACGAAAAGCCTATACAGAAAAATTTAACCTCCAGTGAGCTACTGGCGGCGATCGAAGAGCTGCGGGAACAACAAAAATCACTGCAGCACCGACTCGACGCTGAGCAAGCACAGTTGCAACAACTGGCGAAGCGTTTATGGCTGCAACAGGAGCATGAGCGTGCGCGGCTAGCCCGCGAGTTACACGACGATTTGGGACAACAACTTACCGGCATCGCCACCCAACTCTCACAGTTGTCTGCTACTGACGAACGCCTTACGACCATCTATCAGCATGTTAAACATGCTATTGAGAGCACTCGCACACTTTCGCGACTACTGCATCCGACCTTGGTTCATGACCTTGGCTTACAGGCCGGTATTCAATGGCTTGGCCGCCAACTCCTTGCGCCTGCGGGAGTCCATTTACAGCTTGACTATACTGTTACGCATCAACTCGAGAGTGATGTGGAGCTGTTTTTCTTTCGTATACTCCAAGAAGCAATGGTGAATACCGTGAAGTATGCAAAAGCTTCTCAATTTGAGGTCTTTTTCAGTCAATCTGAAACCGCGTTATTGCTACTTTTGCGGGACAATGGTCAAGGTTTTGACGCAGCTAAAACGGCATATGGCGTCGGGCTACAAAGCATTTACGATCGCACACAAGCGTTCGATGCAATGCTCAAACTGACCGCGGCTCCGGGCAAAGGCTGTGAAATTCAAGTCCAGCTCCCCTACCAAAACGTAACTGTTGAGGAGGCGCGTTGATACGACTCATACTGGCCGACGACCATGTCATGGTGCGCCAAGCAATCGCCACAACCCTTCAAGCTACTGGGCAATTCGACATCCTCGCCGAATGTGATGATGGCGTCGCGTTGGTGAGCGCGGCCTTGCGCCACGATGCTGACGTTATCCTTATGGATATTTCCATGCCCAAAATGAACGGCTTCGTCGCTTTGGAAAAAATTCTGCATCACCGTCCAAAGAGTAAGGTGATTGCCCTGAGCATGCACAACGAGCCCGAGTACATCGACGCAATTCGTCATGCTGGAGCGGTAGGTTACGTATTTAAGGACGCACCAACAACAACCCTCCTCGAAACTATTCAAACCGTCCTTAACGGCAAGACAAGCTTTCCGCTAACTGAAAACGCTGCAGGTGCGGAGTTACACCAGCCGCTTGCAGCGTTAACACGGCGCGAACGCGAAGTGTTTTTTCTTGTTGTTGCTGGTCGTTCCAATAAGGAAATTGCGAACTTGTTGGCGATGTCTGCGAAAACCGCCGAGAATCACCGTGGTAAGTTGTTCAAAAAGCTCAACGTAAACACCACCGTTGAGCTCATTCATTTTGCGGCCAAACACGGCCTTTTAGAGTCTTAGTTCTCGGCTAAGTTAGCTAAGACCGAATGCAATAACACATTGGTACCCGCTTCAATATCATGCCAATGCGACCACTCATCGGGAGCATGACTCACGCCATTGACTGAGGGGATAAAAATCAGGCCTGCGTCGGTGATTTCGGACAAAAACTGCGTGTCGTGACCGGCACCACTGGGCATACGCAAATAACTGTAATCCAGCGCTTTGACTTGCTCTTCAATGAGATCGGTAAGTTTTGCCGAGCAGGGTTTAGGGGCTAACCAACTCGATTGTTCATACTCAAACATCAGTCGATGTTTGCGAGCAATCGCTGACAACGCCTTACGACAAGCGTTGGCGACTTCTTTCATAACCTCTTCGTCCATGTCACGACCGACAATGGTAAAAATAGCTTCGCCTGGTACCGTGTGTGGGTAACCTGGTTTTAGCTCGACTTTACCCACAGTGATACGCGTTTTGTCGGTACCGTTTTCGGCGATGATACGCTCAATTTCGTGAGCAAAATCAGCAAGTCCCATAAAGGCATCGCTGCGCATATCCATAGGTGCCGTGCCCGCATGGTCAGCCTTCCCTTTCAAATGCACAATCCACTTAAAAACGCCGGAAATACCTTCGACAACACCAATTTTCAGGTTCTCTTGAAACAGCACTGGGCCTTGTTCAATGTGCAGTTCAAGATAAGCTTTAAGTTGTTCGGGGCGCCATGCAGCATCAAGTGCGTCCATCGCATTTAAGCCTTGCGCGGCCATGGCATCTTTTAAATACACACCGTCAGCGTCATGGGCAGACATAATCCAGTCAGGGTTGAGTTTGCCTGAGATCGCTTGGGCGCCAAGCATGCCACCGAAACGACCTTCTTCTTCAGCTGTGGCTACGCCCCAAACTGGCGTTTCGGTCACCACTTGGTTTTCATCTAGGGTCTGCATGACTTCTAGCGCAGCTAAAACGCCAAGTGAGCCGTCGAAAATACCGCCCGCAGGGACTGAGTCGATATGTGAGCCCATAAGGACTGCTGGCTTATCGAGCTCGCCACGACCAAAAAACACGTTCCCTGCGCCATCCATGTAAGTTTCGTACCCAGCAGCTTTCGCTTTCTCTTGCAGCCAGCGTCGGCTTTCCATGTCGGCGTCACTGTAGCCGGGGCGGTAGATGCCGCGGTCTTCTTCGTTGTAGCCAATTTTGGAGAGTTCGATGAGGTTACCTTTAAGGCGTTCGCAATTGATCTGCATAGGACTCCTTAAAACTCGATGTTTGCTGTTCGCTAACAAAAGCTTAGTTACTGAGGAGGGATTGGGCAAGTGGGATGCGATAGCGTTGAATGACTGACTCGTGCGCTGCGTCGGTGATTTCGGAGTGGAGTTTTCCGCCATTCGCGATGATCATGGCGGCTGATGCTGGATTTGTCTTTTCGCAATGGATATGAATATCTTTAATGCCCATTTGTTGCGCTTTTTCTAGGGTGAGACTAAGCAAAAATTTTCCGAGGCCTTGTCCACGGTAAGAAGGGCGAATGCCTAAGCCGATATGTCCGCCTGCGCGTTCGATTTGGGGAGAGTTTAACCCGTAGTAGAACTACGGGCTACCCGTGTTTGGCTTTCAACGGACAGCGAGGCAAAAAAAGCCCGGCACGGTGCCGGGCGAAAGGGTATAACAACCAGATCTCAGGGAAGTCGATGGGTAATCTACCGCACGACTATGACAAACATGTGACTGCAGCCGAATATTTTTTAAGCGATTCGGCGCGCTGTTGCTGCAGCGTTAAGTACCGCAGCCATTTTGATCGAGTTTTGAATCACTTGCGCAGAGATGTCGTGCTTAAGCAGGACGCCTACGTGTGAGTCAATGCACATACCACAGCCGTTTAGTGCAGAAACGGCAAGTGAGTACAACTCGAAATCTGCTTTATCAACACCAGGATTCGCCATGCCGTTCATGCGTAGGCCTGCTGGCATTTTACTGAACTGCTTATCGCTGCTCAGGTGTAAAAAGCGATAATAAACGTTGTTCATCGCCATCAAGGTCGCGGCAAGCTTTGCTGCGCCAACAGCGTTTTCTTCAATTTTGCCTTCGGCTTCGGCTGTAACTGCAGCCGTCAACGCGTCATCACCAATCGCATAAGCAAGTGATAAAGCGGTACCGTAAAATTGGGTTGGGGTCATGCCAGAGGTATCGACATTGCCGAAAATGCTCGACAAGTTCAATTTGGTGTCTTTACCGTGGTCGCCCAAGCCTTGTTTGTAATCTGCAATGCTCATAAGTTCCTCCGTAAAAAAAAGTGCCGCCGAAGCGGCACTCAAAGTGACATCATTAAATGTGGGGGTAATGATGTCGCTTACAGGGTGTCGCCACCGACTGCGCGGTTACATGGGCACAGTTCGTCAGTTTGCAAACCGTCCAAGATACGCAAGATTTCAGCTGGGTTACGACCGACGTTCAGGTTGTTCACCGACACGTGCTGAATCACGCCGTGCGGGTCAACTACGAAAGTTGCGCGCAATGCTACGTTCTCTGCTTTGTCACGCACGCCCAAGCCATCAACCAATGAACCATTGTCAGCGAATGAGTACTGGTTCAAGCTTTTCAGGTCTGGGTGCTCACGACGCCATGCCAACTTAACGAATTCGTTATCGGTGCTGCCGCCCAATACCACTGCATCACGGTCAGCAAATTCTTCGTTCAATTTCGCGAACTCAACGATTTCAGTTGGGCAAACGAAAGTGAAATCTTTCGGATAGAAGAAAATGATTTTCCACTTGCCTGCAAAGCTGTCGTTCGTGATGGTTTCAAACGCGCTCTCGCCATTTTCTTCTGGCATGTTGAAGCCAGGCTTGGCTGCTACAACTGAAAACTCTGGTAATTTATCGCCTACGGTTAACATATAGGTGTACTCCTTGATTAAGCGTTAAGTGTTCAATAAGAAATCGGGTGGCGTTTCGTGTTACGCCAGCTCGGTACGGGGAGAATGATAGGGGGTAGGGTAGATTTGTTAAAACGAATAAAACGGATTATAGTAATCGGAAAATATGATTGAACCTTGAGAATAGGTTCCGACATCGTGGGGGATTCGATGAGTAAGTTACCGAGCTTAAAAAACTTGAGCTATTTGCTGGCGCTGCATCAGCACCAAAACTTTAATCGAGCGGCACAGGCCTGTCATGTCAGCCAGTCAACGCTTAGTAGCGGTATTCAAAACCTAGAAGAGCAATTGGGCTGCCAATTGATTGAACGTGACCATAAATCCTTCTTGTTCACTGGCATGGGCGAAGAAGTCGTCAGGCAAGCGCGTAAAATCCTCACCGAAACTGAAGAGTTACTCCATTTTGCCCAAAGCCAAGGTAAAACCATGGAAGGACCACTGCGTTTAGGTTGTATTCCTACCATCGCGCCGTTCTTGCTTGGTGAACTGAGTAAGTTTGTACATCAGCACCATCCACAGCTGCACCTTAATATTCGCGAGGACACTACTGCCAACCTGTTGCAGTTACTCCGCAACGGTGAACTTGATGTGCTGATTCTTGCGTTACCCATGGATATTCAGGGTAATCAAAGTTACTTGCTAGGTCGCGACCCGTTCAAACTCGTTATGCATAAGTCGCTTGCTGATAACTTGCAAGAACCAGTGGCCTATGATCAATTACCCGACGAGTCGATTTTTTTACTTGAGAAGGAGCATTGCTTAACTGGCCACGCTGTCGCGGCCTGTGAATTAGCCGACTCAAGTAAAATTAACCCGTTTACCGCGACCAGCCTACATAGCCTTGTACAAATGGCTGACGCTGGGCTCGGCGCGACCTTTATCCCGCAGATGGCCATTGACCGCGGTATTTTGAATGGCACTGACCTTGTTGCCTTGCAACCTAAAGGACAGCAAGCGGCTCGCGATATTGGTTTGATTTACCGCTCGACCACCAATCGCCGGCAGACCTTCCGCAAACTCGCGGAAATCATTGCCGACTTGTTGCCTGAACGCACTTTGCAGTAATTCGGTCGCATTGCAGATAAAAAAAGCAATCCAAATCACGAATTTGACTATAGTAATGGGTACGCTACAGAACTTAAGGAGCACACAATGTTGCACAGCATGTTCAAACCCGCCGCTTTAGCCCTCGCTACTGCGAGCCTCGTCTTTGCCAGCAGCGCCAGCGCTGAAACTGCGCAAACGGAACGTCATAAAGTTGAGGCGACCACTATCGCCGAAGGCTTGAGCTTTCCGTGGGGCATTGCCTTTTTACCCAATGGTGATGAAGCCTTGGTCACAGAAAAGTCTGGCACGCTGCGCCGTGTCGGCATGAACGGCGTGATCAGTGACGCCATTACCGGTGTTCCGGATGTCGTTTATAAAAGCCAAGGCGGTCTACTCGACGTGGCTATTGACCCGAACTTTAATGACAACAACTATGTCTACTTAAGTTATTCCGAAGCCGACCCTGCCGGTGGTGAAGGCAACAGCACAGCGGTTGCCCGCGGCAAGTTGATTGGTAATAACTTGCAAGAGGTCGAAGTGATCTTCCGCGGTGCCCCGAAATATAAGAGCGGCGCGCATTTCGGTTCGCGTTTAGTCTTTTCACCTGACGGCTACCTGTTCATTACCTTAGGCGATCGCTATTCCGCCATGGATGATGCCCAGACCTTAGATAACCACCACGGTAAAGTGGTGCGCATTTGGCCAAATGGCACAGTCCCCGAAGACAACCCGTTTGTCGGCAAAGAAGGTGCACTTGATGAGATCTGGTCGTATGGCCACCGTAACGTACAAGGCGCAGCCATCCACCCTGACAGCGGCGAGTTGTGGACCGTAGAGCACGGTCCGAAAGGTGGTGATGAGATCAATATTCCACAAGCTGGCGCGAACTACGGTTGGCCGATCGCCACCTATGGTGTGGACTATGATGGCAGCATCATTAGTGACCAAACTCATGCTGAAGGCACGGTACAACCGCACTATTACTGGTTGCCATCAATTGCGACCTCGAACATGATCTTCTACACCGGTGACGAGTTCCCAGCTTGGCAGGGTGATGCGCTTGTTGCTGCATTAAAAACCATGAAGGTGGCGCGTCTTGATCTTGAAGGTAACCGCGTGATGCACGAAGAATCACTGTTCGAAGATCTCATCAAACAGCGTATTCGTGATATTGAGCAAGGTCCTGACGGGGCCATCTACCTTGTCACCGACGACCGTAACGGCAAACTCATTCGTATTAGCAACGCTGACGAGTAAACTATGCACTCTCCATCGAAGTTAGCGCTGGCTGTGGCCAGCGCTAGTATGGTTTTTCTTTCTATAACTATTCCCGCAAGCTTCGCCCAAGAAGTTGACAATGCGCCGATCGAACGCATTGAGATCACTGCCAATAAGCGTTCTACCACGCAGACAACGCCTGCCGCCGTCACCAACTTAGCCACTGACCAGCAACTTCCCGGCATGCGAATTGACGCTGCCGAGCTACTTGGTGGTATTGCTAGTGTGCAAAGTGACTCGCGCGCCAACTATGCGCAAGATACCCGTATTACCCTGCGCGGTTTCGGTGCGCGTTCAGCCTTTGGCGTACGTGGCGTGTTGTTGCAGCTTGATGGCGTACCGTTAAGTATGCCTGATGGGCAAGCGCAGACCTCCAGTATTCTGTTAGACGAGCCTGATAACATCCAAGTCATCCGTGGTCCATTGGCGGCCTTGTATGGCAACGCCGCTGGCGGTGTCATTGATTGGCGGAGTGCTGCACCGCGAACTACCGCGACACAAATTGATCTGATGGCTGGCGGCAATGACACCCAACGGCTTTTTATCCAACAAGATCTAGTACAAACTGAGAGCGCTTTGCGTTTTGCCGCGGCGACGTTTAGTACCGACGGACCACGCCCGCATAATAGCGCGAAGCGCCACCAAGTGGCGGCACGCTGGTATCAACAGCTGAACGATACCACTCGCCTCGTCGTGCGTCTCGATAATAACAATGCGCCCCACCTTCAGGACCCAAGTTCACTTACGCCAGATGCATGGCGCGCTGACCCTACGCAAACGGTCGAGCGAGCCTTCACCTTTAACACCCGCAAACGCATTCATCACCAACAAGCTTCGGTGAGTATCGAACACGACACCAGTGAACGATCCGCTGCCGCAACATTCTGGCGCGGCTGGCGCGATGTTGAGCAATATCTGCCATTCCCAGGTAGCGACCTTAATGGCGACGGCGCGGTCATCGACTTACGCCGCGATTTTATCGGTATGAACGCCAATTATCAGTGGCGGCCGTTAAATTTGCCGGAGTGGCAGTTTAGTAGTGGCCTACAAATTGCCGAACAGAATGACCGTCGGTTTGGTTACGTCAATGATTTTGGTGAGCGGGGCGACGTGCGCCGCAATGACGACGGCGTGGTGCGCACCAAGTCCGTTTACGGGCTCGCGGAGTGGCAAGTTGCACCGGCGTGGCAATTGCTAGGGGGCTTGCGCTACAACGACACTGAGTTTGCCGTAGATGACTATTATGTCATTCCAGAAAATCCAGATGACAGCGGTGCCGCAGACACGCAAGAAACCAGTTGGATGGTCGGTTTTAATTACGCGCTTAATGACGCACTCTCACTCTATGTGAGTCGCGGTGCTGGCTTTGAAACGCCAACCTTGACCGAGCTTGCGTACCGCAACGACGGTACTGGCTTGAATACCGAACTCGGCCCAGCCAATAACTTACAGTGGGAAGCTGGACTGAAATGGCAAACTAACCTCGCACAAGCGCGCGTGACTTGGTTTGATATTCAAACCAGCAATGAAATCGTCGTCGATCAAAACAACGATGGCCGCACCACCTATGTGAATGCCGAAAACACCTCACGGAAAGGTGTTGAACTCGAGCTGCAAGCGCAATTAGCTGAGCGTTGGAGCACACGAGCCAGTGCCACCTACCTTGATGCTACCTACAGTAATGGCGCCCGCCTGCCCGGCATTGCGCGTCAACAAGCCTATTGGCAGTTGGCGTGGCAACCTAACGAACGTCAACGCCTGCAGCTGGTCGGCGACTATCGTGGTGAAGTCGCCGCCAACGATGCTAACAACGTTTTCGCACCCAGCCATACTCTGTGGCATTTGGGCTATCAATATAGCTGGCGACACGGCAATGTTGAGCTACAGCCATGGCTCAAGCTTCATAATCTGACTGACCGCGACTATGTTGGCTCCGTTGTCGTTAACCAAGGCAGTGGGCGTGCCTTCGAGCCGGGGATTGGTCGTGATATGCAAGCCGGCGTACGCATTCAGTACCTGTGGTAGGTGAAAAAGTAAGCATTTGGTAAGGCCCTTGCGAGCGGCACCTCGCTAATGTTAGGGTCCGCGAGCTACACGCAGCTAAGCTAGAACAGGTTTAGCTGTAAAATTCGCCTCGATGAGGAGACCATATTATGAAAAAACTATTGGTAATGACTGCTGTGAGTGCCTCACTCGCTATCAGTGCAGCAACCGCCGCGCCGATGGTACAGCAAGCCGCTCAAGGTCAAACAATGCAACAGCAGACTCAAGTGGAAATCACCGACACTTTGTTAGAAAAGTTTATCGTAGCCATGAGCGACGTACAGAAAGTCAGCCAAAAATACGGTCAACAATTCCAGAACACCGAAGATCAGCAGAAAAAGCGTGAAATCCAGCAAAAAGCACAGCAAGAAATGCTGGCAGCTGTAAGCGACGCTGGCCTGTCGCCAGATGAGTACAACGCTGTTATTCAACGCGTACAGCAAGATTCTAAATTGCAGAAGCGTCTGCAAGAAATGACATCTGAATAATACCTTCAGATTTCGCCCAACACTTGCAGTTGGACTACATAAAAAGAAAGCCAGCCTTGTGACGGGGCTGGCTTTTTTTGTTTACGATAGCAAGAGGTTGCGGTTTAGTTTTTGAGGCGCTGAATCAATTCACGTGCTACCGCCTCTGAACTCGCAGGATTTTGACCGGTGATTAAATTACCATCTACCACAGCAAGCGGTGCCCAATCATCGGCTTTCTGATAGTTGGCGCCCAGCTCAATGAGTTTATCTTCCAGTAAGAAGGGTACGACCTCAGTTAGCCCTACACCGGCTTCTTCGCCGTTGGTAAAACCGCTGACTTTCTTACCTTTCACTAAGCTTTCACCATGCTGGTCTTTCGCATTGACCAGCACCGCCGGTGCATGACACACCGCTGCAACGGGCTTCCCTTGACGCCAGAACTTTTCGATCAGTTGCAAGGATACTTCGTTATTTACTAAGTCCCACAAAGGACCGTGACCGCCAGGATAAAAGACCGCATCAAAATCGTCAGCGTTTACCTCATTGAGTTTCAATGTCGTCGCCAACTGGTCCATTACCGCTTCATCTTCAAATAAACGTACGGTCGCTGGCGTTTGCGCATCTTCTTGCTGGCTATTCGGATCGATAGGTGGCTGTCCGCCCAACGGTGACGCCAAAGTGATATCAGCACCAGCATCTTTAAATGCATAAAAAGGCGCCGCAAACTCCTCTGCCCAGAAGCCGGTTTTGTGCCCGCTGTCTCCGAGTTTATCGTGCGAGGTCAGAACCATTAAAATTTTCATGGGCTTACTCCTGTATTTTTGCGAGTGTATCTAGTTAAATGGGGTTTCTTATTACGATTTCAAGCAAGGATCTGATCACATGAGCATTGCCTGGGTAGCCCCCGAACCGAGTTACCGCTCTTACTTACAAGTGCGTTCATTACTGTCAATGCTCATCTTAGCTGGTATGGTTGCCGGTGCCTTTTTTACTGGTATTTACCCAGCTGATGTATTCCCGCTTTGGTGGGCTGGGGCGATATGGGCCGCACTCACTTTGTTTTTTAGCGTGTTCTTTGCATCGCGACGTTTTCTCTTTACCGCTTATGCACGCAGCCCTGAAGGTATGCATTTAAAACGCGGCGCGCTGTTCCGCAAAATCCGCGCGGTACCTTTGAATCGCATCCAGCATGTCGAATTCAAGCAATCGTTTTTAGAACGACTGTTTGGCATTGCGCGCTTGGCCATGTATACCGCGGGTAGCGGTGGCGCAGATTTGACCATTCCGGGTTTGGCGCCAGAATTTGCGTTGCAACTCAAAACCGAGTTGTTGACCACCATCGCTAACGAACCTGAGCAGGAAGAAGACAACAATGAGTGAACTTGCTTGGCAACGCACGCCGCTGATCACCATTGCATTCTTTTTACTCAAACAGCTGAAACAGTTCGTCACCAATATTTCGAACTTGATTCCGGTATTGGCGGCCGTTTTTGTTGCGGGTAAGAATGCGGTATGGCTACCGTTTGCTCTTGCTGGCGGTTACCTTGTCTTCACTATTATCAATGCGGTTTTGCAACAACGGTTTTTTTTGTATGCCATTGCCGATGATGCGGTTCATATTCGATCAGGCTTGTTTAACCGCCAGCATTTAACGCTGAAATACGAGCGAATTCAACAGGCTGAAATCCACGAAGCATGGTACTTTCGTCCCTTTAAGCTGACCATCTTGAGTGTTGATAGCGCCGGCTCCGCAGGTAAAGAGGTCATGATCCCAGGGCTAACTATGCCGCTGGCGCAAGAGCTTCGACAACGCATGCTTGAGGCTCATGACGACACAGCGAGCTCGCGCGCTTCCAGTAGCAGTACCTCGTCACAGGACGAAACCGAGCTTGAACAACATTTTCCCGTCAGTGAAATCATTCGTGCGGGGATTATCGACAATAAACTCTTCGTGTTACTCGCGGTTTTGATTTACCCCATTAGCCAATTAGATTTACTCGATGACTACGTCGTGCCCTGGGTGCAAGCAAATGTCTCTTGGCTCAGTGAGGACAATGCCTGGCTACTCGTCAGTGGGGCGGTCGTCGCCGGCTTAGCGATATTGTTTTTGCTGGCGATTATCGTCAGCTTGATTACCTATCATGATTTAAAGCTCAGCATTCGTGGCGAACGATTTCAGGCGAAATCCGGAGCGCTCTCCATCCGTACCCTAAGTTTCAGGTATCCCAAGTTGCAAGCAGTGTATTTGCGCCGTAATTTACGTGCTCGGTTGTTAAAACGTAGTGTGGTTCGAGTAAGCCAATTACAACCGCGACAAGCACAAGGCGGTGCACAACAAGGCGGGCAACAGTTTATTTTGCCAGTGGTCGACGCTGACTTTTTAGCGCGCTTTCGCCTTCTGCTGCGCCTACCCGACAGCGCCCAAGTGCATTGGCAACGCCTCTCCAACTTGGCCTTACTTGGGCCCAGCGTGTGGCTCGGCTTGCTTGCGCCTGTCGCCGCCGGAGTGCTCTTTTTCGCCCTCGATAGCGGTGCTCTAGGGTTAGTGCTAACAGCTCTCGGTTGGTTACTGTTGCAAACGCTAGTGATTTTACGTTGGCGCAACTATGGCTATAGCTTTGTCAGCAGTGACACACAGCCAAAAGAACAATGGTTCGTGGTGCGCCGCGGCATTTTTAGTCGTAATGAAAACTGGTACCCGCGCCACAAAGTACAACAAATCGATGTTGAACAAGGCCCCTGGCTACGCTTGCTTGGTTTTTCGCATCTCGTGCTTCATACCGCTGCCGGTTCGGAGTCCATTGAGTTCTTAGCCCGCGATGAAGCGCTTCGACTGCAAGAAGAGTGGACACAAGAAATTGCCCGAAATCACCGACGCTGGATGTAGTAGACACAGTTTGTAACGCTTCATACTCGCCAATTGGTCAGTTTTTTGCCAATCTAAAAGAGGTGAATGTTTAGCAACAGACCCAAACAGAGGAAACACATCATGTACAGTGATGATGATTTACGCTCCGCCGTTGCTGCGGGCGTGATTAGTGACAAGGACGCCAACGCTCTACGTGATTACGTAGAACGGCAACGCGCCACGCATTTTCAAGACGAAGAACACTTTCGTTTAGTGAGCGGTTTCAACGATATTTTTGTGGTCATTGCTGCAGTGTTAGCGCTTGCCGCATTATGGACGTTGGGTAATCTTGTCGCACCATGGTTAGGCGGTGGCGCCGTTGCTATCGCCAGTTGGCTATTAGCCGAATACTTCACTCGCAAACGACGGATGGCACTACCCTCCATCGTCTTATTATTTGCCTGTCTTGGCGGGGTTTTTGCTGGGGTTTTCATTAGTTTGATGGACATCTGGCAAGAGTCTCCAGTGGTGCCCTTGTTAGCCTTCTTACCCACCACTATTGTGGCCTGTGCGCATTGGTTTCGTTTTCGAGTACCCATTACGCTCGCTGCAGGGGCAGCGACCACCGTAGGTCTAATCGTTTCTTTATTGGCTTGGGCTTTTGCCTTTTCTGATGAGTTACTCAAAGTCATTTTGTTTGTCGCGGGACTCGCGGTGTTTTCGTTAGCCTTGTATTGGGACCGTAGTGACTTAGAACGCCAAACTCGCCGAGCTGATGTGGCTTTTTGGCTGCATTTACTTGCCGCGCCACTCCTCGTCCATCCAATTTTCGTCACCCTTGCGGATAGCGATATGAACGTCGGTTTAGCGCAAGCCATGGTGACTATTTTGGTTTATTTGGTGCTGGCGGGCGTATCCTTGGTCATCGATCGCCGCGCCCTGATGGTATCGGCATTGTCGTACGTCATTTATGTTTTCAGTGCACTGCTCAACAGTTATGGTCTCGTCTCAGTGAGCACGGCATTAATTGGCTTAGTGGTCGGCAGCGGGCTGTTATTACTTGCCGTATTTTGGCATCCATTACGCAGTGCATTGGTGAAAGCATTACCGCAACGTCTCTCAGCAAGCGTTCCGGCTATTCGTTAAACGTCAGAAATCGCCAACGACTGCTTAAAGCGCTCGACCCAATAGGTTGTTGGTTGCGGGCGCCCATACAAGAAACCTTGGAATTTTCGACAGCCAAGTTGACGCAATGCGTCAGCTTGGCTGTCAGTTTCAACACCTTCCGCCACCACTTCTAAGCCTAAACTCTCACCCAAACTAACAATCGTTTCGACGATCACCGCATCATTCGCATCGGTTAATACATCACGAACAAACGACTGATCGATCTTCAGCTGGTAGATGGGCAAGCGCTTCAAATAGGCTAATGAGGCATAGCCTGTACCAAAATCATCGAGCGAAAAGCGCACGCCTAAGCGTCCCAGCTTCGACATCCGCTCTATGGTGAGCTCGACATTGTCAATCAACATATTCTCGGTGATCTCAAGCTCCAAACGGCCAGCAGGGATCTGATAGCGCTGTAAGCAAGATGCCACGTAGTCGACGAACGCAGGTTGTCGAAACTGTTTCGGACTGATGTTAATGGCTAACTGAAGGTTGCTCAGTTGGGCGTCGTTCGCCCACTGCTGCAACAACATACAGGCTTGTTCAATCACCCAATTGCCAAGCGGGACAATCAAACCACTGCTTTCAGCAACCGGTATAAATTCACTGGGCGGCACTTGACCGAACTCTTCATCTTGCCAACGCAGCAAGAGTTCACCACCTGTCACGCTGCCTTCGTTATTCACTTGCGGCTGCAAATAAAGCTCCAATCGACGCTCGTCGATAGCGCGCCGCAATGCCGTTTCCAAATGTAGCCGGCGGTTAATTGACTGCTGCATTTCCGGATTAAATAATCGAATCGATCCGGTACCTAAACGCTTCGCTTCACTTAATGCGAGATCAGCATTCTTTATGGTTTCAGCCGCACCGCCTTTGCTATCAGAGAACATGCTTATACCGATACAGGCAGCAGTTGTATGGCTGCGTACCCCTAAATCTATTGGTTCTTGGATTGCTTCCACCAATTCGTTTGCCAAGCGTCGAGCGGTTAGAATCGCTTCATTACGATCCGAGCCCAAGTCTTCGAGCACGACCACGAAGTCATCGGATCCCAAACGCGCCGCAAAGTCGGTATCCTCAATACTACGCTCTAGACGTTCAGCAACAGCTCGCAGCAGCCGGTCTCCAACAAGGTGACCCATGCTGTCATTGACCAGCGTAAAGTCGATCAAATCGACTGCTAACACTGCACCTTCGAAACCAGTTCGACGGTAACTCGCCAAGGCATGATCCAATTGCTGGATAAGTAACTTACGATTCGCTAAACCGGTAATACCATCGTAATACGCCAGTTGATTAAGCTGTTCTTGAATACGTACATGCTCAGTAATGTCGGTCGATATACCACAGAGTGCATAAATGTTTTCGTTGGCGTCCCGCAGTGGGATCTTCACCGACAAAAATTGCCGAGTTTCACCTTCGCGGGTCGTGTTGTGTTCTTCATCGACTAAACGCTCACCATACTCGATCACTCGTAAATCATTGTCGCGTAGGTATTCCGCGGTAACCTCGTCAAACAGATCGAAGTCCGACTTGCCGATAATCGACTCTTCAGTTTCACCGAAGAGCTCGCACACCCGTTTATTGGCATATCGGTACTTCAACTGTGCATCTTTGACAAAAATATAGGCTTCGACCGAGTTTAAAATCACATTAGAGCGCTGCTCAGTTTCAAGTAACGCCCGCGACTTGCGGACCACTTGATGGCGCAAAAACGCAACGACCAGAATTGCGAAAGCGAGCAAGCCTACTAAGCCGGGGAGCAGCCATGGCGCAAGAGGAGACACTTCAGCAGGGGCATAGACACCCCACTTTTGCATAATCGCGTGGTAAGGCGAATTGGTATCCGCGCGCCACGTTGCCAACCAACGGTCGACGCTATTTAACACCGATCGCAGTTCAGCCTTCGGCGCAGAGGCAAAGAATAAACGGCTTGGCTGAAACATCACCGGCGTTGCCTTCATACCAAGTTCACGCGCTCGCTGATCACCATACAGATGATTCACCGCAACAAGATCAACACGGTCGGCAAGCACCGCGGCAAACCCTTCATCAAACGAACCGACCGGAACAAACCGTACATTGATACCAAAGTTACGTACTAAATTTTGTAAGTAATGGCTTTGCACCGAATCACGCAATACTGCGACTCGCGTGCCATCCAGTTCGATCAAACTTGTCACTGCTCGGCTCGACTGGGCATAAAGCTGTGACCAACTGTGGAGAACAGGAATTTCGTGAAATAGGAAAGCGTCATCACGGGTATCGGTAATCGCAACATCCGGCATAAGGTCGATCTCGCCAGCCGCCAGAAGCTGCAAACATTGCGACCACGAACATGGAACAATCTCAATTTGCCAATCTTCACGATCAGCGATTTCGTAGAGAACTTCGCCGAAAATTCCAGAAAGTTCACCATTTTCGTCGATAGTCACCTTGGGTGGGTTTTCATAAGCACCGACACGAAGTACTTGCTGCGCCGCCACAGGCGACACAGCAAGGAACGCAACAGTGGCAAGTAAGAGTGGCGCTAGATAGGGCCGAACAACAAGCGGCATGCAGATTTTGTTTCCTCGATAGAAGTTACTCTTATCTATAGCAGATAACGCTGTTTTTTGCCCAAAAATTACGTGGTTAGCCAGCGTGTTTTCGCAACTTCCGAAGCGTTTTGTTAGACTGGTTTTCTCCTTCGTCGCAGGTAAAGAATCCGCTATGTCGCATAACACTATCGCTATTAATCAGCAGCAACAGCCTCTTGATCACCTCGAAAGCGTTTGGTTGTTTGGCTATGGTTCTTTGATTTACAAGGCCGACTTTCCCTATCTACAAAGCCATCCTGCGGTTATTCACGGCTGGCAACGACGTTTCTGGCAAGGCTCCCATGATCATCGAGGTACGCCCGAAGCTCCGGGGCGTGTGGCAACCCTCATTGCAGTTCCCGAGGCTCGATGTGCGGGAATGGCTTACGAAGTTACCCCTGACGTATTCGCCCACCTTGATCATCGTGAAAAGAATGGTTATCTGCGTTTTTTCACGACCTTTGCATGGCTTGATGAACCCGCAACCGTCGAAGGCTTAGTGTACGTTGCGGGACCTGATAACGCGGCGTACTTAGGCCCAGCAAGCGAAGCTGAAATTGCCACACAGATTGCCAACTCGGCGGGGCCAAGTGGGCCAAACAGTGAGTATTTGCTGAAACTTGCGGATGCTTTAAGAGCGTTGGGCGAACACGACGAACACGTGTTCACCATTGAAGCGGAATTAAAAAAGCTACTGGAGCAAGGTTAGGCTTTCTTCACAAACTCGGTTTTGAGCTTCATTGGGCCTATGCCATCGATTTTACAGTCAATATCGTGGTCACCTTCGTCAGTAAGGCGAATGTTTTTGACTTTGGTACCGACTTTTACCACCAGCGATGAGCCTTTCACTTTTAAGTCCTTGATGACCGTGACGGTATCACCATCAACCAGTTCATTACCGTTCGCGTCACGATAAACCTTTTGTGCTGGTGCTGTTTGCTCGTTGGCGGACCATTCATGCGCACACTCGGGGCAGACCAGCATTGGACCATCTTCGTAGGTATAGGGCGAATCGCACTTCGGACAAGCTGGCAGTTGGCTCACGTTGGGTTCCTTTTCGGTTTGGCGGAAATATAGATAATAATTTCGCCGACAATGACCGCTGTGCCATCTGCACGAAACCCCTTCACTTGCACGGGTAAGTCACCTTCACGCCAAGCATCGGCAGGGGTCTCTGCGATGATGCGAATATCACTATCGGCTTTAGCCGTGTAGTTTACTGTCATTCCCTTGGGGATCCAACGCAAATGCTTGGGGATGCTCGCTTCTGCTAAAGCTCCCATGGCCATTTCGAGGCCATTGCATAGCGCAATGGCATGTACCGTACCAATGTGATTTTCAACCGCCTTGCGCTTCTTAAAGCGCAACTCGCAGAAATTCGGCTGTAATTCCGTTATCAGCGGTTTGATACTGCGGAAATAAGGCGCTTTTCGCGCAAACACCGCACTAAATAGCTGCCGTCCAAACGGATAACGTAAACACTTGTGGTAAAGCTTTAATAGATAATTTTCACTCATTACCTAAGCCTTAGATATTCAACAACAAAAAGCCAATGCCAATACGGTTTTGGCGGTGATTATAGTCAATTAACGTTTCGCCATAACCCGAGAAAAATTGAATATAAAAGCGCAGTCCATCAGGCTTATTGCTGTTAACGGGATGGGTAAAGTCCAGTTGCCATGAACCGCGATCCCACGACAACTCGCGCGTGATTCGAGTCACACTGTAGGTGCTCAGATCATTGCGCCAAGAAAAGCGATTCTCAAAATTGCCACGAAAGCGAATCAAATCAGGATTGTCGTCCTCATCGCCGGTTTCATTGACTCGTTGCTTATAGGTGGTTTCCCATAATAAATCCCCCCATTGCACCGCACCGCCAAAGTGGAAATAGTTCCAACTGCGCGAGTCAGGTTTCGTTTGACCATTGGACTCATGCGCAAAACCTACTTTGGCAAAGCGTACTTTAGCTGGGCCGGGAATAAAGTCTAAATCATCAGACCAGGGAACAATATAAAAAACATCCGGATTATAGTTGGTGCTCCGAAACGGCGATGACTCATCGCCATTCCAAGCTTGCCATAACGACGTCTGCGTGTACGACACCCACAAGTCAGCGTTCGGCAACAGCAAGTTTTCGAATAACTTGGTTCGTAACGAGATTTGTAGCTTCACCTCGTTCGGTTTGTAGCTATTAAGCGTATCTGAAGATGGCCCACGCGAGGGTGACTCCGGCTGCGTGTTAATCTCCGAACTATGGTGGATCGGCAAAATAAAGTTCGGTTCGTAGGTGCGTAGCTGAAAGATACCACGCTTATGCTCTTCATCAAGCTCCCATAGACGACTGACTAAATCCTCGGTATCAAACTCTTGCCAAGTTAAACCTTTACTTTGTTGTGGTTCTTCGTTTGCCGCATCATCGGCAACAGCCGACGTACTCATCAAACCCACCCCAAGCACTAGCGCACTCACCCATAAACGCATGGTTTGCTTTCCTTCTTCGCCGAAATTAGTCCGTCACTCGATAACGCTCGATAAGTTCCGCGCCACAAAGCTTGGCCGGAGTGTAATAACCACCCTCAGGATTATGTTCAAGTAACCACAATGTCACATCAACCGCACCACGACTGGTAAGCTTATAGCCATTCATTACCTTTTCACGCTTACTGATCACTTTGCCCTCGGCATTGGTGGCTTCACCCCATACAAAAGTATGAGCTTGTTCAAGCTGCTTTTCGCTGGGCCCAGCGGGTTGTTGCTCGATCTTTTTCTCGAGCCAGTTCTTCATCCACTCGAAACGTAACAACCAACGGAAGTAATTCATGCGTTTTAAGCGTTTCACCAGATTAGGCGAGGCCGGAATATAAACTTCGATCGAGCCGATCCCGGTTGTGTAATAAGCGGTTGAAACATCTCCCCAAGGGATCGTCATCGCCAGCTTTTCGCCGTTACCAAAATCGATTTTGCGCGTCTTATACGCTAGTGGCACCGTTTCGATAATGCCGTTACGCCGCACAGCGCCGCCTTCACCTAGTCGTCGAACGCTGGTTTTTGCCGTACCGCGACTCATGCGTGATGCAGAATCGAAACCCAGCGTCAGCGCTGTAGCATCGGGCATCTCGGCCTTCAATTGTGCGGCAACACAGTCAGTGGGAATCACATCGAAGCCAACACCAGGGCAGAGCACCACATTCGCTCGCTTTGCCTCATCATGTTTACTATGTGCCAACTCGAATACAGCTAACTCCCCAGTGATGTCTAAATAATGCGTGCGCGTCGCGATACAAGCATCCATCATCGGCGCAGCAGTCACGTCAAATGGCCCTGCACAATGCACGACCACCTGTTGTTCAGCCAAGGCCTGGCGCAAGGCAACAGGGTCTTCAAGATTTACGACTTGATAAGGCAATTCGAGTTTATCGGCAACAGCTTTTAACTTTTTTTCATTGCGTCCAGCAAGTAACGGCGTTTGCCCACATTCTTTAGCGTATGCCGCCACCAACTCGCCGGTGTAGCCGTAAGCCCCGTAGATCATCCACGACATGTTGTTCTCCTGATTTACTTTTCGTTACGTACTTTATTGACGTATGACTCAGCATTTTTTTGCCGCGCGGCTTTCGCTACTTCTTTCGGAACGATCGTCTGGCCAATCGGCAACAAGGCGATCATGGCTAGCTTCAAATGTTGGATGCCAAACGGAATACCAATAATGATAATAAACATTCCTAGTGCAGCGACTAAATGACCAAGCGCCAGCCACCAACCAAAGAAAATAAGCCACAGGATATTGCCGATGGAACCAAAAATACCGGTACCAATATCCGTTCGTTGAGTGAGTTCGCGCCGACTCATCGCCTCATAACCGAACGGTAAAAATGCAAACCGACCAATAACAAAGCAAGCTTTACCCCAAGGAATACCGATAATTGAGATAAAAGCGATTAATCCGGCCAGCCACCAGCCAAGGCCCATGACAAACCCACCAAAAATCAACCAAAGTATATTACCGAGAAGCGCCATTCGTTACCTCGTTATTTTTAAAACTTTAACCACTTAACTTTCGCAGAATCTCAGAGTAACGCAAATTCAGGGTAAATAATCTCGCAAAATTGTAAATACGAGCTACATTTAACAACGGAAGTTAACTAAAAACAGGGGGTTATTAGATGAAAAACATGAATCGTTTAGCTTTATTGGCGTTATTTTCGAGTTTGACCCTAGCGGCGTGTAGCCAAGCCGAGCAAGAGTCGGCAGAGAATCAAACCGAACAAGCGATGGAGCAAACTGAAGCAGCAGCAAATGAAGCCGCTCAAGAAACCGAGGAAGCTGCTGAAAAAGCCGCTGATGCCGCTGGTGATGCTTGGGATGAAACCAAAGATGCTGCTGGTGATGCATGGGACGAAACCAAAGAAGCTGCCGGTGAAGCGGGCGACTTTTTAAGCGATGCAGCCATTACCGGCCGCGTCAAAGCTGCACTGGTTGAAGCAGACCAGATCGAAGCCATGAACATCAATGTGGAAACCATCGATGGTCACGTGGTTTTAAGTGGTATTGTTGCGAGCGCAGACATTGCGGATCTTGCGGCGCAAATCGCTGAAGGTATTGAAGGCGTGCAATCCGTTGAAAACGACATCGAAGTACAAAACTAAGTGTATCGATAGAAAACTAACAGCAATTGATTGATCTAAAAAGTCCGTATTCGGTTATGCTGAATACGGACTTTTTTTATGGAGGTTGATCAATGAGTGATGTTAAGTACCACCCCCCAAAAGTATGGACATGGGATCAAGAAAGCGGCGGCAAGTTTGCAAAAATAAACCGGCCAATAGCTGGGGCAACGCATGACAAAGCATTGCCGGTTGGTGAGCACACGCTACAACTCTACTCGCTCGCCACGCCAAATGGTGTCAAAGTCACCATTCTGCTAGAGGAGCTCCTAGAGTCAGGTATCACCGACGCAGAATATGACGCTTTTTTGATTGATATTAGCGAAGGCGAGCAATTCAGCAGCGGCTTTGTCGAGCTCAACCCGAACTCCAAAATTCCAGCACTAGTAGACCGCAGCACGCAACCGCCGACGCGAGTGTTCGAGTCGGGTTCAATTTTGCTTTACCTTGCTGAGAAATTTGGTGCATTTTTGCCCACCCCCCCTGCACAACGCACCGAAACCTTGAATTGGCTGTTTTGGCAAATGGGTGCAGCACCCTTTTTAGGCGGTGGCTTCGGTCACTTCTATGCTTATGCACCAGACAAATACGAATACCCTATCAACCGTTACACTATGGAAGTGAAGCGACAGTTTGATGTCCTTAATCGTCAACTCGCTGCGAACCGCTATATTGCCGGAGACACCTACACCATTGCCGATATGGCTATCTGGCCGTGGTACGGTGCCGTGGTGAATAACGAAGCCTATGATGCTGCTGAGTTTTTGCAGGTCCACGAATACGAGCATGTGTTGCGCTGGGTTAAAGAAATTGGCGCCCGCCCGGCGGTGAAACGTGGCCGCATGGTTAACCGCGCATGGGGCGACGAGAACGAACAAGTTCGGGAACGTCACAGTGCCGCCGATTTCGCCGGTAAGAATTGTTAAACTTTGTTGAATTTGTAGACAAATCTTACGGTAGCGCCTATTTGTTAAAAGTAACTTCTATGAGGCGCTACCAGTGAACATCGGTAATTATCTATTTCGTAAATACACCCAGCCACAACGGCTGCTTCTTGTTGTCGTGCTAATGTCTGCGGTCGCCGGTGTTACCACCCTGGTCTGGATGACCGGTGGCATCAAGTACGTTTACTCCCATTCCATGTACATTCCTATTGCCATTGCCGGTATTATTTTCGGTTATAAAGGCGGCATTATTATCGGCTTGATCGGTGGTGTGGCCCTTGGCCCTTGGATGCCTATCAATACTGAAACTATGGAAATGCAGGACACCATTAATTGGGTATACCGCACTTTTTATTTTGTGGCGGTTGGTACGCTCGCTGGTTTATCAAGTGACACAAGTCGACGCTACATCGAGCGCTTAAAGCAATTAGCTCGACGCGATCCCTTAAGTAAATTAGCTAACCGCAAAGCACTATTGGAGCGGCTACAGGAGCTACGCGACAGTCATAAACTTAACACCCAGAATTATTTTCTCGTCACCTGCAGCATCGATAATGGCATGGCGTTACGTTCAGCGTTTGGCTTCACTGTTATCGACGCGATTATTCAAAGCTACGCTAAAGCCCTGCAAGCTATGTCGGCGCATCAACCGGAAGTGTTTCGTATTCACGCCGGCCAACTTGCGGCCCTATTTCCAAACATCGCCGCCAATGACACCGATGCACTTATGAGAGAATGCCTTTCGACGCTGCGCGAGAATGCGAACTTCGAGAATCTCTCCGTTTATGTTAACCGTCACTTGGGTGGCGTCTACCTCAATGACTTATCTATTGAACCAGCGACGTTGTTACAGCACGCCGAAATAGCGATCGCACGTGCCAACGACAAGATGATGGATTCTTTTATTTACACTCCAGAAGTTAGCGAAACGATTAGCAAGCACCTAGCGTTAATGGCGGAGGTGTCGGAAGGCATCGAGCGCGGTGATTTTCTTATGCATTATCAACCGAAACTGGAGCTCGCAAGCGGCAAAGTGTTTGGTGTTGAGGCACTGATACGCTGGCATCATCCTGAAAGGGGTTGGATTCGACCCGACGAATTTATTCCCAGCGCTGAACACAGCACGCTTATTCTCAAAATCAGTGAATTCGTTTTGCGTGAAGTCATTCAACAAACCAGCGCTTGGCAAAAGCAAGGTATTTACTTGCAAGTCGCCATTAACGTTACCGGCCACGACTTACTGCAGCCAGGATTTTCACAGATGTTGTTTGATTTATTGAATGAATACGACGTCGATGGCAACTGGATTGAAATTGAGATCACCGAAGGCACGCTCATTGAGGATATTGATGATGTTGTCGCTGAATTGTTGAAGCTCGCGAAAGCCAAAATCACCGTATCCATTGATGACTTCGGTACTGGCTATTCATCGCTACAGTACTTGTACAAATTACCTATTTCATTACTCAAAATTGATCAAGTCTTCGTCAAGACGCTACCAGACGACGAGGGCGCCAGTCATATTTGCACCGCAGCCGTCGTGCTGGCGCAAAAGATGGGCATTAAATCATTGGCTGAGGGGGTAGAAACCGAAGCCCACCTTACTTACCTGCGCGAGCTTGGTTGCGATTATGGGCAAGGCTATCTATTCTGTAAGCCCCTAGGAGCAGACGAATTCATCGATTGGTATCGGAGTCATCAAGATCATGAGCAACAACTGGGATGAGCGCTACAACACAGAGGAATACATCTACGGCACTGCTCCAAATGATTTTCTCCAAGAACATGCCACCGACCTGTTAGCTCCTCACGAGCAAGCTCATGTGTTATGTGTTGCTGACGGAGAGGGCCGCAATTCCGTTTACCTCGCTGAATTAGGTGCGCACGTTTGCGCCATGGATATTTCTAGCGTTGCGCTTAAGAAAGCCGTCAAGCTTGCCGAGCAGCGTGGTGTCAGTATCCAAACCGAAGTCGTCGATCTTACTCAGGCAGAACTGCCGAAAGCTCATTACGATGGCATTGTGGCTATTTTCTGCCACTTACCAGGACATGGCCGTGCCCATCTTTATGAACAAATTGCTGCTAGCCTCAAGCCCGGCGGATTTTTCTTGCTGGAAGGCTACACAACTGCGCAACTTGGTCGCGGTACCGGTGGCCCTGACAACGCAGATTTAATGATTTCCAAAGTCGAACTCGAGCGCGCATTCAAAGGTTACACTATTCAGGTCAGCCAAGAGATCGAACGCGACATCCATGAGGGCGATCGCCACAATGGTCGTGGCGCAGTCTGTCAGTTTATCGCCCGCAAACCCCAGCAGCGTCAGCAAAGCTACCAATTCAGTGCTAATCGAGACAAAGCGTCCCATCGCATGCGCTACGTGGAAGGCTCAGTCGCCACTGACGGTGAATGCACCCTCTGCAAAGGACCACTCACCAATGAAGATTAAACCGCTGTTTTGCTCAATAACGTGAAACGGTCATAGCCTCGCAGGTAAAACAACACAAAACAGGCTGCCCACATCGGCCATGCAGCAAAGAACAGTAAGTTATTGAAGGCGTCAAAATAGTAAGGCATGGACGACAACGTTGAAACACCGTGTAAAACAAAGATGAGTCCGTAGGTTAGGGTTTTCCAAAGTCCCAATACAAAGGCAAAGCATAAGGCGATCTGTAAACCTCCGAGCACCGCTGCCAAGTTAGCTGACAAATCACCGATGCCGTAAAAATTTTCAAACACTACGGCGGTGTGACTTGGATTCACGAATTTATCGAGCGCCCACACAAACATAACGATGAACACACCAAGACGCAGAGCAAGTAAGCTCCACGCCAGTTTTTTCTGTAATTGTGCAGAATCTGTCATAGCGTCCTCACTTAAAATCTTGAAATGCTTCATCCACCGGCGTTTCAGCCACATGGTTGGTATAGTTACTCATAGTTTTTTGCGAAATACCGAGTATTACTGCCAACACATGCTTGGGCTCGTAACCAGCCTCAGCAAAATCCTTAAATGCCCGTTGATCAACGTTGCCGCGGGCATCCAGCATACGCTCGGTGAAGAGCCTTAATGCCTGCAGCTTGTCATCGGCAAGCGCTTCACCTTGCTTAATGTTTGCTGTGATAGCGTCATCCGCACCCATTTGCTTCGCAATGGCTGTGTGGGCTGGCACGCAGTAATGGCAATCGTGGTAAACATTGATCGTTTGCCAAACCACGGTTAGCTCATTTTTGTTAAAACCCGCCTCTTGAAACAAGCTATCTAGAGTTTGATAGGCTTCCAGCAGCTGCGGTGAGCTTGCCATGACAGCGAACAAGTTGGGTACCATTCCCATACTATCTTGCGCTGCTTGCAGACGTTCTTTACTGCCATCGGGAGCTGACTCAATCGAATGGAGCTTAAATTTTTGCATAATTGACCTCCTTAAAGGTTTCGAATTGCGCAAAGCTTAGATAATACTTCGCGTTATTTCGAGCGCCGAAAGGTGGTTCCGGTGATTTGGTAGGGTATTAAGGTGATTTAGTTACTTAACGCTGTTCGCGAAAAGCTTGTGCGGAGCAGCCTAAGTAGCGCTTAAAAAAACGGCCAAACGCGGTAACCGATTGATAACCGATAGCCCAGGCGATCGACTCGACCGCTAATGTGCTGCTGCGCAATAAATATTTAGCGCGTTGTAAACGAATCGCATCCAAAAGCTTTTTCGGGCTTAGCGCAGTCGTCTTCACGCAACGCTCAGCAAACGCACTCACAGATAAATGAGCCTGTTCCGCCATTGCTTCCACGCTCCAGTTTTGACCTGGGTCTGCAAGTATTGCGGCGACCACAGGAGCTAATGCGCGGTCTTGCAACGCGGCGAAAAGTCCTGGGGAGTGATGCGTCGTCTGAATAACTTGACGTAACAACTGTACTGCTAAAATTTCGCTTAGGCGCTGTAATACTGTTCGATAGCCAGGTTTGCGTTGTTGGGTTTCGGTACGAACCATCTGTAACAGCTGCGCGAGTTGCTCAGTTTGTTGTCCAGCGGGCACGACCAACCATGGCGGCAACAGCTGAAACACCATTTGATTTGACTCACCTTGATCCTGCAACTCATAACAAACAATACCTTGCTGATCGTGTTCAGCAATGCAATGTTGCGCTAACTGTTGCAAATCCATATCGGTGGGGAGCGTTTGTTGACTTAGAAAGTGAGAAACACCTTGGTTTACAAAGACCACATCACCGGCTTGCAAACGTTGTTTCGAATAGTCATTGCCCGTCACACCAAACCAGCATTCACCTTGAGATAAAACATGAAAACCTACTTTTTCTGGTTGTTTAGCCTGAATTGACCAAGCACCACAAAGACCTGATTCAAAATGCAGCTCTGTACCCAAGGCTACAGAACTGATCAGTAGCTCAATGGATTCCGTCGTTTTAGTTGGTTGCTCAGGCGTTTCGGTCATTTACCTACTACTCTTCAATCGCTGATACTATGTACGATACTAATAAACTTATTCAGGCGTCTATGCGTAGTCTAAACCTATTCATCTGTTTTGGAGAGCTTTCGTTGAAACTATTACCCCTTTACGCCGCCTTATTTATCCCGTTAAGCGCAACGGCACAACAAGAGCAGCCTGATGAAGTCATTGAGGTGCGCGGTGAGCAGCGTGAAATTGTGCTCCCGAGTGAACAAGAGGTAGAAGGCGTATTTGGTACCAATGAACAACTGCAGGATATCCCTCGTTCAGCCACAGTGATCACCGAATCGCTTTTGCGCGAAGCGAACATTGACGATTTGCATGATATTGCCAAGTTTGCGCCTAACAGCCATGCTGCAGCTGGATTTGGTAACCCATCATTACCCAGTATGCGCGGCCAACTTGGCGAGCTCTTCACTGGCGGTATGCGCCGCCAAGCCGGTAATAATGGTTTAGGGGTTCCGCTGTCGCTCAACGCTTATGAAAGTATGGTCGTCGTGAAAGGCGCTCCGCCAGTAATGCTGGGCACCACACAACGGGTCGGTGGCTTTGTGAATCTGCTGCCGAAACGTGCACGCACTGACACTTCGCGTACCGAACTAAAGGCGCGTGTTGGTGAATGGGATCAGTACCGTTGGCAGGCCGATCACAACACCGTCATTGAAGAAGATCGTCACGCCTTTCGCGCCAGCGTAGAAGTCATCGACGAAGGCAGCTTTTACGACTATACCCACCTGCGCAGCGACGACTTATTACTCGCTTATGAATGGACACCATCCAACAGCACGCGTTGGTCGTTGAATTTTGAGTATTATGACGTCGACTGGACGGATAATGCGGGCATAAACCGGCCCACGCAAGATCTCATTGACGCCAACCTCTACATTACTGGTCAGGGACAGCAGCCAAACGGTTCTTATGTGCCAGGCGCTGGCGCAGTCATAAGTCCAACAGGTTTAGTTGCAATTGATCGAAGCACTGTGCTGACCGATCCATTAGATACCAATACCGCAGAAACCTATTTGCTGCATTCCGTTATTGAGCAGCAACTTAATAGTGATTGGTTATTGCTCAATCGTAGCTACTATCAATACCTAGAGCGCGAAGGCATTAACCAAAACAGTTTTGTCGAAATTGTTGACGGTGCGCACACCTTCGAGCATCGTGTCGAGCTCCAGTACGGTGAAAACACCAGCTTTGGGGCAAACCTTCGCTACAACGATGTGCTAGGCTACAGCCAGTTTACGACCGAAGCCGATAACCCTATTGATTTGACCGGTACGCTCGACCAACGACGTATTCCATTAACGCCCGAGCAGCAGGCACGCTTGGTGGAACTGCGCCCGAATTTATTTGTCTCGCCCGGCGCTCAGTACGATCTGAATAACGATGGCATTGGCGATTTTAATCTTTCTGATACGACTGACTCCACCAGCTATCAATGGGGCTTGTTCGCGCAACAAAAGTGGACCGTGACGAAGCAATTTCGCCTCACCTTGGGCCTGCGCGCCGATTACTACGACGTTGAAGCACGCGATCCTCTCGCGCCAGCGGATGTGACCGCCAAACAAGACAGTCATAGTGACTGGCTTACCGCAGCGAGTTTTGCTGCGCAGTACAACTGGACACCTGATCTTGTGGTTTATGCGACCGCTTATGATAGCGATTCCACCTCGAATTCAATGGCTGGCGGCAACGTCCTGAATGCGGCTGGGGTTATCGATTCGCAGAATTTTGCTACTGAAAATCGTCTCTACGAAGTTGGGGTTAAGTATGCGCCGAGCGGGGCTCGCTGGTACGCTGATGCTGTTTGGTTCGACCAAACCCGCAGTCTACGCAACCGTGATGGCTCCAATAGCGGCATCGCCAGCGAAGGCGTTGAATTGCAGTGGCATTATCGCCATGAGCAAGGTTACTGGGTAACGCTCGCCGCCAGCTATATCGATGCGTACTGGGACGATTCAGCCTCCTTTCAAGGCACCCGTCAAGTCGCCGATGCTTTCGATAACTCTCGTCCCGATATCATTGCAGGAACCGGTGTCGGCTCGCCGAACTTTACCGTCTTTCCAGCGTCAAATCAGCAACTGCAAGGCGTTCCAGAGGTACAAGCAAATGCTGTTGCTGGCTGGCAAGTCTCAGACGCATGGTCGCTTGGCGGCGACGTAAGCTACACCAAATCCTATCCGCTTGATTTTTTACAAACGGTGATGATTCGTGACCAACATCAACTGAACTTGCACACGCAATATCGCTTTACCCCGCGATTGAGTGCGCGCTTAGACGTTATCAACGTGACCGATCAAGACAATTGGGCGCCGGTATTCGAGGGTGGTTACTTTGGTGCCACCTTGGCATTTCCTTCGCTACCTCGACATGCCCAGCTAAGCTTAAGCTATCGCTTTTAATAGGAAGTTAAATGTCACTGAAAAAGTTACTCTTTATTGCAATCGTCGCTGCACTGGTCGCTAGTGTTTTCCTTTTCGACTTGACGCAATACCTAACACTGGAACAACTCAAGCAGCAGCGTGAGCAGCTGACCAACTTATTTACTGAGCAACCGCTCCTGATGTTTGGCGGTTACTTTGCGTTGTATGTGCTTTGCACTGCGCTATCAATTCCGGGTGCCACTATTCTGACGCTCGGTGCTGGCGCGATTTTTGGTCTTGCTTGGGGGCTTTTGCTCGCCTCATTTGCGAGCTCTGTTGGCGCGCTTCTCGCCTTCCTCAGTGCCCGCTGGCTATTACATGACTGGGTACAAGAACACTTTAACCAACGCCTAAAAGCCGTCAATGAAGGCGTGCAACGTGACGGTGCCTTTTACTTGCTCAGCTTACGCCTAGTACCGCTCTTTCCATTCTTTGTGATTAACCTAGTGATGGGGCTTACCAAGATCAAAACCTGGACCTACTACTGGGTCAGCCAAGTGGGCATGCTTTTAGCCACCGCCGTCTATGTTAACGCCGGTACACAGCTCGCTGAGGTTGAGAGTCTGGGCGATGTGTTGTCAGCCGACCTACTTGGTGCGCTGGTATTGCTTGGCTTAGTACCGCTGATTGCAAAGCTCATTTTAACCCTACTGAAGAAGCGTCGGGCTTATCAGGGGTACACCAAGCCCTCTTCATTCGATAACAACCTGATCGTTATTGGAGCTGGCTCTGCTGGGTTGGTAAGTGCATACATTGCTGCAGCGGTCAAGGCTAAGGTAACGCTTATCGAGAAGCACGAAATGGGTGGCGATTGCCTGAATACTGGCTGCGTGCCTTCGAAAGCTTTATTGCATGTCGCTAAATCTATTCGGCAGACCCGCGATGCGCAGCGGCTTGGTGTGCAGACCTCGATTGAAAGTATCGACTTTGCGCGTGTGATGGATGAAGTCCACAATGTCATTCAGCGCATCGCACCCCATGACTCCGTTGAACGCTATACCGAGCTCGGTGTCGACGTGATGAAGGGCGAGGCGACCCTTACCTCTCCTTGGCACGTGAAGGTGCGTACCGCCGAGGGAGAGCAGACGATTTCTAGCCGCAGTATCATCATTGCGTCAGGCGCGCGTCCTCTGGTTCCGCCATTTGAGGGGCTTGAGCAGGTGGATTACCTAACCTCGGACAACCTGTGGCAGTTGCGTAAACTGCCTGAACGTTTGTTGGTACTGGGTGGTGGTCCTATAGGTTGTGAGCTTGCGCAAGCGTTCCAGTTGCTAGGTAGCCAAGTAACTCTAGTTGAAATGGCCCCGCGGGTGCTAAGTAATGAAGACACTGATACCAGTGCTTTGCTACAAAAACAGCTACGTGAAGATGGCGTGGATTTACGTTTGAACCATCGTGCCGAGAAGTTTGTGGTGGATGAGAGTGGCCAAGCAAAACTGCTGACGCAACACGAAAGCGAAACTGTTGAACTCGCTTTTGACCGCGTACTCATTGCCCTTGGTCGGCAAGCCAATACGCAAGGCTTTGGACTCGAAGAATTAGGTGTTGACGTCGACAAAACTGTGCACGTGAATCAGCTGTTGCAAACCAACTTTCCAAATATTTATGCTTGTGGTGATGTGGTGGGGCCCTATCAATTTACTCATGTTGCTTCACATCAGGCTTGGTATGCTGCCGTAAACGCTCTGTTTGACCCCTTTAAGACCTTCCGCGCAGACTATTCAGTTATCCCTTGGGTGACCTACACAACGCCTGAAATCGCCAATGTTGGGCTCACTGAACAAGCAGCAGAGCAACAAAATGTGGCCTACGAAGTTGTCGAATACGACATTAGCGATATGGATCGTGCCATCGCCGACCAACAAGATTATGGCCGTATCAAGGTTCTAACCGAACCCGGTAAAGATAAAATTCTAGGCGTTAACATTGTCGGCGCGCAAGCAGGCGAGTTGCTGGCCGAATATGTCTTAGCGATGAAGCAAGGGATCGGTCTGAACAAGATTCTTGGCACTATTCACAGCTATCCAACCATGTCGGAAGCCAACAAATATGTGGCGGGGCAGTGGAAACAGGCACATAAGCCGGAGAAATTATTGAATTGGGTAGCGAAGTTTCACCGCTGGCGCCGCGGTTAGGCATGTCGCTCGATCACCTACTTCAGCGCATCCGAGCTTGTCGGGAATGCGAATCCGACTTGCCTTGTGGCGCCCGTCCCGTGGTACAAGCATCGGTCACCGCACCCATACTTATTGCAGGCCAAGCGCCGGGGCGCCGCGTGCATGCTTCAGGTCTTCCCTTCGATGACCCAAGTGGTGACCGTTTACGCAGTTGGTTGGGTGTTGAACGTGCAACATTCTACGATGAGCGCTGTTTCGCCATCGCGCCGATGGGTTTTTGTTATCCCGGTACGGGCAAAAGTGGTGATTTACCGCCGCGGCCGGAGTGCGCGCCACTTTGGCGCCAGCAGTTATTGCACGAGCTACCTAAGCTCCAGCTAACGTTAGCCATCGGCAAATACGCCATTGATTGGCATCTGAGCCAGCTAAACCATGTGCGAAGCTACAAAACCTTGACTGAAACTGTAGCCCACTGGCAGGAATACTGGCCTGACGTATTACCGATGCCGCATCCTAGTCCACGCAATAATCTTTGGCTCAAACGAAATCCGTGGTTTGAGCGCGACGTCGTACCAATGCTCCAAGATCGCGTCAAAACCTTGCTCGATTAGAGCGTGTGTCATGCCGCGGCTTTCCTGTTAAAATGACGAATTCATTTACCTTAGCATTTATTTAGGAAAAACCATGAGCAGTTGCTGCGGCATTGACAGCCAAGCACAAATTGACAGCGCCCAACGCAAGCTACTTTGGACCGTATTGATTCTGAACGCGGTGATGTTTTTTGTCGAGTTCATCGCTGGCTGGATAGGGCAGTCGAGCGGTTTGATCGCCGACTCTCTAGATATGCTGGCCGACGCCCTCGTTTATTCGGCAAGTCTTTATGCCGTTGGCAAAACCTTAAAACACAAAGCCAATGCAGCCTTGCTGAACGGCAGCTTACAACTCGTACTGGCTACATTGGTTGTACTAGATGTGATCAAACGCTTTTTGTTCGGTAGTGCGCCAAGTGCAGATATTATGCTCTCTGTAGCGTTCTTAGCTTTGATTGTAAACGTCATTTGCTTTGCGATGCTCTACCGCTTCCGCAATGGCGACATCAATATCCGCGCCAGTTGGATCTGCTCCCGGAACGACATGCTGTTAAATACTGGTGTCATCTTCTCGGCGCTGCTGGTGAGTTCACAAAATTCAGCATGGCCAGACTTGCTTATTGCGCTTGTGATTGCGGCAATCGTTATCGTCTCGGCCATCGGGATTGTCCGCAACGCGCTACAAGTACGCCGTGGTGAAGCTGATACGATAGAAGACTGCTGCGGTTAACCCGCAGCTATTTCACCATCACCTTGCCACCCACTATTTTGTAGGCTGGCGTACCACGGATCATTGTTTCACGGGCAAATTCCTGCCCGCAGCCAGGGCATATCCCGACCTCGGTTGTGTGGTCTTCCACAATACGTTCAACAAAACACTTCACCAGTGCGCCTTTACCGCCTTTGCGGTATTTATATAAAGGCGTTCGACACTTATTGCAGCTGATTTGAACCGTACGAAGCGGTTGTTTTTTGCGAGGTTTGGCCATGCCGAGCCATGTTAATGACTGGCATGGCAAATGCAATCGAAAATGGAAGGAGCGCTAAGCTTTTTTCAACGCCCGTACGATGACGAGTAAAACAATAGCGCCAATAGTGGCCACAACAATACTACCAATCAGCCCGCCATTACTTGAAAGGCCAAGTAGACCGAACAAGAAACCGCCCAACATGGCACCTATAATGCCGATAACAATGTTGCCCAAAATACCGAAACCACCGCCTTTAACCAGCGTTCCTGCTAACCAGCCAGCGATAAGACCTACCAATAAAAACCATAAAAAGCTCATTGGAATTTCCTTCTTTTGCTATAGGTGATTGAGATAACTCACTCTTAAACATAGCAAAGAAGTTGATTTTTGGTAGGTGTTGACGAGGCCTTTACGTTTTAACGACTTTGACCAAACTCTTGTAATTTTTGCGCTAGTTTTTGCTCTTGTTCGTCGCAATAAAGGCGCCGCAAGCGCAAGTACAATCCCAATAAGTAAACGCATATTAGTCGTGATCTGTAATCGTTAAACGTAGTCCCGTAGAGCCAATCATGACGGACGCTGGCTCATTCGGCTTTATGAGTAGACTCGGGGAAATATCACTTTGATTGGTCTTTAAACGCGTTGTCACTGCGTAGAACGCTTCTTGTTTGCGTACCGTCATACTCAAATCAAAGGTGTTTGAAACGGATACTGCGGCTTCTTCACCTTCTTTTACGATCAGCGTTGGTGAAGCAATGACTTCGTCCTCATCAACAACCTCAACAGCTACATTGTAGTCTTGTGCCAACGCTGAACCGCACAGCAGACCAACCATCCATATCCATTGTTTTGTTTTCATTGTTAGCTTCCTCTAATGATTTATGTGGCTTAACGATAGCAACAAAACTATAACATTTTATTTTAATTCACCATCGTCACCTGATGTCGTTCACCAATAGCCAGCACTTTATCAAGATCATCTGGCATCGCGTTAATGGTGTCGTTAATTTCTTTGAAGAAGAGATGTGAATGGCTCGGCGATTCGAATGCAATTAACAGACCTTCTTCGTCCGACAACCCTTTAAATGCGGCGCCAGCGTTCCATAAAAACTTAAACATGCTGCTCAGACTCTTGAGCTTTCTCTTTTTGCGTACGGTAAGCAATGCCGCCGGTCTTCTGCGCGACAAGGTTATACATCCATGCTGCAATGAGCGCGAAGATATAGGTCGTAAAACCGTAAAATAAAGGGGCGAGCGTGATACTAAATAGGGAGAACCCGAACGTAATCGCTACATCACTGTCAACGTCACCAATTACGGAAATAACGGCCATTAAAATCGATAACGGGAACAAGATAACAACCGATACACCTGCTGCAACCATTCCACATACCACACCTGCCTTGTGCGGAGCGATGTACGAAAGCCTTTTCATTGACTGTCATCCTTTTCACATTTGATTTACATTTTTATGGTTTTGAAATTAACATTCTAGTCATTGTTTTTCCAGACAAAGTGAAGCCTTTTATCACTGACTATTATGTACTTTCGATTTGATTTTATTGAGGCCGCATACCAAAATATATTAAATATTGGTATTAAATACGGTTTAGTATTCAACAAACGAGACAACTATGGCTAAAAATACAAGCGTCAGCCTAGGGCACCACTTTGATCAATTTGTCGATGAACTTGTCGCTAGTGGCCGCTATGCGTCTGCAAGCGAAGTCGTGCGAGCAGGTTTACGTAAGTTAGAGGAAGAGCGGGATCGCATGGTCTTAGGCGAAGGCGTCGCTAGTGGCACTACGACATACAATTACCGAGCGATTTTTCGAAAGTTGAATGACGAACGTGAGCAATGGCTAAAAGACAATGCCAAAGCCATTGAAGCCTACAACGAAAAGGTTGAGTCAGGCGGTACATTCAGCGATAGCGTAAGGAAGTTCTAATGTCTCAATTTTGGGCGTACCATAATCCTAACCCTCGAACACGCGCCGAATACCCTTTGTTGCTTGAGATCCAAAGTGACTTATTAGGTGATTTGAAGACAACAGTTGTGATCCCGCTAATCTCAGCACATGGCGCAGTTATTCCGCCTATGACACGGCTTAATCCGCGATTTAATATAGACGGGCAAGATTATATTGGAATAATACAAGAGATAGCTGGGCTTGAACGGAAATACTTGGGAGAACCGGCGGCAGATCTAACCGACTATCATGCGGATATAGTAGCTGCTTTTGACTTTCTAATATGCGGCATTTAAACAGTAGAGAAGCATTAAAAAAGGCGCCGCAGCGCCTTTTTTAGCTTCGAAATTCAGAGTTATTCAACCGTCACCGATTTCGCCAAGTTACGCGGTTGGTCAACGTCGGTGCCTTTGATGATGGCCACGAAGTACGACAGCAACTGTAGCGGAATGGTGTAGACGATAGGGGCAATGAGTTCGTCGCAGTGACTGACGTTGATCACGTGCATGCTTTCGTCGCTTTTGAAGTTGGCATCGCGATCGGCAAACACATACATGATGCCGCCGCGGGCACGGACTTCTTCAACATTCGACTTCAGTTTCTCAAGTAGCTCATCATTCGGAGCGACGACGATAACTGGCATTTCAGCGTCAATCAGGGCCAACGGGCCGTGCTTGAGCTCACCCGCAGCGTAGGCTTCAGCGTGAATGTACGAGATCTCTTTGAGCTTAAGTGCGCCTTCCATCGCGATCGGATATTGCGAGCCTCGGCCTAGGAAAAGACTGTGATACTTGTCGGCAAATTGTGGCGCTAACGCTTCGATTTCGTCGCTCAACAACAACGCTTCTTCCAGCTTCGCTGGCAAGGTTTTCAGGCCTTTGACAATCACATCTTGTTTGTCTGCCGCAAGGCCACGGGATTGCCCAAGGGCTAACACCAGCATCATTAAGCCTACCAACTGCGTGGTGAAGGCTTTGGTTGAGGCCACACCGATTTCAGTACCGGCGCGGGTCATGTACGCTAGGTCAGACTCGCGAACCATCGAAGAGGTCGACACGTTACAGATGGTCAAAGAACCTTTGTAGCCGAGCTCTTTCGACAAGCGCAATGCCGCCAAGGTGTCTGCAGTTTCACCAGACTGTGAAATCGTCACCAGCAAACTGTTTGGATGCACGTGCGACTGGCGATAACGGAACTCGGAAGCAATTTCGACATTACACGACACGCCAGCAAGCGCTTCGAGCCAGTAACGCGCAACCATTCCAGCGTGGTAAGAGGTGCCGCAGGCCACAATTTGCACGTGCTCAACACTCTTCAACAGCGCCATTGAGCCTTCACCGAAAGCGTTGTCAGCGACACGCCCGTCGACCAATCGGCCCTCTAACGCGTTACGCACTGCCGCTGGCTGCTCGTGGATCTCTTTGAGCATGAAATGACGATAATTGCCTTTGCCGCCAGCGTCATACTGGCCGTCAGACTCGTGCACGTCACGTTCGATGCGCGCTCCCTGCGCGTTATAAACTTTCACCTCAGTGCGGCTGATATCAGCCATATCACCTTCTTCAAGGTACATAAACTTGCGCGTAACAGGTAACAACGCCAACTGGTCCGAAGCGATAAAGTTCTCGCCGATACCTAGGCCAATCACCAGTGGGCTGCCTGAACGCGCGACCACTAAGCGACCTGGTTCTTGGCAATCCATGACCACAGTGCCATAAGCGCCTTCGAGTTGCTTCACCGCCGCTTGTACCGCTTCAAATAAGTCGCTGTGCGTCTTTTTCTCGTGGTGTACCAAGTGACAAATCACTTCAGTGTCAGTGTCGGAACGAAATTCGTAACCGTGGGCACGCAATTGCTCACGCAGTTTGTCGTGGTTTTCGATAATGCCGTTATGAACAACGGCAATACAGTCGTTAGAAATATGCGGATGGGCGTTTGCTTCAGTCACGCCACCATGGGTTGCCCAGCGCGTATGCGCGATACCTGTAGTACCACTTAGCGGGTGTTCACCGACTGCATCTTTCAATTCTTGAACTTTACCTGTACGACGAATGCTTTCAATAACGCCATCTTCGCTCAATACGGCAAGGCCAGCAGAGTCGTAACCACGGTATTCAAGGCGCTTAAGGCCTTCCAGCAGGATTTTGCTAATACGGCGCTCGGAAGTGGCGCCTACGATTCCACACATACGTCTTATCCTTTCTTTTGCGGGCGTTGCCAGCCCGTCATATTGCGTTGTTTACCACGGGCGATACCCAGCTCGGCATCCTCCACATCCTTGGTAATGGTCGAGCCAGCACCAACTGTGGCTTGTTTGCCAATGCGAACCGGCGCAACCAAAGAGCTATTGGAGCCGATAAAAGCACCATCGTCGATTTGGGTGGTGGACTTATTCACGCCATCGTAATTGCAAGTGATGGTACCTGCACCAATATTCACCTGCTCACCGATGATCGCATCGCCTAAATAGGTGAGGTGATTGGCTTTTGAACCTTTACCGAGCTTCGACTTTTTCATTTCAACAAAGTTGCCGACCTTCGCGCCCTGTTCAAGTACCGAGCCCGGACGCAGGCGAGCATAGGGGCCAACTTCGCATTGTTCGCCAACTTGTGCTTCTTCAACAATGCTATGGGACTTAATACGCGCACCCGCAGCAATTCTGCAGTTACGCAAAATACAGTTGCTTTCAATAACAACGCCTTCGCCAAGCTCGACATGACCTTCAAAGATCACATTCACATCAACTAGGACGTCATTGGCAATTGTGACCGTGCCGCGCACATCAACACGGGCGGGGTCGAGCAGTGTAGCGCCATCGAGCATTAGCTGTTCGGCTTGGCGTTGTTGATACGCACGCTCAAGCGCTGCAAGCTGTACGCGGTTGTTCGCGCCCTCGACTTCATGGATGTCTTGCGGTTGGGTCGAAGCTATCTGTACACCTTCTTGAGCAGCCATCGCAACGATATCGGTCAGGTAGTATTCGCCCTGTGCGTTGTGATTCGATAACGCTCCTAGCCAACGTTTTAGCGCTTTTCCTTGCGTCAGCATCATGCCAGTGTTGGCCTCAGTCACCTTCAATTGCGCAGCCGTTGCGTCTTTTTGCTCAACGATGCCAGTGATGTTGCCATCAGCGTCACGCAAGATGCGCCCATAACCTGTTGGATCGGGTAGGTTGACGGTCAGTAAAGCAAGCTCTGAATTTTGGCCTGCTTCGACTAAAGCTTGTAAGGTCTCAACGCGCGTTAACGGTACATCACCATATAAAATCAGCACATGTTCATCATCGCCAAGATGCGGTACCACTTGCTGCACCGCATGACCAGTACCAAGTTGCTCGGCTTGCTCAACAAAATTAAGCGCTTGCCCACCAAGGCGATCTAACAATACTTCAGCACCGTGGCCGTAAATTACATGAATGGCGCTCGAATCAAGCTGCCGTGCGCTGTCGATCACATGTTGCACCATCGCTTTGTGGGCAACGGGATGTAGCACTTTAGGCAATGCCGAACGCATACGCGTGCCTTTGCCAGCAGCCAGAACCACTACACTCAATGCCATGAATTCGTCCATTTTTCAGTTGGTGAATTGGAAAGCCCTATTCTAGCGGGATTACAGTAAATTAACAGGTGGAAAATTGCTTTGTGTGACGCCGGGTTAATGACTTTGCAGAATATTTGCACAGCAAAAACGAATGGGCTCTAAGTTGAATTGCGGATGTCTGGTCTTTTATTAAACTCTAATTTCATGCTACTTAAGCCTTTCAGGCCACTTTTAGTCTAAGCGAACCAGAATAGACATAAAAGCACATCATTAGTCAGGGGCCCTCGCACAGGCGGCCCCATCAATCTAACATCTACTTCAGGAATAATTCATCGAATTGAGGATGGTTAAAGATTTTGTAGATAAGCTCTTTAACAGTCGGAGCAAAGGCTTTAGGCATGTCCGAACCGCAAGCTATACCGCCGACAAAACTAGCGTCAAACTCTCGCTTATGCTTAACCTGAAAGCTCTCTCCCTGTGCATTTGAAACTGTTAAATCCAATGTCCAGTGCGCATCAGTCATTCCAGAGCTCACATCCGTATCGTTTAGATGGCCTTTAATTAAAACCCCCTCTTTCTCAGAGTATGCACTTGCCATTTTCAACTCTTCGATTAAGGCTTGTTCAATATACTCTTGAAACGATAGGCCATCGCTTAGTTCCACATTATTTGCCAAACGACACATCACCTTGTAATCGGTCGTCGTAGCCGTAAAATCAGCAACTTTGAATTTTCTATCCTGAGCTTTAATTATATTTTGGTTATCTGCCGACGCATGGTACCGATCAACCGGAATTGCACACCCCGAAAGCACACCAACTAAAACCACAACAAGCAATATTTTTAATTCTTTCATTTGTTTCCCTACTCTATTTTATTATTAGTTATTAACTTAATTGCGACTTAAATATAAACTAACAAAAACAAAAAGCCCAGCTCGAGGCTGGGCTTTTGCTTCTATTAGGCTGGACCAGATTATTTGCGGATTTTGCGAATAATCTGCAATTGTGCCAACGCCCGAGACAGTTCTGCCGCCGCTTCTGCGTAGCTAAGATCAGAACTTGAATCTGCGATTGCTTCTTCAGCACGTTTCTTCGCATCAAGTGCTTGTTGTTCGTCAAGCTCTTCACCGCGAACGGCTGTATCAGCCAAAACCGTGACGTTGTGTGGCTGCACTTCCAGCACACCACCAGCAACGTAGATGATTTCTTCTTCACCGCCTTCTTTTACCACTCGCACCATACCTGGCTTGATTTTGGTAATTAAAGGCGCGTGACCAGGGTAAATACCCAATTCACCTTCGCTACCGGTCACTTGCACGGTCTCAACGGCGCCAGTAAACAAACTGTCTTCGGCGCTGACCACGTCAAGGTGTACAGTTTTTGCTGCCATTTAAACCTCCCGGTTCTTACATTTTCTTGGCTTTTTCGGCCGCTTCTTCGATGCTGCCAACCATGTAGAACGCTTGTTCTGGAAGGTCATCATAGTCACCGTTTAAGATGCCTTTGAAGCCAGCGATTGTGTCTTTCAACGCAACGTATTTACCAGGTGCACCGGTGAATACTTCAGCTACGAAGAAAGGCTGCGACAAGAAACGCTGGATCTTACGAGCACGGGCAACGGTCATCTTGTCTTCTTCTGACAATTCGTCCATACCCAAGATGGCAATGATGTCTTTCAGCTCTTTATAACGCTGCAATACAGACTGCACGCCACGTGCTACGTCATAGTGCTCTTTACCGATAACTTGCGGGTCAAGCTGACGTGAAGTTGAATCCAGTGGGTCAACCGCAGGGTAGATACCCAAAGACGCGATATCACGTGACAATACAACGGTCGCATCCAAGTGCGCGAAGGTTGTTGCTGGTGATGGGTCAGTCAAGTCATCCGCAGGTACATATACGGCCTGGATTGACGTGATTGAACCGGTCTTGGTTGAAGTAATACGTTCCTGAAGTACACCCATCTCTTCAGCAAGTGTCGGCTGATAACCTACCGCTGATGGCATACGACCCAACAATGCAGATACCTCGGTACCGGCTAGGGTGTAACGATAGATGTTATCCACGAAGAACAAGACGTCACGACCTTCGTCACGGAACTTCTCTGCCATGGTCAAACCGGTCAACGCTACGCGAAGGCGGTTACCTGGAGGCTCGTTCATCTGACCGTAGACCAATGCTACTTTGTCGAGTACGTTTGAATCTTTCATCTCGTGATAGAAGTCATTACCCTCACGCGTACGCTCACCAACACCGGCGAATACTGAGTAGCCGCTGTGCTCGATAGCGATGTTACGGATAAGCTCCATCATGTTTACGGTTTTACCAACACCGGCACCACCGAACAGACCAACTTTACCACCTTTGGCGAACGGGCAAATCAAGTCGATAACTTTGATACCTGTTTCCAAAAGCTCAGTTGCGTTTGACTGGTCTTCGTACGAAGGCGCTTCACGGTGAATAGACATACGCTCTTCTTCGCCGATGTCGCCCGCTTCGTCGATTGGCTCACCCAATACGTTCATGATACGACCGAGGGTTTGTTTACCCACAGGAACCATGATTGGCTCGCCAGTGTTTTCTACTGTAATACCACGACGCAAACCATCGGTTGTACCGAGTGCGATACCACGCACGATACCACCGCCTAGCTGCTGCTGAACTTCCAAGGTCAAACCCTTGAGGTCACCGTCGGTCACCTTCAGCGCGTCGTAGACCTTTGGCACGCTTGATTGTGGAAATTCGATATCCACAACCGCGCCAATAATTTGCACGACCTTACCTTGACTCATGACATTTCCTCTAACTCTAAAATTCTTGCAAGCTTCGCCTTAAACCGCTTCGGCGCCCGATACAATTTCCGAAATTTCCTGCGTGATAGCTGCCTGACGTGCCTTGTTGTACACGAGCTGCAACTGATCGATGAGGTCTTCGGCGTTGTCGGTAGCGGCTTTCATAGCCACCATCCGCGCTGCCTGTTCACTAGCGATGTTGTCCACCACACCTTGGTACACGGTTGATTCGACGAAACGACGAATCAAGGTATCCAAGATAGACTCTGGTGCTGGCTCGTACAGGTAATCCCAGCTACCTGCTTGCACGCGATCACGTTCTTCGCCTTCAGCTTTCGGCAACGGTAGCAACTGCGCTATCGTTGGGTCCTGCTTCATGGTGTTCACAAACTTGTTGTACACCACGTAAAGACGATCGATGCTGCCTTTATCGAAAGCATCCAACATAACTTGTACGGTGCCGAGCACATCATTCACGCTTGGCTTATCGCCAAGACCTGATGTTTGCGCTAGTAAACGGCCTCCAAAGCGTTTAAAGAAACCCGTTGCCTTGCTGCCAATCGCCGCAAAATCAACTTCAATACCTTGGTCTTGTTGTTCTTTAGCATGCTTAACCACCGCTTTAAATTCATTGGTGTTTAAGCCGCCACACAGACCACGGTCCGTTGAAATGACGATATAGCCAACTCGTTTCACTTCACGTTCTTCTAAGAACGGATGCTTGTATTCCAAGTTAGCGTGGGCAACATGGCCGATCACCTTGCGAATGCTGTCGGCATACGGGCGGCTAGAAGCCATCCGTTCCTGCGCCTTTTTCATTTTCGACGCAGCAACCATTTCCATTGCGCTGGTGATCTTCTGAGTATTGTTAATACTCCCGATCTTGGTTTTTATCTCTTTACCGCCGGCCATGATAATCTCCTGTTAACTCAACGACGTGTGGCCACGCTTAGGTGGCCACTGCTCATTACCAAGACTGCGTCTTTTTGAAGGTTTTCAAACCTTCGTGCAGCTTAGCTTCGATGTCGTCGTTATAGTTGCCAGTTTTATCAATATCAGCCATCAGATCGGCGTGCTCGCTCTTCATGTACGAAATTAACGCACTTTCAAAGTCGAGGATTTTGTCCTGCGCCACATCTTTGAGGTAGCCTTTTTCAGCTGAGAAGATAGACACTGCCATCTCTGCAACGCTCATTGGCTCATATTGGTTCTGTTTCATCAGTTCGGTGACACGTTGACCGTGTTCAAGCTGCGCACGTGTTGCTTCATCAAGGTCAGAAGCAAACTGAGCGAACGCCGCAAGTTCACGATACTGGGCCAATGCCAAACGAATACCACCACCAAGCTTCTTAACGATCTTAGTTTGTGCTGCACCACCTACACGCGATACCGAGATACCTGCGTTAACAGCAGGGCGGATACCAGCGTTGAACAAGTCAGTTTCCAAGAAGATCTGACCATCAGTGATTGAAATCACGTTGGTAGGTACGAATGCCGATACGTCACCCGCTTGGGTTTCGATGATTGGCAATGCGGTTAGTGAACCGGTTTGACCTTTGACTTCACCGTTGGTGTATTTTTCAACGTAGTCCGCATTCACTCGTGCTGCACGCTCAAGTAGGCGTGAGTGCAAGTAGAATACGTCACCAGGGTAAGCTTCACGACCTGGCGGACGACGTAGCAACAATGAGATTTGACGATAAGCAACAGCTTGCTTCGACAAGTCATCGTAGACGATCAATGCGTCTTCACCGCGGTCACGGAAGTATTCACCCATGGTACAACCTGAATAGGCTGCCAAGTATTGCAACGCTGCTGATTCAGAAGCAGATGCTGCAACAACAATGGTGTTTTCCAAAGCGCCGTGCTCTTCAAGTTTGCGTACCACAGAAGCGATGGTCGACGCTTTCTGACCGATAGCTACGTACACACACTTAATACCAGAGTTTTTCTGGTTGATGATGGCGTCAACTGCCAAAGCTGTTTTACCAGTCTGACGGTCACCGATCACCAACTCACGCTGGCCACGACCGATTGGAATCATCGCATCGATAGACTTGTAACCAGTTTGCACTGGCTGATCTACTGATTGACGTTCGATAACGCCAGGTGCGATTTTTTCAACAGGTTCAAAGCCATCAGCTTCGATAGGACCTTTACCGTCGATTGGCTCACCCAAGGTGTTCACAACGCGACCCAATAGGTTACGACCTACTGGTACTTCAAGGATACGGCCTGTTGATTTAACTTTAACGCCTTCTTGCAAGTCCGCGTACGGACCCATTACTACGGCGCCTACAGAATCGCGTTCCAAGTTCAACGCGATGGCGTAACGATTGCCAGGAAGCTCAATCATCTCACCTTGCATACAGTCAGCAAGGCCATGAATGCGGATGATACCGTCGGTTACCGAAACGATAGTACCTTCGTTACGAGCTTCACTGACCACTTCGAACTGTTCAATACGTTTCTTGATCAGTTCAGCGATTTCATTTGAATTCAGTTGCATGCTCAAGTCCCCAATTAGGATTGCAGTGCATGGGCAAGCCGATCGAGCTTACCGCGCACCGTACCGTCAATCACGGTGTCACCAGCTTTAATGTATAAGCCACTGACAATCGCTGCATCGACACTGCAATTCAGCTTAACTTTGCGTGAAAAACGTTTTTCTAACGTCTGTGCTAGATTGTCCTGCTGCTTCTTGGTCAATTTGACCGCAGAGGTCACTTCTACAGTGACTTCTTGCTCGTGTTCTGAGCGCAGTTCGCTGTAAAGCTTCTCGACAGCAGGTAAGGCTTTCAAACGGTTATTCTCCGCCATCAAACGTACGAAGTTTTGGCCTTTCTCATCCAGTTGTTCGCCGCAGACGTTAACGAAAACCTCTACCTTTTTCTCTAGCGTTTCGGCACTACTCAAAAAAGTGGCCATGCCTTCATCGCTCGCAACAGCGGCGGCAAAGGTAATCATTTCATGCCATTTTTCGATTGCGCCGTGCTCTAGTGCAAAATCAAAAGCTGCTTTTGCATAGGGGCGAGCAACCGTAGTCAATTCTGACATTTGCACAAACCCCTTTGGTTAGAGTTCAGCGACCAGTTTTTCAACGATGTCACTGTGAGCGTCTTTATCAATTTCACGCTCAATGATTTTGCTAGCACCAGCAACAGCCAATACTGCTACTTGCTTGCGCAGCTCTTCGCGTAAGCGGTTGCGCTCTGCTTCGACTTCAGAGTGGCCCGCAGCAACGATTTTCTCGCGCTCTTGCTCGCCACGCTTTTTGCCGTCTTCGATTGTTTCGTCCGCGCGTTTTTTCGCTTGGGCGATAATCTCTGCAGCTTGCGCTTTCGCGTCTTTAAGTTCGTCAGCAACTTTAGCTTGCGCTTCTTCGAGGCTTTTCTCAGCTTTTTCACCAGCTGCTAGGCCATCGGCAATCTTCTTCTGACGAGCTTCAATCGCATTGTTTAGCGGTGGCCAAACAAACTTCATGCAGAACAGCACGAAGACGATAAACGCGATTAATTCACCGATCAGGGTCATATTTAAACTCATAGACCCACCCTCCTATTCGTTCAGTTGTTCGAGAAAGTTAATCGAGCCTTACAGAACGAACAACAGAACCATGGCGATACCAACACCGATCATTGCTACCGCATCGATCAGACCCGCCAAGATGAACATTTTAACTTGCAGAGAAGGCGCTAATTCTGGCTGACGTGCACACGCTTCCAAGAATTTACCACCCATGTTACCGAAACCAACTGCAGTACCGATTGCACCGAAACCGATCAATAGTGCTACAGCGATATATTTAAGACCTAACATTAGTTCCATTGTTTTCTCCGATATTTCAAAGGTTGAAGTTAAAAATAAAAGTTAATAGCAAAACTAGTGACTTTCTGAGCTGGCCATACTTAAGTAAACAATGGTCAGCATCATGAATACGAACGCTTGTAACACGATTACCAGAATGTGGAAAACGGCCCAAACAAAATGCAACGGCAACTGCATAAGGCCAATCGCACCAATCAAGATGAAGATCAGCTCACCGGCATACAAGTTACCGAACAGACGCAGTGCGAGCGAGAACGGCTTCGCAACCAACGCGATGGTTTCGAGCAACAAGTTAAACGGAATCAAGAGGATTTGAACCGCCATGTTGCTAGAACTAAACGGGTGCAACGTCAGCTCTTTAATAAAGCCGCCGATGCCTTTCATACGAATACCGTAACCGATCATCAATAAGAACACGCCAAGCGCCAGCGCTGCGGTCATGTTGATGTCTGTGGTCGGTACGATCTTCATGTAAACATCATGGGAGTCGACGCCAAAGCCGGTCTCACCAACCCAGCCTGCAAATGCTGGCAGGAAATCCACTGGGATTAAATCCATCAAGTTCATCAGGAAAACCCAGACGAAGATGGTCAATGCCAATGGTGCAATAAGCTTACTTTTACCGTGGAAGGTGTCGCGCACGTTGTCCGAAACGAACTCAACGATCATTTCGATGAAACACTGGAATTTACCAGGAACACCGGTATTCGCTTTTTTCGCTGCGCTACGGAAAATCATTAAGAACAGGATGCCCAGTCCGATCGACCAAGCGAGTGTGTCTATGTGCCACGTCCAGAACCCGGCTTCACTACACGCTTTATTAAAGGCTAAACCATTTTCGGTAGAGCACATTTTGGCGTTAGTTAAGTGGTGCTGAATGTGACTCTGGAGCGTTAACTCTTCTGCAGCCATCTTAATTCCCACAAGTTTAAGTTGATTTTAAAAACAAAATCGGTGCCAACCATTGCACGATCAAAACTGCTATGTAGCCGCTACAAACCGCAACCAGCGGGAGCGAGGTCAACAATAGCAGTGCGACCAGCAAGATTACTGTGAGGCTAATTTTCAGCGCCTCACCGGCAAAAAAATTACTGACGACTTGTTGCGCCGCACGCGCGCCGCCTTGAGCAAAAGCGCGCCATGCAAACAGTGCTGTTGGAAGCATGACGGTTAGACCACCGCCAACAACACCCCAAAAATATTCATACGATGTCGCCAAAGAAAACGTGCAGGCCAATAAAAACAAGGTACCTGCTTGGGCTCGCAGCAGTTTTACGGCGAGCTGTTTTCCGGCATGTGTTAACGTTCCACTCACGGGCTCAGAACCTCAGTTAAAAGCCCGCGATAGTATAAAGATTTGCGCTCTAATTGCAACAAAATGCAAACGGCTTAAGCATCATCAGGCAACTGAAAGTGAGTGAGTATACCGTCAAGCTCATCTAAACTACTGTAATTTATCACCACTTTGCCTTTGCCTTTGCGGCCATGATTAATCGCAACTGCAGCACCTAAGCGATCGCTCAAACGTTGTTCCAAGCGCTGAATATCGGCATTTGGTTTTTGTGGCTCAACTGGTTTTTTCGGTTCCAGTGTAAGTCGCACCAACTTTTCTGCCTCACGCACAGTCATCGCTTTTGCAGCAATAGTACGCGCAACTTCGCTTTGTTGTTCACCCTGAAGGGCAAGAAGTAGTTTGGCGTGGCCATGTTCAATGTCACCACGTTCAAGGAGGGTTTTGGTTTCGTGTTCTAAGTTGTTTAAACGCAATAAGTTAGTGACGGTTGCGCGTGATTTACCCACTGCGTCAGCAACCTCTTGATGGGTCAGTTGAAATTCATCCAACAGACGTTGCAAGGCAGTTGCTTCTTCCATTGCGTTCAGATCTTCACGTTGAATGTTCTCGATCAACGCAATAGCAACTGCAGCTTCATCGGGTACGTGTTTAACCAAACAGGGCACTTCACTCAAGCGCGCCATTTGAGCCGCACGCCAACGACGCTCACCGGCGATAATCTCGTACTTATCTTTCTCAATTTCGCGCACCACAATCGGCTGAATGATGCCTTGCGCTTTAACTGAAGCGGCAAGGTCTTCAAGTGCTTCAGGCGACATATCCTTGCGCGGCTGGTATTTACCTGGCTGCAAAAACTCAATCGGAAGTTTCTGAAGTTCGCCTTTGCTGATATCCTGTACGTCATTGCCCTCAGGCTGCTCATGTTCGAGCTCACGAGCATGCTTACTGGTGGTTAATAACGCGTCCAAGCCGCGTCCTAGTCCTCGTTTCTTGGCAGACATAGCTCGTGGTTTCCTCAGGCTTCAGCCGCTGCTTCGGCTTTTTTTAATTGTTCTGCGCGGCGAATCAGTTCGCCTGCTAGCGAGAGATAGGCTTTTGCCCCGGTAGATGATTTGTCGTAGTACATAGCTGGAGCACCAAAACTTGGCGCTTCAGCCAAACGCACGTTGCGCGGAATCACCGTGCGATAAACCTTATTGCCAAAATGCGCTTTAAGTTGTTCTGAAACATCGTTCGCTAAGCGATTACGCGGATCATACATGGTGCGCAAAATACCTTCGATTTGCAGCCGCGGATTTACCGCTTCAGCTAAACGCTCGATAGTATCCATTAGGGCTGTTAACCCCTCGAGTGCGTAATATTCGCACTGCATAGGAACTAAAATGGAGTCGGCTGCCGCCATGGCGTTCACCGTCAACATGCTTAGTGACGGGGGGCAATCAATAAAAATGAAGTCGTAGTTATCACTCACTGGTTTGAGTGCACTGGCCAGTCGTTGCTCACGGGCAAATTCTTCCATGAGTTTAACGTCAGCTGCGGTCACGTCACCATTGGCAGCAATCAAATGATATTTACCGTTCGTTTCTGTGACAACTACATCTTGAAAAGGCTTTTGATCAACCAGTAATTCGTAAGCGGTATTTTCGATATCGTATTTATCGATACCACTACCCATGGTGGCATTGCCTTGTGGATCGAGATCAATCAACAACACTTTACGCCGTGTCGCGGCCATCGATGCCGCCAAATTCACCGCCGTGGTGGTTTTACCCACGCCGCCTTTCTGATTTGCAATGGCAATGATTCTACCCACGGGCGTTTAACCTCTTGTTGAGATGATAACTAAGTGACGCTCTGCATCGACTTCAGGTACCTGCAGCGCAATGACGTCGTCCACCTGAAATTTATCGGCTGGAAAATCAGTTGCTAATGCAGTGATTTCAGCTTCAGGATAGACGCCTTTTAAAGCGTAAAACTTACCTTGTGGCTTTGGCAAGTGCTGACACCAATTCAGCATATCACTAAGCGAGGCAAAGGCTCTACTGATGACTCCATCAAATTTAGTTGGGTCATCGAATTCTTCCACGCGGCTTTGCACAGCTTTAACATTCTTAAGCCCTAGTTCGTGACAAACTTGGCGAATAAAACGAATGCGTTTACCTAAACTATCAAGCAATACAAACTCTTTATCCGGTTGTGCAATCGCGAGCGGCAAGCCTGGTAATCCAGGTCCGGTGCCAACGTCGATAAAACGTTCACCTTGAAGATAAGGTAACACTACCAGACTATCGACAATGTGACGACTCAGCATTTGCTGTGGATTACGTACCGACGTCAAGTTGTATGCTTTATTCCATTTATCCAGCAATTGCACCAAACGCACGAGTTGTTGTTGCTGCTCGGGTGCAATGGTGAGCCCTGCACGCTCAATAAGTTCTGCTAATTTTTTCTGCATGCTCGTTTCGATAACCACGGTTAGGCGCTTTTGCGCAACAATCCTTGTTTTTTCAAATGAACTAATAACATTGAAATAGCCGCCGGAGTGACGCCTGAAATACGCGCTGCTTTACCGACGGTTTCAGGTTGATGCTCATTCAGCTTGGCAATCACTTCATTCGATAAACCTTTGATGCTGGCGTAATCAAAACCCATCGGCAAACGCGTATTTTCATGGCGTTGCTGTTTTGCGATCTCGTCTTGTTGGCGAGCGATATAACCAGCGTACTTGGTTTGAATTTCGACTTGTTCCGCTGCTTCGTGATCAGAGAGGCCTGGACCTAACACATCGATCGCCATCATCGCTTGATAGGTAATTTCTGGTCGACGTAACAGATCTTCACCGTTGACTTCTTTCGTGATTGGCGTTTTCACCAATTCGTTGACTGCTGTAACCGCTGGGTGATCTTTGTGGATCCAAGTACTGCGTAAGCGTTGTTGTTCTTGTGCAATAGCTTCCATTTTTTCGCTAAAGCGCGCCCAACGAGCATCATCAACCAAGCCGAGTTCACGGCCTTTTTCGGTTAAGCGCATGTCAGCATTATCTTCACGCAGCAATAAGCGGTACTCCGCCCGAGAGGTAAACATGCGATAAGGTTCTTTGGTACCTAGCGTCGAAAGATCATCGATCAGCACACCCATATAACTATTATCTCGACGTGGTGCCCAACCTTCTTTGTCTTGTGCTTGCAGAGCAGCGTTTAAACCAGCTACTAAACCTTGTGCACCGGCTTCTTCATAACCCGTCGTTCCATTAATTTGGCCGGCAAAGAACAAACCATGAATGTATTTGGTTTCTAAGGTTTGTTGCAGATCACGTGGATCAAAATAATCATATTCAATAGCATAACCTGGGCGCGTAATATGCGCATTTTCAAAACCTTTTATGGAACGCACCAATTCAACTTGTACGTCAAATGGTAAGCTCGTTGAAATACCATTTGGATAAACTTCATGCGTATTTAATCCTTCCGGTTCAACGAAGATTTGATGCGAGGTTTTATCAGCAAAACGCATTACTTTGTCTTCGATCGATGGACAATAGCGTGGCCCAACGCCTTCAATAACGCCTGAATACATCGGTGAACGATCTAAACCACCACGAATGACATCGTGAGTGCGATCGTTGGTATGAGTGATGTAACAACTAATTTGTTGAGGATGATCTTCGGGTTTTCCCATAAACGAGAACAACGGTGTTGGTGTATCACCGGGTTGTTCTTGCAGTTCGGAAAAATCAATTGATTTTGCATCAATACGCGGTGGTGTACCGGTTTTCAAGCGATCAACACGCAAAGGTAACTCACGTAAACGCTTCGCTAATGCATTTGCTGGAGGATCACCAGCGCGGCCGCCTTGATAATTTTCTAGACCAATATGAATTTGGCCACCCAAAAATGTGCCAACCGTTAAAACCACTGTTTTCGCACTAAATTTCAGACCCATTTGGGTGACAACGCCAACCACACGATCGTTTTCAACGATCAGATCATCACAAGCTTGCTGAAATAGATTTAGATTCGGTTGATTTTCAAGTAATTCGCGGATTGCAGCTTTGTACAATACACGATCGGCTTGTGCTCGCGTAGCACGAACTGCTGGGCCTTTGGATGAATTCAGCGTACGAAATTGAATACCTGCACGATCAGCTGCTAGTGCCATAGCGCCGCCTAAAGCATCTATTTCTTTTACCAAATGTCCTTTACCAATACCACCAATGGCTGGATTACATGACATTTGACCTAAGGTTTCGATGTTATGCGTCAACAATAGCGTTTGACAGCCCATACGTGCTGCAGCAAGCGCTGCTTCAGTACCAGCATGTCCACCACCAATGACAATAACGTCATAATGCTGATGGTAAGTTGGAGTATTCGACATAAACGTAATCCTAGAGCCTTACGAGCAAAAATTGTAGCCGTATAGTTTAACCTGAATTGGCTTGGATCGAAACGGTTAAATTTCGTTCAGTTGCTCGTTCTGAAATTTTTTTTAGCGGTCTTAAAGATCTAAAAATAACTTAAGATCTTTTGTTTAGATCTTTTATTGCTATTACTACTAGTGCGGGAAATTCTGTGGATAAGCATCTGTAGCCCTTAATAGCTAAGGATCAAAACGATCCGTAAAGTTGTGATCAATAGATGATCCTTGTTCTGATCAACCTGTGCGTAACTTGCTTGGTTATCCACAGACATAGTTATCAACAGTTTTGTACAGTGTGTATCTACAGATCTCAGAGGATCTTATACAGTGATTACTCACAAATGCGCGAGTAGAGATCCTAGCCATGTTGATGCTTTTTCCTCCGGATCGTCTTGAGACATGTCAATTTCGAGGCGTTCGATTAATCGTTTAGCACCAGCGTTGGCAAGCTTTTCATCAAAATCACGACCGGCAGCACAATAGGTGTCGTAACAACTATCCCCAACCGCAATAACTGCGTAGTGCAGAGGTTCTAAACGGGGTTTTTTGGCATGCAGATCGTCGGCGAATGCCAACATACTGTCGGCGTAGTCACCTGCGCCGTGGCTGGCAATGCAGCCGATCCATAAGGTTTCATCGGTAATCCCTTCGATTAAATCAGTGTAGTCGGGTTCGTAATGAACACGTGCAGTGTAGCCCTGTTGCTGGAGCTGATCGGCGAGTTGATCAGCCAAATATTCTGTGTTTCCTGAAGTGGTAGCGACCAGGATTTCAATAGATGTAATAGCCATGATGGCAACCTTAAAACGTACAAAAGATACTTAAGATGATACCACTTGATCGCGACCTTTGCGTTTAGCTTCGAGTAAAGCTTGGTCGGCACGTTGTAAGGCTTCATTGATGGATTCGTGGGCTTGGATCTCAACGATACCAAAACTCGCCTTGATTTGTACTAACCCCTTAGGCGTTGGGATAGCTGGGAGTGAATGACGTAGGCGTTCAGCAGTTGTAGTGGCTTGCGTTAAGTTTTGTTCGGGTAACAAAATTAAAAATTCGTCGCCACCGAAGCGGGCAATCAAATCACAGTTACGAATATGGGTACGTACACTTTGTGCGGCCATGATAAGCGCTTGATCACCAATTAAGTGACCGTGGGTGTCGTTGATGTTTTTGAACTGATCAAGATCAAACACAATGAGAGCGAGCGGAAAGTCGTTACTGCGTTGCCCTTGTAGTTTGGTCTCGGCGATTTCAATAAAATGCGCCCTCGTCGCAACGTGTGTCAGTGCATCAATTTGGGTTTGGTGATGCAAACGCCGATTATGATTTAACAGTGTCGGTACAGCGAGACCAAAATAGGCATTCGCTGCGACGACACACATCGCAAATTGATAGGTGAGCGCATGTTCGTTAATGCCATAGAAACCGAACCAAAGCGCTATAACAACACTTACAAGAGCGAGAGAAAATACGGTTTGCTCCATTCTTTCGGTAAACACAATCCACATTTGCGGGATGCTAATAAATAAAATGAAGTAGGCAATAGCAGGATGCTCGTAGTAATGATCAGCAACAATAACGAGTCCGACTAAAATAAGCATCAAGGTTATTTTATGGCTCCACATAGGGCGTTTACGTTGATCACTTGCACGGCGTTGGTTCGTGGGGCGTAACCATGAAATATCGTGATCCCAGAGTCGGCTTAAAACTAAAATAAAGAAAGGTGTTAGAACGATTGCTCCGGCAAGATCACCCACCCACCAATTGATCCAAGAGTCGCTCGCTTGCACCCAGTCCATGCCATCAATAAAGAGAAAAGCTCCAATTCCAAACCAAGCTGCTAAGAGCGTCGTTAGCATTGTTACAACGAGAAAATAGAGGATACGTTGGGGCAGTTGCTGAATATCCCATTTACCAACGGTTTGCCGGAAATACAAACCGCCGATGCCGTAGGCAAAAGTATGCGCGAGCGCTAACATCAGACTGTTATAAGCTTGTTCCATATAAGGTAGTGCGCTACCGAGCTGCAGATACATCCACATGCCAACAATTAAGGCTGCCATGAGGATCGGTAAAAAAGCGCGCGTACCGATTAGGATGAACGCTGCAAGCGATAGCCCTGCTGGCGGGAACCAAAGACTAATAAAAGGTTGGTATTCCATTAGTGTCGCCGTCCACCAGACCAATACCCAAAGCGCGATAAAGGCTAGGTAGCGAAAAGATGAAGCAGAAAATTGTCGGATAGCGGGCGCTGACACAGTGGAGATCCATCTACTTACTTTTATTTAACTAACTTTATGTAAAGCACATTTAGCGATAAAAGGAAACTTTTTACGACCAACGCAATGGTTTGAACAAGCTCGGTTTGGTACTTTAAGCGAGTGATTTTAAAATACTTCGAAAAAAGAGAGCTCCCATGCATCGTTCAAGTTTCTGGTTAGCCTTTGCGGCGCTAACCGTGGCAGGTTTTGGTTCGATTGGTGATGTGTCAGCATCAGCAATTAAGCAGACAAAAGGCGATTTTGAAGATAAATTTCGCCAGTTAGATGAAGTGTTACCCACTCCCAATGTTTATCGGAGTGCGGCTGGCGAGCCAGGCGAAAGCTATTGGCAACAGCGCGCCGACTATGACATCAACGTGCGTTTAGACGAGAAAAAACGTCGACTTGATGCTTCCGAAACCATCACCTATCACAATAATTCACCTTACACACTAAAGTATGTGTGGATTCAACTGGATCAGAATATCTTCCGTGATGATTCACGTGCCGAGCGCAGTGCAACCTTTGGTAGCCATCCCGATACCGATCTAGACGGGATTGATAAACCTGCACGGCTTTCGTTAGGTCAATTAAGACGTCAGCAGTTTATGACCGATAACGAGCTCGGTTTTGCCATTGATAAAGTTGCTACGGCGAGTGATGAAGCGTTAAGTTTTACTATTGTTGGCACCAATATGCGTGTCGATTTAGCTGAACCATTGGCACCTGGCGAGCAAACTGAACTAGCGATTGATTTTGGTTTTAACATTGTTGAAGAAGATGCCGTTGGTGCGCGTTCGGGTTACGAACATTTTCCTGATGACGCACGTGACGGTGGCAATGACATCTTTTTGCTAGCGCAATGGTACCCGCGTGTTGCGGCATTTACGGATTACGAAGCGTGGACCAATAAAGAATTTTTAGGCCGAGGTGAGTTCACCATGGAATTCGGCGAATTTAATGTCGCTATTGATGTACCCGCCGATCACATTGTTTCAGCGAGTGGCGTGTTGCAAAATCCGGAGCAAGTGCTTACCACCACACAGCGCGAGCGCTTAGAAGAAGCCCGTACGTCGAAGCGTCCAGTTTTTGTAGTCACCGCAGAAGAGGCTTTAGAGAACGAAAAAGCGGGGACAGACGAACGTAAAGTATGGCGCTTTAAAGCAGAGAACGTGCGTGACTTTGCGTGGGCTTCATCGCGTAAATTTATGTGGGATGCAAAAGGCTATCAACAGGGCGGTGATGTACAACCAGAAGTCATGGCGATGTCTTTTTACCCGAAAGAAGGCGGTGACTTGTGGAAGAAGTATTCCACTGAATCGGTGATTCACACCATGGAAGTTTACAGTCGTTTTTCGTTTGACTATCCGTACCCTACGGCGCAATCGGTGAACGGTCCTGTAGGTGGTATGGAATACCCAATGATTACTTTTAACGGTCCGCGTACCGAGTTACAAGACGACGGTAGCCGAACTTATTCATTGGCCGAAAAACGCTTCTTGATTGGCGTGGTGATTCATGAAATTGGCCATATCTACTTTCCGATGATCGTGAATTCTGACGAACGCCAGTGGACCTGGATGGATGAAGGACTAAACAGCTTTTTAGACGGCGTTGCTGGTCGTGAATGGGATCCGCAAATTCCATGGGGTGTTGAACCGCGTGGCATTATTGATTATATGAAGTCGTCGGTACAGGTACCGATCATGACGCAATCAGATAGCGTATTACGTTTAGGGCCCAATGCTTACACCAAACCAGCGGCCGCATTGAATATTTTGCGCGAAGTGATTCTCGGGCGTGAGCTGTTTGATTTTGCTTTCCGTGAATATGCGCAACGCTGGATGTTTAAGCGTCCAACCCCAGCAGATTTCTTCCGCACCATGGAAGAAGCGTCGGGAGTTGATCTTGATTGGTTCTGGCGCGGGTGGTTCTATAGCACCGATCATGTCGACATCAGCCTCGATCGTGTTTACAAATTGCGTTTAGATACGAAAGATCCTGATATCGATTGGCAGCGTCGTCGGCAAGAAGAAGCCGATAAACCAGTTTCATTTTTTGTTCAGCGTAACGAAGCTGAAGGACGTAAAACGTGGGTTGAACTCAATTCTGATGTGCGTGATTTCTACGACGAAAACGATCGCTTCACGGTGACGAACAAGCAGCGTAATGCGTATCAGAAATTCCTTGAGAAGCTCGAGCCATGGGAGCGTCGGGTGTTTGATCGCGCGATTGCGGAAGACCAAAACTATTACGTTCTCGACTTTTCGAATGTTGGTGGTTTGGTGATGCCGATTTTGTTGCAGATGACCTATGCTGATGGAACTACCGAAAACTATCGTATTCCCGCAGAAATTTGGCGTCGCAATGCGAAGAATGTCAGCAAACTCATTGTGACGGATAAAGAAGTCGTGAGCTTTGCTGTTGATCCGAATTGGGAGACCGCAGACGTGAACATCGAGAATAACTTCTATCCGCGGAAGATTATTGAGTCTCGGATTGAAGCGTTCAAGTCAGAGCGTGGCACTGACCACATTAGCCGTGACTTGATGCAAGAAGCGAAATCAAAACTCAAAGCTGACGAGAGCGATAACGACGAATGATGCGCTGTGCATTTTTCTTGATGGTAATGTTGATGTTGGTGGGCAGTGCTACTGCCCACCAACTCAAATCGGCCGTCACTACTATTTTGTTCAATCAGCGTACGGGCAACATTGAAGTGATGCATCGCTTTGTGTTGCACGATGCAGAGCATGCAATGAGGGAGTTATTTAATAAGAAGCAAGCCGATATTCATACCGATGAAGAAACGCGTGCGTTATTTGCTGCTTATGCACTTGAGTCTTTTCATCTTGCTTCTTTAACGGGACAACCGATCACCCTTGAGCCGGTCGGGTATCAGGTCGATGGTCGTGACTTTTGGGTATATCAAGAAACCGCAATTCCTGCAGATTTGCAAGGACTGGCGGTGCGGCAAAAAGCGTTACAAGAACTTTGGGCTGAACAGCAAAACTTAGTTAATATAGAAGGCAAGGGTGCGATTAAGAGTCTACAATTCACTGCAAAAGACGAATGGCTAACGGTTTCGTTTAGTGACGATGCCGCAGATGATTAGCACCGAGGAGGTGCCATGCTAAGGACCTTAATTGCTTTTGTTATCGCCGTGGTTGCCGGTGCTATTGTCGGTAGCGTCATCCAGACCCAGTTTAATCTCGCAGCACTTATCGAACTTTCAGTTCCGATTTCTTTAGATACTCGAATTTCAACGATAATTCATGATCTTCTTAATTTTTCGCCAATTTTAGCTGCAATTTTAGCGATAGTTTTACTTGTTGCGTTACCGATTGCAGCGCTTTGCAGTCGTAAATTAGGTGGGCCCGAGCGTTGGTGGTTCATTAGTGCTGGCTTCTTCGGGTTATTGTGCTGCTTTGCCGTAGTTAACTATCTTGCACCTATGCCAACCTTGATAGCGGCGACACGTAGTTGGGCTGGACTCGGGGCTATGGCATTGAGCGGGGCTTTCGCGGGGTGGATTTTTGATCGATTATGGCATCCTCTGCCACGTGAACTTGTGGAGCCTTTAGCATGATAAAAAGCTTTTTTTTAGTCCTTGTCATAACGTTTGCGAATGTTGGTATTTGCCAAGCGGCGGATAACGAGGCGTTCCAGGTCGAGGTTGTCACTGATGGCCTAAGCTTTCCTTGGTCACTACAAGAATTACCCGAACAACGCGCTGGTTGGTTGGTAACCGAACGTGGCGGGCGCTTAATACACGTCGCTGACGATGGCTCAGTCAATGCGATACCCTTGCAGTTGCCAGAGCTCTTTGTCGCTGGCCAAAGTGGTCTGTTTGACGTGAGTTTAGCGCCGAATTTTGTGCAGACCCGCGAGTTCTATGTGAGTTATTCCTGTGGTTCTATTAGCGCCAATACAACCTGCCTAGCTCGGGCCAAGCTGTCGTTAAACCCACCGTACACTACGTCAGAAGTGCAGCAGATTTTCGTCGCACAACCGTTGCGTAAAGGTGCTGCGCATTATGGTGGTCGTATGGCTTGGTTGCCTGATGACACCTTGCTGCTGACCTTGGGTGATGGCTTTGACTATCGCGAACAAGCGCAAAACTTAGCGAATCACCTTGGTAAAGTGGTTCGTTTACAGCGCGATGGCAGTGCAGCTTCGGATGGGCCGTTTCCAACGAAGGCCGACGGTTTTATCTTTAGCTATGGACATCGTAATAGCCAAGGTATCGTGTATGACGCCCAACGTAAGACCATTTGGCAACATGAGCATGGACCGAAAGGCGGTGATGAAATTAATCAACTGCAAGCTGGCAAGAACTATGGTTGGCCGATCGCCAGTTATGGTGTTGATTACACGGGTGCGATGGTGACTCCATACCAAGAATTACCCGGTGTGGCCCCTCCTCTGCACCAATGGACCCCCTCGCTAGCGCCCTCAGATATGGCGCTTTATGCTGGTCAGTTATTTGCCGATTGGCAAGGCGATTTGTTGGTGACGCATTTGGCTGGGAAAAGATTACAACGGCTGCGTTTAGTCGACGGGCTGTGGCAAGTGATGAGTGAGCATGCTTTCGTTAACAACAGTCGGTTACGAGCCGTTGCAGTGGCTCGAGATGGCGCTATATGGCTTGCCACTGACGCTGAAAATGGACAATTACTTAGGCTGACCCCGAAGGGAAGCTAACTCGCTAAGGAGTGGGCTATGCCCGATATTGAAAAGAACCAGCAACCCGTGCCGCCATCATTCGAGCAACCATGGTGGAGCAAGGCCATTGTTCTACTGGCGATGCTATTCGTATTTTTGCTTGAGGCGCAAACTCAGTTAGGTTTCGCCCATGGCTTTTTGCATTTGCCCATTGTGTTGTTCTGTTTGTTTGCGGCTTCACACAAGTTTGCTCGCGGCGTTGCTTGGGCATCGTGTTTATTAATCGTATTGGGTTATCTTATTTCGCCACCGCCGCCAATAGGATTCTCTGAATTATTCGTGGTGGGCAATCGCCTAGGTGCGATCGTTGCGATAATAGCGCTGTACATTATCTACACCCACTACTACATGCGCTTAAAAAGACAGCAAGATTTTGCTTATTTTGTCGAAAGTTTACCGATTCAGATTTGGACCGCCACGCCGCAAGGCGAAGTCAACTTTGTGGGTGATAAATTAGCCGCTTATGCGGGTAAGCCCAAGGGAGAAATAATTCCAGACTGGCTTAGTGTAGTGCACCCAGAAGATCACGAGCATGCTATTGAAGTCTGGTCAGCTGCGGTACAAAACCTGCACAAATACGAAGTTGAATTCCGTATGCGTCGCTTCGATGGACGTTATCGTTGGCATTTGACCGAAGCCGTTCCCGAGTACGATGAAGCAGGTAATTGTGTGCGTTGGCTGGGCTCGTCGATCGACATTCATCATCTTAAGGAAGTCGAAAAAGAAGTGACAATCGCATTAGAGCGCTTTGATTTGATGTCAAAAGCTACTAACGACGCTATTTGGGACTGGGACTTCACAACCGATAAAGTGTGGTGGAATCAAGGTTTTGAAGACATGTTTGGCTACGATAGAGCGACCTTAGAGTCAGGTCCGGAGTCGTGGTCCAATCGTATTCACCCCGACGATCTAGAAGAGGTGTTACATAGTATTCATGATGCTATTGATAGTGACGCTACGCGTTGGCAGATGGAATATCGGTTCATGCACGCAAATGGCGAGCCAATAATCGTCATGGATCGGGGGTTTATCGCTCGCGATGCTCATGGTAAAGCAACCCGCATGGTCGGTAGCATGATGAATATTACCGAACGGCGGCAACTCGAACAGCGATTACAGCAAGCACAAAAACTTGAAGCGGTGGGTCAGCTTACCGGCGGCGTTGCCCATGACTTTAATAATTTATTGACGGTAATACTTGGCAATAGTGAAGTGCTCGATCTGCGTCTTAGCGAACAGCCAGAGCTCAAAGCGTTGGCGCAAATGAGCTTGACCGCAGCCGAGCGCGGCGCCGAATTGACGCAACGCTTGTTAGCCTTTGCCCGGCGCCAACCGTTGGAGCCGACCACGGTTAATATCCATGAGACGGTGGTCGGCATGGAGCCGTTACTAAGGCGTACGTTACCTGAATCGATTGCACTTGAATTTACCGTTACTGAACAGCCTTGGCCGTGCCAAGTCGACGTCCATCAGCTGGAGTCGGCATTGCTAAATTTGTGTTTGAATGCCCGCGATGCGATGCCCAAAGGTGGTCGCATTGTTGTTGATTTATACAACCAGTCGTTCGACGAAGATAGCGCAGACATGGCTCGAGGTGACTATGTTGCTGTTGCGGTATCGGATAATGGTGTCGGTATGAGCGCTGATGCCGTTCAACAGGCCTTCGAACCATTCTTCACGACCAAAGAAGTAGGTAAAGGGAGTGGTCTAGGCCTGAGTATGGTGTACGGCTTTATGAAGCAATCCGGCGGTCACGCTAAGATCTATTCAGAGCCAGGTGAAGGCACGACAGTTCGATTGTTTTTCCCTCGTGTTGATGCGGAACCGGAAATTAAAGCCAGCGACGATGATGCGACGCTCTTGGATACCGGTCATGAGCGAATTCTTGTGGTTGAAGATAATGATTTGGTACGGCAAAACTTGGTAAGCCAACTGCAGGGCCTCGGTTATCAGGTCACTGCAGCTGAAAATGGCGACGCAGCTTTGCGTATTTTGCAGCAAGGTGAACGTTTCGACTTGTTATTTACCGACGTTATTATGCCGGGCTCACTCAATGGCCCGCAGCTGGTCGAAAAAGCCAATGACATAGATAGTTCGATGCGCGTGCTCTACACCTCAGGTTATACCGAAAACGCGATCATACATCACGGACGCTTAGACGAAGGTGTTCAGCTGTTGAGCAAGCCTTATCATGCAAAGGAATTAGCCGAGAAAGTACGTAAAGCGCTTACCGTGAAACGCTAGTGATAAAGTGCTTTGTGACCCTTAAAAATTATGTAAAGCAACCACGCAGATTTTTACCTTTGTGCTACTTTGTAAAGACACATTGTAAAGATAAAGAGGTAGCTTTATGAAAGTTTGGATTCCAGTAGTTGTAGCTTCAGCAGTGGTTTTAGCGGGCTGTCAGACACCGATGACAAACACCCAAAAAGGTGCCGCGATAGGTGCAGTGGCGGGTGCGTTGATCGGTAAAGGCACCGGCGACCACGATAAAAGTCGCTACGTCTGGGGTGCAGCAGTAGGCGCCTTGGCAGGAAGTGCCATCGGTAATTACATGGATCGGCAAGAACAACAGTTTCGCGAAGAGCTTTCGGGTAGCGGTGTTCAGGTGATTCGTGATGGCGACAATATTCGCTTACAATTGCCAAGTAATATCACCTTTGCGACCGATAGCTCGCAAATCGCATCGAACTTCGATCCGATCTTGGTGGATGTTGCTCGGGTACTACAACAATATGAGAAGACCACAATGGTGGTAGAAGGACACACTGACAGCACGGGTAGCGCTGACTACAATCAGCAATTATCAGAGAGCCGTGCTTGGTCGGTAAGTAATCACTTGGCCCGTAATGGTGTCGACACACGTCGTATCACCATTATTGGCTATGGTGAGAGCCAGCCGGTAGCTACAAATGATACGGCAAGCGGTCGTCAACTAAACCGACGGGTTGAGTTGCGCATTGTTCCAAATCGTGCGTAGCAAAGGATTGGAGAGCAAAGTGGAAGCGCGCCTTTGGGCGCGCTTTTTTATTGCATTTGATTCAACTGTTGTTGTACGCGGATCAGGTATCGGGCCGCAGTGAGTTTGTCGTTAAAACCCAGTTTGTCGGCCATTTGGTAGAGCTTAAATAAGCGATGGTAGAAACGTGCGCGATAGCGCTTTAACTGCTGGGCCGTAAGGCGCCGCGCTTCGAGTTCTTCGAGCTCGCGCTCCAAAGCTTTGAGTACATGGCGTTGACGAGAGCGTAAATTGGTCGGAAAGACTAACTTAAAACTCGCCATGGCGAGTAAAGGTGCGGCAACCACAGCGATGGCAATACCGACAGCTGTGTAAGGTTCAAAGTGATAGTGCAACGAAGGTTGCATGAGTAGTAAAAACACTAAGTTAAAATCCATGGCACCGGGCGCAGTGCGATTGTGCGACAGCGGCAAACCGGCGACGAGGATGACAGGCATCAATACCACCAACATGCCCAACAGCGAGTCAATGTGGGGCCATATAAAAGCTTGAATCGTTAATGCAACGCTGGCACCTGCGGCTTGACCAAGGAACACGTAGTACATGGTCTTGGCTGGGTTCTCCATGGTGGAGAACAACGTGAGCATGACTGAGGCGCCGAGTAATAAATAGGCGAGTTGCATCCAACCGGTGTAAAACCATGCAAAACTGATCAATAGCATTACCGCGAACGTGCGCAACGCAGCTTGTTGTGCACCCCGCCAATCGCGGTGCAGCAGCACAGAGAAACGATGGTGTGAACGTGCCGTCGAGCCACTCTCACGAAACTGAATGCGATCTTCAATCGCCTCGCTGAACTCTTGAAACTCAAGTTGTAGCGTACTGCCTTGGATAAGTTCTAGTGTGGCCTGCAAACTTTTTCGAATCGGTCGCACTTCATTATCGATAAAGGCTTGCGCCGTATCACGTAGGGCTTGTGCTAAATCTTCGCGGTGTTGTACCGAACTGGTTTCAAGTTGCGCCAGTAAACCAAGCTGTGCGTTGAGCAGCCGCCGGAGCAGCTTGGCCGACAAATGCGCTGAGGGAGAACCTGCACCATGGTCAGCGAGCTGCGTTTCAAGGTGAGCAAGGTTGGTGATTTGGTCATGTAGCGGGATTTTATCAATCGAGCCTTGCTCAAACGCGCGGGCAAGCGTTCTTAAAGTCTCTGCAGTTTGGCGCCGTACTTTGTTCACGAGGGTCTGTTCGGCACGTTTGTAGGTAAAAAACCAACCGACAATCAGGGCGGTTAAAACGCCAAGTAACACTGTGAAGAGACGGTCAAGGCCAAGTGGAAGTAGGGCGTCCGGCGTGCGCGACAGAAGCACCACCATCGATGCCGAGTAGCCGGCTAAGACTGCACCGTAAGAAATAAGTCCGTGTAGCAAGTTGGCACCGTAGACACAAAGGACAACCCACAATGTCAGGCCGATGCCTTTAAGTAAAACGGCATCTCCGGCAACCATGACGATGCCAATACCAATGCTGGTGCCAATGAGTGTGCCGAGGCTTCGATAGCCGGCTTTTTCAAACAGTAAACCACGGGTGGGTTGTGATACCCCCCAAACCGTCATTGCAGCCCATTGTGGATGCTCTAACCCAAATACCCAAGCAAGCAGCAAAGCCAAACAGGCCGCTATACCGGTTCGTGTGCCGAACCGGAAGCGGGAATAGTCAAAACCGTAATTTGCTAACTTAGTTTTGAGTTGGCTCATCTACGAGTAGCGCAATCGCTCCATCTCCGGTGACGTTACAGGCGGTGCCAAAGCTGTCTTGCGCCATATAGAGTGCAATCATCAAGGCAATCGCTGTTTCTCCAAAGCCTAGCATAGATCCAAGCAAACCGACCGCCGACATCACCGCACCGCCAGGTACACCAGGCGCTGCTAACATTACTACGCCAAGCATAAAGATGAACGGCAATATCGTAAAAAACGAAGGTATAGCGAGGGCATCATGTAAGAACATGACGGCTAAAGTGCAGCTAACAATGGTAATCGTTGAGCCGGCTAAGTGGGTCGTTGCGCACAAAGGTACGACGAAATTAGCAACGTCATCATTCACTTTGTTGGCTTTTGCGCAGCGTAAACTTACTGGAATTGTAGCTGCGCTCGACATGGTTCCCAGCGCGGTGAAATAGGCTGGCAACATGTTCTTTAACAGGTGTAATGGACTGCGTCCATGACGCAGGCCTGCCAGTATGTACATTGTCGTAAGGTAAACCCAGTGCAAGGCGACGGCCATCAGGAGCACAATGCCAAAGGTCTGCAAGGTTTGAAAGACAGTTCCAGCATGTGCCATGCCGGCAAACACACCGGCGATGTAGAATGGCAACAGTGGAATAATCACTTTAGCTAAGAGCCGCTCGATGATGTCTCGGCCTTGGTCAGAGAACTGTTTGAGGAGCTCCGCTCGCGTTGCCGCGATGCCTAATCCAAAAATAAATGCCAGAGCTAATGCCGTCATGATGCCGAACACCGGAGGCAAGTCAACGGTGATAAAAGGCTCTAGGGCTTGAGCGCTCGCCTCTGTTCGGGTACCTGCCGCCGTGAGCATCGGAACGATGAACCGTGCTAACCAATAGGCCGCAATGCCCGCAAGAATTGTGGATAAGTAAGCGATAATAAGTGTACGGCCAAGAAGTTTTCCAGAGTTTTGCGGTAACCCAGCGATACCGCTGGTGATGAAGAATAAAATGAGTAATGGAATAGTGAAGAATAGCAGCTCACCAAACAAGCTCTTGAAGGTTAACAGCAGTTGGGTGAACCACTCCGGCATGAACAAGCCAATCACAATACCAAAAACTATACCAAGCACTAGTTTAACAACTAGACCCATGTTGTTGCTCTCGTTGTGGGGTGATGTCGGAACGAACTAGGAGTCTAGTGTACCTGAAAATTAGGCTTTTGAACTAAGGCGTTGGACTTTTGCGGATTGACTACCTGATGAGGAATACGTGGGGGCGTGTTCGGCTGAACTTTCGCGCAACAAATTGAGCATTTGTTGATTATGGCGCAGGCGGTGATCGATAAGCTCGCCATTGAGACGGTTGAGTTGTGCAACACGCTGGGCAACTAAGCGCATTGCATTCCAGTCATTGACGGCATTTTCTTGCACTGCAAAAGCGTGCATATCACGTGGTGAATTACTAAACCCAGCTTGTTGAGCAAGCTCGTCGCGTTGGTGTTCCAACCCCTCGAGTTGTTCATACAATGGTGTTTTATCTGCCGCAACTTGGGTAAGCGCTTCACCGTCGATCGAACCTTGACTCAGCAGCTGTTGCTCGTGTTCGAGAAGCTGCTTGAGCTTTTCAAGTAACTTGTGTTGCTGCTGTACGACAGAGCTTAGCGACATTAGGACTGGCCACTCTCGGTGAGTTCCTGCAGTAGCGCATCGGCGATTTGGTCTGTCCGCATCGTCAGTTGACCGTCACGGATAGCTTGACGGAGCTCATCCACACGAGCTTGATCAATGTCCATGCTGCTATCTTGTGCCGTGCCGCTAAAGTGCGTGACGACTTCAGCAGCTTGTTGTTGTACCGCTGAGGAGTCAGTTGCTTTCTTCGCTTGTTCAGATGAACGTTGCGAGTCAACTTGATTTAAATTGTTAGGTGGTTGAAATCCATTGATTTTCACGAGAAATCACCTCTTTTGGAATCGCTGTCTACCCTTAACTATCGGCGGCTCAGCACATTTCTTTAGGGTAGAAGCGAAAAATTATTTTGCAACTTCAGCCTTGTTCTCACCGACGACTTTAACGTTCAGCGTTTTACGATTTTGCAACTGCACCCGAATGATATCGCCGATAGCACCTTGGTTTAAAGCTTTTGCTTGCTGTTCCACGTGGAACCCATGTCCAGCATAGTGCACTGTAATCATGTCGCCATAGTTTATCACGTTTGTTCGGTTGAGGAGCGACTCGGTAAGTGCTGCACCTGCGTTGATCGAGCGGCGTAGTGACCAGTTCGAGGTAAGGCTCTGTAATGATACGTGTTCGGCAAGCAACACATCTTGCGGTAGCTTACGCAGATCACCCGTTACCAATTTGACGTCCGCCGCCGTTAAATTTTGCTCCGCCGCAATGGCACGTGCTGTCACCCAGTAGCTCGCACTCGCTGAAACGTCGACTTGGAGAAAAAGCGGTCGTTGTGCTGAAGCTTCACAGCTCGCCTTGAGAACGACACGACCCAATACCTTATCTGGGCGATGCGTAAAACTGAGTAACGGTTGGCTGCAGGCATTGAAATAAAGCGCAGCGGTATCCGCGTTGCGGATGCTAACTTCAATGTTTTGGTAAGCAGGGTCAGCATGGCGCTGCAAAAAGCTCGTTACGCTTTTTTGCCAAGAAGGCTCGTCAGCCATTGCTGGCGCACTTATTATCAGCAAGACCCACAGCGAGGCCAGCCTGCGAAAACGCATATCAAAACCTATTTATCATAAGAACTGCACAAAGTATAAGCAGGTGTGCCTTTTTAAAACGTTCGAAATAGGACTTAAAAAATCCCCTTTTCTTTGCTTTGTCTTCCAATTGACCGCTGTACTCTGCATCGTGTGATGGAGGGTTTAGTCATGATTGACAAGTTATCGAACGCACTACAATTTCAACAACAAGCTTTGGCGTTACGTGAACAGCGGCAACGTGTATTGGCCGATAATATCGCGAATGCGGACACGCCTAACTATAAAGCCCGCGACTTTGATTTTAAAGCTGAATTGCAACGCGCAACAGCACAACAAAGCGCGCCTGTTGGGGTGGCTAAAACCCATGCGGGGCATATGTCAGTAGGCGTCTCGAACACCCCCAATGTCGATCTTATGTATCGTAATCCAGCGCAGAATCGCCTTGATGGTAACACTGTTGATATGGACAGGGAGCGCGCGGCGTTTCTTGAAAATTCACTGCGTTATCAAGCGGACATTCAGTTTATGGATGACAAAATCAGCGGCCTGCGCAAGGCCATGCAACCTGAGCAATAGGAGCTAGCAAATGGCTGATTTCTCTATTTTAGATATTTCTGGCTCAGCACTGTCTGCGCAATCCAAGCGGATGAATGTGGCCGCGAGCAATTTAGCGAATGCGAATAGTGTCGCTGGGCCAAATGGTGAACCGTACAAAGCGAAGCAAGTGATTTTTGAGCAACAGTTAGCCAGTGGCGGAGTAGCGGTAAAAGAGGTCGTAGCTTCCGAAGCCCCTCCTCGTATGGAGTACAAGCCTGGGCATCCGCTTGCGAATGACGAAGGTTACGTGGCGATGCCAAATGTCGATCCGGTTGCTGAAATGGTGAATATGATTTCTGCCAGCCGTTCTTATCAAGCAAACGTTGAGGTAATGAACACCAATAAAGATTTGCTGATGCGTACACTCACCATCGGTAAAGGCTAGGAGGCGCGATGAATACCATCGACAGTAATGTGCTGAATCAAATCAACCAAGCACCGAAATCTGAGCAAATTGCATCCGATAGCGAGAGCATGCGGAACAACTTTATGACCTTGTTGGTCACGCAATTGCGCAATCAAGATCCATTGAACCCAATGGAAAATAACGAAATGACTTCGCAGTTAGCGCAAATCAACACGGTTAGCGGAATCGAGTCATTGAACACGACAATGCAAAACATCAATGGCCAAATTGAAGCCGGTCAAGCGATGCAAGCCTCGGCCATGATTGGTCGGGCAGTGTTGGTCCCAGGGCAGCGCATCATGGTTGGCGCGGAAGCCAATGACATTACGCCGTTCGGCTTCGAGCTCAACAGTGCAGCTGAAAGCGTAAAGGTCAATATTTTCAATGAAAGCGGAATGTTAGTTCGACAGATGGATCTTGGCAGTGTTGGCTCAGGTACGCAAACGTTTACCTGGGACGGTCAAATGAACGACGGCAATACTGCACCCGCAGGTGCATACCGTTTTGCGATTGAAGCAAACAATGGTGAGCAAGCTGTCACTTCAGAAACATTTAATTACGCTCAGGTTATTGCGGTAAGTAACAGCGCTGAAGATGGCGTTCGTTTGGACTTAGGCGGAATTTTTGAACCGGTGCGTTTACAAGACGTACGGCAAATCATTTAAGGAGCTCGATTATGGGTTTTTCACAAGCACTTTCAGGTTTACGCGCAGCGGCAACAAATCTTGATGTCGTTAGTAATAACATTGCGAACTCACAAGTGGTTGGTTTCAAATCAGCCCGCGCACAATTTGCTGACGTATACGCCAGTGCGCAGGTGGGTTTGGGTACTCGAGTAGCTGGTATTTTCCAAGACTTCAGTGATGGCAACATCGAAGCGACGTCACGTAACATGGACATAGCGATTGCCGGTAAAGGCTTTTTCCGCTTGGATCAGCAAGACCAAATCCAGTTCTCTCGTAATGGTCAGTTCACCATTGATAAAAACGGCTACATTGTCAACGCAGACGGCGCACGATTAACCGGTTATCCACGCGGCGAGGGCTTCGGTGGTCAACCTGAAGTTCTGCAAATTCCTTCTGCTGGACTTGAGGCGAACCCAACAGCGAACGTATCGGGTGTCTTCAACCTCGATGCAGGAAGCCCTGTTTTGCCTGCCGGCACGTTTGATATGAACGATTCAGACACCTACTCGTATGCAAACTCAATCACCATGTACGACTCGCTGGGTAATGCGCACCCAAGCATGATGTACTTTACCAAAATCGGTGATAACCAGTGGGAAGTGCGTATTTCACGTGGCGGTGAGCTGGCTCCTGAAGTGGGACAAATTGACTTCGACACTAATGGCTTGCTGGTTAACCAAACAAACATGGATGCCTTTACGTTTGCGCCTGGCGCTGGTGCGGCAAATATGTCAGTCGAGTTTGAACTTGATGGCACTACCCAATTTGCGAATCAGTTCGAACAAACAGAAATCGCTCAAGATGGTTATGTGTCAGGTACGTTGATGCAAGTTGCAGTCGATGAAAATGGCGGCATTATCGGCACTTATTCAAACGAACAACAGGTGACGTTAGGTACCGTAGCTTTAGCAAACTTCCAAAGTCTTGAAGGCTTAAAGTCAGTTGGTGGTAATGCTTGGATTGAAACAAAAAGCTCGGGTATCCCGATTCTTTCAGTTCCTGGTGAAGGTCAGTTTGGTTCGTTGATGTCTGGTGCAGTAGAGGCGTCAAACGTCGACTTAACGCAAGAGCTGGTCGCCATGATCATTGCGCAGCGTAACTATCAAGCGAACGCGCAAAGCATCAAAGCACAGGATGAAGCCTTACAGACAACCATGCAGTTGAAGTAAGACTGAAGGGGTAAACCGATGGACGCAATGATCTATACCGCAATGAATGGTGCGCGCCAAACGCTCGATGAGCAGACGGTGGTCACGCACAATTTAAGCAACGTTTCGACGACAGGCTTTCGTGCGCAGCTTGCTGCAGCGCGAGCTGTCCCAATAAACGGCGTCGGTGTGCATGATACGCGCGTGGCATCGGTTGCCGCAACGGGGCTATTCAACAGCCAGCAAGGCGCACTGCAAACGACCGAGCGTGAGCTTGATGTTGCTTTGGCGGAAAACAACTGGCTGGCGGTACAAACACCAGCTGGCGAGGCTTACACCAAGCGTGGTGACTTGCAAGTTGATGCCAATGGCCAGTTAAGCGTTAACGGCATGCCGGTGCTGGGCGATGGTGGGCCGATCATGATACCGATGGGAACACAGTTATCCATTGGCGATGACGGCACCATAAGCGGTATTGGGCTTGGTGGTGATCCGAATGAACTGGTTCCTTTTGATCGCATGAAATTAGTACGGGTCGATCAACCCAATCAACTTGAACGGCGCGAAGACGGCTGGTTTCAGTCGTTGACGGGCGGTCCATTGGCGCGCGATGAAAACGGTAGTTTACGCTCGGGCGCCTTGGAAAGTAGCAACGTCAATGCGGTTGAAGCCATGGTGGCGATGATTGATACCCAGCGACGTTACGAACTTAATATGAATGTTATCAAAACCGCAGATGAATCTGCTCAGCAGGCCAACAGCTTGCTATCGGTGAAAGGTTAAAGGGGGTTACCCATGATTAAGTCATTATGGATCGCGAAAACCGGGTTAACTGCCCAGCAACAACAGCTTGATGTGATTACCAACAACTTATCAAACGTCAACACGTCAGGTTTTAAGCGTTCGCGCGCAGTTTTTGAAGACTTGCTGTATCAAAACATGCGCCAACCAGGCGCGCTGAATAACGCGCAAGATTCATTACCTTCAGGCCTACAAGTAGGCTCTGGGGTGCGCACGGTCGCAACCGAGCGTTTGCATACGCAGGGTGCGCTGAATAACACCGGTAACTCTCGGGATCTCGCGATTAACGGTAAAGGTTACTTCCAAGTATTGATGCCTGATGGCTCGCGCGCATACACACGCGACGGAAGCTTTCAGATTAATGAAGATGGACAAATGGTGACCGCTAACGGATTGCCTTTAGAGCCAGCGATTTTTCTGCCTGCCAATGCGCTGAGCGTCACCATCGGGCAAGACGGTATTGTAACGGTGACCCAACCCGGTAGCCCACTGGGTAACCAAGTTGGGCAAGTGACGTTGAGCACGTTTATGAATGATGCTGGGTTGGAAGCTCGGGGCGGCAACCTTTACGTCGAAACACAGTCGTCAGGAGCGCCGGTTGAGGCGTTACCAGGCTTTAACGGCGCAGGCACCTTGTATCAGGGGTATGTCGAGGCATCGAATGTGAACGTTGTGGAAGAAATGGTCAACATGATCCAGACCCAACGCGCATACGAAATTAACAGCCGTGCGATTTCAACCAGCGATGAAATGCTGGCGCGTTTAGGTCAGCTTTAAACGCTGAGGAGTTGTGCACATGCGGTTCGTAAATCTTTACATTATTGCGTTGCTTGGGTTGGTCGGTTGTTCTTCAGTGCCCGAGCCCGTGGTCGTTGAGCCTTACGAACCTGTCGCGATCCCTGCACCGCAGCCAGCAGAAGCGAATGGTTCTATCTACCAGGCCCAGATTGGTTACGTTCCCTTGTTTGAAGATCAACGTCCGCGTCTGGTCGGTGATGTGATTACCATTGTCCTTGAAGAGCAGGTCAATGCGACGAAATCGTCGTCGTCAAATGCCAGCCGCTCAAGCAATATGGGAGTTGATCTTGAAGGACTACCGGATGTGCTCCAAGAGCTGGCTGATTATGGCTTTGAAGTTGGCAGCGCTAATGACTTCAATGGCTCCGGCGGCTCGAGTGCATCCAACCAATTTTCGGGCGTTATTACCGTGCAAGTCACGCAAGTATTACCTAACGGAAACTTGCAGGTGCGTGGTGAAAAACAAATTGCGATTAACCAAGGCACAGAGTTCATCCGCTTTTCAGGAATCGTCAATCCGCGCATGGTGAGTGGCCAAAATACTGTGTTATCGACCCACGTCGCCGAAGCACGCTTAGAGTATATCGGTGATGGTTACATTACCGGTGCACAGCGCATGGGCTGGTTACAGCGCTTTTTCAATTACGTGTCGCCACTGTAAAGCAAACGAGGTCATGTCGTTATGTTGTCTGTAAAAAAGGCTTTCTTCTTACTCGCTTTATTGCTCACTAGCGAAATTGCCGGTGCCGAACCTATCAAGCAATTAGCCGACTTTGCTGGCGTACGGCCCAATAACCTTGTTGGCTACGGCCTAGTTGTGGGCCTCGATGGCAGTGGTGACCAAACGATGCAAGCGCCGTTTACTGGGCAAAGTATGGTGAATATGTTGTCACAGCTAGGAGTGACGATTCCGCCAGGAACCAATATGCAATTGCGTAATGTGGCGGCAGTAATGGTGACCGCGACGTTGCCGGCATTTGCGAGACCCGGGCAGCGCCTAGATGTGGTGGTGTCATCGATGGGTAATGCGCGCAGTTTACGCGGCGGCACATTATTAATGACGCCACTCAAAGGTGTTGATGGGCAAGTTTACGCCTTGGCACAAGGTAATCTACTTATCAATGGCGTCAGCGCTGAAGCACAAGGGGCATCGGCGGTGATTAATCAACAGGCGGGTGGACGAATCACCGGCGGTGCTATTGTCGAGCGTTCAGTGGCGCTGGATTTGGGCCGCAATGCCGGCATGCTGCAATTGAATCTCAAGCAACCTGACTTTGCCACTGCCCAGCGCATGATGGATGCCATCAATCAAGAGTTTGGTTTCGGAACTGCGGAAGCCTTAGACGGCGGCACGTTGCAACTACAGGGGCCAACCGATTCAAGCCAACGTGTGCGTTTTATGGCGCAAGTGCAACAACTGGACGTCAATCCAAGTGCGCAGTCACCTCGTGTGGTGTTGAATTCGCGCAGCGGTGCCGTAGTCATTAGTGGGCCGGTGCGGTTGCGCCAAGCAGCCGTTGCCCACGGAAACTTGTCGGTGACCATCAGCTCTGAGCCATTTGTCAGTCAGCCAGGACCATTGAGTGGTGGCGATACTGTGGTGGGTACCACCAGCGACATTACTATTGAACAAGAAGCGGGGACGTTACGGGTTGTTGAAGGCGTCGATTTAATGGCTGTTGTCGATGCATTGAACAGCCTTGGCGCGACGCCAAATGACTTAATGGCGATCTTGCAAGCGTTGCAAACGTCGGGCGCTTTGCGTGCCGAGTTGGAGATTATCTAATGGCAGATATGAGTGCACTACATGGTGTAGCAATGGATGGTAAGCAACTGGATTCGTTAAAAACGTTGAATCAACGAAATCCCGAGAAAGCTGCTGAACAAGCCGCGCAACAATTCGAAGCGCTGTTTATCCAGCAGATGATGAAAACCATGCGGCAAGCGGGTGGTGAGTCAGAGTTCTTTAGCAGTAATGCTATGCGCACTTACACTGACATGTTAGACCAACAATTTTCGAGCGAGCTTGCGCAACGCGGCATTGGCCTTGCCGAGCAGTTACTTGGCGAGTTACAACAAAAAGCAAAATAACGCTTAAGTTTTTGCTGTTTCGGCCGATGCTAAAAGTAAGTTGCAGAGGAATGATTGCATGAGCATTTTTTCAATTGGCTTAAGTGGTTTGCGCGCAGCGCAAGCGGGTCTCTACGCCACCAGTAACAACATCAGTAACGTCAACACTGACGGCTATAATCGAGAGTTGGTGAACCTCTCCGAGAACCGTATGCAAGGTGTTGAAGTCGATGGCATCACGCGGCAGTTCAATCAGTTTGTGGCGACGCGCCTGAACGCTGCAAGTGGCAGCTATGAATCGCTGGAAACCTACTATTCTCAGGTACGCCAAATTGACAATGTCTTGTCCGATGAGCGCTCGGGCTTGAATGCGGTCATGGAAAAGTTTTTTGGTGCGCTAAGCCAGTTTGCTGGCAATCCGGCTGACCCATCAGCACGCGAAGGCGTGCTTGGCACCGCAAGTACGCTTACAGCTCAGTTTCGCTCTTTTGATAACTATCTGCGCGACATCGAGACCAGCGTAAACTCGCAAGTTAAGTTTGAAGTCGACGCAATTAATACAATGACTGGTCAGGTGGCTTCTTTAAACGAAGAAATTCTGATGGCTCGCGCCGTTTCTGGGGTCGCACCAAACAGCCTATTGAACCAACGTGATCAAATAGTCCACGAACTGAGTCAGAAGATGGATGTGCGTGTTTATGAGCAAAAGTCAGGCTCGTATACCCTATCGTTAAGCAATGGTTCGCCGTTGGTTGCAGGTGATCGTGTTTATCAACTGGAAACAGTGACTGATCCTGCCGACCCATCGCGGGTAAGCATTATGTACAACGACGTGGCGGGCAATCCAGTACAATTGAAAGACAGCGTTTTTAGTCGCGGTGCTGTAGCTGGTTTGTTGGAGTTTCGCGCGCAAAGCTTAGATAAGATTCGTGACCAATTGGGTCAGATGGTCGTGGCGTTTGCCTCGGCCTTTAATGAGCAACACATGGCGGGTACCGACCTTAACCAGCAGCCGGGGCAGGCAATGTTCTCGCTCGGACAGACGGTCACCAACACCAACCTTCAAAATGCGGGAACCGCGACCGCAACGACGACCATTACTGACCCGCAAGCCTTGCTGGCGACGGGTTACGATGTTAAGCAAACCGCAACTGGGCTAGAAGTCACGCGGTTAGATAACGGTAAACAAGTCGCCGCAACCTTTGACGCAGGAACGAATACCTTGTCGTTTAATGGTCTTGAAGTTGCCTTTGATGCCGGAACATTGGTTGATGGCGATCGCTTCCGCGTGAATCCTTTGCGCGAGCAAGCTGCTAATTTTGACTTATTGCTTACCGAAGGCTCTGAGCTCGCGGCCGCGCAGTCGAATGCGAGCGGTGATAACCGCAATGCGCTGGCATTGAGTCAACTGCAAGGTGACTTGATCGTCGAAGGTAATGCGACGGTGAGCCAAGCCTACGGCGCTATGATTAGTAGTCTCGGCAACCAGATCAATGTGGTGCAAGCCAATATGGCTGCGCAGCAAGGGCTTACCGAGCAACTTGAAGGTCTGCAGCAGTCTGAGTCTGGGGTTAATCTTGACGAAGAGGCGGCGAACCTTATTCGCTATCAACAGTATTACCAAGCCAACGCCAAAGTCATCGAGACTGGCTCGACCTTGCTTGATACGATTTTATCGCTTAGATAACGGAGCTGGACATGCGTATTAGCACCCCCACCATGTACAACTTGAATGTGTCGTCGATGAACCGACAACAGGCCGAGTTTAGTCAAATCAGTCAGCAAATTGCGAGTGGCAAGCGAGTTGTGAATATTGCTGATGATCCGCAGGCGATGACGCAGGCGGTCAATATTAGACAGTCCAAGGCTGTAACTGAGCAGTATGCTGAGGCGCGGGTTGGTGTGCGGAATTCACTTGCACAAGAAGAAAACGTGCTTAATACCGTTAGCGATGTTTATGCACGTGCGAAGACGCTGCTCGTACAAGCATCTAGCGATACCTTAGCTGACCCTGATCGCGCGGCAGTAGCGAGTGAGCTTAAGGGGCTGTATGAGTCGCTGCAGGGGCTTGCAAATACGCGTGATGGTAATGGCCGTTATTTGTTTGGTGGGTACCAAGATGATACCGCGCCGTTTATCAAAAATGGCGCGGGTACCGTCGACTATGTTGGCAATACCAATGTCCGTGAACAGCAAATTGATGGCGACCGCCGCATGGCGATCGGTCATAGCGGTCAAGATGTATTTCTAAATGTGCATAACAGCGCAAACTACGGTGTGCAAGCCGATGCAGCGAATCAAGGCGCGTTGCGTTTTGATAACGTGAATATTATTGACCCTAATGATCCTAATTTCGGCCAACAATACGACATTACGTTTGAAGAAAATGCTGGGCAATTACAGTACCGCGTTAACGGTGGCGCAGCCATTGATTACAATGATCCGATGAAAATTCCCTTGGACGGCATTGAGCTCGAGGTCAACGGTGTTCCAGTGGCGGGTGATCAGCTCACAGTGGCTCGCGGCGCCGACTTGAATACCAATATTTTCCGCACCTTTGAACAAGCTATCGCAGTTCTTGATCAGCCAGCGGCGACTGACAATCAAAAGGCCAATCGCGCCAATCAGATTCGTTCGGCAATGCAGCAATTCGACAATAGTTTGGACAACGTTTTAACCACCCGTGCCGAAGTGGGAGCGCGTCTTAACGAGCTAGATGGCCTCGATACCATTGGTGGCAATCGTGAGCTTGCCTATGAGCAAGCGTTATCTGACTTGGTCGATCTTAATTATGTTGAGGCAAGTGCGGAGTACAGTTTACGTATTGTCGGCTTACAGGCGGCGCAAAAGACGTTTGTTTCGATGAAAGAAATGAGTCTGTTTAAGTTTCTTTAAGGGCCAACGAACAGCGTATCTAAAAAGTTAAAGCCGAGCTGGAATAGGTTTTGTAAGTAATAGCCCAGCTCGGTCATTAGCACAACTAATAGCACCATCCCTAGCGTCAGTGACATCGGAAAGCCGACTGAGAAAACGGTTAACTGTGGCGCTGAACGATTCAAAATGCCCAAGGTTAAGTTGACGATGAGCAACGCACCAAAGACCGGTAAGGCGAGCAAAATACCCGAGCTAAACACCATCCCCCCAAGTCGCGCAATTGATTCAAAGACGCCGCTTTCGAAGGAACCGAAGCTTGCGATGGGCATCCAGGTAAATGACCGTATTACGATCTCGAACAAGATAAGGTGTCCGTCGATCGTGACAAACAACAGGGTCGCGAAGACATAAAAAAAGCGCGATAGAATCATCGTATTAGCGCCGCTGTCGGGCGAAAAGAAGGTCGCGAAGGCCAGCCCCATTTGCAAACCGATATACTCACCTGCGGCTTGTACAGCGGCAAAGGTAATTTGCATCACGAAGCCAATGGCAACACCAATAATCAGCTGTTCGACGACAATGCCAAAACTTGCCCACGACAACAGAGGAATGTCGGGAATAGCAGGAAGAAGTGGTGCAATGATGATGCTAATTATCGCGGCAACGCCAAGCTTCACCCGATTCGGCACGCTGGAGTGACTAAGCACCGGAGCAATGAGGAGCAAGCCACTAAAGCGACAAAAAGGCCAAAAGAATAGACTTATCCAGGCTTCGAGTTGGGCAAAGGTGATCGAAACCATAACGTACTGCCTTACTGCAACATGCTAGGAATGTTAGTAAAGAGACGCGTCGTAAAATCAATAATGACTTGTAAGAGATAAGGGCCAAGAATCACGAGTACCGCCAAAACACCGAGGATTTTTGGAATAAACGATAAGGTCATTTCATTGATTTGCGTAGCCGCTTGGAACAGGCTGATCAATAGGCCGAGTAACAGTGCAGTTATCAATAACGGTCCAGCAAGGTGCAAACACACAAGCATGGCTTGGTAAGCGATGGTCATGACGGTTTCGGGAGTCATTGCGCGACCTTGCTATAAATAAAAGCTGTTGGCTAATGAGCCAATCAGCAGTTGCCAGCCGTCAACCAGCACAAACAACATAAGTTTGAAGGGTAGTGAGATTGTGGCCGGAGGCACCATCATCATACCGAGGGCCATCAGCACACTCGCAACGACTAAGTCAATGATTAAAAAAGGAATAAAAATCGTGAAGCCGATTTGGAAAGCGGTTTTCAGTTCGCTAGTAACAAACGATGGCACGAGGACCTGAAAGGGTACATCAGCAGGGGTCTGAATCGGACCAACGGCAGCGAGCTCGGCAAACATGGCTAAATCGGACTCACGCGTTTGTGCCAGCATGAATTCCCGCATGGGTTGACCAGCGAGCTCTAAAAAGCGCTCAAAGCCGATGCTTTCTTGGCTGAATGGCAGCCATGCAACGTTATAAACCTCAGTAAATACCGGACCCATGATAAAAAAGGTTAAGAACAGTGCCAGACCTAGTAGTACCTGATTGGGCGGCGCAGATTGGGTTCCCATTGCAGTACGCAACAGACTGAAGACAATAATGAGCCTAACGAAGCAGGTCATCATCAACAGTACGGCTGGTAGAAAAGTAAGGCTACTGAGAAAAAGTAGTGTTTGGAGGGGTAATGACCAACGTTGGCCGCCGTCATCCGTAGGCTCGCTTATCGGCCCAGGGATGGACTGCGCAAAGGCGGTTTCGGGCAGCAGTACTGCGAGCACAAATAAACCAAACAGAACGACGCGCAGCATTCGACTAACCTCTATTTTTTTGCTTTGTTAATTGCTGCTGTAAAGCCGCTTGGAAGCGTGTAGCAAAGGATCCCGACGACGGCTTGGGTAGTTCTTGTGGGGCCATTTCGTGCAATTTGGTGATGCTTTGCGGGGTTACCCCTAATACGAGCCAGCGCTCGTCGACTTCGACAATCATCACGCGCTCTTTCGCACCTAGATGACTGACGCTGACTATTTTTGTCCATTTTTGTGCATTGTTGCCGTTTAAAGCAACGCGCTTAAAAACCCAGCCGCAAAATAAAATCAGTAGAATAATCAGCAACAGGATACCGACGACTTGCCCAAATAAGGCAAGACTGCTGGTCATTTCTAAAGGTTGTGGCGAGGTGGTCGCAGTCATTATCGGTTCAACTTTTGTACACGTTCTGATGGCGTGACAATTTCGGTGATGCGGATGCCATATTTATCGTCTAAGACGACAACCTCACCTTGGGCAATCAAATAACCGTTGATAAGAATATCCATGGGCTCGCCGGCTAAGCCGTCGAGTTCAACGACGGACCCTTGTGCTAGCTCTAAGAGTTGCTTGATGGTGATTTTGGTGCGTCCAAGCTCAACGCTGAGCTTCACCGGAATGTCCATAATCAGATCAAGGTCATTCATTGCCGGCTTTGTAGCGCTATTCGCGACGGTTTCGCTATGCGTGGTTTCCGCTTCCGCTAATGCTTCATCCCAAGGTTGCTCTTGATCCTCGGTTTGCTCCGTTGCTTGAGCCGTCTCTTGGCTTTTGTCTTTATTCGTCATGATCATACTCCTTGGCGCGCATTGGCGAGAACACGCTGTTCTTGCGCTCCTTAAAAATTGAATCAGGGAAACGATGATTATTCAGTACGCGCTTCACTTTTAGCGCACGGTTTTCATCGGTGCTACCGAACTCGCATTCCAGCATGGGCAAGCCATTAACGGTCGCTAGGACAGTTTCTGGAAGATCGATAGGTAGCACATCACCGGGTTTGAGCGACATCACCTGAGGTAACCGCAGTGGCAGTTCGACAAAGTCGGCAATAAGCTCGACATGTGACTGTTGCACCTCATGACTGATGCGTTCCCGCCAAGCCTGGTCATTGCGATTACCGCCAAGATCCGCACGCAAATTTGTTAGTTTTTCCCGCAACGGTTCAACCATTGCGTACGGCATGCAAATCGAGAAATTACTCTCGAGCTGCCCTACCTCTAAATGAAATGTCGTCGTGACCACGATTTCGCTTGGTGAGCTGGTAATCGTCGCAAACTTTGACTGTATTTCGGAACGGATAAAACTGATGTCGAGCGGGTGTACTGCACGCCAAGATTCTTGGTAAGCGTCCATCGCTAAATTCAGAACGCGAGTGATGATGCGCTGCTCCGTGCCAGTGAATTCACGCGCTTCGTTACGTGTCATAAAGCGACCATCACCACCAAATAGGTTTTCGACAATCAATGACACGAGTGCATGCGGAAAGACAATCAATGCGCTTCCGCGCAGAGGTTTCATCGAAATCATATTGATATTCGATGGTGAGGGCGTGGCCTCAGCAAAATCACTAAACCGTTGGTAACGTACAGATTCTACAGTGATGTCGGCGTTGCGTCGCAATAGGTTAAACAAATTCATGCGAAACTGGCGCGCAAACCGTTCATTAATGACTTCTAAAGTATGTAAGCGCTCACGTACAATGCGTGCCTGAGAGGCTGGATCAAAGGGCTGTTGAGAGACCTTTTTTTTGGTTTTACTAGACAACTTTTGCGACGCATCAGGCGCAGCTTCGCCACGTCCGACATCGGACGTAGCAAGCATAGCGTCAAGTTCGTCTTGCGAAAGTTGGTGGCCGTTACTCATGTTTTTCCTTTACTGCACTATTTTCCGCGCTATTTACTGAACGATGAACTCGGTAAATAACACATCATTGATTTCAATGGGCTCATCGCCGTTGTACGGTTGGCTTAACGTGCTAGCAATTGATTGTGCGAGCGTCTTCTTGCCTTCCGATTGGGCAATTTTCTCTGCACGTTGGCCTGACAATAAAACCAGCAAGCGGTTGCGCACTTGTGGCATATTTTTGCTAAGGGTTTCTTTAACCTTGTCGCTTGGTAATTCAAGGGTTAGCCCAGCATAAAGTAGCCGTGGACCAAATTGATCACTCGCTAGGTTTACGGTAAACGGTGAAATCGAAAGAAAGACTGGATCAGCACTTTCCTGCTCGACAGGTTGTCCATTCCCGGCTGCTGCTTGCGCTGCAATCGAGCGTGTGTCCCATAGTAGCCAAGTATTTAAAGCTACTAGGATCATCATAAAAAACACGAGTACATAAAGAAGTTTTGAACTCGATTTTGCTTGTTGTGCTGCTTGCTCTTTCTTTGTTGCCATTACTGCGCTCCTTTATTTCTACGCATTCCTATCTATGCATAAAGATCCACGCGACCATCATCTGGAACACGGGAACTTTGGTTAGCCGCCATTTCTTCATTATTATTTTCGGCGGATTCGCGCAAATCTAAAGGGTTGTTTGGCGATTGTCGAGTCGATTGTTGTTGCTCCTGCTGGCCAGACTGCTGCCAAGAGCTTTGTTGCTGACTGACGGTACTGTCAGCCAATTGTAAGCCTTGGGCTTGCAATGCCTCGCGTAACATTGGTAAGGCGTTTTCGAGAGCGCCACGAACGTGTTGGCTATGCGTCAAGATATGCAATTGTGTTGCTTTGTCATCTTGAATCAATTGAATCTGCAGTGGGCCTAGATCTGCTGGCCGTAAATGCAATGTCATTTCATTCTGATTGCGCATCACCATTTGCACGACGGAGTCATTAAGTTGCGCTTGCCACGCTTGAGTTCCGACGGACGGTTGTAATACCGATGCTTGGTTCACCGCAGCAGGTATTTGCGCACGCTCAGTGGTGACGACTTGAATAGTTTGGAGTGCGTGCGATGGGGTTGTTTGCGCTGAATCCGACGCCGACAACGTTGCCGAAGTACCTACGGCGCTTAAATTTTCAGCTGCAAATGCGGCCGACGACGATGTCTGTGTAAATGTTGGAACGTGTTGTTCTGCGGAGCGGTTCCCATTGGTCGCAGTCATTTGCGCTGCTTTTAAGTTGTCTGTCGCCGCACGAGAGGAATCGTGCGCAGCGGCATTGCTACTAGCGTTTTGCTGCTCGACTCCGCGAGGTACTTCTACACGCTGCTGCAGACGTTCATGTTGTGCCAGCTCTTGGCTCATTATGGGTGTCTGACCGTTGGTTTGGCTCGCAGCCGCCGTTGCGGAGGTCGTTACAATCGTACCTGCGATTTCTTTACGGGCTAATGCAGCCTGTTCGGTAACTTGCTGGGCTGCATTTGTTTTGTTGTGCGGGGTGGCCTGGGCCAGTGTTTGCACGCCGTCGGCAGGGGCTGGGCTCGTCCCGTGAGAAAGTGCTTTAGTATTCCCGGAGTTGGTTAGGGCGGCAGTAGCAACGTCACGTTGGCCGATCGTTAAAGGGTCGAGAGGTGCGTTATTCGCCCGCATCGTTGCGGCAAGCTCTGGTTTTGGCAGCTGCTGAACGTCGCCTTTAGATGGCTCTTGCGCATGCTGGGCTACCAGTTGCAATTGCGCACCTTGCATCGCTAGCCATTGTGTTGCGTCGGGCGATACGATTGCTTCGATGTCGTCAACCGAGGAAAAATCACGCGAGGCGAGTTGCATAGCGTTCTGGCCAGCTGTTTGCTCGGTTGGCTGGGATGAAAGCGCCTGAAAAACATCGGCGAACGCACCTTCGCCTCGCGTGTGGGAGTCTTGGTTCGCATCTTGACGCGCGCTAAAGGCGTGCGTCAGAGCTTTCAGTAAAGCGAGTTGAACCATGTGTGTATCCTCAAGTTGTTTTGCGTCGATGACGCAAATACATCGTCAGTGATAATTCGTCGTTCTGCCGTTGTTCGGCGCGTTCACGTTGCTGTTTTATGCTCGTGTGTTGACGCTCTTGCAAAAGGTCAAACGATTGCCAGCGACGCTGTTTTTCTAACCACTTTTGCTTACTTTTCGCAATGCGCTCTTCATTTTGTGCTAGTGCTTCTTGCGCCTGCGCAATAGCTCGATCAAGACTGGCTAAGAAGGCGCGATAGGTGCCGAGCATGGTCGACTGAATACCAATCCGCATTTGCTGCTGTAGCTGCAGAGCGTACTCGTGTCGATACTGCTGAAGCATTTGTAACTGTTGCGCAATCTTTTCTTTGTTATTGCGGTCCTCAGCAAGTAATTGCGCCGCTTGCGTGCGTGCTTTCTCAGCTTGTTCAGTCAAATGAGCTAATGCGACACTATTCATTATGCCCTCCTAAAAGCAAATCTAAGCTTTTAATAGCGGCCTCAAAAGTGGCTTGTTCATCCATTTGCTGCTGCAAAAAAGACTCGATGCGGGGGAATTTTTGCACCGCTTGGTCAAGCAATGGATCGTGTCCGGGACTGTAAGCTCCAACACTGACAAGGTCTCGGTTGCGTTGGTAGACCGAGAATAGCTTTTTGATTTTTTGCGCGGCGATGACTTGTTGTTGCTGCACGACTGCGGGCATGACACGACTAATCGACGCTTCAATGTCGATCGCTGGATAATGACCGCTGTCGGCGAGCTCTCGTGACAGCACAATGTGACCGTCGAGTATGGCGCGAGTTGCATCAGCAATCGGATCTTGTTGATCATCGCCCTCGGTGAGCACGGTGTAAAAGGCTGTAATAGAGCCACTCCCGCGGCGGCCATTACCTGCGCGTTCAACCAAAGCTGGTAGCTTGGCAAAAACGCTGGGTGGATAGCCTTTGGTGACTGGCGGTTCGCCAATCGCTAGCGCAATTTCCCGTTGCGCCATGGCATAGCGCGTGAGGGAATCCATAATCAACAGGACGTTCTTACCCTGATCACGAAAGTCTTCCGCTAGCCGTGTGGCATAGGATGCGCCTTGCAATCGTTGCAGCGGCGAGGCATCAGCTGGGGCTGCCACCACCACCGAGCGTTTGCGCCCTTGTTCACCTAAGATACTCTCAATAAATTCTTGAACTTCGCGGCCCCGTTCACCGATGAGGCCGACGACAATGACATCAGCCTTGGTGTAACGCGCCATCATACCCAGGAGGACCGACTTACCTACCCCTGAACCAGCAAAAAGACCAATGCGCTGGCCACGACCCACACTAAGTAACGCATTGATGGCTCGGATGCCAACGTCAATGGGTTGTTTAATGGGCGCCCGTTGCATGGGATTGATTTGTGCTGAGGCTAATTCGCCGTACCGTGTTCCTTTTGCTAACTTCTGCCCATCCAACGGGCGACCGGAACCGTCAACGACCCGTCCGAGAAGTGCTTCACCAAGCGGAAAGCGGCGCTTTGTCGTGGTGCCGCCCAGCGGGATGACGCGCGCTCCAGGGGTGAGGTTTTGGACTGATTCAAGCGGCATTAAAAACGTAATGTCGTCCGCGAAGCCAACAACTTCTGCTTCAAGCGTGATGTGCTCGCCAACAATTTCACAGGCACTGCCAACCGGAAGTTTCAAGCCAACGGCTTCGAGGACCATGCCAGTAGCGCGGACCAGACGCCCGCAAGCAAACCAGCGTTGGTGGTCGGCCACCCGCTGAGAAACACTTGCAAGTGTGCTTTGCCAATGGCCAATGGAGTTAGCTGTGCTGTTCACTACGCCCCCGCAATTGACTGATGATACGTTCCCAACGCGCTTCAATGGTGGCGTCGATTTCGCCCTGAGAGCTGATCAGCCGGCAGCCGCCGCGCTCAAGCTTTTCGTCGTGTCGGACGCGCCAACCGTGCGTTTTCAGCTCGTCATTGAGATGTTCCTGTACGATCTGTGCGTCCTCTGGGTGCAACAACAAGGTTGGACGGTCTTTAATAAATGGGTCTTCGTGAATGATTTCGCGCACTAGCGTTAGAATTTCTTCAGGGTGCGTTTGCAGTGCTTCGCCTGCAAGTTGGCGACCGACAGTTACAGCCAACTGCACGAGACTTTCGGCAAGCTGTTCGTCAATGCTTTGTAATGCACCCTCAAGTTCTGAGAGCATGTTATTTAACGGACTCAAGGTCGTTTGGCAACGTTCCTCAAAGGCCTTTTCGACTTCTTTTTCGGCAGTTTCTTTGCCTGCGCTATAACCTTCTGCAGAGCCTTTCTCAAAGCCCTCTTGATAACCTTTTTCGTAAGCTTCGGTGCGAGCGTGTTCACGCAGCTGTTTGAGTTCTTCTTGTGCCTTAAACGAACCTTTTTGCGGCGCTTTTGTAACGGCAGGAGATTCGCTGTCTGCTTGCAATGTCTTAAACGACCAGGCTTGCCACTCGCCCTCAGGCGGCGCAGCTGGTTTCTCTTCTAACGGCTGAGCCGCTTTGTTAAAAGGCTTAAACGTAGGCATCATCACCACTGCTTAGGACAATTTCACCGCTATCGGCCAAGCGTCGAACAATTTGCAAAATTGCTTTCTGCTCGGTTTCGACTTGCGAGACGCGAATAGGACCGCGGGTTTCCATCTCTTCACGGATGATTTGGCCGGCGCGCTGCGACATGTTGCGCAAGAACTTATCAACCAACTCGTTAGGCGCACCTTTGAGTGCAACCACCAACGAAGACGTTTCGATTTGGCGTAGTAATACTTGGATACTGCGGTCGTCCAAATCGAGTAGGTTTTCGAATAGGAACATTTCGTCGATGATTTTTTGTGCCAACTCGTCGTTGTAGGCTCGAATATTTTCCAATGCGGTGTCTTCTTGGCCGGTGCTGAGCAAGTTGAGGATTTCAGCGGCAGTGCGAACGCCGCCCATTTTGCTGCGTTTCAGCGACTGACCGTCAAGCATACCGCCAAGTACTTCGGTGAGCTCCTGCAAGGCTGCAGGTTGTACACCTGTAAACGATGCAATACGCAGAACTACATCGTTGCGTAAGCGCTCCTCGAATAGCTCAAGTACGCCAGCGGCTTGCGCACGGTCAAGGTGAATCAAAATGGTTGCAATGATTTGCGGATGCTCATCCTTAATCATTTCGGCAACTTCCGGAACGTCCATCAAATTAAGAGCGTCAATGCCAACGCCGCCAACCTTATGCTCCAAGACATCTTCGATCAGCGTGTTGGCGCGATCTGCACCTAATGCCTTGGTAAGTACCGAGCGAACATAGTCGTCGTATTTGTCTAACGCCGGTGTGTTCGACAAGTCTTGATGGAAAGCTTCAAGGACGCGTTTTATCTCGGCATGTGAGACGTCATTGAGCTTGGTCATTTCTTTACTGATTTTTTGAATCATATTCGGCGGAAAGTGCTTGAAGACTTCCGCCGCAGACTCTTCTTCGAGCATGAGCAGCATCAAGGCGGCACGGCGAATGCCCGACATTTCTTGGCGTTGGGTGTCGTTCGTGGCGTTAGACATGGTCATCCTCGTCAATCCAATTCTGCAAGATTCGCGCGACTTGGCGCGGATTCGTCTCTGCGGCCTCTTTAGCCTTCGTCAGTGCCTCGTTATAACTTTGATTCGAGTTCTTTTCGGGCCAGTTAAAGTCGTCTTTGACTGGCTCTTGGCGAGCGGAGCTAGAGTTTGCCGTTCGTTCGCGAGTCGTTGCGTTGCTTGGCTCTAATGATTCGTCGTCATCGCCAACCACAGCGCGTAGTTGACCGCGTTGAGCAGGGCTTGCGCTAGCTTCGACAGCGGCTTGGCGACGGCGCAGCAGAGGTCGCAACACCAGTAAATAGAAGAGTAATGCTGCGACACCAGCGGCAACGTATTTGATGATTTGCTTAATCAAGTCGAGTAATGCTTGTTGTTCGTACCAAGCGCGTACGACAGGATCTTCTTGTTCTGGCACAAAAGCAGTGTTCACCACCTCAAGTTGATCTCCGCGTTCGGCCGAGAAGCCCATGGCTTGGCGGATGAGGCGTTGAATGTATTCGATTTCTTCGTCGCTGCGAGGCACCAGAACCGGCTGGCCTTCTTCATCGGTGCTGGTGCGGTGGTTGACGACGACGGCAACCGATAGGCGCTGTAATACACCTTGTTGGTGTTGAATATGTGAAATGGTGCGGTCGAGCTCGTAATTCACGACTTGGTCTTGTTGTAGACGGTAGTTGCTGTCAGCGTCGTTATTGGCCACCGCTTGCTCATTGTTTTCCGCATTCGCCGCGTTGCTGACGGGCGATGGTTCTACACCAGGGGGCGTGTTGGTCAATGCTCCGGGAACGCCTTGTGCTCCGTTGCCATTGCCGTTGACGTTCAGATTACGCTGAATGCTACGAATTGCTGCGGTTTCCGCGGTGGGATTCGGGGTATAACGTTCCTCAGTAGCTTCCCGCTTGGAAAAGTCTACTTCGGCAACAACTTGCGCTTGCAGGTTATCGACGCCAAGAATAGGTGTCAGAATAGCCTCAATGCGCTGTTGATACGTACGTTCAATTTCACGCACATAATCGAGCTTAGTGCCGCTTAAGGCATCATTATTAGCCTTTTGCGACAGCAGGGCACCGTGCTGATCGACAACAGTGACCTGATCAGGAGCAAGGTCGGCAACACTGCTCGATACCATATGCACGATGGCCTGAATTTGTCCTTCGCCAAGCTTCCGCCCTGGGTGCAAAGTTAGCACCACAGACGCTTTTGCCGGTTGACGGTCGCGCACAAATACCGAATCTTTCGCCATGGCAAGATGGACGCGGGCGCGCAGCACTGGGCCTAATGCTTCCATCGAGCTGGCAAGCTCGCCCTCAAGTGCCCGCTGGAAGTTTACTTTTTCAGCGAATTGACTAATCCCAAAGGCTTGGTTGTCAAGTAATGAAAAGCCAACGTTGCCAGCGTTGGGCAGCCCCTGTTCAGCGAGTTGCAAACGCAAGCGGTGTACTTGATCGCTAGGAACGGAGATAGTGCCATTGGCATCAATTTGATAAGGGACCTGGCGACTATCGAGCTCAGTGATAATACGACCACCATCGGCCTCGCTTAAATTACTATAAAGGACTCGGTACTCCGGTGCGGAGACCCACAAGAGCAGTACAAAAATCAAGCCAATGAATGCGGCCCCACCAAGCAGTAGCGGTACAAGACCGTTTTCTTTGATCGCCATCAACCAAGCAATCGAGCCATTTGCGGCTGCGCTTTTGTTGCTGTCGTTTGGCTGCGGCTTGGTGGCTCCGGCGGCAGTCGCTGTTGCTTGGCTTGCTTCCATATCGCTGATTGACTCTTGGGTTGTAACACAAATGAAAAACGGATTTATCTAGAGCACATTATGCGGATGTATAGGCAAGGCAAAGAAAAGAAAAGCGTACTTTTTTACGGCCTTTTACTTCTTTCGACCATGAAGCAAGCTGTTACTTTAGCTGCTGTAAAAAGTTACAGAACCTGCGTGGAAGGTAGTAAAAAATGAGTGTACCAGCGATTCAAACGGCACTAAATAAAATGCAAGCCCTGCAAAGCCAAGCGACGACGCAGCCTCAAACAGCTGCGCAAGCGCCTGCTAAAAATGGTTTTGCTGGCGAGTTAAAGCAGTCCATTGAACGTATTAACGAGTTGCAACAAACAGCGGGCGCAAAAACCACAGCATTTCAGCTGGGTGACCCGAATGTGTCGCTCAACGAAGTGATGGTGGCCAAACAGAAAGCTGGTTTGGCCTTTGATATGGGCGTTCAAGTGCGCAACAAGCTGGTCAGCGCCTACAAAGAAATCATGAATATGCAGGTTTAATTCTGCTAAAACTAGAAATTATGTTGCGCGAACTAAGCCTGTTCGCGCACCAGTAAACCAGACATTTCTGACAAGTGCTGCGAAATGCGTAGCACTTCTTCCGATGGAATTTGTCGAATCACTTCGCCCGAATCTCGGCTGACCACTTGAATGACTACGCGGTCGACGGCGTCATTCATTTCGAAATGAATCCCGTAATTGTTCATTACTTCATTGATTTGTTGTACCGGTTTAACCAGCTCATCGCGTTTGAGCTCGCGTTGAACTTCACTTTGGCGCACAGCGGGGAGTTGTTGTAATACCCGATCTAAGCGTTGGCGCTCTGCAGCGGCATGTGTCACAGGCCAGTTTTGGGTGGTAGCGTCATTAATGGGGTTTGCCATGATTTGTCTCCGCAATCGTCCCCTCGTTTGGGGTCTCTAACGATGACTATCGGCAAGTTTGCACAAAACTTTAGCTTCGGTTAAGTAGATATTTAGTTAAAGCGAAATGTTGAAGTGCGCAGCAATTTTGTCGATGCGTTGGTAGAGTTTCCAAGCCGAAGTGACCGCTGTTTGCTCACGGTCATCGAGCTCTAGCACGGTTTCGTCATGCTCCAAATCGGCAACATTGATGACCTCTTGATGGCGCTTTAGCAAGTGCTTCATATTCATTTTGATCATCATTAATTCAAGCTCGAACTCGTTCTTCAAGGTTTCGAGCTGAAACTTACGCGTCGGTGTTGGTGCTTTCCAAATCAAATCGTCGAGCCGCGTTTCGATAACATGTTCGATGGTCCGTAGCTTTGGCATAAGCTCGGTCACTAAGCTACGAACTGTAATGGTCGTGTGTTCTGGCATGATACAACCTTCATTGTTTTTAACATCAAACTTCGCTGGGAGTTAAATAAACGACTTATGTGTGCGGCTTTACCCTAACAAGGATAGCACTGATTGCGGTACCTGGTTGGCCTGAGCTAATACCGATGTGCCCGCTTGTTGCAGAATCTGGGCGCGTGTCATATTGGCAACTTCAACCGCGTAATCAGCGTCTTCAATGCGCGAGCGAGCTGCGGATAAATTTGTTTCATTGGTTTGTAGGTTTGAGATTGCAGATTCAAACCGGTTCTGTATAGCGCCTAAGTCAGAACGCAACGTATCGACATTTGCGATCGCTTCGTCAATGGTACTTAATCGATTTACTGATGCCGCTGGCGTTACGTCCGCACTGGTGTAATCGCCAACTTCCCAAACGAAATTTAAATTGGTTGCCGACTCTGTTGTTCGGTCAAAATTTGCTGGCGTATAGACTTTAAAGTTACCGCCACCTTCGTCGATGTATCCCATCGACTCAAGTTTCACAATATCGTTACCGGTTACCGTAATATTGTCTTCGATGTAGAAGTCACCTTTGTCGTCGGCAATGGCATAGATGTCGTTAACGACGACGGTGTTTTCTAGATCTAACAAAGTAGCCCATTCGGCGCCTGTTGGGGTGGATGAAACGCTAGTAGATGTTAACGTTGTGTCGTTACCAAACTTTGCTTTTAGCGCATCTGTAATGTTCATACCTACGCCATCATCACCCAATTGTGGACCGTTAAAAACTAAGCGGTCGAGGTTTAGCGTTTGCGAGTCGACTTGTTTTAAGCCGATGGCAATGGCTTCACCGTCGTTGGCTCCTATTTGAATGCTGAGCTGCTGATCGCTTGCCAAGACTTTTACACCGTTAAACTCAGTTTGCTTAGAAATGCGATTGATTTCGTCTAAACGTTGATCTATTTCGGCACGGATGGAGGCTAAGTCAGCTGATGAGTTAGTGCCGTTCAAGGATTGCACACTCAATTCGCGAATACGTTGTAAATTGTCATTGACCTGATTAAGCGCACCTTCAGCGGTTTGTGCGGCTGAAATACCGTCGTTGGCATTACGTTGTGCTTGTGCGAGTCCACTGATTTGAGCTGACATGCGGTTGGCAATAGCTTGGCCCGCAGCATCATCTTTTGCGCTATTTATACGTAACCCAGAGGATAAACGCTCCATAGCTGTTGTTAATGATGACTGTGACTTCTGTAGATTCTGTTGCCCAATGAGTGACGTAATATTGGTATTGATGACGGACATTTTGGTTTCCTTAAGACATGGACTCAGCAACTGCCGGATGTTAAATGTCGGAGATATTAAATTCGTATACCCTGATGATCAGTTCCCGGCCGCAATAACTTAAGCAAAAAGGCGCTCCACGTAGAAGCGCCTTTATAGATATCATTAGGCTGTTAACCCAACAATGATAGTACTGATTGTGGAACCTGGTTCGCTTGCGCAAGAACCGAAGTACCCGCCTGTTGTAGAATCTGCGCACGTGTCATGTTCGCAACTTCTACTGCGTAGTCAGCGTCTTCGATACGTGAACGTGCTGCTGCCAAGTTCGTTTCGTTGGTTGCTAAGTTAGTGATAGCAGATTCGAAACGGTTTTGGATAGCACCAAGGTCTGAACGTAAAGTGTCAACTTCGCTTAAGGCTGAATCGGTCGCCGCAAGTGGTGAAGCTGTACGTTCAGCAAGGATAGTAGCAGTATCAGAGTCGAAGTTTACAGTAAGTGTACCGTCATTAGTTCCCGCACCTGCGGTTCCGTCACCAATTGTAAATGTTGATGAATCTACAGCAATGTACGCATTGTTGCCGTCGGCATCGGTACCTGAAACATACCAGTTACCGCTCTCATCTTGAGATAGACCTGTTGCTGTAAACGCCGTGCCAGCGCCGCCGTCTGTTAAAGTTAAGTTACCAGCAGGGACATCGTCACCATCACCGTCGACAAAATCGCCGGTTGCAAGGGCGGTAAGGCCTGTTGCATCAACGCCATTCACGTTAAAGGTGTCCATGTTTAACGTTTGCGCGCTGATTTCTTTAAGGTTAACGTCGATTTTCTCGCCGTCATTTGCACCAACTTGAATAGAAAGCGCTTGATCGGTTGCAAGAACTTTCACGCCGTTAAAGCTGGTTTCTTTAGAGATACGATCGATTTCACCAAGACGTTGAGTTATTTCAGCCTGGATTGAATCTAAGTCATCTTGTGAGTTAGTACCGTTTTCGGCCTGAACGCTCAGCTCACGGATACGCTGTAAGTTGTCGTTGACCTGGTTCAAAGCACCTTCAGCGGTTTGCGCGACAGAGATACCGTCGTTAGCGTTACGCTGTGCTTGTGACAAGCCGGTGATTTGAGCTGACATACGGTTCGCGATAGCTTGACCAGCTGCGTCGTCTTTAGCGCTGTTGATACGCAGGCCTGAAGACAGACGTTCCATAGAAGTTTGCAATGCAGATTGCGACTTCATCAGGTTTTGCTGACCAATCAGCGAGGTGATGTTGGTATTGATTACTGACATAGTCTTATTCCTTCTGTTTCCAAATTTGGCCGCCAAGTTTGGCCTGCCGTCACAGGGGTTATCGGTGGCTGGAAAAAAACCTTTAGAACAATTTACAAAAAAATTTTTGCGGCGTGTTGCACAATGGTGCTAAAGAACTGCGAAGAGGTGACGATAACTAAAGCTAAGCAACCCTTCGGATAAACAATGTGCGAATAAGGACTCTTGGGTGAACAATGCGGTAAAAGGCTCTGACGAGTTTACAACCATAAGCAATGGACTACAGATGGCAACCTATCTCGAGGCGCTAGGGCAACCTGGTGTGGCGGCGTTGCGATTGGAGAGTGGCAATACGGAAGAGCACCCGCTGGTAGTCGCAGATGAAGAAACCGATGTGCACTTAGTGTTCGAGTTCACGGCTATTCGGGATGTGGTGCCAGCCTTGCGTGCTGGCGCGAAGTTCACCGTATTTGGTTACACCTCGGGTGGTTTTGTGCGTACCGAACCGATGAAGGTGAAAGCGTTCGAGAGCAAAGACGGACGTTTATTCGGCACGGTCGACTGGCCCGAGCAAATCGAAGTGAAGCAACGTCGCGCAAGCTTTCGCGCCACTTTGCGGGTTGGCATGGAGGTTGGCGTTTATTTACGTAGTTCTGATCACGAGGGTGATGAGACGATCGAACTGCAGGGCGATTTGCGTGATTTGTCGGCCGATGGCTGCCTTGCTGAGTTTAGTATTTATGATGGTGCCTCCAAGGTCTTGCCGAATCAGTCGACAGTTATTGAGTTGTATTTTCCGAATGGACGTTCACTGGAATTAATGGCGGGTGTGCGCCATGTGCGCGCAGACAATGATCGCAAGGTGCTGGCGGTCGGCTTTGAATTTCAAAACGTAGATCAAGAGCTACATAAAGAACTCTGGAACTTGGTTAAAGAAATTGAGCGAGAGTCGAGCCGTAGTGCCGGAGGGGGCGATAATCGTACGCCATCAGAGTTATTTCGTGTCAAAGATCCCGAGACAACAAAGCTGGGTCGGCGCCGTAGTCACGATTACCCCACACCGACGGCTAAGCGTTTGGCGACCATTGCTGGCTATCTTGATAGTCAGATGATTTTGCTCAAGCAAGAAGGTGTATTTGACCCTTATCAGTTATCGGTACAAACCGATCATCTATTGGATTTATTACAGGAAGATCGTGAGGGCGTATTGTTTGCCTTGCATTGTTTGTACCGCGAATCGCGCTGGGTACAACATGGTATTGCAGTAGCGGCACGTCTAGGTGATTTACTGTACAGCATGAAGGTTCCGCATACGGTGCTTAAAGCTGCCACTGCGGCAGCGATGGTGCACGATTTGGGTAAGGGTGTCATCAGTCAAGACATCTGGCGTGCAACGACGTTGAGTCGGCCGATGTACCTGGATATGCAAGACCATGTGCCGCAGGTGCTCGATGCAGCGAAGAAGATTAAATGGTTAGCGCCGGCGATTCGCGACAATGTGATAGGGCAGGTGAACGAGCGCTTGGATGGCAGTGGCTATCCACAGCATCTTAAGGGTGAGGCGATAGGCCAGTTGGCGCGGGCGGCTATGGTTGTTGACGCTATGGATGCGATGCAGCGCAGTCGCCCCGATCGGGCTGCGGTACATGCCATTAGTGCGCTTGCTCAGCTCCAAGCGGTGAGTGGGCGTTATGACCCTATATGGATAGAGCGTTACTTAAATCGATTTGGGCGACTACCGATAGGGAGTTTATTGAAGTTTGAAGGTGGCGTCTTGGCTTGGGTCGTTGGGCTTGATCGGCAGAATCGTGTCGAGCGTTTGCGCATAACACCACACAAGAATCATCCCGATCATAAACTTGGCGAATTGATTCAAGGCAGTAAATTAAGAGAGCTGGGCAGTATACGAGATGTCTTAGTCGTCGATGACTAAAGTTTTTCTTTAAGGTGTCGATAAAAGTAAAAATGGCCCTTGTAAAAGGCTTTTTTATAAGCTTTGGGTGGCAAAGTTTCAGGCACACTGGCCTGACACGATAGAAGAGGTGTTTGATTATGGCATCAATAGCAGCGTTAGGTGTAGGCTCCGGCCTCGACTTAAATGGTTTGCTCAGCCAACTCGAATCGGCGGAGCGGCAGCGACTGCAACCGTTAGCGCAACAAAAAGCGAGCTACCAGGCGCGCATCTCTGCGTATGGCAAACTCGAAGGTGCGTTGGCGCAGTTTCAGACGGCCTTGAGTTCGCTAGGGAAGGCCGAGACCTTTGCGGCGGTGAAAAGTAATGTCACAGGCGATGCCGTAACCGCTGCGGCCAACTCGTCGGCGGTACCGGGTAGTTATAACGTTTCCGTTACCAGTCTTGCCAAGTCTTACAGCGTGGCGGCTTTAGGGTTGGACGATAAAGCTCGTGATTTAGGCGCTGGAAGTGTCGATTTCACCCTCGCTAATGGCACCGCTCACTCGGTTGCTATCGACGCTGATGCTTCATCGTTAGAAGATGTTCGGGATGCCATTAACAACGCACAAACAGATGTGGTTGCCAGTATTGTTAACGATGGTGATCCCGCGAATCCTTATCGTTTGGTGTTGAACGCAGCAAAGACCGGCACTGACGCTGGCGTTCAGAGCTTAACTTTTAATGGCATGGGTGGCGAACTCAATAAAGATGCCGCTACTGAACAACTTGCCGCAAATGCTCAGTTCAGCGTTAATGGTTTGACGATGCAAAGTGCTTCGAACCAAGTTGACGAAGCGATTGCAGGTTTAACGCTTAACCTTGCGAAAGAAAACGAGACTGCGGTTATTACGGTTACCCGTGACAATGCTGCGATTGAAAAGTCAGTCAACGATTTCGTTAAGGCTTATAACAGCTTAAATAGCACCGTGCGTGATTTAGGGGATTACAACCCTGAGACACAAGTCGGCGGTCGTTTGCTAGGGGATAGCAGCTTACGCATGGTGCAATCGGAATTGCGCTCAATGTTCAGCGAAACGGTCGTTGAAGGTTCAGCATTCACGTTTTTGTCTGACATAGGCATTTCGCGTGAGCTTGACGGCTCTTTAAAAGTCGACAGCGAGCAGTTGAAAACAGTTACTGCAGATCAGCTACAAGACCTCCAGAGTTTCTTTGCCGGGAGCGACGGAAACGAAGGGTTTAGCGCACAGTCAAAAGGCGTTATTGATCGACTACTGGACGAAAATGGTTTGATCGCCACAAGCACTGAAGGCATGAAAAGTGCGATTACACGAATTGATGAACGCATTGAACGTGAAGAGGTTGCGATTGCCCGAACGGTCGACCGTTATCGCACGCAGTTTGCCAAGCTCGACAGCATGATTGCGAACATGAACTCCACCAGCGCTTATCTGACGCAGCAATTTGATGTCATGAATGCGCAGCTAGGTCGTAAACAGTAAGGGAGATTGGGTATGTACGGAATGCGAGGAGCAGCAGCTTACGGACGGGTTAATGTGGAAAGCCATGTATTGAGTGCGAGTCCACATAAACTTATTGAGCTGCTATTTGAAAATTGCTTGCGCCAGATCAAAACCGCGCGCGCTCACCTTGCACAAAAGCAAGTTTCGGCTAAAGGTGAAGCTATCGGCAAAGCGCTCGATATCGTCAATCAGGGTTTGTTAGCCGCAGTCGATAAGGACAAAGGTGGTGAGGTTGCCGAACGACTCGAGTCACTTTACTTGTATGTTGGCGACCTATTAGTGCAAGCGAACTTGCATAATGATGCGAGCAAGCTCGACACCGCCGAGACGATTTTGTCGCAGTTAGCGGGCGCCTGGAAGGAAATCGCTACTGAGGCTGCAGAGGCCTAAATTATCGTGGTTACGCAACCCAAACTTAAACCAAAGGAATCGATAACTCCAACGGAGGTGCTTATGTCCTATCAAGCCCTGCTGGAACACTCGAACAAAATGCTCGATAGTGTTCGTAACGGCGACTGGGATACGCTGATTGAAACGGAAGTCGAATACGTACGCGAAGTGGAACGTTTAAGCTACGCTGAAAGTGGCGTTGAGCTTTCCGATGAACAAAAGCTGCAAAAAATGACCTTGTTGCATACCATTATGGATCAGGATCGCGAGATCCGCGAACGCTTGATAGAACGGCGTGCGAAGTTAGAAGAAACGCTATTAAGCATGCAAAAAAAGCAGCAGCTTGAGCATAGTTATCGCAATTGAGCAGCATAACGCCTTTATTGGATACACTTGTCCACCAAGTCGCCAAGCAAAAAGCGACGGTGGACCTACTCCCTCGCGGTGCACCTCCGGTGGTGCCGGTGCAAGCTACCGCGAGTACGACAGAGTTTAGCCAAGCTGGGCAGCAGTTTTCTCGCTTATTACAAATTATTGAAGGTTTACAACAACAACTGCCATCGCAAACCCCGGGCCGAGCAATTCGGCCAACGGCAAACCAACCCATCTTTCCCAGCAGCCATGTTTTAAGTGTTGCGTCGCTCGCTGACCGATTAGGATCATTGACGCGTAATTCGGGATTATTTTACGAAGCTTTTTTAAGCCAGTGGGTTAAAAACAAAGTGCCTTTCGAGGTGGTTCGTCAACAACCTCAAAATCTTGCGCAAAATCAACAAATAAAGATCGCTTCGCAGCAGCTTGAGATGATAAGCTCTGGTGTGGTTCGATTCGAGTTTGATGTGAGTCCGGACATTCAGTTGTTTGGCGTTATCCAACCGGACGTTCATCCCTTGGTAAAGCGCTGGCAGCAAGAGCAAGCGCAGCCCCAAGAGCATGATGAAGCGAATGACTGGACGACAGAGTTGCGTATCACTTTCCCAATTCTTGGCACCTTGCGAGCGCGATTGCGAATGCAAGAAGCTCAACTTAGCATTGAGTTGCAGTGCGACGAAGAGTGGCGCGACAAACTACAAGCCGCGAGTGAAGAGTTTCGTGCACGGTTGATGAATGCCCATGGCATCAAAGTGTCATCGTTGATTGTCAGGGGGGGCCAATGAGCGAACCTAAAGGCAACGACAAAAAAGCGGTCGCTTTGCGCTATCAAGCTTTTGAACCAGCGCCAAAGGTCGTCGCTAAGGGCGATGGTTTGATCGCTGAAGAGATCATCCGTCGTGCCCAAGAGCATGGTATCTTTGTGCATGATTCACCCGAATTGGTGAACCTTTTATCGCAAATTGAACTTAACGATTATGTACCGCAAACGCTTTGGGAAGTTGTTGCAGAGTTGTTGGTTTGGGTCCGATCTATTGAAGTAAGTCGTTGATTTTCTCCTGCCCTGCCTGCTTTTTATATAAAAAATTAACAATTCTCTAGTCTAAGTAGCTGAAAAAGTTCTTGCGCTTTTCATCTTTCTAATGTAAAAGTTTTACAAAGATCGTGAAAAGATCGCAGAACGTGCTCTCGCGATCGTAAAGTTTGCTAAAGGGGAATGACACTATGACGCAATCAAAAGTTTTAGCAGAGCTACAAGAGTTGAATCTAAACTACTTGTTGTTGGTGCAAAAGCTTGTCACTGAAGATCGCGACGCAGCGATTTTTAGATTAAAGATCGACGAAGATCTTGCAGATCTGATTGCTGAAATGTCGGTAAAAGACCTCACCTTATTGGCACGCCAACCGCAAAGTTGGTTACGCCCTTGTGTTGATGCAACGAAGACATTGAAAGAAATTCTCTCGAACTCTCGTGCACCAAGCATGCGTGAAACTCATTTAGCGATGTTGATGGCGTCCGCTAGCGCATAAGGTTACAACGATGGCGACTCGGAAACTACTCGAAGAACTCAGCCAAGTTCAACTGGCGATCGAGCTCATTGAGCTCGGTGCCCGACTGCAGGTACTCGAGTCCGAAGTCGGCCTAAATCGTGGTCGTTTGGTGCGCTTGTATAAAGAAGTTTCAGGCAAGTCGCCGCCGAAAGGAATGCTGCCGTTTTCCACAGATTGGTTCATGACCTGGCAGCCCAATATTCATGCTTCGTTCTTTTATACGATCTATTCACGCCTGCGCGAGGGTCAAGATCTTGAACGTATGCAAGCGTTCATCAAAGCCTATCGTTTGTATCAAGAGCATATGCGTCTGCAAGACGATGAAGAGATACTGGCACTTACACGTGCTTGGACCTTGGTGCGCTTTTTCGAGAATGGCATGTTCCAGTTGTCTAAGTGTAATCAGTGTCAGTTAAATTTTGTCAACCATGCGCATACTCCGGATGACGACTATGTTTGTGGCGTATGCCAACCGCCATCAAGAGCTGGTAAGCCGCTCAAGAAAAACCGCACAAAATCAGTAAAACAAATTTAAGTTCCCGCGTTTAAGGCCGATAAGTTTAGTAAATAAGATACTAGAAGGATTCGGTCGTGCTCATTCCATTAGGTTTCTTCATTGTTATTGCCTGTGTATTCGGCGGCTTTGCCCTTGCTGGTGGTGCACTGGGACCGCTTTTTCAGCCGCTTGAATTCGTTATTATCGGCGGCGCGGCGGTGGGTGCCTTTATTGCGGCCAATAACGGCAAGGCGATTCGCGCAACCTTAAATGCTTCAAAAAAACTCAAGGCCTCCAGTCGTTATAACAACGAAACCTACTTGTCGTTGCTTTCAGCCATTTACAAATTACTCAACAAAATGCGTCGTGACGGCATGTTAGCGGCAGAGCAAGACGTTGAAAATCCCCAAGAAAGTGCAATTTTTGGTGAGCATCCGGATATTTTGGAAGATCCAATGTTGGTTAATTTTATCACCGATTATTTGCGCTTGATGATCAGCGGCAATATGAACCCTCATGAGTTAGACGAATTGATGCTGCACGAAATTGAGACCATGGAGCAAGAGGGCGAGATTCCCGCTGATGCGTTAACTAAAGTAGGTGATGCCATGCCGGCCTTTGGTATCGTCGCAGCAGTACTTGGTGTGGTACGCGCCCTCAGTACCGCCGATGTTCCGCCCGATGTTATGGGGACGATGATTGCACACGCCTTGGTGGGCACATTCTTAGGGATTTTGCTGGGTTATGGATTTATTAACCCATTAGCGAGTCGTATTGAACGGCAAGTCGCAGAAGTGGTGAAAACCTTGCAAGTGATTCGCGTCACGCTTTTGGCAAGTATGCATGGTTATGCGCCACAGTTAGCGATTGAATTTGGTCGAAAAGCTTTGCACGTAGAAGAACGCCCAAGCTTTACTGAATTAGAAGACCACGTTCGAGGCAATGCAACGGAGTCTGCCTAATGGCTGATGAAAAGCAACCCATCATCATTCGTCGCCGTAAGGCGAAGAAGCACAAGCATCATGGCGGCAGTTGGAAAATTGCGTTGGCCGACTTCATGACGGCTTTGATGGCGTTGTTCTTGGTCATGTGGATCTTGTCGATGTCGAGTGAAGAAGATCGCCAAAGTATTTCGGAGTATTTTCGAACGCCGTTGGTGGTCGCTATGGCGGGCGGTGATAAAGCCTCCGCTAGTAGCAGTGCGATAAAAGGAGGCGGCGATGATCCAACGCACATGAAGGGTGAAGAAGCTCGCATTGATCTGCGCCGTGAAACGCGTCCCGCCGATATTCGCCGCCACTTTAATGAAATTCAGCGGAAAGTCGAAGCGGCCATCGAAGCCGATCCGGTATTGCGCGCACTGAAGGCACAGTTGCGCTTTGATATCACTCGTGAAGGGTTACGTATCATGATGCTCGATACTGAAGCCCGGCCGATGTTTGAATTGGGCAGCGACAAAATTGCACCGTACATGGAGCGTCTGTTGCGCACCATGGCGCCGTTACTTAATGAGATACCGAATGAAATTACGGTGAGTGGGCATACCGATTCGCTTCCTTACGCTGGCGGTGAGCAAGGGTATAGTAACTGGGAACTTTCCGCAGATAGGGCGAATGCTTCGCGCAAGGCCTTACTTGAAGGTGGCTTTAATTCGGAGCAATTGCTACTGGTTATGGGTGCGGCAGACCGGATTCCGCTTGATGGTACGAGCGCCGATGACCCGCGTAATCGACGCATTACCATTGTGATTCACACACCGGAATCTGCCGACTTTATTCGTCGCCAAGGATTTTTTCCACAAGACCAAACTGCCGAAGCGGCGTTAAGCCAGGGTGAGCTGCGTAACAGTGCCGCACCATAAACTAAAATAAGCGGGATTTTTCCCGCTTTTTTAGCTCTTCAATTCGCTTCTTAGTCGCCATAATGCTTGCATGGCACAAGAAGAATCCAACGATCAAGAAAAAACAGAAGAACCCTCCGCGCGAAGATTACAAAAATCGCGTGACGAAGGACAGGTCGCTCGCTCGCGCGAGCTGACCACTTTTGTGATCTTGTTCGGTGGCGTTTTGTTGCTTTGGAGTATGAGTTCGCCGCTTTTTAATCACTTGGGCGTTGTCATGGAACAGTCGTTCTTGTTTGATCGACAGCAAGTGACGGAACCTGGGCCGATGCTACAGAGCGTACTGCGGCTCGGCGAGCAGGCGCTTTGGGCGGTTCTACCTTTGTTTGCTGTGATGTTGGTGCTTGCCGCTGTCGCTCCTGCGCTTTTAGGTGGTTGGGTTGCCTCAGCGAAGGCGTTGCAGCCGAAGTTTAGCAAACTCAACCCGATAAAAGGGGTTAAGCGGATTTTTTCCGGACAAGCATTGGCAGAATTAGGCAAAGCGATTGCGAAAACCGTGTTGGTTGGTGGTGTACTGGCGTTATTTTTGTGGGTTGAGCGCTTTAGTTTCATGGAGCTGTTACGTCTACCGGTCAAGCAAGCACTGGTATCGGCATTAGAGCTCGCGGCCACGGCATGCTTGTACATGGTCTTGACGCTGATTGTTGTCGCCCTCTTTGATGTACCGTACCAGCTCATGAGTCACACCAAGAAATTACGCATGACCAAAGAAGAAGTGAAACGCGAGAATAAAGAAACCGATGGCGACCCGCATATCAAGGCAAAGATTCGCCAACAGCAACAGGCCATGGCTCGCCAGCGCATGATGAGCGAAGTACCGAAAGCAGATGTTATTGTTACCAACCCGACCCATTTCGCGGTAGCACTTAAGTACGATGAAGCAACCATGGGTGCTCCGCGCGTCGTTGCGAAGGGCACTGACTTAGTGGCCAAGCGTATTCGTGAATTAGCCAATGAGCATCGTATCCCTCAGCTAGAGATGCCGCCGCTGGCGCGCTCGCTGACCAAGCATGTTGATATCGGCCGCGAGATCCCAGTAGCCTTGTATAGTGCGGTGGCAGAGGTATTGGCCTGGGCGTTTCAAGTGAAAAAAGCGCAAGTAGGTCAGGCAGCGACACCGCCTGAACCAATAGCGATTTCGATTCCTGAAGATTATGAGGTACCGGCACAATGAGTGTAGCGTTTAGGGAAGTCATGCGCGGCCTACGTTATGACAAACTGCAAGTGCTGGTCGGGCCGGTCCTCATTTTGATGATTTTGGCGATGATGGTATTACCGTTGCCGCCCTTCTTGTTGGACTTTTTGTTTACCTTCAATATCGCACTCTCACTGATGGTCTTATTGGTGAGCATGTTCTCGGAAAAACCCCTAGAATTTGCCGCGTTTCCGGCGGTGTTACTTTTCTCAACCTTGCTTCGCTTGTCGCTTAACGTTGCGAGTACTCGAGTGGTGTTGATGGAAGGTCACCAAGGTGGTGATGCGGCTGGTAAGGTGATTGAGGCGTTTGGGCAATTCCTCGTCGGTGGTAATTTTGCGGTTGGCTTAGTGGTGTTTTTGATCCTGGTGATTATCAACTTTATGGTCATCACCAAAGGTGCGGGGCGTATTGCCGAAGTTGGCGCACGTTTTACCCTTGACGCTATGCCGGGCAAGCAAATGGCGATTGATGCGGATTTGAATGCTGGACTCATCGGCGAAGAAGAAGCCCGTAGCCGTCGACAAGAAGTCGCTCAGGAAGCCGAGTTTTATGGCTCCATGGACGGTGCGAGTAAGTTTGTTCGAGGCGATGCCGTGGCGGGCATGGTGATCATGGTCGTCAATATTATTGGCGGCCTATTGATTGGCGTCATGCAGCACAATATGTCGATGGGTGACGCGGCTCATACCTATGTGCTGTTGACGATTGGCGATGGTCTCGTCGCACAAATCCCAGCGCTCATTATTTCAACTGCTGCCGGTGTGACAGTGTCGCGGGTAAATACCGAGCAAGATGTTGGTCAACAATTGATCAAGCAGCTTTTTGTTAATCCAAAAGTTCTCATGTTGGCGGCTGGAGTGATTGGCTTGTTAGGCTTAGTGCCGGGCATGCCGAATTTTATCTTCTTGTTGTTTACGGCGATATTGGGTGGCTTTGCTTGGTTCCTCTATCGCAAACAAGAACAACACCGTGTTCAGGCCGCAGCAGACAATGTATCAGCCGAACCCCCTGCTGCTTACAGCGCACCCGAAGCAAGTTGGCAAGACGTCAACTTGGTCGACACTTTGGGTATGGAGGTTGGTCACCGCTTGATACCATTGGTTGACGATAACCAGCAGGGTGAACTGTTGGCTCGTATCAAGAGCGTGCGTAAAAAATTCGCACAAGAGGTCGGCTTTTTACCGCCCGTGGTGCATATCCGCGACAACCTTGAGCTCAAGCCAAATGTTTATGTAATCACGCTAAAAGGCAGTGAAGTAGGGCGTGCCGAAATTTATCCAGAAATGTGGTTGGCGATTAATCCTGGACAAGTCACCACTGAAATTGAAGGCATCGAAACCACCGATCCAGCGTTTGGTTTGCCCGCGTTGTGGATTGAAAGTGAGCAACGAGAGCACGCACAAATCTACGGTTATACAGTTGTCGATTCAAGCACTGTGGTGGCGACGCACCTTAATCACTTACTACAAGTTCATTCGGCAGAACTGCTTGGTCGCGAAGAAGTTCAAAAGCTGGTTGATAAGCTTGGCGAAGAAAATAAAACCTTGGTTGACGATGTCATTCCGAAGTGCGTGACCTTGACTAACTTACAACGGGTACTTCAGCGTCTGCTTGACGAAGATGTATCGATTCGTGATTTACGTACGATTTTTGATAAGTTGGCCGAATTTGAGGGGCAACAGCTCGATGTACAGCAACTCACGGCGGAAGTACGAATTGCCTTAGGCCGCATGATTACCCAAAAATGGTTTGGTGGTGCGGCCGAACTTGAAGTGATTGGTTTGGACGCGGGCCTTGAGCAAATGCTTATGCAGGCGTTACAGCAAAACAGCGCACTCGAGCCTGGGCTTGCAGCGACCTTGCAGCAACAGGCGCAACAGGCAATACAACGTGCACAGGCTATGGGGCAACCGCCAGTTCTGGTGGTACCCCATGCATTACGCGAGTTGATGGCGCATTTCTTGAGACGCCAAGTGAGCGATATTGTTGTTGTTTCTCAAGCGGAAATTCCGCATGATCGTGGCATCAAAGTGGTACAAATAATTGGAGAGCGTCAATGAGCTTGAAGCGGTTTGAAGCTCAGAGTCATAAAGAAGCAATGCGTCTTGTGCGGGCAGCCATGGGCGCTGACGCGATTATTGTGACCTCGCGTAAAACAGCGCAGGGGTTTGAAGTTTTCGCGTTACGCGAGGAAGACCTTGATAACGTGGTCGATGAACCCCCAGCCGAAGCAGCATCCGACATAACCCGTCAGTTGTTGCATGATGTGCAAGAAATGCGCAGTTTGCTGCAACAGCAAATGAATCAGAATCCCCCAGAAGATAAACGCAAGTGGAGCTATTTAAAGCTCCGCTCGTCCGGTTACTCAGAAGCACTCGCGCGAGAGTTAATCACCTTAATGCCGCAGCACTTATCACGTTCAGAGACTCGTAGTGAGGCCATCGAAGCGTGGCTTACGCAACAGCTTGCAGCGCGTTTACAGCATCCGCAGCAGGATTGGGATTTACTGCAACATCAAGGTGTAATTGCGTTAGTCGGCCCTACAGGTGTGGGGAAAACCACGACTACAGCGAAACTTGCTGCGCACTATGTGATGCAAATGGGCAGCGAGAGTTTACTCTTGGTGACCACGGATAGTTATCGTGTCGGTGCACAACAGCAGTTAGCAACTTACGCAGAGTTACTCAATGTTGAGCTGTTTGCGATGACCGATGACAGTGATTTAGAAGTGTTGGCCGAAAAAATTAAGAACAAGCGTTTGGTGCTGGTGGACACGGTGGGTATGAGCCAACGTGATCACCGATTGACCCAGCGGATCGCCTCGTTTTCGGTGCCCGAGTTAGGCAGTAAGCCGCGTCTTGCACTGCTCCTAAATGCGGCATCACAACAAGCGACGTTGCACGAAGTCGCCAGCGTTTATCAAACGATCGCACAACAACTAGAGCTGCCGCTGCGCGACTGTATTTTGACTAAAACAGACGAGGCTTCATGTCTTGGTGGAGCGCTGGATACAGCGATGCATTTTGGACTGTGCTTGCAAGCTGTTTCGGGCGGCCAGCAAGTACCAGAGGATATACAGGCGCCTGATTTTAATGCCTTGGTGGCAGCGTCGCTCAAAGTAGCCGCAGAAACCCATGGGTTCGCAGAGTCAGAAGGTGCTCAGTTGTCCTCTGGACTGTCACCCGACAGTTATGCTTTAGTGAGTCACGCACAGGTGATTCGCCAGTGTGTCGAAGGGCTTGCTGCTGCCGTGCCCGATTTTGCTGAGGTCTCGGCGCGGATCGGTGATGCCTCGACGATTGGAGAACTTCCTCACCAATTGCCGCATGGCACAGCTTGGGCTTTGTGGTCGGCACCGCGGCCGTTTCAAGGTTGGGCGCAACTTACTCCTCACATTGCATTAGACGCAGATGGATTGCCACTAATGGATGCCTTGTTGCAACATTTACATGATGACGCTGAGCCACTGAAACCAAGTAAGGGCCATTTGTTTGACTTTTTGCCGAGTGTGCAGCAATTGATGACTCTTGAAGAGCAGCAAGTTGCATGGTTGGCGAAGCCAAGCCGCAATCATCATGTGGTGAGTCAAGGCGAGAAAAATTCTTGTGCTAAGGTAATTGCTCGCAATGGTATTGATCTTGATCAGTGGACGATGACGTACCGTGGTGAGCAACGCAAAGTAAAATTACGCATCGCTGCAGTGAGTTTGCAGTCTGATAGCGAGGAAACATTACAGTTACTTGGCGTGAAGGTGGGTGCGGGGAAAGCGAAAGGCAGTCAGTTTGAGCGATTCTTTCTTGTTCATTCAGCGTGCACAGCGGAACAAGCTCGCCACTTTGTAGATTACATGCTACTCAATGATGAACTTCCACGATTGACGCGACTTGCATGGCAGCTCTTAGAAACTAATGCTGTGATCAAGGAGAACACTGTAGAGGCGAATAACAAACGGTTGTATCTTAGTGGCCTCTTAGCCGCTTTAGCGAGTCGTGTGGAACATACGCAGCAGCATGGCAGTAGTCAGGTTCGTGCCCAGTTAATGGCGTTGACTCAGCGCTCGGGTAGAATCGAGGCGAATAAACTAATGACGGCGATGTGGCAAGTTATTCAGGCCCATGAGGCCTTTCGCATCGTTTATCAACAAGAGCAGTAACCCCTATGACCGATCAGGCAGCAAGTTTAAGAGCGTGGGCGGCAAAACAGGATCGGCCACAAGAGATAAAAGACTCCGTAGGGTCGGCGCGCGCAGACGTTACCAAGCGCACGGTAATGGTGTTGGATAATACGCCAACAAACGGTGTTAGAGCGACAGAGAATTATACTAACGTGTTTACCCGTTGGGCGGACCAAGGTCGAAAGTGGGTTGGGTCCCCAGCGCAATGGCAATTCGTACAGGTTGGGCCGAATCATCCTGAACTAACGGATATAGCGCAACAATGTCGGTATTGGGCGATTTGGATTGATAATGACTTGGACGGATTTAAACGTGCTTATACCTGTTTGAAAGCCCTGGCAGCAACGGGGCAGGTTAAGCAGGTTTTAGCGTTACATGAGCCAATACGCTCACGGCGCGGCCTACTTAGTAATCTGCAGCAGGTCGCACAGAACTATTTTGATCTCCAGTTGTTGGTCTTCTCGGATTAAAGCCGGATAAAAGCCTATGTATACAGCGGAAGGTAAATTAAATAAGCATCATTTAGTGGAGCAGTATTATCCGCTCGTGCGCCGCATTGCGTTTTCACTCAAAGTGAAATTGCCGGAGAGCGTAGATGTCGACGATCTTATTCAATCAGGACTCGAAGGCTTGTTGGTAAGCGTCGATCGCTTCGACCCCGAGTCTGGTGTGGCATTTTCGACGTTCGCTCATCAACGCATCAAAGGTGCAATGATCGATGAGCTACGTAGCCGAGATTGGTTACCGCGTAGCGTGCGGCGCAGTGGACGCGAACTCGAAGCGTGCATGCGGCGTTTAGAGCAAACGTTAGGGCGACCGCCAGAAGAACGTGAAATTGCTGAAGCAATGGGGCTCGACATCGAAGCCTATCGTAGCTTGTTGAGTGATACCAACAACGGTCTTGTGCTTTCGCTTGACGAACTGACCTCGGCTGGTAGCCATATGGAAGTAGGCGATGGAACTGTCGACGACCAACCTGAGCGACAACTCAGCGCCGCGGAGTTACGTGGACTGGTTATTCATGCCATTGATGCTTTGCCTGAGCGCGAAAAGTTGGTCATGACGTTGTATTACCAAGAAGAGCTTAATTTGAAAGAAATCGGTGCGGTATTGGACGTGACGGAGTCGCGCGTATCGCAATTACATAGTCAGGCCATTAAGCGCATTCAAGCGCGGTTGAGCGCGCATTAAGACCTGCTGTTATTTACCGATACAGAACGAACTAAAAATCTTGCCAAGCAAATCGTCGGAGGTAAATTCGCCGGTGATTTCGTTTAAGTGTTGTTGCGCTAAACGCAGTTCTTCGGCAAGAATCTCACCTGCAACATGTTGCTCTAGAGCTTCTTGACCAGTAAGTAAGTGCTCACGTGCTTTTTCTAAGGCGGCGAGGTGACGACGCCGTGCCATAAAGCTGCCTTCGCTGGTCGCTTGATAACCGACACAATGTTTAAGGTGTTCACGCAGCAGTTCCACACCATGGCCAGTCTTGGCAGAAAGGTGCAGTACTGGTACGCCACCAATGTCTTCGAGTTGTACCGGCTCTTCGTTTAAATCGACTTTATTACGGATAACGGTATAGGGTAGTTCCGCTGGAAGCTGCGCGAAAAACTCCGGCCAAATATCGGCAGGGTGGACGGCTTGTGTTTCAGTAGCATCGACCATAAACAGCACACGATCTGCGCCGCGAATTTCGTCCCACGCGCGTTGAATACCGATTTGCTCAACTTCGTCGGGACTCTCGCGTAGACCTGCGGTATCGATGATGTGCAATGGCATGCCATCAATCTGAATATGTTCTCGCAGTACGTCACGAGTGGTACCAGCGATCGACGTTACGATGGCTGATTCGCGGCCAGCGAGAGCATTTAACAAGCTTGACTTACCGGCATTCGGACGTCCGGCAATAACCACTTTCATGCCCTCACGTAGCAGCGAACCTTGCTTCGCTTGCACCATGACCTGCTGCATGTGATCTAAAATGGCCTCAAGGTCAGTCGTGACTTTGCCATCACTAAGAAAGTCGATTTCTTCGTCGGGAAAGTCGATGGCGGCTTCGACATACATACGTAAACGAATGACCGCGTCGACAAGCTGATCAATTTCGTGCGAGAAGCCACCTTGTAAGCTCTGTAAGGCCGCTTTTGCCGCTTGCTCTGAAGTGGTATCGATCAGATCGGCTATCGCCTCTGCTTGCGTTAAATCGAGTTTGTCATTCATGAAAGCGCGTTCACTAAATTCACCGGGGCGCGCAGGACGTACATCGGGTAAATCTAGAATCGCTTTGATGATCATATCAATGAGCACTGGACCGCCATGGCCTTGTAACTCAAGCACGTCTTCACCGGTAAACGAGTTCGGCCCAGCAAAGAACAAAGCTATGCCTTCGTCGAGCAAGTCGCCTTGGGCATCACGAAAGGGAAGGTATTCGGCTTTTCGCGGTGGTGGGCAGTGGCCTAGCAACGTTTCGGCAATAGCGCGCGCTGCAGGGCCACTAACACGTACGATACCAACCCCGCCGCGTCCAGGCGGGGTGGCTTGGGCAACAATGGTATCGTTACTTAGCTCGAGGCTCATTTCTTCTTACGACGCTCCATCATGCCTTTTTTCTCAAGGCCGCGGTAAATCCACTGCATTTGACCGATGGTGATCAGGTTGTTACTCAACCAATACAACACTAGACCTGATGGGAACCATAGGAAGAACACCGTGAAGATCACCGGCATGTACTGCATCAATTTCTGCTGCATTGGATCGGTTGCCGGCGTAGGCTGTAGTTTCTGCATGAACCACATTGACACACCCATTAATAACGGCAGGATGTAATACGGGTCTTTCGCTGACAAATCTTCAATCCAGAGGAACAGTGGCGCATGGCGCAGTTCAACACTTTCGAGGAGTACCCAGTAGAGCGACAAGAAGATCGGTAATTGCAGCAACATTGGCAAACAACCACCCAGCGGGTTCACTTTTTCTTCTTTGTAGAGCTTCATCATAGCTTGCGACATCTTCTGACGGTCGTCGCCATGACGCTCTTTTAGCGCCTGCATCTTCGGCTGAATCATGCGCATTTTTGCCATCGACACGTATTGGGCTTTGGTCAATGGATAGAGCACAGCTTTAATGATAACGGTTACTGCGATGATCGACAGACCCCAGTTGATCAAGAAGCTTTGTAAGAACTGCAACAGCTTAAAGATGGGCTGAGCGAGCCACCATAAGAAGCCGTAATCGACGGTTAAATCGAGGTTTTCCGCAACCGCGGCCATGGCGTCTTGGTCTTTAGGTCCGACGAATAAAGTAGAGCGAATTTCGGCTTCACTATTTGGAGCGATGGTCGCGGTAGGGTAAATCACTCGCATCAGCGCTTGGTTACCGCCAATGACGCTCGACGAGAGCTGCTTTGTACCGTTAGCGCGTGGAATCCAAGCACTAACGAAGTAGTGCTCTAACATGCCTACCCAACCAGCTTCGGTTGAAATACGCAGAGGCTTGTCCCGCATGTCATCAAAGTCGTATTTTTCGTAACGGTCTTCGTCCCATGAATAGGCGCCACCTTTATAGGTAGGCATCATCATGCTACCGCCAGCTTCAGTGATGATTTGCTTTAACTGAGCATAAAACTGTACTTCTTTATGCGCAGTACCGGCGTTTTGCACTGAATAAACGACGTCAATGGCATAAGAGCCCTTATTGAAAACGAAGGTTTTGGTAATTTTTGAGCCATCGTCCATGGTGTACGTCATTGGTACGCGGAGCGTATCACCGGTCATTTCATAGCTGTCACGTTCCACGTAGAACAATGGGCGACCATCGGACGAATCTGTACCGTCTTTGCCGACGAGGCCTGACTGAGCAATGTAGAGCTGCGTTGGGTCATCATGAAGGAGTTCAAAACGAGCCTTTGAATCTTGCGTGCGGGCAAACTCTAGCAGTTGTGCGTTGACGATATCACCGCCGCGTAAGGCAATAGCAACATCTAGCACGTCAGTGGTAACTTGTACCCGACCACCAGAAACAGCCTCAGCTACTGTAGGAGTATCGCTACCGGTCGAATTGGGTACGCTTTCATCGCGTAGGCTTGGATCTGCGCTTGGTACTGCACTTTCTGTAGTAGCAGAGGAGTTAGCAGTATTCGCTGTTTGAGAAGCTTGTTGGGCCGCTTTTTGTGTACCAGGAGCGGTATCAATGACCCAGTTCTGATAGAGGAAAAAGCTCACTACCAAAAAAGCAATAAACAATATGGAACGTGGCGAATTCATAAGTCCTTCGTCTCTGTTTTACTTTCGTTCTTTGAGTCCGATGCGTTTGTTTTGGGCACCGGGTCGAAGCCGCCCGGATGACCGGGATGACATTTACTAATGCGTTTACTGGCAAGCCAGAAGCCCCGCATCATACCATGCTTTTGTATCGCTTCGATGGCGTATTGCGAGCAGGTGGGTTGAAACCTACAGCGCGGACCTATCAGTGGGCTTATGAACCACTGGTAGAATCGGATGCAGCCGATAGGTACTGCACGCACCGCTTGCTTAATGTTCGCCATAAATAATCGAGCCGTTGTTGCAAAGCATCATTTTCCAGATCGGCAATACCGCTTTTTGCGATAACGATAATGTCGAATGGCGGTATTTTATGCTGTTTCAGCCTAAAATTCTCTCGAATCTTGCGTTTTATTCGATTTCGATCAACTGCACGCTTTGCGCGTTTCTTTGAAATCGTCACGCCGAGCCGAGGATGGCTGAATTGATTTGGAGTTGCGAGCATGGTGAGTTCAGCTGTGACAGCTTTCACCGGGGGGCTATTGAAGACTTGCTGAAATTGAGCGGGAGTTAGCAGACGTAACTCCCGACCATAGGAAAACTGCTTCAATTACGCAGACAGGACTTTGCGGCCCTTGGCACGACGACGTGCCAAAACTTGGCGGCCGTTCTTAGTTGCCATACGAGCACGGAAACCGTGAGTGCGCTTGCGCTTCAATACGCTTGGTTGAAATGTTCTTTTCATAACGTTACTTCCGTAATCGGGTTACCTAAAAATTTAGAGCGCGAATTCTATCGATAAAAAGGATCAAAGTCAACGCAAAAAGCTATCCACAATTAGAAAAGAAGAAAGATTCTTATTGTGGATAACCTGACAGCAGTTGGTCGCATAATTTGCCGTTCAGACTAGCGAATGACGCTCGAGTTCAGTACAATCAATAGCAATAAATTATACAAAAAATCGTGATAGATTCCCGCCTTTTTCTTGAAGAACTAGTGCAAAAGTGGGAGCACTGGAGAGGATCGCTATCGCTACAGAATTGCAGGGCAGAAATGCAGGGAGTAGAGAGTGAGTAAATCGCTTTGGGAACATTGTACTGAGCGCCTACAAAGCGAGCTGTCGACACAACATTATAATACTTGGATCCGACCATTACAGGCGGATCTGAGTAATGATATTTTGACGCTTTATGCTCCAAATATGTATGTCGTTGATTGGGTGAAGGATAAATACCTAAGTCTCATCAATGATTATTTAGGTGAAGCAGCGAAGGACAAAGGTGGCGAGGCCCCGAGCGTTTCCTTTGCCGTAGGTGGCGTCGAACGCAAAACGAATGGTGCAGCTGATAATAAGAATAAAGTTGAACCGCGCCGCACCGCAGTCGAGCGACCTTCCCGTCGGCAAAGTCCTTGGGACGAAGCTACTCCAGCTCCCGCCTTTGAAAGCAATATCCATCCAGAGTACACCTTTGATAACTTTGTTGAAGGTAAGTCTAATCAACTCGCTCGTGCAGCAGCATCGCAAGTGGCCGAAAATCCGGGCGGCGTTTATAACCCGCTGTTTGTCTACGGTGGCACAGGTCTCGGTAAGACGCACCTGCTTCATGCGGTTGGTAATGCCATTATGGCCAACAAAAAAGGCGCAAAGGTTTTCTATATGCGTGCTGAGCGTTTCGTCCAAGATATGGTGAACGCGCTAAAGAATAACTCGATTAATGAGTTTAAGCGCTATTACCGTTCGGTCGACGCATTGTTGATAGATGATATTCATTTCTTTGCTAACAAAAAAGGCTCTCAGGAAGAATTCTTCCACACTTTCAATGCCTTACTTGAAGGTAACCAACAAATCATTATGACCAGTGATCTCTATCCGAAAGAGATCGAAGGGGTAGAGGATCGTTTGCGCTCGCGTTTTGGTTGGGGTTTAACCATTGCCATTGAACCGCCTGAGTTGGAGACACGCGTTGCGATTTTGATTCGTAAGGCACAAGAACGAGGCATTACGTTGCCACACGAGGTTGCGTTCTTTATTGCCAAGCGGTTGCGCTCTAATGTTCGCGAATTAGAGGGGGCATTGAACCGTTTAGCGGCTAACGTTAATTTGACTGGCCGACAGATTACGATTGATTTCGTGCGTGAAGCTCTAAGAGATTTGATTGCAGCGCAAGAGAAGTTAGTTACTATAGAGAATATTCAAAAAACGGTCGCCGAGTATTACAACATCAAAATGGCAGATTTACTGTCGAAGCGCCGTACACGGTCAATAGCGCGTCCGCGACAATTGGCTATGGCGTTAGCGAAGGAGCTTACCAATCATAGCCTTCCTGAAATTGGTGATGCTTTCGGTGGACGCGACCATACAACAGTTCTGCATGCGTGTCGTAAAATACAAAACTTAAAAGATGCGCAGCATGATATTAAAGAAGATTATAGAAACTTGATCCGAACGTTATCAGCCTAAACTAAGCTGTGAGTGTAAGGCCGGTGCGCAGGGATACGAAACACAGGGGAATGACGGGATGAAATTTACCATCAATCGTGATGCGTTTTTAAAGCCTCTCCAAGTAGTTAGTGGAGCAGTTGAACGTCGTCATACAATTCCAATTTTATCGAATGTATTGATTCAAGTTGCTTCGGATCATATTCGTCTTACTGGTACAGATTTAGAAGTTGAGTTGGTATCGGTGTGCGCAATCGAAGGTGGCGAAGAGGGGCAGCTCACGGTTCCCGCGAAGAAGTTGGTGGATATTGTCCGAAGTCTTCCAGATCACGCCGAGGTTGAAGTAAGTGCGAGCGGAGAAAAGGCGACCATTCGTTCGGGCCGCAGTAAGTTCACGCTAGCGACGTTGCCAGCCGAAGACTTTCCTAACATTGATGACTGGGATAGCGACATCCAACTTGTTACCTCGCAAGGTGTGTTACGCGACTTAATGGAGCGCACTCACTTTTCGATGGCGAATCAGGATGTGCGTTACTACCTAAACGGAATGTTGTTTGAAACGGATACAAACACTTTACGCACTGTTGCCACCGATGGGCACCGATTGGCGATGAGTTCAGTTGAGATCCCGCAACCCAACTTACCAGGCCGGCAAGTTATTGTTCCGCGCAAAGGTATCATGGAGTTGATGCGTTTGCTCGATGATGGCGATAACGAGGTGAAAGTAGCGATTGGTGCTAACCACATTCGTGTTGAGACCAACGGTATGTCATTCACCAGTAAGTTGGTGGATGGTCGCTTTCCTGACTATCGTCGGGTGCTACCGCAGGGGGGCGATAAAACCGTGGTTGCTGACCGCGATGTGCTCAAGCAAGCGTGCTCTCGTGCAGCGATTTTGTCGAATGAAAAGTACCGTGGTGTACGGGTAAATCTGAGTTCAGGAGAGATGTGCCTTACCGCTAATAACCCTGAACAAGAGACAGCTGAAGAAGTCATCGAAGTCGACTATCAAGGCGATAGCCTAGAAATTGGTTTTAATGTTAGCTATCTGATTGATGTTCTAAATACGATTCACGGCGAAAAGATCAAGATGACGTTATCGGGCCCTGACGCAAGTGGATTGATCGAAGATAATGAAGATGATGCTTCGTTGTACGTCGTCATGCCAATGCGCCTGTAGCCGCTAGTGATTAACGGGCTTTATGTATATTGACGCACTGACGCTAACAAACTTCCGAAATTTCGAAGAAGCGAAGGTGGTGCCGGGGCGTCAAGTTAATCTTTTGATCGGCGCAAATGGCAGTGGCAAGACAAGCCTATTGGAGTCTATTTACTGCTTAGGTTCGGGGCGTTCTTTTCGTCCGGGAAGTTATCGGCAAATCGTCCAGCATGAAAAAGAACGTTTTGTCATTTTTGCGAAAGTTACCGATCAAAAGGGCGAGGCGCATAACGTAGGCTTTCAAAGAGAATCATCTGGCGAAGTTAAGATACGTTTAGATGGGGAGGTTCTACGTAAGTTTGGACCGATGGCGAAAATGGTGCCTGTTCAATTGATGACGCCGGAAACGGTCGAGTTGATTCTAGGGGGGCCAAAGGTCCGTAGGCAGTTCATCGATTGGGGAGTGTTCCACGTGGAACATTCTTTTGTAGATGACTTTACCAAGTTCGCCTATCTGTTAAAGCAGCGTAATTCGTTGCTTAAAAGAAGACAGAAAAATGATGAAAATGTTTATTGGGATAAAAACTTTGCCGAGTATGGTGAACGCGTAGCGAAGTCTCGACATGAATATGTCGAGCGTTTTGCGCCTATTCTAGTTGAAAGGCTTAAACACTTTTTACCCCAATACACATTTAAGTTTCAGTTAAAAAGAGGGTGGGATAGCTCACTTAGCCTTGCAGAGGCAATGGCGCAACATGAGGATGCCGACTATCGGTATGGACATAGTACGGTTGGCCCTCATAAAGCTGAATTGCGAATGACTGCAAACGGGGAGGATGTGAAGAGTATTCTTTCCCGCGGGCAACTGAAGCTCTTGGTCGCAGCATTAAAAGTGGTGCAAGGAGAGTACTTAAGTAGCGAAACAGGAGTACAATGTATCTACTTGGTAGATGACATTACGGCGGAGCTAGATAGTACAAGCCAAGAAAAATTTTGTGAGGCCCTCGTGGCCACTAAAGCACAATTATTCGTTTCAGCGATAAATCAGGCGGAATTGCCTGAACTCATAAAAAGTGCTGATACAAAGATGTTCCACGTGGAACATGGAACCGTCAAGGAACTATAGAGAAACTAATTATGGCAGAAAATAATTACGATTCGTCCAGTATTAAAGTCCTTAAAGGGCTAGATGCCGTGCGCAAACGTCCGGGTATGTACATCGGTGACACCGATGATGGAACCGGACTTCACCACATGGTTTTTGAGGTGGTGGATAACTCCATTGACGAAGCATTAGCTGGACACTGCAAAGACATCGTTGTGACCATTCATTCCGATGGCTCGGTTTCAGTTCGAGATGACGGACGAGGGATTCCTGTAGACTTGCATCCAGAAGAGGGTGTTTCTGCGGCCCAGGTTATCATGACCGTACTGCATGCTGGCGGTAAGTTTGATGATAACTCCTATAAAGTCTCAGGCGGTTTGCACGGCGTGGGCGTTTCGGTTGTGAACGCATTATCAGACAAATTACAGTTGACCATTCGCCGCCAAGGGCATGTCTATGAGCAGTTCTATAGCTTAGGCGACCCAGATGCCCCGCTAAAGCAAATCGGTGACACTGATAAAACAGGTACCGAATTGCGCTTTTGGCCGAGCGCAACAATCTTCAGTGATGTCGAGTTCCACTACGATATTCTAGCCAAACGCTTACGGGAACTCTCATTCTTGAACTCGGGTGTCTCGATTATCCTTCAAGATGAGCGCAGCGATCGTAAAGACCACTTCAAATATGAAGGTGGTATCGCCGCATTCGTTCAATACCTTAACGATAAAAAGACGCCGATCCATCCCAACGTTTTCCACTTCACCTTAGAGCGTGAAGACGGCATCGCAGTTGAAGTTTCTATGCAGTGGAATGACTCATTCCAAGAGAATATTTTCTGCTACACGAACAATATTCCTCAACGTGATGGTGGCACACATTTGGCTGGCTTCCGTGCAGCACTTACGCGTACGCTTAATTCCTACATGGAAAAAGAGGGGCTCAATAAAAAGTACAAGACCAACGCCACCGGTGACGATGCTCGTGAAGGTTTGGTCGCTGTGGTATCAGTCAAAGTTCCTGACCCTAAGTTTTCATCACAGACGAAAGAAAAACTTGTTTCTTCAGAAGTGAAGTCTGCTGTAGAGCAAGCGATGAATGAGAAGCTTTCTGACTTCTTATTAGAACAGCCAAACGATGCAAAAATTATCGTGGGCAAGATTGTCGATGCGGCACGTGCACGTGAAGCCGCGCGGAAAGCTCGTGAGATGACACGCCGCAAAGGTGCTCTCGATATCGCGGGCTTGCCTGGTAAATTAGCGGACTGCCAAGAAAAAGATCCTGCACTCTCTGAACTCTATATTGTGGAGGGTGACTCTGCGGGTGGCTCGGCGAAGCAGGGGCGTAACCGTAAATTCCAAGCTATTTTGCCTCTGAAAGGTAAAATCTTGAACGTTGAAAAAGCGCGTTTTGATAAGATGCTTGCGTCGCAAGAAGTTGCGACACTGATTACGGCGCTTGGTTGCGGTATCGGTCGTGATGAATATAACCCAGATAAAACACGTTACCACCGCATCATTATCATGACCGATGCTGACGTCGACGGCTCGCACATTCGTACGTTGCTGTTGACGTTTTTCTATCGTCAAATGCCTGAGCTCATCGAACGTGGCTACATGTATATCGCGCAGCCGCCATTGTATAAGGTTAAAAAAGGCAAACAAGAGACGTATATCAAAGACGATCCGGGCTTGATTGTTTATTTGACCAGTATGGCGTTAGAAAATGCTTATTTGCATGTGAACGCAGAGGCGCCAGGTATTTCCGGAGCTCATCTTGAAACATTGGTGAATGACTATCAGCTTGCGCAGAATGCGATTAAGCAGCGATTATCGCGCCGTATGCCGGAAACCTTTTTACAGCGTTTACTTTACGCTCCGCGACTTACGGAAGAGTTGTTGAAAGACCAAGCTAGCATGCAAAAGTGGGCTGAAACGTTACAAGGCGACCTGACCACGCGTGAAACAAACTCAGCGACCTACACACTTTCGGTACAGTTCGATGAGGAGCGTTCATTGTATTTACCGGTTGTTACGGTTCGCCAGCACGGCATCGACAAAGATTACCCGTTAAACTTTGAGTTCCTGATGTCTCGCGACTATGACCAGTTGGTTAGCATTGGCGAAAAGATCAATGGTCTTGTCGAAGAGGGCGGCTATGTTCGACGTGGTGATAAAGAGAAGCCAATAAATGATTTTGTCGAAGCTGTAGAATGGTTAATCAATGAATCCAAGCGTGGCGTTTATATTCAGCGTTACAAAGGTCTTGGTGAAATGAACCCTGAACAGTTATGGGAAACCACCATGGATCCTGAGACACGTCGCATGCTTCGCGTCACAATCGAAGATGCGATTGCAGCAGACCAATTGTTCGTTACTTTGATGGGTGACGAAGTTGAACCTCGTCGCGACTTCATTGAAACGAATGCGTTGAAGGTTGCGAACCTAGACGTTTAGCGCTTCGTTGTCAAAGGCGTCAAAAAAAAAGGAGCCGACTGGCTCCTTTTTTATTATTTATCAAATGCTTACTGATTAAGAACCGATATGTCCGCAATCTGCAAGAACAGCCCACGTAAGCGTTGCAATAAAGCTTGACGGTTTTCACGGACTGCTGAGTCATCAGCATTGACCATTACGTTATCAAAGAATGCATCTACAGGCTTCTGTAAGGCCGCTAGGGCCTTTAATGCCCCGGTGTAGTCTCCTTGCTCTAATGCACTACCAGAACGCAGCTCAGCCTCTTCTAACGCTTTAACAAGAGCAATTTCTTCTTGCGCCGACAACAAACCGCTATCAACTTTGTCTGCAATTGGCGTCTCTACTTTCGCTAGAATATTAGCGACGCGTTTATTTGCGGCAGCTAATGCTTCAGCTTCGTTAAGCTCACGGAAGCTTGCAACGGCACGAACCCGCTTATCAAAGTCGACCGGTGCAGTGGGGCGGCGCGCGAGCACTGCTTGAATAACATCGACGCTAATCCCTTGCTCTTGGTACATCGGACGGAAGCGACCTAGCAAAAACTCCAACACGTCATTGGTGACATTGTCGTTGGTAAGAAGCTTCGCAAAGCTGCTACGTGATAGTTCGATCAGATCGATGAGATCAAGCGGTAAGTCTTTTTCGACAATAATCCGCAGCAAGCCAATCGCCGCGCGACGCAACGCAAAAGGGTCACGATCGCCTTTTGGCGTTTGCCCGATGCCAAAAATACCCACCAAGGAATCGAGTTTATCGGCAATTGCTACTGCACACCCGGCGATACTTTGTGGCAACACGTCGCCGCTAAAGCGTGGTAAATAATGCTCATAAATCGCCTCTGCGACGCCCTCGGCTTCACCGTCGTTACGAGCGTAATGCATCCCCATAACGCCTTGTGTTTCAGGAAACTCAGATACCATTTGCGCTACCAAGTCGGCTTTACAGAGATAACCCGCGCGCTCGGCAACGTCGCCACTTTGCCCGAGTTTTTCGGCAATCCCCGCAGCGACTTGGGAAATACGATCTGACTTATCTTTGATGCTTCCTAATTGCTTTTGGAACAAAACGTTCGCAAGGGCAGGAACACGGTCAACGAGCTTGGTTTTCTTATCAGTTTCAAAGAAAAACTGTGCATCGGCTAAGCGTGGGCGCACAACACGTTCATTACCTGAAATGATTTGCGCTGGGTCTTTACTGTCGATATTGGTGACAAACACGAACTTGGACAAAAGGTTACCGTTGTTGTCTTCGAGCGGGAAGTAACGTTGATCGTCCTTCATGGTAACGATCAAGGGCTCTTTAGGTACATTCAAAAAACTTTCATCAAAGCTTGCCGTTAAAGCCGCTGGCCATTCGACCAAAGCGGTGACCTCGTCAAGCAGCTCAGCGTCTTCGCGAATCGTACCCTTTGCGGCTTTCGCTGCGGCACTGATGCCGTCGACGATGCGCTGCCGACGTTTGGCGAAATCAGCGATCACATAGGCTTCCTCTAGTGTCGACTCGTAATCGTCAGCGTGCTTCAAGGTCGCGCCCTGAGGACGATGAAAGCGGTGACCTAGCAAATGATTTGAAGCAGCCACACCAAGCACTGTGCCAGGAATAAGCTGATCACCGTGCAGCATTGTTACGGTATGTACCGGACGAATAAACTGCACCGAGCTTGAGCCCCAGCGCATCGGCTTCGGAATGGGCAATTGCGCCAAAGCTTTTTGTACAAAATCAGGCAGCAAATCAGCCAATGGTTGACCTTTTACTTCAGCTTTATACAACAGCCATTCGCCTTTATCGGTGACGAGGCGCTCGGCCTCAGCAACGCTAATACCGTTGGAGCGAGCCCAGCCCTCGGCAGCCTTGGTTGGATTGCCGTCGCTATCAAAAGCTACATCAACCGACGGGCCGCGCTTTTCGACGACTTGATCGGCTTGCTGAGCAGCAACGTCCTTAAGCTGCACGGCAAGACGACGCGGGCTGGCGAATAAATGCATCGCGCCAGTGGCGATGTTATGTTCTTGCAACTGATTTTGCAGCGCATCGCCAAAGGCTTCGCTAAGACGCTTAAGGGCCTTCGGGGGTAATTCTTCGGTACCTATTTCTACGAGTAGGGTAGCTGTTTGCACGACTTAGGCTCCTTGCTCTGCCAGTGGAAATCCAAGCGCTTCTCGCGCAGCGTAGTAAGCTTCGGCACAACCCTTGGCCATAGTGCGAACACGTAAAATATAGCGTTGCCGCTCAGTCACCGAAATGGCATGACGGGCATCCAGCAAATTGAAGGCATGTGAAGCGCGCATAACTTGTTCATACGCTGGTAGCGGCAGGTTTGATGACAGTAAGTGCTCACATTCTTTCTCGCAAGAATCAAAGCGAGCGAATAAAACATCAACATCAGCGTGTTCGAAGTTATAAGTGGATTGTTCAACTTCGTTTTGATGGAAAACATCGCCATAAAGAATTTTGCCGCGTGGGCCGTCGGTCCAAACGAGGTCATAGATGCTATCCACGCCTTGAATGTACATGGCTAAACGCTCGAGGCCATAAGTAATTTCGCCGGCCACTGGCTTACACTCAAGCCCACCGACTTGCTGGAAATAAGTGAACTGTGTCACTTCCATGCCGTTTAGCCAAACTTCCCAACCAAGACCCCATGCACCAAGGGTTGGCGATTCCCAGTTATCTTCAACGAAGCGAATATCGTGTACCAGCGGGTCAAAGCCGAGCATTTGCAGGGAGCCTAAGTAAAGCTCCTGAATATCTTTTGGTGATGGTTTCAAAATCACTTGGAACTGATAGTAATGTTGCAAACGGTTAGGGTTTTCGCCGTAACGGCCATCCGTCGGCCGGCGGCACGGTTGCACGTAGGCATAGTTGGCTGGCTCTGGGCCGACCGCACGGATAAAGGTCATTGGATGGAAGGTGCCTGCACCTACTTCCATGTCGAGGGGCTGCACAATTGCGCAACCTTGCTGCGCCCAGTAATCTTGCAGCGCGAGGATAAGCCCCTGAAAGGTTTTTACATCATAGCTAGCCATGGGTTGGTCTCGTACTTAGATCTTTACGGAAAATTGGCGTAAATTATAACCTTTATTCAGCCTTGGTGACAGGGCATGGCTATAGGAGCCAAGTGAAAAATGCCAGACAACTTGAAGCGCTGCAGTTGGTGCGGTGATGACCCGCAATATACGCGTTACCACGATAAGGTATGGGGACGGCCAGTGGCCGACAGCCAAGAGTTGTTCGCCAAACTTTGTTTGGACGGTCAGCAAGCCGGTTTGAGCTGGATAACGATTTTGCGCAAGCAAGAAAATTACGAACAGGCGTATTGTGATTTCGACCCCGAGCAGATCATACAACTTCCAGCAAGTTACAAAGACGATTTGATGCAAAATGCGGGTATTATTCGTAATAAACTTAAAATCGAGTCTATTTTCAAGAATGCACGGGCTTATCTGCAATTACGTGAGCAAGGCATCGCGTTTAATGATTTTTTGTGGCAATTCAGCGATGGAACGCCGCGAATTTTCGCTCGGCAGGGTGGCGACATACCGACTTCTGACGAGGTTTCTGATAGGATGGCCAAAGCCTTAAAGAAAGCGGGTTTTAGCTTTGTAGGTACGACGATATGTTATGCATTTATGCAAGCGGTGGGCATGGTGAATGATCATGTGGTTCACTGCCATTGCTACGACGAAGTATGTCGTGAAATGCGTGATTTTTCTCCAACAGCACGAGAGCATCATGGTTGAAATTATTTTAGCGGATTACCAAAATCCGAAGCACCGTCAAGCGGTAGTTGCGATGTTAAATGATTATGCGCAAGATCCAATGGGCGGCGGCGAGGAGTTGCCGGAAGAAACCAAGGAAAACTTGGTCGATGAAATGGCGAAGCGCGATTATGTTTTTTCACTGCTGGCTTTTGTCGATGATGAACCTGTAGGGCTTGCCAACTGTGTCGAAGGCTTCTCAACCTTCGCGGCAAAACCAGTGATGAACATTCATGACATTGCTGTTATCAAGGACTTCCGCGGCAAAGGTATTGCTAAGCGTCTGCTGCAAGAAGTAGAAACCCTGGCGCAATTCCGGGGCTGTGTGAAGCTCACGCTAGAAGTACTGCAAGGCAACGAGCCAGCAAAAATTGCCTACGACAAATTCGGCTTCAAACCTTACCAACTCGACGAAGCCAACGGCAAAGCCGAGTTCTGGCAAAAGTACATCTAAAAGGCGAAGGCCTTTCTGCGAGGCTCTAACTCAAGCACCAAGGGACGCCGTGAACCCGTCCTTGGGGGCTTGCCTGCCGCATCCCTGCGGCAGACACCCTTTCGCCCTAGCCCTTACGGATCACGTAGCGATACGGTGTAGCCGCGGTCTCGGCGAGCACCAACTCATGATCCATAAAGCGGCAGAAGCTGGGGATATCGCGGGTGGTGGCGGGGTCGTCGGCGATGACTTCAAGCAGGGCGCCTGACTCAAGTTTGCGGATGGCGGCACGGATCAGCATCACTGGCTCCGGGCAGCGGAGTCCGAGGGTATCGAGGCTTTCGGTGATGGTTTCTGACACGATTTTTCCTTCTAAATCCGCAACACAAATAAAAACGCCGCATCCGACAAGGATACGGCGTTTATTTTACGGTAAAACCGTGGCGCGCAAAAGCGCGGCTTAGTCGAGGCGCTCAAACACGGTGGCAATGCCTTGGCCAAGGCCGATACACATGGTCGCGAGACCCAATGTCGCGCCTTTGTCTTCCATCAGGTTGAGCAGGGTGGTCGAAATACGCGCACCTGAACAGCCGAGTGGGTGACCGAGAGCGATGGCGCCGCCGTTCAAGTTAACCTTTTCCTCCATCTTGTCGAGTATGCCGAGGCCTTTGAGTACCGGCAGTGATTGCGCGGCGAAGGCTTCGTTAAGCTCGAATAGGTCGATATCATCGATGCTTAAGCCAGCACGTTTAAGTGCTTTCTTGGTGGCTGGCACTGGGCCGAAGCCCATGATCGATGGATCGCAACCGGCGACTGCCATGGAGCGAATTTTCGCACGAGGCTTCAAGCCAAGGGCTTTGGCTTTGTCGGCTGACATGATGAGCATTGCTGCGGCGCCGTCTGACAGCGCAGAAGAAGTACCTGCAGTTACGGTACCGTTGGCTGGATCGAACACAGGACGTAGCTGCGACAAGCCTTCCACTGTGGTTTCCGGGCGAATCACTTCGTCATCTTTGATGAGGCGCAATACGCCGTCGGCGTCGTGACCTTCGATCGGTAAGATTTCTTTAGCGAAGCGGCCGTCAACGGTCGCTTGATGTGCACGTTGATGTGAGCGTGCACCGAAGGCGTCTTGCGCTGCACGGTCAATTTCGAATTTACGTGCCAATAACTCAGCGGTCATGCCCATCGAGCCAGAGGCGCGGGCGACCGACTTGTTCATACCTGGATGGAAGTCGATGCCGTGAGTCATGGGTACGTGACCCATGTGTTCGACACCGCCAGCGATGAAGATGTCCCCGTCGCCGGCCATGATGGCACGCGCTGCGTCGTGAATGGCTTGCATCGATGACCCGCAGAGGCGGTTCACCGTCACTGCGGCAACGTGGTGCGGAATACCAGCAATCAACGCTGCGTTACGGGCAACGTTGAAGCCTTGTTCTAGGGTCTGCTGTACGCAGCCCCAGTAGATGTCTTCGAGTTCGTTCACGTCAACTTCTGGGTTACGCTCCAGCAGGCCTTTCATCAGGTGCGCAGAGAGGTCCTCGGCACGCACATTGCGAAATACGCCGTTTTTCGAGCGCCCCATTGGGGTACGAATACAATCGACAATTACTACGTCTTTCATAATTTCCTCCGTTAGCCTGCAAAGTACGATTTACCGGCTTTCGCCATTTCACGCAGGCCATCGGTGACTTGATACATTTCACCTAAATGCGCGTATTTGTCGGCCAGCTCAACAAAGTTGGCCAAACCCATGGTTTCTAGGTAACGGAATGGGCCGCCACGGAACGGCGGGAAGCCTAGTCCGTATAGGAGTGCGATGTCGCACTCTGCTGCTGAGCCGACGATGCCTTCTTCAAGACAACGCACACATTCGTTGACCATTGGCACCATGGTGCGGGCAATGATTTCTTCGGCACTGAGTTCTGTGCCTGAAATTCCCAGCATCTCATAAACTTCTGGTGCTTTTTCTTTGCTAGGGCGGCCCTTTTTGTCGACGCCATAGTTGTAGAAGCCTTTGCCATTTTTCTGACCATAGCGGTCGGCGGCGGCAAGTTTGGCAATAGCACTGCTGGTATCACGAGGCATACGTGACGGGAAGCCATCAGCCATGACCACGGTGCAGTGATCGGCGGTGTCGATGCCAACCACGTCCGACAGATAAGCAGGGCCCATTGGCCAACCAAATTGCCGTTCCATAACCTTGTCGATAGCGGCGAAATCTACACCTTCGTCGACCATACCAGCAAAGCCGGCGAGGTATGGGAACAATACGCGGTTGACTAAGAAACCTGGGCAATCGTTGACAACGATCGCGGTTTTTCCCATGCGTGCGGCGTACGCCACAACGGCATTGACGGTATCATCAGAGGTTTTTTCACCACGGATGATTTCAACCAACGGCATTTTGTGCACCGGGTTAAAGAAGTGCATGCCACAGAAGCGCGAAGGGTCTTTGAGGTTCTTCGCTAAGCGGTCGATCGAAATCGTTGAAGTGTTCGAAACAATGATCGCGTCATCGGCGACGACATCTTCCATACCGGCCAGCACTTTACCTTTCACGTCTGGGTTTTCGACCACGGCTTCAACGACGATGTCGACGTCTTTGACGGCTTCATCGAGCAGAGTAGGAGTAATCGATGACAAGATCTTGGCCATTTTCTTATGGTCAATTTTGCCGCGCTCAACCAACTTACCAAGAATCTTGCTGGCTTCGCCCATGCCTTGGTCTAAGGCTTCTTGACGAATATCCTTCATTACCACCGGAACGCCTTTGTAGGCTGACTGGTAGGCGATACCGCCACCCATGATGCCGGCACCAAGTACTGCTGCTGACTTGATTTCTTTAGTCGCTTGTTTGGCCGCTTTCTTGGCTTTGCCTTTGACCATTTGGTCGGCCATGAAAATGCCAACTTGTGCCTGACAAGCGTCGGTCTGCGTGAGGCCAACGAACGCTTTGTTTTCGGCATTCAATGCTTCTTCACGGCCATGGCGTGCACCATCTTCAATCGCTTTGATGGCGGCGTGTGGTGCCGGGTAGTGCTTACCTGCTTTCGCAGCCACCATACCTTTAGCGGTGACCAAAGTCATGGTGAGCTCAGTGTCATTGGCTTTTAAAGCTTCTAGTTTTGGCTGGCGCTTCGCTTGCCAATCAAGGTCGCCTGCGATGGCTTGCTTGACGATCTCCAAAGCGGCATCGCGAAGTTTTTCTGGGGCTACAACAGCGTCAACTAGGCCAACTTTCTGCGCGGCGGCCGCTGAGTTGTTTTTACCGGTAGTGATCCACTCGAGGGCGTTATCTGGCCCAATAATGCGAGGTAAACGGACGACGCCACCGAAGCCAGGAATCAAACCGAGTTTTACTTCTGGCAAGCCGATGGTTGCGGTGGTATCGGCAACGCGGTAGTCACAAGCGAGCGTGGCTTCACAGCCGCCGCCAAGCGCAAAGCCGGTCACTGCCGCAACTGTAGGCACTGGCAGGTCTTCGAGCTGATCAAAGACGCGTGAGGCTTTGTGTACCCATTTCTTGGTTTGATCGACATCTGCGAACAAGGTTTGGAATTCGGTAATATCAGCGCCTACAATGAAGGTAGGTTTGCTACTGGTGACAATAACGCCACGTAGGTCTTTGGTTTCGGCGAGTTTCGCTAAAGCCTGACTGAATTCTTCCAAGGTTTTCTGGTCGAATTTGTTAACTGAACCAGCGGCTGCAAATTGCAACTCGGCAATGCCGTCAGTAACAAACTCAACCCGAATGCTATCACCCTGATAAATCATAAAAGGTCTCCTGATTTTCAGATTGCTTTCGGTTAGCGTATGATTAGTCGTTACGAGAGTTTGGCTCGAATAGGCTCATTTTTCAATGATTATTTAAACGAGCGTTTGAAATTATGCGGACATTAAGTGGTACAAGTTGTGCGCTTCTGTTTACAGCCTTCGTAAGTTTGCTGTGGAGCTCGAGCGGCTGGTCTGAGCCGAAAATCCACGATCCTGTGTTGGCGAATATCGAACAACGGAGCGAGCAGCGTGAGCTGTTTGTGAAAGCTGAATATGCTGCTAAACGAGGACGCTTAATTGAATATCAACAGCTTCTTGAGCAGCTCACGGATTATCCGCTAACACCTTATCTAGAACTTGAGCGCCTGCAGCAAGTGGGCTATCTCGCAAACGAAGACCGCGTATTACGCTTCTTTAATGCCATGCAGAAAACACCACTCGATTGGCAGCTGCGTGCGCCCTGGTTAGATTACTTAGCCCGTAATAACGAGCAACAACGCTTTCTTCGGGATTTTCGCCACCCCGGTCGACTTGACCATCGTTGCTATTTTTGGCGCTTTACACTTACCCAAAAAACGCAGCCACGTGCCGCAGTAATGCGCGCAGTTGATCAGCTTTGGCAGACGGGTGAATCCTTACCCAAGGAATGCGATCCGTTGTTGGCGACATGGAGTAAGGCTGGTAATCGCACTGAAGAGCTGGTTTGGCGGCGCGCGAAATTAGCGGCCGAAGACGGTAAGCACACCCTGTTACCGTATCTAGCGGGCCTCGTTGAGGAGCCTACACGGTCGCTGATTTTGAGTTATCGACAGGTACGCAGAAATCCCGCTAACTTGGTGCGCGAGCTCGACGCTTTGGCTGAGCACAAAGGCAAGGCGCAAGAACGCGCGGCACAAATTGTCGCTTATGGGCTCGGTCGTCTCATTTGGCGTGACCCTGATGTCGCCCTAAAGACCGTCGGTAATTTGCCTGCAGGTATCAAACTTTCATCCGCACAGTGGACGGAGTTAGAGCAAAAATTTGCGGTGGCATTGAGCGCAAAGAATCATGAACAAGCACATAACTGGCTAACGCGTCTTGAACCGACCGAACATGACAGTCAAACATTACAGTGGCAGCTGGCCGAGTGGGTTCGAGAGGGCGCTTGGCGCTCCTTTGTTGACGACCCAGTTGCTGAAATGGCGACCGCAAGCGGCAGTGCACAATGGCGTTATTGGCGGGGCCGAGCATATGAAGAGCTGGGCCAGCCACAAAAAGCGCTAGCGCAGTACGAAGAAATCGCGAAACAACGTAATTATTATGGATTTCTTGCGGCGACCAAGCTGGGCACACCATTGCAGCTAGCACGGGAACAAATAAATTTTTCAGCCAGTGAGCTGGATACGGTAAGACAGCTTCCAGGAGTGCAGCGCACGTATGAATTTTTGCAGTTACAACGTTACCTAGACGCACGCCGTGAATGGTACGAATTGTTGCAGCACACAAGTGCGCGTGAGCAAGAGTTGATGGCGGTTCTGGCATCGCAGTGGGGGTGGCATGATCAGGTCATTTATACGCTAGGGCAACTGGGCGAATTTGGGGCTATTGAGCAACGTTTTCCATTCGCTTATGCAAATGAACATCGCGAATTCGCACAGTCTGCAGGAATCGATTTGGAATGGGCTTTGGCGATTTCGCGCCGCGAAAGCTCATTTCGGTTTGATGCTTATTCACATGCTGGCGCGCATGGTTTAATGCAGTTATTACCGAGTACGGCAAAATACGTCGGCCGGCGTGACTACAGTCGGTTCGACTTGTATAACGTAAACACCAACATTCTGCTGGGAACGCGGTATTTGGCCGATCTAAAGCGTCGCCTAGGCGATAACTGGGTACTGGCGACGGCAGCCTATAATGGCGGTATTTATCGCGTGACGGAGTGGATACCACAAGAGAGTATGGCGATGGATCGTTGGATCGAAACGATCCCCTACAAAGAAACACGAGACTACGTAAAGAATGTTTTAGCGTATCAACAAATTTACTTGCTACTTTCGGAGCAAGCTCCAGCGAATCGATTTGCTGATGTTGCGACGATGAAGATAAGTCGTGAAAGCGTTGGTTTATAGTGCTGTGCAACATTATTTAATTCCAAAAACTGCGGTTTTCGTCGAGCTTGAAATTAAGCAAAGTCGTTTTATCACCTCACTAAAGCCTGTGGCATCACTTGCCGAGCATCAAGCGCATATTACTGAGTGTCAGCAGCGCTGGCCGGGTGCTAGTCATTATTGTAGTGCTGCGGTAGCGGGTGCGCCTAATGCGAGTCAGCAGTATGCAATGAGTGATGATGGTGAGCCAAGCGGTACCGCCGGGCGGCCGATGCTCAATGTTCTTCTGAAGCAGGAAGTAGGCGAGCTCTCTGTGGTCGTGACACGCTATTTTGGCGGTATCAAATTGGGTACCGGCGGACTGCAGCGAGCTTATTCACAAGCTACGGTCGATGTTTTACAAGCGGCAGAATTTATTGAAAAAAAGGTACGCAAAGCAGCTTATATACACTACGATTATGCTGATCAAAAAATAGTATCGCATTGGCTTGCCCAATATGATGCTGTGACGCAACATCAGGACTTTGCAGCGGCTATCGAGCACGACCTTGCCGTAGCTGAAAGTGACTTCGAAGACTTAGCCGAAGCCTTAAAAAATGCGACACAAGGGCGTGTCGAACTAAAAGAATCTTGAGGAACCGCCGTGCGCTTTCGAGGTATTTTACGAGTACTGGGATTATTGATTTGTGTGTTTAGTGTGACCTTGTTGCCTCCGGCGGCGGTTGCATTGTATTTCGGTGACGGTGGCGGAACGGCGTTCATGCTGGCGTTTGCAATTAGCTTGGTGATCGGCTTCTTTGTTTGGTACCCAAACCGTAGCATCCACACCGACCTAAAAGTTCGCGATGGTTTTCTATTGACGGTACTTTTTTGGACGGTTCTTGGTATGGTCGGGGTTATGCCACTGTGGTTTGCGGAAGAGCTTCCTCTGTCATTTACCGATGCGGTGTTTGAGTCGTTTTCGGGGTTAACGACGACTGGCGCCACGGTCATTCAAGGCATTGAAACGCTCCCTCATAGTCTCTTGTTCTACCGCCAACAACTGCAATGGCTCGGCGGTATGGGGATTATCGTTCTTGCAGTGGCCATCATGCCGATGCTCGGTATCGGTGGCATGCAGCTTTATCGGGCGGAAATCCCGGGACCACAAAAAGATACTAAAATGACCCCAAGGATCGCCGATACTGCGAAGCACCTTTGGTACATTTATGTAGCGCTAACCGCCACCTGCGCGTTTGCTTACTACTTGGCTGGCATGAATTGGTTCGATGCCATCGGGCATGCGTTTTCAACCATAGCTGTAGGTGGTTTCAGTACTTACGATGCAAGTATGGGGTACTTTGATAGCAGTACAATTAACACGATTTGCGTAGTGTTCTTGCTGTTGTCATCCATCAACTTCGCACTGCATTATGCGGCAGCCACGAACCATTCCATAATGAACTACTTGCGCGACCCAGAAGTGCGCGCTTTTCTTGGGATTCAAGCCGTCCTCGTATTTTTAGTGTTCGCAACTGTCTTGGTGCATAAAGAATTTGCGGATACCGGAACGGCCTTTAATCAAGCGATGTTCCAAGCGGTTTCAATTAGTACCACCGCGGGCTTTGCAACCACGGACTTTGCTGCGTGGCCGCTGTTTCTACCAATTATGTTGATTTTCGCCAGCTTCATTGGCGGTTGCGCGAGTTCCACCGCAGGTGGTTTAAAGGTTGTGCGGGTCGTATTATTGTTCCGCCAAGGCGTACGTGAACTCAATCGGCTTGTACACCCTGCGGGAGTTTACTCGGTCAAGCTTGGCAATCGGGTGTTACCACAACGGGTGGTTGAAGCGGTGTGGGGCTTTTTTGCAGCCTATGCGCTGGTGTTTGTCGTTATCATGGTCGGCCTGTTGGCGACCGGGTTGGATGATATTACCGCGTTTTCTGCAACCGCGGCGTGCTTAAATAACTTGGGCCCCGGTTTAGGTGACGTTGCAGCGAATTATGCAACGATTCCCGATACTGCGAAGTGGTTACTCGTGGCCGCGATGCTGTTTGGGCGCCTTGAGGTGTTTACGATTTTGGTATTGTTGACACCAACGTTCTGGCGCTCTTAGAAGAACAGAGCGCTTGGTTGGAACAGGCGTTCAACTTCACGAATATACTTTTTGTCGACCAAGAACAAAATGACGTGGTCGTCAGGCTGTAACATCGTATCGTCATGCGCAATCATAACTTCATGGCCACGAACAATCGCGCCAATGGTGGTACCTGGCGGGAGCTTGATTTCACTAATCACGCGACCAACCACCTTCGAAGTTTTCTCGTCCCCATGCGCAATCGCTTCAATTGCCTCGGCAGCACCTTTACGCAATGAGTAAGCGTTAACAATGTCACCTTTACGAATGAGTGAGAGCAGGGCAGATACCGTTGCTCGCTGTGGCGAGATGGCAATATCAATCACATTATCTTGGACTAAATCGACGTAGGCTTGGCGTTGAATGAGTACCATGGTCTTTTTGGCGCCCATTTTTTTGGCAAGCATGGCCGACATGATATTGGCTTCATCATCGTTGGTTACGGCAATGAATACATCGACATCTTCAATATGTTCGTCACTCAGCAACCGTGAATCTGAAGCGTCACCTTGTAAAATCGTAGTGTGGCGTAACTGTTCATTAAGTACTTCGGCACGCTCACTATTATGCTCGACCAATTTAACGTGATGATTTTCTTCGAGCATACGAGCTAAGCCCGCGCCCACGTTACCACCACCGGCGATCATGACCCGTCGATACTGATGTTCAAGTTTTTGCATTTCTTCCATTACCATACGCACGTAACGCGTATCCGTAATGAAAAAAACCTCATCACCAGCTTCGATAATGGTCGTACCCATAGGTTTTATGGCTTTACCTTGTCGAAATATTGCAGCGACGCGCGTCTCGACATTGGGCATGTGTTCCTTCAACGACGATATCGCATGGCCAACCAATTTGCCGCCGTAATAGGCTTTTACCGCAACGAGGCTAGCGCGCCCACCAGCAAACTCCATAACCTGCAGGGCTCCTGGGTAATCCACCAGTCGTTTTATGTAATGTGTGACTTGTTGTTCAGGCGAGATAATGTGGTCGACGGGAACATCATCTTTATGGAACAGGCGATCTTTGAAGTCGATATAAGCTTCTGAGCGAATTCGTGCAATGCGTTGCGGCGTTTTGAATAGCGTGTATGCAATCTGACAAGCAAGCATATTGGTTTCGTCACTCGGGGTGACCGCAATCAGCATATCGGCATCTTCGACGCCGGCATTGCGCAGTACCCGTGGATGCGATGCATACCCTTGAACCGTACGAATATCATTGGTTTCTGACAGCTCAGTTAGGCGCGCTAAGTCAGTATCCACAACGGTAATATCGTTGTCTTCGCCAACGAGGTTCTCCGCGAGGGTACCCCCAACTTGTCCACCACCTAAGATGACGATTTTCATAGTTGTTTTTCCACTATTGCGTAGAAGAAGCCATCACCACCTTGTTCACCCGGTAAGCGCTGCCAACATGTCGCGCCATCGGGCGCGGTTGGTAACGCAGATGCGTCGGCATGGCGTTTCATAAACGCTTCTATTTGTTGTTTATTCTCGGCCGGTAAAATTGAACATGTGGCGTAAACTAACCTACCACCTGGACGCAACATTGGCCAGAGTGCATCGAGTAACTCGCATTGTGTTTGTTTGAGTTGCGCAATATCGCTTGGTCGCCGCAGCCATTTGATATCCGGATGGCGGCGGATGACACCAGTGGCAGAGCAGGGTGCATCGAGTAAAATGCGGTCATAAAGTTCGCCATCCCACCATTGGTCATGCTTGGCTGCGTCGCCACATAACACCTGCGCGTGAAGTTGCAGTCGGTCAAGGTTCTCGCGGACCCGTTGCAAACGTTGTTCATCAATATCTAATGCATGTACCGTAGCCTGCGGTGCCAACTCAAGAATATGCGCGGTCTTGCCGCCTGGTGCGGCGCAACAGTCTAATATGCGTTCGCCGTCCTGAGCTTCGAGTAGTTTAGCAGCTTGTTGTGCGGCGATGTCCTGTACTGAAAACCAGCCTTCGGCGAACCCAGGGAGTTGACGGACGTCGACCGCGTGCGTTAGCGGAATACTTGCACTTTCGTGTGAATGCTCAGCTCTAAGTTCAGGGTCATAGGCGTCGAGTGCGGTGATAAAATCGGTAACGCTAACTTGCTGTATATTGACGCGCAGCCACATTGGGGCCTGCTCATTATTGGCCGAAAAAATGGCTTGGGCTTGAGCGGGGTAGGCGTATTGAATTTGTTCCGCTAGCCAGCGTGGGTGCCCATGGTTCAAATTTTGGTCGGCTTGCAACTTGCTTAGCAGTGTGTCTCGTTGGCGCTGTAAATTACGTAAAATAGCGTTGACTAAGCCTTTCTGTCGACGTTTTTTGAGCAGCTCTGTGGCATCAACAGTGGCGGATACAGCGGCATGATCGGAAGTTCGCATAAAAAGAAGTTGGTAAGCGCCCACTAACAGCAGGTGGTGCAATATTAAAAGGTCTTTCTTTAATGGCTTACTAACAAAAGATGCTATTGCGGCATTAAGTACGGGCAAATGACGAAGTACGCCGTAACATAACGACTGCACCATAGCTCGATCGCGGCCGTCAAACTGCTCAGTATGTTGGGGGAGCGTTTGGCTTAGTGAGCGTCCGTGTTCCAGAACATCGAATACGATACGTGCTGCTGCGGCTCGTGAAGCGGCGCCATTACTCATGGTTAGCTCCAGCTAGTTGGCTACCTACTGGGAAATGCTCGGCGCGACCGTTGAGAAAGTCTGCCGCAGGCATGGGCTTTTTCCCCGCTGGCTGCAATTCAAGAATGCGTAAGGCGTTTTCTTGAGTTTTCACGACGATGCCTGATTTGTCTGCTGATAATACCGTCCCCGGTGCGACGTTAGAAGTATCAGGAAGAACTTCGGCGCGCCAGATCTTCAGTGTTTCGCCGGTGGCGCTGCGCAGCCAAGCCACTGGCCATGGATTAAATGCGCGTATCCAACGCTCTAAAACAACCGCAGGTTGTTGCCAATTCAATTGCGCTTCTTCTTTACTGAGTTTGTGGGCATAGGTAACACAAGTCTCGTCTTGTTGCTGCGCAGTACTTAGTTTCTGCGGTAACTCGTGTAAACATTCGAGCAGCGCAGCTGGGCCCAACTTAGCTAGTTTTTCGTACAAACTCGCCGAAGTCTCTTCTGCGGCAATCGGGAGTGCTTTTTCGAGTAATACTGGGCCTGTGTCTAAGCCGGCTTCCATTTGCATGATGGCGACGCCTGCATGCGTGTCACCCGCCCAAATCGCACGTTGAATTGGTGCAGCTCCACGCCAGCGCGGCAAGAGTGAGCCGTGCACGTTAATACACCCATAGGTCGGGATACGTAGCACTGCTTCGGGCAAAATGAGGCCATACGCCACCACAACCATTACATCGGCGTGATAGCTAGCTAACTGCGCCTGAACGTCGGGGTCTTTGAGTGACACCGGTTGCTCAACCGCAACATCATGCGCCAAAGCAAGCTGCTTAACCGCACTTGCTTGTAGCTTTTTGCCACGCCCAGCAGGACGATCGGGCTGAGTATAAACCGCTACGACTTCGTGCTCTTTCGCAGCAAATAACGCTTCTAAGTGGCCCGCAGCGAACTCAGGGGTTCCGGCAAAAACGATACGCATCAGTGGTTATACCGCATGAAGTCGAGCTTCTTTTTCGAGCTTTTTGCGAATACGGTCGCGTTTTAAAGGCGACAAGTAATCGACAAATAACTTGCCATTTAAATGGTCGAGCTCATGCTGAATGCAAATTGCGAGCAATCCTTCGGCAGTTAAGGAAAACGCTTCACCGTTTCGATCAAGGGCTTGCACCGTCACTTTGCTGGCGCGTTCCACTTTGGCATAAACGCCAGGAAACGATAAACACCCTTCTTCGTTAGCAAATAATCCGTCTTTTTCAGTAATCTCTGGATTAATAAAAACTAACGGTTCGCTCTGATCTTCACTACAATCAGCTAGAAAAAGGCGTTTATGCACATTGACTTGTGTTGCCGCAAGGCCTACACCATTAGAGTCGTACATAGTTTCGAACATCGCATCGATTGTATCGCGTAGACTATCATCTACACTAGTAACTGGTTCTGCGACGGTGCGTAAACGTTCGTCAGGGTATTTTAAAATAGTTAATTTAGTCATAACTCGTCATTCGCTAGTTTCATCTTGCCTAATTTTAACGTAATTTGGGGATGAAAACACGAGTTTACAACGGAGCTCAACATGACTACGTGGCGATTCCAAGCGATTGCGGTCATCGGTTTTTTGCTGGTTGCTCCAGCAACGGCCCTCGCAACCCAACAACAAGAGACCTCGGCTACCACAACAACGCGTGGTGACGTCATCCGTTTACGTGAAGATGCGCCGCAGGAATATGTGGTAAAAAAAGGCGATACCCTATGGGATATCTCCGCAATGTATCTTAACGACCCGTGGCATTGGCCCGAATTATGGCGGGTCAATAGTGACATCGCCAATCCGCACTTAATTTATCCCGGTGATCGTTTGCTTCTTAGTTGGGTGAATGGACGTCCGCAGCTCAGTCGCAAGGTTACCAAAACTCTTGACCCCGAAGGCAAGTTAGAGCCGAAAGGGAATCCAATCCCCACGTTCGACCGCGCCGCATTAGAACCATTTTTAGATGGTCATCATATTGCGTTGCGTGGTGAAATTTCGCGGATGCCACAAATTGTTGGCGATAACCGTGGGGCACCACGAATTAACGGTATGGCGCCGGTCTTCATCAAGGGAAATGTTGAACTTGATCGCAAGTACCGCGTGTTTACCCAAGTGGATAGTTTCGGTGACCAAGTGCTGTTACGCGACGTCGCTGGCGTACGTGTGAATCTTCATCATGTGGATTTAATTGAAGGTGAGCTCATTAGTCCGGAGCGTGAAATTCGTCGAGGTGACGTTATTTTGCAGCCGCAAAACACCGATCTCCCTGACATCATTGTGCCGACCAACGGTGCGCCGGTCGATGGCCATGTAGTAGGTTCATTGAATGCGCGTAATAAGCACGGCAAGTACGATATGGTCGTACTCGATAAAGGCGCGGCCGACGGTGTAGAGATTGGTCAAATGTTCCAAGCGATTCGCCCTGGAGTTCGGGTGTTTATGGATGGTGAAAAGCCAGAGTTTGTGAATTTGTATAAGCCTTACGACGATATATCGAGGCAGTGGCGCGACACGCTTCGTCTACCCGATCAAGCGGGTGCAGAGCTGTTGATAGTAAAAACTTTCCGGAATATGAGTATGGCAATGGTCGTTGAAGCTCACGAATGGTTTGAGGTCGGTACTTATTTTGTTCCGAAAATTCTAACGACTAACGACTAACGACTAACGAATCACACGCACAAGGAAGTGCTATGGAACCCTCTCTCGCAGAGCTTTTGGCGTTATCGCGTCTGACCGCCGCTGATCGCAATCGTGTCCGCAAATTAGCGAGTTTTGCAAAGAGCCGAGCATTACTCGCTCCCTATCTGGATAGCTTACCGGAGCGCTACCTCGACCATCTCCAGCGCTGGATCGAGGAGAGCGGGAGAGCAGGCCCCACGCGCTGTGTTGTGCATTGGTTTTCCTCCACGTACCCAGAACGTTTACGCAACATACATAATCCACCATTAGTGCTCTTTGTCGCTGGAAATATCGACTATTTAGCTGCACCTCAAATTGCTCTGGTGGGAAGCCGTGCAGCTAGCCATGAAGGACTGATTGAGGCTGCCTATTTCGCTGAGCAACTCACCCGAGCAGGGCTACTTGTAAGTAGCGGGTTGGCGAAAGGCGTTGATCACTACGCCCATAAAGGCGCGTTAAAGGCTGGGCCGACGCTGGCTGTTTTAGCTACGGGCCCAGATATTGCAGCCCCGACGCAACATCGGCAGCTGCAACAACAAATTGAACAGAGCGGCTTGTTGGTTTCGGAGTTTGCCCCCGGCATGTCGGCACAACGTGATCATTTTTCGCGACGTAATCGTATTCTAAGTGGCCTAGCGCTCGGCGTTCTCATTATCGAAGCGAAGTTGCAAAGCGGCTCATTGGTTACTGCGCGCTTGGCGTTAGAACATGATCGCTCATTGTTAGTGTTACCAGGTAGTATTTGGAATCCGCATCGGACAGGGAATTTGCAGCTATTACAGCAAGGTGCTGCATTGGTGGTAAAAGTTGATGACGTGTTCAACGAATTGAATTTAAAACGTCTGACCCCATATAGTGATGACGGCAGTGCTAGCGCAGGTGAAAATAATTGCGACCGAAGCTTGGCAAACCCACAATTGTTGGCTAATGTGGGCTATGAGGCTACATCGATAGACACTATCGTAGCGCGCAGCGGACTACCGGTCGCTGTGGTTTCAGAGCAGTTAGTGTTATTAGAATTAGAAGGCCGAGTAGCTTCAGTCGCCGGTGGTTATATTAGAATGGGGAGGCGCTAAAGATGTTTGATATCCTCATGTATCTGTTCGAGAACTTCATCCATTCGGATGTTGAGGTGGTGGTGAACCATGATGAGCTCACCGACGAACTCACGCGGGCGGGCTTCCGTCAGCAAGAGATTCACAAGGCGCTTGCTTGGTTAGAGCGTTTGGCCGACCTTCAGGACAGTCAAACCAAACCCTATCTTAATCGTTCTCAAAGCAGTGCGACACGAGTGTTTACGGCTGAAGAAACAGCGCGCTTGGATTGTGCAAGCCGCGGCTTCTTAATGTACCTCGAGAACTTAGGTGTCCTTGACTTCGCTACCCGCGAGATGGTCATGGATCGCGTTATGGAACTCGATATGCCAGAAGTTACACTAGACGATCTGAAGTGGGTGGTGTTGATGGTGCTATTCAATGTGCCGGGCTGTGAAGATGCCTACAATCAGATGGAAGGACTTTTGTTTGAGGAACCAGAAGGTCTCTTGCATTAAATGACCGACAACTTTCTTGAACCTCAACCACTGGGCGTTCCTTGCCCCCGGTGCCAGCGCGAACTGCAACTCAAAAAAGGCCGTTATGGCCTTTTTGTTGGTTGCAGTGGCTATCCAGACTGCGACTACATGACCTCCGCTGATTTTGACCCAGGTACAGATGTGCCTTGTCCGAATTGCGAAAAAGGCAAACTGGTTCAGAAAACCAGTCGTTTCGGTCACTCCTTTTATGCTTGTGATGCGTACCCAGAATGTAAGTTTTCCGTTCCGCTGCCACCTGTGGCAGAATCATGCCCTACCTGTAACTATCCGTTGTTACTGCGCAAAAAAACAGCCGCTGGCGAACGTCTTATTTGCGGTAACGATGATTGCGATTACAAATCAGAGATGCGTTGAGTAGGAGAATGAAATGGACTGGCAAGCCGCAAAAGAAGCCTTTTCCAACGGGGAGTTGTTAGCGTACCCCACTGAGGCTGTGTTTGGTTTAGGCTGTGACCCGCGTAACGAACAAGCCGTATTGAAACTTCTGGAACTCAAGCAAAGACCAATTGAGAAAGGCCTCATTTTACTCGCTGCTGATTACAGCCAGCTCGTGCCCTTTGTCGCTGACCTTAAAATTCCTCAAGATAAACGCTTTAGTGTGTTTTCCCATTGGCCAGGGGCGATTACGTTGCTGCTTCCGGCGGCACCGACGACACCCGACTGGCTTACTGGGGGGAGTGACAAAATCGCTGTGCGCGTTACCGCACACGAACCGGCACGACAGTTATGCCGAGCCCTCGGCAGTGCCATTGTGTCGACCAGCGCTAATTACTCTGGTGAGCCAGCTCTAACGACAGCAGAATCAGTGAAGAAAACGTTTGCTGATAGAGTGGCATGGGTAATGGATGAAGCCGTTGGCGGTGCAACGAGTCCATCGAAAATTATTGATCCTCTCACCAACCAAATCTATCGAGCTTAATGATGAGTCATCCGGCGTTAACAGAAGTCATCAGCTATTTACAGGGCCTCCAAGACCGTATTTGCCAAGCGCTTGAAACGGCCGATGGCGGTGCTACCTTCGCGGAAGAAAGCTGGCAACGTGAAGGCGGCGGTGGCGGTCGTTCCCGCGTATTACGAGATGGCGATGTACTGGAGCAGGGGGGCGTCGGCTTCTCGCATGTTTTCGGTGAGCAGATGCCAGCTTCGGCGACAGCGCACCGGCCCGAGCTCGCTGGCAGAAACTTTAATGCCTGCGGGGTTAGTCTGGTTATGCATCCGAGCAACCCTTATGTGCCAACCAGTCACGCTAATGTGCGCTTTTTCATTGCCGAAAAAGAAGGTGCTGAGCCGGTATGGTGGTTCGGTGGCGGCTTTGACTTAACACCCTTCTATCCTTTTGATGAAGACATTAAACACTGGCACCAAATGGCGAAACAAGCGTTGGAGCCTTTTGGGTCTGATTTGTATCCAAAATTCAAAGCATGGTGTGACGACTACTTTTGGCTAAAGCATCGTGATGAGACGCGCGGCGTTGGTGGTTTATTCTTTGACGATCTCAACGATCGGCCATTTGAGGAGTGTTTCGCTATTATGCGAGCGGTGGGCGATGCTTATTTAGATGCTTATCTCCCCATCATTGAGCGCCGCAAGTCGACCCCGTTTGGTGACCGCGAACGGCAATTTCAATTGTATCGCCGCGGACGCTACGTTGAATTTAATTTGGTCTGGGACCGTGGCACGTTATTCGGTTTACAAACCGGTGGCCGCACCGAATCGATTTTAATGTCAATGCCACCGCTGGTGCGCTGGGAGTATGGCTACTCACCTGAGCCAGGCTCCCCGGAAGCTCGGCTTTACGAGAATTATCTGCGCCCACGTGATTGGCTGAATGAGCTTTAGTCAGTGTTAATCATATGATGCGCAAGGCGTGTAAACTGTTGCTTTAATTGCATATGCAGCAATGGATCGGCAACTTGCTCGTCAAGCACTTGATACATACATAACAACCACTGGTCACGCATGTCGATGTCAATACGAAACGGTAGGTGACGCGCGCGTAGCTGCGGGTGGCCGTATTTAGCTGTAAATAATTGTGGGCCGCCAAACCAGCCGCTGAGAAACTCGAAAAACTTTTGTCGAATCGACGTTAGCGGCTGCGGGTGGAGTTCGAGTAGATCTTTGGCTCGTGGGTCGCTTTCCATAATATCGTAAAAGCGATCGGCCATGGCTCGTACCCCTTGTTCGCCACCAAGTTGTTGGTATTGTGAAGCAGGTTCACTGGTTTTTTTACTTTTTAAGAATGACAACATAATGAAATTTACAGTCTTTGGTAATCCGATTGCACATAGTTTATCGCCGATAATACATCAACAGTTTGCGAAACAACTGCGTATCGAGCTTGAATACACGCGCAGTTTAGCATCGAAATTAGGTTTCGCAGAGGCGGTGGCGAAGTTTTTCCGTACTGGCGGTGCTGGTGCTAACGTGACTGTCCCTTTTAAAGCTACGGCTGCGAAATTGGTGACCCACCTAACCCCCCGTGCAGCGCGAGCCGGCGCTGTTAATACGCTAATCCCGCTGGGCCGCGGGCAGCTTGCCGGCGACACGACCGACGGTGAAGGATTGGTGCGTGATCTGCAACGCCTGTTGAAAAGCGATGACATTCTCTATGAAGTACTGATTATCGGCGCTGGTGGGGCGGCGAGCAGCGTGATTGAACCGCTACAGCAGGTCGGCGCAAGCATTGTCATGGCAAACCGAAGTAGTGCAAAGGTTACAGCGCTACAACAAGACTTTGGTGATTTGCAAGCCATGTCGTTTGCGGAACTGTCGGCGCCACCACGAAGAGGCTCGAAAAGTCGGCCTCGTATTGTCATCAACGCTACTTCGGCTTCGTTAACAGGCTCTGAGTTGCCAATACATCCTAATTGGTTTGCAGACAGCGCTTTAGCTTATGACATGATGTATGGAAGGGTGCCGACGCCTTTCTTACGACAGGCGCAACAAGCCGGCGTCGAGCAGAGTGCGGACGGTTTAGGGATGCTCGTTGAGCAAGCGGCCTTAGCTTTTGCCTTATGGCATGATGGGCAGCTGCCGAATACGGAAATCGTCTTACCGACTATTCGTGCGGCGCTCGAACCTAGTTAATCACGGATTTGCAGTGTAGGGTTGAGATTCACTTCACCGCTTTGATCAACGGTTGCGTATTCGCGGCTGCGTCGGACAACCGCTATCGGGCCATTCGCCATGTTACGAATGAAAGCGAGTTCAAAGCCGAATTTACTGAGTTGATAGACGCCAAACTTTTGATCCATCGATAAACGTTGCCACCATTCTTTAGTGTCAAAGTCGCCGCGCCGACGTTCTTCTGGCGTAGTCTCTATCGCGTCAGTTAGCGCAGGACTCATTGAATCTAACTCCATAACAAGATTACTCGTGTACCTTCACACCCTATTTTTGGAAGACGGCGACGGACCAACTTTTGCTTTGTCGCTTTGCCTATGCGAACTCTAATATGACGATGATCATAGAAAAGTTCAACCCTTAATTCTGATTACAAAATAATCTAATGACGCACTTCTATATGCGAAAAACATTCTAAAAATCTTTACCGGTGAGCTAGCAAAACCGACCACATGTGATAGTCTTACTGTTCGGTTGGATAACACATCAACCTCAGCTTCATGAGATTGGCGTTTCTTAATAGGTATGCGATTCGTGAAGCGAAAGATCAGTTTCCACAACTGACACACTATAAAAAAATAAAGCTGTCAGGGAATGTGAAGTCTAAAAATTCCCATGTATACCAGTAGTTTATAGATCAAAGACATCGTACGGTTTCGCCGTTTATCACGATGGAATAGCTTATTGTCAACAGACTTATCCACATGCTATCCACATTTTTCGCTAGGTATGAAGTTCTATCGGAACTGGCGAGAACTTGGGGACTGTGGCATGCTTAGCGGCATCAATAAACAGCTAAAAAGCATGTAAATTATGGCCGCAAAAGAATCGCCTCAGGTTCCTGAAAATCCTTTTATTCTCGTTGATGGGTCGTCGTACTTATTTCGTGCGTTCTACGCCCCTCCACACATCACGACAAGCGCTGGCGAGCCTACCGGAGCCATCTTCGGTGTGGTGAACATGCTACGTAGTTTGATTAAGAAGTATCACCCGTCGCACATGGCTGTGGTATTCGATGCTAAGGGTAAAACCTTTCGCAATGACATGTACGAAGAGTACAAGGCAAACCGCCCGCCGATGCCTGACGATCTACGTTCGCAAATTGCGCCGTTGCACGCGATTGTGAAAGCGCTCGGCTTACCACTACTTTGCATCGATGAGGTTGAGGCCGATGATGTCATCGGTACGTTGGCGCGGCAAGCCGGAGAACAAGGCCGTTTCACCTTGATCAGTACTGGCGACAAAGATATGGCGCAGTTGGTGAATGAGCACGTGATGCTGATTAATACCATGACGAATACGTTGTTGGATGATGCCGGCGTCAAAGAAAAGTTTGGTGTGGAACCAAGTCAGATCATCGATTACTTGGCTCTGATGGGCGATAGTTCAGACAATATTCCTGGTTTGCCAAAGGTGGGTGAAAAAACAGCACTAGCTATGCTGCAAGGCATGCACTCGATTGATGCGATGTATGATGCACCAGAGAAGGTTGCTGAACTCGGTTTTCGTGGTGCTAAAACGATGCCGGAGAAACTGCGAGAGCACAAAGATATTTTGCTGTTGTCACGTGAGCTCGCAACCATCAAACTCGACGTTGACCTCGATGGTATAACGCCAGAGGCCCTGCAAATTAAGCCTTCCGACCGCGATAAACTGAAGGAACTCTATACTGAGTTAGAGTTTAAGCGCTGGTTAGATGAGCTGATGCAGGAAGGGCCTGTGACTGAGCAGTCGAGCGACCATCAAGATAACTCGAGTACTGCGACGGTCAGCCACGATGATTACGACGTTGTGCTTGACGAAGAAGCACTCGACTGTTGGTTGGCTAAACTTGAGAACGCCGAGGTGTTTGCCTTCGACACCGAGACGACGAGCCTGAACTACATGGAAGCTGATTTAGTTGGCTTATCGTTTTCGTGTGAACCCGGAAAGGCAGCTTATGTGCCCGTTGCGCACGATTACCCAGGAGCGCCGGAGCAATTATCACGGGATTTGGTGCTGCAAAAACTCAAACCATTGTTGGAAAATGATAAAGCCACAAAAGTTGGCCAAAACTTAAAATACGATAGCCACATTCTGCGTCGCTATGGCATTAAGTTGGCGGGAATCAAAAATGACACCATGCTGGCCTCTTATGTGTTTAATAGTGTTGCATCACGGCATGATATGGACAGTCTAAGCTTGCAATACTTAGGACATCGGCCCGTGTCCTTTGAAGACATCGCTGGCAAAGGCGCTAAACAGTTAACTTTTAATCAGATCGGTCTCGACGAAGCGGCACCTTATGCGGCGGAGGATGCGGATGTAACGCTGCGTCTGCACGAGAAATTATGGGCTGCGGTGAGCAAAGAAAAATCGCTCTTGAGTGTACTGACTGAAATTGAGCTGCCCTTATTACCTATTTTAGTGGATATGGAGCAGCGAGGTGTACAAATTGACGCTCACTTGCTGGCAAAGCAGAGCAATGAAATAGCACTAGAATTGGCGCAACTTGAAGAGCAGGCATACGCCATCGCTGGCGAGGAATTTAACCTAGGTTCACCGAAACAGTTGCAAGCTATTCTTTTCGAAAAGCTTGAGTTACCGATTCGCAAGAAGACGCCCAAAGGTGCTCCGTCGACCGCCGAAGATGTGCTGCAAGAGTTGGCGCTTGATTATCCACTCCCTGACGTCATTATGAAGCATCGAGGCTTAAGCAAACTAAAATCGACCTACACGGATAAATTACCAAAGATGGTTAATCCGCGTACCAGTCGAATTCATACCTCTTATCACCAAGCCGTCACCGCCACAGGGCGATTGTCGTCGAGCGATCCAAACCTGCAGAATATTCCAATCCGAACCGAAGCGGGGCGTCGCGTTCGTAAGGCGTTTACTGCCCCTGCGGGTTACCGCATCATGGCTATTGACTATAGTCAGATTGAGCTACGTATTATGGCGCACTTGTCGCAAGACAAGAATTTGCTTGAGGCGTTCTCGAAAGGACGAGATATTCACAAAGCAACCGCTTCAGAGGTTTTTGGTGTGGCGCTAGATGAGGTTACGAGTGAGCAACGTCGCCGAGCCAAAGCAGTCAACTTTGGGCTGATCTACGGCATGTCAGCGTTTGGTCTAGCCCGTCAACTCGATATACCGCGTAATGAAGCACAGCTTTATATGGACAAATATTTTGAGCGCTTCCCAGGCGTACAGGACTACATGGAACGGACGCGGCAACAAGCTAAGCGCGACGGATTTGTTGAAACGCTATTCGGACGACGTCTGCATCTCCCCGAAATTCGCGCGCAAAACGGAGCTCGCCGCAAAGCTGCGGAGCGCGCGGCAATCAATGCGCCAATGCAAGGTACTGCCGCTGACATTATCAAGTACGCGATGATCAAAGTAGCTGACTTTATGCATAAAGAGGTGACCGACGAACAGGCGTGGCTGATTATGCAAGTTCACGATGAACTGGTTTTTGAAGTCAAAGAAGAGCATGTAGAATCGTTGAAAAAGCAACTAGTCGCTATCATGGAAGCCGCGGTCAAACTTGACGTGCCATTAATTGCCGAAGCTGGTGTTGGTGCGAATTGGGATGAGGCACACTAAGGCGATGTTGTTGGGAGCAAAAATCTTTTTTTGGGGAAATTTGGATTTTTTTTGAACTAATCAAAAAACAACCAGTCAGATTTAATGAAAGGCGCATTAAACGAGTTTATTTGTTCCGTTTGCGAAGTCCTTTCAGAGATGTTCTCTCCCTGGATTGTAAGTTTTTTGCCCGGCCATGAGCCGGGCTTTTTCTTTTCTAGCGTTGCGCATTGAAGGGTTGGCGCTTGCGCTTATTCGCGATCCAAACACCACTCAGTATCGCTGCAAGTCCAAAACCTTGTTGTAGGAAAAACGGCTCGCCATCGAGAATGCCAAGGATCAGTGCGACGATGGGTATGAGATAAGTTACCGAACTTGTAAAGGTGGTATCGGTGAGTTTAACCACTGTATTGAAGATCACTAACGCCATTGCCGTACCAACGACTCCGAGAACCAGTATTGCACCCAACGGAAACCATAACTCGGGTTGCGTAACTTGTGCAGCAAAGGGTGTCGCTACAAGCAGATAAATAAGTGCGGCTGGCGCAACTAAAAACAGCGAGACGCCGGTAATTGTTAAGGCTCCAAGGTCTGGAATATGGTGTTTGATTAGATTTAAATTCAAGCCATAACAGATAGTGGCGGCAATAATAAGTAGCCCATAGCGATTGAATTCGAAATTGCCGCTCGCGGTTGCGGTGACCAAGAGTAGCGTACCTATCAAGCCAATAATGACGCCAAACCACTGCTGCGTTAAGGCTATTTGCTTGAACAGAAGGACGCCAATGATTAATGTGGCTAAAGGCGTGAACGTATTCAGTACCCCAGTTACCCCTGAAGGTAATTCGGTTTGCGCATACGCAAATAAGAAAGCTGGAATAAAGCTACCGACAAGGCCAACACATATCAGCTTAAGCCAGTGATGTGGCTGCACGGTTTGGAAGCGCTTGAGAATAAACGGAAGCAAGACAAAACCAGCTGACGCGATACGAATCGCTGCTAATTGGTCAGGAGTAAAGCCAAGGAGCCCTTTCTTAATCAGCAGGAACGAGCTCCCCCAAATGAGGGCGAGTAAGCCAAGAAGTAGCCAAGCCTTGAGCGGCGGTACTTCATTCGTCATTCTGCACTAACCATTCGGTTAGCTTGGTTTCAACTTGCGGCAGACCAAGCTTGCTTAGCGAGGAAAACATTTCGACGGTAACGTCACCACCAAAAACCAATACGGCTTCACGCGCCTTCAGCAAGGTTGACTTGCGTGGGCCGGGTTTGAGTTTGTCGGCTTTGGTAAGCAAAACCAGAACAGGAATCTCGCAGTCCGTTGCCCAATGCAGTAATTCTTGGTCAACATCGCGGAACGGATGGCGAATATCCATGAGCAACACCAAACCACGCAGTGACTCACGTTTCTGTAGGTATTCACTTAACGCTTGTTGCCATTTTTCTTTGACCGCGATCGGAACCTTGGCATAGCCATACCCTGGTAAATCGATAAGGCGTTTTCCAGGAAGAACCTCAAACACGTTGATCAACTGTGTGCGTCCGGGTGTTTTACTGGTTCGGGCAAGATTACGCTGACGTGTTAGCGTGTTGAGCGCACTCGACTTGCCCGCATTTGAGCGGCCAGCAAAGGCGATCTCGACACCGTCATCACTTGGTAATTGACGGATATCTGCTGCACTGGTGACAAACACCGTAGGTTGAAAGTTAAGGTTTGTTGATTCCATGAGTTCTAAGATGCTTTGAAGGAATGCTTATACTATCACGATTAGGCGTTTAATCCTTAGAAGTTTTGTGTAAAATAGCGACTGTTACAACATCCAGAGCAGAGATATCGATCATGAAAAAAATCGCATTGTTCGTTGGGCTGTACCTTGGTTTCACTGGCGCCGTGATGGCTGCTGAAGGTGATGCCGAAGCAGGCAAACAAAAATCACAGGTTTGTGCTGCATGCCATGGCCCGACTGGTAGCTCGCCTTCAGATATGTATCCAAAACTGAACGGGCAGCATGCTTCGTACATCGAGAAACAACTGCACGATTACAAACTTGCGGCCGAAACCGGCGGTGAGCAAGGCCGTGCCAATGCCATTATGCAAGGGCAGGTGGCCAACTTAAGTGAGCAAGACATTGCTGACTTAGCGGCGTACTTCGCAAGTCAAGATCCGATGCAAGGCACTGCACCGGAAGATGTGGTTGCTGCAGGCCAAGCGTTATACATGGGTGGTGATGAAGAACGCAAAATTGCCGCATGTGTAGCTTGTCATGGTCCACGTGGTGACGGTATGGGCTTAGCTAAATTCCCTGATGTTTCTGGGCAGCATGCTGCTTATTTGAAAACGCAATTGGAAATGTTCCGCAGCGGCGAGCGAGCGAATGACCTGAATGGGATGATGCAAGATGTTGCCGCGAAACTTACCGATAAAGACATTGAAGTGCTGTCGCAGTACATTCAAGGATTGTATTAATCTAGCGGCTTGCACAGCTTAGTTACCTAGAAAAGCAGCATATCGATGCTGCTTTTTTTTGTTTTTATGTTATCGAAAATGCGGATAAAGCCTTTAAAAACCAATCTATAAACTTATAGGGTATAAAAAAAGTATTTTTTAGATCATAAAAATCATTGAATAAATATTTCGATTCAGTAGTCTGAATGCCATTCAATATTTAGGGAATCGCTGCGAAAGCGTCACCCGACGGTTGCTAAGGCGACTTACAGTTTTAATCCAGGGAATAAGAATAGGCTAGGAGGCCATCTTTAACCAAGCAAACAATAACAATCATAATGCTCGGTTAATGCGCGACAAAATAACAATAATAATAAAAAACCTCACGGAAGTTATAATTAAGAACACGGATGAATTGACAACCGTTCTCGTGAATCGCACGTGCGCTGTGTGAGAAAGAGAGAATACCCTAGGCGATGCTTCGGCATCGCCTTTTTATTTTGTGCCGCTGTAAGTTAAACTACGCCTATCAATTCCATTGGAACCTCATCGTTTATGACCCGTAAAAAGAAAACGCGCAAAACTGGCCCACTCGCTGCGCCAAAGAAAGCCAAAGAAGAACTTAAGCGCAGCGCCCCAGAGCCGAGCAAGCACAAAGGGAAAGGCAAGAAGCCTGGCTCTCGCTTTAACGTTGCCAATACTAAGTCTGCGGCGACGAGTAAGGGCAGCCAAAGCAGTTCAGACCCGCGGTTTGGGAGTAAAAAGCCGATTCAACTTGTTAATGCAAGTACGCCGCCGGATGAGGCCATGGCTAAGCCAAGCTTTAATCGAGCGGCAGCGGAGGCTGAATTGCAGGCGCTTGAAAACGATCCGCGCTTGCAGCAACTCCTGAACGCAATCGAAGATGGCGAAGATCTAAGCGCAGCCGACGAAGCGTATGTAGACGAGCGTACCGAACGTTTCGAACAACTGGCCAAACAACTGGGTCTGAGCCTTGACGAGGATGATGACGAGTGGGAGGACTTCGATGACTAATTTACCGTGGTGGGCTTGGGCTGTAATGCTGTTAGGCGTAATTATCATCGCCGTTTTAGCTTTCATCGCTGGGCGCATGTTAAGTCGGCTACAAAGTCAAACTCAACGTCGGGATGAGGCTATCGGTAAGCGCAATGAGCGCCTGCATGAGAGTATTGTTACGATTGCAAAAGCAATGGACCAAGGGCAATGTCCGTTGTCGGAAGGCGCACTCCGTTTGGTGGTTTTATTAGATTTGCGGGTAGAGCCGGAAAAAGTCGATTATGCTGAACGCTACAGTGGTCTACACACCATGTATGAGCGCATAAAGCATATGCCAACCCATGAAGCTCGCAAGCAGTACCCAAAAGCCGAAATTCGTAAAATGGACGACGAGCGTGAAGGCTATGAAAAAGAGCTGGAAGACGTCATTTTAAGTGACGTCCGCCAGCTACTAAAGGACTTTAGTTAAGCGTGTTCTTGTAGACTTTGCCGTCCTTCATAACGAGATTGAGGTTACTCAACGCGTCGATGTCTTTAAGAGGGTTACCTGCAGTGGCGACCACATCGGCGCGCTTGCCCACTTCCAACGTACCAAAGTCTTCGATTGTGCCTAGGAGCGTAGCCGCTTCAAAGGTCGCTGCTTTGATTGCTTCCAGTGCTGGCATGCCAGCTTCGACCATATAACCAAATTCACGCGCATTTTCACCATGATCAAACACGCCAGCATCGGTGCCAAAGGCTATTTTAACGCCGTGTTTATATGCCTCGGCGAAGGTCCCTTGGATTTTCGGGCCAATCGCCTTTGCTTTTGGCACCACCAACTCAGGGAAGAACCCTGGAATTTTTGCTCGTTCCGCCACTGACTTGCCAGCCGTGATGGTTGGTACGTAGTAAACCCCTTTCGCTTTCATGGCATCCATAACTTCTTGATCCATATAGGTGCCATGCTCAATTGAGTGTACACCGGCCTTAATGGCTCGTAGCATGCCTTGTTTACCATGCGCATGCACGGTAACTTTCATGCCATAATCGCGCGCAGTTGTCACGATGCCTTCAATTTCATCCATCATGAATTGTGGGTTCTGACCACTTTTGGCGACGCTCAAAACGCCACCGGTAACCGTTAATTTAATCAAGTCAGCACCGTCTTGATATCTAGCGCGTACTGCTTCGCGTGCCTCATAAGGGCCGTTGATAACGCCGTCAGCGGGTGTCGGTGAGGGATAGAGATCGTCCTTTGCGCCGTTGGTAGGGTCGGCGTGACCACCAGTTGTGGCAACGGACTTCCCAGAAGTGAAGATACGTGGACCTTCAACTTTACCAGCATTCACAGCGTTACGTAGCGCGATACTAGCATTATAAGAATCGCCCAAGTCGCGTACGGTAGTGAAGCCTGCATGTAAGGTTTTTTGGGCGTAGTTTACCGAGTCAAGCGTTACGTCAGCAGCACTTTTGGTAAACTTGTGGATGTAGCTACCTTCTGCCATTTCTGAGGTGAGGTGGGTGTGCATGTCGATAAAACCAGGCATGACGGTGCCGTTGCGGCGGTCAATAACGTCATCGTTGGCCGTGGCTTGTTGAAAGCCATCAACAATTGCCTTAATACGGCCATCGGCAACAACAATGGTTTGATCCTCGACAGGTGCTGCGCCCGTCCCATCAATCAATTGTCCCGCATAAATGAGTGTGTCAGCGTGTGCAACTGTGCTTGCTGCGAGCAAGCTTGCCGTAACTAGGGCTAGGGGCGTTTTTTTGATTTTCATGAGAGTCCTCTGTTTGCAGCCGATGAAAGCTTCACCTTACGCCTTTCCGTTCATTGATGGCAAGCCAAGTGCCTTGTAAATACCGCAGAAATCAGCACGGTTAACGCAAGGGGGCGGAAATTGGTATACTTACACCCAAGTACCAGCTTAGGATTAGAGCCTTATGTTTCAACGCATCCGCGAAGATATTCAAAGCGTTTACGCCCGCGACCCTGCGGCGCGCAATTGGTTTGAGGTGTTAACCACGTATCCAGGGCTACATGCCATCTGGTGGCACCGTTTGAGCCACAAGCTTTGGAGTTGGCGTTGTTATTGGTTAGCACGATTTACATCAACGCTAGCTCGCTGGCTAACGGGAGTCGAAATTCATCCTGGCGCACGGATTGGCCGCCGCTTTTTTATCGACCACGGTATGGGCGTGGTGATCGGCGAAACCGCCGAAATCGGTGATGATGTCACGATTTATCATGGGGTAACCTTGGGGGGTACCAGCTGGAACCAAGGTAAACGTCACCCAACCCTGAAGGACGGTGTCGTCATAGGTGCTGGGGCCAAAGTTCTTGGCCCAGTTACGATTGGACAAACCGCGCGGATTGGCTCAAATGCAGTTGTCGTCAAAGATGTACCTGACGAGACAACCGTGGTGGGAATCCCCGCGCGTGTCGCTCATACAACCGTCAGCAAAGAGGTTAATGACCGTCGTGCGGCGATGGCTAAGCAATATGGTTTTGATGCCTATGCGATTTCGCCTGATAATCCCGATCCAGTGGCGACGGCGATCGGCCGCATGTTGGATCATGTGCACTTACTTGATCAGAAAGTGGCGGATTTGTGCTGCGCTGTGAACCAGCTGGGCGGTAATGTTTGTGAGGAAATTCCAGAGGTGGAGATGGACGATATGGATTTTCTTTCAGCCGAGCAAGAAGCTGCTGAGCGACGTAAACAAGAACCCGAGTCAGAAAGGGAAAAGCCATAAAAAAAGCCGCTCAATGAGCGGCTTCTTCAAATTCGTTTCGCTAAATGCGTTGCAAAAGCAACGTCTTACATAGGTACTACGTTTTCAGCTTGTGGACCTTTAGGGCCTTGAGCAATGGTAAACTGTACAGTTTGACCTTCAGCTAAGGTTTTGAAACCTTCAGACTGGATAGCGCTGAAATGTACGAATACGTCTGCGCCTTGCTCTTGCTCGATGAAACCGAAACCTTTAGCTTCGTTAAAGAATTTTACTTTACCAGTTACAGTAGACATGCTGAATATTCCTCGTAATGCATGTGAAAATCTAGGGTCTTGCTAATAAAAATACGTGTATTACTTGGGACTTACAAAACGAGGTACAGCAATAGACTTCGTAACAGGCCACAATTAGACAGCCGAATTTTTCTAGCGGCGTTCAGTATACGCTCAATAAAGCCCCTGTCAAATGAAGTTTTTTAGCAAGATCTAAAGCTTAGCCGCGAATCCAATTTTTAGTGATGTGTCGGAAGGTGTCGTTGCCACTGCGATGTAGCCATTCATATGCGGCCATTTCAGAAGTAATCATTTCAATGCCGTGCTGGCGCATACGCTGTAAACCAACTTGTTTGTCAGACTCACGCCGTGAGCCGACAGCGTCTTCTACCACATAAACCGAATAGCCAGCAGCTTTCATATCAATGGCCGTCTGTAAAATACAGACGTGCGTTTCCATACCCATCAAAATAATCTGGCGCTTTTCGGACTGCTTTACGGCATCAACAAATGCGGGCTCTTGCCATGCGCTGAAATGCATTTTTTCTATCACGCGAGAATTTTCAATGACCGCTGCTAAATCGTCTACACTTATTCCTAAGCCTTTGGGGTATTGCTCGGTCACCAACAGGGAAACCGAAAGTTCGTTAGCAATTTCGCCCAACCAGCGCATACGACCTATGAGTTGGTCACGTTGATGAATAACAGGCGCAAGTTTTTCTTGTACGTCGACAATAACAATAAGGCTGTCGGTGGCGTCGAGTAGCATAGGTATAACCTCACAAATACTTGTGCAAAAGAGAATAGCATTGTGCCGTATTCAGCTTGCTATTCCTAGAACTTGGCGATAGCTTTGAGACAAAGGATTGGGAAACTCATGCAGCGGACAGTCAAGACAAACCACGCATCTGCAGATGAGCTGTTGCAGAAGTTCAAGATTAAAGTGACCGGCAATATTATTTGGGCGGGTGGTATCACCGAGCTCCTGCTGTCGATCGCGCAATTCTTGTTAGGGAACACCATGCAAGCGTTGATTATCTTGGTGGCGGGCGTTTTCTTTACCGCCATGGCGTGGCTCTACCAAGGTCGTCGTATTCCGCTCCCCGTTCGCATTGCTTTTGTTGCGCTGCTAACTGTTATTAGCGTCATGTCGATCCATTTAAATGGACATATTGGCGTCTATTGGACTTATCCTTTATTGGTTGCGTGCTTTTTTGTTTTCAGCGGTGCGGCAGGTATTCTTTCGGCGTTATTGCTGACCATCATTTTTTCAACGACTGCGATGTTAACGATGCCGGTGGACGATGGTTGGCGAATCGCCGCAACGCTCATCATTATCTGCGTTTTGGGTTCGGTGTTTGTGGTGCTCTTAGCAGAACTGCAGAAGCTATTGCGACAGATGGTGGTGACCGATACCTTGACTGGTCTACAAAACCGTCATTTGGTGACACAAGTGTTAGAAAAGTCAATCTATAGCCATTCGCGCTATGCAAGGCCAGCAAGCATCATCATGGCCGATCTTGATCATTTTAAACAACTTAACGACCAACACGGGCACTTATTTGGCGATCAAATTCTCAAGCAAGTGGCAGAACGCTTGCATACCGTCTTGCGCAAAGAAGATCAGCTGTTTCGTGTTGGTGGCGAAGAGTTTTTGATTGTCTTGCCAGCGACCAAGTTAACCGAAGCGATGCTTGTTGCCGAGAAGTTGCGAGCGTTGATCGCGGATAGTGCGTTTAATGGAAAAACTGCGACCGTGGCTGTAACCCTCTCACTGGGCGTTGCTGAGCTTGTTACTGGGCAGTCATGGGTGGATTGGCTAAATGCTGCAGATACTGCTTTACTTGAAGCCAAACGTAAGGGCAGAAATCAAGTGCGCAAAGCAAGTAACGCAGCCCGTGAAGCAAGTCTTGAAACCTAGCTAGGCAAACTGCGACAAAGCAGTTAAAGTTAACAATATTAAAACGAATACGGACATAATTATGACGCCAGTAACGACAACCAGTCCTTCTGCTACTTTCGATTTGTGGCAACATTTTCGCTTGCTTGCCATGCGTACCATTTACTTTGGTTCAGGTTTGGTGATTGCTGGCACAGCATTTTATTCGTTGCTTGATGGTGGATTGGCGGCAGCCGCAGCGCTGTTCTGTGTTGCGGTGGGCTTCATTTTGATTGGCTACTTGTACCGCCACGAACTAGCACCACAATGGATCAATTTCTTGGTGATTTGTTGTCTCGGTACGCTTGTTAGTGTGTCGATGAAGTCGGCAGGCATTATGGGGGTGTATTGGATGTACCCCATTTTGGCGATGGTCTTTTTTATGTTCGATAAGACCATATTTGTACTGGTGATCATGCTTATTTATGCCCTTTTTGCCGCGGTGATTTACCAAGTATTGCCGTTTGATTATGCATGGCGTGTGGCGATTTCGATGCTGGTATTGATCGGTGTCGGTGCTGCTTTCTTGATTATGATGAGCAGTATGCAGAAAAAATTATTTTCGGCGGCGGCAACCGACTCGTTAACGGGGTGTATTAAGCGCGAGTATCTGAGCGATATGGTGCAGCAAGCCATCAATAAAGCGCAACGTTCAAAGCAACCGGTGTCATTACTGCAAATCGATATGGATTCGTTTCAAAGCGTCAACGACCGCTACGGTTATTTGTTCGGCGATAAAGTGCTCGAAGAAGCAGCGCGCCGAATTCGCGGAGCAGCTCGGCAGCACGACAGTGTGATTCGTAGCAGCGGCGCTGAGTTTGTTGTATTAATGCCGAACACTGCACGTAAGCAAGCAGCTGATGTTGCCACAGATATTTTGGATCGAATCCGGCATGACCCTTTCACGGTGAAGTCGCTTACGGTTACAGTAACCGCCAGCGGTGGCCTAGCTGAACTCAAGCAAGGGCAGCAGTGGGGTGAGTGGATGGAAGCAGCAGATTCTGCGCTGTATCAAGCGAAAAGTCAGGGCCGCAACCGGCTAAAAGTCGCACAATAAATTTGCACCGAGCGGCGTGCCTAGCTACAATTCGCTCCTTTCAAAAAGGAGCAGCTCATGGCACCCGTTCTTATTCTAATGGGCTCACAGTCAGACTGGCCCGTCATGCAACATGCCGCACAGATGCTGAAAGACCTTGGTGTCGAGTGGCGCGCTGAAGTTGTGTCTGCACACCGCACCCCTGATTTACTTAAATCTTCGATGGTACAAGCTGAGCAAGATGGTGTTCCGGTGGTTATTGCTGGCGCTGGTGGCGCCGCTCATCTACCTGGAATGCTTGCGGCCTACACGGCTATCCCTGTGCTAGGTGTGCCGGTGCCAAGTAAGCAGCTCAAAGGGCTTGATAGCTTGTTATCGATTGTGCAAATGCCCAAAGGTGTAGCTGTTGGCACTTTGGCGATTGGTCAAGCTGGCGCAGCGAACGCTGGTTTGTTGGCGGCACAAATTGTTGGCACCCAAGACGTCAAAATACGCGACAATGTAAATGCATTCCGTAAAGCTCAAAAAGAAAAAGTCATGAACGGTCCAAAACTGGAGTTACCTGACGCATGAAGGTCTTGTTTGTCGGTGACGGTCAATTAGGTCAAATGCTCGGCGCTAGCGGTATTAGCCACGGCCATGAGTGTCTGCTGTATAGTACGCGTAGCCAAGAAGTTAAGCCGCTGTCGGCACATGTGTCGCTGCCGTGGAGTTTAGCTGATGCTATTGATTGGGCTGATGTGGTGAGCTGGGAGCACGAGGCTATCCCCGCGGACGTTATTGCTGCTGCGCACGACAAATTTTTGATGGACCCAGCCCGCATCAAGAGCTTGACCGATCGTCGGGCCGAAAAGAAGTTATTTGATGATTGCCGCGTCGGTACATCACCTTGGCAGAGCTATGGCACTGTCAGTGAACTCGAAAAATTACTGACTAAGGCCGAACAGCCGCTCGTTTTGAAAGCGGCTCGTGGCGGCTATGATGGCAAGGGCCAGTGGCGCTTCAAGCCTGGTGATGATGTGTCAGCATTAGCTGCCGAAGCAGGGAAAGAGCCAGGTATCGCCGAACACATGATTCCATTCCATAAAGAAGTTTCATTGGTTGGCGCGCGCGGTAAAGACGGTAGTGTCTGCTGTTATCCCTTAATCACCAATGTCCACACCCAAGGTATTCTGAGCTATAGCTTAGGCGGCATCGACGATGTACCGGATATGTTGCAACAGCAAGCCGAAGAAGCCTTCCATCGCCTTACGACCGCATTAAATTACGTGGGTGTGTTTGCGATTGAGTTTTTTGTCGTGGGTGAAGGTAAAGACGCTGCGCTACTTATCAATGAAGTGGCGCCGCGGGTACACAACTCGGGGCATTGGACCATGAGTGGGGCGAACTGCAGTCAGTTCGATTTGCATATGCGCGCGCTGACGGGCATGCCGTTTCCAGAACTGCACATCGAACCGACGCTTATGCTTAACGTTATCGGCGCGCAACAGATTCCGGTCGGACTATGGCACCATCAAGACGCGCAGTGCCACTGGTACAACAAAGAACCTCGACCCGGGCGCAAAGTAGGGCACGTGAATATTCGTACCGCAAACTTTGCGACGGCAAAAAAGTGGGTCAAGCAATGGCGTGAGCGTTTACAGGTGCTTGCTTAACCACTTATTGATCGCATCAATTTGCTCAGCGCAAACCTGATGCTGCATCGGAAAACTTTGATAATCCGCTTGGTAACCCTGCTCGGTGAGCCATTGATAAGCATGTTTGCCGAGTGCTTCGGGTACGACTGGATCTTGACTGCCGTGTTGCATCAAAATAGGTAACTCGCGATTCACAGGGTTGAGCTTGATACTTTCGTGGGTTGCCAAGTAGGTTGATAATGCCATCAAGCCGCCCAACTTTTCATGATGGGTCAATGCGGTCTCATAGGCCACCGCGCCGCCTTGTGAAAATCCCGCCAAAATAATGTGTTCGGCAGCGATGCCACGCTCTTGCTCGCGTTGAATTAAGTCCCGAACTGCCGAAGCAGAAGCGCGTAGCTGTGTAGCATCAACTTTTCTCGCAATCGACATTTCTAAAATGTCGTACCACGCGGGCATGCGCATACCACCATTGATCGTGACCGGTAGTTGCGGGGCGTGTGGAAAGACAAAGCGAATGTGAGCACCTGTCGGCGCTTGAATGTGCGGTACAATGGGGGCGAAGTCATTACCGTCGGCACCAAGCCCGTGCAGCCAGATAATACTGCGGTTGGCGGTTTCATTCGGCTCAATTTCGACACACGGCAAATAGGCCATTTACTACTCCTTGGCTTGTTTTTTCCCCAACCCTGCACTGATGGTTAACTGCAATGCATCGGCGGGACTCATATCAATAGCTTCAATACAGCTACGCGGCACCATGACCATGTAGCCGCCGACATTGTAACTCATTGGTAAGAACACCGCGACGTGGTCGTCTTCAAGAAATTGTGCCAAACGGTCATCATCATCGCTTTTTTTGGTAATGATGCCGATCAGTCTTAAATCACCTCCAGGAAGCGTGACCAATACCACCGACTCATCGGCGAAATTTTTGCCGGACATCATTTCAATAACGTCGTTGATAGTGCCGTAAACGGTGTTAAGTAACGGCATTTTGTTCATTAACTTACCCGGCAACTCCCAAAGGTTGTTGATAAAAGCCCAGCGCGCACTAAAGCCAATAAGAAAGGCAATACCTAGAAAGCTAATAAAGGCTAAACCAGGGAAGTAAAACGTTTCGCCGAGCACAGCAACCCAAATGGGCCGCAGCCACGTTTCTATCGTAACGAGTAACCAACGTACGACCGCAATCGTGACGATAATAGGTAGCAGAACCGCTAGACCTTTAAGTAAATACTGTATGGCTTTTTTCATTATGCTACTCTCTTGTGAGTTTGTTCTAGCTTAGCTTTTTCAGGACCCAACATGAAACTATTTGGCAGCTATACCTCACCATTTGTGCGTCATTGTCGAATTGTATTGGCGCTTAATGAGCAAAAATTTGAACTAGTACCTACGGACTACGCCCAAAGCGCGCAAAATTCGCCAGCCAAACGCGTACCCTTCTTTACTCATCATGGGCTAAAATTGCACGATTCGTCGTCTATTTTACGTTATCTTCGCACTTTAGCGGGGCAGGGTTTTTGCGACGACATTGAAGATTTTGATTTGTATTGCTTGGTCAACACGGCACTCGATACCACCATTAACTTATTTTTACTCGATCGTGACGGTGTGGCTATCGAAGATATAGGCTACTTGCAGCGTCAGCAATCTCGTGTGATTGCTATTTTAGATGAATTAAATGATCGTGATTGGCCGGCCGCAGACCCGGAAAATGATGCCCACTTACGCTTAGCGTGCTTTTTGAGTTGGGCGCAATTCCGCGAGCGCTTGGACATCCACCAATGGCCGAACTTACAAGCGTTTTTAGCAAGCGTGAACCAACAACCATGGTTTGCAAATACGCACCCAGCATTAAGTTAAATGACATAAGTTAAAACAATAACGAAGGAAGATCTCATGCGATTTATGATCACCCTAGCGAGCGTAGCAGTCCTAGCTGCATGCTCGCCGCAACAAGAAACGAGTACCCCAGAAGTGGCTGAAAAAACAACAACGGTAAATACCCAGATTACCTACCCAACAACGTTCCGCGGTAATGTGACCGACGAATACTTTGGCACTGTTGTGGCAGACCCGTACCGTTGGCTTGAAGATGACCGTAGTGAAGAAACGGAAGAGTGGGTTAAAAAGCAAAATGAAGTGACGTTTGATTACTTGGAACAGATCCCATATCGCCAAGAAATTGAAGAACGTTTAACGGCCATGTGGAATTATGAAAAGATTAGTGCGCCGTTTAAAGAAGGTAACTACACCTATTTTTATAAGAATGATGGTCTGCAAAACCAAAGTGTTTTGTATCGCACCGATGCTGAGGGTAATACTGAAGTTTTCTTAGATCCAAACACCTTTAGTGAAGATGGCACCACATCATTGGCGAGCATTAGCTTCTCGAAAGATGGCTCGATTGCCGCATACTCTATTTCTGAAGGCGGTAGCGATTGGCGAAAAATCATCATTATCGATGCGGAAACCAAGGAACAGCTTGAACCAGCATTAGTAGATGTGAAGTTTAGCGGTATTTCATGGTTTGGTAACGATGGCTTTTACTATTCGAGCTATGACAAGCCAGAAGGTAGTGAACTGTCAGCAAAAACTGATCAGCATAAGCTGTATTACCACAAGCTAGGTACTGAACAAGCGAATGATCCGGTCATATTCGGTGGTACGGAAGCCGAGAAACATCGCTATGTACAAGGTTTTGTATCGGAAGATGATAACTATCTTTATATTTCAGCAGCCATTTCGACATCAGGAAACAAGCTATTCCTGAAGGACTTGAGCTCATCCGATAGTGAACTCGTGGCAGTACAAGGGCATACCGACGCTGATACGTTTCCATTAGATAACAAAGGTTCGACTTTGTACTTAGTAACCGACCTCGATGCTCCGAATAAGCGCGTGGTCACTGTTGATGCGAGTAACCCAAGCCCAGAAAACTGGCAGGACTTTATTGCTGAAACGGATAATGTGTTAAGTGCTGGCACTGGTGCAGGCTATATCTTCGCTGAGTATATGGTCGATGCTATCTCGAAAGTCGAGCAGTACGACTACGACGGCAATAAAGTTCGTGACGTCGAACTGCCGGGTGTTGGTAGCGTTGGTGGTTTAGGCGGCAAGGCTGATGCCGAAGAACTTTACTACACGTTTACTAACTACAACACGCCAAGCACAATTTATAAGTTTGCGCCAGAAACCGGTGAATCTGCGGTTTACGAGAAATCGAAAGCAGACTTTGACAGCGATGCTTATGTGTCAAAGCAGGTATTCTATACTTCTAAAGACGGCACCGAAGTACCGATGATCATTACCCATAAAAAAGGTCTTGAGTTAAATGGTACAACGCCAACGATTCTATATGGTTATGGTGGCTTTAACGTGAGTTTGACGCCATCGTTTAGCATTACCAATGCGCTGTGGTTAGAAATGGGCGGTGTTTACGCCGTCGCAAACCTTCGTGGTGGCGGCGAATACGGTAAAGCTTGGCACGATGCCGGCACAAAAATGCAAAAGCAGAACGTGTTCGATGACTTTATCGCTGCAGGTGAGTACCTGATCGAGCAAGGTTATACGTCACGTGAGCGATTAGCGGTACGCGGCGGCTCAAATGGTGGACTATTGGTCGGTGCGGTAATGACGCAGCGCCCTGATTTGATGCAAGTCGCTCTGCCAGCCGTTGGCGTTTTGGATATGTTGCGCTATCACACCTTTACTGCTGGCGCTGGCTGGGCCTATGACTACGGTACCGCCGAAGACAGCAAAGAAATGTTCGAGTACTTGTATGGTTATTCGCCGGTACACAACGTTGAGCAGGGTGAAAACTATCCAGCAACTTTAATCACCACAGGCGACCACGACGACCGTGTGGTTCCGGCTCACTCATTTAAGTTTGCGGCTGAGTTACAAGCCAAAAACACCGGACCTAACCCGCAGCTGATTCGCATTGAAACGAATGCCGGTCACGGTGCAGGTACTCCGGTCTCGAAAACCATTGAACAATATGCTGATATCTACGGTTTCACCTTGTACAACATGGGTGTAAAAGACCTAGCAGAGCTTAAATAAGCCTGCGTGGTTTTGGGATGAATGCAACGAAGGCCTCCATAAGGAGGCCTTTTTTCTATGTAAAACAGCAGTTTAATATTTCTTAAGAACCATTCAGCTAGCCTTCAAGAGCTTTAAGAAAAACTTGACCATAGTGTTACCCATCACCAGCCCCTTGTGGTTGGCACGGGAGGAAAACTATGAGTCTTTTTCGTTTAAGTCATTACAACCCAGTTGCTACGGCCATTGCCTTTTTGATCGTTACGCTTATTGGCTTTGCCAGTGTGAGCCAAATGCCAGTGCAACTGACACCGAATTTAAATCGTCCGCAAATTGCAATTCTTAATAGCTGGCGCGCTGCAGCACCGGCAGAACTCGAAAGCGAGATAGTCGAGCCCCAAGAAGAACTTCTGATGGGTTTAAGCGGTGTTGAGCGCCTCTATTCATCAGTGCGCTCGGGCTTTAGCATTACCATTATGGAGTTTGCGCTGGGTACTGACATGCAGCAAACCTTCATTGATGTCGTTAATGCGCTGAACCAGGCTCCACCACGGCCACGTGAAGCTGCCGAGCCTCAAGTAATGCTGGGTGGCTTGGAAGAAAGTATTGCGACCCTTCTGATCACCAAAACCGGTGAGCAGCAAGACTCTGACTTCACTGACTATCAGGACCTTATCGAGGCGAATGTGAAGCCGGTCTTGCAACGCATTGAAGGTGTCGCACGTGTAAACTTGAATAGTAGCGTGGGTCACCAGCTAAAAATTGAAATCGATCCCTACAGAATGGCGGCTTTGGGCGTACAAATCAGTACAGTGACCAATGCCATTCAGCGTTCGGCAAATATGTCGGGAGGTTTCGCTGAAGTGGGGCGTCGTGAATATACGGTGCGTTACAACGGCCAATATACCGCAGAAAACTACGGCAATATGATAGTGGCTTATAACAACGGCCGACCGGTGTATTTGAAAGAAATTGCCAAGGTTCGTAATGGTTTTGCTGATGCACGTAGCTTTGCTTACCGCAGCGGGCAACCGGCATTTTATATCACACTTAACGGCACCAATGACGCTAATACCGTGGCCGTGGTTGAGGAGCTCAAAGCAGCAATTAAGGATCTGAACGAAAAAGTATTGGTGAACAAGGGCTTAGAAATTGAGCTAAGTTTTGATCCGTCAGTCCACATCAAGCGTGCAATTGATTTGGTACAGAGTAGCTTGGGAATCGGTATTATTTTGGTCCTAGGCCTGTTGTATTGGATGATTCGAGGCTTTCGTGCGACTTTGCTCATAGCAACAACGATTCCGGTCAGTCTTGCTGCGGCGTTACTGGCGATGGCGTTGCTGGGACGCACCATAAACATCATATCGCTAGCCGGTTTGGCGTTCGCTGTTGGATTAGTGCTCGATGCCGCAATCGTCGTGCAGGAAAACTTCCTTCGCTTGCGTCATCAAGGCTTGTCAGTGTTTGACGCGGCAGTGAAGAGCGCCAGCCAAGTTGCACCGGCTTTATTCGCCTCGACCGCGACCACAGTTGCGATTTTCATTCCTGTGCTCTTCATGCAAGGCATGGCGGGTCAGCTCTTCTTCGATTTAGCTATCACCATGTCCGTAGCGGTGGTGATGTCGATGCTTACGGCTATGTTCTTGGTTCCGGTTTTAGCAACTAAGGTCTTAAAAAATCAGGACGAGGACAAAGAACCTTTAGCGCTTTGGACCCAACTGGCTAACTTATATGCGCGTCTGACTCGCACGCCCAAACGTGCGGTCGCATGGTGTTTAGGATTGTTAGTCGCTTCTGCCGTGACGTTGTTGTTGTTATTACCACGTCCGGATTTCTTGCCGGAAGCGAAGTGGGAAGGCATTTTTGTGGCGATGATGACGCCTCCTGGAGCGAATTATTCGGTGATTGAAGATGAGATCGCTACCACCATTATGCGTCGCCTCGAACCTCACCTGACGGGCGAGAAGCTGCCTAAAGTAAAAGATTATAATCTATCAGCCAGTGCTGGCGGCAATGTGTTGTTTGTTTACCCAGAGGATCCGACCGCAGCGCCGGAAATGATCAAGGTTTTGAATACCGAGATACTGGCGAACTTACCTGAAACTTTGGCTTATGCGCAGCAGGCTTCGTTGCTCAATGTGAGTGTGGGCAGTAGCAACCGTGCGATACGTTTGAATTTCAATGGTGCCCTTGATGATGCTTCACGTTTGGTCATTGAGCGCACCATCGGACGACTGCAAGATCGCTTGCCTAACACCGTGGTTCAGCCGGTGCCGTCGATTTACGATGCCAAGCCAGAGCTGCAAGTGACGCCTCGCGATCATCAGCTTGCGCAAGCGGGTGTCGACCGTACGACAGTTGCACAAAATATTCGTGCTTACACAAACGGCTTGTGGGTTGGTGAAATGTTTGATGGTTTTAACCGTCGCGACATTATCGTTGAAGCGCAGCCTTGGAAAACGCCTGAGGCGCTAGAGGCAACGCCAATTTACACACCCGAAGCGGGCGTGCAAACGGTCGGCCAACTTGCCTCAATTGAGCGCGTAACTGGACCTGTGCGCATTCAGCGATTAAATGGCAATCGTACACTGACGCTGCTTATTCGTTTGCCTGCCACTATCACCATTGATGAAGCGGTGGAAGTCACCCAAACCGTTATGGCAGAAGTCGAGTCAGAGCTGAGCCCTGGTGTGTTTATGACCTTATCGGGCGGCGCCGATGACTTAGCCGATACAATTAAAAGTATGGCGGACAACTTTATCTACGCAGTGTTTATTTTATTCCTAATTATGACTGCGTTGTTCCGCTCGGCAAAAGACAGCTTGTTAGTACTTACTACTGTTCCAATCGCTATAGCTGGTGGTGTTTTTGGATTGCAGTTCTTGAACATCTTCACCTTCCAAGCGCTTGACCTATTGACCATGATTGGCTTTGTTATCTTGCTCGGCCTTATGGTCAACAATGCCATCTTGCTCATCGATCAAACGCGCAACGCGCAGCGTGAGGGCATGGCTATTCAAGCAGCTATTCATTACGCGATTGCCTCTCGAGTACGTCCAGTTTATATGAGTTCACTGACTTCTGTGGTTGGCATGTTGCCACTTGTAGTGGTGCCTGGCGTCGGTAGTGAGATTTATCGAGGTCTCGCTACGGTGATTGTGGGCGGGATGCTGGTCAGTACGTTGTTTATGTTGATTTATATTCCTGCAGCTTTGCGGGTTATCGAAGCATTGAAGTCGCAAATGAAAGGTCTGCGCATGCTTCCGCGTTCGAATAAAGAGGAGAACGATAATGTTTATGAATAATCGTTTAGTAAACGCTGCGATTGCGGCTGTTATGTTGACCCTTTCATCATCAGCTGTTGCACAAGGGGAAGCAATTGTTTCGGTGGTTCCTGTGCAGCAACAAGTCATTAGCCCCACGGCCATGGTGAGTGGCCAGGTCTATAGCCGCAATTCGAGTGAACTGAGTGCTGGCGTTGCTGGTAAGTTAATGTGGATTGCGGAACCTGGAACCCAAGTGGAAAAAGGTGCGGTGATTGCGACGATTGATTCGCGTGCCTATCGTTTGAAGGTGCGCCAGTTGGAGGCGCAAATCAAGCGCAAAAGCATCGAAATTCAGCGCGCTGAACGTGACCTAGAGCGCCTTAATGGCTTGTACGAGCAACAGGCAGTTTCGGCGCGTGAAATAGATAACCTGAATGCCGATATTGCCTTGTTAGAATCCGATCAGGAGCTCTTACAACTGCAACTTGAGCAAGCACAGGATGATTTGAACAAGACCACAGTTCGAGCGCCATTCTCTGGTGTTGTGACGGAGCGTCTACAGCGGACCGGTGAAGATGTGGTCGCAACTGCGCCATTATTGGGCTTGGTGGATGTTGACCATTTGGAAATTCGTTTTCATGGCCCGCTAGCCTATAGTGATTTTGCCCGTCAAGCAGACCGTATTGACGTTTATTTTTCGGGTGGTGATGCGCGGATGCCTATGCATACAGTAATTCCCGTAAGCGATAGCCGCTCACAGACCTTCACCGGTGTCATTGCGATCCCGGTTGAGATGCAGGGTAAACTTCGTGTTGGCGAGTTGGTGACCGTTGCGGTGCCTGCTTCGGTGCCAGCTGAGCACTTTGTCGTGCCACGCGATGCCTTGGTGATTGGTAAAGGTAAAACCAGCGTTTATGTGGTCGGCAAAGAAAACAAAGCTGAAGAAGTGAACGTCTCTATTGAAGGCGGCTCAGGTGACTACGTAAATGTGGTGGGAAATCTGCAGAATGGGCAACGGGTTGTTGTACGTGGCGCTGACATGCTACGCAGCGGCCAGTTGGTAAAGGTTCTGAGCGCTAAGGAATTTCCGTTGACCACCTTGGGAGGGTAACTATGCGACTCTGGATCATCGCGGTTATTAGCACGACGCTTTATACCAATGCTTATTGGTGGACGGGGGAGGGTTTTGACTATGGCGAGCGTTTTGTTGCCGACGGAATGTTTGTGGCGGCCAGCGAGCAAGTCGACGCAACTGTCGACTTAAAGGGGCAGTATGTGCTGCCGCCGCTCGCGGACGCGCACAATCATAATTTGCAAAACCCTTATCTCGTCGAAAACTTTGCCCAACGTTATGTCGACCAAGGTGTCTTGTACGGCGCTATGCTTTGCGGAAGCCCGAGTAGCGCCAAACAAACCCGTGAGCTGTTGGCGGCGATTTAAGCAAGCTCATTCTGGTCCATCATGAAGATGACTCGCGGCGCAACAATGAGGCTTACTTTGGGCTTAATGGCCTGATGGCCGAAGTTTTCTCGCCACTTGTAGAGGAGCTTCATAAAAATGGCCAAACAGTCGTTGTTCACACCGAATCAGCTGCTGACTTTGCACTTGCTGCGACACGCTGGGGTAACCTTATTGAGCGGCTCTGACCTATTTATGGGCAGTGTTGTCGACGAACTTTTGTATTTACAAAAAGCCGATTTCACCCCGGAAGAGTTATTAATCATGTCGACGTTCACAACACCTAAGGTGTTATTCCCGCAACGTAACATTGGCCGCTTAGATGAGGGCTATGAAGCCAGTTTCGTTAGCTTTGATCGCAATCCAATGAATGATTTAGAGTACTTACGTAGTCCTGCCTATGTGGTCAAACAGGGGCGCCAGTTACAGACGCCTTAGTGCGGAATTTGTGCAAGTAGCGCTTGAAATTCTGGCAATTGCCTTAGTGGGTCAAAGTGCGGATCTTCATGCACGAGTAACGTTTGCGGTTGTTTCTCGCGGATAGCACGGCTCAAATGGAACAGCGCCTGCTCTGTTTCGCCGGCGACAATTGCATAGCGGGCCCACGATAGCGGTGGAATGTATTGCCCTAGGTTATCTTCGTTGCGTTCGGCTAGCAGTTGTGCAAAAACCGCCTGCAAGCCTCCCGTTTCGGCGATGCGCTCATAGTCGTTGATGCGCGCATCGGAATAATTTCGCTCGCGCATAAGGACTTTCAAGTTGTCCATCGCCATGTCATCGTTTTCGGTAATAACACCGATACGGTGCAATATTGAGTTATGCAAGACGGTTGGCGCTTCAGAGTTCATAAGCCGTTGTGTTTCGGCGATGGCTTTGTCGTAATCGCCCTGAAACATGTAAACCAACGACAAATTGATGTACCGAAAGAAATCTGGATTCTTCTTGCGAAGTTGTCGCAGCAGGTCTTTTGCTTCGGCGATTTTTCCGCGTGTAATCAGGAACTCGGAAAAGCCGAGATACAGTCCAGGATCATTTGGCATGGCTTCGATAGCGCGAGAATAAAATTGTTCGGCGGCGTCCAGATCCCACCCGGCTAAGAAAGCTACTTTAGCTTTTAACTCAAGCGCATGCCCATTATCTGGTTTCTGTGTCAGGGCAATCGTGGTGATGGTATTAAGTTCTTCGGTATAGAGCTCTAAATCGCGGTAACCATTAAGCCCACTCATCTCGAACTTCGCTTCAGCAATACCAATGTGTGCTGGCGTAAAGTTCGGATGCTTCTTTAACAGATTGCGATAAATTCCAATCGCTTGACGATAGTCGTCGGCGCTAACTTCATGGTAGACCGTACTGTTGATGACAGCTTGCGCACGCGCAAAGTTAGCTTTCTCTTGCTCACTAAGGCCGCGGGTGTCGATAGTATTCTGGGTGAGATTCTTGGGTGTTTGTGCTTCTGCTTCGTTTACACTCGGTTTATAGAGACTGTAACCTAGAAGCACCACGGCAACGCTGGTTAGTGCCGCGATACCAATGGCGTATGCTTTGCGCCGCTGTTGTCGTCTTTGGCCACGTGGGGGAATTTGCGGAGCATGGGTGACAGTCTCGGTTGAGTCAAGCGTGGATGTCTCAGGTAGCCAGCAGTAACCGACGCCTGGAATGGTTTTGATGAATTGCGGTTCGCCTCGACTGTCTTGCAAAAGCTTGCGGAGTTTGGAAACTGCCACCGAAAGGCTATCTTCGTTAACGACCCTACCAGCCCAAACGGCCTCTAATAAGCTTTCTTTGGTGAGCGGTTGTTGTGGGTGACGGCAAAAGTGTTCAAGCAAAGAAGCCACGCGATGTTCGAGGCTTGTCTCGCCATCGGGCCCTTTGAGTAGGGCATGCATGGGGTCGAATACAAAGTTGTTAAATTGATAGTGGTGCACGGTTTTGTCGCTGGTGTTTCCATTCACAAGTTAACTAAGACTAGCGAGTCTTATTTGCAATGTAAACGCAGGAATTGTGATCAAGTATTTTGGCGTGGGCCATGTAACGTAATCGCAGAAACTAGGTTCTGCTCAATGGCCTTAGCAAGGTCGGTATCGAGCACTTGGTGCGCTTGGGCAAACGGCACGTTTAGACTAACGATTCCCCATGCTTGGTTGCGTCCGTGAACCTTGCCTGCGTAGAGTGCCTTGTCGACGAGCTGCAGTGTAGCTTCCCAGTCCATCTCGGCCTGATTAAGATCAGCAAAGGGATAACTAATAAAACCTGCGGTGGCGGTCACTGGCAGCGCTTCTTTCTCAGTTTTTATCGGTTTACCGGCAATTGCTTTTAGCATCCGCAGCACAAATCGCGGTAAAGCGTCTTTGTCAGTATTCTTTAAGTAAATAAGAAACTCTTCGCCACCCCAACGAATAACTTTGTCGTTATCACGGCAAACGTCTAGCAGCCGTTGTGCAACCGCGCGGATAACTTCGTCACCGGCACTATGACCGTGGTGATCGTTGATGCGTTTAAAGTAGTCGATATCAAGCAACACCATCGCATCATTGCTCGGTTGTTGTTCGCGTTCCTGACGTAGCAGTTCTTGTTGCATGGCACGGCGGTTTAACAGGCCGGTTAACGGATCGCGTAACGATTGATCAGCCAGTTGGGCGTTGGCTTGTTTCAGTGCCTGATTCGATCGATGTGCGGCGCGATAAAGATAGAAGGCTAATGCCGTCAGTAAGAGTGCGACAACAACGCCCAAGATCAAAATAACTTGCTGTTGTCGCTCGTTCTCCAGCAACTGATCGCTAAGTTCTTTTTGGCGTTGGAGTAATTCGATTTGCTGAGCTTTATCTTTCGAGTCATACAAATTCTGTAGCTCGGTGACATTCTTTTGCAGTTCAGTATTGAAAACACTTTCACGAAGTTGACGTTGTTCAGTCAAAATGGCATTTGCCTGTTGATGACGGCCCGCTATAGTTAGTGCTTCAGCATATTCGCCGAGCAACATTTCAAGTTCACTGTCGCTCCATTTGCCGCGTGCTTTTTCGACGACATCGCGCATTGCCCTTAAGCCTTTTTCGTACTGGCCTAGATGGACGTCGATAAAGCCTAAGTTAAAGCGAATCAACTCTTCATTGATAACGTCATTATTTTCTACGGCTAATGTGAGCGCTTCTTGCAGTACTTGAATACCGGCTTCGAAGCGCTTGGTTCGGATTGCCAAATCCCCCAGATTATTAAGTACCGAGGCTTGCATGTAACCCCAGTCGGGGTCGTTTTTGATGTCGCGCTCGAGCTGACTGTAAATATCGAAGGCTTGGTCATATAAACCCTGCTCGGTTGCGGTCACTGCACGTAAAAAAGTGATCTCGGGGCCATACATGGCCTCAAGTCCAGCCTCGTTCATAATCGCTTCAGCGGAGTCAATTTGCTCAAGAGCTTGATCGTAGAACTTCTGTTTATTGTATATTTCTGCAATACGTAGCTTGAGGAAGATGCGGCGAATCGGAGTTCGCTCATCATCCGTCTCATTCACCGCCGTTGACGCCGCAATCAGGTGTTCCAGCGCGCGCTCGGTATTATTTTTCTCTAAGTAGATACTACCAATAAGGTTGTTGGCGAAGTAACGCACGCGTGGTAATTGCGCTCGCTCTAGGTGAACCGTGGCAGTGTTAATAAGGATATAGGCCTCGGTCAGCTTACCCTCGATATTTTTAATCAATATTCGGGTTGCAGCAACTTCAGCTTGCGCGTCAGGTAAACCTGAGTCGCGCGCAATTATCTCGGTTTCATCAATGACCTCGTAGGCCTTGTCAATCTGATCAAGGTAGGCAAATGATAGCGCTATGTAAGATAGTAAGCGAACACGACTCATTGGCGCGGTGTCACTATCAAGATTTTGCCGCAGTACTTGCATTTGCTCGAGCATGGCTTGCTCCGAGTCGGCTTCGATTAACAGCCGATCGAGCTCAGCTTCAAGGTTTGCATCGAGTTGTGGTGGTGAAACTTCATCAGTACTGGCGCTAGCCAACGGAATTTGCGTCTGCGCATGCGCAAAAGTGCCGCCCCAAAAGAGCAGCAGCGCAATTATTAGGGTGCTATAACCCTTTAAATAGGCTATAACGTTTTGCTTACGGGGCGTGTTCAACAACAAAAAGACTTCCAAGTTCAAAATTCGGTCACACCATAGCGTTCTGGTCGGACGAGTTCAATAAATAAGCGACTAACGACATTTATGAGCGTTGACCTGTTCCGATGTTTTAATCATGTTAACCTACCGCATCTTTACATTGATGTCGATGTCAACGAGTAGGAATAAACGGCATTTTAGTTCATTCTATAACCAATACATCGAGTTAACTAAGAAAAAGTCCAGAAAAATAATGATAAAGAGAGCTAGATCATGTTAATTGAATCATTCAAAACACCAAAAACGTGGTTGTTGGCGACAGCGTTGACTGCATTGGTTGCCTGTCAGCCGAATACGTCGCCCGCCGAAAGTGCGCAGGAAAGTGCTGCACCCGTAGCAAAACGCGAGCCTTACACAGTGGTGTCGCCGCAAGGTGAACGTGTTGATCACTACTATTGGTTACGTGATGATGAGCGCAAAGACCCAGAAGTATTGGGTTATCTGAACGCAGAAAATGACTATTACGATGCCTATCGTGCTAGCTATCAGCCGCTGACAGATGAACTTGAACAAGAAATCATCGGGCGGGTAAAGCAGGACGACAGCACGGTGCCTTATCAACGCGGTGACTACCTGTACCAAACTGAGTATGAGGCTGGCAAAGAATATCCCATTCACTCGCGTACGCATGTTGAATCTGGCGAAAAGCAAATTATCGTTGACGTTAATGTGTTAGCCGAGGGTGAGTCTTTTATGCAGGTTTCGAATCTGCAAGTGAGCCCAGATCAAAATAAAGTCGCTTATGTGGTTGATAATGTAGGTCGTCGTCAATACGAGCTACACGTCAAGGACTTAACCACCAACGAAGTGACTGAGACAGGCATTGCTGGCATCTCGGCCGCGATCGCATGGGCGAAAGACAACGAAACACTCTTCGTAATTGAAAATGACCCGCAAACCTTGCTGTCGAAGCGTGTGGTGAAGTACCAACTGGGACAGCCTCTCGACACTGCAGAAGTTGTTTATGAAGAGCAAGACGATACCTTCTATATGTGGGTGAGTAATAGCTCGGATGACGAGTATGTGATGATTCAGCTTGATGCCACGGTTTCTGATGAAGTTCATGTGCTCGACGCGGATACGCCAAACGGTGATTTCCAAGTGTTGGCGCCGCGCGAACGCGACTTCAAATATTCAGCAGACCACATTGATGGGCGTTGGATCATTCTGACCGATTACCAAGCACCTAACTTTCAGGTGATGGAGGTTGCACATGCAGATATCGGCGATAAGAGTAAGTGGCAGCCGCTCGTCGCACATGATGACGCGGTCTTTATTCACGGCTTTGAGTTATTTGCGAACTACCTCGTGCTCAACGAGCGTCGCGAAGGCTTGCGACAAATTCGTGTGGTGCCATGGGCGAATCCTGAGCAAAGCTATGTCGTGAACGCCGATGAAGCAAGCTATGTGATGACCTTCGAAACCAACGTTGAGCAAAACACCGAAGTGTTGCGTTATAACTACACGTCGTTGGTCACGCCAACGGTTACCTACGCAATGAATATGGCGACGCAAGAGCGGGAAGTGTTGAAAGCCACTGAAGTACCAAACTACGACGCCAGCAACTATGCGACCGCACGCACTTGGGCAACTGCTGATGATGGCACTCAAGTACCAGTGTCATTGTTGTACAAGAAAGACTTCAAACAAGACGGTACCGCACCGTTGTATCAGTATGCGTACGGCTCTTATGGCTCGACTTCTGAGCCGTGGTTCCGCTCGTCAGTGTTCTCGCTGGTTGATCGCGGTTTTGTCTATGCAATTGCCCATATTCGCGGTGGCCAAGAAATGGGCCGTCATTGGTATGAAGACGGCAAGTTAGAAAACAAAAAGAACACTTTTACCGATTACATTGATGTGACTGAACATTTGGTGGCGGAAAAATATGCCCATCCGGACAAAGTGTTTGGCATGGGGGGTAGTGCTGGTGGCCTACTTATGGGCGCAGTCGCCAATTTGGCGCCAGAGCAGTATCGCGGCTTAGTGGCTCATGTGCCGTTTGTCGATGTCGTAACGACCATGTTGGATGAGAGTATTCCTTTGACGACCAACGAGTTTGACGAGTGGGGTAATCCGAAGAACCAGCCGTACTATGATTACATGTTGTCGTACTCACCGTATGATCAAGTTAGTGCGCAAGACTACCCAGCCATGCTGGTGACGACCGGTTTACATGATTCGCAAGTGCAGTATTTTGAGCCAGCGAAGTGGGTGGCAAAATTACGTCATTACAAGACGGATAACAATCCGTTGATGATGAAAACCAATATGGAAGCAGGTCACGGCGGTGCTTCAGGACGCTTTGCGCGCCTGAAGGAAACCGCCGAAGAGTATGCGTTTATTTTGGACTTACTCGAAAATCCAGAGGAGTAAATCAGTATTGAGCGTTGTGATAGATGTTTTGTACATCATCACAATCGTTCAGCATGTCGAGGAATTTTTCCATCATGGCGACATCGTCACCGGCGATGTCGGTCATCACTTGCGGTAAATACTGAATTTCGTCGACTTCAAACTCGAGGTCGGCGAACGCTTCTTGCAAAGCAGTTTTGGCCTTGTGCCACTCCGTATGTGGGGCAAACACGGTGATGTGGCCATCTTCTGCTTCAATATCGGTGACATCAACATCCGCCATCATGAGCGCTTCAAGCACGGCATCCTCGTCTTCACCGGCAAACTTCAAAATAGCGCAGTGATCGAACATGTGAGCGACACTTCCTGGCGCACCAATTTTTGACTTGGTTTTAGTGAAACAGTTACGTACTTCGCCATAGGTTCGTGCGTTATTGTCGGTCAGGCATTCCACCATGACCATGCAGTTACCCGGGCCAAACCCTTCATAAACCGCTGGCGCATAATCTTCACCAGCACCACCTTTCGCTTTGTCGATCGCTTTTTCGATAACGTGCGCGGGTACCTGGTCCTTTTTCGCTCGTTCGATCAGGCTGCGCAGTTGCAGGTTAGATTCAGGCTCGAAGCCGCCTTGCTTAGCGACAACATAAATTTCTCGTCCATATTTACTATAAACTTTACTTTTAGCCGCCGCGGTCTTCGCGATCGACTCCTTGCGGTTTTGAAAGGCGCGACCCATAGTGAACTCTCACTGCTGTTATTGGAAAGGCGCAATTTTATACGCACAATGCAATGTGATCCAGTTTAACTCTTGCCGCGGATGACGTATTTTAGCTGTAGCTGATGTATTTGAAGGAGAGGTAACCATGGCCAACACAAGTCAAGCGCAGGTGAAAGCGTTTCTAGATGATGACAGCGAAACCTTTAGCTATGTGGTGTGGGATGCAAGTTCACAAGCGGCTGTCATTATCGATCCCGTACTCGATTTCGACTATAAATCTGGACGAACAGCAACGACCGGAGCGCAACGTTTGGTTGATTTTGTGCGGGCGAATGACCTAAAGCTTGAATGGATACTCGAAACCCATGCACATGCCGATCATTTGTCTGCCGCGCCTTTTATCAAGCGTGAGCTTGGTGGGCGTATTGGGATTGGTGAGCATATTCAAGATGTACAGAAAATCTTTAAAGATGTCTTTGACCTCGAAAAGGAGTTCTTGCCAAATGGTGCCCAGTTTGATCACCTGTTCAGTGATGGCGAAAGCTTTACTGTGGGTACGATGACTTTCGAAGTCATGCATACCCCGGGCCATACACCAGCCGATATTGCGTACATTATTGACGGTGAAAAAGCGTTCGTCGGTGATACGTTGTTTATGCCTGACGTGGGTACAGCGCGTTGCGACTTTCCTGGCGGCAGCGCTGCTACTTTATTTCGTTCGATTAAAAAGCTGCTGGCACTACCCGCAACCACCGAAATTTACATCTGCCATGATTATCCGCCGGAGGGACGCGAACATGAATGTCGGACGACAGTTGCGGCCCAACGCGAGCATAGTAAACACGTACATGATGGTGTCACCGAGGAGGAGTTTGTGCGCATGCGTGAAGAGCGTGATGCCACGTTGGAAATGCCGCGGCTGATTCTGCCATCCATTCAAGTCAACATACGTGCGGGCGAAATGCCTCCCGCCGATGACGAGGGTAAAGTGTATTTAAAATTACCCATCAACCAGTTGTAAGCCCAAATGATCGCATGGATTGGTGTTGGACTGGTTGCGCTGCTTGCGCTTGGTGGTTTGATCGCATCGCCACTCGCGCTGGTTATTGGCTTTTTGCTGGCGGGGTTTGGCTGGGTACCACGGCATTTTAATCCGGCTCAGCGGGCAAAGCAGTTACTGGCCATTGCGATCGTGTTACTGGGGTTTGGTATTCAGCTTGATACGGCGCTAGCAGTGACCGGCGACGCGCTTGGCTTAATAGTGGTTTCAATTGTCCTCACGTTAGTGCTGGCGCTACTCGTGGGGAAGGCATTAAAGCTCGAGCTAAGCACCGCTCACTTGATTGGTTCTGGCACGGCTATTTGCGGTGGAAGTGCGATAGCAGCCGTTGGGCCAGCCATCCGCGCGCGCAGTGAGCAAATGGCTTTGGCTCTCGCGGTGGTTTTTATTCTGAACTCTCTGGCTCTACTGGTGTTTCCGCTGGTAGGCCACTATTTCGAGCTGGATCAATACACCTTTGGTCTTTGGGCGGCCGTGGCGATTCATGATACGTCTTCGGTGGTCGGGGCGGCGCAAGCTTATGGTGATGAAGCCTTGTTGGTTGCGACTACCGCAAAACTGGCACGCGCGTTATGGATTGTGCCGCTGGTTATCCTCTCGGCACTGGTGTCGGCACGTTACAGTGACAAGCAAGGACAGTCGGCGTGGGTGTTGCCATGGTTTATTTTTGGCTTTCTCGGCGCAACTTGTATCGCAACGTTTTTACCTAGTGGGGAGGCCGTGTATGCTTGGTTATTCTTGGCGGGGAAACGGCTTCTCGTTTTCTGTTTGTTCCTGGTTGGGTTAAGCTTAACTGTAAAAAGAATTCGAGCAGCCGGCTTCAAACCATTGTTATTAGCTAGCATTTTGTGGATAGTGGTAGCTATTGGAAGCTTAGCTTGGCTGTTAAAGTAATAACCATAAAGGATGCGCATGACGATACCCGCAAGTATTCGCCAACAGACCTGCCGTGATTGTTTGGCTGGAAAAGATCTTGGTTTTGCCATTGAAATGGCGTTTCAACCGATTGTTGATATTAAAACGCAACGCATCATCGCTTATGAAGCTTTAGTGCGTGGCCCAAATGGCGAGGGTGCGGGTTGGGTTTTCGAGCGTGTGACTCATGATAATCGCTATTATTTCGACCAAGCCTGTCGGGTAAAAGCGATCGAAACAGCGGCGCGCTTGGGTTGCAAAGCGTTTTTGCATATTAACTTTCTTCCCAACGCAGTCTACAGCCCAGAAACGTGTATTAAAGCAACGATTGAAGCCGCGGATTTGTATGGTTTTGATCTAACAAAACTGGTCTTCGAAGTCACGGAAGGCGAAGAAATCATTAGTAAATCTCATTTGCAGCGTATCTTTGCGAGTTATAGTGCGCGTGGTTTCCAAACCGCCATCGATGACTATGGTTCCGGCTATGCAAGCCACCGCTGGCTGGTAGAATTACGCCCGCATATTCTGAAGCTTGACCGCACGCTGATTATCGATATTGACCAACACCCAAAAAAGCAACAAGAGGTAGCGCAAGTTCGTGCTCAATGCGAGCTTCAAGGCACACGTATTTTGGCCGAAGGTATTGAAACTGAGGCGGAAATGCGAACCCTTACTGCACTAGGTGTACGTTACATGCAGGGCTATTTATTTGCGAGGCCCGAATTTCAAGGGTTACCGGCAGTTGCGTTTCCCAGTATGGACTAAATCGAAATGGGAAAGCTTCTCTTTTAAAATTTTGTCACCCCCACCTATAAATTATAAAAAATGTTATAGGCCCACAATATGACTATGGCTACTGTCAGATAGCATCTTTCGTAATTTGTACTACTATTGCTCATAAAATCAACAGATTTTAGGTTGCAACTTTTGTTGCGTTTATGGGCAGTTCACTTGCAAATTTCTAACACTGTTCAACGAGTGAAAGAGCGCAGTGAGTTGAGTGCAACTTAACCGTTGCCGGGGGCTCCTTCTATGACATGGTTTGATGTTTTTGTCCTTTATCTCTATGGATTAAAGTGGCTTGCAATAGGTGTGATGGTCGTTTTGTTTATTTTCGGCGTAGATGACCTTTTCATTGATTGCTATTACTGGATTCGTAACCTTTATCGCAAGTTAACCATCTATCGGAAGTTTGATTACTCTGATCCTGACAAGCTATTGAATGAGCCCGAAAAGCCTTTGGCGATCATGGTGCCGGCGTGGCACGAAGTGGGTGTCGTGAATAAAATGGCAGCAAGCGCCGCCGCGTCACTCGACTATGAGAACTATCAAATTTTTGTCGGAACCTATCCCAACGATCCAGAAACCCAAGCTGAGGTCGATCACGTCGTCGAGCACTACCCGAACGTTCATAAGGTGATCTGTGCGGAGCCGGGGCCTACCAGTAAAGCTGACTGTCTGAATAACATCATCGCTTCGATCATTGAGTTCGAGAAGAAAACCAAAATTGAATTTTCAGGTTACATTCTGCATGACGCTGAAGATGTCATCTCAAGTATGGAATTGCGGCTCTTCAACTATTTAGTTGGCCGTAAAGACATGATCCAATTGCCCGTTTATCCGTTTCCGCAGCGCTGGTATGACTTTACCGCAGCGCATTATCTTGATGAATTTTCTGAGCTTCATGGCAAAGATATTATTGTGCGTGAGTCACTTGCGGGACAGGTACCGAGCGCTGGTGTGGGCACATGTTTTAGTCGTCGTGCGATCATGCACCTACTTAAAGAGGGTGATGGTCTACCCTTCGATGTCCGGTCACTAACTGAAGATTACGATATTGGTTTTCGCCTAAAAAACTGGGGCATGGAGGAAATCTTCGTCCGCTATCCGGTGAAGCTTGAACAAGCCCAATTACGCGAGAAACACGCTGGGGTTGGGCGTCGTGATGGCAATGTGGTGTGTGTGCGCGAGTATTTTCCAACCACCTTTACCGCTTCCGTGCGACAAAAGACGCGTTGGATTATCGGCATCATCTTTCAAGGTTCACGTAAACTGAAGTGGACCAAAGATTGGCGAATCAACTATTTTTTATGGCGTGACCGCCGCGGCGCACTTGCCAATATCGTTAGTTTTTTGGCGATGGTGGTTTTCATCCAACTGTTAGTAATTTGGACGGTTGAGCAATTTGTTCCAAGCACCTATCGGGTACTGTCGATCTTCGAGAACGATCCGCTGGTAGTGTTCTTCTTGCTTGCTAACTTGTTCTTCTTGGTCAATCGATTGGTGCAACGCTTTTATTTTGCTAAGCAATACTACGGTTGGTTCCAAGGCTTCATGTCTATTGTGCGTATTTTCTGGGGTACGCTGATTAACTTCACCGCAAGTTTACGGGCTATTAAACAAGTCCTGCAACATGGCGACCCGCGTAAAGTCGCCTGGGATAAAACGTCGCATGTGTTTCCTGTGGTGGCGCCGCCGCGCAAACAACCACTGGGTTCGATACTGATTGAGAATGGTGTACTTACCGAAGCGGATCTCGAGAAGGCATTGTTGGAACGACCAGCGGGCATTCGGTTAGGGGTTTATTTGGTGACAGCAGGCTTTGTCACACTCGACGAACTCAGCGAGGCGATTGCGGTGCAAGAATACAGCTCGTTCCAAGCGTGCGACCCGTTCACATTGGATGAGAATCTGATGAAAGCGCTCCCTGCGGATATTGCCTTTAAATATTCGATTATCCCGCTTGCTGAAGACGGGAAAACGCTCATCGTTGGTCGTGAATATGCGCTTAGTCCTGTTGCCGAAAGTGCTATAAGTCGTAAGCTGAAAAGGCCGGTGCGCGGTTGTGTGACGACGCAAGGTGCGGTCACCTTAGGTTTGCGTTATTGGTACATGAATGATGAAAGTGCTGATCCACGTGTAGCGCTTAGTGAAGCACAAGAATCTAAGGCTCTCTCCGAAACGCAAGTGCGCCTCTTACGCGATTCCTATTTTATCCGCCAAGTGCCTTTCGGCACGGCCTTGGTGCAATCTCGCGTGATCGACCCTGCAGTGATGGCGCAGGTGATGATGGCTTTTGATCGGCGCGGGGAAACGCGTCTAGGTGATTATTTGGTCCGTGAAGGTTTTATTAGTGATGAACAACGTGATGAAGCTTTGGCTTACCAAGAGCGGCATCAGATTGAAATGAAAAAACTTTTAGCTGAGGCGGTTGCTGGCCAACCGGGTATCACATGCGTGTTCTAAGTATAGTTGCCGCAATGGCGGCGATGGCGCCACAAGCCATGGGTGACTCGATTTTTATCGGTCTAAGTGATTACCAAGAGTTTCGTACCTACCCGTATGTTGATAAAGCCTATCGGCTACAGCAGGAAGAACGCTATCAGGCCGCTTTAGAAGAGCTTGATCGAGCGATAGCAATTGCGCCTGAGCATGAGCCGTTTTATCAATATGCGTTTGAATTGGCGATGTTGAATCAGGATATTGAGCGCGCGCGACAGTACCTTGGCGAAATTCCTGAACGTAACCGCGTGGCGCTACGTCAGCGCATGCTCCGCAGTGCGATGGCACGAGAGGTTCCCGCAGCGCCTGAGATGCCAGCTTTTTTGGCGGACCTTACGCCAACTCAGCAGCTTGAGCTTATTCAGCAAGGTTTGTATCAACTCCAGCAGGAGCAAAACAAAGAAGTGGCTTGGGCATGGCTCAATGCGTTGCCGCAAGAGCTGTGGACACCGGAACTTAACCTTATCGCAGCACGTATTGCTGCCGATGTAGGTGCTTTTGACGCGGCGGCACAACAATTTTCACGCTATGCCAAGCATGCAGAACTTGCGCCGGAAGAAATTGCGGAATTTGGGTATGTGTTGGTTGAAGCGAACGATGAAGCAGGTGCCTTTGCGTTAGCACAACGTTACCCGCAAGCTGCTGGTGGTGTGATACGTGAACTGGCCTATAAGGCTTTGGGACGCAACGATCATGCTGGTGCGTTGCGTTATTTCGGTTGGTTACAGAAACGTGGCTATTTGAGTGCAAATGATGTTAAGCAGTACTACTTTTTGCTCGAAGAAGATGGCCAACTAGAGTCTGCATTAGCGCTATCCGAACAAGCCCAAACCAGCTGCTTAGAGCAAGTTCAGTTGCTGCTGAAAATGGATAACACCAGCGGCGCCCGTGAGCGCTTTGTCAATTGTTCAGTGCAAGAGAATCCTATCGTCTGGTTGTCGTTGGCAGAGCGTCTGGAACTTTATGACGCAGTGCAACGTACGACCTTTACAAGCTCAGCGCTGCAGCAACAGCGGCGCCAACTGCTGATGAATTACTACCATCAACAGCAAGCATGGCAACGGCAAGTGGAGTTACTTGCTGACACGGCTGCAAATGAAGCCGAGTTGACGTATTTGGCGATGGCATATGACCGTTTGGGTGATAACCGTAATGCTGAAACAACATGGCTGGCGATTTGGCGCAACTACCAAGACCCTGCGGCGCTCGAGAAGGTTACGTATCTGCTATGGCAACGCGGTGAGGCAGAACAAACCATCGCTTTATTGGAAGAAGGATTTGCCAAAGTTAATCTTGCAAGTGCGCCGGGTCGTGTGCTGGTTTCGCGCTATGTGAATATCCTTTATGGGCACCCTGAAGCGATTGCGGTTGAGCGGATTAAGTTACTGTCACGCAGTAATGCCGACCCGGTAGATGTTGCTGAGCTGTGGCGTCTGCAAGGTAATTGTGATGAAGCGTTAGCGGCGCTGGCGCAAGTCAGTAAAGAGCGTGGTATTCGGACGCGCGCAGAATGTTTGATTGACCGTGATCCAGAAGCGGCCTATGAAGCATTGCAGTTGGCGATTGGTCAAGAGCCTTCAGCGGGTGATTTGCGTTCGTTAGCGAGTTTGGCCGAGCGTGTGGGCGATAATGCTGCAGCAGTCGGCTATCTACAACGCATTCCGACTGCCGAACGCGTTTCTTCCGATGAGTTAGCGATTGCGCGGCTAACTTACTTACAGGGTGACTTGGCGGCGGCTGAGGCTGCATGGCAGGCGGCGCGGCAAGAAAACGAGCTGGATTGGTGGCTGCTCGGGGTGGATATTGCGCAAGCGCAACAGGATGATGAAAAGACCTTGTTACTGCTCGAGCGCGCTGATGAACGTTTTGATTCGCCGTTGTTGGTTGAAGAGCGGGCGCCGATTTATCGTAAACGTAATGACTGGCCGGCGCTTGAAGCATTGTATCGCGAAGCGGTCGCAACCTACCCCGACAATAAACACTTCCAAGCGGAGTTAGCCTATAGCATTTATGAACGGGATCCACTTGAATCAGCTGATTATTTTGACCGAGCTTTGCTGGGTTATGAAGAAAATTCGCAGGTTAAGCATTTGCACCAAGCTGCGTATGCTTTTAATTATCGAGGCGATAATGAAAAAACGCGTCACTATGCGGCAGCTGCGATCGACAAAATGCTCGTCAGCGATGATCCTGATGAGCTCCAGTTAATCAAGGCACAACGTTTACACCGTGATGTCGAAAGTCAGTGGGACTTTACTGTTGCAGGTTGGGCGGGTGACAGCAGTCGCGCTAATGTTGGACAGGGCATCGACGCGCAAGGCGATTATTTCATGCAGGTGCAAGCCGCCTATGCGTTTACTGAATCGCAAACGAGCATTGGTGGCCTTGGGGCTCAACTAAGTTTACTGCAAGGTGGCGAGAGCGATTTCTTCGAAACTCAAGAACTGGATGTAGGTCTAACTTGGAAGCCTTCAAAAACCTTTAACTCAGTGCTTGCCGTAGGTTTGCGACAGCAACTGGATGGCGACGAAGAATTGAAGCCGTACCTAAGGGCGTCGGTGGATATTTTGAGTCCGTGGAGTGGCAGCAAGTGGTGGGAACCGCAAAGCGAGCGGGTGTGGTACAACTCGTGGTTTGTTGATGGGATTTACTTCCCTGACGATGACCAACATGCGTTTTATTCGCGACTTGAATCTGGCCCAGTATTTTCATTGGCGCAGAGTCATCGGCAAGCATTGCGTTTCTATGGTTTTGCGCAAGGCGATACGTCGCGCGACTTAGTTGCTATAGGTGATGCTGACGACACCCGCGCGGGCCTTGGGGTAGGCTGGATGTCCGAGTGGTTTCAGTCTGACTACAATGGTTACAATTTGCGAATGGAGTTAGGTCTCGAGTGGCAGCACGTAGTATCAAGCGACTTTGCCGAAGACAGCGACAACGCGTTTATTGTGCGTTTTCAGCTTTACTTCTAACTGTAGTCTTAGGCGGTGCATCATCGGTCACGGCGAATGACGAACTGAAGCTGGGGGTGATGTACCAACCGCTCAACCGCGACGCTGATTTAGGCGCTCGCGGCTGGCGCTATTTGTTGCAGCAGGTGATGGCGCGTGACATCGATTTTGGCGTGTTGCAATGGACTCAATACGGTGCCGAAGGCTTTCAACAACCGCGGCCGTGGCTAGTTGAAACCGCTACCCTGTGGCAACATGAAATGCCGCTATGGTTAGGGCTTCACACCGAGCCTGACTACTTTACTGAAATGGCGGAAGGGGCCGCGGCACAACAAGCCTTCTTTGCAACCTATCTGCGTAAGGTCAATGCGACTGTGGCGCAATGGCAGCTATGGACACAGCAACATCGGGAACAATTTCTCGGCTGGTATGTGCCACTTGAGTTAAGTGATGCCTATTTTGCGAGTGCCGCAGAGCGAGCGCAATTGCACAGCTTCTTAGCAGACCTAAAGCAACGCCTTGGGCCAACACCTACTGCCATCAGTCTGTTTTTGAGTGCCGCTATGGCTCCGGAAGACCTTGGCGAATGGCTGGTCGAATTGCAGGAGCTTGGTTATGAAGTTTGGCTGCAAGATGGGGGAGGAACGCAGGCTTTGTCGGACGCTGATCGCCGTCAATACTTTGCCAAGCTAAATTGCAAAGTGGTGTTGATTAACGAAGCCTTTGTGCAGACTTCGCAACAGCCTTTTCAGGCCCGTCCCGCCCGCAACGAAGAGTTAGAACAGGCAATGGCAGAGCAGCCAGATTGCCATCGCCGTATTCTATTTTCGCTGCGCTATTTGCCGGAAACGTCGGGCCTACTTTATTTGAGTGACGTGACCAAACCGCCGCAAAGTTAAAGCACTAAACCTGCGCCGACGGACGTTCTTTCATCTGCTGATACCACTTGTTTAAGTGGGGTAGGCTGTCATCGACTCTTAGCTGGATAACCCGGGCAAACGCTGTCACCGCGAAAGCGGTAAGGTCTGCTGCGGTTAGTTTGCCACAACAAATATAATCCTTATCGGCGAGATGCTGGTTTAGAAATTCCATGAACTTTTGCGTGTCTTTCACACAAGACTCACCCCAGGTTGGGTTAGGAGTCATACGATCTTTGAAGTAGCCACTTGTGTGTTGAAAGCCCATACCACAAGGCACAAAATAGTAGTAATCAAGCCAACGTAGCCATTGTTCAATGAACGCCTGTTCGGTCGCAGACTCACCGAGTAATTTAGGGCTATCCGGATAGGCCTCTTCAAAATAGCGGCAAATGGCCATGGTTTCAGCAATACAGGTGCCGTCGTCGAGTTCCAATACGGGTACTTTCTTCATTGGGTTTTTGGCGACAAACTCAGGTTGTAAGTTCTCGCCTTTTTGAATGTCGACTTCGACGCACTCGACCTTATCTAACAAGCCCTTTTCGGCCAAGAACATACGCACGCGGCGCGGGTTGGGAGCTGTTTTTGTCTCATAAAGCTTCATTTTGCGGTCCTTCTTGTCGGTTATTCTTACCACAGCTTTAGTGGAACTTGCTGTAATTGCAGATAGTCCCCATTCGTTAACTGCAGTTGCAAAGTGTTGTCACTAAATACTTTCACGTTAGTGACTTGTTGGAGATCGCGCAAGAGCGCATCTTCAAATGCCATAGCAGGCTGTGGACACATACGCTTGGTTACCGCTAAAGGAGCAAACCGCAGGCCCTCGCCAGTGATTTCATAGCGGCCATTTACATAGTTACAACCGGCGAAGCCGCTAACACGTTGGTCTGAGTGAAATGTGAGTGACGGAGGCTGGTCTAGGGTGCTTGGGGCATCCATGAGTTGCCAGCTTGCACCGGCAATTAAACTATCAGGGTCTCCGGCACAGCCAAGCAATACGTCATCGTCAGTCTTTAGCTCAGCGTGGTAAGGAAAGCTCTGGCCGCTCATCGTATCGTAGCAAACCTGTTGTTCGAGCGTTAACACCCAACCGTTATCGAGCATTATATCGATCAGCAAAGGATGAAGCTGCTGCGCTTCAGGTCGCGTAATGGCAAAACTGGCCTCGCTACCGGGTTGGCGTAAGGTGGCTTGATCGCCGTTGATTGCGAGTAGCCAAAAGGGTTCGTTCCCGCGAGCGTTGAACTGTTGCGGAAGTGTGCCTTCAACAACGCAAAGCGGCAGAGAAAAGGCGTCTGAACTAAACTGCGCTTCGTTACCTTTGCTCCAGAACTCCGCACCGTTTTCAAGATGGGTATAACGAGCTCCTGAGGCGCTGCGGGTGGCCTTAAGATCGAGCGTTTGCGCACTTTCTGCACCAAACCGCAGCGTCAAGGTTTCGCCGTTAAGCTCGGTGGTTAACGGCAGGGCACCGCATTGGTACGACACCTTATTTCTCGGTTGCTCACTTGGACTACAGGCGAGCACGATAAGGGCTGTTGCGACAATGCTTAAACCACGAAGAATTGACATGTTGGAGTACCTTTTCTTTCTATCACGGAGCGATCACGGAGCTATCAAGGAACCTCATTATTGCTCGTTTCGGCCGCCTTTACGAGGGGGAGAGCTCGTTACAACGTATCTAAGACGTGACTTTTTGCCTCGTCTGCGTTGAAATGGGGTAACAGAATAACAACGAGGCAGATTATGACTTTTAAAGTAAAATTCATTTTAGCGAGTGTGACTGCGTTGCTGCTTTTAGCATGCGGACCTGCGCAGGAAACAAGTGGCACGACGAAAGATGACGCGCAAGCGAGTGAAAGCGACATCGGCGCGACATCTAAAGTCGCACAAGAGCTTGACCCGACGCCTGATGTCGTACAGGAGTTTAGTGCGACAGATTTTGTCGAGGGTAAGGATTATCGGGTTCTCGACGCAGCGCTAACACTCGCTGATTTTGAAAAATCGCCGGGCGAAGCCGGCTTCGTTATGGAGTTTTTGTGGCCAGGCTGTCCGCATTGCCAACATTTCAATCCAACCATCAATGCCTATGCATTGGAGTACACCGACGTAGCGGTAGTGAAACGTGCAGCGCCAGCCAACGAGCGTTGGGCCTACGACTCACGAGTTTTCTATACGCTACGTGAAGTTGCAGAAACGAACCTCGATGATGAAATGATCGAGTTTTATCAGCGTACCCGCGAAACCCATAATCGTTTACCAAGCCCCGAGGATATTCAGGGCTTTATGACAGAACACGGAATTGATGGCGAAGCGTTTGCTGCAGCGTTTGAAAATCCAGCGCAAACAGACAAGTTGCGCAAAATTATGACTGACATGATGGATGCCGAAGTTACCAGTGTGCCGACGCTTGTCGTCAACGGCAAATACGTGATTACGGCCTCGGCGCCGCACTCTCCGGCTGAGTCGCAGCGTTATTTCGCGCTTGTGAATCACTTACTCGAACTTGAATAACTCCGTTTAAAGGTGCTGTTGCAGCCATTGCTTAAATTGCTGTGGCGGCAACGCACCTGCCTGCCGTCCCACTTCCTGTCCATTTTTGATGATCATCAATGTAGGTATGCTTCGAATCGCAAAGTGCTGGGCCAAATGTGGTTCGGTTTCGGTGCTGACTTTCACAAAGCGCGCACGTTCGGCATACGCCTTGGCAACCTCGCTGAACGTCGGGGCAAACTGCTGACAGGGGCCACACCAACTGGCCCAGAAGTCAACGACTAGTGGAAGGTCACTGTCGCGGTGCGCGCGAAATTGATCAGCGTTAACGACAAACGCTTCGCCAGTAAAAAGTTTCTGCCTACAGGAACCGCACTTGGCGTCAGCGCGATGACGATCCGCCGGAAGTCGATTTTTCTTATGGCAGTGCGGGCAGGCAGCGATGATGGAGTCTGGCATGAATAGAATTCCTAAACTATTTTAGTGATAAACGAAATATAGTGGCGTATTCGCTTAATTCAAGTTGCTTTCAGCGATCCATTAACTAGGTTTTATAGTAAAAACTGGGTGATTTTATAAAAGAGGAAAGTTGTTCCATGCTGAATATGGATTTCTCACAGCGCGTCGTTATTGAAACCGCACGAGCTGAGTGGCAGCCCAGTCCGGCTGCAGGTATAGAACGAAAATTACTAGAACGTGAAGAGGCGGAGCGCGGGCGAGCTACCAGCATCGTTCGCTATGCACCGCGATCACGTTTTGCCACCCATCAGCATCCATTAGGCGAAGAAATCTTCGTGCTTGAAGGTGTGTTTTCCGATGACACCGGTGATTATCCGGCGGGCACTTATTTACGCAACCCACCAGGTTCATCGCATGCCCCTTTCAGCGAGCATGTCGCCTTAGTAAAGTGGCCTGCGGGCGAACTTTTCAAGCCGCATCGTCATTATGCTGGTGAGGAGATAGTGGTGTTAAGCGGTGAGTTTATCGATGAGCACGGACGTTACCCACAAGGTACTTGGTTACGTAATCCTCATGGCAGTAAACACACGCCGCGCGTTGAAGAAGAAACGATCATCTATGTAAAAACTGGCCATTTGCCGATTCCTGAACTCGCCTACTGACGGCGTCTTGTGCTATTTTGGCGTTACTAAAACATTAAACTTTAGCGAGAGGAATTCCTAATGACGCCAGCGCAAGCACGCCAACTTGTGGCTATGCAGATTGCCTTCAACCAGGTGATTGATCCTGATTATCCTGAAGCACCAAAAGTCAAACGTGACGACGTGAAGGCTATTCTTGTCGAGCTAGGCGAGTACTTTGAGCACACCGCTTACAAATGGTGGAAAAAGCAGGAAGCGGATTGGGAGCAGGCGAACATGGAGCTCATCGATATTCTCCATTTTGCGATTTCCGATGCGGTTGAACATGCGTGCGCTCAAGGCAAAGATGTTGTGGCTGCGACGGAGCATGTCGCACAGATCTTGCTTGCTGGTGCCGAAAACCATGGCAACGTTAAGGATGGTAAAGCGTTGGTCGCAGCCCTTGCGCAAGATGGTACAGAGGCGCAACCGCTGGTTTGTGGCCCGGTGTTTTTCGACAAGTTGATGACCATGTTGGTCGATGCCTACGGCGATGCCGACAGCGTGTACTTAACCTATATTGGTAAAAATGCGCTGAATAACTTACGACAGCAACGCGGCTACAAGCAGGGTACCTATATTAAAATCTGGCACGGCGAAGAAGACAACGAAGTGATGATGCGTCTCCTCGGTGAACACCAAGACGCAATTATTGCAGCCGAGCAACCGCTGGTGCATGCCCAAACGTTATTGCTCGACCATTATGACCGCGAGGTCGCTTCCGCTTAATTGCGATAAGCCGGCATCAAGTAAACTTCGCGGACGCTGTTGCGCGGGTGCGCATTAAGCGCAAACAGCACGGCGTCCGCCACGTCTTGTGGATCAAGCTTATCCGGCTTAGGTTCGTCAAAAAACGGTGTATTGACCATGCCTGGTGCAATGGTTGTACAACGGCCGTCCCATTCTTTCATTTCTTCCGCTAGATTTTGCGCGAAACCATGCACAAACCACTTGGTCGCACCATACACCGAACCTTTGATAGTGTAGCGTCCAGCGGCAGAGCCGGTCATCAAAAAATGCCCAGTGGTTTTGCGTAGATGCGGCAGGGTAAGGCGTGCGGTGTAGAGTAAACCATTGATGTTCACATCAATCATGGTCTTCCACTCGTCGGCACTGCCGGTTTCGGTGCCTGGTGTCTTCACACCGGTACCTGCATTGGCGAACACTGCATCTAATTGACCGAATTTCTCCAGACCTTTCACCACCACTTGCTCGAGCGACTTGTAGTCGCCCGCATCAGCAGCGATACCGATGGCTTGATCACTACCGATCTGGTCGACGAGTTCATTGAGAAGCTCTTTGCGGCGGGCCGTGAGAATGAGCTTGAAACCTTCTCGGGCAGCCGTTAATGCGGTGGTTTTACCGATGCCACTCGAGGCACCAGTGATGAGTAATACGCGACCTCTCTTAGGTTCTGACATAGCTGTTACTCCTTATACGTCAAGCTTAGGGGGAATGGGTTGATAGCCTTCAGCTTCGAGCAGCTGTGCTAAATGCAATAGTGTGGGCTCTTGGTGGTGTGCTGCGGCGAACGAAAGACCTACGGGTAAGCCGCTTTCGTTGAGTCCTGTTGGTACATTGAGCACTGGCTGGCCAGTTAAGTTATAGAACATCACAAACGGAAAGCAGTAGTCGACATAAGGCACAGCTTCACCGTCTAAAAGAATCGCTTCATGTTTGTGATTATGCGGAAAGGCTGGGCCCAATGAAGTTGGGCTTATAACTACGTCGACCTGGGCATAAAGCCTATTTATTTCAGCGATCACCTCGTCGCGCTCTTTTAAGGCGGCACTTAAACGCCTCAGATTTAAACTTAACCCTGACTTCAAAGCCTTTGTTGCTGGCAAACTCGATCGCTTTAAGAGTTTGCTGTATTGCCAATAAATAAGCTTGCGTACAGGCCAACTCATGGTTTGTCCCATAACGAAGCCAAACAATTCGACCCATAGCGTCAGTAACTTGCGGGCAAGCTGCGGATCTATGGCTATTTTATCAACGGTAGCACCTTTGTTACGTAGGTCATGGATCGTTTTGTCCAATACATGACTCACGTCGTGTCCAGGGCCTAAGCCGATAAAATTATCGATATAGCCGAAGCGATAACCGGCCAAGTTGTCAGGTTTTACTTGCGGGCGTGCGATCGGAAGATAAAAACGGCGTTGCCAATCAGGTTGGTACAACACGTCGTAAGCGTTCTTTAGTAGTGAAGCGCTGCGCGCTAAAGGACCAGTGCTGTTCATCAGGTGAATGCCGACATCGTGTCCAGGCAAAGGCGGTATGTGACCATCGTGTGCATGCCCATTTTCAGTTGGCTTCAGACCATACAAGCCGCAGAAATGCGCTGGATTGCGAATTGAGCCACCAATATCGCTACCCAGTTCAAGGTCAACTAAGCCTGAGGCTAGTGCTGCAGCGCCACCACCTGTGCTGCCGCCCGGTGTGCGACTGAGGTCATAGGGGTTATTCGCAGTCGGGTAAAGCGGGCCAAAGGTCTGCGCATCCGCCAGCAAAGCTGGTACGTTGGTCTTGCCGACAATCACCGCTCCCGCGTCGATCAGTCGCTGCACCAAGGGTGAGGTTGTGTTCGCACGATAGTTGCGCAAAGGCGGATAGTTAATCGTTGTTGCGGTACCAGTCAGTTGATAACACTCTTTGATGGAAATAGGCAGGCCGTGCAAGACGCCTTGCGGCTCGGTTTGATCACACCGTTGCGCTGCGGCAAGCGCCGATTCGTGAAACAGCTCAACGAATGCGTTGAGTTTCGGGTTGAGTTGCGCAATGCGCTCAAATCGCTGCTTTAGGTTCTCTTCATAAGACATGGCACGCTCGCTATGCGGTTAAAGCCCAAATTGCTGCGATTGATGTCGGGCTTCAATGACTGATCACTTTGTTTTATGTGTTAGCTTAAAGTAAACACAAGAAAGGATAATAACAATGCTAAAAACGTTGAAAGTAAGCTCATTAGCGTTGGCTATCGGTGCCGGCGCCTTGTTGAGTGTCAGCGGTGTCACGGCGGTCGACGCCAACCCCGTTAAGTTGACGTATCAAGAACCCGACCAAGCCATTATTGATATCGTTGATGCAGCGCCTTCACCAGGCGGCAGCTTAAGCCCAGATGGTGATGTGCTGTTAGTGACGGGTTATCCAGCACTACCGACCATTGAAGATGTCGCTGCCGAGCAATTAAAGCTGGCTGGACGGCGTATTAACCCAGCCAACTACACGGTCAGCCAAGCGCGTTATATTAGCGAATTAAAGCTGGTTGACGTCGATGATGGCAGTGAATTAAAGATCGATGGACTGCCTAGCGACTTGAAGCTGTTAGGCGTGAGCTGGGCACCGAATGGCGATTACATTGCCGTAGCGCAGCAAACGGTCGATAGCGTCGACCTGTGGTTGATCGATGTCAACGCTGGCACCGCCAAGCAATGGTCGAGCACGCCGTTGAATGCCGTCTGGGGACCACGTTTAGAGTGGCGCCATGATAGCAGCGGTTTATACAGTTACACGGTAGCAGAAGGCCTAGCGAAACCTAAACCGTCTAATGTGCCGAGTGGTCCAGTTGTCACTGAGAGTGCAGGGCGTAATGCGCCAGCGCGGACCTATCAAGATTTGTTGCAAAACAAGACCGACGAAGCGCTCTTTGACTACTACTTTACCAGCCAAATTCGCTTCTTTGCTGTGAATGGTGACGAGCAAAAACTTGGGCCACAGGCCATTTATAACGGCGTAAGCGTGTCCCCAAGTGATGATTATTTGCTGGTGAGCCATATCAAGCGTCCGTACTCTTATGCTGTGCCGTACTACCGCTTTCCTGAAACCACGATGGTCTGGAACCAAGCAGGTGAAAATGTTTACACCGTGGTAGAACAGGGTCTAGCCGATAACCTGCCGATTGCTTTTGATGCTGTGGTGCAAGGGCGTCGCTCGGTGCAGTGGCGCAATGATGCTGATGCTACCTTGGTGTGGGCGGAAGCCACCGATAAGGGCGATCCAGCAGTTGAGGCTGAAGTACGTGATCAGGTGTTCCAACAAGCAGCTCCTTTTGACGCTGAACCGCAAAAATTGATCGATTTAAGCAAGCGTTTAGGCCGTGTATTGGCTGCCGATGAAGAAACCATTCTGATTTGGGAGCGCTGGTGGGCCGATCGTGATGAAAAGCTGTGGCTCGTGGACGCTACCTCTGACGCTGAGCCGCAATTAGTTTGGGATCGTTCGTGGGAAGATCGTTACAACGACCCAGGCCAGCCTTTTACCGTTGATGTTAATGGTCGAAGTCTTCTGCATGTGCAAGATGGCAAGGTGCTCTTAACGGGTACCGGCGCTTCTCCGGAAGGTGACCGTCCGTTCATTGATCAATTTGATTTGCAAAGTGGCGAGAAAGAGCGCCTGTGGCGCAGCGAAGCGCCTTATTTTGAACGTCCAGTCGATTTGATTGACGCTGTTGAAATGACCTTCTTAACGCAACGCGAAGGTGTCGAAGATCCAGCAGACTTTTTTGTTCGTGATGTCGATGACGCTGAACTGACAGCCTTGACCGAAACCGCGCACCCGATGCCGCACACCAAAGGCATTACGCGTGAAATGATTAATTATGAGCGCGAAGATGGGCTGGCGATGTCGGCGGAGCTGTATTTACCCGCCGGTTACGACAAAGAAAAAGACGGTCCATTGCCGACGATGATTTGGGCTTATCCGCGGGAATATAAGAGTTCTTCTGCTGCCGCTCAGGTGTCGGGTTCACCTTATGAGTTTGTTCGCATTAGCTACTGGGGGCCACAATATCTTGCCACCCAAGGCTATGCGGTGCTGGCCAATGCGACCATGCCCATCGTCGGCGAGGGCGAAAATCGTCCTAATGATACGTTCATTGAACAGTTGGTGATGAACGGTCGTGCGGCGATCAAAGCTGGTGTTGACCGTGGCGTAACCGACCCTGAACGCGTAGCGCTTGGTGGCCATTCCTATGGCGCGTTTATGACCGCAAATATGCTGGCCCACAGCGATTTGTTCACTACCGGTATAGCTCGTAGTGGCGCCTACAACCGGAGCTTAACGCCGTTTGGCTTCCAGCGCGAAGAGCGCACGGTGTGGGACGACACTGATTTATACATTGGTATGTCGCCGTTCTTCCATGCGCATAAAATCAATGAACCATTGTTGATGATTCATGGCAGCAACGACAATAATTCGGGCACCTTCCCAATGCAGTCGGAGCGTTTGTATCAAGCTGTTAAAGGTTTGGGTGGTACAGCGCGTTTGGTGATGTTGCCGCATGAGTCACACGGCTATCGCGCGCGTGAGTCGGTGCTGCACATGTTGTGGGAGCAGACGCGTTGGCTTGATTTGTATTTAAAAACAGAGAAATAAGTGAAGAAACCCGCCGTTTGGCGGGTTTTTTTATGGCTCTGAAGGCTTAAGCGCGCGCCAAAATGCGATCAAGGTGGTTGGCAAATTCCATGCGGTCGCGTTGGTTCAACGGTGGTGGGCCGCCACTTTGAATCCCGCTGGCGCGCATGGTATCCATGAAATCCCGCACGTTCAGGCGGCCGCGAATGTTGTCCTTGGTGAACAGCTCGCCGCGTGGGCTAAGCGCTTGCCCACCTTTTTCGATGACTTCGGCGGCCAACGGAATATCTGCTGTAATGACCAAGTCACCGGCTTTGCAGCGCTTGACGATTTCGTCGTCGGCAACATCGAAGCCGCTCGTCACGGTCAAGGTTTTGATAAACTTGGAAGCGGGCACGCGCAATGGCTGATTTGCCACCAGCAATAATTCAAGGTGCTTGCGCTCGGCCGCGCGGTAGAGAATATCTTTTATTACCGTTGGACAAGCATCAGCATCAACGTAGATTTTCATACGTCTTCTCGTATTATGGTTTTAGCCATAGCTTAGCACGCCACTGACAGGACCCTTAGCCTCATGCGTAAACTTTTATTCGCTCTTGCTGCCCCGTTACTACTCGTACAGGGAAAACGGGTACGCCAGCGAACCCCGCGTCTGCCGGAACCGCCTGGACCACGCCACGGACAACGAGAGGGAGGGAAGCCCGCCCTCTCGTTATTGCTCATAGGTGACTCAGCGATTGCTGGGGTGGGGTGCGATGCGCAAGCCGAAGCGGTGACTGGAAAGTTAGTAGCGGCGTTGAGTGAACACTGTGCGCTGGAGTGGCAGCTGGTGGCACAGTCGAGCCTGACCTGTGCAAAGGTGCTGGCGTTGCTACAAGGGACCGAGCTGAGAATTGCCGCACCTGATGCGGTGCTCATCTCGGTTGGTGTGAACGACGTAACAAAGCGCACCTCAGTGCGCCAATGGCGTACAGATTTAGAAAATCTCACGCATTATTTAAGCGCGCAGCTAGGGGCGAAAAAAATTATTTATACCTCACTACCACCAATGCATAAGTTTCCCGCGCTGCCACAGCCACTGCGTTGGTTTGTTGGGCAGCAAGCCATGGAATTAAACCACCATCTGGAAACGCATTGTCAGACACACGCAAACACTGAACTGTTAAAGTTCGACTTACCTTACGCACCTGAATTCATTGCTGCTGATGGCTATCATCCGTCTGCACAGGCAGCCGCTATCTGGGCGCAGGCTGCCGAGAACATGATTATGGAGTTTCAATAACAACCTGAAAGGTATAGAGTTAGCAGCAACTTTTTAAGCTGCTTAATGATAAAAAATGATTCGAAAGACATTAGTTTTTATTTTGCTTGCACTGGTTGTCGTCACGGTCATGGATCTATGGCGCGGCAAAGACCTTCCGAAAGGTGCATTACCCGATACGCGCTGGGTGACTTTAGAACAGCAGCATATTGATTTGGTCGAGCAAAGTTACGGCGAGCCAGTGGTCGTGTACTTCTGGGGCTCTTGGTGTCCTGTGTGTCATGTGCTGACGCCCAGCGTTGATTGGGTTGATAACTATTTGCCGGTGGTCAGTGTGGCCATGAGTTCTGGCTCACCGAGTCAAGTGCAGCGTTACTTGCAAACCAACAACTACGAACTTGCCGTCGTCAATGATCCCGATGCGGCCATTTCGCAACAGTGGGGCGTACCCGTAACACCAGCTTTTGCCATCGTTCGCAATGGCAAGATTCATTCCTTCACCGCTGGCGTGACCACACCGTTAGGGCTTTATGCGCGTTGGTTGTGGGCTTACATGTCGTAAAAAGGGTGTAAACCTGACTGTTGTTCATTCGCGGTTTTTGGGTAGAATGGCGCTTGAATTTAGAGAGCTAGGAAATCGAATGCCAAGATCGTTAATTGCGCTGTGCCTGATGACTGCATTTTTGCAGCTAGGTTGTAGTGATGCGCCAACTGAGGTTGAAGCAGAGCAAACTCCAGAAACTCAACAACAACCGGGTCAAGTCGATCAGCAGAGTGAGACGGCTCATCTATTGCGGCCTATCGAAAGCAAAGACAAGGCGCATGATCTCACCAATAGCTCAACACTCGAAAAAAACACAACAACACCAGAACGTTCGTTCACTGCAATGTCGCAAGAAGCACAGCTGGTAACGTTAAAAAGTGGGCAAACGGTCTCCTCATTACTATCAAAGCAAGGCTTTAGTGCCCAGCAAATTGCCAATCTTGCAATAGCGCTGCGCAAGGTCGTACCTTTAAATAAATTACAGGCTGGCAGTATCTTGGCAATTGATGAAGTTGCTGGGCAGCGGCAAGTGAGTTTGGCAGGTGAGTATGCGATTCGGGTTGATGCAGTGCAGCAGGGTGATGACTGGCAGGTCACAAAGACTAAAGTTCCGACACGCATTGAAGTTGCCGAGCATGCCATCGTTATTAATCACAGTTTATATGGTGATGGTGCTGCAGCAGGAATTCCTGGTGATGTGATCAATAGTGCTTTGCTCGCATTATCGCATTTCATTGATTTTCAGCGCCAAGTTTATAGCGGCAATCGATTTGAAGTGGTATTTGAGCGTACGCTGGTGATCGAAGATGAAGCCCTATTTGCGCATCAACAAACGCCGCTGCAACCGACTTATTTGCGTTTTAGGAATAGCGAAGACGATTTACGCTTGTATCGCTACAACGATGCGTTTTACCTCGAAGATGGCCGCCTCGCTGAGAGTTTTTTGCTGAAGACACCGCTTAATGGCGCACGCTTATCGTCGCATTACGGCCAGCGCAAGCACCCTTTGCTGGGTTACACGCGTATGCATAAAGGCATTGATTTCAGTGCGCCGGCGGGTACACCAATTATGGCCGCGGGCAACGCCACAGTTAAACGTGCCGATTGGTACAGTACTTATGGCAATGCTGTCGTACTGCAACATGATGACGGCTACGAAACCCTATACGCACACTTGAAAGGCTTCGCCAGCGACATCAAGCCCGGCGTTAAAGTGAAACAGGGTCAGGTTATTGGATTTCTGGGTAATACCGGCCTTTCGCAAGCGCGTCACCTGCACTATGAAGTCTACAAAAACGGTAAAAGCGTGAACCCGTTGAACTTAAAAAAACTCACTACTGAACGTTTAGCGGGTCAAGAACTTGCGCAATTTATCGCTTTTGTCGAAGGCCTCGAAGATCGCACTATGCGCCTAGCCCAATTTGCCAGCGGCGACAGTGCTATTTATCTGCCACCGCTGACGGCTGAGGCTCGCTGATGTATTAGTCTTGCTGACGGAGCTCGGACAACACGCGTTCGAGCTTGGCGTTAGCGCTAAGAGACGAGGCCATAAAGTCAAAAGAGATATCTGGCGTTACGCCATCTGCCTTCAAATCCCCATTGGGGCGAATGATATGCGCTTTTGGATAACCCACCTCGATACCGGTATATTTGAGTTTAAAGCTTTCCATAGCGGCGTAGGTCGTTGCTAAGTCGCCGGTTTTCTCACCAATCACTGTCGCAAAACCATAGTCTTGCGCGATGGCCGCGACGGAAATGGCATTACTGTAGGAATATCGATCAATCAACACATAAACCTGACGGTCAGCTACGGATTTAGCGCTACCGTGCGGTTGTGCCTCAGCGAGCGGGAAGGACACAATATCGCCTGCCTGATGGTCAGCATAAAGTTGCGCCAGTTGCTGTGACGTCGCATTGCTATCACCGTTGCCTTCAAGTCGGCGTTGATTCGACGCACGCGATAACTCTGAGACTTTAATGCGGAAGTCTGAGGCGAACTTAAACGGTTTGTCGGCAAACCAAGCAAGCATGTAGTCACTGAAGCTATTGGTGCCACCTGGATTATCGCGAACATCGATCAGTATTTGCTTGACCTCTTGCTTCTTGAAGGTGGTAAATGCCTCATCAATAAAGCGATGAAACTCTTCGGTATCCCAAATATCAGCATGTGAAGTGGCGTAAACATTATAGAAAGGGCCCGGCTTCAAATAGCCAATAGTGCCGTCTAGAATCGCATAATCACGTACTTTTTCTTCGGCACCAGGGGCCTCATCGTTGGTTAGGCCAGCCACTTGGTCTTCTTGTGGCAGAGTAACTTGCGTAAAGGTGTAGGGCGTCTCGCTATTAGCGTGGCGTAACGTCAGTTCATAGCTATCGCGTTCGCCTTGGTGCAGCCAGAGTAGCGGCACCAGTAAACCCTCGGTAAGCGATGCCATAATTTCTGGGTTATCGGCTGCGATATAGGCCTGAACGCTTGCCAACCAAGCGTCAACAGGTTGGCCGTCGATCGCAATCAGCTCATCGCCGACCTGAATTGGACTGGTCTCGTTGTTATCGAAATAGGCAGCGACAGAGACTCGCTGAGGCGTCACAGAAAAGTCGATGGGTAGCGTTTTACCATTGCGCATCATAAACTCTTTGTAGGCGTCGACCGGGAAATCAATACGTGTATGCGCGATCTTCGCCACCGCAGCGAAGCGCATGAAACGCTTATGTGCCTCAAGCTGGCTCAAAGGAGTATTGATGTTGCGTAACATATCGTGGTAGATGATATCGAATTCTGCTTTTGGCGTGTGTGCGAACAGGTCATAGCTGCCAAGTTGTAAATCTCGATAGAGCTGCTGTAAGTCGAAGCGGATCTGCTCAGCCGGATAGACAACAGGCGCTTGCGGATCCGTCATGGCAGTGGGCGACAGAAACGCAGTCGTACCAATAAGAAGAAAAAGAGTAAGTTGACGTAGCATTTTCATGATTCCTTTAGTGTGCGGCAAACAATTGCATGCGGCTAAATAGCCAAGCTCGAAAATTCGAACACAATAGTAGAAAATGCTCTACACAGAGTCCTGACAATACTACCTGAACGTTCGGACAAAAACCTGACAAGGTTAATTCACTGAAATGAAAACAGATTTTCTAAAAGGTGTGGCTGTCATTGGAGACTGGCAGGTTGATTTTAGCAGCGGACAATTGCGTAAAACCGCGTCGCAATCGGCCGAAAAAGACGCCGTTATTGGACGTTTGGAGCCGAAATCCTGCCAAGTGTTAGCCTATCTCGCTGCTCATGCGGGAGCTTTAGTCAGCAAGCAAGATATCACGGAGGCGGTTTGGAGTGAGAGCTACGCCAGCGATGAAACCATTGCGCGAACCATTTCACGATTGCGCACAAGCTTGGGTGACGATCCGCGTAGTCCTAAGTACATTGAGACGCTACCGAAGCGCGGCTACCGACTGTTGGCCAAGGTCGTTGCAGCGCCGGCAGACATCGAGCTAGGAGCGCGAACGCCTGAGCCCGCGCCTCGACGTCCGCGCCGAATGTTGGTTGTCGGCTTACTGTTAGTGGTCGCGATTCTGTCCGTGGTCGTCGCGAATCTTAATTTATGGGAGACACCACCGCAGGCCGATGTGGCGCCAACCGACACACAAGATGATCTTTTGGCACGCGCCGATGATTATTACCACCAAATGCGCTTAGCCGACAACGAGATGGCGATTTCGCTATACCAACAACAGATTGAACTCAATCCTGATGCTGCGTTGGCTTATGCCGGATTGGCGAATTCATTGGTGCAGCGCGTGATCCGCTGGTCTGACAGCGGCGCTGCGGCTGCTGAACCTGTGACATTGACCCAGCGTGTGGCTTCGGGGGCGTTGGATACCGAGGCAGCGCAACGGCAACTACAGCGTGCGCAAACCTTAGCCGAGCGCGCTGTTAATCTAGCGCCCAACAATGCAGCAGCGCTAAAGGCATTAGGTTTCGTGCGCTCAGCGCAAGGCGACTATGCCGGTGCCATCAACGTCTATGAAAAGGCGCTGCAGGTTGATGAGAGTGCCTGGCAGGTTTGGCTCAATAAGGGTGAGTTGAATGACGCGTTAGGTAACGAGGCTGCGGCCTTGCGCGATTATCAGTCCGCCTTTCAAGCAATGACTAAGCGTTATCAGGCAAATGAGGTGCAAATTCGGCCTTGGTATGCCGATTTGGGCAGCTTTATTGGTGATCGTTACTTAGCCGCGGAAAACTATCAAGAGGCGGAAAGTTGGTACCGTCGGGTACTCGCTTTTGCGCCGGTGCATGAAGAGGCGACCTTAGGCTTAGCCGTGGTGCTGCAGCAAACTGGCGATCAGCCTGGCGCTTTGCGCTTATGTGAAGACCTTAAGCGCCGTCTGCAAGCAACGTACTTTTGCCCTACGAAACTCGCTGAAAGAAAATCACGCGCTGACTGAGGATTTCGCACTCGAGCCCGAAGTGTTTAGCCAGCCATTGCATGGTTAGGGGCGTGTAAAAACTGACATGGGTCGGATCGTTCTTGTATTGCCAAGCCAGAAAAGCTTCGGGCGTTTCGCGGGTAAAGAGTGATGTCATTACCGCTAACCAAGCACGCTCTTTGAGCAAACCTACTAAGGTCGGCCAACTCGTGGCAGGTGCGTTGAAATGCTCCACAACCTCAGTACAGGTCACTACATCATAACGTTGCTTTAATGGCGCTTTATCGGGGTAATAAAAAATATCGTACAGCGCCATGCGAATACCGGCGTCCTCGAGCATTAGATTCAGCGTCGGGCCCGGACCGCAGCCAAAATCGAGGCCTTCAGCGCTGGCCGCCACGCGCTCGAGGAGCGGCTTGGTGAGCAGGCTAAGAAAGCGCCGATAACCTTCATCGTTAGGGTCATTTTGGTGAAGATCGTAGACTTCTTTTTCGGAATTTTTCGAGAGCTTTGCCTTAGGATCGGCAAAAATAAGCTCACATTCGCGACATTTAAAGTAACTTCGCTGCTTATCTTTGGTGAACGTGACGGCAGAGCCACCGCAAAGCGTGCAGACGTCTGTCATGACGCATCCTCAACATACAGTGCAGACACACTCTGACCTTTAGCGTTAATCCCATTGACCGACCAAGCGCCAGTAACAGGGTTCTGCGTCACGCGACCTTGTAAAGTCGCACGCCCACCATCGTCAAAGATCACATGAATTTTGCAAAAGTGATTTTTCTCTAGCTTGAAATCTTCGACCTCTACATCTACAGGCTTCGATTCGGCATTCGGCTTACGGCGTTTGTACCAGTTCAGCTCTTGAATAACAAACGGCATGGTTGGTAACTTTAAACCTGCGTCAGCCAACCGTGAAGGTCGGGCGTTTCACCCCACTGCACTGCGTTAAGTGCTTTACGCAGTTTTTCAGTGGTGGGACCTTGTTGGCCGGTGCCAACGGCATATTCTTGACCATTTTGTATTAGCGTGCCAACTGGTGTGAGTACGGCGGCTGTACCTGATAACGCCGCTTCAGTATGAGGCTTGCTGGCACGCTCCAATAATTCGTCCACGCTAAGTTCGCGTTCACTAACGGTCATGCCCATGTCGCGGGCGAGGGTTAGAATCGAGTCGCGTGTAATGCCGTGTAAAAAAGTGCTATCGAGCGCTTTGGTGATAATTTCGTTGCCATCAATCAGCAAGAAGTTGGCAGCGCCCGTTTCTTGTACGTCGCCATTAGGGCAAAACAGTACTTGGTCGGCGTTGACCTCTTTACGTGCGGTCAAAATAGGTTGTAAAGCACTGGCGTAGTTACCACCGCTTTTAATCATGCCCATGTGAGCCGCGCAGCGCGAGCCGTTTTGTTCCAGTAATAAGCGTAGTGGACGAATACCGCCAGAAAAATAATCGCCAACGGGTGATAACAGTACATAGAGCATGGAAGTGAGACTTGGGTTGGCAGCTTTTCCAATCGCGGGTTCGGTGCCAATGTGCGTAGGTCGAATATACATCGATCCTGGAGGTGCCGGAACTTCATCGGCAAAGCGGCGGACGATGCTGACGATCATTTCTTCGAGTTGCTGCGCCGAAGGTTCTGGCAGTGACAGCAAGCGGCTGCTTTGGATCATCCGAGCAATGTTGGCATCCATACGGAAAATAGTGATCGAGCCGTCTTCATGACGAAATGCCTTGAGGCCTTCAAAGCAAGTACTCGCATAGTGCAACACATGGGCGCCGGGATGTAAGCTGATGTGGTCTGCAGCAACAACTTCTGGCTTACTCCATTGCTCGCCGTCAAAGGTGCTGAATGCCATTTCAGGCATAAATACGGTACCAAATGCTGCCATGTTTTTTCTCACTGCGTTACAAAATGAGCAATGAGTGTACTTTGGACCTTGTCTATCTGCAAATCGCCGGCCCTAATTCAGGGCCGGCGTTGGTGGTAGGGCTTAGTCCTCTTTTGGACTTAAGTGTTGTCTAACTTCGAGTGCATCGAAACTCGCATCGGTATCGGGGCGCACACCTTTGCCAAGTTTAATCTCGAGAATACTTTTGATGTCTTGAGAGCGATCCCCGCCGATGTGCACACCTGCACTAAAAGTGCTGCGTGGATACGAGGTTGTGGTGCATGACACCAAGCCACAGCGGGTGACGACATCTCGTGAATCGGCATAGCGCAACGTGCTGCTCGGTTCAATGCGCTCGTTATCGATGAGCGTTTCACGGTGCGTTACGACAAACCAGTCGTAGCCGTTTTGCAGGGTGACCTCGGCAGCGCGCAGCAGCGCATAATCCATTGCTTTGTCGGCGTCTGAGCCTCTTGCTTTAAAGGTCACACGATACTGAGTATCAGTGAGTTGCGTCGCATTGTAACCATAACCTGAGCCTTCCGCCGCGCGGTAGTCAGGTTGCGAGCTACACGCTGCGATTACTACTGAAACGAGCGCAATTGACATAAGTTTGATTACATTCATAGCTATTCCTCCATTGCTGCTTAATTTGCTTCCGTCGCTGGTGCATCAACGCGCCAATGCGAATTCAGGGCAGCGTCTTCGGTTGCTTTAGAAAAAGGAGCGGTGGCCATGACCGCTTCCAAAACTGTGTCGAGCATCTGTTGGCCTGAGGCGGTGGTATAACTTCCGCTTACAGGATTAGTGTAGCTTATCGCCTCCGCGATCGGCTCCCAGCTACCATCACGGCGGCATTGTATCGCCGTCGTGGTATAGCCGGCTTGCTCATTGTTTAGCTCATAATGTCGGCAGTAGTCACCCATGTAATTCTTAAACGTAAGTTGTGGGGTCATGGCTACCGCGGTATTAAGAGTATAGGTTTGTCCGCTGGCTTTATTTTCAAGCACTTGCTCAATGGCTTGGGCGAGCTGGTTTTCTGTGGCGCGCATGGCATGGTCGCTGAACCACATGCCAGCGCTAAGACCCACCACCATTGCCACACTTGCTGCCAGCGCCACCTGACGTTGCGCAAACTGCCGCATGGTTTGCCATGGTCCCGAAGCAACTTGCGCTGGCTCATCAGTTTCGGTCAGCATCTGCGTAATTTTATCAGGCACTGGCGTTTGGTTTTGTACCTCGGCATGCTGGCGCAATCGTTCATCGACCATGACGAGTGCGGCCAGTCGAGCGGCTGTGTCCTCGTCCTGAGCAAGAAGCTGACGAACTTTTTCCATCTCTGCAGCTGGGAGCTCGTTGTCGAGAAATGCAGATAATTTTTCAGTTTCTTTCTCTGTTTCTTTCTCTGTTTCTTTCTCTGTTTCAATTCTCATGACGAAGCTCCTGACTGTTGTTGGCTGAAAGCCTCGGTTGCGAGCCCCATGATTTCGGCGAGTTTGCTACGGGCGCGCGCGAGCCTACTCATAATAGTTCCCGTGGGAACGCCAATAATGGCAGCGGCTTCACGGTAGCTTAAGCCTTGCACGGCAACGAGCGCGATGATCGTGCGCTGGTCATGCGGTAGCTGGTGCAATGCAGCATCAATATCCTGCAGCGCAAGCTGATCACTGACTTGGGTGTCGACGGCTTCGCTTGTAGCTTCTTGCAGCTCGGGTTGTTGTGTTGCTTTCTGCCGTACCTGGCGCGCTCGATGCTCGTCGAGCCACAAGTTGCGACAAACTTTAAAAGCCCATGGCATTAGTTCGATCTGCTCGGGAATACCTTTACTCAATAGGCGTTCCAAGGTTGATTGCAATAAATCATCCGCGTCGGCCACGTTCCCGCACAGCGAAATAGCAAACCGACGCAATGCGGGTAGCAGTTCGTGTAACTGTTTTTTTAATGAGACTGTGGTCGTCATTGCTGGCCCTCGGTTGTCTTCTGCCAAGTACATGGCGTTCTTTCATTCATGCTATGGTGATAACGTTTCAGCGAAATACTTATTCCAGCATAGACGGAATTTTTTTGCAGTCAGCACGTTATCTCCCTACGCATAGGTAAAAAAGAGTTAAAGTTGTGAAGGTGTTGCATGGTTAAAAATTCAAATCGGCGCGGTTTCGCGCCCAGCTTACTTATCGCCTTTGGTTTGGCTACCACATTAGCTGTGCCAGCTGGTGCGCAGGTTTTGCAAGATCCGTTGCGCGACGTTGTGAAACCCGTGGAGCAGGTGCGGCAGCAGGTTGAGCAACGCGTGCAAGAGCGCCTATTGGAAGATGCCAGGCTAGATGCTGAGCTCGCTGATGTGGTTGATATTGTTGAGTTAGCCGAAGACACGGCGCGACGGACTCTGCAGTCAACGACGGGTGAAGCGCTATTCGTTGAGGTAACACTGCCTAACGGCGATCCCGTTATCGAGCGTGAGTGGTTGGTGCTAGCGACCACTGAAACACAAGCTACTCTCCGAGCGCTCGGTGCAAACGTGATAGACGAGAAAGAGTTGTCGGCGTTGGGGATGACGCTGCTGCGTTTTCGCGTGCCAGAGCAATTGGACTCGCGCGAGCAACTCGAAAAACATTTGCCGGCGCAAAGCCACGGGAGCTTAAGCCGACATTTTGTGTATCGCGCCCAAACCTCCATAAACGAGTTGGAGCCAAGTACGTCTGATGCGCAACTACAGCAAGCAAAATGGTGCGATGCTGCAGTGAACATAGGCATGGTGGACACTAAAATCATGGCCGAGCATGCAGCTTTTGCGCATCAGCCTATTACGCAAAAAACCTTCACCGACGCTCGCTTGCAGCAGCCCTTGGCGCATGGTACCGCAGTGGCGGGTTTATTGGTTGGACGTTCTGATCATTATGCCAGCTTATTACCCAATGCACGTTTGTTTAATGGCGCGGTTTTTTATCGTCAAAATGCGCTGCATCAGGGCGCGGCACTTATGCCGTTGCTCGAAGCGTTGAACTGGCTTGCCGAAGCACAGGTAAGAGTGATTAATGTTTCGCTAACGGGGCCGCATAGCCCATTATTCGCACAAGCAGTGACACAGTTAGCAGACAAAGGGATTGTTTTGGTTGCCGCTGCCGGCAATAACGGCCCGCTAGCTCCAGCTGTTTACCCTGCGGCCTATGAAGATGTTATTGCTGTGACAGCAGTTGCTGCGGATCACACGATCTATCGTTGGGCCAATCAAGGTGATTACATTGAATTTGCTAGCCTAGGTGTGCGTATCACCACAGCTAGGCGCGACGGCAATACTGGCTTTGAAAGCGGTACCTCAATGGCGGCACCGGTCGTCGCCGCGGCCGCAGCGTGCTGGTTGGAGAACAATTCTGGCGCATCTTTAACTGCGCTAAGAGGCTTTTTGCAAGGTATCGTTGAAGATCTAGGCGCGACAGGCCATGACAGCGCTTTCGGTCATGGCCTTATATCTACTAGATATAGAGTGTCGAACTAAAGTGCGCCTAAAAGTGAACACTCAAGTTTAAGCTCGCGGTTGTTTCTTGATAGTCGACGTCAGTGAAGTTTGATTGGTTATCGACGTATTCAAGTTTCGGAGTGAATCGAAACGCCTCGCTTAGTGGGATCTGCCATTTTGCCTGTACCGACTGACGTTGCTCGTCGCGCGCGCTGTTCCGATCGGGCATTGCTTGCACATAGTCTCGATTTTCCAACTGCCAACCTAGCTGCCACGTGTGTTTATTGCCCCACAGCGAAGCGCGCGTTTGCCAGCGTAGACGTAGGGTAGAACCGTTATAACTGAATTGCGGGTCATCGGCGGTTTCATTGTGGTCGGTGTACCCGAGCGTGATGAAGCTTTTTGCCGAAGGCGTAAACCAGTAGACATCACCGCTATAGGCTTTGGCGGTAGCGTTACGTTCATTCAAATTCGCAAACTGCTTTTCGGTGTCTTCGTAAGCGAAGCGAGTAAACCATTGTTGGCCCCAAAGACGCGACACGTAAAGTGTATCGAGTTGGTAATCAAGAAAGTCTTCGCTAGCGAGTTTGGCATCTGCATCGTGTCGGCTCATGCCTATTTTGACCACGTCGAAATCGTAGCTTACTTCGCCATTCAACGTAGTGATTGCCAGATCGAACGCGTCGAACTCTTGATAGGCATGATCGCTGTGCTGCGCGCCTGCTTTGACTTCAAGCTTGCGCCATGGGCGCCATTGCAAGCCAAGCTGAGCTTCTGTCACAAGGGCTTGATCTGAACGTTCGGTATTTTGGTCAAGTTCTCGAATATTCACGTTACTGTCGTACTGATAACCGGCTTGCAGTTTGCCCGACCAATCGAAAACATCTTCTTTGGCTTTTATAGGTGCTGCGACCGATAATGCGAGGATTAGGCTGCAGCTAGATAGGGTGATCTGTGTCGATTTCATAATAACCTCCGCAGAGAAAAAGCAGCCGACAGAGCGCCGGCTGCGTGGTTTGAGTCGCGTTAGCTTAAATGCCTAGGCCACCGCGAATGCTGTCGCGAACTGTCGCATCGACAGTAGATTCCACTGCGGTTTCCACTGCAGTATCGACCGTACTCTCCACCGTTTCGCCGACAGCATCTTGCACTGCAGCTTCAGATGCTGTGCTCACAGCGGTTGATACCACCGTATCGACACTGCCATTTACAGCAGAGTTAACGTCGTTCAGCGCTGCTTCGGCTGAGGCTACTGACTCAGTTGTGACTGACGTGAGGGCGTTGGTTGCCACTTCAGTGTCAGGTAGCTCGGCTTCGGGCATTTCGGTTTCATTTTCTACCGGATCTGCCTCGTTCGAGCCTTCTTCACCGTCGTCAGCAGGTTGGTTAGTTTGGCCTTCAGCTTGTGCTGAAGCATCAGCTTCAACGTCTGCTGCCGCATTTGCTTGCGCAGATGCGTTGGTGGATTGGCCGTTCTGGCTTTCAACTGCAGCAGACTGCTCCGTAGAGGCTGAAGCTGAAGCCGAAGCTTGGGCGTTCACCGAAGCTGAACCGATGTCGGCCATCGCTGCGGTTGAAGTTAGGGCGAAAGATAATGCGATAACACTTGGTTTGATGATCGTTTTCATAATGATTTCTCCTGTTTTGTCGCAAAGACATCAAGGTAACGATTCAAACCGAGGCATATTCCTAAAGGAGATGTAAAGCTTGGGTAAACACGCGAGACAAAAAAGCCCCGCACTTTCGGGCGAGGCTTTTGGCGTGTTTTATTGCGAGATTTTAGATATCAAAGCGATCAGCATTCATCACTTTGGTCCATGCTTTTACGAAGTCTTTCACAAACTTCTCTTGCGAGTCGTCTTGCGCGTAGAGTTCGGCGTAGGAACGCAGTACCGAGTTCGAGCCAAAGACTAAATCGACCCGTGAGGCGCTGTACTTGGTCTCACCTGACTTACGTTCGACAATGTCATAGGAGTTCCAGCCCGTTGGCTTCCAGCTGTACTTCATGTCCGTTAAGGTCACGAAGAAGTCGTTGCTTAAGCTGCCAACGCGGTCTGTGAAGACGCCATGTTTGCTACCGCCGTAGTTAGTGCCGAGAACCCGCATGCCGCCAATGAGCACGGTCATCTCTGGTGCGGTGAGACCGAGCAATTGTGCACGGTCGAGCAAGAGCTCCTCACCGGTGACTTCGTAATGCTTTTTCTGCCAATTCCGGAAGCCATCGTGAACTGGCTCGAGCCACTCGAAGCCTTCAACATCAGTTTGCTCAAGTGTAGCGTCGCCCCGACCAGGGGCAAAAGGTACTTCGATGGCATAGCCGGCGTTCTTCGCTGCCTGCTCAACTGCATAGTTACCGCCGAGTACAATCACGTCGGCAATACTTGCGCCAGTTTCTGCGGCAATGGGCTCGAGTTTCGCTAAGACTTTTTGCAAACGCTCTGGCTCATTGCCTTCCCAGTCTTTTTGTGGCGCTAAACGGATGCGCGCACCATTAGCACCACCGCGCATGTCGGAGTGACGGAAGGTCCGTGCACTGTCCCAAGCTGTGGCTGCCAGCTCGCTAATCGACAAGCCAGTTTCCGCAATTTTGGCTTTCACTACGTTGACGTCGTAGTCTTTCGAGCCCGCAGGAATAGGGTCTTGCCATAGCAATTCTTCGTCTGGCACATCTGGGCCAATGTAACGGTCCAATGGCCCCATGTCGCGGTGGGTGAGCTTGTACCAAGCCCGCGCAAATACTTTCGAGAAGTACTCGGGGTCGTTGTAGAAACGCTCTGAAATCTTGCGGTACTCAGGGTCCATTTTCATGGCCATGTCGGCGTCGGTCATGATTGGATTACGACGAATAGACGGATCCTCTGCGTCGACCGGCTTGTCTTCTTCTTTGATATTGATGGGTTCCCATTGCCATTTACCAGCAGGGCTCTTCTTCGATTCCCACTCGTAGTTGAGCAGCAAATAGAAGTAACCATTGTCCCACTTGGTCGGCTCGGTGGTCCATGCACCTTCTAGGCCACTGGTCACAGCATCACGACCAATGCCGCGGGTTTTGTGGTTCATCCAGCCAAGCCCTTGCTCTTCAATATCAGCTGCTTCAGGATCAGGGCCTAAGTTTTCTTCCTTGCCGTTACCATGACATTTGCCGACCGTATGACCACCGGCAGTGAGGGCGACGGTTTCTTCGTCATTCATGGCCATACGTTTAAAGGTTTCGCGCACATCTTCAGCGCTCTTTAACGGATCAGGAATGCTGTCACGTCCTTCGGGATTGACGTAAATCAAGCCCATTTGCACCGCTGCTAGAGGGTTTTCGAGTGATTTGCCATCGTCTGAATCACCGTAACGTTCTTTGGTAAGCCACTCTCGCTCTGAACCCCAATAGATATCTTTTTCTGGGTGCCAGATATCTTCTCGACCGAAAGCAAATCCGTAAGCAGGCAAGCCCATTGACTCATAAGCCATGGTGCCAGCGAGAATAATTAAATCCGCCCAGCTAATTTTGTTGCCGTACTTCTTCTTAATTGGCCACAACAAACGGCGGGCCTTGTCGAGGTTGGCATTATCTGGCCACGAGTTCAGCGGCGCAAAACGTTGGTTGCCAGTACCGCCGCCACCGCGACCGTCAGCAACACGATACGAACCGGCTGCGTGCCAAGCCATACGGATCATCAAACCTCCATAGTGACCCCAATCGGCTGGCCACCAGTCTTGGCTGTCGGTCATAAGCGCTTTAACGTCGTTTTTCAACGCTTCAACATCGAGCTCTTTGAGGGCTTCACTGTACTTGAAATCAGGGTCTAGGGGATTGGTCTTGGTATCGTGCTGATGCAGAATGTCGAGATTGAGGGCGTTGGGCCACCAATCCATATTTGATTTGCCCGCGGCGGTATGACCGCCATGCATCACTGGGCACTTGCCACTACTGTTGCTCATCGAAAGCTCCTTTAGCTATCCTACTTATGGCTGTTCTACATATTAAAATTTATGTTTCAACTGTAGTCGGTGAAGCCAAAAGAGTAAATGCTATTAAAGCGACTGCTTTAATAGGTTTTTTCGATGCACATGGCGGCGCCAAGTTGAATTATTGCAGCGGACGTTGGTGGACAGCGGTGTCGGTGTATTGCTGAAATGATACGGCCTTACCATCTTCAAACTTCCAGACGTGGGCGAAGGGTGCTTTAAAGCTTTTGCCGGTTGCCTTATAGGCACCGCTGTACTCGCCTAAAGCCACGACCGTTGAGCCTTCAGCGATGAACTCGTGCGGAACAGCGGTAAATTCATCCCACTCACCACTGAGTTTCATAAACACATTATCGAGTACCGCTTCTGGCCCGACGAAAACACCACCGTAGGGTCCACCTTCGGCTTCGGTCCAGCGAATGTTGGGTGCAAGTGTTCCAAGAACAGAGGCAATGTCACCTTTGGCAAACGCGCGGTAGACGGTTTGAACCAGATCGAGGGCACTGCTCATGGAAACCTCTTTAGATAGTGAGTTGAGGTTTAAAGGTAGTTCAGTTCCAGTGATAAGACAAAACAATGGCCGATCGGGATTTGCTATGTCGTTTTTGGCGTCACTTCTTGTACTATTTCAATTTCAACGAGCTGTTTAAGTTAAACAAGAGCAGTACCAATAAACTATCTAAAAAGTTGGCTAACACGATGAACCAAGTCAAACAAAACTACCAACGCGCAGCGAGCGCGGCAAAACATTCGATTTTGCGCCATCCGACACGAACCATGGCCGAAATTTTGAGAAGCTGCGCCGAACGCGCGGAAGCGTACGCCAGCCCCGATGTTTATGGTTCTGGTGAACTCATAGAGCAATTCGAGGCGCGTATTGCCAAGTTGCTGGGTAAGCCGGCCGCGGTGTTTCTGCCAAGTGGTACGTTGGCGCAACCGCTGGCGCTACGAATTCATGCCGAACAACGCGGGCGCAAGGGCATTGCGCTGCATCCGACGTCGCATTTAGTGTTGCATGAACAAGATGGCTATCAGCAGCTTTGGGGTTTGCAAGGTCAGCAGGTGGGGCAAGCCGATAGCGTGTTGACGGCTGATGACTTAGCGGCGGTCAATGACCCTTCACAGCTTGCCGCGTTACTGCTCGAATTGCCCATGCGCGAAATTGGCGGACAACTCCCGAGCTGGGATGATCTGCAAGCGCAGGTGCAATGGGCACGCAAAAACAACATCGCAGTGCATCTTGATGGAGCGCGTTTGTGGCAGTGTGAACACTATTACCAGCGTAGCTTTGCGGAAGTCTGTGCGCTCTTCGACAGTGTCTACGTCAGTCTTTACAAGGATTTAGGTGGCATCGCTAGCGCTATCCTCGCTGGCTCGACAGAATTTGTCGCACAGGCGCGAGTTTGGTCACGGCGTGCGGGCGGTAATTTAATTTCAATGTACCCCTATGTACTGGCGGCCGAGCAAGGACTTGAAGAAAACCTGAGCGTCATGCCCAAAGTCGCAGCATTTGCACAAAAGCTGGCGCCTTTGTTGGCAAGCATTCCCGGCGTAAAGGCTAATCCACAACAACCGCAAGCAGCGATGTTTCATTTGCACATCGAAGCTAAAGAGGCAGAGCTTATTGAAGCGGTAGCGCGCCATGCAGAGCAAGAGAGCGTATTGGTCTTGCCGCTGCCACGCGCGCAGCAGAACGGCTGCTGCATTTGCGAAATACCTCTCGGTCGCAATGCCTTACAACAACCGGCACAGTTTTGGTACGAACACTTGCGGGCCTGTTTAGCGACTATAATTAAAGCTAACTAACAAGAGTGGAATAAATCAGATGGGCAGACTCAACGATAAAATTATCATTATTACGGGCGCTGCCCGCGGTATTGGCGAGGGTGTTGCGCGCGCCTACCATACAGAGGGCGCAACGGTTATTTTGACCGACATATTAGTAAATGAGATCAAGTCACTGGCCAAAGAGCTAGGTGAGCGTGCTTTCGCCCATGAACTTGATGTCAGTCAAGAAGACCAATGGCAGGACTTGATGCACTGGGTCGAGCAAAAATTCGGTCGCCTAAACGGTTTATTCAATAACGCAGGTATTACTGGCCTTGAAGCGGCAACAGGGCCCCATGACCCTGAACATGTTTCACTCGAAGAGTGGCACCGAGTGCATGCAGTGAACTTAGACGGCACTTTCTTGGGCTGCAAGCATGCGATTCAATTGATGCGTCGCACGCAAAGCGCGGGCAGCATCGTCAACATGTCATCACGTTCAGGTTTGGTCGGCATTCCTGGAGCAGCGGCTTATGCCTCATCAAAAGCTGCGATTCGTAATCACACCAAAACTGTAGCGTTGTATTGCGCGCAGGAAGGGTTGCCCATCCGCTGCAACTCCATTCACCCCGCCGCTATCATGACGCCCATCTGGGAGCCTATGCTCGGTGAAGGCGCGCAGCGCGAAAAAAACATCAAAAAAATCGTCGCCGACTGCCCCATGCACCGCTTTGGCGAAGTTAGCGAAGTGGCCGCCGTCTGTGTGTTGCTCGCCTCGGACGAAGCCAACTACATGAATGCGTCAGAGATCACGATTGATGGCGGCGTGCTCGCCGGTAGTTTTAATGCAAATGCTGGTGATTAAATCACATTCGACTATAATGTAATACATTGTAGTCAAAGATGGGTCGGAAGCCATGGGTGTTACCACTGTTCGTTTACAAGACGAGATTGAACAAGAGATTCAAGCTATCGCTGATAAATTGCATCGCTCGAAAGGCTGGGTGATCAAACAAGCGTTGTCGGAATTCATTGAGAAGCAAAAATTAGAGCAACAGCGTTGGAATGAGACCTTGCAAGCAATGGAGTCTGCTGCGCAGGGGAATGTCGTTTCAGGTGACGCTGTCCACGAGTGGCTAGCAAGTTGGGGCACTGACGACGAGCAAACTAAAAAAGGACCGCTTGAATGAGCATGAATTTGGTTTACACGGATGTGGCCATTCAGGATTTAAAGCGTTTAAGAACATTCATTGCGGTTCACAATCCTCAAGCCGCAGCACAGGCCGCAGCCAAGCTTATCGAGAAGATAAGCTTACTAAGAAGCTTTCCCTACCTAGGTTCACCGGTCACTCACGCGCCTGAAATAGGGGCTGTGCGGGACATGGTCTTCGACTATTATGTTGTGCGTTACTCCGTGCATAGCCATACCATTATCATTCTTAAGGTATGGCATAGTCTCGAACAACGGCAAGAGTAGTCAGTCGCGAAACAAAACTTCCTTTGTAATTTGCCGCTAAAACACGTAGATTACGCGCCTATTTTTTGGTCTGCCTTAGGGCAAGAAGAGAGTGCCTACGTGATTTCTGCTGCAAATGTCACCATGCAATTTGGTGCAAAACCTCTATTTGAAAACATTTCTGTGAAATTTGGCGAGGGGAATCGCTATGGTCTGATTGGCGCCAATGGCTGCGGTAAATCGACGTTTATGCGTATCTTAAGTGGCGAGCAAGAGCCTTCGGCTGGGAATGTCTCGATTGAGCCCAACATGCGCGTCGGTAAATTGCGCCAGGACCAGTTTGCCTACGAGCAATACAGTGTGGTCGATACAGTGATCATGGGTCACGAGGAGTTGTGGCAAGTCAAAGCAGAGCGTGACCGTATTTATAGCCTGCCAGAAATGAGCGAAGAAGAGGGCATGGCGGTTGCCGATCTTGAAGTCGCTTTTGCCGAAATGGATGGCTACACCGCAGAGTCGCGTGCCGGTGAACTGCTCTTAGGCGTAGGTATTCCGCTAGAAGCGCACTTCGGCTTAATGAGCGAGCTGGCGCCGGGCCTGAAGTTACGTGTGCTACTAGCGCAGGTGCTGTTTTCTGAGCCAGACATCATGCTGCTCGACGAACCGACCAACAACTTGGACATCAATACCATTCGTTGGCTTGAAGGTGTGTTGAACGAGCGTCAGGCGACCATGATTATTATCTCGCACGATCGTCATTTCTTGAATAGCGTGTGTACGCACATGGCCGACATCGATTACGGCGAGTTGCGTGTTTATCCGGGTAACTATGACCAGTACATGTTCGCAGCCACCCAAGCGCGCGAGCAACTGCTCAATGAAAACGCAAAAAAGAAAGAGAAAATTGCTGAATTGCAGCAGTTTGTCAGCCGCTTCTCGGCCAACGCTTCAAAAGCTAAGCAGGCCACCTCACGTGCCAAGCAAATCGAGAAAATCCAATTGGCTGAAGTGAAAGCTTCCAGTCGGGTCAGCCCATTTATTCGTTTTGAGCAAGAGAAAAAACTGTATCGCCTGGCGCTCGAAATGGAAGGCGTGCACAAGAGCTTCGACGACCTGCAAGTGCTAAAAAACATCAGTGCCATGATCGAAGTCGGCGAGAAAGTAGCGATTATCGGTGCCAACGGTATCGGTAAAACGACCTTACTTAAGTGTCTTGTCGACCAATATCAGCCTGACAGCGGCCTCATCAAATGGTCTGAGAACGTCAATATTGGCTATTACGCACAAGACCATGCCGATTGGTTTAAAGAAAAACTGACGGTCTTTGACTGGATGAGTCAGTGGAAGCAACCGCATCACGACGAACAAGCCGTGCGCGGTGTGCTAGGGCGCATGTTGTTTTCGCAAGATGACATTAAGAAGCCAGTTACCATTCTTTCGGGTGGTGAAAAAGGCCGCATGATCTTCGGCAAACTGATCATGCAGCGCCCGAACGTGTTGATCATGGACGAACCGACCAACCACCTCGACATGGAATCCATCGAAGCACTCAACTTGGCACTTGAACACTACGACGGCACGCTGATTTTCGTCAGTCACGACCGTGAATTCGTATCATCCTTGGCGTCACGCATTATTGAGCTGACCGATCAAGGCATGCGCGACTTCGCGGGTACCTACGACGAGTATCTTAAGCAGCAACAAATCGCTAATTAGTACGTCGGCGTAGACGGCATCGCAGACGTGGGCTCAATGTCAAAGAACCTCGCCGCATTATCAAACATGATTTTTCGGCGCTGTTCATTTGAGAGAAACTCGAAACGTTCAAGTCTCTCAACGATGTCTTTAACTGGCATATTATCGGTGCCGAGCATGATGCGATCTTCGAGACCTGCGTTTAGAAAGCTTTCAAGTAAATTTTGATGTAGGTCTACGGGCATAACGCTATTGAGTATCGACATATCGGCATAAACATTCGGAAACTCGCGCATTAACGCAACCGCTTGTTGGTGAAAACGAACTTCGCCCGCGTGGATTAACCAGATTTTCAGAGTTGGGTGTTTTTCTAATACTGGCTTAAGTAGTAATGGATCTCCGAACTCGGCTCGAAAATTCGGACAACACCCTTTGGGACGACCTCGAACCGGTGGGCCGTCAGCTGCGTGAACACCCACCGGGATAGCCATTTCTGCAGCCAGTGCAAAGTAGGGTTGAAGCCTCTCATCGGTGGGCGGTATGCCATAATAGACATACAGCAGTTCCCCCATGACGTGCATGTTGCCACTGGCAAACTGTTCCTTTAACCACTCTAGGTCAGGCCAGCCGTTACTCTCGGCAAAACAAGGGTATATACGCGGATAAATACCGTCTGTGCAAGGGAATGATGCGCCTACTAAAAATCGGCCTGGTGCCGCTTCCTGCCACTTTAGAGCAAGCTCCTTGTCTGCTCCGGAAAGGACTGCAACCTGCACATGGTTCTCGTTCATTTCGTCAAGTACCGAGGCCAACGTCGTGTTGCGTTCGAACGTTGCATGTAAATGAGCGTTGATTATGGGGCTCGTTTCAATAGTCGTTTGCGCAATCCCAGCTGCACTTGACGACATAAAAAGTACACAGAGAGAGATGTGTTTGAGCATCAGCAACCTCATTATTCTGGCTACTTCATAGGTGAAAAAACTATAGCTCAAGTTGTGGTTTTTAGCGCAAAGCTTTTCAATGGTAGTTCTTCACGGCATGATGACGCTGTTCGATAAACACTTCAGTGATACATACTTGGGTCAAATTATGCATAAGTTTATGAGTACAGCAGTTTTATTCTTCAGCGGAGTTTTAAGCCAGACGGCGCTGGCGTCCGAGCCTTCGCACCAGCTAACACTTAACGAAGCCGACAAGCTCATCACGCTACCGCTGCACTGCGTTGAAACGCCTTACCCTTATAAAACTGGCATTGTGTTGGGCAGCGCGGAAGATTTACAAGAGCCGTCGGAACATCATCCAATTTTCTATGGTTGTTTCGACTGGCATAGCGCCGCCCATGGCTATTGGTCGTTAGTTACCTTGTTGCGTCAATTTCCGGACATGGAACATGCCGCCGAGGCTCGCGCAATTTTAGAGCGTAATATCACTGCCGAGAACGGCAAGCGTGAGGCAGAGTTTTTCAGTAAAGACATTAACAAGTCCTTTGAGCGCACTTATGGTTGGGCCTGGCTACTCAAGCTTTCGGATGAGCTGAAAGCGTGGGATGACCCGATGGCCGAGCAACTCGCTGTGAACTTGCAGCCCTTGGTCGATGTGATCGTGCAACGCTACGCCGAATTTCTGCCAAAACTGGTGTATCCCGTGCGCGTGGGTGAGCATACCAACACGGCGTTTGGTCTGAGCTTTGCCTATGACTATGCGGTTAATCATGATTTATCCGAACTGCGCGATTTAATTGCACAGCGCGCAAAAGACTATTACTTCGCCGATGAAAACTGTCCGATCGCTTGGGAACCCAGTGGCTACGATTTTATTTCACCGTGCCTTGAAGAAATTGGTTTGATGCAACGCGTGTTGCCCAAAGACGAATTCCTACCCTGGCTGCAACGCTTTATGCCGCAGCTAGCAGACAAAGACTATAGCCTCCAAGTTGGCAAAGTGAGTGACCGTACCGACGGCAAGCTCGTACACTTAGATGGTCTAAACTTTAGCCGTGCGTGGAATTTATATGCATTGGCCAACGCTTATCCGCAATACGCGCACTTGAGTGCTGTGGCCGACCAGCACATGGCGTACTCGTACCCGAACTTGATTGGTGATAGCTACGAAGGTGGGCACTGGCTTGCCAGTTTTGCCATCCAGGCGATGAACCAAGCGCAGGATTAACCTGCGCTTTCCTGATGGCTCGCTAATCGCCTTGCGACGGGCACGCCATCGATTCACCATACTTCGTGAGATAGGCCGTAAGCGTTTTGATTTTGTTACCGTCTAATTCATACACATCACAAAAAGCGAAACGCTCAGAACCAAGTTCGCAGCTGATCTCAAGGTTACCGGTCAGCATTGCACGATGGCCATCCAGTAAAAACTGGTGGTGGGTGATGGTCGCTTTGCCACCATCGCCGCAATCCATATTGTTGAGCCAATCGGCGAAAGCCGCTTTACCTTCGATAACGTCGTCGCTATTGGCCATACCGAAGCGAACGTCATCGGTAACGGCGTTTAAAATGACTTCAGTATCGAAGGTTGCCCATGCGTTGCTGAAGCGCCGTAACATTGTTTCGATAGTTTGCATGATCATTTTCCTCTTGTTGAATCATCGTGCGTCATGAATTTTCATAACGTATGAATGAGTCGAACGAGGAAGGCTTAATTCGACGTCAGCAGTTCATTAAGTTGTTCGTGTAAGTAAGTGCGTTCTGAATCTTGTGGCGTCAAGGTCAGTGCACGGCGATAGCTTTGTTCGGCAGCGGCGGTATCACCAAGCTGTCGCAGTAGGTCGGCATGAAAGACATGAAAAAATCGATAGTCGGACAAGGTTTGGCTGCAATTGAGCTCCTCAATCAGTTCTATCGCAGCTTGTGGGCCGGATAATTTACTTACGACAACAGCACGATTGAGCGCCACGACCGGGGATGGGTGTCGTTCTAGCAATAAATCATAAAACGCTAGTATTTCTCGCCAATCGGTTTGCGCAAAACTTTTGGCATCTGCATGTAAACCGGCGATCGCTGCTTGCAAGGTAAAACGACCAATGTCGGCGCGCGGCAGAATCTCACGAAGTAAGGTATCGGCTTCGTGAATTTGCGCTGGGTCCCAAAGTTCGCGGTTTTGTTCCTCTAAAGTTAGCAGCCGTCCGTTGGCTGCAAGTCGCGCCCGATGACGCGCATGCTGAAACAGCAATAAGGCCAGTAAACCTTGCGCTTCGGTATGCTGCACATCGCGCACAAGTTGCCGCGCCAAACGCAACGCCTCGTCCATTAATTTACCATTGATCAGAGCATCGCCACTCGAACAAAAATAGCCTTCATTAAAAACCAAATAGATGACTTGTAAGAGAGCATCCAGCCTCTCTGTCATCTGTGTTGTTTCAGGGATTTCAAATGGAATTTTTGCTTGCCGGATTTTCTTTTTGGCGCGAACAATACGTTGCGCCAATGTGCTGGTAGGCTGCAAAAAGGCTTGGGCAATTTGCTCGGTGGTCATCCCGCAAACTTCGCGTAAGGTAAGTGCAATGCGAGCAGGCTCTGCAAGTGCCGGGTGACAACAGGTAAAAATCAATCGTAACTGGTCATCTTCGATGGCTCGCGCATTGGGTGCGGCGGCTTCGTCGGTAAGATCGGCGAGCGTCGGTAATAATTCGCGAAAGCGTTGATCACGGCGAAGTTTGTCAATGGCCTTAAAACGCCCGGTGGAAATCAACCAGGCTCGTGGTTGTTCCGGAATACCATCGCTCCGCCATTGCGTGACAGCCGCCGAAAAAGCCTCTTGTAAGGCTTCTTCGGCCAGCTCAAAGTCACCCAGCAAGCGAATGAGGGTGGCTAAAATACGCCGAGATTCCTGCTGATAAATCAGTGCAATCTGTTGTTCCGTACTTAGCCCTGGCATGGGTGCTAAACGTCCAGATGGCGGACTGGACGCACTTCTATACTGCCGACTCGCGCCGCTGGAATACCTTTCGCGTACTCAATCGCAGCGTCAAGATTGTTTGCTTCGATCATATAAAAGCCAACAAGTTGCTCTTTGGTTTCCGCAAAAGGGCCATCGGTGATGGTCACTTTGTCACCACGCGGGCGAACGGTGGTCGCTGTTTCCACCGACTGCAATGCTTCGCCGGCTAAAAATGAAGCAGCGGCATCCGTGCGCTGTGTATAAGCAAAACATTCTGAGTCCTCAGGACTTTCTGGCAAGCTATGCAGCTCGGCCTCATCGGCATACACTAAACATAAATATTTCATATGATGGATCACTCTTCGGGAAAGTCAGGCACGTCAGGTTCAACCAAATTTGCAAGCTGTGCTAGCGATTCTTGCCAACCTGCATAACAAAACTCTACCGGAATTTCGGCAGGAATGCCTGCCTGCTCAATTCTCAGTTCAGTACCGCAAGCGACAGGTCGGAAGGTCACTAGAACATCCATGACTTCGTTCATCGGGCCATCGTCAAAGCTATCTTTATGGCGAATGCGCTCGTTTGGAACAATTTCAACGTACTCGACCGTAAACGAGTGACTCGAGCCAGTGGTGAAGTTATTGAACGACATGTTGTAACCGCCACCTTCGCGCACGTTAATGCGATGAATGGTGCCCGTAAAGCCGTACGGAGGCGACCAGTATTCCAGTGCACTTTTGTCTGTGAAGGCGCGATAGACCCTTTCTACAGGGGCTTTCAGTATGCGATGCAGGTGCACAGTACCCGTTGGTTTGCTCATGGGAATTCTCCTCTCTTGTGTTGTTCACTATAGTTATCGAACAAGCAAAGGAGAAATCGACATTCGGTAACTGCAAATGTGCACTTACATCGCGTGAGCTGATTCAGTGCGCGTTAATTCGACCAATGAATCAGAATGATCTGCCAAGCTGATGAATCAAGTTTTTTGGCTGTAATTGTCTCGTTCATCGTCAAATCAATAGCTTTTTCGTTATAAGTTCCCGAGACTTTATAGCGCGACGTAACGACGGCAAGCTCGCCAGCGTTATGCGTCTCGCGTTCAAGCAATTCAAAAGTCACATGCTGACTAAACTTGATGTCTGAAGGTAAGTGGTGCGAGCGATATTCCGCGAGCGAGCGTTCGACGCCACTGCCTTCAAAAATAAGTACGTCTTCAGCGAGAATGTCGTTGATGACGTCAACTTTACCGGCAGCCAATGCCGCGCGAAACTGATCGACTGCATCGCTGGGTTGTTGTGCAGCTGCGCTTGTCGGTATAGCGACGAAAAGGGTCAATGCGCCAATTAGACTTAAAAGGTTTTTCATAAGGTGTGTTCCTAATTTAATGGGGAGAAAATGCGCTGCTGAGTGCGGCAGCGGCAGTTAAAATTCCAATCGCGAGTACGATTTCCCAAGTCACTGAAGTTTGCAGCCGCTTGGCTTTAGCAGGTGTTTGTAGTTGTGGAACGAACACCAGTTTATGTACCGCGGCGAGAAGCAGAATAAGTACCACTAAACTTAGTTTCGTCATAAACACGATATCGTACGAGCTAAACGGAGTGCTGGGCAGCCAAGAGCCTGTAGCGCTGCGGTACAATAGTACACCAGCGAATAAAAGCACAGGAACTGCCCCAGTCATGTGTGCTCCAAATTTGACCATCACGCGTTGTGCCTCTGCAATGGGTAAAGATGTCGCCAACTTGCGCAAGGAATAGAGGCTACCAAACCAAACGCAGGCGACGATAAAGTGTGCGAGTAGCGCTAATTTTCCCCACCATGCGGCATTACTCGCGTGCCCAATGCTTAAGAAGCTCATACTTACAGCGGCTAAGGTCAGTAAATAGGCTATGGCTCTTAAGTGTGGGTTTTGGATTGCACAGTAGATGAACCAAGCCAAAACAACCGCGATTTGGAACTGGGTAAATAATCCGACCGGACCTGCCCAAATGAAGCCGATATAGCTGGAGTCGGTCATTCCCGAAAGGCCTTCACCAGCAAAATTTCCGACATTGATGAAGAAATAAAGCACGCTCATTAGCAAGAGCGTTACGCCCAAGACCAATCCCTTCTTATCGACTTTGGGGCGAGCAAGAGCGGCCACATAGTTAATATAGGGTGCAGCGATTTGAGTTGCATTGAGGCCAATGATAACGGTTAAGACAACAACCCCAGCGACGGTCCAAAAGGTCATTCGCGCACCGAAAAGCTAAAGTTACCCGTTAATTTGTGACCGTCGCTTCCCATAGCCGTCCAACCAACCTTATAGCTACCGATAGGCAAGCTTTCTTTTACAGGTACCTCGAATGTTGCTTGCGGGGTCATGCTCATGACGTGATCCAGCGGGTACATACTGCCGTCTTCAGCATGCAGCATCATTTTGGCAAGACGAACTTCGCCGGCAAAACTCAGTGTAATGACCTTCGGTGATTCTGTGACAACTTCGCCTGCGGCCGGACTGCTCGATACAAGACTAACGTGCGCATTCGCATAGGCACTCAAAAGTAGGCTTGTGCCAATTAATATCTTAACTAAAGTTTTCATAATTTCTCCCGATGAATGAGACGAGTTACTCGCTTTTGTGATACTGGTTTTTGCAAACTTAACATTTTCAGTCTAACGTCATTTATGAACATGATACATAAGAGGTGTTCAATGATGAATCACGAAATGTTTGCTGGTTTAGGATTGGTTTGGTTTTTGCTGGTAGGTGCTATTTTTGTTATTCCCTTATGGCGGATTTGCCAACGAATCGGGTACGCGGGACCTCTCGGACTCTTAATACTGGTTCCGTTCGTTAATATTGCACTGATCTACTTTATCGCGTTTGGTCCGTGGAAGCCGACCGAGAGCAAGAATTAACACCACAAACCGATGCGCCAGAGAAGTAAAGGAACTGGGTGGATGTTTGATCGTGATCAATGATAAGTGGAATAGTCGAGTAGATGTTCCACGTTGGCTTTTATACGCTCAACAAACCATCATCAAAGTTTACGAAGAGTGAGAGCCTGCAAATGCAAGTAGAAACCATTCGAGATGTACTTCATTGGACGATTGCTTTCCATGAAAACTTGAGAGACTGCCTACAACATTGTGCGCAATTAAATAAAGATGAACGCGCTAAACTGATCTTGCGTTATATAGCCGAACATGAAGATAGTCTTGCCCGCATTGTTAAAGGATTCGCTAACACAGCGGAAGCGAAGGCTCTCAATACTTGGTGTTACGACTATATTGATAAACATCCTATTATCCATCACGGACATTGTGAATCACCGTTTCAGGCACTTGATATGCCGCATATCATGGAAAAGACCGTCGACCACCATACCCACGTTATCGAGCTCTTTGAGCACCTGCACACAAGAGTCGATATCGATAGCGCGAAAGAGTTGTTGCAAACCATTCAGAATGTTGAAGAAAACGAAATTAAAAGAATGGTGCAGACAGCGAATCGCTTCTCAGATCTTTAATTGTGCGTAGCTCTCCTGAAACAAAAATTCAGTTGATTGTGCCTGGCATGGGCTCTGACCATTGCGCGGGAATCGTGCGTACGAGTTTGGCGCGGTTACACGGTGTTCAACATATTCAAACGAGCCTTGCCAGCCACCGTGTTTACGTCTCGGTGGACCAAGATGGTCCGAGTATGGAGCTGATCAAGCAAGCCGTTGAACGGGCCGGTTATGATGTCGCGCAAATCACCAATTTAGCAAATGACGACCATTCGCAAGACCATGCAATCGAGGAAGCCTTCTTAAAGCTAGCCGGAAAGCGCCTGCTAATAGCTGGGCTTCCGACGACCGTTATTATGCTTATGATGATGCCACACATGTTCTGGCGCCCCATCGAGGGTTACCTAATGATCGTGGCACTACTGGCATTCCCCGTTGTATTTTTGTTTGGAGGGGCAGCAACGCATAAATCTGCTTGGCGCTCACTGATAAATCGCACATTTAATATGGATGTGTTGATATCTTTGGGTAGTCTTCCACCCTACCTGATTGGGCTATTAGGCTTTTTCTTTGAGATGACATCGTTTATTGAAATGTCTGCGACCATTATGACATTTCATTTGCTGGGTCGGTATTTGGAGGCCCGAGCGAAAGGCCGAGCGTCACAAGCGATTCGGAAACTACTTACGCTAGGCGCTAAAACCGCTCACATCGAGCGCGACGGACAAGAGATTGAAATCCCTGTGAAAGAATTAAAGCTAGGCGATGTTATGGTCATCAGGCCTGGTGATAAAATACCCACAGACGGTGATATTGTTGCGGGCGAGAGTCATCTTGATGAATCTATAGCAACCGGTGAGTCCGTTCCAGTCTATAAATCAAACGGTGATGCGGTCATCGGTGCAACCATCAACAAAGAAGGTCGCCTACGGGTGAAAGTCACCAAAGTGGGTGATGATACTTTTTTGTCGCAAGTGATTAAGTTAGTTGAGCAAGCCCAAGGTTCGCGAGTTCCGATACAGGAGTTTGCAGACCGTATGACCGGACGTTTTGTGCCTCTCGTTATTTTCATCTCATTGTTGAGTTTTGTGATGTGGATGCTTTGGGGGAACCAATTACAACCGCTATTGCATTGGGGAGCCACAATATTACCCTGGGTCCAGCCTGGGGCCGAACACTGGGTAATGGCTACGTTAGCAGCCGTGGCAGTACTGGTGATTGCTTGCCCTTGTGCGCTTGGCTTGGCAACACCTACAGCTTTAATGGTCGGGGCAGGAGTTGGAGCTGAACGTGGCATTCTGATTCGGTCTGGTGAAGCCATACAAACGTGTAAAGATATCAAGGTGATAGTACTTGATAAAACCGGAACTATTACTAAAGGTGAGCCGAAATTAATTGAAGTGGTTACTGCCAACGGCATAACGCCCCAACAATTAATGTTTTGGGCGGCTACTGTAGAGAATGCTTCGGAGCATCCAATTGCCCGTGCCATTGTTGCGGGAGCAGCAGAGCGTGACATTGGATTAGGGGAAGTTACAGAGTTCAACTCAAAGGGAGCACGAGGCGTCGCCGGTAAAGTTGATGAGCTATTCGTCCTGATCGGTAACCGTATGCTATTAGAAGAGTGCGGCGTGACGGGCTTAACTGAGCTAGATGTTGATCTGATGCGGCTGGAAAACAACGGAAGCACAGCAGTCATCGTTGCGGTTGATGGCAAAGCGATTGGGGTACTCGCTGTCGCCGACACGATTAAGCAAGACTCGATGAATGCTATCCGTGCTATGCACCAACGTGGCCTTAAGGTTGTCATGATAACAGGCGACAACCCAAGAGCTGCTCAGGCAGTAGCTGATGAAGTAGGCATTGACGAAGTACATGCAGAGATTTTACCAGCGGGCAAAGTTGACGCCATTCGCGCCCTACAAAACATATACGGGCAGCATGTGGCTATGGTTGGTGATGGCATCAATGATGCACCTGCATTAAAACAAGCAAATGTTGGCATAGCGATTGGCGCCGGTGCTGATGTAGCCATTGAAGCTGCTGACGTAACCCTAGTGCGCGGCGAGCTGTCGGGAGTTGTCGACGCATTGGAACTATCGCAGGCAACGTTTAGCAAAATTGTGCAGAACTTAATTTGGGCCAGCGCATACAACCTAGCGGCGATTCCCCTTGCTGCATTCGGCTTATTGCACCCCATGGTGGGTGTGATTGCGATGACCGCAAGCTCTCTATCAGTGATCGGCAATTCACTATTACTGAAGCGACGCTTTTCGAAAAATTAGGAAGTACGTACTTGCAGTTTTCCTTGTGATCTTATCGATTGCTATAGCATTTCAATCTAACTTAGAAACATTGGTTCGTTCATAAATTGTACGGGGCGGCCTATAGTGAGCGCAGTTACGCTAACGAGGAGCGCTTAATTATGAACGCTGCGACACTACCGATTATTTCTATGGCACAGCTTGATTCTGCCGAAGGTTTGGCACAGTTGCGCCATGCTGCCAGTGAAGTGGGCTTTTTTTACTTGGTCGATCACGGTTTAGGAAGCGATGCGCAGCAAGACTACTTGGCATTGAGCCAACAATTCTTTCAGCTCTCGGCCGCAGAGAAGCAGCAGGTCGATATGATTCATTCGCCACATTTTCGTGGCTACAACGGCGTAGGCAATGAAATGACCGCAGGTCGGCTTGATGCGCGCGAACAGTTCGACTGGATGAATGAGGAGCGAGCGCTTGCGCCAGAACAGCTGCGCGCGCCATGGCAAAAACTTATCGGCCCGAACTTATGGCCTGACGGAATGCCAGCACTTAAACCGGCGTTGCTAACCTTGCAAGATAAACTGAGTGGCATCACCGTCAACTTGCTGCAAAAGCTATGTGAATCGCTGGGCGTCGACCGCAACGCTCTTGATGCCACCATTGGTGAGCAGCCGTACACGCATGCCAAGCTCATTCGCTACCCAGCGCAGCAGTCGACGCAGCAGGGCGTTGGCGCCCACAAAGATCCGGGTTATCTCACCCTAGTTATGCAAGATTCACAAAGTGGTCTCAAGGTGGAGCGAGGTAATGAGTGGGTCGATGTCGAGCCTATTCCAGGGGCATTGGTGGTGAATATCGGCGAACTGTTGGAGCTTGCGTCGAATGGCTTCTTGAAAGCAACAAATCACAAAGTTGAGAGTCCAACGCAAGGCGTTGAACGTTATTCGATTGCGTTCTTTATGGCGGCGCAATTGTCAGCGACCGTACCGGTGCTGTCATTACCGCCTGAGCTAAAGGCACGAGCAACAGGGCCTTCGATAGACCCGAATAATCCGTTGCTCACCGATGTCGGCAACAACGTGTTGAAAGGGCGCTTACGTTCGCACATGCACGTGACTCGCAAACATTATTGCGACGACCCTTTACGGGATTTGCTCGCGAAAAACTTTGCGTACATGCCAACGGCTGATATTTGCGACGAATGTCGCGTTTGAAGGTGCGCTACAACGTAAAGCGTGCATAAAGGGGGTTATGGTCGGACACCTTGCTGGTATCGATCGCTGAGGTTTCTTGCAGGGTAAGGTCGCGATAGAAGATGAAATCGAGCGGGTGTTGCCGATAGGTTTTGATAAGGTGAGGGTCGGCCATAATAGCTTGCTTGAGGCCGACACTTTGACAAAATTGCAGCAAACTTAAGCGGCGTTGACGGCTCCACACGTTAAAATCACCAGCCACAATGAGTGGCCCCTTGTGTTCTAATAAATCTTCTTTAATGAGCTCTATTTCTTGGGAAAATTGGTTAGTACGAACAAAGTTGATCGCGTGGACATTGACGACTAAAAGTGAGCCACCCTCTGCTAACGCATGATAAGAAAGCATATAACTTTTGTGGGTAGCGAACAGACCTTCGCGCTTTCGGCTGAGTCGTGCTTGCGCCTCCCTAAACGCAAACTGGCTTGCCGTGAGTACGCCATAAATAGAGCGACGTGTTTGTATATTCGGCGCAACAGCATAAGACCAATGGGGCAATAGCCAATTGTCTTTAGCTCTCAACTTCGCTTCTTGAAGTAATAAAAATAAACAAGGAAAGTCAGTTAAAACGCGTTCCAGAGTACGCTGAAACTCTGGCGTCTCAGTAAGCTTCTGAGTATTCCAGCACAGCACACCAAACGCTTCACCATGGACAATAGGTTGTTCGTGGATGAACTGCTTAGGGCTCACTATTTTGGGTTTAAGCACACTTCCGCCTTGTTAAAAGTTCGCACTCTTACTACGCCACAACGTCAGACATTAGTTTAGTGTGAAAGATTCAATTCGCGAATTCGGGTGTGCTGTGTGATCTCATCTTAAAATTCGTACGTTCTGCTATCATTGATAAGTAGTCATTACTGACCCACACCTTCTGGAGTGACGCCGACATGAAAACGTATACTGGCTTATTTTTAGCATTGTGCCTAGTTGGGCTCGCCCAACAAGCAGCATTAGCACAGGAAAAAGAAACCGCATTGGTGCCGTTACCGTCGTTGGATGACTTCACGAAGGGTGAGAATGGTTGGGCCTTCGGACTCGGAGGGGGGATTGAATACGAGTCTGCCTACGAAGGTTCAGATGAATTTGGTTTCGAAGTCGATCCTGCTGGCGCAGTGCAATGGCGTAGCGGTGATAATATTTTCTACTTTGCCGGTGAGGCCTTGGGCTGGCGGGGTCTACGCGCTGACAATTGGCTGTTTGAGGCTACTGTTGCCTTTGAAGAGGGCCGCGAAGAAGGTGACTCCGATGAAGGTTACTTGGATGGCCTTGGCGATACCGAAGAAGGCACAGAGATTGTGCTGCAAGCACGTCGCGCCTTCGATGCCGATTGGCGCTATTGGTTAGATGGCCGGGTCATCACTGGTGACAACGGCAACATTGGTATTTTCGGTGTCGGCCGCCGCTTTGGCGAACAAAATGACGGCACCGGCTCTGAACTGGCGCTTGTTGCGGTCTATCACGACAGCGAACGCGCCAACCGAGACTTTGGCATCACCGCCTCACAGGCCGCAGCATCTGGACTCGATGAAACCTATTTGGATAGTGGCCTACGCTCGTTTGGCCTACATTACAACTATCGCCAATACCTCAATGAGAACTGGCTGATTTACGTTGAGGGACTTTATGAGCGTTACAGCAGCGACGTTGAAGAGAGCCCAATCGCGCGCAACAACTATGAAGCGGAGTTAGGCGTCGGGTTTATTTACATTTTCTAGATGGCTCGCTAGAGCGGCCACACGACCAGAAGCAGCGGCATTGAAACGGCGATGACGAGCACTTGAACGGGTAGGCCCAGCTTCCAGTAGTCGCCGAAGCGGAAGCCGCCAGGGCCCAGTATCAAAGTATTATTCTGATGCCCAATCGGTGTTAAAAACGCACAAGAAGCGCCAATGGCAACGGCCATCAGAAATGAATCGGGGTTGACGTTGAGTACGGACGAAATGCTGATGGCGATGGGGCACATGACCGCTGCGGTGGCGGCATTATTCATTAAGTCGGACAAGAACATCGTCACTAACAAAATAGCCAGCAAACCAATGATGGCGTTGCCTTGCGCAACGCTATCGACCAAGAAAGTGGCGATGAGCGCCGCGGTTCCTGTTGATTCCATTGCCCCGGCAACTGGAATTAATGCCCCCAAAAGAACAATGACCGGCCAGTCGACGGCTTCGTAGACTTTTCGTAGCGACACCGTGCCCAATGCCATTGACGCGAGTACACCTAGGGCAAACGACACTGCCGCTGGGAGCCACCCCAATGCGGCGACAGCGATAGCGCCGAGCATGACGGAGCTGGCCTGCCAGATTTTGGCGTTGCTTGGAATGCGGAGATCGCGTTGCGCTAATGGCACACAGCCGTTGTCGGCGGCAAACTCAGCAATTGCCTCCGGTGGACCTTGCATCAGCAGCAAATCACCCGATTGGAAGTTTATTGCTCGCAGCCGCTTCATCGAGCGCTTACCCTCGCGTGAAAAAGCGAGCAAGTTAATGCCATACCGCGTGCGCAAAAGGATGTCTTTGGCGGAGTGTCCAACGAGTCGGGAGCTAGGTTGAACGACTAACTCAAATAGAGCGATCTCGCTTTTTTTGCTTTCTTCGCTGTCGCCATCTTCTTGTTCGGATTTGGTGTGCTCGTTAGCGTCAGTCCCTTCTTCGTCATCTTCGACCGACTCTTCAAGCTTGAGACCCAGAATGGATAAGACATCCTTGAGCGCGTCGGCTTCCGCTTCGAGCATCAATATGTCGCCAGCATGAACGCGACGCCCAGGATTTGCAGCAATGATCTCGACTTCGTGTTGCACAATGCCAATTATTTGTGCATCGATATCTTTAAGTTCAGCCTCGATTTCATGTAACGCTAGGCCGTCAGCTTTGCTGTCGTCTTCGACCCGAACTTCGGTGATGTAAGCACCTGACTCAAAGCCTTCGAGTCCCGATTGTTTGCGTGCAGGCACGAATCGCCAGCCAATGACTGCGATAAAAATCACACCTGCAGCCGCCACGGCAAGGCCAATCGGAGTGAAATCAAACATACCGAAACTACCTAAGCCTGCTTCTTCTCGAAAGCCGGACACAATGATGTTAGGTGGAGTTCCTACCAGCGTGGTCATGCCTCCTAGAATGGTACCGAAGGCGAGCGGCATCAGCACTTGCCCCGCAGTCAGCTCGAGCCGTTGCGAAACATGCACGGCAACGGGCATTAGCAACGCCATAGCGCCGACGTTATTCATAAAGCCCGAGAGCAGGGCACCTAAACCGATCAGGGCGCTAATGCTCACGGTCGCGCCTGCATTCGCTGGCAAAGCGACGCGTGTTAGTGCATCAACCGCGCCTGAATTTTGTAGACCTTGACTCAATATGAGCACACAGGCCACCGTGATGACGGCTGGATGACCAAAGCCGTTGAACGCTGCCGTACCATCGACGAGCCCAGCAATAACACAAGCTAAAAGCGCCGCCAAAGCAACCATGTCGTGCCGCCAGCGACCGAGCAAAAACATCATCACGGTTGCCAGCAGAATGCCGATAATAAGCCACTGATCTAAAGTCATAAGTCTATGACTACCTCGGGTTCATAAGGATATGTCGCACGGCTAGCGCTCGTATATGCATTTAGGTTTCTCTTGGTAATACCTGTAAGTGTACATAAAACTAACGCGCTTTCGCTTCAGTGTATATAACCACACGTTTTTGCGCATAGTGAAATCTTAGTGACGGAGGATTGAACTGATATTGTGGTAAAGGAAGCTGCTCGTGTTTTTGAGACTTAATTTAGCCTAAACGAAGGCAATCGCTACAGGTCAGTAAAAAATGGCGCACCCGACAGGAGTCGAACCTGTGACCTCTGCCTCCGGAGGGCAGTCACGGGTTCGGTGGTAAATCGTTAAAGCTAGGTGTAGCAGGGGCTTAAGCGGTGTTTTGACTTTTTGTTTGGCGTCGAAACCGACTCTTTTTAGACCGTTTAATGACAAAATTGGTCACAGAAAACCGACCCCGAAATTTCAATTTTTGACCTTTGCCTCGCGACAAAAAATTCTGAACCTTCCGAAAAACCTGAGTTTTTAGGTGGAAAAAATTCCACCTTTTTGGCTTGGTTTTAGGCCAGAAGGAACAGGAAATATTTAGTTGGGTGACAATTTATCTAAATCCTCGATAGGCTTTGGGGTTTGAAATTTAATAAAAATTAGCACCATTAGTACTGACATAATTGAAAATATAAACCAACCTGTAGTTTGAAATGATTAACAGGTTGGTACCATGAGTGCGGATATATCATCAAAATTAAACCGGCTGCTGAGCTCCCAACCATTGGGCGTCGTGCTCTGTTCATCTTGGCTTGTTGAAAATGGCTACAGCCTCGACTTGCAGCAACGCTATAAAAAAAGCCAGTGGTTTGAGAGCATCGGGGCGGGTGCATTAATACGCTATGGCGACAAAAGTGAAACGCTTATTTCTTTATCTGGCCGAGAAAGCAAATCACGACTGGGTGCAATATCTTGATTTAAGCAGTGTAAACCTAGGCTCGGGTAAGCGTGCGATAGTAGCCAACGGTGTTTACATCCCGAAATACCAAATCACTGTACCAAAGGAACTGGAGTTAATGGAATGAACGAAGCTTATAAAAGACAGGTAAAGCTGCTACTCGATGTGTTGCCGGAAATTGCGAAAGAAGTTTACTGATGAAATCAAACGGGGCTTGTTATTCGCGCTGATTAGTAGCAATCGACCAACACATGAAATGCTTGCCCTCAACTTACTTGACCAAAGGGCAGCTTTTGAGAACCGGTTTGAAGGCATGAGTAATGTTGTATTTAATTATACTGATTTTGAAGCAACACGAAACAAGCTGATAAAGACGATACGTCGGAGTTTGAACGAGGCGGATAAGCAATTTCTGCTTAGTTTTAACGGCTTAGAACCGGACTGGTCTGTTTATGATTATCATCAATTTCCATCGGTAAAATGGAAGTTGATGAATTTGGCGAAGTTTAAAAGAGAGAGCCCAGAGGTTTATCAACTACAGATGGAAAAGCTTGCCGCCTTGTTAGTGAGTTGAGCATTCTATTTATGACTGCGCTGATTTTTCGGGGGGATTACAGTAGCGGTTATTTTAGTTATGATGCGCTTGGCAACATCATCAGTAAGACCGTAGGGAACGAAAATATCAATTATCACTACAATAGCTCCAATCGATTGGCTAGTGTGTCGGGTGCAGTTTCGCGAACCTTTAGCTATGACAGCCGTGGCAGTGTGACTTCAAATGGAACGCGTAGTTTTAACTATAATCGGACTAACCGTTTAATCAGCTCTGATGGTATCACCTATCAATATGATGGTCATGGTCGACGCGTGTCGAAAACCTCGGGTGGAATTAAGACCTACAGCCTGTATAACCAACAGGGGACGTTACTGGCGACCTACAGGAATGGCAATTACATTGAGTATTACCATTTAGGCTCGCAACTGGTAGCGCGCTATAACGATGCGCCACAGCAGTCGGATGGTCTCGGCTACACAGGTCATTTGGAAGACGATGACCTTGAGCTGACGTATATGCAGGCACGATACTATGATCCAGTTATCGGTCGTTTTTACAGTAACGATCCTATTGGATTCCGCGATGGGCATAGCTTTAACCGCTATACCTACGCGAACAATAATCCTTATAAGTACATTGATCTGCTCCTTATTTGACATTCGTTTAAATGACGTTAAACTAAAATTTATTAACTTGCAAAAAAGCAGGGTGCTCGTGCACATTCGAATTCTGTTAGTAATGGTAGTGTTATTAGTGTCGATGTCGTTTTCGCAAACGGCAGATGCTCACGCATGCCATGATGACGGGCAAATGCAGCACAGCATGGTGCAGAAAGCGGACGCAAGTGATTGTGAGCATGAAGAGCAAAAGCACAATTCGTGCTGTGCTGACATGACCATTCGACATTGCTCCGGTGGCTCAGTTTTGTTTGTCGGACAGTCTCCCTCGTTTAATGCCGCTGCAGTTAATTTCTCTACTAAAGTCGACGCACCCGTTGACACCTTCATTCGTGCTAAACACGCGTCTAATTTATTCCGCCCCCCAATAATTACCGCTTAATAAGTTACTAAAAATTTAGCACACGCTCGGCGTGTTCCTTTAAAACTTATTTGTCGGTGAATAATTATGTCTATCAAACGCAATATCGCTGTTTTAGCGATGCTGTTTTCCGTGCCTGTGTCTGCAACTGGTTCAGAGGAGCGGAAGCTAACCGTTCTAAAAGATCCGAACTGCGGTTGTTGTGAACAGTGGTTACGAGCTTTACCGGATAGCTTTAGTGTGTCTGTACAACATCCGGACAACCTGACTCAACGAAAACGTGATGCCGGTATTAGTGCGGAGGCTCAATCCTGTCACACCGCTATTTCCGATAATGGCTATGTCTTTGAGGGGCACGTTCCTCCTACATTGGTTTCTCATTATTTAGCTGGGAAGAAGTCAGCCAATGGCATTGGCTTAACCGTCCCTGGCATGCCTGTCGGTTCTGTTGGCATGGAGATGGGAACTCGATTTCAGCCTTATACAGTCTATGAAATCAAAAAAGATGGCTCAGTGACACCTTATCAGCAGATAGCAAGTTTAGAGCAGCAGCAAGCACTTTCAAATGGAGGGCTTTAGATATGGGTTTTGGCGGCTTGAGTATGGTTCAGCTAGGAATTTTACTAGTTATTGTCATCCTTCTTTTTGGTAGCAAAAAGCTACGAACCCTGGGCTCCGATCTTGGTAGTGCGATTAAAGGGTTTAAATCATCGGTTTCTGATGAGCCGTCTGGTAAGGAACAGGACGTTCAACGTTATCAAAATTTAACCTCAAAAGAGGAGCGTCATAATGAGCAATGAGTTTAACAAAGGGCGTCGAAAGTTTATTAAATCTGCATTCACTATGGCGTCTGCTTTAGCAATCGCCAAAGTAGCCCCAACTTGGGCTGCTCCTCAGGGACGCAGTTTTAAAGATCAGATCCTGACAAACGATGAGATTGATCTCACCATTGCAAAGTCCCCACTGCTCGTGGGAAATAAAGTAGGAACACCAATAACCATCAATGGCCAAATGCCGGGCCCTTTGATTCGTTTAAAAGAAGGGCAGCGAGCAAAGCTAAATGTGACTAACCGGTTGTCGGAAGACACGTCAATTCACTGGCACGGAATTATATTGCCGGAGAATATGGATGGCGTACCTGGCGTATCTTTCGAAGGGATAAAGCCAGGACGAACGTTCAAATACCGCTACGATGTCGAGCAAAACGGAACTTATTGGTATCACAGCCATTCCGGTTTGCAGGAGCAATTGGGACACCTGGGGCCGTTAGTGATTGAACCGAAAGACGGAGACATTGGTGCTGATCGAGAACATACCATTATTCTCAGCGACTGGACATTCGAAGATCCGGATACCGTGTTTCGTAACTTGAAAGTTGCGGAGGGGTACTATAACTATCAAAAACGTACGATATTTGAGACCTTCGAGGACGTGCGACAGCAAGGGTTAGAGAAAACCTGGAAGCAACGAGAAATGTGGGGGCAAATGCGAATGAGCCCCCGTGATATTGCGGATGTGACGGGCAGTACTTATACCTACCTGATGAATGGCCGCGATTCACAGATGAACTGGTCAGCATTGTTTAAGCCTGGTGAAAAAGTACGCCTTCGTATCATTAACGGTTCAGCAATGAGTTTTTTCGATGTGAGGATCCCTGGGTTGGAAATGACGGTAGTGGCCGCTGACGGGCAACCGGTGAAACCAGTGTCAGTTGACGAGTTCCGCATTGGTGTGGCGGAAACTTACGATGTAATTGTCCAGCCTAAGCAAAACAAGCCTTACACTATTTATGCTGAGAGCTTTGATCGAAGTGGTTATGTCAGAGGTACATTAACGCCCGAACTTGGTCTTGAGGCTGAAGTGCCTGAACTACGGCAAGTTCCTGAGCGAGGCATGGCCGCTATGGGCATGGGAGCGATGGCGATGTCCGGTGATATGAAAGGCAATAGCATGAATATGAAGCATATGGGCGGCAATAACAGCCATATGACGCATAAAATGACACATAAAAAAGAGCTCCCGGTCGAAAACATTAAAATCAAACACCGTGAGTCCGGACATGGCGCCGGGGCGGCTATGATTGCTACAAACCCGGTAAGCCGTTTGCATGAACCCGGGATTGGATTGGAAGACGTTGATCATAGAGTCTTAGTGTATACCGACTTGGTCGGCGCGCATGAATGGCCGGATACGCGGGAGCCCGAACGACAGATAGAGCTGCACTTAACGGGTAATATGGAGCGTTACATGTGGTCTTTTGATGGTCAGAAGTTTACCGAAGTGGATGGCCCGGTTCAGTTTCATCATGGAGAACGACTGAGGTTGGTGATGGTAAACGATACGATGATGGATCACCCCATACACCTACACGGTATGTGGATGGAACTTGAAAACGGACAGTATCCACGCCCACGCAAACATACGATTAGCCTGAAGCCGAGCGAAAAAGTGTCGTTATTGATAACGGCAGACGCGCCGGGTAGTTGGGCGTTCCACTGTCACCTGTTGTATCACATGAAAGCGGGTATGTTCCGTGTGGTCAATGTCGCATAAGGAGGACAATTATGTACGGTAAATCATTATTAGTGGGTGCGGCGTTGTTGCCAGGTTTAGCAGTCGCCGGACATGCGAAAGAGGACTGGCCTGAACCCGTCAAAGAATATTACACCGGGCAAGTACTGTTCGATCGGTTGGAGTTAACGCGAACCAACGAGGAAGAGAACGTTGCCGTTTGGGACATGATGGCTTGGTACGGTGGTGATTATCATCGGTTTGTCTTCAAAAGTGAGGGGGAAAATATTCAAGATGACGGAGAGCCCACTGACTTGGAAAGTGCTGAGTTGTTATACGGCTACCTGATGTCTCCGTTTTGGTCGTTTCAGGCCGGTGTTGGTACGCGAGGCTCCTTATCGTCCGATGCCTCTATGGAAAATTATGCCGTTGTTAGCTTCATGGGGCTGGCTCCGTATTGGTTTGAAATGGACAACTCGTTGATGGTGAACGAAGAAGGCGATGTCCAGTTTGTCAGCGAAACTGAATATGAGTGGCAGTTAACGCAAACATCGTACTTACAGCCTCGCATTGAGTTTACAGCCAATCTGACAGATTCAGACAAATATGAACGGCAAAGTGGCTTGAGCAACTTGCGTGTGGGGTTGCGTTATCGTCACGAAATCAGTCGTGAGTTTGCACCCTACATTGGTGTTTATTGGAACGGCGCGTTAGGCAACACGGCAGATGAAATGAAACGAATGGGTGAGGACACCGCAGAAACAGGCGTGGTCCTTGGGGCCAGAGTTTGGTTTTAATTGATAATAAACAAAGAGGAAACAACATGAAAAACATACTTAAGTTAGCCTTCGGTACCACGTTATTTTTTAGTGCATGGGCCAGCGCTCACGTCGGCCTAACATCCAGTAGCCCGGAGGACGGTGCGACTTTGTCCGAGTCACCAACGGAAATTACGATGAATTTTTCCGGTGATGTTCGTCTGGCTAAAATTATGCTGCACTCAGATGACGGTAAAATGCATCCGCTGGACTTTTCGATGAGCATGACTCCCAAAGCAGCGTACGAAATTGCTGTTAAAAACAATTTGGCGTCAGGTGGTTATACGGTTTATTGGACGGCAATGGGTGGGGACAGTCATAAAATATCGGGTGATTTTAGCTTTGAGGTGAAATGATGACCCTTTGGAGTGTGGCCAGCGTTTTAACGTTGGCCTTTATATTCTGGCTTAACGCGGTGATGACCGCCTCGCCTTATATCGTTTATTTGTCCGGTTTAAAAAAGCAGTCTGAACGAAAGAATAGCCTTGTTGCGTTGCTTCTATTACTGGCAAGCCTTCTGTATTTTTTTCTGAAAGTCGGTAGTTTTGCTGCTGAAGGCTTTGCCGGCATGATTGACACGACCTACATGCAGTTTATATGGACCGGCCCTGTTGGGTTGTTCATGCAACTCCAGGTAACCGTTGCTGTTGTCTGGATTTTTTACTCTGTTGTTAAGGTAACAAGCATACAGTGGATGCTACATGTTGCGGCGGTTGGACTCATGGGATGGAGTTTTTTAAGTATCGGCCACGGTAGTGATGCCGTCTGGTGGGGAAAGCTAGCGCTTTTAACACACTTGTTAGTCGCTTGGGTTTGGTTCGGCAGTCTTAACTCATTGCGAAAGCTGGCAACGTCGGTACCGCTTGCTAAAGCGAAAGCCATTATGGAGCGTTTTGGTGTGCATATGTCTGCAGCGGTTCCAATACTCCTTATTGCGGGCTTGGTTATGTATCGTAGTGCAACAGGGCGATGGATGCCAGAGCTGCCGCTTACGTCGTATGACACGGTACTACTAGCGAAACTTGTGTTTGTGGCGCTGATTCTCCTTGTTGCCGCATTGCATAAATTAAAGTTCGTACCGCAATTAAATGATAACGCGGCCGCCAAGCGACTCAAAAACTCCATAACGGCGGAAATGGTATTGGCTGTCACTATTTTTACCCTGGCCTCTTCGCTAAGCAGCGCGTTTTCCCCTAGTTAATGTAAGGAATAATAAGAATGAAATTATTCATGAGTGTTTTTATGGTTTCGGTGCTGTTTATTTCAGCGTCTAGTAGCGCCGAAAAACTATCTGAACCGACAGTTGTGCTTGATAGGTTTCGAACGGCTTTGACTGAAGGTGACACGGAAGTCGTTAAAGATGTGCTTTCCAATGATGTGTTTATCTTTGAAGGTGGTGGTGTTGAACGATCCTTGGCCGAGTACAGTGCTCATCACCTTAAGTCAGATATTAAGTTTAGCCAGGCGGTTCCTTCACAGTTGCTTGAAAGGACAGTACAAGAAGCCGATGGCCTTGCTGTGATCACTTCTCGGTATAGCGTTTCCGGGGAGTATAACGGGCGTGAGGTTGATTTAACGATGAATGAAACCGTAACCGTATCAAATACGACTGAGTCTGGCTGGAAAATTATCCGGATCCATTGGTCCAACTGAGTTCAATCACAGGAGCTGATTATGGCAGAACACGATCATGAACACGGACATCAGGACTATCAGAAAAGCAGCCTGAGTCTTTGGGGGGCGGTGTCGCTGGGGACTGGTGTGATGATTGGCGCTGGTATTTTTGCACTGACCGGACAAGTTGCTCAGCTGGCAAGAGAGTGGTTTGTCCTGGCGTTTGTGTGCGGCGGTATCATTGCCGGCTTTAGCGCTTACTCTTACGTTAAGTTGGCGAAAGCCTATCCGTCAGCGGGCGGTATTGCGATGTTCCTCAGTAAAGCTTATGGAAAAGGAAGTGTGACGGCGATATTCGCACTCTTGATGTACTTTTCTATGGTGATTAATGAAAGTTTAGTCGCTCGGACATTTGCGTCTTATACCAGCCAGTTAATTTCTTTTGAAGCGCAGTGGCTTATCCCTTTGTTGGCGGTGGGTTTGCTGGTCTTTGCGTTTTTTATCAATATTTTGAGTAATCAGTTTATTCAAACGTTCTCATTTTTTATGGCCTTTGTTAAGACTTTAGGGTTGGTCATTTTAGCGGCTGGTGGTTTGTGGGCCTCAGGCATTCAGTTTGAATCGATATCGGCTATTCCAGAAGAAGCTACGGGTGGCGGTATTTTAGCGGGGATTGCTTTAAGCATACTTGCGTACAAAGGGTTTACAACAATAACCAATAGTGGCGGTGAAATTGTTGAGCCTAAGAGAAATGTCGGGCGTGCCATTATTATTTCGCTGATTATCTGCGCGTTAATATACGTTCTGGTCACTCTGGCGGTTGGCTCGAGCCTGTCCATAGATGAGATTGTGAAAGCGAAAGACTACGCGCTTGCTGAAGCAGCCAGACCCGTCTACGGTGAAACTGGACTCTGGGTGACGGTTGCGTTTGCAATTGTAGCAACGGTATCAGGAGTGATTGCCAGCGCGTTTGCCGTTTCAAGAATGTTAGCCATGTTGACCAATATGGAGCTTGTTCCACACAGTCATTTTGGCATGCCAGGTTCCATTCAGAAGCATACGCTGGTTTACACCATTGTTATGGCTATGATCTTAGCGGCATTCTTCGATTTGAGTCGAATTGCGTCACTGGGCGCTATTTTTTATATCGTGATGGACATTGCGATCCACTGGGGCGTATTACGGCATCTAAGGCAAAAGGTGAATGCCAATATTTACATACTTGTCAGCGCAATCACGCTAGACGTCATCGTTTTAGTCGCTTTTATATGGGTGAAATGGACGAGCGATCCGCTGGTGATTTGGGCGTCTCTTATCGGTATGGCATTGATTGCCGCTGGTGAGATTTTGTTTTTACGTAAAAAGCGTTAAGAAAAAGAGCGCTATGCGCTCTTTTTCTAGTTCATTGTAAAAAACATCCAGACAGCCATAGCGACCATCATGAGGTTTTCAGTGAGCGAAATGAAGCCTAACGGCACATTACTGGAGCCACCGACACAGGCACATTTTAGCTCGCGTTTGTCGACATAAACGGCTTTAAACACCGATATAGAGCCTACGATGCCGATGAATAATGCGACGGGTATGGATATGACATGGGCGAATTCGGCTGCCATTAACAGACCCGCCAAGCCTTCGGCATAGGGATAAATACGGCCATAAGGCACCCATTTTTTGGCGAGAAGATCGTAATTGAGAAACATGGTAGAGAATTTCTCTACGTCCTGGAGTTTGAGCAAGGCCAGAACCACCATAGAGAAACTGATGAACCACTCGATGGTTTGTACGGTAAATACGCGACCAAAAGACAACCACGACGTGGCTACAGAGAGGAGTGCCGTCATAATAAATAATGCAATAACGGGCCGGTAACTGGTTGCGTCAGGGTCAGGAAGAGGCTTTCCAAGAAAGGCTCGAACCTCCTCGTACCCACCGATACGTTTATCACCAATAAACACTTGTGGAGTGGTATCGACGTCGTGCTTTTTCTTGAATTTGTCGGTTTCTTCTCGGCTTTCCAACAGGTTGTCGTCCACATCGTAACCGTTGGCTTTAAGTAAGTGCCTGGTTTTTAAACCAAAAGGGCATTGGTGGTCAGGTGTCGACATTCTGTAAAGCGTGGCTTTTTGAGTTGATTGACTCATAGTGACGTCTCCTTACTTAAAAATGGTACATCTATATACGCATTATAGTCGCTGGAGGATTAGCATCTCTAATTGTGAGATTAAAAATTCATAAAAATTGAAAATATATTTTAAATTTTGAAAAACTGGACAACTTTTTTTGATGGCTTTTTAACCGTTTATAAGAGCTGATTTTTAAAAGAGTTAGGATATTTAAGGGGGGTAAAAGTTGAATATACAAGCTCTACAAGCGCTGCTATTAAAGAGCTTTGTATACAACTTTAGTTTTTTTGGGTATACGGATTTAATGGTTGATGGGGCACCTTCACCCCATCAATCTGATACCACCCTCAGATGGTTGATAGATCGACTCCGTAGTTGAGTTCCTCTGCGAAGTCCGGCAGTCCGTAACCGATGGTTTTCTTGTAGAAAGGAGAGACCTTCGCAGTCGGTGCCTTCTTCTTGTGCTTCGTGGTGTAGAGCATTCGTGCCCGCATCACCTCGAAGGAGTAACCGCGCCCTTCACGGTTCTTGTCCTTGGCCAGTCGGTTGATGGACTCCGTGTAAGCGTTGGTGACGGGCATGTCCGTCTCGAAGTAGGTCATGGTCTCTTCGCGCCAGTTTCCCACTGCCCTGACCAGATCGCTCCAGACTTCCTTTTGGCCCTTCGGGATGGTGGCTATCCACTCGTCCAGGGCGGCTTCTGCCTGGAGCCGTGTGGTGGCGTCCCAGATGCCATAGAAGCGCTCCTTGTGCTCGTAGGCGGCCAGCAGTTGCGGGAACGCGCCTGTCCAGGTCTCCATGATGAGGCGCTCCCGGTCTGAGACTTCGTGAGCGCGTTTCAGCAGGATTTTCCGGTCTCCCTTGAGAGTCCGGCTCTGGGACGGTTTCAGCTCCTTTCTGAGGTCCTTGCGCACTCTCTCTAGGGCATCGTTGGCCATGCGCACCACATGGAACTTATCGACCACGATACGGGCCTGGGGCAGCACAGCCTTGACCGCTGCCCGGTAGGGGTTCCACATGTCCATGCTGACGATCTCGACCTTCTGCCGGTCTTTCAGCTTCATCAGGTAGTTGGTCACCACGTCCTGGCGGCGGGTGGCCAGCAGGTCGAGCAGGGTCCGCTCCTCAATGTTGGTCAGAATGCAGCGGTAGCGCTTGTTCAGGTATAGCTCGTCAATGCCCAGGATGCGGGGCGTCTCGAAGCGGTGCCAGCGCCCCAGCAACTCGGCGCGGGCGTTGAAGATGTCGCGCACCGTCTTCTCGTCCAGGCCGGTCTGTGCCGCCACAAAGGTGTAGGGGTGGTTGAAGGATTCCTTCTCCACGTACTCATGCAGCCGCAGTGTCATACGGAATCCGTCCACCATCTCCGGTAGCTGGGGCCTGAATGTTGTCTTGCAGGCCCGGCAGGTGTATCGGCGGCGGACCACCCAGAGAGTGACCCGCTTGCCGTGGATGGGCAGATCACGATAGGGAACGTCACGCTTGCCGAACCGTACGAACTCACCCTGCACGCCGCATTCCTCGCAGGCGATGGGATCGGGCACGTCCACCTGGAAGTGCATTTCGTCGTCGGTTGATTTGCAGCCCAGTACTTGGTATTGCGGCAGGTGAAGGATGTTGTCGGGAAGTTCGGTCATGGTGTTGTATAGGCGTAGGTGTCAGTCAGATCCATCCGACTCGGCATTGGTGTTTGCTTTTTTACCCAACAAGCTGCTGGAAACTAAAAGTAAGGCACCGAGGACAATTGCAATATCAGCCAGGTTGAAGGCCGGCCAATGCCAGTCTCGCCAATAGAAATCAAAGGAATCCACAACATAGCCGCGAAAGACCCGGTCAATTAGGTTGCCCATGGCGCCACCGAGGATAAGACTGTAAGCGATGGCTTCTCCTTTATGACGATTTTCAAGGATCAGCTTGATCAGAAAAATCGAGACCACTACCGCGATTCCGATAAAAAAGTAGCGCTGCCAGCCTCCACCATTCGCAAAAAGACTGAATGCGGCACCGGTATTCCATACGTGTACCCAGTTAAAGAATGAGGTCACTGAAATAGACTCGCCATATGCCATTGATTGTTGCACCAGCCATTTTATGGCCTGATCAGACGCTGCCAGCAGGCCCGATATGGACAACAGAGCGTACGGTGACAGATGTTTGCCAAAAATGGACATTGCTTAATCCTTGAGCGCCAGAATGCGTCTAGCACCGTTAAGTACAATTACCCCCGCGATGGTGCCGATAATCAGATCCGGATAATTGGACCCGGTCCACGCGACCAGAGCGCCGGCGGTGATGACCCCCAGGTTGATCACCACGTCGTTGGCCGAGAATATCCAGCTTGCCTTCATGTGCGCCCCGCCCTCCCGATGTTTGGATATGAGCAGCAGACAACTGGTATTGGCAATCAATGCGACGAATGCGATAGCCATCATCACCAGCGATTCAGGCTCACTACCGAATACAAAGCGTCTCACCACCTCTATGAGTACGCCCACAGCCAAGATCAGTTGCAGTACACCAGCAAGATGCGCGGCACGTACCTGCATTTTCACGCTATGTCCAACCGCATAAAGGGCAAGCCCGTACACCGCCGCATCGGCAAAATTGTCCAGGGATTCTCCAATCAGGCCGGTGGACCGGGCGATCAGACCGGCAGTCATTTCCACCACGAACAGAAGTGCATTGATGCCGAGCAACCAGCGCAGGGTCCCGGATTCTTGCTTAGCAGAAGCTGCCGAAAACTCGGCGGCCTTGATGGTCTCCGGATTTGCAGCGACGGTTTCCTGAAGCGAGGCGCCTAGCCCCAAGGTCTTCAGTTTCGAGGTGACGGGCTCGACCTCACCGTCATGCACGACCTTCAACCGGCGGTTCGACAAGTCGAAGGACAGTGCCCGAATCCCCTCAACGCCGTTCAGGGCCAGGCGAATCATGCGCTCTTCTGATGGACAGTCCATCTTCGGCACGGCATAAACACTGACCCATTCCCCCGACGCATCGGAGGAGGCCTGCATATCGGTATCCGCCGCAGGCCTTGCATGGTCGCCACAGGGGCCTCCGCAGTTTTTACTCATGATATGACTCCACTTGAATGTGATCGGGTTTTCATTTAAAACTATATAGTAGCTATAATGTCAATAGCGTAGAGAATCCGTTGCGGAGGAACCCGATGCGTATTGGTCAGTTGGCACAGTCAGTAGGGGTAGATACACAGACGATCCGCTTCTACGAACGGCAGGGCTTGTTGCCGCCGCCTGGTCGGCAGGAGAACGGTTACCGTGTCTATACCGAGAAACACGTTGAGCGGCTGGCCTTTATTCGTCGCTGCCGCATCCTGGATCTGTCACTGGCAGAAATTCACGAACTAAAGCGCTATCAGGACGACCCTCATCAGTCCTGTACCGCTGTCAATGCCTTGCTCGATGATCACATCTCTCATGTGCGCTCGCAGATAACCGCTCTACAGGCGCTTGAGAAACAACTCGTTTCACTAAGAGCGCGTTGCAACGATGACCGGGAAGTTAAGGCGTGTGGGGTTCTTGCTGGAATTAGCGAGGGAAGCATGCATCAGCAGTAGGTTGGAGTGCCAACCAGATAATCCGATGAGATGCCGGTTTGCCTCACTCTCATGCAAAGGTAAGATCAACCATTTAATCCGCTTACCCTTTTAATAAAAGGGGGCGACAATAACCGCCCCCTTAAATGCTATTGAACCCTAACGGCTCAGATCCTTAATTTTTTGTTTCGAAAACCAAGGATAGAGCACGGGTAAGATAACCAATGTCAGCAGAGTAGCTGATACCAAACCACCAACAATGACGGTAGCCAGTGGGCGTTGAATTTCAGCCCCTGCACCGGTTGCAAACAGCATGGGAATGAGTCCTAACGCTGAGGTTATTGCTGTCATTAATACCGGGCGTAGTCGCGACCACGCGCCATCAAACACGGCATCATTAACCGCATGCCCATCGGTTATTCTCTGGTTAATACTCTCGACCAGAACCACACCGTTTAGTACCGCCACACCAAACAGTGTGATGAAACCCACGGCGCTGGGCACCGATAAGTACTGTCCTGACACATAGAGTGCCACAATACCGCCGATGACTGCCAATGGTACATTCACCAAAATCAACATGGCTTGACCCATGGTGCCGAAAGCAAAATAAAGCAGCAGGGCGATGAGTGCCAGCGATATGGGAACGACAATGGACAAGCGCTCCTGTGCTCGTTGTTGACTTTCGAACTGGCCACCAATATCGACTGAGTAACCGGTTGGTAAATCCACCTTCTCGTCAATCGCCTTCCGAATATCGGCAACCACGCTACCCATGTCACGACCCTGAACGTTCGATTGAATCACAACGCGACGCTGTACGTCATCACGACGGATTTGCGGTGGTCCTGATTCAATTGCGACGTGGGCGACTTCGCCTAAGGTTACCCAGGCCCCTGAGGGAGTTAACAGGCGTAACGAACGAATAGACTCCGGCGTATCGCGGAATTGCTTGGCCAGCCGCACGTAAATATCATAGCGCTCATTACCGCGAATGATCTGGCCTGCCGAAGCGCCACCCAAGCCATTGTCGACAACGCTCAGTACATCGGTGACATTTAAGCCGTAGCGTGAGAGTTGCTGGCGTTTCGGCGAAACCACGAGTTGTGCTTCACCTTTTATTTGCTCCATCGCTACAGCAACCGCCCCGTCAACTTGCTTGACGGCACTTTCTATTTCCTGGCCTTTACGGGCCAACACGTCAAGCTCGGGTCCAAATAGTTTGATGGCTAGCTGCGATTTTACACCTGAGAGCAGTTCATCAACCCGTGTTGCAATAGGTTGTGAAAAATTAAACAACAAGCCTGGGTGATCATCTAGTTTTGCCTCCATTTTTTCTTGTAAGGCGTAGCGATCCGATGCTGTTGTCCATTCAGACTGCGGCTTAAGACCCACATATATCTCGATGTTGCTGATAGGCTCTGGATCGCCGCCCACTTCGGCTCGTCCAATGCGGCTGAGTGCGTAGGTGGTTTCCGGGAACGACATCAGGATTTTTTCAAGCTTCGGAGCCACCTCTAAGGCCGTTTCAAGGTTAGAGGAGGGGGCTAATGTCACGCGAATATTAATCGTGCCTTCTTCCAGTTCGGGCGCAAACTCTGTGCCGAGACGAGGCACTAACACCAAAGCGCCGACAAACAGCACACCGGCCAGGGCAATAACAGCCTTTTTACTGCGTAACGCCACCGATAATAGTCTTTTATAACCATTATCTAGTGGTTTAAGCAGCTTATTTTCACGAGGCTTAATACCCCGACTGAAAAAGTAACTGGCTAATGCCGGTACAACCATGATGGCCACAAAAACCGCGGAGATAATGGCCAGCATAATACTGATAGCCATGGGCTCAAATAATTTAGCTTCAACACCCTGAAAACTAAACAGTGGCATAAAGACCACCAAGATAATCATGGCGGCAAAGAATACCGGTCGTGCCACTTCGTTAGCCGCTTCCTTAACTCGCAGCTTGATACCATGACTATCGAGTTCGGCTGCCTGAGGATCCGGGTCGCGGTGCTCTGTGCGTTGCTCGGCGTCGTCTTGGTGTTCACTATCCGGACGACTTAAGTGCTTAAAGATATTTTCAACCATCACCACGGAGCCGTCGACCAGCATACCAATGGCAACAGCAATCCCGCCCAGCGACATCAGGTTAGCCGACATGCCCATCGCGGACATTACCATCAGGGCAATGGCGATAGAAACGGGAATGGACAGTAACACTAAAAAAGTAGCGCGTATGTTGAGCAAAAACAGTGCTAATACTGCGATAATAAACACAAAGGCAATGAGCAGTGAATACGCGACCGTAGATACGGCTTTTTGTATTAAATCGGCCTGATCATAATACGGCTCAAAGGTAACACCCTCGGGTAATGCTTGCTGAATAAGCGGAATGCGCTTTTTAATACCGTCGATGGTGGCTTTGGTATTCGAGCCCATGCGTTTGAGCACAATACCCGACACCACTTCGCCCAGCTGGTTGACCTCGCCGTCGACTTTACGCGACATTGAGACCGCTCCCTGGCGAATTTCACTGCCGATTTCGACGTCGGCAACCTGGCCCAGTGTTACGGAAACGCCGTCAACGGTTTTGAGCGGTATTTGTTGTATCTGCTGTAGACCTTTTTTACCGCTTTCCAGCCAGCCGGTGCCGCGAATAACCAACTGCTCCTGACCGCGGGGCATATACCAACCACCAACGTTACCGTTATTCTTGTTGACCGCGCCCATGACGTCTTGCTGGGTAAGGTCGTAAGACAGCAGCTTGGCGGGATTGAGGTTAACCTGATATTGCTTAACTTCACCGCCAAAGGACAAGACTTCGGTAATTCCCTCAACGGGCATCAGTAGCAGTTTAACCACATAGTCGTTAAGACTGCGTAGCTCCATGCTACTGACACCAGAGCCCGGCTCGGCAAGTAGCAGATACTGATAAACCTGGCCGAGACCGGAAGAGTTAGGGCCCATTTCGGGCGTGCCGACTCCCTCTGGAATCAACTCCTTTGCCGCTTGCAGCCGCTCGAATACCAGTTGCCGGGCAAAGTAGATATCGACACTCTCGTCAAATACCACGGTAATGCCCGATAAACCTGTTTTTGAGATTGACCGAACTTCTTTGACGTCGGGCAGGGCATACATCACCGACTCTATCGGATAGGTAATAAGCTGCTCGACTTCGGTCGCTGCTAATCCTGGTGCTTCCGTATTTACCGTTACCTGAACGTTGGTAACATCGGGAAAGGCATCCAGTTTAAGTTTGGGAATAATAAAAAATGACGCAATGCTGATGCTGAATAAAGCCAATACCAATAACAGGCGATTGGCGACAGCAAACTGAATAATGCGCTGAAACATACAACCTCCTGTTAGTGGTTATGTGGGTCAAAACCGCCTTTAGCGATTTGTGAGCGAACGAAAAACGCGCCGTTGTCTACGTATTTTGTGCCTTCGTTAACGCCTCGAATAACTTTCCACGGACCCTTTTCATCAACCAATTCGACTTTCTTCGGTTCAAACTTTCCGGGTTCGTGCTCAATGAATATCTGCCAGTCACCATCAGGGGCCCGCATTAAGGCTGAGTCCTTAACTGCAAGCACCGGTCCATCCGACTTGACTGAGAAATAAACATCCGCAAATAAACCAGGGTGTAATTGGTCCTTTTCGTTATTTACCGCAAGTCGTACCGTTCGGGTGCGGGTTTTATGGTCTATTGTGTGGCCTTCCTGAATGACTTTTGCCGCAAAGCGCTGATTGTCGACACTCACTGTAACAGGATCACCAAACTGCACACTAAGGTCAGCTGAGCCTGGTAGACGAGCATTAACCCACAAGGTTTCTTCTTGCAGCACTTCAACCAAGTGATTACCGGCATTAACTTGCTGGCCTTGCTTGAAGTTATCGCTAACCACAATCCCGCCAATTTCTGAGGTCAGTTGGTATTCGCCGATAGGGTAGTTAGCTTTACTTAAACGCTTAATGTCGCTGGCTGACATACCAAATGCTTTGAGTTGCGCTTGCGCTGAGGTAAAGGCGTTTTTCGCTTCGACAAAGCGTTTTTCACCCACCGTTGACTCACCGAGTGACTGCACGCGTTGCCATTCGTTAAGTGTGACCAAATACTGACTTTGCGCCTCCGCCATGGTGGCGCTGAAGAGGGTTGCCAGTGGCTCACCTTTTTCGACGTGATCGCCAATACTGACAAAACGTTTGAGAACGGTCGAATCGATGCGCGGACTCACGATATAGCTATTAAAGTCGTTAGCAACCACCTCGCCCGGGGCATAAACCGGATATTCAATGACTTGAGTTTGCAAGGTTCGCGTGGTGATATCTGCCATGGATAGCTGCTTGCTGGATAGCTCCACGCCTGAGCTTTCCTTATGTTCACCTTGCTCGTGTTTGCCTTCTTCCTTGTGGGTATCTTCTTTTTCGTCGTGTCCGTGTTCATCCTGCGCCATAACCGAAAAGCTCAGCGCAAGTGCTATTGCTGCGTATAAAGGTTTTACTGACATCGTTTACTCTCCAATCTCTGCGTTTGTTGGCTGGCTTAACGGCGATAACGTCAGTGCTTTACTGAGTTCGCCCGAACGGTACAACCATTCAATGGCGGCCAACCGATATTGTGTTTGCAGCGCTATCCCTGCAAATTGGCTATCGAGCTGCTGTTGCACAGCGGTGAGGTAGTCTGTGGTGGATAGGTCACCGGCGAGCCAGGACTGCTCAATCACCTGCATCGACTCATCCTGCCGAGATTGAAAGTCTCTTTGCCAGCTTTGCCACTGTTTTTTCACAAAACGATAATTGTTAAGAGACGATTTCAGTGCTGCTTGCCATTGTTGCCTTAGTGCAATCAAACGTTTTTCTTCAGCAACAGCTTCGCTATTGGCTGCGCGCACCGCATCGCTGTAGTTATTGCGAATCTGTAGTGGAATGCTGAATGATAAGCCAATTACTGTTTCGTTATCGCTCTCGCCCGCTTCGACGCCTACGGTTGGGTTGGCGGTGGTTAACGAGCGTTTCCAGTCGACATCGGCGCGCTTTAATTGCCATTGCAGGTAAGCGGCTTTTAACGCTGGATGTTGTTGCCAACGAGCCGTTAACGCAGGTTCAACGTTAAATAGCTCCTCATTAATGGAGAGTTGACCGACATCAGACGTTGTTAGCAGAGCGTTTAACTCTGCTTCAGCGGATTGCAGTTGTTGATAAGCCGCTGCCGTTTGTTGCAGTTGCCGACTTAGCGCGAGTACCGTCAGTTGTTCGTCGACGGCACCTAAGTCACCGGCTTTACGTCGTTCGGCAACCAGGCTTATCGCCTGTTTAACGATTTTCTCTTGCTGCTCAGCCAGTGCGTAACGCTGTTTTGCGTCCAGCCATTGCACATAGGCATTCAACAAAGTTTTAGCATGCGATGTCGCCGACTGGCGATAAATACTCACTGCCATAGCCGTCATGGCGTCACTCTGACTGGCCCTTGCTTCATTGCGAGTGCTCCAGTCCAGCGTCTGGCTTAGACCAACAGCGTAATTATTGATGTCACCCTCGCGCTCTAAGCGTGACGATAAGCTAGGGTTGTACAAAGGCTGATTTAATTGTTTGCCCTGTTGGATCAGCGCTTCAGCCTGCTGTTGAGCGGCTTCAACACTGGGGTGTTGCTGCACAGTTTTTTGCCATTGCTCGGGCAACTGTTGTGCATTGGCGTAGCTTGAACTTATTGCCAGACTTACGGCAATAAACAAGCGTTTGCTATGTGTCGAAAACGGACCCATAGATAGACTCCTCAGTCATATTACTGCGTAAAATAATGATTTTTTTGCGCTGCTATAGCAGCTTATTAGGCAGTTATGAGGAGATGGGAGGCCGGAACAGCGGAGATGATAGAGGGTTAGTGTAAAACTCAGTATACCCAGGACGTATTGTGCCCATTCGTGGTAACGCGAGAGTTTTTTCAGTCTTCATGGCATATAAATGAAATGAGCCATGGCAGTGACAGCAGTGATGGCAGTCAAAGCTGATTTCTCCACTTTTAGGGAGATTGCGCTTATCGATGTGGGATTCGTCATGCTCAAAATTGAGGTGTTGCTCAGAAGAGGACTGGTGAGATTGATGCACATCAGCAACCGCCTGACTGATTTGAGTCAGAACAGCAACAAGCACCAGTATTAAAAATCCGAGTCTAAGCATCATTACCTACAGTTCTAAATAAGCAGCTTAACGGTACACTAATTAAAAATAGTTCTCAACTAGTGGCGATTCACACAAATACTTCTGCTGTATACCTATGCACGAATCAAGAGCTTCAGGTAGAAGCGCGAGAAGAAGGTTTTGATTTTATATTTGGTACCGATGTGGCAAATAATGAATTGAGTTTTTTATTCGAGTCAAAATTCGAGCCTTACCAAGAATATTCAAGGACAGACATTAAAGGAATTGATCTCGTACTAAAACTCGGTGACTCATTTATTCGAGCCTTGGAAGTTAAGCTTACAGTTATTCCGGACAATACCACTGCAAACGACAGAGAGTCTGACTGGGGTACCGAGTTGGTGATTAGACCTGCAAGTACTTCTTACGCCGCGCTAGGTATTTTTGATTCGATAAAACCATTTAGAGCGAGACTAAAGGAAATCTTAGAGCCTACCTGTTCGACAATTCAACATTGGGATAATACTGTTGAAATGTTGAGTAAAAGGGAGGAAATCATTGGGTGTTTAAATAAAATATTTACAGAGTGTAGTGGTCAAGAAAAACTGGCCACCGATTTATAGTTAATCCAATATGTTGTCCGGACATATTTGGGCCGCGCTCTCGGGGAATCAATTCTCCGTTGGTAACCCTCAGCTCAAACCGTAAGGTCGGTACGAATGCACCATTACTACCGATAATTGGCATTATCGGAAGCTCATCCGCGAGCGTTTTAGTATGTGTTTATGGGTGCGAGATGTATAGAAAATCAGTGGCTACTCAGTTGGTACAAGATTGAACGTTTAGACTTACCATCGACACTTTGCGTGCTAGTTAAAACAAACGAGAGCGCTTTGTCCCAAATATCGAGAATTTCCAAATCAGCCTTCGGTACGAGGGACTCAAAAAGAAAGAGCCTACTGAAAAGCAAACGCTGATATGAAGTGATTATATGCTACACTAATGAAGAATCCTTAACGTAAGGACATTGTTATGAGCACAACACAAGCTACCTTACTTTTATTTGCCCCGATCGTAATGCTTATCGGTGGTTTAGCTATGTTTTACTGGTCGCACAATAATAAAAAACAGCGTCTAGATGCGAAAGCATCGTTAAAGCGCCTAGCTAACGACTCAAATGAAGCTCAATAACGAGCTTGTCTGAGCCGGAAGCAAACCCCGCTCAATAACACCTTTAAGCACCACTTTAAACAAACATCAAGCAACTTTGTTTTCACAGCATTCTCATAGAATTTTTAGGGAAATTGAATCGAAAGCCCTAAACGGCACATCTGGCTTGATTCGAACCTATAGCCTCTAACTAAGGAGACATTCAGCGCAGACAATCAGCGCCTGTCACGGTTCAATAATGCTACTAATAATTGCTGATTAAAATGGGGGTACAAAGCGAGCGGATGTTTTGTCGCGGCAGTGTTTTTAACTTCATTCGCTAATTAAAAACACCGTATTCCAATCGATGGATAACAGCGATCACCTGCTGAAATTCGAAGAACGAGTTTACATTTTCAACTGGTAAACGCTTACCAAGTGCTTTGCAAGGCTTTTTAAGCCAACGAATAGCATCAGGAAAATTTCCATCAAAAAGCACTTCAGCGGCTGTTATAACTTCAATTAAAGCATAAATGCGATTGCTTTCTGCAGTGTTAAAGCATCGGTGCTTTCTTCTTTGGACTGTTGTCCGATGAGGAAGATTAAGCGCATTCAAAATCTCGGTTGCCGACAACCCTGTTTCGTGAGCTATAGAAGAGACGATGTCAAACTTAAAACCTTTTACGATGGCGCGGCTGATTTCCGGGTAGTTTTCAGGCAACACGAGCTTCTCTTTAAGGTTGATTACTAAAGCCTGTTGCACGGGTTTTGGGATATAGTGGCCGTGGTGCATTTTAAGTCCCCCTAAGCGAAAGCTCTGTCGGCTCATCTCTTTGTGCACTGAACAAAACTTATATGAAGTTGAATATGTAACATAACAACCGGAATTGCCGGCACACAAATCAATAATGACCCACTAAGAATAGCATTTTCTTTCGGCTCTACAGCTAGTTTGTCGATAGAGTTAATTTTTACACTCTCAAAAAGTGTCCGGAAATCTAACCCTTAGCAGTTAAAAGCTTTCTATTTCCGATTTTTTTCGTGCGGCCACAGCTTCTTCGTACGTTTCAAAAACTCCTAGCGTTTTCCTGCGGTTAAATGCTCTCCATCTTTGTTTGCGTTGCGAGTCGCGCATCACACCACTACAACCGGATGAATTACTTTTCATTAATGGCAAATTAGAAGAATTTTGTTGGTGCGTAACCAAACGTAAATTGTCAATTCGATTGTCGAGCGAATTTAAGTTTATGTGGTCAATTTCTAAATCTGTATCTGGCACCCAAACCCCATAATTATATAGCCAGGCTAAATGTGAAGAGGGATAATCTCTACCGAGGAGACAGCAGTAGTGATACCTGTTTCTTTGAAAACCTATAGGTTTATCTTCATCGACCTTTGAGTTAAAAACGGCATCTCCTTTCGTCCTAAGCTGTCTTCTTTTATGAAAAAAGTTGCCAGTTTCGGGTTCGTATCGAAGCAGTCGTTTTAAGATAGCTTGCTTCTTTATCGGATCGTATTCACTTTTAAAGTAATCAAAGCAATCTTCAGCAGGTATCCAATTATTTGGTCTTAAATCTTGTTTATCACCATTCAGGCATATAAGGCCGTTAGAAGGTTTGGGCTTGCCCATGTATGACCAAACTAGTTCGTGGCCGACATATCGACTCTTATTGAAATTAATTAAGACGGGTTCAGTACCTGTATATCGGCCCGCTCTTTTCCCTGCGAAAAGATTATTGAATCGTTTATCACTCGCTGTTCTTTCTTCACGTTTACGCCAGATTAATTGACCTTTTATCGTGTCATAGATAAATGTCTTTCTTACTGCTGAGGTACTAGGAAACTCATTCTTTTTTCGGTAATTTTTAGGTGCGGCTGTCGGAATATACTTTGCTCTGTTACGACAATTCTCTGCTTGTGTCACTGCTCTGAGATTATCCCTCGAATTGTTGGTTTTATCTCTATCTATATGGTCTATTACTAATCCCTTAGGCGGGAATTTACCGTAGAGATAAAGCCAAGCCCATTGATGTGCCTTCCTTTCTTTGTTGGCTATTTTGAACGTCAAGTAACCATCGTGAAGTCGATATTTTACGTCTTTACCTGCGTTTTCTCTGAGAAAAGTTCTATCGTTTGAATTGCGAGGCCTGCGATGTTTCCATACGAATTGTCCTGTTACCTCATCGTAATCGACGAACTCTTTGATGTTCTCGCCATCAATCTCAATAGTCTCTAAATTTTGTTCTGCCCAATTTCTCTTTGAAAAATCGGTATTATCACCGTTCAATGAAAATATGCCATCGCTGCTAGGAAGTGAGCCGTGATTCAGACACCAGACAATAGCAGACGCGTTTAGTTGAACAACTTTACCCAGAATTTTGTTCGCGTACCTTAATCGCAACCTATCCTTCTCTGCATAAAGCATTACAGCTTCTCTAGTATGGAAAGGACCGGAATCTTTTTTCCATTGAAGTCCGAACTCCGGACACCATGTAAATAGTTCTTTAATCTTCTTGGCTGAGGGGTAATTACTAATCTTTAATTTCTTCAAAATACTAACCTCTCCGAGTAGGTTAACAGTATTAATCGTAGAAAGTTGACGGTTAAAAATCAAGCGGAAAAGTTAGGTAAGCCACTGAAATATAATAATTAAAATAATAGTTGATGCAATTTTTGTTTATGTAGAAAAAGATCTGTAAAACGAACTTCAAAAAAAGTGAGGACAAGAGATGCGTGAATTTTATCGAGCCTAGAACTACCTCAAATTGCTTTAACTAAAGAAGACTCTGGTAATGGCTAGCTATCGAACAAACAGTTAAACTAGGTGAGATCAAAAAATTAAAATATAACTGATTAAGATACATCATAGCTGTGGTGACTATTATTAACACAACAACTGATAGTAATGCGATATCGACTCAGGATAATAGTTCACCAAAAAATAGCTCGTCAAATGTGTTATCGAAGCAGTTGGTAAGGCGTCATATTTCTGGAGGCCTTTTATCGTAAAAAGTGATAATGATCATATAAAATGTATCGTGCCCAGTGGTGTTTGATATTCAGACACTTAGTTCAATAGTGGCGTAATTAGAATATATGCGATCCATTTCTAATACTGTTCGAATGTAAATTGGGGGTTTTTACCTAATTCCTGAAATAGTGATATGAGTTCGTTTATTTCACTTACGGCAACGGTTTCAGTATAGCCATCCTTCATGGCCTCTTTTGTTAGTATACCTGTTAAGCGTTTGACTTTGAGTGGTATAAGTATATTTCTTTCTGCCTCATAAATTAACGAACCTGAATGACAGTGAACAGTTGCGATAAGTATATGCTCAAACTCAGTCCAACTGCTTTGTTGAGCCATTCGTATCAGAGGTTCTCGATTTGTGATACCTACTTTTAAGGCTACTAATTGATTTTTATCAATAATTTTTTGCAAGTATAAGAACGCTGGTTTCAGCTTGTCGAAACCACCGGATGATGTAGAGCAAGCCGGGCATTGACGACCAGAGAACAACGCGTCAGGAGATGTTTCCCAAATGAATGCACCGCCCACTTGATGAGGCTTATTGCACTTGAGTGCTACTCTACTTTTTACGCCTTTAAACTCTGCAGATTTAAATTCGACTAACTCGTAAGACATGTGGCTAATTTTCTTTTTAATTTCTTCTAAGGTGTATACATATTTTTTTTGGCATTTTGGACATCTACCGCCTTTGAGTAGATTATTTAATGAAGGGAGCCATGGAGTGCCGAAATCTTGCCCATCACCATGGACGGGGCATTGCAGATTTACGCATGTATGTTTACCTTTAACTGGTTCAATAAAGTTAATAAGTTTGTATGGTGTAGTGAGCTCTACTAAGTCTTTATATTCTGCAGCAGAGCTGTTATATAAACCAGCGCATTTCGGGCAGCCATTGCCACGCAATAAATCCTCGAATCGTGGGATCCACGGAGTTTCAAAGTCTTTACACACACCGTGGATAGGACATGAAACTATTATTCTGCTGCGTTTTCCGACAAAATCCTCGGATAGACCGATATAGGTGTATTTAGTTGCATTAACAACGTCTATCCATTCTGATAGTGAACGCTTGTATACTCTAGAACATTTAGGGCAGCCTTTATTATGAGAGATTAAATTATTGAACGAGGGTATCCACGGTGTTTCAAAATCTGAACCAGTTCCATGGACAGGACAGGACAGTACAACTTTAGATTGTATTCCTTTAAACTCACCAACTAGCGATGAAAACTGGTAGCCTCTACTTTCAACGGCTTCGATATACTCTTCCAAAGTGTATCGATACTTTCCTGCACACTTGGGACAACCTGTACCATTTATCACAGAGTTGACAATCGGTACCCAAGGCGTTCCAAATTGGTCGCCTCGCCCGTGAACAGGACATTCAAGTACTACACGGGTTAACGACTTAACGGGCCTAGATAGAAAATCAATCAATTCATATCGTCCATCGATGGCGTCTCTTAAATTCTTTTCGACCATACCAGAGGGGTTAACCAAAGCGCTCTCCTTAGACTTAGAATGTACTACGCTGATTTTCTTTATTGGGAAGCCACAGAGTAAGTTTTCCGAGTGGACTAAAATCGTTGAATCATTTGGCTAAAAATTCATTATGCCTTACTCTAAACAAAGAAAAATTAAGAACTTGCTTTGGGTTCCTTACCCTTTAGAGTCTAATCGCCATGACTGCAGGTTAGGGTAGTCAAATTCGGCAGATACTGAGAACCCGTCAAATTCATTTTCTAGAAAAAGTGCGAGGGCTGCAACAAGCAGTATTATCCACGTCAATCTATACTGTCGAGTAGCCCTTTGTAATTCAAGCTGTTGAAAATAAAGAAACAATACTATTGAGAAAAGTGAGACCATAACAAAGGCGGGTATATACCGATAATAATTCTCTATGCGTGATATTTCTCCATAGTAGTCCTGCCAAGTTTTCAAACTAAGATTTATTTTTCGGACACCTATGATTTCGCCAGTGACTTCAACAGATGGTATACGCTTACCAATGTATAAATAGTCGATGGCACATCCGTCATTGTTTTCCATAATTCGATACGCAACCTGGAAAGTTGAGCTGTCAATTTGTGTGATTTCACAGGAAACGACGGGACGACTCGATTTAGAAATACTAACGTCTAGTATTGTGACTTCTTTAGGATTGAAGCGTATTCTAAACGGCTCGAGTATATCTGTATCGAGAATTGGTTTTTGTCCCGCGTTCCAAAAATAGTGTGTCGCAATGTAGATATCCTCATGAATGGGTTCGCCTGTATTCGAAATCACTTTTAACGGAAGATCTCTATCACCATCATTAAAATCCAAAACTGTTCTCGGATAATCATCAACGGCATAGATAGGATTCCTATACTGTTGACTCTTATCGTAGAAATGCCACGAAACAATAACGCCTACTAATATACTAATAAAACTAAGAATGTAGCCTGAGAATTCTTTCTTCATGAGTCTCTCGTTTCACGCTGGTTATCGATACTCTAGTTATTAGACTCTTTAAGTTCGTCAATTTTGACTAATATTTTATCAAAGCACGATTCACAGAAATCAAAGTTAAACCTTTCAGAATCACGTTTCGAACCGTACCCAAATCGAGCGACCAATTGAGCATACTCTTCAAAATCGTCGAAGTTGGTAATAACTTTCTTATGAAAATCAGAGATCACGCTTTTATTGCAGATATCGCAGAGAATGTCCGTGACGACAGTTCTTTCTCGTAAACCTTGTTTTCGCATGATTATGTTTTTCCTATACCAATGAGCGATATCGAGAGATTTAATCTAGGGTAATACAAAGTCGCTAATATTGTTAGTAAGTTGCAGAAAGTCCAACTGGTGAGTTTGGCGCCCAATCACTACCGATAATAACCATTATGGGAAGTAATGCGATTTGCTAGACATAGAAGTATGCGTTCAGTATTTTTCGTGACGAGACTAACTGGAATTATTGCTTGAATTTTCGGTAAGGTTCAGCAAGAATGAAAGCGTAAGGATGAAGAACGTTTCGATTAATAGCCCGTCAAACTATTAGTCTCTTGAATAGCGCTCAATCTGAGCGCCGTTCGGACTTCCAGTCGATTTGTCTATTGGCCCTCTGCTTACAGAGTTGTTTCTGCTTCTCGTTTTGATTGAAATTCTAAACTTCGTGTATGTCTGAGCAATACTGATTTTGTTATTCCGAGTTTTTCAGCAAGGAACTTTGCTGATTTTCGGTGTTAGTGGCGTCGAAGATACTCGTCCATTTTAGCTGTCCAAACAATTCTCGTGGTCATCATATTTGCTTCATTTGAAGGCCGCCAAACAGCGGCCTTTTTATCATTAAAAAAAGAAATTTAAGACGCCGCGCTTGGATTCTGTAATTTCTGCAAGGCGACGTAACTTGTGAAAGACGAAGTTGTGACATAGAACTCGTCACTCGAGTTGTCAGGGTTATGCAAAAGCAGATTGACGTCATCGTTGAAGATTTTTAATGCTGCGATTAACGACGATCGTAGCGTTTTAATTTCCTCGAAATCCTCGAGTCCGATGTGCGTTTTAATGACTAAAGAGAGTTGGCCAGCCTCTGGCTCTGACTCAAACTGAATCAACTTCTCTGTGTCGTTTTTAATCAAAGAAATGAAAACGAAATCCTCAATTTTTTTCTGTTTAGCATCGAGCTTTTCGAGTGCTTTGATACACATTTCTTTGTTTAATGTGAGTGCGTCTGCTTCGCTAAACTTCGGTAACGCGCAAACCATTGGGCGATGAATGTGCTCCTGTGTCTTAAGAAAAACAACAGAATCCTTAGTACGCAAAATGATTCGTTCATGCTCTTGTGTGAACAATATTTGCGCATCCGCTGTTGCCCTCAGCAAGTTGATCATCTTTCTTAGCGCGTGAAGCGTACCAGAATCGAGAACCGAGTTGATGTGTAACTCTTTATCAATTGATTGTGTCTTAATGCTAAAGTTACTTGATTCAAAAACTAGAGCACCTGATTTGTTTTGGATGGCGACATAGTCTGCCACGGATGCGCCTTGTGTTTTGTTAAAATCATCGATGAGACTGATTGTGCTATCTGAAGATTTGCTCAACTGAAATGCTTCTTCACTGTGACTGACTGGCGGTAAATCATAGTCAGAAAGTGTGTCTAATATCTTAATGTTCTGTCGAAGTGTCGATGAAGCATCACTCGGAATAAATTTATCTTCATTCGGAAAGAGGTCCGCTTGATTATCGTCGACTGGAGCCTTGCCTGATAGGATTGCCATTGATGCCGCGACCGTATTAATTTCGAGTTTTATATGGCGTGCGAATAATGTTTTTTCTATCAGCGTCGAGAAAAAGACAGCATCAAGTTCTATCCATAATGAATCAGTGAACTCATCATCAAAACTGGCATCTAGCTTGTGCCAGGCCCAGAGCTCTTCGTTTAAAGGTGAGGCAAGCGTAAGTGTGCTTGAGCTTGCATCACAGATGAGAACAATTGCATTGCGATGCAGTGTATCGCGATGTTTTTGAAGCAATGTCGTCTCTTTAAATAACTTCGCCACACGTTTGAGCGGGATGAGGTCAACAATAGTATTCATATTCATAATGAATTTACTTCCTTTTGGTTCGATTCGAATGTGATGTATGAATCAAGAAGATTCAGAATTTCAGGTAAGTAACGCCAGAGCGGCCAGCGCAGGCTCAGCGGCTTGGTGGCAATAGAAATGCAGCCATCAATATCGTGCTCTGATAGTGATTGTGAAAAACCATTTTTATCAATAAGCCGCTTCCATTTTTCTGCTTTCGCATCATGTCCCGATAAGTGAAGTGCGATGCTCAAATTTGTAAGAGAAAGAAGTTTAAGCGCGCGGAAATGTCTCTCAGCGATGCGTAAGTTAGTAATTGAATCTTTTTCAATTGTCTGGCGAAGTGTTTGAATCGCGCGCCGATTCTTGGGGTTCCAAGCTGTATTCGAGACGCTATCAAGAAGCCGAATCCAAGCTCGATTATTTGACGTAAATGGCTTATCGCTTAAGAAGTTGATATCGAGTTCGCCAGCGTGCGCTACGAAGTGAGTGAGTAGGGCTTCTTCGATGCTGCCCCCTGGTGATTGCTTGTAAAGCTTCAGTGCATTCAGATAGTCACTAAATGAAAACTGCTGCGTGACGAGGTCATCATTCTTCGTGATGATTGCTGAACACTGAAGTACATACTTTAACCCGCGGGTGTAAGACTTAAACAACAGCTGCTCGCAACGAGATGCATCGGGTAGGTACGACTCGTATTGTTTTTTGAATTCAAATCGATAATTGCTGGTGGAAACAAGTGCGGCAGCAAGCTCCGATGATAGCGCCTGCGCACGTTGCGCATCGTGCATAAAGAACAAGACGTCGAGTAAGTGTAGATAGCTTCGCGCTGTGACGGCGGGGCTGACGTGACCGAGGATTTGGGCAGCGACATCTAACGTTGGGAAAAATAGGTTTGCTGACTTCCCAATTTTTTTAAGTGATTGCGAAATGCTGCTTATTCGCGCATCAGAAAACGTGTCGTTTTTTAAAAAATATAAACGCTCTCGATAGTCTAAAAGCCCTAATACACAGCACATTGCAAATAGCAGAACTAAGTTGTTTGCTGCTGAATGCCGGAGCGAGTGATTAACGAGCTCATCGTTATTGCATGTTTCACGCAAAATGGCTAAAAACTCGTCATCGAGAGCAGTAAGAGTCGCTTCGTCAAACACAGTTGAATAGCCGAGCCGGCGGCGCTCGTCAATATGCGTTTGTAGCTCGAGCTCAAGTTCAGCTGACAACAGACATGTCGGAATGTGTCGAACGGCTCGCATAGTTTTACGTTGGGTGAGTTGGGACACATAAATCGTCTCGAGATTGAAGCGCACGTCATCAATTTCAAGCAAAGTTGCTTCTTTGCGTCGCAAACCAGTCGCGTAGCTGAGCTTAATAAACAGAGCGAACTGATGACGTTCTGCAATGTTCGACTTAGCAAGAAAAGCTTCGCATGCCTCATTCAAATCTTGCGTGTTTATATAATGAGCGCGCGTCTCAACGCTACCTGCACCCGAATATTCCAGTTCTTGCGCATCGAAAAACTTGAGTTTTGTGGCTTGTGATAAGTACTGTAAAAAGCCAAGCGCAGTGCCTTGTTTGCCGGCTTCGCCAATGGTGCTAAGCGCATCCGCAACGGACTCGGTGAGTTCTTCGAGTTGTTCGTTTGATTCTTGCGCGTTACGCAAAAGTAACTCATCGCACCATGCCGATTTTGCGAAAACTGTTAACGTTGATAAGTACGTTTCAATCGTACTCATTCGTAATTTATCTTTGAAATGACTGCCGTGCAGAGCTAAGTCGATAAGATAGGTTGCGACAGCCGTAGCAGTTAAACTGATATCACTATGAGTATCATATGCGCTTGATAACGCTGCTATCAGATTTACTTTTAGTAGTTTAAATGCGGCTGTATTTCTACGCTGGCGTTTATCTGCCTTTGCGAATGCTTGTACTGCCTTTCGAATACTATCGAGTAATTCAGAGTCGGATGATGCTGTGCGTGCGTCAAATGCAAATTTTCGCATAGCATTGCATTCAAAAAGCTCTGTGAGTTTCTCTAGCTTTACAAATTCTTTCGTGGTGCGTTTGTTTCGCCTTACCTGCGCTGGTGTCGCATTATCAACGAAGGAAGAAGGCGCATCTATGCCAGTCACGGCTTTTATAAAGCTCACATCACTTAGCTGCGAAAAAGCATCTTCAAACGTCGTGGCGGCGATGCTTTGACTAAAAAAAGACACAGCTTGGATTGCGCTTGATAACGTAACCGCTTTTTCATTAAAAGGCTGTTCAGTCGAGTAGGATAGCCAGAGCGATTTAAGTTGAGCTGCGATGACAGTTGTTCTCAGCTCGCGAGGTGGACGGGACTTTAAGAGCTTAAAAGCTTGTAGTGCAACTGCGTCGAGTAAAAATCGCTTCGAAGCTGTAGTTAGTGATGCGAAAAGCGCATCTTTAAAAACCACCAAATCATTGAAGTCAGCGCTAAGGGCAGCGGTTAATTGCGCAACAGAATTTATATTGGCGTGACGGCAAAGGAGCAGCACCAAAACAACGGTCGGTGCTTGAGATTTCTCACGAATGAGCTCTTGTTCAATCATCGTATTAAGAACATCGATGAAAGCAAAAGACGGACTGTCATCGCTAATGACCGGTTTTACTTGCTTAACGGCTAAGCGCGCGGTTGGCGTTGTGAGCGCGTCGTTATACTCCCGACAATATTCGTATAACGCAAAGAAACAAATGCGAACCGCATTGAGTTCGACATCTCTTTTTGCATGCGCGTAAACTTTTTGAGCGCGTTGCGAGAAATAATTTTTTGGCATATTTTCAGACTGAGATAACGCTTTCGCACACTCATCTTGAATGACTCTGTATGCGAAACCAGCACAATCGCGTATGCCTTTCGTTTCAGCGCTAAGTTTTTCAACAAAGAAATCAAAGTTTAACTTCATAACTTGAATTCCTTGATGAGGCGCTGCAGAAGTTGCAACGCTTTTGTATCGTTTTCATGATGATGCGCATCATAGACCTCAAGCTGCTTACGTTGACTCGTGATGAAGTCAGTAATTGAGAGCAGGCTGTGATTGCTAAGCGCATAGACATTGCTGCGTGAATGATTAAGAAATAAGTTCAAAGCAGACTGTAAGAACTGACCTTGCGTTATTGAACTTCGCAAAAACGATTGAGCTGCCGCATGACGGAGCGAATGACTTGTGACTTTCGCAGTAAGTAGTTGAGTCAGTTTGTCGTTGACGAATGCGCTTGAAAAAGACTCCCAATTTTTGTTATCGCTGATTCGTGACACAATTCGCCGTGGTGTTAGAATGGCAAGCATTGATGCGAGAGCTTCAGCAACTGCAATGTGTGCATCAATCAGTTCACAAAGTTTTGATGTGAATACAATCAGTCGTCGCTCTTTTTTATGATGAACTGCTTTATCTTTGACGCTCATGACTCCCAGTTTACTTGAGTAGAATTCGTGATTAGGGAATGGTTCAGCAACTGGTCGCAGCCCAACCGTCATTGAGACGCGCAAATAAATATAAAAAGCTAGCTCGTTGAACGCATGAAAAGCCTCCGTTTTTAAATGTTGCGAGGCTGAATTGACGCTGTGCGCGAGAATTTCATCGAGCAGAGAGCTTCGCAGTGTCATTTCAGAGCCAGCGTGAGAGAGATGCTCTGAGTGCGATACGCTATCCACACGCGTTATCCTCGTAAAGCCGAGTGTTGCGATGAAGCTGCCCCAAGCTTTGTTGATCTGTGTCGCAATTTCGCGATGAAATTGCAGGATGTAATGCTGCTGAACAGTTCCTTGTTGCCTGATCAAGTTGAGTGTTGCTTCCGTCGTACTCTCTCGAGCGTATTGTAAAAACACCCTTTCAAATGCACTTCGCGTTATACCAAACTTATTAAACTCGGATTTTTTAATTTGCGTGTTTATCCACGTGTTGTAGTTGTTTTCGTCAATGCCAAAGGCGTGGGACATTTCACACTCATGACGACGATTTGCATCGATACGAGACAGTGCATTCTGTAGTAATGAAATCAACGGCTCTGGAAGCCGAATCGTTATGAGTTCACTCGTGTAGTAGTACAAGCGTCGTGATTCCTCCGCCGGTCCTTCCACATCAATGAGGCGCGCATTCACGGTGAGTCGTGCATCTTCGAGTTCGTTTTTTACACGTTTTTTTAGTAGATAATCAATAGAGCTTGCCCGAATCATTGATTCTGAAAACTTTGGGGAGCCTCGATTGATGAGAACTATTTCAAGCGGCCTTGGCGTGCCTAAAAGTTTTAGAAAAAATATAAAGAGATAAGCTGACGTTGTTGCATCGATTTGAGAAAACCTTTCGAGGATGAGGTTTTTATCGATATGATTCAAGAGCGCTGCTAGCTCGGCTGGTGTCGCAGCCGCTAAGGTCCATGCCGGTGCGAGTTCTGCATTGTAAAGTGCGCGTTGAACACCTGTGATTTTCTTCTGAAATATTGAATACTCCTGGCTTGTAAGCTTCGTAAGTTGGGGTGTGATATGAAGCACGCTCGCCAGGTGCTCCCCGTTTTTGTTTAACGCATCGATTAAATCTGCGCGGATATCACCGTCGAGCTGTAAGCGTTGGCGAAGATACTTCGCTGCAGTATTAAAGCCGTTTGAGTGCGCTTCGTTCGACGTTGGCTCGCGGGGCGGCTGGTAATATCTCGCAAGCTTTTCGAGTTCGGTATTATTTCGATTTAACGCGACTTTTCGTAGTTCGACTTGCACTTCATAAATGCTCGCGCGAGTCACGAAGTTCGTGCTGAAAGGAAGCTGTGCGTCGTTGTTTCTGATGAATGTTTTATAAAACTGCAGGTATGCGTCGTAATCATCTGTACCGCGCGAGCAATAGAGTCGCGCCAACATGACACACTGGAATTTAAATTGATGAAAATTGGCGTGATTTTCATTAAACGCAGGTATGAGCATCATCGTCACTGAAAACGGGTGTGACTCAAGCTCGCCATGGAATTCTGCGCGGCGAAAATTCGTTATTTCAACTTCTTTATTACTGCACAAATACTCATGAATTTTGGAAAGTTCTGAGCACTCCTCTGCGCTATTTTCATTTATCTCAAGCACAGCTTGGCATACTAGACGAAGCCGCACGGCAACTTCAGTAATTGCGAGACTTGGCTGAATATGAAAGTGCTTTTCGATAAGTTCACGCATTATGCATTCGCTCGCTTTAACTTGGGCGCGGGAACGTCTTTGAGTAACTCCTCAGTATTTATGCTGCTTGCTTGTTTCTCGGCATTCAATACAGCGCTTTTTGTGAACGCTTTTTTCTTCTTTTTGAGAGTGCTTGCTGTGCATGCAATGACTTTGGCGTAGTCGCATTGACGCAATAATGGTTTATTCGCCTCAGCGGTGTGTGAAAAAGCATAGCCAGATTTGGCATCTAAAGAGCATAGCGATTCGAGCTCTAATCTATTGAGAACTCTTTGACGCAGGGTAAGCAGTGTGGGTGTGCTTTTTAGGCGCGTTACAACAACGTCAATATGAAGTTCAGGAGCCATTTTTGAAAGGGCACAGAATACGAACGCATTTTCGTAAAAGTAGAGTTTTTCGCGAAATAAAACTACACAAGCGGGAGTCATTAATTCAAGAAATTGCTCAAGCTGGCTTGTTTCAAATAACAAACGCAACATTCGGCGTATCTGGGCTTTATGCTGTGCATGAACATCAAGCTCGACACTGTCGATGTCACGCAAACGTAATTTTTTAATTGATTCGGCCATTAAAGCGTTCCCGTAGATTTTTCCTTTTGTTGCTGAAAAATGCTACGGGCTAAAGTTTGAATAGTGAAGAGCACAGACAAGCGTTTTAGAGGGTGTCTGTACTCACACATATATGAAAATGCTCAATTTTCGCCCAAAAGGTAGTCGATTTCGATTTATTGAGGTTTTCACACGCACTGAAAGTTGATTTTGTTGAGAGAGGCGATGGATTTTTTTGTTGAGGGAAACTAGGTCCGCTTGGTGCCAATTGCGGACGGTGGGTACTTTTAATTGTAGCTCCGACTGTTGGATAAAGCCGAAAATCGAACTAATTATCATTTAGCCTAGATTTCAACTCGATAAGTTTGGGGTCATTTGAAAGTTTGGGAGAAATACGTTCGATATGCTTTAACACTTTCGCTGCGCCATAAGGCCATCTCTCTATCTGGTCAGGAAGTATTGAATATAATAAATTAAGGTAATCTTCTGGATATTTAGATGCCAAATTATCGCCTTCCTCCTGGTCCCCGGCCATTTCCTGAATTCGAGGTATATGGACATATTCCATGCCCACTTTGGAGACGAGTTGTGAAACCTGTTTGCTAACAGCTGGAAAATTTTCTTTTTGTGTTAATGCAATTTCACACAGCCGCGCAGAGGTTTTGCTGGTTCTAACTTTCTTATGCTTTGGCCAAACTCTCTGCAAAAAGTGAAGTACTTTCTTATCCCACTTACTCTTTTTATCTTTAGACCAACGCCCCAGATGCCAGAGAATATAACTTCTAAAGTCATCCCCTGCTACTAAAAGTACATTGCGCAATTCTTCATCAGAAACATACTGCAAGTTTTCTTTATTTTTCGAACCCCAGCCAGACAATAGAAGACCAGACAGAACTTCAGCATGTCTGCGTTTACCTGACGCACTCTGATTAGCCATTTCGAGCATGTGAGGCTTTAATTTAATGTAAAGCTCTGCATTTGGAACTGTAGCCCCCCACATAAAGCCAGCCCATATAGCTGCTTTATCATCGCTTGATGTTTTATCACTTTCAATTACATTTATGAGATTTCTATCAGTCCACTCGGGATCTATTTCGTAAAACCAAGATAGGTTATGCGCAAAAATTACCATTGCATAACGATGTGCATCGTTTGGCAGACACAGCAACTGCTCAGCTTTTTTAAGCCATAGTTTTGGATATCCTTGCCCGCGCTGTAAATGTTCTGTTGCAGGGCTTGTCATATGCAATTGAGCAAGATGGCCTGATGCTGAGTTTATAGCTTCCCCTGTCCAATCAATTTCTTTATTCTCTTGTCTTACAAGTGCTGAGCCAATAGCATTTTTATCTTCTTTAATGGTCGAAATAAATTTTTCCCAAACAGCTTCAAATATTTTGGGGCTCATATCTCTCAGTTCCGGACCATAGTCTTTATACCACCGGGAAGCAGTCAAAATAATGTCTTTAAAGTCAGTATTAGGAACTTGTGTAATTCTTCCAGCTGTAAGAAGTTTGAGTCGATATTTGTCTTTCTTTCGAGTTTCTCTTGATAAATAGTCTCTCCACAGTTCTGCGTGGAATTTCCCCTTTTTCAATTCTATTGACAAAGCAGTGATTGCCCGCAAAGGCCAGTCATCACAAAGGCCTAAAAATGGCTTATACTCCGTGAAATCACGAAAACTCGTATTCCTCTTTTTATTTGCATTTTCAATGATTTTTGATGGTGGAATACCTTTCAGATCACTCCAGTCAGTATCCGTTCTAACCCAACCAACACGAGATTCTCGGCTTTCGGCCGCGCTTTCGGCATATTCCGGCTTCCAATCCGGCGCCTTTGCTCTATACCTGTTTGTAACAATATCCAAATCGAAAGAGAATATGCACCCTTGGCTATTTAGCCAGTGTAATCTATTTAACAGTCTATATGCGGAGCGAACAACATGATCTTCTCTAGAAACCCATCGGGGCTTACGCGGGCCCTTTAGTATTCGTTTCTCTATAAGCTTGCGATTATTCTCAGACAGTTCACTCCACTTGTTTTTAATTGAAATCAGTAAGTCTCGCTGGCCCTTAAGCGCCCAAAAATCGTCATCTGAAAGCAACATAACTTCGCTAGTAAATTCAGCCTCATTCACGAGGCCTTCTAAACCACAGGCCCAAATTCTTAGCCGATCAAAAACGAGATCTTCTCTTCGCCATTTGTTAAATTCGCGCTTTGCTTGCACAACGTCTAAATTCAAAAGTCGTCGGAACAGCTCCACAAAATTTAAAACATAGCAGGATAAACCATGTCCTCTATCAATATCTCCGCAACTAGAAGTATCATCAGGTTCAATAGCACAAATTTCGTCAACCCATAATGAAAAATATACTTCCATATCTATAGCAAGCTCTAGGTTTGTCCGATGAGCGTTTACTATTTTTTGAAGATATTCATCGGGTACCTTGATGTCAAAAACTGTATTTGGATAATCGACATCTACTTTTACCAGAGAGTACTTCTTCAAACTTCTCCGGTTATCCCTTGGAATAGAATTCGTATATAAAAGGTTCCTTTTTAAAATAGGAGCTGAAATTTTTGCATGTTCGCGAACAACAAAGTTACTCCAGCCAAATAACTTGATGCGGTCCTTTAAATCATACACTTGATATTCTTTTCTACCGTAAAAAGAGCTTAACTCAAAAATTATATTCCAAGCCTCAAGGATGGGTTTGGGAATGATTCTATCCTTTATTTTCGTTAGCTCTAATTCCACGTTTCGAATTAGATCAGGATGAAGAGAGGGTTGTCGGCCCGCCCACCAAACCGTAATCCTTTGCTCCGCAACTTTGGAAATCCAACTCGCTATATAACTTAACCTCAATGGAAGCCTTGCTGGGTGATTAGATCGAATGCTCCTGAACTCTGGAAAATTTACCCCACCTAAGTCATCTATGTCCTTTTCACTCAAGTCAAAAGCATCCCAAACATCAGATTTAGTCCCTTGGCTAAATAGTTCATTACGGTCAGAGGGCGGAGGGTCATTATCAATTCCATACATTTGATATGGATTTATAACTTCTTCGTTGGGATTCAAGTAGCCTTTCTCTTCAACCTGCTGAAGTCTTATCGATGAATCCAAGACGCAAAGCCACTCAGCAGGTAACGGAGGGGTCGCCTGTTCAAAAGCTCTTGCGCCCCATGGTGACTTAACCAAATGAACAATCATTCCTCTTTCATGAGGCTTCAATTTTGTCGGCCCTTTACGCGCCTTTGAGAGCACCCTTTTGGCCCAAGCATCAGGATTTCTGGTCCTATTACCCCAAGCATCTAGAGAATCCCATAAAGGGGTATGCGTGTCGTTTTGGTCTAAATTATAGACTATTGGCTTTACGCCCTTTTCATCCCACTGAGCAATAGCTTCATCATCTGCGTTTTGAAAAGCGTATATCTTATGATTAGCACCATCACTCTGCTGCAAACCTTCTAGTAAATACCTAATAGGCGGATCATCTGCAGAGTAACCTACAAAAACAGCTACAAACTTTCCCAACACATCTTTAACAAAATTTCTTGCCCAACCTTGTGCAAGATACGCATCACCAAACTCCGAGCTTGACAGAACAAAACCATCGTTGTCGGGGCCTGAATAATCTTTATTCACTTTCCCGTGTAAGTGGACTATTCCCCAATCATTATCGGAAAATTCAATACGAGGAAGACTTGCTCGAGTGACTGATGTGAGGCGACTATTAGAGGACTCAAACAACAAATCAAAGTTCGTAGTTATTAGCCTCGTCTGCCCTCCCTGTGATCGTGCAAGCTTAAGAATTATTTTATGAGCAGTAAGATCAGGATTACCGTTCGGCAGAAGACTTCTAGCCACCGAGCAATTAATGTCGTTCCGATCAAAACTTCTTATCAGTCCGCTGAATATATGATCAGCAGACATCACGCCACGAGTATGCGGATCTTTGTTCAACTCCATGAACTTGGAAAATAGCTTTCTTGCTTTACTTTCTTTTGTGGCACCGAGGTCTGTTATGACTTTCTCTGCTAAATCACCAAAACTGGATAGCTTCGCATGAGCCATAGACACTCCTGCGCCGCAAAAAAATACTACGTTCCCTTCATCTTGAGCGAATAAAAGGTCATCTGGTATATCTGGCCCATCCTGTACAAAGCGCAAATTATAATCCTACAGTCTTGACAATAGGTGTATTAATTAACTTTCGATTTTGATTGAAAACTAGATTATCAGACAATTTGCAGATTGTCTGTTATTCGCTCATTGTTACCGTTCAAAGCAGTCTCATTATCCGACTTATGCTAATTGTGGACGTTTAGCAGTTATCTTTTATGTCCCACCCCCAGTAATCCCGATTGTCGGGTTCTGCTGACAAATATGGAGTGTCAATGCCCAACATAGCAGCAATAAGCTTTGTGTTAAATGAAGTCAACTCAAGGCTGTAGTTCTCATCTGGGTAGGAAAATCCGATAGGATTTCCACCGTACGTTGCTTCATGTACAAGTTCATTTCTTTGGGTGCTGAGCACGCTTTTTTTACCCGTTGAATCTAACTTAGCCCACGATGGCAATTTTAAATTATACTTTCTTGCAAGCTCTACGGGACGCCCAGCATGGAATGCAGCTTTAACCCCCGATATATTATAAAGGCCGTCGAGCGTTTTATACTGAGAATCAAATCTATCCCAATCGAAGTAATACGACTGACCGATTAAATGCCAGTGTATAGAGGCAAACATCTGTTTCCTTACTTCGCAATTGTTCGAAAGATAGAACTGATTTATAGCCTCCATGCCATTAACGTAATCATCGCCTGATAGGCGTAAACCATTTAATTTACCCGGTTTATAAGCTGTCCGACCTAAATTTAAATAACCTTCCGGAGTTAGGTATACGCCTTGTAAAAAACTATAACCCAGTATTAGGAATCGAAGATGCTCTTCTGAGCACGCATTTGAAGTTATTTCATGCGTCGTGCTTATACGAAAGAAAGACAAACAATTAACAGGACCGCGTTCTTTAAACTTTCTACTTTCATTTGTAGTTTTCTTAAGTTCTTGTTCTGGTCCGTAAAACCAGCCATTGCTGACATGAGCTGATTGATAAAACTCTTCCATAACACAATCAAATTCTGAAAGAGGAGCTACTCTAAAACAGCTGCACTCAAATGAAGTTTTGTCGATTAGAAACCCAAATTTCATAGTTGCAGCCTTTTAAATATCAGGTTACGTCTTTGCCAGAGCGGCATATACTCATAATCCACTTGAACAATTTCATTAGTGAATTAAGAAACTCAAACACCAACAGGCTAATATGACCTGTATTCAGTGAAATTTCTAGCCGCTACGGATGTCGAAACGTCCGCTCTTCGCTCAAAGCTGTCGAAATGCTTCGTATATGAAGATATACAAAATAAACACTTCTTCGTCTAGAATAACTCTCAGCGAATTTGTTGAGGAAACCAAATATGTCTACAGTCCAGATGACGTCACTCGCGGTTTTGATAATTGGGATTGGAATCTTTTACGCGCTTGGGATTTGGGGTATCAAGCGATTGAAGCAGTCGGACAAAGAAACATAGCTCTGCATAAAGTGCAGGCTGAACGACTTAGCACTTCACTCCCTCCCCCCACAGACACGCTTTCGAAGCTCGCGAATGCCATCACGAGCTGATTCATCAAAATCATACTTGAGCATTACGCGTAGATATCGAGTGACGTACTGACAGTGAAATTTTCGATTAGGTGGCAACCAATCGCGAGGGCCTTTTGCGCCTTTCCTCCGATTAAGACTGGCTGCGACTGCAAAAAGATTGATTGAGTCGTTAGCAAACTTTTCTCGCTCTGCATCTGTCCATTTCTCCGCGCCATGCTCCCAAGCCCACGCGAGTGGCACAAGGTGGTCAATATCCATTTTCGATGAGTCAAAAAGTGCGCTCCCCGAGTATGGATCGTTCCAGCGTCCACGAAGCACGCGACAGCCATTTTCTGACATTGTGACTGGTCCAGTCGATAAGTCTTGTAAAAGTTCGTGACGAGTGTTTAAGCAATCACCATCGTCATCTGTCCAGTGTGCAAAAGCGCTCCTTGAGTAGCTTTCTGATGTTGTTGAACTTGCACGCTTAGTAACTGAGCTTTTATTATGTTGGAGATTTCCTTTTGGTAGCCTTCCACCAGCCGCAACGCAGGCTTCGAGTGTTTCGAAAGCAGTGAAGTTTTTCGTTCGCGAGTAATATTGACTTGAGCTGTCGTGACAAATTTTGCTCTTGCTCATTTTGATCTGCTTTGCGAGCAGTTCACCCGAAAACGTCAGTAGGCAACATGACACGAAAATGATGATGGCTGATTTGAGTAAGCGCCCAGTGTACTTCGATTGCATAGCGTTATAGTGCATGTCGTATTCTCGCGTGCGATATCTGATATCTACAGTGTAAGTCATTTCGTAAATCGAGTGTAACGTCTAGTAGCCACCTGAAACATCGCATAACCTAGCTGAAGAGCTTGATATAAGGATGTTTTGACATGACGCCACAGGAAATTAGTAAAGCAATTAACAAGAAGGGTTTTGACCAAGGTGCGATAGCGCACGCACTCAATTGTTCACCAAGCCTGATTTCAAAAATTATTAACAGAAAAGCTATTTCAATGCGAGTTGCCAAGGCAGTAGCTCTTACGATTGAATTACCCTTGCTTGAAGTATTTCCTGAGTATGAGCGTTTAGTACGGCCGGTTTTGACGAGAGAGAAACAGCAAGAATTACTTAAATCTAAGTTGATTGACTTGCTTTAGTAACGCTTTCAAAAGGCGAGACTGATAAGTAATGACCTCCTCAATAAGGTTATTTAGTGTTTTTTATCTGAGTCGTTCTTATCCTTGTTTTGAGCAGATAAAATGATTACCAACCCGATAGCAACGAAGGCTATTGGCGTAATTGTCATGATGATTGCTTGCGTTATAGTCATGCGTCAAGTCCTTTGCGGCTGTGAGTATTACGACCTACGTTTTATCATTAGTATCTTTCTTTCTAGCTACCTAATTTGAGCTATTGTAAGTAACCAAGCAACCGGTTAGAAAGTGAGTAAGAGGAGCAGTAGGGCCCATATTAATGTCATGTTTTGATTCAGTATATCGACTTTTCGAAACAAACCAAATGAACGGCGCTGGCTGATAGGCCAGCACCGTAAACTATTCCTATTTATCTCGCGAGCTAGCTTCACCTTCTTCACTTGCATGTTTTTTATCATGTTCGTAAAGATGTACAAGAATTTCGTCGAAATCCTCACGCATTTTTAGAGTTTTCAGGAAAAAGTGAAAGCTGTTTTTGAGTGCGGCAAGCCCGGTTACTCCGTGCTCTTCCAAAAAATCAAAGAGACGAGGTTGCTCCAGTGTCATTAGTTTATTAATTTCAGAGCTATCCCAATATCCAAGCTTGGCGAGCGGTAACTCAGCGGTTGATGGTATCCCTGTGAGTAGCAATGAGAGTCGAAGGTGCTCGCAGAAATCGATAATATGAAAGCCTGTGGGAGACCAGAACTTGTCCGAGTTGATGCATAGACATTCCCAGCCGAGTTTTCGATGCTCACGTTGGTTAGCGACAAGCTGTGACGTATGTTTTGTCGTATGCATCGATTGACGCAGCGGAGCGCTTTGTATCACTTCGATATAAACACCGCGGTTAATTAGCACAAAATCAACACGCTGCTCTGAGTCGCTAATTGAGTCTCCTACCAGCGCCTGTGTTAAAAATGGAATTTTGTTCAATCGCAAAAAATTAGCGGTGACAAGTTCGCCGATTGAGCTATGACGTTTACCGCTGGCGTCTAAATAATAAGTTGGTATCGCCTGATCTTGTTTTCCATGCTTCCATTCAATCTCGTTAATCATAAGTCTACCTTTAAATAAAAAAATAAAATTCACATCGAATAAACCGGCTCAACTTCACGCTTTAGACGGTTTTCGCAATGCTGCTTTGGTTCGAGCACTTTGTTTTTTTGCCAAATCGTGTGGGGACGCAGGATGGTAAAGCGAAATCATTATGTGCATGAGCTCTGTGAGTTCGAGCATAATCGAGATGATTTCTGATTCGTTTTCTGCGACAGAATTTGTCGCAGGTCTTGTCGATGTCTTTGAAAGTGTCATGACAGAATCGCGACAGATAAGACGTTTATGTCCTGACTTTTTGGAGTGAAGCTGTCCTAAGTGAACTTTGCGTGAGATAGTGCGCTCACATACGTTTGCAAGCGCTGCCGCTTCACGCGTCGTGATAAAGTCCTGACAACCGTCTGGACATGAGTCGTGATACTGTCGAGACATAAGTCCCGACTTGTCTTGATTAGTGCGCATAACGTGTCACCTCCATACGAAGTTGGATGTGATAATCACGCTCAGCCGCTTCTAGAATGCCCTGAAGAATAACCTCTAGCATTTCGAAGTGCTCTTTTGTGAACGGAATCTTCAGAGTATTCGAGATGAAATACACCCATGACTCTAAAGCTTCCAAATTATTACGCTCAAAACCAATTCCGATGATTCTGGTTAGTTGATTGCCCGGCAAAATTTGAAGTTTTGTCATCAAATGACGAGCTGTGAATCCGGCATATTCACGATGCTCTTTCATCACTTGCTCCGCATCATCAGCCATAAACATATCGTTATTCATCATGGCTCACCTCCAACGTCTTCACATCGAAGTTTTGCTTCAACAAACGCTCAAATGCGCTGCCATCCTGGCGGGTCAGGTTTGGCACATAACGCGAGTAGACTCGGAATAACATTTCAGTCGTTGAATGCCCCATCTGCCTAGCGATCCATTCGGGGCTTTCGCCGGAGGCAAGCCAGAGCGTGGCGGCAGTATGTCGAGTCTGATATGCCCGCCGTTTACGCAGCCCCAGATAGCGTAAGAGGGGGTACCAAACACGTTTAGTCACATTGTTATGCGAAAGCGGGGTACCTGCGCGGGTGGTGAAAACGAATTGATTATGACCTGTCGCTTCACGTTGAGACATGAGCGCATCGTATACAAGCTGACTCATATCGATAGCTCGAAAAGAGCCATCCGTTTTTGTGCTCTCGATGCGGCCATTAACGAGGGTGCTGCGGACTAAAACTTGACGCTGTTGAAAGTCCACTGCATCCCACTGTAAGCCATCAATTTCGGCAGTGCGCATGCCAGTGAAAAAACGAACCGTGTAGTAGTTCCTAAAATCAACACGCACATTATCAAGAATGAGCCTCACCTCTTCGAGCGTAAAAGGTTCTACATCCGTACGCGGAACCTTTAACGATTTAATTCCTTGATAGGGTGAGCTAAAATTAAAGCGGTTGGCTGCCTCATTAAGGATCATGTGCAATGGCGTCATGATATGGTTGATCCGCGACGGTGATAGCTGTTTGCCATTTCGAGCTGTAACTTTGGCGAGGGAGGCCCGAAATGACAGGATTTCCGCTTTAGTGATGTGGCCAACTTCCTTTTCTCCAAAATTCGGAATCAAGTACTTATCGATAGTATTCCGAACGGTGTCGCTATGTGATTTACGCCACTGGGTTTCCATTTCACCAAACCATTGCTCAGTAAAGTTGCGGAACGTTGGAGAATTACCGGAACTTTCATTTAAAGCCTGATTTGCAAAAAGCTTGGCTCGGTTGCTGTTTGGAAAATATTTGTGATATTCAAATGAGCCTAGAGTTATTTCGGCTTCTATGCGCTCTAATAGCTGTTGAACCTTTTTCCGATTCCCTTTTGTATTTGATAATGCGGTTTGTTCTCTGCAACGAACATTATTGAACATGAAATCCAAACTAAGTTTGTTACTTTCTTTGCGGACATAAACTCTACCCATGTGCAACACCTCCCCGCGCCATTGGAACGATTAACGATGCAGCGGAAGATTTCCCTATATCTTTCTGAATGGCTTCCCAAAGGTACAAAATTTTCCTTCCCCCAAAAGGGCGAATGTAATGAACACCCTCAATCAGTACTGAGTCTTTTAATTGCTCGCGAATAGTTCGCACATCGTATTTGATCCGAACAGCTAACTCTTCGGTGGTAAGGTATGTATTTTCCATGCTAATCTCCTAGGTATATAGAGGGAGAAAATGACCCTCTAGAGGGACATTAAAGGTGTGAAACGACAGTGTCAAGACTTTTTTGGCCCTAAAGAGGGTCATTGTGGGTTTGATTGGGGTCAAAATGTACCTGTGAAGCCTTATTTGGAGGGGCTATGGTCAAGTGCAATTTTGCAGAGTTACTTGCAACAAAAAAATTAAAAATATCCGATGTGGTGCGCGATACGGGTATTAATCGTAAAACTGCAACACGCTTATTTCATGAAACTAATTCACGAATCGATTACGAAACCCTTGAAAAGGTATGCCGATATTTAGATTGCGAAATTGGCGACTTACTTGTGTTAGAGGATGATTAAATTTACTTTTTAATCGCTTAATATTTGTTCATGTGTAATCAATTGACATAAAAGAGGGATCTCCGATATGGACATCATATTGCTACTATCGAAGATGGTCTTGAACAGCTAGCCAATCAAAAAATAGAGCTAATGGAAAGCTTACTGAATACTTCTAATGATAAGGAAATCACACCAAGTGCGCCGACGTTAAGGACCAGGGATGCCGAAGCAACAGAGTGACAAGTCGAATATCCCCTTTAAGGCTGGGCAATGTGTCGGTCTATTTAAGTTTTTCAGAGAACGTATTCATTTGGAGCAATTTCTCGACGGTTTTCTGTACTGCAATACTCCCGAATATTATCGAAGTAATTCATCAGCAGGAATTGGTGATAGCCAGGAATCGTGCATTCTGAATGTAGATAGTGCTCGGGGGGATCAGCCCATGAATATAGAAATTGATGGGCAAAAGGCAGGAAAAGCGAGCCAAGTCTTTATTAGAATGGGGGAAAAAGACGGATGGTTGCACTGTTGGGCGGCGATAACTTTACCAGCGGATACACAAGAGTTAACGCGACTGCATTCTGATATTACACGTATTCAAAGTGAATTTGGCCCCTTTTATGTTTATATAGAACCAAATCATGTATCAGAGTTTTTACAGAGGATGAAGTCAGTTGATCCGAGAGCTAGATACTCGTTAGTTACTTATTACAAACAGGGGTATGTTGGTCATTCGGTATTTCATAAATCCGTTGAATTTTCCTATCAGCGAGAGTTTAGGTTCTTGTTTGGCGAATGCCCACCTACAGAGATCGAACAAAGAACGTTTCGTGTGCCCCGAGGGTTTCGTGATATCGCGGGAGACTGCTGCGAGATAAGCGTTAAAGCCGCGATTGAATCGACTGGTGAAGATGTGCAATTTAGATTGGTATCATTTCCGACCGTTATTAGATAATCAAAACGATAAAGCTATGCCATTTAAAACACAGTTGAAGATATAAATTTCAGCTTTTTAGTCTGCAATGTGTCGATAATTAGCTAAAGGTCAATTTTAGTATTCTTCTGAAATCAATAACGTAAAACTGACACATAATTGGCACAGATTTGGCACAAAAAAACTCTTGTTAGTGTATATTAACTGTGAGTCGATTGTTATATATGGCGCACCCGACAGGAGTCGAACCTGTGACCTCTGCCTCCGGAGGGCAGCGCTCTATCCAGCTGAGCTACGGGTGCGCATCAGAGTCTTAATGCGGGGGAGCTTGCGAACAAGCAGGCGGGAATTCTAGGGAATATCGCTCTGCTTGTCCAGTTAAAAGCCGTTATCGATGCGGTAGCTGGTTATTCTTTGCGCGTTAAGCGCAGGTTATGAAAGTCAAAGCTGAAGTCAGTAAAGTCGGCCACGGCTTCCATGCGTGCGCCTTGCACGCCGTTGTCGCGGCTCACTTCAAAATCAATAAACGCATCGGCTTCGAGCAATGGCTCGTCCCAGCGTACGACAAAGGTGTCGCCGTTGTAGTGTTCAAGGGTGCCCTTAAGTAACTCGGTGTGAGTAAAGTCCATGCGCAATTCGCCGTCCACCAGCGTCACTTCTATGTCGCCATACCATGGATCGTTGTAGGTGGCGGCATAGCTGGCTAACGACAGTGGGGCGCGCACTTGTTCGGGTGTCTTGAGCACAAATTCAGCTTTGCTGGCCATGAATTCTTGGTGAACAGCTTGCATTTCAGTAAGCCAGTCGCGGTCAGGCAAGTCGAGTAAATCCTCTAAGGCTTCTTCAGTGACCACGGTAAGCGCACCGAAGGCTTGTTGGTTGCTCAACACGACCATGCCAAAGTTGTGCTCTGGAATCAGCGTGGTCAACGAAAGCATGCCCAATATGCCGCCACTGTGTGAAACGTGTTTGACGCCGTAGTAGTCTTTTAAGAACCAACCAAGGCCGACGCCGCGAAATTGGGTAGCGGGATTGCTGTCCGCGGGCAGAGGCGTCGCGACGTTCCACATGGTATTTTGTGTTCCTTGGCTGAACAAACGTTCACCGCTAGGTGCGACGCCGTTGTTCAGCTGAGTAAGTAACCACTTACTTAGTTCGTTGACGCTGCTCGCCATAGCACCAGCAGAGCTGAAGTCTTCCAAATAGTCGAGCGGGAAGCGATGCAAGCCGCCTTCGTACTCGATGGTACCTACGGCAAAGTTGTTGTTCTCGGCTGGAATGTTAGAAAAGCCGACGCGGGTATTGTTCATGCCTAACGGCTCTAAAAAAGTTTGCGTGATGTAGTCGCCGTATGGCATACCGCTTACGCGTGCGATGATTTCACCAGCAGTGACAAACATCAGATTGTTGTAGGCGAATTTCTGGCGCAAACTGCGCTGCACAGGTACATGGGCAAGACCCGCAAAGAGGTCGTCGATGGTTTTGTCGGTATTCGGCCAAATCATCAAGTCGCCCGCGCCCAAACCTAGTCCTGAGCGATGGCTTAACAGGTCGCGAATAGTGAGCTGGCGTGTAATGTCTTCATCGGCCAAACGAAACTCAGGAATGTGGTCGATGACTTTGTCGTCCCACCCCAGCTTACCTTGCTCCACCAGTGTGGCGATGGCTGCGCTGGTAAAAGCCTTGGTGTTCGAGGCAATACCAAACAAGGTGTCAGCGTTAGCGGGCTCATTGGTAGCGATATCGCGCACGCCAAAACCCTCAGCGAGAATGACCTCACCGTCTTTGACCGCGACCACTGCAATGCCGGGTACGTTGAAGGCCTCGAGCACAGCTTCGGCGTTGGCTCGAATGTCTTCGGCACTTTGTGCTTGTGCTGATGGTGTGTAGCCTAGTGAAGTTAGGGTTAATGCAGTGATAACTGCACCGACGGCGAGTTTTGTACGTAAAAAGCTCAGAGTCATGGTAGGTACCTAATCATGAACGAAATTTATCTAAGATTACGGCATTTTAACTGCACTGCAAATCACTTAAGTCCACTGATTTGATGCCATTCTCCCAAAGCCCCAAGTAAAGTTTGGTGGTACCCACTTCATCGACCAACATGAGGCTTTTGACGCCACCACGGCTGGTTGCTTCGCTGAAATCATTGCGGTGCCAAGAAAATCCATTATCGGAGCTGCATTCAACAATAAGATTTTGCGTCGGAGAGCCTTTGTCATAGCCAGCGGTGTAGAGTACCCCAGAATCGGCTAAGACAATGTCGAAGTAAAAGCGATGATTGACGTCACCAAGTGGCAGGGTCCAATTGCCGCCATGGTCTGTGCTGCGAACAATACCGCCTTCACCGCTAAACAGCACGAGTTGCTGATCGGTGGGATGAATTAATCCACCTTTGAATGAAGAAGGGTTCGGCAGTAGGTCGTCCCAGCGCTGCTGCTCTTGGGTGTCTCGGTCGTAGCGCACAAGAAAACCGTTCTCGATTGCGCCTTGGCCGCCATACCAAATGGCATTGCCAATGGGGTCGATGCGGAGCAAATTCAGGCCGGTCGCAAAGGCATCCCAGCGACCAGCCAAGAGTATCCAGTCTTGCGCACTGCGATCGGCCACTGCAAGCGCATCAGCGCCAAGGGCATAAATTTGGTCCGTCGTGCTGTCGTAACGCAAAGCGCGAATAGGGGAAGGCTCTGTACCGCCGAAATTATGGCTCACTGCTTGCCATGTCAGACCTGAATCAGTGGTCACATAGAGCGGTGCAGGCGCTGACTCATCACCGGCAAAGGCGACAAGGTAGTGGCTCTGGCCGATAACGGTGAGGGCGGTTACTGGTTCCGACAAAGGCGAACGCGTTTGCCACTGTTCATCAGCGTCGGCGCGCCATAGTAGGCCCGAAGTTGTCGCCGCCAATTGTGCCTCGCCATCGAATACAAGCGCGTCAACGGTCTGCGAACCGCTAAGCTCGGTGCTGAGTGTAGAACCAACCGGTGGCGGATTACCGCCGTCTGGCGGCGTGTCGTCACTGCCTCCGCCACAGGCAGTTAACGTGAAAATTCCAAGTGCAACGACTATCCATAGGCTTTTCATAAAGGCACTCCTGTTTTTTTTAGCAAGGTGCGCTGATAAAGGGAATTGTGACCATTGAATGAAAAGTTCGAGTTAAGGAGAGCCTCTCGGCTGAGGCTAAGCGTGAGTATAGTAAAGACGCGCGTAAAAATGCTAAGGAAAAAGCGAAAGACGATAATGGTGATAATCGCCGGCAGCGTTATTCATCGTTTTAAGCGAACTTAAATTGGTTCCGGCCGCTGGCTTTAGCCTCGTAGAGCGCGGAGTCAGCGGCATTTAATAGGTCGCTGAGCTCACGTCGGCTTGAAATGCTGAATATACCGCCAATGCTGACGGTGAGCTCGATGGCGTGATCCTCATAAGCGAAGACTTGCTGCGAAATCCGCTGGCACAAGCGATAACTGAGCAATTCAGCTTGATTGCGATCGACGTCACTTAGCGCCAACGCAAATTCCTCGCCGCCAATGCGCGCGGCCACATCGTTATCACGCACACTTTCCCGAATAATTTTAGCCACCTCTTGTAAGCAAGCGTCACCCGCAGCATGACCGAAGTTGTCGTTGATTTCTTTAAAGTGATCTAAGTCGAGCATAAGTACACAGAACGGCCTGCGCAGTACGCGATTTTTTGCGAGTAACATACTCCCCCGTTCGAAGAACGCACGGCGATTGTAGAGTTGTGTAAGCTCGTCAAAGTTAACGATCTCGAGTAGTCTACGTTCGCTCATGGCAAAGGCGAAGACTGGGAATAGCGTTACGGTACCTGTGGTGAGCAGCAGATGAGTGATGAGAATGAGCTTCAGAATCGGCTCCACGGTAACGTATTGAGTGGCGCCTAAGTTTTGAAATAGCATGCCTGCCATACCTAGCATCAATCCGCCATGCAGCAAAAAAAGTAAAAACAAGACATTACGAGAAAGCGCCGGCGCTTGTCGTATAGTGAGCATATAGGCCGCGGCAAACAAGTAAATTGCGGCCGTAATAACCGCAGTTAACGTTTGGGCATGCAAAGGTGACGTGTAAAGGTAGACGAGGGGCAGCGCACTGTAGCTCATCACGAGTGCGACGAGCTTTAATGAAACCGGGCCCTGGATTTGATATTGGCGCAGCCCATGCAAGGCTAACAATGGTGCAAAAATGATACACAAGTCGGCCATAAAGACCGTCAACCAGGGTTGGTCATCAACAATCGCGCGCATACTGGTAAGCATAACCGCGATCGCAAATACAGCGCAGGCTAATGACCATGTCAGAAAGCTCTTTTGCGAACGCCGCACCTGATAAATAATAAACATTACCCCAGCTAACAAGACGTTGAGGGCAATGGTTGTAATAATCAGGGTTGGAAGATGCATTTCCACGGGCGCACGGACTCTTTTTTTACTTCTTATAATGAGCAAGAATAGCCCGAAAGACCCGATTTAACAAAGCCTACCACGGAATAAATTGGTAAAACGCTTGCTCCATTTCTGAAAGGTTTTTGAAGTTGAGTCGTTTGGCAATTTGTTCAGGATCTTCATGTTGGGCCAGCGCAAGCCAATCTTGTAACTGTAAATCTACAGCTAACGTCGTCAAAAATTCAGCAAAATAGGCCGATTGTCGGTAAAAATCTCCGAAGTTATCGTCTTTGATTGTCAGTTTTAAAACCGTTTGATCACCGTTCTTGCCGTTCTGCTTGGCCTTTTGTGCTGCGAGAGCGGCGTTAATTTGGGCTTGCATGCGTTCATAAACGGGGTGCGTCTGGACTAAGTACTTGGCCAGTGGAATGAACTCAAAATCAGTTGCGCGTCGTTGCGTGGCCAGATCCCCTTGTTCACAACGCACGGCGACCAGTTCGTCAAACCAGTCGTTGAATTTGCTGTGGCCATAACTTGGCAGGTAGCCTTGCTTCGTTTGATCAAGTCCTTGCGCTTTGGCTAACTCGATAAGCCACAGATGGCAAGCTTCGTGCGCAACCACTGATGCCATCGTTTCGTTACCACGCTGTTTCTTCGCAAGCAGGTCATCAGCCAAAACTAAATCTGCGGGTCCTTGGTAGGTGTCGCTTTCAGAGCTGCTGCGATTCACGACAATGGTTAACGGTGGTAGTGCCGAAGGTTCGATAGTCAGTAACGTTGCGAGTCGCTGCACCGCAGTTTCCAGTGCTGGGCGGTAATCGTTTTCGCTGGTGCCTTGCAGGACGAATTGAGTTGAGGAAGCATGGGCAGTCAGCGCCATTGTAGCGAAAATTGTTAAGGCGAAAGTACGAAATAGCATGGTGGGTGCTCCGTTTTCTTTTCAAAGACGAGAGCACCCAACAAAAAGTTGTTACCAACTGCGTTTTTTGTGACCTTTGATGCCGTACCAGCCGATGATTAAGTAGCCCACCAGTAATAGGGCGTAGGCACCTTTATTGCCAAGGCCTTCAGCGAGTCCGCCGTAGACGAGCGGTAGAATGGCACCGCCAGCAATACCCATAATGAGAATCGCGGAACCACGCGCGGTGAACTTACCTAAATCGGCTAAAGCTAATGGCCAAATGGCTGGCCATACCATTGCGTTGGCAAAGCCAAGTAGCGCTAAAAATGCGACTGAATCTGGGACCAACGGCACGCCACTCCAACCCCAAAGGACGCTGGCGATGGTGGTGCTGCTATCGGAGCTAATCAGTAGTAAGCCGGTAAAGATCAAGCCTAGCAGCGCTGATCCTGTGAGCGCGCCTTGTTGACTTAGCCAGCGCGGAATCAGCACCAACCCAAGTACATAACCCACCACCATAGCGGTCATTACGTATGAGGTCAGGCTTGAATAGTTAGCGAGACCCAACTTCGACCCGTACATGCCAATCGTGTCGCCGGCAATAACCTCAACGCCAACATAGAAGAACAAAGCGACCGCACCTAAGACCAGTTGTGGATACTTGAGCACCGACTCATGTACCGCTGCGCCAGAGGGTGCTTCTTCTTTAATCTTCGGCAGACGCACCATAAAGAAAGCAACGGCTAACACAAACATGGCCACCGCCATGCCAACGTAAGGTGGAATGATTTTGGCAGCCATGGCACTCACTTGGGTGGCGCGTTCTGCCGCACTGAGTTCGGCAACGCTGGCCGCACTCACGTTAGGGAAGTCGGCCAACACTAACCAAGTGAAAAAGAGTGGAGCAATGACGCCCGCAGCTTTGTTCAAAATACCCATGATCGCAATTCGTGCCGCCGCGGACTCGTGCGGACCAATGCGCACGATGTAAGGGTTCGAGGCCGTTTGTAGAATAGTAAGCCCGGAACCGACAACAAACTGTGCAAGCAAGAAAATGCTGAAGTAATGCGTTTGCGCGGCGGGTACGAATAGTAACAAACCACAACCAATCAGTGCTAAACCAACCACCATGCCATTTTTATAGCCGGTACGGTCGAGTACCCACGACATGGGGAGGGCCATGACCACGTACGCAATGTAAAAACAGAAGGCGATCAGTAGGGCTTGGAATTCATTGAGATCCGAGATGATTTGCAAAAACGGAATCAACGCTCCGTTCAACCAAGTTACGAAGCCGAAAATGAAAAACAGTAAGCCAATCACAAGCATTGGAATAAAAGTGGCCATAGTTAAGCGTCCTGTTGCGTGGGTTCACCGAGCAACCACAGTTGCGCGATGTTTAAGTGTTCGTCGAGTAGCATGAAATTAGCTTGTTGACCTGGTGCAATATGGCCTACTTCATGAGCAATACCGAGCATTTTTGCGGGAGTGCTGCTAGCCATTGCAATTGCGTCAGCGAGAGGTACTCCGCACATGTTCACCGTGTTTCTTACCGCGTCGATCATGGTTAAACAAGAACCTGCAAGGGTGCCATCTGGCGTCGTTAGCTTGTCACCGTCACGCTGAATTTTGGTGTCAAAGAACGGTACTTCGGTAGCGTCAGTGGCGGCTAACGCCATGGCATCGGTGACCAGCATCATTTGTTCCTTACCCTTGGCGCGAAAAGCAACTTGGCAAGCTTGCGGGTCGACGTGATAACCATCAACGATGATGCCTGCATACGCGTCGCGAGCAAGGCACACGCCAACCATGCCTGGAGCACGTGAGTGGAGCTGTGACATCGCGTTGTACAAGTGGGTAAAGCCCACAGCTCCGGCATCGAGTGCTTGGTTGACTTGTTCGGCACTGGCGTCGGAATGACCTAAGAAAACTTTGATCCCTGCTGCAGTTAGCTTTTGAATGACGCTCACCGGAGCCGTTTCTGGGGCTAGCGTTACCATCACTAGGCCAAGTTCTGGGTCGGTGAGAATTTCTAATTCTGCCGCGCTCGGCTCGCGAATATAGTGCTCACTATGCACGCCCTTGCGTTTTACGCTTAACCACGGGCCTTCAAAATGCACCCCGATAATCCCCGGAATGCCTTGCTGTTTGGCATCTTTGATGGCTTGTGCGGCGTCGACCATTGCCTCGATGCTATCGGTAATCAGCGTCGGCAACATGCCCGTCGTGCCATGCTGCAAATGCGCAGCCATGATGTGCTGCAGGGCTTTAGGAGTGCGCTCTTGGTTAAAGAGTACACCGCCACCACCGTTAACCTGAACGTCGATGAAACCCGGCACAAGGCGTCCGTGGTAGGTCGGAAAGTCATGCGCGGTAGGCGCATCCTGAAGCGTCTTGACGCGGCCATGTTCAAGGGTGATGAGTTGGTTGTGCGCCCAACCGTTAGGCGTTAAAACGTAGTCGCAAACAAACATTAGTGTGTTTCCGTTACTTTTTTCAGGCCAGGTGGCGCATCAGGATTAAGCCCGAGTTGCCGCGCGGCATGTTCGATATCAAGATAAAAGCGCTGCATAACCGCAAGTGGCTGTAAGCGCCGGTGCACCGACTCTGGCGCTGGCATCTGCACGATGTGCGCCCCACGCTTTTGGATATCAGCCAATTGACGTTGATGCATGTCGCTACCTTCGTCATAGATATGGACATTAAAAACGCTAAGGTGCTTTTCGACCAGTGTTACCGGGCCATGCAAGAATTCCGCGCTACTGAAAGCTTCAGCATGAATGCCCAAAACTTCCTTTAGCTTCAAAGCAATTTCACGGGCAATAGCATAGCCAAAGCCCCGTCCAAGCACGACGCAATGGCGCAAGTTCTGCAATTGCTCGGCATGCAAGCAGGCGGGTGCCTTTTGCGTTGCGTGCAGTTGCTGCGGCAAATTCGTTAGTGCTTGTTTGAGTTCGTCGTTTTGCTGCCAATAAGCGCAAATCTGTGCGAGCGCACTAAGACTCGCTAAGTAACTTTTGGTCGCGGCTACGGCGAGCTCGGGTCCGGCATGCAAAGGCAGCACGGTGTCGGCTAATTGCGCTAAAGGTGAGTCGGTAACGTTGACGATGGCGACAAGTTTGGCGCCGCCAGCTTTCGCCCGTTTGGCTTGCTCAACAATATCGGGACTCTGCCCTGACTGTGAAATACAAATAGCGAGGCAGCCGTTAAGCTTCAGTTGACTGTTATAAACACCGGCGACGGAAGGTGCTGCGGCGAACACCGGAACACCTGCTTCAACTTCAAATAAATACTTGGCGAATACGCCAGCATGATCCGAAGTGCCACGGCCAATCATCATGATGCCAGTTGGCGGCTGTTGTCTTAGCTCTGCGCCAAGTTGCTCGCAAATTGCGGTATTGGCGTGCAGTTGTGCCTTAATGACCTCAGGGGTGGCTTGCGCTTCGATGTGCATACGACTTTCGGTCATAACTTCGCTCCTTCTGTGAACGCGCCGTGTTGATACAGTAAGATTGCGCCCCACTCAGGGCCGTGTGTGCTGGCGGTGAGGCTGGCTTGAATGTCTGCTTCAAGCTGGTGCTGGAGCGCATTGGCAACGCCACCGGCGAGCACCAGTTGTCCATCGCTCTGTGCTATGGCTTTGCGGGCGATGGCGCTGAGATAGCTACTGCCTTGTTGTACCATGGCTTGGGCAATGGGGTCTTGTTGATTGGCGAGCTCGAGCACAATAGGGCAGAGTTCACCAAATACGCCAGGGTTGGCTTGATTGAGCTTGTCGACCAGCTCGGTCGCGCTGTGTGCTTGATAATGATTGCAAACGGCCGTGGCGAGCGCGCCTTTTTGCTGTATGCCGTCGATCGCTTCGAGGGTGTGAATGACAGCTTGCTTACCCAGCCATGCTCCGCTGCCTTTGTCACCAAGTAAGAAGCCATGTCCGCCGTATTGGATAAGTTCGCCGTCCTTCAGCGCTGCGGCACATGAGCCAGTGCCAATGACCAGGACTGCACCGTTAGCACCGTCGTGAGCGCCATAAAGGGCAGAGTGCAGGTCTGAAGTGAAGTAAAAGCTATGAAATGGGTGCTGCCATTGCTTTAGAACGTTGCTTGCTGACGGCAAGTTGGCACCAGCAAAGCCGCCGCACACCAGTGTTTGTTGCAGCGCTTCAGGGGGTAAGTTGGCATGCTTAAGAGCTGCGCTAACTGATTCGAGAATGGATTGCCGCGCTACGTCGCCGTTGCGCGCAATGTTGGCCGATCCAGCGACGCCAGCGCCAAGTAAATTCCCTGAGGGGTCATAGAGTTCGGCGCGGCACTTTGTCCCACCACCATCGACACCGGCGTAAAAAAGCGGTGCTTGCTCTGACGTATTCTTCTGCGACATAAACTATCTTTCTTTAAGAGTTCGTGTTTTGTTATAGCAGACATACTGCCATACTTTGCCACCTGATTTGTAATACTTTATTCTTGTTTTGGGAATAATAAGGAATTGAACGATGAAAAATTCAACAAAATACGTCTTTGGGATCTGTGCGCTATTGCCTTTAGTGGCATGTACCGCAGAAGAACCAAGCGGACTATCGTATTACGAGCAGATCATGGGGGCGGCCCCGCTTCAGCCTGAGCATGCTGAACCACGGTGGCAAGCCTGTGCTCCTAAGGTAGCGGCGACCGATGAGCGTTATGCAACAACTGTTGAAACGGGAACCGATGCGGGCTGGGTAACGCGCAGCGCGCATGACTGGGACTATTTTGACGCCAATGCGAGTGACGGCAAGATTTTGGTCATCGACTATGCGCAGAAAGCGGGTGAATTAGCGTTTCGTTACTTAGCAAACGATGAAACACACGATGACTTGTATGAGCCTTGGAGCTCATCAAAAATTATGGCCTATTCTGGTGCCATGTCGTTGTTGAGTGACAACTTTGCGCAACCGGATACAGTCGTCGGCGCGGTTAAACTAGCCGACTTAATTACCAGCGTGCATAGTTATGAGGTTTCGGGTGCCGCCGATGGCAACTCGAACGCCATCGCGTATTATTTTGCCGATGTCGCCGGCCGCGATTATTTGACCGCATTATTTCACGATGCGTGGCTGAACATTGGTCAGCCCGAGGTGAAATTTCGTGGTGCCTATGGCCCCTCGGCTTTTGCCCCGAGTGATAGCTATTGGCGCACACCGTCACGTTCGGTGAGCGCGAAAATCGTTGCGCGCGACAGTGATCCCGGCGCTTTGAGTTATCGCTGCGAAGATTGCGGTTTAACTGGTAATAAACCGATGACCACTTTAGCTTCGGCTGAATTTTTAAAACGCTTAGCCACCCATAAACGCGTGCCGGAAACGCGCATGCCAGGGTTAAGCGATGATGCCGTCATGATGTTGTTCTATGGTCCAGGGCACAGTGAAAATAGTGCCAATGCCGGTGGTATGATGGCGGGAGCTAGCCTGACGCCGCACCGCGCGATCGCGCAAGCGCTGCAGGCAGAATACCCCGAACTTGAAGGCTTAAGTGTGCAAGACACGCTCGATGCAGCGACGAATGGCAATTGGCGCATTTTCCATAAACTTGGCGCAGGCCCCAGTGAAACCCGCGGTACCAGTGAAGTCGTTGCCTTAGCGCATATCTGCTTACCGCTCGCCGACGGTACTCGAGAGTTCACTGTCGCGGCGCAAGCCAGCGTAAACGACAATACCGAAGCTAACGTCGGCCATGCCGGCGCCAAACTCGAAACGCTGCTGCGCCGCACCGTGCAGCAACTCATCAGCGATCGCCCCTAAAACGTTTGCGCTTGTAAAGGGAGGGAGCCCCTCCCTTTTTATTCCAAATTTATATTCCGTATATACATTCATGATGGAATAATTTATTTTAGGGGCATAATGATTCGAAAAAGCGAAGGACGATGCTAGGTCAATATTCTTTAGCCGACGTCATGGTGTTCGTGGCGTACGGGTTAGTGTTACTGGGCAGCGGCTGGCTGTTCAATCGCAAGAGCCAATCGACGCAGGAGTACTTTCTTGGCGGCAATAAAATGTCGATGTGGGTGGTGGCGATTTCGGTACTCGCAACGTCGCAGTCGGCAGCGACGTTTTTAGGCGGGCCGGATCAAGGTTACCGCGGCGATCTTACCTATTTAGCAACCAATATCGGGGCGTTCATTGCGGTAGGGTTCGTGGCGATATTCCTGATCCCGAAGTTCTATGAACAGCGGGTTTATACGGTCTACGAGCTGCTCGAGCAACGCTTCGGCGAACGCGCTAAACGTGAAGCCGGAATGATGTATCTGTTCGGCCGCGTGTTTGCTAGTGGCGCTCGACTGTATATGGCGGCAATTGCGGTTGCCATGATCTTGTTTGGCAATATCGACGCCGAAAGTGTTATTACGGCGACGCTCCTGCTTACCTTTATTGGACTCATCTATACTGTTTACGGCGGTATTCGCACGGTTATCTATTCAGACGTACTGCAAGCCGTTGTTTATGTTAGTGCTGCCATCGCCGTTATCATTGTGCTCTACAATGCCATCCCGGTGAGTTTTGGCGAGCTTATTCAAGCACTGCAACAGCCAGCACCGGGCGAGTCATCGAAGCTCACGCTCATCGACACGAACGTCGACTTTAGTAGCTCAGGCGTATTCAACATTTGGTCGGTACTTACCGGTTTTGTGCTCTTGAATATTGCCGCGTTTGGCCTCGACCAAGACATGACGCAACGCGTGCTCACCTGTAAGGACGCGAAGGAAGGTAGTAAAGCCATTCTCATGTCCGTCGTGATGGTGATCCCAGTGATGCTGCTGTTTATCATTATTGGTTTGCTGCTGTTTATTTACTACCAGCGTCCGGACATTATGGCGAGCGGGCAAACAGATGGCCCTGTGCCAACATTTGCCGGCGAAGCGGTGACCATATTTATGTATTACGTGCTGACCGAAATCCCTGCAGGGGTAAGAGGTCTGGTGACCATCGGTATTATCGCGGCAGCGCTATCGACGTTGAATTCAGGCCTGAACTCAATGTCGAGCGTGGTGATTCAGGATATCTATCGCCCGTGGCAACAACGCAAGGGCAAACAACACAACGACGCGCACTATGTTAAGGCCGGCCGTATAGGTATGACGGTGGTTGCAGCTGCACTCGGCTTGATGGCTTGCCTGTGCTATTACTGGCAGCAATACACGGACACCCCACTGCTACAATTTGCATTAAGTGTAATGGTGTTTTCTTACAGTGGGCTGTTGGGCGTGTATTTTGTCACCTTATTTAGCAAGCGTGGCAGTCGCCGCTCAGTGACGACAGCTCTTGTTGTAGGGTTTTTAGTGCCACTGTTAATGCAACCCTATACGCAGCAGCTCCTGTTGCCGGCAGAGTGGGTGACCGATATTGGCTTCACCTGGCAATTGATGATCGGTACCGCAATTTCTACGCTGATTTGTTTGGCCGGAAGTCAAACAAACGAAGCTCCAAGCAAGTGAAGAGTGACCATGGAAGACGTAAACAAAACTGAAGATTTACTGGCACAATTAAACGGTATCGTTTCCGAGGGACGAAACCCGGACACGTTAGATATTGACCTACTTTCAAGTGAGGCAATACTTCGCAAAATTAACCATGAAGATGCGCAGGTTGCGCCTGCAGTGGCCACGCAAATTCCGCAGATTGCGCAAGCGGTCGATGCCATCGTCGACAAACTGCAAAGCGGTGGCAGGTTATTTTACATAGGCGCGGGCACCAGCGGTCGCCTCGGGATCCTCGATGCGGTGGAGTGTCGTCCAACCTTCAGCGTACCGGATGACTTAGTACAAGGGCTTATAGCTGGCGGTGAACATGCGATTCAATTTGCTGTAGAGGGTGCAGAAGACGACCGCGCAGCGGGCGTCAACGATGTGAAGGCTGTGAATTTAACGGCCAACGATGTGCTGGTTGGACTTTCGGCTAGTGGCCGCACGCCTTATGTGGTTGCTGCGCTTGAGTATGCCAATAGCATCGGCTGTGTAACGGCGTCGGTGACCTGTAACCCAAATTCGCCGTTGATGACCACTGCAAAAATCGGCATCTGTCCAGTGGTTGGCCCTGAAGCGCTGACGGGCTCGACGCGAATGAAGTCGGGAACAGCACAAAAACTAGTACTCAATATGCTCAGCACGGCGAGCATGATTCGTCTTGGCAAAACTTATGAAAACTTGATGGTGGACGTTAACGCGAGCAATGAAAAGCTCCGTGCTCGCGCCATCCGAATCGTCATGCAGGCCACGAACTGTGAACGGGAAATCGCCGAAAAAGCACTAAAAGATGCCGATAATCGCGCAAAATTGGCAATTTTAATGATTCTTACTGGGTTATCGGCGGACCGTGCCGAAAGCCTGCTTGCCAAACAGCACGGGTTCTTACGTCGGGCCGTGGAGTCGAAACAATGAAAGCATGGCTAGGCCTCTTTGCCGCAACTGCACTTTTTTTGAATGCCTGTAGCGACGCGACGACACCCAAAACGTCAATTGCTATCACCGTAGGCGCGGAACAAGCGGAACGCTATGTGCCGCAACTTGACGGTAAAAAAGTCGCTTTGGTGGTGAATCAAACCTCACGAGCGCACGACCAACACTTGGTCGACTACCTGCTCGCGCAAGGCATCGACGTGACGAAGGTGCTCGCGCCGGAACATGGGTTTCGCGGCGATGTGGGAGCCGGTGAAACGATTAACGATGCGGTTGACCCAGCCACTGGATTACCGATTTTGTCGATCTACGGTAAAACCAAAAAGCCTAGTGCCGAAATGCTCTCCGGCGTGGATACCATTATCTTTGATATCCAAGACGTTGGAGCGCGTTTCTATACCTACATCAGTACCATGCATTACGTGATGGAAGCGGCCGCAGAGCAAGGCATTGAGATGCTAGTGCTCGACCGCCCGAATCCCAACGGCGCATATATTGACGGACCGGTGCTCGAAAAAGAGTTTCAATCGTTCGTCGGCATGCACGAAATTCCGTTGCTGCACGGAATGACGGTGGCGGAATTAGCACAAATGATCAAAGGTGAAGGCTGGATCAATAATGCTGATCAATTAAAGCTAACAGTGGTTCCGGTGGCGAATTATGCGCGTGATATGACCTACCACTTGCCTATTGCACCAAGCCCAAATCTGCCAAACGCCCAAGCCATTCAACTTTACCCATCGTTGTGCTTATTTGAGCCTACGGCGGTGAGCATTGGTCGTGGTACCGAATTTCCGTTTCAGGTGCTAGGGCATAACGAAGTTGCCTTGGGCGAGTTTCAGTTTAGCCCGCGCAGTATGCCGAACAGTGCGCCGCAGCCAAAGCTCGAAGGACAACAGCTGCGGGGACAAGATTTAAGAACGAGTGCGATCAAAGGTTTTGACTTGGCACCATTGCTGGATGCTTATGCTGCCTTCATAGCAGCAGGAAAAGCAGATGATTTTTTCACCTCAGCGGCTTTTTTCGACAAACTTAGTGGCACTGACGAATTACGTAAGGCCATTGTCGCTGGGCAAAGCGAAGCAGAAATAAGAGCGAGCTGGCAGGCTGACCTAACGCGTTTTAAGCAGCAACGTCAGCCGTATTTGTTGTACCCAGATAGCAACAACTAGCTTTTGCGTAGACGCTGAAAGGCCTGATTGGTGCGTGACAAGGTGTCGCGCCCTAACTCAGAAGCTTGAATCAAGGCGATGAACAGCAGGTCGATGACCAAGTTCTGCGCCGTGCGGGCATGAATGGAGGATAAGCGCGTGGGTTCGCTTTCCGCCACGGAATACAAATTGACGTCGGCGAGTTGGGTGATCGGTGTTTTACCGTAGCGCGTAATGCTGATGACGCTACTACCGTGCCGCCGCGCTTCTTTAACCACACGGGTGACTTCGTGAGTGCTGCCAGATTCACTGATGGCTACTACAACGTCACCAACATTAAAGGTCGCCGCATTGGCCAATTGAATATGACTGTCGGAATCGGCAATCGCATGCAGGCCAAGTTTCTGTAATTTGTACGACAAGTCTTTAGCTACCAACGCAGAGCCGCCAATCCCGGCAATGAGAATGCGCTGGGCATCAAGTAATTTGCGCACTGCTTGGGCAAAGGCTGCTTTTTCATTGAGATTACGCGTTTCACTCAAGACGTTGATTTTGCCAGCCAAGAGCTTGTCGGCCATGTCATTAAAATCGTCTTCGAGGGTAATTTCACCGTGTAATCGCGCACTTTGATGGGCCTTTTTGTTCAGCGCATCGATAACCGACAATTTAAACGCTGGGTAACCGCGGTAGCCCAGCTTTTGGGCGAATTTCACCACACTGGATTGGCTAACGCCAACGGTGCTGGCCAATTGTTGCGACGACAGATCGCGTAACGCACTGGGCGATTCGAGGGTAAACGCAGCAAGTTTCGATTCACTGGCAGACAGTGAACTTTGTACAGCTTTAATCTTTGCAAATGCGGACATCGTGTCCCACCTTTAGGTTTCGAGCGTTAGCGACGAAAAGCTAACGGAATTTTTTATTCAAATATAAACTAGTTACACTGAATATCAAAACGCACCGTGAAACTCATGCAGGAGCGCCCGTGACCGCAACACTCGATAACTTTCAACGTCAACTCAGCAAGGTGATTCCAGCGCCCCGCTTGCTTACCAAGCTTAGCCAGCGAATCGCGTTTAGCACTGATGCGAGCTTTTATCATAAAGTGCCGAAGTTGGTCGTGCAGATTGCCACACGCGAAGAGATGCAGGCGTTACTGCGTTTGGCGCAACAGTATGAGGTCGCAGTGACGTTTCGTGCGGCCGGTACCAGCTTGTCCGGGCAGGCCATAAGTGACTCGGTGTTGGTGCTGCTAACGCGCGATTGGCAGCACGGTGAAGTACTCGAGCAAGGGGCAAAGATAAAGCTGCAGCCCGGCGTGATTGGTGCCCATGCCAACCAAAAACTGGCTGCCTACGGCCGTAAGATTGGACCCGATCCGGCATCCATCAATACTTGTCAGATTGGTGGTATCGCGGCAAACAATGCTTCGGGTATGTGCTGTGGCGTCAAACACAACAGCTACCATACCCTCGATAGCATTAGCTTTGTGCTGGCCGATGGCACCCACGTGGACACGGGAAATGCGGCGTCCGTTGCGGCGTTCCGCAAAAGTCATAAAAAGCTTTTGCAAGCTCTAGAAGAGCTTGCCGAGCAGGTGCGGGCAAACCCCCAGTTAAGTGACACTATCGCCACCCAATTTCGGTTAAAGAATACGATGGGGTATGGTCTTAATGCGTTGCTCGACTACCATGATGGGCTCGACATTTTGGCCCACTTGCTGATTGGCTCCGAAGGTACTTTAGGTTTTATCGCTGATATTACCTACCGCACCGTGGCGGTGCCGCAAGCGAGTGCCACCGGACTTTACTTATTCCCCGACAGTCATGCCGCCTGTGCGGTCATTCCCGCGCTCAAAGCGATCGGCGTTGAAGCCGTTGAACTCATGGACGATCGCTCGCTGCAATCGGTGCAACCCCTGCTGGCTAAATTGACCCCAGTGACACCGCCACAGGGTGCGGTTGCGCTGTTAATCGAGATCGGGCGAGATGACCACCAGACGTTGCAGCAAGCGCTTCAACAGCTGGAACAGCGTCTAACGAGCTTCCAAGCCTTGTGTCCAATGAGCACTGATAAAACCACAGGGCAAGCGCTATGGCAGATTCGTAAAGGGTTATTCCCAGCGGTGGGCGCCGTCCGCGAGCGTGGCACGACAGTGATTATCGAAGACGTGGCGGTACCTTTAGAGGCTTTGCCAGATGCGGTGATTGCTTTGCAAGACCTGTTTGATCAACATGGTTATCACGAGGCGATTATTTTTGGTCATGCACTAGATGGCAATGTGCATTTTGTTTTCACCCAAGGTTTCGAAACGCCGCAAGAGAAAGCGCAGTATGCGGCCTTTATGGACGCTGTCGCAAAACTTATCACCGAGCGCTTTGCTGGCACGCTTAAAGCGGAACATGGTACGGGCCGCAATATGGCACCTTACCTTTATGCTCAGTGGGGCGGTGATGGTTTAGCCGTGATGCAACGCATTAAGGCTTTGGTCGATCCGCAAGGTATTCTGAACCCAGGGGTGATTCTCAATGATGACCCACAAGCACATCTGCAGGATCTGAAATTAATGCCGCCGGTGAACGCCACCGTCGACGCTTGTATTGAATGTGGCTTTTGCGAACCGCAGTGTCCGTCGTTGCACTACACGCTAAGCCCGCGGCAACGGATTGCGTTGATGCGGCGTAACGCCAATCGCTCTGCAGCCGAGCAGCATGCGATCAACAACGATTTTCAGCATTTGGGTATTGACTCTTGTGCGGCAACTGGACTTTGTGCGACGGCGTGTCCGGTGGGCATAAATACTGGCGCTTGGGTGCAAGAGCTCCGTGCTGAACAGGCACAACATCAGCGGACGGCGAACTGGATAGCGGGTCATCAACAAGGCGTCGAGAGCATTGCACGCTTTGCCTTAACCGCCGCACGACCGTTGAGTAAGTTGCAACAAAAACGTCCTGAGTTACCGCCAGCAGCTCAACAGTTAATGACCACATCGGCGACCGCTGTTCACGCAGACAAGGTGATTTACTTCACCACCTGTCCAAATCGCGTATTTGCGACCGCCGGACAGGAGCCCTTGGCGCAAGTTGTCCAGCGTTTATGTGCCAAGGCGGGGATTCATTTGCAAGTCGTCGAGCCCAAAGGTCATTGTTGCGGGCAACCCTACCTGAGTAAAGGTTACCCAAGCCAAGCGGAAGACAAGCAGCAGGCGTTACGTGATTATCTGTGGCAACTGACCGAGCAGGGGCGCTATCCGGTGGTTTTTGACGCCAGTCCCTGTGCTTTGCAGGTGCACGATCTCGAGGGCATTCAATGCTACGAACTGGCGGCGTTTTTACAGCAATGCGTTGCCAGCAAGTTACACATGACACCATTGACAGAGCCTTTAATGCTGCATGTCACTTGTAGTAGCCGTCATCTTGATCAAGGGCAATCGCTACGTGCTCTGGCAGTACAGTGCAGCACGCAAGTCATTGAACCCGAGCAGATCCAATGCTGCGGCTTCGCGGGTGATAAAGGCTTTAGCCAACCTGAGTTGAATGCAAGCGCACTGGCGCCATTAGCTGAACAAGTCCCTGCGCACTGTAAACATGCGGTGAGTAACAGCCGTACGTGCGAAATTGGCTTGAGTCACCATGCTGGAAAAGCTGAGCTGTCCTACCGTCACATAGCTTACCTCCTCGATGAACTCAGTAGTGCTAACGAGCAGACCAAGGAACTTGTATGAACCACCCGAATCAAATTTTTGCCGAGTTTGAACAACGCTGGCAGACGACCCATTGGCCAACATTGAATAAACGTCAGTTGGTTTATGCTGATATTAAGCCAGTGCTCGATAAGCTTGCGGTCGCAACTGCGCTCGAACATAAGGTCATCGGGACGTCGTACTTAGGTACTCCCATACGGCGCTTTACACTTGGCCAAGGACCGCTGGTGGTGCTGGCATGGACGCAAATGCATGGTAATGAATCCACCGCAACCGCGGCCGTGCTCGATTGGCTCCAGCTTCTTTTACAGCATTGCCCGGCGGATCTTCCCGATGATTGGCAAGAGCTTATCACTTTGCACGTTGTCCCTATGCTGAATCCTGATGGTGCGGCTGCGGGCACCCGTGAAACAGCGCAGGGCATCGACATGAATCGTGATGCACTGGCGCAGCAAACGCCTGAAGGTCGATTGCTCTGGCAGCAAGTACAGCAGCTTAAGCCCACGGTGGCCTTCAATTTACACGATCAAAATCCATACTACGCAGCAGGTGAAGGTGGAGACCCAGCGACAATCGCGTTTTTAGCTCCTGCTTACCATCCGGATAAGCATGTGGATGGTCCGCGCCTGAGAGCCAAACAGCTGATTGCTCACATGCGACAAATATTGTCGCACTGGCTGCCGCAGGGAATTGGTCGCTATGACGATACCTACTCGCAACGTTCATTTGGTGATGCCATCGCCGGTACTGGGGCGAGTACGATCTTGATTGAAAGTGGTGAACATCGTCACGACCCGAATCGGCAAGTTGCGCGTAAACTTAATGTTATGGCGCTGCAAGCGGGGCTCTCAGCGCTCCTGAGTGGTGTTTATCAAGACTATGGCTTAGCAGATTACTACGCCATTCCAGACAACGTAAGTGATGGCTTCGTTGACGTGAAAATGACCAACCTGACGATTGATGATGGCGAGCACCCAAGCTATCAGGTAGATGTCTGTCTGAATCGCTGTAACGTATCACCAAGTTATGTCATTGAGTTTGTCGGCGATAGCCGCGGTCAGCAGGGCTTGGAAGAAATCGATGGCAGCGGTGTGAAGTGGCAACAGCTGCCCCAGTTGGGCGCTGTTGCCGATACGTTACTTGCTCTTGTTCGGCAGCAGGTTACTCCACGGTGACCGGTAAGTTTCCGCGCGCTTGACGCCCGAGTAATACCTCTACCAAAGCGGTAAAACTGGCGCTGCGTACCTTACCGGCGGTGTTCATCGCCGCGTTATAGTCGTACGTCGCTAATGCGGCGTCGGCGACTGTACGGAAGTCACTGGCAACGTATGGCGTGCGTAAAGCCACAAAAACAGTCGGTTGTTGGCGCGCATGGGTGAACGCCATAAGCTCCTGCAACCAGGCATGCTGCTCGGCCTTACTCGGACGTTCGCGCCAACTCGCTAAATCATCCATTCCGCCCATTTCGGCTAAGCTGTGGTGGGGCGTAATATCACCGACGATGACCGCAGCATCAGCCCGCCACTCTAACCAAGGTTGTCCGGCGGGTAGCTCCGCTAAACTTAAGCAGTCACTACTGATTGTCGGGCGTTGCTCGGCAAGAGCAGAGGTGAACGCTTGGCAACGTAAGGTATCAGGCATAACTGCATACCAGTGCTCGGCCGTAAGAGGCAAAACGCCGTGGTCATAAATTTTAGTTGTCGCGTCGTACGCAAGCGCCTGCTCAACTTGTATGTTCTGCGCCAAAGGTAGCTGCTTAAGGCTTTCTAAGCGTTCTGCTAAAGTCCGAGAGACTTGCTCTGTTAAGTCGTAATCTGCTTTTAACTGGGCAATGCGCTGCGCTGAGTTGGCGAGCGCTTGAGTGTCAATCTCACCTGCGGCCACGGCTTGTTCTAACCCAGCAAAATACTGCCAAAATCCGTCAATGTCGTCAGGTGTGCGAATGGTGTAAGGCATTAACGCAATATCTGCACCAGCTTTAAAAGTCGCAATGGTAGCTTCAAGCGGCGCGTAATAATGCGCAATACCTGCCATATCTAATGCGTCGGTCACAATCACGCCGTTAAAGCCCAGCTCTTCTCGCAGTACGCCGGTCAGGATCTTATGTGACATGGTGGCGGGGACAATGGTCGCTTCGCCGTTGGTCGCTGTGAACTTAGTGTCGTCCAGTGCAGGATATTGAATATGCGCCGTCATCACCATCGCTGGCGGAGTGTCGCTATTGATGATTTGTTTAAACGGCAGCAAATCGACCGCATCGATGGTGGCACGCTCATGTTCAACGCGTGGTAACCCGGTGTGACTGTCAACGTGCGTATCACCGTGGCCAGGAAAGTGCTTGAGGGCGCTCATGATGCCATGGCTTTGCAGGGTCGCGACGGTCGCCTGACCGAGTGCTGCTACCTGATCTGGATCTTCGCCGTAACTGCGAACATTGATCACTGGATTAGCGGGGTTAACGTTGACATCAACTGTTGGCGCAAAATTGAGATTAAAACCGAGCAAGCTGAGTTCTTTCGCAATGCCTGCAGCAACCTGTTCAGCATAACCTGTACCTTGTGCGGCGTAGGTTGCGCCAAGCGCCATGTTGCCGCCGAAGCGCGTTGAAATGGCGGGAGGTAGTCGTGCGACACGCCCACCTTCCTGATCCACGGCAATAAACAAAGGTGGCAACCCCGCCTCCCGCACAACTTCCTGCATCTGTGCAATAAGCGTCGTCATCTGCTGACCTTCCACTAAGTTGTCGGCAAACAGAATAACGCCGCCAATGTGGCCTTCGCGGAGCACGTTGGCTAAAGCATCTGGCAGCTCCGTGACAGCGGTTTTGCATTCGTCACTGGCCGTACCGTCGTTACAGAAGTAACGGAAGTCGAGCATGAGCTTCTGGCCAAGTTGCAGCCTTACTTGCTCAGCGGTAGTAGGTTCTTGAGGGGTGCAGGCCGCTAAGAAAATCAGGCTTAACAGCAGGGCAAAATTGCGAATCATGGCTATACTCTTTGCATAAAGTTGCACGGGAAAGATGAAGGTATCCTACGTGAGCTCAGTCAAAAAATAAATTATTCCATGAAAAACTTCATCACTTATTCTTTCAGGAGTAATAAAGAGAAGCGTTGTTAGATTTTCTCGGCATAAATTCTTTACGAACTCAAATTTTAAGGATTGTCACATTCCGCAACAAATTCGCCTTAAGTGATTAAGTTTAGGTAATTAAAGAGGAATTTTAGCGCATGAATAAGTCGTTTGAACGCTACGACTAAAAAATGCACAGAAAATTGCTTGGAATAATTTATTATTTACATTATAAGAATATGTGATACTTTCAATATATTGATGGTTCTACCATCTGTTGTAGTAATTCTTTGTCGATGACGGCAAAGGGTATAACAAGAAGACGTACTGACGATACGTACCAGATTCTTACAACGAGCGGAGATTGCAAAGTGAAACTCAATAAAATAGCACTCGTGCTGGGGTTGACGACAAGTATGAGCGGCCTCGCTTATGCTCAAGATGTCGATCAAGAAGAGAACACACAGCAAAACGAAGAAGCAGAAAAAGTCGAACGAATCCAGGTGACTGGTTCGAGCATCAAACGTACAGCGATGGAAGGCGATCTACCGCTAACCATTATTTCGCGTGAAGAGATAGATGCCCAGGGTATTACCACAGCTGAACAACTTATGTTGCAGTTGAATGTCGCTTCAAACTCTAACGATAACTTGGCGAGTAACACCGGTATCGTAAGTGGTGAAGAACGTGGTAATAACGGTGCTTCAAGCGCAAACTTACGTCAACAAGGTGCTGGTTCTACCTTGGTTCTATTGAATGGTCGCCGTACGGCTACGCATGGTTTGAAAGGCCGTTCAGTTGACTTGAACTCAATTCCATTTTCAGCCATCGAGCGCGTAGAGATTTTACGTGACGGTGCGTCAGCGGTTTACGGTACTGATGCCATCGGTGGTGTTATCAACTTCATTTTGAAGAAAGATTTCCAAGGCGCACAAATCGGCGCTTTTGCTGATCACACTGAAGCAGGCGGCGGTAATATCTATCGCTTCAACGTGTTGGCTGGTACGGGCGATCTTTATTCAGACGGTTACAACGTCATGGCGTCGTTGTCGTACCGTACAGCAGAACTTCTGCGCGGGGTTGATCGCGACTTCACAAGTACGTTCCAACCTGAGAGCGGCTTGTCTCCGGATACTCGTGGTACGCCATTTGCGTCTCTTAATGATCGTTGGAGCGGGAACGATCCAACGCACCCAAATTACAACCTCATTGGGGAAGGATTAATTAATCCGGAAACAGGCTTAGAAAATGACGTTTTAAACGTTTTAGCGTTACCAGGTATGCCAGGCTGTGACGTCTATCCAAACATGGATGACGACGGTGCTGCTTTGTGGAATCGTGCGCGTAACGAAGGTGTAAGCTGCTCATGGGACTATCCACGAGCGTCAGCATTACAGCAACCGATTGATAGCATTGACTTTGTCAGCCGCGGTACGATGACTTTAGGCGACAGCGCTGAAGGTTTTGTGGAGTTCATGGGCTCTGAGGTCACTTCACAGAAAGTGTTTGAGCCGAACCAAATTACCCCTTGGTCGATTGGTACCGAAGGTTGGTACCCAAGTACTGGTGAATCTTACGATTACATCGTTGATGCATTAAGTGACTACTACGGTGCCGACCAACTGAATATTGGTGCACCTATCGCATACCGCTGGCGTTGTATGGACTGTGGTCCACGTGAAATCGAAACCACAACAACGGCAATGAAAATTCAATTCGGTGTTGAAGGCCAAATCGGTTTTTGGGACTACAAAGTTGGTTTAGGTCACGCAACCAACGAATCTGAATCACAACTTGGTGGCGGTTATCATTACACCGAATTGCTCGCGCAAGGTATTGGTAGTGGTGCAATTAACCCATTCCTTCTTCCTGGTCAGTCGCAATCTGATGCAGGTATGGCGGCACTAGCTGCGGCTTCTGCAGAAGGTGTTGTGCTTTACGGTGGTAAAACCACGTTGACGCAGTTTGATGCATCAATTACCGGTGATTCTGGCTTTAATCTAGGACTCGGCGGTGACAACATTTATGTTGCCGGTGGTGTCGATATTCGCCAAGAAGGTTATGAGTTCAACGGTGACCGTCGTGCGGCAGAAAATCGCCCAGATATCTATGGTGCACCTTTCGATAACGCCAACGCACTCGATGACGTTGACCGTACCGTTAAAGCGGTTTATGCCGAAGCATTGGTTCCGGTTGTACAAAACTTTGAGGTTAACTTAGCGGCACGTTATGACCACTACGATGGATTCGGTGGTACAACTAACCCTAAAGTGGGCTTTGTCTACACGCCAACCGAATCACTATTGGTTCGTGGTGCATACAGCACAGGCTTCCGTACACCTTCATTCAACCAGTTATTTAATGGTGTGACTGAAGAGCCGTACACGGGTCAAGATCTTGCAGATCCTCGCGACTGCCCGAATGGCGAAGTTAACCAAGACGATCCAAACTGTGATACACCAATCCAGCCTACGCGCTTGTATGGTGGTAAAGAAGATCTTGGTCCAGAAGAGTCTAAGCAATCGAGCTTCGGTATCGTTTATGCCCCAACTGATAACCTATCAATGAACATTGATTGGTGGAAAATTATTATTGACGGCACCATTCAGATCCCTGGCTTCCGTGACCTGCTCGAGAACTATGAGTTGTTCGAAAGTAACTTCATCCGTGATAGTGAAGGTAACTTGGTAACCATCGATTCGCGTTACATTAACGCCGGTGAGCGTCAGACCAGCGGTATTGAAGTTGGCTTACAGGCTAACGGTGAGTTAAACGAAGGCTTGTGGAGTGTGAACTTCAACGGTAGCTACTTGATTGAAGATAAGAAAAAGCTACTTGATAATGCGCCTTGGGGTGACAACCTTGTAGGCACACACTCGCGTGGTAATATCCCACTGCGTTGGAAGCACACTGCAACCTTTAACTATACGAAAGGTGACCTGAGCCACAGCTTGACGCAAATTTATCGTCACAGCTATGACGATGAGACGCCACCAGGAGTACGTTCAGGTGAAGCAGATCCGTTGTACTACGACGGTGAAGTGGGTAGCTACCTGATCTATAACTACAGCGTACGTTATATGGCGTTGGAAGATTGGGACGTGACCTTCGGTATCAAGAACCTGTTTGACCGCGATCCACCGTTCACTGCCCACCAGAACGATTACTCGCCTGGTGCAGCGTTCGACCCTCGTGTGGCCGACCCACGTGGTCGTTCATACACCCTACAGTTGACTTACAACTTCTAAGTTCAACTTAGAACGTAAGTTGTAGGAAAGAAGAACTGCGGTCAGCCTCGGCTGGCCGCAGCTATTTTGGCCTTCAGTAGCTAGGTGAATGCGTCCATGATTCAGCCTTATCACATCGTCATTCTTGGAGGCGGTTCGGCCGGATGGATGACCGCCGCTGCACTTTCCAAAGTACTTGATCGCAAGCATTATAAAATCACGCTTGTCGAGTCTTCCGCGATAGGCACAGTCTCGGTAGGCGAAGCCACGATCCCAGGCATTCGCGAATTTAATCAACTGTTACAAATCGACGAGAATGAATTTTTACGTGAGACGCAAGGCAGTTTTAAGTTAGGCATTGCGTTTGAGAATTGGCAGAATATTGGTGATGAATACATGCACCCGTTTGGTCCCTATGGGATCACGCTCAACGGCGTGCCATTTCACCACTACTATCTGCGCCACGAACGTGAAGTAGGGGCAGGCGATGCTATGCCACTGCATGAGCTGAACCTTGAATGGAGCGCTGCTTTAGCTCACAAGTTCACGCGACCGATTGCAGATAAACGCAGTCCGCTAGGGCATATCAAATATGCCTATCATTTCGATGCTCATGCTTACGCACGCTATTTGAAAAAGTACGCGACGACAAGAGGTGTCGTCGCTCTTGAAGATCGGATGCAGACCGCCAAGCAGCATCCCAACGGCGCTATTGCCTCGTTAATGTTAGAAAAACAAGGCGAGCTTGCTGGCGACTTTTTTATTGATTGCAGCGGGTTTAAAGCACTTCTAATCAGTGAAACCCTTGGCGTAAGTTACCACGACTGGCGCAAGTGGATGCCCTGTGACAGTGCCGTAGCATTGCCGGGTGAACACGACGCAGCGGCTATTTTGCCGTACACCCGCTCGATTGCCCACCACGAAGGCTGGCGCTGGAAAATACCGTTACAACACCGTACCGGTGAGGGCTGGGTGTATTCTAGCCGCTTCACTGATAGTGACAAAGCCGAACGCGAATTCCGTGAAACCATTGGCAACTTTAACAGTAATGCGAACCACTTGCGCTGGATTAACGGCCGTCGTGATGAAGCATGGAAACACAATGTTTGTGCTATTGGTTTATCCGCGGGTTTCATTGAACCGCTAGAGTCGACCGGATTGCAGCTTACGCAATCTGGGATTATGCGCTTGATTAGTTTGTTGCCGGGGCAGGGGAATATGACTGAGCGAGCCAAGGCTTTCAATCGCTATACTGCAGAAGAAATTACCAATATTCGCGATTTCGTAATGTGTCACTACAAACTTACGGACCGCGATGATTCGGAATTTTGGCGTTATTGCCGCAATATGGAAATACCTGACTCATTACGGGAACGGCTCGACTTGTATCGCGAAAACGCAAGTATCTTTCGCAACAGTAATAACGAGCTTTTTAATGAGATTAGCTGGTTTTCGATGTTCCACGGACAGGGTTTAACGCCTGCACAGGTTCATCCGATTGCCGAACAAATGCCAGCCGCGACGATGCAACAGCATCTAGCAACCGTACAACGTATTTTTAAACAGTCGGTAGCGCAGTTACCGAGCCATGCAGATTTTATTCGGAAACATTGCCAAGCATCATGAAGTCGTTATCGAACTCAGTAAAACTAGGCCTTATTGCCACCGTATCAGCGCTTGCGCTTAACAGTTGTAGCAGCACTGATTATGAACAAATGCCGTCGGCGAACCAAAGCCATCGGGTGAAGTCTCTGGTGCTGCACTATACGGCCATCGATTATGAAAAAAGCGTACGGGTTTTAGTAGAACCCAAGGGGCTTAGTTCGCACTACCTTGTGCCTGAGCGCGGTGACCCAAGCTATCCGGAAGACGAGATCAATGTCTATCAGTTGGTTGATGAGCGCGAGCGAGCGTGGCATGCAGGGGATTCGTATTGGCAAGGTCGGACGGAACTCAATGACACGTCGATTGGCATCGAGATTGTCAACGTGCCGCAATGTCAGTGGGACACCAGTCAGCAGGCAACACGTGCCGAGCATGGCGAAAATCGCTTGTGTACATTCCCTGACTATGATCCTGCACAGATTGAAGCGGTGATTGAACTGTCGCAGGAAATTCTTGCGCGACACCCAGATATTCATCCTACTGCGGTGGTGGGCCATTCCGATATTGCGTTTATGCGCAAAAACGACCCAGGTCCGCGTTTTCCGTGGTACCAGCTTTACCAGCAGGGCGTTGGCGCTTGGTATGAGCAAGACACCTTAGCGCGCTATTGGCGGCAATTTAACCAGCAGCCCGTTCGTATTGGCTTGTTACAGGCGGCATTAAGAGCGTACGGTTACGGCGTGACTGAAACCGGTGTGTTTGATGAACAAACGCGCAGCGCCTTGTCAGCCTTTCAGATGCATTTTTTGCCGTGGAGTGTGAACGCCAAGAACGACAGTCAAACCACTGCCGCTGTTTTTGCGTTGCTGGAGCGCTACTTCCCTGAGCAACTCGAACCGTTGTGGCAACGCTACCAAACCGAGAATGTGGCGGAGAATGCGGCGGAGAATGCGGCGGAGAGTGCGAAGGTCGCAAAGGTAAAACAAGGGCAAATCGATGCCGTTTTCCCAGAGCCAGAAGTACAACGTTCGAGTCGCGAATGGGTCAACGATAAATTGCGTTTTAAAGCTTACGCTGGACGCAGCGAAATCACTCTGTCGGCAGAGCAAGACGTGACGGCCGAAATTCAAATTAATGGTGAAACGTTAAACTTAGCGACACCGCTACAAGGTGATAAAACCTATAATTATTCACTGCAGCGCCGCACCGAAGACGGACTCAACACCTTGTACGTGAAGTCGTTGCAGCCTGAAGGCGCGCAGCTACGGGTGCAGATCCCTTATCCGACATTGATAGACGCCACCGCTGAGTATCGCAATGCCTTCCGAAAAGTCGACGAACTGATTGAACAAGACATTGCCGACGGATTTCCCGGCGCCGTATTGGTGGTCGTCAAAGATGGCAAGATCATTAAACAAACGGCCTATGGCTATGCTAAGCGTTACGATGAAAATGGCGAACCGTTAGCAGCACCAACACCAATGACGCTGAACACGGGTTTTGATGTCGCCTCGAATACCAAGTCCTTTGCGACCGCGATGGCGATGATGCATTTGGTCGAGCGTGGTTTGCTCGACGTGAACGCACCTATCTATCACTATTTGCCGGAATACCGTGGACAAGGGCGTGAAGCACGCCGCGTCCGTGATTTATTGAATCATCAGTCGGGTTACGGTCCGCAAGTGCATTTCTTTGATCCAGAGAATAAGCTCGGCAAACTGTTTTACTCACGCGACAAAGAAAAAACGCAACGCCTTATCGCCACCAAAGTGCCGTTTAAAGTGGGCAATGGCATACAGGCGACCTACAGCGATACCGGCTTTAAATTATTAGGTACCATCGTTGAGCGTATTGCGGGCATGCCTCTGGATCAGTACGTGGAACAGCATATTTACGCACCACTTGATCTGCACAACACCCTGTTTACGCCTTTGCGCAAGGGCCGCCTGCCAAGTGAGTTCGCTGCAACTGAATTGAATGGTAACAGCCGCGGCGGACGTGTTGAATTCCCAGGGATACGTACCTACACCTTGCAAGGCGAAGTGCATGACGAGAAGGCGTTTTATTCAATGGAAGGTGTTGCTGGCCACGCAGGTCTGTTTTCTACCGGCCCCGATCTCGCGGTGTTGGTGCAGACACTGTTAAACGGCGGTGGCTACGGCAATGTGCACTTGTTTGAAGAGAGTGTACTCGACATCTTCACGGCACCCCACGCCCGCGACCGCAGCTTTGGCTTAGGCTGGCGCCGCGCTGCCGATGGCGAAACGCGTTGGCACTTTGGGCCGTATGCGAGCCATCAAGCCTTCGGCCATACCGGCTGGACCGGCACTGCGACAGTTATCGATCCAGCGCTTGATCTCGGTATTATTTTGCTGACCAATGCACGCCATACGCCGATCGTCGAAGAAGGTGATGGCTATGAATTTTTGGGTAAGCAGTTCGAAACCGGTAATTACGGCAGCGTGATTACCGGCGTCTACGAGGCAGTGCTTAATCATTAGTTGCTGCATAAGCCGCGCGAATCTCGTTCAGCTTTGCATCAATGCTGGCGCGGTCAAGCCATTGGCCGCGCACCATTACGCCTGTGGGTTCGCGCAAGGCCTTTGCCGATGCTAACGGGTTGTCACGCAGCAACATAAAGTCCGCCTGGTAGCCTGGTGCGACGTGGCCCACCTTTAAATCATGGCTGTTGTCGAAATACTCAGCGGCCGCCGCAGTTGCGGTGTAGTAAATCGCTTCCAATGACATGCCTGCATCTTGCATGTAACGAATTTCATGGTGAATTGAAAAGCCGGGCACGCTAAAGAGCTGTGGTGCGTCGGTGCCGAACACAATGCTAGCGCCACCGTCGTACAGAGCTCTTAACAGTCGTTGGCGGTTTTCTTGCTGTACGGTTGCATGTTCTGTATTAAAGTAGCTCGAGGCTTGGTTTGGATAGTAACTGAGCCAGCCCTCTCGTACCGGTTCAGGAACCAAATCGAGCTCTGGGTATGTGGCAAGCGCATCAGCGTCACCGGCACCAATGAGCGTAGCCCACAGCGCTTGAGTGGGAACCACAGTCATGCCGCTTGTTACCGTCATGTCGACCAGTTGAGATAACTCTTTTTCCGTCACTGGGCGATCAATGGCATCGACAAAGCGCAGGTAGCCGTCGAGATGGTCGATGGTGCGCTGTCCCTCAGCCATTGCCACATTAACGCCAACCTCGGCTGGCACATGGCCAGCAAAATCAATGCCTGCCTCACGTGCTGCGGCAGCAACTGCACGGTATTCTTCGAGTTCCAACCCCGGATGAATCTTCAGTAAGTCCCAACCTTCAGCGACATGTTCCTGTACCCGCTGTGCGGCTTGTTCGGGTGACTCGACGGTGTTGCCGTTAAAGCTTGGCCCGGCGAGAACTAAGGTGGGCCCCATACGCTGACCCAAGGCGATGTCTTCTTTTAGTTGTAGCTGGTTGGTATAGCCGAGCATGCCACGCACAGTGGTAACACCATTGGCGATATACAAATACAGCATGTCGTTGGCATAGCGCGCGGGCATGTCGCCAAAGCTGACCGCTGCCGGCACGTGGCCATGCATTTCGGTGAAGCCAGCAATAACGTAACCGTTATTCCCGTCGATAACTTTTGCTGTTTCCGAAACGGCTAAATCAGCGTCAACGGCGACAATGTTGCCATCACGAATGGCAATCGATTGCTGCGGGATAATCTGCGCTTGTTGGTCTTTCCACACAATCACGTTTACGTTGCGGACGACTGTGTCAGCGTTAACGGTCGACAAGCTATGGGCGCAAGCGCTGGTGAACAGCAAAACAAAACCAGCGGCAAAGCGACGTAATGATGACATAAGTAAGTTCCTGTAAAACGACTTAATAGAAACTCAGCTTAGGCTAAAACGGATCTTTTTTCGTCACTATTATCGAAAGGCTTGTCACAAAATATTCATCACCCTAACACATAACTGTCATCGACCTTCGGCAAGCTAGCGTTGTTTTCACAGCGCCCTGCGCAACAAGGTAGCCATGTTAAATGTTGACCAACTGATCCAACAAAAACTGCCTCCGATGCTGCATCACCCAGCGGTTGCCCCTTGGTTGAAGCGCCCCGTCAGTAAGCTCCTGAAGCGTCTATTACATGCCGATGAACTGCGTAAATTCACCGTTGAATATGGACACTTACGTGGTCGTGACTTTGTGGAGCAGGTGCTGGATTATTTTGAGTTTCGCTACACTGTTGCGGATCGTGAACGCGAGCATATTCCTAGCCACGGTAAAGTCGTTATCATTGCCAACCACCCGATTGGTTCACTCGATGGCGTGGCGCTACTTAAACTGGTGGCCGAAGTGCGGCCTGACGTTAAAGTCATCGCTAACGATATGTTGTGGAGCCTTGAGCCACTGCGCCCGATGCTACTGCCTATTACCAATATGGGTGGGCGCGCGGGGCGGCAGCAAATTAAAGCAATACATGAGCATCTTGCCGAAGACAAAGCGGTGATCGTGTTCCCCGCTGGCGAAGTTTCACGCTTACGTCCGCAGGGGGTACGTGATACCCGTTGGGAAAGCGGCTTTTTGCGTATCGCTGACAAAGCACAAGCGCCTATTCTGCCGATCCATGTCGATGGCCGTAATTCTTGGAGCTTTTACGCTTCGTCGATGATGTACAAGCCACTGTCGACGTTGTTACTGGTGGAAGAAATGTTTCGGCAGCGTGCGGGCGTGCTGCATTTTCGTATTGGTCGTTGTATTGCCTATCGCCATCACCACCGCACCGATCTCACCTTGAAAAACCGTGTGCATATGCTGCGCAAACACTTGTATCGTGTTGGTAGCGGCAAGTCAGGTATGTTCCCAACCGAGCAAGGCATTGCGCTCGCTGAACCACGTTTGGCGTTGCGTGATGCCTTGCACGACTGCGACTACTTGGTAACAACACCAGATGGCAAAGATCTGTACTTCACTGACTATCGGACAGATTGTCCACTCATGCGCGAACTAGGCCGCGTGCGCGAGCTAACCTTTCGTGCCATCGGCGAGGGTACGGGGCAGCGCCGCGATTTGGATCGTTACGACGTGCAGTTTAGTCATTTATTGCTATGGGATGCCCACGCGATGGAAATCGCTGGCAGCTACCGTTTGGCGCCAGTGGCGCGCATGACGACTCCGCAAAGCTATGAGAGCTTGTACACCGCGAGTCTGTTTCAATTTAAGCCGACCATGGAGCGCTATCTTGTACAGGGTATGGAATTGGGGCGCAGTTTTATTCAGCCGCAATACCGCAATCGCTACAGCTTGGACTACTTGTGGCAGGGCATCGGTGCCTATGTGCAAAAGCATCCTAGGGTGCGTTATTTGTTTGGACCAGTAAGCTTATCAGGTGAGTTTCCGCGCGCCGCTCAAGCCATGATCGTGTGGTTTTATCAACAATGGTTTCCGCCGTTGCAAGAGGTGGCTACCCCCAACCAGCCGTTCATTTACACCCCCCAAGAAGAACAGTGGTTAGCTGCGCTTTTCGAGCACCGTGACTATGCGCAGGACCGGCAAACACTGAAAGCACAGCTGCAGCATCTAGACGTTAAACTCCCACCTCTGTTTAAACAGTACAGTGAACTTTGCGAACCCGGCGGCGTACAGTTTGCTTGCTTTAGTGTCGATCCGGCCTTTAATAACAGCATCGATGCATTACTTATTGTGGACTTGCACCAACTTAAACCGCGTCGTAAGCAGCGTTACTTGCAAAACGCGGTGTCGCAGCACTAGCAATCGTGAGCGTTCCTGTTTACCTTAAGAGGTAGTTTTCAGCGAACCTCGAGATTGTAAATGCGCATTGCTACATTGGGCCCCGCCGGTACCTTTTCCGAACTTGCCGCCTGTGAATTTGGCCGGCAGTTAAACGATTATACGTTAGCGTTCTACCCAGCTTTAGCGCGCGTTTTGAAAGCGTTACCGCAAGACGCTGATCTCGCTGTGGTGCCCATCGAAAACATTGTCGAAGGCATGGTATCACCGGTGATAGACACCTTTGTAAAGCGGCCGTTGGAGATTGTCGGTGAGTTGAGTATTCCGGTGCGCTTTTCACTGGTAGCGAACCATCCGCAGCCCGAAAAAATCTACGCACAGTTTGTCGCACAAGGGCAGTGCAGCGATTGTTTGAGCCGTTACAACGTGCCGATTATGAATACCGCTAGCAACAGCGAAGCGCTGCAATTGCTGCAGCAAAGTCGCGAACCGGCGGCAGCCGTGGTGCCGGAGCACTGTCTGGGCGAGCACAGCTTCATGCATGTTGAGCACGACATTACCGACTATGCGCACAACGAAACGCGCTTTGTTGCTGTGCGCGAACCGCGCGGCGAACATGAAGCGCCGCAAGCAGACGTGAACTACAAAACCTCACTACTGATCATTGACGATACCGATCATCCAGGTCTATTGGTTGAACACCTGCAAGTATTTGCCGCCTACCGCGTGAACCTTACCTCTCTGGTTTCGCGTCCGACCGGGCAGAAATTCGGGCAATACCACTTCTACATCGAATGCGAAGGTCATCGCGACGACAGCGCGATTCGCGCCGCGCTAACGCTGATTCAGCTACGCAATAAGGTGCTCGTCTTGGGGAGTTATCCGGCCGCTGGCTAAACCTTGCTAAACCGGCAGTAAAGGTTCAGCCTCGACCTTCCGTGACTGCTGTTGTGCCTGCTGTAGACTGAACTGAGCTTGGCGCGTGAGCCAGTATTCTGCGGAGACACCTGTCGCAACCTCAAGCTTCTGCGCTAGCGTTACGGTTACCGTATCGTGACCGTTTAAGAAACGCGATAGTTGCGATCGGTTCATATGCATTTTTTTCGCAGCATCAGTAACACTAATATTATAGCGTTGTAAGAAACGCCGTTTAAATAATTGCCCCGGGTGACTTATTGGTAAATTAGCTGAAGCTTTGTAATTTTGCATCGTTACAACTCCACGTAATAATCAACTTCAAAAACATCAGTGTCTTGGTAATTGAAAGAGATAGAACCGCATGGCTCCACACCGTTAACGGTCACACTAACGCTGTAAAATGAACCGTAGAAGCGAACGTGCCACACCCTTTGAAAGTCTTCGAATGAGAAGTTTAGATCGTTCAAGTCGAAAAGAATATCCGCGACTTCGATTAATGCTAGCCCTTCAAACTCGATAGCTGATGAATCACCTTCCTCGAAAAAGATCCGTAGCTTATTCGACTTAAATGATCGAATCATAGAGGCCTCCATGCCTGTTACTGTTTTAGTAACAGCTTAGATTCGTTTGAGAGACCTGTCAAAGATTATGACTTAATTTCAGAGGAGCACCCAGCGAATGAGCAATCCGACGGTAGTGACGGCGGCAACGCCAAGAAGCCAAAGCAAGAGGAACCAGCCGAGGCGTTGCCAGGTTTGTTTTGCCATTAGTCGTGATACCCCGAATCAGCACGTACTTTGCCGCGGAACACCCAGTAGGTGTAGCCGGTATAGGCAAAGATGATCGGTAATAAGATGGCAGCGCCGACCAGTAGAAACACCAAACTGTTGTCAGGGGCTGCGGCTTCCCACAAGGTGATTTCTCGCGGCACCAAGTACGGGAAGATACTCACAGCGAAGCCACTGTAAGCAATTAGAAATAGGCCGAGTGACCACAGGTACGGGCGGCCTTGCTGTTTTTTTGTGAGTGAGTTCAGCAGACCGATGGTGAGTACGACCAACAATACAGGCAGAACCCATAAGCCAATAGAGGTGGGAAAGCTGAACCAGCGCTCATAAATGTAAGCGTCTTGCCAAGGTAAAAACAAGCTCACGAACACGATACAGGCGAATAGACCGACACCAGCTTTGTAGGCGAGCGGATAAGCGCGTTCTTGCAGCGAACCTTCGGTTTTCATGACCAGCCAAGTGGCGCCCAGTAGTAGGTAGCCAACCACCACGGCAAAGCCACAAAACACGGTAAACCACGTGAGCCAATCGAACCAGCCCCCAACATAGGCGCGGTCGACGACTTTTACGCCTTGCAGCATGGCGCCGAGCATAATGCCTTGGCTCATGGCCGCGACAAATGAGCCGACAATGAAGGACCAATCCCAAAGTTTCTTACCGCGCTTAGTCTTGAAGCGGTATTCGAAAGCGACGCCGCGGAAAATGAGGCCAAGTAACATGGCAATAACGGGCATGTATAAAGCGGGCATAAGCACGGCATAGGCTAACGGGAACACCGCCAGCAAACCGCCGCCACCGAGCACCAACCACGTTTCATTACCGTCCCAAACGGGGGCAACGGTGTTCATCATAATGTCGCGCTCTTCTTCTTTTTTAAACCAAGGGAAGAGCATGGCAACACCCAAGTCAAAGCCATCTAGGGCAACGTAAGCGAAGACCGCAACCGAAATCAGAACAGCCCAAATAAGTGCGTAATCCATACTTAGTCCTCCTCGTGCATTAGGCGTTCAGCCGCCATGCCGCCGGGTTTGACCTTAGCGTAGTCAGGAATATGAACCTGTGCTGGATCTGCGGCCATTTTGCGTAAAATATAGAAAGTACCAGCACCAAACACTAAAAAGTACACCACAATAAAGGCCAAGAGGCTGCCACCAACGCCTTCAGCGGCAATCGGTGAAGCGGCATCTTCGGTGCGTAGTAAGCCTTGTATCACCCATGGTTGGCGGCCAACTTCGGTGACAATCCAGCCAGCGACGACGGCAATAAAGCCCGAGGGTGCCATGGCAATAGCAGCTTTATGCAGCCATGATGTTTCATAGAGCTTGCCGCGCGCGCGCTGCACGCCTGCCCAAAGGCCGATCACGACCATAAGCAAGCCAAGCCCTACCATGATACGGAACGCCCAAAATACTACGGGTACAGGCGGCCATTCATCGCGAGGGAAAGCATCCAAACCGGTGACTTCCGCGTTCACGTCGTGCTTGAGAATCAAACTGGCTAAACCTGGAATTTTAACTGCGTAGTCGACCTCGGCAGTTTCCATGTTGGGCATACCAAATAGATACAACGGTGCCTGAGTCTCAGATTTAAAGTGACCCTCCATGGCCGCAACTTTTGCCGGTTGATGTTGTTGGGTATTCAAACCGTGTAAGTCACCGACAAAGACTTGCAATGGGGCAACCAGTAGCGCCATCCACATGGCCATAGAGAACATCTTGCGCGCTGCGGCGTTGCTGCGGTCCTTGAGCAAGTGCCACGCACCGACACCGCCGACTACAAATGCGGTGGTTAGGTAGGCGGCAAGTAACATGTGGGCAAGGCGATAGGGGAAGCTGGGGTTGAATACCACCGCGAACCAATCTTTCACAATGAACTGACCGACGTCGTTCATGGCGAAGCCAGCAGGGGTTTGCATCCAACTGTTGACCGACAAAATCCAGAAGGCACTAATAGCGGTGCCAATGGCGACCATAAGGGTGGCGAAAAAGTGTAGCTTTTCACCGACGCGGTTCATGCCGAACAACATCACCCCTAGAAAACCAGCTTCAAGGAAGAAGGCAGTGAGCACCTCGTAGCCCATCAATGGGCCAATGACTGGACCGGCTTTATCGGAAAACACGGACCAATTGGTGCCAAATTGATAGCTCATCACAATCCCGGAGACCACACCCATACCGAAGGCCACGGCAAAAATCTTCACCCAATAACGGAAGAGCTTTTGGTAAACCGGGTTGCGAGTTTTTAGGAATAAACCTTCAAGCACGGCAAGGTAACTGGCAATACCAATGGTGAAGGCAGGAAAGATAATGTGAAACGCAACGGTAAACGCGAACTGAAAGCGCGCCAAAAACAGTGCATCAGCATCGGAGAAAAGACTTTCGACCATGCGACAACCCCTACATAATTTAGGAACTACTTAATTGTAGGAGGTCTGCTAGAAATTTATAGGTAAAAACCATACTTTTTGCAGGACAATAATTGATGCGTTGCCATACCTTAAGTATGGCAGCCGTAATATTAGATCTCGTCAGCCGTTGAGCAAGGCGTTACACTAGTATCCTTTGATTGATTGATTGAGCTTAGCTTTGGAGTTTGCATGGAGCGTTTGGTCGAAAATCTGATGTACAGTCTGCGCTGGTTGCTGGCACCGATTTATTTGGGCCTGAGTTTGGCGGTGATGCTACTGGGTGTGAAGTTCTTTCAGGAACTCTTTCATGCGATTCCGCTTATTTTCACGATGCCCGAAGTGGATCTGATTTTGCTCACGCTAACCTTGATCGACATCGCCTTGGTTGGCGGCTTGCTGGTCATGGTCATGCTCAGTGGTTACGAAAACTTCGTTTCAACGCTCGACATTGATGGTGGGACCGAGAAGTTGGCTTGGTTAGGCAAGATTGATTCGGGTGGCCTGAAGAATAAAGTGGCGGCTTCCATAGTGGCCATTTCATCAATTCACTTGTTGAAGGTGTTTATGAACGCCGACAATGTGGATGTCGAAAAAATCAAATGGTATGTGATTATTCACCTGACTTTTGTGGGCTCGGCGTTCGCGATGGGCTACCTCGATAAGCTCACACGTAAGAAAGGTGACGACTAATCTCTTAATTCGTCACCTTGGTCGTTAATCGTTGCCTAAAGCGCTGATTGTTCGGTAGGCTCATGACCTATCCTATACGAACAAAAGCAAATCAACAGGCAACGAGAGCGACCTATGAACGCAAAACTTTTCTTTTCTTTGAGCTTGCTCGCCAGCAGTATGGCGAGCTCGCCTGCTTTGGCACAAGAGCAAGCGGTAACTGCAGATCACACTGTTGCGGTAACCAGTAAACTTCAGGCGGAAGACATCTTCGCCTTAGAATTTGCCAATGATGTGCAAATTTCGCCGGACGGCCGTTATGTGGCTTACGTGCGCAATAGCTTCGATATCATGACCGACGGCACGCGTCGCAGCCTATGGTTGGTGGATACCCAATCGGGTCAACACACACCATTGTTTGCCGATCAACACAGTTACGGCAATCCAAGTTGGTCACCCGATGGCAAGCGCTTGGCCTTTACCTCAAACCGTTCAGGGCGCAATCAAATCCACGTTTTCTGGGTCGAGGAACAGCGCACGGCAGCCGTGACCGAGGTTCAGCAAAGCCCAAGTCAATTGGCTTGGTCACGTGACGGCAAGCAACTTGCCTTTATGATGGCGGTGCCGGAACCGAAAAGTGATTTCGCCAAAAGTGTGAAGTCAGTAAAGAAACCCGAGAAGGCCAAGTGGGGTAAAGCGCCGATTATTGTCGAACGGACTTTGTACCAGCGTGACGGCCGCGGTGTGATGCCGTCGTCGTATAGCCAAGTATTTGTTGTACCAAGCGAGGGCGGTAGCGCGCGTCAGGTCACCACTGGACCGTTTCAGCATCGTGGCCCGCTGACGTGGCTCGCCGATAATTCAGCTATCGTTTTCAGTGCGAACCGCACTAAAGACTGGGAGTATCAGTCGCGCGAGAGCGACCTGTGGCAAGTTAGTCTCGCTGATAACAGCCTAACCCAGCTCACCGATTGGCCGGGAGACGAATATGCCAGTACATTGTCGGCGGACGGCGACCAGTTAGCGTTCTTACATGGCGGCAATGTGGCAGAACCTTATCGCAATGCGAGTTTGCATCGCATGGTGTTGCGCTCGGGAGCGGTGGAGGCCATCGTCGAGGACTTTGACCGTGCGCTTGATAGCCCACAGTGGGTGGGCAGTGAGCAGTTGACCGTGCAATACGCCGACCGTGGGCGTATCAAGGTCGCCGATGTAAGTTTAGACGGCGAGCTGACGACCCGCGTGAATGATGTTGGCGGTGTTTACGCCAGCCGTCCGTATACCATGGGCATGTATTCGGTGGCATCGACGACGGGCGCAATCGCCTATACCCAAGCCTCAGCGTATGACCTCGCCAATGTTGCGGTGCAAACTGAGGGAACAGCGCGTAGCTTGACCGCTTTAAATGATGATGTGCTGGCGCATCGCGACTTAGGCGAAGTGCGCGAAATCAATTACCAATCGTCGTTTGATGGCACTGACATCCAAGGCTGGTACATCTTACCGCCGGGCTACGAGCAAGGTAAGCGTTATCCAACGATGGTTGAAATTCACGGTGGACCACACCTGTCTTACGGGCCGTTCTTCGCCGCTGAACATCAACGCTATGCTGCTGAAGGCTATGTAGTGTTGTATGTGAATTATCGCGGTAGCACGTCTTATGGCAAAGACTTTGCCATGTTACTCGACGGCCACTATTCTTCTGAGCGTGACTTCGCCGACCATATGTCAGGCATCGATAAACTCATCGATATGGGTATTGCCGACCCCAACAACTTGTTCATTGCTGGCGGCTCTGCGGGTGGTATCGCCACTGCCTATGCGGTGGGTCTGACGGATCGTTTTAACGCAGCAGCGGCGACTAATCCGGTCATTAACTGGGTGAGTAAGACGCTGACTGCGGACAGCTCTATTGGGCAGATCCAGAATCAGTTTCCTGCGCTGCCGTGGGAAGATCTTGAGCATTACTGGAAACGTTCGCCATTGTCGCTGGTCGGTAACGTCAAAACACCGGTGCTTTTATTCACAGGCGAGAAAGACCGCCGCACGCCAATGGCCGAGACTGAGCAGTTCTACCAAGCACTGCAGTTACAAAAAGTGCCTACAGTGATGGTGCGCGTACCTGATGCGTATCATGGCGTCACGGCCAAACCATCGCGCATTATTGCCAAGATCGAGCACACGTTGGCTTGGTTTAAGCGTTATCAGAAAGACTAAGGCGCAGTCATGTACCTAAGTTTGTTTACGGTGGCCTTTCTTGCGGCCACCTTGCTGCCCGCGCAATCAGAAATTCTGGTGGTGACGGCGCAGCAACTTGGGTACAACCCTTGGCTTATTTGGCTGGTGGCGTCGCTGGGAAATACGTTAGGTAGCGTGGTGAATTATGGTTTAGGCCGGTATTTGCTGCATTACCAAGATCGGCGTTGGTTTCCGTTTAAAGGTAAAGCACTAGAGCGCGGGCACTGGTGGTTTGAGCGCTATGGCAAGTGGTCATTATTACTTGCGTGGGCGCCGTTTATTGGCGATACACTAACGTTTATTGCGGGGATGTTGCGGCTGCGATTTTGGCAGTTTTTAGTGATTGTGTGGATAAGTAAAGCAGGGCGCTATGCCCTGCTTTTGGGGGCGCTTAGCTTTCTAGGTTTATCGGCTCAAGACCCTTAACCGATTGCACACCTAAGCCGGGCGCATCGCTAATCGAAATCTCTGACTCTTTAAATTTCACGCTACCTTCCACCGGATCAAAGGCACACAGCGATGGGCCATCAAGGTCGATCTTCGTGATCACGTTTGATTTTGCCACTGCTAAGTGAACGGCCGCTGAAACACTAATGCTTGATTCCAGCATACAGCCAATCATGCATTGCATGTCATAGACTGAGCAGATGTCGGCAATCTTGATTGCGTTGGAAATGCCGCCGGTTTTCATGAGCTTAATATTGATAATGTCGGCCGCACGCATTTTGATGAGCTCAATGACTTCACGTGGACCAAAGCTACTTTCATCGGCCATTACCGGCGTGTTGACGCGTTCGGTAATGAATTTCATGCCGTCGATATCGCGTGCTTTCACCGGCTGCTCGACCAACTCTAAGCGCACGCCTGCGTCTTCTAGCTTATTCAACGCGTAGACCGCTTCTTTCGCAGTCCAACCTTGGTTCGCATCAAGACGTAGAAGGGCTTTGCCTTCCACCGCAGCGTAAATCGCTTTGACGCGTTCAATGTCGACACCAATATCTTTGCCAACTTTGATTTTCAAGGTTTCAAAACCGCGATCGATGGCTTCCAGCGAATCGGCGACCATTTTATCGATGTAGTCGACGCTAATGGTAATGTCGGTAGAAATGGTTGGCACGCCGCCACCTAACATCTTATACAAAGGCGCGTCGTAGAGTTGACCCCAAAGGTCATACACCGCCATTTCAACCGCCGCTTTCGCACTGTAATTGCGAATAATGCCGTTTTGAATCAAGCCGACGATGTGGTTGAGTTCAGACACATCTTGTCCGACGATTTTCGGTTTAATGATGCGGTCGATAGCTTCAATGATGGAGCCATGTGTATCGCCGGTAATCACCGCCGTCGCTGGCGCTTCGCCATAACCCACATGCCCCGTGTCGGTGTGGACCATGACGACAATGTCTTCAATCGATTCGACCGTGCGTAGTGCCGTTTTAAAAGGCGTTTTCAGCGGCACGCGTAACTTCGCAAGTTTGATATCAGTAATTTTCATAAGTTGTCCTGTTTAGCGTACCGACTTGATCGCGTAGATGCGGTCAAGATAGGTGTCATTTTTGCCAAAACCTAGTGTGGTCAAAGGTGTGACCGAAACGCCGTTGAGCGTGCCTTCGTAGTAGTCGCCATTGCTATCAGTGTAGCTTAGACCGTGTACGTCATGGATCACGTAGTGCTCGCCATTGAGCTTGCCAAGGTACATGACCACGTGACCTGGCAGATAAATCAAGTCACCAACGTGGGCGTTGTCGAGACGCTCCAGTTTTTCAGCGTTACTGCTGCTGTCGTCATACACCACATTTTGACCGTAATCGCCGTAACCTTGCTGACTCGAGTTACGAGGCATATCGATACCCATGCTGCGATAGACCTCGAGCACGAAGCCAGTACAGTCTCGGGCGTTGTAATCATGGCCCCAACCGTAACGTTCACCTAAGAATTTAAAGGCTTGGGTGATCACGTTGGCTTCGGTATAGGGCAGGTAGCCCACGTTCACGTCGTTATGGCGTGGAATTAATGCCGGCGTAAAAGCTAAGTCGCCATTGGCATCTCGAATCGGCATTTCGACGGTGTAACTGGCAAACGGGTTCTGGCCGTGCACGTTATGACCGGTTTGCTCAGCGCTGAGTAATGGTAAGCGTGTACTCATGTCGAGCTGAACTTCTGACACTGCTGGCATGCTCGGCGTATAGTTAGTATGCACCTTGGCTTCCGTTACCACTGCAAACGGTTCTTTTTCGGCGAATGCCAAAACTTCTTCGCGCGGTCCAATGGCAACGTGCTTGGCTTGAATCCAAGCTAAGTAGTGATACGACTGCGCCAAATACCATTCACCGTCGCTGCTCGTATGTAAGATTGCCAGTGGCATACCTGGGAACACGCCAGTTTCTTGAAAGCGATCGATATCGGTATCGAGATCTTCGCTGTACAGTTTATCGAGCGTCGGAAAGGTGCGCATTGGAGTGCGCCGGACGACTAAACCAAAGCGCACTGGGTTTGTTTCGGCAATACCGGCAAAGTTACTCGCGTCGCGATAAGCTTGCAGTTCATCGGCAGTTGCTTGGCGACCATCGGCGTAGTGCCGTGGGTAGCTTGGCAAGCCACTGATGCTATCAATTTTTGTGGTTAACTCGGCTGCGGTATACGCGTCAGGCAGTTCGTTTAAATACACCATCTCGTCTTGTAGGCGATACGAACGTGCGTTGAAGTCTGCGATTTCGTCGGGCGTCATGACTAGCGCATGCGGTTGTTCGACACGTTGCAGCCAAAATTCAGCTTCTAAATAGCGCTGCTCGACACCAATGACGTCGGTGGAGTAATTGGGTAACTGCTGTGTTGGTGCAGCTGCGACCGCCGCCGAAGCCTCGGGCGTTGAGCTGGCAGTCGCTTGCTCTGCTTGGCTGCAAGCCAGCAAAAGCGGACTGATGGCGAATGCGAGTGCAAGTTTTTTCACAGTAACTCCCTAGCGAGCGTGTTGAATCTCATGGAAGGAATATTATTCCTAGATACGGTCTATTTTGGCATAAATTATTTATAGTGGCGAGGAACTCTTTCACCTACCCGTGTTAATAGCTCATAAGTGATGGTACCGATAGCTTCTGCGACCGTCTTAACGTCCAAATTGGGGCCCCATAATTCTGCTTCGTCACCAATATTAACCTGCTCAAGATCCGTTACATCAACCGTGATCATATCCATCGACACAGTGCCTGCTAATGGCACTTGCTGGCCATTAAGCCATACCGGTGTGCCATTTGGGGCTTGGCGTGGATAGCCATCGGCATAGCCTATTGCCAGCGTTGCAATACGGCTGTCGCGTTCCGCGACCCAAGTACTGCCGTAGCCAACCGCGGCGCCTTTTGGAACCTCGCGAATCGCCATCACCGGTGCAATTAAGCGCATGACAGGTAATAGCTCAGCTGGTTCTGAGCTATCTGTTGGGTCAACGCCATAGAGCATAATACCGGTACGGCACCATGTTGATGTTTCGTCACCTAAATCCAGTACACTACTTATCAAGGCTGCGGTGTTAGCGGCACTCAAAGCACGAGTTGGGGTGGTGCGCGCGCAGACTTCTTTGAAACGGTCAAGCTGTGCTTGGTTTAATGGATGCCCCTGAACATCCGCATTGGCGAAGTGAGTCATCAACGTCACACTAGCCACTTGTGGGCAGGCTTCAAGCTGCTGGCTTAAGTGCTCGATTTCATCGGGCTTAAAGCCTAGCCGGTGCATCCCTGTATCGGCTTTAAGCCATAAAGCTAAGGGCTTGACCAAACGAGCCTGCAAAATAGCGTCAAGCTGCGCTTGATGATGCACTACAGGGTGAAGGTTGTAATGTGCACAAACCGGAAGCTCGGCCTCGGAAAAACAGCCTTCAAGGAGCACGATGGGTTGTGTAAAGCCAGCATCCCGTAGTTTCAACGCTTCATCGATAAAAGCAACACCGTAAGCATCCACGCTACCATTAATGGCGTGCGCCACTTCGACGGCGCCATGGCCGTAACCATTGGCTTTTATCACCCCCAACAACTTACAATGGCCCGCATGTTTGCGAGCCATTGCAGCATTATGACGCAGCGCGTCGGTATCGATTTCGGCCCGTGTCGGGCGAAAATGTAAGCCATTACTCATGCAGTTTGCACTTCCTACTCAGACTGAGGCTGTTTGCTAAAATTCAGATCTTCGAAATCGAAGCTCCAATCCGCGTCGGGATCAATCGGTGCCATGCTCATGCCCTCAATATCACCACGTAAGGAGCTGGTGAAACGCACAAAGGCGTCGGCATGGTGCGTGCGGTCGTCCCATCGTGCCGCAAAGGTATCGCCTTTAACATGAAAAAGCTCGCCGGCCATACGCTCGGAACGATGTGACGTCCAACGCAGTTTATTGTCCTGCCAAGTGACACTGACGTGACCAAACCAAGGGTCGACATATTCACCGACCACCCGAGCAGCTTGCTCGACAGTTACCGGGCTGGTTTCGGGTTCTTCGAAGCTCGCGGCACGGCGCTGGCTGACTTGCTCGCGCCACTCTTGCACTGCTGCTAACCAATCGCGTTCAGGTGCATCGGTATAGGCTTTGATTAAGGTTTGCATCATCGCGGTGCGGGCATCGCTGTGCGAGCGGTTTAACAACACTAAGAAAGCGGTGTCGAGTTCAGGGAAAAACGACAGATAAGCATTCATGCCATGCAAGGTGCCGGTGTGGTGAATGCGTAGCAGGCCATCCACGTCGTGCATACGCCAGCCTAAACCGTAAGCAGCAAAATGCGTATTATCCCACTCATAAGCGCGTGAACCAACGTTCATGATGGTCTGTGGCGACCACATTTCGGCATGTTGCTGCGCACTTATCAGTTGCTTTTGCTCGCCATTTTCGGTGACGTAAGCTCCGCGCGCATTATGCATTTTCATCCATTTGGTCATCGCCTGAAGCGAGCAACGAATACCACCGGCAGGCGCGGAAGTTAAATAATCATCGGCAAAATCGCGGCGTACGACTGTTGGCTCTTCGTTTAGCCAGCCGTGTGGTTGTGCGATATGCTTTTTATACTCGTCTGGCACGGGTCCGGCAAAGCAATACTCCATGCCGAGCGGACGCATCAGATGTTCTTCTACAAAGGTTTCCCAACGTTGCCCAGTCACGCGTTCAGTAAGTTCACCGGCAATCACATAAAGAATATTGTCGTAGGCGTACTTGGTACGAAAACCGCCTTCCATAGGCAGGTAACGCAAGCCGTTCAGTATATCTTCGCGCGTAAAATCGTTCGGTGTCGGCCAAAACATTAAATCGCCGGCGCCAAGGCCGAGCCCGCTTTTGTGAATCAACAAGTCGCGAATGGTGAAGTTGCGTGTGATCCACGGATCTTGCACGCGAAACTCGGGAATGTGATCAATCACTGGGTCGTCCCAGTTAATCTTGCCTTGATCGACGAGCAACGCGAGCGCTGCGGTAGTGAAGTTTTTCGTAACCGAGGCGATTTTAAACAACGTCTTTTCGGTCACGGGTGCTGATTCATTGACTTCTTGTACACCGTAACTTTCGGCGAACACGACCTGATCGCCCTCAACAATACCAACAACCATGCCGGGTACCGTATAGGCATCCATGACACGTGCCGCAGTGTCGTTGATTTTTTCCGGCGTGATCTTGCTTGGCTCGGCGGCAACGGTGCCGCCGAGTGCAAGGCTAGCGCTGAGCGCTAGACTGCTGATTAAAGTTCGTTTAGTGCTAAGAACTGACATACCGGTAGCTCCTTATTAAATCATGACTAAACTAGTGACCACGTAGAGTACTAGAGTGATAGAGCCTGCGGTAAGTGCGTAAGGCAACTGCGTGCGTACGTGCTCAAGCAGATCACAGCCTGACGCCAGCGCCGACACTGCGGTGGTATCTGAAATGGGCGAGCAATGGTCACCAAAGACACCACCACCAAGTACTGCTGCAAGCAGCAACGGGGCAGGCAGGTCAAGCGCTAGGATCATCGGCGCCGCAATTGGAATCAGAATTGCGAAGGTTCCCCACGAGGTCCCCGTAGTAAACGAAATCAGCGCGCCAGCAATAAACAACATCGGCGCAATCAAGAACAGCGGCAAGAATTCGCCAACTAAGCCAGCCAAAAAGACGCCAGTACCGAGCTCACGTAAGCTTGCGCCGAGTGCCAATGACAGCAGCACAATCGACACCAGAGGTAGCAATTCGCTCATGCCTTTAAAGCCGATATCGACCAGTTGCTTGTGGCTGTTGCGGCGACTGGCAATCAACATAAAATAGGCCACTACACATGCCAATACGGTTGCATAGAGTACCGATTTGGAACCGTCACCTTGAGTAATGTCACCGCCACCGGTACCGAACATAAAGGCCACCATGCCCACGACCATGACGGTAAGTGGGACCAACATAAAGCGCGCTTTGCTATTGCTCGGCACATGCTCTGGAATATCTTTATGTTCTTCAGGCTGTTGTTCTTCAAGTTTACGCATTGGGCCATGTACGCGCCCGCTGAAGGCAGTGTAGAACACAATAATTAGCGTCACGAGTGCATAAAAGTTGAAAGGAATAGTGCTCCACAAGGTGCTAACGCTTGAACCTGGTAGATCTTGTTGATCCAGCATGCCGAGAATGTATGCACCCCAACCATTGAGTAGTATCAAAATACAAATGGGGGCACTGGTACTATCGATAATGTAGGCGAGACGCGCCTTGCTCATGCCGAGCTTTTCAAACAAACCTCGCGATAGAATACCGGCGGTTAAGACACTAAGATTCGATTCAATAAAGACGAAAATGCCGGTGAAAACGGTCATTAAGCTTGCCGATCGTTTGGTGCGGCCTAGGCCTTTGGCAAGCAGCGCTTCCACCGTAGCGGCAACACCGCCCGACTCCCGAATGTAAGCCAACAATGCGCCGACCATAAGACTAAAGATCAAGATGCGGGTATTGCCCGCCGAGCCAAACACCGAAATAATGCGTTCAATCGTGGCCACAAACGTGTAGATTAACGGTTCACCGCCTTGCCAGGTTAAAAGTAGTTCGGAGGTAACAATGGCGAGCAAAAGAGCGACAATAACCTCTTTGCGCCAGAACACCACGATAATCGCTACCAATGGGGGTAGCACGGACATCCAGCTCATAAAAGCAACCTTGGTTTTGTAGTTGTAGGTGGATTTTTGCCGACCATATTGCCAACCAGTAATAAATTATTCAATATGGTCTACTCACTTTCATAGATTATGAAGATAAGCGTGCGCCTATGTCTTGTTTACTGAAAATCCGCGCCATGCGTGACGATATGTCACTTATAGAACGCAAATTAGCTGATTTTATTCTCGATAACACGCACTTATTACGCGACTACTCGTCGCAACAATTGGCCGATGCCATAGGTGTTAGCCAATCGAGTGTGGTTAAGTTTAGTCAAAAGCTCGGTTATCGGGGCTATCCTGATCTGAAATTTGCCGTGAATGAAGCTGTTGTTTCAGCATCGAGTCAGCAGCGTAGCGTGGCAAGCCATCCTTCACAAGAGCGTTCGATTGCGAGTTCATTTCGCGAGCTGCGCGATGCAACCTATGCTGTGTTGCAAGGCGTTGCGGATTTAAACGAAATTGAAAAGTTACAACAGGCGCTAAAGTTGTTAATCGCTGCGGACACGATTCAAGTGGCCGGGTTTGGTAAATCGGCGATTGTGGCTAAAGATTTTGTTTTGCGGCTGATGCAAATGGGCAAGGTTACGTTAAGCAGCACCGATCCAGCTTTACAGATTCAAATGGCAACAACCTTAAGTGAAGGCAATGTGCTTTTTGTTGTGAGTGATGGCGGGCAGAATAGCGATATTCTAAAAATTGTACGGCAAGCGAAAAGTAAAGGCGCAAAGGTGATTTCACTGACGCGCTATGGCAACAACCCTACCAGTATTTTGGCGGATATTCCCTTATTCGCTTTAGGCGGCGATACGCACGTGCGGACTGACAGTTTACTCATGCAACTTGGTATGCAGCATTTGTGTCATGTTCTCTATGTACAGATGTGCCAAGCACTTAAAGTCGACAGCTTGTTAGAAGAAAGCATGAACTCGCACAATTTACTCGATACAAAATAGCTCTAACCCAAAAGTAAATACAAACTATTCCCATTTAGGTATTGATCTATAAATGCGAATCGTTATCATTGGCGCACTTTCTTTTTTAAGTTTCAAAATGAGCGCCGATAGGATTCGTGACCATGCAAAAATCTTTAGTGAGTCTTACTATTGCCACTGTGTTGGCAAGCCCTTTGTTCGTTCCGCAAGCTCAAGCTCAATCAAATGATGAGCCGGTTCAAGCAGAAGAGCGGATCAAAATTACTGCCACCCGAACTGAGCAGACGGCCGCAAGCGTGCCGGCAACAGTGACGGTTATCGACGGCGAAGATCTGCGTCAGCAACTTGCTAGTGCCGACTCACTTTCAGACGTTCTGGGCAATCTTGTTCCGGCATTTTCACCGTCACGACAAAAACTCACCAGTTCTGGTGAGACGCTGCGCGGACGTGAACCGCTTTATCTTATCGATGGAGTCCCACAATCGAACCCTCTACGTAACGGCGCGCGAGCGGCTTACACAATTGACCCGTTAATGATCGAGCGAGTGGAAATTATTCACGGTGCAAGTGCGATTCAGGGGCTTGGCGCTAGCGGTGGCATTATCAATATTATCACCAAATCAGCCACTCAAGGTGCTGAGCACGAAGTTACTGCAGGCTTTTCCGCGCCCACCAGTGAGACGAGTGAAGGATTAGGCTATCGGGCAGGTTACTTGGTCCGCGCTGCCTCGGGCGACGTATCGGCGGTGGCTGGTGTGCAGTTGCGCAGCACCGGCATGTACGTTGATGGTAACGGTGAGTTCATCGGTGTTGATACCGCACAAGGCGACACCATGGATTCAGAAAGCTATGACGTGTTCGCTAAGTTAGGCTATCGCATCGATGACATGCAGAATGTTGAAGTGATGGTGAACCATTTCGACATGGAAGGAAACGGAGACTACTCGTCAATCAATGGTGACCGCGCTGCTGGCTTGCCAGCTATCTCAGTGGAAGAGCCAACCGAGGGCGACGCCCCGCGCAACAAGGTCACTACGGCAACCTTAACTTATCGTCACGTCAATCTGTTTGGCGCTGACGTCAATTGGCAGTTATTCTCACAAGACTTCTCTGCTCTTTACGGTGGTGGTACCTACGGCACCTTCCAAGATCCTGCCTACGGCGAAAACCTATTTGACCAGTCACGGAATGACTCGGAGAAGTATGGCTCACGTTTGACCATGAATTGGGTTAATGTTGCCGATTCACCTATCGATGTTACCGCTGGTTTGGATTACTTGAATGACACGACCTTCCAAGAGCTTGCCCAAACAGGACGCAAGTGGGTACCAGAAACCAGCTTTGAGAACTGGGCGCCTTTTACTCAGTTACGCTATCAAGCAGACGGTTTAACTTTAAGCGCAGGCTTGCGTTATGAATACGGCAAACTAAAAGTGGATGACTTTACCACTCTTGCCAGCTATGGCAGCGTCTTTGTCGAAGGTGGCGAGCCATCGTTTAATGAATTACTGCCAAATGCCGGTGTGGTTTACGAGTTAACCAACGACTGGCGCGTTTTTGCTAGTTATTCGGAAGGCTTCAGCATGCCTGACGTGGGTCGTGTTTTACGCGGCATTAGCGAACCTGGTCTGAGTGTCAACAGTTTCTTGGATTTACAGCCGGTGATCGCTAATAACCGCGAAGTGGGTGTGGAGTACCGCAGCTCGGCAATGACCTTCAGTGCCAGCTACTTTATGTCAGATTCAGATTTGGGCGCGCGTTTGCAGGCGGATGCTGAAGGCTTTTACAGCGTGAAGCGTGAGCGTACGGAAATCGACGGTTATGAGCTAAGTGCAAGCTATGCTTACTCGCCAGAAACTAGTTTTGGTGTAAACTATGCCAAAACCAATGGTGAGTACGACAGTGATGGCGATGATCGTGTTGATGCGGAACTCGGTGGCCGCAATATTGCGCCAGAGCGCGCCAATCTATTTTGGGAGCAGCAGTGGGGCGCATTAGTCAGCAGTCGTGTGCAATATAATATGTTGTTCGATCGCGACATTTACAGTGGTGCACAGGCCATCAATAACTTCGATGGTTACGAAACGCTGGACGCCCAAGTATTAATTGAGACACTCGATTACGGCCAGTTTACTGTTGGCGTCGAGAACTTGTTGGACGAGTTCTACTTCACTTACTATGCCCAAACGGTAGGGCCTGACTCACGCAACTTCGCAGGTCGTGGCCGTACAGTAAGTGTGAACTGGAACTACCAATTCTAATGTGGCGTCATGGTTTTGGCCGAGTGCATAAATGGCTCGGCCTTACTCTTGCTCTATGGATGGTGCTGGTCGCTCTGACCGGCACCTTACTGTTATATAAGACCGAGCTTTTGCAGTTGCAGTATCCGCAACTACGTACGACGACGATGCCTTCCGTTGCCGAAGCGGCGGCTATCTATGAACGCTTTTCTGCAGGGCATGCTTTTCTTCCCCGTGCCGACAAACCTTGGATTGAAGTCGTTGATGTAGAGGGCACTACGTTTTATTTCGACAGTGCTGGTAATGAGCTCCTCGCAAGGCCCATGCTTGGCGACTGGGTATCGTGGATGGTCGAGTTTCATCATCATTTATTACTGCATGATCTTGGCAAAGACATTATGGGCGTGCTCGGCTTGTTAAGTCTTGTCTTGATGGTTGCTGGTGTGGTGCGCTGGTGGCCGCGGCATTGGAGCTGGCGTGTTTTAAGCGTACGTTTTGCGCGACCAAGGCAACGGCAATTCATTGCGACCTTGTGGCAATTGCACCGCAGCAGCGGTGTCATCTTTATCGTACCGATTGCGGTGTTATTGATTACTGGTACTGCGATTATGTACGCCGCAGCTGTAAGCGCCGGCTTGGATCGACTTTTGCCTCAAGTAGAGCCTTCGCAAGTTCAACCGTTACCTCCAGAAACAGCAACAAATTGGCACGAACGTCTGCACATAGCTGTACAGTATTGGCCTGATCAAACGCCGCGCTTGGTGTATTTAACGCCCACCGAGCAAGGCCATTATCGCATGCGGCTTCAGCACGATGGCGAATGGCACCCGAATGGTCGAAGTTATTTAGTATTTGCCGACCAAGGCCGGCTCATCAGCGCAGATGACGTACGTGGCAAATCACTCGGCTTTCAACTATCGCAAATGGTTTACCCGCTGCATGTGGCCGCCGTGGGTGGAAACCTTTGGCTAAGCGCCACTCTACTCGGTGGCTTAGTGTTAATACTCTTACCGATTACCGGATTTTGGTTCTGGTGGCGCAGGCGTTTGCATCGTTAGTCGAGTTCTAGCTCGAGCTGCAGTTGTTCGTCGGGATCGGGAAGGGTGATGCTAATGCCAATTAAACGTACGCCCCGATGCTGGCGGCGCTCCCATGCCTCACGCAACAATTGATAGAACAAGCTAGGCGAGGCGGTTTTGGCTGTTTTAGAGACGGTAGTTTGCTGAAAGTCACTGAATTTGAGCTTTACCGTTTGAGTCTTAATCGGCACGTCCTGCCAACGTGATTGGCCGGTACGTTTTTGTAGTTGTGGTAAAAGGACTTGGTCGAGAAAGCTTTCCACTTGGCGCAAATGCTGGAAGTCATGCCTTAGGGTTTCTTCGCAACCGATACTTTTTCGGGTGCGCTCGGTCACCACTGGTCTGGGGTCGTGACCGCTGCAACGTTGATACAAAAGCCAACCGGCTTTTTCGCCTAGTAAACGTTGTAAGCGATTGATATCTGCTTGCTGAATATCCTTACCTAAATAAAAACCTGCATTTTGTAAGCGCTCCAGACTTTTGGGCCCGACACCAGGAATACGTTTCAGGCTTAACTCACCAATGTAAGCGACAACTTGATCTGGAGGTACAACAAACTGTCCGTCCGGCTTGCGTTCTTCACTGGCGATCTTCGCCACCATTTTCTGACAGCTAATTCCAGCCGACGCGGTGAGTCCCATGTCGCGTAATCGCTTGCGTATTGCTTCCATGGTTAAGGAAGCACTCCCTTGGAAGGTTTGATTATCGGTTAAGTCGAGATAGAACTCATCAATCGACGCTGGTTCCACAATTGCGGTAACCTCACGTAAAACGGCGAGAATTTGTTTTGATAATTCGCGGTAGTAGCGATGATCAGGTGGGACAAAGTGCAAGTGTGGACATAAGCGGCGCGCATGTGCGCCTGACATGGCGCTACGTACACCAAACTCTCGTGCTAAATAATTGGCCGTAGCAACGACTCCGCGCTCGCTCCCACCGCCGACCGCAAACGGTTTGTTGCGTAGGCTCGGATCACGCAGAACCTCGGCACTGGCGAAGAAAGCGTCGAGATCTAATAGCGCAATTTTCCGCGTAATAGTATTTGCTGGAGAAGACATGCAACGAAATGTTTAACCTTGGACGGAATCTGGCTATAATCGCAACAACTTTGTGAGCGTGCAAGCTCATCGATATGCAACAGGAGTCCACTGTGAACGTATTTAAAGTCGTAAAATCTGGTCGTTTCCTCGCCGCTGCAATGGCATTTGTGATCGGCAGCGCAGGTGCCACTATGTTACCGCAAGATAGCAACGAAGACATTGCAAAACGTATCGCGCCTATCGGTCAAGTCCGCACCGGTGCCGCTGCCGCTGCTGACAGTGGTGCGAGTGCGGGTGGCGCACGTTCTGGGGAACAGGTTTACAACACCTATTGTGCAGCTTGCCATACCGGTGGCGTACTTGGTGCACCGAAAATGAATAATGCAGCTGATTGGGAACCGCGCCTAGCGCAAGGCATGGATACGGTACTGAAGCATGCAATCGAAGGCTACAATGCGATGCCACCAAAAGGTACTTGCGGCGATTGCAGTGACGACGAAATTCAAGCCGCTATTGATTACATGGTTGCCGATATTTAGGGACGAACCACTTGTATAACAACATAAAAAACCGCTTCGGCGGTTTTTTTGTACCCGTTATTCAGGAAATGAATGGTGAAAAAGTCATCAAAAACCTTTCTTGTAAACAAATGTAAAGATATAATCGGGAGATTGTTTGTTCACAAAAAAACATAAAAACAGATTAAAAAATAAACAAAGAGCTTACTAAAAGCCGATGAACAACAGCCAGCAGCCTCAAGTTAATCAACCTGAAATTACGCGCCTGCGTAAGGCTGTTGTACGCCTGAAAAACATCGCATTAAAGTACCGCCAATCAGAAGTCGTACAAAAAGCTTTATTCCGTATTTCCGAGCTCGCCTCTTCGGCACGGGACATGTCCGAGTTTTATCCTGCACTGCACGCCATTATTGACGAACTGATGATGGCGAAGAACTTTTTCGTCTGCTTGTATGACAATGCTGATGATACGGTTCGATTCGTCTACTTCGTTGACGAATATGATGCCTTACCTAGTAATGAAGAGTTTCCCGCAGATGTTTTGCGACAAGGGTTGACGGGGTATGTGATGCGTACCGGCGAGCCCTTTTTGCTGAATGAACAAAACTTCAGTGAGCTGGTTGCGCAAGGTGAAATAAGGGATTTAGGTTCACCGCCGGTGGACTGGCTTGGCGTACCGCTGTGTAGTGGTGATCGCGTGATTGGTGCCATGGTGGTGCAAAGCTACACGAAAGATGTGGGCTATACGACGAACGACAAAGAGCTCTTTATGTTCGTCTCGCAGCACATCGTCAATGCGCTAGAACGTATTCGCCAGCGCGAATTCATGCGTGAAGAGATCGATCGCCAAACGGCAAATCTGCGCGATATTAACCGCAACCTCGAAGAACAAATTGCCGAACGTAAACGCGCCGAGAAGCTTTCAGCAGTTCTTTATGCGATTTCAGAGCTCACCAACACCTCAGAAAACATGAGTACCTTCTTTGCACAACTGCACGCGCAAATCGGTAAGCTCATGAACAACGATAACTTCTTCGTAGCATTGCTTGACGATGATCAACGGCACATCCGCTTTCCTTATTACGTGGATGAACGCGACCAGCAGTTGGTAAATCGTCGCCCCCTCGGTAAAGGCATGACCGAATATGTCATTAAGACCAAACAGCCGATGTTTATTGATGAACAAGCCTATGCGCGACTAGTGCAACAGGGCGCCGTCGAGGGGCCGACAAAGTATTACGGTTCGCAGCCGACCCAATGGCTTGGCTCACCACTGGTTGTTGACGACGAGGTCATTGGCGTATTGTCGGTACAGACCTATAAAGACGAGATTAATTACAAACAAGACGATCTCGAAGTGCTTAATTTTGTATCGCAGCATGTGGCGGTGGCCCTCGAGCGTCGCCGTAATGCTGATGAAGTGAAGCGCGTAAATGCTTTTCTTGAGAAAAAGGTTGCTGAACGCACCGAAGAGCTTGTGAATGAGATTGAACGACGGAAAAAAATCGAAGAAAAGCTCTTCTATGATGCACACCACGATACATTGACGGGTTTACCCAATCGCTCCATGTTTACTGAGCGTTTGCAACAAGCTTTAAACCAAAAACGTCGTTTCCCAACGCACAATTTTGCCGTGTTGTTTGTCGATCTTGATCGTTTCAAAGACATCAATGATTCGCTGGGTCATTCGGCAGGCGATGAGTTTTTGCTCGAAGCGAGTCGGCGTATCGGTGAGTGCGTGCGAGATAATGACACCGTTGCCCGTTTAGGTGGGGATGAGTTCGTTATATTACTCAACTTAATCCACCACATTGATGATGCTCGCGAGGTGGCCGGACGTATTATTGAGCATATGCGCAAGCCATTCGTGTTTGGCGAAACTGAGCATTATTCCGGTGCCAGTGTGGGGATTGCCGAGTGCAAGTCACGCAACGACTCCGCAGAGCGTTTACTGCGCGATGCTGACGCGGCGATGTATCAAGCCAAGAGCATGGGACGTGGACGCTACGTGGTATTTGATGAAAGTATTCACAAAGATCTGGTCGCCTCGTTACACCGTGAAACGGAGCTACGCCACGCTCAGTTTGATCAAGACTTCGTCTTACAACAGTTTGATTTGGTGTCATTAACTACCGAGCAGCCGCGTGCTCGCGAGGTGCTCGTGCGTTGGCAGCGCGGCGATCAACTTTTGACTGCGCAAAGCTTTTTAAATGTGGCTGAAAAGACCGGTATGATCTTGCAGCTTGATCACTGGATGCTAACCCGCTGCTGCGAGATTGTGCGCGAAGAAAGGCTCAAGATTCCTATCTACGTAAGCCTTTCCACGAAACATCTCTATAAACTCGCTGACGTGAAGGCGTTGCTAGAAATTATCCGTAAAGTTGGTGTGAAACCTGAACTGCTGGTGTTTGAATTCAGCGAAACGGAGTTGAATGACAATTCCAAGCGCCAATTGACAGCTTTGCGTACTTTAGCAGATGAAGGGGTTGGTTTAGCTCTGAATGAGTTTGGCCGCAGTTCGGGGGCTTTACAGTATTTGTTAAATTACCCATTTACCCATGTAAAACTCGACCCGCGCTTTGTTGGTGAAACCGCACGCTCGGAACGAGCAGGGGTAATGGTACGTAACGTTGTCAACCTTTGCCAAGAACTGTCGATTACGATTGCTGCTGCGGGTGTCGATACCCCCGAACAACTCAAAGCGTTGCGTAGTGCTGGTGTACAGCTGGGCGTCGGCAAGCAATTAGGCGAACCTCGTTGGTTGCCGACCAAGAGCAAACAGGAAGCGATTTAATTTTTTAGCGCACTGCGCAACATCGCTAGACCGCTCGCACGTGTTTCTTCTTCTTTCTCAGCTGTTACTGGCGTTTTTCCTTCCCATTCCAAGTCATCTTGCGGTAGTTCAAACAGAAAACGACTGGGTTCTGGGCGGATGACGTCACCATACTGACGGCGTTCCTTCGCCATGGTGAAGATCAAGGATTGCTGGGCCCTAGTAATGCCGACGTATGCCAAGCGGCGCTCTTCTTCCACCATGTTGTAGTCGATGCTCGACTGATGAGGCAACAAACCTTCTTCCATGCCGACCAAGAACACATGGGGGAACTCAAGGCCTTTCGAGGCATGTAAGGTCATTAGTTGCACTTGGTCGCCGACATCTTCTTCTTCATTACGCGACATCAAGTCACGCAGGCAAAGCTTAGCGACGGCTTGTTCGAGATTTAACGGCTCGTGCTCGTCATCGCCTTTCAACATTTCGCCAACCCAACGCAAAAGTTCGCTAATATTTTTGTATCGCATTTCGGCGGCGGCTTGGCTTGGACTCATTTCGTACAGCCATTCCTCGTAGCCAATTTCTTTAATTAGGTGATACAACGCAGACATAACTTCCGTTACGTCGTCGCAACGTCGAGTCGTTTGCCCGATGAGGTGGGTAAAAAGCTGTACCGATTGGTATTCACGGCTACCTAAGCGGGTTTTTAACGCCTGATGTTGCGCCGCTTCGAGCAGGCTACAATGCAGCTCATGCGCCAGTTCGCCAATGCGTTCAACGGTATGCGGGCCAACCCCTCGTTTGGGCACGTTGACGATACGAATGAAAGCAGTATCGTCGGTCGGGTTCACCAGCAATCGCAAATAGGCCATGATGTCTTTTACCTCAGCGCGAGCGAAGAAGCTTTGGCCGCCGGTCATGCGGTACGGAATACGGTTGGTTAACAACGCCTTTTCGAATATTCGTGATTGGTGATTACCGCGATAAAGTACGGCAAAGTGCGAGTAGGGCGTGCGTTCTAAAAAGCGCCGACGTACTATTTCGGCGACCACACGCTCGGCTTCGTGCTCTTCATTACGGCCGTAGATCACTCGTAGCGGTACACCGTACTCCATTTCCGAAAAGAGCTTTTTGTCGAACACGTGCGGGTTATTTTCGATCAGAATGTTCGCCGCTTTTAAGATACGGCCGTGCGAGCGATAGTTTTGCTCGAGCTTGATCACCTGCAAGCTGGGAAAATCTTTTTGTAATAGCGCAAGATTCTGCGGCTGCGCGCCACGCCAAGAGTAAATAGATTGGTCGTCGTCACCAACCACCGTGAAGCGTGCGCGTTCGCCAACGAGTAACTTCACCAACTGGTACTGTGAGGTGTTGGTGTCTTGGTATTCGTCGACTAACAGGTACTGGAATTTTTTCTGCCAGCGTAGACGCGAATGCTCATTGGTTGCCAGCAATTGTGTCGGTAGCAAAATCAAGTCATCAAAGTCCAACGCATTACAGGCGCGCATATTCTGTTGGTAACGGCGGTAAAACTCGGCAAACTCTTCTTCATCAGGTGTCTTGGCGTGCGAGAGCGCTTGCTGCGGTGTCAGCATCGCATTTTTCCAGTTGCTGATCTGGCTTTGCAAGCGCTTGAGCGTGTCCTTATCACCATCCAATTCCGGTTCGGTAAGGGCTTTCAGCAAAGCAAAAGAGTCTTGGTCGTCAAATAGCGAAAAGCCTGACTTCAGGCCAAGTTGTTTCACTTCTTTGCGGATAATACTTAAGCCTAAAGTATGGAACGTCGATACCGTGAGGCCACGGGTGTATTGGCGCCCAAGGGTCTGCCCGACACGTTCTTTCATTTCACGGGCAGCCTTATTGGTAAAGGTGACCGCAGCAATATGACGGGCTTGGTAATTGCACTTGGTGATTAAGTAGGCAATTTTCTCGGTAATCACGCGCGTTTTGCCACTTCCAGCGCCGGCAAGCACGAGAACGGGACCGCTAATCGCTTTTACGGCTTCTTGCTGGCGCGGGTTGAGCTGCATGGAGTTCCTTTTCTTTATACTTCACGTTATTGACGGAGCACCGTGGGTGAACGACAGAACAGCAGATTTTAGCGCAAACTCCTGCTAAGCTAAAAGACTATTACGACATTCGCCCTAGGAGTTTGAAATGGATGCGAAAAAAATTGAAGACATCGCTAAGCAGATTAACGACAGCATTCCATCTGGCGTAAAAGATTTTGCTGGAAATATGGAGCAACGCATCAAGACTATCTTGCAACAGCAACTGAGTAAGCTAGATGTGGTCACCCACGAAGAGCTTGATGTGCAGCAGCAATTATTGTTGCGCTTACGCCACCGTGTTGAGCAACTTGAACAGCAGGTTCAACAGCTACAACAAGGCACCGAGAACAAAGATTAACGTTGCTTGCGGCAAGTGACCCAGTCGGTAGCCAAATTGAGTTGAGGAGCCGTTGCGGGCAACTTGCTTTTTGCCTCGTCGAGTTTTTGTCGGTAATCAGCAAAAGTGAGCTCGTTATCCAACAAGGCACTCACGTCGCGCTGCATAAAATAAGCGCGACGACCCACCGCATACAGTCCTGATTCTTTTTCTGCTCGTAATAACGCTGTGGCGTTACGGCTAACGGCATCGGCGCAGCATGCCTGCACGGCATTGCGATAGTTACGAATCATCGAGTCAGGGACTTTCATTTCTTTGGGGTTACTGGCAAAGCGACGTAAAGCTTCGATTTCTTCGTAGGTTTCCGCAGTAATACCAAGCACCTTGTCCAGCAGTTGTAGTGTATCCTGCGCCAAATAATAGTTGAGTTCCGTCATTCGCTGCGCTGCGATGGGCTTTTCATCTGGGCGAAAACGCTCTTCAGTTAGCAATGTTCGCCAGGTCTCGTTCAAAAACCGCAGTTGCTTCGGATCGGGGTGTTGGGCATCAAGTTGCGCCATGGTAGTGGCAAATTCACACACCTGAGGCTGCGAATAGCGCACAACTTTTGTTGCTTGTTGTTCACCACAACCACTGATGGCAAGCAGACTGAACAGCATTATCAGCCACATTTTCCCGCGCATAACCTAGCCTCGAAACAAAGAAAAGCGTACTCTATCAACAAAGTTAGCCCAGCGATACACGAAACACAAAAGGTGAACACATGGCCCAATGGATGACCGGCGAAGTTGTCGAAAACTACGCCTGGAACAATGAACTTTTCAGTTTGCGCGTGAAAGTGCCCGAACCGTTCGAGTTTATTGCGGGTCAGTTTGTGCGCTTGGGTTTGCAAGAGGGTGAGCAGCGTTTTCAACGGGCGTATTCTTTGGTGAACGGACCGCAAGAGCCGATTCTCGATTTTTTGGTGAATCGAGTGCACGATGGCGAGTTTTCACCGCGCCTCCACGATCTGCGTGCCGGCCAAGCAATTCAAGTGAGTCAGCCACCGACCGGATTCTTTACGCTTAATGAGGTGCCAGAGGGAGATAGCTTATGGTTAATCTCTACTGGTACAGGTATTGGCCCTTATTTGTCGATGCTCAGCACTATGATTCCCTATGAGCGCTTCAAACGTATTCACCTTATCCATGCTGTCCGCTATGCCAATGACTTGGCGTACCAAGCGCAAATTCTTGACTGGGTTGCGGCGCATCCTGGACAACTTTCTTATCAACCCGTTGTTAGCCGTGAAGACTCGGCTGGCGCGTTGCGTGGGCGCATCCCTGCATTGATTCTTGACGGCCAACTCGAGAAAGCTTTGGGTGACGCGCTCGATGCAAATGCACAAGTCATGCTGTGCGGTAACCCCGACATGATCCGCGACGCCAAACAAGTACTCGCCGACAAAGGCCTACCGAAAAATCTGCGCCGCAAACCGGGCAATGTGACAGTGGAACATTACTGGTAAAGGTTACAGCGAAACAATCCAACGTAGAAAGATTGCTTCATCGGCCTCCCATATATGTGCATTGGTCGCGTATTCCATTGAATCGCGATAAGCTAGCTTCTATTTTAAACAACCTAACGACCTCAAATTAGGCAATAATAATGAGAACAATCCTAAAAGCCGCAGTAGCTGTTACGATGGCGCTTTCGTGTGCGCCCGTTCTAGCAGATAAATCAGAAACCGACGAAGGCATCTTTAGTAGTAGTACCTTCAAGACCATGGCGTTAAGAGGCATAGGCCCTGCCTATATGTCAGGGCGAATAGCTGATATCGCTGTCGACCAAACTAACCCATCTACTTGGTACACCGCCGTCGGCTCTGGCGGTGTATGGAAAACAACTAACGCGGGCACTACCTGGACCCCTATATTCGATGATCAAGCGGTTTACTCGACCGGCGATGTAACCATTGCGCCAAGCAATTCAAATATCGTTTGGGTCGGTACTGGCGAGAACAACGGTGGTCGCCATATAAGCTTTGGCGATGGCGTGTATAAATCGCTGGATGGCGGTAAAACGTGGAAAAATATGGGGCTGAAGAAGTCGGAACATATTTCTGACATCATTATTCACCCTACGAACCCTGACATTGTGTGGGTGTCGGCTCAAGGGCCCTTATGGACTAAAGGTGGTGAACGCGGTTTATACAAAACCACCGATGGCGGTAATAGCTGGAAACAAGTCCTGACCCCAGAGGATGAATGGACGGGGGTTACCTCTTTACTGATTGACCCACGTAATCCAGATAAACTTTATGCGGCGACGTGGTCCCGTCAGCGCACGGTGGCAGCGTATGTGGGTACAGGGCCTGGCGCTGGCATTTATACCTCGGACGATGGCGGTGACACTTGGACCGAGTTAAAGACCGGCTTGCCAACCGGTAACATGGGTAAGATAGGTATGGCCATGTCACCTATGAACCCTGATGTTTTATACGCCACAGTCGAAATCGACAACCGCGAAGGCGGCTTTTATCGTTCAGCAGATCAAGGCGCGAGCTGGAAGAAAATGTCAGATGAAGTCGGTGGCGGAACAGGACCTCATTATTACCAAGAAATCTTCGTCGATCAGCATCAATTCGACCGTGTCTACATCGCAAGTAATTACAGTAAAGTCTCTGATGATGGCGGCAAAACCTGGACGCCTATCGACACCACCCATAAGCATGTCGATGACCACGCCATGGCCTTTCACCCCACTGATCCCGACTTTGTGTTAATCGGGTCTGATGGCGGAATCTATATGTCGCACGACCGCATGGAAACTTGGCGGTTTATGGCGAATTTGCCGATCACCCAGTTTTACAAAGTAGCGCCAGATGACTCAAAACCGTTTTACTACGTATATGGCGGGTCGCAAGATAACTCAACGCAGGGCGGTCCATCGCGTACTGCTCGTAAAGATGGCATTAAAAATAAAGATTGGTTCTTAACGCTCGGCGGTGATGGCCACCAACCAGCGGTTGAGCCTGGCAACCCAGATATCGTCTATTCTCAATGGCAGCAGGGTAATCTAACTCGAGTTGATATGACCACCAAAGAAGGTGTTTATATTAAGCCACAACCTTTACCTGGCGATCCCGCAGAGCGTTTCAACTGGGACGCCCCGATTAATGTCTCAGCCCACGATCCTAAGCGTATCTATTTTGCTTCGCAGCGCGTGTGGCGCTCTGATGACCGCGGCGATAGCTGGACGGCGATATCGGGTGATTTAACCAAAGATGGCAATCGCATGCACATGCCCATGATGGGCCGCACGTGGTCGGTAGAAGCTGGATGGGACCTCTATGCGATGTCGGAATACCACACCATTGCCAACTTTGCCGAGAGCCCAGTAGATGAAAATATTCTTTGGGCTGGAACCGATGACGGCTTAATTCAAGTGACTACCGATGGCGGTAACAACTGGAAGGAAATCGATCTAGCTGACATCCAAGGTGTGCCAGCGACCGCATATGTGAATGATATTCGCGCCGACCTCTTTGATGCCAATACGGTATACGTCGCACTAGATAACCACAAATACGGTGATTACAAGCCTTATCTGATCAAGTCGACGAATTTAGGTCGGAGTTGGACGTCGTTAGCCGGTGACTTGCCAGAGAAATATCTTGTTTGGCGTATTGTGCAAGATCACGTTAACCAGAACCTCATGTTTATCGGTACCGAATTTGGCGTGTTCTTTACTGTTGATGGTGGTAAAGAGTGGGTTGAACTTGATGGCGGGATACCAACAATAGCGACCCGTGACGTGAAAATTCAGCGTCGTGAGAACGACTTAGTGGCCGGAACATTTGGCCGCGGTATCTATATACTCGATGACTATGCACCACTACGAGGTTTGACCGAGCGCCGCATGCAAGAAGACGCATTGCTATTTGCGCCGAGTCGCCCAGTCAAGTGGTTCAAGCTTGATGGTAACCACAGTGATACCGACGGGAATGATACGTTTGTTGCTAAGAATCCTGCACATGGCGCTACGCTAACTTACTATTTAAAAGATAGCCTGCTAACGAGCAAAGAGAAGCGTCAGGCCGCTGAGAAAAAAGCGCTTGAAGAGGACAACGAGTATCCTAAGTATCCGAGTTGGGAAGCGGTGGAAGCCGAAAACCAAGAGCCTGCGCCTGCTGTGTATCTTGAGATCACAGATGCCAATGGTGAGTTCGTTGACCGCGTCGAGGGAAGCACTAAGAAAGGGCTGCACCGTGTCACTTGGGATATGAACTACGCGAACACCGCAGTGCTTGTTGGTGAAGAAGGCCGACGTTCGCAAGGCGGATTGCTGGCCTTGCCGGGTGCTTACTCGGCAACCTTATTTAAGCGCGAAGGCACCACCGTTACACAACTTACGGAGCCGGTAGACTTTGTCTTGGAATCTATCTACGAGGGCGCACTCGAAGGAGCCTCTGCAGAGGCGCGTGCTGAGTATGACCAAGCGGTCGTCGCAGCGTGTAAGCAAGCGATTACCACGACAACGGTACTCAATAACGTGAAAGCGACCATGGCGTTATTACGTGAGGCAATTGATCGCACGCCGGGCGACATCGCACAACTTGAAACGCACTATGGTGAACTTCAAGCAGAGATTAACGCGGTAAATCGAGCGCTCTATGGCCTAGCGTCGCGTGATCGCAAAGGTGCTAAGCCAGCCAATATCATGAGTCGTTTGGGCTATGCAAGCTCTGCCGTGGGTTCTTCTTATGGCCCGACGCAGCAGCACCGTGACCAGTTAGGTTACGCCAATGAAGGCTTGGATGAAGTGAGCCAACGCGTGAAAGTGTTACAGGAATCGAAAGTGCCGAGCCTACAACAGCAAGTGGTTGATGCTGGTGGCCCATGGACACCAGGGTTACCTGTGATTACGGACTAAACGTACGGTTTTATTTTAGTTTAAACGGCGGTGCTGTTAGCACTGCCGTTTTTTATTTTTGCTGCTGGATATCATGAACTTCAATTCTTCACTGCTACTGAGAGTTTCTAGCCTCTTCGCGCTTAGCTGTGTGCTGGTGCCAAGCGTTGCTGCGCAAGCCGAACAGCAAGTGGAGCGGGTTACCGTAACTGGGCAGTATCCCTATTATCACGAAACCCTGTCACGAATCTTCACACAATACGATTATGATCAAGACCACTTGGTGACCCCTACTCATTTAAATGAGCTGCTCACGCAGTCACCATTGATAAGCCTAAATGGCCAAGGCGGGCAACTACAGAACATTAGTATCCGCGGGTTTTCTCGCTGGCGAATTCAGTCCTTGATCGACGGTGTCCCCATTCTAAGTGATCGTCGAGCGGGGGCGAGTGTTGATTTTATTCCTCCTTCGTTTATTAGCTCGGCGGCAGTTATTTCGGGCGCCGCCTCAACCTACTTGGGATCGGGCGCGATTGGCGGTGCGGTGAACTTGCAAATTAAAGAGCCATTTGCACACCAACTACAAGTCGGCTGGAGTAGTAATCAGCGAGGTCAAGATTACAGCTACACCGGCTTTCACCGAAATACCGATTGGAAAGTGGCGTATCGCAACGCAGGTAATGGCGAAGATGCAAACGGTATGACGCTATTCGATCAATACGAACAGGCGGCATTTTTTGTCCGTCATCGGCCAGAAGAGGGGGCGTTAAGGGAGGCGTGGACTTAGCTACTGAACAAGCCATGAACCTGCAAGGCGCAGCTGCTGGTGAGCGTACATTAGAGAGCGTGGTTATCGTTGATGCGGGCGCTTCGTGGCAACTGACTGAGCACACCGTGTTGAGCACGAGCATCCGTAATCTAACCGATGAACTCTATTATGTGAGCGCAGATGAACAAGCCGCGTTTGCCCACGGCAGGAGTGTGCAACTCAACTTATCTTTGACGCTTTGATTGATAATAGTGTTTACGGTATTTGCTTTTCAGGGTTGTGACTAACATGACCAGCCCTGTTATCCATAACACGAACAGCAAAATAGCAGCAGGTAAGAAAACGTACAGCTTGGCACCTTCAAAGAACCAGCTGCCATCATGTATGGCTTCAATCGTGTCGGCACGACGGTAGGCGACTTGTAATACATCACCGCTCTTTGCATCTAGCTGTACTTCCCAGTGGTTATTTCCGCGTACTTTAATGATGCCTTTGCTTGGCCTAACATCTAGCCTATCGATATCATCCCAGCTCGTAAGCTCTGCCTGAGGCACTTGCGCAACGGCTTCGATAATCTCAGCAAAGCTTAGTGTCGGCGCGCCTTCTGCCATTTTTTGTGTAGGCGGTTGGATCCAGTCCACTTCTTTTTTAACTTGTAGTAATAAACCGCTACCAATGACGATAACCACAGGAATAAAGATACCCAGCGATATCCACAAATGAAGTGAGCGGCTTATTCTACGAAGTGATGCTGACATTTTAAAAACTCCAAGTTGAGCAGCGAAGATACTAAAAAATCACACCACAATAAATGGCAAAGTGCTACTCGGTTTAATTGCTTTGATTAACTAACGATCAGCGGAACACCCACACTTACATCCTTAGGTGATTGTATTTCGCCGATGAGTTACTGATTGGTCAAAGTCGCAAGAGTTTTTTGATGGGTGTGGTAGACAGCAATCCCATCTTTCGCCTTCTTTGCGCGTCCTTTCATTTGCGCTGCGGTGCTGGCGATATCCTGATGAGAGAGCGAGGTCCCTGAGGGTATTGCGATAATAGCGACACAGAAATCGAGGAGTGGAAATTTGCGGAAGCGACCATTTCTCGCACGACCTACCATTCCATTATCTTTTAGATGCGGTGTCCGATAGAAAGATTTAACCTGTTCTTGGAAGGCATTTTTTAAGCGCTTCACTATTTGTAAATTGAGCGCATTGTCTTGGCTAATGACAATAAAGTCGTCGCCACCTACATGTCCGACAAAGTGATGAATCTTCGGAAAATACTCTTCGAGTAAGTTTGCAAACAACTGAAGTACGGCATCGCCGCGATGATAACCGTATTCATCGTTAAAAGGTTTAAAAAAATTCAGATCAAAATAGAGCACTGAGAAAGGTTTGCCGTCATGCACGTATTGATCAATCGTTTGATTGATCGGTACGTTGCCGGGTAATAGCGTGAGAGGATTCGCGTAGCGAGCATTCTGAATTTTGAGCTCGGTAATACGGCGAAGCAAGCTTGCGACAGGAATAATGCCGGCGTATTCGTCTTGGTTAGTAGCTATCAAGATTTGCTGCTCGAAGGTGTCTTCGTTTTCGGTCAACAAAGCACTGGCTTGCTCAAGAGGCGCCCGAACATCGACCACTAAGAAGTTGGCTTGCATCACGGTACGCGCTGGCTTACGTGCAAATAAGGGACGCCCAAATGGCGTTGACATTAGCTCCATAAATTGACCGCGACGAATAATGCCAACAATTTTACCGTGGTCCACCACGGGTATCGCGATTAAGCGTTTATTTTGTTCGAAATAATCTAAAATATCGGCGATGCAACGGTCGCTACGAATCACCGTGGTCGACTCAAGTAAGGTGCTTAATGCGTCGTAGCGGTCGACAACGTCATCATGGCTGATACGTTCGGTTAAGGTGTGTACCGCTATCGGTGACGGGCTTGGTCGACCAATCAAAAAGCCTTGAGAGGCATAGATACCAAGTTTCTGTAATTGTCGTAACTCTTCTTGCGTCTCGATTCCCTCGGCGATGACCGTCGCATGTAAATTCTTTGCCAATGTAACGATGTGCTGTACGAATTCGCGTTTATAAGGACTGTTGTTGATTTCGCTTATAAAGTAGCGGTCAAGCTTTACATAGTCTGGGCGCACTTCAGCCCACAATTTGAAACTCGAGTGACCTGCACCCAAGTCATCAATGGCAAACCGATAACCGACGGCGCGCAAGCGGTGCATTTGCACTTTGAGTTCTTGAATATTTTCAATAGGGTAATGCTCAGAGAGTTCAAGTACGATGCTGGCTGCGGTTTTCTCTGGGAGTTGATTTAAAACGTTTAAACAATCCGTTTGAGATAGTAAATTCGGGTTGATATTAATAAACAAAGACCCAGCGAACTTCTTTGTATCGAAATTGCGTACGGCAGCCAGTAAACAATAGTTCTCTAAGGTATCACGCAGTGCGAGAGACTCGGACTCCGCAAAAAGTCTTTCGGGAACTTCCAAGCGATGCCCGACAGGTCCGCGAATTAAGCTTTCATAGCCGATTAAATTTGCACGGTAGGTGTCGATGATCGGCTGGAAATGTGTCGTTAATGCCTGTGTTTTTAGAAGTTCGACAAGTGACATAGGCTACGTCTCTACTTTTAATGCCAACAATTTAACGAAGCTTTATTACACAGAAATGACGACTGAAGACCATTCCGATTGCACAGCGCAAAATTACAGCGATTGAGGTTATAACGCACAGGTAGCGTGTTCGTGTCTGCGCTAGACTTGGTGTTTTAGCCAAGGAGAGGCAGGGTTATGGCAGGGACGACAATTTCGATTGCGCGGGTGTTCACGCGTGCACTCTACGGCATGGAAGCACCCTTGGTGACGGTGGAAGTCTGCCTGGCTTCGGGATTGCCGGCTTTTGCGGTGGTGGGCATGCCGCACGCTGGCGTACGAGAGGCGCGGGATAGGGTGCGATCGGCAATTCAGGCGAGTGAATTTGAGTTCCCTCGCGGTAAAAAAATCACCGTCAATCTCGCTCCTGCAGACTTACCGAAGCATGGTGCGCGCTATGACTTGGCCATTGCCATTGGCATCTTGGTTGCCGACGGGCAAATTAGTGAAAGGGCGGTGGTCTCTCGTGAGTTTTATGGTGAGCTTACACTGAACGGCGAACTGCGTGGCGTACCGGGCATATTGCCAGCCATGTTGGCGTGTCGCGAGCAAGGTCGTGAAGCTGTCATTCCTTTGGCCAATCAAACCGAAGCCAGTGTGGTACGTGAGCAGCAATGTGTTGCTGCCGAGAGTCTGCGCGACGTGACCGAGCACTTGCGTGGTCCCAATCATCTGCCGCATCTGGCAGCTTTGCAGCCAAGCGAGCAGCAACATTTTTATGGCGACTTAGCTGATGTCATTGGTCAAGAGCAAGCGAAGCGTGCATTGATTCTCGCGGCAATGGGCGGTCATCACGTGCTCTTTGTTGGGCCTCCGGGGACTGGCAAAACCATGTTAGCGCAGCGCTTGCTGGGACTATTACCGCCTCTGACTGACACTGAAGGACTAGAAGTGGCCGCGATCCGCAGTGTTGCAGGGCATAATTACAATGCTCAACATCCCAGCGCATGGCTTGAACGCAACTTGCGCTCACCGCATCACTCTTGTTCTGCGGCGGCTTTAGTGGGCGGTGGCTCGCCACCACAACCTGGCGAGATTTCCTTAGCGCATAAGTCGCTATTGTTCCTCGATGAACTCCCTGAGTTCTCGCGGCATGTACTTGATTCGTTGCGCGAGCCATTGGAGTCAGGGCAGGTGTCGATCAGCCGCGCAGGTTATCAAGCAACCTTTCCGGCGCAATTTCAATTAGTGTGTGCTCTGAATCCTTCACCCTGTGGACACTTTGACGGCACGTTAGCGAGTGCCCGTGCCACACCTGATCAAATAACGCGTTACCTCGGTAGGCTCTCGGGGCCTTTGCTGGACCGTGTGGATATGCAAGTAGACGTACCGCGGCAGCCCGATGTATTGAAGCGACAACATCAACAGCAACAGCCGCAGACACCCAAACTTCGTAAGCAAGTTGCTAAGGCACGGGCGCTCCAAATGCGCCGCCAAGGCTGCCTAAATTCTGAGCTCAAAACGGCACAACTTGCCGAGTATTGCCGCTTAAACGATGAGGACCACAGCTTTCTGGTTGCCGCGATTGAGCGGTTTAAGCTGTCGCATCGCGCCTACCACCGGGTTCTGCGCTTAGCCCGCACCATCGCTGATGCCGCCGAGGTTGAACATATTAACAAAAATCACCTAGCCGAAGCGCTAAGTTACCGCGCGCTAGATCGCTTACTGCAACAGTTACAGGAGCTCTGAAGCTCGTTGGCGAATTAATTCTGAGCCAGTGCGTTGTGCAAAGCCGCAACGATTTGCTCGATAGCGTTTGCGGGAATACCCAAATGGGTTACCAAACGCATCCGCTGAGCAGTGCCGACGACAATATCGTGTTTGCGTAAGTGTTCACTCACTTTTCGAGCCTGTTCGACAGATTCGAAGTTTACATAGACCATATTGGTTTGTGCTGGCTCGACGCGAATGCCCTCAAGTTGGCTTAAGCTTTCAGCGAGAGCCAAGGCATTGGCGTGGTCATCGGCTAAACGCTCCACATGATGATCGAGTGCGTAGTCCATAGCGGCTGCAACGATGCCCGCTTGACGCATACCGCCGCCAAGCATTTTACGCCAACGGTGTGCGCGGGCGATGAAGTCTCGATCGCCAGCTAAAACTGAACCAATCGGCGTGCCGAGTCCCTTCGAAAAGCAAATCGAGACACTATCGAAAGGTTCACAAAGTTCAGCAAGAGAACTGCCGGTGGCAACCACTGCGTTAAAGACCCGAGCGCCGTCTAAGTGCAAGTTCAGATCATGTTTATCGACCAATGCCCGCGCTTGCTGCATATAGGTTTGCGGAATAACTTTACCCGTGTGCGTGTTCTCAAGCGCTAACAACCGCGTAATCGGAAAGTGCGGGTCATCAGGTTTAATACGTTGTTCGACGGCTGCTAAATCTAAGGTGCCGTCAGCGTCTATTTCAAAGGGCTGTGGCACAATGCCACCAAGCACGGCGGCGCCGCCGGCTTCGTAACGATAGGTGTGGTATTCCTGACCGACCAAATACTCCTCACCGCGTTGGCAATGGCTTAGCAAGGCCAACAAGTTGGTTTGCGTACCGCTACTGGCAATAAGTGCTGCTTCCTTACCAGCCATAGCAGCAACTCGCTCTTGCAAGGCGTTAATCGTTGGATCATCGCCGAAAACATCATCACCCACAGGTGCCGCAGCCATGGCTTCGCGCATGGCAGCGGTGGGTTGCGTGACGGTATCGCTACGTAAATCAAGAATCACACACGGCTCCTTCAATAAGACTAAGGCGGATAACCCCAAGCTGCTGGTGGTTCGGCTATTGGTTGCGACAAGTCAACCGCCACCCTAAATTCGCGGCCTGGGCGAGTGAGCTCATAATACATGGTCTCGCCCTCAAACGAGATAATCCAAGTGTTGTTGGTCGAGACATCGAGGCCGTTTAACGTAAATAAGGCTTTGCTGGCTTCGTCAACCGGAAAGGCTTGCATGTTCTCGTCACCACTAGCCACAGTATGACCACCGTACGGCGAAACATCATCTGCGGTACCGTCTTCATGTAGGTGAATGTGCTGGAAATCGATACCTTGTTCGGTGCGCGTGAGCACCCACGTGCGAGAGCGGTCTTCACCGACGTGCAACGGCATACGAATGACGTTGGCTTCACAGTCGCGAATATGTACCACAAGTTCCTGCTGCCATGCCTCACTAGGCTGATTGTCAGCGACCACCTCGGCGGCATAGGCTTTGCCACAATAGGGTTGGAACTTAGCCATAAAGGCATCATGGGTTGATGGTTGCGGTGGTTGGCACGCCGCGACAGTTAATGTCGCACAAGCAAGTAGACCCGCTTTGCAAATTACTGATGGTAAAGTCATGTTGCCCCCTTGGGCAGTCGGTTCGCAAAAGATAAAACTAATGTGCCATAACTTATAGCAAAAAGCATGATGCAAGTAGCGTCTGTGATTGGCATCTTAGGGCACCATCGTGCGATAATGCGGCAACGTTGCAAAGAGAATGGACCAAATAACATGCGAGTTTATCAAAACGTACTCGAAATGATTGGCAACACGCCAATGGTGAAAGTCAGCAACATGGACACGGGTCCATGTGAGCTCTATCTCAAGCTGGAACTCATGAATCCAGGTGGTTCGATAAAAGATCGCATCGCTGTAAGCATGATTGAAGCTGCCGAAAAGGAAGGCAAGCTCAAGCCGGGCATGACGATCATTGAAGCCACGGCGGGTAACACCGGTCTCGGCTTAGCTTTGGTCGCGGCGAGCAAAGGTTACCCTTTAAAAATAGTGATGCCGGACAAAATGTCGGCTGAGAAGGTCAATAACTTGAAGGCTATGGGTGCAGATGTTGTACGCACGCGCTCAGACGTACAAAAAGGTCATCCTGAGTACTATCAAGATATGGCGGCGCGTTTAGCTGAGGAAAATGGCTACTTTTACGTGAACCAATTTGCCAACGAAGCGAACGTAAAAGCGCATTATGAAACAACTGGGCCGGAGATTTGGAACCAAATGGAGGGCGATCTAGACGCCTTTGTTTGTGGCGTTGGCTCAGGCGGTACGCTTACCGGTATTGGCCGTTATTTGCGCGAACAAAACGCTGACATCGATTTGGTTTTGGCCGATCCAGAGGGGTCCATTTTAGAGCCATTGGTGAATCGTGGCGAAACCGTAGAGGCGGGGAGCTGGCTTGCTGAAGGTATTGGTGAGGATTTTATCCCTGACATTTGCGATATCAAATTAGCCAACAAAGCTTATGCGGTCAGCGACAAAGACGCATTTCAAACAGCGCGTGAGCTACTCGTAAAAGAAGGCGTGATGGTGGGTTCATCAAGCGGCACCTTGATTACTGCTGCATTACGCTATTGTCGTGAACAGACCGAGCCGAAGCGTGTGGTGACCTTGGCGTGTGATACGGGTAACCGCTATTTATCGAAACTATACAATGACGAGTGGATGGCCGCTCAAAATCTGCTGGAGGAGTAAGTAATGGCAGACGCTAAGAAGATGAAATTCGCAACCAAGACTATTCATGGCGGCCAGGCACCTGAGCCAGCAACCGGCGCCGTGATGCCACCGATCTTTACCAGCTCAACATACATTCAGGAAAGCCCGGGCGTACACCAAGGTTTTGAATATTCGCGCTCGCACAATCCAACCCGATTTGCTTGGGAGCGTGCAGTGGCAAGCCTTGAAGGCGGTAGTCGCGGATTCGCTTTTGGTTCTGGTATGGCGGCAACATCAACTATTATGGAATTGCTCGATAGCGGCGACCATGTGGTAGCAATGGACGATTTATACGGCGGAACTTTCCGTTTGTTTGATAAGGTTCGTGGTCGCTCTGCTGGGCTTAATTTCTCTTATGTGGATTTGAGTGATATCAGTGCAGTCGAAGCGGCGATCACGGACAAAACCCGGATGATTTGGGTAGAAACACCAAGTAACCCAATGCTGAAATTGGTCGACATCGAAGCGATTGTGAACGTGGCAAAAGGTCGCAACATCATCGTGGTCGTCGATAATACGTTTGCCACGCCCTATAACCAACTGCCATTAGCTATGGGTGCTGATATTGTGATGCACTCGGCGACTAAATACTTGAATGGTCACTCAGACATGGTGGGTGGTGTAGCTGTTGTTGGCGACAACGAAGAATTAGCTGAGAAAATGGCCTTCTTACAAAACTCTGTGGGTGCAATTGCCGGTCCTTTTGACAGCTACCTTGCCTTGCGCGGCGTTAAAACACTTGCATTGCGCATGAAAGCACACAATGAAGCTGCTATGACGATTGCGCAATGGCTTGAGCAACACCCGCAGGTTGAAAAAGTAATCTTCCCGGGCCTTGAGAGCCATCCACAGCACGAGTTGGCGAAGCGCCAAATGTCAGGCTTTGGTGGCATGATCTCGATCTTGCTGAAAGGTGACATTGAAAAAGCACGTCGCTTCTTAGAAAGTGTGGAAATTTTCGCGTTGGCGGAAAGCCTTGGTGGGGTGGAAAGTCTAATTGAGCATCCGGCGATCATGACCCATGCTTCGATTCCAAAAGAGAATCGCGAAAAATTGGGAATTCTCGATAATTTTGTACGTATTTCGGTGGGCATCGAAGACGTAGAAGATCTAATTGCTGACTTAGATCAAGCTCTAAACGCTTGATATTAAAGGCGCATTTACATTCTTTTACAATTGCATGAAGTTACGGTAGGCTAATCCGACAATAAAAACAGACACAGAAACAAGGGTTATCCTATGCCTCTTAGCCTTCTTTTATTACAAGGTTTAGTGGCGGCATTGTTGTTTTATGTGCTGGTCGGTCGTCATTATCGCCAGCCATTGTGGAGTATGCTTGCCGTACTATTGTGTGGAATGGTTCCACCATTGAATTGGATGTTATTAGTAACTGCTGTCGGCGTGCGTATGTGGCGTCGCCCAACTGCAGTGATGACACTCAAACACTAAAAATCTTTCATACGAGATCCGTTAATGAGCTCAGTCGATTCCGCCTTACGACCTTTTCATTTAGCGATTCCAGTTGATAATGTTGCACGCGCTCGCGAGTTTTATGGCACCATTCTTGGTTGCAGCGAAGGTCGCTCAGCCGCGGAATGGGTGGACTGGAATTTTTACGGTCATCAACTCGTGACTCATCTTGCCCCTGAGCGCACTGGTGTTGCGCATCATAATCCTGTTGACGGCCACGCCGTTCCAGTTCCGCATTTTGGTGTGGTATTGACCATGGACGACTGGCGCGCTTTAGCTGACCGTGTTGCCGCCGCTGGCATCAAGTTTGTCATTGAGCCGCATATTCGCTTTGAAGGCCAGCCAGGCGAACAAGCAACCATGTTTTTCTATGACTTTAGCGGTAATGCATTGGAGTTTAAGGCGTTTGCTGATCTTTCTGGGCTCTTCGCTAAGTAACGAAGAGCGTTGTTTGCTGTTCATTAAGACTTTAGGCAGTTGCCGCCGGAGATGATGACGCCTACTTGTTTTTCTTTGAAGATCTCGGGGTAGCGTTTGAGTGCTGCGATGACGGTGGCGCTGCTGGGTTCTATCCACATACCTGTCGTTTCTTCGACTAACGCTTGTGCTGCTTGTGCCTCGGCATCGCTAATGAGCAGAATATCTGAAACTTTCTCTTTGATAATCGCAAAGGTGTGCTTGCCTAAGCTGGTAAGTAGGCCGTCGCAGATGCTTTGCGGTGGCATGGCGGGCTGAATTTCACCAGCCTCAAGGGATTGCTTACCGTCACTGGCGAGCTCGGGCTCTACGCCATAGCAAGAAGCGTCGTAATGCTCAGCAACCAAGCAGCTGCCACTCAACAAGCCGCCGCCACCAAGCGGTGTCACAATGCCCCATAAATGCGGATATTCTTCCATAAGTTCCAGAGCAGCGGAACCTTGGCCAGCGATGATATCCGGATGGTCATACGGTGGGACGACGATTGCCCCCTGCGCCAACTGTTCAGTAACAAATGCTTCACGAGCCTTCATGCCGGGCTCTATGGCAATGATTTCTGCGCCATAGCGAAGCATATTGGTGCGTTTCACCGGTGAAGCGTTCTTAGCGACGCCGACGGTCACATGAACACCGAGCATCTGACCAGCCGCGGCAAGCGCTGCGCCGTGGTTGCCAGAAGAAACGGTTACCACACCTTGGGCACGTTGCTCAGGGGACAGTTGCAGCAGTGCATTACATGCGCCGCGAAACTTAAAAGCGCCGCTCTTTTGTTCATTCTCGCACTTGAGGTAAACGTGACAGCCCAAAGCTGCATCTAATGCTTGGCTCTGTTTCACCGGCGTTCGAACCGCCCGTGCGGCAATACGATCCGCCGCCGCACTTACATCCTTAAACTCAACCATCACCACCTCGCGTAGCCCGCAGTTCCACTGCGGGGGGCCTGAAATTACAATGATGCTATGAGTGTACTGACGAAAATCACCGGGTACAATCCTTTAATCTGTTACACTGTGAGGCATTCGTCAACGAGAGGAAATCACTTTGGCACTCAACACTTTTCAACGGTTACGTGAACTCGATTTCGGTTATCAAGTATTAGCCGCTTTGTACTTATGTGAGCGTATGTACCCGAACTACGAATTGTTTCATCAAGTAACTGGCTTTGGCGACCCACAGCCGTTGCGTGGTGCGTTAAACGCATGCTGGGATTGGAGTTGGCAAGGTAAAAAAGTGAAAGTGAATTTTAGCCGCTGGCAAGAAAAGGTCGATGATATAACGCCAAGTGAGCACGGTCACGACATGCTCGGTGTTTACCCAGCAATGGATGCCTGCACTGCAATTAGCATTATGCTGCAAGGCTTTATTGATAAAAGCTCTGCAGACTTGGTCAGTGTGGCTAAGGTTTCGCAAGCCGGTGTCGCCAAGTTCTTAGAGCTAACTGAAGGTGCTGACATGGAGCCGGAAGCACGCCGCCAGATGCTCCGTGAGCATGAGCTTGCGGTTTACGAAATCGAAGTACAGCAGGCGTTGGTCGATTTTTTAGAGGCTATGCAGGCGAGTAAAGCGCCACCAAGCCAAGCGATGGTGCGCCAGTTACAAGAAATGGTGGTGACCGAAGGGATCACCAATATTGGTATGGAGCGAGATAGCGAAAGCTAAGACGTTTTACGTTTCGGCTGCGCTTGCACAATCGCTAGCCAGCCGATGACGCCAAACAAGAGAATTTGCCAATAGTCACCGCGCCGCCATTGGATGTGTTCGCGGTAGACCGTTGCAAACATCAGCAACTGCAATAGATGTAGAGCGATCAACAAGAACAATAAAATAAGAAATAAAGCATAGCCTTTGCCGGGAAAGGGCCACACTAAATTAGCTAGCATGGCGCCCCAAATCCCGGCAAACACGATACGTCCGATCCAAACTAATGCGCTCATTCTTGATCCTCATGGGACTCGCTTGAGCCCCTTACTAAAAATAATCGGTAACAGACTTGTCCGGCGGTTTTTTCACGTTCTAGTGACCAGTTTGCGGGAACCTGCAGCGGCCACTCCTTCTCGGTTTCCAAATAGACCCAGCTGCCGTCACGCACATAACCGTTTTGTTGTAAAAGTGCGCAACTCGGTGCAGCTAAGTCGCTGCGAAAAGGCGGGTCGATAAAGACAATATCGAAGGGTTTAGTGGGTTGAGATCGGAGCTTGTTTAGCGCATCAGTATTTTCTACGGATAGCGTTCCCACGCATTGCGGATTGAGTTCTTGCGCGTGCTGGCCAAGGGTTTGCGCCGCTTGGCGTTGTTGCTCAACCAGCACCACCTCACTGGCGCCGCGCGATAGTGCTTCAAAGCCCAGCGCGCCAGTGCCGGCAAAAAGATCGAGGCAACGTTGCCCGGCAATGTCGAATTGCAGCCAGTTAAACACCGTTTCGCGCACGCGATCAGTGGTGGGGCGAAGACCAGGCAAATCAGCAATGGTCAATTTCCGGCCCCGCAAAGTACCACCAATAATTCGCAACTGGCTGACACTAGCGCGTGCTGGTTTTTTCTGCTTGTTTGCCTGCCGTCGCATGCTAAAGTAACCCTCAATTCAGACTGTCGCGAGCAGCAAGTGCAGATGCCGTCGGCCAGCGTACATGTTAAACTGGCGCCATTGTAAACTGACTCGCAGTGAACTTCCAAAGGTAAACAAGGCATGGCTAAAGGATCATTTTTTTCGCGTTTGTTCAAAAAAGACAAAGACGAAACGCAGCAGGACAAAAGCGAGCAGCAAGCTGAGCTAGAGAAGCAAGCAGAACAAACGCCGCCGGAGCCAGAGCCATTCGTTAATGAGGCGCCCGTTAACGAAGCCATCCCAGATGATGTTTCGCCAGAAACAGTTGATGAGATTGATGAACATAAAGCAGTATCTCAAGATGCGTCGGCTGCACCGGAACAACCCTCAGTCGCTGAGGTGGTGGCGCCTGATGCGACCGAGATTTGTGCCCAGGTGACAGCTGAAAGTGCTGCGGGTACGCCGTTACCCCAACCGGAGCCAGAGCCAGAACGGCAGCCGACAAAAGAGCAGTCGAAGCCAAGTCTGTGGAAGCGCCTAACGAGCGGACTTAAAAAGACCTCAACGGCGATTGGCGACGGCCTATGGGGCATCTTTAAAGATAAAAAAATCGATGATGAGCTGTTTGAGGAGCTCGAGACCCAGTTACTTACGGCTGATATTGGCGTGCCAACGACCATGCGTATTGTGGAACGTTTAACCGAACAAGCAGATCGCCGCCAGCTCAAAGATGCTGAAACGCTGTATCAGTTGCTGCAAGATGATATGGTCGAGATACTCAAAGAAGTCGAACAACCGCTAGAATTGCCGCAAAACGCAGAAGGCCCTTATGTGATTTTGATGGTCGGCGTGAACGGTGTCGGTAAAACCACCACTATTGGTAAGCTAGCGCAACAATTCCGTCAGCAAGGTAAGTCAGTGATGTTGGCCGCCGGCGATACGTTCCGTGCTGCTGCCGTTGAGCAGTTACAAGTATGGGGCGAGCGCAACGCTATACCGGTGGTTGCTCAGCATACCGGTGCAGATAGTGCTTCGGTTATCTATGATGCAGTCGCAGCGGCCAAGGCGCGCAATGTCGATGTACTTATTGCTGACACTGCAGGGCGTTTGCAGAACAAAGCGCATTTAATGGACGAGTTGAAGAAAGTCGTTCGCGTGATGAAAAAACTTGATGAAAACGCACCCCATGAAGTGATGTTAACGCTCGATGCGGGAACCGGTCAGAATGCCATTAGCCAAGCAAAACTGTTTACTGAGGCGGTAGGCGTGAGTGGCATCACGTTGACGAAGCTCGATGGCACCGCTAAAGGTGGGGTGATTTTCGCAATTGCTGACCAATTTAATATCCCGATTCGTTATATTGGCGTGGGCGAAGGTATCGATGACTTGCGTCCATTCGAGGCGAAGCCATTTGTGCAAGCTTTGTTCCAAAGAGCTATTGAGGAATCAAAAGAGGAGCCGCAGGGCGAATGATTCAATTTGAGCAAGTCAGTAAAGTCTATGCCGGTGGTTTTCAAGCGTTAAAAAACGTGAGTTTTTCGCTTGAAGCGGGTGAAATGGCGTTTTTAACCGGCCATTCAGGGGCAGGTAAAAGTACTGTACTTAAGCTCATCAGCTTAATGGAGCGGCCGACGACTGGGCGTGTGCTCATTAACGGGCATGATTTAAAACGTATTAAGCGCAATCAAATTGCTTACGCTCGCCGTGATATTGGCATGATCTTCCAGGACCATCGCCTGCTGATGGACCGCACCGTTTTTGACAATGTTGCGTTGCCTTTGTTGATCGAAGGCTACAGCATGAGCGAAGCACGTAAACGCGTGCAAGCTGCGCTCGAGAAAGTCGGCTTAGGCGATAAACTCCGCCACTATCCCATGATGCTCTCCGGTGGTGAACAGCAGCGGGTCGGGATTGCTCGCGCAGTGGTAAACAAGCCACCGCTTCTGTTGGCTGATGAACCCACCGGTAACCTCGACCCGAAACTGTCAGCTGAAATCATCAAATTATTTGAAGAGTTTAATCGGGTTGGCGTTTCTGTGCTCATTGCGACCCACGATTTAAGTCTCATTGCACGCATGCGTTATCGTACGCTGACCTTGAAAGAAGGCCGTATGATTGATGATGGCCTAGCGGAGGAGTCCGCATGAGTGTGCTTTTTCGCGCGCGTCAGCAAGGCGCTCAACAGGTAAAGATTTCTGCATGGCGGCGTTTTGTGACGTTTTGGCTTCACCATGCCCAACAATGTATTGGAAGCTTAGGCGAACTGGCGCGTTATCCTTTTGCATCGTTGATGACCATGGCGGTGCTTGGACTTAGCTTGACCTTGCCAGCGACGCTGTACGTGATTGTGAAAAACACCGACAGTGTGGGGGCAAACTTTCAGCAGGCTTCTGAAATAACAGTCTTTTTAAGGCAGGATTTGAATCAACAACAAGTTTCGACGTTTGCCAAGCGTATCGAACTCAATGAAGCGGTTGCGCAGACGAGGCTTATTGATAAAGCGACTGCCTTGGCTGAATTCCGTGAACGTTCTGGCTTTGGTGAGGCGCTTGAAACTCTTGATAGCAATCCATTACCCGACGTATTACTTGTTACGCCGCAAGAAGAGCATCGCTCGCCGGCCGCAGCTGAAGCTTTGCTACAAGAGTTAAAGCAACAGCGAGAAGTCGATGAGGCTCGGCTCGATGTCGGTTGGTTACAACGTTTTCAAGCGATTGTCCAACTCGTTCGTGATGGCTTTCTCGGACTTGCACTATTGCTCTGTATTGCGGTGGTACTGATTGTTGGCAACACCATTCGTTTGAATATCAGCAGCAAACGCGATGAAATCATGGTGATGAAGCTTGTCGGCGCGACTGACGCCTACATTCAGCGACCTTTTCTCTACACCGGTTTGTGGTATGGAATTGTCGGCGGGGTGATCACTTGGTTAGCAACCGCTGCATTATTGTGGTGGTTGAGTGGGGCGGTGCGTGATATTGCTGATCTTTACGATAGCCAATTTCGTTTAACAGGGCTCAATCTGGCTGAAATGGGCGTGATTTGGGCGTTAGCTATAGGTTTGGGCCTGTTAGGATCGCACATTGCTGTAAGAAAACATGTCAGAGCTATTGAACCCCAGTAAAATAGCCCCATGTAAGTAACAAGATGATCACGAGGATCCCATTGTCAGCAGCGTCAGATTTGCTAGAATGAGGGAACTTTTCAGGCTAAAAAGAGTCTGAATCGGTGACTACAAAGAACGCAATCCAGAGTCGGTAGTTACCAGCAAAGAGAGGATGTTGTTGCATGAGCACTGAAATGACAAACATGGCATTAGCAGTACCGCAAAGCGGCGGAAGCCTTGAGGCTTACATTTCGTCGGTCAACCGCATTCCTATGCTTACAGCTGAAGAAGAACACAGTTTGGCAGTACGGTTAACTGAAGAAAATGATTTAGAAGCTGCTCGCCAGCTCATCATGTCGCATTTACGCTTCGTGGTGCATGTGGCGCGTAGTTATTCAGGTTATGGCCTGCCACAGGCTGATCTGATTCAAGAAGGTAACATCGGCCTAATGAAAGCCGTGCGTCGCTTCGACCCATCGGTTGGCGTACGCTTGGTGTCATTTGCCGTGCATTGGATCAAAGCTGAAATTCACGAGTATGTGCTGAAGAACTGGCGTACTGTGAAAATTGCGACCACCAAAGCACAGCGCAAGCTATTCTTTAATTTGCGTAAAATGAAGAAACGTTTAGGTTGGTTTACGCAAGAAGAAGTCAATAACGTTGCGGAAACGCTTGGTGTAAGCACGTCTGAAGTCATGGAAATGGAAGCGCGTATGAGCGCTCATGACCAAGCGTTTGAGCTTAGCTCTGATGATGACGATGCGCGCGAAGGCTCAACTTATTCGCCAGCGCAATATCTTGAAGATAAGCGCTCAGATTTAGCTGAAGAAGTTGAACAAGAGCAATACCAAGCTTACACGCAACAGCGTTTGCTATCAGCGATCAAGACCCTTGATGAGCGTAGCCAAGATATCGTACGCGCACGTTGGTTAGACGAAGAGAACAAGACGACGTTGCAAGAACTTGCTGACAAGTATGAAGTCTCTGCTGAACGTGTACGCCAACTTGAAGCGAATGCGATGAAGAAGTTACGCATGGCCATGGCATAGGCCGTGGAATGCCGTGTCGGTTGCGGTGCATGTTGCATTGCACCGTCGATTAGCTCGCCAATACCAGGAATGCCAGCCGGGAAACCAGCTGGCATTCGTTGTATTCACCTTACCGAAAATAACCTCTGTGGTATCTTTCATCATCCCGATCGGCCAAAGGTTTGCGCGGACTTTACTGCGGAACGTTCGGTATGCGGTTCAACTCGCAAAGAAGCCTTGATCTTACTGACCCAGCTGGAACAAGAAACCTCTTAGTTATTCCTCGAGTAATTCTGAAAAGTAAACAAATTCGAAGTTATCTACGTGCTGGTCGTTAAGCTGCTGTAAAAATGCCAAGGTCGTAGCATAGGGGTGGCCAATAACAACGGCATAGCCTTGGCTTTTGGCTATATATTCAACTTGTTGCCATTGCTGAGCGATGGCTGCGGGGCTAGGGTCATTGTCTAAAAAAACGTGGCGACGGTTACTGGGCACACCAAGTTTGCGCGCAGTGGCTTCGGCAACAGTTGCCACACTCGTGCGGCTGTCGAGAAAGTACATTTGTCGCTGCTTAAGCTCATGCATAAGCCAAGACATTTGTGCCTCTTCGGCCGTCATCAGGCTACCTTGATGATTGTTCAGCCCACTAGCTTGCGGAAGACGTGAAAACGCAGCACTGAGGGTAGCAATGAACTGTGCTTTAGTGTCCTGAATATCGAGCACTTCTTGGGCTTGCTGAGGCAAAGATTCGGGTTGCATGGGCATGTGGATCATAATTTCATGCCCTGCTTTGGTTGCCGCTGCAGCTAATTCCTCGGCCTTTCGGCTAAACGGCATGATAGCAAGAGTTAATGGGTACTTTAGCGCAACAAAGGCGTGGTTGTCGGCGTGGTGGCCTAAGTCATCGATGACGATTGCAATGCGTGGTTTTGCCTGCGGTAATTCTACTGGTGGCGTCGCTGTTGTTGCTTCTTTAGCGGTTGCCATGGGCAAGTTCAACAGCAGCAAAAAGACAAGACTACGGTTCATCTAACGCATCCATTGGGTCGGGTTAACAGGGTCACCTTTAACACGGATTTCAAAATACAAAGCTGGGCTTTCGCGGCCACCACTTTGCCCGACGCGGGCAATTTCCTCACCGCGGCGGACCACCTCACCAACGTTGGGTAATATCGTCTGATTATGGCCGTACAAACTCATATAGCCGTCACCGTGATCGAGGACCAAGAGCAGACCAAAACCCCGCATCCAATTGGCATAAATGACGCGGCCGTCGGCGATAGCTTTAATTGGGGTGCCTTCGCTGGCGTCAATAAGAATACCTTTCCATTTCACCCCACCACTTCGGGAGCGACCAAAAATGCGTTGTACGCTTCCTTGAGCAGGCCAGCTTAGCTGTCCCTTCAAGCGTGTTAAACCGTTCAGTTGCGGCTCGTCCCGCAACGCCGCAATGATCGCCGTAAGGACTTCTTCTAACTCACGCTGATCTTGCTCAAGTTGGGCGATGCGACTTTGATCTTGGCGCTGTTCTTGGTTGAGCCGTCTTACCAGCTTTTGTTGCTCAGTCTTTTGCGTTTCGAGTTGTTTACGTTGTTGCTCCTGCGTTGCTTTTTGCTGCGCAAGCGCCTGTTGCTCGCTGGTGACCTGTGCCGTGACTTGCGCCAGTTCGCGCTGGGTCGCTTTAAGTGCATCAAGCTTTGCTAAGCGCGCACGATTAAAGTAGCCGTAATAGCCGTGTAAACGCTCGAATTCGGCAGGTTCTTCTTGGTTGAGAATAAGCTTTAATAAATCATGCTCACCGATGCGGTAGGCCATATCGACTTGCTTTGCAAGCCATTGTTGTTGCTCCGCTTGTTCGTCACGAAGCTGTCTTTGTTGTTGTTCTAAATTGTTTATGCGTTGCTGAGTGCGCCGCAAAGCATCGTCGAGTTCGGCAAGCTCACTGGCAACTGCGGCAATTTTTTTATCAAGCTGTTGCACTTGTCGCTCGGTCGTACTGAGCTCACGGGCACGCTGTTGCATCGCCGCCTGGCGCCGTTCAAGTTCGCGCGCGATAGCGTCAATACGCGCCTGCGTTTCAGCCGCGCTTTCTTGACTGGCACCTTGGCTGGAATTTTGCCATGCATGGCTCGCCACCGCGGGAAGGAGCAGTAAAGCAATGAGCAACGCACGCATGGCTAGCTTCATCATTTCAGCGTGACGATGGGTGTACCGGTCATTTCTTCCGGCTGTTTGATATCAAGCAGGTGCAACATGGTTGGTGCCACATCTGAGAGGGTGCCACCATCACGCGCATTCGCATCTCGTCCAACATAAATAAACGGCACCAATTCGCTGGTGTGAGCGGTGTGTGATTGGCCTGTATTGTGGTCTTGCATTTGCTCAGCGTTGCCGTGATCGGCAGTAATCAAGCATTCACCGCCAACCTTGCGGAGCGCTTCAATGACTCGTCCAATCGAGCGGTCGACAGCCTCGACGGCTTTCACCGCCGCGTCAAAATTACCGGTATGGCCGACCATATCACCGTTCGGGTAGTTGCAAATAATCACGTCTTGCTGGCCGCTTTCTATCGCCGCAATGAGTTTATCGGTCAGCTCCTCGCTACTCATTTCTGGCTGTAAGTCATATGTAGCCACTTGCGGTGAAGGAACAAGCACGCGTGTTTCACCGTCAAACTCTTGCTCACGACCACCGCTAAAGAAAAAGGTCACATGCGCATACTTTTCAGTCTCTGAAATACGGAGTTGCGTATAACCTTGCTTCGCAAGCCACTCGCCAAGTACGTTATTCAACTCTTCTGGAGGAAAAGCGACCTGGCTGTGGATATCTTTAGCGTATTCGGTCAACGACACAAAAGCCGAAAGCTTTGGCCGGCGAGATTGGATAAAACCGTCGAAGCCCTCCGTTATAAAAGCATGGCTTAGCTCGCGTGCGCGGTCGGCACGAAAATTCATGAATACCACACTGTCACCGTCTTGAATTGGTGCAGCATCACCAATGCGCGTAGGCTTCACAAATTCATCACTTTCATCGCGTTCGTAAGCTTGTGCTAGGCCAACTCCTGCGCTATCCGCTTGAAAAGGTGCTTCGCCTTCAACAATCACTTGCCAAGCTTGTTCGACACGATCCCAGCGTTTATCACGATCCATAGCGTAATAACGGCCGCATAGGCTCGCGAAACGACCCACACCGAGCTTACTGAACAATTGTTCGAAGCGCTCGATGGATGGTTTAGCCGAACGTGGAGGGGTGTCACGACCATCTAAAAAAGCGTGTACGTAGATGCGCTTCACGCCACGTTGCGCAGCGAGCTCGACCATGGCCAGCAGGTGGTCCTCGTGGCTGTGCACGCCACCTGGCGAGAGCAGTCCCATAATGTGAACGGCGCCATCATTGGCACGCGCGGCATCGACAGCATCGGTGAGGACATGATTGGTAAAAAATTCACCATCGGCGATGGCTTTGCTGATACGGGTGAAATCTTGGTACACAACACGGCCTGCTCCAAGGTTAACATGGCCCACCTCCGAGTTTCCCATCTGTCCGTCGGGTAACCCTACCGCCATACCGGAACCATCCACCAAGGTGTGCGGATAACGCTGCCATAAGGCATCCATATTCGGTGTGTTAGCGGCAGCGATTGCATTGTCCGCTGCTGCTTCACGGTGGCCCCAACCGTCAAGAATTAAAAGGGCTAAGGGAGTATGCGGCTTCGCCATGAAACATCCTCGAAGTTGCTTGCTTTTAGGTTGTGCTTGATAAGTCATTAGTTTATGCGATTTTCTGCCGCAACGCACCCGCTGTCGGTCGAAATGCCGCCAAATTTTACTGGTAACTGACATTTCAGACGGTATACTCTTGTGCTTGATTTTTTCAGTAGGAGTAGTGAATAACCATGGATCAACTTCTTGCTTTTGCCGCCGACCACTATTTGATGAGTATCTTATGGGTGGTTTTGTTGATTGCGATTATTGTCTCTTATGTTTCTGCAGCCACTTCGAAAGTGAAAGTATTGTCAGCACAGGAAGCGACGTTGTTGGTGAATCGTAATGACGGCGTGTTTGTCGATATCCGCTCGGTAGACGAGTATCGTAAAGCTCACATCCATGGTGCCATTAATCTACCTGCTGAGCGGATCCGGAAAAATGACACGGCTGCACTTGATAAATATAAATCCGCCCCCATCGTGGTGGTATGTGCAACCGGCATGACCGCAAAAGCAGCTGCTCAGCAGCTCACTAAAGCGGGCTATGAAAACGTTGCCTTATTACAAGGTGGAATCTCTGCCTGGCAGGGCGCAAGTTTTCCGCTCGTTAAAAAATAATTTGTCTTTTCGTATAGTTAATAGGAAGTATAACCATGGCTGATGAACAGCAAGTAAACGGCGCCGCTCAAGACGAAGCGCAACAGCAACAAGCATTTGCAATCCAACGTATCTACACTAAAGACGTTTCTTTTGAATCGCCAAATGCACCAGATATTTTCCGTAAAGAATGGCAGCCAGAGCTGAACCTTGATCTGAACGTGAAAAACAACAAGCTCGAAGATAATACGTATGAAGTTGTGTTGAAAATCACTGCAACCAACAAGGTTGGTGATGATGTTGCATTCTTGGCTGAAGTTCATCAGGCGGGTATTTTCACTATTGCTGATTCAATCGAAGAAGCTCAGCGTGCTCAGCTACTAGGTGCTTTCTGCCCGAACATCTTGTTCCCGTATGCGCGTGAGTGCTTGTCTAGCCTAGTAAGCCGTGCAACGTTCCCACAATTGAACCTTGCTCCGGTTAATTTTGACGCAGTATTTGCACAGCACATGCAACAGCGTCAGCAGCAAGCAGCTGAACAAGCAGACGCATAAGTTAGCTGGTTCGTAAACCACTAATGAAAAATACTCAAGTGACAGTGCTAGGCGCCGGTTCTTATGGAACTGCCCTAGCACTTTGTTTTGCGCGCAACGGAAGCCCAGTATGTTTGTGGGGGCGCGACGCTGAACAAGTTCAGTTGATGGCGAAGGAACGCGAAAATCATCGTTATTTGCCGGGTATCAAGCTCCCCGATACTTTGCAGGTTACCAGTGACCTTGCAACCGCGGTCGAAGATGCGCGTAACATTGTTGTGGTTGTGCCTAGTGGTGGTTTTGCCGAGGTACTACAAGAGATTAAGCCGCTGATACGCCGTGATGCACGAGTAGCTTGGGCGACCAAGGGCCTAGAGCCTGGCACAGGCCGCTTGCTATTCGAAGTTGCAGAGGAAATTTTAGGCCACGAGCACGCGCTAGCAGTTCTTTCCGGACCGACCTTTGCAATGGAAATGGCGAAAGGCTTGCCCACTGCAATTTCAATGTCGTCGACAGACCCTGCATTTGTCCAAGAGCTTTCCGACCTATTGCATTGCGATCGTAGCTTCAGAGTGTATACCAATGACGACTTTATTGGTGTACAGCTCGGTGGCGTTGTCAAGAATGTGATCGCCATCGGAGCGGGGATGGCCGATGGTATCGGCTTTGGCGCCAACGCGCGGACAGCACTGATCACCCGCGGTCTTGCTGAGCTGACACGGCTGGGTTTGAAGCTTGGCGCAAAGCCGGAAACCTTTACCGGTATGGCGGGCCTTGGTGACCTGATTTTAACCTGTACGGATAATCAATCGCGCAATCGGCGTTTCGGTTTAGCGCTCGGACAGGGCAAGAGTGTCGATGAAGCAATGCAGTCGATCGGTCAAGCGGTTGAGGGTTATCGTAATACCAAAGAAGTTGTCATGTTGGCGCGACGTAATGACGTAGAAATGCCAATTTGCGAGCAGATCTACGATGTGCTTTATGGGGATACCACGCCACAGCAGGCTGCGATGAACCTGCTGAGCCGCGCGAAAACGTCAGAGTAATTGGTGTGCAATGGTTTGCCATTGCGCATCAAATTCAAGCGTTGGCTTAAGCTTAAATTCGGAACGAACGAACTGCGCAATTTTACCATCGGCATAAGCCATCAGTAGGTTTGCAAGAACCGCCTCATCTAGTCGGCTTTGTACGTTTTCACGCATACGCCGCTCACGTAGTGCCTGCTTTATATTTGATTCAATTTTTGTGAACAGATTTTGCACCCGTGAACGCAAGCGCTCGTGTTCACCCATCAATGCATCACCGGTCAATACCCGTGTAATTCCTGGATTCCGCTCGATAAAGGTGAGCACCACTCGCAGCATCATTTCACAGCGTACCAAAGTGTCCTTTTCGACTTCCATGACCTGATTGATGCGGCTCAAAACTGCCTCTTCAGTGAATTCGATCAAGCCTTCAAACATACGGGCTTTAGAGGGAAAGTGGCGATACAATGCTGCCTCTGATACCCCCAGTTCCGCGGCTAAACTTTTGGTGGTGATACGCTGGCCAGGACTCGTTTCTAACATGTGCGCTAGCGTCGCGAGGATCTGCTCTTTGCGATTCGGTTTGGTGGTCATTAGTGTTTTCTCTCTCCGTATAATTCACTCACTTTACGCAAGATGGCTTCCGCTATTCTTAATTTTGGTGCGCGCGTGAGTTCTTGTTGTTGTAGCGTACCTTGAGTGTCTTGCCAAAACAGTGTCATCGCATTGCTGTCACTGTGAAAACCTATGCTGCGGTCACTCACATCATTGGCCGCAATTAAGGCGAGCTTTTTGCGCTTGAGCTTGTCAGCTGCATAGTGAGCGACATCGTTGGTTTCAGCTGCAAAGCCCACGCACATTGGGGGATTATCACGGGCTGCGATGGTGGCCAAGATGTCGGGATTCTTAACCAGCTCGAGTTGCATGTTGTCTGTATTTTTCTTGATCTTGTCTGGCGCAATTGAAGCAAGTCGATAATCAGCGACGGCAGCACACGCAATAAAAACGTTGGCATCAGCGACGCGTTGCTCAACCGCTTCTAGCATCTCTTGCGCACTTTCGACGGACACTAAAGTTACCCCTGGGGGGGCTGGCAACTGGGTTGGTCCGCTGACCAACGTCACCTTCGCGCCTAGTCGACGTGCTTGTGCTGCTAGGGCATAACCCATCTTGCCGGAACTGTGGTTACTCAAATAACGAACTGGGTCGATGGCCTCGCGTGTTGGTCCGGCCGTTAGTAGCAGGTGCAGCCCTTGTAAGGGCGCGTCGGCGGGGGCCAGAAGGTTGACGACTGCATCGCGTAATGCCAAAGGCTCGGGCATACGTCCCGCGCCTACGTCGCCGCAGGCTTGCGAACCACTTTCTGGTTCAACCACGTGGATGCCGAGTGCATGTAATCGATTCATGTTGTCTTGGACTGCTGGGGCCGACCACATTTGTTGATTCATGGCCGGAGCAACCATAATCGGCGCAGTGGTTGCTAAGCAAAGTGTGCTTAATAAGTCGTCGGCTAGGCCGTGCGCCAAACGAGCTAAAGTATTGGCACTTGCTGGCGCAATTAAAATGACATCAGCCCATTTGGCCAGCTCGATATGCCCCATGGCCGCTTCTGCCGATGGGTCAAGCAAGTCATCATGCACTGGATGCCCCGACACTGCCTGCAAGCTCAAAGGCGTGATGAAGGCATGTGCGCCTTTGGTCATCACAACTCGCACGATAGCACCTACTTCACGCAGGCGACGCACAAGGTCGGGACTTTTGTAGGCAGCGATGCCTCCGCTCACAGCCACCAATACATGGCGACCAGATAGCGCTGTAGAAAGGCTTTCAGTCATAGTGAGTCCTTACGTAATCTTTACGCGTAAAGATACCACGAGCGAGGCAAAAGATGCGAATCAAAATAAATGTAAAAAACTTGTTTATTTTTCCGGGCGGTGCTAATGTCAGAAGCCTTATGACTTTGGAGGTAGCTATGAAATATTATGTACTAGTGACTTTTGCTGCATTCTTGTTGGCGGGATGTGCATCAAACGGCGACTCGGAGCTGCAAGCCAGCGCAGAAGAAGTAGGTACAGCTGAAGAGGTGATGGCTGGCGAAAAGAAATATTTCTGCAGTTCAGAACATGTGGTGGGTACCAACTTCAAACGTCGCCGTTGCCGGACTAAAGCGGAAATCGAAGAAGAGCGTGAGGTTGCGCAAAGAGAGCTTTCTGGAATGCAACGCAGTGGCATGACTGCGCCGGTTGATAACTAAAATGAAGTAGTGCAAAACGCACAAAAAGAGATGATTGCCATCGCAAAGAGCCACCGTTAGAGTGGCTTTTTTGTTTTCAGGACATAGAAGTTCAAGGAGGAACTGTGGCGACGGTGAAACAGTGGCCGGTAGGCGAACGCCCGCGCGAAAAACTGGCGGAAATGGGTGTCACTGCTTTGAGTGATGCTGAATTATTAGCGATTCTGTTGGGTACTGGTGTGCGTGGTAAAGATGTTGTCACCTATGCCCGCGACTTGATGGCCGAATACGACGGGATTGGTGGCTTGCTTGCTGCCCCGGCCGAGAACCTTCTACAACAACAAGGCATGGGCCCAGCAAGGGTCATGCAGTTGCAGGTCGTGATGGAAATATCGCGTCGCTACCTTGCTTGGCAGCTTCGCCGCGATGATGGCTTTACGCAGCCGTCGATGGTGCGCGATTATTTAACGTCGCAACTGCGGCACCAACAGCGAGAAGTCTTCGTGGTATTGCTATTAGATAGTCAGCACCGATTATTGAAATACGTCGAGCTATTTCATGGCACGATCAATGCAGCGCCGGTGTACCCGCGCGAAATTATAAAATTAGTCATGCAGTTTAACGCTGCAGCGGTGATTTTAGCCCATAATCATCCATCGGGAGTGGCAGAACCTAGCCAAGCAGATCAAAGAGTCACTGAACGGTTAAAGAAAGCACTTTCAATGATCGATGTTGCGCTATTGGATCACTTTGTAATAGGCAGCGGACAGCCAGTTTCGTTTGCCGAACGCGGGCTGTTGTAGTAGAGTAGCGCCACCATCCGAATGATCAGAAAAGATCAAAAAAAAGCGTCGATCACTTGATTACCGAGCCGGTTTACTGTATAAAATGCGCCCTCGGATTCAAGGCAAGGCCGCGATGGGCGACAGGCGAGCTTGAAGCAATTTTTGGAGTAAAAAACGATGTCACGAGTATGTCAAGTTACAGGAAAGCGTCCGGTTACCGGTAATAACCGTTCTCACGCGCGCAATGCGACCAAGCGTCGTTTCCTGCCGAACCTACAATCTCACCGCTTCTGGGTAGAATCAGAAAAGCGTTGGGTGAAACTGCGTATCTCTACTAAGGGTATGCGTATTATCGATAAAAACGGTATCGACACTGTGCTTGCAGATTTGCGCGCACGTGGCGAGAAAGTGTAAGGAGCTGAACCATGCGCGATAAGATCCGTCTAGTTTCTTCTGCCGGTACTGGTTTCTTCTACACTACCGACAAAAACAAACGCAACATGCCAGAAAAATTCGAGATCAAAAAGTTTGATCCAGTGATTCGTAAGCATGTCATGTTCAAAGAAGCGAAGATCAAGTAATTCGTTTTTTGAACAGAATGCGTTAAAAACCCAGCTTCGGCTGGGTTTTTTGTTTGTGCATAATGCTTAGTTACGAGGTGGGGTCGACGAGGCCACCGATACTTGCATTTAAACGATACCAGCCGGTAATACTAAAACGGTCTCGCGCGCCTTTGAGCACTTCATGTATAAAGACATCACTGAGAAACACGACTAACTTACCAGCCTCGGGTAATACGGTTTCAAGAACCTGCCCTTCGTCGCCATAAATAACTAACTGCCCGCCATCAGCGTCATGCCATTCGGGATTTAAATAAAACACCGTGGTAAGAATTCGGTTGCTACGCCCTTTAAACGCATCAAGATGCTTACGGTAAAATGCTCCGGGGGGATAGTGCGCAAGGTGGCACTCATAATCAAATAAGCCCATGAACAATTCGCGGTTTAGCTGCGCACGAAGCTGATCCATCATCGTTAGGTAAGCGTTTTCAAGTGGCTGCTGAGTAGTTAACCAACGTATCTTATCCTGCCGAACAGCGGTGTTGGTGGTGTAGTTATCAGCACGCCCGATGCCGGCTTGTTGCCATGCCTGTTGAGGTAACTGCTGAGCGTACTGAAACAGCTCTAAACATTGGGAGCGCGGGAGAAAATTCGATACAATCACGTAACCCTGCTCTGCCAAGCGGTCGATATCAATTGCTTCGGTGGCGAAGTCATCGGCCTCAAGTTGAGCATCATGTTGGGTCATGGGTATGGAGCCTCTGAAATTTCGGCGGAATATAATGAACCTCGAGCATAAATACAAGAGAAATTAAATGCCAGAATTACCGGAAGTTGAAGTCAGTCGAATGGGCATTGCCCCCCATTTAGAGGGGCAGCAAATAGCCCAAGCAGTGGTGCGCGATAAACGGCTGCGCTGGCCTATTCCAGATGCGGTTGCCAATTTCGCTGGGGCCTTCATCAAGCAAGTGGAACGTCGCGCCAAGTACCTTATTTTGCACACCGACAAAGGCTATCTTATTTTGCATTTGGGAATGTCTGGTAAGCTTCGCGTGGTACCGAGTGAAAGTTTGGTGGTGAAGCATGATCATTTCGACCTCCAACTCACCAATGGTCAATGTCTGCGTTTTAATGATCCACGCCGTTTCGGCTGTGTACTCATGAGTGCGACGCATCCTGGCGTTGATCACCCTCTGTTACGTGACTTAGGGCCGGAACCACTGACCGAAAGCTTTACCGCTGACTACCTTCACCGTCAATCGCGAGGTAAGCAGCAATCGATTAAAACCTTCATTATGGATAACCACGTGGTCGTCGGTGTTGGCAATATTTACGCGAATGAATCGCTGTTCAAAGCTGGCATTCACCCCAAGCGCGCGGCAGGGAAAGTGAGCTTGGCACGTTATCAAAAACTGGTGCCAATTATTAAGGAAATTTTAACCGCTGCGATTGCGCAAGGCGGCACAACCTTGCAAGACTTCACCCAAGCAGATGGCAGCCCCGGCTACTTTAAACAGCACCTTAATGTCTATGGTCGTGGCGGCAAGCAGTGTATGGTGTGCAAAAGCTTACTCAAGGAAATCCGCTTAGGCCAGCGTAGCACGGTTTATTGCGCTACTTGTCAACGTTGACCGATGGTGCTGAAAAACGCTAGCCAAGCCGCCATAAAGCCTTCCGGATCACTGATGAACGGCGCATGGCTACAATGCGGGGCGCAATAGCTCTGACTGCCTGGAGCAAGTTGTGATACTTGCTCGTCAACGCGGGCAGGCACCAAAGCATCAAGACGGCCATACATGCGAAAGTAGGGCATATTGATGTGCCGAAGTTGCGGTCGTAGATCAACCTGAGCCAACATATCCAATCCAGCATCTAACACGTCAACATTTGCCATGGGTTTACTAAATAGCCATTCTTTGATGGCTTTAACATCCGCTTTGGCATGCGGACTCCCCAGCGATTGCAGGGCTAAAAAGCGCTCCACGGTACGCCGAAAGTCTTTGCTCAGTTGCTTACCAAATTGCTGCAAAATGTTGGGCTCGATGCCTGGCCAATCGGGCTCTTCAGCCGGAAAATAGGGGGATGACGCGACGGTTGTTAAACTGTGAAAACGCTCAGGTGCTTGGAGTGCCAGCTCGGTTGCCACTAAACCACCAAGCGACCAGCCGATGAGGTGCGAGCGTTCGGGTAGTGCCGCAAGGGTTAGCTCGCAGAGCTTGGTGAAAGTGATAGCTTCGCCTGTTGGCCAAGGCGACTCCCCGTACCCTGGTAGGTCTAGTCGGGTTAAGCGGCCGTGCTGACTAAGTTGCGATACGATGGGCGTCCAGATATTCCCATTCAAGCCCCAGCCATGAAGTACAACAATATCTTCTCCGGTCCCACAGACGTCACGCCAAACCTGATCTACCATTACCTGTCCTAACTCGCTCAAGGAGGAGCTAATGGTAACTTTCCGTAACCTTTTTGCCAAGCTACCCGTCGGTGGTTGCTGGCTGTGTTTGATGCCATTGAAGGCCACTGAGCACCATGGCTTTTGTCGTGCATGCTTCACTGACTTACCACGGTTACCTCCCGCTTGTTTGCATTGGCGTGGCGACCGTCGGGCGCAAAGCTATGGGCGACATTGGTTTGCGGCATTAGCGTGGCAAGCGGAGAGTAAACGATTAGTGCAGCAGTTTAAGTTTCAACGTGCACCCGAGTTAGTACGTTGGCTAGCACCATTAATGTCCGCTCATCTGATCGCATGCTACCAGAAGTATCAGTTACCATGGCCGGATCTGGTCGTGGCCATGCCGATGACGCGCAAGCGCTGGCAACACCGCGGTTATAATCAAGCTGGACTCTTGGCACGTGCCATAGGAACCCAATTGCAGATACCCTATGGCGTTGGGTTGTTAAGGCGTCTGCGCGATGAAGCGAAGCAACACAAGTTAAGTCGTCAGCAGCGCTGGCAGAGTATGCAAAATGCGATGCATTGTACGCGCGATGTGAGCGGTTTAACCGTAGCTGTGGTTGATGATGTTCTGACCAGCGGCGCTTCGGTCACCGCCGCCGCTGCGGCATTGCAGCGGCGTGGTGCAAAGACGGTTGACGCATGGACGCTATGCTATACCGAGCCCCATGCGGCAGGTCGTCTTTAATGGCTTTCTTCGTTGGCCTCCGCTGCAGCTGCTGCAGCGTCCTCATCACTTTGCGCATAGGCGTCAATCGCCGGCGCTAGGTAGATGGCGTTGCTCAGCAACTTGGCGGTGCCCCAGAAAAACGCGCGGAAGTTCATGTCATCGGCAAAACCAATCACACGGCCACCACCAAAGCGGTGTGCGACGATAGCGGCTTTCTGGCTGATGACTTCACGGTTTTCTTTGGCAGCATAACCGCTGAGTAGTGGTTCTTCCTGATAGCGGGCCACGGTAATGAATGGCGACTCCGGGATCTCCATTGCATTTAGACTGTCTTTGAAGACAGGTAATTTAGTGCGTGGAAAGCCGAATGTTAACGGATGACTTAAGTCGAGCTCAGCACCAAAAATGGCACCAGCGACTCGGCGTTTACCGTAGTAACTATCGCGATCAGCATAGCTTAGGCTGCTACTATCAAATTTCTCGTCGAAAGCATCGCTAGCAACGAATTTCGCCGCTAACAGTTCTTTTTCAGCAAGCCATTTTGCGCCGCCTTGTTGACCGATAACGGTACCACCGGCACGAACCCAATCACGCAGACGTGAAACACTTCTGTCATTCAGTGAACGGTAGCTACCGTCGACCAGTAAGATATGGGTGTAACGTTTTAGGTCCACACGGTTGAAGCGATCAGTGTCGATCATTGATAGCGGAATATTGACGTGACGGTCAAGGTAATACCACGCCTCGCCGTTCTCATACATATTGGCACCATCGCCGACCAACATCATAACGCTTACGGGCTCGACAGGACGCAAATTGCGACTGCCTAAATCCATTCCCTTAGGCGTTAGGCCAGAGCTGATACTGTGCAGCGTAATACCATTGCGGGTCGCAATTTCTAAGAGCTGTTGTTGAACCTCTTGCCATGGCTGTTCTTGATAGGCTTTGGTGATCACCACAGCACCTGGTGCGAATTGGTGTTGGCCTTCGCTTACCTTAGCGGTGAAACCTTGCGCTGCTTGGCGTACGTGAATGTCTGCAGCTAAGAGCTCTTGCAACGCCCGTGGCGCAAAGTAGCTATGCCAATCAAAGCCATAAGCATAAGCATCGGCGGCTAAGTTGATTGCTGGCGCGTCGGCAGCTTGCCACGTTTGCTCACTGTAACGCACACGGCTGTCGGTAGCAGCAAATTCGACATTGAATGCTAACGGTAGGGTCCAACCTGAAACATCATAGAAAGTGTTGTCGAGGAAGCTCTGTTGAGTGCTAAAAATGGCCCGAATTAAGCGGTATTGGGGTTGTTCAAGAGGCACGTAATAGCTTGAACCTGGTTTAAACGTTACACCGTTTTCGTTAACGTCAGAGGTGAGCGGATAAACTTGAATTTCGTGCTGCGCTAGAATTTCCAGCATTCCTTCTAGACGCGCAGGGTCAGTACTATCGCCAAAGACATAGCCATTAAAGTCAGCGTCGTCGGCGAGCTCTAAACCACTATCGAAAAAGCGTTGCTGGTAGTCGAGAAACGCGGCTTTGTTGGCGTGCGCGCCATACATAGTGGTTAGTGACGTCGTGAACTGATTTTGGATTGTGAACGGGAATTCGACGAGGCCATTGATCGAGTCTTGTGCATGACCACGACTTGATGCCTGCTCAAATAGAATTCCGACGGCTCCTTGGACGTCAGGATAGGTCGAACCCTTACCTACGTAAAAATCATCGAAGGCTTCTTCGGTAAAGTACAAGCGGCCTTGTTCATCAAGCGCGGCGGCATGCCCTTCGGCAAGCTTAGCTGTTAGCGTCACATTTTCTTCTGGGGTATTTGGATTACGCCGTGTTGGAATCCCTGGCTGGAAGAAAAAGGTGCTATTCGTTCCCATCTCGTGGAAGTCAGTGAGTACATTTGGCTTCCATTTTTGAAAGTTCGCGATACGTGCACGTGACTCTGGGTGTTGTAGCAACAACCAATCACGGTTTAAGTCAAACCAGTAGTGGTTAACGCGCCCGCGTGGCGTACCTTGCACATGTTCGCGATGTTGTGGGTCGCTGACTAAGTTTTGACTGCGATGTTGATTAGCCCATTGGGCGAAACGCGCAAGTCCATCAGGGTTTAAGCTTGGATCAAGCAGAATGATCGTATCACGCAACACGGCTTCAATTTTTTCGCCTTGCGCTGCAGCAAGATAATACGCGTACAGAAGCGCCGCATTACTACCACTCGGTTCATCACCATGGATGCTATAACCCATGTAAAGTACAAGTGGTGCTGTTTCAGGATCACCTTGACGGGCGGGGTCCGCAATCGCAGTGTGTGCATCGCGCAAGGTATCGATGTTGGCATGATTTTCTGGAGTGGTGACGGTCAGTAGGAGTAATGGCCGTTGTTCGTGGGTACGACCGGTGACCTCGATACTGAAGCGATCGCTTTTTTCTGCGAGAACTTCCATGTAACGAACGAGTTGGTCATGGCGAACATGCCACTCGCCGACTTCATAACCTAAAATTTCCTTTGGCGTCGGAATAGCTGGGTCGTAAGTTACATCGGTCGGCAGGTAATCTTTTAACGCGGCACCAAAGGCGCTCGTAGACGTAAAGAGTAGCACTGCTGCAAACATCTTGAGCAATCGCATAATTCTTTCCTAAATGATTGAAACACCGCTCTAAGCTAGCAAAAGACGCGCTGTAGCCCAAGCTGCTTACTATGCAATGACCGATTTTTGCGATAAGATATACCTTACTAAAACACTCAAGTATAGCAGTGAGGTGGTAACCCCATGATTCGTATTACTGAAAGCGCTCAAGCGCATTTTCGCAAATTGCTTGCCGAACAACCGGATAACACGAATATCCGTGTGTTTGTGGTGAACCCGGGGACGCCGTCAGCCGAGTGTGGCGTTTCCTATTGTCCGCCTGACTCCGTTGAGCCAGATGATGAAACCTTGCCGTTTAGCGGCTTTGATGCGGTCGTAGACTCAGGAAGTGCACCGTTTTTACAAGACGCAGTCATTGACTTTGAAGAGCAAGAGCTAGGTTCACAACTAACGTTAAAAGCGCCTAACGCGAAAGCGAAAAAGGTCGATGACGATGCGCCATTGATTGAACGCGTCGAATATGTGATTCAAGCGGAGATCAATCCGCAACTTGCGAGTCACGGTGGTCGTGTTGCAATCAATCAAATCACTGATGACGGTTTCGCGATACTGCAGTTTGGCGGTGGTTGTAACGGTTGTAGCATGGTAGATGTGACCCTCAAAGAGGGTATTGAAAAAGAGCTTCTACAGCGCTTCCCAGAAGAGTTAAAAGGTGTGAAAGACGTCACTGAGCACCAACACGGTGAACACTCTTATTATTAACAACTGATGAAAAAGTGATCCCAATCATTTTATTCCTGCGTATGTGCAATTTGCCTATAACACAACGAGGAACAAACTATGAATGGGATCACAAAACTTAGTATACCCGTCGTGGCGGTGTTCATGCTAACAGCTTGTGGCAGCGATAGTAACGACCCTGATCCGGTTGTTGATATTCCATCGCCACCCCCTCAATCTACTTACGTCCGCGTTCACCATAGTGTTGCGGATGCCCCAGATGTAAATGTTTTAGTTGATGGTAATGCGGCGCTGGAAGGCGTTCCGTTTGGTGCATCTTCTGGTGTGCTAGAACTCGATGAAGGTTCCTACAGCCTGCAAGTCGACGGTATTCTTGCCGATGGTTCAACCGCTACCGTCATTGGTCCAGCAGATGTCAATCTCGGTGAAAACCTACGTTACGAAGTTTTTGCAGTCGGCAAAGTCGGAGATGGCTCGATTGAACCACTGATTTTCGCCAACGAGTTCGGTGACGTTACTGCGGGCAATGCCCGTGTTGAAGTCGTCCATGCAGCTCCCGATGCGCCTTTGGTTGATATCTATGTAACTGCGCCTGGTGCTGACTTATCAGCCGAAGCGGCACTTACCACGCTCGCGTTCATGGATAATTCAGGGCAAGTAGAAGTACCTGCTGATGATTACCAAGTACGCATTACTGTGGCTGGTGAGCCCGCGTCGGTGGTTTACGATAGCGGTTCCATCACTTTGCCTGATGGCGCTGATTTAGTGGTTGCTGCAGTGGCTAACACCATGACCGGTAGCTCGCCAGTGATGCTACAGGTTGCCGATGGTGAAGGGGCTACTCTGCTACCAGACGTTAACGCTGGCGCTGATATTCGCGTGGTACATGCAAGTGCTGATGCACCAGCTGTCGACGTTGCGGTGAATAATGCTGCACCAGCGATCACCAACCTCGCATTTACCGAAGCGACTGGCTTTATTAACCTTCCCGCCGATGACTACGTGGTTGATGTTAACGTTGCTGGCGGTGCTACTGTACTCGACGATGTCCCACTAAGTTTAGCGACGAGTGATAAGCTCAGCGTGTATGCAGTTGGTGCGGTCGCTGACGGCTCGCTGACTTTAGCGGCAGTGACTGAAATGCAACGTCGTATTGCGACGGAAGCGCAAATCCAATTAGTTCATGCTTCACCAAGTGCAGGTAATGTCGATATCTACGTAACCGCAACTGATGACATCAGTACGGCTGATCCAGCGTTTACCGATATTCCTTTTAACGCAGAAGGTCTGGTGTCTACTGGCTATGTATCGTTAATGCCAGGTGACTATGTGGTCACGGTGACCGCGACAGGCACTAAAACAGCCGCGATTGGTCCAGTACCGTTGACGCTTGAAGGTGGTGGCATCTACACCGCAGCAGCAGTTGATGCAACGGGCGGCGGTTTACCACCCGGTCTAATCTTACTCGATGATTTGGCGCCTGCGGGCGAGTAAGAAGAGCCATTGACTGACGCCTCTGGCTAGCAAAAAGGCACTCAATGCCAACCACAAGCCGTGGTTGGCATTTTCTTTTGCGAGCACGTTCTGCCCTAACCACCAAGCCGGAACAAAAACGCCGATTGCGCTAATCAGCATGGTGTCGCGCATCGCGTGTGTCCAACCAAGGCCAATGTAGACACCGTCGAAGTAATAGCTCCAATGCCCTAGCAATGGGAGTATAACGATCCAAGGTAAGTAACGATGTGCGGTATCAATAACATCAGGAAGGTCGGTTAAAGCACCGATAATCGCTGCTCCTGACAAGGCAAACGTAATGCTGTAAAGACAGGCAAAAATAATTGACCAAATAAGTGTCAGACGCAGCCAATAATTTACTTCCGCTTTACGTCGTCGTCCCACCGCTGCTCCGGCGAGTGCTTCTACCGCGTAAGCAATGCCATCCAAGCCGAGCGAGATGAGCATTAAGAACTGCATCAATACTGCATTCACGGCCACGTAAAGGTCACCGAAACGGGCTGCGTAACCGGTCATGGTGGCCATGCAGAGTTGTAGCACTAGAGAGCGGATAAATACGTCGCGGTTCATCCCAAAAAAGCGCGTAAAGTAGGCCGTCTGCAGCTGCCAACTTTTCTTCACTTGTAGTAGGTGGCGTAACATGAACAGCCCAAGCGCAGCGGTACTTACCTCTGCGGCTACTGAAGCCCAAGCTGCCCCTTCGACATTGATTCCAAGGCCAATAATCAATATGACATCGGCGACGACATTCACGGCGTTGGTAAAAATCACCAACAACATGGCTTGGCGGCTTTGTTGACGACCAAGTAGTATCCCTAGCACGACTAAATTGATTAAAGCCGCTGGCGCGGCCCATAAACGAATTGAAATATACTCGGTGGCATAATCACGTAATTGCGTGCTCGGCTGGACTAACCAAAAAGCTAAGTCGAGTAACCAAGGTTTGGCCAACATGATGAGTAGACCGAGAAGCAATGCAAAACTGAGGGCGTGCATGCTGATCTGACGTTGTTGTGCGACGTCTTTGCGGCCAAATGCCCGCGCAATTTCACCTGTAGTGGTCATCCGCAAGAATACCGCGAGTAAAAAGATGAAACTGACAATCATGGCGCCAAGTGCAACCGCGCTCAGGTAGATTGAATCAGGCAGATGCCCTATGATGGCGGTATCAACAAGGCCTAACAATGGTGCGGCAATATTAGAAATGATCATCGGTAATGCGATGGCAAAAATCTTTTGATGCGCCGGCCATGTTCCCCACATTTTTCGGAGGTCGACAATGCGATTCGTGTTTATGCTGTGTGTCTTGGTCATAGCTGTTGCGGTAGTTCCCTTACAAGCGAAAGAGGCGTCTGCAGAGCACGGCGTTGTGGTTTTGCAGTATCATCATATTGGCGATGATACACCGCGTGTGACTTCGGTAACAGCCGCAGAATTAGAAGCCCATTTTGAGTACCTGAAGGAACACGACTACCGTGTGGTTTCTTTGGCGCAAGCCGATGAAATCGTGCAGTCAGGAGAGGTTCCGGATAAGCTCGTGGCGATCACCTTTGATGACGGCTGGCGCAATATCTACGCCAACGGCTTAGAGCTATTTAAACGGTATCGCTACCCATTCACCATTTTCGTTAACCCGAAATTAATGGCTGAAACGCCGCAGTTGTATATGACGTGGGCACAACTTCAGGAGTTAGAGCAATATGGTGCCAGTATTGCGAATCATTCGAACAACCATGAGCATATGACTTGGCGGCGCGTAGACGAAAGCGAAGCAGAATGGTTAGCACGCCAAGAGCAAGACATTCTGGCTGCCCAACAAGCGCTTGAACAAGGCATGGGGAGCAAACAGCCGCGTCACTTTGCGTATCCTTACGGCGAATACAATCCGAGCTTGGCGAAGTTACTTGAAGAGCATGAATTCCTAGCTTTCGGCCAACACAGTGGCACATGGGGTAAGTATAGCTTGCGTACACAAGTGCCAAGGTTCCCGGCTTCAGCTCAGTACGCCAACCTAAAAACGCTAGCAACAAAAATAGCGAGTCTGGCTTTGCCGGTTGTTAAGGTGACACCGGAGAACATGGTGCTCAGTAAAGCTACCGATAGCCTTACAGTGAGTTTTGAAGTGAAGCATAAGGACGACTATCGACCGACCCAAATGAACTGCTTCTATCAAGGCAAGCAACTGCAGCCTCAGTGGCAGAATGTTACCGCGCGACTGACACTTACCGACATACCTATCGGCCGTTCACGGGTCAATTGCACGGTGCCTAGCCTAAGCCAAAGTGGGCGTTTTTATTGGTATTCGGTGCCGTTGGTGCGCCCCAACGAGCAGGGGCGCTGGCCGGATTAGTTGTATTGTTGGGTGATCAACTGGAAATCTTGTACCATCTGATCCATATCAACGGTCGGTAGCTGCCCAGCATCGTGGCTGGCCTTAAAAATGGCATGCCGCTCACCGTCTGGATTGACGAGGACAATAGCGGAACTGTGGTTAACGAGATAATCCGTTTCACCCTCACTCGGAATGGAGTACATCAAACCCAAGCCGTTGACGAACGGATACAGGTTTTTGTGTTCCGCGCGCACACCTAGGAATTCTTTACCGAAATAAGTGTTGTAGTCGGAGAGTTTCTGTAGTGTATCCCGTTTGGGGTCGACACTGATCATCCAAACACGCACTGGACGTTCAGTAAACGACGTTAACTGCGGCATGAACTTGCGCAAATCAGCCATGGTTGTCGGGCAAATATCAGGACACGAAGTATAGCCGGTGAACAAGAAGGTCCATTGCCCGGTCAAGTCAGCATTACTAAGTTGTGAACCATTGTGGCCCTCAAGCATAAAGGGTTCGAGTGCACGCGGAGGGTTATAAACCAGAGCTTGAGGTTGTGGTTTTGGCAGGCTATTAAAAATAACAACCCCAGCAACGAGAGCGATAATAGCAACAACCGAGACTAATAATTTTTGCATTCCGAAAACCTCTTATCCTTTTGCTAGCCCGTCAGCTGGAGCGCTGGGGTAGCAACATAGTGGTCTACTAACAATAGCACAAACAAAGCCATTAGCTGCCAAATTGAAAAGGTAAACATGCGATAAGCCGTGTGCTTTTTCGGGGCAAACTTTAGCTTCCAAGCATAGACTAAAAACCAAATGCTCAGGACGCTTGAACCAATCAGGTAAATTAAACCCGACATGCCGACAATATAGGGAAGTAGACAGATGATCGCGAGCAAAATGGTGTAGAGCAAAATACAGGTTTTGGTAAATTCAATGCCATGCGTAACCGGTAACATTGGAATTTCGGCTTTGGCATAATCTTTTGCTCGGTGCACAGCAAGCGCCCAAAAATGGGGAGGTGTCCAAGTAAAGACGATCATAACCAGCAAAATTGCGTGCGGATGAATGTCATTGGTCACTGCGGTCCAACCAAGCAACGGTGGCGCTGCCCCGGCTAAGCCGCCGATGACGATGTTTTGCGGCGTCGCACGCTTTAGATACATGGTGTAAACGATAGCGTAACCAACGAGACTGGCGAAAGTGAGCCAAGCTGTGAGCATGTTGACCCATAGCGCTAACACAATGAACCCGAGTGTCCCGATGACGGCAGCAAAAGCGAGCACATGGCGTGGTGACAAATGACCCGACGGTAATGGACGGCGTAGCGTACGCGCCATACGAGCATCAATGTGGCGGTCGACGAGGTGGTTGACTGCGGCTGCGGAGCCTGACATTAAACCAATACCTACCATCGCCGGCAGCACAATTTCCCATCCCACCCAAGTTGGGCTGGCGAGACAAATGCCAACTAATGCCGTTAACAGCAGCAATAGCACTACTCGTGGCTTGGTGAGTTCTAAATAGTCACGCCAGTTAGCGTGACGCTTATACGTCATCTCGGTCATACAACTTACTTCCTTACGCACTGGCTTGTTATTATTATGCGTGCCGTGCGATTTTATAGTTTAAGCCTACCAAACTCAGTAGTAGCAATGCACCCATTAAATTGTGAGCAACGGCAACACTAAGCGGTAGCATCATAACAACATTGCTGATACCCAACGCAATTTGCAACGTGAGTGCAACGGTAACCCAATTTAAACTTCCACGAATCACGCTGGACTGTGCTTTTTTGTAGCCCTGTACCAACAGAAACCCGACGACGAGTAAGGTTAGAATAGCGCCGATGCGGTGGGCGACATGCATGGTCATACGCTCGGCGTAATCATGTGCGCCATATTGATAAGTGACGGCTTCTGGAACCGAAAAAGCGCCGGCGATATCTAGGTTGGCAGGCCAATCACCTTCGCAGATGGGTAGCTCGGTACAGGCCAATGCAGCATAGTTAGCTGCAACCCAGCCGCCTAAGGCGATTTGTGCGACCACAATCACTAGCGCGAACATGGCTAGCCCACTGAATGAACGTGCCTTCGGATCGCCCATGGGTAAATGAATGCGTTTCAGCCGCAGGCGCAATAAATACAATAGTGACAAGGTTGTGAAACCACCTAGTAAATGCCCCATCACCACGAGTGGTTGCAAGTTCAGTGTTACTGTCCACATACCAAGCGCAGCTTGAAAAATAACTAACGCCAGTAAGAACAACGGTAACTTTACTGGTGTTTCGGCGCGTTTACGTTGGCGTACCACAGCGGTAACTGCGATCACCAGGATAAAAACACCGAGCATGCCCGCGGCATAGCGGTGAATCATTTCGTTCCAAGCTTTGTGGTGCTCCAGCGGCGCATCAGGGAATAGCGCTTGCGCCTGATTAATTTTGTCGGTGTCGGTGGGAACGGTAAGGTGACCATAGCACCCGGGCCAATCTGGGCAGCCTAGGCCCGCATCGGTCAACCGCGTGTAGGCACCAAGCACAATAACGATCAGGGCTAAGACAATGCTAAAATTTACGAGAAGACGCATGGTGTTATCCTACACGAGAAAGCTTTAACAAAGTTCGCAGATCGGAGAGCAGATTTTTAGCTTCAGCGCGCATTTGCTCTTCATCAGCAAAGGTCGGGTAATGCAGCATCACGTTACCTAACGGGTCAATAATAAACAGCCGGTAGGAAGGAAGATCGCTTAGGCTATCGATTATTTCGGTATCGTTAAATGGTTGCACCATAGGCGTTTGACTAAGGTCAAAAGCAAGCGGTTCGCGACTAAATACGATAGGCTTTACGCGGTCACTTTCTTTGCCCAAGGCAACATCGAGTTGGTTCATCGCATAGAGCCCCTGTTCGCACTGGGCGCCACAGTTATCATCCGCAATGAGTGCGACGTGCCAGCCTCCCGGTAAGCGTTGTTTCAGTTGCTCACCCAAAGCGATTGGCGGTACCAACATTGTGCCCTTATTGGTCGCCGCGCCTTGGTACCAGCTTTGGTCAAGTACGAACTTAGCACCGATAACGGGTAAGGCAAAAGCGAGCACCACACCAATCATGGTTGCACGAGATTTTTTTATTGAAGTCATGTCCCTTCCTTTTTTGTTTTCGTTATGGAACGGCGGACGAGAAGTACCACTATCAACAAGGCAAGTGCCAAAGAAAACCATTGCAGCGCATAGGCTTGATGTTTCTCCGGTGACATTACCTGCGGCTGCCATGACCTTGGCCAGCCATAAGCCTCCGCTTCGGAGAGTAGCACCACATTGGTAGCGATGGGAAGTTCAAGAGCATCACCGATCGCTGCTGAATCAAGCTGCTGAATGCGCCACGGGGGGCCGTTAGATTCTACAATGCGTTTGGCGAGCGAAAAACCATCGGTATTAGGTTGGTAAAACCAACCTTTGACGGTAAGGACGTCGGTAGGTAATTCAAGCTGAGGTAACTTGGTGCGATCCAAGCCTACCGGTACCCACCCTAAGTTTACTGGAACAAGCTCGGGGCGTTGTTCAGTGCGTAAAAGTCCGATGACGTGATAGCCGACTTTTCCTTGGTAGACTTGGTTATCGAGCAGTAAGTAGTCATCGGCAAATTGTCCAGTGACCTGCACTGGTTGGTAACGCTCAGGCTCTTCGTTCATCGCGAAGAGAGGTTGAAAATTTAGTTCGTCGGCTTGCGCTTGAGCAGCAGCGAAATCGTCGAACAAAGCTTGTTTCTCCGCTGCCCTGTCAAGTTGCCATAAACCAAGCTTGACCAGAAAGCTAATTGCCAGCACAGTGGTTAGCGTTACTAGAAGGGTGCCAATGCGCATCAGCTTATACCGAAATAGGGATTTAGAATGGTCGTTACTGCAAAAATCATTTTAGTACTACTCATGTTGTTTATGGTCTTTAATCTGATGCGTGCGTTGTTAGCGATGTTACGCAACGACCCAAGTAAACCATCCATGACGCGCTATTTAGGGCGCCGCGTCGGCGCATCTGCTCTGGCGATATTAATTATTATTGTCTTATTAGCGACTGGGTTGTTGGACCCTAATCCACGACCGTACTAAACCTTGGTTGTCGCTCATGGTTTAGTACGGTGCGATTAGTGTGGCTACGCAGAGTGCGTTACAGCACGTAAACAAAGATAAACAAGCATACCCAAACCACATCAACAAAGTGCCAGTACCAACTCGTCGCTTGGAAGGCGAAATGGCTTTCTGGGGTGAAATGCCCTTTTACGACGCGTAAGAACATCACGATGAGCATGATGGTACCTAAGGTTACGTGCATACCGTGGAAACCGGTGAGCATGTAAAAGGTATTGCCGTAAATACCAGAATCCAAGGTTAGGCCCAGTTCTTCGTACGCATGCACGTACTCAGCGCCTTGCAGATACAAGAAAATACAGCCGAGAATAATGGTGATACCTAGCCAAGCGGTGAGCTGTTTACGTTTGCCTTTTTCTAAACCGACATGGGCAAAGTGACAGGTAAACGAAGAAATGATCAGGATGATGGTGTTATAGAGCGGTAAGCCGGTCCAGCCCATAGCACCAGATTCGGTGCCACCAGGCGTTTCGGTTAACGGCCAAATGGCTTCGAATCCAGGCCATAAGACTTCATTGGTCATAGCGTTGTTACCAGCGCCACCGAGCCATTCCACCGCGATCACGCGAGCGTAGAAGAGCGCTCCAAAGAATGCTGCAAAGAACATGATTTCCGAGAAGATAAACCATGCCATACCTTGTCGATAAGAGTTTCCAAGCTGTTTGCTGTAAAGCCCAGACATCGACTCGTTGATTTGGTCGCGGAACCAACCAAAGAGCATGACCAAGATAACGGCGATACCGCCAAGTAATACATTGATACCCCAGCCGTCAGCGTCCTTACTAGCGTCGATGACGGTGTGTCCGGCACCAAAAGCAATAAGGCCTAAGCCGATGGCGCCAACAATTGGCCATGGGCTTGAGGCTGGCACGTAATATTTTTCGTGTTTTTGTTCTGCCATTGCAAAATCCTCAGTTCACTGGCTGCGCAAGCGCGGCCAGAGCATCAGGTTGAGCGTTTTCTGTCATATCGTACATTGTGTATGACAGGGTAACCGTATGAATATGTTCAGGAATCTCTGGGTCCAAATAGAATTGCATCGGCATTGCGGTGTCGCTGCCAGCAGCAAGCGGCTGCTGATTGAAGCAAAAACATTCGACCTTATTGAGGTAGAGCGAGGCCTCGCCAGGGGCGACCGATGGGATAGCTTGCGCTACCATATTCTTCCCAGTTAGGTTCTTGGCGAAAAAGTTGATTACCTTCGTTTCACCTGGGTGCACACGCACCGACTGAACCTCGGGTTCAAAGCCCCATGGCATGCCTTTATTCACACGCGTAATGAATTGCACATTAATGGTTCGGCTAGTATCCACTGTTTTGGTGTTGGCGGCCGCCTGACCATCGGTAAAGCGGCCGTTAAAACCAGTGATATCACAGAATACGTTGTACAGTGGTACCAACGCAAATCCGAACGCGAACATCCCCACGACCGTCAGCAGGAGCCGACGGACGATGCGGGTGTTATCCGGTTGAGTTGGTCGTTCACTCATCTTATTTCACCTCAGGTGGCGTATCGAAGGTGTGATACGGCGCTGGCGATGGGACTGTCCACTCTAAGCCCTCAGCACCTTCCCAAGGTTTAGTTGGTGCTTTCTCGCCACCTTTCACACACTTAATGACTACCCAAAGGAAAATCAATTGTGAAAGGCCGAATGCAAAGCCACCGATACTGACGATTTGGTTGATATCAGCAAAGGCGATCGAGTAGTCAGGGATACGTCGCGGCATACCTGCCAAACCAGCGAAATGCATCGGGAAGAACAATACGTTTACTGAGATGAGTGAAGCCCAGAAATGCGTCTTAGCGAGCTTCTCGTCATACATATGGCCGGTCCATTTTGGCAACCAGTAGTAGGCTGCGGCCATAATCGAGAAGATGGCCCCACTGACGAGTACATAGTGGAAGTGTGCAACCACGAAATAGGTGTCGTGATATTGGAAATCCACAGGTGTAATCGCCAACATTAGCCCTGAGAAGCCGCCGATGGTAAACAAAATGACGAAGGCAAGGGCAAACAGCATGGGCGTTTCAAAGCTAATTGAGCCACGCCACATGGTCGCAACCCAGTTAAAGACTTTGACCCCCGTCGGCACCGAGATCAACATCGTACAGTACATGAAGAACAGTTCGGCAAAGACTGGCATGCCCGTAGTAAACATGTGGTGCGCCCAGACCAAGAACGATAACCCGGCAATGGCTGCCGTTGCATACACCATCGAGGCGTAGCCGAACAGTTTTTTGCGCGAGAACGCTGGGATAATCGCCGAGACAATACCGAAGGACGGTAAGATCATAATGTAGACTTCAGGATGCCCAAAGAACCAGAAAATATGCTGGAACAATACTGGGTCACCGCCCCCTGCAGCGTCAAAGAAGCTGGTACCGAAATACTTATCAGTTAACACCATGGTCACCGCACCAGCGAGCACGGGCATCACGGCAATCAGCAGGAACGCAGTAATAAACCATGTCCACACGAACAGCGGCATTTTCATATAACTCATGCCCGGCGCACGCATGTTCATAATGGTCACAATCACATTAATCGCACCCATGATAGATGAGATACCCATGATGTGGACCGAGAACACAAATAGTGCGGTAGAGTCGCTACTGTAGGTGGTCGACAACGGCGCGTAGAAGGTCCAACCGAATGCCGGACCGCCACCTTCCATAAACAATGACGCCAATAGAATCGAAAAGGCGAATGGCAAGATCCAGAAGCTCCAGTTATTCATGCGTGGTAACGCCATATCAGGCGCACCAATCATCATTGGAATCATCCAGTTCGCTAAGCCGGTGAAGGCGGGCATAACGGCACCGAAAACCATGATGAGACCATGCACAGTAGTCATCTGGTTAAAAAAGTGTGGATCTACAAGCTGTAAACCCGGTTGGAACAGTTCGGCGCGAATAACCATCGCCATAGAACCGCCCACCAAAAACATAATGAAAGAGAACCAAAGATACAGCGAGCCGATATCTTTGTGGTTCGTCGTAAAGAGCCAACGGGTAATACCCGACGGCGCGTGATGATGGTGATCGTCGTGCTGATCAACTTCGCCAACAACAGTGCTCATAGTCAGGTCTCCCTTATTCGTTTATAAATGCGTTAACGTCTGCAGCTTGTACCGTTTCACCGGTATCATTGCCCCAAGCGTTACGCTCGTAGGTAATTACTGCAGCAAGCTCGCGTAGGCTTAGCTGATTACCGAAAGCCTGCATCGAGGTGCCAGACTTACCGTTAACCACGATGTTGATATGGCCTTGCATATCATTTAGTGCCATAGGTGAGCCTTTGAGTGCAGGGAATACGCCAGGGATACCTTCACCGTTGGCCTGATGACAAGCAGCACAACTGCCAAGATAAACGCGCTCACCGAGCTCCATCAGCTCATCCATATCCATCGACATAGCTAGCAAACGTTGTTCTTCTTCTTTTTCACGTTGTGCGATTTGCTCTTGCTCAGCGAGCCATGCGTCAAACTCCGCAGGCTCTTTTGCAATGACGACCACGGGCATGAAGCCATGGTCTTTACCGCAAAGCTCAGCGCATTGGCCGCGATAGATACCTGGCTCATCAACCTTCGTCCACGCTTCGTTAATGAAGCCTGGGTTGGCATCTTTCTTGACCGCAAAGTCGGGTACCCACCAAGAGTGGATGACGTCATCTGAGGTTACAAGAAAGCGAACTTTACGGTCGGTAGGAATAACGAGTGGGCGATCGACCTCGAGCAAGTAGTTCTCGCCCTTGTCGAATTTGTTCTCAATTTGCTCACGCTGGGTGGCGAGCAAACTGAAGTACTCAACATCGCTATCTAAGTACCTGTAATGCCATTTCCATTGGGAACCCGTCACCAAAACCGTAAGTTCAGCCTCGGAAGTGTCTTCCATGGCGATCAAGGTTGAAGTGGCAGGAATGGCCATACCGATGAGAATCAAAAAAGGAACTACGGTCCAAAGGATTTCAACCTTCACGTTTTCATGGAACGTTGCTGGTTTGCGACCTTTAGATTTGCGGTGCCGAATCATTGACCAAAACATGGCCCCGAAAACGACTAAACCGATCACACAGCAGATATAGAATATCGTCATGTGTAGATCGTAAACGCGATTACTAATCTCAGTGACCCCTTGTGGGAGGTTTAACTGAGAACGAGCTTGCGCAGCCATGGGGATCATGGCTGTTAGCGCAGTGATGAGTTTAATACTCACGCGACATCTCCTCTCATTCTTCCGACGCGGACGCTACCGCGAATACACCGAAGTGCGAGCCTGAAGAACAACGAGGTGAGCAGAAAAAGGAACAGCATTTCAGACAAGAAAATCGCTTTCCCTACTAACCCTTTGTTGTTTTGTATCAATAATTATTATTATTTATTGTGTTAGCAGTAAGCTGCCCGATCAAAATACCATGAGTAGCCGAAAAAGCCACCGCTAAAGTTAAGAAATTTTTAGCTACGGGCGAAAAAAAAGGCTGCCGAAGCAGCCTTGCAGGGACCTTCCCAATTTTAGTGGAGTGGGGATTGAGAAGGTAGAGAGCGGAATACAAAGCTGTGCGTTTGACTTACTTTGCTAGCCATTTTGAGGCGCTGTGCGACGCGTGGTGAAGATAATGCATCTAAGAAACTTAAAACGACGCTCGAAGTACCCGCGAGTAACGCTTGTTCAGTTGCCCATTCGCGTTGATCGGCGTCACGTCCAGCCACCCAACGAATACGTGACCGGCTCACACCAGCGTTGACCAGTTGTTGAATGACATGGCGAGATCCGCCAATCACCGTGACCCATTGCTTCGTGCGTAAAGCAAGTGACTGGATACGTGGCATCATCGCCGAAAAATCTTCGCTCGACAGCGTACTTTCATCGGTAAGGTTGAGCGCTTCAACGGTGAGTTCGAGGCTTGCGTGTGGATAATTGTATCTCATAACCAGGCTCCATTTCGGATCACGCCGACCGCTAACCCTTCGATGGTGAAGTATTGTTGAGTAAGGTCGACTTGAATAGGTGAAAACTCGTCATTTTCTGGGTGTAAGAGAATGATGTTACCTTTGCGCTCGAAGCGTTTGACGGTAACGTCGTCCTCAACGCGGGCGACAATGATTTGGCCGTTACGAGCTTCGTGGGTTTTATGCACAGCGAGGAGGTCGCCATCAAGTATTCCAATGTCTTTCATACTCATGCCGCTGACACGTAATAAGAAATCCGCATGTGGGCGAAAGAGGTTCTCGTCAACTTGATAATGACTCTCGATATGTTGTTGTGCCAATATTGGTTCACCTGCGGCAACTTGCCCGATCAGCGGTAAGCCTTCAGGAATGTCCTCGTCATTAGCGCCGATGAGCCGAAGTCCTCGTGACATTCCTGGAAGCATTTCGATCACACCCTTTTTAGCGAGTGCTTTCAGATGCTCTTCCGCAGAGTTTGGCGAACGAAAGCCTAAGCGCTGAGCGATTTCTGCGCGTGTTGGTGGCATACCCGTTGCCTCAATCGTGTCTTTAATGAGGTCTAAAATTTCTTGCTGTCGTGGCGTTAACGGTCGCATTTTGATACCTGTTTATTCATACAGTAATACTGTGAGTATATACAGGTGTTTTCAGATCGCAACTTTTTTGTGCATTTTTTTTCTAACAGCAAATCAGCTTAATCGATGGTATCCTTTTACCGAGTAAAAATTGCGGGGGAAAAGCATGCGTTGGAGAGCCTTTGTCGCGAAGGTGTTGTATTGGCCGGTTCGTTGGTTGACGCGGTTTGAGACTATTTTTGACGAAAACATCAGTGCCGTGGGCGATCCGCAGCACGTTGTCTACGTTATGCGCTCGACATCGGTAACCGATCTGTTGGTAGCAAATCGCGCGCTTAAGCAGGCGGGATTACCAAGTTTGATGGAGCCGCTTCTTATTAATGGTGAGCGACATGCCCGCGTCATGTACCTCGAGCAAGCAAAAGCGGACACCAACGAGGCTGCGCTTGATGAATTTCTTCACCTACTGAAAAGCCATCAAAAAGAACGCCAACTCGATGTGCAACTTGTCCCTATGGGCCTATTTTGGGGTCGCAAAGCTGGACAGGAGCCGCGCGAAGGAAACACCATGGTCGCCGATCTGGATAATCCTGGCCGTTGGCGTAAGTTTTGGCTGGTCATGTTTTCTGGGCGTAATATCCTTGTCCGCGGGAGTCGGCCCGTCAGCTTGCGCCAAATGACTGATCAATACGGAGCGGAGCGCAAGGTTGCACAAAAGCTCGCGCGCGTTGCGCGGGTGCATTTTGTACGACTGCGTCACGCAGTTGCCGGACCCAAGGTCGCCAATCGCGAGCGGGTCATTCAAGAGCTCCTGCAAAGTGCAGCATTGCAAAAGGCGATTGCAGATGAAGCGCGCAGTAAAAAAATCAGCCACGAGAAAGCGACTAAACGTGCTTACGACTACTTAGATGAGATCGCAGCAAATTACAGCGATACATTGGTGCGTATGCTTGATCGCATCATGGGTTGGATGTGGAGCCGTATCTACAACGGTATTCATATTGAAGGCGGTGACCGAATTCGTGCACTCGCCCAAGCGGGACATGAGGTCATTTATGTGCCGTGCCACCGCAGCCACATGGACTACCTGTTACTTAGTTATGTGATCTATAAAGAAGGGTTGGTGCCGCCGCATATTGCTGCTGGTGTTAACTTAGACTTTTTCCCAGCGGGTCCGCTGTTCCGCCGCGGCGGGGCATTTTTCATCCGCCGCAGTTTTAAGGGCAATAAACTCTATTCCGCGATCTTTCGAGAATACCTTGACCGCCTTTTTCAGAAAGGGTACCCCGTTGAATATTTCACAGAGGGCGGGCGCAGCCGTACTGGGCGTTTGTTACAGCCTAAAACCGGTATGATTGCGATGACGATTCAAGGCATGTTACGTGGCCAGCAACGTCCCATGTCGATTGTCCCTGTCTATTTAGGTTATGAACATGTCATGGAAGTGGGCACTTACTTAAAAGAGCTGAAAGGGAAATCAAAAGAGAAGGAATCGATGTGGCAAGTGTTATCGAGTCTTCGCCACTTACGCAATTTTGGCCACGGCTATGTGACCTTCGGCGAACCTATCAATGTTGGCCAAACCTTAGATAAATTAACGCCAAATTGGCGTGAGTCGATTACGTTGGGCGCAGAAGAGCCCGCGCGACCGCGTTGGTTAACCCCGACCGTCAACTTGTTCGCTGAACAAATCATGCAGCGCATTAATGATGCCGCCGGTATGAACAGTGTCAACCTGACAGCATTAGCGTTACTAAGTGCCGAGCAACACACGTTGTCGCGCGAAGAACTTGTGGCGCAATTGGATGTTTACACTGCGCTGCTGCGTGAAGTGCCTTACAGCAACTATGCTTACGTCCCTGCCGAATCAGGCGAAGAGCTGTGGCAATTAGCGAAACGCCACGACAAATTTACCGTGGTCAGTGACACCATGGGCGAAATGATCCGGTTGGATGGCACGACGGCGATCGCGATGACGTATTATCGTAATAACATCATGCACATGGTGATCGTCCCAGCGATTATCGCCGCTTTTGCCTGTGGCCACCGGACGTTTAAAGTCGAGCAAGTGAGTGAATTGCTTAGTCAGTTGCAACCGCTGTTAAAGGAAGAGTTGTTTTTAAGTCATGACGCTAAAGCCATGCCGCTGTGGGCGCAAGCGATAGTGGAGCACCTAGTGAGCGTTGGGTTGTTACATGCGCTTGATAATGAACATTATCGGGCGGCGTCGCGTGATACGACTGAATTCTTCCAATTGCAGCTGTTGGCGCGCGCGGCGAGCGAGACGTTGCAGCGTTATGCCATTCTGTTTGAGCTGCTGCAGCAAGGCGGGGCGCAAGGTCGAGCAGCATTGGAGCAGGCTGCAGTCGAATTAGCCGAGCGACTGAGTGCGATGCATGGTGTAAATGCGCCGGAGTTTTTTGATAAAAAACTGCTCAGTGCATTGATTTCGACGTTGAAGCGTGAAGACTATATCGAGGTGAATAGTGACGGTAACTTTATCGCGCACAGTAGCGTTGCGGCGTTAAGCGATAACATCGATCGCTTGTTAGATGCCGCAGTGTTGCAAACGATTCGCCAGTCGGTACAACGTCGCCTGCAGTCGTTGAACAAAAATTAATACCAATAGCTTGCGGCAACCGACGCCGCAAGCACCCATCCCACATGGTTATTGTGTAAGAACGCGTGAAAGCATTTTTGTGGCTCACGGTACCAGATGAGTCGATGCTGCCAAGCAAACAGCGCAGCGATAATGATCAGCCCGCAATGAAAGTACCACGAGAGTTGTAGTTGATAGCCAAGCCACACCAGTAAGCCTAAGGTACCCAACTGCAATACTGCTATGGCCAGACGGTCATAGCCCCCGAACAATATGGCTGTCGATTTAACGCCAATTTTAAGGTCATCGTCACGATCGGCCATGGCGTATTCCGTGTCGTAGGCAACGGTCCAACAGATGTTGGCCGCAAATAAGAGCCATGCGCTTACTGGGAGGCCTTGGTCTAAGGCGGTAAATGGCATGAGTACACCAAAGCTAAAGGCCACGCCGAGCACAACTTGCGGGAGTTGAGTGAAACGCTTACAGAATGGGTAAAGGGTGGCAACACCAGCTGCGGCAAAACTAAGTAAAATCGTACTTTTGTTGAACTGCAAGACGATCAAAAACGCAATAGCCAACAATCCGATGAAGAGTGCAACGGCGTGCCAACTTTTTAGCTCGCCGGTAGCAAGCGGTCGACTTTGGGTTCGTGTAACATGGCCGTCAATTGCACGGTCGGCAAAGTCATTAATGACGCATCCTGCGGAACGCATCACAAAAGCGCCCAGCAAAAATAACACGACTACTTTTAAAGGGGGATTGCCTGCTCCGGCAATAACCAGTGCTGCTAGCATGGGCCACGCTAACAATAAGGTACCAATGGGGCGGTCAGCGCGCATTAAGCGCCATAAAGCGTTAATCATCTGGTAGCTCCTGCGCTAACGGGGACGCGCCGATGAAAACCTCGGCGACTAATACGTGTTGACCGGCGGCTGTGAAGCGGCTACGGCGTCCCCACAAGGTTGTTGCTGGGTAACCTAGCTGTTGATGAAGCTGGCCGACTTTAGTGGTCGGGCCGAAGCTTGAAACTTCAACCGCACTGCGCGAAAGGTCAGGTTGTTTAAACAAGTGTTCGCCAAGCGGCTTATCACCGAGATCTTCTAAGCGTAGTTGCTGTTGTGCTAAAGCGCTAAACGGAAAAACACTGCGTGCAAAAACCCAAGGTTGGTCGTCACACCAGAGAATAACTTCGCGTACGATGCAACTGCTTTGTTGCCCGAGCCACGGCTTTTCGTCGGTAAGTAAGGGGGCCTCGCGCTGACCGAGCAGCTGCACCTGAAATCGTTGACAGCAAGTTTTGAGTTTAGCCGTCAGGGAGCTTGGATCCAATAGCCAGTCCTTTGCCATGACTGACCCGTCAGGGATCAAAGCCGGCTTGCACCAAGCAGCTTCGCCACCTTGTGTGACGACTGGAAAGCGAATGTTAGGAAAGCGTATCATCAGGAGAGCTGTTTTTTCTTACGGAAGTATTCAACGTAACGCAGTGCAATGCCTAACACGAGTCCGGCGATGAGTCCGGCCGAGTGTGCGGTGTTGGCAACGCTCACCCAAAGTAAGTCAGTGTAACCAAGGAGTAGCCAAACAAGCATGAAAACAATCAACCCAACTGGCAGAAATAAGGGGTGACGGGGGCGTTGCCATGATACCACGACCGCGAGGCCGAATAACCCGTATACGACGCCTGAGAGGCCACCAAAATAAGGGCCGCTAACCATAAACTGCATCACGTTCGAAAATACGCCGCAGAATACCAAGGCAATGACTAAGTAAGTCGAACCGTAGAACCGTTCGAAGCGACCACCGAGATACCACCACCAGAAGACATTGAATAAAAAGTGGAGCAGGCTGAAGTGCAGTAGTACTGGGGTTAACAGGCGCCAAGGTTGGCTCCACGGCACATCTGTAAAGGTGTCGCTGATCCGCAAAGCATCAAAAATAGCAGTAGCGAGCTGGGTGTTGAGAAGTGCAAAAACTAAGCTAACGAAGGCAGCGAAGACAATCGTCACAATGCCTGCCTGTTGCAGCAGCTGTTGGACCATTGAATCTGGTTTGCTGGCGACTTGCGGTTTACTCTGCGAGGCGTTTTCAAGCTCAGCTTCCGCGGCTTCGGGATCAGCCTTGAATTCATTAATCAAGTCTTTGGCGAGCGCTTTATAGCTCGACTGTGTTAGCCAGAGCTCAAGTTGATTGCCATGTTCGCTTACGGTGACTGGTATCCCGCGACGTTGAAGATAACTGTGCAGACGTTTCATCATAACTGCATTGCGGGTTACCAGTAATTTTTGCATGGTTAGCTGCGCTCCACGGCATCCGGATGTTGTTGTGCCCACGCAGTAAAGCCACCATCCATACTGCTGACAGGTTCAATACCTTGGTGAGCGAGATATTCAGCGGCACCTTGGCTACTATTACCGTGATAACAAACCACAACCACTGGCTGGTCATCTTCGAGTTCGGCGAGAAAGTCATTTAACGTCGAATCTGTGAGGTGCACGGCACCCGGAATGTGTCCCATAGCATAAGAGCGAGCATCGCGAATGTCAGCGAATGCCGCTTTTTTTTGCTGCCACAGCTCGAAAGCTGTGGCGACATTCATGTGGGTCCAGTCACTCATGCGTTTTCCCAATCCAAAACGACTTTACCCGATTGCCCAGAAATCATGATTTCGAAGCCTTTTTCAAACTCACTTACGGGTAGATGATGGGTCAAAATCGGCGATAAATCGAGGCCAGATTGCAGTAAGCTTGCCATTTTGTACCAAGTTTCAAACATTTCACGACCGTAAATACCCTTGATCGTCAAACCTTTGAAGATAACTTGGTTCCAGTCAATCGCAACGCTTTGCGGCGGAATACCAAGCATGGCAATTTTGCCGCCGTGGTTCATGGTCTCAAGCATTTGCGAGAACGCCGACGGGACACCTGACATTTCGAGCCCGACATCGAAGCCTTCTTTCATCCCGAGCTCAGTCATCACGTCTTTAAGCTTTTCTTTACTCACGTCAACAGCACGAGTCGCGCCCATTTTTAAGGCGAGGTCTAAACGGTATGGATTAACGTCGGTAATCACAACATGGCGTGCGCCAACGTGGCGTGCCACTGCCGCAGCCATGATGCCGATCGGGCCAGCACCTGTGATGAGCACGTCTTCGCCTACCAGGTCAAACGCTAGTGCGGTGTGAACTGCATTGCCGAAGGGGTCAAAAATAGCGGCAAGGTCGTCGCTAATATCGTCAGGTAATTTGAATGCATTTTCCGCAGGAATCACCAAGTACTCGGCAAAAGCGCCAGGGCGGTTGACGCCGACGCCAACCGTATTTCGGCACAAGTGGCGACGGCCTGCACGGCAATTACGGCAGTGGCCGCAGGTGATGTGACCTTCGCCGGAAACGCGGTCGCCGATGGCAAAGCCTCGCACGCCATCGCCCATGGCGGCGACTTCGCCAACGTATTCATGGCCTACGACCATAGGTACAGGAATCGTTTGCTGTGACCATTCATCCCATTTGTAGATGTGCACGTCGGTGCCACAAATAGCGGTCTTTTTAATCTTGATGAGTAGGTCGTTGTAACCGTACTCAGGTTTTTCGGCATCGGTCATCCAAATACCGGGTTCGGCATGCAGTTTTGCTAAAGCTTTCATATATCTTGCCTCCGCTGGCGGGGGTGACCGCTTAAATAATACCTAAGTCTTTACCAATGCGAATAAAGGCGTCAATGGCACGTTGTAGCTGCTCACGACTATGTCCGGCAGACATTTGTGTACGAATCCGCGCTTTACCCCGCGGCACGACCGGGAACGAGAAGCCAATAACGTAAATGCCTTCGGCCAATAAGCGGTCTGCCATTTCCGAAGCTACTTTAGCGTCACCAATCATAACTGGAATAATCGCATGGTCGGCGCCGCTCAAGGTAAATCCGGCCTTCGTCATTTCCGTGCGGAAGTAGTTCGCATTGTCCCACAAGCGTTGGCGCAACTCATCACCATCTTCAAGCATTTCCAATACGCGAATGGAAGCTTGAACGATCGCTGGTGCAACTGAGTTTGAGAACAAATAAGGACGTGAGCGTTGACGTAACCAATCAATCACTTGCTTTTTACCCGAGGTGTAACCGCCTGATGCGCCACCTAAAGCCTTACCTAGGGTACCCGTGATAATATCAACGCGGCCCATGACGTCACAGTATTCATGAGTGCCTTTACCTTTTGCGCCAAGGAAGCCTGTTGCATGACAATCGTCCATCATGGTGAGCGCACCGTACTCATCCGCAAGATCACAAATGCCTTTCATATTGGCGATGACACCATCCATTGAAAACACACCATCGGTGGCAATCAAGATATGGCGTGCGCCGTCAGCTTTTGCTTGTTTGAGCTGTGCTTCTAAGTCGGCCATATCGTTATTCTTGTAACGATAGCGCTTGGCTTTGCACAGGCGAATGCCGTCAATGATCGAAGCATGATTCAATTCGTCACTGATAATTGCATCTTCAGGGCCCATTAAGGTTTCAAAAAGGCCACCGTTCGCGTCGAAGCACGATGAGTACAAAATGGTATCTTCGGTACCTAAAAACGCACTGAGCTTTTGTTCAAGCGTTTTGTGGATGTCTTGCGTACCGCAAATAAAGCGCACCGATGCGGTACCAAAACCGTGTTCGTCGAGCCCTTGTTTTGCCGCCGCGATGAGATCAGGATGGTTGGCCAAACCTAAATAGTTATTGGCGCAGAAATTGAGCACTGACTGACCATCACCTACTTTGATTTCGGCCGCTTGCTCGCTGGTGATAATACGTTCTTTTTTATAAAGCCCTTCTTGTTGCAGTTCTTCAAGCTGGGCGTCGAGCTGTTGATAAAAATCGTTCTTCATGTAATTCTCCGAGCTTTGATCAAGCTTACGCAGAGGTAAACGCTAGAATTTGTTCTATAGTTTACCTGATTTGCGGGGCATCGCGCATCCTCATTTCTTGTGTTGGAGGAAATTCATGCACAAGCGTGCTATCTACCCAGGAACCTTTGATCCTATTACCAATGGTCATGCAGACTTAATTGAACGGGCGGCAAGTCTGTTCAGTGAAATCGTCGTGGGGGTGGCGAACAACCCCAGCAAAAATCCAATGTTCACACTCGAAGAGCGTGTTGAACTGGTACGCGAAGTAACCGCAGGGTTGCCTAATGTTACCGTTGTGGGTTTTGGCGGGCTGTTGGTCGATTTTGCCAAAGAGTATGGCGCGACAGTACTGATTCGTGGTCTACGAGCGGTATCTGATTTTGAATATGAATTTCAGATGGCCAATATGAACCGACGTTTGTATCCAGGCCTTGAAAGCGTCTTTCTAACCCCATCCGAAGAGAATTCATTCATTTCGTCGACATTAGTCAAAGAAGTCGCCCTTCACCAGGGGGATGTGCGTCAGTTTACGGCTAAAAACGTTGCTGAAGCCCTACAGGCCAAAATTGCAGCAAGACAAAAATCGTAAAGAAACCGATAAGTTAAATGGTGGTCTGCGCGGCAGGCTACCATTTTTGCGCTTTTCAAGGTAAAATCGCGGCCCGTTTTCGTTTCATTTTAATTTGCTCAGACCAGACCCGCAGGAGTCCATCACATGACTGATCTGGATTTAGGCCAATATGGCATCACAGACGTCACTGAAGTTGTCCACAATCCTTCGTATGATGTGTTGTTCGAAGAAGAAACCCGCAGCGATCTTCAAGGCTATGAAAAAGGCGTTGTAACCAAGCTTGGCGCTGTTGCTGTCGACACCGGTATTTTTACTGGGCGTTCACCCAAAGACAAGTACATCGTGCGCGACGAGACAACCAAGGACACCTTATGGTGGGCTGACCAAGGCAAGAACGACAATAAGGCTATTTCGCCAGAGATTTGGGCTGACCTAAAAGGCACAGTAACCGAACAATTATCGGGTAAGCGTTTGTTTGTCGTCGATACCTACTGTGGTGCTAATGAAGATACACGTTTGTCGGTGCGCTTTATTACTGAAGTGGCATGGCAGGCGCACTTCGTCAAAAACATGTTTATTCGTCCTAGCGACGAAGAATTGCAAACCTTCAAGCCAGACTTCGTCGTCATGAACGGTGCAAAATGCATCAATCCAAAATGGCAAGAGCACGGTCTTAACTCAGAGAATTTCGTGGCTTTCAATCTTACCGAGCGTATCCAATTAATCGGTGGTACGTGGTACGGCGGCGAAATGAAAAAAGGTATGTTCTCAATGATGAACTACTTTTTGCCGCTGCAAGGTATTGCCTCAATGCACTGTTCGGCCAACGTTGGTGAGAAAGGTGATGTAGCGATTTTCTTTGGTTTGTCAGGCACCGGCAAGACCACCTTGTCGACCGACCCTAAACGTGAACTCATTGGTGATGACGAGCACGGTTGGGACGACGATGGTGTATTCAATTTCGAAGGTGGTTGTTATGCGAAAACCATCAATCTGTCGGAAGAGGCTGAGCCAGATATCTACAACGCCATTCGTCGCGACGCTCTGTTAGAGAATGTCACCGTTCTTGATGATGGTACTGTTGACTTCGACGACGGCTCAAAAACCGAGAACACTCGGGTTTCTTACCCGATTTATCATATCGATAATATCGTTAAGCCTGTTTCGAAGGCTGGTCATGCTAAGAAAGTGATTTTCTTGACGGCTGATGCCTTCGGTGTGCTGCCTCCAGTAGCCAAGCTCACCAAAGAGCAGACCAAGTATCACTTCCTCTCAGGTTTTACCGCTAAATTGGCAGGTACTGAACGCGGGATTACTGAGCCTACACCTACTTTTTCGAGCTGTTTTGGTGCGGCGTTCTTAACCTTGCATCCAACACAATACGCAGAAGTGCTGGTGAAGCGTATGGAAGCTGCAGGCGCTGAAGCCTATTTAGTAAACACTGGCTGGAACGGTACCGGTAAGCGTATTTCCATCAAAGCAACGCGCGCGATTATTGATGCGATTCTCGATGGCAGTATTGAAGATGCAGATTTCGTTAATCTGCCGTACTTCAACTTGGCTATGCCTACCGCGTTAGCTGGTGTCGAAGACACATCAATTCTCGATCCACGTAATACCTACGAAGATGTGAATGAGTGGGATTTGAAGGCGCATGATCTGGCACGACGCTTTGTCGCGAACTTTGAGAAATTTACCGACAATGAAGAAGGTCAGGCACTGGTCGCAGCAGGTCCTCAACTTTAATCAAGCTACGGTAAATGTGTTCAAAAGCCTCGTTATACAGCGGGGCTTTTTTGTATCTCAAGATCCAGCTCAGTCACGGTGCAGTTTCGACCATTTGCCTTAGCGGTGTATAACGCTTCATCAGCCCGTCGCACCAGCGAAGACTCATCATCCCCGGCGTGAAAGCTAGCAACGCCAAGACTGATGGTAATATGAATATCGGCGTGAAAAACAAAAGCGGCGACGGCATGACGAATTTTTTCGGCGAGCACTTTGGCCTGTTGGCGGGAACAGCTTTCAGCGACGAGGAGGAACTCTTCGCCGCCCCAGCGTCCTAGCGTATCAGAGCCGCGAGTATTACTGCGTAAGAGTTGTGCGAGTTCAATTAAAATACGATCACCGACCTGATGCCCATAAGTGTCATTGACCCGTTTAAAATGATCGATATCCAACAGGATAACCGCAAAGGTTGTCTGCTCGCGCTTTGCTCGTTGTAAGCCGCGGCTGAGTGCCTGATCAAGGCGACTACGGTTGACCAGTCCGGTCAACGGGTCAGTAATTGCAATGTATTCTAAGCGCTCGCTATGATCCCGGAGGTTATGAAACGCTTCAGAGCGTGTTTTTTCAATATGCCGGAGTACGGCAAAAAACGCAGCCAGTGCAATGACGATATTCAGTAAAGCGTGAACAGTGAAAGGTGCTGGTTGCCAGGTCTGTGATGCGTATGCGACATAAATCAAATTCCCGCCGACGACCAAGCTACTTAAAATATGGCCCCAACGCCGCCCCAGCAGAAAAAAAGCGACCGGAGGGTAGAGTGCCAGCCAAAACAACGAATAATCGCGGCCTTCCATGACCACAATGTATGCAAATAGCACCAATGCGCAGGTCACAACGACAGCCCATGACACCCCAAAAACGTGTTGTGGCGCGCGCCGATGCCAATAGATGAGGAGCAAACTCAACAGACTGGTACCCCAATGCATAAAGGCAACCCACTCAACCTTATTGATGGCGTAGTTAAGAATGCCCAATACTAAAAACGTAATGAACATGACCCAGAGCAGGGCCCAAAGAAATTGGACCCGCCGGTAAAGCGGGTCCTGAGGGGTATTATTTAAGTTGCTCGGCATGTGGAAGCTCGTGGCTAGGCGCTTCAGTACCGTCTGCCATCAAGAAGTGATCCATCCAACGCATGAGGCGCATGCTATAGTCCAACTGCGCTGCCACGCGACGGTTACCATGGCCTTCACCGGGATACAGTACTAAGCGCACCGGTACGTTGCCATGCGTTTTCAGGTAGCGGTAGAGTTCCATCGATTGACTTGGATGTACGCGAGTATCTTCTTTACCGTGCATGATCAAAATAGGTGTGCGTGCCTTTTCGGCATGGTAAATAGGGCTACGTTCCAAATACCACTGCCATTTTTCCCAAGGATAGCTGCGGGCGTGAACCGCATGCATTTCTTTTGCAATATCGGTGGTACCGAACTTCGAAATGTTATCGCTAATACCAACGAACATCACACTGGCAGCCCAATGTTCAGTTTGTGCTGTGGCGCCCCAAGCCGAAGCAAAGCCACCGTATGATCCACCAGTGATACCGGCTTTTTCGTTGTCGACAAGGCCCATTTCAACAAGGTGGTTTTTACCGTCGACAATGTCGTCGAACTCTTTACCGGCATAGTCATTTTGGCCGAGTTTCGAAAACTCAACGCCGCGACCTGTGCTACCGCGATAGTTAGGGAAGAATAACGCATAACCTTGCTGCGCAGCGTATTTAACTGGGCTGCCATAACGGTCTAACCAACCATTGCTGTAATGAGACTCTGGGCCACCATGCACAACGGTGATTAACGGATAACGTGTACCTTCCTGATAATCAGTTGGGTAGACGAGGATCCCTTCAAGCTCGAGGCCATCACGTGCTGCGTAGCTGATCGTTTCTTGACGTGGCATAGTGATGTCGGCCAGCCAAGGGTTCGAATCCGTAAGGCGAATCAGGCTTTGGTTTTCAATGCGGAACAATTCAGTAGGGTGTGTCGCACGATGAGCGCGAGCGTAGACCCCAGCTTGCTGCGGTGTTGCTTCAATATCGACCACAATAGCTTGGCCTGGCTCGAGCAATGTGCGGGTTTCGAGCCATTGCATGGTGATGGCACGCACTTCACTTTCAGTACCAATGTGGCCTAAGTAAATTAATTCGTCGTTGCGGCGCCAGTCGATGTCCTGTACGTGACCAGGATAGTCAGGTAGTACTTCACGGACTGTATTTTGATTTTGTAAGTCAAATACAAACAGTCGGCCATCGGCTGGATCGTTGTAGTCTGCCGATCCGATCACCGCTAAATAACGGCCATTTGGAGAGAACTCGGCTTTGCCCAGCTTGCCTACAGTTTCAAAAGCGCTTTCTTGCGCACCAGCATAGGACACGAGTTCATACTGGCTACTCATGTAGTTATCATCAACTAGGGCGGTCGGAGCAGTGCGCAACAGCAATTGTTCGTGGCCAGGACGGAAGGCAACAGAATACACCTGACGGTCATCGGTAATCTGCGCCGCCATTGGCTCTTCGTTCGTTAAGTCCACCAACCAAGCATGAGTGAACTCGTTTTCTTCTTCGTAAACCTCAGCTTTGAAGCCTTTTTTAGCTAAGTCTTTGGTTTTTTTATCAGCTTCAGTCTGGGCGCGGAAAGCCAAGTAACGACCGTCGGCGCTCAGGGTATAGCTGTAGATGCTGTTGTTGTGGCTGAAAACCTTTTGCGCTTCACCACCATTAAGGGAGATTTTGTACAGACTTGTATGGTCGTCGCCGTCACGTTTGCTGGTGAAATAAATGAAGTCGCCGTGGATACTTACATCGCCCACGCCATGTTTATCGGTGATAAATGGGACCGGCTCTTGCTCGCCGCGGACAACCAACAACTCGACGTAGTCGCTGCCATCGTCATCGACATAAGGGGTACGCGGCACCACACGGGTGAAAGCGGCAACTTGGCCATCTTCACTAACAGCAACGCTGTTGATCGATTGTGTGGTAACGGTTTCTTGCAGCGTAATATCGCGCGCAAAGACTGACAAACTTAGGCTCGCACAGAGCGCTGTGAGACCGATTCGAAGGAACATCTTTCTCTCCTATAGTGTTATTTTTCTTCAACATAGTAGCAGCAAAATGGTTGACTTCCCACGAAATCAAGCCACTCTAAGCAAGACTAAGAATAATAAGGATACTTAGTATGGCCGATCAAATCTGGATTGGGGTGATCCTCGTCACAGCTTTGGTACTTTTCGTGATCGACCGTTGGCGCTATGACTTTGTCGCCATGGGTGCGCTCTTCGCTGCTTATATTGTGGGCCTTATCCCACGCCAAGAGGTGTTTTCAGGTTTTGGTAATGCCGCGGTTATCACCGTCGCCGCCGTATTGGTAATCAGCCATGCATTATGGCGTTCGGGGGTTGTCGATACCATGGCCAGCGGCGTCAAGCAAATGGGTGATCGAGTTTGGCTACAAATGATCGTTTTAACCAGCCTTACCACGTTTGTTTCGGCCTTTATTAGCAATACAGGGGCGATGGCAATCATGATTCCCGTCGCCTTGCAGCTGTCGCGGAATGGCGCCGGCCATGCTTCTCTAATGTTGATGCCGATGGCCTTCGGCTCCTTACTCGGCGGCACGATTACCATGATCGGTACGCCGCCAAATATTATCATTTCAGACATCCGTGCAAGCCATGGCGCCGAGCCCTTCGGCATTTTTGACTTTACCCCAGTTGGACTAGCGGTTGCAGTTGCTGGTTTGGTACTCATGTGGCTCACCGCACATTGGCTGGTGCCACGCAATAAAAGTCGTGACACTTCGACGTCACCGTATGACGTCAGCGCTTACTTGACTGAGCTTTACCTGCCTGAGGGAGCAACACTGGTTGGGCATACGTTGTTTGAGTTTGAATCCAAAATAAAGGAAAACTTTGCCGTGGTTGCGCTGAAACGCGGCAAACAGATGATCACAGCGCCACCTCGTTATCAGCGTTTGCGGGCTGAAGATGTGCTCATCGTCGAGGCCGATGCCAGTACTTTGCAAGAGATTCTTGATGCCACCAAGTTTGAACTGAACGCAGAGGAAGAAATCGACACTCGGTTCTTGGTTTCTGACGAAATAAAGGTTATCGAAGGTATTGTTGGGCATGACTCACGCTTAATCGGCCGGTCTGCGGCCGACTTACGGTTACGCCATCGTTTTGGGGTAAACGTTCTCGCCGTGGCGCGTGAAGGGCAGCCGTTAAAACCAAGCTTGTCGGATGTGCGTTTTAAGCCGGGAGATGTTTTGCTTCTACAAGGTGACGCCGAGGTTCTGAACGACGTATTCAACCGTTTTGGCTGTTTTCCTTTAGCGCAACGTAGCTTACGGCTTGGCAAAAAACGCCAACTGATCATGCCGCTGGGTATTTTTGCCGGAGCGGTGTTGGCTAGCGCCTTTGACCTTTTAAGTGTGCCGGTGGCCTTTAGTATGGCGGCTGGGCTGATGGTCTTGGCTAATGTTATCCCTATACGTGAGCTATACGAACACATCGAATGGCCGATTATTGTGCTGTTAGCGGCAACCATTCCGCTTGGCGGTGCATTGGAGCGTAGTGGTGCTGCAGATACCCTAGCGAGCATGGCTTTGTGGGTAAGTCAGGACGCTCCCGGGATGGTTGCGATAAGCCTGTTGCTGGTCGTTACTATGCTGCTTTCAAATATTATTAATAATGCTGCGGCTGCAGTATTGATGGCGCCAATTGGGCTAAGTATGGCGAATACTTTAGAGGCGTCACAGGACCCTTTCTTAATGGCGGTTGCGATCGGCGCATCATTACCTTTCCTCACGCCGATCGGGCACCAGTCTAATATTCTGGTCATGGGCCCTGGCGGTTACAAATTTTCTGATTATTGGCGTTTAGGCCTGCCTTTGTCGGCGGCAATGGCAGTGGTGGCGTTGCTTATGATTTCGCTGACTTGGCCAATGTACGGGTAACTGCGGCACCGCGCGCAACGATGCGTACTTGTGAGATGGTCGTTTCCAAAAGCTCATGGCGTTCAGCAGCAGAGGCATCGAGGGCATCGGCCCCCACACTGAACACAATGCGCACTATGGCATCGGCTTGTAGTTCAGCAAGGCTGCGTTCAAAGTCCTGCTCGTCGACGAGATAGTCAACAAGTTCGGCCGTAAAATGTTCGACTTCACGCTGCACAGCAAGACGAAATTCACGCGAGTTTCCTGATTTTTCCTGTAGTAATAAGCGGAAAATAGCGGTGTTGTTAGCGACAAACTCCATAAACGTGGTGACCGAAGCGCGGATAATCGAACCACCTTTGGCAATTTGTTGACGTGATTGGCGTAGTAATTGCCGCAGAGCAAGGCCACCTTCATCAACTAAAGTTAGACCTAGCTCTTCCATATTTTGAAAATGGCGGTAAAACGACGTTGGCGCAATGCCAGCTTCCCGCGCAACTTCACGCAAGCTTAACGACGCGTAGCCATGCTCAGCACTGAGCTGATTCATTGCCGCTTGGATCAGCGCCCGTCGCGTCTTCTCTTTTTGCGCGGCTCGTACACCTGCCATGACTGAACTTCCTTTGCGTTGTGTTGCCTAAAGTCGTGATTATGTCAGTGAACGCTTGTGCACGCAATTCGTCGATTTAAGGCAAATAATAGTTGCAAGGCGCGACAAAGATGCGTAAATTCAGCGTACACATGTTCGCTTAAAGTTGTGTTCTTAAAGAAATGCGAACATGCCGATTTTTTAATATAGGTTTTTTATGTCGAAGTCTTCAGTTGCAAAGCCAAAAGTCATTTGGCTCAATACCCTCGTTTTTGCTATCACTTTTCTGGTTGCTGCAATAGGTGTGCCTTGGTATGGCCTAACGCAGGGTTTCTCCGCAGGCCTATGGTTTGCGCTCATTGGCACTATTGCTTTTGCCGGTATTTCAATTACTGCTGGCTACCACCGGTTGTGGTCACATCGCGCTTATGATGCGCATTGGTCACTGCGTGTGTTGTTTGCGCTGGGTGGCGCATTAGCCGTACAAAACAGTGCGTTGCACTGGTCGTCAGATCATCGCGAGCATCATAAGCATGTTGATGACAACGACAATGACCCGTATTCAGCTAAGCGCGGTTTCTGGTATTCGCACATCGGCTGGATGTTGCGCGAGTATCAAGCATCGCGTTATCACGACTATAACAATGTCAAAGACTTGCAGAATGATCGGGTGGTCATGTGGCAGCACCGCCATTATTTGACACTGACACTGTTGACGACAATTGGCTGGCCTGTTGCAGTTGGTTTAATGCTTGGTGACGTTTGGGGGGCGATTATCTTAGTCGGCTTCGCGCGCTTGGTGATCAACCATCACACGACCTTCTTCATTAATTCGCTGGCGCATATATGGGGTAAGCAGACTTACACCGATCGAAATACTGCGCGAGATAATGGCGTGTTGGCGTTACTTACTTTTGGTGAGGGCTACCACAATTTCCATCACATCTTCTCAGCGGATTATCGCAACGGCATTCGTTGGTGGCAGTTTGACCCAACTAAATGGCTCATTCGCAGTTGTTCGTGGTTAGGCTTGACGCGTAACTTGAAGCGTACGAACGGCTACCAAATTGAAAAAGCTAAGCTGGAAATGCAGTTCAAGAAAGCCAAAGCGACTGCGGCGATTGGTTGCGAGACAACCTTGCAGAAACTGCATGACGAGTATGATGCATTGATCTTGCGTTTACGCGAGTACTATCAAGCGCGCAAGCAATTGCTGGACAGTAAAACCAAAGCTTTGGCGGATCATGTGCCAACGATGGACGACATGCATGCGAAAGTTACAGAGTTACGCTCTGCTTTTGAAGAGCACAAGCGTAATTTCAAACAAATGCTGCGCACACCACAGCTCGTTCAATCCTAAAAAAAGCGAGGCTCTACAAGCCTCGCTATGATTTTTCTAAAACAGCTCTACGTGGTCGCGCGTAGGGCTATTTTTTTGCCTTCGCAAATGCTTCAGCAAATGCTGAGCCCATTGCGGAGTTCGCGGCCGGTTGCGGGCTTTTCGTTGCCGAGCGAGGCTTGTGACCTTTATCGCCGTGTCGTGCCTTGCCCTTTGTTACTTCGGCTTTCTTGGCACTTGGCGCTGGCGCTTCGTCTTGTATGCGCATCGTCAAGCTGATGCGCTTTCGCTGCACATCAACTTCAAGAACCTTCACTTTCACGATGTCACCAGCTTTAACAACTTCGCGCGGGTCGCTGACGAAGTTAGTTGAGAGCGCACTCACATGGACAAGACCGTCTTGGTGCACACCAACATCAACAAACGCGCCGAAGGCTGCGACGTTGGAAACAACACCCTCAAGCGTCATACCGGGACGTAAATCCTGCAAGGTGTCGACACCCTCTTTGAAGGTGGCGGTTTTAAACTCGGGACGCGGGTCACGGCCTGGTTTATCGAGTTCGCGCAGAATATCGCGAACCGTCGGCAATCCAAATTTTTCATCGGTGTAGCTTTGTGCGTTCACGCCACGTAAAAATTGGCCATCACCAATCAATTCTGCCACTTGTTTATTGTGGTCGGCGGCAATCTTTGCAACCAGAGGGTAGGCCTCTGGGTGAACGGCTGAGCGATCGAGCGGTTGGTCACCGTCCATAATGCGCATAAAGCCGGCGGCTTGCTCAAAGGATTTCGGCCCCATGCGTGCCACATCGAGGAGTGCCTTACGATTAGCAAAGCGCCCGTTGCTGTCGCGATGTGCGACAATATTTTGCGCTAGCGTTTTGTTCAAACCTGCAACGCGGGCAAGCAATGCGACCGATGCGGTGTTGGCGTCGACCCCAACGGCGTTAACACAGTCCTCGACAACAGCATCAAGGCTTTGTGCCAATTGTGCTTGACTGACGTCGTGTTGGTACTGACCAACGCCAATAGATTTCGGCTCGATCTTGACCAGTTCGGCAAGTGGATCTTGCAGGCGTCGGGCAATAGAAACTGCGCCACGCAGTGAAACGTCGAGATCTGGGAATTCTTGCGCGGCTAACTCTGATGCGGAATAAACGGATGCGCCCGCTTCGTTAACAATGACCTTATTCACCTTTAAATCGCTGTTAGCTTTCAGCATATCGCTGACCAACTTGTCGGTTTCGCGTGAATGGGTACCGTTGCCAATCGCGATCAGTTCGACTTTGTGCTGTTTGCACATGCCAGCTAAGGTACGCATTGCTTTATCAACTTGATTTTGCGGCTGAAATGGGAACACGGTATTGGTGCCAAGTACCTTGCCGGTACTATCGACAACCGCGACTTTGATGCCGGTGCGTACACCAGGATCAAGACCCATAGTTGTTTTTGCGCCAGCTGGTGCGGCCATCAATAAATCTTTAAGGTTATTCGCAAAGATCTTGATGGCTTCCGCTTCAGCACGCTCGCGCACAGTACCAAAGAGCTCGGTTTCCATGTGCAGCAACAATTTGATACGCCAAGTCCACTGAATGGTTTGCTGTAACCAAGCATCAGCGGCACGGTTAGCAACCACAAAGCCGAGGTGGTCGGCAATCAGTTGTTCACCATAGCTACGTGCTTTGGGATCTTCTTGTTGTGGGTCGGCATCGAGTTTCAGTTGCAAGATCCCCTCATTGCGACCTCGGAACAGCGCTAATGCGCGATGCGATGGGATTTTCTTCAATGCTTCGCTAAAGGCAAAGTAATCGCGATATTTGGCGCCTTCTTGCTCCTTGCCGTTAGCTACCGTGCTGGCGATTTCGCCATTATTCCATAGATAATCGCGAACTTTTTTCAATAAAGCGGCATCTTCGGCGAAACGCTCCATCAGGATAAAGCGCGCACCTTCGAGAACTGCTTTACTGTCGGCAAAACCTGCGTCGACATTGAGGTAGTCACCGGCGAGTGTCTCTGGATCTTGTGTCGGATCTTGTAAAAGTGTGTCGGCAAGGGGTTCAAGACCCGCTTCAATGGCGATTTGTCCCTTCGTACGACGCTTTGGCTTGTAGGGTAAATACAGGTCTTCCAACTCAGTTTTTGACTGCGTCGCCAGAATAGCCTTCTCAAGCTCTGGGGTAAGCTTTTCTTGATCGCGAATGCTCGCTAAAATCACTTCTCGGCGGTCATTCAACTCGCGCAAATACGTCAGGCGTTGAGCAAGGTTACGTAACTGGGTGTCATCTAAACCGCCAGTTACCTCTTTGCGATAGCGGGCGATGAAGGGCACCGTAGCGCCTTCGTCGAGTAGTGCGATGGCTGCTTGAACTTGTTGTGCGTTAACCGCTAACTCGGTCGCGATTTGCTGAGAAATCGAGCTCATAAAAAGTCTCTCTTGGTTACATCCTTTTGAGTTGCCGCGCAGTATAGCAGTCATTTTGCGCTGGTTGCGACCTCCTTACGTTGATTTGTCATGGTAGTTGCGGCGAGCGGCACATAGTAGCGTTGCTCACGATACAGCCACGACGGTAACAAGGCCCACGCCAAGGCGCGTTTAGCTTCTTGTGGTGAGGCTTCGGCGAGCACGCCGAAACTGCGCTGCTCCAGTTCGTAAGTCGTTTGACGAGGGGACGCATCAGGTTGTAAGACAGTAAGCTTGGCTGGGCTCGTAGTACCATCTAGATACGCAAAAGTTTGATTAAATTGCAGAAACGCTCGATTCGCGGGTTCGGTAGCGGCGCTTACATCTTGTCCTAGCGTTGGTATGTAGGTCGAGACACCCGCGAGTGAAAGTAGCGTAGGCCCTAAGTCTACTTGGCTGGTAACGCTGGCAAGCTTCTGCGGTTTAAGGTCAGCGCCGAGAATAAGCCCAGGAATGTGAAACTTGTCGACCGGGACTAAGGCATCACCGTAAACGCGGTTATCGTGATCAGCAACGACTAAGAACAGAGTGTTTGACCAGTAGTTGCTAGCTTTGGCTTGGTCGAGAAATTGGCCGAGTGCATAATCAGCATACTTCACCGCATTCTCGACACTTTGTTGAGGAGCGTTAGCGGCCGGCGTGATTTTATTCTCGGGCAACTCAAAGGGCTCGTGATTGGACGATGTAAAAACCAACGAGAAAAAGGGTTGCTGCTGTTGCTGCAAGGTAACGAAACGTTCATGCGCTTTGTTAAATAAATCTTCGTCACTGACACCCCAGCTGGAAACAAAAGACGGTGCTGGGTAGTCGTTTTCATCGATAATATGGGCAAAACCATTGCCGGTGAAAAAGCTCCGCATATTGTCAAAATGCGATTCGCCACCGTAGATAAACTCGGTGTGGTAACCATTACGTTGCAAGGCATCAGCCAAGGTAAAGAAGTTTTGCTGTGAACGGCTTAGTTTTACGGTACTACGCGCCGGCGTTGGCAAAAATCCTGCCACGACAGCTTCGATGCCACGCACGGATCGTGTTCCAGTTGCGTAAAGTTGTTCAAACCACCAACCGGCAGCGGACCAACGTGCTAGTTCAGGTGTTAAGCCACGTTCGTAGAAACCATAACCTAGGCTCTCTTCCAAAATAATCACAATATTCAATGGCTGCTCACGTTGCACCGACGCTTCTTGCCAGTGAACGGTTGGGTAGTCCGCAAAGGGAAAGTTGCTCCCCTGAAAATAGTCAATTTGACGAATGAAGTCGCGCAACTCGGTTTCGTTAAGCGTGCCATATTGCTCACTCGCAGCTTCCTCGTATTGCATGTTGTAAAGCGCAAATTCGACGGAATACGCAGAGCTAATGATGAGAGAATTGACCAAAGCATCGCTGGTACGGGCAAAGAATGCTGGGTTAGCGGGTCGATGATCAAGGGTTGAGCGTATCGCCAACAGGGTGAGTACAAGCAACAGAGGCCACACCAGTATGGCACTACGGTAGCTTGCGACACGAGGTTGGGCCAACACTGAGCGCGCGAGTTTTAGCAACAAAATGGCTCCGCCAATGGTAAGGGTGATCGTCAGCAGTAGCCAGCCGCGGAAGCCATTCCAAAGTGTACTCATGACTTCTTTGGGGTATAGCAGGTACTCGATAAAAAGGCGGTTCGGGCGCACGTCGTATTGCGCGATAAATACCGGTGTGGCGGCTTCCATAAAAAACAAAAACAGTAAGCTTATCACCAGCCAGATACGCAAGAAACTCGGCCACCAGCGACGTAGTCCAGGTAACAAGAGCACTGGAGCAATGAGCAAAGGTATCGCAAGAAGGTAGCCGATAACGATGAGGTCGGCGCGGATACCACTTAATAACAGTGACGGCCAATCAGGAAAACGACTCACGCGCGCAAAGTAAAGCCAAAACAACAGTAGCCTGCTGATCGTTAAGCCTATAAGTCCACAACCTAAAAGAACAAACAGCGGGCGGTATGCGGCAAGGCCACGATGTATTGTAGTTACGCTTTTGTGCACGACGTTGCTCCTGATGAATGCTAGAGCAAAGTGTGCAGCGGTAAGCTTAAGTGAAACTTAAGACGAGAGCGTGGTTAACTCGCTTTTGTGCGCACGTAGTCGATGTTGGTGATGTACCAATAATGATGACCGGTGGGGGTGGTGACTTTAAACTCGTCATCGACCGACTTGCCAAGAGCAGCGCGTGCCATGGGAGCATCAATAGAGACCACAGTTTTGTCATCGTAGATTTCGTCGGGGCCGACAATGGTAAAGGTCTTCTCTTCGCCGTTTTCGTTTTCAACGGTCACGGTAGCACCGAAAAAGACTTTACCTTCTTGAGCAGGTGCATAATCGACAATTTTCAGTACTTCGAGGCGCTTACGTAAAAAGCGAATACGGCGGTCGATCTGTCGCAACTTTTGCTTGTTGTACTTATAGTCTGCATTTTCTGAACGATCGCCAAGACTCGCCGCCCAAGCCACCTTTTCAGTAGTCTCGCGACGTTCGAAGCGCCATAAGTGATCCAGCTCAGCCTGCAGTTCGGCCAAGCCAGTGCGCGTGATCAGGTTCGTTTTCGCCATGATGAATACGATCTCAGTTTTCTTCGACTAGGGTAAACAGCAGTCTTACCCTTAATCCCTGTTTGGGAGGGCTTTCGAAAGTTACTTGGATAGTATGAAGATCGGCGATGCGTTTGACAATCGAAAGTCCGAGCCCGGCACCTTCTAAATGTCGGGTTTCAGGATGGCGAAAGAAGCGCTCGCCCAAGCGCTGCAGATCTGCGACGGGCACGCCTGGGCCATTGTCGCAAATGACCAACTCGACCCCGTTAGCAAGTTGCTGTGTATTAATTTCGACCACACCATTGTCGGCTGCGTATTTAGAGGCATTCTGTAATAAGTTACGGACCATGACAGTGAGCAAGGTCGGCAACCCTAAAATGGCAGGTGTTTGCGCAAGATTGAGCCGCCATTCGCAATGCGCACTCAAAGGTTCAGGGAGCTCGGCTAACGCTTCGTGGACTATCGTTTCAAGCGAGACCGTTGCTAACTGATCGTGACTGAGTTGCGTACCTTCAAGCTTCGTGAGCAACAACAGTTGATTGACCAAATGCGTCAAACGCTCAGTGGCATGTTGTACAGCCGCAATGCTTTGTGGATCGTTAGGATCAATTTGGTCTGCATGTAAACGCAGTGCGGCGAGGGGAGTGCGAAGCTCATGAGAGGCATCGGCAATAAAGTTCTTCTCGCGTTCTAAATAGGTATGTATACGAGCTAAAAGTAAATTGATGTTGGCTTGTATGGGTCGTAGTTCGCTGGGTAGTCGCGCTTGCACGGGGCTAAAATCACGCGCGTCGCGCTGTTGTAATTGTTGAGCGAATAAGCGCACAGGGCGCATGAACCAGACAATACTAAGCAGGATGGCGAGTGACAATGGTAACCATGTGAGTAGCACGATCCAGCGTTGGTTTGTAGTGATATAAGTCGATAACTCACTGCGAACGTCCTCGCGCTGAGCCGTGTAAATCCACGTTTGGGTATGCTCGTCAAAATAACTAAAACCAATCCACTTAAAGTCTCCACGCTGCAACTCGTGGTAGCCTGGAAGCGGATTAGATAGCGGTTCGCCGAGCGCATTTTCGCTGGCCAATAGTAATTTCCCATCCACTCCCCAGACCTGAAATGCGAGCTTTCGCTCATAAGGGTGTCCGTCGGATTGGCGTTCATCACCTTCTTCCGCATAAGTACTTGGTAGTGGGGGTAACTCGATAATTCTGGGTTGGCCGAATCGATCAAGAAAACCGGGGTCATGAATCAGGCTTTTTAAGACGCGGGTGGTCTGCGCCATCTCAGCATCAAAAACTTCATCGAGTTCATGCAAGGTTATTCGGTAATTAAGCCAAGCGCCGAGAATGAGTACCGCGATGACGACGATATTAGTGCTAAGCAGAAGTTGACGGCGCAACGATAGCGATTTCATGCCTCTTTACCTTGGTAATCCTGATTCAATATATACCCCACGCCTCTTACGTTACGCAGCAGAGTGCGGCCAAGCTTTTTGCGTAAGTGGTGCAGGTGGACTTCAATAGCGTTACTTTCCACTTCTGAATCCCAGCCGTATAAAACGGATTCTAAGTGTTCGCGTGACAAAATGCGTTTAGGGTTCAGCATGAATTCTTTCAAAAGCAGCCACTCGCGGCGCGTTAAGGTAACGACTTCATCATCAACACGTACATCTTGCGTGGCAAGATCGATGGTTAAGTTACGCCACTGTAGCTCGTCGGACTGTCGGCCTTGATGGCGTCTCACGAGAACGCGAATACGGGCTTCGAGCTCGCGCAAGTCAAATGGCTTCACCATATAGTCATCGGCCCCAGCGTCGAGCGCTGCCACTTTTTTATCGACATCATCCCAAGCAGTAAGCACCAGAATCGGCGCATCAAGTCCCGCGGATTTTACCTTTGCGATAAAGGGAATCGCTAAACCGTCAGGAAGGCCCAGATCAAGAATTAATAACTGAAAGGTATCCGTACTTAGTGCACTAGTTGCCTGGTTCTGGGTAGTGCAGTGCTCAACATGGTAGCCCAATTTCTTGAGGCCAGAAACAATGCCTTCGGCAATTAATCTGTCATCTTCAATGAGCAATAAACGCATAGGCTGTCCATGAGTGAAATTTTGAGATAAGAATGGTGCATTTTTAGCCTTAAGCCAACCTTAATTTGACGCAAAGAATCACGTAGCTTATAGCTTACAGTTGTTTGTCCTATTATCGAGGTTGCAATGACACAGTGGCAGAAAGCGGAACAATTTATGGCAAGCACGCATGAAGTGTTGAATCAGCCTCCAGCGCTTGAAAACTATAATGTGTTACACGCGGATACAGCGCTACAAGAAGCGATTGTGCGCGGCCATGCAGGCTGGGCACAAAACGACCTTGTAGCTATGGGAGCGCTGGCTGGCAAGGCGGAAACCATCGAACTCGGCTTTTTAGCCAATGCGCATAAGCCGCAATTCCAGTCGCATGATCGTTTTGGCCACCGTATTGATCTTGTTGAGTACCACGACGCCTATCATCGCTTAATGACCATCGCTACCGAGCATGGCTTACACGCGTCACCTTGGGCGAAGCCGCAACAGGGGGCACATGTCGCGCGGGCGGCGAATTATTATCTGCACACGCAAGTTGAAGCTGCCCATGGTTGTCCGATCACGATGACCTTTGCAGCGGCACCGGCGCTGCAGCACCAACCCGATATCGCCGCTGAGTGGCTGCCGAAAATGCTGCAGCATAGTTATGACCCAAGAAATGTTCCGCACACTGAAAAAGCAGCGGTGACCATCGGCATGGCGATGACCGAAAAGCAGGGTGGTTCTGACGTACGCGCAAATACGACGTATGCTTACCCAATCGGCGCAAAGGGCCCTGGGCAAATGTATGAATTAGTCGGACACAAATGGTTTGTGTCTGCCCCTATGTGTGATGCTTTATTGGTCCTCGCGCAGTCTGAACAGGGTTTGAGTTGCTTTTTGTTGCCCAGATGGCGCCCTGATGGAACCAAAAACCCAATTCAAATTCAGCAGCTTAAAGACAAAATGGGCAATGTCGCAAACGCCTCAAGTGAAGCCGAACTGCGTGGCGCTATGGCGTGGATGATTGGTGAGGAGGGCAGAGGTGTTCGCACGATCATCGAGATGGTCGCAATGACACGTTATGACTGCATGATTGGCTCCTCAGCCGGTATGCGGCAAGCAACAGCTCAGGCAATACATCATTGCCAACATCGCTCGGCTTTTGGTGCTAAGTTGATCGATCAGCCGCTCATGCAAAATGTGCTTGCCGACTTGGCTTTGGAAAGCGAAGCGGCGCTGACGTTGACGATGCGTATGGCACAGGCGATGGATAAACGTGATGACCCTCATGAACAAGCGCTTGCGCGGATTGTTGTGCCAGCCGGCAAATACTGGATCTGTAAACGCACAGCAGAGCATGCGTACGAAGCGATGGAAGTGATAGGTGGCAGTGGCGTTATGGAAAACTGCATCATGCCACGTTTATATCGTGAAGCTCCGATCAACGCGATTTGGGAGGGTAGCGGGAATGTGCAATGCTTGGATGCCTTGCGGGCGGTGCAAAAGCAGCCCGAGTCATTTGCCGCGTTGCAAACCGAGCTGATGGGCGTTAAAGGTGTCAACAAAGCGCTTGATGCAGCGATTGCACGATTGCCTCAGCTATTACAGCAGGCACAGGAGCAACCTTTTTATGCGAGACAGTGGGTTGAGCTCATGGCCCGTACGATGCAGGCCGCATTGTTACAACAACATGCGCCGCATGAAGTTGCCGATGCGTTTTGTCAGAGTCGTTTAGGAGACGTTGCGCACCTTGGCTATGGTCGGCTGACAAGCCCAGCAACGGCGCAGGTAATTGTGCGCCGCGCGTGGTCGTAAAATACTTATATGGGGGCTAGCTAAAACATATTTCGATACAAAAACGCGAAGCACTCCTGCGGCTTTGCGTTGGCAAAAAGCACACCATCTTTTATAGTGACAACAATAAGATAACTTTGGAGCATGGCTCGCATGTCACAAGAAACCTTTAAAATTTTAGTGGTTGATGATGATGCTCGACTACGTGGTTTGCTAGAACGTTATTTGACCGAGCAGGGTTTTTATGTGCGTTCGGCGGCGCAAAGCGAACAAATGGATAGGCTGTTAGAACGCGAAAACTTTCATCTTATGGTGTTAGATTTGATGTTGCCAGGTGAAGATGGCTTGTCGATTTGTAAACGTCTACGCCATGCCAACAACGATATTCCCATTGTGATGCTCACCGCGAAAGGTGATGAGGTTGATCGCATTATTGGTTTGGAGTTAGGGGCCGATGACTACCTTGCCAAACCGTTTAATCCACGCGAATTGCTGGCGCGTGTACGGGCTGTTTTGCGCCGCCGCGGCAAAGAAATTCCTGGAGCGCCGAGCGCAGATGATGAAGAAATTGCGTTTGGCGAATTCCGCTTAAATCTTGGCACCCGTGAAATGTTCAAAGGTGATGAGCCGATGCCGCTCACCAGCGGTGAATTTGCGGTGTTGAAAGCTTTGGTAACGCACCCGCGTCAGCCAATGTCGCGAGACAAGCTCATGAATCAAGCTCGAGGGCGTGATTACAGTGCCCTCGAGCGGAGTATTGATGTCCAAGTATCGCGCTTGCGACGGATGCTAGAAATAGACCCGGCGAGCCCGCGTTATATTCAAACGGTCTGGGGCCTCGGCTATGTTTTTGTGCCCGATGGCAGTAAAAAAGTTTAGACCATGAAGCTTTTTCCGCGCTCAGCGTTTGCTCGCACCGTCGCGCTGATTGCGTTTTTGTTGCTGATCAACCAAGTCGTATCCTATGTCATGGTTGGCCTGTATGTGGTCAAACCCAGTCTGCAGCAGATTAGTTCGGTGGTCGCTAAGCAAGTTCAGGGCATTCTGGTACTCGACCAATGGCTTAGCGAACGTGATATGTCGACCGCCGAAAAACGCATTCTCGCCAAGCGCTACACTGATGCGGTCGGGATAGATGGTTTCACCGAGCGTGAAGCGCTCGCAAATGACTTGAGCAATGCGTCCACCTACAACTTTCTCTCGGACCAAATGAGCCAATATCTGGCTGCGGATACCGAAGTGCGCATCGCCCAAGGCGACATCTACTACGTTTGGATTCGTACCGCTTCGTTAGAAGGGTACTGGCTGCGCATTCGTCTTGATACCTTTGACGAAGCGCGATTCTCGCCCTTGCTCTTTTACCTTATCCTGATTGGTGGTTTGAGTGTGCTCGGTGGTATGTGGTTTACCAATTGGCAGAACAAACCGTTGAAGTCGTTAGAAGCGGCTGCAGCCCAAGTTGGGCGCGGCGAATACCCTGACGAGCTGGTGGAACGCGGTTCGACTGAGGTCATTGCGGTAACCCGAGCATTTAATCAAATGACCCAAGGGGTGAAGCAACTCGAGCAAGATCGCGCCTTATTAATGGCTGGCGTCTCACATGACTTAAGAACACCGCTCACGCGTATACGTTTAGCGACTGAAATGATGCCGGCGAGTGAAGATTTTCTCGCCGAGGGCATCATTAGTGATATTGAAGACATGAATGCCATCATCGATCAGTTTATCGATTACGTCCGCATAGATACGCAAGCGGACACTGATTGCGAGAACCTCAACTACTTGGTGGAAGATGTTGTGGGCCATGTGCCTGAAAATTGGCGAGCTGACATCGTTGTGAACTACGGTGACATGCCTGAGATTCCGGTCCGAGCGATATCGATCAAGCGGGTCTTACTGAATTTGTTGGAGAACGCTGAACGCTACGGGAGCGGCAGAGTACTCATTGAAACCGGTTATAACACCGAACGCGAGCGCGTATGGGTAACCGTGAGTGATGACGGTGAAGGTATCCCCGCAGCGCAAATTGAGCACGTGTTGCAGCCGTTCACGCAAGGAGACAAAGCAAGGGCAGCCAAAGGTTCGGGCCTAGGTCTCGCGATCGTACAGCGAATTGTGGAACGCCACGGTGGGCGGATAACTTTTGGCCGCAGTACCAAGCTTGGCGGCTTGGCAGTTCGAATTGAGCTGCCAAGCGTTAAAACGAAGCCCTGTTAATAGAAGCTTTAGGCGCGAACTCGGTTCAGCCCATTGAGCGCGGCGACACGATAAGCTTCGGCCATGGTCGGGTAATTAAACGTGGTGTTAACGAAGTACTCAATGGTGTTGCCACCGTTTTTCTGTTCCATGATAGCCTGGCCAATGTGAATGATTTCGGCAGCACGTTCACCAAAACAGTGGATACCAAGAACCTCTTTGGTTTCGCGATGGAATAAAATTTTCAAACTGCCAACCGCCATGTTGGAAATTTGCGCACGTGCTAAGTGTTTAAACTGCGCACGCCCCACTTCGTAAGGTACTTTTTGCTGGGTAAGCTCTTCTTCAGTTTTACCTACCGAACTAATCTCTGGAATGGTGTAAATGCCAGTTGGAATGTCACTAATCAAGCGTTGTTCGCACTCGCCCTCGAGCATTGCAGTGGCACAAATACGGCCTTGGTCATAAGCGGCCGACGCTAACGATGGATAGCCGATGATATCGCCCACAGCGAAAACATTTTCGACTTCGGTTTGATACTGATTCGATACCTCAAGTTGACCGCGCGAATTAGGTTTTAAGCCTAACGCCTCAACATTCAGATCTTCGATATTGCCCGAGCGACCATTGGCGTACAGCAGGCAGTCGGCATCGAGACGCTTACCCGATTTAGTAAAGAGCGTTACACCGTCGTCGTGGCCTTCAATGCGTTCGTATTCTTCGTTGTGTCGAATGACCACACCGTTGTTGCGCAGGTGATAGCTCAACGCGTCAGATATCTCGGCATCAAGAAACGAAAGTAAGCGATCGCGCGTGTTGATCAAATCCACTTTAACGCCCAGACCACGGAAAATACTCGCATATTCACTACCAATGACACCGGCACCATAAATAATGATGCTTTTCGGCTCGTGCTTTAATGAGAGCACGGTGTCCGAGTCATAAACGCGCTCGTGCGTGAAGTCGACGTCAGGCGGATGATACGGACGCGAACCGGTGGCAATGACGATTTGCTTGGTGCCAATGTATTCGATCGTGCCATCGCCTTGGGTGATTTTGATAGTGTGTGGATCTTCAAAGCTCGCTGTTCCATGCAGTACTGTTACCCCATTGCGTTGGTAAAAACCGCTGCGCATCTGTACCTGCTGCTGAATGACGCCCTGCGCATGTTTCAATATGTCAGCAAAGGACATACTGTGCGGAGCGCAAGCGCCCATAAATAAGGGGTTAGTGTTGTACTCGATCAAGCGACTGACGGAGTGACGTAGGGCTTTTGAAGGAATCGTGCCCCAATGGGTACAACCACCGCCAAGGGAGTTGTGCTTTTCAATCATGGCAACACTGCGACCTTTTTTGACCAATTGCATTGCTGCACCTTCGCCGCCAGGACCGCTGCCGATGACCACTGCGTCAAATTGTGTCGTAACTTCGCTCATGAAAAGCTCCTGTGAGTTGTACCGCTTATAACGAGTCGCTATAGTAACCGAAACGGTCGGTGCAGAGCTAGTAATGCAGGCTTATTCCGGCTATTCGCAGAAAACATTTCGTTGGCGGTAAAGCATGGCCCGAAAACAAGTTCCGGAAATCTTACAACGTCAAATTGTAGCTCGTAGCCGCTTGTTACGCATCGAAGCTGTCGATTTGAAGTTTAGTAATGGTGTCGAGCGGCAATTTGAACGTATGCAAAGCAGTGGTCGTGGCGCAGTGATGATCGTGCCCTTTATTGACGACGAGCAAATCATGTTGGTGCGCGAATACGCGGCGGGACTGCATAATTATCAGCTCGGCTTCCCCAAGGGGCTGATCGATCCAGGCGAAACCCCAGAAGAGGCAGCCCTACGTGAGCTCAAAGAAGAAATAGGATACGGCGCACGCGAATTAATACCTCTGAAAAGCGTGACCATGGCACCGCAATTTTTTTCCGCCACTATGCATATCTTTATTGCCCGTGACCTGTACCCAGAACAACTCGAGGGTGATGAGCCTGAGCCGCTCGAGCAAGTACCTTGGCAACTGCATAAGGCAGAAGCCTTATTAGCCCAAGAGGATTTTACCGAGGCACGCAGTATTGCTGCATTATTAATGACCTTGAGGAAACTGCAAAAGTGAGCGCGAACGACGACGCTAAATTACTCGAAGGTGCGGCCTTAATCGCGCAGCGCGCGGGCGACTTAATCATGGAACTCTACGAAGAGCAGGCGTATGCCACGTACGAAAAAGCGGACGAATCGCCAGTCACTAGTGCGGACTACGCAGCGCACCGTTTCATCACCGAACAGCTGGCCGAATTGTCACCGGATATCCCCATTCTGTCCGAAGAAGGTGCGCACTTATCGCTTGCAGAACGCCAGCAATGGTCACGTTATTGGCTGATTGACCCGATTGACGGAACCCAAGAGTTTATCGCGCGCAGTGGTGATTTTACCGTGGTGATCGCGTTAGTTGAGCTGCATCAACCGCACTTAGGTGTCATCTATTGGCCCGCCGGCGATAAGCTCTACCTTGCCCAACGCGGAGCAGGGGCGTTCCGCCGTGACATTAACGGAGAGCAGCGTCTGCGTGTGCGACAGTTGCAACAACCTGACAGTGATCCAGTAATTTTAGCCATTAGTCGCCGCCAACCACGTGAGCGGGTCATGCAACGCATGAACCCTGACCGCAATTTGAGTACTTTGCCAGCAGGTAGTTGCTCATTAAAGGCGTGTTTGATCGCTGAAGGGCAAGCAGATTGTTTCTTGCGTGTTGGGCCAACAGGTGAATGGGACACGGCGGCAGCCGAGGTTATTGTTGGCGAGGCCGGTGGCAGTATTGTCAGCGAGTCGTTTACCCCGCTCACCTATAATGAAGAAGCGCAGTTAGGCAATCCGAACTTCTTGATCCTAGGCGACCCTCGTGTGCCTTGGCAGGATGTTTTTATTCGGCATCGAAATCCGTCTTAGGCATGATATTCACAGTTTCATGTAATTCCGACCAGACTAAAATCGCTTCGCCACTACGCAGTTGCTCGCGTACATCCTCGACCTTGTCGGTCAAGGATTTCTCGTTTTCACCGTAATCAGTGCCTTCACGTAGCACAAAGGCTTCGATAATGGCGTCCAAGGTTGCCGGGTCAATTTGCTGCCATGGAATTTGCATTAGCTGTTGGCCTCTTCAACTTGGAGTGCCTCCTCAGCCTCCATCCATTGTTCCTCGGCTTGCGTCAAAGCTTGTTGTAACGAGGCTTGTTGTTGTAACAGCTCAGTTAAACGAGACTTATTTTCAGCATCATAGACGCTGTTGTCGGCAAGTTCAGTATTGATTTCCGCCAAGGCTTGCTCGCACTTATGGACTTCTTTTTCATATTTAGCGACCGCGTCTTTAAACGGTTTAAGCTGCTGGCGACGGGCGGCAGCTTCACGCTTTTCAGTCTTACGATCAACTTTTGGACTTGATGGATTTTCTTGTGATTCACTACGCGCTTTTTGTTGGTTTTGCAGCCATTCATGGTAGCTATCCAGATCGCCGTCAAACGGCTGCACTTGCGCGTTAGCAACCAAAAAGAACTCGTCAACAGTGGTACGTAATAAATGCCGATCATGCGAAACAATAACCATAGCACCGGCAAAATCCTGTAGCGCATACACTAACGCTTCACGCATGACACTATCGAGGTGGTTAGTGGGTTCATCGAGCAGCAGTAAATTGGGTTTTTGATAAACAATAATAGCGAGTACCAAGCGTGCTTTTTCGCCGCCTGACATAGGTGCAACTTGCCGCGTCGCTTGATCACCAGAAAACCCGAAGCTGCCTAGAAAATCACGTAGTTGTTGCTCAGTTGCCTGCCCATCAAGACGCTGAATGTGTTGTAGCGGCGTTGCTTGGCTATCCAGTAACTCCAACTGGTGCTGCGCAAAATAGCCAAGTTTAATGCCGCTATTCAGTTGCAAGGTGCCTTGTTGCGGTTGGAGTTCACCGGCGAGTAATTTGACCAAGGTGGATTTACCGGCGCCATTACGGCCCAGTAAGCCAATACGACTACCCGGAACTAAATTAAATTTAATCGAGCGCAAAATCACCGTGTCGCCATAACCCGCTTGCACGTCATCTAGCGTCAAAAGTGGATTCGGCAGTTGCTCTGGGTCGCGGAAACCAAATTGAAATTGACTATTAGCGACCAGTGGCGCACTCGCCGTCAGTCGTTCAAGTGCCTTAATGCGACTCTGTGCCTGACGTGCCTTACTTGCTTTGTAACGAAAGCGGTCGATGTACTTTTGCAAATGTTTGCGTTGCGCTTGCTCTTTCTCGAACTGTGCTTGTTGCTGGGCGATTTGTTCGGCGTATTGCCGCTCGAAGCTGGAGTAGTTGCCATTGTAAGAGGTTGCTGTTTGTTGCTCGATGTGCACGATTTGTTGGCATACCGCATCGAGAAAGTCGCGGTCATGCGAAATCAGTAATAAGGTGCCAGGGAAGCGTTGCAGCCAGTCCTCAAGCCAGAAAATGGCATCGACGTCTAAGTGGTTGGTCGGCTCATCGAGTAACAAGAGGTCAGCGCGAGCAATCAAGGCTTGCGCGAGGTTAAGGCGCATCCGCCAGCCCCCAGAAAAGGCTTTGACTGGCTGTTGAAACTGTTCATCACTAAAGCCCAGACCTGCCAGTAAAGACGCAGCGCGAGCAGGGGCCTCGTAGGCACCGATAGTGGCCAGTTGATCGTGTAAACGGCCAATAGCATGACCATCATCCTGCGCTTCGGCCTGTTTTAATTGATCCTCGAGGGCGCGTAACTCAGTATCACCATCAAGCACGTAGTCGAGCGCCGCTTGTTCGAGGCCTGGGGTTTCTTGCTTTACGCTGGCGATGCGCCATTGTTTAGGGACATCACACTCGCCTTGTTCGACTTGCAGTTCACCACGCATGAGCGCAAACAGGGAGGATTTGCCCGTGCCATTGCGTCCCACAACGCCGACGTGATGGCCAGGGAAGATGGTAATGTCGGAATGTTGCAGTAAGACGTTGCCGCCGCGCATAAGCGCCATGCCGCGGATAGAAATCATGCAGAACCTTGTGCTTGGTGTTGATGAATGAATCTGCGACAATTATACCTGAAGCAACACGAGGTGAATATGGCACGCACACGGAAACGATTTATTGCTGGCGCAGAATGCCCAGCTTGCGGAGCTGCAGATACGTTGCAGTTGACGATTAGCTCAGATGCAGCAGGTAATGTGCGTGAAGAGCAGGTGCAGTGTGTGGCCTGCCAACATACGTTCAGTGATAAAGAAGAACCACAACAACAAACGTCGGCAAAAGACGACACATTGATTGGTTTATTTAAACCAGAGTAAATAAGCCAAACGACAAGGAGCTCTTATGAACACCTATGATCCGCTCGTGCTTACCGGTATATGGTTAATTATCGTTACCTTACTGGTGCAGTGGGGAACTGCGGCAGCAGTCAAAGCAAAACAGCCGGGTGCTATTCCTGGCAAGGTCCCTGAAAATAGTAGCCATGACTCGTTGGTTTTCCGCACCCACCGTACTTTTATGAACTCCCTTGAAAATGTGCCGATGTTTTTACTGACGGTATTTTTTGGCATGTTTTTAGGGCTTGAGTCTGAATGGTTTGGCTATTGGGTGATGCTGTTCGCCGTCGCTCGAATCCTCCACATGGTGCTCTATTACGCCATTGCGACCGAAAAAAATCCAAGCCCACGGAGCTGGTTTTTTGTGTTAGGCGCTGTCGCTAATATTGCCGTATTGGTGCAGTGTGCCATGTTGATGTGGGCATGATGCATGGACTTTCTTGCGCTGGCATACGCGCTTGCGGTCGGTTTAATTATCGGTCTCGAACGCGGCTGGAGCCAGCGCGGTAAAGGCGATGGTCAACGTTTTGCCGGTTTCCGCACGTTCGCGATAGTCAGTCTAGCTGGTGGCGTATTGCCGTTACTGACCGAAATAATACCCGCGACGTTTGTCTTGGTGCTTTGGGTTGCTGTATTTTTTAGTATCACTGCGTTGGTCATAACCGCACACCTTTTAGAGACGAGACGCACCGCCGACTTTGGTATTACTACAGAACTAACTCTATTGCTTACTTTTCTATTGGGCTCTCTTTGCACGGCAGGTTTTGTCGCTATTGCGGTGCCGGTTGCAGTAGTTACCGCATTGTTATTAAGCCTTAAACCATTGCTGCACGGTTGGCTGGAAAACTTACAGCAACGCGAGCTTTTTGCGATTCTTCAGATGCTGTTGATCAGCGTTGTTTTATTACCTCTTTTACCGAATCAAGGGTTGGGTCCAAGTGACGTGATCAATCCTTATTTGATCGGTTGGATGGTCGTGCTCATCACGGGTATCTCTTTCATCGGCTATTTCGCGATAAAGCTGTTAGGGAGTCGCCGCGGACTTTTGTTGACCGGGCTCCTAGGCGGTCTTGCCTCATCGACAGCGGTGACCCTAAGCTTTAGCCGGCTGGGGAAATTACAAGAGCATGGACACCAACTGTTCGTGGCGGCGATTTTGCTTGCTGCTGGAACTATGTTTCCACGCATGCTGGTCGAGGTCGCAGTGTTGAATTGGCCGTTGCTGCAAGAGCTGATCTTACCGTTAGTGGTCATGATGAGTGTCACTTACGCTGGGGTGATTTACCTTGTACGGCGTGCACACCAGAGCGCGAAGCCCATCAATTTTGTTATCAATAATCCATTCGATATTGTCACCGCACTGAAGTTCGCTGTTTTGTTGATCGCAATTCTGTTACTTGCACACTATGCGCATCGATATTTTGATGCGCTTGGTATCTATGCGGTGGCGGCGATTTCCGGTTTAACTGACGTCGATGCTATCACTTTATCGTTGGCAAAAATGGCTTCGAATGGCTTAGAACACGCCGTTGCGGTACCGGCGATTTTACTCGCAGCAAGCGTCAATACTGCAGTGAAAATGGGGATGGTCGGGCTGCTCGGTCATCCCGCGATGCGTGTCTCGAGCTTATGCATCGCGAGCTTAGCTGTAACCGCCGGCTGGCTCACCTGGTGGTTGCTGTTGTAACTACTGGAGGCTTGTGCAGAAATCACCTAGACTATAGCGCCAAACGACAACATTGTTTGCTTCGGCAGCTAACTGTTAGCGAAGGAGTGGTAAGCCAATGAACCAAGATTATCCAATCGGTACCCCTGGCACCCCATGGGGCGATGCAGAAAAGCAAGAATGGTACGCGCGGCAAAGCAAACAGCGCGACTATGGTAATGATGTGATCCGCCGTATCGATCACCTGCGCGAGCAGTTCGATGTGGAGACCTACGGTGAATTGAATTACGGCGCACAGAGTTATCCGTTATTTGTGGTGCGCAGCCGCAAGTGGCGGACTGATTTGCCAACGGTGTTGGTCACTGGAGGAGTGCACGGCTATGAAACCAGTGGCGTCCATGGCGCTTTGTACTTTCTCGAAACTGAAGCGGTGAACCACTTGGCGCACTTTAATATTATCGTAGCGCCGTGCTTGAGCCCGTGGGGCTATGAAACTATCAACCGTTGGAACCCTGAAGCTGTTGATCCGAACCGCTCCTTCAAGCCGCAAAGTCCTGCCCAAGAATGTGCGTTGATTATGAATTACCTAAGTAAGCATCAGATCAGCCCAGATGTGCACGTGGATCTGCATGAAACCACAGATACTGACAACAGTGAGTTTCGTCCCGCGAAGGCGGCACGCGACGGGACGACCAACACGAACTGGAATATTCCTGACGGTTTTTATCTGGTTGCTGATAGCAAACGGGCCGAGCCTGAATTTCAGCGCGCGATCATTGAGACAGTGAAACCTATCACCCACATTGCACCAGCCGATGAAAAAGGCTGTTTAATCGGCGCGCCTATGGTGCAAGAGGGCGTCATTGAATATGACGGCAAGGGTCTAGGTTTGTGTATGGGCTTAACCGACGCGCGTTTTGTCACCACCACCGAAGTTTATCCTGATAGCGCAAATACCAATCCTGTGGAATGTGTTGATGCGCAAGTCGCGGCAGTTCGCGGCGCTTTGGAGTATGCAGCACAAGCACTCTAAATTTGCGATTTTTTGAGTATTTACTAGGGTTGTTGTTGACTTTTTAACCAAAAAAAGGAGCAACAACCATGGTGAGGTTGATATTCGGTCTTTTGATTCTTGGTGCTTGTTGTAGTTTTACGGCACACGCAAACGAAGCAGCTGAAGCGGCCATAAAGGCAGCTTATAACGACATCCATCAACGCTTTCTAGCAGGTGATGTTGGCGACGTCGGTAGTGATTTCTACACCGAAGATGCGCTGTTCTTCCCGCCTATGGGTGGCAAAATCGATAGTACCGAGGGCATTACGCAAAGCTTTGCGGGGATGCTTGAGCATGGATTGGTTTTGAAACCAGTGCCGGTCGAAATAGAAGTCTATGGTGATGTTGCCTACGAGCGGGGCATTGGTTACCTGAGTAATCAGCAAGGCGAACTGCTCAGTAAAGATGACTACATGGTGATCTGGAAAAAAGAGGAAGGGCAGTGGAAAATTTATCGCGATTTAGTCAGGGGAACACCACCGCCAGCCAACTAACACCTGCCTGTACTGCGGTGCGCAAGTGGGTTGCTGAAGTCGTTGTTGGCTTAAACTTCTGCCCTTTTGCGCATCGCGAAGTTGAAAAGAATCGTGTGCTTTACGTCGATAGTTCTGCGCAGTCGATAGCGTCTGCGCTGGAGGACCTTGCTAACGCCATGCAACAACTGCTTGAAGATGAGCAAATTGAAACGACGTTGCTGGTGCTGAGCCAAGGTTTTCATGATTTCGATGACTATCTTGATTTGCTCGATTATGCCCAGATCACGCTGCGCGAGTTGAATCTTGAAGGTACTTTACAAATCGCGAGCTTTCATCCGGATTACCAGTTTACTGATAGCGCAGATGATGATGTGAGTAATTATACCAACCGCGCTCCATTCCCGGTGCTGCATCTGTTACGCGAGGCCAGCCTCGAAAAAGTGCTGGCGCGTTATCCCAACCCCGAGGCCATTCCCGAGCGCAATATTGAAGTTGCCCAACAGCGCGGCGTCCGCTACTTTCAAGCGCTGCTCGAACGCCTGCGCGACAATGGTTAAGCGTCGCGCGGTAACCCTTTCTCGATAGCGCGGGTTAGACGTAAGACTTGTTTGCTGGTGTCTGCGGCTTTATTGTGCTGACGTTGTAACGCCCAGTCGATATGCTCGTCGACCATCTCATTGACCTGACCGCGTTGCGCTTTTAGTGCGCTAATAATCGCTTCATCGTGCGGTGCGTTACCTAAGGCGACGGCGAGATTACGCTGCCAAGATGCAAAACCAATCCGTCGAATCGGTGAGCCCTCTGTGCGTTTTAGGAAAGTCGCTTCGTCCCAGCGCCATAATTCAAGCAGTTCGGGAGTATGAAGATCTTTGCGCGGCGCAAAATCATCTTCAGCAGTGAGTTGCGAATAGCGATTCCACGGACAAATTAATTGGCAGTCATCACAGCCGTAAATGCGATTGCCCATCAGCGGTCGGAACTCTTCGGGGATGGCTGATTTCAGCTCAATCGTGAGATACGAGATGCAGCGTCGTGCATCCAGTTTGTAGGGCTCGACAATGGCTTGTGTTGGGCAAATCGTAATGCAGGCTTTGCAACTTCCACACTTTTCTTCGACCGGTTGATCAACGGGAAGAGGCAAGTTCACCAGTAGCTCACCTAAGAAGAACCAAGACCCCCCTTGTTCGTCCAACACGAGCGTGTGTTTCCCAGTCCAGCCTAAACCTGCTTTGACTGCGAGAGGGCGTTCTAAAATGGGTGCCGAATCAACGAACGGGCGGTAATCGAGCTCGGCGCAAGCCTCTTTGATGCGTTCGCCGAGTTGTTTTAGGCGTTTTCGCATAAGCTTATGATAGTCACGCCCGAGAGCGTAGCGACTGATATAGCCGAGGCGTGGATTCTTCAGCGTTTTCGCAAAGCCAGCTTCGGCGGGTAGGTAATTCATACGTACTGAGATAGCGCGGACGCTCCCTTCGTGCAACTGATCGGGACGGGTTCGCAGCTCAGCGTGACGCTCCATGTAGTCCATTTCGCCATGCATTCCTTCGGCCAGCCATTGCTGCAATGCAGCACGCTCGCTACTAAGGTCGAGATCAGTAATCCCGACCTTTTGGAACCCGAGTTCTTGGCCCCATTTTTTAATATCTAACGCAAGTTGCTGGAAATCCATGTGATTCGTCTTATGCTTACAGGCGAGTGCTCAAAAGTAACAAAAAACCAGTGGAGATGCACCGATGCAATTAAGTATGCAACAGCTTGTCTTTCGCACCAAGCAGGTTCGCGATCGAGAATTGGAAGCAGCGAAGAACCTTGGTGTGAGTCCTGCGCAGTTAATGCAACGGGCTGCCCAGAGCTGTTTAGCGGCGCTGGAACGGCAACAACCGGCCCCAGCGCGCATCATGATTCTTTGCGGACCAGGAAATAATGGCGGTGATGGTTGGGTGTTGGCACGTTTAGCGAGTCGCGCTGGTTACCAAGTGACCGTGGTGGCGAGCGAACCCAAAACCGAGTTAGCCAAGCAAGCAGCAGACGCATGGCATGACCAACAAGGACAAGTCGAGCCTTTAGCACAACTGGATCGCACTCACCTTGCGGAGTACGACATCATTGTCGACGCCATGTTGGGGACAGGGCTCACGCGTGATCTGGACCCAATGTATCAACGCGCGGTGCATACCCTGAATGACGCCAAGCAGTTTCATAAACTGTGGGTGTTAAGTATTGATTGTCCCAGTGGCCTGCAAAGTGATACTGGCACACCTTGTCCAATTGCCGTAGAGGCCGACTACACCGTAACTTTTATCGCTTGGAAGCCTGGTTTACTGACTGGGCAAGGCTGCCATTATAGCGGTCGTTTAGAGCTTGCAGAGTTGGGCATTTCGGCGGCGTTTCGGCAGTTGGAACGACCGTTTGCCACCCTTATTGAGCAGGAAGAAGTGACCCGACACTTACCGCCCCGCCACCGAAGCAGTCATAAAGGTAGGCATGGGCATGTGGCAATTGTCGGTGGCAGTCTAGGTTTGACCGGTGCGGTTGTGCTGGCTGGCCAAGCAGCATTGCGTTCGGGAGCCGGAAAAGTTTCGGTGCTGACCCAACCCGAAAGCCAAACCACAATTGCGGCAGCGCAAGCTGAGTTATTGGTACAACAAACCACGGCAGACGAATCCGCCGCAGTAATGCGGTTACTGCAAGGTTGCGATGTCGTGGTGCTAGGCCCTGGTTTGGGCACTAGCAGTTGGGCGCAACGTTTATGCGAATGGCTCTTGCACAGTGATCTGCCCTTGGTTCTCGATGCCGACGGATTGAATTTGTTAAGCGACCACAATGAGTGGTTGCCGCGGCAAGCCCCGCTCTGGCTGACGCCTCACCCAGGCGAGGCGGCCCGTTTGTTAAACTGTACGACGAAACAGGTGGAACAAGATCGCTATGCAGCGGTCGAAGAGCTAAGTCATCGTTTTCAAGCATTTGTGGTACTGAAGGGTGCGGGTTCATTGATTACTCACCCCGAAGCAGCGCGTTTAAGGGTATGTAAACGGGGCAGTCCAGCATTAGCCGTGGGCGGTGCGGGTGATGTATTGAGTGGTATTGTCGGTAGTCTTATTGGTCAAGGCCTTGCCGCCGAGACGGTGCTTCCGGTAGCTACGTGGTTGCACGCCGTGGCTGGCGAACACGCTGCAATTGCAGGGGAACGTGGTACACTACCGAGTGATTTATTTGGGCCGTTACGGAAGTTAGTGAATCCATGAGTGAAAAGCAGTTTTTCTTAGCGTCTGAAGCTGATTTATTGGCAGTAGCAGAGCGCCTAGGGCAGGTAGTCAATAACGCCAAGAATACCGATGGCAAGCCTTTAACCATTCATTTATTAGGCGAGCTAGGCGCAGGAAAAACCACGTTTAGTCGAGGCTTTATTCAAGCATTGGGACATCAAGGTAAGGTCAAAAGCCCAACCTATACGCTGGTTGAGAGTTATGAGTTGCCGCCATGGCAGATCCACCATTTTGACTTATACCGTCTTGCGGACCCTGAAGAACTTGAATTTATGGGCATACGTGATTACCTTGACAGTAATACAATAATTTTGGCGGAGTGGCCGCAGCGCGGCGCGGGTGTGCTACCAGAGCCAGATTTAAAGATTGTCATCGCTTACGCTGATAAGGCGCGAGATATGACAGTAGGTGCGCTAACTACACGAGGTCGAGAGCTCCTCGAAAAACTCTGATGCAACGTTTTTTTGTCACGGTCATGACGCTTGTACTGGCGGCTTTTGTGCTACCTGTGCACGCGGCAAACACAATTAAAAACATACGGATGTGGCCTTCGCCGGACAACACCCGTGTGGTCTTTGATATGGCTGGGGCTCCGGAGTATAGCTATTTCTCACTCAACCAATCACATCCGTATCGTTTGGTGATTGATTTTCCGAGCACGGAACTTAACGTTAACCTCGCTCAGCTTGAGTCGAGCTCATTGTTATTAAAAAAAATTCGTACCAGTACGCCGAAACTTCCTGGTAGTACGCGCATTGTGCTTGAGTTAGATAAACAAGTAGATCCCGTTATTCAGGTGCTGCCACCACAAGAAATGCATGGGCACCGATTGGTTGTGGATCTTCCGGGGACGTCGTTAAAGCGGGATGAAGCAGCATTGAGTGCAGATGATCTGCAAGAGCGCAAAGTGACCATCGCCATTGACGCTGGTCACGGTGGTGACGACCCTGGCTCGATTGGGCCATCGGGAACCTACGAAAAAGACGTCGTTCTTAAAGTTGCGCGAGCGCTCGCCAAGATGATTAATGAAGATCCCGGTATGCAAGCGTATTTGATTCGTTCCGATGATTATTATGTCAATTTGAATGAACGACCACGTAAGGCCGAACGTGTTAAAGCTGATTTATTTGTGTCAGTGCATGCAGATGGATTTACCTCACCGCAGCCACGCGGAGCATCGATTTGGGTATTGTCGAATCGTCGCGCGAGTACTGAAATGGGTCGCTTGCTCGAGAATAAAGAGCGCTTATCTGATGTATTAGGTGGTGTTCCTGCGGTCGAAAATGAAGATAATTTCCTTAATGAAACGCTTATCTCGATGAGTATGGATCATGCTATGGCGAGTGGCTACGAAGCCGCCAGTGATGTACTTCGCGAACTGAAGCAAATTACTCGCATGCATAAAGCCAAACCGCAACATGCCAGTTTGGCGGTCTTGACATCGACAGCAATGCCGTCGATGTTGGTGGAAACGGGTTTTATTACGAATCCATCGGAAGAGCAATTATTGCGTAGTAATCAGCACCAGCAAAAGCTTGCGCGAGCCATTTATCAAGGCGTGCGTAGTTACTTCATGCGGCGTCCCCCGGACGGCACAATGTTTGCGAATAATCGAACGAACCGCCACGTGGTGCGCTCGGGCGAGTCGCTATCGATTCTCGCACAACGTTACAACACTTCTATTGCAGCAATTAAGGCACACAACAACTTGAATAGCTCGGTTATTCAAATTGGCCAAGTGCTCGAAATACCGAGCCCCGAATAGGTTTAACCATGCCCATACAGTTACTCCCGATAAGCCTGGCGAACCAAATAGCCGCAGGTGAGGTGATAGAACGTCCTGCTTCGGTCGTCAAAGAGCTCATTGAAAACAGTTTGGATGCGGGAGCAGACCAACTCACGGTGGATATCGAGAAGGGCGGTCGACGTCGAATTCGAATTCGTGACAATGGCGCAGGAATTATCAAAGAGGAGCTGGCGCTGGCTTTGGCGCGTCACGCCACCAGTAAAATTCAGTCGCTCGCAGACTTGGAGGCAATTCAAAGTCTAGGCTTTCGTGGTGAGGCGCTGGCGAGTATAAGTTCTGTGGCGCGCTTAACACTAACATCGAAACCAGCAGCTCAAGAGCAAGCTTGGCGAGCTTGGGTTGAGGGCCGTGACATGAGTGCTGAATTAGCACCGGCGAGTCACCCCGATGGGACGACAGTTGATGTTGAAGACCTGTTTTTTAATACGCCGGCGCGGCGTAAGTTTTTACGTACCGACAAAACCGAATTCACCCATATTGATGACCTGCTTAAACGCATTGCGCTAAGTCGCTTTGATGTTCGTATTGTGCTGAATCATAACCAGAAAACGGTGCGTAATTACCCCGCAGTGGCAGCACCGGATGCCTTACAGCGCATCGCTAAAGTGGTCGGTAGTCGTTTTACCGAACATGCACGCTTGATTGAAGCGGAACATATGGGGGTACGGCTCTGGGGGTGGGTGGTCGACGCTAACCACTGCCGACATCAGGGCGATGCGCAATATTTTTACGTAAATGGTCGCATGATGCGTGATCGCATGTTGAATCACGCCATACGACAAGCTTACGGTGACAGCCTGAGTGATGATCGCTCAGCAACTTATGTGCTGTATTTGGAATTACCACCCCACGATGTTGATGTGAATGTACATCCAGCAAAACATGAGGTGCGTTTTCATCACGCTCGGCAAATTCATGACTTTGTCTTGCAAACCGTGCGTGAGGGCTTGCGCATTAGCGCCGCAGGGGCGGCGGAGCATCACTACAAGGCTGCACCCGAAAACTTACGGCAACAAGTTGCAGAGTTGCCGCCACGCACAAGCACTCCTCTGCCGGGACTTAAGCGGTCGCCCCAAGAGTATGGCAAGACATTCAGCGAGGCGCCGCAGATGACCGCAGTAGAAGGACTGAGCATGGCGGAATCGCCTACCTTCTTAACTGTACTGGCAGGACGTTTTGCACTTTTCCAACAGCCAACAAACGCGGCGCAAGAGCTTAAGCTTCTGCATTTGCAAGCTGTCGAGCAACATTACCATGCAGCGAAGTGGCAACAGCAGTTTCAGACTGGCCTTGCGGGACAGCCGTTACTAATCCCCGTAAAAATCACTGACACCGAATTGTTGGCGCGCGTGCAGCGCATCGACAACAACCGTTGGGCGCAGTTAGGTATCATGCTGACGCAAGAAGGTCGAAATTGGCTCGTAAAACAGGTGCCGAGTGCACTTCGCCACAGTGACATTGCGGCGAGTTTGGTCGAGGTTGCGAGCATGTTAGAGCAGCATGACGAACCACCGCGTGAGTTTTGGCAGTGGTTTGCACGTTTGCAAGTTAGTCAGCACTACAGCCACGTTCAAGCGGAACATTGGTGGCAGGTATGGCAACAAAAGCTCGCAGCTGACGATGTCTACACGTTGCCCGTCGAACTACCTGAACTACCGGAGCCATTGCGATGAATGAACCCTATGTTATCTGCCTTTACGGCCCCACTGCGGCGGGTAAAACGGGCTTAGCGATTGACCTCAGCCAACAGCTGGGAGCAGATATCGTTTCGGTTGATTCGGCCTTAATCTATCGCGGCATGGATATTGGCACGGCCAAGCCGACCGCTGAGGAATTAGCGGCTGCACCGCACCGATTGATTGATATTTGTGATCCTGCCGAGCGTTATTCGGCAGCACAGTTTGCTAACGATGCAAAACGTGAGATCGAGTCGATCTTGGCAAACGGACGGATACCGTTACTGGTCGGCGGTACGATGATGTACTTCAAGACGTTGTTAGAGGGTATGTCGGAATTGCCAGAGGCGAATGAAGCGGTGCGTCGCGATTTAACTGCCCGTTTAGCGAGTGAAGGAAGTGACACCCTGCACGCGGAGCTTGCAGCGGTTGACCCCGTTAGTGCTACGCGAATCCACCCGAATGATCCGCAGCGACTGATCCGCGCGTTAGAGGTGTATCAGATAAGCGGAAAATCGTTGACCGAGCTGACGCAAACTCGACAGGGGGCGCTCAACTACCCAGTGATTCAACTTGCGGTCGCTCCAGCGCAGCGTGAAGTGTTGCACGAACGTATAGCTCTACGTTTTCGACAAATGTTGGAACAAGGGTTCATTGACGAGGTCAAAGCCTTGCGTGCGCGCGGTGATTTACATTTAGACTTGCCAGCGTTGCGCTGTGTGGGATATCGGCAGGTTTGGCAGTATTTGGATGGCGCCGATGATTACCAAACCATGGTCGACAAAGGTATTTTTGCGACCCGGCAATTAGCGAAGCGGCAATTGACGTGGTTGCGCAAATGGCCGGGGGTGCGCTGGTTCGATAGTTTGGCACCAGATCTGCTTGACCAAGCACTAGCGTATTGTCGAGAAGTGCCTGAAAACTTTACACGAATCAAACCTTGAAAGCCTACAATTTGGCCTTATAGTTAAGGTAAGTACGAAAAACGATAACAGCGCAGCTGGTAAAAGATAAAGGTTAGACTATAGTTGAGCGGACTGGCACCTGTGGTCTGTAGTAAGCTGCCGGACTAAAACAATAAAAAGAAAAAGGATGCGAAAATGGCTAAAGGGCAAACTTTACAAGACCCGTTTTTGAATGCTTTGCGTCGGGAGCGCGTACCGGTGTCCATCTATTTGGTGAACGGTATCAAACTACAGGGGCAAATTGAGTCGTTCGATCAGTTTGTGATTTTACTAAAGAACACCGTCAGCCAGATGGTTTATAAGCATGCGATTTCGACCGTAGTACCGGCGCGGATTCCGCAAAACTACTTGCCGCAGCAAGAAGCGGCGGGTGATGAGGCGATTGATTAAACTAAGATTCTTGAAGGAGCAGTGATAGCTTGTTTGATAGGTTTGAAAGTGGTGAACAGGCTATCCTGGTGCACGTTGATTTCCCGGCGGAAACCGATCGGGAAGACCTCTCTGAACTTAAATTGTTGGTCTCTTCCGCTGGCGTTGAAACGCTTGCGGTGATTACTGCTGCGCGCTCGACACCGAGTTCGCGCTTTTTCGTGGGTAGCGGCAAGGCCGAGGAAATCGCCGAAGCCGTGAAGCTGCACAATGCTAATATTGTCATTTTTAATCACAGTTTGTCGCCTACCCAAGAGCGTAACCTTGAGAAATTGTGCCAATGCCGAGTTTTAGATCGCACCGGCTTAATCCTCGATATTTTTGCGCAACGAGCACGGACTCACGAAGGTAAATTACAAGTTGAGCTTGCTCAGCTTCGGCATATTTCGACCCGGCTTGTACGAGGTTGGACGCACTTGGAACGGCAAAAGGGTGGTATCGGGTTACGCGGTCCTGGTGAAACGCAGCTTGAGACTGACCGTCGTTTGATTCGTGGCCGTATTAAGAACATCCTCGGGCGCTTACAAAAGGTGCAGAAGCAGCGCGAGCAGGGTAGACGCGCGCGTCAGCGTGCCGAAATACCTACGGTATCTTTGGTAGGCTATACCAACGCCGGTAAGTCGACGCTATTTAACCGAATTACTGAAGCTGATGTCTACGCCGCCGACCAGTTGTTTGCGACGCTTGATCCGACCTTACGTAAGCTTGAGTTGCCTGACGTCGGGCCCATTATTTTAGCCGACACCGTAGGCTTCATCCGACATCTGCCTCATGAACTTGTTGCGGCTTTTAAAGCTACACTGCAAGAGACGCAAGACGCTGATCTTTTATTACACGTTATCGATATTAGTGATGAGCGGCAGCAAGAGAATGTCGAGCAAGTGACCGAGGTCTTACACGAGATTGGCGCTGATGAAGTACCGCAATTATTAATTTGTAACAAAATCGACCGACTCGATGCGGGCGAAGCACGTATCGATTACGATGACCAACAGCAACCTGTGCGGGTTTGGTTATCGGCACAAACAGGCGAAGGCGCGGAGCTGCTGAAACAGGCGCTCGAACAACGCCTACGCCCAGCGATGGTCAATGTTGCGTTAAAGATCCCGCCGTCGATGGGTAAGTTGCGTGGTCGGCTTTACGCACTCAATAGTGTCACTGAAGAGGCGGCTTGTGACGATGGTGCGCTTGCCATGAAAGTGCGTATGTCGGCCGTGGATTGGCAGCGTTTATGTAAACAAGTTGCCGATGAGTATGGCGATAGTTTGCAAGGCTTTGTAGAATAGCTCATTACAGACGACAAAATTCATTTACAGTTCGATCTACAGTTGGAGTAGTCAATGGCCTGGAATCAACCGGGAAACGGTAACAATAACGACCGTGATCCATGGAAAAACCAAGGCGGTCGCGATCAGGGTCCACCGGACCTTGATGAAGCGGTACGCAATCTTTTAAGCAAATTTGGGATAGGCGGCTCAGGTAAGAAGGGCGGTGGTTCGTCATCGTCGAGCGGCGGTTTTCCAAGCAAAGGTTTCGGCATCATTGCTGTGTTGTTGGTAGTGGTATGGTTCATTGCCGGTTTTTACACAGTAAAAGAAGCAGAGCGCGGTGTGGTATTGCGTTTTGGTAATTTCCACAACCTCGTGGAATCAGGACTGCATTGGCGTCCGGTTTTCATCGACAGTGTTGAAATGGTCGATGTAAGTAACGTTCGCCAGTTCCAGTCTGAAGGCTTCATGTTGACGCAAGACGAAAACGTTGTGCATGTTGAGCTTGATGTGCAATATCGCATCATCAACCCGCGTGACTACCTCTATGCCGTTGAGAATGCCGATAACAGCTTGGCGCAGGCCACCGATAGTGCCTTGCGTTATGTGGTGGGTCACACGACCATGGACGAAGTATTAACCGTGGGTCGTGAAAACGTGCGAACCAATACTTTGGAGCTGTTGGAAAATATCATTGCACCTTACCAGTTAGGTATTCAAATCGTTGATATCAACTTGTTGCCAGCGCGTCCACCAGAAGCGGTTAAAGATGCTTTTGATGATGCGATCGCTGCCCAAGAGGATGAGCAACGCTTTATTCGTGAAGCTGAAGCTTACGCGCGTGAAGTAGAACCAACAGCTCGTGGGCAAGTGCGTCGTATTCTGCAAGAAGCGCAAGCCTATCGCGAACAGCAAGTGTTAAAAGCGCAGGGTGAAATTGCGCGTTTCAACGAGTTACTGCCGCAATACAAAAAGGCACCAAAAGTGACGCGCGATCGTTTGTATTTAGAAACACTCGAGAAAATCTACGCCAATACCGCCAAGGTGATGGTTGATGTGGAAGGTAGCAACAACATGATGTACCTGCCACTAGACAAGATCCTCGAGCAACAACGCCGCAATACTGATAGTTCGAGCAACATGTCCGGCAGCAGCGACGGACAAAACTCAACCTCAACGAACTCGACGCGCTCTAACAACAGCCGTCAGGGTACATCCACGAATTCAACTGGCCGCACAAGTGACCGGTACGACGGAGGTCGAGGCTAAGCTATGAAAAACTTAATTGCAGTACTCGTGATTATTGCCGTGATCCTCGGTTTCTCATCGCTGTTTGTGGTGAACGAAGGTGAACGAGCGATCGTTATCCAATTTGGTAAAGTTCAGCGTGATGCGGACACTGGTATGCCAACGGTTTACGAACCAGGCTTACACTTTAAATTACCGCTGATCGAAAACGTTAAGCGCCTTGATGCACGTTTCAAAACGCTCGATGGTGACCCAGACCGGTTTGTTACCAGTGAGAAGAAAGACCTTATCGTTGATACTTATGTGAAGTGGCGTATCTCTGACTTTGCGACGTATTACCTGTCGACCAATGGCGGTAATCAAGCGCAAGCCGAGGCTCTGTTAACACGTCGTGTGAACAGCGGCCTGCGTGCAGAGTTTGGTAGTCGTACGATTAAGGAAATCGTTTCGGGTGAACGTGACAACCTGATGCGCGAAGCTCTGATTCGCGGTGCAGACAGTGCGCAAGAACTCGGCATTGAAGTGATTGACGTGCGGGTGATGCAAATCAACCTGCCGACCGAAGTCAGTCAGTCGATCTTCCAGCGGATGCGCGCGGAACGTGAAGCTGTTGCGCGTGAACATCGTTCTGAAGGTCGTGAGCAAGCAGAGTTTATTCGCGCCGACGTCGATGCTCGGGTGACCGTAATGCTTGCGGACGCTGAACGTCAGTCGCGTCAACTACGCGGTGAAGGTAATGCTGAAGCGGCTGGTATCTATGCCGAGGCTTACCAGCAAGATCCGGAGTTCTTCCAGTTCTTGCGAAGCTTGCAAGCTTATGAAACAAGCTTTGCACGAGGCAATGATGTGATTGTCCTCGAGCCTGATAGCGACTTCTTCAAATACTTGAAGAACATTTCAGGAAAATAATCGAGAGCCGGCCCAGCGCCGGCTTTTTTATGGAAGCGAACAGCGAACAGCGCAGTTGGATCTTTTATGTCGTATAAGCAGCATTATCAACACTTTCTCAAGCAGCATCCCGAGACCCTTCATTGCTCGCCTCACAGCCATCATTATTGGCCTGACGTTACCCGTGCCGCACAGCTTGCGTATTGGGACGATAGTGCCAAAGGCGTCGATCATAAGTGGGATATGATTTTCGGTGAACGCCTACCACGCGTGCAAAAACTGTTGGCAGAGCTACTTGACCACCCTGCACCAGAGCAATTTGTCTTTGCCAATAACACGCATGAATTGTTGTACCGAGTGATCAGCTGTTTTGATCCAGCTCAACCGCTGCGGATATTGACGAGTGATGGTGAGTTTCATAGTTTTTCGCGCCAGGTTCGGCGTCTTGAAGAACGCGCGAATGTCGACGTGGTGCGCGTTAGTTGTGAACCGTGCGCAACCTTTGCTGAGCGTTGGCAACAAGCCGTGCAACAGCAGTCGTTCGATCTGATTTTTTGCAGCCAAGTGTTTTTTAATTCGGGGGTTGTGGCGCCATGGGTAGGCACTTGGTTGGAGTTGGTACCTGAAGCAACGCAAGTGATTATTGATGGCTATCATGGTTGTGGTGCGTTGCCGACGAGTTTGCATGATGTTGCTGGCCGTATTTTTTATGTGGCGGGCGCCTATAAGTATCTGCAGGCTGGCGAAGGCTGTTGCTTCATGAGTGTGCCAAAGGGCACCGCACTGCGCCCAGAGTATACTGGGTGGTTTGCTGACTTTGCTAATCTTGCGAAGCCCCAGCAAACTCACGTGGAGTATGCGAGTGACGGTATGCGTTTTGCCGGTGCGACCATGGACTTTACTGCATTGTACCGACTCGAGGCAGTATTGCAGTGGTGGCGCAACGACGGCATTACGGTTGCTACCATTCATCAGTATGTACAGCAGTTACAGGCCAATTTTTTGGCGGTGGTTGATGAACTTGAACATCCGCTGTTGAATCGCGCCGCGCTATTGGTTGATGACTTAGCGGAACATGGTCATTTTCTTACGTTTGAGCTGCCATCAGCTGCCGAGGTCGCAACTTTGGCGCAGCAACTGCAACATGGTGGTGTTGAAACCGACTACCGTGGTAAGCGCTTGCGTTTTGGATTTGCGTTGTATCACGATGCGTCTGACTATCAGCGCTTGAAAAAAGCGTTAAGCTGACCCCGATGGGCTACCGAAGGCGGCAAATACCTGTTAAAATCGCCGCCTGTTTTTTCAACAGTAACGCTGGTAGCACTAATCATGGGTAAAAACGTCGTAATTCTCGGCACGCAGTGGGGTGACGAAGGTAAAGGTAAGATTGTTGATTTACTTACCGATAAAGCTTCGTTGGCAGTTCGTTATCAAGGCGGACACAACGCCGGTCACACCTTAGTCATCGACGGCGAAAAAACCGTTCTTCATCTTATTCCATCAGCCATTTTGCGCGACAACGTGAAATGTGTGATCGGTAATGGCGTGGTTCTCTCGCCGGAAGCCTTGATGGAAGAAATTGCCATGCTTGAAAAGCGCGGCGTTCCGGTTCGTGAACGTTTGCTTATTAGCGAAGCTTGCCCATTGATTTTGCCTTACCACATTGCTTTAGACCAGGCGCGCGAGAAAGCGCGTGGTAACAAGGCGATTGGTACCACTGGGCGTGGCATCGGCCCTGCTTATGAAGATAAAGTTGCGCGGCGCGGTTTGCGCGTCGGTGATTTATTTAATTTTGCACGATTTGAAGAAAAGCTGCGTGAAGTGGTCGAATTCCATAACTTCACCTTGGTCAATTATTATCAAGTTGAGGCAGTGAATGTTGATGATGTGCTTGCCTATTGCCGTGAGGTCGCTCAGCAGTTACAGGGCATGGTCGCCGACATTCCGTCGCTCCTTGATGATGCGCGGAAAGCTGGCGAGAACATCATGTTTGAAGGTGCGCAGGGCACCTTGCTGGATATCGATCACGGTACCTATCCTTACGTAACCTCATCGAATACCACAGCAGGTGGGGTTTCCACCGGTGCTGGCTTTGGTCCTCGTTACATTGACTACGTCTTAGGCATCGTGAAAGCCTACACCACACGTGTAGGTAGTGGTCCGTTCCCAACGGAACTGGATTGTGATGTTGGTCAGCACCTTGGCGTGAAAGGGCATGAGTTTGGCGCTACCACCGGTCGCAAACGCCGTACAGGTTGGTTTGACGCTGTGGCAGCGCGCCGAGCGGTACAAATTAATTCCGTGAGCGGGTTCTGCTTAACCAAGCTAGATGTTTTAGACGGTTTAAAAGAATTAAAAATTTGTACCGGTTACCAGCTACCTGATGGTACGATAACCGAGTACCCACCAATGGCCGCGGAAGACTACGAATGTGTAGAGCCGATTTACGAAAGTATGCCAGGCTGGGACCAAAGCACAGTAGGTATTACTGAGCACAAAGATTTACCAACAGAGGCGCTTGCTTACATCAAGCGTATCGAAGCACTAACTGGTGTTCCTGTGGACATTATTTCGACAGGTCCAGACCGCGCAGAAACGATTATTTTGCAACATCCGTTCGCAAATTAACCAAACAGTCGCGGAATCGTAAAAAAATCAGCATTTCCTATTGCATCATCAAAATCGATACAATAGAATGCGCTCCACCTAACCGGGGTGCCGGCATAGCTCAGCTGGTAGAGCAACTGACTTGTAATCAGTAGGTCGGGAGTTCGACTCTCTCTGCCGGCACCAACTCAAAATTTGTTCGGAGGGGTTCCCGAGTGGCCAAAGGGATCAGACTGTAAATCTGACGGCTCAGCCTTCGCAGGTTCGAATCCTGCCCCCTCCACCAATTTGCATTGTCTGTTTAATGCGGTGAGTTCAGAATGGTTTGAGGTGGCCCGATTCAAGGCATGCGGGTATCGTATAATGGCTATTACCTCAGCCTTCCAAGCTGATGATGTGGGTTCGATTCCCACTACCCGCTCCAATAATCTGTAAGTGCTGATATAGCTCAGTTGGTAGAGCGCACCCTTGGTAAGGGTGAGGTCGGCGGTTCAAATCCGCCTATCAGCACCATCTCATCGGTCCAACCCCTTCAAAGCATTCTTCTCGGTTACGTAAACTTGACTCAATTTAGGTGTTTAACCACCGTACGTTGTCCAAAGAGAGGCTGTCATGTCAAAAGAAAAATTTGAACGTTCGAAACCGCATGTGAACGTAGGTACTATCGGCCACGTTGACCATGGTAAAACTACTCTGACTGCTGCGATCACTACCGTTTTGGCAAAAACCTACGGTGGCGCTGCGAAAGACTTCGCAATGATCGATAACGCACCAGAAGAAAAAGCGCGTGGTATCACCATCTCAACTTCACACGTTGAGTACGATACTCCGACGCGTCACTACGCACACGTAGACTGCCCAGGACACGCTGACTATGTGAAAAACATGATCACCGGTGCTGCGCAGATGGACGGCGCTATCTTGGTAGTAGCAGCCACTGACGGCCCTATGCCACAAACCCGTGAGCACATCTTGTTGTCACGTCAGGTAGGCGTGCCGTTCATCGTTGTTTTCATGAACAAATGTGACATGGTAGACGACGAAGAGTTGTTGGAATTGGTAGAGATGGAAGTTCGTGAACTTCTTTCTGAGTACGATTTCCCAGGTGACGACTTGCCAGTGATTCAAGGTTCAGCGTTGAAAGCGTTGGAAGGCGAAGAGCAGTGGGAAGCGAAAATCCTAGAATTGGCAGAAGCTTTGGATAACTACATCCCAGAGCCAGAGCGTGATATCGATAAGCCGTTCATCATGCCAATCGAAGACGTATTCTCGATCTCAGGTCGTGGTACTGTAGTAACAGGTCGTGTAGAGCGTGGTATCGTGCGCACTGGTGACGAAGTAGAAATCGTAGGTATCAAAGACACTACGAAGACGATCGTAACGGGTGTAGAGATGTTCCGTAAGTTGCTTGACGAAGGTCGTGCAGGTGAGAACATCGGTGCGTTGTTGCGTGGTACGAAGCGTGACGAGATCCAACGTGGCCAAGTATTGGCGAAGCCAGGTTCAATCACTCCGCACACCAAGTTCGAAGCGGAAGTTTACGTATTGAACAAAGAAGAAGGCGGTCGTCATACTCCGTTCTTCAAAGGCTATCGTCCACAGTTCTACTTCCGTACAACTGACGTAACTGGCGCAGTGCAATTGCCAGACGGCGTAGAAATGGTAATGCCAGGCGACAACTTGAAGTTTGTTGTTGACTTGATTCACCCAATCGCGATGGACGAAGGCTTGCGCTTCGCAATCCGTGAAGGTGGCCGTACTGTAGGCGCCGGCGTAGTATCTAAGATCTTAGACTAATACTGCGACGTAGCCCGTAGTTCTACTACGGGTAAAGCTATAAAAGGGGAGCTTCGGCTCCCTTTTTTAATGGGCGAAAAGTGTTGTTCGCTCTTCGCTATTTGATGTTCGTTTAAACCCAAAACATGGAACACCAAACGCTTTCAACGAAAAGTGAGCGCAGCGAACGTGCGAACAGCGAACATCGAACAACGCTCTTCGTTTGGCTCTTGTTTTAAGCGCCTTGATCGGTATAATACAGCGTCCATTTTCCGTCATCAGATGGTTAATTGCAGGGGTGTAGTTCCAATTGGTAGAACAGCGGTCTCCAAAACCGACGGTTGGGGGTTCGAATCCCTCCACCCCTGCCAACATAAATTCGCTGTTTGCTATTCGCTGTTCGTTGTTTGTTGAGAACGCTTTTTCGAACAGCAAACAGCAAATAGCAAACAACGGTTTTTTCAAATACAGGATTGAATAATGAGTGCTACTTCCGAAACGCAAAGCAGTTCTTTCGATAGCATTAAGTGGATCATCGCTATCGCGCTTTTGGCTGCCGCTGTATTGGGTAATTACTACTACGGTGAAACAGTTTCTGTACTTTATCGCGCCATCGCGGTTGTCGTGCTTGTTGCAGTGGCGGGTATCGTTGCTGGCATGACCGGCAAAGGCCGTCGTTTTCGTAGCTTTGCGAAAGAAAGCCGCACTGAAGTACGTCGCGTCGTATGGCCTACGCGCCAAGAAGCAACTCAAACAACAATTATTGTGGTTGTTGCAACCGCGATTGTTTCATTGATTCTGTGGGGCATGGATGCGATTCTGGTACGCGTTGTTGGATTCTTCACCGGACTGGAGTTTTAAGCGATGAGCGAACTTAAAAAACGTTGGTACGTAGTTCAAGCCTTTTCAGGGTTTGAAGCACGAGTCGCGCAGTCATTGCGTGAACACATCAAAATGCATGGCATGGAAGACAAGTTCGGTGAAGTTCTCGTCCCAACCGAAGAAGTTGTCGAAATGAAGGCTGGTCAGCGTCGTAAGAGCGAGCGCAAATTCTTCCCTGGTTATGTTCTAGTGGAAATGGCCATGGACGACGAGTCGTGGCACTTAGTGAAAAGCATTCCGCGTGTACTTGGCTTTATTGGTGGTAAGCAAGATCGCCCAACGCCAATTACGCAGAAAGAAGCTGACGCTATCCTCAACCGTCTGCAAGAGTCAGTTGATAAGCCTAAGCCGAAGACGTTGTTTGAGCCAGGTGAAGTTGTACGTGTGAATGATGGACCGTTTGCCGACTTCAACGGAACCGTTGAAAGTGTTGATTACGAAAAGAGTCGCTTAACGGTATCGGTTTCGATCTTCGGTCGTGCAACACCAGTAGAACTCGAATTCGGGCAAGTAGAAAAAGCCTAAAACATAAACAACGCTGTACGTTTTTTGTATTGCATTGGAGTGCGATAACAGCTATACTTCGCCTCCTTTTTTACGTCGGGGAGCCGTTTGAGTAAGTCACCCCTTGGTTTTTGTTGCTTACGACAAGTAGCAAAAATTGAAGACTTACAAGGCGTTAGACCCAAACCAAGAGGTATATAAACATGGCTAAGAAAGTTAGCGCTATCATCAAGCTGCAAGTTGCAGCTGGTGCAGCAAACCCGTCACCTCCTGTTGGTCCAGCACTTGGTCAGCACGGTGTGAACATCATGGAATTCTGTAAAGCATTCAACGCGGCAACTGATCAGCTTGAAAAAGGCGCGCCAGTTCCCGTTGAAATTACAGTATTCGAAGACCGTTCTTTCACGTTCATCACCAAGACTCCTCCAGCTGCATTCTTGTTGAAGAAAGCTGCAGGAATCAAGAGTGGTTCAGGTCGTCCTAACACTGAGAAAGTGGGTACTGTTACCCGTGCTCAGTTGGAAGAGATTGCCAAGGTTAAAGAGCCTGACTTAACAGCGGCTGACCTTGATGCAGCAGTACGTACTATCGCCGGCTCTGCACGTGCGATGGGCCTGAATGTGGAGGGTCTGTAAGATGGCTAAATTAAGCAAACGCGCTCGCCTGATCAAAGAGAAAGTTGAAGCTCGTGATTATGAAATCAACGAAGCGATCTCTCTTTTGAAAGAATTGGCAACTGCAAAATTCAAAGAAAGCGTTGATGTTTCTGTCAACCTCGGCATCGACGCTCGTAAATCTGATCAAAACGTTCGTGGCGCTACTGTATTGCCAAACGGTACTGGTCGTGACGTTCGCGTAGCTGTTTTTACTAGTGGCGCAAACGTAGACAAAGCTAAAGAAGCTGGTGCTGACTTGGTTGGTATGGAAGACCTTGCAGAACAAGTGAAAAAAGGCGAAATGAACTTTGACGTTGTTATCGCTTCACCTGACGCAATGCGTGTGGTCGGTCAGTTGGGTCAAATCTTAGGTCCACGTGGTCTAATGCCAAACCCGAAGACTGGTACTGTAACACCTGACGTTGCGACCGCTGTACAAAACGCGAAAGCTGGTCAGATTCGTTATCGCAACGATAAAGCGGGTATCATCCACGCGACTATCGGTAAAGTTGATTTCGATAACGACAAGTTGAAAGAAAACTTAGAAGCGTTGCTGGCAGCATTGAAGAAAGCGAAGCCTTCTTCAGCGAAAGGTCAGTACATCAAGAAAGTTAGCTTATCAACGACTATGGGCGCTGGCGTAGCCATCGACCAAGGTACGTTAGAAAGCAAATAAGGTTTTATGGGTTGGAGTCGCCACTTCGTGTAATAACTTAGTGAATGTGGCTCCCGTCCAAGACCGCAGGTGTCTCGCGGTGATTTCTGAGAAGAAATGATTAGCGACACTTAATTTCCTGCGCAGATGGTGTAATCCGGCTCAGACTCTCTGGGTAAGAGATTCACCGTGACAACGTGGTAGATGCAATCCCGGTCTACCTATGTGTAACGATAGTTCGCGGCTATGCCAAGAACTAAAAAAAGAGGTGATATCAGTGGCACTAGGTTTAGCAGCAAAAAAAGCAATCGTTAAAGAAGTTAACGAAGTTGCTTCAAACGCTCTATCCGTCGCTGTTGCTGAGTATCGCGGTATGGAAGTTGCGGACATGACCGTGCTGCGCCGTCAGGCGCGTGAGCAAGGCGTATATCTGAAAGTTATTCGGAATACCCTCGCGAAACGTGCTTTTGAAGGTACGCAGTTTGACGACATGGACGAAGTACTGAAAGGTCCACTTGTTTACGGCTTTTCTTTGGATGCACCGGGCGCTTCAGCTCGTTTGTTCAAAGACTTCGCTAAAGAGAACAAGCACCTGAAAGTAACTGCTCTCCACATCGGTAGCGGTGTTATGGGCGCAGACAAACTTGATGCAGTTGCATCACTTCCGACGCGTGACGAAGCATTGGCGAAATTGCTGGCCACCTTCAAGGCACCTGTTAGTAAGTTCGTTCGTACAGTTAACGAAGTTCCTACTAAGTTTGTGCGTGTGTTGGCGGCAATTAAAGACGCTAAATAGAAGCGGTTTTTTAACCAATTTTTTTGTAATTTATAACCCAGGAGTTTAGAGTTATGGCTCTTACTAAAGAAGATATCTTGAATGCAATCGCCGAAATGCCAGTAATGGAACTGGTAGAACTGATCGAAGCTGCTGAAGAGAAATTCGGTGTTGACGCATCTGCTGCTGTTGCAGTAGCTGCTGGCCCAGCTGCAGGCGGCGACGCTGCTGCAGAAGAGAAAACTGAATTCGACGTAGTATTGAAATCAGCTGGTTCAAACAAAGTTGGCGCAATCAAAGCAGTTCGCGCAGCAACTGGTCTTGGCCTGAAAGAAGCGAAAGCTATGGTTGAGTCTGCACCGGTAGCCGTTAAAGAAGGCATCGCGAAAGACGAAGCTGAAGAACTGAAAAAGCAGCTTGAAGAAGCTGGTGCAGAAGTTGAAGTTAAATAATCAACGACTGACACAAAAACTGGCCGCATAGGCCTAGGCCTGGTGACTTTTTGAGTCACCAGGCTTTTTGCGCTGTTAAGCATGTATCATTTTTGCCCGTTATTGGGGTGCATGCTCGCGGTGACAAAAACGGGAACGACAAGCTGTAACAAGTTTGTTTTTAACCATCGACTCCCCGGTGGTTAGGGTCATCAATCAGCTAGCTGAGGAACCCCATGGCGTACTCCTACTCTGAGAAAAAACGTATTCGCAAGGATTTTGGTAAGCGGCCTCATGTACTTGAAGTGCCTTACCTGTTGTCAATCCAATTAGATTCATTCAAAAAATTTATTGAGCTGGATCCAGAAGGTAATAATGGTCTGGAAGCAGCTTTCCGCTCAGTATTTCCGATTGCCGCCTATTCAGGTAATTCGGAATTGCAGTACGTGAGCTATCACCTTGGTGAGCCAGTGTTTGACGTTCAAGAATGTCAAATTCGTGGCATTACATATTCTGCTCCATTGCGAGTGAAACTGCGCTTGGTTCTTTATGATAAAGAAGCAGCGGCAGGCACCGTTAAAGATATGCGCGAGCAAGAAGTCTATATGGGCGAAATCCCATTAATGACTGAAAACGGTACTTTTGTTATTAACGGTACCGAGCGTGTTATCGTTTCTCAGTTACACCGTTCGCCGGGCGTGTTCTTTGATCATGACAAGGGTAAAACCCATTCGTCAGGTAAAGTTCTTTATAACGCACGGGTGATCCCATACCGTGGTTCTTGGTTGGATTTTGAGTTCGATCCGAAAGACAACGTATTTGTACGTATCGACCGTCGTCGTAAATTGCCGGCGTCGATTATTTTGCGCGCACTTGAATACACCACTGAAGAAATCCTTGAGATGTTCTTCGACACAACGTATTTCCAGTTCCGTGGCAAGAAAGTATTCATGCAGTTGGTGCCTGAGCGCCTGCGTGGTGAAACCGCGAAGTTTGACATTAAAAACGATGACGGCGAGATGATCGTCGAAAAAGGTCGTCGTATTACTGCGCGTCACATCAAGCAAATTGAAGGCTTGAACCAGCCAGAAATGGAAGTTCCGCTTGAGTATTTGGTAGGCAAAGTTCTCGCAAAAGATTACGTCAATAAGAAGACCGGTGAAGTGGTTGCAGAAGCAAACGCAGAACTGACTCTAGAATTGTTGGCTGAGTTGCGTGAAGCGGGCTTCAAGAAATTTGAAACTTTGTTTGTGAACGACCTCGATCACGGTCCGTACATGAGCGAAACCTTACGCATCGATCCAAGCAACAACCGCTTGGAAGCTTTGGTAGAAATCTACCGTATGATGCGTCCGGGCGAGCCGCCAACGAAAGAAGCGGCGGAAGCCTTATTTGATAACTTGTTCTTCAGCGATGACCGTTATGACTTGTCAGCGGTAGGTCGCATGAAGTTCAACCGCCGTTTGGGTCGTGATGACTTAACCGGTCCGGGTACCCTGACCAACGAAGACATCATTGATGTCATGCGTAAACTGATCGAAATCCGTAACGGTGTTGATGAAGTGGACGATATCGACCACCTCGGTAACCGCCGTATTCGTTCAGTGGGCGAAATGGCTGAAAACCAATTCCGTGTTGGTTTGGTGCGTGTCGAACGTGCAGTTAAAGAACGTTTGAGCCTTGGTGACCTTGACAGCATCATGCCGCAAGACTTGATCAACGCGAAACCAATCAGTGCTGCGGTGAAAGAGTTCTTTGGTTCAAGCCAGCTGTCACAGTTTATGGACCAGAACAACCCGTTGTCAGAAGTAACGCACAAGCGTCGTATTTCTGCGCTTGGTCCGGGTGGTTTGACCCGTGAACGTGCAGGCTTTGAGGTTCGTGACGTACACCCAACGCACTATGGTCGCGTGTGCCCAATCGAAACGCCTGAAGGTCCAAACATCGGTTTGATCAACTCGTTGTCAACGTTTGCGCGTACCAACGAATACGGTTTCTTAGAGACTCCGTATCGTCGCGTCGATAATGGCGTTGTAACTGATGACGTAGATTACTTGTCAGCTATCGAAGAAGGTCAATTCGTCATCGCCCAGGCGAACGTGAAGACCAACGACAAAGGTGAGTTGACCGAAGACCTCGTGCCGTGTCGCCATAAAGGTGAAACGACATTGATGTCAAAAGAACAAGTCCAGTATATGGACGTTTCTCCGCAGCAGATCGTTTCGATCGCGGCAAGCTTGATTCCATTCCTTGAGCACGATGACGCCAACCGTGCTTTGATGGGATCGAACATGCAACGTCAAGCGGTACCAACATTGCGTGCAGATAAGCCGCTCGTAGGTACTGGTATTGAACGTACCGTAGCTGTGGATTCAGGTGTAACTGTTGTTGCGAAGCGTGGTGGTGTAGTCGATAAAGTTGACGCTAGCCGTATCGTGGTAAAAGTTAACGAGGAAGAGATGGTACCTGGCGAAGCTGGTATCGATATCTATAACCTTGTGAAATACACCCGTTCAAACCAGAACACCTGTATTAACCAAATCCCTAACGTCAACGTTGGTGAGCCGGTCATGCGTGGTGATGTATTGGCCGATGGCCCGTCAACCGATATGGGTGACTTGGCCCTTGGGCAAAACTTACGCGTCGCGTTCATGCCTTGGAATGGTTATAACTTCGAGGACTCCATCTTGATCTCGGAGCGTGTGGTACAAGAAGATCGCTTGACCACTATCCACATTCAAGAGCTCAGCTGTGTCGCCCGTGATACCAAGCTAGGTGCGGAAGAAATCACTTCGGACATTCCGAACGTTGGTGAATCTGCATTGAACAAGCTGGACGAATCAGGTGTCGTTTACGTTGGCGCCGAAGTAAGTGGTGGCGACATTCTGGTTGGTAAAGTAACGCCAAAAGGCGAAACGCAACTGACGCCAGAAGAGAAGCTTCTACGTGCAATCTTTGGTGAGAAAGCATCGGACGTGAAAGACAGTTCGTTGCGTGTGCCTAACGGTGTGACTGGAACCGTCATCGACGTCCAAGTCTTCACCCGTGATGGCGTCGAAAAAGACAAGCGTGCACTTGATATCGAGAACATGCAGCTTGAACAGGTTAAGAAAGATTTAACCGATGAGTTCAAGATTCTTGAGCGCGGTATCTATGAGCGTGCCCGTAGCCTGTTGCTGGCCAATGGTTTCGATGAGTCAAAACTAGCTGGTCTTGAGCAAAGCAAATGGTTGACGCAAAACTTGAAGAACGAAGACGCACAGCAGCAGCTTGAGCAAATTGCTCAGCAGTACGAAGAGTTGCGCAACGACTTCGATAGCAAGTTTGAAAACAAGCGTCGTAAGATCACCCAAGGTGATGACCTTGCCCCAGGCGTGTTGAAGATTGTTAAGGTTTACTTAGCGGTACGCCGTCGCATCCAGCCAGGCGATAAGCTTGCTGGTCGTCACGGTAACAAAGGTGTTATCTCAACCATTCAGCCGGTTGAAGACATGCCTTATGACGCTGAAGGTAATCCGGTCGATATCGTTCTGAACCCGTTGGGCGTACCATCGCGGATGAACATTGGTCAGATTCTTGAGACGCACTTAGGTTTGGCGGCTCGTGGTATCGGTACCAAGATCGAGAAAATGATTAAACAGCAAGCGAAAGTTGCTGAGATGCGTGAATTCCTGCAAAAAGTCTATGACTTAGGTGACACGCGTCAAGAAGTCGATATCAGCACCTTTAGCGATGACGAAGTGATGCGTCTTGCGAACAACTTGAAGAAAGGTTTGCCAACGGCAACCCCAGTCTTCGATGGTGCAATCGAAAGTGAAATTAAAGAACTCCTGAAACTAGGTGACTTGCCTGAGTCAGGCCAGATCACTTTGTATGACGGACGTACTGGTGAACGCTTCGAGCGTGATGTAACGGTCGGTTACATGTACATGTTGAAACTCAATCACTTGGTTGACGACAAGATGCACGCACGTTCTACCGGTTCGTACAGCTTGGTTACTCAGCAGCCGCTGGGTGGTAAAGCACAGTTCGGTGGTCAGCGCTTCGGTGAGATGGAAGTGTGGGCATTGGAAGCATACGGTGCAGCTTACACGTTGCAAGAAATGTTGACGGTGAAATCGGACGACGTAAATGGTCGTACGAAGATGTACAAGAACATCGTCGACAACGACTTGCGCATGGAAGCTGGTATGCCGGAATCCTTCAACGTATTGCTGAAGGAAATCCGCTCACTAGGTATCAACATTGAGTTGGACCAAGACTGAGACCAAACCGGACGCTAATTGCCAGGAGATAAATCGTGAAAGACTTATTAAAGTTTTTAAAACCGCTAAACCAGACTGAAGAGTTCGATGCGATTCGCATCGGACTTGCTTCGCCGGACATGATCCGCAGCTGGTCTTACGGTGAAGTGAAAAAGCCAGAAACGATCAACTACCGTACGTTCAAGCCTGAGCGCGACGGTTTGTTCTGTGCGCGTATCTTTGGTCCAGTCAAAGACTACGAGTGCTTGTGTGGTAAATACAAGCGCTTGAAGCACCGTGGCGTTATTTGTGAGAAGTGTGGCGTTGAAGTCACCCTGACCAAAGTGCGTCGTGACCGCATGGGCCACATCGAGCTCGCTAGCCCGGTTGCGCACATCTGGTTCTTGAAATCGCTCCCAAGCCGTATCGGCTTGATGCTTGATATGACGCTGCGTGATATCGAACGTGTGCTTTACTTCGAATCTTATGTCGTTACCGAAGCCGGTATGACGTCACTCGAGCGCGGTCAAATCCTGACCGAAGAAGAGTACTTGGATGCGTTGGAAGAGCACGGCGATGAATTCGAAGCGAAAATGGGTGCAGAAGCGGTATTAAGCTTGTTGCAACACATTGATATTGAAGCCGATATCAAACAGCTTCGTGAAGAGTTGCCAGAAACTAATTCAGAAACCAAGCGTAAGAAAATCAGCAAGCGCTTGAAGTTGCTCGAGTCATTCCATCAGTCAGGTAATAAGCCTGAGTGGATGATTCTGAAAGTGTTGCCAGTGTTGCCGCCGGATCTACGTCCGTTGGTACCACTCGATGGTGGCCGTTTCGCAACTTCAGACTTGAATGATTTGTACCGCCGTGTGATCAACCGTAACAACCGTTTGAAGCGTCTTTTAGACCTTGCTGCACCTGACATTATCGTGCGCAACGAAAAACGTATGTTACAAGAAGCGGTTGATGCCTTGTTGGATAACGGCCGTCGTGGTCGTGCCATCACTGGTACCAACAAACGTCCTTTAAAATCTTTGGCCGACATGATCAAAGGTAAACAAGGTCGTTTCCGTCAGAACTTGCTTGGTAAGCGTGTGGACTACTCAGGTCGTTCGGTTATCACCGTTGGTCCTAAGTTACGTCTGCATCAGTGTGGTCTACCGAAGAAAATGGCATTGGAATTGTTCAAGCCATTCATCTACGGCAAGCTTGAAGGCCGTGGCCTTGCGACCACCATTAAAGCAGCTAAGAAAATGGTTGAGCGCGAAATTCCAGAAGTTTGGGACGTGCTAGACGAAGTAATCAAAGAGCACCCAGTGATGCTGAACCGTGCACCAACATTGCACCGTTTGGGTATCCAGGCGTTCGAGCCGGTCTTGATCGAAGGTAAAGCAATTCAGTTGCACCCATTGGTGTGTGCGGCCTATAACGCTGACTTTGACGGTGACCAAATGGCCGTTCACTTGCCATTGACCTTAGAAGCGCAGCTAGAAGCCCGTGCCTTGATGATGTCAACCAACAACATCTTGTCACCTGCCAGCGGCGACCCGATCATCGTACCTTCGCAAGACGTTGTCTTGGGCTTGTACTACATGACGCGCGAAAAGATCAATGCGAAAGGCGAAGGCATGATCTTCAAAAACGCTAAGGAAGCTGAAAAAGCTTACCGTACTGGCGTTGCTGAGTTGCACGCACGCGTCAAAGTACGTTTGCAAGAAGTGCAAATCAGTGAAGAAGGTGAGCGCACAGACACCACAACTGTATATGACACTACTGTGGGCCGCGCCATCTTGTCATTGATTCTGCCTGAAGGTATGCCGTTCGAGATGATCAACCAGTCGATGGGCAAAAAGCAAATCGGCCGTTTGTTGAACCGCTCGTATCGTGACCTTGGCTTGAAGCCAACGGTTATCTTTGCTGACCAAATCATGTATACCGGTTTCCACTACGCGATGATCGCGGGTGCATCGGTAGGTATTGATGACATGGTTATCCCTGATGCGAAGAAAGTGATCATCGAAGCAGCGGAAGAAGAAGTTGCTGAGATCCAAGAACAGTTCGAGCAGGGCTTGGTCACCGCGGGTGAGAAGTACAACAAAGTTATCGATATTTGGTCGACCGCGAACGAGAAAGTTTCCAAAGCGATGATGGAGAACCTCTCGAAAGAAATCGTGATTAACCGTGAAGGTAAAGAAGAAGAACAAGACTCGTTCAACTCGGTTTATATGATGGCGGACTCAGGCGCTCGTGGTAGTGCCGCACAGATTCGTCAGTTGGCCGGTATGCGTGGTTTGATGGCGAAGCCAGATGGCTCCATCATCGAAACACCAATCACGGCGAACTTCCGTGAAGGTCTGAACGTATTGCAGTACTTCATCTCAACTCACGGTGCGCGTAAAGGTTTGGCCGATACCGCATTGAAGACAGCAAACTCGGGTTACTTGACCCGCCGTTTGGTCGACGTTGCACAAGACGTTGTTATTGTCGAAGAAGACTGTGGTACCGAAGAAGGTCTTTACATCAAGCCATTGATCGAAGGTGGTGATGTTGTAGAACCATTGCGTGAGCGCGTCTTGGGCCGTGTGGTCTGTGATGACGTTTTGGTGCCAGGCTCGAACGATGTATTGATCCCACGGAACACGTTGCTTGATGAGAAGATGTGCGATGTGTTGGAACAAAACTCAATCGACGAAGTAAAAGTACGCTCGGTCATTACCTGTGATACTGACTTCGGTGTTTGTTCGAACTGTTACGGTCGTGATTTGGCTCGTGGCCACTTGGTTAACCAAGGTGAAGCAGTGGGTGTTATCGCTGCCCAGTCTATCGGTGAACCGGGTACCCAGTTGACCATGCGTACCTTCCACATCGGTGGTGCGGCATCGCGTGATTCAGCAGCCAATAGCGTACAAGTTAAGAACAATGGTACTCTGAAACTGCACAATGCGAAGTTCGTTGAGAACACCGACGGACACATCGTCATCACTTCACGTTCAACTGAACTGACGTTGATTGATGAGTTTGGTCGCGAGCGTGAGCGCTATAAAGTGCCTTACGGTGCAGTATTGAAGAAAAACGAAGGCGATAGCGTTGATGCCGGCGAAATCGTAGCGAACTGGGATCCGCACACGCACCCAATCGTCACCGAGGTAGCTGGTCGTCTGAAGTTTGTCGACTTAATTGATGGCGTCACCATGACCCGTCAAACGGACGAACTCACCGGTCTATCAAGCATCGTCGTACTGGAAACAGGTCAGCGTACTAGTGCCGGTAAAGACATGCGTCCGATGGTTAAATTGGTCGACGAGAAAGGTAACGACGTCAACATCGTTGGTACCGATATGCCTGCGCAATACTTCTTGCCAGGTAATGCGATCGTTAACCTTGAAGATAACGCTGAAGTGAAAGTTGGTGATACGGTTGCACGTATTCCACAAGAAGGTTCAAAAACGCGCGATATTACCGGTGGTCTACCACGCGTTGCGGACTTGTTCGAAGCACGTCGCCCGAAAGAACCAGCTATCTTGGCGGAAATCACAGGTACTGTGAGCTTCGGTAAAGAAACCAAAGGTAAGCGTCGTCTATTGATCACCCCAACTGATGGTGGTGACCAGTACGAAGAGATGATTCCTAAGTATCGTCAGTTGAATATCTTTGAAGGTGAGCAAGTGACCAAAGGTGAAGTTATCGCCGATGGTCCAGAAGCGCCGCACGATATTCTGCGTTTGCGTGGCGTAAGCGCATTGGCGAACTACATCGTCAACGAAGTGCAAGAAGTTTACCGTTTGCAGGGTGTTAAGATTAACGATAAGCACATCGAGACCATCGTGCGTCAGATGTTGCGTAAGGCGATCATCCTGAATCCAGGCGAAACTGAATTGCTCGAAGGCGAGATGATGGAGCTTTCAGAAGTATTGGCGGCGAATGCGAAAGCCGAAGCCGATGGTAAAATCCCAGCGACCTATGAGCGTCAGCTGTTGGGTATTACCAAAGCTTCACTTTCAACCGAGTCGTTCATTTCAGCGGCCTCGTTCCAAGAAACGACCCGCGTACTTACTGAAGCAGCGGTACAAGGTAAGCAAGACCCATTACGTGGTCTGAAAGAAAACGTTATCGTGGGTCGCTTGATCCCAGCCGGTACCGGTTTCGCTTATCACCGCGACCGTGCGCGTAAGCGTATGGAAGCTCTGGCCCAAGGCGAAGCGCCGAAGCTTACTGCTGAACAAGCAGAACAGCAATTGGCCGACGCCTTGAACTTTGGTAACGAAGAAAGTGACGGCGGCGACAACGCCGAATAAGACACTTGGATAAACCTCTTAAAAGGCCAGTCGATAGTCGATTGGCCTTTTTTATTGGGTGCTTACTTTTACGCAAATAAAGCGATTCCATACGTTCCAATCGTCGCTTTTCCTTGACAGTCCAATTATTGACCATTAAAATTCGGCCTCCCCGTAATTGGCGGGCGTTTAGCTCGTGGTCGCGGGGGATTGGATTTTTTCACTCTGTTGAGCGACATCAACAAAATCAGGAGTTATGAATGGCAACAGTTAATCAGCTGGTGCGCAAAGGTCGTCAAAAGCCGGTTGTTAAAAGCAACGTTCCGGCACTTGAGGCTTGCCCACAAAAACGCGGTGTATGTACCCGTGTTTATACTACTACCCCGAAAAAGCCGAACTCAGCGCTACGTAAAGTATGCCGTGTGCGTTTGACGAACGGTTACGAAGTTTCTTCGTACATCGGTGGTGAAGGTCACAACCTGCAAGAACACTCAGTCGTATTGATTCGCGGCGGTCGTGTAAAAGACTTGCCAGGTGTTCGTTATCACACAGTGCGCGGTGCGCTTGACTGTGCCGGCGTAAACGATCGGAAACAAGGCCGTTCGAAGTACGGCGCGAAGCGGCCGAAGTCTTAACGGTTCTCCGTTAGTAAGGCCAAACACTGTAATTTAAAGTTTTGGGGAATACCCTGAATTAATCGGAGAATATTAAGATGCCTAGAAGACGCGTCATTGGTCAACGTAAAATCCTACCGGATCCTAAGTTCGGATCAGAGTTGTTGGCTAAATTTATCAATGTCGTCATGGTTGACGGCAAAAAATCTGTCGCAGAGAAAATTATCTACGGTGCTTTAGACATCATGGCTGAAAAGACCAAGAAAGAGCACTTAGAAGTATTTGAAGAAGCATTGGACAACGTACGTCCTACAGTAGAGGTTAAGTCGCGCCGCGTTGGTGGTTCTACTTATCAAGTACCTGTAGAAGTTCGTCCAGTGCGTCGTAATGCACTGGCTATGCGTTGGTTAGTTGATGCCGCGCGTACTCGGGGTGAAAAATCCATGGCTCAGCGCCTAGCAGGTGAAATGCTAGACGCATCTGAAAACAAAGGCTCTGCTGTGAAGAAGCGTGAAGACGTCCACCGTATGGCCGAAGCGAACAAAGCGTTCGCTCACTATCGCTGGTAAATTCACAGTTAACCTAAAGAGGAATTTATGGCCCGTAAAACTTCGATTGAGCGCTATCGTAATATCGGTATTTGTGCTCACGTAGACGCAGGTAAAACAACCACTACAGAACGTGTGTTGTTCTACACCGGTCTATCTCACAAAATTGGTGAGGTACATGACGGTGCAGCAACTACTGACTGGATGGCACAGGAACAAGAGCGTGGTATCACCATTACCTCTGCTGCCGTAACCTGTTTCTGGCGTGGTATGGACGCACAGTTCCCAGAACACCGCGTAAACATCATCGACACCCCTGGACACGTTGACTTCACCATTGAAGTAGAACGTTCATTGCGTGTACTCGATGGTGCCGTAGTCGTTCTGTGTGCATCTTCAGGTGTACAACCGCAAACTGAAACTGTTTGGCGTCAAGCTAACAAGTATGAAGTTCCACGCATGGTATTCGTCAACAAGATGGACCGTGCAGGTGCAGACTTCTTGCGTGTTGTGAACCAGATTAAATCTCGTTTGAACGCAACGCCAGTGCCAATTCACTTGGCAATCGGTGCTGAAGATAACTTCAAAGGCGTCGTCGATTTGATCAAAATGAAGGCAATCAACTGGAATGAAGAAGATTCTGGTATGACCTTTACTTATGATCCGATCCCTGAAGACTTGGTTGATCAAGCTGAGCAGTATCACAACGAGTTGGTTGAAGCTGCCGCTGAAGCTAACGAAGAGTTGATGAACAAATACCTTGAAGAAGGTGAGCTGACTGAAGCAGAGATCAAACAAGGCTTGCGTGAGCGTACGTTGAACAACGAAATCGTACTTTGCTTATGTGGTTCTGCATTTAAGAACAAAGGTGTTCAGGCTGTACTTGATGCTGTTATCGAGTACCTTCCATCACCGACAGAAGTTAAAGCGATTCGCGGTATTCTTGAAGACGAGTCTGAAGGTGTTCGTAAATCAGATGATGCCGAACCTTTCTCAGCGTTGGCATTTAAAATCGCAACTGACCCGTTCGTGGGTACTTTGACGTTCTTGCGCGTTTACTCGGGCGTATTGTCACAAGGTGACACCGTATATAACCCAGTGAAGAGCAAGCGTGAGCGTATCGGCCGTATGGTTCAGATGCATGCAAACGACCGTCAAGAGATCAAAGAAATCTTGGCAGGGGATATTGCAGCTGCGATCGGCTTGAAAGATGTTACGACCGGTGACACTTTGTGTGATCCGAACAACATCATCACGCTTGAGCGTATGGAATTCCCAGAGCCTGTAATCTCTGTTGCGGTTGAACCAAAAACTAAAGCTGACCAAGAAAAAATGGGTATTGCTTTAGGTAAGTTGGCTGCAGAAGATCCGTCGTTCCGCGTGAAGACTGACGAAGAGTCTGGTCAAACGATCATTTCTGGTATGGGTGAACTTCACCTTGATATCATCGTTGACCGTATGAAGCGTGAATTCAACGTTGAGTGTAACGTAGGTAAACCTCAGGTTGCTTACCGTGAAACGATCCGTAAGGGCGTTGAAGTTGAAGGTAAGTTCGTACGTCAATCAGGTGGTCGTGGTCAATTCGGTCACGTTTGGCTGAAACTTGAACCTATGGAATTTGATGCTTCTGACGACGAAACGCCTAACTACGAATTCGTTAACGAAATCGTAGGTGGTGTCGTACCGAAGGAATATATTCCTGCGGTAGACAAAGGTATCCAAGAGCAAATGCAAAATGGTGTACTTGCTGGCTACCCACTACTTGGCGTAAAAGCAACGTTGTATGATGGTTCATACCACGATGTTGACTCATCAGAAATGGCGTTTAAAATCGCCGGTAGCATGGCCTTCAAAAAAGGTGCATTGCAAGCTAACCCAGCGATTTTAGAACCAATGATGAAAGTTGAAGTTGTTACTCCTGAAGAATTCATGGGTGACGTAGTTGGTGACTTGAACCGTCGTCGCGGTATCATCGAAGGCATGGAAGATGCTGCAGGTGATTTGAAAGAAGTTCGCGCGCAAGTTCCATTATCAGAAATGTTCGGTTACGCTACTGACCTGCGTTCGCAGACTCAGGGCCGCGCATCTTATGCAATGGAATTCTTGAAGTACGCTGAAGCACCAAACAACATTGCTGAGCAGGTTATTGCCGCTCGTCAAACTAAAGATTAAGTAGAGTCTGGTCCGGTTCTCTACGGGACCGGACTTTTAACTTAAGTTAAGGAAAAGTCATGTCAAAAGAAAAATTTGAACGTTCGAAACCGCATGTGAACGTAGGTACTATCGGCCACGTTGACCATGGTAAAACTACTCTGACTGCTGCGATCACTACCGTTTTGGCAAAAACCTACGGTGGCGCTGCGAAAGACTTCGCAATGATCGATAACGCACCAGAAGAAAAAGCGCGTGGTATCACCATCTCAACTTCACACGTTGAGTACGATACTCCGACGCGTCACTACGCACACGTAGACTGCCCAGGACACGCTGACTATGTGAAAAACATGATCACCGGTGCTGCGCAGATGGACGGCGCTATCTTGGTAGTAGCAGCCACTGACGGCCCTATGCCACAAACCCGTGAGCACATCTTGTTGTCACGTCAGGTAGGCGTGCCGTTCATCGTTGTTTTCATGAACAAATGTGACATGGTAGACGACGAAGAGTTGTTGGAATTGGTAGAGATGGAAGTTCGTGAACTTCTTTCTGAGTACGATTTCCCAGGTGACGACTTGCCAGTGATTCAAGGTTCAGCGTTGAAAGCGTTGGAAGGCGAAGAGCAGTGGGAAGCGAAAATCCTAGAATTGGCAGAAGCTTTGGATAACTACATCCCAGAGCCAGAGCGTGATATCGATAAGCCGTTCATCATGCCAATCGAAGACGTATTCTCGATCTCAGGTCGTGGTACTGTAGTAACAGGTCGTGTAGAGCGTGGTATCGTGCGCACTGGTGACGAAGTAGAAATCGTAGGTATCAAAGACACTACGAAGACGATCGTAACGGGTGTAGAGATGTTCCGTAAGTTGCTTGACGAAGGTCGTGCAGGTGAGAACATCGGTGCGTTGTTGCGTGGTACGAAGCGTGACGAGATCCAACGTGGCCAAGTATTGGCGAAGCCAGGTTCAATCACTCCGCACACCAAGTTCGAAGCGGAAGTTTACGTATTGAACAAAGAAGAAGGCGGTCGTCATACTCCGTTCTTCAAAGGCTATCGTCCACAGTTCTACTTCCGTACAACTGACGTAACTGGCGCAGTGCAATTGCCAGACGGCGTAGAAATGGTAATGCCAGGCGACAACTTGAAGTTTGTTGTTGACTTGATTCACCCAATCGCGATGGACGAAGGCTTGCGCTTCGCAATCCGTGAAGGTGGCCGTACTGTAGGCGCCGGCGTAGTATCTAAGATCTTAGACTAATACTGCGACGTAGCCCTTAGTTCTACTACGGGTAAAGCTATAAAAGGGGAGCTTCGGCTCCCTTTTTTAATGCCTGAAAAGTCAACAGCGCTCTTGGTTTTGATCTTGACTTTTACCCTTGCGCTGACGAAGATAGCTGCAATCCACGCAAAGGTGAGGATGCCGTGCGTTATTTTGTTTCTATACTGCTTACCCTATTTATAGCTGTGCTTTCGGTACTACCAAGCGACAGCCGTGCGGCCGAAACTATTCGTATTGCAGCATACGACTTTCCTCCTTATTTCTCTGCATATGATACTGAGCACTTAGTAGGTGACCTCATAGAGGCTCTCAACAGCGCTCAGAGCGATTATCAATTTGAATTGCATGACGTGCCTTCCAAAGCTCGCTTTAAAGCGCTCAGTGACGCTGGGTGCTGCCATTTGATGTTATTCGAGTCGCCAACGTGGGGATGGGCTGAGCAAATGCCCCATTTAGAAATCGGCGAACCCATGGTACTTGGTGCTGAGCGTTTGGTGGCAGTCAAGAAACGTGATCAGCGTGGTGCTGAATTCTTTCAACGCGAGGGACTACGTTTTGGCGGGCTCATCGGCTACCACTATCCATTTTTGGGCAACCGAACTGATGCGGGAATACTTGAAGAACGTTTTAACGTCTACCTATCGTTAAGCCATGAGGTGAACATGAAGATGTTACTCAATGGCCGGCTCGACGTCGTGATGATTCATGATGAATATCTGTTACAGCATCGTCAGCAACCTTGGTTTGACCGGTTATTACTCAATCCACAAGCCTATGGCGAGTACGAGCTGCGCACCCTAATCAATCCCGAAAAAGGTTTTGCGCTGGAGGATTGGCGGCGTGTCGTTATGCCCCTCATTGAAAATGGCACCTTAGCCAAACTGCTGAGTAAGTATAAACTTCCGTGGCCGCCCAAGCGCACGAAGCTCGTTACGAACTAACGCGCTTAGTAAACACTCAAGCCTAATTGATTGGCGAGATTGCGAATCATGGCCATGCCACGGGCTGAATTGCCATAACTATTTAGCGGTGGTGACCACGCCGCGATCACGCCATAATCTGGAACAATTGCTACAATTCCACCACCAACGCCACTCTTCGCAGGCAAGCCGACCGTAAAGGCAAACTGACCGGATTGATCGTACATGCCGCTGGTGCTAAGCAACGCGTTGATCCGTTGTGCATCGCGATGTGAAGTGATTTGATTGCCGCTGCGTGGACACTTCCCGCGGTTGGCGAGAAAAGCAAAACTACGGGCGAGATCTTCGGTCGACATGGTCAATGCGCATTGCCAGAAATAGTGATCCAGCACTTCTTCAACGTCCGCTTCGATGTTACCAAAGCTTTTCATCAAGTACGCTAATGCGGCGTTGCGCGCACCGTGGTCTTTTTCAGATTCATGTACGCGACTATCAACACAGACGGTGTCGCGATTACACAGACCGCGGACCATACTTAACACTGCTGATTTACTGGCGGAGTAATGGCTTACCAAGACATCGCTTACCAGAATCGCGCCAGCGTTAATCATCGGGTTACGAGGAATGCCACGCTCCCATTCGAGCTGTACAATCGAGTTGAAAGGTTGACCCGAAGGTTCCATTTGCACGCGTTCCCACAGGCTATCCCCCATGCGTTCCATGGCCAGCATTAAACCAAAAATTTTCGAGATAGATTGGATTGAAAAGGTTGCCGTAGCATCACCAACCGAGGTGACTTGACCGTCTAGCGTGGCGACCGTGAGGGCACAATAATCAGACTTTACTTCAGCTAAAGCAGGGATGTAATCAGCGACCTTGCCGTCGTTCACGGTAAGCGCCTGCTGCAAAATCGTTTGCAGCAGGGTCTTCAGGTTGTCTGGGGCATGAATCGACTGCCCGCCGCTAATTACATCCTGTGTCATAGCCCTAGCTTAGCCTTGTTTCAGTAGCGGCGCCAGAAAGCGTGCGGTATGTGAACGTTCACACTCAACAATCTCTTCTGGAGCGCCTTCAGTGAGAATTTCACCACCACCGGCACCACCTTCAGGCCCTAGATCGACAATCCAGTCCGCCGTTTTAATGACATCAAGGTTATGTTCGATGATCACAATGGTATTGCCGTGGTCACGTAACCGATGTAACACGGTTAATAGTTGCTGGATATCATGGAAATGCAAGCCAGTGGTAGGCTCATCGAGAATATAAAGCGTCTTACCTGTGTCCCGCTTCGAGAGTTCGCGGGATAGCTTCACGCGTTGCGCTTCACCACCAGACAATGTGGTCGCTGACTGGCCTAAGCGAATATAACTTAAACCAACATCCATAAGCGTTTGCAGTTTACGTGCGATTGCTGGCACTGGCGCAAAAAATTCGCGCGCGTCTTCAACGGTCATATCTAACACTTCGTGAATACTACGACCTTTGTACTTGATCTCGAGCGTCTCACGGTTGTAGCGCTTGCCCTTACAAATATCACAAGGCACGTAGACGTCGGGCAAAAAGTGCATTTCAACTTTGATCACGCCGTCGCCTTGGCATGCTTCACAGCGCCCGCCGCGAACGTTAAAACTGAATCGGCCGGGTTTATAGCCCCGCGAGCGGGCTTCTTCAGTGCCGGCGAAAAGCTCACGAATCGGCGTAAAAATGCCAGTGTAGGTCGCTGGGTTAGAGCGTGGCGTGCGACCAATCGGACTTTGATCAATATCGACCACTTTGTCGAGGTATTGCATACCGTCGATCGCGTGATAAGGGGCAGGCTCGTTGGCCGTCGCTTTATTGAGGTCGCGATGGGCAATGCGAAACAGCGTATCGTTAATTAAGGTCGACTTGCCTGAGCCGGATACACCGGTAACGCATGACATCAAGCCAATCGGCAGCTTGAGCGTAACGTCCTTAAGGTTGTTACCGGTAGCTCCTTCGAGGGTTAACCATTTATCTGTCGGTTGATTCCGCTGTTGCGGTATCTCGATCATTTTACGCCCAGAAAGATAGTCGGCGGTGAGCGAGCGCTCACTTCTTAAGATGTCATCGATGCTACCTTGGGCGACGATTTCACCGCCGTGGACACCCGCGCCGGGGCCAATATCGATCACATAATCTGCCGCACGAATAGCATCTTCATCGTGTTCAACCACAATGACGGTATTACCAAGATCACGTAAACGCGTCAGGGTACTAAGCAGGCGTTCGTTGTCACGCTGATGCAAACCAATCGACGGCTCATCCAATACGTACATGACCCCAACTAAGCCTGCGCCGATTTGGCTGGCCAAACGAATACGCTGAGCTTCGCCACCAGAGAGGGTCTCGGCACTGCGCGACAGACTAAGATAGTTCAAACCGACATTGACCAAGAAGCCTAAGCGGTCGTTGATTTCTTTTAAGATTTTTTCGGCAATTTGTGCTTTTTGGCCGTCGAGTTCAAGCTTGGTGAAAAACTCGAGCGCATCGCCAATTGAGCGTGCTACGACTTCCGGTAACGTAGTGTCGTTAACGTAGACATGGCGCGCTTCTTCACGCAAACGTGTACCGCCACAACTTTTGCAAGGCTGTGCCGCAAGGTACTTCGCCAGCTCTTCGCGCACCGCGGTGGAGTCGGTCTCACGGTAGCGCCGTTGCATGTTTGGAATAATGCCTTCAAACGGGTGGCGGCGAACAACACGGTCGCCACGGTCGTTCATGTAAGTGAATTCGATGTCGTCACGACCACTGCCATAAAGAATAACCGTGCGGTGTTTTTCACTTAACGAGTTAAAGGGCTGGTTTAGATCAAAACCGTAGTGCTTCGCCAGCGACTGCAACATCTGGTAGTAATAGAAGTTACGTTTATCCCAGCCGCGAATCGCACCACCCGTTAAACTAAGCTCATCATTATTGATGACTTTTTGTGGGTCAAAAAATTGCTCAATACCAAGCCCGTCACATGAGCTGCAGGCACCAGCTGGGTTATTGAATGAGAATAAGCGCGGCTCGAGCTCCTGCATGCTGTAGCCACACTGGGGGCAAGCAAAGTTAGCCGAGAAAATCATAGCGTTGAGCTTCGAGTCACTGTCTAATGGAGCGACAATCGCTGTACCACCGCTAAGTTCTAGGGCGGTTTCAAAAGACTCGGCAAGCCGCAACTCCAAGCCTTCACGGACTTTAATACGGTCGACGACGACTTCAATTGTGTGCTTTTTTTGCAGTTCGAGTTGCGGTGGATCGCTAAGATCACAGAGCTCGCCGTCAATCCGCGCACGGATAAAGCCTTGAGCCGCTAAGTTATCAAGCACTTTGGTGTGTTCGCCCTTACGATCTTGGATGATCGGGGCCAGAATCATAAGCTTCTCGCCTTCCGGCAGTTCCAGTACTTGGTCGACCATTTGCGAAACAGTTTGCGCGGCCAACGGCTCTTGGTGAGTCGGGCAACGTGGTTCACCCACGCGCGCAAACATCAAGCGCAGATAATCATAAATTTCCGTAATGGTACCTACGGTAGAGCGTGGGTTATGTGATGTTGATTTCTGTTCAATGGAAATCGCTGGCGATAAACCTTCAATGCTATCGACATCAGGCTTTTCCATGAGCGACAAAAACTGTCTGGCGTAGGCCGATAATGACTCGACATAACGACGCTGACCTTCGGCGTAAAGCGTATCAAACGCCAACGACGATTTGCCTGAACCGGAAAGCCCGGTGATCACGATAAGCTTATCGCGTGGCATAGTAAGCTGCAGATTTTTAAGGTTATGGGTGCGGGCGCCGCGTACTTCAATAAAGTCCATAGGGGTAACCTGTAACTCCGTTGGCGAATGTGAAACGAGCATTATCGCACAGTGACCACCTTCTGGTACAATCACCAGCAAAATTTTGTCGCTAGCTCGAACACATTGAATTCATAAGAATGAGAGATTGATGCCAAAGTCTGCGAATGAACAACGTCTGAGTCCTCTCGAACGCCGCTCATCTAGTGCCTTAGCTGCTGTCTTTGGACTACGGATGTTAGGCCTATTTTTGATCATGCCAGTGATGGCGATTTATGGTCAGGCGTACCCGGATTACACACCATTGCTCGTCGGCCTAGCGATTGGTGCCTATGGTCTAACGCAAGCGCTGCTGCAAATACCTATGGGTATGTTGTCGGATAAAGTGGGCCGCCGTCCGGTAATTATTGTCGGTTTACTTGTTTTCGTGGTGGGGAGTTTAGTGGCTGCCTACGCTGACACCCTAGTTGGTGTCGTTATCGGTCGTGCGCTACAAGGCATGGGAGCTATCGCTGCCGCAATTTTAGCGCTCGCCGCAGATATTACCCGAGACTCACAACGGCCGAAAGTAATGGCCATGATCGGCATGTGCATCGGCTTGGCATTTGCCTTGGCGTTGATTTTAGGGCCCTTACTTGGTCCTTATATTGGCTTGTCGGGGCTGTTCTTGTTTACTGCGGTCAGTGCCGTGTTTGGTTTGTTGGTTTTTGCCATTGCCGTACCCAAGGTCGAAGTGCGCGCCGCTCGGGGTGACCTGCTGCCGAGTAGCAAAGAGTTTGGCTTGATACTTAAGCATGGGCAACTAGCGCGATTGAATATCGGTGTCTTTATTCTGCATTGTTTATTAACCGCTTTTTTTGTGGTCGTGCCAACTCAGCTGGTTGCCGGTGGCTTAGCAAGTGAACAACATGCCTGGCTCTACTTACCGACGTTGATTGGTTCGTTTGTGGTGATGGTACCGATGCTTATCGTGGCGGAAAAACGCCGTAAACAGCCTTTGTTTTTCCGCATTGCTATCGCATGTTTGGCATTGGCTGTCGGAATTATCGGATTTAGTGAAGGCTCATGGCTGATTTATGTGGCTGCAGTGTTGGTATTTTTTACTGGCTTTAACTTTTTAGAAGCGACTTTACCATCGTTATTGACACGCTTTGCTCCTGCGGGGCGCAAGGGCAGTGCAAGTGGTATTTATGCAACCGCGCAATTTAGCGGAGCCTTTGTTGGTGGTGCTGCTGGTGGAGCGATTTTACAGTGGGGTGGGCTTATCGGCGTTGTCGCTTTCAGCTTAGTGCTGTTACTATGTTGGCTGTTGATGAGTGTTGGCATGGCACCGCCACCACAATGGCAAAATGTGAGCTTTAGATTGCGCAAGTTGGCCGCAAACGAGGTCGATGAACTTGCGACCGAGCTGGCCGAGGTTGCGGGCGTAGAAGAAGTTCGGCTCGTCGCAAGCGAGCAAATCGCCTATTTAAAAGTACATAAAACTGATTACAATGAAGAACAAGTTACGGCGCTGGTGCAGCCGTATCAAACATGAGGAAAGGAGCAAGGCATGGCCAGTCGCGGCATAAATAAAGTCATTCTTATCGGTAACTTAGGCGCGAAGCCGGAGATCCGTTACACGCAAAACAACACAGCGATTGCCAACTTGTCGATTGCCACGAGCGAAACATGGAAAGATAAGCAAACCGGGGAGCCTCGGGAACAAACCGAATGGCACCGTTGTGTGGCCTACCGCCGTCTTGCGGAAATTGCCGGCGAATACCTGGACAAAGGCTCAAAAGTTTACGTTGAAGGGCGCTTACAAACGCGCAAGTGGCAAGGTCAGGACGGTGTTGAGCGTTACACTACAGAAGTAGTGATCAACGACTTACAAATGCTTGATAGCCGCGGTGGTGCAGGTGGCGGTGGCTTCCAAAGTCAGTCGCAGGGCGGAAGTAGCTCGTACAACCAAGGTGGTCAGCAAGCACAGGCGCAAGGTAGTAACTTTAATAATCAACAGCAACGCCCAGCGCAACAACCGCCGGCGCAACAGCAGCAGTCACAGCAGCAGAATAATGACCCGTTTATTCCTGACAATGACTTTGATGACGATATTCCGTTCTGAATGACATAAAGTTATTTAACAAAGTCCCGTAGACCCGAGAGCCCTGCTATTTAGCAGGGCTTTTTGTTTAGAAAAGTTTAGAAAAATCGAATGTTTGATTCACACCCGCCGTGAAGCTGCTAAAATGTGGTGTATCAAGCACCTAACTAGATGAACACATTGTGATCATGCTGCGTTTTCTCTCGCTCGTTTGCTTATTTTTTCTTAGTGGCTGTGACCGACCCGCAGAGCGAGCGGTGATCGTGGGTAACTCTTGGCTTGGCGCTGCGCCCGTTTTTAGTGCCGCAGTTACGCACCCGCAACTCATACCGCAACAACTCAAGCCAGTCATGTTGGTTTCGGATGTGAGCGTGTTACGGATGTTGAGTAATGATGCAGCGGTTGGCGCATTTGTTTCGCTCGATAATGCCCTTGGTCTTAATACGATGACGCAAGGTGATTATTGTGTAGCCATGGTACTCGATCACTCGAACGGTGCGGATGCGATTTTAGCCCGTGAAGGTTGGCAGTTTGGTCAGCAGCAGTCGATTCATGTCGGACTCGAAGATAGCACCCTAGCTCGGTATGTACTCAGCCAGTGGATGAAGGTCAACGGGATAGCTCCCGAACGGGTTACTACACAGGCATTGTTACCCACGGAACACCTACAGGCCTGGAACAACGACAATGTCGATCTTATTGTCACCTATCAGCCTTTCGTGCAGCGTCTCAAGCAGCGTGGCGCCCAGGTGATCTTTGATTCTCAACATCAAGCACTGAAAATAACGGATGTGCTCATCATTAATAAGCGTCATTGGCCCGAACTTGCACCAGCAATCATGCTGCTGCGCAATGGGGCTTGGCAGCAAATATTGACCTTGTTAAACGCCGAGCAAAACGAATTTTGGCAGGCATTACAAGCGCTCACCGAGCTGGATGATGGCGAGTTAAGAAGCGGTTTACAGACAGTTGAGTTCATTCCTGCTGCTGCGCAAGATCAAGCACTGCAAGCGTTGCTGCAAGAGCAGATACCACAAGTCAGCGAACATCTCAGGAAGTCAGGGGTTTACGATACGGTTGTTGGCCTCAAGCGCTGTGATCAGCTGAGCGAGGGGCACGAGTGAATAGGTTACGTTGGTGGCAACGCCTGAGTATACAAATTACCTTGCCGATGTTGGCGGCAATGTTAGCCATTTTGGTGGGCCTTAGCTATTTTATGATTGCCGCCCAGCAACAGGCTGCGCTGCGTAGTGCACAATTAGAGTTACGCAGTAGCCTTGCGGTGGCTCAAGGCTCGTTTAATCGTATGTATACTGCGGATCGCGCCATCGCAGTTCCGGAATTATTAAGCGAGTTTCATGTACATCCGCGGATTGTTAATGCCACTATTGTCAACGCCCGCAAAGACTTAGTCGCTGTGTATGAGCCTAATTTAATCCGGGGCGATGTGCAGCGTTTTGTGGATGAAGTTGACCCACAGCTTCTTAGTCATGTTGCTACCACTGGCAAAACCGTCATTCACTTTCATCCCGAGCACAGTCACTTGGTTGCGGCTGCGCCGATCATTGAAAGTCTCTCGGTGAATCGTCAAACGCAGCGTAATGTGCTGTTGGTTGAGTACCTGCATGCTCCTCATTGGTATCAACTTGCCGGTGTACCGTGGTGGCCTTTGGGATTGCTATTGTTGTTATTTTTTGCGGTGGGTCTGGCGTTATGGCTGGCGTTGCAGCGGTTCATTGCGCGCCCGGCAAAAAGGTTAGTCGAAGCGGTCACCCAATTTGGTCGGCACGGCTTCGTTAGTGACGAAAACTTGCCACTTCGCTTACCGAATGAGTTTGGTATTTTAGCGCACAATATTCGCCGTGCGGCAAAAGAGCGTCGCCACCGTGAGGCGCAATTACGTAAGTTATCAGCCGCCGTAGAGCAGGCCAACGAAAGCATCATGATCACCGATCTTGATGGCAACATTGAGTATGTTAACCCAGCGTTCTGTGACACTACCGGCTATAGCGCTGAAGAGGTATTGGGCAAAAATCCTCGACTGCTTTCGTCTGGGCGCACCCCAGCGCAAGATTATGAAGCACTTTGGCAGGCGCTGAGTGACGGCAATACTTGGCAAGGCGAGCTGTACAACCAAACCAAAGATGGCGTCGAATTTCGCGAGTGGGCGACTATTTCACCGTTGCGCGATGAACAGGGTAATACCACGCACTACTTGGCGAGTAAGCTGAATATCACGCAGCGCGTTGAAGCCGAAGCCAAAATTGAATATTTAGCGTATTACGATTCACTCACTGAGTTACCAAACCGAACCAGTAGTATTCAACACCTAGCACGGCTTCTGACAACGGCGGGTAGTGATCAGTATGGGGCGGTGGTGCTGTTTGACTTAGACGGTTTGCAGCGCATCAATGATGTTCGCGGCTTCGAGTTTGGTGATGCGATTTTGCGGGCTACTGCGAGCCGCCTTCGGGCTAGTGTGGCAAATGAGCATGAGGCATTTGTCGCGAACTTGGGCGGCGATTTATTTGCAGTTGTGCTCGCTCCGAGATTGCTGACTCATGACGAAGTCTTGGCCGACGCTCAAGTATTAGTAAAGCTGATTTTGAGTGAACTTAGTCAGCCGTTGCGGGTGCAAGATGAACAGCTGTCCGTCACTGCGAGTGCTGGTATTGTTATTTATCCAGAAAATGCAGAATCGGCGGATGCTATCATCCGTCATGCGGAAACAGCGGTGCATAACGCCAAAGACGCTGGGGGCAATCAAACCTCAGTGTATGACGTGTCTTACAGCGCCGAACTTGAGAAGCGTTATGAGATCGAGCGTGAGTTGCGCGAAGCCGTCAACGGTGAAGGTTTGGAGCTTTATCTACAGCCCCAAATGTCAGCCGCTGGAGGTCTTTTAGGAGTGGAAGTGCTGATACGTTGGTTCCATCCCAAAAAAGGCATGATTTCGCCAGGTGACTTTATTCCGGTGGCCGAACAAACGGACCTTATTGTCGATTTAGGTAAGTGGATCGTACGGCATGCGTTACTCGAGCTTAAACGCCTTCCGGCACCGTTGACCCTGGCCATAAACATAAGCCCGCGCCAGTTCCGCAAATACGACTTTGTGTATTGTATAGAGCGTGCTTTGGAGGATTCCGGCGCTGATGCTTCACGGCTGGTACTTGAAGTTACCGAGAATTTATTCGTCGAAGATACCAATGACATTGTCTTGAAAATGAAAGCGCTGCAACAAAGCGGCGTACAGTTTTCGATTGACGACTTTGGGACGGGTTACTCCTCACTGTCTTATTTACGCAAGTTGCCGCTGCAAGAGCTCAAAATTGACCAGAGCTTTGTACAAGCGATTGACGATGCTGAGCAACGTACGATTGTTGACTCAGTGATGGCGATTGCGAAAAACCTTGGTTTACGTATCGTTGCTGAGGGGGTGGAGACTGAGGCGCAAGCGAGCTACTTAGCCGGGCGTGATCACGACGTGGTTTTACAGGGCTATCTCTTTGATAAACCGCTTGCTATCGAAGCTTTCCATCAACGCTACCTTAAACACTAAGCACTAGCAGCGCAAATTTACAAATATGGACTAAACTTTGGCTCTAGAAAAAGGGAGAGGAGCCGACCTATGTTGATCCATAAACTGTCCATAACATTCTTTGTAAGCTTGGTGCTGGTGGCATGCAGTCCAGTTCAGGAGTCTTCTTCTGGTGCTGCGCAACAAGCTGACAAAACCACGCAAGCGCAGCCTGCCGTAGAGAATTACGCTGCAGAAACTTTTTTTGCAACGACAACGTTGTTTGGTTCATCACTGAGCCATGATAATTCCGAGGTGCTGGTGACCAGCGATGCCGATGGCATCTTCAATGTCTATAGTTACCCCATCGATGGTGGCCAACCTGCGCAACTGACCCGTTCAACTACTGACGCCTATGCAGGACTCAGCTGGTTCCCGAACGATAAGCGCTTTCTGTACTCCGCTGATCAAGGCGGTAATGAGCTCAACCATATCTACGTACGAGAGCTCGACGGCAATGTGCAGGACTTAACACCGGGAGAATCTCTAAAAGCGGCGTTTTTAGGCTGGCATGAAGACGACCAATCGTTTTATGTCATGACCAACGAGCGAGATCCTGCCAGCTTTGATATCTATCAGTATCAAGTTGACGATTACAGCCGCACGATGATCTTTCAAAATGACGCTGGCTGGGCCGATATGTTAGTGGCTCCGAATGGGCAATGGCTGGCGCTGGCCAAAGTTAACAGCAATAAAGATACAGACCTGTATTTACAAGACTTGAGCGACGCGAATGCTGAACCTTTGCTGATCACTGATGATACCGCCGCAGTTAATAACAGTATTTTTAGTTTTACGCCTGATAGTAAGCACTTGGTCTACGGTACCAATGCCCACGGTGAGTTCGTTCAGGCGTGGCGCTATGACATTGCCGCAGCAGCGCATCAAGAAGAATACGCAGCTGATTGGGACGTGATGTTTGTTTACTTCTCCGATCAGGGCAGCTACCAAGTGGTAGGCGTCAATGATGACGCCAGTACCGAACTAACGATTCTGAATACCGAAACCGGTGAGCCGATCGCAATGCCTGACTATCCAGCAGGCGACTTAAGGGGCGTTAATTTTTCCAACGATGAATCGGTCGTCGCGTTTTATGTGAATTCGGACACTTCACCGTCTAACTTATACACTTGGCGAATAGGCGCGGAACAACTGGTTCAAGTAACGGATGCACTAAGTCCTAAGATAGATAAAGCAGATCTTGTTTCGAGCCAAGTGGTGCGTTTCGAGAGTTTTGACGGACTTGAGATCCCCAATATTTTGTACCGTCCGCATCAAGCGAGCACTGTGAATAAAGTGCCTGCGGTGATTTTCATTCATGGTGGCCCAGGTGGACAAACGCGTAAAGGCTATAGTCCGATTATTCAGCATTTAGTGAATCATGGCTATGCCATACTGGGCATCAATAACCGTGGCTCCTCAGGTTACGGCAAAACGTTTTATCACTTGGACGACCGGCGGCATGGCGAAGATGATTTGCAGGATGTGGTGTATGCGAAAAAATACCTGCAGAGCTTGCCATGGGTAGATGGCGAGAAGATTGCGGTGATGGGCGGCAGCTATGGTGGCTACTTGACCATGGCGGCGCTGGTCTTTACCGATGAATTCGATGCGGGGATTAACATTTTCGGAGTAACGAATTGGGTACGCACCTTAGAAAGTATCCCGCCATGGTGGGCAAGCTTCCGTCAGTCGTTGTACGACGAGCTGGGTGATCCTGCTGAGCATGCGGAACGCCTACGTCGGATTTCGCCGTTATTCCATGCTGATCAGGTGCAAGCGCCAGTGTTGATCGTGCAAGGCGCTAACGACCCGCGTGTGTTACAGGTCGAAAGCGATGAAATGGTCGCCGCTATTCGGGACAATGGTGTGCCGGTTGAATACGTACTGTTTGATGACGAAGGCCACGGCTTCCGCAGCAAACAGAACCGCATCGAAGCGCAAGAGGCTTACCTTGCGTTTCTTAACCAGTACTTACAAGCACAAAACAGCAGTACGGCGGGCGATTAACGCACGCCGTGTTCTGCTGCGACTTTATCGAAGTACTGCAGCACTTGTTTGGCATAAGCGCGCTTCGCTAAGTAGTCCTGCGGGAAGAAGTTTTTCTTAAAACCGTAGGCGACCATATCTTTAAGGCGCTTGAGCGGAATGTCTGCGGCCTGATTGGCAAGCTCGTATTCGCGTGTAACGGTAGTACGTGAAACCAGGCGGTTATCGGTGCAGATAACCGTGGCTAAACGGTGATCAAACATATGCTTAAAGTTGTGATTGCGAACATCGCCGATGCTTGGATTGGTTTGTAGGTTACTGGTTATGCAGACTTCTATTGCAATGCGGCGATCAGCAATAAAGGATGCTAACTGGCTGGCATAGCCGTCTTTGTCAGTGATGTTAGGGTCTTGGATCATATCAGGCGAAAACAGCGAATAACCGTGGCCTAAACGATCGGCGTAACATTGCGTGAGTGCTTCAAAAATACTTTCTGCGCCATAAGCCTCGCCCGCGTGGACAGTTTTCAGTAAAAAATTCTGATGGGCGTATTCGTAGACTTCTTTGAAGTCGTGTGCAGGATAACCCATTTCTTGTCCGGCAATGTCCAAACCGACGATAGGCAAACCTTCTTCGTCACGTAAACGAATACTGGCGCGAATCATTTCCATCGCCGCAATTTTAATAACCTGTTTGGGTTCGTGATCGCGTAGCGTTTGAAAGAGTTGTGTGTAATAAGGTGAAAAGCCTTTTTTACCGAACATGCGCATGGCGCAATTGATAATACCGTAGTCAAACGGTGGCTTGTCACCGTTCTTGACTGCGTCTTGGCTGTTGTATTCATCTTTTGCACGTTTTAAACCAGCATTGGTCGTGTGCATCACGCGGTCAAAGTCGATGCCGCGGTTTGGGTCCATCATTAACTGTGGGGCGAAACGTACTTCAATGTAGATAACGCCTTCGGCAAGGTTATCCATTGCGAGTTCATAAGCGGCTTGCTCGAGGTTTTCCATATAGCGCAACACAGCACAGGTGTATTGAAAACCGTTGAGGTATTCGCCAAGGTCGTTGTAGCTTTCTTTAAATACCTGGTCGTATAGGCCTTCGACCGTGTAGGAGGGGAGCTCAACACCACTGCGCTGCGCCATTTCGATAAGGCCAGCAGGGCGTAAACTGCCATCAAGGTGCAGGTGTAAATCAGCCTTTGGCATGGCCTTCAGGAATTCATGAGTGTAGCGTTGTGACATTGTGAGTCCTCCAGTTGAATCGCACTATGGTAGCAAAATTTGCCTTTGCATTCAGCGCTCAAACTCAGTATAAACCTCAAGCAGATAGTTAACCCGAGCGAATAAAGATCTATGGCTTCCCTTTATTTTACGTATTCGGCAATGAATGCCGGCAAAAGCACCTCACTACTGCAAGTGGCGCACAATTACGAAGAGCGCGACCAACGTGTCTTGTTGTTGACGCCAGCGATCGATGATCGCGCCGGTAAAGGCATGATCGCCTCGCGTTTAGGTATTGACCGTTCCGCTTTGGCATTCACCAGTGGCACTGATCTCGCAGCGTTGATTGAAGCGAGGCATGGGCAACAGCAAATCGACTGTGTGTTGCTCGACGAGGCGCAGTTCCTGACCGAAACCCAAGTTTGGCAGCTCACTGATGTGGTCGATCGCGTTGATATTCCTGTCATGTGTTATGGTATTCGTACGGATGCTTTTGGCCAAGCTTTTCCTGGCAGCGCGGTATTACTTGCGGTGGCGGATAAGGTGAACGAGATGAAAACCATCTGCTTCTGTGGCCGCAAAGCTACCATGAACCTGCGTATCGATGAAAACGGTGATGCCGTGAAAGTTGGCGAGCAAATTGCGATAGGTGGAAACGATCGTTATATCTCCTGTTGTCGTAAGCATTGGAAGGAAAAACTCGGCCTGCGGTAGACGAATTGTCATGGTTTTTACATAGGGTTTTCCAAGATGTCTGCTACGCTTATATTGAAGTCAAAAATCAGGGGGTTATATGCAACCGTTTCCAGTGCCCAAGAACGAAAAGGCACGTGTGCAGTTGTTGCACGAGTTGGAATTGCTTGATACCGACGCTGACCCGATTTTTGACCGCATCACCTTACTCGTCAAAGAGCTGCTCCGAGCCGACGCCGCGCTTATTACGTTGCTTGATGAAGAGCGCCAATGGTTCAAAGCAAAAGTCGGCTTTAACGAATCAGAAACTCCCCGCAAAGTCTCCTTTTGTACCCACGTTATTGCCGCAGGCGAGACGATGGTTATTGAAGACGCTACGCAAGACAAACGCTTCTGCGATAACCCCTATGTTGTGCAGAAAGAAGGCGTTCGGGCTTATGCTGGCGCACCAATTACGCTTTACGATGAGTTCCACCTAGGTACTTTGTGTGTGATCTCCCATCAACCGCGACAATTTTCAGCGGCCGAACTGCGTTATTTAGAAACCTTTGCTGATTGGGTCGCAGCAACCATCGCTGACCGGTTTGAAATCGATAATTATCGCGCTGAACGCGATGTTTTAGCGCAGGGTCCGGTGTGTGCTGTGGTGTGGCGCATTGAACCAAATGTGCATTTAAGCTATGTCGCCGAAAATGCGGAACGCGTTATCGGCTATGATCGTGATTTCTTACTTCGCGCCGACGTGCATTACGAAGCTATTGTGCATCCAGTGGAACGCGAAGAGTTACTGGCGCGTATGCAACGTCTTATCGACGGCGAAGAAGATGCGCTCGAGATGGACTATCGCGTGGTCCGTGAATTAGAAGGCCGCAAGGTTATTCGGTGGGTTCATCATTTTGCGCGAGCCGATAAGGACAAAGAAGGCAACGTGCTGCGAGTGCGTGGTTATCTGCTCGACGATAGTAAAGGTAAGCAACTTGAGTTGGCGCTCAAAGAGGCTAATCAAAACTTTGATATAGCGCTTACCGCGGGCGAGTATTTTACTTGGTCGTGGATGTTACAGAGCGATGAGCTTGATATCAGCCATCGTTGGCAGGTTTATCTGGGTTACGTAAGCGCCGAGCAAGAAGCATTGGATTGGCGTGAGCTGGTTCATCCCGATGACCTTAAGCAACTGCAAGCTAGAGTTCAAGAGCATATGCGTGGTAGCGCCGATCGTTTCGAAATGCGCTTTCGCATTCGTCACCATGAAGGCCATTATGTTTGGGTTCATAGTATTGGCAAGATCGTTGAATTTGATGAACAACGACGACCGCTGCGCATGACCGGAATTCACCATGACATTTCTGAGCAAGTTGCCAATGAAACCTTTTTACAGCAACAAGCGGAAATTCTTGAACTGGTTTCTCACGTGCAACATGAATTTATGCTGGCGAAAGATTTTAGCGATGTGTGTGACTATGCGTTACCCAAACTGATGAAGATGACACACACGAATGTTGGTTTTGTCGGTGAATTGCCGCCAGACTCCCGTCAGCGAAATTTGGTGTTAGCGCATGGCTTACGCATCGCTGCTGATGCGAAAGACACAGATGCGTTTGGTAAGCTGATTCGGCAGGGGCTTGAAGTCGAGGTCGGCGGGGATGTGGTCAAAAAAGTACTGCTTCGAGGTGAACCTGAATTCTGTCATCAACCGATTTCGGAGTTGGAATTACAGTTTAAGCCGGTAACCTTGCCGCCACTTAAAAATGGCTTGATTCTGCCGTTGTACTTTAAACGGGAAGTGGTTGGCTTAATGATTCTGGCCAATACAAACGACGGCTTTGAACGCCGACTCTTAAGTTTGTTACGTCCCATGCTCGATACGTTAGGCACTTTAATGCATATGCGGCGTATGGACGAGGAGCGTTTAGCTGCGATTACCGAACTACGTCGCTTAGCGACCACCGACGAACTCACTGGGGTCGCTAATCGTCGCGTGTTCTGGGAAGCAATGGAACAGCGCTTTGATGAGTTCATGCGTTATAACGCGCCGATGACGGTTGCAATTATCGATCTTGATTACTTCAAAAAGGTTAATGATACCTATGGTCATGCCGCAGGCGACGAAGTTCTCCGCGAATTTTGTTGCCGTAGCAAAGAGCAATTACGCGATATCGACTTGCTTGGCCGACTTGGGGGTGAAGAGTTCGCTATTTTACTACCCTATACCAATGAAGCCGATGCGGTCTTGGCGGTCGAGCGGATACGCGAGTCGATCGCAGCAACCGCATTCCAGTACGACGATAAACAACTCAAAGTGACGATGAGCGCTGGCGTGACCGAACTGAGGAGCTCGGACAAAAAAATAGACGACTGGATGGCTCGTGCAGATGAAGCACTTTATCGCGCTAAAGAAAAAGGCCGCAATCAAACCGTTACGGGCTGATGTTGGTGCGTTATAATAGCGCAACTTTTGATGAGTTGAGCACCAATAAAGAGGTTCCCATGCAGCAGATTACCCTTCCGCGCCCTGATGACTGGCATTTACATTTACGCGACGAAGAACTCCTAGCAACCACGGTGCCAGCTACGGCAAAGGTGTTTGCGCGAGCGGTGATCATGCCTAATTTGGTGCCACCGGTAACCACTGTCGAGCAAGCAATGGCGTACCGTGAACGGATTCTCGCACAGCGGCCCGAAGCCTCAGCGTTTCGCCCGTTAATGGCGTTATATCTAACACAGCAGACTTCGGTTGCGACCGTGCGCGCAGCGGCAGAAAACTCAGAAGTGATTGGCTTTAAACTGTATCCATCCGGGGCGACAACAAATTCAGCGGCTGGGGTGACGGATATCGAAGCGCTCGACGAGGTATTCGCAGCGATGGCAGAGTTACAAGTTCCGCTGCTTGTGCACGGCGAGGTTACCGCTGCAGAAATCGATATTTTTGACCGCGAAAAAGTGTTCATTGATACCAAATTACGCCCGTTACTGGCGCGTCATCCACAGCTAAAATTGGTGCTAGAACATATTACGACCAGTGATGCTGTTGACTTTGTGCTGGAGCAGGGGCCAAACGTGGCAGCCACTATTACCCCGCAGCACTTGTTGATGAACCGCAACGACTTGTTGGTGGGTGGCATTCGACCACATAATTATTGCCTACCGATTTTAAAACGCCGTGAGCACCAAGAAGCACTGCAGCAAGCGGCGGTGTCGGGCAGTCCTAAATTTTTCTTAGGTACTGACTCTGCGCCGCACGGCCAGTCGAAGAAGGAAGCCGCATGTGGTTGCGCCGGTTGTTACTCGGCTCCAGCGGCGTTACAACTTTATGCCGAGTTTTTCGAGCGTATGAATGCGCTCGACAAGTTGGCGGATTTTGCCAGCCATTTCGGTGCTGATTTCTATGGTTTTCCGCGAGCGACGGAACAGGTCACCTTGATTCGCAGTGAGTGGCAAGTTCCAGCGACTGTTGCTACAGCGATTGGCCCAATGGTGCCGTATTGGGCAAATGAAAAGCTGCAATGGCAACTCGCTGAATAGAGAACAAAAAAACAACAAAGCACTGTGAGGTCTTGCAGTGCTTGTTTTTCACGCAAAAGGTGTCAAACTTGCGTTAAGAAGCCTCGTCCGGCCTCTAATAAAAATTATAAAGTAGCAGGGACAGAAATTTGCTGAATCTATTTCGTGCGCGGAACAATTCGAACTACTGTGTCACCTTCGCCTTGCGCAAGGCGTCGCTGCATATGGTGGTGCTTGAAGGACGTGATAACGATAAGCCCAGCCTCGTGGTGTGTGACGACGTCACCGTCACCGACGGTGATTACACAACAGCTCTTCGTAAACTCGCCCATAGCTATGCCAAATACTGTCGTCATAACCCTCCCGTTGGTTTGGTTTTAGGCATAGACTTTTATCAGAGTGTCTCATTAGATCGGCCTGACCTCGAACCAGCTGAGCTCGCTGCAAGTTTGCGTTACAGTCTGCGTGACCTAGTAAGCTATGAACCGGACGACTGTATTGCCGATTATTATGAATTGCCGATTAAAAAGGCTGGGCAAAATAAAATTAATGCCATCGCCGCTAGCAAAACTGAATTAGCTCCGTTAATCCAAACCCTTCACGAAATTTCCGACAACGTTGTCGCGGTTCTCAGCGAAGAGCAAGCGATAGCGGAAATGTTTACTGCGAGTGAAGAGCCAACGGTGGTGGCTTACCAGCAGGCCGAACAAGCAGCATTGCTGCAAGTCTATCGCGGCGGTGAGTTACAAGTTAACCGTGCGGTGCGTGCGCTCGAGCAATTACATACCCTGACGTTGGACGAAGTGAGGATGGGTGGATTACAGCCGCTAAGCGTTGAAGTTCAGCGTTCCGGTGATTATTTTGAACGGCAACTACGGCAAAGTCCGATTCGCCAAGTCACCTTAGCTTTGACGTTACCTAAGCAAGATGAGGTGCTCGCCAGTTTGCACGAAGACCTTGGCTTACCAGTGGCTTGGGCGAGCTACCCGGCTTGGGCGCAAGAGCTAGCTGTCGGCGATTATAGCGACTTTGCGGCATTGGGTGGTGCGGTAGCAACTCTCAAGTTATGGGAGGGCAAACGATGAAGCACTACGCCAACCTCTATGTGGACGAGTTAAAGCCAAGCAGTGAATGGTTAACCTTAAATCGTTTTGCGGCCTATACCGGCGCGTTAGTCGTCGTCTTTGTCGTCACCTTTATTGTTTTGTTTTTGCTGGCGCGGTACCAGCATGCCAATTATGTGGAGAGCTATGCCCGCGCAAGTGAGTTAAGTACTGAGTTACAAACGAAACAGGCGCAACTCGAAGCCGCCATGAAGAACTCGACACTTAGCGCCGAAATTAATGACGTTCAGCAACAGCTCACACTTCGCCAGCGCTTACTGGCACAAATGCAGAACATAACCGGGCGCAATCAAGTGAGCTTTTCGCAACTGTTGCAAGATCTTGCGGCGGCAGACGATCAAGTGATTTGGTTACAGCGTATTATGCTGACGAATGATGCGTTGACGCTACAAGGGCGAACGTTGCAACCGCAAACGTTACCGACATGGCTGGCCGAGTTTAGCTCCTACCCAGCGCTGAAAGAACGTCCTTTCGGCGTTTTTGAGATTCGCGACGAAGGTGAACTTGGGCTGCAGTTTACCGTTGGTCATCTTGATCATGCCCGGAACGTGAGCGCATCAGCTGGGAGGTCACAGCCATGAGTGCTTGGCAAGATTTGCAGATTAAGTTTAACAACCTGCCACAGCAACGCCGTCGATTTTGGTTTGGGCTTGCACTGGTGTTTGTTGCCTATCTTGGCCTTTATGTCTTCCTGTTGCCGCAGTGGCAAGCCTATAAAACAGAGCAAGCCAAACTCGAGCAGCAACTTAACACGAATCGTTTGACCGCAACCCAAATCGAGGCGATTGAGGTACGTTTGGCCGGCGACCCACAAGCACCGCTAAAGAATAAACTGGCTGAACTGCAAACCCAACTGAACGAAGTGAATACACGTCTGCAGTCCGAAACCAATTACGTTAGCGCCGCTGATAACCGTCAATTGCTGAAGGCATTGCTTAGTCACGCGAGCGGGCTTGAAGTGCAAAGTGCGCAAGCGTTGCCAGCCGAACGTGTGTATGGCGACGGTGAAGCGACTGCGGGAGCAATTTACAAGCATCGCTTGCAACTGGTATTGCGTGGCAGCTACCAGCAAACCTTTGACTACTTTGAAAAGCTTGAACAGTTGCCTTGGTCGTTTTACTGGCAGCATCTCGATTATCGAGTGGATGAGCACCCGCAGGCAGTGATAACGCTGGAAATTTATACGTTAAGTCTGGAGCGTGACTATGTTGCGAGTTAGTTTGCTAGTAGCGCTGAGCTTTATCGCCGATATCGCGTTTGCACAACAGTTGAATGATCCGACTGCGCCACCGCAGCGAGTACAGGCAACCACGACCACCGAGCCGGTGACACAGTTACGCTTACAAGCCGTTCAGCAACGTACCGATGGCGCTGTTGCCTTTATTAATGGACAACGCGTTCGTGAGGGCGATGTCTTAGCACCGTATATCATAACTAAAATTACAATGAACCACGTTGATGTTCGCCATCAACAAACCGGCGCCGAAATTAGCCTTGCAATGTACAGTAAGGCGCTGGGTTCAGGGGGACAGGACTAATGCGGATAGCCATTCTTTTAGCCACCACCATGCTGGTTGCAGCATGTGCGCATCAACCGGAGCGCTCACCAGAAGAAGCGCAGCAAGCGCTGAACCAAGGTGAGCAAATTAAGCCTAGTGAACGGCCGCCGTTGCCGGAGTCTGTGCGTGCGTCATTGCGGCCAAGTGTTTTAGAAACACAGCAAGCCAGTGAGCAACTCCTTGCTGAGCCCAGATTTTCAGTTAATGCGAACGCCATTCCAGCGCAAGAGTTTTTTGCCGGTTTGGCCGCTGATTCGCCTTATAACATCGCCGTGCACCCCGGAGTTACGGGTGACATCACTGTGAGTTTGAAAGAAGTCACCCTTAGTGAAACCCTTGAAGTGGTTGGTGACATTTACGGTTATGACATTCGCAAAGAAAACCGCATGATTCGCATTTTCCCTGCAGGGCTTCGTACAGAAACCTTTGCTTTAGATTATCTAGCGTTACAGCGAATGGGATTGTCGCAGACAAGTGTAAGTTCTGGCGGCGTCAAAGAAAACGATCGTGAAAATAGCATGTACGGTGGTTCGAATAATTACAACAATGCGCTGTTAGGCAACCAAGGTGGTGTGCCGGGGCGGAGTAACTTAGGCCAACAAAACGGTCTCAATGGTATGCAAACCAACGGCTCGTCGATCTCAACGCAGTCTGAAACGAACTTGTGGGGTGACTTAAAAGACATCATGCAAGGCATCGTTGGCGAAGGCGATGGCCGACGGGTTGTGGTGTCGCCACAAGCTGGCCTGATCACGATTACTGCACTGCCAAGCGAACTTCGCGCTGCGCGTGACTTTTTACGATCGGCGGAAGAGCGTTTGCAACGGCAGGTCATCCTTGAGGCGCGGATTGTCGAAGTTGCGCTGAATGACAATTATCAACAAGGTATCAATTGGAGTGACTTGTTTAGCTTAGGCAACGCAAGTGGCAGTATTGGTTTTGGCGGTGGTGCCGTTGAGAGTAGCAATGGCGTCTTTGGTATGTCACTGAATGTCGGCGACTTTAGTGGCGTGCTTAACCTGCTGCAAGATCAAGGTAATGTGCAAGTTCTGTCGAACCCGCGGGTGAGTGCGGCCAACAACCAAAAGGCCGTCATCAAGATTGGTGAAGATGAGTATTTTGTTACTGATGTGTCGACGACCACCGTAACTGGTACCGCAACCACGTCGACGCCAAATATCGAGCTCACGCCGTTCTTCTCAGGTATTTCGTTAGATATCACGCCGCAAATCAGCGATAACGGCGAAGTGATTTTGCATGTGCACCCGTCGGTGGTCGAAACTACCGAGCAGAATAAGACGGTGACCCTGAACGAAGAGTCGTTTGTCCTACCGCTAGCGCAGAGTAACATTCGCGAGAGTGATACCATCGTACGCGCGCGCAATGGTGAGATTGTGGTACTCGGTGGCTTAATGCAAACCAGCTACAGCGACAATGAGAGTAAAGCCCCGTTTTTGGGAGATATACCTGTTGTCGGCAACTTATTTAAGAACAAACGTCGCACCGAACAGAAAAAAGAGTTGGTTATTCTCATTCGACCTGTTGTTGTGGGTGTCGACACCTGGCAACAAGAACTTGAGCGCTCCAGTGAGTTGCTGAAGCAATGGTATAACGACTAAGGTCTACGGGACGGGCATGTATCAAGCGCACTTTGGTCTCATAGAGCTTCCTTTTACGCTGACGCCGAATACCAGTTTCTACTGTGATTTGGAGAGCCATAAGGCAGCTTTTGAGGTGCTGGTGACCGCACTAGAGGCCGGCGAAGGTTTTATCAAAGTCGTCGGCGAAGTGGGAACCGGCAAAACCTTGTTGTGCCGTAAATTGCTCAATGAATTACCGGAAAAATACGTTACCGCTTATATTCCCAACCCGTATCTAACGCCGAGTGAAATGCGTGCGCATGTGGCTCGTGAGTTGCAGGTCGATGCGCCATCAGAGCAAAGTGAGCAGTTACTGACCCAAGCGATTCAAGAGCGTTTAGTCGAGATCAGCCGTGATGGCAAAATGGCGGTTATTATTGTGGACGAGGCGCAAGCATTACCGACCGAAACGCTGGAAGCTTTGCGGTTAATTTCGAATCTCGAAACTGAGTCACGTAAGCTCTTGCATATTGTGCTTTTTGGCCAGCCTGAACTTGATGAGCGCTTGGCCACCCGTGAGCATCGTCAGTTGCGTCAGCGTATTACTTTTAGTTATCAGTTACAGGCGATGACGTTGCCTGAAGTTGCACGTTATATTTCGCATCGATTACACGTGGCTGGCTACCAAGGTGCGCGCTTGTTCCCCGCTCGCGTAGTGGGCATGCTGCACCGGGCGAGTCGCGGTATTCCGCGCTTGGTCAATATTCTGTGTCATAAAGTTCTTTTATTGTGCTATGGCGAGGGCGTGTATCAAGTTCATCCGCGGCATGTGCGTTTTGCCGTAGCGGACACTGAAGATGTTAGCTTACCGACATTCCAGCGTTGGTGGTGGAGTCTCGCCGGTATCGCTGGCGTAGCAGTGTTGTTGTGGTTATCGTGGCAACAAGGTTGGTTCACGGAGTATTTGTCATGAGTGTCATTAACCGCATGTTACGAGACCTTGATAAACGTCAGCAGCAGGACCGCCAAACGGTTTCCACTCCGGCTGCCGCCGCGCCAAAGCCGTTTCCTTGGGGCTGGGTGCTGGGTGCCATCGTTATCATTGCCATTGCGGTCACCGCGGTAATGGTCATCTGGCAAACGACAACGTCGCAACCAGAGCCCGTGGAAGTAACTACTACGACTGCTCCGAGTAATGAGCCGGCGACAACGTCGACGCCAGCAACGTCGAAAGCAACACAGCCGCAGCAAGAACCTGCTGCTATAGTTACCGAACCAACCGCGGCTGCCGTACCTGTTGCCGCAGCAACACAGCCACAACAGCGGTTACAGCCGGAACCGATTGCGCAAACATCAGCGAGCGACAACGAAAGCCAAGTCGCACAGACTGCGCAAGAACAGGTCGTTGCGACACCAGAGCAGCCGCCAGTCGCAGACGAAAAACCGCAGGGAACCATGCAGGTCGAGCGCGTTGAATTGAGTGCCGAGGAGCTTGCGGAAGTGAAGCTTAAGCAAGCGCGTGAAGCCATGCAAAAAGGTGAACGGCAACGCGCTGGTAGCCTCTTTGAACAAGTCATAGCGTTAGCACCCGAGCACGTTGCGGCGCGCAGTGAGCTTGCGGCCTATTGGTATGGCCGTGGGCAAATTTCTTCGGCACTTGCTGTGCTCGAGCAAGGTTTAGAATTGCAACCGCAGCAAAGTCGCTGGCAACTGTTGTATGCCAAAATTTTACTTGAGGGTGGGGCTTATCAACGCGTCGTTGATGCGCTTAGGCAAATCAACCCTAACGCCGCCGAGGCGGCGGACTTGTATCAATTACGCGCTGCCGCAGCGAACGAAGTAGGCCGTTACGCCAGTGCGGCTGCAGATTATGTCGTACTCGCTGAACGCACAGGCGAAGGACGCTGGTGGTTAGCTGCCGCAGTGGCTTTTGAAGATGCCCAGCAGCCAGATGCAGCGATGCGTTCCTACCAACAGGCGCTGGCAACCGATACGTTAAACGCTGACGCGCGCAACTATGCGCAGCAACGCTTAAATACTTTGGGAGACCGATAACGATGCGGCCGCGACTTAAAATGCGCCTCGGTGACCTTCTGGTCCAAGAGCAGATCATTAGTGAAAATCAGTTGCAGCAGGCGCTCGAAGATCAGCGCCAGAACGGCCGTAAATTGGGTGTCACCCTAGTTGACTTAGGCTTTATCTCGGAACAGGAACTGCTCGAGTTCCTGGCTCGACAGCTGAATATTCCTTTCATTGAGTTAGGTGAGCGAAAGATAGCGGACCAGGTGGTTAACTTGCTGCCTGAGATTCAGGCTCGCCGCCATCGAGCACTTGTTGTCGAAGCCGATGACAAAGAAGCCTTGGTCGCCATGAGTGATCCAGCGGACCTGACGGCTGTTGATGCGATTAGCCAGTACCTGCAGCCGCGCGAGATCAAGCTTGCCGTAGCCCCCGATCATCAATTACTTGAGTCGTTTGATAACCTTTATCGACGCACCAAAGATATTGCCCAGTTTGCCAGTCAGTTGCAGACCGAGTATGAGCGTGATGAGGCGGTCGATATTGCCGCGCTTTCGCTCGAAGACGATACCGACGATGCCACGGTCGCCAAACTATTGCAGTCAATTTTTGCGGACGCCGTGCAAGTACGTGCCTCGGATATTCATATTGAACCAGATGACCGCGCGTTGCGCATTCGTATGCGGGTGGATGGCGTTTTACAAGAAAACGTATTGAATGAAACGACCATTGCCAGCGCACTTGTTCTACGTTTGAAGCTGATGGCGGGTCTCGATATTTCTGAAAAACGGATGCCGCAAGATGGCCGTTTTCATATTAAAGTTCGCGATCATGCTGTTGATGTGCGCATGTCGACGATGCCAGTGCAATATGGTGAGTCATGCGTCATGCGTTTACTTGACCAGTCGGCTGGTATTCTAGAGCTCGAGCAAACGGGGCTCCCTGAGCACTTGCTTAAGCGCGTCAAAGATTTGATTCACAAGCCTTACGGGATGCTGATCGTAACCGGTCCGACAGGTTCGGGTAAAACGACAACCCTGTATGGCGTGTTGAATGAGTTGAATAAAGCTGAGAAGAAGATTATTACCGTTGAAGATCCAGTGGAATACCGCTTACCACGGATTTCTCAAGTACAAGTGAATAGTCGAATCGGACTGAGCTTTTCGCGTGTATTGCGCACCACCTTACGGCAAGATCCGGATATCATCATGGTGGGTGAGATGCGCGATGGCGAAACCGTTGAAATCGGCCTGCGTGGTGCCATCACCGGCCACTTGGTGCTGACCACGTTACACACCAATGATTCGATTACCAGTGCTTTGCGCTTAATTGATATGGGCGCCGCGCCTTATTTGGTGGGCGCGGCAGTGCGTGGCGTGCTGGCACAACGCTTGATTCGAAAAGTGTGTGATAGTTGCAAAACGGCTGCGATGATTGAACCCTCTGATCTTGCATTGCTGCGCCGCATGGCGCCGGACTTACCGAAAGACGGTAGCGGCTTCGTTAAAGGTAAGGGCTGTCGTAACTGTAACCATACTGGCTACAAAGGTCGTATCGGTGTGTTCGAACTGTTAGAACTCAATGAAGACATGGTCAATGCCTTGCGTGACGCCAACATGCGTGAGTTTGCCGGTGCCGCTCGTGCAGCACCGAATTTTAGACCGTTGGCACTCTCTGCGCTTGACTATGCGCGGCAAGGCATTACCAGTGTTGATGAAGTTTTATTCTTGGCCGAGACCGTTGAGGAAGAAGAGCTCAAGGGCACCTTGACCGAGCTTGCGGAGCATAGCGATGGCTGAGTTTGATTATCGCGGTCGGGATGCTGCCGGCGAACTCGTAACTGGCGCACTCGAGGCGACTTCAGAGCGTGCCGCAGCGGATACGCTGATTCGCCGTGGGGTGACACCTTTGGCGATTCAACTACGTAGTGAAGAGCAAGAAAAAAGTGCGGGTTGGCGTTTATTTGACGAAAAAATCACGCTCGATGACCTGATTGTCTTTACCCGACAAATGTACTCGTTGACCAAGGCAGGTATTCCGCTACTTCGTGCGATCGAGGGCTTGGCTGAAAATAGCCCGAAACGACGCATGCGGACGGTGTTAGCTGACGTTGTCGATCAACTCGAACGTGGCCGTGAATTATCGGTAGCTTTGGGAGCGCATCCCCACGTTTTTCCACGTTTACTTGTAGCGGTCGTCCACGTAGGTGAAAACACGGGACAATTAGAAGAAGCGTTTGAGCAGCTCTCGGATTATTTGGCGAAGGAGCAAGATACTCGCAAACAGGTGAAGTCAGCATTGCGCTACCCGATGTTTATTGTATCGGCCTTGGTTATCGCAATGTTTATTTTGAACATTTGGGTTATTCCGACGTTTGCGCGAATGTTCGAGCAATTTAATGCGGAATTGCCGTTACCGACCCGTATTTTAATCGGTGTGTCGGACTTTTTTGTGACCTGGTGGCCATTAATGATCATCGCCATTGTTGCATCACTGTTTGGCATTAAACGGTTTAAGGAAAGTGAAACCGGACGGATACGTTGGGATCGCTGGAAAACCCGCATCCCGATTTTTGGTGATATCGTATTGCGAAGCCTGTTATCAAGGTTTTCTCGAAGTTTCGCAGTAATGCTGAGGGCCGGTGTACCATTGACGCAATCATTGCATTTGGTTGCTGATGCGGTAGACAATTATTGGATGCATGACCGCATTGAAGATATGCGCCGCACCATTGAAAAAGGTGAAGGCCTGACGCGCGCAGCGCAGGGGACGCAGTTGTTCACGCCGTTGGTCATGCAAATGATTAGCGTGGGTGAAGAAACCGGCCGCGTGGACGAATTATTAAATGAGGTTGCCGACTACTACGAGCGCGAAGTCGACTATGATTTGAAAAGTTTAACAGCACGTATTGAGCCGATATTGCTGGTACTCGTGGCAATCATGGTGGCCATCATGGCGCTAGGTATATTTACCCCGATGTGGGACATGATGGATGCGTACAAAGGGCGGTAACCATGTTTTATAAGCAACAACCAACGACAGAACATTGTGAAGAGGACGTAACTATGAACGCCGAGCAAGCAACGCGTCAACGCGGCTTCACGCTGATTGAATTGATCATCGTGATTGTAATTTTGGGACTCCTTGCAGCTTCGGCACTGCCACGCTTCACGAGCGTCAGTGCTGATGCCGAAGATGCAGCACTTGAAGGCGTTGCGGGTGGTTTTGCCAGTGCCGTAAGCTTAGTGCGCGCCGAATGGGAGTTACGTGGCCGCCCGAAAGGGAATGCCGAAGGAGCTGGCGCAGTGATCGTGATGGATGGTGTTCCCGTAAATGTCGACGGTAATACAGGTTATCCGGTAAGTGGTAATAGCAACGCTGAAGCCCACGACCAAAGCATGACCAGCGAAGACTGCCGGACATTGATGCAGGCGATTTTGCAAGGCGCACCAACAGCCACAGCAAACTATGCGTTGTTGGGCGAAAATCGTTATTATGTGGCGCGTGAGAATAACGGCACCAACGACATTTGCGTGTACTTTTTAGCAAACACCATCAAGAATTTGACCAGCGCGCCATCAGGTAACGACTACTTGAGTGTTGGGAACGTATTTGTCTACAACCCACGCACTGGTGGGGTAAGCATTTTTAGCAATAACTAAAATTTTAGGGATTGCTGTTGAGTTTCTCGCGTTATGCGGTAGCGCCGAGTGATAAATAGTGGGTATATTAGTCACTAGGTAACGCAGAGACACGGGTAACTTGCACCTGAAGCACTTGGTTTCAAGGTGATATTATTTTAACTAGGGAGATGTGCAAATGAAACGGCAACAAGGTTTTACATTAATTGAATTGATCATCGTGATTGTTGTGCTGGGGATCCTTGCGGTAACTGCAGCGCCACAATTTATTAATTTCTCGTCTGATGCGCGCGAGTCAACAGTGAAAGGTGCGCAAGCGTCAATCCAAGGTGCGATGCAGCTGGTTTACGCGCGTAGCTTAGTGAATGGCACTGAAGATACTAACCCTAGCTCAGTAACCACGGAAGGCGGTACTGTGACGACTGCATTTGGTTATCCAACTGCTGATGCCGCAGGCATTGCGGTAGCAGCAGGTCTTAGTGCAAGCGATTGGACACAAGTAACAAATGGTGACGACTCTGACGTGGCAGTAGGCGCGATTGGTTTTCACCCAGTTGGCGTCGAGCCAGATTTTTCTGGTGCAACGGACAGCTGCCATGTGCTTTACACCCAAGCGGCGGATGCAGACACTGCAGCAACAGTTTCGGTTGATACTGCTGGTTGTTAACGGATTCATGATGTAAAAAAAAGGCGCTCTTCGGAGCGCCTTTTTTGTACTTACTGCGTTAAGTCCTGTTCACTTAGCTTGCGTACATTACCGCGATACTCGCCAAAGCCACCAAAGGCACGAGGGTCGTTATAGGTTGTGCCATCGGGATCCTGCCATGGGTACTCCAGAAAGCTAGGAACGTCGAGCTCGAAACGGAATTCGCCTTGTGCTGGTGTACCGGTTGGTGCCGTCCAGAACAGTGGCGCTGTGCCAACCGTACCATCGATAAGAGTGCCGGGCGCACCACCAGGGGTCGTGGTGATCGGGTCGATGTAATCCACCACCGCCAAATTTACGGGATCATAACCACTGCACTGGTCGGCCGGATGGGTGGTAAAGAGCTCACCATTCCAATATTCCGCTCGCAACGCTACCGGTAAATTCGAACTTTCCGGACCATAGCTATTATCTAGAGCAAGGCGACCGTAGACCAGATTTAGCTCACCGCTTAACGGAACTGCGTCGCCACTAAGTGTGGTCAAAGTAACTTGAGCTGGCAGAAAATCGCGGTTGTCGATCTCGCTGGCCACTTGTAGACCAACTTCGATTGCGGTAAATGGACCGTCAGGTGTTAAATCTGCGCGCTTTTGCAAGGTGGCATCGTTGACTGCTAGCAGTAGTTGGCCGTCGATCCATGTGGTAGGCAAGGTTGCTTGCCAACGCGAGGTGAAGTCGTCGGCGCTGGTGTCAGCAGGGGTGTTGCGCACCACTGACGTCAGCACTGCGGTGCCAACGTAATACTCACCGTAATTGTAGAGACGCAAGTTATCGACACTACGGGCCTCAAGTGTTGCATCAAGTAAGGCGGCCGCATCGCCCATGTAGGAAAAGTCTCCAGCGCTACAGCTATCGGTAACACTCCCCGTAAGCAGGGTGAAATGCGCGGGGTAAAAGCGTCCAATCGGGCTTGGCGGTCGGCTAAAGGCATCACCACCGCCCAAGTAACTATTATTTGGGAGGGCTGCCCTAAGGTTGACGGTCCCAGCTTCGTTCCAAACCACAGCGTCCGACGCGTAAGCCCCTGCTAAGGAGCCACTGGGTGTGAACGGGTTGGGTAGTTGCAACTTACTGGCATCCGCATTTGGATGCGATGGCAGCGGGTAAGCGACGGAGTCAAAACTTGCAGAGACGGCGAGTGGCGTGACTTCGTTACCGAAGTTAGGCGTGACCTGACCGTTGGCATTAAAGCTACGCACAATGGCGCTAAAGGACTCACCGGCGGCGGCATAACCTGCGCCACTATCCGTGGTTGCAGCGACCGGTTGACCTGAACTGTCCAGTGCTTGCACGGTGAGTGTGTGGGGTTTAACCACATAATCATTAAGACTGGTCCCGACGAGGACGAGGCTGGGATCATTGACCGTCGGATTGCCGTTGGCTGAAGCGTTGAGATCAACGCGTGCGTGCATGCGCAATAACCCGACATCGGTGTAGTTATTGGTGAGCGTCGTGGTGCCGCTACTATCGAAAGTAAGATTGAACACGCTGTAATTGAGCGTCGAACCAGCGTTGTTGAGCGCTACAGTTTCGCCGTTTACTTGATATTCTTGCCCAGCTTGGCACTGTGTTGGATTGCTGCATTGAACTGCTAGCTCGACCGCCTGCGGGCCTGAAAGACGCGCTTCGCAGGCGCCAGTAGTGGTATTGGTTTGCACCGCACGCAAGGTGGTCGTGAAGTCGACACCCGCGAAGCTACTCGGAATGGTACTTTGTCCATCGGCTGCTGCGACAATGAAACCGGCGGTGTTAAAGTCGACCGTACAATCGGTTGCCACGGTACCACTGCTATCAACACATTGACTCGCGGCAACAGGTGCGGGTGAACTGCCCGTTGCGGCAAGCGTAGCAGTACCGCCAGCGGGCCACTGCAAGCCAGCGACACCACTACCATTGGCGAAGTTAAGGGTGGCTGAAGCACCGTTGCTACTGACAACGTCACCCCCTTGCCACACTGGCCCATTGGCACCAGCGCTAAGGTCGACCGCGACATTACCGTTATAAAGCTGCGAGCAACTGGCATCGGCGCAGGCCAAAACCTCTACCACCGCACTGTAGCAACTGACCACCGACTGTGGGTGACGAATGCGCAAGTGATGAATGCTTGGTTGCGGGCCACAGCCTATGGCTTCGAGCAAATCTTCTTGGACCTCGGGGCTGTAGTCAAAGTTAGTATTGTTGCCTACCGTGATAGTGCCGGGGGTAAGAATGGCGCCTTGGTAATTATTGTTGTTGCCAAGCGTAACCGAGGTCGATGCGAAGGGACTGTAGATCAGGCCGTTGAAGTTAATGACGGTATTACTTGCGCCACCTTCGTTGTAGTTGCCAAGATTGACATATGCACCGTCGTACAAAAAGACCAACATGTCGCCGACCGGGCCCGAGCTATTCACGAAAATATTATTATCACCAATAATGTAATCGCGCACGAACAGCCGAACTTGCCCCTGCGGAACAATATTAATGTAGGAGTTATTGTCGAGGTCGAGGCGTTCGATAAAGTAATCACCGGGACCTAATTGCGCCTCAGAATCGCGGCCTTCAAAAGTGAGTTCTTCAATGTAATAGGTCCCCCCGCCGCTGAAGGTAACCAAAGGTGTTGCATTACCTCTTTTATCGGTGGAAATAGTACCGTAGCTACCCGGCGCAATAGTGGTCGCATTGACTAAGTCGGCACCACCGGTTTGCGAACTGGGAAACGTGCTGGGTGAAAGTGGGGGGAATTGCAAGTCAACTGTTTCAACTTGGCCAATTGGTGTGGGTGTATTCCCTGTGCCATCGATAACATTATCGTTAATTTCTGAATTATTGCCGTACTCAAAGCCGCTTTCACCAATAATACCGTAATCAAACAGGTCGTTGTACTGCTCGCATTGCGCAGCGCTTGGTGTTGTTTGCGCATTGGCAATACCGCTGTTTAACACTCCAGCTGCAAAGACCAAAGCACTTATGCTTAACGGTAGCCAAAAACGGTTATTGAACCCCATCACCAATCTCCACCAAAATGCGTTTTGAAAAATGAAAGTCGCCACCCGTGCAGCTTCCTTCAGCAATAATGCGTACGTGGGTGCCACTATAAGGATGATTTAATTGTAGCTGATTACAGCGAACAGCAGCGTCACACTGCGTTAACCCCTGAGCTGCAAAGCTGTAATTCCGCACAACGGGCGGCTCGTTACCACTCCGAGCCGGACAGATCGTGGTGTTTAATTCGGCATCTAATGGATACAGTTCGGTCATGAGTAACTGCACGCCGCTCTGCGCGGCAAGTTGCGCACGCGTGCCTAACACATCACTCGCGACCGCATTAGCACTGTCGTTTAGTGCGCGAACTAAAGTGAGGCCGAGCAAAGCCACAATCAGCAACACGAAGAGGGCAACTGCAAGTGCAGCGCCACGCTGTAAAGGGTGCGCGTTAAGGTACATTGGGAATATAAACCTCATGCGTGATGTCGATGGTGGCGTTCTGATCCTCGCTGGAAACGAAAGCAAAAAACAGTCGCACTAAGTTGCTGCGTTGAAGGCTTGGCTCAAGGACCACAAAGGGAGCTTGTCCCGCACTTAGAGTGTTAGCGACATCGACTGCCATGACCTGCTGGCTGCCAGCGCTACTTTGCAACGTAGTTAAGCCGGGCTGCGTACCGCTAAGACCATAGTTGGTAAAGCGAACGAGTTCGTTGCGTGCCTCATCAATACACCAACTGACAGGGTTCGCACCAAAGTAAAACGTACGCGCGGGGCTGTCGGTAAAAAACTCACTTGGCGAACCAGCCAACGTAAGCGTGGCGAGGCCGTTCTGCGGGGTATCGACAGCTATGGCAGCGATGGTTTTACGTCGCGTTTGGTCAGTACTGTAGATATAACTCGGTTCCGTCGCATAGACGAGAACATAACTTCCCACCAGGTTCGCGGTGTTTAAACTTAAATAAGGGGTCACCACGACCATCGGGGTGGTGCCGCCTGGGCCAGGGCGTGGTAATGATAAGTACACATTACTGCCGAGCATCGGCATAAACTCAAGACAGGCACCGTTGCTGCGTGCACTGCGCGGCACCGCAGAACGAATTTCGCGACTCAGACGTTCGACAGCGAAGCGTTGTTCTGCGACCAGCTGTGTACGTGACCCGACTTGGGCGACGATCTCGCTGCCAATGCCCAAGAAACTAAAGGAGTAAATCGCCAAGACGGCGAGCAACACTACCACAATAATAATTTCGACGAGGGTGAAGCCGCGCTGAAGGCTTGTATGGGCCCGCATTAATAGTTCCCCTTAATGAAGGCGAACGTGAAGTCTTGCGATTGCGCAGTCGTGAACGTCACTTGCACGCGCTTGAAGCGGGTAACGGTGCCACTGCAGCTACCCTGGGGGTCGCTGTAACACACCTCAATGGCGTAGCTAAAACCACGGTAGTCGTCGCTGATATCGGTGCCTAATGCGTCTTGGAGATTAGGTTGAGCGACATGCAGCAGGTGATAATCATCAATATCGTCAAAGCGCTCACGCGTTTCGCTATCGGGGCCTAGTGTGCTGCTGCAGGCGGGCGCTCCAGTTTCGCCACAGCGCAACGAGCCGCCACTGCGGTCACTGTTTTCATCAAAGGACTTGCCTTGAATTTCTTCAATGAAAGCTTGGGCTAAGTTCGCCGCGCGTACTTGTAATACGGGTTCCGCACTGCGCAGGGCTTGCGGAAAAATGAGCGTGGCTACGAGCGATAAGGCAAAGGCGAGAACCACTACACCGATGATCAGTTCGATCAAAGTAAAGCCGCGCATGGACGTTGCTGCGGTGACCGAAGGCCAAGTGAGTGGAGAGCGTTGCTTCATATTTTAGTTGTTGTTCGCAGTTGCTTAATTTATGGTCAGTTTATCAACAATCTTTAACTTGTTAAGTCAATACTATACTCTTTTTACATATTTTCGCACTGCGACCTCGGAATTGGGCATGACAGCAAACTTGAGTGTAAAAAACGTGCAAGGCTTCTCGGTCATCGAGTTGATCGTCGTTATCATCCTGTTGGGCATTATTGCGGTCACTGCGGGTCCTGCATTTATGAGTCGTGACGGCATTGCCGAGCAACGTGTGCAGACCGAGTTACTAAGCCTATTACGGCTGAGCCAAGAGCGCGCCATGCAGGATGTGAAACAACGGTGTTATGGCATTACGATCAGTGCTGCTGAGTTGCAGCCCTACACTTGTGGTGAAACCATTACGAATGCGGAAAAGATTCCACTTGCAGCTGAGGTGACTGTCACCGTAACGGCTTCGTTAGCAAATGCGCAAGCGCGTTGGCTTTTTAACAGTTGGGGTTGCCCAGTGTCCGAAAATCACAGCAGCGTGGCGGAACCATGCGGTCAAAGCAGCGTCGAATTTACGATTAACGGTGCGACAACGCGTTATGTTTGTGTGCAAAGTCATGGGTATATCCGCAGTGGTGCCTGTAGTGCATAAATCGGACGTTATTAGCAGTGTCAAAGCAGGCAAAAAATATGCAATAATACGCACAAGCTATGCGGAGTGCGCTTGCTCGACAAATCAGCTATTGCTAAAGTGAGTGCGTTTTCCCACCAACCCGATAGAACAAAAGACCAGTAAAGGGAACACCCCTGATGTTTAAGAAATTGCGCGGAATTTTCTCAAACGATCTCTCCATCGATTTGGGTACAGCAAACACACTTATTTACGTGAAAGACGAAGGTATCGTGCTGAACGAACCTTCGGTTGTTGCCATTCGTCAAGAGCGTTCGGGTGGCCCGAAAAGCGTGGCAGCTGTAGGGCATCAAGCGAAGCAAATGTTAGGCCGTACGCCGGGCAATATTAAAGCGATTCGACCTATGAAAGACGGTGTTATTGCCGACTTCTATGTGACCGAAAAGATGCTACAACACTTCATTAAGAAGGTGCATGACAGTCACTATTTCCGCCCGAGTCCACGCGTATTGGTGTGCGTGCCTTGTGGTTCGACTCAAGTTGAGCGTCGCGCCATTCGTGAATCAGCCCTCGGTGCAGGTGCGCGCGAAGTTTACCTTATTGATGAGCCTATGGCGGCAGCGATTGGTGCAGGTCTTCCGGTATCTGAAGCGACCGGTTCAATGGTCGTCGATATTGGTGGTGGTACTACAGAAGTTGCGATTATCTCTTTGAACGGTGTGGTCTATTCATCTTCTGTGCGGATTGGTGGTGATAAGTTCGATGAAGCCATTGTGAATTACATCCGCCGCAACTTTGGCTCATTGATTGGTGAAGCAACTGCGGAACGAATCAAACATGAAATTGGCTCGGCGTTCCCTGGTGACGAAGTCCGCGAGATTGAAGTTCGTGGCCGTAACCTTGCCGAAGGTGTGCCGCGGTCATTTACGCTGAACAGCAACGAAATCCTTGAAGCCCTGCAAGAGCCGCTGATGGGAATCGTGAGTGCGGTAATGGTTGCCCTTGAGCAATCACCGCCAGAGCTAGCATCAGATATTTCCGAGCGCGGTATGGTGCTCACCGGCGGTGGTGCATTACTGCGTGACCTTGACCGTTTGTTGATGGAAGAAACAGGAATTCCAGTGATTATCGCCGATGATCCGCTTACCTGTGTTGCACGTGGCGGCGGTAAGGCGCTCGAAATGATCGATATGCATGGTGGTGACCTGTTTAGTTATGAGTAACACGCCATGAAGTCGCTGTTTGAACACGGCCCTTCATTAAGTACACGGCTACTACTAGCGCTGATTGTAGCTGGTACGCTGATGTTCCTCGACCACCGGCTGCAAACGATGCAGCCGGTGCGTTCGTTTTTAAGCACCGCCACTGCTCCCGTGCAATATCTCGCCGTTTTACCTGAAGAAATTATGGACCGCTTGGTGTATTTAGCCACCACACGGTCGGCGCTGCGCGAAGATAACCAACGTCTGCGCGATGAATTACTTGGCTTGCAAATGGCGGTACAGCGCCTCAACTTTCTCGAAAATGAAAATGCGCGGTTGCGACAACTGCTGGGCTCCGAAGTACGGGCGGCCAGTCGCCGCATGGCTGCTGAGGTGGTTTCGGTCGCTACCGATCCGTTCTCGCATCAAGTGGTGATTAATAAAGGTTATCAAAGTGGCGTTTACGAAGGTCAGCCGGTGCTCGACAATCGCGGTATCGTTGGTCAGGTCATTAGCGTCGCGCGTAGTACTGCTCGGGTCCTGCTGATTGCCGATCAAAGCCATGCGATTTCGCTGCGCGCTGAACGCAATGATATTCGTGTGATTGCACAAGGCACGGGCTCGTTGACCCAGCTCGAGCTGAGCTTTATTCCGCATAGTACCGAGCTGAAAGAAGGTGATGTCCTAGTGTCATCGGGACTCGGTGGCGTTTTCCCCGAAGGGTATCCAGTTGCAGAAATCAGTGTGATTAACCGGGATGAACGTCTTCAGTACGCACAAGTCTTCGTCACACCGTTTGCCCAGCTTGACCGGGTGCGTACGCTATTGCTGTTGTGGCCGGCGGATGCCCAAGAACAACCCATCTATGAAGACGCGGTGGAAACCGACGAGGTGAACGATGTGGGTTAAATCAGGGCTGTTGCCGTTACTATTTAGTTACGTACTGGCATTGGTGTTAACTATTATGCCGATTCCTGCGGTATTGGAGCCTTGGCGGCCGGATTGGGTGAGTCTGGTACTGATTTATTGGTTGATCGCGATTCCCCATCGTGTGGGTTTCGGGACTGTGCTCATCATGGGCCTGCTGACGGATATTTTGATGGGGAGTACCTTTGGCATCTATGCTACCGCGTTGGTACTGATGGCTTACCCAGCTTTGCGCCACTTCCAGCGCATTCGAAATTATTCACTGACGCAACAATTGCTGATTGTCGGTGTCTTAATTTTTGTGAAACGCGTTATCGTCTATGAACTTGAACACGTGCTCAACGACGCCGTGTTTAATCTGCCGTACCTTTACCCGGTGCTTTCTTCGGCCATTATTTGGCCTTGGTTATTTTTGATTTTGCGCCGTTATCGTCGCCGCTATCTGATCCGTTAAAACCTTCAGGAGTCGTTTATGCATCTGGTCTTAGCCTCCGGCTCACCGCGTCGCTATGAATTACTGCAATTACTGGATCGGCCCTTTTCGGTAGTACGTCCTGAGGTGCCTGAGCAACAAGAGCCGAACGAATCCGCTGCAGATTATGTGCAACGATTGGCGAAGACAAAGGCGGAAGCAGGTGCCGTGATGGTTGATGACGACGCACTGGTGCTGGGTGCCGACACCATTGTGGTGTGTGACGAGCAGGTGTTAGAAAAGCCGTTGGATGAAGCGGACTTCAACAGAATGGTGCAAATGCTTTCTGGGCGTAGCCACCAAGCTATGACTGCAGTCGCGTTGCACCATAATGGTGCAACGGATGTCGTCTTGGTCACCACTTTGGTGCATTTTAAGGCACTTACGGACGCGGAGATAGCCGACTATTGGCGTTCTGGCGAGCCGCACGACAAAGCTGGCGGTTATGGTATTCAAGGCCGTGCGGCAAAGTTTGTTGAGCGCATTGAAGGTAGCTATTTAGCTGTGGTGGGGCTACCGTTATACGAAACCGAACAATTAATCCAAGCCGTTGAGAGTAAAGCGAAATGAGCGCTGAAATATTAATGAATGTGACCCCAACAGAAACGCGGGTGGCATTAATTGAAAACGGTATACTGCAAGAGATCCACATTGAGCGCCAAGCCAAGCGTGGGCTGGTGGGTAACATCTATGTAGGTAAGGTTGCGCGGGTGCTGCCTGGCATGCAGGCTGCGTTTGTGGATATCGGGCTTGATAAAGCGGCGTTTTTGCACGCCTCTGACATTGTTTCGCCGTTGTCGGCAGCTGAAGGTGTCGCACCGCGCCCAGATTTAGCGCCTGATATTGCAACGCTAGTGCGTCCAGGTCAGCATATCTTAGTGCAGGTCGTCAAAGACCCGCTTGGCACAAAAGGGGCGCGACTGACCACCGATATTACGATTCCGTCGCGCTACATGGTGTTGATGCCGCAGTCGCCGCACGTGGGCATTTCGCAACGTATTGAAGACGAAGCAGAACGTGAACGTTTAAAACAGGCGGCGCAACCGTATTGTGACGAAGAGGGTGGCTTTATTGTACGTACCGCGGCCGAAGGTGCTAGCGATACCGAGTTACGCCGTGACGCCGCCTTTTTACGACGGCTTTGGGATACCCTCCAAAAGCGTCGCAAAGGCATGCGTAAGATCGGTATGGTCTATGAAGACCTCAATCTATCTTGCCGAATTTTACGCGATTTTGTCGGTGATGAAATTGAGCGCATTCGGGTCGACTCGAAAATTACGTTCGAAGTGCTGCAAGAATTTGTGCACGAGTTTATTCCTGAATTGGAAACAGCATTAGAGTACTACGCTGGTGAGCGGCCCATTTTCGATATGTTTGACGTTGAAAATGAAGTGCAGCGCGCGCTTGATCGCAAAGTTGAGCTGAAATCAGGCGGCTCGATCATTATTGATCAGACCGAGGCGATGACCACGATCGACATCAATACGGGTGGCTTTGTCGGCCATCGCAACCTCGAAGAAACGATTTTCAACACCAACATTGAGGCGACGCAGGCCATTGCGCGACAACTGCGACTGCGTAATTTGGGCGGGATTATTATCATCGACTTTATTGACATGCAAAATGCTGATCATCGGCGTCGTGTGTTGCATAGTCTTGAACAGGCGTTGGCAAAAGACCGTGCGAAAACCTCGATTAATGGCTTTACCTCACTTGGTTTAGTCGAAATGACGCGCAAGCGTACGCGTGAGAGTTTAGAACATGTGTTATGTTCTGAATGCCCCGTGTGTAATGGCCGTGGCACCATGAAAACGGTTGAGACGGTGTGCTACGAGATTATGCGCGAAATCGTGCGCGTGAATCGTGCTTACGCCGCAGATCATTTTGTGATTTACGCTTCGGCTGCGGTGACTGATGCGTTGTTAAACGAAGAATCGCACGCACTGGCCGAGCTTGAAGTGTTCATTGGTAAGCAAGTTAAGATCTCCGTCGAACCGCTCTACCACCAAGAGCAGTTTGACGTCGTTATGATGTAATTGATGATGTAGTTGGTAAAGAGCCTATGTGGCGAGTGTCATTAAAAGTAGCCTACCGAACCTTACTCTACAGCATCGCGACAGCCTTGGTGTTGTTCGCAGTGTTGTTGAGCGTATTGCGCTACTTACTGCCACAGCTCCCCGACGTCACTCAGCAGGTCGAACACTTTTTTGCCGATAACTATGCCGCAGAAATTGTCGTCGGTCAGTTAGGCGCAGACTGGAATAGCGCCGGACCACAACTGATTTTGCAAGACATTGAAGTGCAACGCCTTGCCGGCGAAGCCACTCAGTTTCAACTCAATGAAGCGCGTGTGGTTTTTAACTTTTGGCAGAGTTTGCGCACATGGTCATTGAAGTTTGAGCAAGTCACCTTAGCAAATTTGCAGCTTACTTATGACTTACGCAACCCTTCACTCGGTGACAACGCTGATCTGACCGATACGCTGCCGCGGTTTTTTCTCAATCAACTCGACCAAGTGACGATTGAGGAGAGTCGCTTAGAGTTGATCAATTTGCTAGGTGTGCGTCACGCAGTGGATATTGAGCGTCTGAGCTGGAGCAACCAAGGGCGCTCGCACCAAGGCTTTGGCAGCTTGCGACTGGCGGATCTTGCGGCGAACTCCTTGGACGTGATCATTGATGTTGAAGGTAACGACCCGCGGGATTTAGCGGGCCAAATTTATGTGCGTGCCGAGAATTTGGATATTGCCGGCTACTTGCAGCAAAAAGTGGTGGACGCGCAAATCTCGCAAGCGGAATTCAACTTCACGATGTGGCTGAACTTCGCCCAAAGTGATTTTCGTAATGGCATTTTGCAGTTAGGTCGTAACGAACTGCACTGGAAAGTCGCAGAACGTCGTCACCAACTCGTTATTCCAAAAGGCTTGCTCAAGTTACGACCAAGCGAAGAAGGGTGGTTGGTGAATAACAACCCGATTACGTTGGTGCAAGATGATACAACGTGGACGCTACCCACGGTCAGTTGGCTGCAAACCCCTGACCACTACGCGTTGAGTGCTGAGGATGTGCCCCTAGCGCCACTGGTGCAACTGGCGACACTCACCGGTAGTCGCGGGCAAGAGTGGGCTGATAAGTTGCGAGAAGCAGCGTTCACCGGTACCGTCGATGTTAGCGTCGAACAAAAGCTTCGTGAGCCACTGCAATGGCAAGTTGGCGCGCGCGACATTGCCTGGCAAAGCTTTGCGGGAATTCCTGGGTTAACCAACGTCAGTCTTGATGTACGAGGTTCGGGGCGCCAAGGTCACTGGCGGTTACAGGGAGCGGAAAGCTCGATGAGTAGTGCTTACCTGAGCGATCGGCAAGCCTGGCGGTTTGAACAGCTCGCTGCGAATGGTCGATTTACCACAACCGCCGATACGTGGGAATTAAGCGTAGCGGAGACGAGTCGCTTTGACTTAGTAGGGCTGCCGCTTCGCGCGCAAGCGCGTTTGCGCTTTGACCAAGAACTGTATATTGATGCCAAAGTCGCCAGTGCCGCAGCTGAACCTATTCCTGCCGATGTGTTGCGACAATATATGCCGCAAGCGATGGGTGCAGATCTCTATGACTATTTGCAAACAGCATTGCTAGAGGGCGCAGCAACAGATATTGCCATGGTGTGGCGTGGCCCATTGGCGGACTTTCCCTACCAAAAGCCGACTGGTGTTTTTCGTGCCCAGGCATCGATTGAAGAGTTAGTGTATCGGTTTCAGCCAAATTGGCCGGTCGTCACTGATGCCAAGGCTTATGTCCACTTTGGCAATGAACGTATGCATATACTCACCACCGATGCGGTGATTGAGGGCGTGACGCTGCCGCGGGTGGATACTGAAATCGCCGATATTCTTGCCCAACCGTCGACGCTGACGATTGAAGGCGCAATCACGGGGCCCAGTGAACGTTTACAGCCCTTATTTGCGGCAAGTCCGCTAGCGGATTCATTGGGTACTACACTTGCTGAGTTGCAGCTGTCTGGACCATTACGTGGCGCCTTGCAGCTGACGATTCCGTTAGACAATAGCCAGCAAGTGGTTGCCGAAGGGTACGCCGATCTGGAAGGGAATGACCTCTATGTGGACAGCTTAGGTGAAAACTTTACTGATCTGCGTGGGCGGATTCATTACCGCAATGATGTTATCGACGCCGAAAACTTAACTTTTGCTTGGCAACAACTTCCGGTGACCGCAACACTCGAAGGTCGAGCGCGCGAACAAGATTATCATGTAAAGGTAGCGATTGACGCCTTGTGGTCGATGACGAAGTTGGCTGAGCAAAAGCCGACCACTGCACAAATTGCCAACGGCGAATTCGCTTGGCACGGTCAACTGGCCTTGTCGTTGCCCGAGGCGGGCGGCTACTCCTTTCATTGGCAGCAACAATCCGATCTCAATGCCCTTGAACTCACCTTGCCCGAACCGTTTGCGGTGGCTATCGGCGAAGCCATGCCTTGGCAATTGCAGGTCTCAGGTGGCCCTGAAAGTTTGCTAATTAACAGTACGCTCGGCGAGCATAGCTTGTTGGAACTGCAATACAACGGTGACGCATCGGTACTGCAACAAGGTTATGGCCGCATTGGTGAACGCGTGGGGCAATTGCCCAACCCCGATCTATTAGGCCTCAACCCGCAATTCCCGTTGGAGGTAGGCTTAGGCCAAGCCGACGCTGCGCAGTGGCTGGATACCATTGCCAACATTAAGCAGTGGTGGAGCGAACAGCAAATCGCCAGCGATCGGCAACGTCATTTTGCGAGCCCAATTCCAGATGTGATTGAGGTGCAAGTCGCAACACTTGAATTTGGCGAACATCGTATGCATGACAATGCCATTGTATTGTGGCCGCAAGAAGAGCCTGTGGAGCAGGAAATTATCGACACGTGGCGCTTTAATTGGCGGGCGCAAGAGGCCGTCATGCAAGGTAGTTATTGGCCAGCGTTTAGGGATCGCAGCGAGCGCGTTGAAATCAGCGCGGACTATTTCGAATTGGCGGCACCGGTGGCACCTGAGCAAGTCGCTGAAGAGCTTGTTGCCGAAGTTGCAGAGGCGGCGGCACCGCAGGATTTCAGCCGCTGGCCCGAATTTCAATTTGATTGTAAGCGATGCAGTTACGGCGCTTACGACTTAGGTGAAGTTTCCTTCCGTCTGGTACCGGATGTCGAGCTGGTTCGCCTTGATGATATTCGTATCCGTAATGGCGAACATGAACTCAATGCGCAATTGCGCTGGCTATTAGCAACCGCCGACCAAGCTGCGGTCACCGCGGTCACCGGAACCTTTAACAGTGAGGACTTAGGTAACTTTCTGAGCGACTATGACATTACCTCGATCGTGCAAGACAGTCCTGCAGATTTTGATTTTGAGCTGGCTTGGCAAGGTACGCCAGAAGCCTTTAATGTTGCCTCACTCGATGGCAGTATGAACTGGCGTTTAGGGCAAGGTTATCTGAACGACGTCAGCGATGGCGGCGCACGCATTTTCTCGATGTTGAGCCTGGAAAGTATCTTACGTAAATTACAGTTTGATTTTCGCGATATCTTTGCCAATGGCTTGTTCTTTACAGAGTTTGCTGGACAGTTCGCCATTGACGACGGTGTCGTCAGTACTGAGCAGGCGCGCATGAATGGGTCTGCTGGCGATATGGAAATTAGCGGTATCAGTAATTTGGTCACCAATGCGATTGATTACCAGCTGTACTTCGTGCCTAAAGTGACATCCAGCTTGCCGGTTATTTTAGCGTGGATGGTGAATCCGCCCTCGGGCCTTGCCGCATTGCTTATCGATCGGATGCTGCAAGACGCGCAAGTCATAAGTCGCTTAGAATATAAGATTTCGGGCACAATCGACGAACCCATCGTTGAAGAGGTTTCACGTGACAGTCGTGAAGTGCCGATTCCCGTCGACCAACTACCGCAGGAGGAGCCTGATGCAGCAGCACAAGAAAGTTCAACTGACAGCGGTGCAAATGACCAGCCTGCCAGAGCCGCAGCAGAATCTGAAAATAATTGAACAATTACTGCAGCAACTTCCCGCCGCTCGACCGCAATTGGTCGTCTTGCCAGAAGCCTGTTTGTGTTTTGGCGCGGGCGATAAACAACAACGTTCCTATGCCGAACTCTACAGCGAAACAGCGCCCTTGCAGGCACAATTAGCGCAGCTGGCGGCGCAGCATGGCATTTATTTGTTGGTCGGGACGATGCCGATTGTTGACGACCAAACCGCTGAGAAATTTTCCGCCGCATCATTATTGTTTGGGCCTGATGGTAAGTGTTTGGCGCGCTACAACAAAATCCACTTGTTTGACGTCGATGTCGCGGATAACACCAAAACGTATCGTGAGTCCAAGTGGACCGAGGCAGGGCAGGAGGTGGTTACGGTGGCTACCGAGTTTGGCACGCTGGGTCTTGCAGTATGTTATGATGTGCGGTTTCCCGAGTTGTTTCGGGCGTTACGCGATAAGGGCGCAGCTATTATTGCGTTACCCTCGGCCTTTACCAAGGTCACCGGCGCCGCGCATTGGCAGGTGTTGACGCGGGCACGAGCGATTGAGCAGCAATGTTTCGTGGTCGCTGGTGCGCAAGTTGGCACTCATGCGAATGGCCGTGAAACTTATGGCCATGCATTGATCATCGATGGTTGGGGCAACGTAGTCAGCGAATGTGATGGGGTAACGAGTCCCTGCTTAGCTACGGCGAGTGTCGAGCTTGATAGCTTGCAACCGATCCGTAGCAATATTCCAGTGGCAAAACATTTTGCCCGTAGTAAGAAGGTAATTCATGAGTGAACACAATCAGGTCATTGATAATTTATTGACCGCAAACGAGCTTGATCTTGAACGCTTGCAACAGCGTTTAGCAGGGCTTTATACCGGCAGTATCGATTATGCAGATATCTATTTGCAGCATAGTCGCAACGAGTCGTGGGTGTTGGAAGACGGCATCGTCAAATCTGGCAGTTTTCACATTGAGACGGGTCTTGGTGTGCGCGCATTACACGAAGATAAAACGGGTTTTGCCTATGCCGACGAAATCACCCCAGTTGCGCTGGAACAAGCTGCTGCGGCAGCGCGCGGGATTGTTACCGCTGGCCAGGCGAACAAAATACACTTTCCTACGGCAGTACAAGGTGCGCCACGGTACCAAGGGCTGGATCCATTAGGTAGCCTCGATGAAGCGGCAAAAATTGCATTACTGCGTGAAATGGATGCTTATGCGCGTTCACTCGACAGCCGTATCGTTGAAGTTATTGCCAGCGTCAGTGGTAGTTATGATGAAGTTTTGGTCATCGCTACCGACGGCACACTAGCGACGGATGTACGTCCATTGGTGCGCGTCAACTGTACGGTATTGGCCGAACAAAATGGCCGTCGTGAACGCGGTAGTGCGGGCGGCGGCGCGCGAGTGGATTACCAGTATTTCTTTACCAACGAGCAGGCTGGGGCCGAGCCACGCTGGCAAAGCTATGCCAAAGAAGCGGTGCGACAAGCGTTGGTAAACCTTGAAGCGCAACCGGCACCGGCTGGCACTATGCCGGTCGTTCTTGGTTCAGGTTGGCCAGGCGTGTTGCTGCATGAGGCAGTTGGCCATGGACTTGAGGGTGATTTCAATCGCAAGGGCGCATCGGCCTATTCCGGTAAGATCGGCGAGCAGGTTGCCTCGGAATTGTGCACTATTGTCGACGACGGTACGTTGGCAGATCGCCGTGGGTCGCTTACCGTTGATGACGAAGGTACGCCGGCGGGTTATAACGTTCTAATTGAGAAAGGGCGCCTGGTTGGTTATATGCAGGATAAAATGAATGCACGCTTGATGGATGTCGCACCTACCGGGAATGGCCGTCGCGAGTCCTATGCGCACTTACCGATGCCACGTATGACCAATACCTACATGTTAGGTGGCGAGGCGAGTCCTGAAGATATTATTCGCAGTGTCAAACGCGGCGTCTATGCGCCGCAATTTGCCGGTGGCCAAGTCGATATCACGTCGGGCAAATTTGTCTTTTCAGCGTCCGAAGCTTATTTAATCGAAGATGGCAAAATTACCGCGCCGCTGAAAGGGGCTACCTTGATTGGTAATGGTCCTGAGGCAATGCGACAGGTCTCAATGGTAGGCAATGATCTTGCCCTTGATAGCGGTGTCGGTGTGTGTGGTAAAGACGGTCAAAGTGTGCCAGTTGGCGTTGGGCAACCAACCTTGAAGTTGGATGCCCTGACCGTAGGTGGCACTGCTTAAGCAGCGGTCACTTCGCGTAAGTACTTGAAGAGCTCGCGCGCAGCGGCGGGCGGTTTGCCTTGCTGCTGTTGCTTTTGCGCTTGGCGATACAGCTGCCGTAGCTTTTGCCGGTCAGCGTGTGGATAGGTTTCCAAAAAGTCTTGGATAGCGCTATCGCCTTCAGCCAAAATCGCATCGCGTTGCTTTTCGAGCTGATGAAATAAAGCATTTTGCTCATGATGGGCGTTTTCAAGTTCGTACAACGCCTGCTCAATAGGAGCAGTGTCACGATTGCGCATCATTTTGCCAATGTGTTGCAGTTGTCGGCGAAAGCCTTCGCGCTTGTTGCGAATACGCTGTGCCAACTGAATAGCGTCAAGTAGGGCTTCGTCGAGAGGAATCTTTTCCAGCTTGCCAGCGGGCAAGTCGACAAGTTTCGTACCCAGCGCTTGCTGAGCTTCTGCTTCACGTTTTAATTGAGATTTACTGACGAGTTGAGCGTCGTCTTGGTCGAAGTCGTGACTATCGTGCATGGTATGTCCTCTGTGCTACCGACATAGTTTAACAGGCAACGCACCAAGCAACCAATGGAGTTTAGTTTGAAACCAGAAATAGCAGAGCTACAAACAGAATTAGCCGAGGTAAAACAGGCGGTAGCCGATGCCCTCGCTTATGGTAAAAAGTTGGGTGCTTCAGCCATGGAGTGCGCGTTAACACGTAGTCGCGGGATTAGTGTGGAGACCCGTCTAGGTGAGGTCGAGACCGTCGAGTTTAATAAAGACGGTGCGTTAGGAATTACGCTGTACAAAGGTCAACAGAAAGGGTCTGCGTCAACGACTGACTTATCAGCACAGGCGATTCGCGCGAGTGTCGAAAAAGCCTTAGAAATCGCTCGTTACACGTCGCCTGATCCTTTTGCAGGCTTGGCTCCGGCCGAACTGATGGCCCGCGATGTACCTGAGCTCGATCTGTGTCACCCAGGTGATCAATCCGCCGATTATGCCTTGGCTCAGGCCTTGCAGTGCGAACGTCACGCCTTGGCGCTTGATGAGCGTATTGTAAACTCTGATGGCGCAAGCTACAGCAGCCATGTCGGTTATCGAGTATACGGCAATAGTCACGGCTTTTTAGATGGTTATTTGCAGTCACGCCACGCGCTGAGTTGTTCGTTGATTGGTAAGCAAGGCGAAGCGATGCAACGCGACTATGCCTACACCGTTGCGCGTGCTACCGCTGATTTGGAATCGCCAGAGCATGTGGCTGAGCAAGCTGCACATGAAACGTTAGCAAGGTTAGGTGCACGTAAAATTAATACCGCAAAGGTACCGGTCATTTTTCGTGCTGATATTGCCAACACCTTATTCGGCCATTTTGTTGGCGCCATTAGTGGTGGCAACTTGTATCGTAAGTCGAGCTTTTTACTCGACAAACTCGGTGAAGTTGTCTTGCCCGATTGGTTGACCATAAAAGAGACGCCGCATTTGTCGGGCGCATTAGCAAGCTCGCCATTTGATCACGAAGGTATTGCGACCAGTGACCGAGTTATTGTTGATAAAGGCGTATTACAAAGTTACCTACTGACGAGTTACGCCGCACGTAAAATGCAGATGACGCCGACGGGGCATGCTGGTGGTATTCATACTTGGCAGGTTTCGCAAAGTGACCAGAGCCTCGCGGATCTGTGTCGCACCATGGGTACCGGCTTACTGGTTACTGAACTTATGGGGCAGGGCGTGAATCTGGTGAATGGCGACTATTCGCGCGGTGCTGCTGGCTTTTGGGTCGAGAACGGCGAAATTCAGTACCCGGTCGAAGAAATTACCATCGCTGGAAACTTGCAGGATATGCTGCGAACGATTGTTGCCATCGGCAACGATACCGATTTACGTCATGGCGTGCGTACTGGCTCAGTATTGCTCGAGAGCATGCACGTTGCCGGGAACTAACAGCTCAGCCCAGTAACAAGGTTGCGGTGCCAAGGAAGGCAAAGATCCCGACCACGTCGGTCACGGTGGTAAGAATAACACCACCGGCCAACGCTGGGTCGATATCGAACTTTTTCAAAATCAGCGGCACGGTAACGCCAGCCAAGCCTGCGGCAAGTAAGTTCGCCATCATCGCGAAAGCGATAATCCCCCCAATCACCAAGTCTTGCTTCCAGGCGGCCACCACCGCGGCAATAAGTAAGGCCCAAATGACACCGTTTAGCGCTCCGATAGCGAGTTCTTTGCCGATCAGCCAACGTTGGTTACTGGGGCCGATGTGGCCTAGTGCCATACCACGGATCACCAAGGTGAGCGTTTGTGAGCCGGCGATACCGCCCATGCTTGGCACGATGGTGTTAAGAATGGCAAGGATCGCCATTTGCGCCAAGATATCTTCGAACATTGAACTAACGGCGGCAGCCAACAATGCGGTGACTAAGTTAACAGCGAGCCAAACCGAGCGGCGCCGCGTACTTTTCCACACCGGAGCAAAGGTATCTTCGTCATCGTCAAGACCCGCCATGCTGAGCATCGAGTGTTGCGCATCTTCACGAATAATGTCGACCACGTCATCGATGGTGATACGACCGAGTAAGTGGTTTTCCGCATCGACCACTGGAGCAGAAATCCAGTCTTGCCGTTCAAACAGTTTCGCTACTTCGGTTTCATCCATATCAACCGGAATGCTCTGCACGTCGGCTTCCATCACGTCACTGACTAACTTAGATGGGTCCACGGTGACTAGGCGCGAAATCGAAATCTCTCCAATAAATTGGTCGTCGCGATTGACCACGTAAAGTTTATCGGTGGCCTCTGGGAGCTCGCCCTTCAAGCGCAAATAGCGCATGACTACGTCAATGGTGACATCTGGACGCAAGGTGATGGTGTCCGTGTTCATCATTGAACCGGCGGTTTCGTCCTCATAGGACAATGCTTTCTCGGCGCGATGACGATCTTGCTCGTCCATCGACTTCAGTACTTCTTGATAGACCTGCTCCGGAAGGCCACGCAAAACGTAAGCAAGGTCATCGGTATCCATGCCTTCGGTGGCGGCGGCCAGTTTTTCTGGCGCCATTTGGCGGATAACCGATTTTTGTACTTCTTCAGAAAGCTCTTCGAGGATATCACCGTGCTCGTCGGCATCGACCAGCTGCCAAATGATGGCACGCGCTTTGGGTGGTGAAGATTCGAGGAGGAGTGCGACATCCCATGCCGGCAAATTATGCAGCTGCCGCCGCGCCTGCACGTACATTCCACGGGCGAGCGCTTCGGTCACATCTTGGAGCCGTTGTTCGGCAAACTCTTTTTCAGCGACTTCTGCAAGCATGAGAAAACTCCTATGAATATGAGGAGTTTATCTTATTTCTTGGAATTCGTCAGTAGCGAAAGTGATTAAGCTTCTTCGTCGAAGCGCGCTTCAATGAGCGCGGCAACGGCATCGACAGCAGCTTGGGCCTCTGGACCTCGAGCGATGATTTCAATTTCCTTACCTTGGCCGCTCGCCAATAACAGTAAGCACATGACACTCGATGCATCGACTTCACGTTCGTCTTGGATAATGGCAACCTTGGCATCAAACTGTTGGGTTAGTTTGACCAGCTTGGTTGCCGCTCGAGCGTGTAACCCAAGCTTATTTTGAATAACGGCAGGCTTGCGCGCTTCTTGAGTCATTTGCGGCGACTCTCTTCACGGTGCCGGACTTGCACTTTGAATTCGTAATCAGTGAAGCGTTCAGCCAGTTGCTCGGCAATATAAACCGAACGATGCTGACCACCGGTGCAGCCAATACCGATCGTGAGGTAGCTACGATTACTGCGCTGAAAATACGGCAGCCAAGTTTCGAGAAAGGTTTCGACTTGGTGAATAAACTTAGTGACTAAAGGTTGTTGCGCAAAAAAATGTTGCACCGCGGGATCGCTGCCGGTGAGTGGCTTAAGTTCTGGCTCCCAATGCGGGTTCGGCAGAATACGGGCGTCAAAAGCGTAATCCAGGTCGGGCGGCAGGCCATATTTGTAACCAAACGACTGAAACACGACGATGAGCCGAGATGCCGCGCGACCGAGTACGCGCTCACTTACCTGCTCGCTCAATTGGTGGACGCTTAGTTCACTACTTTCAATACGCCAAGTGGCGCGCTCCGCCAATGGTTCGAGCAGCTTTGATTCGGTCTGCAAAGCTTCGTTCAGCGGCATTTCGTTGCGCGATAACGGATGCAGACGCCGAGTCTCACCAAATCGCTGTAGCAGCACTTTGTCATTCGAATCAAGAAACAGAATTTCAGGTTTTATCTTGTCAGGTAAGAAATCGAGCGCGTCACTAAGATCGTCGGGTGATGCGGGCAAATTACGGACATCAACGCTAACAGCAACGCTCTCGTATTGATCTTGGATGGCATGCACGAGCGTCGGCAACAGCATGATCGGTAGATTATCGACGCAATAAAAGCCAAGATCTTCGAGTACGCGCAAGGCAATGGTTTTTCCGGAACCTGAGCGGCCACTGACAATGATAAGTTGCATAACTAAGTGCAGTCTTTATCGGTAAAAAGTGTATAGAGTTCTTGGTCGCTCTGAGCTTCGCGTAAGGCTCGAGTACAGGTTTTCTCATTCAGACGCTGGGCTACTGCGGCGAGCGTTTGTAAATGCTGCTCGTGCTCGTCTTCTGGCACGAGTAGGGCGAAAATAATATCCACCGGCTGATTATCAATAGCATCAAAGTCGATCGGTTCTGCTAGCGTGAGCAAGATAGCAACGGGCTTATTCGCTGAACCTAAGCGCCCGTGGGGGATTGCAACACCCAAGCCAATACCTGTACTACCGAGTCGTTCACGATTCAGCAGACTCTCAAACACATCGAAACTTGTGGTGCCAGAGAGGCGTGGCGCAGCCAGTTGTCCGATCAGCTCTAAAACTTTCTTTTTGCTTGAGCCCGCGACTGCACAGCGGGTGCAGTCGGGGCTTAATAGGGTGGATAAATCCATGATTTAGTGACGTTTCATCTTTTCTTTGTGTTTAATCACCTGGCGGTCGAGTTTATCAATTAAACCGTCGATCGCCGCGTACATATCTTGGTGTTCGGAATCAGCGAAAATTTCACCGCCGTTAACATGCAGCGTAGCTTCCGCTTTTTGGGTTAACTTTTCAACATTTAAAATCACATGGACATTGTTGATATGGTCAAAATGGCGCTCAAGCTTGGAAAACTTAGCGTCGACATAATCACGTAGCGCATCAGTAATTTCTATATGGTGACCAGTCAGGTTAATTTGCATAACATCTTCCTTCTATTGTCCAAGATTTAAATTAGACGTTTACGCTGACTCGAGGGCGGAATATTGAGCGCCTCACGATACTTCGCAATCGTCCGTCTAGCGACCTGAATACCTTGCTCGGCCATCAGTTGCGTTAACTTATTATCACTGAGTGGCTTTTTCGGATTTTCGGCGGCAACTAGCTTCTTCAGCAAAGCCCTAATTGCAGTTGATGAACATTCACCTCCTTGATCAGTACTAAGCTGACTCGAGAAGAAGTACTTCAATTCAAACACACCACGGGGCGTATGCATATACTTTTGGGAGGTAACTCGAGAAACGGTGGACTCATGCATTTCAATTGCTTGGGCGATGTCAGCCAGTACCATGGGTTTCATCGCTTCTTCGCCATGTTCAAAAAAGGCTTGTTGGCGTTGCACAATACTGCTCGCGACTTTGAGTAGCGTATCGTTGCGGCTCTCGATACTGCGCATGAACCATTTAGCTTCTTGTAAGTGATGACGAATATAGCTCATGTCGTCGCTTGCTCGGGTATCCTTTAACAGTGCTGCGTAACTATCGTTCACCTTTAGTTTAGGCAAACTTTGCGGATTTAGCTCAACCATCCAGCGATTATTTTGCTTGCGGACCAGCACATCTGGAATCACGTAAGCGTCGTCGCTGGCAGTGAAGCCGTCACCGGGACGCGGCTGTAAATGCTGTATAAGCGTTAGGACCTCAGTCAACGCCTCTTCGTTCAATCGTAAACGGCGAGAGAGCGTCCGATAGTCGCGTGAACCAAGCAGTTCAACGTGTTCAAGCACTGCTTTTTTGGCGGCTGCCAAATAGGGAGTTGCTTCCGGTAACTGTTGGAGTTGCAGGAGTAAGCATTCGCCAACATCACGGGCGCCGACACCAATTGGGTCAAAGTGCTGAATACGTTTAAGTACCACGGCCACTTCACTGGCGTCGATCTCGTCAGGATACTGCGCATTTAATGCTTCGGTTAATTCAGCAATAGACGTTTGCAGATAGCCACTTGCATCAATGGCGTCGATGATCGCCAGACCAATTTGTTCATCTAGCGCAGTCATGTGTGACAGTTGTAATTGCCAACGGAGGTGATCGTGAAGGGTCTCTTGCCCGCAGCCAAAGGTGAGCGCATCGTAATCAGCGTCATGTTGACCCACTGCCCCCAGCAATTCAGCGGTGTAATTTTGATCCCACTCTTCGCCAATTTCGACGCTATCGTCGCTGTGCTCACGCAGTGGGTCGTCTTGCTCTTCTTGCTCGAGTAGTGGGTTTTCTTCAAGCGCTTGTTGGATTTCTTGCTGCAGCTCGAAACTCGACAGTTGCAACAAACGAATGGCTTGCTGCAACTGTGGTGTCATTGACAGTTGCTGACTAAATTTAAACTGCAAGCCCTGCTTCATTAAGCACCACCTACGGGTTGGTCAACGCGGCTACAGAGTGAATTGGTCGCCTAGATAGACGTCTTTCACCTGCTGGTTACTTAAAATAGTATGGGCGTCCCCCTGTGCGATCAACTCCCCATGGCTAACAATATAGGCATGCTCACAAACGGAGAGGGTTTCACGTACATTGTGATCGGTGATCAGGACGCCAATACCGCGCTGGCGAAGATGTTCGATGATTTTCTTGATGTCGATAACAGAAATGGGGTCGACCCCAGCGAAAGGCTCGTCGAGGAGAATAAATTCAGGCTCTGCCGCTAGGGCGCGAGCGATTTCTACGCGTCGACGTTCACCACCTGAGAGACTCATACCCAAGCTGTTGGCGATGTGACCGATGTGAAATTCTTCGAGTAATTCATCAAGCTTTTCTTCGCGGCCGTTATTGTCGAGATCTTTGCGTGTTTCGAGAATGGCGAGAATATTGTCGCGTACGGTAAGCTTGCGAAAAATAGATGACTCTTGCGGCAAATAGCCGATTCCCTTGCGTGCACGCTCGTGCATCGGCAACAACGAGATGTCATTGTCATCGAGTAAAATGCGACCTTTGTCATGATTGACGAGACCGACAATCATATAAAACGTCGTCGTTTTACCTGCACCATTTGGACCCAGCAGACCGATGACTTTGCCCGACTCTACGGTAAGACTGACGTCTTTGACGACTTGCCGTTTTTTATAGGCTTTTGCTAGATGTTCAACGGTTAATTGGCTCATTATCGTCTTCGTTCTTTTTACTTGGCTGGAAAATAGTCGTCACGCGATCGCTTTCGTCTTCGCCGCGAATTGCACGCATTTGCTGCGTCGCGAAGTTATAAACAATCTCATGGCCCTGAATTTGGCTGCCTGCTTGCGTTACTTTGACGTCACCTGACATGGTAAGCACTTGGGCGTTTTCGTCATAGCGAATCATCGCGGCTTCGGCGCGAATAATGTTGCCGTCTTCCAGCTCTTGCTGATAGGTGGCTGGGCTTCCTTCCGCAGTAAAGCTGCGCGATCCCGTCTCGCTATTTTCCGCTACTTCAAGGTGGTCGGCGGTGATGCGCAGCGTGCCTTGGGTGATGACGACATTCTCTTCGAACACGGCAATTTTGTTTTGAATATCAAACCAGTCACGTTCCGAGTCAACCTCGATGTTCTGTTCAAAGTCAGCTTTGCCCTGCGCAAAAGCGCTGGGACTCATGACACAGCCTAATAGCAGTGTTGCCAGCGCATAATACGTGAAGTAATGCTTAAGGCTGTTGCGTACGTTTGTAAGTGGTTTGTACATGTTCATTCAATTCCAATGTTTCGGCATTCAAGTCGGCAATCATACCATTACCACGGACTAAAAAGTTGCGCCCATAAATGGTAACTGGTTCGTCAGTGCTCATCGTTTCAGCAAGGGTATCGATGGTCAGATAGTTGGTTTCAACACGCTCTAAATAGTCATTGTCGGTCATGTGAGTGATCACGATGTCGCGTTCAAGTACTAGCGTTTTGTCGTCATAAAATGAGCCTTGCTCAGCGACGACCTGCCACTCACTCTGATTTCCCGCCACACGCACTTGGTATTGCGGGGCCATGAGCTCAGTTAAACCAATTGGACTGTAATGGGTCATTTTGGTTGCATTGATGCGATGGATAAGCTCGCCGTCAGTGTTGTAAACACGCGTGCGTAAGCCTTCGGCAATAAAATCCGGTGGCACTTCCTGAAAGAGGTCGCTGTCTCCGGCATCTTCGGCTTGATCGAACGGCCGCCAGATGAGCAAGGCACCGAGCAAAAATAAAATAGCGAGGATCCAACCTAATTGGCGGTTCATAGACTGACTCCACCTTGCAGTTGCAAGTGGCCTTGGCTAAGTAGAATCAAGTCACTTAACTCACGCACAGCGCCAAAGCCACCACTCATGCTGGTTACATAATCGGCTTGCTGCTGCACCCACGGATGCGCGTCTTGAGGGGCCACGCCGACACCTGCACGTTGAATCATGACAACATCAGGCACGTCATCGCCAATACTGGCAATGGCGCTGTCTTTGAGTTGGTATTTCTCGGCGAGTTTTTGGTACACCGCAAGCTTTTCGGTGGTGCCTTGAAAAATATCTTTCACGCCAAGCGCTTGCATACGTTGCTCAACGATCGCGGAGCGGCGTCCGGTAACTACCGCTACCTGCACGTTATTGGCAAGTAATGCCTTGACGCCAAAGCCATCGCGAGTGTGAAAACTTTTCAGCTCTTCGCCGTCGTTACCTAGATAAATACGGCCATCGGAAAAGACGCCATCGACATCGCATATCACAAGGCGGATCGCTTGAAGGCTGGCGAACAGCGATTCACTAATGTCGCCGTACCAGGTACTGACGGTTGCTTGCGTCATTACATTACCCCTGCTTTTAACAGATCATGCATGTTCAAGGCGCCGCGCACTGTACCGTCACGATCCACGGCGAAAAGACCATTAATCTTTTTGTCTTCCATCAGTTTAAGGCCTTCGGCTGCAAGCACGTCAGCACTAATTGTGATGGGGTTGCGGGTCATCACTTGGGTTATTGCGGCTTGATGCACATCAATGCGTTGGTCCAAAATACGGCGTAAGTCACCGTCGGTAAACACGCCAACGAGTTGTTGTTGATCATCAACCACGCCGGTCATCCCCAATCCTTTACGTGACATTTCGAGCAAGGCCTCACTTAGCGTCGCCTGTTCAGTCACCAACGGCATGCGCTCGCCACTATGCATAACGTCGTGAATGTGCAGTAATAAACGTCGACCCAAGCTACCGCCAGGGTGCGACATAGCAAAGTCATCTGCAGTAAATCCACGTGCATGCAGCAGTGCGACAGCCAAAGCGTCGCCCATCGCGAGCGTAGCGGTGGTCGATGAAGTGGGGGCTAAACCAAGCGGGCATGCTTCTTGCTCTACGGCGATACAAATATGTACGTCGGCTAATTCTGCGAGCGTCGATTGCGGGTTCCCGGTCATACTGATCAGGTGGGCACCGCGGCGTTTGATAAGCGGGGCAATACTTAGGACTTCGCCAGTTTCGCCGGAATTCGATATCGCTAACACCACGTCATCGGCGGTGATCATCCCCAAGTCGCCATGGCTGGCTTCACCAGGGTGAACGAAAAACGCGGGCGTACCTGTCGAAGCAAGGGTGGCGGCAATTTTTCCGCCAATATGCCCGGATTTACCCATGCCGATCACAATGACACGTCCTTTACAGGCCAGAAGGTATTCACAGGCCTGAGTAAAGGTGTCATCTAAAAAGCGTTTCAAGTCGCTGATTGAGCGTGCTTCAATATCGAGAACCGAGGCCGCAAGCGAAGTGAAAGTGTCTGTTTTTGCCGCTGTCATGCTTAACCTTATATCGACTATCAAGTAGCAATAGTGCAATCATAACCGATCGATTCTGCAAATGCAGACGTAAAACTGCTTACAGTGAATGATTTGTCACAAATTTTACCGCTAGCGGCTAGGGAAACCCCTCGTTTTCAGGTAAACTAGGCGGTCGGAAACGGAAGGAAGAACCTGCTATGACAAGCGCTCAGATGGATGATCTTATTGTCATCGAAAATCTGGACTTTGCGCACAGTTACGGTGCGCATCAGGTCTATAAAGGCCTCAGTTTGCGGATCCCGCGCGGTAAGATAACGGCGATCATGGGGCCCAGCGGTATCGGTAAGACAACTTTGCTGCGGCTTATCGGCGGTCAACTCAAACCGCAACGCGGCACTATCGAATTCGCGGGTTACAACATCCCCGAGTTATCACGTAGCCATCTTTATGAGCAACGTAAACGCATGAGTATGTTGTTCCAGAGTGGCGCTTTGTTCACCGACATGTCGGTGTACGACAATATTGCTTTTCCGTTGCGCGAACACAGTAAACTCAGCGAAGAAATCATTGAAACCATCGTGCTGATGAAGCTCGAAGCGGTCGGCTTGCGTGGTGCCCGGCATCTCATGCCTGCGGAATTGTCAGGTGGCATGGCGCGGCGTGCAGCTTTAGCACGGGCCATCGCGCTTGACCCCGAATTGATCATGTACGATGAGCCTTTCGCGGGGCAAGATCCGATTTCCATGGGTGTTATCGTCAAATTGATTAAATCGTTGAATAACTCATTAGGCTTGACCAGTGTGGTGGTCACCCATGACGTAGCAGAAGTATTAACCATTGCCGACAAAGTCGTGATTATTGCGGACAAGAAAGTGGTCGCTGAAGGGTCTCCGGAAGAATTAAAGAACTCCGATGATCCTTTAATCCACCAATTCCTTTCCGGTGAGGCTGATGGCCCGGTGCCTTTCCATTATCGTGCGCCAAGCCTAGCCGAAGAGATTTTAGGTGCGCAGCAAGGAGAGTCTCATGCTGGATAGAATTGCAGGCTTGGGCAAAGCAGTGCTGGATAGCATTGCTGGCGCTGGCCAAGCCATGGTGATGTTGCTGCGAGCGCTAATTGGTAAACCACAGTTACGTAAATCATGGCCTTTGCTGATGCAGCAAATGTATTCCGTTGGCGTACTGTCGCTCATTATTATTGTCGTAAGTGGCTTGTTTATCGGGATGGTTTTGGGCCTACAAGGCTATACCATTCTGGTTGATTTTGGGGCTGAGCAAAGCTTGGGCCCGATGGTCGCTTTGTCACTGCTGCGTGAGTTAGGCCCAGTGGTCACCGCATTATTATTTGCTGGGCGCGCTGGCTCTGCGTTGACGGCCGAAATTGGTCTGATGAAAGCAACTGAGCAATTATCGAGCTTGGAGATGATGGCCGTTGATCCATTACGCCGTGTGATTTCACCGCGCTTTTGGGCTGGCTTTTACAGTATGCCATTGCTGGCGCTGATTTTTTCGGCGGTCGGCATTTACGGCGGTTATTTAGTCGGTGTGCGTTGGTTGGGCGTCGATGACGGTGCATTTTGGTCGGTCATGCAAGCTAATGTCGAGTGGGGACAAGATATTCTCAATGGCATTATCAAAAGTTTAGTTTTTGCATTCGTAGTGACTTGGATTGCCCTGCACAAGGGTTATCACTGTGTACCCACCTCGGTAGGTATTAGTCGCGCGACAACGTCAACGGTGGTGACTGCATCCTTAGCGGTCCTAGGTCTCGATTTTGTTCTCACTGCACTCATGTTTGGATAAATAGTTATGGAATCAAGAAATACGCAGTTAGCAGTTGGTTTTTTTGTCATTATTGGCGTGTTGGCACTGTTGTTTTTGGGGCTTCGTGCAGCGAACACGAATTTTTCCAGTAATGGTGAAACTTATAAATTATATGCAAAGTTCGACAACATTGGTGGTCTGAAAGAGCGTTCTCCAGTTAAAGTAGGTGGCGTTGTTGTTGGTCGAGTGAGCAAAATCACTCTGGACGGTGATTATTATGAGCCGTTGGTCGAAATGACGATTAGCAAAGATTACGATGAATTTTCGGATACTTCATCGGTCTCAATTCTAACGTCAGGTTTGTTAGGCGAGCAGTACATTGGCCTAAGCCCAGGATTTATTGACGATACCGTTGAAATGTTGGATGACGGGGATTATATCCACGATACAAAATCGGCCTTGGTACTCGAAGATTTGATTGGCCAATTCTTGTTTAGCCAAGGCAATGACTAAGGAGTCATTATGAAAACTTTATCGGCATTGATGTTGACAGCGTTGTTGGTGGTCACCGGAGGAGTTGCAAAAGCGAACTCCGATGTGGTGCGCGATGAAAATCCTTATACATTGCTTGAGCGTGTGGCGAATAAAACGGCTGAGCGCATCGCCAATGATCGACCTAAAATCGATGAAGATTTGGATTATTTGCGTGAGATTATTCGTGAGGAGTTGATGCCTTACGTTGATTCTACTTACGCCGCAAAACGTGTGCTCGGGCGCAACCTTAAAGATACGACAGCCGAACAGCGGCAGCAATTCTATGCGGTATTTCGTGAGTATTTGATTGCCACTTATGGCCGTGCTTTTACCCAATACGACGAAAACAAACATCAGTTTGAATTTGAGCGTGCGCGTGAGCTGGGCCCAGAGGATCGCATGGTTGAAGTGAATACGCGTCTCATCGAAGAAGGTCGCCCACCGATTCGTTTGGATTTTAAATTGCGCTACGACGATGACGAGCGTTTGTGGAAAGCCTACGACTTGGTGGTCGAAGGTGTCAGCTTGTTGAACAGTAAAGCGGCAGAAATCTCTTCGGTGATCCGTAGCCGTGGTATCGATGGCACGATTGAACTGTTACGTGAGAAGTCGCAAGATCCAATTCAACCGTATCAAGAAGGGCAAAGCTAGGATGACAGGGTTTGCTTGGCAACAGCATGACGGTAAGCTCATCTTTAGCGGTGAGCTTACGCGCGCAACTGTGCCACAGGCGTGGCAAGAGCGTGCGCAGTGGCACCAAGGTGAGCAACAGTTAACTGTCGACTTGGCAGCGCTTGAGCATGTTGATTCGGCTGGTGTTGCTATGCTGTTGCAGCTCAAGAAATACTTATTAGAAAAGCAGTGTGAACTAACGATCTCGAAACCGAGTCAACAGTTTAAAGCCATTGTCGATGTTAGTGGCGCTACTGACCTCTTGGCGATATAAAATTCCGAACACGAGAAGAACAGAGATTCATGACAACCGACGATATTCAACAACGACTGCAAGACGCACTTGAGCTCGATGATTTACTGGTGAAAGTCGAAGGCAGTCATGCGAACATTACCGCAGTAAGTGAGATTTTTGCTGACATGAGCCGCGTCAAGAAGCAGCAAACGGTCTATGCACCTCTTAAAAAACTTATTGCGAGCGGCGAACTGCATGCTGTATCCATTAAAACCTACACACCGACCGAGTGGCAACGCGAGAAAAAACTCGCAATGTTGAGTTAAAGAGAGTTTCGCGTTATGCAAAAATTTGTAATCACGGGTGGCCAAGCTTTGCGTGGCGAAGTTGTAATTTCTGGTGCAAAGAACGCCGCCTTGCCAATTCTAATGGCTAGTTTGCTCGCTACTGATGATGTTGAAATTAGTAATGTTCCAGCCCTACAAGATGTTCGCACCTCGTTAAAGCTACTTGCCGACCTTGGGGTGGGCAGTACCCAACGCGATAGCAACAGCTACGTTATTCATCCGCAGCAACTGACCAATCACATCGCGAGTTATGACTTGGTTAAAACCATGCGTGCATCGATTTTGGTGTTGGGGCCACTCTTGGCTCGTTCTGGTAAAGCACAAGTATCGCTACCGGGCGGTTGCGCTATTGGCGCCCGTCCAGTGAATTTGCACATTGAAGGTTTACGGCAAATGGGCGCGCACATTACCGTCGAGAACGGCTACATTAATGCCGAAGTGGACGGTCGTCTGCAAGGTGCGCAGATTCTTCTTGATACGGTGAGTGTTACTGGCACCGAGAACCTAATGATGGCTGCCACTTTAGCCGACGGTGTCACGACGATTGAAAATGCCGCGCGTGAACCTGAGGTAGTTGATTTAGCCAACTTTTTGAATGCCTTGGGCGCTGACGTGCGTGGTGCGGGCAGTGACACCATTGAAATTCACGGTGTCGAGCAATTGCATGGTGGCCATTACTCCGTTCAGCCTGATCGTATTGAAACCGGAACCTTTTTGGTAGCGGCACTCGTTACCGGTGGTGATGTGACGTGTAAGAATACCGATCCGACAATGCTTGATGCGGTGATGAAAAAACTCACCGAAGCGGGCGCTAAGATCAGCAAGGGTGACGATTGGATTCGCATTGAGGCACCGGCGCGGCCGAAACCTGTGAATGTGATTACCGCGCCTCATCCGGCGTTTCCAACGGATATGCAAGCGCAGTTTTGTGCGTTGAATGCGATTGCGGATGGCTCTGGATGGGTGCGTGAGACGATTTTTGAAAATCGCTTCATGCATGTGCCAGAACTCCAGCGTATGGGCGCGCAAATTGAGCTTGAGGGCAATACCGCGATTTGCAAAGGGGTTGCGGAATTGGCGGGCGCGCAAGTCATGTGTACCGATTTACGCGCTTCAGCGTCATTGGTCATCGCCGGCTTAGTAGCGAAGGGACAAACCACCGTCGAGCGTATCTATCATATCGATCGCGGCTACGAAGCTATCGAGAAGAAACTTACTGCGCTTGGCGCCAGAATTGAAAGACAAAGCTGAGCGCCAAGTTCACTAGCGCAATTTGCTAATGGTTACCGTGGTGGTGAGTTCTTCATTACCACGGATGAACCGCACTTCGAGTTCCGTTCCTGGAGCTGTATTGGAAATCAGCGCAAGACCTTCTTGCGAAGAGGCAATGGGTTCACCGGCGATTTCAATAATGTAGTCCTCGGCACGTAATCCTGCGCGTTCGGCTGGACTATTGCTATCGACGCCAGTGACGAGAATGCCTGGTTGTTGTTGGGTTTGTGGGCGGTCGCCCGTATTCACGCCTAGGTAACCACGAACCACTTCACCTTCTTCAATCAACTTGGTCATGATGTCATAGGCGAGTGCGTAAGGAACTGCAAAGTAAATACCCTCGACTCCCTGACCTGCTGGACCGCGGAATTGCGCATTATTAATCCCGACAAGGTAGCCTTCGCTATTGACTAAAGCGCCGCCTGAGGCACCCTCATTAATCACTGCGTCCATTTGCAATAAATCGGCATGGCTATTAATCACGCCCATGCGACCACCGGTTGCACTAATAATTCCCTGAGTTATGGTTTGGCCAAGGTTCAGGGGGTTGCCGATGGCCAGTACCACATCGCCGACACTTGCACGTAGCTGTTGATCTTGTGGGATGACCGGTAAGTTATCGAGCTCAATACGTAAAACGGCTAGATCTGTGATGGGATCTGAACCAATAACCTGGGCACTGGTTTGTCGACCATCTTGCAGGGCAACTTGGATGCTGCTGACATTGGCGACCACGTGGGCAGCGGTAAGTACGTGACCAACGTTATCCATAATGATGCCAGAGCCAAGCCGCAACACGGTATTTGGGCGTCGATTGTAATAGGAGCCGCGAACCTCTGACAGACTATAAATATTCACCACTGCGGGAGCTGCGCGATTGACGGCTTTAGCAAAACTGACGGGCTGCTCAGGCGCAGCGCGGTTGGCTTGCCAAGCGCTAATGTAGGGTTGCACCCAAATGACTACAGCAGCAACGACGAGTCCAAGTGCAATCGAGCGCAAAAGATAACGAAGCCAATGACTGGATGAGCGTTGCTGCATGTGAGATGTCCATTCGATTTATTGTAATAAGCAAAAGCATACCACTTCTGCAAAAAAGAAGGCAGCCCCTACGAGGCTGCCTTATCAATGTGCGCTGTGATTTTTGATGCTTCTTTGTAGATGGGGTTAACCACCACGTAAAACAAGGTAGAGCGATGAATTTCCGCGGCGAATATTTAATGCTACGACACCGTCCGCACTGTCGAGTGCAGAGCGTAATTCGCTCACCGAGTTTACCGGTTTACGATTCACGGCAACGATAACATCGTCTTTACGCAAGCCGTAACGCGCAGCCATTGAACCCTCTTCAAGTTCGGTGATGGTGATACCGCCGCCATCACTTGGCGCCAACGTTGCACCTTGCAGTGCGGGGTGTAACTGCTCAGCTTCAACTGCGGTTTCATCGGCCGACAAGGTGACTTCAAAAGTACGTTTGTCGCCGTCCCGTAACACGGTGATGTCAAAAGGTTTACCGACGCCTAAGGTTTTTACCCGGGCACTTAAATCAGCAAAGCTACGAACTTTTTCGCCATTAACAGCAGTGATAACGTCACCTGACTGCAAACCCGCCTCGGCTGCGGCGCTATCGGGCACGACTTCGGCAATAAAGGCACCTTGGTTGGCATCTAGATTCAACGCTTTGGCAATGTCAGGGGTCAAGTCGTTACCGCGCACGCCGAGCACGCCGCGCCGTACTTCGCCAAACTCGATAAGTTGTTGCACGAGGGCTTCCATCATGTCCGATGGAATTGCGAAACCGATTCCGATATTGCCACCATTAGGACCCAAGATCGCGGTGTTGATGCCAATTAGCTTGCCGTCAAGCGTAACTAGGGCTCCACCAGAGTTACCGCTGTTAATCGCAGCATCGGTTTGAATAAAGTTTTCAATTTCTTCGATGCCTAAACCACTGCGACCCAATGCGCTGACAATCCCAGACGTTACTGTTTGGCCTAGTCCAAAGGGGTTGCCAATCGCCACCACAAAATCACCGACACGTAGATCTGCAGAACTACCGATTTCTATTTCGGTTAAGTCTTTGCCGTCTTTGATTTTGAGCAATGCTATATCAGAGTTGGCGTCTGTACCAATAACTTCGGCATCAAATTGCTCGCCATCTTTCAGGGTAACGAGAATTTCGCTGGCGCCGTCAATCACATGATTGTTGGTAACCACATAGCCATTTTCGGCATCGATGATGACACCAGAACCCAGACCACGGAACGGTCGTTCTTGAACCTGTTCGCGCGGACCATTCGGACCAAAGAAGAAGCGGAACATATCAGGAATGCGTTGCCGAACTTCGCGACTGCCTTTGACCGAGATGTTGACGACAGCAGGGGTAACTTCTTCAAGCATCGGCGCCAAGGTTGGCACTTCGTCTTTATTGCTGAAGAAAGGGATATTGGCCTGTGCGCTACCGCCAAGGGTTAACAGGCCCGTAAGTGCTAGAACTGCAATGAACTTTGTTCTCATAGGGTACAGACTCCTTTAATCAACACTTTCATGTGGATTCACATGGTGCAAGTAAAGACCGACCCTAATGAGATAAGTTCAGCTTAAGAATGTTTCAAGATGTTTTTTCTTTAGAGCTTGAAAAAATGCCGCTCTTTTTATCGGAGTAGTCGCGTGGCGGCTGCTCGGTGGTTTCTTTTTTCGCCTGCGAACTATCTTTCTGCAGTTGGCTGGCCATGCGTAATTGCCGCATCGTGTCTTCGGCAAAAAATGGCAAGCTCGGTTGTGCTTGCTCTTGTTGCAGAATTTCTGAACTGTGGCTCAAGTAGGCTTTCAGTTTGTCTTGAGTCTCTTCGAGCTGCTCGACAAGTGCGCTGGCAGTAGCAAAGTGCTCGGCCACTTCTTGTTGATACGCCGCAAGTTGTTCGCGGCTTTGTTGTACTTGCTCGTTCAGGCGCGCCTCGTCAGAATGCTCTTTGAGCCAATAGCGAGCAACGAAAAAACCTACAATAGCTCCTGCTAAAACCAGAAGAATGCCAATGATTGCATTCATAAAAACTCCTTAACAACGCGCTTCACATGATAAACTAGTTGCCCATAGCATAATCCAGAATAGGGTCGAAGTGGTAGTGACAACGCAAAACATCACCCCATTGAGCAAATATGAAGCGGATTTAGCGTCCGGCGGATTCACCCCTGATGCCGCGCAACGACGTGCCGTCGAAGCCTTACAACGATTGTATGATGAGCTATTGCACTACCGTCGCCAGCAAGCAGGCGGCGTGCTAGCAAAGTTAAAGTCATGGCTTGGTAACGAACCCAAAGCCCCACAAGGCATTTATTTTTGGGGTGGGGTAGGCCGAGGTAAAACCTATTTGGTCGATACCTTTTACGAAACCTTGCCATTTGAACAAAAGCTACGGGTTCATTTTCATCGCTTTATGCATCGCGTTCATAAAGAACTTAAAGAGCTAAAAGGCAAGAGCGATCCATTACCCATCATTGCCGATAAACTTGCGAGCGAAGCACAAATTGTCTGCTTTGATGAGTTCTTCGTGCAAGACATTACCGACGCGATGATTCTTGGCACGTTGATGCAAGAGCTCTTCAAGCGCAACGTCGTCCTTGTCGCGACATCAAATATCGTGCCCGATGAGCTCTATAAAAATGGTTTGCAGCGGGCACGTTTTCTACCAGCCATAGAGCTTATTAAAAACCATTGCGAAGTGATTAACGTCGACAGCGGCATCGATTATCGCTTACGCACACTCACGAAAGCAGAAATTTACCATGCCCCGTTAGATACAGAAGCTGACGAAAATTTACAACGCTATTTCACGGAGCTTGCGCCAGACCATTGCAGTCGCAACACTGACGGTACCATCCGCATCAATGGCCGTGATATTCCAGTACGTTTAGAATGCGATGATGTCGTCTTGTTCGACTTTGAGGCTATATGTGGTGGGCCACGTTCGCAAAATGACTATATTGAGCTGGCGCAACTGTATCACGCGGTACTGATCAGCAACGTACCGCAGCTTGGTGGCAATAGCGATGATGCCGCACGGCGTTTTCTCGCCTTGGTTGATGAATTTTACGAGCGCCGCGTGAAGCTGATTTTGTCGGCGGCCGTCCCGTTGGAAGACATCTACACCGACGGCAAGCTGAAGTTTGAATACCAGCGCTGTATTTCGCGCCTGCAAGAAATGCAAAGCCAGGAATACCTAGCCCTTGAGCACAAACCGTAAAAGTAATGGGTAGCCCGTGGTTCTACCACGGGGCATGTCGAATTCAACGAACATGGTCAAAAGGTCAGGTTGGACCCGTGGTAGAACCACGGGTTACGAACAGCGCGTAGCGCGGACGAACAGCGCAGCGGACGAATAACGAATAACGCCGTTGATCTTTTAGCCGGTTTTCCCTATAATCCGCGCAGCCCACGTTACAGGTACAACTAACCAGTGTGTGGCATCGCCACAACGGTTGTTGTGGTTCGCGGGGAAGCCCGGAACTACTGTCGTGAACCTTTAATAAAGAGTAAGTTTCAATGAGTACATTTGTTGCAAAACCAGAAACTGTACAACGTGACTGGTATGTTATTGACGCTGAAGGTAAAACTTTAGGTCGTCTGGCGACTGAAGTAGCCCGTCGCCTACGTGGTAAGCATAAGCCTGAGTACACGCCTCACGTTGATACTGGTGATTACATCATCATCGTTAACGCTGAGAAAGTAGCCGTAACTGGCCGTAAAGCTCAGAACAAGATCTATTATTCACACTCTGGGTATCCAGGTGGTATCAAGGAAATCAACTTCGAAAAGTTGATCGCCAAGAAACCAGAAATGGTCATTCAGAAAGCGGTGAAAGGTATGTTACCTCGTGGTCCACTGGGTCGTGCCATGTTCCGTAAACTGAAAGTATATGCAGGCACCGAGCACAACCATGTTGCTCAACAGCCTAAACAACTTGAAATTTAAGACGGAGCATTAAGAAAATGGCAGAGAATCAATACTACGGTACTGGTCGTCGCAAAAGCTCTACCGCGCGCGTATTCTTGCGTCCGGGCAGCGGCAACATCAGCATCAATAACCGCACTTTAGAAGAATACTTCGGCCGTGAAACAGCACAAATGGTTGTTCGTCAACCGCTTGAGCTTGTTGACATGGTTGAGAAATTCGATTTGTACATCACCGTTAAAGGTGGTGGTTCAAGTGGTCAAGCTGGCGCAGTGCGTCACGGCATCACTCGTGCACTTATGCAATACGACGAAGCGCTACGTGGCGACTTGCGTCGCGCTGGTTACGTTACTCGTGACGCGCGTCAAGTTGAACGTAAGAAAGTTGGCTTGCACAAAGCTCGTAAGCGTCCACAGTTCTCGAAGCGTTAATCGCAAAAATTACCGTTTACGAAACTGTACGTTTCAGCAAAAGCAAAAACCCGGCCATTGTGCCGGGTTTTTTGTCTTTGTCCTTGTAAAAATCAGGGTATTTCTTTATCATCTGAAAGCATTTTTTTGCCGATTGTCTGTGCGCAAAAGCACAAGCAATTCTAACGCAGCAGCTAATTACTGACTTTGCGGCGATGTCCCGCAAAGCGTCCAAACTGGAGAGTAAGTGGATGAGCAATGCGCCTGTAGATAAAGGCCGCCGTCGTTTTCTGACTGTCGCAACCTCTGTGGTTGGTGCAGCAGGCGCGGTGGGTGTTGCCGTTCCTTTCATTGCGTCATGGAACCCGAGTGCGAAAGCGAAAAACGCGGGTGCGCCAGTGGAAGTGAACATCGGAAAAGCCGAGCCGGGTCAAATGATTCGTGTGGAATGGCGTGGTCAGCCTGTATGGGTTGTGCGTCGTACCCCAGAAATGTTGAATAGCCTTGAAGGCTTAGCAGATCAACTGCGTGACCCTAATTCAGAAGAACCACAACAACCAGAATATGCGGCTAACATGTACCGTTCGCGCAAAGAAGAATACTTTGTTGCCGTTGGTATTTGTACGCACCTTGGTTGTTCGCCACAGTATCTTGAAGATTCTTTTGGTGAACAAGTCGAAGGTATTAGCGCTGGTTTCTTCTGCCCTTGTCACGGTTCGAAGTTTGACATCGCTGGTCGTGTGTTCGAAGGCGTACCTGCGCCGTACAATTTGGTGGTGCCGCCGCATTACTACATTGACGACAACACCATTTTGGTGGGTGAAGACGGGGAGCAAGCCTGATGAAAAAACTAATCGCATGGTTTGACGAACGCATTCCGATGACCAAGACGTGGAATATCCACCTCGCGCAATATCCAGCTCCGAAAAACTTTAACTTCTGGTACTTGTTTGGTGTGCTCGCCATGCTGGTACTGGTAAACCAAATCCTCACTGGTATTTGGTTAACAATGAATTATGTGCCTTCTGCAGATGGCGCTTTTGCTTCAGTTGAATACATTATGCGTGATATCGACTACGGTTGGTTGTTGCGTTACATGCATTCGACGGGGGCGTCCGCCTTCTTCGTGGTGGTCTATCTGCATATGTTCCGCGGCATGATGTACGGCTCCTACCAGAAGCCTCGTGAATTGCTGTGGGTCTTCGGTATGCTGATTTTCTTAGTGCTGATGGCCGAAGCCTTTATGGGCTACTTGCTACCTTGGGGACAAATGTCGTACTGGGGTGCTCAGGTTATCATCTCGCTATTCGGTGCGATTCCGATTATTGGCGATGATTTGACGCTATGGATTCGTGGTGACTATGTCATCTCGGGTGCTACGTTGAACCGCTTCTTTGCACTCCACGTGATCGCATTACCATTGGTATTGGTCATTTTGGTGTTCTTACACATCATTGCGTTGCATGAAGTTGGCTCGAACAACCCTGAAGGTATCAATATCAAGAAGCCAAAAGGCTCGGTACCTGAAGAAGAAAAGCCGAAGTTCAAATTCCATGAACGCTTTACCAACAAGTATGACATTGTCGATGCTTTCCCATTCTTCCCGTATTACGTCGTGAAGGATTTAGTAGGTATTGGTATCTTCTTGTTCTTGTTCTGTTACGTGATTTTCTTTGCCCCAGCAATGGGCGGCTTGTTCCTTGAGCCACCGAACTTTGAGCCGGCAAACCCATTGAAAACACCTGAACACATTGCGCCAGTGTGGTATTTCACACCGTTCTACGCCATTTTGCGTGCGGTGCCTGATAAACTGCTTGGTGTCATCTTGATGTTCGGTGCCATTGTCGCGTTGTTCTTGTTGCCTTGGATTGACCGCGGCAAAGTACGCTCGATTCGTTATCGCTGTGGCTTCCACAAGGTTAATTTGACGTTGTTTGTCATTAGCTTTATCGCGCTTGGTTACTTAGGCCTGAAACCAGCAACTGAAGTTTATACTTTCTTTGCGCGGGTCTTCACCTTCTTGTACTTCGCCTTCTTCGTTTTCCTGTTCTTCTACAGCAAAAACGAAAACACGAAGCCAGTTCCAGAGAGGATTACTAAGTGATGAAACAGTTTCTGAAAACGACGCTACTGGTAGCCGCGACAATTTGGTCAGTTGCAGGTTTTGCAGCTGGCCCAACGGTTCCACTTGATGAAGCTAAAGTTGATCTACACGACAAAGCCTCTTTGCAACGTGGTGCGCAGTTGTTCATGAACTACTGCCTGGGCTGTCACTCGATGGAGTATCAACGTTATAACCGTACGTTTAACGACTTAGGTATTCCAGAAGACCTAGGCGAAGCGAACTTGCAGTTTACTGGTGAAAAGGTAGGTGACTTGATCACCAACGCTATGCCGGCTGAAGCTGCAGGCGCATGGTTTGGTACCGCCGCACCAGATTTAACCTTGGTGGCTCGTGTTCGCGGTGCTGACTGGATTTATACCTATCTCCGTTCGTTCTATGTGGATGAGTCGCGCCCGTTTGGCGTGAACAATACGGTGTTCCCAAATGTTGGGATGCCGCACGTTTTGCAAGAGTTGCAAGGTGTGCCACGTAAAACGACTGAACAGCGTATGATTGACGGTGAAATGCAAGACGTTTACGTAGGCATCAAAACCGACGGCAGCGGTATGCTGAGCGAATCTGAATACGACCAAGCAATGTTAGATCTTACTAACTTCTTGGTTTACACCGGTGAACCGATGTTGCTTGAGCAGCGTCGTCTGGGCTGGAAAGTATTCGGTTTCTTACTGGTCTTTACTATTTTAGCTTGGTTACTCAAGCGTGAATTCTTTAAAGACGTGAAGAAGAAATGATGGAGAAAGACATGTCGGTTGCGGCAAATAAACGGTCAGTGATGACCTTGTATTCGGGACGTAATGACCTTCGTAGTCATCAGGCCCGAATCGTTCTCGCAGAGAAAGGCGTGAGTGTTGAAATCACTTACGTTGACAGCGACCAAGTGCCTGAGGACTTGTTACAGTTGAATCCGTATCCGGATGCGCTGCCAACCTTAGTCGATCGTGAGCTGGTTCTCTACAATGCCCACATCATCATGGAATACCTTGATGAACGTTTTCCGCATCCGCCATTGATGCCGGTTTATCCGGTTGCTCGCGGAACCAGTCGCCTCATGATGTATCGCATTGAACGTGACTGGTTCAGCTTGGCTGACTCTATTGAAAAAGGTGGTAAAGGTGTCGAAGCGGCGCGCCAAGAACTCCGCGAAGGTATTCTTGCCTTGGCGCCAATTTTTGCCGATACGCCTTACTTCATGAGCGAAGAATTTACCCTTGTGGACTGTTACTTGGCGCCATTATTGTGGCGCCTGCCAAGTTACGGTATTAGCCTAGAGGGTGCAGCAGCGAAACCGATCAAGGCTTACATGTTGCGCGTTTTTGAACGTGATTCCTTCCAGGAATCGCTGACCGATATCGAGCGAGACCTCGGCCGGTGAGTGATTTAACTGCAATGACCGCACGCCGCCCGTATATGCTTCGGGCGGTGTACGAGTGGTTGGTTGATAATCAATTAACGCCACACCTTGTGGTTGACGCTGAGCAGCCTGGCTGCCAAATTCCTTTCGAGTTTGTCAAAGATGGCCAGATCGTGCTTAACATCGCACCGTCAGCAGTAGGTAATTTGCAGCTCGCCAATGACCGCGTTGAGTTTAACGCGCGTTTCTCTGGTAAACCACATCGGGTTTACGTTCCTATGGTTGCCGTAGTTGCGCTGTACGCACGTGAAAACGGTGCCGGAACCATCTTCGAAGAAGAGCCGCAATTGCAAGATGAAGCAGATGAAGTTGAGTCTACGGCGCCTCAGCAAGGGCCGTCAGCAGTGATTGATGGTGCACAAGACGATGACAAGTCGTCGAAGCCGAGCAAGAGCAAACGGCCCAACCTCAAAGTCATCAAATAATAGGTAGCCCGTGGTTCTACCACGGGGTATTTCGAATTGAACGTATATGGTCGAAATGTCAGAGATGACCCGTGGTAGAACCACGGGCTACCACGCCCTCCGAACAGCGAAGCGTACGAGCAACGGTGTTCTAACGGATTTCAAAAGCGTCAATAACGCGCTGCACGCCGTTAGTATTGCGTGCGACTTCGACCGCTTGGCGCGCCATATTTCGATCAACTAAGCCCATTAAAAATACTTCACTATTCTCCGTGACGACTTTGATCTTCGCCGCATCAATGGCCTCGTCGGTCACGAATTTCGCTTTAATCTTACTGGTGAGCCAACTATCGTTACTGATCGTTTTGAAGCTGATCACCTCACCGATGCGAATTTCGTTATGTACACGCTGTACCCCAGCCGTATCACGGGTCATACGCGTGGCTAGCTCAGCAAGACCATGACTTTGCGCTTGACCCATCAACAGTACTGAGCGGTTAAATGACACTACCTGAATGCGACTGTTAGCAAGGCGTTCTTCACCTTTGAGTGCGGCAATAACTTTAATTTCGATAGCTTGATCGTCGACTTGAGTGCCAACCGTGCGCGAGTCCGTTGCCGACGAAATGCCGACTGCGGTCGCTCCCACCAGAGCTGCAGCGCAACCCGTCAAGGTAAGCATTGCGGCGAAGGCGATTGCGCCTAATTTTGCCTGAATTTTCATGCGTCATCCTCCTGCGGAAAAATCTGTTGCTCGGCGAGGCTGCAGAGCATATTTACCAGCTGAAGTAAGTGTTCACTTACGCGAGCGGCGTTTCGTGAAGGTATTCTAATCTCAACATCGTCAGGACCAAGGAGACCAGCTACGTCTTGGTCGGCATCATTGGTTAACGCAATAATCAGCATCCCCCGACTAAGGGCTGCTTCCATCGCGCGACTTATGCGGGGTGCGCGTGCGCCTGCGCTTAACACAATGAGTAGGTCGTTCGGTTGACCCACAGCTAAGATTTGCTGTGCAAAAATAGCTTCGTGCTCATTCGCACCAAAGTCGGCGTGTAATGCGTTCACTGGAAAAGGGGGGCGGTCGAACTGTAAGCCAGTGAGCATAATGTGTGAGAAGTGGCGGGCGCTGGCATGCGCCATACTCTCACCGCAGCAATAGACTTTCTGCCCGCGTAATAACGAATCTACCAAAAGCTCCCCAGCATTCAGTAACGGCTCCTGTAATAAATCCGCAGAAGCAATCTGGGTCTGAATACATTCGGTAAAAATGGCCTTGACCGGTTCTTCCATAAATCCTCATTAAAAAGCATCAGGCAACCAATAAAGTTGTTCGGGTTGCTCACAAATGGCGACGACATCGAAGCGCATAGGCGTCTGATGTTCATCAAGTTTGTGCGATAGTAAATAAAATTGCGCACTGCGTCTAATGCGTTGACATTGGGCCTGCGTGATTTGTTCGACAACAGTCGCAAAATCTTCGTTCTTGCGATATTTGACCTCAATAAACACCCAATGTTCGTGGTCACGCATAATGATATCGATTTCGCCAAGATCGCAACGATAATTGCGTTCCACTAAACGCAACTGCTGATCGTGTAAGAATGCCACGGCTTGTGCTTCGCCGGCATTCCCGGTTGCTTTAGGTAACATCCATGTTCCTTATTCATGCTTGCGGTGACTTCAGTTCTAATCAGCGGTCACTTCGTCAACCGGCTTTACCTGATGACCATCGTATTGTGCCCAGGCTAGCTCGCGGTAGACCTGTGTGCCGCTCCAATGTAACTTACCAGTTAAACCGTCCAAAGATAGGCCTGGAAGGCTCTTAAGTTGTTGGCGGTGCTGCGTCAGTAACATCACATCGTGTCCAAATGCTGCTAGTCGTGCAAGGTCATAGCTCCAATGCCGGCGTTGCTGTAGCAGCGCTTGTAGGCGCTCGTACGCCGGATGCTTAGGCAGTAACCAAGGCAATTCGGTAAAACGCACATTATCGAGGTCGTTTTCGCTTAATGCGTCGCGGCGTATATGACTGGCAGACGTTGCGTAGACTGGAATAGTGTCCATAAACGGCGAAATATTAACGTCGATGAAGGGTTTGAGTAGGCGAGTTTGTTCAATGCCACCCGGTAAAAAAATCGCATCAATGTCAGCGCGACTGCGCGCTTCGGCATCCACCAAGATTTTTCCAGCGGTGATTTTAACTTGCCAAATACGCTCCTCACTATCCGTCACGCCGAGCTTTTCTTGGACGATTGCTTTCATATCGTCGGGCGTGCGGTAGACACCGGTGTCCACTGCGCCGTCGGGGACGGCATCGAGGAACGCTTCTTGAAAGGCGGTAATCGCCTGCTGACCACGTTGGCTTTCAGCGGCCAGCACCAAAGCGCGTTGATACCCGCGTTTGGCGAAGGTTCTCGCGATTTGACTGTATTCTGTCTCGGGCTCTAGGGCGTACCAAAGTGTCGGTGGTGTGGTGAAGCGTTCCAGTGAATTTAACGCAATCCAATCCACGTTTGCCACGGATTCAGGTGTTATTTGGCTTAGATTTTCTTTCAGTAGCGGGCCAATGACACTGGTCACCTGTTGCCGCTGAATAACTTCGCCGAGTTGACGAAAGTCATAGCCTTGGCTGTCTTGAATAATAATCTCAAAGTCTTGTTGTCCTTCGAGCGCCATCACCATGCCATCGAGAACGGCTTGGCCTTGCTCTGCGTATTGACCGCTCAATGGCAACAGTACCAAGGCGCGCTGCGCACGTTTGCTGGCGATGAGAGTTTGTTTCAGCTGTGCGGCGACGGCTAGCCCAGGGTGATTTGCATAACGCAATTCCCAGTTTTGTAGCGCCGCCGACTCAGAGCCATCGACGATGGCGTGGGCCGCCTGTGCCAGACGGAGCCAACCTTGCGCAAGTCGACTGTTAGCCGTCAATGCGGATGGCTTGGGGGCGTGCCGCAGATAAAGCCAAGGTTCGTTGCTGTCGTCCGGTGCTACGTCGGCATCAAGCAACGCCAGCGCGTAACTTGCCGCGTGTTGCTCGTCGCCGAGCTGCCAGGCTAAATCGCGTGCAAGTCGCATGGCGAGCGAGCGATCGCTGTCGCTCAGACGGCTTAAATCATCAAGTAAAGGGCGTAGCGTGTTTTGTGCCGCCATAAACTGCCCTTGGCTGGCTAACCACTGGGCTTGCGCGATGGTGAACCGGCGTTGTTGGGCAGCATCAAGCGCCGTAGGGTGGTCTTTAAGTTCGCGCTCTACTTGACTAAGCAGGGCGGCGCTACTCTGCCATTCATTATTGGCCTGCAAGCGCAGTGATTCTTGCACCATAAAGGCTAATTGCAATTCGCGGCTTGGGAGTTGTTGCACCTCGTCGAGCAACTGCGCGATATTGCGTGCCGAGCTTTGTACTTCTGTTTGGCCGATCTCGCTGGGCGGCTCGGTTGGCGTCACCGGCGTGCTCGGACGCTTGGATTGCTGCGTTGCACAGGCGGTTAGCATGCAAACAAGTATGCACGCGGTTAACTTCTTTGGCACAATAGCGGGGTTCACCAGTCACACTCTTTTCGCTAGGTTGAACATGTCCATACTATAAACCTAGGGCCGCAGGGACACAATGTAGCGGGCCAAATCTTACAAGGGGTTAACATGTCGCAGACACCAGCAGGTACGTTATATATTGTGCCGACACCGATCGGTAATCTCGGCGATTTGTCACCTCGGGCGCAAGAAGTTTTAGCTAACGTGGTGGCGATCGCTGCCGAAGACACCCGCCACAGCCGTAAATTATTGCAGCAATTTGCGATCAATAATGAAGTGTTTGCCCTACATGAGCACAATGAACGCGAACGCGCCCAAGCGGTTATTGAACGCCTGCAGGGTGGCGATTCGTTGGCGTTGATTAGTGACGCTGGTACCCCGCTGATCAGTGACCCAGGTTATGTGTTGGTGCAACAATGTCGCGCGCAAGGAATCCGCGTGGTCGCACTCCCTGGGCCCTGTGCGATCACCACCGCACTGTCAGGCGCTGGTTTGCCGACGGATCGATTTACCTTTGAAGGTTTTTTACCAGCGAAGCCGCAGCAACGCCGAAAGACCTTGAGCGAACTTGTGGCCGAGCCAAGAACCATGGTTTTTTATGAGTCACCGCACCGGATTTTGGCAACCTTAAGTGATCTTGAAGAAGTACTCGGCGCCGAGCGAAAGTTGGTGTTGGCGCGCGAGTTGACCAAACAGTTTGAAACCTACCTCAGTGGCAGCATTGCTGAAGTTGCTGCGCAGGTGAATGCCGATAGTAACCAACAACGTGGAGAGTTTGTGTTGATGCTCGCCGGCGCACCCGTTACTGAGCAAGCGGGCGACACGCAAGCTGCGTTGCGTACGGTCACGTTATTGCGTGAACACATGCCACTAAAGAAGGCCGCCGCTTGCGCCGCAGAAATTCATGGTTTGCGCAAAAATCAGTTGTATCAACTGGCGCTGGAGCACGATAACACGTAGAATGCGCCGCAGAGTTAGCCAGACAATCGCTGCCTATGTTCGCATAGGGGGAGGAAAGTCCGGGCTCCATAGGGCAGAGTGCCAGATAACGTCTGGGCGGCGTGAGCCGACGACTAGTGCAACAGAGAGCAAACCGCCGATGGCCTGCTTGCAGGATCAGGTAAGGGTGAAAGGGTGCGGTAAGAGCGCACCGCGCGGCTGGTAACAGTTCGTGGCACGGTAAACTCCACTCGGAGCAAGGTCAAATAGGGGTTCTTTGGCGCGGCCCGCGTTGAACCCGGGTAGACTGCTTGAACGCTGAAGCGATTCAGTGGCTAGACGAATGATTGTCCACGACAGAACCCGGCTTATCGGCTAACTCGCCTTTTTCTTTTAGTCTTGCTTGGCGAGCACTTCAGTATTATGTTTCTTGGTAAACTTAATGAAGTGGTCAAGCTTCATGCTACGCCCGTAATAAAAGCCCTGTTGATAGTGGCAGCCCTTTTCAAATAGAAAGTCGACCTGCTCGGCGTGCTCAACCCCTTCGGCGACAACTTGCATATCAAGGGTATGAGCGATGCGAATAAGTACCTCAACCAAAGCCGTTTGCGTGTTGTTTTCTGGCACGTTGGACAAAAAGCCGCGATCAATCTTAATCACATCAATCGGGTAAGAGCGCAAGTAATTCAGGCTCGAATAGCCGGTACCAAAGTCATCGATAGCTAAATGCACTCCAGCGTCACGCAGTTGGCGCAGATTTGCGAGCTGCCCGTCTTTGTTGCGCATCAACATTGACTCGGTAATCTCCAACATTAAGCGATCCGGCGGCATGTTGGCGTCTTCTAAAGCAAGTAACCAGTTTTTGGCGGCATGCTTGTCGTTAAATTCCCGTGGTGAACGGTTCACTGCGACGGTAACGTCAATGCCCCGCCCACGCATGACTTGCCAGTCCTGAATCACTTGCCGCATCACGAATTCGCCAATCCAGATAATTGCACCCGTTTTTTCGGCGATTGGAATAAACTCACCAGGTGAAATCGTGCCGCGCTCAGGGTGATCCCAGCGAATCAGCGCTTCACAGCGGGTAAGTAAGCCAGTTTCGGTTTCGATGACCGGTTGATACTCCACATGGAATTGCTGCGCGTCCAGTGCATTGATCATTTCATGGTGCAGCAATATATGTTGTTCGGTGGTTTGCCGCAGGCGTTCATCGTAAAACGCAACGCTCATAGAACCACTCGATTTTGCCGCATACAGCGCGAGTTCAGCACACTTCACGATATGCTCGGCATCGGCGGCGTCACGCGGGTACAGCGCAATACCGGCACTAGCGGTAATATTGATGTGGTTCTGCGCAATATCTGCGGTATTCATGATGTCGCTGATCAACACCCGTGCTTGCTTTTCGATATCGCTGGTATGTTCAAAGTCCGACAACACCACAACAAATTCATCGCCACCAATACGGCCGAGTAAGTCATGCTCTTGCAAACTATTTTGCAAGCGCTCGACCACGTGCTCTAACAAAGCATCTCCGGTTTCGTGACCAAGCGCATCGTTGATGTCGCGTAAGTGGTCTAAGTCAAACATGATGACCGCGAGTTCGTAGTCATCTTCTTTCGCCGCAGCAATCTCTTCTTCAAGCTGCAGATGGAAATAGTAACGGTTGGGTAAGTCGGTCAGCGGGTCGAAGCGCGACTGATAACTGATGGTATACACCGCTTTACGCAACCGGTGTTGGGTTAATATTAAGACGGCAAACGCCCAGACAATCAATGAAATCAGCGAAATGCCGATGAGCCAATGCACCCAGTACTCATGTTGCTGCTTAATCCAATAACCATCGCGCGGGGCAACCGCAAGTTGCCACACATCGTTGGGCACCTGCACATCAACAATGATCGGATCATAGTCAAGCACGCTCGGTTCGCCAATGATGGCTTTACCACCGTTTTGCGCGTTCTTACGTGACAGGTAGAACAAATAGTCAGGATTCCGATAAAAACCAATTTCGTGAAACAGCTTTTCGTGATCGATAACTAAGGACGCGAGTCCCCACAATTGCCCTTCTTGCTGGAAAATGGGTAAGCGCGCAATCAGTGCTGTGCCGCCTTGCACTAAGTCCACGGGGCCGCTTAACACCACATCTTGACTGGCAATGGCAAGTAGCACTTCATGGTACTGTGCGGCGACAGTGCGGTAATCGAGACCGAGAATGCGTTGATTATTTTCGATCGGGTAGACAAACGAGACTTTGAGTCCCGGCGCCAAAGCAAGGTGGCTGATATCGAGTTCAGGCGTTAAGAATTCGTCGAGTACGCGCTGCAAACGCAGGCGGTCTGGCGTATCTTGCCACAAAATTTCCGGTTTAAGTGCTTTCAGCACGAGGGTGTTAGCTTGAATGCGGTGCTCGATGGTGGCGCGCATGGCGCTGATTTGTTCAATACCACGGCGTTTTTGTGTTTCGAGCTCACGGAGACGTTCGTTATCGATAATCGCGAAGACAGAATAGAAAAGTGCGGCAGCGATGAAGACCAAGCCACAAAAGTCCCTCACCATTCTGAATCTCGCTTCAGCTGGCGATATAGGCTTACTGGTATCGACTAACTTACTGATTAATTTGCGCAATGTTTATTTATTGTTCTTGTTGTCTACGTTGCTATCGCATCATCTAGCACATTTGCTGTTGCGTCAAGTCCCGTCGCACACCGCAAACTTCCTATTTTTTCTTGACAGTGGGAAAGATCGGCACCTAGACTGTCACATTGTGGGGATTTGTGGGTAATAGTGGATCAAATTTTATGTTTCGTGGTGCAGCAGCATTAAGTCTAGATGACAAAGGCCGACTGGCGATACCGACCAAGTATCGCAAGAGCCTTATGCTGGATTGCGATGGCCAAATGGTTTGCACCATCGATATCAAGCAACCGTGCTTGCTGCTTTATCCATTGCCAGAATGGCAAATCATCGAACAAAAACTTACCACCTTATCCAGCATGAACCCCGCAGAGCGTCGTCTCCAGCGCCTATTGTTAGGTCACGCCGAAGACTGCCAGATGGACAAAAATGGCCGTATCTTGATTGCGCCAACGCTGCGTCAACACGCAGACTTGGAGAAGAAAATCATGATTATCGGTCAGTTGAATAAGTTCGAACTCTGGTCTGAAGCGGCATGGCATGAACAAATTGCCACTGACATGGCAGCGGAACAACAAGACGACTTGGCACTCAGTGAACGACTACAAGACTTCTCATTATAATGACAAAAGCGCCGCAACATGTCTCGGTGCTGTTACAGGAGTCGCTTGAGGCTCTTGCCATCAGACCGGACGGAATATATCTAGATGCCACCTTCGGAAGAGGGGGGCACTCACGTGCTATTTTGTCGCAACTTAATGCCGATGGCCGCTTATACGCACTTGATCGCGACCCCACCGCGATTGAGGCTGCGCAAGCCTTGGCAGATGATCCACGCTTTACCATTATCCACACCCCCTTTTCACGTCTTGACGATGTGCTAGATGCGCAGCAACTGCGCGGAAAACTTGACGGTATCCTCTTCGATCTTGGTGTCTCATCCCCACAACTCGATGACGCTGAACGCGGTTTTAGTTTTATGCGCGAAGGGCCTTTGGACATGCGCATGGATACCAGCCGTGGCGAAACTGCCGCTGAGTTTTTGCAGCGCGCCAGTGCCGACGACATTGCGTTTGTGCTCCGTGAATACGGCGAAGAGCGCTTTGCGTGGCGTATTGCGCAAGCGATTGTGCAACAACGCGACGAAGTACCGCTGCAAACGACGAAACAATTAGCCGATTTAATCGATAAAGCAGTGCCTTTTAAAGACAAGCACAAACATCCCGCGACCCGTAGTTTTCAGGGTATTCGCATTCATGTCAACGGTGAGTTGGACGAAATCGAAGAGGCATTGAAGGCGGCTGTTAGCGGGTTAAAACCGCAAGGACGTTTAGCGGTGATCAGCTTTCACAGCTTGGAAGATCGGTTAGTGAAGCGCTTTTTACGAGCGCAGAGTAAAGGCAAAGACATTCCCGCGGGCTTACCTTTGCGCGATGACCAAATTGATCGCGGGCAAACCGTACGTTTGATCGGAAAAGCACACAAACCGAGTGCTGAAGAAATACGCGCCAACCCACGGGCGCGGAGTTCAGTATTGCGTGTGGCAGAGAGGTTAGCTTATGACAACTAGCCGCGTGCCCAGCTTACTCACAGTGTTATTTAGTGACTTACGCCAGCAGAAGCTGGTGTTGTTGCTCTTTGTCTGCATTATCACCACCGCTTTCGCGGTGATTTATGTAGCCCATGCGAATCGCTTGCTGACCATCAAGCGTGACGACCTGTTGTCACAACGCGATCAAATCGATATTGAATGGCGTCACTTGCAAATCGAGCAGACCGCCTTGACCGAGCATAGCCGGGTTGAACGCATTGCGAGTCAGCGGTTAGGGATGATACGTCCCGAAGGCAAACAGGAGGTGCTGATCCCATGGCAGTAACTCCACGCAAGCGTAGTAATAAGAAAATCGTCCAGCCGCATTTAGGGCAGGGCCGCTTCTATTTTGCCTTGTTTGTATTGTTTGCGGTGTTTGCCAGCTTGGTGGCCCGTGCGGCGTATATCCAAGTTGTAGAGCCGGAGCAACTTATCTATGAAGGTGACCGTCGATCGTTGCGGGTTGATCCCACCGAAGTGCAACGCGGCACCATTGTTGATCGCCATGGCCGAGAGCTTGCGGTAAGCGTGCCGGTGCAAACGGTTTGGGCTGATCCGAAGCGGATTCACGAGAAACAAGGTTTGGTTAATCGCGAGCGCTGGTTAGCGTTGGCCGAAGTTTTCCGCACCGATGTCGATGAGTTAATGGCGCGTGTCGAAGACCCCACACGGCGCTTTGTCTATCTGGAACGTAAAGTGACACCTGCGGTTGCCGATTATGTGCGCCAGTTGGGTATTCCGGGTGTGTATTTAAAAACCGAGTCGCGGCGGTTTTACCCTGTGGGTGAAATAGCTGCGCACTTGGTTGGTTTTACCGATATTGATGGCCGCGGCATTGAAGGGCTTGAAGCGGCCTATAACGAGGTTCTTACAGGGAAGCCGGGAGAGCGGCTGTATCGCAAGGATGCACAAGGGCGGGTTGTTGAGGAAGTGCGAGTCACTGCCGCTGAACAACCACAACAATTAACGCTAAGTATTGATCAACGTTTGCAGTCACTAGCCTATGCCGAGTTAAAAAAAGCCGTGCGCTATCATCAGGCAACCTCGGGTTCAGCAGTGATTGTTGATGTTGACACTGGCGAAGTGCTGGCGATGGTCAACAGCCCGTCCTTTAACCCAAACAATCGTGCTGATTTGCAACCTCACCGCATGCGCAATCGGGCGATTACTGATGCTTATGAGCCAGGCTCAACAATGAAACCGTTGGTGGTCTTGGCTGGCCTAGAAGCCGGCGCTATTCGCCAAGACGAAGTAATCGATACCAGCCCTGGCTGGATGCGGATTGGTGGTCGCCGAGTGAGTGACCCGATCAATCGCGGTGAACAAAGTATTACGGAGATTTTACAGAACTCCTCCAACATGGGCTCGTCCAAGATTGCGCTACGCACTGGCGTAGAGCAACTGCTGGCGACTTACGCCGCAGTCGGCCTTGGTAACGACACAGGAATTGGCATGATTGGAGAAAGTTATGGGGTGCTTCAGCATCGCACCCGCTGGTCAGACTTTGAAATTGCGACGCTGTCATTTGGTTACGGCTTAACGGCAACCACCCTGCAATTAGCGCAAGCGTATAGTGTGATAGCCAATGGTGGGGTGTATCGGCCGCTGACGATTCAGCGCCGTGAAGAAGGCAATTTAATGCCGGGCACCCAAGTGGTGAAACGCGAAAACGCTGAGGCAGTTTTGCGTATGCTCGAGCAGGTTGTGGCCGACGGCAGCGCCAAAAATGCACGGGTGCCAGGCTATCGTGTTGCTGGAAAAACAGGCACCGCGCGTAAAGCGGTGGCCGGTGGCTACGGTGACGAATACGTTACCTTATTTGCTGGCGTGGCACCGGTCAGTGACCCGCGGATCGCGGTGGTCGTCACGGTGAACGAACCTAGCGGCGATGACTATTACGGCAGTACCGTATCCGCACCTATTTTTGCCGAAATCGTTGGCGATGCTTTGCGAGCCATGAACGTGCCGCCCGATCATCTTGAAGACACGCAGCTACGCGTTGCGGGTTTTGCCGGAGGTGCGCAATGATGCAGTTAACGCAGCTCCTCCCTGATTACCCAATGGACTTACCGCCACTGAAGATTGGCGGTTTAAAACTGGATAGTCGCACCATCGCGGCCGGCGACGCCTTTGTAGCAGTGCCCGGTTATCAGGTCGATGGTCGTGACTTTATTGATGCGGCTGTCGCCGCCGGTGCGCAAGTCGTGTTGTGTGAGTCCGATGGCTACGGTGTGCGCGAGCATGGTGCCGCCGTCGTAGTGGAAATTCCGCAATTGAAAGAACAGTTGTCGGCGATCGCCGCGCGTTTCTTTGCCGACCCTTCAGCGTCAATGCAGGTGGTCGGGGTTACCGGCACCAACGGTAAAACCTCAGTGACTTATCTCTTAGCTGAGCTATTGCAAGCCTGTGGCGTCAAAGCCGGGGTTATTGGCACTACGGGGAGTGGTTTCCCAGGTGCCTTGCTGCCTGAGAGTCACACCACACCTGACCCGATTGCCGTGCAACAACGCTTGGCTACCTTACGCAGCGAAGGTGCTGAAGTGGTGGCGATGGAGGTTTCGTCGCATGCGCTGGTACAGCGCCGCGTTGAAGCAGTGCATTTTACTGTGGGAGTGGCGACCAATATTAGCCGTGATCATCTTGATTACCATGGCACCATGGCGAACTACGCCGGTGCTAAGCGGCGCTTATTCACCGAGCTAGATACTGCACAAGCAGTGCTGAATACTGACGACGCCGCGCTTAATGCATGGTTGCCCGACCGCCCCGATGCTTGGCGCTATAGCTTGCAGCCGCAGCAACACCAGCACTGTGTGTATGCTGAAGCTATTGTTTATGGCGACGCGGGAACGCAATTTAGTTTGTCGGTACCGGTAGCTGGCCAACGCCAGCAGTTTACCGTGGCATCGCCGTTGTTGGGTGAGTTTAACGTCTATAACTTGATGGCTGCGCTAGTTGCGGCGGCGCAGTTAGGGCATAGCTGGGGCGAACTTAGTGCCGCAGCAAGTAAAATCAAACCGGTGCCGGGCCGTATGGAAGCCTTCCATGCCCATGGTAAACCTTTAGTGATTGTTGACTATGCACATACGCCAGATGCGCTGCAGCAGGTACTGACCGCTGTACGTCGGCATTGCCAAGGGCAGCTTTGGTGCGTGTTCGGCTGCGGCGGTGACCGCGACCGCGGCAAACGTCCACAAATGGGTGCGGTGGCCGCTGCTAACGCCGATCGTGTGGTAGTGACCGACGATAATCCGCGGACTGAAGATCCTGCGCATATTGTGCAAGACATTCTGGCAGGCATGCCGCGTAACGAAGAACAAATCAGCGTTATCGCAGGACGCCGTAAAGCCGTCGAACAGAGTATTGCTGCCGCCAAGGCGAACGATGTTGTGGTATTGGCTGGTAAAGGGCATGAAGATTACCAAGTCATCGGCCACGAACGTGTCGCCTATGACGAACGTGCAGTTGTTGCTGAATTGATGGCCGCAGAGGCCATGGGAGGCGCACATGATTAAGACTGATCTGCAGTGGATTTCTCGTGCGGTAGATGGCCAACTGTTTGGCGATAATTGCAGCATTGCGGCGGTGAGTACGGATACCCGCAACTTACCCGAAGGGTGCTTGTTCATCGCTTTACAAGGCGAGAAGTTTGACGCCCATGATTTCGTTGCCGACGCGGTAGCGAAAGGTGCTAAGGCCTTACTGGTGGAGCGCAAAGTTAATTTGCCGGAGCAGCAAGTGCCACAGATTGTGGTGCAAGATACGCGTCATGCGTTAGGCCTGCTCGGTGCTGCAGTCAAAGCTAGCGTGCAACCGAAAACCATCGCAATTACCGGCAGTAGTGGCAAAACCACGGTAAAAGAAATGCTGGCGGCGATTTTACGCACGCAAGGCAACGTGCTGGCCACCGCCGGAAACTTCAATAACGACATTGGTGTACCGCTAACGCTGTTGCGGCTCGAGCCAGAGCATGACTTGGCGATTATTGAGTTGGGTGCCAATCATCAAGGCGAGATTGGCTACACCACACGCTTAACCCAACCGGATGTGGCGATTATCAATAATGTTGCCCCAGCACATGTTGAAGGCTTCGGCAGCGTGCACGGTGTGTTTCGTGCCAAAACTGAAATTTTTAAGGGCTTGAATGCTGACGGTTTGGCGTTAACGCCGATTCGCTCAGAGTTCGCGCCCTGCTGGCAAAAGCAAATCACCCATTGCCAACACCTGACGTTCGGGCAAGACCCAAATGCAGCGATCTACGCCACCGATGTGCAAGTGGACGAACAAGGTTGTGCAGCTTTCACCGTGCACATTAGTGAAGCACTAGCGGGTGCGGCGCAAACCGCTGAAATTAAGCTCAACTTGCCGGGTTTACACAACGTTGACAATGCGCTTGTAGCTATTGCTGCTGCGCTTGCGGTAGGTTGTCCGCTCGCCGATGCCCAACGAGCGTTGGCGGCACTAACGCCAGTCCCCGGACGCATGCATATATTGCCACTGAGCGCAGACATCAAACTTATTGATGACAGCTACAACGCGAACGTGGGTTCGGTGAAAGCGGCGCTGGATATGTTGGGCGTGTACCAAGGTTTACGCATCATGGTGCTGGGCGACATGGGAGAGCTTGGCGAGCAAGCGCGGCAATATCATGAAGAGATTGGCGCCTATGCCATCCAAGCGGGAATCGACAACTTATTTACCTTGGGTGTGCTTAGTCAAAGCGCCAGTGAAGTCTTTAATGGTCGCGGTGGAAAACACTTCTCAAGCCTTGATGGCTTAGTGAACGAAATTCTCGCAACCACTCGGCAGTCAGCAACGCCCATCACTATTTTAGTGAAAGGCTCACGCAGTGCCCACATGGAGCGCGTGATTGAGGCACTGCAAGCGCGTGCTGACGAATTACATCCAAGCCTAAACGCAGAAGGAACCCAGGCATGCTAGTTTGGCTTGCTGAATATTTAACGCAGTTTGCGACCGGCTTCAATGTCGTGTCGTACCTGACGATGCGCGCAATTCTGAGCGTGCTGACTGCTTTGTTAGTGGCCTTGTGGATGGGGCCGCGCATGATTCGTTATTTGCAGCGGCTGCAAATTGGCCAAGCGGTTCGCGATGATGGTCCGCAAAGTCATTTGAGTAAGTCGGGCACGCCGACCATGGGTGGTGTATTGATCATTGCTGCCATCTTACTGTCAACGTTGCTGTGGGCCGACTTATCGAATCGCTATGTGCAAGTGGTATTAGGCGTGGTGGTTGGCTTCGGTTTGGTCGGCTTTGTCGATGACTATCGCAAAGTAGTGCAGAAAAACTCACGTGGCTTGCCAGCCAAGTGGAAGTACTTTTGGCAATCGGTGATTGCTACAGTGGCGGCCGTTTACCTGTATGCCAACGCAACCGTTGGCGCCGAAACGCAACTGCTGGTGCCGTTCTTTAAAGACGTGATGCCGCAACTAGGCATGCTGTACATTTTGTTGGCTTACTTTGTCGTGGTGGGAACCAGTAACGCGGTAAACCTTACCGACGGTCTTGATGGCCTAGCCATTGTACCGACCATTATGGTGGCTGGTGCGCTGGGCATCTTTGCTTACGCCTCAGGTAACGTGAACTTTGCTGCCTACTTAAATATTCCGCACTTGCCTCTGTCTGGCGAGTTGCTGGTGGTGTGTACGGCGATTTGCGGCGCTGGCTTGGGCTTTTTATGGTTCAACACCTATCCGGCGCAGGTGTTTATGGGCGACGTTGGTTCGCTCACCCTCGGCGCTGCACTCGGCATTATTGCGGTGATGGTGCGCCAAGAACTTATTCTGTTCATCATGGGCGGCGTGTTCGTGATGGAAACCGTTTCGGTGATGTTACAAGTGGGGTCGTTCAAATTACGCGGTAAACGCGTATTCCGCATGGCACCTATTCATCATCATTACGAATTGAAAGGTTGGCCGGAGCCACGCGTCATTGTGCGCTTTTGGATCTTGTCATTGGTCTTCGTGCTGATAGGTCTAGCGACCTTGAAGCTGCGCTAAGAACGCTTAGGAGCTATTTTGAGTTATCTTGCTGCTCTGCACACTTACGATTTAGTCGGCGTGGTCGGTCTCGGCCAGTCGGGCATGTCGTGTGTGCGCTTCTTACTGCAGCAAGGTATTCATCCATTGGTGTTCGATACCCGTGATGAGCCACCACAAGCAGCACAGTTACGTGAACTCGATAGTTCCTTAGAACTCCATTGCGGACCGCTCAACGTTGGCACTTTGCTGGCCTGTGATGTGCTCATTGTTAGTCCAGGCCTCGACTTGCGGATGCCAGCTTTACAGATGGCGCGTGATGCCGGCATCCAGTTGGTGGGTGACGCGGATATTTTCGCGCAGTATGCGCAAGCACCAGTGATAGGTATTACTGGGTCGAATGGCAAATCAACGGTGACACAACTTACTGGCGATTTGCTGGCGGCAGCCGGTAAAAAAGTCGCCGTGGGTGGCAACATTGGTGTGCCGATGTTGGATACCTTGGCGGACGACGTCGAGGTGTACGTGCTCGAGTTGTCCAGCTTCCAGCTCGACAGTATGCACGATCTGCAATTACATGCTGGCGCGTTGCTCAACATTAGCGACGACCATCTGGACCGCTATTACAATCGCGAGGCCTATGCTGCGAGTAAACAGCGTATTTACCTGAACGCCGAGCAGGGCGTATGGAACCGCGAACAACGCAGTACCGCACCACAACGCTTACCCTTTGCGCAACAACTTAGTTTTGGCACCGATGAAGCGGAACAAGAACGCCCAGGACTGTTGGGGTTAGCTGAAGTCGACGGCACGCTGTGTATTCAATTTACAGGGCAAACCTTAATTCGCGCCGATGAACTGCAGTTAGCCGGTGTCCACAACTTGTTAAATGCGCAAGCCGCATTAGCCTTGCTGCACAGCTTGGACGTGGCGTTTTCGCCGGCAGTGCTTGATTGTCTGCGGCAGTTCCGCGGTTTACCGCATCGCTGTGAACTTGTTGCTGAGCACGACGGTGTGCGTTGGGTCAATGATTCCAAAGCAACCAACATTGGTGCCGCCGAAGCTGCGATTCAGGGCTTACGGCCATTGGTGAAAGGTAAGCTCATTTTAATTGCCGGAGGCGACGGTAAAGGCGCTGATTTTAGTACCTTCAGAGAAAGCTTGAAATTGGTCGACGAACTCATCGTTCTTGGCCGTGACGGTGCGCGTATTGCGCAGCACCATAGCATCTCCACCCAAGTGAAAGACTTGGCGGAAGCGGTGCAAGTGGCGACCAGCAAAACTATCCCAGGCAGTACCGTGCTACTGGCTCCAGCGTGCGCTAGTTTGGACATGTTTAGCAATTACCAAGAGCGTGGCGACGTCTTTAAAGCGGCGGTAAAGCAACACGTTGCGGAGGTGGCGCATGGCTGAATTAGCGAAACGCCGCGAACAGCAACTTGAGCTGGGCATTCAGTCCGAAAGCAACGAACGTAGCAGCTGGGAACGCCTACGTGATTGGTGGCTGCCGGTCGAACACGTACTTTATGATCGCACGTTGGTGTGGTTGGCATTTGGCCTACTCGCCTTTGGCTTCATCATGGTGAGCTCGGCATCGTTTCCAATTGCCGAGCGGCTCACCGATAACCCGTTTCATTTTGTCATCCGTCATAGCCTGTACTTGGCGCTCGGCATTGGGTTGCTGGCGACCGTCGTCCAAATTCCGGTGGATTGGTGGATGAAGGGCAGTTATGCCCTGTTGTTTGGTGCCTTAGGAGCGCTATTGCTAGTGCTGATCATCGGCCATGAAGTCAATGGCGCGCGACGTTGGATCAAGCTGGGGCCGATGACTTTACAGGTCGCGGAAGTGGCCAAGCTTTGTTTCTTGATCTACCTGAGCAGCTACCTGAAGCGTTACATGAACTCAGTGCAGGAAAACCTGCGCGAATTTATTAAGCCGCTCGCAGTGATGTCGATTTTTGCAGTGTTACTGCTGATGCAGCCAGACTTTGGTTCGGTAGCGGTAATGGTCAGCATGGCGATTGGCATGTTGTTCCTTGCTGGCGCTCGCTTATGGCAATTCTTTGCCATGTTGATCGCGCTCGCGGCGGTACTGACGTTGCTGATCATTCAAGAGCCGTATCGGATGAAGCGGGTAACCTCATTCCTAGATCCGTGGCAAGATCCGTTCGGCAGCGGTTATCAGCTGACGCAGTCGTTAATGGCATTTGGTCGTGGTGACTGGTTTGGGCAGGGGCTCGGCAACAGTATTCAAAAATTACAGTATCTGCCCGAGGCGCATACTGACTTTATTATGGCCGTGGTCGGCGAAGAACTCGGTTTCATCGGGATTATTGGCGTGTTGCTCGCGGTATTCGCGATTGTGCTTCGCGCGCTGTGGATTGGGCGTCGCGCATTGCGTGAAAATAGCAGCTTCGCGGCCTTTATTGCCTATGGCATCGGTATTTGGTTTGCCTTCCAGGCGCTGGTGAATATTGGCGCTGCCGCCGGCATGTTACCAACCAAAGGCTTAACGTTACCGCTTATTTCGTACGGTGGGACCAGCTTACTCGTGAGTTGTGTCGCGCTGGGACTGTTGTTGCGCATTGATTATGAAGTCCGCGTGGCGACTATTAAAGTGGCGCGTGGGGTAAGCAAGACCGCCAGTTCTCGACGTCGGAGGGTGCGCGCATGAGCCATATTGTCATCGCTGCAGCCGGTACCGGCGGTCATGTGTTTCCAGCCTTGGCAGTGGCCGAGGAGTTACGCGCTCGCGGCCATGCGATTACTTGGCTCGGCACCACCGAGCAGCGCTTAGAGGCGCGGGTGGTACCTGCGGCAGGTTTCGAACTGGAACAAATTAGTATGCAAGGTTTGCGCGGTCATGGCCTTGTACGCAAGTTGGCGATGCCGCTGCGTATGCTGAAAGCCATTGGCCAGTGCCGCAAAGTTTACCGCCGCCACAATACCGCATTAGTGGTGAGTTTTGGTGGTTATGTGTGTGGTCCAGCGGGGCTAGCCGCTAAGGCAGCGGGTATTCCGCTGTTAGTACATGAACAAAACGCAGTCGCAGGCATGACCAATAAACTGTTGGCACGCTTTGCGCGGCACGTGATGGTGGGTTTTGCGGGTGCGCAGCAGCAGTTGCCTAATGCTGAAGTGGTTGGGAATCCGTTACGCGCCGATTGGACCAAAGCGGTTGAACGTAGCGCCCATGAGCGGATTCGCGTACTGGTGGTTGGCGGCAGTTTAGGCGCACAGGCGTTGAATCAAGCGGTGCCAAAGGCCATTCAGCAGTTAACGCACGTCGGTGAGCTCGAAGTGTTACACCAATGCGGACAAGGTCGTGTGGCGGAAGTTGAGCAAGCTTATGCCGATAGTGGTGTGAAAGAACTTAAGGTCGTCGAGTTTATTGACGCCATGCATGACGCCTATGTGCAAGCGGATGTGGTGATTTGTCGCGCCGGTGCACTCACCGTCAGCGAATTAGCCGTAGTGGGGACGCCAGCGATATTTGTGCCGTTACCCCATGCGGTAGATGACCACCAGACCGCGAATGCGCGTGAATTGGCCAATGTTGGTGCTGCAGTGCTCTTGCCGCAAGCGCAATTGCAGCAAATCACGCCATTAGTCGAAATTTTACAGCAGTGGTTGGCGGAGCCCCGTCAACTCGAACAAATGCGGGCGCAGGCGGCGAAAGCTGCGCGGCCGAATGCCACCCAAGCGGTGGTAGAACGATGTGAGCAGTGGCTATGACAACACCGACAATGACAACAACGCCTTTTACTGTGGTCAGCGTACCGGAGATGCGCCGCGTCCGGCGGATCCATTTTGTCGGTATCGGCGGCGCCGGTATGGGCGGTATTGCCGAAGTGTTATTGAACCAAGGCTACGAGATCAGTGGTTCGGACTTGGCCGAAAATGCCAACACGCAGCGCTTGCAAGAACTCGGCGCGACGGTGTTTATCGGGCACGCTGCGGAAAACGTCGAAGGCGCTGACGTCATTGTGGTGAGCTCTGCGATTCGCGCTGATAACGCCGAGTTGGTGGCCGCGAAAGCAGCCTTTATTCCGCAAGTACGGCGTGCCGAAATGCTCGCTGAACTTATGCGCTTCCGTCATGGTATCGCGGTTGCGGGCACGCACGGTAAAACCACAACGACGTCGTTATTGGCCAGCGTGTTCGGTGAAGCACAACGCGACCCAACCTTTGTTATTGGCGGCTTGCTTAACAGTGCTGGCAGTAATGCGCGGTTAGGCTCGAGCAAGTATTTAATTGCCGAAGCTGACGAATCGGATGCGTCATTCTTGCATCTGCAACCGATGGTCGCGGTGGTGACGAATATCGAAGCCGATCACATGGATACCTATGGCGGCGACTTTAACCGTCTGTTGGACACCTATTTAGATTTTCTGCATAACCTGCCGTTTTACGGCTTGGCAGTGATGTGTATTGACGACCCCGTGGTGCGGGAATTACTACCGCGCGTCGGACGCCAATTATTGACCTACGGCTTTAGTGATGATGCCGACGTGCGCGCCAGTGATTATCAGCAGGCCAGTGGGCAGAGCCACTTTACCGTGCATCGCAAAGGTCACGAGCCGTTGGCGGTGACCGTGAATTTACCAGGTCGACACAATGTGTTGAATGCGCTTGCCGCGATTGCGGTGGCCACCGATGAAGGTATCGACGACGAGGCCATTCAGTCGGCCTTAGCGCAGTTTGGTGGTATTGGTCGGCGCTTCCAGCTGTTGGGTAATTTCGCCAGCGAGCGCGATGGTGCGCAGGGTGAGGTGATGCTGATTGATGATTACGGTCATCATCCGACCGAAGTGGCCGCAACCATTGCGGCGGCGCGCGCTGGCTGGCCTGATCACCGAATTGTCATGGCCTTTCAGCCCCATCGCTTTTCGCGTACGCGAGATTTGTACGATGACTTCGTGGCGGTGTTGGCCGAGGTGGATGTGCTGTTACTGCTTGACGTGTACAGCGCGGGTGAAGACCCAGTGCAAGGTGCCGATAGCCGTGCCTTAGCCAAATCATTACGGATGCGCGGCAAAGTGGAGCCGATTTATGTGGGAGACCGTGGTCAGTTGATGCAAGTACTGGCGGATATCTTACAACCGCAGGACATGCTGCTGGCGCAAGGTGCCGGTAACATTGGCGCGATTGCCCGCGAGCTCGCCGCCACTGAACTTCAGCCTGAGGCGTTACGTCGTGCTGGCCAAGCCTTTAAGGAGTCGCAGCAATGAGTGATGTAGTGAACGTTAAAGCCTTTGGCAAAGTGGCCGTGCTACTCGGTGGCGACTCTGCTGAGCGTGAAGTATCGCTGCGCTCGGGCCAAGCGGTAACCAAAGCATTGCGGAATGCGGGGGTCGATGCACATCCGTTTGACCCAGCGCATAACCCGCTGGCGGAATTAAAAGAACAAGGTTTTCAGCGAGCGTTCAACGTGTTGCATGGTCGCGGCGGTGAAGATGGCACGATTCAAGGCGCTTTGTATTACTTGGGTGTTCCGTACACCGGAAGCGGCGTGTTAGCGTGCGCCTTAGCAATGGATAAAGTCAAAACGAAACAAATTTGGCAAGCCGCGGGTTTACCGGTTGCGCGCAGCATTGTCGTGCACCGCGGCGAACAGTTGGCTTACGACAAGCTGCTGGCCGAGTTAGGTGGCAAAGTCATGGTCAAGCCAGCGCAAGAGGGCTCGAGTATTGGCATGAGCTCAGCAGATTCCGCCGCAGCGCTTGAAAAAGCAGTCGCATTGGCACACAAGTTTGATGAAGAAGCATTGCTCGAAAGCTGGTTGAGCGGCCCTGAGTACACCATCGCGATTTTAGGCGAGCGTGCGTTACCAACCATACGGTTGGAAACCACCCATGAATTTTATGACTATGACGCCAAGTATCAAGCGAGTGACACGCAGTATCACTGCCCAGCTGGGTTGTCAGAAGTCGAAGAACAGGCCTTACGCCAACTTGCTGAATCGGCGTTTCGTTGTCTCAGTGGTAAGGGCTGGGGACGCATTGACGTGATGTGCGACAAGCAAGGCAATTATCGCTTGCTTGAAGCCAACATGGTGCCGGGCATGACCGAAAAAAGTTTGGTGCCGATGGCAGCCAAAGCAGCAGGTATGAGCTTCGAGCAGTTGGTGGTCGAGATACTGCACCATAGTGAGAGGTAGTATGGCGGACCAGGCACGTGCTTTAAGTTGGCAATTTTGGTCGGGCCTAACGTTCTTTTTGCTGGTTGTGGCGGGCACGTTTGTCGGGATCGGTTGGTTGTATTACACCGCCATGGATGCCCAAGAGGTACCGCTCAAGCGGTTGGTCGTGCAGGGTGATTTGCGCTATGTGACCGCCGCCGATGTGCGCGACGCATTGATTGCCGAGAATGGCGTGCCGTTAGGCAGCTTCTTTTCGGCGGATGTGAACGAATTGAGGGCAGAGGTTGAGGCCATGCCCTGGGTCGAGAAGGCCTCGGTGCGCAAGGAGTGGCCCGATATTTTAAAAGTATTTGTGGTCGAGCAAGTGCCACTGGCGCATTGGAATGCCAACCAGCGTGACGATGCCTTGCTCAACCAAGCCGGCGAAGTGTTTTACGCCGATAAGTCAGGACTTGAGGGCGGACTACCCTACCTGGCGGGACCTGACCATGCGGTGGCAGAGGCAGTAAAGCATTATCGCGAGCTGAACGAATTATTGCAGTTGAACGGGTTTAGCATTGCGCAACTGGAGTTAAGCGAACGCTTTTCGGTGGAGTTGGCATTAGCGCAAGGAACGATGCTACGGCTAGGCCGCGAAGCATTGTTGGAACGGATACAACGCTTTATTGATGTGTATCCAGAGCTCGAAGCGCACAAGGACGCGCCGATAGACGCCATCGACTTGCGCTACGACACAGGTGTAGCAGTGCGTTGGAAAGAACCAAATAAGAACGAAAAACAAGAGAGTTAAAAGGCATGTCAAAAGCAACAGAACGGAACATGGTCGTTGGTTTAGATATAGGCACGAGTAAGATCGTAGCGCTTATTGGCGAAGTCATGCCTGACGGTGAAATTAGCGTGATTGGCGTGGGCGCTGCGGCAGCTCGCGGCATGGACAAGGGCGGGGTGAATGACCTGAACCTAGTCGTACAGTCGATTCAACGGGCGGTAGAAGAAGCCGAGTTGATGGCAGACTGCCGCATTGCGTCGGTGTACTTGAACATCTCCGGTCGCCATATTGCCTGCCAAAACGAGAGTGGCATGGTGCCGATTAATGAAGCCGAGGTGACACAAGATGACGTCGATAGCGTCATCCACGCGGCGAAATCAGTACCGATTGCGCAAGAACGCCGCATTTTGCACGTGTTACCACAAGAGTTTGTGATTGACTCGCAAGAGAGTATTAAGAGCCCGATTGGCATGTCTGGCGTGCGCATGGAATCGAAAGTGCACATCGTGACCTGCGCCAATGACATGGCGAAGAATATCGAAAAGGCGGTTGAGCGCTGTGGTTTAAGTGTCGATCGGCTGATTTTCTCGGCGTTAGCATCGAGTTACTCGGTACTGACCGATGATGAAAAAGATCTTGGTGTGGCTTTGGTCGACATGGGCGCTGGCACCATCGACATTTGCATCTACACCGGTGGTGTGTTGCGTCACACCGCGGTGATTCCGGCAGCGGGTAACCAAGTAACCAGCGATATTGCGAAGATTTTCCGCACACCGCTGAATCACGCAGAAGAGATTAAAACGAAATATGCTTGTGCGCTTTGCCAGTTGGTGAGCAAGGACGACAACATCGAAGTACCTTCGGTAGGCGGACGCCCGTCACGGGTGATGCAGCGGCATATCTTGGCAGAAGTGGTAGAACCGCGTTACGGCGAGCTGTTTGAGCTGATCCGTGACGAGATTAAACAAAGCGGGTTGGATGAGCAAATTGCCGCAGGCATCGTGTTAACCGGTGGCTGTGGTCGCATGGAAGGCGCGATTGAATTTGCGGAAGAAATATTTCAGATGCCCGTGCGCTTAGGCGAACCGTTGGGCATGCAGGGTCTCAGTGACTATGTGCAAGATCCAACGTACGCCACGGCCGTCGGTTTGCTCCGTTACGGCCAACAAGACTTGCAAGCGCGACAGGACGATGGACGTGATAATAACGTGATCGGAATGTGGAAACGCGTGCAAGGCTGGTTTAAAGGTGAATTTTAATAAAAACAACACTTTGGAAATTTATTTTGGGGTAGTACACTAAGCAGGTAAAAGGAGAAACAACATGTCTGAAGTATTCGAAGTACTCGACAATTTTGACAGCGATGCAGTCATAAAAGTGATCGGTGTTGGTGGTGGCGGCGGTAACGCCGTGAAACACATGATCAGTGAATCCATTGAAGGCGTGCAGTTCTTGGCCGCGAACACCGATGCGCAGTCGTTGCGTAATCATGGTGCGCACGTGACCATTCAGCTGGGCGACGATATCACCAAAGGTCTTGGTGCTGGCGCCAACCCAGAAGTAGGCCGCCAAGCAGCCGAAGAGTCACGTGAAGAGATCAAGAAGCACTTGGAAGGTGCTGACATGATCTTTATCGCCGCAGGTATGGGCGGTGGTACCGGTACTGGTGCTGCGCCGGTGGTTGCCGAAGTGGCACGTGAGCTCGGCATCTTGACCGTTGCAGTGGTGACCAAGCCGTTCCCATTCGAAGGTCGTAAGCGTATGGCGGTGGCAGACGAAGGTATCGCACAATTAGCGCGTTACGTTGACTCGTTGATCACGATTCCAAACGAGAAGTTGCTGAAAGTGCTTGGTAAGGGGACCAGCTTGCTGGATGCCTTCAGCGCAGCGAACAACGTCTTGTTAGGTGCGGTCCAAGGTATTGCAGACTTGATTACGCGTACTGGTTTAATCAACGTCGACTTTGCTGACGTACGTGCAGTGATGCGTGAAATGGGTACGGCCATGATGGGTACCGGCGTAGCGCGTGGCGAAGAGCGTGCGCAAGAAGCGGCAGAAATGGCGATCAACAGCCCACTGTTGGAAGATATCGATCTTTCAGGTGCGCGTGGCGTATTGGTTAATATTACTGCTGGCCTTGATATGAGCATCGATGAGTTCGAAACTGTAGGTAGCACAGTGAAGGCCTTCGCTGCTGAAAACGCAACGGTGATTGTCGGTACAGTTATCGATCCTGAAATGTCTGAAGAAATGCGTGTTACCGTGGTTGCCACAGGTATTGGCGCAGAACGTAAGCCGGACATCTCATTGGTCAATAACGGTCGCGAGAAGCCTCGTGAACAGGCGTACAGCGGTCGTAGCGCTGGTTATGGTGCAAGTGCAGCAACCGCTCGTGTACTCGACACTGAGATAGATGAAGTGGAGCAAGAAGAGTACGAAGCGCAAGCTGAAAAGCCTGCAGCTAAGCCACAAGCGCAAGGCAATAAAGACATGGACTACTTGGATATTCCAGCGTTTTTACGCCGCCAAGTGGACTAATAGGTTGTTTTAATAGAAATGATCGATTGGAACAATCGCCGGTAAATTATTCGTAAATACGCAGCTAAAATTGCGAAATTTACGGATTTTCGGTAAACTATTGCGCCTTTAACTGGTCAGACGAGATAGTGAGAACGAAATCGAATGATGAAACAACGCACAATTAAACAGCCGATTGCGACCACAGGTGTGGGTCTGCATAAAGGCAATAAGGTTCAATTGACGCTGCGCCCGGCACCGGTAAATACCGGTCTGGTGTTTCGCCGTGTCGATCTGAAACCTGCGGTTGATATTCGTGCCGACGCTGAGTTGGTGCGCGATACCCGCATGTGTACGTGTTTGATCAACGATGACAATGTTCGTGTGTCGACTGTTGAGCATTTGCTTGCTGCAGTTGCCGCCATGGGCATCGACAACCTCATTATTGAAGTGAACAGCCATGAGATTCCAATCATGGACGGTAGCTCGCATCCTTTTATTTACCTGCTACAGAATGCGGGCATCGAGGAACAAGGCGCAGCGAAAAAGTTTATCCGCATTAAACAAGCGATACGTGTCGAAGAAGATGACAAATGGGCGGAACTACTACCCCACGATGGCTTCCGCATTGATTTTGCCATCGACTTCGACCATCCGGCGATTGCTGACACCAACCAAGTGGTCAGCATGGACTTTAGTACGCAGAGCTTTTTGAAAGACATTAGCCGTGCGCGTACCTTTGGTTTCATGAAAGACATCGAATACCTACGTGCCAACAACTTGGCGTTAGGTGGTAGCTTCGATAACGCGGTGGTGTTGGACGAGTTCCGCATCTTGAATAGTGACGGCTTGCGTTACGACGATGAGTTCGTAAAACACAAGATTTTGGATGCCGTAGGTGACCTCTACATGGGTGGACATGCCATTTTAGGCCATTTGCGCGCGTTTAAATCGGGTCACTCGCTGAACAATCAGTTGCTGCGCGCCGTGCTGCAGAATCAAGAAGCGTGGGAATTCGTCACCTTCGAGGACGCCGCTGCCGAATCCCCCATCGCCTTCGCCAGCCCAGTCGTGGCGTGATCGCCCGCTATTTCCGCGATGGTTGTGACGCCTTCGGCCTCCGGCCTTCCACGATGGTTGTAACGCCGTCGGGTAGCCCGTAGTTCTACTACGGGTCAAATCCGAACCTTCCGTGATGGTTAGAGCTTCCCCCGTGGTAGAACCACGGGCTACCACAACCGCGACATTCCCGAATCGCGATGTGACGACGGTCACGACAGATCGTATTTATCCGCCAAGGCCAGCAATTGCGAGCGCAATGGTTCCTCACACATCGCCGCCTGTTCGCGTAATTTCTTGACCGTCTCGGACTCATTTTTTGTAGGTTTTTCCGCAGGCTGCGGCGCAGGCGTAGTGCTGACTTGACGCGTCGGACGCACCCTAATTTCCAACTGCGTGACCACAGGCGTAGCATGACCTTGAAAATACGTTATAATGCGCCCTTGTGCGGTTTTTATCCGCTGCCCAATCGCAGCCGATGAAACCTTAATAATTAACGACGGTGCGCTAACCGCAATCACCTCACAGTGGGGCACAAGCTCGCTCAACGACTGTTCCGCGAAACAGTCGCGCATTAGCTGTTGCCAGCGCTGGTGTTGCTCGGTAAAGTCAGCAAATTGCTGCAAGCGTTGGCTGCCTAGCAGCTGATCAAGTTGTTTTGGGCGCTTACGCGGCATCGTCTTATCTTTATTTGCAAGCAACGAGAGGTTGCATGAGTTTAACAGTCTTCTACAGAGGCACCAAAGTGAAATTTGGTGTGCGTCTAAGCCGCCGTCGTCTGCTCTCGCTAGCAGGCGTTGCGAGCCTAGCGCTGATGGCGCTGCTCCAACCTTGGCAGAATTGGAGTGGCTTGAGCAGCGAAGACGTGCGCAGCCGCATCAGTGCTGAGCAACTCGCATTAGCCGCGCAGTCTGAAGTGGTTCAGCAAATAAAAGCCGACACCGAAAAGAAACTGGCCGCAATGACCATGCAAATGGGCGAAATGCGTGCCAAGTTACGACGTCTTGATGTGATCGGCGAACGTCTTGCGGCGACCGCCGAAATCGACATGACCGATCTTAACGACGACAGCCAACAAAGGCTTGCCATGGGTGGTCCTGAAGCATCGATTTTAGATGCCCCAAGTATTCCCGCTGCCGACGTTATGACCGATCTCGAGCGCCTCATCGGCGAGCTCGAAGACAAACAAAATCAGTTAACCACCCTTGAATCTGTGCTGATGCGGCATCATATCTCTGCAGAGAGTTTTGTCGCAGGACGTCCAGTTGAAGGTGGCTGGCTGAGCTCGCATTATGGCGTGCGCAAAGACCCGTTTAACGGCACACCTACGATGCACAATGGCATCGATTTCGCGAATTTAGCTGAAGATGCTGGTGTTTACGCCACCGGTGCAGGCGTCGTGACCTGGTCTGGCGAGCGTTACGGTTACGGCAAACTAGTCGAAATTGACCATGGTGGCGGCTTGAAAACCCGTTATGGTCATTGCGCCGAACTCCTCGTCAAAGAAGGCGACGTGGTCACCCGCGGGCAAGAAATCGCTAAATTAGGCAGTACTGGGCGTTCAACTGGCCCGCACGTGCATTATGAAGTGTTGCGCAATGAGCGCCACATTGACCCGAGTAATTATGTTTATCGTGAGGCGCGCTAAGCGCCCGCAGTCATTTTAACCACAGGATCATAGAATCACATGTTAGGTAGTCTATTCCGCAAAGTGTTTGGTAGTCGCAACGACCGTATTCTCAAGGGACTACAAAAGAAGGTCGCGGCCATCAACGCCCTCGAGCCAGAATTTGAAGCCCTCAGCGATAGCGAACTCAAACAAAAAACCGCTGAATTCAAAAAACGCCTCGCCGACGGTCAAAGCCTTGATGACATCTTAGTTGAAGCCTTCGCCACCGTACGTGAAGCGAGTAAGCGGGTGTTTAACATGCGCCACTTCGACGTGCAGTTGGTGGGCGGTATGATCCTGAACGACAACCGCATCGCCGAGATGCGTACCGGTGAAGGTAAAACCCTCACCGCGACCTTGTCCGCTTATTTGAATGCGTTGACTGGCAATGGCGTGCATATCGTGACCGTGAACGACTACCTTGCGCGTCGTGATGCCGAAACCAACCGTCCACTGTTTGAATTCCTTGATATGACCGTGGCGTTTAATATTCCGGGCATGTCGCACCAAGACAAGCAGGCCGCTTATGCTGCCGACATCACTTACGGCACCAACAACGAATTTGGTTTTGACTACCTGCGCGACAACATGGCGTTCTCACCCAAAGAACGTGTGCAGAAAAAGCTGAACTACGCGATTGTGGATGAGGTCGACTCGATTTTGATCGACGAGGCGCGTACGCCGTTGATTATCTCGGGTGCCGCCGAAGACAGCTCTGAGCTGTACATGAAAATGAATGAAATCGTGCCGTTGTTAACCCGCGCCGATGAAGAAGACACCGAAGAAAAGCGTGGCGAAGGCGACTTCACCATTGATGAAAAAGCGAAACAGCTGCATTTGACCGAAAACGGCCAAGAGCACGTTGAAGCGATTCTGAAAGAACGTGGTATGCTCGGCGAAGAGGAGTCACTGTACTCGGCATCAAACATCGCCTTGCTGCACCATGTGAACGCGGCTTTGCGTGCGCATCACTTGTTCACCAAAGACGTCGACTACATTGTTAAAGACGATCAAATCGTCATCGTCGACGAGCATACTGGCCGTACCATGGAAGGTCGTCGTTGGTCAGAAGGCTTACACCAAGCGATGGAAGCCAAAGAAGGCGTCAACATTCAGAACGAAAACCAAACCTTAGCGTCGATTACCTTCCAGAATTACTTCCGTTTGTACAACAAACTGGCGGGCATGACCGGTACTGCCGACACCGAGGCGTTTGAGTTTCAGTCGATTTATGGCTTGGAAACCGTGGTGATCCCAACCAACCGGCCGATGATCCGTGACGACCGTCCGGACTTGATTTACATCACTGCCGAAGAAAAGTATGAAGCGATTGTGGCGGACATCGAAGAGTGTCGTGCCAAGAAGCAACCCGTGCTGGTCGGTACGATTTCTATCGAAAGCTCAGAGTTACTGTCGAATTTCTTGAAGAAGAAAAAAATCCCGCACAATGTTTTGAACGCGAAGTTCCACGCCAAAGAGGCTGACATTGTCGCGCAAGCCGGCTTACCTGGTGCGGTAACCATCGCGACCAACATGGCCGGTCGTGGTACCGATATCGTCTTGGGTGGTAACTTGCAGTCCGAGATCGCGGGCATGCAAGACCCAACCCCAGAACACATCGAAAAAGTGAAGCAAGAGTGGCAGAAGCGCCACGATGCGGTGGTCGAAGCTGGCGGTTTGCATATTATTGGTACGGAGCGTCATGAATCACGCCGTATTGATAACCAGTTGCGCGGTCGTTCTGGTCGTCAGGGTGACCCAGGTTCGTCACGTTTTTACTTGTCACTGGAAGACAGCTTGATGCGTATTTTCGCCTCTGAGCGTATGGCTGGCCTGATGAAGCGCCTGGGCATGCAGCGTGGTGAAGCGATCGAGCATCCGTGGGTGACCCGTGCGATCGAGAATGCCCAACGTAAAGTTGAAGGGCGTAACTTCGACGTACGTAAAGCTTTGCTTGAATACGATGACGTCGCCAACGACCAACGTAAAGTGGTGTATGAGCAACGTAATGAGCTGCTCGACGAAGGCGATATTTCAGAGACCATCAAGGTGATTCGCGCTGACGTGATGGAGCAAGTGATCAGCGAATACATTCCGCCGCAATCACTGGAAGAAATGTGGAACGTCGAAGGCCTTGAAGAGCGCTTGCGTTCGGACTTTGATCTGCCGTTGCCCATTCAGCAATGGTTGGATGAAGACGATAAGCTGCACGAAGAGATTTTACGCGAGAAGATTGTCGAAGCGCTTGAGAAAGCCTACGAAGCGAAAGAGCAGCAAGTGGGTGTTGAAGTGCTACGCCAGTTTGAAAAAGCGATCATGTTGCAAAGCTTGGATCGTCACTGGAAAGAGCACCTGGCGGCGATGGACCACTTGCGTCAGGGGATTAACTTGCGTAGCTATGCGCAGAAGAACCCGAAGCAAGAGTACAAGCGCGAAGCCTTCGAATTGTTTGCGGATATGCTTGAAGCCTTGAAACTCGACGTGGTGACGGTGCTGAGTAAAGTTCGAGTGCGCGCCGAAGAAGACGTTGAAGCGGTTGAGCAGAAACGTCGTGAGCAAGCAGAACGCTTGGCACAACGTCAGCAGTTCCAGCACGAAAGTGCCAGCACCAGCGGTGCCGGTGAGGCTGCAGCCAGTGGTCCAGCGGCGGGCGCTGCCGCAGCGGCTGGTGCACGGGTTGGCCGTAATGAACCATGCCCTTGTGGTTCAGGGAAAAAATACAAGCATTGCCATGGCAAGCTCTGATCCCGTTCATGTCGCCGTCGGCGTGATTGAAAACGCCGACGGTGACATCTTCATTAGTAAGCGTCACAAAGACCTACATCAAGGCGACAAGTGGGAATTCCCCGGTGGTAAAGTCGAAGCTGACGAAACCGTCTATGATGCGTTAGTGCGTGAATTACGTGAAGAATGCAGCATTGTGGTGCAATCGGCCTCACCACTGACGGTGATTCACCACAATTACGGCGATAAACGCGTCGTATTGGACGTGTGGCGGGTTATTTCGTTTACCGGCGACATCGCCCAGCGCGAAGGCCAAGAATGGCGCTGGGTGCCCATCTACGCCCTGCAAGCCTACCAATTCCCCGAAGCCAACGAAGCCATCATCGACCTGCTGGTCGAGTAGCCCGAGGTTCTACCACGGGTCAAACCCGAACATTACGCAAGGGTTATAGCTACCCCGTAGTAGAACTACGGGCTACCACGGGTTTAACCCGAACGGTGCGGTGGTTGTAGCCCGTGGTTCTACCACGGGTCAAACCCGAACATTACGCAACGGTTATAGCTACCCCGTAGTAGAACTACGGGCTACCACGGGTTTAACCCGAACATTGTGCGGTGGGTGTAGTTTCCCCCGTGGTAGAACCACGGGCTACGACGAGGTCGGAGTCACCGAATGAAGCATGACGGTTAAGGACAGAGCGCGATTTCGAATTCGACGTCGTTGGCGAACGAGGCTTTGCCTTGTTGTGGGCAGGTGCTCAAGAAGCGGATGCTGAAGCGTTGTTTATGGCCGCTGATGACAGGGTAGGCAGGCACATCAGCTGGCACGCGAATGCGCAGCAAGCTTAACGGCTCGGTGCTCTCTTGCAACAAACCACCTTCCGCAACCACCCATTCAAACTGCGATTGCCCGCGAAGTAGTTCGAGCTCCAGCTCCATGCCTTCAAACAGCACTTTAAACTCACGCCACCAGCGCTCACAGTCAGCGTCACGGTGCTCCTGCGACTGATGCAGCCAGTAGTGCAACTGCGGCACATCAAAATTACAGGTGCCACCGGGCATACCAAAACGCTGTCGGGTAACACTGAGCAACCGATCTTGCTTCAGGTGGCTACCAATGCGGGTCATTGGCTGAATTGCTTGAATCGCCCCTTGCACACGCTCGGCGAGGGCTTGCACTTGGGCTTGGTTAACGTCGGGATGTTGCGCCCATACTTGTAACTGCGCACGACGCCGATCGAGGTCTTTTTGCACATCGGTACGCACATCACTGCGCTCACACAGCTCTAAAATTGCGAACAGCGCATCAAAATAGCGACCATAGTTACTCGCATCCACCGCCGCCGAAGGCTTCAGCAATTGCTTCAAATGCTCCAGACGCAAGTACGTACGCACCCGTTCATGGAGCGGGTACTCATAGTCAATCGTGTACGCACTTTCGGCGTTGGTCATAGGTGTTGCGTTGGTCATTGGCTCTATCATAGCTGCTTCTGACTCGGTTGCAACGCCCTGAAACAAGTCTGACTGGTAGCTCATCCTAACTCTTCGACGGTTGGTCGTTGGTCTCGGCATCGTGGGCTAAACGCAAATACTGCGCGTGTAGCTTTGCCACTTGCGGTGCGAGTAAGATCTTATCGCCATCATTGTTAATGATATCGTCAGCCGCTGCAAGTCGTTGTTCGCGGGTCGCCTGTGCTTGCATGATTTGGTCAACCTGGCTGGCACTGACGCTGTCGCGCTGTGCCGTACGTTGGCGTTGGGTGGCTTCCGTCACGTCCACCACCAGCACCCGATCACAATAGCGTGTGAGGTTGTTCTCGACCAACAACGGCGCCGACAGAATCACATAGGGCGAGCTGGCGTTTTGCAATGCTGCCAGCAGTTGTTCGCGAATCAGCGGATGGGTAAGGGCATTGAGCCAGTCCTTTTCTTCCGGCTGTTGGAAAATTTTTTCCCGCAGCCAAGCGCGGTTCAGTGAGCCGTCGACCTGCAAAGCCTCTGTACCGTAGCGCTCGGTTACTGCCGCAAGGGCAGGTGTGCCTTGATCAAGAATGTGACGGGCAATCACGTCAGCGTCAACCACCTCAATGCCATGAGCGGCAAAGAGATTCGTGACCGTCGTTTTACCTGAGCCGATACCACCGGTAACACCGAGCACCCACATTAGATACGCACCAAGCCCCAGTACCAAGTCAGCAGCTGTTCGCCCCAGATCATGGCAATCACTCCGCCACAGATCAAAAACGGCCCAAACGGAATCGGTTGCCCTTGCTCTTTACGCTTCACCACCTGCAGGGTAATACCAATCACCGCACCGCTAAAGGCGGCCGCGAGCACAATCACCGGCAGCATTTGGTAGCCCGCCCAAGCGCCAAAGGCGGCGAGCAGTTTAAAGTCACCATAGCCCATGCCTTCTTTGCCGGTGAGCAACTTGAACACCCAATAAATTGACCACAGCGACAAATACCCAGCAATGGCGCCCATCACCGCATCTTGCAGCAACACCGGACCACCGAGCCAAGCGACAAAGAGCCCCAGCCATAAGGTAAAGTAGGTGAGCTGATCAGGCAGCAGCATATGGTCATAGTCAATAAAGAACATGACGATCAGCAAGGCGGCAAAAATCATGTAAAACAGTGTCGGCCAACCGGCACCGAAGAACCAAGCGAGACTCGCGAAGGTGACGCCAGTGAGGATTTCAATGGCCGGATAGCGCAGCGAAATCGGCGCTTTACAGTGACGACACTTGGCCCGCAGCACCAACCAGCTAACAACCGGAATATTGTCATACCACTTGATCGGATGCTTGCACTTGGGGCAGTGCGAGCCCGGTGTTGAGATGTTGAAGGTCTCTTGCTGTGGCTCAGGTTGCTCGTTGACCGCCGCGCATTCACGCTGCCATTGGCGCTGCATCATCACCGGCAAACGGCCAATCACCACATTGAGAAAGCTGCCAACCACCAAGCCAAGAATCAAACCAAAGGCCAAAGTAATCCCGCTGTACGCTGGGTAAAACGAGTACAGTTCTGCAAATTGTTCTGGCATTAACCCACCACTGCGCCGAGATTGAAGATCGGTAGGTACATGGCGACAATCAAGCCACCAACCAGCACACCAATGACCACCATGATCATGGGCTCCAACAGCGCGGTCAGGTTGTCAACGAGGTCGTCGACTTCACGTTCGTAAACGTCGGCTACTTTGGCGAGCATGTCATCGAGTGAACCGGATTCTTCACCAATGTAGACCATTTGGTTGGCCATGGTGGGGAACACATCGGCGTTAACCATTGCGGTGTGCATTTGCATCCCCGAGGTGACGTCACTTTGCACACGGAAAATCGCATCGCGGTAGACCGAGTTACCTGAGGCGCCGGCAGCGGATTCTAAAGCATTAATCAGCGGTACACCGGCAGCGAAAGTGGTTGACAGCGTTCGCGCAAAACGTGCCACGGCAGCTTTGTGCAAAATCATACCGACGACGGGGATTTTCAACGAGTAGGCTTGTACCTTGTCGCGGAATTTCTCGCTTTTCACCATGGCGCGGCCGAACAAGAACGCACCAATAATAAAACCAACGACAATATAGAGTGCATAGGCTTGCACGACTTCTGAGAGGTTGACCACAAACTGGGTCATGGCTGGTAGTTCGGCGCCGAAGTCATTAAACACGCTTTCAAACTGCGGCACCACGTACACCAATAAGATCATGGTCACGATAATCGCTACCACGATAACCGCAGCAGGGTAGACCAAGGCTTTTTTGATCTTTGCTTTTAGCGCTTCAGATTTTTCGCGGTAGGTGGCAATACGATCGTAAATCGCTTCAAGAGAACCGGACTGTTCGCCGGAATCCACTAAGTCGCAGTACAAGGGGTCAAACACTTCAGGGTGCTTGCGTAACGATGCGGCTAACGGTGAACCGCCGCCGACGTCATCGGCAATGGTTAACATGAGATTACGCACCCGTACATGGTCGGTCCCTTTGGCGACCATTTCCAGGCCTTGCAACAAGGGCACACCGGCCTCAAGCATGGTGGCAATTTGGCGGGTAAACAGCGCGATATCGGCGCCTTTAATTTTCTTATTGCCAAACAGCGGCTTGGCTTTCTTTTTGACGGAGCGCGGATTAATGCCTTGGTCACGAAGTTTGGCGCGGACTTCTTTTTCATTGTCGCCGCGCATAATGCCTTTGACTTTCTGGCCACGGCGGTTCAGGCCTTGCCATTGAAACTCACTGAAGTCTTCTATTTTTGATTTTTTTGCTGCAGTAGCCATAGAGCCAAGCCTTAGTTGTTAGTGACGCGGTTCGCCTCCGCCAAGCTAATGGTGCCATCGGCGACTTTACGTAGTGCTGACTGTCGTAATGAATTATAGCCTTCTTTACGCGCTTGGCGGCCAATTTGCAACGAACCTGCATCAGACATAATAAGTTCTTGAATGGCTTCTGTCACGGGCATAACTTCGTATACCCCTGTACGACCTTTAAAGCCGCCCGTGCATTGGTCACAGCCGACCGCCTTTTGCAGGTTTAAATGGGGGAGTTGCTCTTCAGTGAAGCCTTGGCGTAGTAGCTCTTCTTTAGGGATGTCTTCCGGTTCTTTGCATTCGTTGCACAGGCGACGAGCCAAGCGCTGCGCGATAATCAAGGTAATTGAGCTGGCAATGTTGTACGACGGCACGCCCATGTTCATCAAACGGGTTAAGGTTTCGGCCGCTGAATTGGTGTGCAGGGTCGAGAGCACCAAGTGACCGGTTTGTGCCGCTTTAATGGCAATTTCTGCGGTTTCGAGGTCACGGATCTCACCGACCATGACAATGTCGGGGTCTTGCCGCAAAAACGAGCGCAACGCATCAGCAAAGGTCAGCCCAGCTTTAACGTTAATTTGCACTTGGTTAATACCATGCAGGTTAATCTCGACCGGGTCTTCGGCGGTGGAGATATTCACCTCATTGGTATTCAGAATATTCAAACCAGTGTACAAGGAGACGGTTTTACCCGATCCTGTGGGACCCGTCACCAGAATCATGCCTTGCGGACGTTTTAGTGCGTCTTCATAAAGCTTTTGTTGTTCGGGTTCATAACCCAAGGATTCAATGCCCATCATCGCCGCGGCAGAATCGAGAATCCGCAGTACAATTTTCTCGCCATACATCGTCGGCAAGGTACTCACCCGGAAATCAATGGCTTTGTTTTTCGACAAGCGCAGCTTAATCCGGCCATCTTGCGGCAAGCGGCGCTCGGCAATATCGAGCTGCGACATCACTTTTAAACGCGCGGCAATACGTGCCGAGAGCGCAAACGGCGGGCGGGCAATTTCATGTAACACGCCGTCAATACGAAAACGAATGCGGTATTCACCCTCGTAAGGTTCAAAGTGCAAATCCGATGCGCCGCGCTTAATAGCGTCAAGTAGCATTTTGTTAATGTAGATGACGATCGGCGCATCGTTTTTGCCATCAACATTAACCGCACCTTGTTCTTCGCGGATCTCGCCGTCGGCATCGATTTCGCGCAGCTCTTGTTCGTCTTGCTCGGTGACACCGAGCATTGAGCTTTCGTTTTCCAGTAACTTATCAATAAGCTTTTGAAGCTTGTCTTCTTCAACCAACACAGCTTCGGCTTGCAAGCGCGTGCGGAACTGGAACTCGTCAAGCGTTTCAATGCGGGTCGGGTCTGACACTGCGATGTACAGCACATTGCCGCGCTGGTACAAGGGCACCGCGTGGTTTTTGCGAATTAAACGTTCATTGATAAATTGTGGAGGAATTTGGTCGGCATTAAAGCTATCAAGATCCAACCAAGGGGAGTTGGATTCGTTATAGCAAAACGCGGCCAAGTCGCTCGGGGGAATGAGTTTGCGTTCCAGTAGAACAGTAGTAAAGGGCAGTTTCGTTTCCCATGCGTACTCGCTACAACTTTTCAGTTGCGCTTCAGGAATCCGTCTGTCACGCAGCAACAGCGCCGCAAGGGAATGGTGTAGCATCGAATTATGGTCAGTACGTCCAAAAACAAAAAATGCGAGCGAAAGAAGTTAGCTTCTTTCGCTCCACTCAATCATATTTTTTTAGGTTAACTTATTAGCTACCGCAGCACCGGTGGCTGCAACACAACCATCTACACGGCTATCAGTGCCATCTGTTCCATAATCTGAGCATTGAAGTACCCAATTGATGGTTGAACCGCCCCCATCAGCGGGAACGAGGTTTACGGTGATATTAGTACCACTTGTATCAACAGCATCTAACTGAGCGGTGATGGTTCCATCTGTTACTGAAGCTGAATTTAACCCGTTAATTGCATCAGCATCAGTCAAAGCAGCTGGAATTTTAGTAGCTGTAGTACTGCTTGTGCTCGAGCATCCTGTGACGGTACCATTTTCTTGGTAACACATGGACACGGCAGTTTTCAAAGATGCTAAAGCAGTAATACCAGTACTAGCCTTAGCACGCTGCGTATAATCCGAGTAAAGTGGAATGGCGACGGCCGCCAAGATGCCGATGATCGCAACAACGATCATCAATTCGATTAAGGTAAAACCTTTTTGAATTTGCGCTTTCATGTCAAATCTCCCGAAAGTAACGTAAGTAGTTCCATTATTATTGTTGTAGGGTGTGGCAATCCTTTGTTGGTTGTCACACCAACACAACAATTACTCTGCACTAGCCGAAAGACTGTGGTTGCGCTTGCGACCGTGTGTAAAGCCGAAAAGCCACGCCATCCACCAGACTTTAGCCTGCATCCCCGCTATCCGCCAGCATCTTTACAGTGATAAAGTTGTATAGCTGTAAAAGACTCTGGGTTGGACCGGAGGTTTTGCGTCACCACCTCTCGGTGGCTTTGCCTTTTTAAGCACTGCCTGGCACTCCCCAAACGCAGCATAGACCACGCCTGCGGTTTGCGCACTGCAAATTAAACATAGCAGATGTAAGGGTTTCGTCAATACTTACGCTTCTGAAATACGCAAGGAAAGGTCAATCGCTTGAATATGTTTCGTTAAGGCTCCAGAAGAAATGTAATCAATTCCTGTAGTTACAAGTTTTTCCAAATGTTCTAAAGTAATATTACCAGACACTTCTAAACGCACATTTTTTGACCTTGATTTAACAGCGGTATGAATATCCTCATAGCTAAAGTTGTCTAACATGATGATATCCGCCCCCGCAGCGAGCGCTTCTTCGTACTCGCCAAGGTTCTCGACTTCAACTTCGACCGGCTTGTCTGCATGCAAGGTACGTGCGGCGCTGACGGCTGCGGCAATCGAACCGCAGGCCATAATGTGGTTCTCTTTGATCAGATACGCGTCATACAGCCCCACGCGATGATTGCTGCCGCCGCCGCACACCACTGCGTACTTTAATGCGGTGCGTAAACCGGGAATGGTTTTGCGGGTATCCAAGAGTTTGGTTGCGGAGCCGTCGAGCACAGCAACGTAGCGCGCAGTGGTGGTGGCGACGCCCGATAAGGTCTGCAGAAAGTTTAATGCAGTGCGCTCGCCGGTGAGCATGGCACGGGCAGGGCCGCGCAACTCGCATAATAGGCTATCGGCTGTAACGTGATCGCCATCGCGCACATGCCATTCCAAGCTAACCTCGCTACCGAGCACTTTAAACACCTCATTGACCCAGTCGACGCCGCAGATCACGGCATCTTCGCGGGTAATGATGTGGCCATAGGCTTGTTGCTCGGCGGGAATCAACTGCGCAGTGATGTCTAAATCACCACTCAAACCATTCAAGTCTTCTTCGAGGGCGCGGCTGACCATGTGCTTACGGTCGGCAATAAGCATGGCGGGTTGTACGCGAGTGTCCATTGCGGTTGCTCTTGGTTAGTGGTCCAATGTTCTGTGTATTGTAATGGCTGGCGTTGGGGGTGACAATGTTGCGAAGGCATTTCTGCATCGGTTAACCATAGTATAAAGAGGAATGGCGCGTGGATATCACCGCAGGCAAGCTTAACGAAGCTACCCAAAAGTTGTCGCCGCATCATGATGAGCGGCCTGATCCGCAGGACATTAGTGTACTGGTTGTGCATGGCATTAGCTTACCCGCAGGGGAGTTTGGTCAACCGTATATTGATCAACTATTTATGGGGACGCTTGATACGAAGGCGCATCCGACCTTTGATGTGCTGGCGGGGCTGCGGGTGTCGGCCCATTGCGTGATTCATCGCAATGGCCGAATTGTGCAGTACGTGCCGTTTGATAAACGGGCCTGGCATGCAGGTGTCTCGCACTATTGCGGACGGCGGCGCTGTAATGACTTTGCCATCGGCATTGAACTTGAGGGAACGGATACCGACCCCTACACTAAAGAACAGTATCAACAACTTGCGCGGCTTGCTGCAGCGGCGGTGCGTGAGTACCCCGCGTTGACGCCACAGCGTATTGTTGGGCATCAACATATTGCGCCGGTGCGCAAAACTGATCCGGGTCCAGCCTTTGACTGGGACCATTTTCGTTCGCTGTTAGCACAGGAACTTTGAGGACACATTCATGCAATTATTGGCGATTTTGTTGGCCTACTCGTTAGAACGTTCGGTGACTTTGAGTCGCAACTTGCATTGGCGACGCATTGTGTTGCGTTGGCAACAATGGCAAACCAAACAAACGCAAATGGGTGGCGACAGCCAAGAGAAGATTAGCCAGTGGCGACAGCACTTGCTCGGTGAAGTGGTATGGGCGGTATTGCCGGCCTTGATCATTAGTTTTGTGGTGGCATTGCTGGATTCGTTTTTGCTGTCGTTTGTGGTGGGTGTGCTGGCATTGTTGGCGACCATGCAATGTGGCGCGGCGCGACAGGCTTATAAAGCTTATCTGGCGGCGGCCCATGAGGGCGATACGGGTGCGTGTGCGGAACAGCTGCGGCAATTGCGGCTTGCGGCTGGGCGACATGAGGCGGCACCCGTGCACGAGTTGTTGCTGTGGATTCACTTGCGCTTTTATTTTGCCACGCTGCTTTATTATGTGCTGTTTGGCGTGTTTGGGGCACTGGTGTACGCCACGTTACGGGACATGAAGCATCCGCGGAATAAGGCGTGGACGCAGTTGCAGTTGGTGTTGCATTGGTTGCCGACGCGACTGATGAGCTTTGGCTTTTTGATGGTGGGCAATTTTGGCAAGGCGCTGCCGGTGTGGCTGAGTTCGGTGGGCAATACGCCGCAGAATAACTTTGTGGCGCTGGCGAAGGTGGCTGACGCGGCGGAAGATTTGGCACCGAAACATGAGGATGATGTGACGTCAACTGCTCTGACCACTGTCGCGCTGCTGAAGCGTAACTTGTTGTTCTTTATTGTTTTGTTAGCGATTTTGACGATCGCAGGCTGGCTTTAGTTAAGAAAAGCCAAGAAAAGTTTGGGTTGTGCCGTCATTTGGTCTAAAATGCCCGCATTGCTTTTGGTAAGACCAATGACCCAGTAGCCCGTGATTCTACCACGGGGGGTGGCGAATTGAACGGGCATGGTCGAAACGTGTGGCGTGACCCGTGGTAGAACCACGGGCTACGAACAGCGAAGCGCACGAACAGCGAACGTAGTGAGCGTACGAATAACGAATGACGAATTTTGACCGCATACAACCGACAAAACTGTCTGACGTGATCATGCAACGCATTGAAGCAATGATCGTCGACGGTACTCTCGAAGCTGGCGCGCGCTTGCCGTCGGAGCGGGATCTTGCGCATCAATTTTCAGTGTCGCGGCCAAGCCTGCGCGAAGCCATTCAAAAACTTGAAGCGCGCGGTTTACTTGAGCGACGTCAAGGCGGTGGCACTTACGTCTGCGATAACATGCAGAAGCGCGTGGCGGAACCGCTCCTCGAACTGCTCACACAGCACCCTGAATCGCAGTTCGATCTGCTTGAGTTTCGTCACGCGCTCGAAGGTATCTCGTCGTATTATGCGGCGATGCGCGGCACGCCAAATGATTTAGAGCGCATCGAGCAGGCCTTTGCCGACATCAAACAAGAGCCCGGCACGGAGCTCGCCGCACAAGCGCAAGCGCTCACCGAGTTTAACCTGCGTATCTGCGAAGCATCGCATAATGTGATCCTCTTACACTTAGTGCGCAGTATGCAGCCACTGTTGCAGAAAAATATTCAACAAAACTTGCAGGACCTCGCACATAAGCCGGGCGTCATGCAGGAACTTCATGAACATCGGCAGCACATTGTGACTGCCATTAAAGCTGGCGACCCTGAGCAGGCACGCGAAACGTGCCATCAGCTGCTAGCCTATATTGAACACGCGTTATTGGCCTCGAACCGTGAACAGTCGCGGATTCAGCGGTCATTACGTCGAACGCAAACTGGGTAAGGATAAAGTATGACTGACCATTTGAAAGACGATCTTGATCCACAGGAAACACGCGAGTGGCTCGACGCCCTCGAAGTCGTGTTGGAAGAAGATGGCCCTGAGCGTGGCCATTACCTGTTGGAGTCACTGATTGAGAAAGCCCGCCGCAGCGGCGCTTACCTGCCCTATGCCGCTACCACGGCGTACTTGAACACCATTCCAGCCAGCCAAGAACCGACCATGCCAGGCGACCAGAGCATGGAAGCACGTGTACGTGCTGCGATTCGTTGGAACGCATTGGCGATGGTCTTGCGCGCTTCGAAGAAAGAGCTCGAGTTAGGCGGTCATATTTCCAGCTTTGCGTCGTCAGCGATGCTGTACGACATTGGCTTTAACCACTTCTTCCGCGCACCGACCGATCAAGACGGCGGTGACTTCTTGTTTATTCAAGGTCACGCCTCACCGGGTATCTACGCGCGCGCTTATTTAGAAGGCCGCATTAGCGAAGAGCAGCTCGACAACTTCCGTCAAGAAGTCGATGGCAAGGGCATCAGCTCGTACCCGCACCCGAAATTGATGCCTGATTTTTGGCAGTTCCCAACGGTATCGATGGGCTTAGGTCCGATCCAAGCGATTTACCAAGCGCGGTACCTGAAATATTTGACGGACCGCGGCATTAAAGATTGCTCGAACCAGCGCGTGTATGCGTTCTTGGGCGACGGCGAGGTGGATGAGCCAGAAACATTGGGCGCGATTAGCCTTGCGACCCGTGAAGGCCTGGACAACCTGACTTTTATCGTCAACTGTAACTTGCAGCGTTTGGATGGCCCGGTCCGTGGTAACGGCAAAATCATTCAAGAACTGGAAGGCACCTTCCGCGGCGCTGGCTGGGAAGTGATCAAAGTGATTTGGGGCCGCTACTGGGATCCGTTGCTGTATCGCGACACCGAAGGCAAGTTGGCGCAAATCATGCAAGACAGCGTGGATGGTGAATACCAGAACTACAAAGCCAAAGGCGGCGCGTACACGCGTGAACACTTCTTCGGCAAAACTGAAGAAACCAAAGAGATGGTGGCGAACTTGTCAGATGAAGACATCTGGCGTTTGAACCGTGGTGGTCACGATCCAGTGAAAGTTTACGCGGCGTACCATAAAGCAGTGAACACTAAAGGTCGCCCACAAGTGATTTTGGCGAAGACCGTGAAAGGTTACGGCATGGGCGCGGCTGGTGAAGGTAAAAACATTGCCCACCAGGTGAAGAAGATGGACATGGAAGCGATCAAACATTTCCGTGACCGCTTCAATATTCCGGTGAAAGACGACCAGCTTGAAGATATTCCGTTCTACAAGTTCCCGGACGACAGCCCAGAAATGAAATACATGCGCGAGCGTCGTGAAGCCCTTGGTGGTTACATGCCGAAGCGTCGCGCAAACACCGACGTTGAGCTAGAAATGCCTGCGTTGAAAGCCTTCGATGCCGTGTTGAAAGGTTCAGGAGATCGTCAGATCTCGACCACCATGGCCTTTGTACGGGTGCTGACGGCGTTGCTGAAAGACAAGAAAATCGGCCAGCGCATCGTGCCGATTATTCCGGATGAGGCACGTACCTTTGGTATGGAAGGCTTATTCCGCCAAGTGGGCATTTACTCCAGCCAAGGCCAGAAATATGAGCCGCAAGATGCGGATCAAGTGGCCTACTATCGCGAAGACAAGAAAGGTCAGGTACTGCAAGAAGGTATCAACGAGCTTGGCGCTATGGCGTCATGGGTTGCCGCAGCGACCAGCTACTCGACCAACAACGAACCGATGATTCCGTTCTACATCTATTACTCCATGTTTGGTTTCCAACGTGTGGGTGATTTGGTGTGGGCCGCTGGCGATAGCCAAGCGCGCGGTTTCTTAGTCGGTGGTACCGCTGGCCGCACGACCCTGAACGGTGAAGGTTTGCAGCACCAAGACGGCAGCAGCCACTTGTTGTTCAACACCGTACCGAACTGTGTGACCTATGACCCAACGTTCGGTTATGAAGTGGCGGTCATTGTGCAAGATGGCTTGCGCCGCATGTATGGCGAGCAAGAGAACGTGTTCTATTACCTCACGGTAATGAACGAGAACTACCAGCAGCCAGAAATGCCTGAAGGTGTCGAAGAGGGCATCATCAAAGGTCTGTACGAGCTCGAGACGCATAAAGCGAAGAGTGCGAAGGGCGAAGTTCAGCTGCTGGGTTCAGGTACGATTTTGCAGCAAGTTCGTGCTGCGGCTGAGATGTTGGCAGACAAGTACGGGATTACCTCGAAAGTCTACAGTGCAACCTCGTTTAACGAGTTGGCACGTGATGGCTTGGACGTTGACCGTTACAACATGCTGAATCCAACCAAGAAAGAGCAAGTTGCCTACGTGACCAAGTTACTTGAGAAGGCCAAAGGCCCGACGGTGGCGGCAACGGATTACATGAAGCAGTACGCGGATCAGATTCGTGCGTGGGTACCTACGCCGTATCGTGTGCTTGGTACGGACGGCTTCGGTCGTTCAGACAGCCGCGAAAACTTGCGTCGTCATTTCGAAGTAAGTGCAGACTACATTGTGGTCGCGGCGCTTGCGGAGTTGGCGAAAGCGGGCGATGTCGACAAGAAAGTGGTGGCGCAAGCCATCAAAGACTTCGGCATTGATGCTGACAAAATCAATCCACTTTACGCATAAACCACGGGAGCGCAGACGACTATGGCAGATTTAAAAGAAGTACTCGCCCCCGATGTCGGCGGCGACGAAGTCGAAGTCATCGAAATTCTGGTGAGCAAAGGCGACAGCGTTGAAGCCGAAGATGGTTTGATCACTGTTGAAAGCGACAAAGCTTCAATGGACATCCCGGCACCGTTCGGCGGCACCGTGGGCGAAATCAAAGTTAGCGTTGGCGACAAAATCAGCGAAGGCGACCTCATCGCCATGCTCGAAGCCGCCGACGACGCTGACTCCGACTCCGACTCCGATGACTCGTCGGACGACGATGTAGCCCGTGGTTCTACCACGGGGGAAACCTCCACCGACACCGATGGTGATTCCGACGCCGACTCTGACCACGATGCCGACGCCGACACCGGTGGTGAAACCAAAACCATCGAAGTCAAAGTCCCAGACATCGGTGAAGACGGCGAAGTCGACGTTATCGAAGTGCTCGTCAACGAAGGCGACAGCATCGAAAAAGAAGATGGCTTGATTACTCTCGAAACCGACAAAGCCACCATGGACGTACCGTCGCCAGAAGCCGGCACCGTCAAGTCCGTGGAAGTCAACGTCGGCGACAAAGTTAGCGAAGGCTCACTCGTCATCACGTTGGAAGTCACCTCATCGGCGGACGCCGACGTACCCCGTGGTTCTACCACGGGGGGATCATCCACCGACACCGATGTACCCCGTGGCTCTACCACGGGCAAATCTGATGACAACGCCGATGCCCAATCCGACGAAGGCCGCGTCACCGCCTCCGGCGAACGCAAAGCCCCACCAGTCCCCGATCACCCGCTGGACAAAAAGGGCAAAGCCGAAGGCCTCGCTTACGCGTCACCAGCGGTACGTCGCCTGGCCCGTGAATTCGGCGTCGACCTGAACCAAGTCAAAGGTTCAGGCCGCAAAGAGCGCATCTTGAAAGAAGACGTGCAAGAGTACGTGAAATACGAACTTTCACGTCCGAAAGCAACAGCTTCAGCCGGCACTGCACAAGGCGCGGGTGGCTTACAAGTCATCGCACCGCCGAAAGTCGATTTCAGCAAATTTGGCGAGATCGAAGAAGTGCCAATGACGCGCATCCAGAAAATTTCTGGCCCGAACTTGCATCGCAACTGGGTAACCATCCCACACGTGACGCAGTTCGATGAAGCGGATATCACTGAACTCGAGAAATTCCGTAAGCAAGAGAACGAGCTACAAGCGAAGAAAAAAGACGGCGTGAAGATCACCCCATTGGTGTTCATCATGAAGGCTGTCGCCAAAGCGCTGCAAGAATACCCAGTGTTCAATTCGTCACTGCACGAAGACGGCGAGCACCTGATCATGAAGAAATACATTCATATCGGTATCGCAGTGGACACCCCTGGGGGCTTGGTTGTGCCAGTCATTCGTGATGTTGATAAAAAAGGCATTTACGAATTGTCAGAAGAGTTGGTCGACGTAAGCACCCGTGCGCGTGACGGCAAACTCAAAGCGCAAGACATGCAGGGCGGTTGTTTCTCAATCTCTAGTCTTGGTGGCATCGGCGGTACGGCATTTACGCCAATCGTTAACGCCCCTGACGTTGCTATTCTCGGTGTTTCAAAAAGTGAAATGAAACCGAAATGGAATGGCAAAGATTTTGAGCCACGCTTAATGCTGCCGACCAGCCTGTCTTACGACCATCGTGTCATTGACGGTGCGGTGGCTGCGCGCTTTAGTGTGTATCTGTGCAACGTGTTGTCAGATATTCGCAAGCTGGTTCTATAAATTAAACAAATCGCGCTGGGGCTGTTATAATCCGCCCCGCGCGAAAGTTAACCGAATTCAACGAAATTCTACGAAAGTAAGAGGTCGTCATGAGCAAAGAAATGAATGCCCAAGTGGTCGTACTCGGTGCAGGCCCTGGTGGTTACTCAGCAGCCTTCCGTGCCGCTGACTTAGGTTTGGAAACCGTATTGGTTGAACGTTACAGCACCCTTGGCGGTGTTTGTTTGAACGTTGGCTGTATCCCATCAAAAGCCTTGTTGCACCTTGCCAAGCACATTGAAGATGCGAAGCACATGGCTGACGAAGGCGTCGCTTTTGGCGAGCCAAAAATCGACCTCGATAAAATTCGTAAGCACAAAGAAAAAGTTATCGGCCAATTGACCGGTGGTCTTGGTCAGATGTCGAAAATGCGCAAAGTGAAAGTCGTTACTGGTAACGGCGAATTCGCCAGCGACAAGCAGCTGAAAGTAAAAGACAGCGACGGCAACGAAACTGTGATCAACTTTGAGCACGCCATCATCGCGGCTGGCTCACAGTCGATCAAACTGCCGTTCGTACCGCATGACGACGAGCGCGTATGGGACTCAACTGCGGCACTTGAACTGCGTTTTGTACCTGACCGCATGTTGATTTTGGGCGGCGGCATCATCGGCCTTGAAATGGGTTGTGTGTACAGCGCACTTGGTTCGAAGATCGACGTTGTGGAAATGACCGACCAGTTGATTCCACCTGCCGACAAAGACATCATCAAGCCGTTCATGAAGAGCATCAAAGGCAAGTTCGACAACGTCATGTTGAACACCAAGGCCGCGAAAGTTGAAGCGAAGAAAGACGGTATTTATGTGACTTTCGAAGGTGACAACGCACCTGACAAGCCAGTTAAATATGACGCAGTGTTGGTAGCCGTAGGCCGTGCTCCGAACGGTGGCAAGGTTGGCGCAGACAAAGCGGGCGTGAACGTTTCTGACCGCGGCTTCATTGAAGTTGACAAGCAAATGCGCACCAACGTGAAGAACATCTTCGCTATCGGTGACTTGGTTGGCCAACCAATGCTAGCGCACAAAGCGGTACACGAAGGCCACGTTGCTGCTGAAGTGATTGCCGGTAAGAAGCATTACTTCGATCCGAAAGTGATTCCTTCGATTGCCTACACTGATCCAGAAGTTGCATGGGCAGGTTTGACCGAGAAAGAAGCCAAAGAACAAGGCATCGAGTACGAAGCAGCTGTGTTCCCATGGTCAGCTTCAGGCCGCGCGATCGCGCAAGGCGCAACCGACGGCATGACCAAGTTGTTGTTCGACAAGAACAACCGCATCATCGGTGGTGCAATGGTCGGCTCAAACGCTGGCGAATTGCTCGGTGAAGTCTGCTTGGCCATCGAAATGGGTTGTGACGCTGAAGACATCGCTTTGACCATTCATGCGCACCCAACCCTACACGAATCGGTAGGCTTGGCCGCTGAAGTGTTCGAAGGCTCGATCACCGACCTCCCGAACAAGAAAGCGAAGAAAAAATAACCAATCCCACGTTGGTTAAACGAACACCGCGACGCTCCGGCCTCGCGGTGTTTTTGTATGCGCAGTAGCCCGTAGTTCTACTACGGGTTCAATCTGACGTTTTGACAATGGCTGTTTAAATAGAGTCCCCCGTGGTAGAACCACGGGCTACTTGAACATTAATTCGTCGGCGGCTTTGGCGAGAAAGTCCGAGCGATCTTTGTATTCAGGGTGCACTTTCACGAAGGAGTCAACGCGCGCCAATAAGGCTTCCGACATGGTAATGTTGATGCGCTTTTGTCGTTGCCGTAAGTGCTCCACTGACACCTCGAGAGCAAGCCATTCATCACACTCCGGGTTATTAAGCCTATAATCACGTAAATCTGGCTCCAACTGAGAGAGTAGATGTCCGTTGTTTAGGGCTTCTTCCACCATCGTCATGATTGCTTGTTTGGCCCGAGGCAAAATTTCGGTACGGCTATCAGCGGCAGAAACACAGAGTAAACCGATCTTTTCAAAAGCCGGCACGACAATCCCCCATGCTTCGCTTTCTTTCTTTGGCGGTTCAATCCCAACTAAAAATAACATATTGCCTACTCCTAATGAGGTTTGTACTCAATGCCAGCGGCACGAAAAATGGCTCTAACTGTGCCGATCGGTAAATCCTTGTTCGGATGAGGAACGGTAAATTTCATACCTGTCGTGGATGAAAACCAGACTTGGTGATCGCCCTTGCCATGCCTAATGAATCGACATCCGTTGCGTTTCAATAGTTTTATTAACTCTCGTGAATGCATTCTAGTCCCTTAGTTGTAATTTGTACACATGGGTGTGTATTAAAGGTAATGCTTGTAGCCCGTAGTTTACTACGGGTCCAATCTGACGTTTCGACAATGGCTGTTGAATTCGACACTCCCCGTGGTAGAACCACGGGCTACGCATTTCCACCATGGTTGTTGTGTTGGCGTTCCCCCGTGGTAGAACCACGGGGTACCCATCATTCCAGTTGTACAACTCCGGCGCATCCCGTAAGGTAAAGAGGTACTTCGCCGAAAGACTTTTTAACAAAAGAAAGGAGCGAGTTATGGCAAACGAAGGTTATCATGAGCCCTACGAACTGTTGTCGGACGAAACCCGCGACATGCATCGTGCCATCATTTCCCTCATGGAAGAGCTGGAAGCCGTGGATTGGTACAACCAACGCATTGACGTCTGCAAAGACGATGAGCTGCGCAAAATTTTGATTCACAATCGTGATGAAGAAAAAGAACATGCGGCGATGACGTTGGAGTGGATCCGCCGGCGTGATAAAAAGTTTGACGAAGAATTGAAAGAATACCTATTCACCGAAGACGTGATAGGCCACTAAAACCCGTTACTCGTTATTCGTGCGCTGCGCTGTTCGTCCGCTCGCTGCGCTCACTGTTCGTTATTGAATAGTGCGAAGCACGGACGAAAAGTAAGGCGTAGCCGAACGCACGAATAACGAATAACGCTTTTTGTTTTTTAAGAGGAAGTTATGCGTAAAGTTAGTACTTTAGCACTAAGTGTCGCCTTGGCACTTGGCGTAGCGGCGTGTTCGCCACAACAATCTACAGAATCAACAGCCACCGAACAACAAGCTGACGTGCAACAGCAACAACTGACGTCTGGCCTCGATTTACAAGACTTCAACACCAGCGTGCGTCCGCAAGATGACCTGTTCACCTATGTGAATGGCGGTTGGGTCGAGAAAACCGAGATCCCAGCGGACCGTTCACGCATCGGTTCATTTAACGAGCTGCGTGACGAAAACCAAGAGCGCTTGCGCAAGATCATTGAAACTGCCGCAGAAGCGTCACCTGAACCAGGCTCAAACGCCGATAAAATCGGTGATTTCTATAACAGTTTCATGGACGTTGAACGCCTGAACAGCCTCGGTTATGAACCGATTGCTGCAGACCTTGAAGCCATTGCAAACTTACAAAACCACGACCAAGTTGCAGCGCACTTCGCGCAAATGGCGCGCTTCGGTATCAGCTCGCCGTTCGGCTTCTATGTTTATGCCGATGCGAAGAATCCTGACGTCAACACCATGTACATGAGCCAGTCAGGCCTTGGTCTTCCGGATCGTGATTACTATCTGAAAGACGAAGAAAAGTTTGTCGAAATTCGTGAAGCTTACAAGTCGTATATCAAAGACGTCTTAGGCTTGGTTGACTATGCGCAAGCAGAAGCTGCGGCTGACGCCGTGCTGGAACTTGAAACAAAACTCGCTGAAGTGCAGTGGAGTCGTGTTGAGAGCCGTAACGCCGACAAAACTTACAACAAGAAAACCATGGATGAAGTCAAAGAACTTATGGGCGACTTCAATCTAGGTGCTTACACAGAAGCTGCGGGTATTGCGACGGTGCAAGATGCTGTTGTGCGTCAACCTTCGTACTTCGAAAGCTTTGGCGACATGTTCAAAGACGTGCCGTTGGAAACTTGGCAGCACTATTTGAGCCTGCGCTTGGTGAATGGTTTCGCCAATGCCTTGAGCGAAGACATCAGCGATCGCCGCTTTGCGTTCTACGGCAAAGTACTCAACGGTACGCCAGAGCAACAGCCACGTTGGAAGCGCGGTGTGGATGCGACTGATGGCGCACTCGGTGAAGTGCTAGGCCAGCTTTATGTTGCCGAATACTTCCCACCGGAAGCTAAGCAACGGATGGAAACCTTGGTCGACAACTTGATCAAAGCTTACGGCGAATCGATCAAAGAACTGGACTGGATGAGCGAAGAAACCAAGCAAAAAGCCTTGGAAAAACTAAGCAAATTCACTCCATACATTGGTTATCCAAGCGAGTGGCGTGACTACTCGGCGTTGGTGGTGACGGCAGACGACTTGGTTGGCAACTACAAGCGTTCATCTGAGTTCGATTATCAAGAGAACATCAGCAAAATCGGCGAGCCCGTCAAAGAAGAAGATTGGGGCATGACGCCACAAACCGTCAACGCTTATTACAGCCCAGTGCGTAATGAAATCGTGTTCCCGGCTGGTATCTTGCAACCACCGTTCTTTGACCTAAAAGCCGAAGACGCAGTCAACTATGGCGGCATCGGTGCAGTCATCGGTCACGAAATCGGTCATGGCTTTGATGACCAAGGGTCAAAATACGATGGCGACGGCAACTTGCAAAGCTGGTGGACTGACGGTGACCGCGAAGCGTTCGACGAGCGTGGCGCAATGTTGGCCGCTCAGTACGACAGCTACGAGCCAATTGAAGGTGTGTTCGTGAACGGTAAACTGACCCTTGGCGAAAACATTGGTGATTTAGCTGGTTTAACGATTGCCTATAAAGCTTATAAAGACTCGTTGAATGGCGAACCTTCGCCGGTACTTGATGGTTACACGGGCGAACAACGCGTATTCTTGGGTTGGGCACAAGTGTGGCAGACCAAGCAACGTGACGAATACACGCGTAATCAAGTCTTGAGCGATCCGCATTCGCCTGCGTACTACCGCGTGAACGGTACCGTCGTCAACGTTCCGGCGTTCTACGAAGCCTTTGACGTGAAGCCTGGTGACGAGATGTACATACCACCAGAAGAACGCGTGACTATCTGGTAAGAAATGGGTTAGACTGTCGCTATGAACGTGATGACTCGTCTACTCATAATGTTGTTATTGCTGGCGCCTTTAGTGGCTCCAGCATACGCTGCTGCGCCTCTGGGCGAGGCGGTGACAACCATGACGACGCAACATCACGACATGGCGGCAGACCATGCCTGCTGTGACGACAGTGATCAAGCTACCGCGATGGCTGAGCATATGTCCTGTGATGGCAGTTGTAGTGACTGCCAACACTATTGTGGTGCGACGGCGCTTGCGTTGTTGCCCAACTTTTCTTCAGCCCGTGCGTTGCCCGAGCAACGACAGTGGCTACCTACCTTAGCAAACCTTATTACCCGTAAGGACCGTCTCGAACGTCCACCGATGCCTGCAAACAGCTGATCTTCTTTTTCTCAGTTTGTTATTGCAGGAGTAATGTATGTTTTTATCACGATGGATGGTTGGGCTGTTGGCCCTGTTACTGGTCGTTAATGTTTTAGCGCAGAGTGCTCACGCACAAGATCACAGCCAGCACGGTACTGATGACCACCAATTGACCCCAGCGGAGCAACAGCTTCAGGGTGACCAAGACAGTACTGACGAAGTGCAGTATGTTTGCCCAATGCACAGTCATATCGTCCGCGACGAGCCTGGCACCTGCCCAATTTGCGGCATGGATTTAGAGCCGCAAAAGCCGACGATGGAAGTCAATGTGCAAATCAGCGGACAGATGCAACAAAACCTTGGCATTACCACCGCTACAGTTGAACGTACAACGCTTTGGCGTTATCTACCGACCTTGGCAACGGTGCAGTGGAACGACAACGCACGTTGGCACATCCATCCGCGTGCGTCCGGTTGGCTAGAAGAGTTGTTTGTGCGCAGCGAGGGCCAACAGGTTGCCAAAGGCGATGCGCTCTACAGCATCTACAGTAAAGAGCTAGTGGTGGCGCAGCAGGACTTTTTGCAAGCGCTCGATGCCGTCGATACTTTGACCCCACAACAATCGAAACGGTTACTTCGTGATGGCCGTTTGCGTCTTGAGTTGCTCGGTTTTAACGCCGAACAAGTGGCGCAACTGGAAAAATCTCAAGAGATCTTTTACCGGCTCCCAGTGTACGCCCAACACTCTGGTGTGGTCACCGCATTGAACGTGGCCGAGGGCATGTACGTGGAGCCCGGCTCCGAGTTGCTTACCTTGACCGGTGATGACAGTGCATGGCTCATCGCCGACGTGCCGGAGCGCTATAGCGATTGGCTGCGTCCGCAAGCACCTGCTGATGTAACGTTACCGCAGGCAGGACTGAACGCTTACGAGACCGAAATTGATTATATTTACCCTGAGCTTGATCCGCAGTCGAAGACGCAACGCGTCCGCATCAAGCTGCCGCAAGGGATTGCTGCCACCGAGATTCAAGTGGGTATGCAAGCGCAAGTTGAACTCTATGGCGGACCGAAACGGGATGTCTTAGCGGTGCCGGTGAGTGCGCTTATTCTGACCGGAACGAGTAATCGCGTGGTGGTGCAAACCGCTGGTGACACTTTCGAGCAACGTGACGTGCATGTGGGACTCATTGTGGGGGATGAAGCGGAAATCATGCATGGCCTTGAGGAGGGCGAGAAAGTCGTCACTTCTGGTCAGTTCTTGCTGGATTCTGAGGCGAGCCTAAAAGCCAGCCGCATGGGTGGCGAACAGCCAGCTAGCGGAGGCGCGCATGCTCACTAAAATTATTGATTGGAGTTTGGGCAATCGCATGCTGGTGCTGATTGCCGCGCTGTTTGCGGCTTGGTTTGGCTGGCGCGCGATGAGTAGCACACCACTGGATGCGATTCCCGATCTATCCGACGTTCAAGTGATTGTGAAAACCCCATACCCTGGGCAAGCACCGCAGTTAGTCGAAGAACAGGTGACGTGGCCGTTGGCGAATCTGATGTTGGCGGTACCTGGTTCGACCGAAGTGCGCGGGTTTTCGTTTTTCGGCGATTCCTATCTGTACATCTTGTTCGAAGAGGGCACCGACATCTATTGGGCGCGTAGCCGCGTCTTGGAGTATTTAAATCAAGCCGCTGAGCGTCTGCCCGCCGGTGTTACACCGCGTTTAGGACCAGACGCCAGTGGCGTCGGTTGGGTGTTTCAGTATGCATTAGTGGATCGTACTGGCGAGCGCCATTTGGGTGAGCTCACCAGTCTGCAAGATTGGTTCTTAAAACAAGAGTTGCAAAGTGTTGCCGGCGTTGCCGAGGTGGCGACGGTCGGTGGCATGGTGCAAGCCTACCAAGTCGTGATTGACCCTTATCGGCTGCAAAGTTATGGACTGACCTTGGAACAAGTTCGCAATACCATTACCAGTGCCAACCAAGAAGTCGGCGGTGGTATTGTCGAAATGGCCGAAGCTGAATATATGGTGCGTGGCACCGGTTACCTTCAGTCGTTGGATGACTTGCGCGACTTGCCATTGCCGGTGCGCAGTGCTGCGGGTAACGCGATAACTCTCGCTGATGTTGCGACCGTGCGCCGCGGCCCAGAAAGTCGTCGTGGCATTGCTGAGCTCAACGGCGAAGGCGAAGTGGTCGGCGGTATTGTGGTGATGCGCCATGGCGAGAACGCTTTGGCGACCATCGAACGGGTTCGCGATAAGCTGAAAACCCTGCAACAAGGTTTGCCTGAAGGCGTTGAGATTGTGCCGACTTACGATCGGTCGGATTTGATTCATCGCGCGGTGGATAACCTGACCACCAAGCTGATTGAAGAAATGGTCTTCGTTGGGCTCGTCATCGTGTTGTTCTTGTTGCATGTGCGCTCGGCGTTGGTCGTGATTATCACGCTCCCGCTTGCGGTGTTGATGAGCTTTATTGTCATGCGTTGGCTGGGGATTAATGCCAACATTATGAGCCTTGGCGGTATTGCCATCGCCATTGGCGCACTCGTCGATGCGGCCATTGTGATGGTTGAAAATGCCCATAAACATCTACAGCATTATCGCGAAGAACACGGTACAGAAGCCAAAGGGGCAGAGCACTGGCGTTTGATCCGTAATGCCACGGTGGAAGTGGGGCCAGCACTGTTTTTATCGCTGTTAATCATTACCTTGAGTTTTGTGCCGGTGTTTTCGCTGGAAGCACAAGAAGGGCGTTTGTTCTCACCATTGGCCTACACCAAAACCTTCGCAATGGCTGCCGCAGCCCTCTTGGCAGTGACGCTAGTGCCAGTGCTGATGGGCTATTTCGTGCGTGGAAAAATCATCAGTGAAGAACGTAATCCGCTGACCCGTGTTTTGATTTGGTTGTATCGTCCGTTCTTGCACGGCGTGCTGAAAATGCCGAAAACGGTTATTTTGATTGCTGTGCTGGTGACAGTGAGTGGTTACTATCCGTTGTCAAAAATGGGAAGTGAATTCATGCCCACCATGCAAGAAGGTGATTTGCTGTACATGCCAACCACCTTGCCAGGCATCAGTCCTGGCGCGGTTGCTGAGCTCTTGCAACGGACCGACCGTCTGATCAAGCAGGTGCCCGAAGTGGAACGGGTGTTTGGTAAAACTGGGCGGGCGGATACCGCCACCGATCCAGCACCGCTGACCATGCTGGAAACGACCATTCAGTTGAAGCCCGAGAGCGAGTGGCGTGAAGGGGTAACGCTGCAAGATATCATTGCCGAGCTAGATGCGACGGTCAATGTGCCGGGTATTACCAACGCTTGGGTGCAACCGATTAAAACTCGCATTGATATGCTCTCAACGGGCTTAAAAACGCCGTTGGGCTTGAAGATTGCGGGGCCTGAATTGAGCGAAATTCAGCGCATCGGTAGTGACCTTGAAGAGCGGCTATCGAATCTACCTGGCGTGGCTTCGGTGTTTGCGGAACGCCCTGCTGCCGGACGCTATTTAGAGATTCGTCCGCGCCTTGCTGAAGCAGCGCGTTACGGCATTGACCAAGCCAGTATTCAACGTTTGATTCAGTTTGCCATTGGTGGCGCGCAAATTGCCGAAACCATTGAAGGCACCGAGCGGTATCCCATCACCTTACGCTACCCACGTCAGTTACGTGATCATGTTGAGCGCATTAAGCAGCTGCCGTTGCTGAGCGCCAATGGTGCTTGGGTCACGTTAGAACAAGTGGCCGATGTACAAGTGACCGATGGTCCAGCGATGATCCGCAGTGAGAATGCGCGGCCTACGGGCTGGGTGTTTATTGACGTTGACGCTGGCACGCCCGTGGGCGACGTGATTGCTGCTGCCGAGCCAGCACTGGCTGACTATGATCTACCGGCGCGTTATTCGTTGTCGTGGTCGGGGCAATACGAGTCGATGGAACGGGTTAAAGCGAAGCTGCAACAGGTGGTCCCCGCAACGCTGGCGGTCATTTTGGTCTTGCTCTATTTGACCTTCCGCTCGTTTAAACAGGCGTTGCTGATCATGGCGACCCTACCGTTGGCTTTGACCGGTAGTCTGTGGTTTATTTGGTGGTTAGGTTACAACCTGTCGATTGCTGTTGGCGTGGGGATGATTGCCTTGGCCGGTGTTGCCGCCGAGTTTGGCGTGGTGATGCTGCTGTATCTGAACAATGCCTGGCATGCGCGCAAGGAACGCACACAAGCTACGCTCTATGATGCTATCGAAGAAGGGGCAGTGTTGCGGGTACGACCGAAAGCGATGACGGTCATTACCATCGTGGCAGGTTTGTTGCCGATCATGTTGACCCAAGGCACGGGTAGCGAAGTGATGCAGCGTATTGCCGCACCAATGATTGGTGGGATGATTCTGGCACCGTTGCTGTCGCTCTTCGTGTTGCCGGCGGTGTATTACTTGTGGCACCGCCGCCAACTGAACGACTAAGTTTAGGCTTTGTGGTGAGGTACGCGCATGACCAGCGCGTACATCACCGGCACGACCACGAGTGTCAGCAAGGTGGCAAAGCCAAGGCCGAACATGATGACCACCGCCATACTGACAAAAAAGTCATCAAATAGCAGCGGGATCATACCGACAATGGTGGTTACCGCTGCCATCATAACTGGCCGCACACGGCTTACGGCTGCGTCTTCTAATGCTTGCAGCGCGGGCTTACCGGCGGCAAGTTCAACGCGAATTTGTTCGAGCAATACCACGCCGTTTTTGATCAACATGCCGCTTAGACTTAAGAAGCCAAGTAAGGCCATGAAACCAAAAGGCTGTCCGGTTAACGCTAAGCCGAGGGTTACCCCGATAATGCTTAACGGTACGGTGGTCCACAGCACGCCTGCCTGACGAATCGAGCTAAACAATAGCACGGTGATAATGAACATCACGACGAAGGCAAAAGGTAGCGCTTGGAAAATGGCGCCGGTGGCTTTTTTCGACGCCTCGAACTCGCCGCCCCATTCAAGTTGGTAGCCGGTCGGTAGGGGAATCGCTTCAATTTCTGGACGAATACGTTCCAGCACCATCGCCGCGGTTTCTTCGCCAAAGATATCGTGATCCGCCATCACCGTGAGGGTTCGCTTACGATCACGGCGCAAAATAAGATGGTCTTCAGCGACGAGCTGCATGTCGTTGACCACTTGTGCGAGTGGAATCGTGCGCTGTAAGGCTTGCGAATACACCTGCAATTCGTGCCAATCGGCAATTTCGCGGCGTTCTTCAAGTGGGGCTTGCACCACGATAGGTAATAGCTCCGTGCCATCGCGGAACACCCCAACCGTTTGTCCACTAAAGTTGCGCTTCAGAACATCATTCACATCGGCTTTGGTGATGCCGAGGCGCCGCGCCGCAGCCTCATTAAACTCCGGTTGTAATACTTTGGTCCGTTGTCGCCAATCGTTGCGGAGGTTATACACTCCTTTGTCTTGCGTCATGATGGCTTCGGCCTGTGCGGCCAATTGATGCAGCACTTGCGGATCGGGGCCACTAAAGCGGGCTTCGATTTTTGCTGTCTGCGACGGCCCCATTTCGACCGGCTTCATTTTAAATTCGACGTCGGGCTGCTGCTGTTGGATGTAGTCCGTGAGGGCCTGATCGATTTGCCGCAGTTGCTCATTGTTGTCGGCACGTAAAATCAATTGGGCGTAACTTTCGTAGGACTTTTCGACCATGTAGGTGAGGGTAAACCGCGGCGCACCTTGACCGATGGTACTGGCGACATAAGTGAGTTCAGGGTGTTGCTGTTTTAGGTAGTCTTCCAGCTCGGCGACTTGCTCTGCCGTGCTCCGAATATCCGTGCCTTGTGGATACCATACGTCAACAAACAGCATCGGTGTTGTCGAAGGCGGAAAGAACGATTGCTTGATGGTGGTAAAGCCGACGCCAGCTAAAACTAGCAGGGCGAGCATGGCCAGCATGGTGGTCTTACGCCAGTTAAGAAAAACATGCAGAAAACGTCGATAGCCACGAAATACCCAGTGTTGATAGACGTGATCGTCATCTTCAGGTTGCTCTTTGGCACTCCGTGCGCGGGCATCGCGGCGGTAGAGAATATTACCTAAAAACGGGGTAAGCGTAATCGCGGTGAACCAGCTCAACAACAACGAGATAAACAGCACCCAGAATAATGAGTTCGCATACTCGCCACTGGCATCTTTGGATAAGCCGATGGGCGCAAAGGCGATGACCGCAACTGCGGTGGCACCTAACAGCGGCCAGATGTTTTGTTGCACAATGACGCTGGCGGCTTGGATGCGCGACAATCCACGTCGCACACCGACCAACATACCTTCGGCAATGACAATGGCGTTATCGACCAGCATCCCTAATGCAATGATCAACGCGCCGAGCGATACCCGTTGTAGCTGAATATCGAGTAAATACATAAATATAAAGCTGCCGAGTACGGTAATGAGCAAAACACCGCCAATCAGCACGCCGCTGCGTAAGCCCATGGTCAACAGCAGGGCGACGACGACAATTGCCACCGCTTCGGCCAAGTTCAGCAGGAAGTTTTGCACCGATGCGTCGACTTCCGCCGGCTGGTTGTAGATGTAATCCCATTGCATACCGACCGGTTGTGCGTATTTGAGCTCTTGCAGGCGGTGTTCGACGCGCTGGCCAACTTCAACCACGTTCACATCGGGAGCAAATGAAATGCCCAGCCATAGCGAAGGCTCGCCATTAAAACGTACCAAGTGGCCTGGGATCTCTTGGTAATCGCGGGCGACGGTCGCCACGTCTTTCAAGAGAATGCGTTCGTTGGCGCCGGGATTGCTGATCATCAGGTTGGCGAGGTCTTCGACCTTATCAAACTCGCCAGTGGTGTGTAGGCGAATACGCTCGCCACCGCTGAGCACGCGGCCAGCATCGCTAACGGCATTTTGGGTTTGCAGCAAGTTGATGACCTGTTGCGGGGCAATGCCAAAATTCGCCAGCTTATTGCGCGAGATCTCAACAATAACTTGTTCTTGTTGTTCGCCAGCTACGGTGACTTTGCCAACACCGTCGACCAGCACCAATTCGCGGCGCAAAAAGTCCGTGTAGTCTTTGATGTCATCGTAGTTGTAGCCAGCGCCAGTAATCGCCAGCATGATGCCATAGACGTCGGCGAAATCATCGCGCACCATCGGCTGTCCAGCGCCCGGCGGCAACCGGCGCGTCACGTCATTCACTTTACGGCGTAGCTCATCCCAAATTTGCGGCATGTCATCAGCGCGCAAGGTGGTCTTCATATCCACGGTAATTTGGCTCAAGCCAGGTTTCGAAATCGAGCTGACGTGATCGATGTTCCCCAGTTCTTGAATGGCATTTTCGAGGCGGTAGGTGACCTCTTCTTCAACCTGTTGTGCAGTAGCGCCGGGGTAGGTGGTAATGACCATTGCTTTTTTCAGGGTAAACTCTGGATCTTCGAGGCGACCAATGTTGGTAAGTGCTAACACACCGCCAATGAACAGCAGAAGCAACAACATCCAACTGGTGGTGCTGCGCCGAATACTAAAACGTGCGATATCCATTACAGACCTCGCTCCTTCACCCAAGGGCGAACTTTTTGACCGTTCTGCAGGGCATGCACCCCAGCGACGACAATTTGTTCGCCTTCGCGTAAGCCGTCAATCACTTCAATGGAGCTACCGGTGACGCTACCGGTGGTGATGCTACGTTGTTGCACCTGCTGACGTTCGGCATCGTACACCCACACTTTGGGTTGCGCTTGTTGGGATTCAGTGAGTTCCGAAAACACTGCACTGGTGGGGACATAGACGCCCTGTGCTGGCGCGTTTGAAACCGCCGCGGAATCGACGCGCACAACAGCTGACATACCGGGTAAGACATTAAAGTCTTGCGGCGTCGGCATGGTGAATACGACTTTGTACGTGTTGGTCGCAGGATCAGCGGTGGAGTCCCACTCTTTCAGTTGGGCCTTATAAGTGCGTTCCGGTTGCGCGGTAAAACGTACTTCTGGTTGATAGTCGGTGCGGCGTTGAACCCTTGCAAACAGCTGTTCGGGCACATTGATGCTAATGTCGATGGCATCGTCCATTTGCAAGGTGGCGATAGGGCGTTGCGGCTGCACGGTTTCATGTTTCTCGACGAAAATATGAGCGATGGTACCAGCGAAAGGGGCGCGTAATTCAGTGTAGTTAAGATTGGTTTTGGCGGTTTCAAGATTCGCTCGCGATACCTCGAGGTTGGCTTTGACTTCATCAAACTGCTGCGGGGAGATCACGCCTTCATCGACAAGGTTCTTGGTGCGTTGGAATTGCGCGTTGGCCAGTTCATAGCGTGCTTGGGCTTGATCAACCACCAGTTGATAGTCGGTCGGATCGAGTTTAGCGATCAAATCGCCTTGCTTCACTTGTACCCCAGGTTGCCCTGGGAATTCGGTAATTTCGCCCGCTACGCGGAACGCCACCTGTGCCACTTGGGCGGCTTCGATGACGGCGGGAAATTCGCGAAAGCGCTCGCTATCGTTGCTGCCGACCGTGAATAATTTGACCGGTTGCACCGTTGTTGCAGCTTCCTGCTGCGCGGGTGCTTCGCTACAAGCTGTCAGCGCGAGCGCGCTGAGCAACATTAATAAGCTACGGACCATGAGCTTCCCCTTCATTGGTTGAGCGATGAAATTCAATGCTTGTAAGTTTAGCGGGTAAAAATGTAAAGTAATACTGAATAAAAATTAAAAAGAGCATAAGAAACGTTTAATAGGTTTGTACCCCGTGGTTCTACCACGGGTCACACCTGACGTTTCAACCATGCCCGTTCAATTCGGCATCCCCCGTGGTAGAACCACGGGCTACCCAAACAACAACGAACAGCAAACAACGCCCTCGGGAATAACCATGAAACTAAGTCAGTTAGAAATGCTGGTATTACTCGCCGAAACCGGGTCCGTCCAAGGTGTTTCCGAACGCATGCACCGTACCCAAGCGGCCGTCAGTATGGCGTTGAAGAACCTTGAGGATGATGTCGGGTTTCCGCTGTTTGACCGCAGTGGCTATCGCCTGACGTTATCGCCACGCGGGCGACAGTTTCTGCGCCAAGCGCGCGAGGTGGTGAAGCAACAGCAACGCTTGCATTCCTTGGCCGCGCAATTGCAAACGGGCGCCGAACCGCAACTACGGATCACCTACGACTATACCTGTGCGCCGTCGGTGCTGTTTGACGCGATGAAAAAGGTGCAGGAGGCTTACCCTGCAACCGAATTACTGCTTAGCGGCGATTCGCAGTTGCGCGCCTTGCGCCGTATTCGCGAAGGTGAGGCAGAGCTAGCATTGTGTCCGTGGTTGCCAATTTTTCGTCAGCATGGCGACTTTGAAACGGTCCGCGTACGGCCTTTTGAACTGTTAGTGGTGTGCGCTCCGGCGCTCCTAAAAGGGCTCGCGCTAACTGACTTGCAGCGCCATGACCTGTTGGAAATGCCCATGCTGATCCCGCAGGATCAAGACATCGGTATTGATCTGGATAAAATTATGCGCATGCCGGGCCAGCAACGGATTCGCGTGAATGATTCGATTACGCAACGCGAGTTATTGCTGGCAGGCATGGGCTGGGGCATCATTCCCGGCGACTTGGTTGGTGACGCACTACAACGCCATGCGCTTGAACGCATCGATATTCCGGGCTTTATGACCCATGTGAACTTAGAAGTTCACCTTGTCCGCTCCGCTGAACGTATTGCCGGTCCAGCGGAAGAGCTTATTTGGCGCCATTTCAGTGACGCCTCGCTTACAAATACGCGCGTGCTTTGAAGCTTGGCAACAACGTGGTGATGGCGTCGACACCCCACGAGCTCACTTTCTTTGTCGCTTCGCTGGCGCTAGCGAGCAGCGCATAGCCTTGCAACTCGACTCCGGTGCGAGCCAGTGCCGCGGCGACATCGGCGTCACGACTGACAATAAGGTCGGCCATCAGATCGTCTTGCATGATTTGAATATCCTGCGCGATACTGCCAGCAAAATTTTCTACTTGGTAAGTGTACTTATACACTTGTTGCGCTTTCACTGTTGGTTGACGTGGCGCATCTTGCTCGCTCGCGGTATTTGCCATAGCGCTGGCGCTAAAGCCGAACACTAGAGCAGCGGTACATAAGGTTTTTACTACTTTGTTGGTGAGTGTTTTCATAGTTAGGTCCCCCCGTTTGACCTACCTATTAAGATAGCCGCGAAGTGTGAAAGGTTTATGTCAGCTGCATCTTTTTTCGTCACCAAGTGTAACCAGATGTGTCACCCGTGGTAGAACCACGGGGTACAGAATATTCATGGTGTTTATGCCAAAGATTATGCTTTATGTCGCTGTATGAATTTTAATTGCCCGGCAAAACCCCTATAATTGCGCCCAAAATTAACACCCCCAAGTTTCACTCGCATAGCAAAGTAGAGGTAATCTGTGCTGCAAGACTATCGTAAGCATGTTGAAGAGCGCGCTGCTGAAGGCATCCCACCGAAGCCGTTAACTCCAGAGCAAGTCGCTGATCTCGTCGAATTATTGAAAAACCCACCGGCTGGCGAAGAGCAATTCTTGGTTGAATTGTTATCTGAGCGCGTGCCTCCAGGCGTTGATGAAGCAGCTTATGTGAAAGCTGGCTTTTTATCAGCCATCGTTAAGGGCGAAGTTTCTTGTCCGGTGATCAGCAAGCAAGATGCGGTGAAGTTGCTAGGCAATATGCACGGCGGCTACAACATCGTGACCTTGGTTGATTTGTTAGACGACGCCGAGTTAGGCGAGCTAGCAGCCTACGAACTCAAGCACACCTTGTTGATGTTCGACGCCTTCCACGACGTTGAAGAAAAAATGAAAGCGGGCAACGCGCTGGCGAAAGAAGTTGTGGAATCGTGGGCGGCAGGTGAATGGTTCACGGGTCGCAACGAAATGCCAGAGCAAATCAAAGCCACCGTATTTAAAGTTACTGGCGAGACCAACACTGACGACTTGTCTCCTGCACCTGATGCTTGGTCGCGCCCTGACATTCCGCTGCACGCCAAAGCAATGTACAAAATGCCGCGCGAAGGTGTTACCGACGCCGCTAAGCAAATCGAAGAATTGAAAGAAAAGGGTCATCCAGTAGCTTTCGTTGGTGATGTTGTAGGCACCGGTTCTTCACGTAAGTCAGCAACCAACTCAGTGTTGTGGTACATCGGCGAAGACATGCCAGGTACGCCAAACAAGCGTGCTGGCGGTATCTGTATTGGTGGCAAAGTTGCACCGATCTTCTTCAACACCATGAAAGACGCTGGCGCGTTGGTATTTGAAGCCGACGTTGAAAAAATGAACATGGGTGACGTGATCACCATTTATCCGTACGCGGGTAAAATCGAAAACGAAGCGGGCGAAGTGATCGCTGAGTACGACTACGCATCACGCGTGATTCTTGACGAAGTGCGTGCTGGCGGTCGTATCAACCTGATCATCGGTCGTGGTTTGACGGAAAAAGCGCGCGAAGCTTTAGGTATGGGTCCTTCGGACTTGTTCTTGAAGCCTGAGCAGCCAGTTGATTCTGGCAAAGGCTTCACCTTGGCGCAGAAGATGGTCGGTAAAGCCTGTGGTATGGAAGGTGTCCGTCCAGGCACTTACTGTGAACCGAAGATGACCACCGTTGGTTCACAGGACACCACCGGCCCAATGACCCGTGATGAACTGAAAGACTTGGCGTGTTTAGGCTTTACGGCTGACTTAACCATGCAGTCGTTCTGTCACACGGCGGCGTATCCGAAGCCAGTGGACATCGACACGCAGCACACCCTGCCAGACTTCATCATGAATCGTGGCGGTGTTTCGTTGCGTCCAGGTGACGGCATTATCCACAGCTGGTTGAACCGTATGTTGTTGCCAGACACCGTTGGTACTGGCGGTGACTCGCACACGCGCTTCCCGTTGGGGATCTCGTTCCCAGCAGGTTCAGGTTTGGTTGCTTTCGCAGCGGCTACAGGCGTTATGCCATTGGATATGCCGGAATCGGTACTGGTACGTTTCAAAGGCGAAATGCAGCCAGGTATCACGTTACGTGACTTGGTGCATGCGATTCCTGCGTTCGCGATTAAAGAAGGCCTATTGACCGTTGAAAAGCGTGGCAAGAAGAATGCCTTCTCGGGCCGTATTCTTGAAATCGAAGGCCTTGATCATCTGACCGTTGAGCAAGCGTTCGAACTTTCTGACGCTTCAGCCGAGCGTTCAGCTGCGGGTTGTACCATCAACTTGTCAGAAGAATCGGTGGCAGAGTACTTGCGTTCAAACATCACCATGTTGCGTTGGATGATCAACGAAGGTTACGGCGATGCACGTACCCTTGAGCGCCGTGCGCGTAAAATGGAAGAGTGGTTGGCCAACCCATCACTGATGCGTGCTGATGCTGATGCCGAGTACGCTGAAGTGATTGAAATCGATTTGGCTGACATTAAAGAGCCGATCGTGTGCTGCCCGAACGACCCAGACGACGCGAAGTTCTTGAGCGAAGTCGCGGGCGATAAAGTCGACGAAGTCTTTATCGGTTCGTGCATGACCAACATCGGTCACTTCCGTGCGGCAGGTAAACTGCTCGAGAAGAACTCTGACGAGCTGAATACCCGTTTGTGGATTGCGCCACCGACGAAGATGGACGAAGCGCAATTGCGTGAAGAAGGTTACTACAACATCTACGCGAACAACGGCGTGCGTACCGAAATGCCAGGTTGTTCATTGTGTATGGGTAACCAAGCACGAGTTGAAGCTGGCGCGACCGTATTGTCGACGTCGACGCGTAACTTCCCCAACCGTTTAGGTGATGGTGCCAATGTTTACCTGACCTCAGCAGAACTTGCTGCAGTCGGCGCGATTTTAGGCAAGCTGCCAACACCTGCGGAATACATGGAATACGCAGCCGACATCAACTCGATGGCGGGCGAAGTTTATAAATACTTGAACTTCGACCAAATGGCGGACTTCCGTGCGGCAGAAGATGCTGCGAAGCAGAACATTATTCCGACCATTGAAGTTGCTTAATATATCGACATAGATATATTAGTTATACTATTTTAAGCATAAAGCGCGACCTAAGGTCGCGCTTTTTTTGTGCTCGCTTGTTGTGTTCGAATTAAAGAAGAGGGTAGCAACGCTATTCTGGGGTTATACCTGAGTGAATTTGGGATCAGGTGAATTGGTGTAGAGCGTGCTTAACACTGCGGCGAAAAATGGCACGTTAAGCGAAGCATTGATCAGGTCGGTGTGGACAAAATTTGCTTTAGCATTGAGCTCAATCAGCGTGGGCTTGTGGTTTTTGTCGAATAGTAAATCAATCCCCAGTAATCCATACTCGGTAGCTGAACTTGCCTCGATAAAATTGGCGATAACAGGCTTTAATGTTTGCATGGCTTTTTTCAACTTTTCAGTCTTTTTAGAAAAGTGAGGTAATTCAGACATGCGCATCATTTTTACTGCGCCATCTGGATCTGCGTACCCGCCGTGCTCGACCTGGGTTAGTGAGTCGGTGGCATTCGGAGCATAGGGCACCCCATGAATCATCACAAAGCCATCGTCATAGAGATAGACTTTTTTATCAAAGACAAACACATACGCACGTGCGGTGTACTTGCGTTCGTTCACTAATTCGATATTTATGACTTGTTCTTGAATAATATGACTGCGGGGTAGCTCGAAGGTTTTCAGGTCTTCATAGGTGAGGCATTGAATGCCTTTGCCACTGGTTGAGTAAGTTGGTTTAATAAACCAAATCTTTTCATGCGCATCCGCAGAGTTAAGCGCGTCGCTGGTAGAAAAATACGTTGCAGGGAAGAGTCCGCCGATGCCTAACGCTGTAACCTTTCGGGCAATATTACCTTTATCATCATGCTCTTGAATCGTTGGGTAATGAAGCAATCGAAAAAAATCGTTCGTTATTTCGGCATGTTCTCCGTAATAATTGTCCCAATAACTAAATGGGCGAAGGTACGAGAAAAATAAAAGTTTGCCTGCTATTTTAGTAAATGCAGCGTCAACAATATTGCCTGCTCGATTGACAATAATTTTTGGTTGGGCAGTCATATTTTACTATTGCTCTATGGACAATAATCCAACATGCTAGGCAATAATACGGCGTCAAGCAATAGAACGTTCCTACATAAAATTGATATAAATAAAATAAATAAAAGGAAATTAACGATGGAAAACGTACAAGAGACGACGGTGATTACCGGACCAAGTAAAGACGAACGTACTTTCGCAATGCTACTACACCTGTCACAGTTCCTTGGCTATATCATTCCTTTCGCAGGTTTCATCGCGCCATTGGTGATGTGGTTAATTAAAAAAGATGAGAGCGCCTACATTGATGCGCACGGTAAGGTCGTCTTTAACTGGATTATCTCAGCGTTTATCTGGGGCATTATCGGCGTTATTCTTGTCTTCGTGGGAATTGGTATTTTAATACTGATTGCGCTCGGTATCTGTCACATTGTCTTCGCAATTATTGGTGCGATTCGCGCTAACGACGGCATCATTCAAAACTATCCGCTGACGATTAAGTTTTTCCGCGTTTAAATCGGTCGTTACTATCAGAAAGCCTCGATCAGAAAGGCCCAGACGAGTGTTCGCTCGCCTGGGCCCTTTGTTAGTAGTCAACAGCACCATCTTTTATAACTGCGAATCAATCCAGTTGCGGATTTCGGTTTCAAGGACGTCGAGCGGGATGCTGCCATTTTTCAGTACTTGATAATGGAATTCGCGCAGGTCAAATTTGCCACCCAAGGTTTCCTCGGCTTCGCGACGTAATGAGCGAATCAACATTTCCCCGAGTTTGTACGATAATGCTTGGCCTGGCCAAGTGATGTAGCGATCGATTTCGGTGCGCACATTATGTAGGCTCAACGCCGTATTCGAGGCCATAAAATCCATGGCTTTTTCGCGGCACCAACCCATTGAGTGCATACCAGTATCCACTACTAAGCGCGCGGCGCGCCACATTTCGTAACTTAAGCGACCAAAGTTGCTGTACGGGTCTTGATAAAAGCCCGCTTCTAACCCCAACCACTCCGAGTACAAGCCCCAGCCTTCACCGAAAGCCGAAATGTAGGTTTGTTGGCGATACGAAGGCACACCTTCCATTTCACGTGCCAAGGCATTTTGCAAATGGTGGCCAGGCACTGCTTCATGCAAGGTTAAGGCTTCCAATTGATACAGCGGACGACGGTCTAGGGCATAGGTATTCACCCAATAGAAGCTAGCACGGTCATCGCGCGAAGTACCCGCGTAGCGTCCGGTGGTATATTTCGGTGCGATTTCCGCAGGTACCGGAGCAACCCCATAAGGCTGACGCGGTAACAGCTTAAAAAACTTCGGTAGCTCACCGTCCATGCGCTTAGAAATATAAGAAGCTTCTTTGAGTAGTTCTTCGGCAGTCTCTGGATAAAATTGTGGATCTGTCCGCAAGAACTCAACGAAAGCGTCAAAATCACCTTCAAATCCAGTTGTTTCAATAACCTGCATCATCTCGTTACGAATACGAGCGACTTCAGTCAAGCCTCGCTCATGGATCTCTTCAGGCGTTAACGCCAACGTCGTAAAGTGCTCAATACGATTCTGGTAGTAGGCATCCCCATTCGGCAAAAACGAAGCACCGATGGTTTCGCGACAGTTTGGCAAGTACTCCATCACCATAAAATCGAAATAGTCTTGATAAGCTGGAATCACTTGTTCATCAATAACTTGTGCAGCAGAAGCTTGTAACGCCGCCCACTGTTCATCATTGATAAAGTTCGGTTGCGTTTGCAGGGGCTCATAGAACACGCTTTCTTCTGGGGATTGCACGATGAAGGCAGCGATACTGTCTTCAAAGCCTTCCATTGAAGCGCGTGGCTGGGTGTAGCCTTCAGCTAAGCCGCGTTCTAGCCAAGCGGTTTGCTCTGCCATGTAGCGAGGAATAGTGCCTAATTTGGCGACGTAGTTTTGATAATCTTCATAGCTACGCAACGCGGTATTGCGCACCATAAACGACAATGAACTATGGAAGCCACCTTCAGCATTTAACGGCATGTAATGTTCGTTAAAATCGTAGGCGTCGACATCGTTTTGTAGACGATAGGTAAGCATCCGCCAGTTAATGTACTCTTGGCGCGATAATGCTGAGGTATTGATGGCTTGCAGTTCATTTAACCAGCCGCGTTGCTGTTCCGCACGAGCGGCGAGAGCCTCAGGAGTCATTGCTGGTAGGCTGGCGTCGGAGTCCTCACTACCCACCGGATTTTGCATGCCTTCCCACACTCGGGTGGCAACCTCGGTAAAGCGCGCATCTTCGCTGACCGCCTCGACGGCTGTAGTATTACTGCCACTAGAGGTAGGGCTTGAAGTCGCGGCACAGCCGCCCAAAAACATGGCTAGTGAAGCAGCCACTAATGTAGTTGTAAAACGCTGTGAAGCACCCATAATAACTCCGCTTAATTTATGATTTTTTTCGTAAAATATTTGCTAAACTGAAAACCATTGTATGCCAGTGAGGCGCAAGCGCAACAACCTTGCGACCAGTCGACTGCATTCCACGAACAGCGAAAAAGGAATACGCATGGCACAAGCGCAAAAAGGCATTTATGCCGAACCGAATTTGCACGGCCTGACCTTGTTACTTAACGTCATGAATGAAGACGTTAGTAACATGCGCCGCAAGCTTGCCCGTATTCCAGCACTTTTTGACGAGCTTGATGAACGTTTTTCGGAAGCTTTACTAAGTGGCTACGTGGCTGTTGGTAGCGATTACTGGGATACGTTGTATCCGCATGACCGGCCGCCGCAACTTGGGCAGTTTCCTGACTTGCGTGATGGTGACCGGCAAGCGCCGCGAGAACCGGTGGACTTGCTGCTGACGTTAAGGTCGGACCGTTTTGACGTTAACTACCATAGCGCTCGCACTATCCTTGAATGGTTAGGTCATGATGTTGAGTTGATCGAGCAGATCCCGACGTTTCGCTTTATGGATGGCCGTGATCTAACCGGCTTCATTGATGCACCGGAAAATCCACGCGGTATTCGCCGCCGGCAGTTGGCGTTGATTCATGCCGACGACGATGCGGTGTTTGCCAATGGTAGCTATTTGTTCGTGCAAAAGTTCCGTCATGACTTACGCCGCTGGGAGCAAATGACGCAAGAAATGCAAGAGTTTGTGATTGGCCGCAAAAAGCTCACCGGCGAGAAGATTAGCGAAGCGGGTTTGCATATGGTGACGCATGCGCAGAAGGCGAAGATGCAAGATGAGCAAGAGCAGCCATTGCAGATGTTGCGGCAGAATATGCCGTGGGGCGATATGCGTGAGCAGGGCTTGCTGGCAATGTATTTCACTGCGCGGCCGCTGGATGTGGTGCGCTGGCTTAAGCAACGCTATTACGAAGATGACAGTGGCGATTATGACCCGCTGCTAGATTACACCGAGGCGGTCACCAATGCCGCGTACTTTGTGCCTTCGGTCGACTTTTTGAATCGGTTTGCATAAACCCAACCATTTTGACGGTGGTCAATGCGGGAATGTGGTAGCCCGTGGTTCTACCACGGGGTCTGTCGAATTGAACGTACATCGTTGAAATGTCAGGTTGGACCCGTGGTAGAACCACGGGCTACCCAACACTTTCAAACAGCTCGCGGACTTTCTGCAGGGTAAAGTCGATATCGACAACCTTTACTGGTGCGATAAAAATGGTGTCGTCACCGGCAATCGTTCCCAGTACGCCTTCTTTTTTCCCGACCGAATCCAGCAATCGGGCAATCAGCTGCGCCGCTCCGGGTGAAGTACGAATAATCACCATCACATCATTGTGCTGAATATCTAAAACAAGCTGGGATAATGGTGCGCGGGTCGATGGAATACCAAGTTCGGCAGGTAAGCAATAGACCATTTCTTGACGCGCATTACGGGTACGAACGGCACCATATTTTGATAGCAAACGTGAGACTTTTGACTGGCTGATGTTGTCGTGGCCGCGGGCCTTCATCGCATCTACAATCTCGCTTTGCGAGCCATAGCGTTCCTCTTTCAACAAGCCCTTGAAGGTCTCGATCATTGCATCAGATTTCGCACTAGCCATGTTCCGTCGCCGCCTCTTGTTATTGTTATCTATCGAACCCTTTCGTAAATCAAAAGACAGTCTATCGCACTTGCGCCAAAACGCCTAGCCAGCGCCATCTTGGTTGTAATTTCGGCGGTTTTGCAGTAGTCTTTCGGCACCAAAATTTTCCCCAACCCAACAACTGGATGGAGTCTGAGATGAAAGTTGCAGTTTTAGGTGCAGCTGGCGGAATCGGCCAAGCACTATCATTACTTTTGAAAACCCAATTACCTGCTGGATCTGAGTTGGCGCTGTACGACGTAGCGCCGGTAGTACCAGGTGTTGCTGTTGATCTCAGCCACATCCCAACTGCCGTTAACGTTAAAGGTTACGGTAAAGATGACCTTGCTCCAGCGTTGGTTGGTGCTGACATCGTGCTCATCCCAGCGGGCGTGCCGCGTAAGCCAGGTATGGATCGTTCTGACCTGTTCAACATTAACGCTGGTATCGTTGCGAACTTGGTTGAAGCTATCGCAGACAACTGCCCGAACGCTTGCATTGGTATCATCACTAACCCAGTGAACACCACTGTGGCGATCGCCAAGCGCGTACTCGAGAAAAAAGGCGTTTACAACAAAAACAAATTGTTCGGTGTCACCACTCTTGACGTGATCCGTGCGGAAACTTTTGTTGCTGAAATCCACGGTAAGAACCCAGCAGAAGTGCAAGTTCCAGTTATCGGCGGCCACAGCGGCACGACCATCTTGCCATTGCTGTCACAAACCGGTTTGAGCTTCACAGACGAGCAAATCGAACAATTGACCCATCGCATCCAGAATGCTGGCACCGAAGTTGTTGAAGCCAAAGCTGGCGGCGGCTCGGCAACCCTTTCTATGGGCCAAGCTGCAGCACGTTTCTGCTTGTCACTCGTGAAAGCACTTGAAGGCGACAACAGCGTGGTCGAGTGCACTTACGTTGAAACCGACGGTAACGACGCGTTGTTCTTTGCTCACCCAGTACGTTTAGGTAAAAACGGTATCGAAGAGATTCTACCGTATGGCGAGCTGAGCGCTTTTGAAGAAAAAGCCAAAGCAGCAATGCTCGACGGCCTGAAAGGCGACATCCAAACAGGCTTGGACTTCGTTAAATAAGACGACGGCAATACTGTAAAGATAGCGAACGCTGGGTTAGGATTTCCTTTCCCAGCGTTTTTTTTGGAGTGTACACAAGGTGTTTCGATTACAACTACCGCTGTCGCCAACTTATGTCATTCCTCCGTTGGTAGTAGCGGCCATCTTAGCTGGCGCGATGTTGTTGCCAGCCGATGTGCGGCAAACCTTGTTACTCTCTCGTACCGACTTTCATTGGTATACACTCTTCAGCGCGCAGTTGCTGCACCACAGTTGGTCACATTTAGCGCTCAATCTGGGCGGTATTCTGCTGTGGTGGGCGCTATTCGCCGAAAGTGTCCCCCGTAAGCGTTATTGGCTTTTGCTACCCTTGGTTATGCTGGTCAGCTCATTAGCAGAATGGGTATTTAACGGCGAGTTTAGTGTGTTTGGGGGCTTCTCGGGCACGCTTTATGGCCTCTTTGCCTACAGTGGCGTCATTGAGCTCCGCCAACGCAAATTTATCGGTAGCCTTGTGCTTGTTGCGCTTATCGCAAAACTTATTCTTGATCTTCTCTACCCCCAGTACGCCACCGGCGTAGCTGTCAATGCGCATATTGGCGGCGCGCTAGTAGGTTCTATTATTGCATTCCTCAGGCCCAAACACTCACTTTGATTGTCGATGAACCGCATTAAATATTCGACTAATGTCTATAACAGGTTGTTTTTTGATCTGCGTTAAGCTATTTGTAATAGTTCTATGAGCTTGGTCATAGAACAAAAATAATAATAGCAACAAGGGGGAAGGTCTCATGGCCATATCGAAAGTGCCTGGGTCTAAAACACGTTTAGCGCAGTCGATCAGTTTGGTTCTGTTCGCTGCATCAATTCCACTTCTGACAACTTCAAGCGCCTATGCGCAAGAAGCCAACAATGATCAACAAGAAGAGCAAGTCGAAAAAGCAGAAGAACGTATTGCTGTTGTAGGTACACGTTCAGCGCCGCGTTCGGTGGGGGATTCAGCAGTACCATTGGATATTATTTCAGCCGAAGAGTTTATGGAGCAGGGCTCAACCGACATGATGACCATGATGTCGACCGTCGTGCCTTCGTTCAACGTCAATGACCAACCGATCAACGACGCTTCGACCTTGGTGCGTCCTGCTAATCTGCGCGGTTTGGCGTCGGACCACACGCTCGTTCTGTGGAACGGAAAGCGTCGTCACCGTTCGGCGGTCATTACTTTTCTTGGCGGTGGCTTGTCAGATGGCGCGCAGGGACCTGATATCTCGACCTTGCCCGCAATTGCCTTGAAACAGGTCGAAGTGCTGCGCGACGGTGCTGCCGCACAGTACGGTTCGGACGCCATTGCCGGGGTCATTAACTTTGTCTTGAAAGATGCCAGTGACGGCGGCTCTGCTGAAGCGCGTTATGGTGAAACCGCAGAAGGCGACGGCGCAATGTACCAAGTTGCTGCTAATGCTGGATTTGAGTTGTCGGAGCGTGGCTATGCGAACTTTAGTATGGAATATAAGTCTGCCGATCCTACCAGCCGAAGTGTGCAACGCGATGATGCCGCCGCACTGATTGCTGCAGGTAATACGTTCGTTGAGGACCCTGCGCAAATCTGGGGTACACCAGAAATTAAGTACGACATGAAAGTACTCGGTAACTTTGGTCTCGACTTAGGTGACAATAAAGAAGCTTATTTGTACGCCAACTACGCCGAGCGCGAAATTGAAGGTGGCTTTTACTATCGTCATCCACATACCCGTGGTGGCGTGTATGACGGTGGTACCGATGGCGATGGCAATGCCTTATTACTCGTTGGCGACCTCGATGGCGTAGGCGTTGGGATTGAATGTCCACAAGTGCACATCGGCGACAATGTACTCGAGAGCCCTAACTATCAGGTGATAGCGGATAACAGCACCGCCGTGGGCGCGAACTGTTTTGCCTTCAACGAGATGTTCCCAGGCGGCTTTACCCCGCGTTTCGGCGGAATCGTTTCGGATGCTGCGTTTGTCGCTGGTACCAATGGCTACACCGATGGTGATTGGTTTTACGATGCAAGTATTGGTGTTGGCTACTCGCGTATCGAGTATCTGATCACTGGCACGGTGAACCCAAGCCTCGGTCCAGATACGCCGACCAGCTTCGAGCCGGGTGCGGCAAGTCAACTCGAGAAAAACTTTAACTTTGACCTGAGTAAGGCTATCGACGTTGATGGTTTTTATGACGCGATTAATGTCGCAACCGGTATCGAGTATCGCCGTGAAACGTTCAAACAGGAAGTCGGTGATCCAGCATCCTACGCGGTTGGCAGTCTTGCCTTCGATCCCGCTACTGGAACGTCGCAAGGGTTTGGCATTGGCTCGAACGGTTTCCCGGGCATTAAACCTGAGGCTGCAGGTGAGTGGAGCCGCGGTAACTGGGCTATTTACGCCGATGCAGAGACCTATTTAACCGCAGACTTTATGATGGGTGTTGCAGTTCGCTACGAGGACTTTACCGACTTCGGTGAAACGTTGAACGGTAAAATCTCAGCGCGCTTACAACTGACCGACGATTGGGCCTTACGTGGTGCCGTGAGCACTGGTTTTAAAGCGCCAACGGTGGGGCAGAGTAATGTTGTGAACGTTACCACAGCTTTCGTTGGTAGCGAGTTACAAGACCAAGCGTTGCTGCCACCGACCAATCCGATTGCGGCGCTGAAAGGTGGTAAGCCACTTGAGCCGGAAGAGTCGACTGCCTATAGCTTAGGTTTGGTAGGTGAGTTTGCCAATGGCTTCTACCTAACGGTTGACTACTTTAACGTTGAAGTGAGCGATCGCCTAACGCGTACCTCGGCAATTCCTTTAACGCAAGCCGACATTGATGCGTTGCTCGAGCAAGGTATTCGTGACGCCAGCAGCTACAGCAGTGTGGTGTATTTTGCTAATGACTTCCAAACGACCACTCAAGGTATCGATGTTGTAGCGAACTATACCCATGACCTGTGGGACGGCGAAATGAAGTATGGTTTGGCCTATAACTGGACCGACACCACCGTCGATGAGTTTAATCCAGCCTATATCAATTTAGCGAAAGTCATGATGCTTGAAGATAACCTGCCAGAGCATCGCGCAACGCTTACCTTTGATTGGCAACGTGACAAACTCAACACTTTAGTGCGGTTGAACTACTTTGGTGAGTACTATGAAGACCACGTCGACGCCGGTGGTGGCCTCGATATCTTTGCGGGAGCAGAAACCACAGTAGATTTAGAACTCGGTTACAGCTTCACTGAGCAGTGGAAGGTCGCAGGCGGAGCGCGCAACTTATTTGATGAGCGCCCTGACGAGAACCCTTATGCTGGCTTAGTGGGTTCTGAGTATCCACCAACCTCGCCAATGGGCGTGAACGGCGGATTCTATTATGTAAGAGCACAATATCGCTTCTAATTGTTGCGCAAGCCGTAAAAATACGCGAAGTCGAAGGGATGGGGGTCGACCCCGTCCCTTTTTCTTTGTAAGATCTTAACCTTCTTATCGTTGTTGGCGACGCCGTATGAAGTTAAATGAGATCTCTGAATTAATGGCTGCCGATATGAAAGGGGTCAACACCCTTATCGGTGACGAGTTAAAATCTGACGTTGCACTTATTAATCAACTTGGTCTTTATATTGTCAACAGTGGTGGCAAGCGTTTGCGTCCGCTGCTTGCGGTTACGGCTGCACGAGCTGTGGGTTATGAGGGGCAAGGTCACCTGACCTTGGCAACGATTATCGAATTCATCCATACCGCTACCTTGCTGCATGACGATGTGGTTGATGCTTCTGAATTACGCCGTGGCCAAGAAACCGCCAACGCTGTGTTTGGCAACGAAGCCAGTGTGTTGGTAGGTGACTTTCTTTACACGCGAGCATTCCAGCTGATGGTGACGCTCGAATCGATGAAAGTCATGAAAATCTTGGCCGATGCGACCAATGTGATTTCTGAAGGTGAAGTGTTGCAGTTAATGAACTGCAACGATCCAGATACCACAGAAGCCAGCTACTTCGACGTGATCTACGGTAAAACCGGGAAACTTTTTGAAGCGGCAACGCAACTTGGTGCGGTACTCGCGAATGAAAGCCCAGAAGTAGAAGAAGCGTTGGCGGCGTATGGTCGTCACCTCGGTACTGCCTTCCAGTTGGTTGATGATCTTTTGGATTACACCGCAGATAGCGATGTCATGGGCAAGCAAGCTGGTGACGATTTAGCGGAAGGTAAACCGACCTTGCCATTGCTGTATGCCATGTGGCACGGCAATGACGAAGAAGCACAATTGATTCGTGGTGCGATTGAACAGGGCGACGGTCGCGAGCATTTGCAAACGATTTTGGCAGCGATGCGTCGCACTGGCGCATTGGATTACACACGCGATCGCGCGTTAAAAGAAGCGCAGCTGGCGCAAGCGCAACTGGCGGTGTTGCCAGCGTCGCAGCACCGCGACGCGTTACATGCCCTGGCCGACATCGCCATCGACCGCGTCGCGTAGCCCGTGGTTCTACCACGGGTTTAATCTGACGTTTCGACCATGTTGATTCAATTCGGACGTTACCCGTGGTAGAACCACGGGTTACCGAACAGCGAACGCAGTGAGCGCACGAACAGCGAATAGCAAACAGCGCTTTTAGGCCTTTACTCCCGCAGGGAGTTTGTTTATAATTCGCGCCCTGATTTAAAACTAAACGCGCCCAGACGGGCAAATCGGAGAAAGTTATGTACGCAGTATTCCAAAGTGGCGGTAAGCAACACCGTGTTACTGAAGGCCAAATCGTCCGCCTGGAAAAGCTGGAAGCAGCCACTGGTGATGTGGTTGAGTTCGACCAAGTATTAATGCTGTCGAACGGTGACGACGTGAAAATCGGCGCGCCTTTTGTTTCTGGTGGATCCGTTAAAGCGGAAGTGGTCAACCATGGTCGTGCTGACAAGGTGAACATTATCAAGTTCCGTCGTCGTAAGCACCACATGAAACATCAAGGTCATCGTCAGTGGTTCACTGAAGTGAAAATCACTGGTTTTAACGGTTAATTAAGGAGTAACGACACATGGCACACAAAAAAGCTGGTGGTTCAACCAAAAACGGTCGTGACTCAGAAAGTAAACGTCTGGGTGTAAAGCGCTTCGGTGGTGAGTCAGTATTGGCTGGTAGCATCATCGTTCGTCAACGTGGTACTCGTTTCCACGCTGGTGATAACGTAGGTATCGGTCGTGACCACACTTTGTTCGCTAAAGCGGACGGCAAAGTTTCTTTTGCGGAGAAAGGTCCTAAGAACCGCAAATACGTTAGCATCGTTACTGAATAAATTTCAGTCGCGCTAACGCAAGACAAAGAAACCCCGTCCTTTGTGGCGGGGTTTTTTAATAGTCGTAGGTAGGTTTTAAGATGAAGTTTGTAGATGAAGCAGAAATTCGCGTAGAAGCGGGCGACGGCGGTAACGGCGTAGTCAGTTTTCGACGTGAAAAATACATCCCAAAAGGTGGCCCCGATGGCGGTGACGGTGGCGACGGCGGTGACGTTTATCTAGAAGCCGATGAAAACCTAAATACGTTGCTCGATTACCGTTTTGAGCATATTCATAAAGCCCAGCGCGGACAAAATGGTATGGGTAAAAACTGTACCGGTAAGCGCGGCGAAGACATTATTCTGAAAGTGCCTGTGGGTACGCGTGCCACCGACCAAGAAACCGGCGAAGTGTTGGGTGATTTAACCAAGCATGGCATGCGTCGAATGGTTGCAAAAGGTGGTTTTCATGGCCTTGGTAATGCGCGTTTTAAGAGCAGCACCAACCGTGCACCGCGGCAGAAAACCATGGGCACCCCGGGCGAGATTCGTACGCTTAAGCTGGAACTGATGCTACTTGCTGATGTAGGTCTTTTAGGTATGCCGAATGCCGGTAAGTCGACCTTTATTCGCTCGGTATCAGCAGCTAAGCCGAAAGTTGCCGACTACCCATTTACCACGCTGGTGCCTAACCTTGGTGTTGTGCGCCCAGTGCCACATGCAACCTTTGTTATCGCAGATATCCCTGGTCTAATCGAAGGCGCTGCTGAAGGCGCTGGCTTAGGTATTCAGTTTCTCAAGCACCTCGAGCGCTGTGGCTTGTTGCTGCACCTTGTTGATTTGGCGCCGTACGATGGCACCGATCCAAGCACTCAGGCAGTAACCATCGTCAACGAACTGAAAATGTACAGCCCTAAACTTGCTGAAAAGCCCCGTTGGCTGGTCGTCAATAAAGTTGATTTGTTGACGGAAGAAGAAGCGGAAGAGCGCTTGCAAGAGCTGAAAGCTGCCCTCGATTGGGACGGCCCAGTTTATAAAATTTCTGCCCTCAGCAATAAAGGCACCGAGCAGTTGTGCAAAGAGATCATGACGTATCTCGAACAACTGCCGAAACCAAGCGCGGAAGAAGAAGCAGATCAAGCACAGCAAACGACAGAATTTAAATGGGATACGTATCATCAAGAGCAGCTTGACGGCTTCGATGATGACGACGATGATGATGATGACTTTGATGACGACGACTACGACGTCGAGGTCATCTACCAAAAATAAACACAGTTATTCGTTGTAGCCCGTGGTTCTACCACGGGTAACGCCCGGATTGAACCAACATAGTCAAAACGTCAGATCGAACCCGTGGTAGAACCACGGGGTACCACGAACAACGGGGTTTTTATGCGAATTGCATTGATTGCGGCAATGGCAAACGATCGCGTCATCGGCAAAGATGGTGCGATGCCATGGCACCTTCCAGCAGAACTGCAACACTTCAAACGCATCACCCTCGGCAAGCCTGTCGTAATGGGTCGTGCCACCTATGAATCGATTGGCCGGCCGTTACCTGGACGCTTGAATATTGTCCTAAGCCGGCGCTACCAACAACCCCATGAAGACGAGCAGGGCGTTGTTTGGGTAAGCGATGCTGAGCAAGCTGTTGCTGCCGCCGGTGAAACCGATGAGCTGATGATCATAGGCGGTGGTCACGTTTATAACGAATTCTTGCCCCATGCGCAGCGTTTGTATATTACCGAAATTGATGTGAACGTCGAAGGTGATACGTGGTTCCCTGATTTTCAAGCCCTAGGTGAGTGGCAGCTGCGTGAGCAAGTTGAGCATCCAAGTGATGCAAAAAATCCGCACATGTTCAGAACCTTAGTTTACGATCGCGTGACTTCTGCACGATAATTAAGCAGCGACAATGTGAAAAATTGGTAAGCAAAAGCGCTTACATTAACAATTTATTCCGTTGTAACCCGTAAACCAGCGGGGTAGGATGACGTTGTTTTGGGGAAAACAAAGGTCGCTCTGATGTTCAAATGCGTTTCATACGGACTTGCCACAGCAATGGCAATTACGATGCTAACGGCACCCGCACAACCCGCTTACGCGCAATATCGATTTGCCTCCGAAGAAATTGCTTTGGTGTTTTGCGCTTATGTACGTGATAACGACACCAGCAGACTACAAAATAAGATGCGGGAGTTGCGTGTCCGCATGCGTGACGTTTATTCAAGCATCCGTTGCAATGGTGCGTCACTCATCCAGTTTGCCCTCAAAACCAATTCCCATGATGTTGGTTCATTTATCGTTCGCAGTGTTCCGCTAAGTGATCTACGTGAAGCCGGCGACTACGAGTGGGCCGTCGAAAATGGCTATGGCGATACCGTCATTGGTCAAGCGTTAAGCGATCGCCAACCACAACCCAATACCTTCTAAGTGCAACCTCTGCCATATTTATTTACAGTTTCTAGTCTTTTTAATAGCAAGGCAAAGCGGTAGACTGCATCCATTGATTACAAATGGATAACAACGCATGAAAACTGTAATAGCGCCCTGGCTGCTTCTCGCAGGAATCATTTCGACCCCTGTTGTGGCGCAAGAGCAAGCTTCAGTTGAGCCCCAGCAAGGTAAAGCTGACTTGCAACTTGAGCAGTGCTACTTAGATAACATCTCCGAGCAAGTGCAGTGCGGTAGCCTTGAAGTTCCAGAAAACTATGCTGCGCCGAACGGCCGCAAACTGGCGATTCACTTTGCGGTGCTCCCGGCGATACGTGAAAATAAGCAAGCAGACCCTTTACTTATTCTCGCAGGAGGCCCAGGACAAGCTGCTACGGAATTGGCGGCAATGATCAATCGCATCTTCCAAAGCGTGCGACAACAGCGCGACATTTTATTAATCGACCAGCGTGGTACCGGCCAGTCCGCACCATTGTCCTGTGACTTGAATCACGTCGAAGAGTTAGTCAAAGCTGACGACGACATCGATTTGGCGGCGGTGGCAAGCGACTGCTTAGCGGACTACAAAGATCGTGATTTAACCCAATACCACACGGTTAATGCGATTCGTGATTTTGAAGCTGTTCGCGAAGCCCTAGGCTATAAACAAGTAAACTTGTACGGCGGCTCTTATGGCTCGCGCGCAGGGCTTGTGTATTTACGCGAAGCGGGTGAATCGGTTCGGGCCGCTGTGCTGGATGCCTTAGCACCAGTTCAAGTCGTGGTGGGACCTTTCGGTCGACACGGGGCAATGTCTTTTACGAAGTTATTGGAAAACTGTGCGGCCTCGCAACCCTGCAGCACCGCGTTTCCGGACCTTGAGCGTACTTACACTGATTTAATGAACCGCTTAGAAACCAATCCAGTGCCGTTGACAGTACGTGATCCGCTGACCAATGAACCGGTTGATATTCTCATCACCGCCGGACGTTTCAGTTCGGTAATGCGAGTGGGCTTGTATCACCCGACCACACGGCAAATGTTGCCATTTGTGATTCAGCAAACGGCGAATGGCGATTACACGCCGCTGACCGGCCTGCTGGGTAGCACCATGGCACAATCTGAACTTTATATGGGCCTAACCCTCAGTGTGCTGTGTAGCGAAGACCTACCACGAGCCAGCGACGAACTGCTAGCGGAAGATGGTGATAATACCTTTATTGGAAGCCGTACTGGCGATGCGTTCATTGAAATGTGTTCGGTATGGCCCACAGCAGAAAGACCGAGCGATTGGTTTAACCCCGTCGAAAGCTCGGTGCCAACCTTGTTACTTTCGGGTGAACTCGATCCGGTAACACCACCCGCGTGGGGCGAGTTGGCTGGCGAAACGCTTACACAATCGCGGCATTTGGTTGCGCCACATGGTGCACACACGATTGTGGGACACACCTGTGCAAACAAGCTAGCAGCGCAATTTATTAAAGATCGCGACCTTGCTGCACTCGACGAAAGCTGCTTATTAAAGCAGCGCCCACAACCTTTCATTTTGAATAGTAACGGTAAAGGATTATAAGAGAGCCACCATGATCGAAGTAAAATCATTACAAAAAGCCTTCGGTAAAGTGACTGCTCTGGACGGCCTGACGTTTAGTGCTCCAGAAGGACAAATCACTGGCTTGCTGGGGCCCAATGGGGCCGGTAAAACCACCTGTTTACGTACCATTTATGGGTTATTAAAAGCGGATAGCGGCGAAGCCCTTATCGACGGTGTTGATGCGAACAAAGACCCGTTGGCAGTACGTCGCAAAATAGGTATTTTTCCAGATAAATTTGGCTTGTACGAGCGACTGACGGCGCGTGAGCAAATCAGTTATTTCGCCACCCTGCATGGTATGGAAGGCGAAGCTGGTGATGCCGCAGTAGCTGAGGTACTTAGCCGCCTCGATATGAATGCCATTGCCGATCGTCGCGCGACAGGTTTCTCGCAAGGTCAGCGCATGAAAGTAGCGCTTGCTCAGGCCATCGTGCATCGTCCCAAGCATCTTATTTTGGATGAACCAAGTCGCGGTCTCGATGTGATGAGCACGCGTATTTTACGTGACTTATTACGTGAACTTCGCGACCAAGGTACGAGCATTCTGTTTTCGAGTCATGTCATGCAAGAAGTCGCCGCACTTTGTGACCAAGTGGTCGTCGTTGCGGCCGGTAAAGTTGCTGCCCAAGGAACGCCAACCGAACTTTGTGAGCAAACTGGGGAAAGCGCTTTAGAAGAAGCCTTTGTGAAGATTATCGGTACCGACGAGGGCATTGCAGCATGAAGTCACCCATAACTATTGTTTTTCGCAAAGAACTTAAAGATGCCCTACGGGATAAGCGTTCGGTGATGGCAGCGATGTCTTATGCCTTTTTCGGTCCGTTACTGATGGCGGTAGCATTTTACGTGCTGATCAGCCAGCTTACTGACGACAGTGATGTAAAGATCGACATTGAGGGTGCCGCGCATGCACCGGCATTTGTTGAGCATCTTGAACGCAACGGTGTGGTGCAACGTGACGAAGCTTGGCCAGCTGGGCAGCAGCCGATCGTGTTAGCGATTGCTGAGGGTTGGGATGAAAGCATAGCCACCGCACAGCCGGCGAAAGTGACGCTGACGGCAGATTTCTCGTCGCAAAAGCAACGCACCGATATTCGTCGGGTTGAATCAGCAGTTGAAAACTACAGCAAGCAATTGAGCTATATTCGATTGCAGATGCGTGGCATCGATCCTCGTATTACCCAAGGTGTCGACTTGGTTAAGCATGACACCGCCACCAAAGGTTCTAAAGCCGCTATTTTGATGGGTAGTGTGCTGATTTTCATCCTGCTCTCGGTGTTTTTCTCGGGGATGAACGTCGCCATTGATATTAGCGCCGGTGAACGTGAACGCAATTCGTTAGAACTATTGCTATCACAACCGTTGACGACCCATCAGTTGGTGTGGGGTAAGTCACTGGCGGCGTCGGCATTTGCCATGTTTGGCGGTCTACTTAGTGCAATTCTGATTCCAATTATTTTTAAATTCTTACCATTGCATGAAATTGGCATGAGTGTGTCACTTGCGTGGCCAATGATCCTGCTCATTATTGTGTTGTTGGTACCTTTGGCGCTGTTGGCAACGGCGTTACAGCTGTTTGTCTCGTTCCGAGCGAAGAGCTTTAAAGAAGCGCAGACCTACATTTCGTTGTTGTTAATGGCGCCGATGCTGGTCGTGTTTGGCGTCGAGTTTGCCAAGGTGAAGAACCAAATTTTGTACTACTTACCGCTAACCGGTCAACACCAAGCATTGCTCGACATTATCAAGGGCGAGCCGTTGCAATGGGTGGCGATGGGCATCAGTGCGCTGGCAACATTTGTCGTGTCGATACTATTGCTGAAGTTGATCAGTCGTATGCTGAGCAGTGAGAAAGTGGTATTTGGCCTGTAAAGCTTTACAGGCTGCGCCACCGCGCGAGTTGGTAAAAAGCCCATTGGCCGACACGGCGTAAATGCGGCAACGGAAATTTAGGTAGTGCCGATTGGTAAAATGGCAGAGCTGGCAGTTCTTCTCCCATCGCTAGCTCTGCCAAACGCTGCCCAGCGAGTTGGCTAAAGGTCACGCCTGCTCCGCAATACCCCATGCTAGTAAAAATCCCCGGTGCTGGAGTATAGATCCGTGGGTAGTTGTCCAACGCAACATTGACCCAGCCACTCCAATAGAAATCGGGCGGGGCATTGGTAAGTTCTTTTAAGGCTGGGAATGTGCCACGCAATGCTTCGAGCAAATGGCGCGCATAACGTGGGTGATGAGCATCTTTACCGCGAATAGCGCCGCGTCCACCAAACATCAGACGACCATCAGGTAATAACCGGTAATAGTATTTCAGCGTGCGTGTATCCATGACCAACTCGGTACTTTGCAGGCCTATCGCAATCTTCTCGTCCGCCGTCAATGGGCGCGTAACAATCACACTTGAAAGCACCGGAAGACTCCGGCCATGAATGCTTGGATGCAGGTGGTTAGGCGTATAGCCATTGGTTGCGATAACGACTTTCGGGGCGCAAATGCGACCTTTACCGGTATGTAGACGGTGAAGTTGTTCAACCCGATCCCACTGTTTCACCGGCGCATCTTCGATAATGCTCACGCCAGCAGCCGATGCTTGACGCGCCACACTTGCCAAAAGCAGCAAAGGATTAAGGCCGAAACTTTGTGGGTAATGAATTGCGGCGTGGGCCTGCGGGCTATGCACTCGTGCTTGAATGCCTGCGGCATCGAGCCATTTGGTTGCAGGTTCATAGCGTTTTAAGATGTTAAAGCTTGCCCGTAAGGACTCGATGGCTTGTGGATTGTGGGCAATTTTCAGGTAGCCGCCGCGTTGCGCCTCTAACCCAGCAGGACAAGCATCGACATGACGTTGTAGCCGTGCGAATGCGTGCTCATATTCGTCCTTAATCGCTTGGGTAACGTCGACGCCAACGCGTTTCTCCCAATCCCCGTAACCAAGCCGTCCGGTTCCAGGCATGGCGAAGCCTGCATTACGAGTAGAGCAGCCCCAACCAAGCTTGTTTGCCTCGAGCAGCACGACCTGTTGGCCAAAGCGCTCAGCAAGCTCTAAGGCCGCATTTAAGCCGGTGTAGCCGCCACCAATAACGATGATATCGGCATGTTCTGGCAGCGCAGCATTAGCGTTTGGGAGTTGTGCAAGCTCAGCACCATGGCGCGCTTGCCAATAACTTCGTACATGCGGTTGCGCAGGACCAGGAAAGTCATCGACAAGCGGATCGTACATGGGCGTTAACTCTTAAGTATCGAAACGTAAAATCATCTCACCTGCTGTGCAATGACAGATGCCATCACAGACGGGGCAGTGGTAGCCGCCGTGTACCGAGAGCTCGTACCAACGGTCAGGGTGTTCATTGACCATCGCACCGCCGCAGCGGGTGAAGTAAGAGTATGCACTATTATTTGGGCTTTGCATCCAAATATGCGCAAGGCCGGCTTTACAGCCAAGTTGCTGCGCAGCAGCCGTTGAGCGCTCAAGGAGCCCACGGCCAACACCTAACCCACGGCTAATTTCGGCAACCGCCGCGCATTTAAAGTAGCACATATGCTCGGGCGCAACGGGCCACTTGGTTGGCGTACAATACGCATCGATGTCCCATTTACCAGGCGCGAAGGTTAGGCGAATGCCTGCTAACTCACCATCGACAAAGGCTAGCCAGTTCAGGTTCACACCATTTAATTGCCCGCGCTCAACGTAGTCGGCAAGGTTTTCTTCGGTTAGGTAATTGTCACCGTGAACACGGTTACCTAATTCAATAACGGCCGCATGATCAGCGGCCGTTAGTTCGCGGTAGGTGACTACCGGTTGTTTCTGCGTCATTGTTGACACCATTCGTTTTAGTAGCGGTACTCGTCCGTCTTAAACGGGCCTTCTACATTCACGTGAATGTAATCAGCTTGCTCTTGCGTTAGTTTGGTCATTACGCCGCCGAAGCCCTGCACCATGTAGCGCGCGACCTCTTCGTCAAGCTGTTTAGGTAAAACTTCAACGCGCAGCTTGTCAGCTTTTTGATCGGCTGGCAAGTCAGCAAACTTTTCGTCAAACAAGTGAAGTTGCGCCAAGACTTGGTTTGCAAACGAACCGTCCATGATCCGACTTGGATGACCCGTCGCGTTACCAAGGTTCACCAAGCGCCCTTCGGACAACAACAGCAGGTAGTCGTTATCGTCGTCACTGCGGTAAATTTTGTGTACCTGTGGCTTCACTTCATCCCAGCGCCAGTTCTTGCGCATGTAAGCGGTGTCGATTTCATTGTCAAAGTGACCGATGTTACACACCACAGCAGTTGATTTTAGTGCTGCAAGCATGTGGCGATCACAGACGTTGACGTTACCGGTAGTGGTCACGATCAAATCGATCATTTGCAGAAGTTCTTTGTTGATGCCGCTCGCGTCACCGGTGTTCACACCGTTGATGTAAGGTGATACAACTTCGTAACCGTCCATGCAGGCTTGCATAGCGCAAATAGGATCGATTTCTGCAACGCGCACGATCATGCCTTCTTGGCGTAAACTTGCCGCTGAGCCTTTACCTACGTCACCGTATCCAATGACCAAGGCTTTTTTACCTGAGAGCAAGTGGTCGGTAGCACGCTTGATTGCATCGTTTAATGAGTGACGGCAGCCATATTTGTTGTCGTTCTTCGATTTGGTAACCGAGTCGTTGACGTTAATCGCAGGAACTTTCAACGTGCCGTGCTTCAACATTTCCAGCAAACGGTGCACACCCGTAGTGGTTTCTTCAGTGATACCGTGCACTTTGTCGAGCATTTGTGGATACTTGTCATGGATCAACAGGGTCAAGTCACCACCATCATCTAAAATCATGTTGGCATCCCATAGCTCACCGTCTTTGTGGCAGGTTTGCTCAAGGCACCATTCGTATTCTTCTTCCGTCTCACCTTTCCACGCAAACACCGGTACACCGGCGGCAGCCATCGCGGCTGCAGCATGGTCTTGAGTCGAGAAGATGTTACACGAGGACCAACGCACTTCCGCGCCAAGCTCAATCAAGGTTTCGATCAGCACTGCGGTCTGAATGGTCATGTGAATACAGCCGATAATACGCGCGCCTTGCAGTGGCTTTTGTGCGGCGTATTTACGGCGAATGGTCATCAGTGCCGGCATTTCTGATTCGGCGATAGAAATTTCTTTACGACCCCAGTCGGCAAGACTGATATCGGCAACTTTGTAATCTGACATAAAAAACCTCTGTTAACTGAATTCAGGTTCGTGTTGTAGCTTAATGAGCAACTGCTGCTGTTGGTCCAAACTCAACCGTGGACCAAAGCTCGACACCACCGATGCCGCCGCATGACTCGCTAACAAACCACAAGCCGATAACGGGTAGTTACGCACCAAGCCGAACATCATTGCGCCGGCAAACATATCGCCAGCACCATTGGTGTCGACCGCTTTCACCGGGATACCTGGAACGGCGACTTGGCGCGTGCCGTCACCTAGCAGTGCGCCGTCTTTGCCAAGGGTAATCGCAACTAGTTTGGCGTGACGTTGTAATTGTTGCAACGCAGCTTGTACGTCATCGGTGCCAGTTAAGATCCGTGCTTCTTCCTGATTACAGAACATCACATCAACGCCGCCTGCGAGGATCTCATCGATGCCGTCACGGAAATATTTGACCATTGCAGGATCGCTGCAGGTCATGGCGATTTTTGTGCCGTTTGCGCGGGCAACTTCTTTGGCGCGAGTAATGGCTTCGCGGGCAATTGGCGAAGTGACGAGATAGCCTTCAATGTAAAGGTATTCGGCACGAGCGATCGCTTCTTCATCAAGTTCGGCAATGCTTAAATCTGCGGTGATTCCCAAGTAAGTACGCATGGTACGTTCGGCGTCAGGCGTGATCATTACTAAACAACGGCCGGTTTTACCTTCATGCTTTTGGTTGCCGGTGTTGGTGGTAATACCCACGTTCTCAAGGTCTTCGCAGTAGAATTGACCGGCTTGGTCATCGGCAACCTTACAGCAATAAAAGGCTTTACCGCCAAATTGGCTAAAACCGACCAATGAGTTGGCAGCAGAGCCACCCCCTGACTGCTTCTTTAATTCACCACGCTTAGCAAGCTCGGCAATAAGCTTTTCCTGTTCGGCGTCTTCGATCAAGGTCATCATGCCTTTCTCGATGTTGTGCTGGCTTAGAAACTGGTCGGTAACTTCAAACTCTTGGTCGACCAGCGCATTGCCGATGCCGACGATATCAATTGAATCCATGTGATACTCAGGTTGGTTCTTAAACAAAAAAATCCGGCCGCTAAGTATACAGCAGCCGGATTTGAAGGTCGATAAATTAGGACTTAAAGCCGCCCGGAACACCTTTGGTAGTGATACTTACGGCGTCGTGAGCATGCAATGATTCGTAATGATTCACGCGTACCCAGAAGTCAGAAAACTCGTGGTGTTGATTTAACGCGTGCTGCAAACGTCGCGCAGCGTCTTCACAGAACATCAAGTTTTGTCCGTTCAAGCGCGCAAACTCCTGCTCATCTTCACGTTTAACGGCAGCTTGCACTGGCGTTTGTAACGCATCTTCGATGGCATCAACCAAGGCAATGATGGGGAGCTCAGAAACCTGTTCGCCCATCACCACTTTGACTTCAGCGATTGAGCGCTGGCTATGCGGGGTCGCAACGATGCCTTGTGTGGTGCCTAGCCAGCGATGCACCATTTCAGCGTCAACATCGGCGTCGGTGCCAAACTGATCGGCAAAGGCATCTTGAATCAATTGACGCGCTAGCGCAGCTGAGCATGGGCAGGTTGACGAGTAAGGTACGTCAACACCGAGCTGTAAATAGAGCTTGCCATGGTCATAACGGCCAATCACCGTGACTGGGTAGGCTTTCCAACCCGGCTTTTTGCTAATCAGCGCTTTACGACGCAAATGATAATCGAAGCTAAACTTCACATAAGCTTGATCTGCAAGGCCTTCATGACTATCAATAAAGTCATGGAGTAATTTGCTGAGCGACTGATGCGAGAGCACATCGTTGTTGGAAAGATCTTCCAACAATAAGTAGAGGCGCGACATGTGAATGCCTTTGGCTTTTGGATCTTTCAGGTTCACAAAAGCGTCAACCAAAGCGCTCACCGGGCGCTCCGGTTCGTTGGCCGCACCAACGACCAAGGGCATCTCGATGTTACTCATGCCAACCCAATCGAGCGCACCTTCAGTTTGTGCTTTGGTTTGATTGGCGATATCTGGCATCATTGTCGGTGTAGCTGTCGGCATGCGATTACGGCTCCAAACATTGCATTGAGTACAAAAAGTACAATAGTTCCCAAAAAAGGGGCGATAGTATACAAGATTTAACCTGATTACGGTAGTTTGCCATAACGGGTTCAATTTTTAGGGAAAAGATTTTCGATAGGCCTTATCGGTTTCAGCACAAGGAAAGCAAGCAATGCTAGATAAAGATCTTCTTGAGCAGTACGCAGATCTCATGGGCGACGAGGGTGTGCACGAGATGTATATGACGTTCGCCGATAACATTGGTGGTTATTTAGACCATTTGCAGTGGTTGGTGAAAGAGCGCAAAGAACAGGACGTTCGTAGTCAAGCACATCGCGTGAAAGGCGCATGCCGTTCGATGGGACTTACGGAACTTGCGAAAACCATGGAGCGGTTTGAGCGTGAGTCTTGGAGCTGGAAAGAAGCAGAAACTGAGCTGGCGCAATGGGCAAAAGACTTGCCCGCGCACCAGCACCAGATCGAAGCGTGGTTAAACGCTCGGCGTGTTTAACGAAGGTTGGTCGAGGTGACGGATAGCCACTTCACCAACGAAGCGATAACCTTCACCATGAATCGTGGTAATTAAATTCGGCGAGCTGTTATCGGCTTCAAAGTGACGGCGAATACGGCGGATGGCCACATCGACGGTGCGGTCATTTGGACGTAATTCGCGGTCGAGCATTTTCTTCACTAAGGTTTCGCGGTCAAGAATCTTACCTGGATTACTCAAGAATAATTCCATAGCGCGGTATTCGCTTTTTGGCAGGCGGAACATCTTACCGTCTGGCGAGAACATGCAGCGACTATCACTTTCTAAACGCCAGCCATTAAACTCATAAACCACACTGTCGTGGCCAATGGTTTTTTGTTGGCTTTTTAGTGCCTCGATGCGGCGATATAAGTTGCGCACGCGCATCAACAACTCTTTCGGGTTGTATGGCTTAATGATGTAGTCGTCAGCGCCTAATTCCAAGGCTAATAAGCGGTCTTCTTCTGCGTCTCTTCCGGTCAAGAAGATTAAGCCGACATTTTCGCTTTCACGAAAGTTCTCTGCGAGCTCAATACCACTCTTACCTGGAAGGTTGACATCCATGATCACCAAATCTACTTGCTGACGCGCCATGATACGTTGCATCTGCATGCCATCCGCAGCATCGTAGACGTCGTAGCCTTCTTGTTGGAAAAGGCGCGTCAATGTGTTTCGGGTGACGACTTCATCTTCTACGATTAATAATCTAGCGCTCATAATGGGTTGATCCGTTCGTCGTTAACATATGTTGAAATATGGTGTACACCAAGAAGTGTAGCACGAGATTCTAATAAGTGCGTAAATTTCCTGCAAGCGAATGCACAAGTTTTTACATTAAGCTTTAATTGTGAGCAAAAACTCAGTGTATTGGCCAGCCTGCGATTCAAGTTCGATAGTGCCTTCTAATGCGCGGGTGACGAGATTATACACGAGATGCAAACCTAACCCCGTTGAGCCTTGCCGCCGTCGACTTGTGACAAAGGGGTCAAAAGCACGTCGTCCGACGGACTCTGGAATCCCGCTACCGTTGTCGCGATAGCGAATTTGAACATGATTACCATCGATGCGTTCAATAGCCACTTCTATTTGGCCACTTTCGCGCTCGGCAAAGGCGTGGAGTGCAGAGTTCTCAAAGAGCTGCTTCAAGACGTGCTGCAGTGGCCCAACGCGTGTGGTCACTTGTAATTCTGCCGGACAATTGAGGATCACATCAAGGTCATTGAGCTTAGCAAATCGTTGACGTGCCGCATGCAGCACGGTTTGCAGGAGTTCTAATGCGGATGTGGTTTGTGCTTCTTCAACAAACTGATCCATGGCGAGCTGGCGGAATTGATTGATAAGGTCGGCGGTACGTTCAATATTACGTCGAATTAAACTGAGGTTTTCGTCACTAGCCTCCATAAAGCGTTCGAAGTCTTTACGAGTAATGGTGTTTTCAGCAAATTTTTGCTGCATCAACTCCAGCTTATCCTGCAAAATCGACGTCGAAGTAATGACCAAACCTACGGGGGTGTTAATTTCGTGCGCAACGCCAGCTATGAGATCGCCCAATGACTGCATTTTTTGGTTTTCGATCAGCTGTTTTTGAAACTGATGCAACTTCTCAAGCGTTTCCATCAACTCGTGATTAGAGTCACGTAGGGCGTTGGTACGTTGCTGTACTTGGCGTTCCAACTCGGCGTTCAACTCGTTGGCTTGACGCTCAGCGTGTTGCTGCCGTTCCAAATGTTGTTCGACGCGGGCCAACAGGGTATTGAACGACAAGCTGAGCTGTTGTAACTCAATCAGGTTCGACTCAGGTAGCCGAATGGAGTAATCGCGGTTACGACTAATGCGTTGAATTGTGCCAATCGCTTGTTCAATCGGGCGTAGTAAGGTTGCGCGAGCGCGCAAACTGAATAACCAAGCAAGTAATCCTACTACAATCAGTGCGGCACTTGAGGTCGCGAAAGTGCGCCAAGTGGTTTGGTTAGCAAATTCGCGACCAATGCGTACATAAACCGTCCCTAACCGTTCGGTGTCGATATCAATGGGGGCGGTCACCTCAATAGAGTTGTCTTTGGTGACCACACCGAAATTCTGGATGCGTTCAGGACTGCGTACCGGAATGGGCGCGAGTCCTTCACGGTTGTAGCTGGTGAAATAACGTAGTTGCTCGCCATTTTCAATAGTAGGTCGTTGATAAATATGGATATGTTGCACTACCGAGCTTGAGCGGAAGAAGCGTAAGTACGAGGTTAGCCCTTCGGCATCTTCGAACAGCAAGTAGCGGCTGCTCACATCGGCGATAACTTTGGCGATGTCCTGCGCGCGTTGCTCACTGGCGGCATCAACTTCATTAATATGCAGTAGGCTCAATGCCAGCAAAGCAAAGCCGCTGACCAGCACACTAATGCTGACCACCAACCAGGTGATGCTTTGCCGAATGGACCCGCTGGTGATCATCTGCGACCTCGGCGCGGCTTGCTGCGAGCCGTTCGATTCACTGCTCGATTCACTGCTCGATAAACCGCAAACTTGTTATCTTGCGCAATACGCTCGCAATGTCCGAAGCTGGCTTCGATCAGCTCTGGCCAAGGTAAAAAGCGGTTGGCAACCAACCAGAGTTCGCCATCATTGGTTAAGTGCTGCCGGGCATTCTGCAAGAATTGTTGACCAATACTGTAATCCGTTGCTTGGCCAGTGTGAAACGGTGGGTGGCTGACGATGACCGAATACTTGGGGAGCTCACTATGCAACCGATCGGCGGCAATCAATTCACCACTGAGCCCGTTCAGTTCAAGGGTTTTGGCACATGCGGCGAGCGCCATCGCACTGACGTCAAGATAACTGATGTCGAGTTCGGGTTGCAGGCGTTGCAGCCAAGCCCCCAATACGCCATGGCCACAGGCAAAATCGAGCACCGCACCGCCGGCTTTAAACTGTGGTAAGTGTTCAAGCAACATGGCACTGCCGGCATCGATGCCAGGGTAGGCAAAAACACCCGGATAGCTGGCTAACTGCAAGGGGGACAGTGGCGGCTGCGGAAGTTCTTTGGTGACTAAATAGTCGGCGGCATTGAAAGAGGTTTGCTGCGCGCTTAAGTGGGTGACCAACAAACTTGAATGATTGCCGTCGGCAAGTTTTTGCGCGGGGCCCCACGGCGCTTGCAGGGTTTTATGAATACTCTTGATGCCACTACGTTTTTCGCCAACCAGCCAGAGCGGAGCGCCGCTCGGTAGCAGGTCGGCGAGTGCTGCCAAAACATATTCGGTCAGCTTCTTTTCTTTCGGCAGCCATAAAATAGCACCGTCAAAGCTTCCCGTTGGCGGTGTTGCACCAAAATGGTGCGTTTGCGGCCACTGCTGTGCGTATCCCGCGTGCCAATGCCAGCTATTGGTGATGGTGAGGTCGTCAGCCCAGCCCGAATCAGGTGGATTCACCGCCAATAATGCCTCGCCGCTGATGTGTGCGGCTTGGCGAATCACTAATTGTGAGGGGAGGCTTAAGCTTTTAGATATAGTCATTTAAATCGGTTTACCGTCGTAGGCTTCACTAAAAACATCGACGCTTGATGAAGCTTCCTCAAACACGTCTTCATCGAACTGCGCCACATTAAAGAGCGCCTCACCTTCATTGGCCACCGGGATATTGCTAATACCGATGACAATGCCGTTATAAGGGCTGCGTAACGGGTGCATTTCGTCACCGTGGGGGTTCACGGTCTGCGCAATGACTTGGCCTTTTTGCAGGGTTTGGCCAAGTTGTACTTGCGGTACCACGAGGCCGTCATGTTCGTTGCGAATCCATGCACTGCGATGCGCCACTACCGGCTTCACTTTTTTGCGCGTGCGGCGGCCTTTGAGCATCTTCAAGTTTTTCATGACGTTTTGCACGCCGATGACGCCAGCTTTGATGGCTGCGTAATCAAAGCGTAAGGCTTCGCCTGCTTCATACAAAATCAGCGGGATGCCCATTTCTGAGGCCACGGAACGTAACGAACCATCGCGCTCTTTGGAGTGCAAGATCACCGGGGTATTAAAGGCGTGCGCCATTTCCAAAGCTTCAGCGTTATCGGTGTCGACACGAATCTGCGGTAAGTTACTGCGATGAATCGCCCCAGTGTGTAAATCGACGATGTGCGTCGCATTTTGCACTAAGGTTTCGTTAAACAAGAAGGCTAACCGGCTACCTAATGCGCCGCGTTCGGAACCAGGAAAGCAACGATTAAGATCGCGACGGTCGGGCAGGTAGCGCGATTGTTGAATGAAACCAAACACATTGACCACCGGCACCACAATCAAGGTACCACTGAGCTCCTGTGGTTCAGTTTGACTAATCAGTCGACGGCAAATCTCGATGCCGTTTAATTCATCGCCATGAATGGCCGCACAGACCAACAAAACCGGCCCCGGTTTGGTGCCATGAAAGACTTCTGCGTGCAAATCCATGGGGGTGTCGTTATAGAGTCGCGCCGCAGGGATCTTGATACTATGGCGCGAGCCTGGCGCGATTTTTTGTCCCGCAAGCTTAAAAGCGACCGGTTTCTTCACGTTCTAACCTTTCCCTTTAGTGCGCGTTTTGTGCGCCTTCGCTGTTTTTTCGATAAAACTAATAATCTGACTCGCGACATCTTTTTCAGTTGCTGTCTCGATACCTTCAAGGCCAGGTGAAGAATTGACTTCCATTACCAATGGTCCATGGTTCGAGCGTAAAATATCGACACCAGCGACGTTCAAGCCCATGGTTTTTGCTGCTTTCACAGCCGTTGCGCGCTCGGCAGGTGTGAGCTTGACCAAGCTCGCTGAACCACCGCGGTGCAAGTTGGAACGGAACTCACCGGGTTTCGCTTGGCGCTTCATTGCCGCGATGACTTTGTCGCCAATGACGAAGCAGCGAATATCGGCACCGCCAGCTTCTTTGATGTATTCCTGTACCATAATGTGCGATTCCAGCCCCATAAAGGCCTCGATCACGCTTTCCGCCGCTTGCCGCGTTTCCGCAAGTACCACACCAATTCCTTGGGTGCCTTCAAGTAATTTGATCACCAGTGGCGCACCACCGACCATTTCGATCAAGTCGGGAATGTCTTGCGGTTGACTGGCGAAACCAGTGGTCGGCAGGCCAATACCTTTGCGGCTGAGCAGTTGCAATGAACGCAACTTGTCCCGGCTACGTGAAATCGCAACCGACTCGTTCAATGGGTAGGTGCCAATCATTTCAAATTGCCGCAGTACGGCAGTACCAAAGAAGGTAATTGAGGCGCCAATCCGCGGAATAACTGCATCATACTGTGGTAAGTCACTCCCCTTCATGTGAATCGATGATTCACGCGCGTTAATGTTCATGTAACAGCGCAGTGGGTCGAGAACGTCAACAGTGTGGCCGCGAGCTTCACCGGCCTCAATCAGGCGGCGAGTAGAATAGAGCTTGGCATTGCGCGATAGAATCGCAATCCTCATGAGAGAACTCCTTGTAGGTAGGATGCGTCGGGATCGACTAAGAACACACCTCGCATTGCTTGACGGCCGAGCAACATACGAAATTTCATACTGTCGCGATTGGTCAAGGTTAGCTCAACATCGTCATAGAAATCGCCAACTTTAAGTTTGCTTTTTATGACGTAGCGTAACTCGGTGTGGCCGCCTGAGTCGGTAACTTCGCGTTGATCGTGAATCTTAGCTTCGCACATGTGTTCACGATTAGAGTCTTGCTCTGGGTGTACCCATATCCGCAGCCAGTTTTCCCCGTCTTTGTTAAAGGGCTCTAATTTAAAAGCGTGCAAGCACGAGGTTCGCGCGCCTGTGTCGACTTTCATTTTAATGGCAGTAATGCCGAGGTCGGGGAGAGCTCCCCATTCGCGCCAACCCAAAGTTTGCATGCGCTGTTTCACTCCAAGCGAAAAGTTAAACTACTTGCAAAGAATATAGCCGCAGCGGCTAAACAGCAAGCGTCAACGCTTGTCGGACTCGCTTTTAACGGTTTGTCGATGCTGCTTAACCTGTTGCATCCACTGACAAAATTCATCGAGTGGACGATCGAGTGCACTGGCGGGCACGTAAAGGTCATAACCGAGGAGTTGACGGAGTTGCTCGCAGCGCACGGCAAACAAGGCCTGCACGCCGCGGTACAGCTTACCACTGGGGGCTTTGTAGCTGGTTGGAATATCGTAGTAGGGGGTGTAGTCGTTGAGTTCCGGCTGCTCACGGCGCAACGCCGCAGCGAGTAAATGCCGTTGTTCACTGACCAAATAAACTGCAAGTCGCGGCGAAATGCTATCGAGTACCGGCTCCATGTCGTGCACACGAAAACCAATGTAAGGCAGCTCTTCAAGCTCGAGGCCGCGATGCGTGCGTGGAATATCAAAGCGCAACAAATTATCCCACTCCAGTTGCCACGTACCGCGGCGATGTTCGTAGCGAATATTTTGTGGCGTGATCACCAAACTGACGGGAGGTTCGACAATTTTAGCAACCCCCAGCAAGAAGATCGCGGCACTGGCAATGTACAGCAGTGCCCATGCGGCTTGCGGGAAGTCGAAGTCGGCCAGATAAAGAAACATGGTCACGGCAAACAGGGCAACACCACCGATGCAAAAGCTCAGTGCGTCTCGTCGTGCCGCCGGTTGTACCTTAAGTTCAGTCATAAGAGCCTTAAGAGCGATGTTTGCTATTCGCTATTTGCTGTTTGTTTAAACCTAAAGTGTGTAGCCCGTGGTTCTACCACGGGGGATCTGTACGACCATGATCATGGTCAAAACGTCAGGTTATGCCCGTGGTAGAACCACGGGCTACAGATTAAATGTCTTGCGAATAATAGCACCGGTGAACGATGTCTTTAAATAAAAGCCCCGCGGTAACGTCTGAATCTTTTCGCCGTTCGGGCCAATCGCATCGGTAAGAACTCTGCTATTCGCCGCCTTTGGTCGCAATTGTAAAACTTCACCTTGATGCGCCGTAATACTTTCGACCTGACCCATGGCGATTTTATCCATATGCTCTTGCCAGTCATGGCGCAATTGCGCCTCTTCGTCAGCGCTCGGCTGCCATAAAAAAGCTGTGCCCACCGAGCGTTCAGCCAGCGGCACCTCACGCCGACCGTCAATGGGGATCCATAACACGCATTGTAGTTTGTTACGTACATTACTTGCTTGCCAGTTCACTCCGCTGGTATCCAGCAAAGGAACAGTGCAGACGAAGGTGGTCTCTAAGGGCTTGCCGTTGGCATCCAGCGGGATCGTCTTAAGCTCAACCCCGAGTTCTGGAAAATCTTGTAAGGCTTGCGAACCAGCGCTGGCGCCCAAAGCTGTTTCTAACAGTTGGCCAACCCAGCCTTTATGGCGCCGCAGATCGGCGGGTACAGCTAAGCCGTGGCGCGCCGCTAATTCAGCAAAACTGAGGCCTGCTAAATCGCTGGCGGCGTTAAATAATGTACGCAGGTCGCTCATTGGGCTCCTTATTCGTGGCTTGGCACTTTCTTTCAGGGCTCGATTATGGAAAAATCAATGACAGAAGTCGAATTTTAGAGGATGCCCGCGTGATAGACGCAGAAGGATTCCGCGCAAATGTTGGAATCATTATCTGTAATGAGCAGGGACAAGTGTTTTGGGCGCGTCGGTTTGGGCAACATAGTTGGCAGTTTCCACAAGGAGGCATTGACGATGGTGAAACGCCAGAGCAAGCCATGTACCGGGAACTGTACGAAGAGGTAGGGTTAAAACCTGAACAAGTGGAAATCGTGTATACCAGTCGTAACTGGTTTCGCTACCGCTTGCCGAAACGTCTCATTCGACGCGAACAGCGGCCCACTTGTATCGGCCAAAAGCAGAAATGGTTTTTGCTGCGCTTAAAATGCCAAGAGCAGGACGTTGATGTCCATTGCTCCTCGCATCCGGAGTTTGATAACTGGCGATGGGTTAGTTATTGGTATCCGGTGCGTCAAGTCGTGTCGTTTAAAAAGGATGTCTATCGGCGCGTGATGAAAGAATTCGCGCCAATTGTCATGCCGACACCGCAACCCCAAGGCAAACCCGGCGGACGGAAACAGCGCGGCCCCAGACGGAAACGTTAATATGCTGCGAGTGTTGCAACGCATTGTCGAAGCTGTGAATCAGGCGCCAGACTTTGAGCTGGCGCTACAGACCATGGTGCGGCAAGTCAAAGAAGCGTTGCAGACCGACTCGTGCACGGTTTACCTTGCCGATCACGAACAACAGCAATTTCATTTGGCCGCAACCGACGGCTTGCAAGTCAACTCAGATCAGCCCATCCATGTTCCCTTTGGTGAAGGTGTCATCTCACTGGCGGCGCAGCGTGAAGAACCGCTAAACATTGCCAACGCTGGTGAACATCCAAAATTTTTACGCCTCGCTGAAGTCGATGAAGAGCGCTACAACGCCATGTTGGCCGCTCCCGTGATTCATCGGCGCCGCGTGCTCGGCGTGTTGGCGGTGCAACAAGAACATGATCGCGCCTTCACCCGCGACGAAGAAGCTTTTGTGGTGACACTTGCTGCCCAGCTTGCGGTGGTGATCGCCCATGCTGAAGCCAAGGGCTATTTGCGTACCGTGAAGCAATCGCCGTGGTTGCAAACGATCAAAGGCTTAGCGGCGGCGCCAGGTGTAGCGATTGGTCCTGCGTATGTCGTAAAACCCCGTGCGCGCTTGAGTGAGGTTACGCCGAAGCGTACCGATATGCCCGAGCACGAGGTCCGACGCTTTCGCTCAGCAGTGGCACGCACGCGGCAGGAACTGCATGATTTAAGTGCCAGCATGAAAGGCCAAGTGGCCGATGAAACCCTCGCCATCTTTGAGGTTTATCATGCGATGTTGGACTCCACCAGTTTGGGCCAGCAAGTCGAACAGACGATTAATGATGGTTGGCGAGCGCAGACCGCACTTAAGTTGGTCGTTGAAGACTTAGTCAATCAGTTTGAAAACCTCGATGACGAATACATTCGTGAACGCGCTAGTGATGTTCGCGATTTGGGCCAACGCATTTTATCTCATTTGAAAGAAAAGGCCCGTCAGCAACACGAGCCGCCCGCTGAATGCGTGTTAGTGGCCCATGAAGTCACAGCAACAATGCTCGCCGAGTTGCCGCACACCGAGATCTTGGGGATTGTCTCGGTGCGCGGATCGGGTAATTCACACGCGGCGATTATGGCCCGTAGTATGGGTATTCCAGCCGTGTTGGGGGCGGATGACATCGAACTCAATGAGCTCGATGGCGAAACGTTGATCGTTGATGGCTACAACGGTGATCTGTTTATTAATCCACCGTTGCAGGTCGAAAACGAATACCGTCAGCTTGCTGAAGAAGAACTCGAACTGCGTGAAAAAGTCGAACAAGCACGTGGTAAACCGGTGGAGACCGAAGATGGCGTACGGGTGACGTTGCAGCTCAATGTGGGGCTAAATACCGAGCGCGACTGGTTACAAGAGCTCGACATTGCCAGTGTTGGACTTTACCGCACAGAAATTCCGTTCATGATGCATGAACGTCTGCCCACTGAGGACGAGCAGGTTGAGCTTTACAGTCAAGTGCTTGAGCAGTTCAAAGCCGGTACGGTGGTCATGCGCACCCTCGATGTAGGCGGCGACAAGCCGTTACCGTACTTGCCAATGGATGAGGAGAATCCGTTTCTTGGTTGGCGTGGTATTCGCATGACCTTAGATCATCCAGAGATTTTTCTCGTACAAATTCGTGCGATGATGCGTGCAGCCGTGGGACGCAATAATTTACATATTTTACTGCCGATGATCACTAGCGCAGAAGAAGTTGATGATGCGGCCCGCATGGTAAAACAGGCCTACCACGAGGTGAGTGAAGAGTCGAATGGGCATGATCGCGCGCAGTTGGTGCCGCCGAAACTAGGCGTTATGATTGAAGTGCCAGCAATGGTGTATCACCTGCACACGATTGTTGATAAAGTCGATTTTTTCTCGGTCGGTACCAATGACCTCACGCAATATTTGCTCGCTGTAGACCGCAATAATCAACGCGTTGCTAGCTTATACGATGCGTTTCATCCAGCGGTCTTGCATGCGTTGAAGCAAATTATAGATCGTGCGAATGAACTCGATAAACCGGTGTCAGTTTGTGGTGAACTGGCCGGCGAACCCGGCGGTGCCTTGTTACTGCTTGCGATGGGTTATCGCACCTTGAGCATGAACAGCTACAATATTGATAGAATCCGCTGGATTATTCGCCACAGCAAGGCGGCGGATTTGGCTCCCATGCTCGAACGTGCGTTGCGCGCGCGTTCGGCAAAAGAAGTACGACAGATCGTAACCATGACGTTAGAAGAAGCCGGTTTAGGCGGTTTTGTCCGTGCTGGCGGGTAAGCGTTAATAATCTTTTTCCCAGGTAAGGAGTAACAGTGCTCATCACAGGCTGGTTATGGTGTTTAGCCGGAGGCGTGATTGCGGGTTTATTGGCCGGCATGCTGGGCATTGGTGGCGGTCTCGTCATTGTTCCACTATTGATCTATTTACTTCCCGTATTCGGTGTTCCCCCTGAACTTGTGGTGCAAATGGCCGTAGCGACGAGTTTAGCGACCATTGTCATGACCACATTAAGCGCCGCACGTTCGCACTATCGACATGGACAAATCAGTTGGTTTTGGGTGCGCCGACTGATTCCTGGTTTGATGGCTGGCGCGGTATTTGGTGCTTGGCTGGCCACTCAGTTAAAGCCTGAATGGCTGCAACGGATTTTTTCCATCGTGTTGTTAGTGTTGTCCATTCGGATGTTGATTCCGCAGCGTACCGGCGAGCCAATTACGGGCGTGTCGAAACGACTAATGGCCCTTATTAGCGCTATGGTAGGGAGTTTGTCGGCGCTGGTGGGCATCGGTGGTGGCTCATTAACCGTGCCACTTTTGCAACGTCTTAGGGTTCCCATTCGGCAAGCGATTGCGGTATCTTCAGTAGGTAGTCTAAGTATCGGCGTTAGTGCGGTATTGGCATTTATTGTCTTGGGCCAACGAATGGAATCCAACGAAGGTTTGTTGGGTTACGTGCATGGGCCAGCTTGGTTGGGGATCTCAATAGCGTCGATGCTATGCGCGCCATTAGGCGCAGCGCTGACTCAGCGTATTCCAGTGAAACGTTTGCAGCAGGGATTTGCGGCGTTTTTAGTACTGGTTTCACTCGAATTATTTATAGGATAAAACATGCAAACTGAGTTTATGATGCACCCGAGCATCGACCCGGTTATCTTCAGTATTGGCCCATTGGCGCTGCGTTGGTACGGCTTAATGTATTTGCTTGGCCTCGCGTTCGCTTATTTTTGGGGAAAGCGGCAAACACAAATGCCCCATTATGCCCATCAGGGCTGGACTGAAAAGCGTTTTAGCGACCTTTTGTTTTGGTCGTTTATGGGCGTTATTTTAGGTGGTCGCATTGGCTACGTGCTGTTTTATCAATTTGAGTATTTTGTCTCCAATCCTCTTTACTTGTTTGACATGGGTAGCGGCGGGATGTCGTTCCATGGAGGCTTGTTGGGCGTTATCACCGTACTGGCCATTTTTGCTTGGCGTACCCAGTTACGTTTTCTTCAAATTGGTGATTTTGTTGCACCGCTAGTGCCAATGGGCCTGGGCTTTGGGCGCATCGGCAACTTTATTAATGGCGAGCTGTGGGGGCGCACGACTGATGTGCCATGGGCCATGATTTTTCCTGCTGCTGGGTCAGATCCACGTCATCCATCACAGTTATACCAAGCAGCTCTAGAAGGACTTCTATTGTTCGTCATTCTAGCCCTGTTCAGCCGTAAGCCACGACCTATGGGCGCGATCAGTGGGTTATTTTTGATCGGTTATGGTGCTGCGCGCTTCTTTATTGAATATTTCCGTGAACCTGATGCGCATCTTGGTCTGTTGTATTTCGGTTGGTCGATGGGGCAATGGCTGTCGGCGCCAATGATTGTGCTTGGCGTGGTCATGATGGTGTGGGCGTATCGGGTTCATCAGGCACCGCAAGGAGGCAAAGCATGAAGCAGTATTTAGCGTTATGCCAGCGTATTGTCGACGAAGGCGTTTGGGTTGAGAATGAACGCACGGGCAAGCGTTGTCTGACCGTGATCAATGCCGACCTAGAGTATGATGTGGCGGGCAATCAGTTTCCGCTGATCACTACGCGTAAGAGTTTTTGGAAAGCGGCGATCGCGGAGTTTCTCGGCTACATTCGCGGCTACGACAATGCGGCGGATTTTCGTCGATTGGGTGCCAAGACTTGGGATGCGAATGCCAACCTGAATGAAGCTTGGCTGGCCAACCCGCACCGCAAAGGTGAAGACGATATGGGCCGAGTTTACGGTGTGCAGGGTAGGCGTTGGGCGAAACCGGATGGTGGCTTTGTCGATCAGTTACGCAAAATTGTCGATAATTTAAGTCGCGGCATTGATGATCGCGGTGAAATCATGAGTTTTTATAATCCGGGCGAATTCCACATGGGCTGTTTGCGGCCATGTATGCACACGCATAACTTTTCGTTGCTCGGTGATACGCTGTATTTAACCAGCTACCAGCGTTCGTGCGATGTGCCGTTGGGGCTAAATTTTAATCAGGTACAAGTGTTCACTTTTCTAGCGCTGATGGCACAAATCACAGGCCATAAAGCGGGCAAGGCTTACCATAAGATAGTAAACGCTCACATCTACGAAGATCAGCTCGAACTGATGCGTGATGTGCAGCTCAAGCGTGAGCCGTTCCCAGCGCCACAACTCGAAATCAACCCAGATATTAAGTCTCTGAAAGACCTCGAAACATGGGTTACGCTGGATGATTTTGCGGTGCACGGTTATCAGCATCATCCGGCGATTCAATATCCCTTCAGCGTTTAAAAGCGCTGTTTGCTATTCGCTATTTGAAGAACGCTGTCTTTATGAATGCTTATAATGTTAATTATATATGACTTTATATGCATTTATTTCGTTTTAAGTAAAGAATAAAGAACTTTATATGCCTTGACGCGCTAGGTGTTTGGTCTATATTTAAAGTCGTATTTAAGCAACTTAATAATAAATAAGCTTAAATTAAGTCAAATAAATTAAACTTTATAGCTATGCTTGTTTGTCTTTGGTCGAACAGCAAACAGCGAACAGCAAACAGCGAATAACAAACAGCGAATAGCAAACATGCAACTTAGCCATTTATCAGCAGCAGCATTATCAGCAGAGCTTGGCCAACGGCTCAAGCAAGCGCGACTAAACGCGAATATTACTCAGGCGGAACTCGCCAAACGGGCGGGTGTGAGCCGTACGATTGTGATGAATGCCGAGAAAGGGCAAGCGCAATTGGAGAATTTTGTAGCGCTGTTGCTGGCGCTCGATTGCGCCGAGCAATTGAATCATTTCTTACCTAAGCCGCAGTTATCGCCGTTGCAGTTGCGCAAGCTGCAAGGCAAGCAGCGCGAGCGCGCTACGGGGAGTCGTGGCGGTAGCGATGATGACGAGGTGAGTGGAGAGTCATCATGGTAATCGAGGTGATCAGTGTTTGGTATCAGGATGCTGAGGTGGGCGCACTGAGTTTTGATAGTGAACAGGGTTTTGGCGCATTTGAATACACACCTGAGTTTATTCGCTCGGGAGTTGAGTTGGCGCCGCTTACGATGCCATTAAAAAAGCAGATCTATAGTTTTCCAGAATTAACGGGGCCGACCTTTCATGGGCTACCCGGGCTAGTGGCAGATTCGCTGCCCGATGACTTTGGTAATGCGGTGCTCAATGCGTGGGTGGCCAATCGCGGTTTGCAGCCTGCTGATATCAGTCCGCTGCAGCGGCTGCAATACACTGGCACGCGCGGGATGGGGGCGCTGGAGTATCGACCAGCCAATAAGGTTCGCGGTTTTGAGCAAATGCAGAAGGTGGATATCGCTGAGTTGACTGAAATCGCTCAGGATGTGCTCGATAGTCGCGCGCGCTTTGAGCATGAGTTGCCAAGTGATGGTGCCGCCGATCGTGAGGCCATGTTAGCGCTACTTTCAGTTGGCACCAGCGCGGGTGGGGCAAGGCCCAAAGCGGTGTTGGCGTTTAATGAGGATTTTACCCAAGTGTGTTCGGGGCAAACGGATATTCCGGCCGGATACCGCCATTATTTGATGAAGTTCGATGGCGTGGTAGAGCGCAGCACGGGACATGAGACGTTTGGTGATCCGCAAGGCTACGGTGCGATGGAATATGTGTATTACTTGATGGCACAACAGTGCGGTATCGAGATGATGCCCTGTTATTTGTTGCCAGAAGGTGACCGTCGGCACTTTTTGACGGAGCGCTTTGATCGCGATGGCAACACAAAAATTCATACGCAAACGCTGAATGGGATTGCGCATGTGGACTACAAAAAGCCGGGTAGTTTTTCGTACAGTGAGCTGTTTGCGGTGGCTCGGCAGTTGCGACTAACTGCGCCTGAAGCCGAGCAACTCATGCGGCGTATGATTTTCAATATCGTTGCGCGCAATCACGATGATCACGCGAAGAATTTTGCCTTTCAATATCGTGCGGGGCGCTGGCAGTTGGCACCGGCATACGATGTGGCTTACAGCTACAAACCTGACAGTAAGTGGGTGAATCAACACTGGATGCAGCTCAACGGCAAGCGCGAAGACTTCACCCGCGATGATATCTATTCGCTCGAGCAGGTCAGCCCTTTGTTTAGTCGGCATAAGCTTGATGCCATGATCGACCAAACATTGGAGGCGGTGAACCAGTGGCCACAGCTCGCAGCCCAACAAGAAGTACCTAGTGCGTTGATTGAGCTCATTCGCAAACATCAACGCCTCGACTTGTAGCCGTCTTAGATTCGGCAAAAATGAATTGCTAAACACATCATTTATGCGCATAATTTATCCACATAGTTAATGCGCATAAATTGCTAGGTACTCTTATGAACTATTCGCCCCCGAAAAAGCCAACGAACTTGAGTGTCAGTGAACCGTTATTACGTGAGGCAAAGGCGTTGAAAATCAATTTGTCAGCGACATTTGAAACAGCGTTGGAAGAAGAGGTTCGTAAGCAAAAACAGTTGCGTTGGCAGCAAGAAAATCAAGAAGCACTTGGTGAGGCCAACCAGTTTGCCGAGCGTAATGGCCTTTTCGCGACGAAATATCGGGTGTTTTGATGGCACAGTTTGATGTCTACTCGAACCCTGATCCCGATACGAACAAAAGCTATCCTTATTTTGTCGATCTACAAGCCGAAATCATCAGTGATTTATCGACGCGAGTCGTAGCACCGCTAGTTGCGCGAGACGAGCTGCGCCATGCACCGTTGAAAGTACTTTGTCCAGAAGTTGGCCTCAAAGGTGCGTGTTATGTGTTAATGACACACCAGCTAGCGAGTATTCCTGTACCCTCTAACCTTAGTCCCGTGGCTTCGTTGCGTGAGCAGCGTTATGAGCTGCTGAATGCGCTCGATTTTCTTATTACTGGCTGTTAGAGCGTGGTAAAATTCGCCCTATGACAACTTCTAAAGAACGATTTTCAGGTATTGAGCGGGTCTATGGTACAGCCACCGCGACGCAGTTCAGCAATCATCACGTTGCCGTGGTTGGGCTGGGTGGCGTAGGCTCGTGGGCGGTTGAGGCGCTAGCGCGCTCGGGTGTCGGTGGGCTGACGTTAATTGATTTGGACGATGTTTGTGTTACCAACATCAACCGTCAATTGCCGGCGATGACAAGTACGGTGGGGCAATTGAAAACCGAGGTGCTGGCGCAACGGGTGCGAGACATTAATCCGGACTGCGAAGTCCGTGTGATTGATGACTTTTTGGCGCGTGAGAACTTGGATGAGTACTTAGGCTCGCCGGTCACTGCTGTGCTGGATGCGATTGATAGTGTGCAAGTGAAAGCTGCGTTGATTGCGTGGTGTAAACGCCGAAAGGTGCCTTTAGTTACCTGTGGTGGTGCTGGTGGTCAGGTTGACCCAGGCAAGGTGACTTCGACGGATTTAGCCAAAGCGACACAAGATCCTTTGCTTGCCAAAGTTCGTTCCATGTTGCGTCGCGATTATCACTTTTCCCGAAATCCTGCCCGTAGTTTTGGTATTAAAGCGGTGTATTCGACGGAGCAATTACGTTATCCGCAGAGCGATGGCGAGTGGTCGCATGCGAAGCCCGGTGCCGGCAGCATGCGTATGGATTGCGCCACCGGCTTCGGCGCCGCCATGCCCGTCACCTGCACCTTTGCCATGCACGCCGTCGCTTTGTTGCTAGAGAAAGTAGCCCGCAGTTCTACTGCGGGTTGAGCGCGAACATGATGACCATGGTGAAAACGTTTGATGACCCCGTAGTAGAACTACGGGCTACGCGGTTCTTCAACATGATGACCATCCGGAAACGTTTGATGACCCCGTAGTAGAACTACGGGCTAAGAGAATCTTATGAAACTATTTATGTTTTACATTGGTGGCTCAGCACCACATGCCAATATTGAAGTGCACGACGTGCGTTTCGTGGCTGGCGAAAACGTCGAAGCCTGCTACCCGACACTGCGCAAGTATTGGTTCGGCACTCGCAAAGGCCTGCACCTAGATAGTTACGTGCACCTGCACCACGTCGACGGTTACCGCATTGAACTCAGCAAAGATCCCAGTCATCAGCCCGAAAAGCTCTGGTTCGTTAACTTCGGCGGCTATTATCCCGATCGCCTTGCCGAATTCCATGATTTCACCCTAGTTGTCGCCAAATCCGCCGACGAAGCTAAACGCGTCGGCTATCAATGTCTGCTTACCGACAGCGTCGAACAGCACAAAGACGACTTGTACGACGTCGACAATTGTTTGAATGTGGACTTGCTGGAAGGCTGGCACATACATCTGGTGAAAGACGGCAAAGCGCAGCCGTTGGTGCCTGATTGGTCGGGCTACGAAGTGATCGCTTAGCTTTGAATAGCGGCGACGACTGCACGCAGGCCGTTGCGGCGTGAGACACTAACAATGTCGTCTAAGCTCAGTTTCTGAAGAAAAGCGTCAAGCTCGAAAGTCCGAACTTGTTCGGCAGTGGCGTGCTGTAGGGCTTGGTAGATCAGCGCCAGTAAACCTTTCACGACCCGTGAGGCCGAATCAAGTTGCAGTTCGAGGTGGCTATCGCGCCACTCGGCAACGAGCCACACTTGGGCTTCGCAGCCGTGCACTTCGTTTTCAGGTGTTCTCAGTTGTGCCGACATCGCAGGCAACAGAGCCGCTTGCTGAATCAAGAATTTAAGCCGTTGAGGTTGTTGTTGCGCCTGCGCTGTTAACTGGGCGAGATCGCTTTCGCTAAGTTTGCCGTACACAAAAAACTCCAATGAAAATGCTCAAGATCAGCGGAAAAGGGACGGCAATAGTACCATTTTTGCACCGAAAAATGTTAATCTTGGGCAGTCTAAGCTTAAAACCTGAATTCAAATAACGTAACAGGAACGACAACATGAAGATATTAGTGGCGGTCAAACGCGTCATTGATTACAACGTAAAGGTACGCGTGAAAGCTGACCAATCTGACGTTGATTTGGCCAACGTGAAAATGGCCCTGAACCCGTTCTGTGAAATCGCAGTTGAGGAAGCAGTACGACTGAAAGAAAAAGGCATTGCTGACGAGGTAGTGGTGGTTTCGATTGGACCGAAAGCGGTGCAAGAGCAACTGCGTACCGCTTTGGCTTTAGGCGCAGATCGCGCTATCCAAGTCGAGACCGATGATATGCCGGACTCCTTGGCGGTTGCCAAAATCTTAAAAGGTGTGGTGGAAAAAGAAGAGCCACAATTGGTAATTCTTGGTAAGCAGGCGATTGACTCTGACAACAACCAAACCGGACAAATGCTGGGTGCTCTAACTGGTATGCCGCAAGGTACCTTTGCGTCAAAAGTCGATATGGCTGACGGCAGCGTTAACGTTACTCGTGAAGTTGATGGCGGTTTGCAAACCGTGAAGCTGCAGTTGCCAGCGATTGTAACCACTGACTTACGCTTGAACGAACCGCGTTATGCGTCGTTGCCGAACATCATGAAAGCTAAGCGTAAGCCGCTTGATGTGACGACAGCAGACGAGTTGGGTGTGAACGTTGCACGCACCGTCAAATTACTTAAAGTTGAGCCGCCAGCGGAACGTAGCGCAGGCGTGAAAGTAGCTGACGTTGCGGAATTGGTCGACAAATTGAAGAACGAGGCAAAAGTCCTATGAGTATTTTAGTCATTGCCGAACACGATAATAAAGAGCTGAGCCCAGCGACACTGAAAACACTGGCCGCAGCGCAAGCCATTGGCGGCGACATCGACGTTTTGGTGGCGGGTGAAGGTTGCCAAGCGGTAGCCGATGAAGTCGCGAAAGCGGATGGTGTTAGTAAAGTACGCCTCGCAGACAACGCCGTTTACGGTCACTTTCTGGCTGAAAACTTAGGAACCTTAGTGGCTGAACTGGCCAAAGACTATGGTCACATTCTCGCGCCGGCAACCACCACCGGCAAGAATTTCATGCCGCGTGTGGCAGCGTTGTTAGACGTTGCCCAAGTGTCAGATATTATTGCGGTTGAAAGTGCTGATACCTTTAAGCGTCCGATTTATGCGGGCAACGCAATCGCCACCGTGCAGTCAGAAGATGCAATTAAAGTTATCACCGTGCGTGCGACCGCGTTTGATGCGGTCGCTGCTGAAGGTGGCAATGCTTCTATTGAAGCCGTCGACACCGTTATCGATAATGATAAATCTGAGTTTGTTGGTGAGGAACTGGCTGAATCAGAGCGTCCAGATCTGACCGCTGCCCGCGTTGTCATCTCTGGCGGTCGTGGTATGCAAAATGGCGAAAACTTCCACCTACTGGAAAAAGTCGCCGATAAGCTTGGCGCTGCGGTAGGTGCATCACGCGCCGCTGTTGATGCAGGCTTTGTTCCTAACGACATGCAAGTTGGCCAAACGGGTAAAATTGTGGCACCTGAGTTGTACATCGCTGTAGGTATTAGCGGTGCGATTCAGCACTTGGCCGGTATGAAAGACTCGAAAGTCATTGTTGCAATTAACAAAGATGAAGAGGCGCCGATCTTCCAAGTTGCTGATTACGGCTTGGTAGCGGATTTGTTTGATGTGTTGCCGGAGTTAGAGCAAGCGCTTTAAACAGCCCTAAGTTAGTGTTTTTTATTAGCCCGCACTTTGTTGCGGGCTTTTTTGTGGCTAAATATTGTGCAATCGCAGGTTTTCTCTTATGTTGAAAGGGCACCACTTGCGTGCTTGGGGAACAAACAAGGGATCAGCTTATGAAACGTTCATTGCTAACAGGCGCACTGCAAGCGCTAGCTTTGGCTTCACTTTTGACGCTGTCGACGGTGCAAGCTGCTGAAGAAACACTAAAAATCAAAGGCGAGCTGCTGTTTGCTAGCTTGCCACAACTAGGTGACTATCAAGGCCCTCTGGCGGAACCTCTGGTGTTCGAGGCAACAATTGTTGAGGACGCTGCTTTGGCTGAAAGTACGGTTATTCTTGGCCTGTCTGAAGAATACCTTAACGCGACGCGTTCCGTAGCGATGGAAATTTCGACTGCGGCTGGCGAGGTTCTTTATTCGGCGAGCGCGCATGCTGACGAGTTTGCCTTTGCGACTTCTTTAGAACTCTACTCGTTATTCGCATATGGCGCTGACGCAAGTGCCACGAATTATCCGAGCGGTAGCGCATTTTGGGCACTGATTTCAGCGGGCGAGCAACGTTTTGTCGACCGTGAAATCAGTCTTGGCGCTGATTTATTGTCACGTGGTGTCGGTATGGGGGCTGAAGCATCTATCGCTAATTTGTTTGCAGATATGACCGCTTACCCAGTTTTAACCGCTGGCTCGTACAACTATGCGTTCCTCTATTATGACCGTTCTATTGATAACCAAACCGGTGAGGGTTATCAGGGCATCGCGCAAGGCTACGCGACAAGTGTCAGTTACGGCGCTGAAGACTTCAGCCTTGAGGCGCTGTTGGCAGCTTGTGGTGATACGGTGAGCTGTGCCATGCGAACTATCCAAAATTGGCAAAAGAATGGCAGTGTGACTTCGACGGAAGCAAGTTCACTGCGGCAGGCCTATCAAGCTAGTCAGCGTCCGAACTAAACCGATAGCAGTGCAGCAAATCCATTAAGCGGGACAGAGGCCCCGCTTAGTGGATTTTTCGTTAGAGAGCACTTGCATATTTGTAACTCATCGGACATGATTGAGCCTATAACATCCTAATGGGATTAGGTGGCTAACATGAAAAGAAGAACAACTATGCTTAAAAAATTACCTCTCGCTACTGCGGTAGCGCTAGCATTCGCAGGAAGTGCCGGGGCTCACGCCGCAGAATTTGAAGTGGGTGATTTCCGCGTTAAGTTTGACTCCATTATTTCATACGGTGCCGCATGGCGGATGGAAGACCAAGATCTTCGCGTCATTCACCCTGGCAACATGGCTGGTGGTCAAGGTCAATCAGGTGTTGCCGACGACGGTAACCTGAACTATGACAAAGGTGACATGGTGTCGTCGGTTGTCAAAGGTGTGCACGATCTAAGCATCGATGGCGGCGATTACGGCGCCTTCTTCCGCTTCAAATATTGGTATGACGATGTCATCAAGAACCAAGAAGTGGCGCACGGTCATACCGCGACAAATTACTACCCAGACGTCACCCTGAACAACGATGGTCTTGACGATTGGTCAACGGGTTCCGGTTTTGAGCTATTAGATGCGTTCGCATACGCGTATTTCGACTTAGGTGAAATGCCAGTCAACTTGCGCGTTGGCCGCCAAGTGTTAAGCTGGGGTGAGAGCACCTTCATCTTCAATGGTGTCAACGCCATCAACCCCATCGACGTCAACGCCGTGCGTCGTCCAGGTGTTGAAATCAAAGAAGCGTTGTTGCCAGTTGGTATGGTTAATATCAACCTTGGTTTGACCGACGAAACCAGCCTCGACATGTTTTATCAATATGAGTGGGACAACACCAAGCTAGACGGCTGTGGTACCTTCTTCTCGACGGTCGACATTTTAGGTGGTCCAGGATGTAACAAAGTGACCTTGAACCCAACGCTGGTTGCTGGACAACCGTCAAGCAGCTTGAGCGATCAAGAGTCAGTTGCATTCGGTGCATACTTAGACCGTGCACCAAACATCGAGCCAGACGACGGCGGCCAATATGGTTTCGCTTTACGTCACTACAACATGGATCTCGATGTTGAGTTTGGTTTGTACTACATGAACATTCACAACCAAACACCTATTATTTCAGCGTATAACTGGCAGGTGCAACCGACCGCAGGTTTAGCGCATCCAGACGGCTATCCGATTGCCGGTCCGAACTACGTGTTGCAGTATCCAGAAGACCAAGAAATTATTGGCGCAAGCTTTAGTACTAACTTTGGTCTTTGGTCAGTCGGTGGTGAATATAGCTTCCGTAAAGATATGCCAGTTCAGATTAATACCACTGAAATCTTGACTGCGGGTCTGCGTGCCGGCGTACCAAGTACCTTTAGTGACCGTCTTGAAACTGACGGACAAGGTAACTTCACGAACCTTGGTGAGTTGCAAGAAGGCTACGAGAATTTGGACGTAAGCCAATACCAGGTCACTGGTATTCGTTTCTTGGATAACGTTCTAGGTGCGAGCCGTTTGACCTTCATTGGTGAAATTGCGATGAACAAAGTGCATTCGTTACCTAGCTTGGATGAGCAGCGTTTCGGTCGTAACCCTGTATACGGCAAGTGCTTGACTGTCGCGGATCAGCAGCAGTTAGGTAATCCAAGCCCTGCCGGTGATATCAACTGTGAAGGTTTCGTAACTGCTTCATCATGGGGTTATCGCACTCGTTTCGTCGCTGAGTACAACAACGTATTCTCAGGTTGGAACATGACGCCAACGTTAGCTTTCGGTCATGATGTAAAAGGTTACTCGCCAAACAGTAACTTCATTGAAGGCCGCAAAACAGTTGGCTTGAGTGTCGACTTCAGCTATTTGTCGCAATATAAAATCGGTGTTGGTTACAACATCAACTCTGGTGGCGACTACGAGCCAGCAAGCGACCGCGATTTTGCTGCCGTTAGCTTCAGCTACAGCTTCTAATCGCAGAACGCATTTGAAAAACCCGCTTCGGCGGGTTTTTTTGTGCCATTCGTCGAACATCACTTGCGAAAATGACGTGTAGCCCGTAGTTCTACTACGGGTAAAGTTTAAATTGATCGACTAAGGTTATTTAGTTCGATCTCAGCGGTAATTTGAAAGCTTCCCCCGCAGTAGAACTGCGGGCTACGTCGGAGTCCAAAATGAAAACTACCATCGGAATGATGCTGGCGCTGGCAACGACCAGCGCCGCAGCTACTGAACAAAACATCTTCCAATCCGAAGATGTCTTCCAGCTCGAATACGCCAGTGCACCAACCGTACATCCAAGTGGTGACTATACCGTATTCATCAGAAACTACATGGATATCATGACCGACCGTCGCTACGGCGCACTATGGCGCGTTGATGCAAGTGGTGAATTACGACCTTTGCTCGGTGGTGACGCCAACGATCACTCGCAGACCTGGTCGCCGGATGGCAAAACGCTTGCGTTCGTATCCAATCGCAGCGGCAGCAACCAAATCCACTTGTACTGGACCGACAGCCAACGACACGCACCAGTCACCCGCTTAACTGGCTCGCCCAGCAACTTAAGTTGGTCGCCCAATGGCGAATGGCTGGCATTTACCATGTTCACACCTGAGCCTTCCGCGCCACCCGTTAGCCTGCCGAAGGCCCCAGAAGGTGCCAAATGGGCGGAGCCACCGAAATACATCGACAAAGAGCAGTATCGTTTTGACGGCGCTGGTTATGCCAAAGATGGCTATACGCAAATCTATGTGATGCCAGCCGACGGCGGTACACCGCGCCAAATCACACACGGTGACTACCATCATGGCGGTAATTTAGCTTGGAACGGCAATAATAGTATTATTTTCTCGGCAAATCTTCGCGAAGACGCGTTTGATCAGCCGCAAAACTCTGATCTTTATAGCGTTAATGTCACCAGCCAAGAAATTAGCCAACTCACCGATCGTAACGGACCCGATCGTTCGCCCACGATGAGTCCGGATGGCACGAAGCTCGCTTGGCTTGGCAATGACGACGAGAAAATGAGTTATCAACTGACGCAGCTCTACGTTATGGATTTGAACGCCAAAGCGCCTAAGCTGCTGACCAGTAACCTCGATTACAGCGTTAGCGATGTGCAGTGGTCACCAGACAGTAAAGCTGTTTATTTCAGTTATGATCGGCATGGCAACGGACATATCGTTAAGCAAAGCCTAAATGGTGAGCGCCAACAACTGACCGACCGCATGGGTGGTCTCAGCTATGGACGTCCATATAGCGGTGGCGACTTTGATGTAGCGGCGAACGATACTTTGGTTTTCACCGAAGCAAACGCGCAACGCCCAGCCGACTTAGTCTTACAGCGTGGTGGGAAAACACAGCAGCTAACGCAGTTGAATGAAGACCTATTTGCGCACAAAGAACTCGGTAAGGTCGAAGAAATTTGGTATGACTCGAAGCACGGTGATTACCAAATCCAAGGCTGGATTGTGTACCCGCCGAACTTCGATAAGAGCAAAAAGTACCCGTTGATTCTCGAGATCCACGGTGGTCCGCACACTGCTTACGCTGAAACTTTTTCGGCCGAAGTGCAGTTGATGGCGGCAGCCGGCAATGTTGTGCTCTATACCAATCCACGCGGAAGCACCAGCTATGGTGAGGAATTTGCGCAAGAAATTCATCATAACTATCCAAGTCAAGATTATGATGACCTAATGGACGGTGTTGACGCTGTGGTCGACAAAGGTTTCATTGATGAAGAGCGCTTGTATGTTACCGGCGGTAGCGGCGGTGGCGTGCTTACCGCTTGGATCGTCGGTCATACCGATCGTTTCCGCGCTGCTGTGGTAGCGAAGCCGGTGATCAACTGGTACAGCTTTGTGCTCACCGCAGATGCGTACAGCTACTTCACCAAGTATTGGTTCCCTGCTTTACCTTGGGAGAATCCAGAGCATTACCTCAAGTATTCGCCGATCAGCTACGTTGGCAACGTGACCACGCCGACCATGTTGTTAACTGGTGAGGCTGATTATCGCACGCCAATTTCAGAGTCTGAGCAGTATTATCAGGCGCTCAAGTTGCAAGGCGTCGACACTGCGATGGTACGGGTGCCGGATGCTCCGCATGGCATCTACAGTCGACCCTCGAATTTGATTGGTAAGGTAGCGTACATTTTGCATTGGTTTAACAAATACGGCGGGGAAGCCGCAGAATAAACGAAGTGCGAGCCTACCCGAGCGGGTAGGCTCGCTTCGCTATTGTTTATCGCGTTCGCGCTTCCGTCGGTAGGCCATTTCATAGAGCTTGGCTTCGGTCAGAAAAAAGTGAAAGGCATCAATATTAGCTTTGATAAAACCTCGCCATCCCGACCAAATCATTTGCCTGCCTAAATAAAACTTTAAAAACATCACCGGAAAGATAAGCAGTAACCGCGGTAAACTGCAAGGCCGTCCTTGTTCTTCGCGTTGTTGTGCTTTCAGCAACGAGTAACTATTAAGCTTGTCCATGTAGCCATGCGCAGTATCGTAACCGTAATGCTTTAGATAAATGGGCAAATAGGCCAGCGGCGGTTCAACTTCAATATGCTCGTGCACTAAAACATCCGTATTCATGTGGCATTTGTCTTTACGGTACACACGGCGGTACTTATGATGACGCGCTTTATGTAAGCTATGTCCCATAAAAATATCGTCGTGGTGGATCCAGATGCCGTTGATATCGCCTTGGGCAATGCGTTCCCGAATCATTTGCAAACCGCCAGCGGGAAGGACTTCGTCGCCATCAAGGTTTAGGATCCAGTTGTGTGTGCATTGTTGAATACCAAACTCTTTTTGTTTAGCGTAACCAGGCCAGTCGTTGTGGACGATTCGGGCACCATGCGCTGCCGCGATTTCAAGGGTACGGTCGGTAGAACCTGAGTCGATGACGACAATTTCTTCAACGCCGCGAACGCTTTCTAAAACCTCATCTAAGTGCGCTGCTTCATTTAAAGTAATAATGAAAACGCTAATGGGTGGGTAGTCGTTTGTTGCTGACATACAGAGCCCCAGATTGTTAATATGAATGGCTTCATGATACCGCAAAAGTTCCAAAAGGGGCGAAGGAGAACGTGTTGGTTACCGTAAAAAACTGGAGCGACGTGTTAGCGGAAGAAAAGCAACAGCCGTATTTTCAGACGCTACTCAATCGCGTGAAAACGGAACGAGAAAGTGGCAAGCGCATTTATCCACCCGCTGCAGAGGTCTTTCATGCGTTTCGCTTAACACCGTTAGCAGAGCTGAAAGTGGTGATCCTCGGCCAAGACCCGTATCACGGTCCAGGGCAAGCTCATGGGCTATGTTTCTCCGTACCGCAAGGCGTCAAACTGCCGCCGTCATTGCGCAACATTTATAAGGCGATACAACACGACTACCCGGATTATCAGCCGCCCGAACATGGCGATTTAACGCATTGGGCTGAGCAGGGCGTGTTGTTGTTGAATACCGTATTGACCGTGGAAGACGGGAAAGCACATTCGCACGCCAGTTGGGGCTGGGAACGTTTTACCGATAGCGTTATCGAGAAAATTAATGCGCACTGTGAAGGGGTCGTGTTTTTGCTTTGGGGCGCACACGCGCAGAAGAAAGGAGCGTTGATCGATCGACAACGCCACCATGTATTGACCGCGGTCCACCCCTCGCCGTTATCGGCGCACAGAGGCTTTCTGGCCTGTGGTCATTTCAAACGCACCAACGAACTACTTAGCAAGCCGATTCAATGGTAGCCCGTGGTTTTACCACGGGATTCACCGTATTTTTCGACCATGTACGTTGGATTCGGCATACCCCGTGGTAGAACCACGGGTTACCATTTAGAATTCGAGTTCATCGAGTTCAAGATCGAGACCGTAATCCATGTCCTTCAGCTCATCTCGTAACCGATATTTTTCCTTAAGCGCTTCAATTTCCCGCCACTTGCGTTTTACTCGACGTGACTTGTTCTGTTTTGCTTCAACACCGTTTAGCTCTTCTGAATGATCCATGGGATCCTCCTAGCTTATAGTTGTTATTTTAGGCATAGCGCAACACTTTAATAACACCTGGCGATAAAAAATACAAGCGCGTTATTCGTTATTCGTCCGCTGCGCAGTTCGATCGGGTAGCCCGTGGTTCTACCACGGGGTATACCGAAACGACCGTGTAGCCCGCAGTTCTACTACGGGGGGGGCCGAATTCGATGTAAATGGTAAAAACGTCCGATTAAACCCGTGGTAGAACCACGGGCTACTCGAACGCACGACAACACACAACGCTTTTGCTTTTAACGAGCGAAGCGAGTATAATCCGCGGCCACAAAATTGTTCTTTCACAGCACAGGTATATTGGTATGCATCCCATGTTAAACATCGCGGTGCGCGCTGCGCGTGCGGCCGGCAAAATTTTGAGTAAGAATTTCGGCGTTGAAGCTGACCTGAATATTCAAGCCAAAAGCCAGCACGATTTCGTCACTGAAATTGACAAAGCAGCTGAGCAAGCGATTATTCGTACAATTCAGAAAACGTACCCAGATCACAGCTTCTTAGCTGAGGAGAGCGGTGCACATGAGGGTGCAACCCCTGAGCATCAGTGGATTATCGATCCGCTCGATGGCACCACCAATTACCTGCGCGGTATCCCGCATTTCGCAATCTCAATCGCTTACTTACATAAAGGCACAGTTCAGGCTGCGGTCGTTTATGATCCGTTGCGCGAAGAACTGTTCTCGGCCAGCCGTGGTGCTGGCGCTCAGCTAAATGGTAAGCGTATTCGTGTGACCAAACAGCGTGATTTGAATGGTGCGCTATTAGCGACAGGCTTTCCGTTTAAGCGCAAAGACCTTGTTGAGAATTACCAGAATGTTTTTGGTAGCTTGTTCGAGCAGACTGCCGACATGCGCCGCGCCGGTGCTGCTGCACTGGACTTGGTGTATGTTGCTGCAGGTCGGATGGACGGTTTCTGGGAATTCAGTTTGCAGCCATGGGACATCGCTGCGGGCGGTTTGATCGTACGTGAAGCGGGCGGTCTGGTGACTGACTTTGCGGGCGGTCATGGCTTTATGCAAAGCGGGCACGTCGTTGCCGGTAACCCCAAGGTCGTGCAGGGAATTTTAAGCAAAGCACGCCCACATTTACCGAGCAGCATGAAGTAGCCCGTACGTAGCCCGCACGTAGCCCGTACGTAGCCCGTACGTAGCCCGTACGTAGCCCGTACTTCTAGTACGGGTAGCAAACAACGGGGATACACGGTAGTTTCAGGGATACACGGTAGTTTCAGGGATACAAGGTAGTTTCGCCGCCCCCCGCAGTAGAACTGCGGGCTACGGTTCAAAGATTGGAGCATCGCACGATGAAAAATATACGTATTGTTCTCGTCAATACCTCGCACACCGGCAATATTGGTTCGGTGGCGCGGGCGATGAAAACGATGGGGTTATCAGAGCTAACCTTAGTGGATCCTGTGCAGGCTCCCGATAGCCATGCCTCGGCGTTGGCGGCTGGCGCAACGGATGTGCTACATGGCGCATCTATTGTCGATAATCTGAGTGACGCTATCGCTGACTGCGGCATGGTCATTGGCACTAGCGCACGCAATCGCACGCTTGATTGGCCACTACTCGGCCCTCGCGAAGCGGCAGGGCAAGCACTTGCCGAGAGCGCCAATTACAAAGTGGCCCTCGTTTTTGGCCGAGAAAGCAGCGGGCTCACCAACGAAGAGCTGCAACAATGTACACATCATGTGCACATTCCTACCAATCCGGATTACAGTTCGTTAAACCTCGCTATGGCGGTACAAACCCTTGCCTACGAGATACGCATGCAGTGGCTTGAAGCAGATAAACAGCCGGGTACTGCCGAAAGTGAGTATCCACTTACTGAAGACCTCGAGCGGTTTTACGTGCATCTTGAGAGTACTCTGACGGATACCGGCTTTATCATTAAGCAGCACCCAGGTCAGGTAATGGCAAAGCTAAGGCGCTTGTTCACCCGAGCAAGGCCAGAAGCAAATGAGCTCAATATTCTGCGCGGCATCCTCGCCTCAATCGATAAGCAAAACCAAAAGCGTTAATCGCTATTCGTTATTCGTAGCCCGTGGTTTCACCACGGGGTATACCGAATTGAACGGACATGGTCAAAACGTCAGGTTGGACCCGTGGTAGAACCACGGGCTACCCGCCGAACAGCGAACGCAGTGAGCGGACGAACAGTGAGGCGCAGCCGAACGCACGAACAACGAATAACGGCTCTTCAGAATACTTGACTAAAATAGTCGGGAATGCGAAAATTACGGCATAACGATGGAGGAAATAAAGCTATGCGCTTAACCTCGAAAGGGCGATATGCCGTAACTGCAATGCTTGATGTTGCGTTACATACAGAACAAGGACCCGTGCCGCTGGCAGATATTTCTGAGCGGCAAGGAATTTCACTTAGCTATCTTGAACAATTGTTCGCGCGCCTGCGTAAGCAAGGACTCGTGAGCAGTGTGCGGGGGCCTGGCGGTGGTTATCGCTTGGGTTATGCACCGCATCAGATCTCGATTAGCGCAGTGATACAAGCGGTGGATGAGAGCATTGACGCCACACGGTGTGGCGGCAAGGGCGGATGCCAAGGTGGCAGCCGTTGCTTAACCCATTCGCTATGGTCGAATTTAAGTGATCGTATTGAAGACTTCTTGGCGAACATTAGCTTGGCTGAACTGGTCAAGCAACGCGATATCAACGAAGTCGCCGAGCGCCAAAATGCGCAAATCGCGGAGCAAAAGAAACGCGAGCAACAAATTGCACTGAATTGTCAGTTATAAGCTGTCTGACAACGTGAGGAGTAGCACTGAATGAAATTACCGATTTATTTTGATTACGCAGCAACCACGCCAGTTGACCCACGTGTGGCTGAGAAGATGATCCAGTTCCTAACGCCAGATGGTCAGTTTGGTAACCCGGCATCACGTTCGCACCGTTTTGGTTGGCAGGCAGAGGAAGCGATCGATATCGCTCGTAACCAGATTGCTGACTTGGTCAATGCCGATCCGCGTGAAATTGTTTTCACCTCAGGTGCAACAGAATCTGACAACTTGGCCATCAAAGGCGCTGCAGAGTTTTACCAGAAAAAAGGTAAACACATCATTACGGTTAAAACTGAGCATAAAGCTGTGCTTGATACTTGTCGCCAGCTTGAGCGCGAAGGTTTTGAAGTTACCTATTTAGACGTAAAAGAAGACGGTTTGCTTGACCTCGACGTGTTTAAAGCGGCGTTGCGCGAAGACACTGTTTTGGTCAGCGTTATGCATGTGAATAACGAAATTGGCGTGATTCAAGATATCGAGACTATCGGAAACTTGTGTCGCGAGAATAAGACTATTTTCCATGTCGACGCAGCACAGAGCGCTGGTAAAATCGACATCGATTTACAGTCGTTGCCGGTCGATTTGATGAGCTTTTCTGGTCACAAAATGTATGGCCCGAAAGGCATCGGTGCCTTGTATGTTCGCCGTCGTCCGCGTATTCGCCTAAACGCGCAAATGCACGGTGGTGGTCATGAGCGTGGTATGCGTTCAGGTACCTTAGCAACGCACCAGATCGTCGGTATGGGCGAAGCTGCTCGCATCGCAAAAGAAGAAATGGCTGCCGAGCGTGAGCGCTTCCGTGCCTTGCGTGACCGCCTATGGAATGGCGTAAAAGACATCGAAGAAGTGTACGTAAACGGCTCGCAAGAGCATGGCGTGCCGCATATCTTCAATATTAGTTTTAACTTCGTTGAAGGTGAAAGCCTGATCATGGCACTGAAAGACCTAGCGGTTTCTTCAGGTTCAGCCTGTACCTCAGCAAGCCTTGAGCCTTCATACGTGTTGCGTGCCTTAGGCCGCAATGACGAATTAGCGCACAGCTCAATTCGTTTCAGCTTTGGTCGCTTCACAACTGAAGAAGAAGTGGACCACGCAGTAGAGCAAATTCAGAAATCAATTGGTCGCTTGCGCGACATGTCGCCCCTATGGGAAATGTACAAAGACGGCGTTGATTTGGACACCGTTGAGTGGGCGGCACACTAAGAGAGGTGAAGTGTTATGGCATACAGTGAAAAAGTAATCGACCATTATGAAAACCCACGGAATGTGGGCGGCTTCGACAAGAACGACCCATCGGTAGTGACCGGTATGGTCGGCGCACCAGCCTGTGGTGACGTGATGAAATTGCAGTTGAAAATCAACGATGCTGGCATCATTGAAGACGCAAAATTCAAAACTTATGGCTGTGGCTCGGCAATTGCTTCAAGCTCGCTTGTAACTGAGTGGGTAAAAGGTAAGTCGATTGAAGAAGCGTCGCAGTTGAAAAATACGCAAATCGCTGAAGAATTAGCGTTGCCGCCAGTGAAAATTCACTGTTCTATCTTGGCAGAAGACGCGATTAAAGCCGCGTTGGAAGACTACAAGAAAAAACACGCAGGCTAATTTTAAGTCGATTTGTAGCACTACTTTAGCACCACTACTTTTGCACCAAGAATGAGGCAGTAATGGCGATTACCATGACCGAAGCGGCCGCACAACGTGCGCGGTCGTTCTTGGAACAGCGCGGTAAGGGCGAGGGTATCCGGTTAGGTGTTAAAACCACCGGCTGCTCAGGCCTTGCTTACGTAATGGAGTTCGTTGATGAGGTGGACGACACCGATACCGTCTTTGAAGAAAAAGGCGTGAAGATCATCATCGACGGCAAGAGCTTGGTCTACCTTGATGGTACCGAGCTCGACTTCGTTAAAGAAGGCCTGAATGAAGGCTTCGAGTTTAACAACCCTAACGCCAAAGGCGAATGCGGTTGCGGCGAGAGCTTTAACGTATAAATGAATCACTTCGAGTTTTTTAATCTCCCCGTCGCCTATGAGCTAGATTTAGCCGAGTTGCAGCAGCGTTACCGCAAGCTGCAACAGGCGCTCCACCCTGATCGTCATGCGTCGGGTAGTGAGCGCGATAAGATGCTCGCAGTGCAGCGTACGGCGCAACTGAATGATGCCTATCAGACGTTGCGATCGCCGTTGTTGCGTGCGGAACATTTGCTGGCGTTGCGCGGTGTGGATATGCAGCACGAGCAAAAGACGCTGCAAGATCCTGAATTTTTGATGGCGCAAATGGAGTGGCGTGAGCGTGTGGAAGAGCTCGATGCTGGCGATTTCGCTGGAATTGATGCCGCTTATAAAGACTTAGCTGCGCAGACCGCTGAGCTACAAGGTGAATTGGAGCGCTTGTTAGTTGCAAATGACAACGAAGCGGCAGCAGATACAATTCGCAAATTAAAGTTCATGCACAAACTCCGCCGCGAACTCGAAGCCCTAGAAGACGTTTAATGGTAGCCCGCAGTTCTACTGCGGGGGATGTCGAATACAACGATCATGGCCGAGATGTCGTAGCCCGCAGTTCTACTGCGGGGTATGTCGAATACAACAACCATGGCCGAGATGTCGTAGCCCGCAGTTCTACTGCGGGGTATGTCGAATACAACGATCATGGCCAAAACGTCAGGTCAAACCCGTAGTAAAACTACGGGCTACACGAATCACGAATAACGAGGTTTTCTGAATGGCACTTTTGCAGATTGCAGAACCCGGACAAAGCACAGCCCCGCATCAACATCGGTTGGCGGCAGGAATTGACTTAGGTACCACGAACTCTTTGGTTGCCACCGTGCGCAGCGGCGAAGCTCAAGTGTTGTGCGACGAGCAAGACCGCGCAATTCTGCCTTCAGTGGTTTACTACGGCGCTGACGAAATCTGCGTCGGTCATGATGCCGTCGCGAAACATGGCGATGCCTCACTCGCTACCGAAGACACCATCGTCTCGGTCAAACGTTTTATCGGCCGCACCGTTGCCGACGTACAGCGTAACTTCGCAAATTTGCCTTACCGCATGAGCGAAACCGATAACGGCGTACCCGTGTTCCATACTGCCGCCGGCGAACGCAATGCAGTTGAAGTATCGGCCGACATTTTGCGTTCTTTATCGGCTCGCGCTCAAGCCGCCTTAGGTGGCGAGCTCACCGGCGTAGTCATCACCGTGCCAGCTTATTTTGATGACGCGCAACGGCAAAGCACCAAAGACGCCGCGCAACTGGCGGGCTTAAACGTCTTACGTTTACTCAACGAACCTACCGCAGCCGCGGTAGCCTACGGCCTCGACACCGGCCGCGAAGGCCTGATCGCCGTGTACGATCTTGGCGGTGGCACCTTCGATATTTCGATTTTGCGCCTACAAGGTGGTGTATTTGAAGTGCTGGCGACCGGTGGCGACAGCGCCCTCGGTGGTGACGACTTCGACCAGCTTATTGTTAGCCACCTAAAGCAGGTTTGGGGCTTGGACGACGCCGTACCAGCGCGCCTTGAACGCTCGTTAATCAACGCTGCCAAAGCCGCCAAAGAAGCCTTAACCGATAAGTCTGAAGTCGAAGTGCACGTAGCCCGCAGTTCTACTGCGGGGGAATCACCCAACGCCACCGAACTCAAAACAACACTGTCGCGCACCCAACTCAACGAACTCATTGAACCCTTAGTGCGCAAAACTTTGGTCAACTGCCGTCGCGCCCTAAAAGACGCCGAAGTTGACGCCGCCGAAGTGCTCGATGTCGTCATGGTCGGCGGGTCAACCCGTGTGCCACGGGTGCGTGAGGCTGTCGGCGAATTTTTCGGCCGCGAACCGCTCACATCGATCGACCCCGACCAAGTGGTTGCCATCGGTGCCGCCATTCAAGCGGATATCCTCGCGGGCAACAAACCCGATTCCGACATGCTATTGTTGGACGTGATTCCGCTATCCTTAGGCTTAGAAACCATGGGCGGACTGGTGGAAAAAGTGGTCGCACGTAACACTACGATCCCAGTTGCGAAAGCACAAGAATTCACCACTTTCAAAGATGGCCAAACCGCCATGATGATCCATGTGGTGCAGGGCGAGCGAGAACTCGTCGACGACTGCCGTTCACTCGCGCGTTTCGTATTAACGGATATCCCACCGATGGCAGCAGGGGCAGCGCATATTCGTGTGACTTTCCAAGTGGACGCCGATGGCCTGCTTAGTGTCACGGCAATGGAGAAATCAAGCGGTGTATCCGCATCGATTCAAGTGAAACCATCGTACGGCTTGAACGACGAAGACATCACGCAGATGATCACTTCGTCGATGACCAACGCAAAAGAAGACATGGCGGCGCGTATGTTGCGCGAACAACAAGTCGAAGCAGATCGCGTGTTAGAAGCATTAAGCAGTGCCTTAGCTGTTGATGGCGAATTGTTGGACGAAGCGGAACGTAAACGACTTGATGACGCCATGGAAGCCTTGCGCGTAGCTCGCGCGGGTACATCGTCGGATGACATCGAGAAAGCCATTGAAACGGTTGATCAAGCCAGCGAAGATTTCGCAGCACGACGTATGGATGCTGGCATCCGCAAAGCATTGTCCGGCAGCAACGTCAACGAACTGTAACCAGAACCGAACAAATTGAAGTAGCCCGTAGTTCTACTACGGGGGAACCAGAACCAAACAAAGTGAAGTAGCCCGTAGTTCTACTACGGGAAAAGCTTAAACGAGGAACCGTGTAATGCCAAAAATCGTTTTTTTACCGCATGAAGAACTGTGCCCAGAAGGCACCGCTGTTGAAGCAGCTGACGGCGAAAGCGTATTAGATGTCGCACTCCGCAACGGTATTGGCATTGAGCACGCCTGCGAAAAGGTTTGCGCCTGCACCACTTGCCATGTCTACGTGCGCGAAGGCTACGACTCACTCGCCGAAATCAACGACAACGAAGACGACATGCTCGACAAAGCCTGGGGCCTCGACCCCGACTCACGCCTAAGCTGTCAAGCCCGCGTCAACGGCGAAGACCTTGTCATTGAAATCCCCAAATACACCATCAACATGGTCAAAGAAAACCACTAAAGAAAGGAGGCCGAGGCCTCCTTTTTTATTCGAGCTTCTCGGCGAAAGTGCGCTTAAACTTCGCCAATTTCGGGCTTACGACCGCCTGGCAGTAGGCATTTTGTGGATTACGCTCTACATAATTATCGTGGTAGTCCTCCGCAGGCCAGAACTTCTCGAGCGGTAATACCTCGGTCACTATCTCGTCCTGCCACGTACCTTCAGCGCGCATTTCTTCAATGATCTTTTCAGCTTCTTCTTTTTGCGCATCGGTTTGGTAAAAGATAGCCGAACGATATTGTGTGCCAACGTCGTTACCTTGCCGGTTTAATTGCGTCGGGTCGTGCAAGGCAAAAAAGATCTCAAGGACTTCGCGCACGGATAATGCGGTGGGCTCGAAAGTGATTTGCACGACTTCGGCGTGCCCAGTGTTCCCCGTGCAGACTTCTTCATAGGTGGGTTCTGGCTTATTGCCACCAGCGTAGCCTGATTGTGCTTTCAAGACGCCGCGAACTTGCTTGAATGCGCCTTCGATGCACCAAAAACAGCCGCCGGCCAAAGTGATTTGTTGTGTCATATACAGCTCCTAATAGACGTTTAGACATCTATAACATGGAATGCGGTTCTAGAAAAGAGTTATCTCGATTGAAACCTTGCCGTGGTAGCAGTGAAATACTGAAACGTGTATAATCCGCGCGACTTTAAATTAGCTAGCCTTTTATGATTGGAGACAAACCATGGCTTTAGAACGTACTTTATCAATTATCAAACCTGACGCTGTTGCAAAGAACGTGATCGGTGGTATCTACAACCGTTTCGAAACTGCGGGTCTGCGCATCGTTGCAGCAAAAATGATGCACTTGAGCAAAGAGCAAGCGGAAGGTTTCTACGCTGAGCACAGCGAGCGTCCTTTCTTCGGCGCATTGGTTGAGTTCATGACCTCTGGTCCAATCGTAGTAAGCGTACTTGAAGGCGAAAACGCAGTATTGCGTCATCGTGAAATCATGGGCGCAACGAATCCAGCTGAAGCATTGGCGGGAACGCTTCGCGCTGACTATGCTGTATCTATTGACGAGAATGCGGTACATGGTTCAGACGCGGTAGAATCAGCAGCACGCGAAATCGCTTACTTCTTCGCTGACGAAGAAATCTGCGCACGCACTCGCTAAGTCATTTGAGTAGCCCGTAGTTCTACTGCGGGGGAAACTTGAATACGCCGAGTAGCCCGTAGTTTTACTGCGGGGGAAACGTGAATACGCCGAGTAGCCCGTAGTTTTACTACGGGGGAAACGTGAACCATTCCCCGCAGTAAAACTGCGGGCTACCACGCACACACAACGAATAACGGGTTTTATGAACGCAGTCGACAAAAAAGTTAATCTTCTCGATCTCAATCGCCAAGGCATGCGCGAGTTCTTTCAAGAACTGGGCGAGAAGCCTTTCCGTGCCGATCAGGTCATGAAGTGGCTTTATCACTACTGTGTCGACGACTTTGACGAGATGACCAATCTCAACAAAGTACTGCGCGAGAAACTCAAAGAAATAGCCGAAATACGTGCGCCAGAAGTACGCTTACAGCAACAATCTTCTGACGGCACTATCAAATTTGCCATGACGTTATTCGACGGCCAAGACGTCGAGACGGTATGGATCCCAGAGTCTGATCGCGCAACCTTGTGTGTCAGCTCACAAGTCGGTTGTGCGCTCGAATGCACATTCTGCTCAACCGCACAGCAAGGCTTTAACCGCAACTTAAGAGTTGCCGAAATCATCGGCCAAGTTTGGCGGGTGAATAAACTGCTCGGTCCCTTCGGCGAAACGGGCATTAAGCCAGTCACTAATGTGGTCATGATGGGCATGGGTGAGCCGTTGTTGAACCTCAACAACGTAGTGCCAGCCATGGACCTGATGCTCGATGACAATGCTTTTGGTCTAAGTAAACGCCGAGTCACCCTAAGTACTTCGGGTGTGGTCCCTGCACTTTATAAGCTAAAAGAACAAATTGATGTCGCTTTGGCCATCAGTTTGCATGCGCCAAACGATGAATTACGCAATGAAATAGTACCGATTAATAAAAAGTACAATATTGAGCAATTCCTCGAAGCCAGCCGTCACTATATCGATGGCTCCAAAGCGAATAAGAACATCACCATTGAATACGTGATGTTGGACCATGTGAATGACAGCATGGATCAAGCTCACGAGCTTGCTGAAACGCTCAAAGACACGCCGTGCAAGATAAACCTTATCCCATTTAACCCGTTCCCAGGCAATGATTATGGTCGCTCAAGTAATTCACGCATTGACCGCTTTGCTAAGGTTCTGATAGAAAAGGGTTATATTGTTACGGTACGGAAAACCCGCGGCGATGATATCGACGCCGCCTGTGGCCAGCTTGTTGGTGATGTGGTCGACCGTACCAAACGCATCCTGAAAAAGCAGCGCGCCCAGCGAGGCGGTGTTGGAATCGACGTCAAGATTTCGTAAATCGCCGCGAAAAACCTCGAAAAACATAGGCAGGCAAGACGCATTCAGGGTAGCATAGGTAATTCAGCAACGAGGACCCGACATGCGCAATTTGCTCTACATTCTTCTTCTTGCAACACTATGCACTGGCTGTGTGAGTCAGCGCACAGTTGATGGCAAAGAAAAGCCTGCGCAGCAATTCGATGCGAAAGAAGCCGCGGCGACACGGCTGGCGTTGGGTCTTCAATATCTACAATCCGGAAATTACGAACAAGCGCGGGTTAACCTTGAGCGAGCTCGTGACTACACGCCTGATAACCCGTCGGTGCAAACGGGCTTAGCGTTCTACTATCAGCAAGTGCAAGATTTTGAGATGGCCGAGCGCTATTATCGCAAGGCGATCCAGTTGCAGCCCAATAACGGCGATACCCATAATAATTTAGGCGCATTGCTGTGCAACATGGGCCGCTATGAAGAAGCCGAGCAAAGTTTCAACCGAGCTCTCAATATTTCCGATTACGTGAAAGTCGCGGCAACCTACGAAAATGCAGCGCGTTGTGCAGCGCGCGCAGGGCAAGAGCAAAAGTCCGATCAGTATTTTCAACGGGCAATTAATCACAGTTCACGCAATAGCACTATTCTTGAGACCTACGCTGCGGTATTGTTAGAACAACAACGTTATCAAGAAGCCGCGGATGTTCTTAAGCGCCGAGCCCAATTACCGCAACTTTCCGCCGAGTACCTGTGGTTAGAAAGCGAGCTGGCGCGGCAGCAAAATGACCGTGCACGACAACGTAGCTTTGGCGATTTACTTTTGTCGCGCTTTCCCGATTCACGTCAAGCTGACGCTTATCGAGCGCGCGCGGCAGCAACTAACTCCTAATGAAGTAACCCATGACCTCGAATAAAGATTTATTGAATGACGAATTGCCGGAAGAAGGCAATCAGAAGAGCAAACCAACCGGTCACACGCCTGGTCAAATTCTTGCGCAAGCGCGCGAGCAGAAAGGCTTGTCCCAACAACAAGTTGCCGATAGTTTACGTTTGCGTCTTGCCGTTGTGCAGCTTATCGAAGCGGATGAGTACGAACAGTTAGCGTCAAACACGTTTGTCCGTGGTTACCTGCGCGCAATAGCGAAAGCGCTTGAAATCGATGATAAAAAAGTTTTTGAAGCGTTTAAGGAGCATGGCTACGATTCGGAGCAAACAAGCAACGTGCAAATGCAAAGCTTTTCGCGCCGGAAAGTGCGTGAACGCAACGACAGTCGCTTAAAATGGATTAGCTACATCATCATTACCGTCGTCTTGGCGCTGGTGCTGATTTGGTGGTGGCAAGAAAGTAATTTCAGTTTGAATACCATTACCGGTAGTGAAGATGCGCCGACCGAAGCTGAAGCAAAGCAAGAACGTGCAACCGTGCAAGATATCCCACAAATAGTGCGTCCTAGCCCAAGCCAGATCACCGAAGAACAAGCCGTCGCCCGCAACACATCCACCGAACCCGATGTAGCCCGCAGTTCTACTGCGGGCCCAACAGCTGACATCACCGACGCCGAACCTGCCGAATCCGATGTAGCCCGCAGTTCTACTGCGGGTCCAACCACCGACACCACTGATGCCGAACCCGCAGAACCCGAACCCGCAGAACCAGAACCCACACCAGCCGAACAGCTGGTCTTTGAATTCAACCAAGCCTGCTGGGTTAAAGTCAGTGATGCCACCGGCGAAGACATCGCCATCGGTGTAAAAGCTGCAGGTTATCGCATGCCGCTGACGGGCGAGCCACCTTTTGATATCATCTTGTGCAAACCGGAAGCCGTCACGTTGACCTACAATGGTGAGAACGTCAATCTTGACGATTACGTGCGTAACCGCAGCGTGACACTCACGCTAGACTAACAGCGTAACGTAGCAGCAATTTAAGGCACACGAAGTACTATCATGATGCATGAGAACCCAATAAAACGCCGCCCATCACGCCGTATTTATGTCGGCAACGTCCCGATTGGCGACGGCGCACCGATCGCGGTGCAATCGATGACCAACACCGAAACCACCGATGTTGCGGCAACGGCGAAGCAGATCCAAGCGATAGCTAATGCCGGTGCTGATATCGTGCGCGTTTCGGTACCTACCATGGATGCTGCAGAAGCCTTTAAATTCATCAAACAGCAGAGCCCAGTGCCTCTGGTCGCTGATATTCACTTCGATTATCGTATCGCGCTCAAAGTTGCCGAATACGGGGTTGATTGCTTGCGGATTAACCCAGGCAATATCGGCAATGAGCAGCGCATTCGTGCCGTGGTCGATGCCGCACGCGATCGCAATATTCCGATCCGAATTGGCGTCAACGGCGGCTCATTGGAAAAAGATCTGCAAGAAAAGTACGGCGAGCCAACCCCAGCTGCCTTGGTAGAATCGGCCATGCGCCATGTTGATATTCTCGATCGTCTGAACTTTCAAGACTTCAAAGTCAGCGTGAAAGCGTCGGATGTGTTCCTAGCCGTTGACTCTTATCGGTTACTCGCCAAGCAAATTGAACAGCCGTTGCACCTTGGTATTACCGAAGCTGGCGGCTTGCGCAGTGGTTCGGTGAAGTCATCGATTGGTTTAGGTATGCTGCTTGCTGAAGGGATTGGCGACACCTTGCGCATCTCATTAGCGGCTGACCCCGTCGAAGAAGTCAAAGTTGGTTTTGATATCTTAAAATCGTTGCGGATTCGCAGTCGTGGTATCAACTTTATCGCGTGCCCAAGCTGCTCGCGCCAAGAGTTCGACGTCATTGCCACCGTAAATGCCCTCGAACAACGGCTCGAAGACATCACTACGCCAATGGATGTATCGATTATCGGTTGTGTCGTTAATGGCCCAGGCGAAGCCTTGATCTCGCATATCGGCTTGGCTGGAGCAAAAAATAAGAGCGGTTTTTACTTGAACGGTGAGCGCCAAAAAGAGCGCCTCGACAACAATGATTTGGTCGATCAACTCGAACGCCACATCCGTGATCAGGTAAAACGTTTCGAAGCTGAGCAGATTCCTGTGAAGCAAGCGTAAAGCTGCGGTATACTACCCGTCATTTTTTCAAATTGAATTCAATTTAACGAAACGGTAAGTGAACTCGTGGCAAAAACAATCCAAGCAATTCGTGGAATGAACGACCTGCTGCCGGAGCAAAGTCCGGCATGGCAGTACGTCGAGGGCGTGCTACGTGACGTAGCAGCGGCCTACACCTACCAAGAGATCCGCATGCCGGTGTTGGAAAGCACCGACTTGTTCAAACGCTCCATCGGTGAAGTCACTGATATCGTCGAAAAAGAAATGTACACCTTCGACGATCGCAATGGTGACAGCCTTACGCTGCGTCCAGAAGGCACGGCAAGCTGTGTGCGCGCCGGTAATGAGCATGGTCTGCTGTATAACCAAACGCAACGCTTATGGTACATGGGCCCAATGTTCCGCCACGAGCGACCGCAAAAAGGGCGTTATCGCCAGTTCCATCAGTTTGGTATCGAAGCTTTCGGTATGACTGGGCCCGACATTGATGCTGAAGTCATTTTGCTGTCGGCGCGTTTGTGGAAAAAGTTCGGCATTGCTGAAAATGTCGAGTTGCAGTTGAATTCACTGGCTTCGAATGAAGCGCGGGCGAAGTACCGTGAAGCTTTACGTGAGTTTCTGCGCGCGCACGAGGAGCAACTTGATGAAGACTCGAAGCGTCGTCTAGATACCAACGTCCTGCGGGTGCTTGATAGCAAATCGCCAGACACGCAAAAAGTGCTTGAGCATGCGCCCAAGCTATCGGACTACTGGGATGACGAATCACGCGAGCATTTCGAAGGCCTGACGCAACGACTTGACGCCGCGGGCATCAAGTATGTGCTGAATGAGCGTTTGGTGCGTGGTCTTGATTACTACAACCGTACCGTGTTTGAGTGGGTGACCACTGAACTTGGTGCGCAAGGTACCGTCTGTGCCGGTGGACGGTATGATGGTTTGGTCGAGCAGTTGGGCGGTAAAGCCACGCCAGCAGTGGGTTTTGCCATGGGAATCGAGCGTTTAGTTTTATTGCTTGAAGCGCAGCAGAAAATCCCGAGCACCCAAGCCGTCGACGTTTACGTTATCGCCTTGAATGAAAGCGCGGAACTTAAGGCGCCGGCTGTTGCCGAAAAGCTTCGTGACCAAGTTGCAGGCTTAAAGGTACAGCTGCACAGCGGCAGCCAGAATATGAAAAAGAAACTGGCGAAAGCGGACAAATCGGGTGCCGAATATGCCATCATCATCCGCGACAACGATTACGAAGTAAAACACCTGCGCAACCGCGACAAAGACGATCTAATCATCACCGATCTCGCGCAACTAGCAAGTGTTTTTCAAACAACAAACAGCAAATAGCAAACAACGGTTTTAAAGGAATTTCCCATGGAAACAGAAGATCAACAAGTCGAACAGATAAAAGCGTTCTGGAAAGAACACGGTAAAGGCATTGTTGCTGGCCTCGTGATCGGTTTTGCCCTGTTTTACGGCTGGCGTTATTACGATGCGCAAACCCTCGCTAAGCAAGAAGCGCAATCTGAGCAATATGAACAAGTTGTCGCACAACTTGAAGCTGACGGTGCTGAAGCGCTGGCAAGCGCGAAAACCTTTGCAAACGAAGCTGCAGGTAGCACTTACGCAACGTTGGCAGCCTTTGAAGTAGCTCGTAAAGCTGCTGAAGGCGGCGACTTGGCGGCTGCTATCGAGGCGCTTGAGAATGCGCAGGCGAATGCCGAAGGCGCGTTGAAGCATGTCGCTAGCGTGCGCTTGGCTCGTTTGCAACTGGCCCAAGAGAATTACCAAGCGGCGTTAGCTGCGCTTGATCAAGTTGCGCAAGTCGAAGGCTTTAAAGCGAAAGCTGCGGAACTGCGCGGCGACGTATTGATGGCACAGGGCGATGCTGATGGTGCACGCCAAGCCTATGAAGATGCGATTGCAGCAGCAACTGAAGCGGGCGTTCCGACCCTACTGGTCGAAACCAAACTTAACAGCATTCCGGCGGCATCATGAAACAAGTTAAGTATCTGAAGCAGAGTCTCATCGTTGCTGCAGCCCTTGGTTTAAGTGGCTGCTCGGTGTTTGGCGACGAAGAACTGAGCTACAAAGAACTACAACCTTTCAACGCCAGTGTTCAACCTAGCGTGCAATGGGACGCGGGTGCAGGTGATGGGATTGGTGAGTTTTTCTCACGGCTGAATCCTACGGTTGTTGGTGACCATGTCGTGGTTGCTGATCGTGAAGGCATGATCATGGCTTACAACCGCGCCAGTGGTAAGCGTGTTTGGGAGCGTGACCTACAAGCCCAATTCGCCGCACAAGGTGAAGGTTGGTTGTCTGGTGCTGAATCATTGCGCATCAGCGGTGGTTTAGTGAGCTACGGTGACAACGTGGTGCTCGGCACCGAGAACGGCGATGTCATTATGGTGAATGGCACCGACGGTAGTGTCGTATGGCAGACCAATGTGAAGGCTGAAATTGTGTCAGACCCAGCCGTTGACGCCAACCATGTAGTGGTGACGGCAAGTAACGGTAAGGTTTTTGGTTTGAATGCGCAAAACGGGGCGGAGCTATGGAGTTTGGTAACTGACGTGCCAGCATTGAGCTTACGTGGTACTGGGGCACCGACGTTGGCCGCCGGCGGCGCAATTTTTGGTACAGCGAACGGTAAACTCACCGTCGCGGTATTGGAAAATGGCCAACAAGTTTGGGAAGCGCGCTTAGCTGTGCCGAAAGGTGCAACCGAGCTGCAGCGCCTAGTGGATGTTGACGCCGCACCAATTTCACGTGGCGACCTGATTTACAACATCGCCTATAACGGCCAGCTTGCCGCAGTTGAAATGCGTTCAGGGCGTGTCGTTTGGCAGCGCGAGTATTCGTCGTTCCAAAATATCGACATGTATGGGAACACCATCTATGCCACTGACGCTGATGACCGCGTGTATGCGATTAACGTTGATGGCGGTATCGAGCGTTGGGTCAACGCGGATTTTGAAGGCCGCGAGTTGACCGCTCCGGTTTATTTTAATGGCTCTATTGTGGTCGGCGATTCGTTCGGCTACTTACATTTTATCGACGCTGCTAGCGGCGAAACTGAAGGCCGTCTCGAAGTCGGTAGCGACGTTTACGTGGCACCGGTAGTGGCCGATAACGAACTCTATGTACAAACACGCGACGGCACGTTACTCGCGGTAAGGACTAACTAAGAATGTTACCTGTTGTGGCCCTGGTCGGGCGCCCAAATGTGGGCAAATCTACCCTGTTTAACCGGCTGACCCGTACTCGGGACGCACTGGTAGCGGACTTTCCTGGTCTAACGCGCGATCGTAAGTATGGCCAAGCCGATTACGATGGCTATCAATTCATCGTCATTGACACCGCGGGTGTGCATGGCGACGAAGAGGGCATCGACAAAGAAATGGCGTCGCAGTCGCTGCGCGCGATTGATGAAGCAGATGTCGTGTTGTTTATGGTTGACGCCCGTGACGGCATTACCAGTGCGGACTTAGGCATTGCCAAACACTTGCGTTCGATTGGCAAGAAAGCCTATGTAGTGGCGAATAAAATCGACGGCATCGATGCTGACGCGGCGCAAGCTGACTTTTACGAACTCGGCTTAGGTGAAGTCTACGGCATCGCTGCCGCGCATGGTCGTGGCGTCGAAAGCCTGCTGCACAAATGCTTCACCCCACTGCTCGACGATTATCCGGATATGTCCGTAGCCCGTAGTTCTACTACGGGTGATCTCGACGACGAAGCAGAAGCCACCGACATCCCCGAAGATCTATCCCACGACGAAATCGACTACGAAGCCTTACCGCTCAAACTCGCCATCGTCGGTCGACCAAATGTTGGTAAATCAACCTTAACCAACCGCATCCTCGGCGAGGAACGCGTGGTCGTCTTTGACATGCCTGGCACCACCCGTGACTCGATCTACATTCCGATGGAACGCGATGGCCGCGAGTACATTTTGATCGACACCGCCGGCGTGCGTCGTCGCGGTAAAATCGACGAAACCGTCGAAAAGTTCTCGGTGATTAAAACACTGCAAGCCATTGAAGATGCCAACGTGGTGATTTGCGTGCTCGACGCGCGCGAAACGGTCTCGGACCAAGATCTCAACTTGATTGGCTTTGCTCTGAATGCCGGGCGTTCAATTGTCATTGCGGTGAATAAGTGGGATGGCCTCGACAACGACCACAAAGAAGAGATTAAACGTGAACTTGATCGCCGTCTCGGCTTTGTCGATTTTGCGCGATTGCACTTTATTTCGGCATTGCATGGCAGCGGTGTTGGTAACCTGTTCGAGTCAGTGCTTGAAGCCTACGCCAGCGCAACTCAACGGGTCGGCACCTCGAAGCTCACCCGCATTATGGAAATGGCGATTGAAGAACATCAGCCGCCGCTCGTGCGCGGTCGTCGGGTTAAACTTAAGTATGCCCATGCCGGTGGTTACAATCCGCCGCGCGTGATCATTCATGGTAACCAAGTAAATGATTTGCCGGGCGCTTATCAGCGTTATCTGACCAACTACTTCCGCAAGTCGTTGGGCGTGATGGGCACACCGATTAAGATTGAGTTCCGTGAATCAGAAAACCCGTTTGCCGGCCGCAAGAACAAACTCACCTTGTCGCAGCAGCGCAAACGCAAACGCCTGATGAAGCACATCAAAAAACGCAAGTAGCAAGTACCCCGTGGTTCTACCACGGGCCACACCTGACGTTTCGACCATGGCCGTCCAATTCGGATCTCACCCGTTTGTACCCCGTGGTTCTACCACGGGCCACACCTGACGTTTCGACCATGGCCGTCCAATTCGGGTCTCACCCGTTTGTACCCCGTGGTTCTACCACGGGCCACACCTGACGTTTCGACCATGGCCGTCCAATTCGGATCCCCCCGTGGTAGAACCACGGGCTACCGTTTCATTTTCAACAATTCGCGGCGTTCTTTTTTATCGGGCTTATGGTCTGGGTGCGGGTTATAGAGGGCATTGGCTTTACGCAGCTCCGCTTCACGCTCCCGCCGTTCCTTTGAAGCTTCGGTTTCTTGATACAGCTTCTGCGCTTCAGGCGCTCCACGACGTTGATCACTGAGCTCCAACACTTCGACTTCCATCACGTCATAGCCCTTCTTGAGCTTGATCAGTTGCCCAACACTAATCGTCTTCGCCGGTTTCGGGCGCTGGCCATCAACATGTACTTTCCCTGATTGCACCATCTGCCGCGCAAGCGACCGTGTTTTATAGAAACGTGCTGCCCACAACCATTTATCGAGCCGAACATTTTCCATGAAACCTCCTCAGTTATTTCTGCGCCGGCGCAGGTACCCCGTGGTTCTACCACGGGTAAGGCTTGACGTTTTGACCATGATTGTTCGATTCGGATCCCCCCGTGGTAGAACCACGGGCTACACCTGACGTTTCGACCGTATCCATTCAATTGGACATGCCCCGCAGTAGAACTGCGGGCTACTCGTGGCTGCCAAAAACATCATCTAACCATGATGAATTGATGTGTGCCCACTCCGGCGGGTATTTGCCAGACGATAAATAACGCCTAAGTGTTGAATAGGGCCATGCCAGCGCATTTTCAACATAACCATGCTTGACGGGATTATAACAGCAATAGAGCACGTATAACTCATGTTCCCGTTCGTTGCGAATGGTGTGTTCATAATAGCTGTGATGCCACAGTGAACCATTACCCCGGCGCCTGCGCGCGGTTGAGTTACGGTGCGCCTTCGATTGGTTACCGTGCTGAGCCAAGGCTTTGGTGGTCAAAGATTTTATTTTGCGCCAACGGACGGGGATTTGGTCGTCGTTGACGATCCAGACGCAATGCATGTGATCAGGCAAAACCACCCATGCTTCTATTTCAAATGGGTGAGTTTTCATGGTTTCCCTTATCGCATTACGAAAGGCCTGCATGAAGGCCTCGCCTTGAAAAAAGGGGCGGCGGCGATAAGCGGTGACAGTGAAGAAGTAATAACCTCCTTCGAAATAGCGGCGAACGTTTCTCATGCCCACAGTTTGTATCGCCGCACCGCATTCGTCACCCTTATAAAAATGCAGGAAATCGCGTACGTAGCCCGCAGTTTTACTGCGGGGGGATCCGAGTCGGGCGGTCATGGTCGAAACGTCAGGCGTGTCCCGTAGTAGAACTACGGGTTACAAACGGGGGATCCGAGTCGGGCGGTCATGGTCGAAACGTCAGGCGTGTCCCGTAGTAGAACTACGGGTTACAAACGGGGGATCCGAGTTGGGCGGTTATGGTCGAAGCGTCAGGCGTGGCCCGTAGTAGAACTACGGGCTACCCGCTACCCGCTGAATTGAAAGGTTAGGCGAGGTCGGCTTCGGCGAAGCGGTATTCGGCGAGGCAGTAGTCGCAGGTCATGATGATTTCGCCGTCTTCGGCGAGAATCGCACGTAGCTCGTCCGGGTGTACCGCGGCCAAGGACTCAAGGGTGCGCTCGCGCGAGCAGCCGCAATGAAACGCAACCTGCTGCGGCGCGTAGAGTTCAAGATCTTCTTGGTGATACAAACGATGCAGCACCTCTTCACCAGACAATGCGTACAACTCATGCGCCGTCATCGATGCGGTCAACGTTTCCAAATGCTCGAACGCTGCCAAATCATGTCCAGCGGCAGGCAAGACCTGCAAGAACATCCCCGCAGCATGCTCCCCGTCGGCGTGCAACCAAACCCGCGTATGCAATTGTTCAGACTGCGCAAAATACCGTTCAATCACTTGCGCCAAACTTTCGGCGTCAGCATCAACCACGCCCTGATAACGCTCACCGTCGTCTGGCGTAATGGTGATAATCATCACCGCCTTACCAAACAACGCTCGAAAATCATTATTGTCATCGGCGATGGTGCCGCGAACCCGCGCCAATCCGCGCAGATCCTGCTGATGACTACCATTAACCGTAATAAAATTAATTGGTCCGTCACCTTGAACTTGTAGGCTAATGTGCCCCTCAAACTTCAACGTCGCACTAAGTAAAGCCGTCGCCGCCATCAGCTCACCCAGCAAGCGTTGTACCGGCGCAGGGTAGTTGTGCCCTTGTATCATGCGCTGATAACTGCTACTAAGTTGTACCAGCTCGCCGCGCACGTCTTGAGCAGAAAAAGTGTAACGATAGAGTAAATCAGTTGGATAATTCATAGCGTTTCAACACAGTGTAATATTTTGCGCGCATGATACCACAACTCCTTAATTTGATCTGTTCACATCATAGCTAAGGGGGTAGAATGGCTAGTAACGCTGTGCTGTCACAAAATTATAACGAAATCAAAGATGCAGATTGAGAACCCACAACTTCAGCGCTTTATCGCCTCCATTACAGCCTTTACCGCAGGGCCACGCTTTGTGCGTGGGTTGTTGTGGGTGCTGACGGCGCTCTTCGCGATTTACGCCGTCTGGACGTTAGCGCAAATGACTTGGCAGATGATCGCACCGGTGAGTCCGCCGGCCAGCGGCCCCCTAAAAATCCAAGTACAGCAGCAAAATAATGCTGGCAATACCTCATTCAGTAGACTGGCCGATTTAAACCTGTTCGGCACCACTACCGTAACAGCGAGTGACACCCGCAATGCGCCCAAAACGCAACTTAACGTACGCTTACTTGGCGTCACCGCCAGTAATGTGCCGGAACGATCAGCGGCGATTATTGAGAAGGATCGCCGCCAAGAAGTGTATGTGATTGGCGATAAAATCGCTGGCACCCAAGTGAGCATTGAAGAAATTTACGCCGATCGCGTCATCTTAAATAACAACGGCGCACTAGAGACCCTTGAGCTTGAAGGCATTGGCGAGCTGAGTGAGGGTTTAAGTCTAACGCTTGAGAATCAGCAGCGTGCACAACGCGACCAGAGCGACGAGTCAGTGACAGAACCCGCAGTCGAGGTTGAACAAGCGTACCAAGAACTGCGCCAAGGCGGCGACAGTAGCGCTTTGCTCGACTATATTCGGATTAGCCCAGCGATGTCTGGGAACGGCCTGCAAGGCTATCGTCTAAGCCCAGGGAAATACCCGGAACTCTTCACCAATGCAGGGTTCAAAGCAGGCGACATTGCCGTGGCCATTAATGGCCAAGATTTAACCGACGTCGCTAGTGCGCAGGCCGCCATTGGTGAGCTCCGCAACGCTCGTCAAATCATCGTGACGGTTTTGCGTGACGATGAATATCTCGACTTAGAACTGGCTGTTCCGAGCGAGTAAATAGCATAACGAGAATAATAGGACGCAACTATAGGACGCAACTATGCGTAGTTTGAGCACCGTATCAATGATCCTGACGAGTCTGAGTTTGGCATGTGCCATGGGGGTTAGCGCCTCGGCTTTTGCACAACAGGCAGCACAGCAAACTCGACAGCAGGCCAATGAAGAAGCCGCGGAATACGCAGCCAGCTTCAAAAACACCGATATTACCGAATTCATTCAAGTGGTCGGTCGCAATCTGGGTAAGACCATGATCATCGACCCTGACGTGCGCGGCACCATCAATGTGCGCAGCTACGACGTGATGAGTGAAGACCAATACTGGCAGTTTTTCCTGAATGTGCTCGAAGTCTACGGTTTTGCCACCGTCACCATGGAATCCGGCGTGGTTAAAGTGATGCGTGACAAAGATGCGCGCAACGGTGCGATTCCTGTGGTTGACGATAATTCTCTGGGCGGCGACACCTTGGTGACCCGCGTTGTTCCAGTCAACAACGTGAGTGTGCGCGAGTTGGCACCGCTATTACGTTTGCTAGCGGATAGCAGTGGTGGCGGCAATGTGGTCAGTTACGATCCGTCGAACGTTATTATGATCACTGGTCGTAGCGAAACGGTGCAGCGTCTTACCGAAATCATTGAGCGCGTTGACCGTGCCGGTAACCAAGACGTTGACGTGGTAAAACTGGAATATGCGTCGGCGTCTGAAGTGGTGCGCATCGCCTCATCGTTGTTCGAGAAAACCAATGAAGGCACGCCGCCGTTACTGATCCCTAAAATTGTCGCCGACGAACGTACGAACTCGGTCGTCGTAAGTGGCGAACCGCGGGCGCGTCAACGCGTCATTGCACTGATCAATCAACTCGACCAAGACCTAAAAACTGAAGGTAACACGCGCGTTTACTACCTGAAGTATGCCAAAGCGAAAGAACTGGTTGACGTGTTGCAAGGGGTCAGTGAAAGTATTCAAGCCGAACAGCAAAGCGGCAGTGGTACTAATCCGCAACAAGCACGCATGGCGCGAAACTTACGGGGTAGCAACACCAACGATATCAGTATTTCCGCTCATGAAGACAGCAACTCACTGGTCATTACTGCGGAACCCGACCTACTGGCGAACCTCGAAAATGTGATTCGGCAGCTCGATATCCGTCGCGCCCAAGTTCATGTTGAGGCAATTATTGTCGAGATCTTTGAAGGTGACGGCATAGATCTTGGCTTGCAATGGATTTCAGAAGACGGCGGTATGGTCCAGTATAACAACGGTCGCCAAGTACCGATTGGCCCGTTAGCCGCCGCTGCTTATCAAGCCCGCGAGCGCGAAGGGCGTACCACCCAGACGTTGGTGGATGGCAACTTAGTCACCACGACGGAGCCGGATGAGCCTGGTGATGTAAGCTTGTTGGCGCAGCTGTTAGGTAACGTGAATGGCATGATGGTTGGCGTGGTGAAGAACGACTGGGGCGCGATTTTGCAAGCCGTAGCGACCAACACGAAGTCAAACATTCTTGCAACACCAAGCATTATGACCGTGGATAACGAAGAAGCGTCGTTTTTGGTGGGGCAATCAGTACCGACCATCACGGGTGCGACAGCGGGCGACAACAACGAGAATCCGTTCCAAACCGTGGAGCGCGAAGATATTGGTATTAAGCTCAAGGTAACGCCGCAGATCAACGAAGGCGACGCCGTACAGTTGGTCATTGAGCAAGAAGTATCGAGCCTAAGTGGCGCAACCGCCGTCGACATTACGATTAACAAACGTACGCTAACGACCACGGTGATGGCTGACGATGGCCAGACCATCGTGCTCGGGGGCCTGATTGATGAAGACGTACAAGAAAGTGAATCAAAGATTCCGCTTTTAGGCGATATTCCGCTCGTGGGAGCACTGTTCCGCAGCACTTCGACGACCAAGCAAAAGCGTAACCTGATGGTGTTCTTGCGACCGACCATTGTCCGCGACTCCGGTACGGCCTATGGCTTGAGCAGTCGCAAATACAACTATATGCGGGCGCAGCAATTGCAGCGTAACGATGAAGGTGTCACCTTGATGCCGAACACCGAAACGCCAATCTTGCCTGAATTTAAAGATAGCGAACTTGCCATTCCGCCAGAGCTACAGAAGTACCTTGACGAGCGCAAGGGAGGCAACGGCAATGACTGATGTTGCCGAGCTCGCCGCGCGAGTGACGCCACGGCGATTGCCGTTTGGCTTCGCGAAGCGTTATGGCGTGGTGGTGGCGGACCACGGCGAGGGCGAGGATGCGGGCGCCTTATTGACCGTGCATTGTCGCGAAGAGGTCGAGCCCATTGTGCTGCGTGAAGTGCGGCGTGCGGTGGGTAAGCCGTTTACCTTAACAACCCACAGTGCCGAAGCTTTTGACGCTATTCTCACGCAGGCCTATCAGCGTGATTCGTCCGAAGCCAAGCAACTGATGGAAGACATTGGCAATGAGAGCAATTTGTTCTCGCTGGCCGATGAACTGCCGCAAACCGAAGACTTGCTGGAAAGCGAAGACGACGCGCCAATCATCAAGCTGATCAATGCGATGTTGTCAGAAGCGATTAAAGAAGGTGCGTCGGATATTCACATCGAAACCTTCGAAAAAGATTTGCTGGTGCGCTTCCGTATTGACGGCGTACTACGCGAAGTGATCCGCCCGAACCGTAAGCTGAGTTCGCTGCTCGTGAGCCGTATTAAGGTGATGGCGCAGCTCGATATTGCCGAAAAGCGCGTGCCGCAAGACGGCCGCATTAGCTTGCTGATTGCTGGGCGCGCAGTTGATGTGCGGGTATCGACCATGCCATCGAACCATGGCGAACGCGTGGTGTTGCGTTTGCTCGATAAAAACAATGCGCGATTGAACTTGCAACAGCTCGGCATGACCGACGGTAACCGCAAGATCTTTGCCGAGCTGATCAAAAAGCCGCACGGCATTATTTTGGTGACCGGTCCAACAGGTTCAGGTAAATCCACCACCCTGTACGCTGGCTTGATGGATATTAACTCCAAAGATCGTAATATTTTGACCGTCGAAGACCCGATTGAATATGCCATCGAGGGCATTGGCCAAATGCAGGTGAATCCGCGCGTCGACATGACCTTTGCACGAGGTTTGCGGGCGATTTTGCGGCAAGACCCCGACGTGGTTATGGTCGGTGAGATCCGCGACGTTGAAACCGCACAAATTGCGGTACAGGCCTCATTAACCGGTCACTTAGTACTCTCGACTTTACACACCAATACTGCCGCTGGCGCGATTACCCGTCTTGAAGACATGGGCGTTGAACCGTTTTTGTTGAGCTCGTCGTTGTTGGCGGTGTTGTCCCAACGCTTGGTGCGGACTTTGTGTGACGACTGTAAGACGCCGCTCAGCGAAGATAGCCAAGAATGCCGTGCCGTCGGTTGCGATAAGTGTAACTACACTGGTTATCGTGGCCGTACCGGGATTCACGAGTTGTTGGTGGTGGATGAAACCATTCGCGACTTGGTGCACAACGGTCATGGTGAGCAAGCCATTGAAAAATACGTGCGTAAGCATACGCCGAGTATCCGTCAGGATGGTCTCGATAAAGTAGCGCAGGGTGTCACCACACGCGAAGAAGTGTTACGTGTGACGCGCGAGGAGTAACCATGGGCGCTTATTCCTACCACGCGCTGGATGCCAAGGGCCGCAAAAAGACCGGAGTACTTGAAGCCGACACGGAACGGCAAGTCCGCCAGTTGTTGCGTGATCAAGGTTTGATTCCGGTTGCGGTGGACGAAGCGGAACAGTCAGGAACGGATAGTGCCACCAGCCAAAAGGGCTTTTCGGGGTGGTGGGCGCGCCGCAAAGTGCGCAAAATCAGCTCCGCCGACCTTGCCTTGATTACTCGTCAATTGGCCACCTTAGTGGCCGCCGCCATGCCTATCGAACAGGCGTTATTCGCCGTTGCCGAACAAACCGATAAACCGCGTTTACAAAAGTTAGTGATGGCGGTACGTTCGCGCGTGGTTGAAGGCTACGCGTTGGCGGTTGCCATGAGCGACTATCCGCATATTTTTGACAAGCTGTTCACCGCCATGGTTGCCGCTGGTGAGCGCTCCGGCCACCTCGACGAAGTGTTGAACCGCTTGGCGGATTACACCGAGCAACGCAATCAACTCAAGGGGCAATTGGTGCAGGCGTTGGTGTATCCGGCGGTGCTGACCTTTGTGGCGATTAGCGTGATCATTTTCTTGTTGGTGTCGGTAGTGCCACAAATCGTTGAGCAGTTTGGTGATTTGGGTCAAGAATTGCCGTTTATTACCCGTGCACTATTGGCTGTTAGTCAGTTCTTACAAACCTTCGGGCCCTTTATTTTAGTGGCGATTCTGGTGGGGTTAGTGATTTTTGGCCAGCTGTTGAGAAACGAACGTCGGCGCGACAAATTTCATGCGTGGCAACTGAAAGTTCCGTTAGTGGGGCGGGTCATTAAAGGCGTTAACACCGCTCGGTTTTCGCGCACCTTGAGTATTTTGACCGCTTCGGCGGTGCCCTTGCTCGAAGGTTTACAAATCACCGCACGAGTGCTGGGCAACCGTGCCATGCAACATGCGGTTACCGAGGCGGCTGATCGGGTCCGCGAAGGCTCTTCGTTACGTGCCGCGTTGGCGCAAACCAAACTGTTCCCGCCGATGATGCTGCATATGATTGCTGCCGGTGAAAAATCCGGTGAGTTGGAGCAGATGCTCGGACGTGCCGCGGACAATCAAGACCGCGACTTTGAAAACACCATGAATGTCGCGTTAAAAATATTTGAGCCAGCGCTGATCATTGTCATGGCTGCGGTGGTCTTAGTGATTGTAATGGCAATTATTCAGCCGATCTTGCAGCTTAATCAAGCGGTCGGTTTATAAATGGAGGAAGTATGAGAAAGAACAAAGGTTTTTCACTGATCGAAGTGATGGTGGTGATCGTGATTTTGGGCCTGTTGGCGACGCTTATCCTACCTAATGTGTTAGGTTCGGCCGATCAAGCCAACCGTCAAAAAGTGAAATCTGACATTGTGGCGCTGGAAAATGCACTGTCGCAATACAAGTTGGATAACGGTGTGTTTCCGACCACCGAGCAAGGGCTTGAGGCACTTATTGAAGAGCCTACCATTGACCCATTACCGCGCAACTATCGCCGTGGTGGTTATATTCAGCGTTTACCATTGGACCCTTACGGTTCGGAATACATGCTGTTGAGCCCAGGCGAATACAGCGATATTGATATTTTCTCTGCCGGCGAAGACCGTCAACCAGGCACCGACGATGACATCGGTAACTGGAACCTTGAAAACAACTAAGGGTTTTACCCTCGTTGAAGTGATGGTCACCATTGCCATCATTGGTTTGATGGCGGTGGCGGTCACCTTTGTCGTGCCTGACCAGCAAGATGATGCATTGGATGACGCGGCCGAGGATTTGTATCAACGCGTTCGTTATGCGCAGGAATATGCGCTGTTGCGCCATGCGATTTTAGGCTTGCGGATTGACGAGCAAGGCTACGCGTTTGTGCAGTGGCGCGAACAGCAGTGGCAGCCGCTTGATTTTCGCGGTTTAAGGGCGCAGGACTGGCCGCAGGATGTGGTGTTTGAGCTGCAAAGTGAAAACGAAGCATTGCTCGGGCAAGACGAAGATGCGGTGGAAGCGTTTTTTGCGCCACCCGAAGATGAAACGGTGACGACCGAGGAGCGCGAAGCGCAGCAACCGCAATTGTGGATTTTGGGTAGCGGCGACATTTCGGTTTTTAGCCTACGCTTGCAGCCGTTTGATAGCATAGACGGCGCCGGTTGGGTGTTACGCAGTGAAGATGGCTATAACCTGACGCTGCAACGCGCGGAGGAACTGTGATGGCCACAGGTCAACGTCGCACCCATGTGGTAGCCCGTGGTTCTACCACGGGTCAACGCTGCGCTGATGTGGTAACCCGTGGTTCTACCACGGGGTATGCCCCACGTTTAAATAATGGTTGTTCAATTCGGATTCCCCCCGTGGTAGAACCACGGGCTACACTCCGAACGCAGCGAGGGTTTACGCTGGTGGAAGTGATGGCGGCGCTGGCGATTTTCGCGATGGCGGCGCTTGCGGGGGTTGCTGCCGCAACCAATCACTTGAACGATCTCGCCTATATGGAAGAGCGCACCATGGCGCGCTATGCCGCCGCGAATGCCTTGGCGCGCATCACCTTGAGCGAGAATCCGCGCGAGCTGAAGCAGGGCACCGAAACCGTCGCCAGCAAGCAATGGCACTGGCGCGCCACCTTCACCGAAACCGTGACTGCCGACGTCAGCTACGTCGAAGTCACCGTCCGCCCCAGTCAAGACAGCACCGAGAAAAGCTATATTCTCGGCCGCTACCTGAGGGCCCCGCAATGACCCCGCGCATCGACCATCCCGTACCCCGTGGTTCTACCACGGGTCACCCTCGAATTGAACCGCCATTGCCGCAACGTCAGGCACACCCCGTTGTAGCCCGCAGTTCTACTGCGGGTCACCCTCGAATTGAACCGCCATTGCCGCAACGTCAGGCACACCCCGTTGTAGCCCGCAGTTCTACTGCGGGTCACCCTCGAATTGAACCGCCATTGCCGCAAGGTCAGGCATACCCCGTGGTAGAACCACGGGCTACCACAGTGCAGCAGCGCAAGCACGTCGGCTTCACGTTGGTTGAGGTGTTGGTGGCGATTGTGGTGTTCGCGATCATTGGCTTGGCCAGCGCGGCGGTGGTGAACAGCATGATGCGCACCAACGAACAAAGCGCCGAAGTACGTGAAGAATTACAACAGTTGCAACAAGCCATGTTGATGATCGAGAACGACTTACGCCAAGCCGTGTCACGGCGCACACCCGAAGGCGACTACTACGTGCGCGCAGGCTGGTTCAATCCTGGCAACCTGCTGGCCCGCAGCGAACTGCAACCCGTGCGCTACATCATTAACCAAGACCAACAACTGGTCCGCCAACACTACACCTACGCCGATATGAGTCCCACCAGTGACCCAACCGAGCGCGTAGTGCTTGAAGGCGTGACCGAATTTCAGGTTGAGCCCATCATCAAAGGCAGCGAGCGCAGCGGCTTAGGCATCACACTGAATCAGCAACCACAGGCCGAACAAGACGGCCCAATGGAAATCCCTGACGGCGTCGAAGTCACCCTCAAAACCGAGCGCTGGGGCACAATCGTACGCGTATTTATTTTAAACGGAGGCGACTTTAGTGAACCGCAAAGTTCCAATCAGCCTTCCCCGTAAACAGGGCGGCGTCGCGCTCATCATGGTGCTGCTCGTGGTGGCCTTGGTCACCGTGCTGGCAGTGCAGCTGAGCAAGCGTTTACAAATGAACGTTATTCGCACCATGAACTACCAGCAAAGCGAACAAGCCTATTGGTATTGGTTGAGTGCCGAAGAAATCGCACGGCAATTGCTACAGCTACAAGTCAAAGACAGCAAGGGCGTCATCCATCAAGGCCAAGTCTGGTACTTGCAAACTGAAGAAGAGCGAGTCTATCCGCTTGAAGGTGGCGGTAACGCTAATGTGGCGATTAAAGATCTACACAGCTGCTTCAACCTGAACGCACTCAAAGGCGACAGCCTGAGCACCGAACAGCTGGTGCGCCGGAAAGTCCAAATGCGTATGCTGCTGCAAGCGGCGATGCCAGATATTGACGATTACAAAGCCGATGTTATCGTCGAGAGCATGGCGGACTGGCTCGACCGCGACGAACAAATGGCCAGTAGCTATGGTGCCGAACGTTCTGATTATGAGAGTCTTAACGTGCCGTACCAAGCTGCCAACGACTTTTTTGTTCATGAAAGCGAGCTGCGCCTCGTCCGCGGTATCACCCAACCGGTATACCAAGCGTTGAAGCCGTATGTTTGTGTGATCCCGAACAGCAACAAAAACGAATTAAACTTCAACACGGTGGAGCACGGCGAGTTAGTCCATGCCATCACCCTTGGTGCGCTGACTGTCGACGAAGGCAAGGCTGCCCTCGAGAATCGTCCTGACGACGGCTATGATGGCATCGAAGATGCGCGCAACAACAGCATCTTGGCGCAAGCCAGCGGACAACCCATCAATCCAAATTTTGGTGGCGTACCGCGCCCTAGTGGCATTACCGCCGAATCGCTGGGCGGGATGTTTGACGATTTGGTGGTAAAAAGTAATTATTTCGAGTTAGATACCCAAGTACAATTCGGCGACATGGAATTACGTGGGCAAAGTAAACTCTACGTGGCAGAAGATGACAGTGTCGTTCTGCTGCGTGGACTAGGAGAACCTTAATGGAACAGCTCTATATTCATCTGGCGACGCCTGTGCGTTGGCTGATCTGGCATCCCAGCCAGCAAGAAGTCATTGCCAGTGGCGAGCTTAACGACCCGAGCGAGCTCAGTCAGCTCCACGATAAAGCACAGCGCTGCAACGTTACCGTGCTGGTGCCGGGGCAAGATGTGCTCTTAACCGAAGTGCGCTTGCCCGCGGGCTCGCAGCGCTTGTTGCCGCAGCTTATTCCGAACAGCCTCGAAGACGAGCTGGCCAGCGACATCGACAGTTTGCACTTTGCTTGGCCTGCCAATGCGAAACCAGCAGGTATGGATACGCCAATCCCCGTCACCGTGGTGAGCAAGGCGCATATGCAAGACTGGCTTGCCGCGCTGCAACAGGCGAACATCGAAGCCGACGCGATCTATCCGGATTATTTTGCCTTACCCGTGACCGAGCAAGGCGTGAAACTGCGCTTGGGCGCGAGCCTGTTGGTGCGCGAAAGCCAGTGGCAGGCCTACAGTACCGATGTGCCGCCACTGTTCGACAGTGAGGCCAGTGACATTAGTGCGCAGTATGAATTGCCGCTGCAAGTCGCTACCGCCGACCACGCGAAGCACACCATCAATTTACGTCACGGCGAATTCCGCGTGGTGCGCAAGCGCCGCAAACAAAGCGTGACGATGCCATGGCAGCCAGCAGCGATTGCAGCTGCGGTGGCCGTGGTTGTGGTCTTTGCCCAGCAATTCGTGACCTATGTGCAACTCGGTCAAGAAAATCAGCAATTGCAACAGGCCATCGAATCGACCTACCGTGAAGCGTTTCCGAACACCACGCGTATCGTTAACGTGCGGAGCCAATTGCGGCAACAGCTGAGCAGTGTCGGTGCCAGCGCCACAGCAACCGACTCAGCAACGGCGACCAATGCAGGCCTTGCCATGTTTGGCCAACTTGAACCAGCGTTCCGTGCGACACCTAGTGTCGAGCTCGATCGCGTGCGCTACAACAATGGCACGCTACAACTGCAAGTGAATGTGGAAGACTTCGAAAATCTACAACGCTTTCAAGAAGCGGCGAGCCAAACCGGATTAACCGTCAACCAAGGGCAAGTCACCAATCAGAACGGCGTGGTGAGTGGCGCGTTAGAAGTCACCGCAGGCGGGGGGGCCTAAGTTATGTTGCAAGAACAAGTTCATCTGCGTTGGCAGCAACTGAACAGTCGCGAGCGTTTGTTAGTGAGCATCGCTGGCGTGGTGCTGGCGATTTGCGTGGTCTATTTTGCCATGTGGCAGCCGTTGCAAAACGGCATCGAACAGCGCGAGTTACAACGCAGCGCACAACAAGAAACGCTCACTTGGGTGCGCGAAAACACTGGGCGATACCTTGCGTTAAGCCAACAGGCGCAAAGGCCAAATCGCACCAGCGGTGCCGTCACACAAGCCACTGACATCCCACGCATCATTACCGAGCAAGCGCGCAGTTTCCAGCTTGACGTCGGGCGCATGAGCCCTGAGGGTGAGTCACTGGTGGTGGTCATGAATGACGTCCCCTTTACCCAAGTGCTGGCGCTGTTAGACGCGCTGCAAGCGCAAGGCGGCCTGAACATCGAACAACTTGATATCACCCGCGGCAATAAACCGGGCCATGTGCACGTACGTCGTCTAAAAGTGGGGCTGGCATGAGTTGGCGCTGGTTACTTTGGTTAATTCCCGTCTATTTAATTGGTGTAGTGGTGTTCGCCCCAGCGCGGGCCGTGCTGTGGTTCATCCCCGAACAAAGTGGCTTTAGCCTAAGCGCGGTGTCCGGTACTTTATGGAATGGCGAAGCGTCCATCAGCGCCGCAGCGAGCCCGCAGGTGACCGTAAATTTGCAGAACATTCAATGGCAACTCAAACCGCTGGCGCTTGTTAGCGGCAAAGCGCTGCTTGATTTCACCATTCCGCAAAGCAACACCATTGCGGGGCAAGGCACAGCGAGCGTTGGCCTGAATGGTAGCGTCAACTTGCAAGGCGAATTCAGCGGCAACCTGCAAGAAGCGATTCAAGCGTATCGGCTACCCGTACCAGTGACCTTAGATGGCCGCTGGGCATTGCAACTCGACAATTACGCACTGACTGATCTTGCCAGTGGTCAATGGTGTAACCAATTACAGGCCACGGCAAAAAGTCGCGGTACAGCGGTGCGTTTCAATAACCGCTGGAGTGAACTCGGTGAATTCGAAACCGCATTAAGTTGTTCAGCAGAAAACGAAATAGTTGCTAAAATGGAACCGAATAATCGTTTAGGTTTAAGTTTTACGACGACCGTTGGCGGCAACCAGCAAGCACCGCAAGTTCGCATTCAAGGTGCACTAAAACCTGGCTTGCAAACGCCGCGTGAAGTGTCCGAAATGCTCGTATTTTTAGGTCGCCCTGATAATACCGGTGCGTACCGCTTTAATTTCACGCTTTAATTTAAGGCCAACTATCAGCGGCAATAACAAAAAAGGAGTCGCAACATGGATCAATTCATGAACTGGATAACCGAAAACCAAGACTTGATTGTCAGCTATGTCATCAAGTTTGTGGTCGCCATTTTAATTCTGATCATCGGTAAGATGATTGCCAATAGCGTTGCCAAGCTACTTGGTCGCGGTATGACGCGAAAAGGCGTGGATGGCGCCGTGATTAGCTTTTTAAGTGCTATCGTCAAAAGCGTGATTTTCATTGCCGCAGTCCTGATGGCATTATCACAAGTGGGCGTGCAAACCACTTCGTTCATCGCCATTTTGGGTGCTGCTGGTTTAGCTATCGGTTTGTCGTTGCAGGGTTCACTGTCCAATATGGCATCGGGGGTGCTGATTATCATGTTCCGCCCGTTCCGTGCTGGCGAATACGTCGATGCAGGTGGTGTGTCGGGTACCGTTAACGAAGTAAATATTTTCCAAACGGTATTGAAAACCCCTGACAATAAGGTTGTATATGTACCTAATGCGCAGATCACTGGGCAGCCGATCACCAACTACAGTCGCGAAGATACGCGTCGTGTAGATCTGTTGATTGGTGTGTCTTACGACGCTGACTTGCATAAGACCAAGGAAGTGTTGGAGAGCGTATTAAAAGCCGATCAGCGTTTGTTAAAAGATCCTGAGTGGAACATTCAGGTGCATGCTTTGAACAACTCGTCAGTCGACTTTATTGTACGTCCGTGGGTAAAGAGTACCGACTATTGGCCGGTGTACTGGGATTTGATGCGTGAAATCAAGATTGCACTTGATAAAAATGACATCGGTATTCCATATCCACAAATGGATGTACATTTGTTTAAACAGGCTTCACAAGATTAGTACAAAGTGCTAATCTCATGAAGTCTAGGGAAGAAATTTCCTTGATTGGCCAATCAATAAGCACATAGAGGTGTATTAATTATGATGAAACGTACTGCTTTAGCAGCCGCAGTGAGCTTAATCTTAAGCCCTGTTGCTATGGCTCAGACCGGTGCGGGTACTTCTGAAGGTCAGGACGAAGGTGTAGGTCACTTCACCAAGGGCACAATTGCAGCCGGCACTATTGCCGCGTTGACAGTTTTTGCCACGCTTGATCATTCTGACTCTGAAGCGCCGCTACCACCAGAGCCTGAGCCAGAACCAGAGCCTGAGCCAGAACCTGAGCCAGAGCCTGAACCTGAGCCGGAACCAGAGCCACCAGTGACGACCACTACGACTCCGGTAACAACTACGACTACTCCGGTAGTCACCACTACAACGACCACAACAACGTTGTAAGTCGGTAGTGAAAAAGCCCAGGCTTTAACTACGAAATACCGCAGGTGCGCACTGCGGTATTTTTTTGAGCGTTTTTTATTTCCGTTATCGTCTTTTTCCGTCAATAAGGTTTACTTTCATGCGTTTGATCGGTTTTGCTAGTCTTGTTGTTTTCGTTTTCGCACTTTCAGGCTGCAGTGTGCGTATGCAAAATCTTGCTGGCGCTGCTGAAGAAGCGTTGTTCGGCAATGACGATGTTGTTTTAACGGAAGCTGAAATCGCCGATTTGCCATATGCAGCGGCTTACTTTGACACCGAAACGTCAGGGCGTATTGTAGCGGTACTCGATCGTGCAACCGAGTTACAGCGGGTTTATCGTACAGCCGGTGAAGAAGCTTTTGTCACGCGCTTTGGCCGTGTGATCAGCAGCTCGAATATGCCAGGCGTGCCGCTGTATACCAGTGATTGGGCATCAGATCCGCTGAGCTGTTGGGTGCGTCAGACTGCAGCACAACACACCGAAAGCAATTGTCATAACAGTTGGCAGCGCACCGTAGAATTCGGTAATTATGGCAGCAACGTGTTGCGCCAAATCAAAGTATCATCTACCTTCGAAGTGGCAGCGCAACAAACCTATCGCCACCCTGACGGAACTGAACTACAAGCCACCAAAATTGTCGAACGTGGTGTTTTTGCTGGAGAAAACTTCAGTAACGAATTTTATGCAGTGAATGGACGCGTTGTCTTTGCAAAACATTATCTCTCTAAAGATTTAGGCTATGGTATTTTACAGGAAATTAAACCGTTCAATGGAGATTTGTAAATGCGATGCGGGCCTTTTTCTCAGCTAATTTGGGGTTTACTCACGGCAGTAACTTGTTTAGCGATTGTACCAACGACAGCAATGGCCGAAGCCAAGCAACCAGACGGTGCGACGCCTTTTGATCGCGTGGTGAAGGTCAATATCGACCAACAAATGTACAGTTTCACGCGCTTACCTAATCTTATGCAGATCTATCGTGCTGCAGAGTTGGAACCCGCTGCATACTGGCCGGTGAGCCGGCTGCTCAGCCAGAAACAAACACGTAAAGTCCATCAGCAACGTCAGGCGCTATTAAAGCAGCTCGACGGGCTTGCGCAGTGGACGCAAACCGAAGGTAACAAAGCCGCTGCAGCGAAATTACAAAAATGGCATGCCGCAATTAGCACGTGGCCACTGATCGGTGCCGAATGGTTGGGCTTCGCAAAGATCGTTGATCGTAAAGACGAACAATCGGGAACCAGTTTTGAGCGTCCAAGCTTTTTTAGTAGTTTCACCGATGCCGTAAGCAGCTTAAAGTACAACCCAACCTTGCCAGAAGGCACGTATCGCTTTTTACCACCACGTGAAGTGCCAAACCAATGGTACGCAACCTTAGTGACCGTCGACGGTGCGCAAAAAGTAACTTTTACTGAAGAAGATTCCGTGCGCGATGTACTTGAGCGTAGTGGTATTCTCAATAATCATCATGGGCTAACCAGTGTCGACCTAGTGTTCTTAACGGGACATACGGAGTCGTCAAATGTGGCTTACTATGAAAACGATAAAGCAATGCCGCCGGTCGGTGGCCTCATTTTGGTTGACCTGCCGAAGACTGACTTACCAGAGCAATGGCAGTCATTAGGTCAACAACTTGTAGAACTCGCACGTTATTGGAACCCTCAATCATGACCGTTGTTTCCCGAAGTTTGGTGGCTCTCGCAGTCACCGCCGCGCTCTCTTATTCTCCAGATTCAGCAGCCGACACCGCAAACCAATCAGACTTTGGTGGTGTCGGTTTAATGCAAATGCCGACAGCGCGGTTTGCCGACTATGGCACACTTTCGGGACTTTATTACGACAACGAAGAATACCGCAGAATTGCGCTAAGCTTGCAGTTGTTCCCATGGTTAGAAACCACTGTCCGTTACAACGACATTCGCCCGATTCGTTACAGCGCCGATCCTAATTTTAGTGGCGATCAAACCGGTAAAGACAAAGGTTTTGACGCCAAAATCCGCTTATTGAAAGAAAGCTACTGGCTGCCGCAAGTTGCGGTTGGCTGGCGTGACTTAGCGGGCACCGGCATTTTCGCTAGCGAATACATTGTCGCCAGCAAACAATTTGGGCCACTCGATTTCACCGTTGGCCTTGGTTGGGGCTACATGGGTAACCGCGATAACATCGACAATCCGTTTTGCGAAATTGATGATGCTTTTTGCCGTCGCGAAAGCGGCTACAGCGGTTACGGCGGCCGTTTTGAAGTCGATAAATGGTTCCGCGGACGCACTTCCGTATTCGGCGGTCTGACCTATCAAACGCCATTCGACCCACTCGTATTGAAAGCCGAGTACGACGGTAATGATTACAGTCGCGAACGTTACCTAGGTGACTTAAAGCCCGATTCCGCATGGAACTTTGGTGCCGATTACGCCTTAGGCGACCACTTCACGCTAAAAATCAGCTACGAGCGTGGCGAAAACTGGATGTTCGGCTTCTCGACCAGCTTTGACTTAAATGAAATCGGCCAAGTGAAGTCGAAACGTGGCGAAGTGCCAGAACCGAATAAGCGCAATTCGTTGCCGCGGATTAACGATGTCACCAACCGGCGCAGCGTATTGGCGTTCGCAAATGATCTACGTTATTACGGCGGGGTTGAGCCGACGCGTATGCAACTTGCGCGTAGTGAAGACTCCGATGACATCGATACAATACGCGTCTACGGTGAACAATTACGTTTCCGTGAGCAAGCAGAAGGGCTGCGTCGCATCGCCAAAGTCGCCGAGCAACGGATGCCGGAATGGGTTGAAAAAATTGACGTGGTGAACCGCCGCGGTTTAATCCAAACCCACACCACAGAAATCGATATCGCCACTGCGCGTACCGCGATCCAGCGTCAAGACTTCACCACCACTGTGGATGATGCCTTCACGCGCAAAGACACGCCGTTAGAAACCTATGAAGACCAACCGTTCTTTATCGCCAAAAACGAAATCACTTGGCCAACGCTCAGTGTAAAGCCGTTCCTTGAGCAAAGTTTTGGTAACCCAGAAAACTTCTATATGTATCAGTTTGGTCTCGACGTGAATGCGGCGATGTGGGTAGCACCGGGAACGTTCTTGCACGGTACCCTTAGTGGCAACTTAATGACCAACTTTGACGACTTTAACTTCTTAGTCGATCAGTACAATTCAAAAGTGCCACGGGTACGAACCTACGTGCGCGAATACGCGACTTTCAGTGACATCTGGATGGAAAACCTCCAGCTTAGCCACATTAACCAGTTAGCGCCGAATGTTTACACCAGCTATTACGCCGGTTACCTCGAGCGCATGTTCGGTGGCGTCGGTACCGAGTTGTTGTACCGTGAACTCGACAGCAACTGGGCCGTCGGAGTTGACTTAAACTGGGTGAAACAACGTGACTACAATAGCCATACTGGCTTCTTAGATTACGACACCTTTACCGGCCATGTGACCGGTTACTACATGCCAGAGTTTATGCCGAACACCTTGTTCAAAGTTGCCGCAGGGCGCTTCTTGGCGCAGGACAACGGTGTCCAATTGAACGTCGAGCATAAATTCCGTAGCGGCGTTGTGGTTGGCGCATACGCCGCCAAGACCAATTTATCGTCGCGTGAGTACGGCGAAGGTAGCTTTACCAAAGGCTTTTATATTAGTATACCTGTCGACTTGTTACAGACTGAGCATAGCCCGAACCGCGGCGTGATCAGTTGGACGCCGCTCACCCGCGATGGTGGTCAAATGTTGAATCGTCAAATTCAGCTGTTCTACTCCACCGACGAGCGTAGTCCTTTCTATAAAGAATAATGGAGTGGATGTATGAGAAGTGAACGCGGCTTCACCTTGATCGAACTGTTGATCGTTATCGTGATTTTAGGCTTGCTGGCCAGCTTAGTTGCGCCGCAAATGTTCTCGAAAGTCGATTCGTCGAAGATCAAAACCGCTGAGACCCAAATGAAAATGCTGGAGACCTCGCTCAATACTTATCGCTTAGATATGGGGCGTTATCCAGAGAAGCTTGATCAATTGCTGGCGAGCGACGAAGCCAACTGGCAAGGCCCGTACTTTCCAAAAGAAGTACCGCCTGATCCGTGGGGCAACGACTACGTGTACAAAATGCCAGGTGATAACGGCAAGCCGTTTACCCTGATGTCATTGGGCGCCGATGGCAGTGAAGGCGGCGAAGACACGAACGCCGACATTATTCTGAAATGACCGAGACAACTGTGCATCAACTTTTTACCGAGCGCTTTCGCGTGAATCACGACGATTTAAGCAAAGCGCTACAGTTCCAGTCGCGTAATGGCGGCCAACTGGAACAGATCTTGGTGCGCATGGGGGCGTTAAGTTCGGAGTACTTACCAGCCTATTACGCAGAAGTCTACGAACTACCGCAGCTCGACAGCGCGCAATTGGAGCCATTACTCGACGACGATGAACAGTGGCAAGCGCTACAAGAAGCACTTCCCGAGAGCTTGCTGCGACAGCTAATGTCGCACGACTGCCTGCCGATTGCCGTCTCGGAAGCTGCCATTCGCGTTGCGGTGGTGAATCCGACCAAACCAGAACTGCTTGAATTTGCTGCGGTGCACCAAGCGCCTGAACTGCAATTGGTGATCGCCACCGACGAGCAGTACAACCAACTGCTCAACCGCTACCAACAAAGCACCAATGAGCGCAGTGACAGCGCGGACTTGAGTGTGCTTGAAGAAGACCGCCTGCGCGAACTTGCCTCAGAAGCACCAACGGTAAACCTATTGAACAACTTGATGGCCAAGGCGCTGCGTCGCCGTGCATCAGATATGCACATTGAGCCGTGGAAGGGCAAAGGCCGGGTGCGTTACCGCATCGATGGTGTGTTGCATGAGGCCGATTTTATTCCCATGCACATGGTGTTGCCAGTCGTCACGCGCTTGAAGTTGCTGTCGAACATGGACATCGCCGAGAAACGGCGGCCGCAAGACGGTAAAATCGAATTGCGCATCGACGGCTTGAACGTGGACGTGCGGGTGTCGGCCTTGCCAGTGGGCGAAGGCGAGTCCGTGGTCATGCGTTTCTTGCTGCAAGATAGCCTTGCTTACGACGTGAAAACACTCGGTATCGAGCACGACGTCGAAGCCGAGTTATTGAAAGATATTCAAGCCACGTCAGGCGTGATCTTGCTGACCGGCCCAACCGGCTCTGGTAAAACCACGAGCTTGTACTCGTTTTTATCACGCCGCAATGCGCCGGACGTGAAAATCATCACCATTGAAGATCCGGTGGAGTATCAACTGGACGGCATTAACCAGGTACAGGTGCAAAGTGACATTGGCTTTACCTTCGCCAATGCTTTGCGTTCGGTGGTGCGACAAGACCCCGACATTATCATGGTCGGTGAGATCCGTGATGCTGAAACCGCAGGTATTGCACTGCAATCGGCGCTGACCGGCCACTTGGTCTTTAGTACTCTGCACACCAATGACGCCGCCAGCGCCTACACTCGTTTACTAGACCTTGGCGTTGAAGAATTCCTGCTGGCCGCAGCGATTAAAGTGATTGTTGGTCAGCGCTTGGCACGTAAACTGTGCCCACATTGTAAAGCGCCGGACGCCGAAGGCGAGCAACAGTATCGGCAAATGAAAATGCAGTGGATGCAAGAACGCTTTGGCGTGCAACCCGATTTTCATCGCGCCGTAGGCTGCGACAAATGCGCACACACCGGCTACTCAGGCCGCGTGGCACTGATTGAATACATGCGTTGTGACGAAGAACTCACTGCCTTACTCGGCGACGCGGAGTTCTTGACCAAAGCGCGGCGCATGAACCGCGAACGGGGCTTCCGTAACTTGCTTGAAGACGGCGTATTGAAAGCCATGCGCGGCGAAACAACCTTAGCCGAAGTGGTGCGGGTGGCAGGCTAATGGCACAGTTCAAGTACACCGCCTACAATGCGAGCGGGGTGCAGCAACAAGGCACCGTCGAAGCGGTCGATGAAGCCGCCGCCAAAGCCAAACTCAGCGCCCAGCAATTGTTGGTGTCGAGCTTAAAGCCGCAACAAAAAGACATCGGCGCAGCGCTGTTTGGTGATCGGCAACTGAACTTAAAAGACGTTGAATTTTTTACCTCAGAACTGGCGCTGTTGCTGAAATCAGGCCTTAAAGTCGACAAAGGCCTCGAAATTCTGCTGCAAAACGTTGAAAAACCAGCGCTACGCCAGTTTTTACGCGACGTGCTGCAAAAACTCAAACAAGGTGAGAAGTTATCTTCGTCGTTGCAGCCTTACGCTGTGTTTAGCTCGCTGTACGTTGGTTTGGTGCAAATCGCGGAAGAAACCGGTGAGCTGGCCGCGACCTTTGAGCGCCTATCTGACGAACTCAAATACCAACTCGACCTGAGCGACAAAATCAAACAAGCCCTGGTGTACCCAGCGGTGATTTTGACCGTGTGTATTGCCGCGATTGTGTTTATCTTCAATTTCGTCGTGCCAAACTTAACCACCTTGTTCCAAGACCAGCAAGGTCTACCAGGTTACACCGTGGCATTGTTGGCAGTGAGTGACTTCTTTATTCAGTATCAGCTGTGGCTGGTGGCAGCTATCGCTGGCGGCGGGCTGGTGCTGTGGCGTTGGCGGACGCATCCGACCGTGGCGCAATTTCGATCATGGCTGCGCGAACGCATGCCCGTGGTGTCGGGCGCCAACTTGTTAGTTGAACGTATTCGTTTTAATGCCGCGCTAAATGTCATGCTGTCGTCCGGTGTAGCCATTGACCGTAGTATCAAACTGGCACAAAAAACCTTGCGTACGGTGAGCCTGCAACAAGAAGTCGCCCGCGCTGCAGAGCAAATCAACCGCGGTCATAGCTTGGCGGAGTCACTTAGTGAGACACGCCTGTACCCGCAATATTATGCGGCGCTACTGAAAATCGGTGAAGAAAGCGGCGAACTCGCGCGCGTATTTGGCGAGATTGCCGACCGTTCGCGCCGCACCTTTTACAACTGGGTGACGCGTTTCACCAGTTTACTTGAACCAGCATTGATTCTTTTCATGGGAGCTGTGGTAGGCAGTGTGGTGGTCATTATGATGCTGAGCATATCTGCCGTCACAGACATGCCAATATGACCCGCCGACGCCGCCTAGGTTTTACGCTTATCGAATTGCTGGTGGTGTTAAGCATTATTGGCATCGCCGCCAGCCTCGTTGGCCCTATCGCCTTGCAACAATACGAACGCAGCAAAGTCACCCAAGAGCGGGAGCAACTGCTACGCCTGCTCGATGATCTGCAATTTCAAGCCTACACCGAGTTCAAAAACATTCATTTGATGACTAAAAACAATCAAATGATTTTAAATACAGGTTCGAGTGCATCAAATGACGCCATTAGTGTTCATTTCAATTCAATTGAATTCAAAGAGCAATCAATTGAGTTAAATAGTCATGGTTTTTGGTCAAATGATTTCTTTTACTGGTTTGAGGCGTCAAATGAACGTAGTGTTGCGTTGAATATGCCGCGCATTGAGCCAGACACGCCGGAGGCGAGTGATGCGTCGCGATAGCGCAGGCTTTACCCTGATTGAAGTCTTGATCGCTATGACCATCCTGACGGCGTCGGTGGTTACTGCGATGCTGGCGTTTCAAAATAATATGCGCAACTCCGCTAAAGCCGCCGAAGTAACGCACTTATTGACTCAGGTTGAAGTGCTCCGCAGCGCCATCGAATTTGACTTGCAACACACCGACCGCCGCCAACAAGAACTGTTTAGCCAAGGCGTACGCGCCACTTGGAAAGCCGAGCAAGTGGCCTACGAAGCTCCGGCAAAATACTTTAGCGACGCCGAACTCGACTTTCGTGAATACGGCCCGCGTTATCGCTTGTACGCCGTGACCCTGACCATGGAGTTTGGCACCAGCCGCCGCGAATTCAACTACGAGGAGCTTGTATGGGACGAAAGACTCAGCGCGCCTTCACCCTAGTTGAAACCCTGATCGCTATGGTGCTGTTGTCACTGCTGATGCTCGGCGGTGCGCTCGCCTATGACTACTTCACCCAGAACTGGCAACGCAACAAAGGCAGCATGAACGACGCCATGCAGCGGCATCATTTGACCACGCTGGTGCAGCGCGTGACGCAAAGCACTTTTCCGAAAGTCATCTACAAAGATCGGCGCGCGCAACAACTCGCATTCTATTTTCTAGGCCGTGACGAAGGCTTTACTGCAGTATCGTCGGCGAGCGTTCAAGACCCTGCGCTGCCTGCGGTCTATCGAATTTTTCGAGAGCAGAAAAGTAATGGGAAGTGGCGCTTAGTGTATGAAGAGGCCCCGCTTGACGGCGTTCCGCTTGAAGAGGCCGATCAAACCTTACCCTTTAACTTTCGCAGAGTACTTTACGACGACCTTGAGGCCTTGGATTTTTCCTATTTTGGCTGGAACAATTACGACGAACGGCGCGCTATGATCTCGGCGGAGAATACCGAAGAACTTGAGCCCGCTTGGTATACCACCTACGACGGTTTGCAGCGGGTTGCACATCCGCTAGCGATTGCCATTAATATGAATGGCATGCGTTGGCTGATCCATGTTCCGGATGAATCCATGGGCGTGTTAGCGGGGTATACGTCCGATGTATAGCAAGCAAGAGGGGATGGCACTGTTTCAAGTGCTGCTGATTGTCGCAATTATTTCAGTTCTATTGTTGATTATGTCGAACACGACAAAGTCACAGGTGGAACGAGCGCTGGTGTTGCAACAGCAAACCGAAAAGCAACTTGCGTTGCATTCAGCAGCAAATTATGTCGATTTAATGCTGTTAGCGAATGATTGGGGCGACATGCGCGACACCGGTGCGCCTCTGGCCAATTTGAATTTCCATTCGTATCCCAGTCGCCTGAGCTTACCGGGCCGCGACGCGTATGCCGCGTTGCCCGACGGCGTAGCGGTGAGCCTGCAAAACGTGGGTAGTTTGATTAACTTGAACCAAGCAAATCAGCAACTAAGAGATTTGTTGGTGCATGTCGGGGTATCGCAAGTCACTGCCGACATGCTGCTCGATGAATTACAGCGTTGGCTCTATCGGCCTGACCGAATCTATTTGCAGCACGTTAATGAATTGCGCAACATTCGCGGTTGGACACCTGACATCATCGAGCGTATTCGCCCTTATGTGACTGCGAAGATAATGCCCTTCAATGGTGCATGGGCGCCTGATGCGCTATTACCTATCTTGCTCACGTCTGGGCAAGCTGATACTATCACGGCGTTACGCCAATCGGGGCAATACCAAGCAGGGATCTATGAAGAGTTCTCTGGCCAAGAAACCGGGTTTGGGGTGTCGTTGTACCCAAGCAAATATCAGCGCGTGACAGTGATCGACCCATTAACAGGTGAACAATTACGCCGGGGTGTGAGATACGCAACCCATGAGAAGAACCCAAGGACGATAGAATATAAGCGCTATCTTCGCGAACAACGAATCGAATTGAATGAAGCAAACCCAATCGGCCTCAAATAACATTGTCCAACGTCTCGGTGCACAGCTAAAGCAGATGCTTTGGCGCGTGGATGCGGCTGAGCAATGGTTCCGTGGCGAAAACAACACTGCAGTAGCGGCGCCAACGGGGCGTGTACCGTTATTAGTCCTTGCACGTGATTTGTATAGCGAAACCTGGGAGCAGTTTAATATCCGCTCACAGCGTGCCGTGCGTAACATTCTTAGTTTACGCGATGACGCCGCTTCAACAATGTACTTTATCGGATCTTTACATGACGGCCAACGGCAGGTCTTACGCATACGTTTAACTGAGCAAGGTCAGCAGTTACGCAGTAAAGGCTGGGTTGTCCTACCTGAGAGCTTAGTCCTAAGTGCTGCGTTGGAGCCTGGCTTTTACCAGGTAACAGCATCGCGCAATTACTACCTGTTTAAGACCAGTGAAACCTGGCAAACAGTAGTGAGCTCGGCATTAATTCGTTCGGCCGAAACGGCAAAGCTTGCCATTGGTGCGCCGTCTAAGCAATCACTGCAAATCCTCGAGGGTCAGGCTTTACAGCAGCGCCTTGCAGAGGGCGTACGCAAACTTGGTTTGGCAACGGTGCAACAAGGCTGGCAAAAGTCAGCGAGTGACCAGCCCTTCCCTTGGCGACAAACACTCGTCTTAAGTGGCGCAACGCTGGTGTGTTATGGCTTGTTGAGCACGGGCTATTTGCAATTCCAGCGCTGGTCCATGGAACGTGATTTGCAAGCCATTAATAGTGAAGTCAGTACCTTGATTCAGCGTCAAGATGAGCTCCAACGTGCCCGTGAACGCATCGAGACCTTACAGCGGCATCAGACGAATTGGCAGGCAGTTAACCAATTTTGGCAAACCTATCGGCTCATTGAGCAAAATAACGTCGAACTAAGTTTCCTACGCGGCGACTATACTCAGTTCATGTTGAGTGGAATCGCAGGTGAAGCTTTACCGTTTTTGCAACAGCTCAATCAAGCGCCGATGGTAGCGAGCGCCGATTTTGATGCGCCAGTGCGCGCGAATGGCAATCGTCAGCGCTTTATCATTGAATACACAGCGGCAGCGCCACCACGAGAGCGAGGAACGAACAATGAGTAGTTCGCAACAACGCTTGTTGGTGATCGCTGGCTTGTTAGCCGCAATTCAGTTTTTGGTGCTGCCTTTTATTGAATTCCAAAACCAGCAACACGATGAGTTAGCATTATTGCAGCAGCGCTTGACCCGTAGTGAACAATTGCTGGAAAACAGTGATGCTTTAAATAAAGCATGGGAAACAGTGACCGCCAACGAAGCCGCGCTGCTCGAGGCGATTCCGGCAGCCAGCGACAAAACCATGCACCGTATTGCAGTCCAAGGCGAAATTCAGAACATCGCGCGCGCTAACGAAATCACTGTTGATGAATTCAACTGGCTGACAGACGCACGTTTTGTTTCCGACACCGTCGAAGTTCAACGGGTTAAAATCAGACTACAAGGTTCAGCTTCGCAGGTGGCGAAAACGCAAGTGGAGCTGACCCAAAAGCTACCGTCGATTCGCTTTGTTGACGTGAACTTGACGCCATATAACACGCGTTCACGCGGAAGCGCAGCGGCAAAAGAGCCGCAAGTTCGGATTGAGTTGCTGCTTGAAGTCGCTACGCGAACGCCCGCAGCGGTAGCCGGTGACGTTGAAGGAGCTGACGCATGAAGCTAGGCTTTTCATTCAATTCGTTAGAGCGTAATGCCATTGCCATAGCGGCACTTGTTGCAGTGTTATGCGTGGTGGATTTTAGTCAACGGGTTTGGCTGAGCACTCCCGATAACAGTGGTGTAGAACGTGAATTGGCTGCTGCGCAGGTAGTAAATCATCAAGCGCCTGTAGCGGCAGATGAGCTGCAACAGTGGTGGCAACAACGCGCTGAAGAGCGCCAAGCAGCGACAGATGCTGCACAGCAACAAAACACGCCAACGGCTAAGCCATTGTTAGAAGGTGGTATTGACGTTGGACCGTTGCGTATTCGTTTAAGAGCTATCGTGATCGCCACCGATTCGCAGCAGCAAGTGGCCATTATGGAAGCACAGAACACCGACGATAGAAGTCTTGAATTCATTGAACGGCGAGTAGGCGAGAATCTTGGTGATTATCGTGTAACCGCAATCCGCGTGAACGAGATCGTTTTCACGCAAGGTGATGAGAGCATCACCGTACCTATTTTCGATTATGATCGCTAAGGCAGCAAAGGCGACGCAGAGGATAAGAACGCAATGACACAAAGCAATCTAAAAATAACTATAGCGCTAGTGGCTGCATTAACGCTTTGGGGCTGCGCACAGACGCCCGATCGCATTCCCATCGACCCAGATCGGATGGAAGTGAAAAACGGTGAACTCGTTAACAGTGATGATGTACAACCAGACAGTCAGCAAGGCTTGCGTGAAGGCGGCTTTTCACGGTTAACCAGTTTACAAGCGCAACGCTCGCAGTTAAGTAGCGACCAAGACCCAGCGCTGAAATTTAGTGCCAACGACACGCAACAAATGAGCGCCAATCAGTTGCCGATGCGCGCCTTTATTGAAGCGGTGTTTGGCAAAGCACTACAAACCAATTACATCATTGCGAGCCAAGACGAACTGAACCAAACCGTCACACTTAACGTGAGCGAAGCGGTGAGTTCTCGTGAGCTGTTTCGTTTGTCGCGCCAACTGCTGAACGACAATGGCCTTGAAGTCGCCTATCGCGATGCAACGTTTTATATCTTTCCCGTAAAAGCTAACCAACGGGGCAATGTTGCCATTGGCTTGGGGCGTCGCATCCAAGATGTACCGGATACGGCACAACGCATCTTGCAGGTGATTCCACTCAAGTACGGGCTTAAACCGACCCTCGAACGCACCTTGCGTGGCTTAACCGATGTACGACTTACGGCCGAGATGGGGCAGAATGCCTTTTTTGCGGAAGGGCAGCGCCAAGAGATCTTGCGTTTACTCGATCTGATTCAATTATTGGATGTGCCTTCGACCCGCGGTCGTTACATCGCCATGGTCGAACTGACCTTTATTAGTCCGCAAGATTACATTGAGCAACTTGAAGAATTGATGGACGCGGAAGGTATCAGCGTAGGTGACCAACCCGTGGGCGGGGTCGCCTTATTGGTGATCCCAGTCAATCAGCTGGGTGCGGTGGCGATGTTTGCTGCTGACGAAGAGATTCTTGATCGCGCGCAGTTCTGGACCGAAAAGCTTGACCAACCGAGCCGTGGTGCAGAGAAGAGCTACTATATTTATCATCCGCGTTACGCGCGTGCTTCTGACCTAGGCCAGTCCATCGCGTTATTGATTGGTGGTGGTAGTGGCGGTAACACCAGCCGCGACACTCAGTCAGCGCAACCGCAGTCAGGTTCGAATAACCAACGCACAGGCAGCGATTCATCGAATCGTGGTTTGTCGGCAGGTAATGAAGACATGCGGATGACCGTTGATGAGCGCTCGAATTCGATCATCTTTAATACCACGGGTGAAAACTATAAATCACTGTTGCCAGTGATTCGCCGCTTAGACGTGATGCCGAAACAAGTGGTGCTTGATGCCACCATTGCTGAAGTCACGCTTACTGATGAGTTTGCTCAAGGTTTTGAATTTGCGTTTCGCTCGGGCCAAATTACCGGGGGCACGTTGGGTGCCTTGGGCGTCGGCGACATGGGCGGCTTTTTCGTCAACTGGTCCGACGGTGTTTCGTCAGTACGTGCGCGTTTGCAACAGAGCTCAAGCTTGATCAATGTGATTTCGAATCCAACGATTGTGGTACGTGATGGCGTGGCGGCGACGATTAATGTGGGTAACGATATCCCAACGATTGGTTCGACGACCACCAACCCTAATTTCGAAAGCCAAACGCAAGAAGTGGTGTATCGTAAAACCGGTGTGCAGATGACCGTTACACCAACCATTAATGCGCAGGGCTTAGTGGTATTGCAGATTGACCAAACGATTTCGAATACTTCGGCAGGCGGGCCATCAGTGGCGGGTAGCCCAAGTATCTTCGAACGTGCCATCCAAACTGAAGTGATTGCACAAAGCGGACAAACCATTTTGTTGGGGGGATTAATCTCAGAAAGTAAACAAAATGGCAACAGTGGCGTACCTGGGTTGTCAGATATCCCACTATTAGGTAATCTGTTCAAAGGTAAGGATAGCAATAGCGAAAAAACCGAGCTGGTTATCTTTATCACACCGCGAATTATTGACTCTGTAGATCAGTGGGCAGAAATTCGACAAACAATAGCAGAGGGCTTGACAACGATTGATCTTAACGACTAATCTTGCGAGTAACTTTGCAGAAATGTTGCTTCCGATACTATTCAAGTTAATAAAAACACGGTAAAGTAACTTGCAGAGAACATTTAACGGGGGAAGGGCGCGCATTAAGTGCGCTTAACCTACAACAGATTTGGGCTACGGCTAACTCAATAAGAAAATTTGTTAACGTGGCTCAAAATTATCGGAGCGGTCTCTAATCAAGGCCAATTTGATAAACAACAGAGGAGTTGGCGGTTGCCAAGGACTCTTATTTCATGAAATTGGAGAACATCATGACAAACATGTTTAAGAAATCGCTGGTTGCCTTAGCTCTTGCTGGCGCTAGCACTGGCGCGATGGCTGCAGACATCAGCGCTACTACAACTACAGTATCGAATCAGTATTTAGAAGTTACTGAAACCGTTACTTCTAACGCTATCAGCGTTACTCTTGCTGATGAATACGCAACTGACGACTTTTTGATTTTAAAGTTTGACGGCGACAACGTTGTTGACACTTCATCACTAAATCAACAGTTCCAAGTGGCAGCTTCTGGTGTGGCTGGCGGCATTAAAGGCATGACTATTGATTACGTCACCGCTGGTTATCATGCTGCTGGGGACTTCACTTGGGTGAAATTCCGTATTACCGAGTTGGATGCGTCTGCAGGTGAAACTACTACTGTTGGTGCCGTAGTTGATTTCGGTACAGTCACCGTTGCTTCAGCTGATTTGGTTGGTCGTACCGCTTTTAATGTTGAGTACACTGCACGTTTGAGCTATGACAACTACGATCCTGCTGTCACAACTTTTGATCCACTAGACACCAATGACGAAGCTCCATTGTTCGAAATGGACGATCAGTTCGCTTGGGCTACTGGTGCGACTGTTGAATTTGACGGAACGATTGATGTAATCGACTCATATCGTAAGTTGTTTGACGTTGACGCTACCACCACTAATACTGGCGGTAATGCTAACGATACTGATGAAGCTACTTTCCAAGTAGACGACACTGCCGCCAACTTTACTTACGCTGTTGAAGTTGTATCAACTGACTACACTGTAAGTGGCGATAATATGTTTGGTTGGGTTGAAGATACTGACGCAAACACAGCTGGTATCCAAGCTGGTACTCAATTAGCGGCATCTTTCGGTACTGCATGTACTTTCACTGCAGTTGACGCTGACGAAGTAACCTTTAACTGTGTTGATCCACTATCTGCAGCTGTTACTTTGACAGCCGTATTAAACAACAACGAAATCGTTCAATACGGTAACTTTGAAGTTTCTGCTACCGTGAACTACACGCAAGCGGCTGATGCTAGTAATGATGCACTTGCAGCACCTGATAACTCAAGCTCTTATGATCTGAGTGCAATGGCTTTGGGTTCTTGGGGTGTAAATGGTTCAATCACTCATATCCCTTACATGCCTTACTCTGCGCAGACAGAAAGCGCACAAGCAGGCTTGGCGATTGACCAAATCATCTACGTAACCAACGATACTACTCGTGATTATGCAGGTGTTGAGCCAGCAATCTACGTTGACGTTCTTGACGAAGATGGTTCAACTTACACCCTGACTAACGCTGACTTGGGCGGTATCAAAGCTGGTAAAGGTATCACCAAGATCACTGGTCAAGTACGTGAAGCATTGTTCCAAGCTGGTAAACTGAACAGCGGTAAGAAACTTTCGTTGACTGTAGTGGTTGAAGAAAACCCTGCAAACATCGAAGTTTACTCAGCGTATAACGTTGGCGGTTCAGACCGTGGTTGGGTACAAAACGACTCACAACGCGTTTACCAACCTTAATTATTAGGCTTAGCCTATAACGCTTAGTAAACAAAGCGTATTAAGAATCGAGCGCTCCCAATAAGGGGGCGCTTTTTTTTTGCGCATCTGTAAATTTAATTTCTCTGTTGTTATCTTGTTAAAGTACATATCGAGTGCTAAAGTCTTTACGTTGTTAAATAAAAACTATCCTTTACGGAGTTGACGATGAAGAATGTATTTAAGAAATCGTTACTAGCAGTGGCGATTGCGGGTATACACGGCACTGCAATTGCAGCGGACGCAACAGCACCTGCGAGTCCTACTGCAGTAACTTATGAATATCTGGAAGTAAATACGGGCTCTGCGATTACGTCGCAGAGCATTGGTATTACCTTGCAAGATGAATACGCCGCAGATGACTTTATTATGTTGTCATTTCCGGGAAGTGACGTGATTGATGCTACGAGTCTTCCTAGTATCGTTACCGTTTCTGGTTCGACAACATACGATACAACTTGTAATGATGCGCTCGCGAATACAACAGCAACGCCAACAGCTGGTGGAAGTCTTTATGCCGTTTACAATGGCGCAAATCCCGACGCCTCTAAGTGTGAAATTTATGACGAGGCTGGCACTCCAGGAGATACACAAGACGATACCATAGTGGATACAGGCTATCCTGATGTGCTCTCCGAGCAGAAAGGCATGACCATTGACTTTATTACAACTGGTTACGATGCGTCTGGAGACTTTACTTGGGCGAAATATCGTATTACAGAATTAACTGGTAGTAGTAGTGCATCAACTGTAGGTACCGTGATTGATTTCGGTGCTGCAGATTTTGATGCCGATTTGCTTGCTGACTACGAAGAATACAGTTTCTCGACCTTCTCACGTACGCGCTACGATAACTATCCAGACGCTGAAGGTTCAACACCTGATCCGTTGGACGAAAGCGAAGACAATTCAGCAGTGCTATTCAGCATGTCGAATCAGTTTGCACTCACCACAGGTGAAACGTTCGACCAAGTGATCGATGTGACCACCGAAGACGAAGCTGACTTCCGTCGCGTTTTCGTAACAGGTGTAAGTGATGAAGCACGGATGGCGTTGACTAACGATACGTCAGGTCTTTCGGCGACATTACGTGGAACTGAATTTGTCGTGAGCGGCGACAACATGTTTGGTTGGGTTGAAGATGATGACGATACCACTGCGGGTATTCAACTGGCAGGCGGCTCGACTGAAATCACTTTCAACACTGGCGCGTGTTCTGTTGCCGATTTGACGGTAGATGAGCTGACCATTCAGTGCGACGAAACGTTCACTGCGGGTTCACTGTGGGTTTACTTGCAGCCGGATGCAGTTGCGAAGAACATTCTCAACGATGGCCCTTTCACCTTAACGGGTGAAGTTGAGTACGCAGCATCATTAGGTGCTACCGAGACCTTTACATCAAGCTTCGATGACCTCGACTTCGGTGCGTGGACCATTAATGGTTCTGAGACGGTTATTCCTTACATGCCTTATTCAGCGCAAACAATGAGTAATCAGTCTGGTTTGCCGATCGATCAAATCATCTACGTGACCAACTCTTCATCACGCAGTTACGACGCTGGCTCAGAGCCACGTGTTTATGTGACTGTAATGGCGGAAGACGGTACCTCAACTGAATTGACCAACTCTGATCTTGGTGGTGTCCGGATTAATCATGGTATCACTAAGTTGACTGGCCAGATTCGCGAAGCGATGTTCCAGAAAGGGCTGTTGACCTCGAGTCAGAAGTTTAGTCTGGAAATCACAGTAGAAGAAGCAGGTAGTAATATCGAAGTCTACTCTGCCTATAATGTTGGTGGCGATGACCGCGGTTGGGTGCAAAACGACTCACACCGTGTTTATCAAAACAACATTAACTAATAAAACAAAAAGTACGGAAGTTCTCCAAACTGCAGTAACGCTCCCTTCGGGGAGCGTTTTTTTATGTACGTAGCCCGCAGTTCTACTGCGGGGTGATCGTGAATCCAACGTCCATCTCAGAAACGTCAGATTAAACCCGTGGTAGAGCCACGGGCTACAATCACCGCATAATTTTCGGGTTTGACCCGTGGTAGAACCACGGGGTACCAGTATTAACAAAATATAAACGTAGATGTATGTTATATGAACCTTGTCAACCCATTGTTATCAATGTGATTGTTTTTTAGACTAGGCAAGTGAAGGTGCTTATCTAACAACAATAAATAGAGTCATTACTTACGTTCGACACAGTAAGCGGCTCGCAAGGAATTCTGATGAAAAAACTAACCTTACTCTCAGCTGCGATGGCTGCACTATTCGTGCATGGAACCGCAACGGCATTACCCGTAAGTCGAATTTCAACTGATGATGTGCTTGTTTCGCATGCGTTTTTGTCGTTTGTTGAAACGTTTGACGCGCGCGATATCACCGTTACGTTGCGTGATGAATACGCTGAAGGCGATTTCGTTATTTTGCTGTTTCCGGGCGAGAGCATTGTCGATACCAGTCCTTTAGAGCCAAGTGCATTAAGCACGGCAGGCGGTGGCTTGAAAGGCGTAACGCTCGATTACGTGACCGCTGGTTATGACGCTGAAAATGATCAAACGTGGGCGAAATATCGCGTCACCGAACTTACTGGTGGCAGCGGTGACACCACCGTTGGGGTCTCACTTAATCTAGGCAACGTAACGATCAATGCTCCTGAGTTGGAAGGCCTAGATAGCCTATCGGTAGAGACGATTTCGCGTACAAGCTACGACAATTACCCAGATGCCGAAGGTGACACTCCAGATCCACTAGACATATCTGACGAAAATTCCGTGAGCTTGGTGTCGATCGCGGTTCAATATCACTATTACAGTGAAATGTTGAACAACAGTACGTGGGGTTTTGATCGTACCGTTGATGTTATCAATGACTACCGTGTAGCATTTACTGCAGGCACAAGCGACACTATCATTTGGGATATCGATGAAAATAGAGACGTTAGCTGGTTCGATGGCTGGGCCGCTCCTTACGAACGTCGTGTGACCTATTCGGGTGCGAATATGTTCAGTTGGATTGTTGATGAATCGCCGAATGACCCCAATTCATTTGATTTTAGTAGTCAAGCAAGCGCTACGGGTACTGGATGTAAAGTTGAGTTAGTGTCTCAGAGCGAGCTGGTATCTGTGTGTGAAACAACGGCGCTCGGACATTATAGAAGCGACCTTACGTTGACACCGAATGGCACCGCGATCATTCCAAGTGGTACGTTCAAAGCGCAAGGTCGCATTCTTACCAATGGTGTCTCAAGTTCGACGAGCATACCGTATACACTGCGCAGTGGTGATCAACCGGATTACATCGTAGAGTTAGCAGAGCTTGACTACGGCGAGTGGGATATTAACGGTTCTGAAACCCACATTCCGTACATGCCTTATGCAGCGCAAGCTTCAGCTGAAGCTGGCAGCACCGGTATTGACCAGATTCTGTATGTGACCAATAAGAGTCAGAAAGACTACAGCGACTTTGAGCCACCGATTTATATCGACGTGATCACTGAGTCGGGTGAGCGTCAGCACTTTAGTAGTGATGATCTTGGTGGTCTGACAGCTGGTAAAGGCATCATCAAGCTTGCTGGTGCGTTGCGTGAAGCGATGTTTGCACGTGGCTTGCTGGATGCGTCGCAGAAGGTTTCGATTACTGTGACCGTGCCTGAGAATCCTGCCAGTATTGAGGTGTATTCGGCTTACAACGTTGGTGGTTCTGACCGCGGCTGGGTGCAGAACGATTCGCAACGTGTGTATGACGGCAACGGGCCAAGCTAACATCGTAGCCCGCAGTTTTACTGCGGGGTAACTACAACCACCGCACAATGTTCGGGTTGGACCCGTAGTAGAACTACGGGCTACCGACGTCGGAAACATGTAGCCCGCAGTTCTACTGCGGGTTATTTTATTTTTTGGCGATGGTTAAAACGTTGTGTTGGACCCGTAGTAGAACTACGGGGTACTCATACGAGGTTGTGAGACATTTGCGACATAAAAGTGCGATAATTCTTTACAAATCATATTCCTAAGGTAATTTAGAAAGCGCGGTAAAAGGAATTAGGACACCAGCGCATTTCGTACCGCAGGCTTTTGAAAGCTGTTGCGCTGTATGGCAAAAAACAAGGAATATGGATATGTGTAAAAGTAATTTCGCAGCCGTTGCGCTTGGCGCCGCGGCTTTTTTCTCGTCTATGGCACTGAGTGCTGACTTACAACAAACGCAAACCGTACGAACCTCTCCCGAATACCTCTCGCTGACCGATAGCTTTAATTCTTCATCGATTCACATGGAACTCCGCGACAATTATGCCCGCGGTGACTTCATTATTCTGCAGTTTCCGGGCGACGGTGTGGTGGACACTTCGAGCCTGCCTGCCCAGCTTTTTATTGAGAGTCAGAAAGAATACAACCTGCCGACCACCAACTTTGTCTTTAATGTCGGTGATGACCGCGACCACCCATGCCACACGGCGGTGGCTGCGAATCCGCAGTACACGCACTGGCATTATGAGTCGCAAACGACCTACCCGTATTTGACCATCGACGAGCTTTGTCGTGGTTACATTAGTGAGACCGAGCATTTTCTACGGGTCTGGGCCGCGCCTGATCTGCTGCGTGCTTACAAAGGGCTGACCTTGGACAACATTGGTAGCGGCTATCTTGCTGCCGAAGATCTGACGTGGGTCAAGTTCCGCATCACCGATTTCAATGGTCCGAGCGAACTGACCACCGTGGGAGCGCCCATCGATTTTGGTGCGGTGTCGCTGCATGCCGCTAAGCTAGTGGCGCTTAATGCGTCAAGCTACCCCGTGATGACGGTGTCGCGCACCAACTACGATGGTTATCCGGATGTGCCTGGCCATGTGCCTGATGAGCTTGATCTGCACAGCGCAGACAGCGCCACGTTGGTTACCCTACAGCCGCAATGGCAAATGAAGGTCGGGACAGAGGTGTTTGATCGCACGGTCGCGGTGCAGGAGCCTTACCGCCGGCTGTTTGTGGTCGGTGCTAGCGATAGTGACGCCGATACGGATAGCGCTGCGTTTCAGTTGCAATCCGCTGCGTTAGACCTTGCAGCTGTACCGCAATACGTGACGTACACGTTGTCGGGCACTGAGCGGTTTTCTTGGTTGGGCTTAGGGGCAGGGGAGCTGCAACCGGACGACTTGAGTCCGCACGTAGCGTTGCCGAGTTCGAGCTGCGTATGGCTAGAGGTGACCGCCGACGCGTTGCAGTGGCGTTGTAATGCGCAGCTTGCCGACGGCAGTGACTTATTGGCATCGCAGCTGTTGAGCTTGCGCTTGAACGGTGAGTTAGTGGTTACTCACGGGGATTTTACGCTGACTGCGGTGGTTGGGTTTGGAGAGGAGCACACCGTTGACCTTGACCCGCTTGCGCTTGGTGCGTGGGGTTTGAATGGCACGGCATTTACGGTGGCTGCACTGCCGTATGCGGTGCAACAGGTGTCGGCGCAGTCTGGGGTTGGGGTGGATCAGATTCTGTACCTGACCAACCGCAAGGTGTTTGCTGCGGGTGATGAAATTCCCAAGGTTTACATAGAGGTGACGGATGCTGATGGCGTGCGCCATGAGTTAGCTGAGGCGTTAGTGGGTGACTTACGTGCGCCGACCGGCGTCACCAAGCTCGCCGGCGTGGTGCGCGAGGCGCTGTTCGCCAAGGGCTTGCTGCATACCAGCCAACGCATCGCACTGACCGTGGTGGTCGCGCAAGAACCCGACCTGTTAGCGCTGCACTCCGCCTACACCATCGGCAACGACCGCAACTGGATGCCGAATGATTCGCAGCGCGTTGGTAGCCCGTAGTTCTACTACGGGGTAATTACCACCACCGCGTCACATGGTAGCCCGCAGTTCTACTGCGGGGGATGCCCAATTCATCGATCATGACGGAAACGTCAGGTTAAACCCGTGGTAGAACCACGGGCTACGCACAGTGTTCGGATTCCCCCGTGGTAGAACCACGGGCTACGCACAATGTTCGGGTTGGACCCGTGGTAGAACCACGGGCTACGCACAATGTTCGGATTCCCCCGTGGTAGAACCACGGGCGGCCCCAGTGTATGCTAAGGGCTTTGCGGTGACTTCAGGGTTGGGTATGACGCGAGCGGTGCTGGCAAACGCTTCTTGGATGATGATTGAACGCGTAGTTACCATGGCGGTGAATTTGGTCGTGACGCTATGGTTGGCGCATGCGCTTGGGCCAGAAGTGTTTGGCCAGTTGGCCTATGTGCTCGCTGCGGTCACGTTGGTGCTGCCCCTTGCCGCTCTTGGCGTTAACGACGTCGTGACTCGCGAGCTGGTAGAGGGGCATCACGCGCGCAAGCAAGTGATGGCCACCACCCTTGGCATGCGTCTCATCGGCGCCATACTCGGCCTCGGCTTATTACTAGCCTGGGTGCTGCTCGCCGATGACCTTGCACTCGACGCCCGCATGGCGCTTGCCGTACTGGCGCTAGCGAGCGTCACCCAAGCCGTGCAGGTGGTGCGCTTTTTCTTTCAAGCGCAACTTGCCCACAAGCCGATCAGTTTGGTACGTAGTGGCGTTGTGCTCGTTAGCGGCATCGGCAAAATCCTCGTCGCCTGGTGGACGCAAGACTTATTTTGGATAGCCGCGGTGTTTGCCGCCGACTATGTGTTCACCGACGGCGGCTTGTTGTTGCTTTATCGACAAGCCACGCGCAGTTGGCTGAGCTTGCGGGATTTTTCCTTCGATTACGCGCGGCAACTTTTTCGGCAAACCGGTTGGTTGTTGCTGTCCGGCGTCGCCGCAGCAATCTACCTGAAAATCGATCAGATCATGCTCGGTCACATGACCAGCGATGACGTCTTGGGCAATTATGCTTTAGCCGCGCGACTTTCCGAAGCGTGGTACTTTTTGGCGGTCGCCATTGTCAGCTCCTATTTTACTGTGCTTATGAAGCACCGCGAGGAACGCCCTCAGTGGTTCGCAGCGCGCGTACAACAGTTAGTGGACGCCATGTTGCTGCTTTCGCTAAGTATCGCCGTAGTGGTGTCGTTTGCGTCGCCTGTGGTGGTGCCTTGGCTCTTCGGTGCGGAGTATCAAGCGAGCGCCGCAATTCTGGCGGTGCATATCTGGGCCGGTGTGTTTGTGTTTATGCGCGCGGTGGCGAGTAAATGGCTGTTGGCCAAGCGGTACATGCCGTTTTCGTTGGTGACGCACGGTTTGGGCGCGGTGTTTAACGTGGCGGCCAACCTGTGGCTGATCCCGCGCTACGGCGGCATGGGCGCTGCACTTGCGACCGTGCTGGCGTACGCCATGGCAGGCTACTTTAGCTTCTGGTGCAGCGCCAAAACCCGCCCCATGGCCCGGCAAATGACCCACGCCTTGCTGCTCCCGCTAACCCTCGGCTACCGCTATTGGCGCCGGTAACAACCACCACCGCGTCACATGGTAGCCCGCAGTTCTACTGCGGGGGATGCCGAATTCATCGACCATAGCGAAAACGTCGGGTTGACCCCGTGGTAGAACCACGGGCTACCCCATGTCGTAGCCCGCAGTTCTACTGCGGGGGATGTCGAATTCATTGACCATAGCGAAAACGTCGGGTTGACCCCGTGGTAGAACCACGGGCTACCAATGACATGGATTTGCTTGTTTTATAGACAACAACTACAATAGGTGTCGATTTTGACAATTCGCATCGCTAATGGAGAAGCAACGCATGTCACGCAATTATGATGATAAAAAAACTAACTACACCTACGATCTTCCGCGAATGGAAGCTGCTGTTGAAGGTCGCGACAGTGAAGAGGTTGTTGAACTCAAAGGCGCAATGACGCCAGAAGAAGTTCAACGCCAAATGGAGCAGGTTTACTATCAGATGCAAACACTTGAGGGATAGTAAATAAAGGAATCGTGTCATGGAACGACAACTGACGGTAAGCTACCACTTCTTGAAAATTTATATGAATGCGAGCGAACAGCCGCCGCATTGCTATCCATCTGAACTCTCCGATAAGCAAAAGTTTAATCATTTCATTGCTAATTATCTAGCTCACGGATTCGGTGATACAGACCTTTTCCCGGGCCGAATGAAAGAATCTACTGACGTTGATAAAAACGACCCCAAATTCATAGCAAAAGTACAATACGCGAGAAAGCATCACCTTTGGCACTATCACATCGGAATTCCATGTTATGAAGCTACAGAAGAATGTTCACGGGGGGATTGGTTGTCTGCTTATCTGCTCAACTTCCAAAAGTTTTCTGAATCCAAGATCAAATTAGTCGATTTCAATAGTCACCCGCCATTCACTTTCCCAAGCGAGACTGAGTTAGATGGTGATGAGGAATTAGTCCCCAGGGAAAAGCCACACCTGCGTGTGGTGAAGTAGCCCGTAGTTCTACTACGGGGTAACTACCACCACCGCACAATGTTCGAGCGTGACCCGTGGTAGAACCACGGGCTACAATCACCGCGCAATGTTCGGGTTGGACCCGTGGTAGAACCACGGGCTACAGGTGTGCGTCGATGTTCGGGTCGGACCCGTGGTAAAACCACGGGGTACCCATGTGCGGACCAACGCCAACAACACGGACTAATGCATTCACCGAAGGTTGCTGATAAACTTGTCGGCATTGGACAACTGTTTGACGCATAAAGAGATAGAAACGCGACTATGGGACTTCGCTCACTCGCTCGCAGATATTTACCGTCGGAATTAAAGGCGTCGTTGCGGGCGTGGCCTGCGCGTGTGAGTCGTTGGGTGTTGCCATTGTTTGCGCGTTGGCGCTGGAGCAGCTCGCTGTATTACGGACTTTTCAGTCGCGCCTTCACCCGCGAACATTTTGGCGTAATACAAGGCCGCCGTGCCTATTGGCGCTCGCTCAACCAAGACCAACAGAGCTATGCGTTGCTTCGCCGTAACACTCATCGTCTGGAAAAAGGCCTGATCATGCGCCCGCGGCGCGCGGTGTTTGCCGAAGCCTATATTGAAGAAACCGTGCAGATGTTCCTACGCGCACAGCAAAGCAAGGTTATTGCCGCAGCGGAATTAAACTGGGCGCACGATGTACTGCATGAATACTTTACCGTAGTGCAAGACACCCCAGTGATTACCAAAGCGCGTGAGCTATGGACAACTCGTACAACCGCCGATGCAACAAACTCGGGAGCGGTGCCGTATCGTCGCGCAGACGCTCCGGCGTTATCGGTTAACGCCGATGACCTTGAACAGTTATTTCGGCGGCGGCGTTCAGTACGTTGGTATTTGCCCGAAGCGGTACCAGAACAGTTGCTGACTCGCGCAGTGAACATGGCGACGCTAGCGCCTTCGGCTTGCAATCGCCAACCCTATTCGTTTTATGTGATTAACGATGCCGCGCGTGCGGCGAAGGTGGCCAGCTTTGCCGGCGGTACAGTCGGTTTTGCGCAGCAGATCCCAGCATTGATTGTGGTGGTAGGTGATTTAAGTGCCTATCCACTTGAACGCGACCGCCATTGCATATACATTGACGGCGCATTGGCTGCGATGCAATTGATGCTCGCTACCGAAACCTTGGGCCTTGCAACCTGTCCAATTAACTGGCCCGACATCGAGCAGCGCGAACGCGCCATGCAGCGAGAATTGCAGCTCGAACCCTACCAGCGCCCCATAATGCTAATGGCGGTGGGTTACGCCGACCCCGAGGGCGGCGTGGCGTATTCAGCGAAGAAGGATGACCGCGTTTTGATGCGGCAATAACGATGGATTTTGGTGCACAGGAAGTTAAATGAAATACCGTTCTGAAGTTGATGGCTTAAGAGCATTTGCCGTTCTCCCCGTAATTTTATTCCATGCTGGCTTCGAGCTATTCAGTGGTGGTTATGTTGGCGTCGATATTTTTTTCGTGATCAGTGGGTATTTGATTACGTCCATTCTTCTTAAAGAGTTAGCTCAAGATAAGTTTAGTATTATCCATTTTTATGAGCGCCGTGCTCGTCGGATCTTACCAGCGTTATTTGCTGTCATGCTGGCGTGTATTCCGTTTGCTTGGGCGTGGCTTGACCCCTTTGCATTGAAAGAGTTTTTTCAAAGTCTCGTTTCTACTGCCCTGTTTTCGTCAAATATCTATTTCTTTTTAAAAACCGGCTACTTTGACGTTGCTGCAGAAATGAAGCCGCTCCTGCATACGTGGAGCCTGGCCGTAGAAGAGCAGTATTACGTCATTATTCCGATTGCCATGTTATTGCTTTGGCGTTTGAGTTTACGTTCAATGGCGATAACCTTTTGGCTCATTTTCATCGTAAGTTTATTAGCCGCGCAGTATTTTTCGAGCGTTAACCCTAGCTTCAATTTTTATCTACTGCCGACTCGAGCCTGGGAATTGATGATGGGCTCACTCGTTGCAGTTCACGCCGATAAATTGAAAATTGGCGAAGCATCAAAAACCAAACAGTTGTTCAGTGTTATTGGAATGGGACTTATTTTGCTCGCGATTTTCGCGTTCGATGACAGGACACCGTTTCCTAGTTTTTATGCGTTAGTGCCGACACTAGGCACCGTATTGGTTTTATGCTCTTCCGCACCATCAAATTGGGTCAACAAGTTTTTGAGCTGGAAAGGTTTTGTCGGCGTAGGTCTGATTTCATACAGTGCTTACTTATGGCATCAACCATTGCTGGCCTTCTATCGCGCGAAGACATTTGAAGAACCTAGTCTCTTAGTTGGTGCTCTTGTCGTTATTTCAACGCTTATGCTTGCGACCATAACCTATTACGTGATTGAGCAACCCTTCCGTAACAATAAAAGTCGAACTTGGACTCGTCGAAACGTATTTGTGTTCTCATTTGTTGGGATTGTTGCGTTTTCGACAAGTGGTATTTACGGACATATGAAGCAAGGTTTTCCAGAGCGAAATGAAGAATTTCTTAGATTAGCTCAAAATTATGGGTTAAGTAACGCTTGCTCTGGAGCAAGTTTTGATGACCCACGTTGCAAGTCAAGTGCTGATCCCAAGTATATTTTATGGGGAGACTCCCATGCGATGCACCTTGGTAAGGCAGTCGCTGAGGTTGTGGGTGATGCCGGAGTCTGGCAAATGACATTGTCCGCATGCCCGCCAGTAGTGGGAATTAAAGAAGCACCTCGGAAAGAATTGATAACGTGTCCAGATTATAATGATTTGGTTTTTGAGAAGTTACAAAGCTTGGAAAGCACGAATCAGCGAGCCGTACTGGTGTCGTCGTCAAAGAGTATTTCAATCTATCGCTGGAAGAGTAAAGTAAAAGCGACGTTTGATAAGTTAAAGTCATTGAATTACGACATATATCTTGTCTCGTCCACACCTCACTTTCCTGGAGTTGAGGGCTGTATAGTTAAGTCTCTAAGTGAAGGTAATGGATTTAGTGACTGCCAATATAAACTTAGCGAAACAACAAACTACGAATTACTTCAACGCGAGAAGAAGTTGGCGAAAGAATTAGATATTCATTACGTTGACCTCGTCCCACTATTTTGCAATCAGGGGGGAGACTGTAAAATAACGAATGGAAACGCGCTGTTGCTTCGTGATGAAAATCATTTTTCGCTTGAAGCTCAGCCCCTTGTTGGGGAAAAAATCCGTTCAGCACTAAATTTGTAGTTTAACTAACGAGTTAGCTGGTTTATCTTTTGTTCAACTTGTTTCCACATCTTCCGTGTGAGTTCTTTTTGCTTGATTGACTGAGTTTCAAGATGATTACGGATCTGAGTCATCTTCTCACTATCTTTCAGTAGAGATATCACACGGGACGCCTCATCAGCTGTCTTGTTTAGGTCAATCAAGTAACTTTCATGTTCATAATCAGCGAGTAGCGCCTGATATTTGTGACTCCAACTTGTAGCAAAGGAAGGTATTCCTTGGCTGAGAGCGTTGACGAGTCCGTGGAATCGACTAGAAATGACAAGGTGTGATTGACCAATGACCCATTTACACTCTTTTGCTGTGTTAGGTGTCACAATCGGAATATCAAGTCCATCTAGTCCGTGTAACAGCTGTTTTGCTAGCGTTGTGTCTTCAGCTTTCTCATGCACGAGAATAAAGGGCTCGAAGCCTTCGTTATGTGTTTTTTCCAAAACTTCACGACAAAAATTCAGGTATTGCGTAGACACCAGGGCATTGCGAAGCATTTTTAGGTTTGGGATCAAACATACCGATTTGAGAGAAGGTTGGAAGTCAGAGTAGGGCGTGGGCTTAACTAAGTTGGTAAAATCCGGAGACTGTTTAACTTCCGCTTGTGTAACTCCTAAATCAGAGAGGTACTTTAATGAAGCCTCATCTCGCGCAAAGAGTAAATCAGCATTATTGTAGATAGGCAGAAATGCTGTTTTGACAGCTTTTTTTTCAAACGGGCCGAATGCTTGTGGTAAAAGAATCAGAGGAATCCTTGTTGATTTTAACCTATTGATTTCTAAAGCTAACTTGTTTTTTATAATGCCCGGTGCCCAAGGATCGCCATAACCGTATCCGCTGGCATCAAGGACAATATTAACTTCCGAGCTTTTTACAATGCTTAGTTTGTGTAAAATAAACTTTGGGAAAATATTCAGAAACTGCAAAGTGTTGTACCCTTTCCTCAAATAACGTGCTTTGAGCATCAACTCAAAGTGTTTGAGTTGTCGGCGAGAGACAGGTGGCTCTACTACAAAGCGAACATCTGGATAAACAACTTTAAAATGGTCAATAACGGCTGAAAGCATGAGCTCGGCGCCCTTATTGTTGAATCCAATTCCCTTGATTTCAATGGTGAGCATATGGTTCGGTGTTGAGAAATAATAGGGTATAATACCGCGCTTTCACGGAATCTCAATTCAAACACGCACTGATTGGCGAAGGAAGTTTTGTGAGTAAACAGTTTAGTAAAGTGTCCGTTATTGGTTTGGGCTACATTGGCCTCCCCACAGCTGCAATTTTTGCGCGTGAAGGAACCGAGGTGATCGGAGTCGACATCAATCAAGCTGCCGTAGACACCATAAATAAAGGCGAAATCCATATTGTCGAACCGGGGCTGAGGGAAGTTGTGCGACACACGGTTGCGGAACATAAATTGCGCGCCACTACCCAACCTGAGGCCGCTGACGCTTTTGTAATTGCAGTTCCGACTCCATTCACCGAAAATCGTGACGGTGATTTAAGCTATATTCGGGCAGCGGCAGAAGCAATTGCTCCAGTACTAAAGACTGGTAATTTAATCGTTCTTGAATCTACTTCGCCTGTTGGTACCACCGAAAAAATGGAACATTGGTTAGCAGCTGCGCGGCCTGATCTTAAATTTCCTAGCGAATATGGTGATAGTGCCGACGTATTGGTTGCGTATTGTCCCGAACGAGTTTTGCCTGGAAAAGTTATGGACGAGTTGGTCCAAAATGATCGTATTGTCGGAGGTTTGTCGAAGGCATCCAGCGAAGCTGCAGGCGACCTCTACTCGATTTTTCTTAAGGGAAACTGCTTAAAAACCAATGCTCGTACCGCTGAAATGGCCAAGTTGACCGAGAATAGTTTTCGGGATGTTAATATTGCTTTTGCAAATGAGTTGTCACTCGTATGCGATGAGCTAAACATAAATGTTTGGGAACTTATTCGATTGGCGAATAGACACCCACGCGTAAATATCCTGCAGCCAGGTCCAGGAGTTGGCGGGCATTGTATTGCAGTTGACCCTTGGTTCATTGTCAGTTCGGCTCCAAAGACTGCAAAGCTAATACGCACAGCACGAGAAGTAAATGATAGTAAACCGCTGTGGGTGCTAAATCGTGTACTTGAGACGTTGACTCGGGTCGCTGCGCAAAAACAAAAATCCATTTCGGAATTGACGGTCACCTGTATGGGCTTAGCGTTTAAACCTAATATTGATGACCTGCGGGAAAGTCCGGCTTTGGCGATTGCGAAGGAAATTGCTGCCAAACATAGTGGGACAACCTACGTTGTCGAGCCTCACATTAAGGCTGATGCAAACCCAGTTGAGGGCGCAAAGCTGGTTGAAATTGACTTCGGATTGAAGCATGCAGATGTTGCGGTTTTACTTGTTGATCATAATGAATTTAAAGCTATCAGCCGAGGTGAAATTGAACATTTAGCCTGGATCGATACGCGCGGACTTATGGATCATTAGGGACCTTGAATGTTATTTATTGTTAGTACTGCCGTAAAGGTCGGAAAAGGAGGAATAAGCTCAGCGCTTGTTGGGTTTACGCAGTCAAAAGTATTGCGAGATTATGGTTTCCGCGCAGTAAGTTCTCATAGTGAACGAGACAAGAAGCGCCGATTTTTATCAGCCTATCGAACTTTACGGAATGAAGTTACCGCAAAGGATACCGCTTGGTTGCACTGTGGCCCGTGGCTGTCACTTTTTCGGAAGTGGTTACTCGCGCGTGCGGTAAAGAGGGCTGGTGGTAAAGTTATCTATCACTTCCATAGCGCAAAAATGGAAGCGTATTTGCTCAGTCCCGTTGGTCGTTTTTTTATTCGAGCTATGTTGCGTAATGCTGACGGTATAGCGGTGTTGACGCCGTGGTGGCAACGTCTATTTGAACGTAAGTTAGGTGCGTTACCGTGCCCAATTGCAGTAATAGGAAACCCGTTAGGTGTAGAGCTAGAAGGCATTGCTCATCAGCCTGTTTCGATAAAGCCTCCAGAAGGTCAGATAACGCTACTTGCAATGGCGCGTCTGCTCGAAAAGAAAGGCGTTGCTGATGTTGTTCATGCACTCAAAGCACTCCCCAACAATTATGTTCTATTGGTTGCTGGTAGTGGTCCGCAAGAGGACGACTTAAAGCAACTTGTAAAAAAGTTGAAGCTTAACGAGCGCGTGTCGTTTCTAGGCTGGGTTGATTACGATAAAAAATTAGCCGTCATCGAGAAAGCCAATATATTTTGTCTTCCATCACGGTATGATTCGTTTGGTATGGGATTCATTGAAGCTATGGCTGCAGGTTTACCAGTTGTAGCGTTACGCCAAGGCGCAGTTCCCGATGTTGTTTTAGATGGCGAAACAGGTATTTTGGTCAACGATGCGTCACCATCGACGTTAGCTAAAGCTATTGAGCTGGCATATGCGAACCGAGTGGAATTAGCGAAAAACGGTAAGCAACATGTTCTAAGGAATTACTTAAGCGAAAAACTAGCTGAGTCTTTCATCCAATTTAACGAAAGCATTGTAAGACAGGCCAAATGACGAAAAAGAAATTATTAGTGGTGTTTGGGACGCGGCCCGAAGCCATAAAAATGGCGCCCCTTGTGAAGGTATTGCAGGCGAACCCGAATATTGAGTGTAAAGTTTGTGTTACAGCGCAACATCGCGAGATGTTAGATCAGGTATTGCAGCTATTCGCCATTAACCCAGATTTTGATCTGAACATTATGAAGCCAGGTCAAACTCTGCATGATGTTACGAGTTCTATTTTGATAGGTCTCAAACCTATACTTGAGCAGGTGAAGCCTGATTTCGTGTTGGTTCACGGAGATACCGCAACGACTTTTGCGACAGCTCTTGCGGCCTATTATGGTCAGCATAAAGTGGGACATATCGAAGCAGGGCTTCGTACTGGTAATATTTATTCGCCATGGCCAGAAGAAGCTAATCGCAAGCTAACTGGGGTATTGACCAATCTCCATTTTGCGCCGACCGCCTCTGCAGTTGAAGCGCTTGAGCATGAAGGTTATGACCGCGCCACTATTATTCAAACCGGTAATACCGTCATCGATGCTTTGCTTGACGTTGCGGATTTGCTAAAGGGTGATGACGAACTACGTGGCCGTCTCGATGATCAGTTCAGCTTTCTCGACAAGAGTAAGCGTTTAGTCTTAGTGACCGGGCATCGACGCGAGAGTTTTGGCGGAGGCTTCGAACGAATTTGTCGAGCCATCCGAAACATTGCAGATCGTTTTGAGGATGTCGAGTTTCTCTACCCCGTGCACTTAAATCCAAATGTGCAAAAACCTGTGCGTGAGTTATTGGCAAGCCATCCAAGAATTCATCTTATTGCGCCGCAAGATTATCTCCCTTTTGTGTATTTGATGCAGCGGAGCTATCTAATTTTAACGGATTCAGGTGGAATTCAAGAAGAAGCCCCTTCACTTGGCAAGCCGGTATTGGTAATGCGAGATACAACAGAAAGGCCTGATGCTGTTACTGCTGGGGTCGTCAAATTGGTTGGAACGCAGCAGGAAAATATAGAAATTGGCCTTAGTGAATTACTTACCGATCGTGACGAATATGCTCGCATGAGTGTAGCGCAGAACCCATACGGCGATGGTAAGGCTTGCTCGCGAATTGTTGATGCTCTTTTGGCTTACTTAAATGAGTCTAACGTATGAGCAATAATGAGGTAATGGTAGGCGGAATTGCAGTTCGGCCTTTCAAGTCTATTGATGAGGCAGTTGATTGTGTCATCAATGGCGGTGATATTTTACAAGGTTCGGCTATAGCAATTAACCCGGAAAAGGTGATGCTGGCCAAAACCGACGAAGAATTAAGGTCGGCTATTGATACATCGGTATTAAGGTATGCTGATGGTATTGGAGTGGTGAGAACGATACGTCGCAAAGGGTTCTCAAACGTACGTATACCTGGCTGTGATCTTTGGCAAGCATTGATGGTAAAAAGTGCTGAGCTAGAAATACCAGTGATGTTGATTGGAGCTAAGCCTGAAGTAAGCCAAAAGGTAGTATCGCGACTGAAAGAGCTTGGCGTATCGGTAGTGTATGCATGCGATGGTTACTCTTTCGACGAAAGCGAAGTTATTAATGCTCTTATTAACCATAAACCTAAAATTATAAGCATTGCTCTTGGCTCGCCGAAACAAGAGAGACTGATCTATCGTCTTCAGCAAGCCTATCCTGAAGCGTTTTATCAAGGGGTTGGAGGAACGTTCGACGTCTACGTAGGGGCTGTGAAAAGAGCGCCAACATGGGCGTGCGCCATGCATTTAGAATGGCTTTACCGTTTATGTTGCCAACCAAGTCGAATTTTAAGACAACGAAGTTTAATTAAATATTTGTTCGCTGATTTAAGCGGTAAACTATAAAGAATAGGGATGTACGATGAGTGATCAGCCGTTAGTGACGGTTTATATGCCAACCAAAAACCGATTACATCTTTTAAAAAGAGCGATCGCTTCCGTCCAAGCTCAGACCTATCCCAACTGGGAATTAATTGTGGTCAATGATGCATCGACGGACGACACCGCTAGCTTCCTAGATGAGCTAACTGAAACGCACGCAAATATTCGCGTCATTCACAATGACGAAAGTGTTGGAGCTTGCGCAAGTCGCAATAAGGCGATCAAGGCTGCAAATGGAACCTTTGTCACTGGGCTTGATGATGACGATGAGTTCTTACCTACGAGGATTGAAAAAATGGTTGCGGCATATTCGGAAGAGTATGCGTTTGTCTCGACAGGACTGTTGTGGGTGACAAATAAAAAATCTAAGCCTATTTTGGCAACCGATATGATAATGACTCCTGATACTGAGCTCTATCTAAATAATGCGGGTAATCAGGTTTTGACCACCAAAGAGAAATTTTTAGCGGTTGGCGGTTTTGATGAAAGTTTCGTTTCGCTTCAGGATTACGAATGTTTTTATCGTTTAGTGTGTAAATTTGGAACAGCTAAGCGCATTAGCGAGCCTTTGATGAATGTTCATGTTTCACATGGTGAAACTCGCATCTCAAGCAACCCGAAATCAGTCAAGGGTTTTTATCAATTCATCGAGAAACATAGAGATGCATTCAAACCTTCACAAACCTATTCGATGAAAAGTAGGATTTTGGGTCGCCAGGGCAAAAAGCTCTCGCTTCGTTACGTCTATTATCGTGGATTAAGTACTTTACTTCGAATCATGAACCGTTAACTCGTGGTTTGAGCTGGTTTTTGTCGGTTTTTGACAGAATGGAAAGTCGATAAAGGGTAATGGCATAAATAACTGCTACAAGGTGGCTAGGCTGGCCGCTAACAAACGCATGGCCAGCCATAATACCGTGCCCTAGATAAATAAATAAAGCTAAGCAGAATGCAAAGTGGTCGACCGTTGGCCATTTAAAAAATAAAATTACCGTTAGTAAAATTAAGAAACAGTGAGTTGAGAATAAGAATGTTGCGTAAGGAACACCGTAATGCCCCACTGCATCTTGCCACTCTTGCTCGATTTCGCGGTAAACATCAAACGAGCCTTTGTTGTTATCTATAACGTAGTACTCTCGACCAACGCCTTCAAAAAAGGAAGCTCCATCTCCCTTTAAGTATATTTGCTGAGGATACGTGTCGTAATGGCGATTAGCTGACTCAACTAATCGAGCGCGAGGGTTTTCTCCTTCTAGTATCTCGGAGGCTCTTTCAAACTGAAATTTAAAAGAATCAAAGTTGTTGGTTACGTATACTGAGGCGACGGAAATACTCGATACTACCGAGATGATGATGCCAACTTTTAAGAACTTTTGTTTTTTTGATTTGGGTCTTAAGAACAACGCAATCACAAAAGTAAAGCTCGCAGTAATAAGCGCTCCGGCAGCCCATCCCGCTTTTGTTCCTAATAGCATTACACTAAGTATGCATGCTCCGACACTAATAAGATTCCGAAAATTGATTTTTTTATATAGATTTGCGAAAAGAACACATAAGCTCAACAAAGCCGCTAAGCCTACATCGTTACCGCCGATATAAAACGATTGAACCCCAAAAGCGTAATCGCCATAACTCTGATTGCCGATCCCTGTTACTAACGAAAAAATCATTGCAATGCTAAAGATCAATCCAAAGTGTGCGATCCCCTTTAAAAAGAGCTCGGTCTTATCACCAAACTTTTGCAATAAGCTTAAACAAATCAAAAGGACGCAGAAGGGGTATATTCGACGCATCATATGGTTTACGTCGCGTGTGAAAAGAATTTCACCATCTGGATACGTAGAAACCAGAAGCATCAAAGACCAAAAAAGCATAAAGCTTTTTATCACCCAAGGTATGGGGCCAGTCAATGTATAGGCTAAATAAAAGCCTATGAGTAATAACAGCGTGCGATACAACAAACTGATTCTTAAGAAGTCGAGACCTACATAAGATAGTACGCCATACATCGTGTCCAACCAGATGATTGGAAAAACAAGTGCGACTGACAGTAGCCAACCTAGCTGTGACTTAGAAAGTATAACGTTCATCGGTGACCTTTCGTGCTTGTCGTCGCTTTTTGATCAAGAGGTATGAGCTCAACCCCGTCAGTCCAACAATCATCCAAAAGAGCATGAATGTGACCATAACGAATATTCGTTTAGGGAAAACAGAACCAGTAGGTGCTTCAACTTCAGATGTGTAATTGATGAGCTTAAAATCGCTCGTTGTAAGTAAAGAAAGTCGAGTGTTCACAATGGTTAGTTGCAAACTGATAACTTCTTGAAAGCTGGGGTCAGTGGCTGACTCAAATAACTCTCCAAGCTTTTCTTTTTGAGAAGTTAATTCTGCAATCAACTGTTCAAGCATTACAGTATTTAGCTCTGAAACGATTAATTTCAGCTCTTCGACTAAACCAGCTCGATACAAGTTATGCCAGTGTATGATGTGCAGTTCGTCTAGTTGAAAACGGTAATAATCCAAATATTGTTTCACAAAATAGGTAAATTCTTCTTGGCTTTGAAAAAATTCGTCCACTTTTGGAGATTTTGCATATAAGGTTTTTGCGACCCGCTCGGCAAACTCCATGCTGCTAGCATAAAACGCAAAACGAACTTCTGGACGCCTTGTAAGAGCTTCGGAAGTTTTTGCGGTGTGCCCTCCTATTACCGAATCATCAACTTCTCTAAGTATACCTTGATGATAAGCCGCTGGGTTTAAGGTGAAAATGACGCTAGAGCGATATACTTTGGGTAACATATTCACATAGGTATATGCAGAGAGAGCTCCTAGGCCCACTAACGAGAGTGTTAAAAGCCAATGACGGAAAACCCACTTGAAATAATCAACTAACGTCAGATTAGTCATCGGTGTTGGCGTATCGATACGCGTGTAAAATATTCAGTGTGAGCATTAGAAAAACGCCAACAATTAATCCAACAATTAGCCAGACTAAACCTGAGAAACCAACAGGTTTTTGCGGAACAACTGCAGGATCAATGACTTCGTAAACATAATCCTTATTCGCCTCAATCAGCATCGCTCTTTTATACTGTTCTTGAAGAAGATAGAGTAACGATTGCTGAACTTCTGCTTGCTGAATTTCGCTCACTGTAGATGTTAGATAATCAATCTGCTTGGTTATTTTCTTTTTGTCGCTCGCGCGCATGTAGTCATTAATTTCTTCAACTAGTATTTCAACTAGGCGCTTTGCGAATACAGGGTCTACGTGAGTAACAGCTAATTTAACAACGCGAGTTGTACGATCGTTTTCAATTGAAACAATTTCGCGCAGAGGGGCGTAACCTTCCCATAACTCTGGGGGCTTGTTGCCCTTCCAGCTTTGGTTAGAAGCGTCATAAATGTCGTTGTCGAAAATCGGTTGTTGCTTCTCATCATTCCATCCTTCGACGGCTAACAAGTAAGGCATGAGACCGTATTTTTCGATGATCAAATAAGAAAAGGTACGAGACTGTAAAATCTGAATTGCGAGCTGCGTATTATTTAACCGCAATGCGCCGATATCAATGCCGGCCAGTCCAGCTAATCCAGATAAGCCGCCGGCAAGCTCAGCAAGTCCACCAGTGCGCTCTTCACTAGGAGCTAACACTGCAGATGCTTCATATTCAGTGGGTAAAACAGCCTTTATTCCCCAAAACGTTAGTCCAAGAAAAAGAGGTACCACGAGCCACCACAATCTCAGTGCTTTGGCGCTTTGGACAAACTGCTCACTAGAGAAAATAATGAGAGGCTTTTGACTCATTTTAGGTCCTTCTTTATTGATTTGGCCGTCGATTTTAGCGAATGCGTTGCTAATTTGCTATTCACTTAGAGCCTTTGAGTGTAAAAATTACCAAATGTCAGTTGCTGAAATTACTCAGTATCGTAAACTACACGCAAAATTTTTAACATTCTTTTGTGATTATGAAAATTGTAGTGGTTGGAGCGGGCTATGTGGGCCTGTCGAATGCTGTTTTATTGGCGCAACAGCACGATGTGGTGCTCGTGGATATTGACCGTGAGCGTGTTGAAGCGGTGAACCGTCGCCAAAGCCCAATCGTCGATAAAGAAATCGAAAGCTTTTTCGCTACCAAAAATCTTCATTTATCAGCGACCACGGATTTAGCGTCAGCAGTTAATGGTGCTGAATGGGTACTGATTGCCACGCCGACCAACTATGATACTGAAACCAATCGGTTTGACACGAGTAGTGTCGAAGCTGTGTTCGACGGTATTGTTGCCTGCGAAAGCGAGGCCACACTGGTGGTTCGTTCGACGATACCGGTCGGTTTTATTGAGCGTATGCGCCGCGATAAGGGGATCGATAACTTATTTTTTGCGCCGGAGTTTTTGCGCGAAGGCAAGGCGCTCTATGATAATTTGTATCCTTCTCGCATCATCGTTGGGGAGCAAGGAGTCGCCGCAGAGGCCTTTGCACAGCTCTTGAAGGACGGGGCTTTGCGCGAAGATGTGCCCGTGCAATTTACCGCTCCTACCGAAGCGGAAGCGATTAAGCTGTTTGCAAATACTTATCTAGCCATGCGTGTGGCATTCTTCAATGAGCTTGATACTTATGCTGCACACCATGGACTAAACTCGGAGCAAATAATTAACGGTGTGTGCCTCGACCCTCGCATAGGAGCGCACTATAATAATCCAAGCTTTGGTTATGGGGGGTATTGCCTACCTAAAGACACGAAGCAACTGCTGGCAAATTATGATAATGTCCCACAAGTCATGATCGGAGCTATCGTTGAAGCAAACCGCACGCGAAAGGACTTTATTGCCTCCGACGTTTTGAAGCTGAAGCCCAATGTGGTGGGTGTGTATAGACTTGTGATGAAGGCAGGGTCGGATAATTTTCGTTCATCTGCAATTCAAGGTGTGATGCGACGTTTGGACGCTGCAGGTGTAAAAATAGTGATTTATGAGCCGACCATCAAAGGGCCAACATTCCAAGGTTGGGATGTTGAAAATGATCTGACTGCATTTAAAGCGATGAGTGATGTCATTATTACTAATCGTCATGCGAAGGAGATGGTAGACGTGCAAGAAAAAGTCTACACGCGCGATGTTTTTGGCAGCGATTAGAAAAGGAAATCAAAGTTAATGAGCATCTTATTGGTGTTAACGATTGCCACGCTCCTGTCGAGTGTCTTGTGCAAAATTTTGATCCCGGTCGCTCAGCGAACTGAACTGCTTGATACGCCGTGTGAACGAAAGCAGCACACAGGGCGAATTCCGTTGGTGGGCGGTTTAGCCGTTTACGGGACGATGCTTATACTCTCCCTGGCTGTAGTGCCGGTGAACCCCGAATTCCGCTTGTTTTTAGTAGCTTCAAGTTTCATGGTGCTGATCGGCGCACTCGATGACCGTTACGATATTGATGCGGGTTTACGCTTTATTGCGCAGCTTTTAGCGGCAGCTGTTGTGGTGTTTGGCGCTGATGTGCAGATTGCGCAACTAGGTAACTTGTTAGGGTTTGGCGTTGTTGAACTTGGTGTGTTTGCCATGCCATTTACCTTGTTAGCGATGGTTGCGGCCATGAACGCTTACAACATGATTGATGGTATTGATGGTCTGTTAGGCGCATTGGCGATGGTTGCCTTCGCTGGCATCTTTATTTTAAGTTTATCAGCTGGGTTAGCTTTGCCTGCGATGGTGGCGACCATTTTATTTGGTGCGTTGATTCCGTATTTGGTCAGGAATGTGGGCGTAAAATCACGAAATATTCGCAAGATTTTTATGGGCGATGCGGGTTCGATGTTGATCGGCTTTACCATCGTTTGGATGCTGATCATGTTAACGCATCCGGCGCCTTATCAAGAGCTTTGGCTCCAACAAGGTCGCGAAGCCACAGCAATTCGTCCGGTTGCGGTGCTTTGGTTGATTGCGGTACCGTTGATGGACATGCTGGCGATTTTGGCGCGCCGCGTATTGAAAGGGCAGTCGCCTTTCCAGCCTGATCGCGAACATTTGCACCACATTTTTATGCGCGCGGGCTTTAGTTCACGGCAAGCATTAGGGGTGATTAGCGCACTAGCGACAGGCCTAATGTTCGTTGGCCTTGTACTGGAATGGTCAGCCGCGCCTGAGCCGCTTGTTCTTGGCGTTTTTGTCGGCATTTTTGTGCTCTACTTGTTGATGCTGAAGAACATCTGGCGCATTGTTTCATGGGTGCGCAGAAAACGCGAAATCGAACCGGCAGCAGATAATAAATAATTAAAAGGGGAATACCAGCGTGAAATCACGGTTGCAGCGCAAATTTGCAGGTGTCGTTAAGGCGTCACTGTTTGCTTTAAGTATGGTTTTAGTTGCAGTGCCTAGCGTCGCTGTTATGGCACAAAATATGGAGCTTTCCGCGGAGCAGATTGAAAAGATCAAACGGATGCCGCGCGCTCAGCAAGAAGCCATCGCCCGCCAATTTGGTCTGACTCTAAGTGAACTTGAAGCACAAGCGAAAGCATCACAGCCTCGCAGTAATGATTCGTCGTCAACAATGCAGCCACGCAACGCTGCAACGCAAACCGAAGAAGAACGACGTCCCCTTAATGAGTTAAGTCCAAGTGAATTAGAGAAGCGTTTAGCCGAAGATGACAGCGCCTTGCAACCCTACGGCTACGAGATTTTTAGTGGCGAACCGACCAGCTTTAATGCGCTCACGAATACCCCTGTACCTGCCGACTATATTCTAGGCCCAGGTGATGCGCTGCGTATTCAGCTTTACGGCAAGTCCAATTCAACCATCACTGCGACCATTGATAATGAAGGCATGATCACGCTTGATAGCTTGGGTCCGCTGAACCTAGCTGGCTTGAGCTACGACGAAGCCAAAGAGCTCATCCGTGCCACCGTGAAGGAGCGCATGATCGGTATGGAAGCCGCGGTGTCGATGAGCGAGCTGCGTAGCATCCAGATTTTCGTCGTAGGCGAGGCGTATAAACCAGGTGCCTACACGGTTAGTTCGTTGTCAACGGTCAGTCAAGCACTGTTCGCGTCGGGCGGGGTTAGCGAAATTGCGTCGTTGCGTGCGATTCAGGTGAAGCGTGGCGGCGATACGGTTGCGACATTCGACCTTTATAAGTTGCTCACCGAAGGGGATGCGCAAAACGATGTGCGTTTACAGTCTGGCGATGTGGTCTTTATTCCTACTCGCGGTGAAACGGTTAGCGTGGATGGCGAGGTGTTACGACCGGCGATTTACGAACTGAAAGACAATGATACGTTACGCGATGTTTTGGGTTTTGCTGGTGGTTTATTGCCGACAGCGTATAAACAGTCGGTACAGATTGAGCGTATTAGTAATGGTGTGCGTCGGATTGAAACCGTGGATTTAACGCGGCAGGGTATTACTTATGACTTGCGTGGTGGCGATAGCGTGGCCATTGCCGCGGTAGCTGAGGAACCAGTGGATAGCGTCATGCTAATTGGTGCAGCGGTACGTCCAGGCACTTATGAGTGGCGCGAAGGTATGCGCATCAAAGATCTGATTCCTAGCTATCAGTCTGCGTTGTTGCCGATTACGGATTTAACCTTTGGTTTATTGGTGCGTTCGAGCGAAGATCGCCGTCGTATCAAGGTTCATCAGTTCGATGTGGCGCGGGCGATCAATGGGGTTGAGAGTGAAAACCTTGCGCTGCAACCGCGTGACCAAGTAGTGGTTTTTAGCCGTTATGAATCGGTTGAAGCTGAGAAGAACCAACTAGCCAGTTGGCTGAAAACTGAATCCGAAAAAGCGCGCGAAGAGCGTCAACGTGTGGTTGAAGTCTACCGCAAGCAATATCTCGATCGTTTGATAGGCGAAGGGATTTATTCTCAGGAAATAGAAAGCACCGAGCCTCAGGCTTCGGCGCAGTTGGATCGTCAGTTGGGATCGTTGTTCTCCCTAGAGGGGCGCGGTGAAGAAGAGCATGACGAGGACTATTATTCGCAGTTTTCTCGATATCGCTTGTTGCAGCCGGTGCTCTACCAGCTGCGCAACCAATTTAGCGCTACTGGAACCCTACCGTTGGTTTACATCAACGGTGAAGTTCGCTTTCCAGGGATTTATCCGCTAACCGAAAACGCTGATGCGCAATCGTTGATTACCGCAGCTGGTGGACTTCGTGAGTCGGCGTATCTTGCGCGTGCGGAAATTACACGAACGCGCATTAATAGCGACGGTGAGGCAACTTCGGATTATGTACCGTTTAACGTGAAAGACGTGCTTGACGGTGCGGAAGAGATTGCGCTTCAAGGCCGCGATCGCGTGCAAATTCTGCCGATTCCGCAGTGGCAGAACACGCTGGAAGTTGCTCTTGAAGGTGAAGTTCGCTTCCCAGGTACTTATACCATTCGTCGTGGCGAAACACTGAGTAGCCTTATTGCACGAGCCGGTGGTTTCACTGATTTCGCGTTCTTGCGTGGTGCGGTATTCACCCGTGAGGATTTGCGTGAAGCTGAGCGTCGTCGTTTAGGCGAGCTGGCGCAACAACTGCGTCGGGATATTGCCTCGAACACCATTACTGATTCTGGCAATTCGGTCTCCTATGGCGAGATGAACCAGTTGTTAAGCGACTTGACCAATGTTGAAGCGGTTGGTCGGTTAATTATTGATTTGGATAAGCTGCTTGCCTCTAATGGTAATCAGATTCAGCTGAAAGATGGCGATCGCTTGTACGTACCGACGATGCAAAATACCGTGTCGATTATTGGTGAGGTGCAACTAGCGAGTTCTTACCAACACGAAGCTGGTATTTCGTTGGAACAATATATTCAGCGTGCCGGCGGCTTGCGTCAGAAAGCTGATGATGAGCGTATTTATGTGATCAAGGCGAACGGCAGCGTGGTGGTGCCAGAGCGCCGCTCATGGTTCAGTTCAGGTAACTTTGCGCAAATCGAGCCGGGCGACACCATCGTCGTGCCAATGGATACGCAATACATGAACAACATCGAGTTGTGGACCACCGCAACCCAGATCATGTATCAAGTCGGTGTAGCGCTCGCCGCTCTAAGCGGACTGTAGCCCCGTGGTCCACCACGGGGTATGCCGAACACCGCCGAAATGATTGTAGCCCGTGGTTCTACCACGGGGTATAGTTTGATACCGAGCCAGTGGCTGGTTTGACCCGCAGTAGAACTGCGGGCTACCACGGGGTATGCCGAACACCGCCGAAGAATTAAAAACAGGACACCATGCAAGTAACGACGGACTATTTAAACCTCGATTATACCTTCCAAGGCCTTGATGCTGACGCCATCGAGGCCTTTGCCGCTAAGCGCTTGCCGAAAAACTTCGGACACCTCCGCGAGCAACTGCTGCAAGGCGAATACGATAACCCGAGTGAAGGGCGCAAAGTCACCCATGTTCTTAACCGTAGTCGCCACTCGGTGGTTGCTGCAGCGGGCGGGCGCAATCGTTTTTCCGAAGTGGTTCGTCTGTTACGCAGCGGCAAATGGTTAGGCGCAACAGGTAAACCTATCACTGACGTCGTTAACATCGGTGTTGGTGGGTCGGACCTTGGCCCCATGATGGGCAGCTTCGCCCTCAAAGAATTTGCCGATGACAACGTTGAGCACCAGCTTGACGTGCATTTCGTTAGCTCGATGGATGGCGGTCAGCTCTACGCAGTGCTACCTATCGTCGATCCTGAAACCACACTGTTTATTATTGCGTCGAAAAGCTTTAGCACCATCGATACCTTAGCCAATGTCGACACGGTAAAGCGCTGGATTAAACCGCAGTTGGATGAAAAGCAGTGGCTGGCACAGCACGTCATCGGCGTCTCCAGCAACAATAAAGCGATGACCGATTTTGGTATTCCTGCGGCACAACAGCTTAGCTTCGCAGACTCTGTTGGTGGACGTTATTCGTTGTGGTCAGCGATTGGCTTGCCGATCGCTTTAAGTATTGGCGCCAATCAATTTGCCAAAATGCTCGAAGGCGCTCACGCGATGGACGAGCACTTCGGCAGCGCACCGTTACTTGAGAACATTCCGCTACTGATGGCGGTATTAGGTGTGTATAACCGTGAAGAACGCGGCTTGAACAACGTCGCAGTGCTGCCGTACGACGGCCGCCTAAGGTATTTGCCGAGTTACTTACAACAACTCGATATGGAAAGTAACGGCAAACAACAAGATCGCGACGGTAAGCGAATCGATTACCCAACCGGCCCCATTATTTGGGGTGGATTTGGACCAAACGGCCAGCACGCATTCTTCCAACACTTACATCAAGGTTACGATGATTTCGCGGCTGATTTTGTTGCTGTGCTGCACCGCAAAGCACCAGGTTTTAATCCAGATGTACAAGAAGGCTTGCGCCAACAACAAACGCTGTCGGTGGCAAACTGCTTGGCACACCGCCGCTTGATGTGGTTTGGTGACGGTGAGTCCTATCCGGGCCTGCACCCATCGAATTTGCTATTCGTCGATGAGTTAACCCCACAAAGTTTTGGTGCGCTGATTGCCGCCTACGAACATAAGGTGTTTGCGCAAGGGGTTATTTGGAACATCAATTCCTTTGATCAACCGGGTGTTGAACTTGGCAAAAAGGTAGCCAAAGAAGTCCTTGCAGTAATCAAGGGTACGAGTCACGAGAGCTTTGACGATAGTACCCAAAGTATGATTCAAAGACTGACTCGATGAGTTTTAAAAATACCTCCAGACTAGTGAAAAACGTCGGGTTTCTTTATACCCGGATGTTAATAACGATGGGGGTTTCTTTATATACCTCGCGGGTTGTACTTGACGTACTGGGTGTTGAAGATTTTGGTATTTACCATGTCGTAGCGGGCTTTGTGGCCATGCTGGGTTTTGTCTTAAGTGCCATGTCAACTTCGACCACGCGTTTTTTATCTCATGCGATGGGAAAGAAGAACCCAGAAGCGGTGAATTCAACCTTTTTGATGAGCTTGAATATACATGTTCTTATCGCTTTGGGAGTTCTCTTCGTTGCTGAAACCTTGGGTATCAGTTTCGTTGCTTCGGAGCTTACGATTCCCGATGAAAGGATGGATGCCGCATTATTTGTTTATCACTTTGCAGTTTTAAGCTTTCTCGTCACTATCGTGATGGTACCATTTAATGCACTGATCATCGCACACGAGCATATGCGAGTTTATGCTTGGGTAAGTATCCTGGACGCAAGTTTGAAGCTTGCTGCGGTCTTACTATTGGGTAAATTGGGGTTCGACGTACTGCAAAGCTATGGCGTACTAATGGCGTTGGTAGCTGCTCTGGTTGCTGCTGTTTATATTAGTTATTGCTTACGTAAGTTTTCGGCAGCGAAGTTGCGAATTCATTGGAACACCGCTTTGTTTAAAGAGTTGTTCTCCCATTCAAGTTGGACAATGTGGGGAACCCTCGCGGGTGTAGCTGCGAGTCAAGGTGTGAATATACTGCTGAATATCTTTTTCGGCCCTGCATTAAATGCTGCGCGAACAATTGCCGCTCAAGTTGGGCATGCGTTAAGCAGCTTCGTGATGAATTTACAACAAGCTATCAATCCTCAATTAATGAAGTCGTATTCCTCAGGAGACTTAGATTATACGACGGCACTTATGTTTAATGGGTCACGTTATAACTTTTTCTTGATAACACTTTTGGCGTTTCCTGTTTTGTTTAACACCCAAGCGATACTTGAAGTGTGGTTGGTAAACGTTCCCGAGTATGCGACCGTTTTCGTGCAATTATTGCTGGTAAATATCATCATCGATTCGACGTGTAAGCCATTAATGGCAGTATCGCAAGCAACTGGTCGCATAAGGCTTTACCAATTTATGGTAGCGGGGGTGCAGTTATTGAATTTGCCGATGGTTTACGTGGCTTTTTCATACGGATATCCGCCGCAGTCTGCTTTTTGGGTGCTTATCGGATTATCGATTGTGGCGATGTTTGTGCGTATTATTATGTTACGTCGCATCTTTGTTTATTCCATATCTTCCTACTTTTTAAAAGTATTATTCCCTTGTGTAATGTTAGGAAGTATTGGAGGGGCGGGAATGGTGTTTATCTTGTATGTGCTAGGTGAAAACCTACTAGTGAACTTGGTAACAATATTGTTGCTTTATAGTCTGTTCCTTATCCTCTTCGGTTTAACACGAGCAGAACGCAACTTTATTGTGGGCAAAAGCAAACTCGTCATGAGGCGTTTGTTACGGCACAATTAATCGGCAAAAGAGAAACCAGTGGCTTCCGAAATTAAAGACAGAGTCAGGATAACTGTAGTCATTCCTGCATTTAACGTTGAAGACTATATCGTAGCAGCGCTTGACTCATTGCACGAACAAGTTGTTTTGCCTGATGAGATAATTGTAATCGATGATGGAAGTTCAGATCGTACTCTCGAGCTGTTGAATAATTACACATTCAAGGTTCCGTCGCAGATCATTAGTAAGCAAAATGAAGGGCAGGGCATCGCCCGTAATATTGGGTTAGAGAAAGCATCAGGTGAGTATGTTTATTTTTTCGATGCTGATGATCTTCTAAAGCCAAATTTCATCAAAGATATGCAAGATTTTCTCCGTGAAAATGACTTTCCATCGATTCTCTTTTTTGCAGGTGAAAGTTTCTATGAGGGAGAGCGTCATGACAATGTCTTGACGCCAGATTACCGTCGAGGATTTGAGGGATATTTTCCGACTAGAGAAGCCTTTTTACAAGGACTCGAGCAGCGTGGCTCGATCTCATGTAGTCCTTGCTTATATATATCTAAGAAGCGTGTGTGGACGGATAATGAACTGAGGTTCAAAAGTTATTATCATGAGGATGAAGAAGTACTATTCCCGCTGATCTTCGCATGTACAACTTTTGTGGTTAGAGATACGATTTATTTTCGGCGACGCATACGGCCAAATTCAACAATGACAATTCGTCGTACCGATAGTCACATAGCTGGAATCAGGGCAACGATAAATACGCTTACCGAGCTGAAGCGTACGAAAGATTTTAGTAAGCTGGGTGCAAGACTCATTAACAAGCGTATACACTCCTTTTCGATTAGTTACGTTAACGCATCGATTCAGGTTGGTCGGAAAATAGACTGGCTTTTTCTTTGGCAAAAATTGTTTGAAATTAAATCGCCTAAATTCGGCATACAAGTGATCGCTCGCTTGTTATTTCCTAGCCGTTTTGGTTTACAGCATCGCAATAAATAATGAATTAGAAGGAATTGTGTCGAAGTGTTGGTATCAATATTGTCATTTTGTAAGCGAGCCATAAACCACGTTAAGCGTAGGCTAGTTTATCGACGCCGCTTTAACCAAGAGCGCAAGCTTCAGGGCGCTGACGTCCTCCCGCTCAAGTACTTCCACGGCACGTTAAACGTTGGTGACGTGCTCAATGTGTACTTAACCGAGGCGATTTCGGGGCGCAAAGTGCAACGTGTTGAAACCGATGCGGTGCCTCACGTACTTGGAGTGGGTAGTATTATGCATTTCGGCTCACCGAACAGTTGGGTGTGGGGCAGCGGTGTGATTGACCCAAACCAACCGTTTGATTACAGCCAGCTGCGCGCTGCGCAAATCTGTGCTGTGCGTGGTCATAAGACGCTCGCTTTACTGCGCGAAAAAGGACTTGATGTCGGTGACCTGCCGTTAGGTGATCCGGCGATTTTGATGCCGGACATCTATCGTCCTGAAGGTCAAGAACCTAAGTATGACGTGGGAATTGTTGCGCATTATGTCGATGAAGATTTGGCAACCGTGCAAGAGCTCGCGCGGCAACTGAATGCCAAGTTGATTAGTGTGCGTCAGCACCCAGAAAGCTTTATCAATGATCTACTAGAGTGCCGGGCTATTTTGTCGTCGTCACTACACGGGCTGATTCTTGCCGACAGCTATGGTATTCCTAACCTTTGGATGCGATTTAGCGATAAGGTGTTGGGTGGTGACTTTAAATTCTTGGATTATTACAGCACTACCGACGCCGAGCACGCGAAGGCTCATGAGGTCTTTACCATGAGCGATGTCGACGCGCTAGTACAAACCTTGAGTGATAAGGTTGCCGTGCATTATTATCAAGGCGACAAGGCTAAGCTGCGGGCGGCGCTGCCACTACAATAATAAGAAGACGTTGGATGACCCCATGATAAGAAAAACAGCAATGCTAACGGGAAGGTTAGGACTTCGGTTACGGTACCTGCTGAGCATCGTTTGCTTGTCGTTAACGCTTTCAGTGGTGCCAAGCGTGCAAGCGACGCCATGGCTTGATGCTGAAGAGCTGCATGTTCGTCATTCGTTGCAAGTGCTTGCTGATGCAGGTTTGTTGTCGGCACCGGTGACTACTTTCCCGGTGATGTGGCGGCCATTGATCGCCGACCTTGAGCGGCTTGATCCGGCAACGCTAACGCCGTTACAGCGTACCGCCTATTACAAGTTGAGTCATTTACTTGAGTATCATCGACGCGGGCATTATTCCGGTTTCAAAATTGCTGGTACCACGGACACTGGCGCTCAGCCAAGTTATCACCGACCGATGGAAGGTAAAGCTTTTGCCACCATTACCCACGAGCGTATTGGCAAAAATGTCGCAGGCCGCGTGCGCGTTACTTATCGCACCAGCGACGTGACGTTGAACCCTCGGGTGAAGACCGATAGTTTGTCTTGGCAGGGGAGCTACGCGGCAGTGATGGTGGGTGACTGGGCCTTGTCGATGGATCAGGTGCAAAACTGGTGGTCACCTGGGTCAGCGAAAGATGGCTTGCAAACCTTAAGTACGTTGCCGTTACGCTCGGTGCGAGCGACCTATACGCCATCGGCGGCGAGTGGTGCGATGCAACGTTTTACATTCACCTCGTTTTGGGGCGAAAGTGAAGAGCAATTTTTACTGCAAGGCGACACACAAACATGGCAGCGCGAGCAAGCCTTTGGTTTACGGGCCGGCTGGCGGGCTCATGAGATGCTTGAGTTAGGGCTGCAGTACACTGAGTCTGAGCTTGAGGATACTTCACAGAATTGGGCTTTCGATGCGCGTTTGACCTTGCCGTATCAATTCAGTTTCTATGGCAGCACCAGTGAGCATGATGTTGAAGGGGTGCGCGGCAATGGCCATATGGTTGGTTTCGATTGGAGCTTCTCTGAAGCCGGTAGTCTGTCACGCGTTTATGCTGAACACGACCGTAGTGATCTGCGCAGTCTTACGACCTTAGGTTATGCAACGTTCCGGAATAACGGTCATGGTTACGATGTACGCTTGCAAGATACCCGCGTGCGCCGCGATCATAATAGCTTCGGTCGGCTTGCACGTTGGCAGTATTTACCTGAGTTTCGCCCCGGTATCGCACGGATTCAGCAAGTCGAAGCGGTGGCTTTTTATCCGCTGGGGGCAGGGCGTATTGAGATTGGCTTACAAGGCTGGAAAGACACCTACGAGAACGGACGCGAAGATTCGTTTGGAAACGTAATAGCGAGCTATGAGGTTCGTTGGTAACACGAAGACGATGGATGTGTAATGAGAAGGATAGCGAGAAGAATCAGACAATTGCTTAAGTACCCGCTGTACCTGTGGGCTTATGTCACGCGAGATCGGCAACAAAATGGGCCGGTATTTGTGGTGGGAACCGGGCGCTCAGGAACGCATATGCTCTGTCGCTGTGTGAATAAATTCCCCCAAGTGTCAGACTACTATGGCGGGGTGGAAAGCCCCGAGATGTTTTGGTCGATCAGTAATGCCACGGTTGCGCAAAAACCGCTATCGATTTTTCAACTTGGCTATTACGCCTACATGATGCGCAAAGTAGACGGATTGTTTCTTGATCAAACACACCCCAACTTATGGAATGTTGAGCAATTGCTTGCCGCGTTTCCACAGGCAAAATTTTTAGCGCTCAAGCGTAATGTGCAGTCGGTGAGTTATTCGATGAAAAAGCATGGCGGGGTTTCGCAGTGGGCAAAAAACCACACCCATTACCCCAAACCCAATGGTTTTTTAGGGGTAACTCCGCAGAACGCTAAAGTGTACCAAGAGCAACTTTCTGATCTGCAACGCGATGTGTTTCGGTGGGCGAGTCATATGGAAAGAATTGATGAAGTTGCGACGCGTTTTCCGGATAATGTAATGGTCTTGCAGTATGAAGATGTCGGCGAGTCGATGAAAAGTACGATGGCAGCTATCGCTGCTTTTATTGCGACGCCACCGCCGTCGGAATTTCTGGTGTTTAAAAAAGAATCGCTGCATAAACGCGATGCGTTGACCGCAGAAGAATTGGCGCAAATAGATGATGCTTTAGCCTTGTGGGGCTCGGCAGCAAAAGGGTAAGAACATGATGCGTGAATTGCGAAAGTATGTGCTCAGTCAGGATCCACTTGTTTATATCATTGATGACTTTTTTACTGAGTCTGAGGGGCAACAGCTGATCAATGCCGCTCGTGAGCAAATGCAACGCGCGAAAGTCAGCTCAGATGCTGAAGGTGTTTACAGTAAAGCGCGAACCAATCAATTGGCATGGATTAGCCATAAACATTCAATGGTAGTGACTGACCTTGGTAGCCGTATTGCGCAGCAGGTTGGGTTGCCGTTACGTAATGCCGAGAGCTTTCAGGTGATTCATTACGACCAAAGTCAGGAATACCGTTCGCATTTCGATGCCTACGATATGAACACTGAGCGTGGTAAACGTTGTACTGCGCGCGGCGGGCAACGGCTGTTTACCGCATTAGGCTATATCAATTCGCCGGCAAGTGGCGGTTCCACCTACTTTTCTAAACTCAATATCAATGTGGCGCCCAAGCCAGGTCGCTTACTGGTCTTTGAAAATGTGGTTCGCGGCACCACAGACGTACATCCAAAGTCGCTGCATGCGGGTATGCCCGTCGTTGCCGGTGAGAAATGGGCGTTCAATTTGTGGTTCCACGAGCGCGAATTTAAATAACCTGTTGTTCTGCGAGTTCATACAAAGCGGTTGCGCGATCGGCCTCGGTCGCGCACAGCAACTCATCAATTCTATCCATCGGTAATCCCTGTTGGAGTACGCTTGGGTCGTTCAGGCGTAACACCATAGCGGCAACGTTCTGTTGCGAATTCAGCATGTTAAAGGCGGCGGCAAAATGTTGCTGGCCGTGCGTCAGGGGTTCTTGGTTTACATTGACACCATTGTGATCACTCCAGCCTATGGTTAGTCCTTGCTTGTTAAGCTTGGCGACGGTTTGTTGCAGCAGCGTTGATGGTGCGTCGGGGTTGGCTTGGTCGAGGACGACGTAAACGGGGATGCGGCCATTGCCTTCGATACGATTGCGCAGCAGGTTTCGGTATAAAAGTAGCCCTGCGGTGTGACCTAGGTCTGGGCAGGCATTCACCTCACAAATCGCCGCGCCAGATTCGCGCCATGACACGCTAATATCGGGGATGATCAAGTCTATGCCAGCAACGTCTAGACGTAGCGCTTGCGTGGCTCGAATGGCGAGTCGTTTATTGTCTTCATGCATGTTGTCGAGTGCTGGTACAGGGCGGCCGCCCGCAGACATATTGGCGATGCGACGAAACCTAACGAATTGACCTGGTTGTGGAATGCTTGCTTTGGTCATTTGCTGAGCTTGCAGTAATTTTAAGGCTTCGTCGTCGAGCTTCAGTGTGGCTAAATTCTTTTTTGGACCTTCGCGGCGTCGCTCATGATTGTTCTCAATGGCAGTTAATTGTTCGATGGTGTGCTTGCCGTCGCCGATGACGCCAGCAGGAACGCGTTCGACCGCGAAGACCACTTCGTTGTCTTGCACTTGGATGCGATAGTCACGACCTTCAACGTGTTGTTCAACAACGATAGTTGAGCTGTGCTTGCGGGCGTTTTTGTAGGCTTCGACCAGTTCGGCTTCTTTGCTTAGGTGGGCGGCAACGCCAATGCCGCCATCGAGATCGGCCGGTTTCACGACCACTGGATAACCGATGCGTTTGGCGACGGTGCAAGCTTCTGCTTGATCTTTTACGGCAAACTGTGGGGGGACTGGTAGTCCGGCGCGCCGTAATAGGCGGTTGGCGTACCATTTATGTCGCGCGGCGCGCACGGGCAAGACACTGGTTTGCTCGGTAAAGCTGTGTTCGAGCCATTGTGACTTGTGGCCTTGGCCGAACTGCGTAAGGCGTCCATGCAGTGGATAGATGGGAATATCCAATTCGTAGGCGGCGCTGGAAAAGTTCTCGTGGATGCCTTCTTTCATTGGTTCACGCAGTGGCGTGAGGACTTGCATCAGCCAATCTTCTGCGGGGATGTTGTCGCTTGTTTGGCGATGCTTTTCACGTAGGTGAAGCTCAGCAACCATGACCACCACGCTCCATGCGCGCGCGACGAGTTGCGGCGAGCAATGGGGGACGCTTACCAAGACTGTTGATTCGGCTTGGGTGAGCTGTGCATGCGGCGGCAGCGTGGTGTGGTCGTTGTGCGGCAAAATGCGATAGTCCAAGTAGCTCAGTAAGTGCTCGGTACAGTCGCTGAGCTGTAGTAAGAGGGTTTGCCAGTCATGTACTTGGCGCACGTGTGGTAGCTCACGGTGTAAATGGGTTTGCCACCATTGCGCGATGTTTTCGAATAATTTTAGCGCTGCTGGTTTCGCGTTCGCGAAAAAGTCTAAAAGTTGGGGTGACGGCGTAAGATGCATCAACATCGACGGTTGTCGGCGGCCATTCAGATAGCCTTTGACGTAGCGCTGCTCGCCAGGCTTGAACCATTTTAGTTGATAATCCATTGTTATTTCCTAGTAGACCTAATGTTGTTTGCCCGCTAGCATAACCGATTTAGACGCGAGTACGTAGCCCGCAGTTTGATGCGTTTGGATGTAGCCCGCAGTTCTACTGCGGGGGATGGCTTACCCGTACTAGAAGTACGGGCTACTGCGGGTGTTCGATAAAACAAAAAGGTAAAAAACTCTCATGAAACAAGCTCCATCGTATTGGATGCTCGCGGACACTGAAGTGCCGTTGGCGTGGGATCATAGCAAACTCGATAGCTTCGCCAGCTATTTCAAGCATGCGCTGCTGTTTAATGAAAAGCTGATGCTCTCTGATGCGCAAGCCGTCAATTGCATGAATTTCCGCCGCCTACTGACCAAAAATGAAGACTTTCGCCAAGTCTTGAACAAAGATATTTTGTCGGTCGCGGTACGCGCACCAGACGATGCACCGCAAGGACACGCGTTAACTCAAGTACGCGATGCTTTTGTCGCCGAGGGCAAGCAGCGCACCCAAAATGCTGATGAATTCCAAGCCAATGACGATCTCGAACTGATCAATTCGCGCTGTGAAATCGCACTCTACAACTACACGCAGCTCCGTGATAATTACACTAACGGCGTCATGCGCATCATGAATTTGCCCCATGTGGTGGCCCAATTTGGCGTTGATGATCACGCTTATATCGTCGAGTTGTTAAATCAAGAAAGCGAGCGTAACCAAGGGCTCGGACGTATTTACCTGCAACAAGGATTAGGCGCAGAGTTGACCGCTAACGGCCACGCCGAAACGTGGGTGCGGCACCGTGATTTGCTGATGAAAATTTCTGATGCACCGTATATTACCGGTATTCCGACAGTGATGGCTGCTGATCCGATTTATTCACCGTTACACGAAGAAGCCTTTAACCTTGTCACCGGCACCGATGCGACCACTGCGGCAGCAGCCACTGAAGTCACCTCGGTACTCGCACTACAAACCGATTTGAACTTGAGCTCTTATCAGCAGGCCTTGGCGCAATTACAGTTAGAAGACGTGTTCTATTTACGTAGTACGTCTGAGTACAAAACCTACCAAAAGCGCAGTAAAAAACCAGTGCGTAATGAAGATGAGTTACGTGAGGTAACCGAAGCACTGATCGTTTACCAGCGCTTGATCGACAATATGATCATTCGGCGCAAACTTGGTATTAAATTAAGGCGTGCTGAGAAGGTCTATCGGCATTTGCAGAGCATGCGTAAAGTCGGCCAAGAAGCTGGCGCTTATTCTCTTGGTTTGGCGCTTACTGGTGATGCGTTGACCGGCGGAGCGCTGACCATGGCGAACTTCTTTGTCGGCTCAGTGCTCGATAAGTTGCATGAACGTGATCAGCGTAAACTCGATGCCGAACGGCACTTGTATGCGGCGCAGTTAGAGCGCTCGCAACAAGATGAAAAAATTGGCGCGGAGCGGCGTCTTAATGAGCGTCCAGAGACGGTCTATACCTCGGTGGTTGCGAGCTCTTAAGCCTGCTGTTGCGCTTGCTCGAGCTTTAGCAGGGTGATTGCGTACAAGGTAATGGGATCGTGAACTTGACCGTCAGCAATCAGCTGGCGGCATTCGTCGACGTTGCATAATTTGGCTTGTGCGATGGCTTCAGACGTTTCCGGCGTGGCAAGTTGTTCAGCGGCTAGCGTCGCACGGAAAACGTGGGTTGGCGTGCCATGTGTGTCGAGTGTATGCAGCTTGTGCCAACTGCTGGCAGCGAAGCCTGTTTCTTCGTGCAGCTCTTTTGCGGCGCAGGCTTCGGGGGTAAGCTCTGGTTCACCAAATCCTTTTGGGATCTCCCACTGCCAGGCACGGTCTTCATGACGAAAGTTGCGGATAAGTAGGAGCTGGTGTTGCGCGGTGCTGGCGATGATAAGCACGCCATACGGAGCGTTCCACCAAAAGCGCAGATACTCGCCGGTGGCACCGCTAGGAAAAACAACTTTGTCGTTGTAAAGGGTCGCAAATCGATTCTCAAAGACTTTGATTTCTTCGATAATTTCAATTTCGCCTAGGCGGTGATCGCCGCGATATGTCTTGCTCATGCTTGTCAATTCAGTTGCGCTACAGTGGCGCTCATGTTGCCCGCAATTCATCAACGGGTCAATATTGACCCGCTGGTAGCCCGTGGTTCTACCACGGGTCATCTTCGACCGTGCTTATCCGCGTTGCGTGTAGCCCGTGGTTCTACCACGGGTCTAATCTGACGTTTACGCTATTTGGAACCAACCCGTAGTAGAACTACGGGCTACTTGCTCTGCAGGACCTTATGGTCGGGCAGGGGGCCGAAGATGTGCCGCACGGTGTAGTCGATGTCTGTGCTGTACGCGCAGGGCGCTGTTCCGCTGTACGTATAGGTTTGCTCACCCGCGTAGACACCTTGTTCCACAGTGCCGTTTGGCTCTGGGCGGCAGTCGTCATTAAAGCGCAACCACTCACCGAGCAACGGCAATGCCGCTGCGGCATCGGAGCTGCCGGTTAGCGCTTCGATGTCGTGAGCGGTAAAGCGCCAACTCCAGCGCAACTGCGCGTTGTCTTCATGCGCACTTAGGGTCAAAAAACTGGTGCTGAAACTGTGTGCCGCGGCACTTTGCTGAAGCAGAGGAACAAGCAGAATGGCAAAGCTGCAAACACACAGCTTCCGCACCAGTGAAAGTGAATTAGTTTTCATTAGAGGCCTCCGGTTGAGTCGGTAATGCCTGCGCAGCAAGGAGTAAGCGCTGATCGGCAGGCTCGCGCGCTACCGCGTAATTTTGCGAAGCATACTGCTGCGCTTGCGCCGCATTCGGCGCGACATGCACAAAATAATAGGCGAGGTCAGAAGTGTGTAACGGATCTGCACGTGCAACCCGAATCGCGATACGTTCTGCGGCCAGCTTTTGCCAGCATTGCTCCGTGCTGCGCTGACGTTCAGCGGCGGCAAGACGTACAATAATGCTGTCCGGCGGTAGTTTGCCCACTTGCGGGCAGTGGTCATGCACGGCAAAGAGCCGCTCAGGCTGCTTCATCGCTAGCCAACTGTCTAAGAGTCTGATTTGGTTCACGGTCGGGTGTTCGTTGTAGTCGGCATAGTTCAACCATTGGATACTTTCGACAAAGCGCCCCAGCAGAAAGGCTTGCTCGGCGAGCAACTGGCGTTGCCAAACGAATATTTCGGGTGAAATCTGATCGCTCCGCTCAGCTCGCAGTGGAACGGCCAACTGCTGTAGTTGGGTATAGGCTTGCTCGAGTGTTTGTTGGTCATTTTCAGAGAAAGCCGCACGACCTCTGACCTCCAGCAAGCAGGTTCCTGTTATTGTCAGCGAAGCCTTGCCCATTAAGGCGGCACAGCTTTCCCGTGCGGCGTCAATGCGACCTTGTGCAAGCAAAATCCGCGCCTGCATTAACCGCGCTTGTTCAACATACTGGCCTTGCGCAATGACCCGTGATAATAGCTGTAGTGCAGCATCAAATTCATGATTGTATTGCAACGCGTCAGCTTGTTGCAGCAGCGCAGGGTTGCCCTCTGTGCCTTGATCTTGGTGGTGGCGTTCGCCAGCGATGGCGCTGCTCCCGAGTAGGAGCAGCGCACCGGCGATAACGCACGTGAGTGTGTTATGAACCGCCATCGATGGAACCTCCTTGCACGAGGTCGTCGAATTCGGCGGTGTCCATGACGTCAAAAGTGAACTCCTTGTCATTGACGGTCAAGGGCATGTCAGTTGGTGCTTGAGCATACGCATCGCGAACGAACTGACGGTAAGAGGTGTTGGTGTCACCGCCACCTCCGCCACCGCCACCACCGTCTCCACCGTTATCATCACCAGCTTTGCTTGAGCTACCGTCGCAACCCGTCAAAGCAAATGCCGAAGCAAGTACTAACAGCAAAGCACTTTTTGCGAATAAGCTTTTCATAACGTCCTCCTTATTCCGCACCTGAACCTGACAATGGCGTCAGCAGGTAAGGGAAGCTATCGTCAACGAAGCTAGCATCAAGTGGTGCGCCATCGGTGAACGGTACGTTACCGACGTTAGCATCTTCTGGTGCACAGTAGCCGAGGTTGACGGGAGTGCCATTCACTGGAATCTCATGACATAGAGCGCCCATGACTACTCGAAGGGCAATATCGACCACGTCGTCACCTGGACGGCGACCATTCGGGAAGCCCGCAAGGTCATCACCTGCGACACCATACGGCGACTGCAACGAGGCTGGAGTAGCTGGAATGGCCGTATTCAGGCGCAACATCTCAGATGCGGTCACCATGGCTTGTTGGTTGACGCCTGGGAATCCAGTTAAGAAGGCGGCGACCAGATCTTCGCGCGGGAAGTTCGTTGGCGCGATGGTTTCGAAGTTCGTACCGAGGGTGTTGTTCACCGCATCACGGAATAGCAAGTCTAAAATCGCTGGCAAGGATGGGTGGGTCACATAGTCGGCAAACTGGCCATCGTCACTTGGGTGAGCTCCGCTAAAGGTGTCCTTGGCGTCGATACCGATGACGAGTTCGTTGACGAGTGGCGAACCAAGTCGCGAGACTTGCACCATAGCACCGCCGTTGACTTCTGGTTTCGCCAAGTTGGCTTCAGGATTTAACACGCGTGCTTGTGGCAAGCTCGCTGTGGTCCACGCGCCAATGACGCCATTACCGTTGCCGGTTACGCATGAGGTAGGTACTTCAAGGGCGATGGTGTTGACGTTCTTGTCACGCAGATCGTCGTTTGCAGTTGACTGGGTGATACCACCAGGGAAGCCCCCGCCGTCGCCCGCTCCTGGCGCACTATCACCTTCCACTGGAACGTAATTCACGAGGTCAAAAGTTTTACCAAGGTTGACCGTGAACGGGTCTTTGCGTTGACCGACGAAGACACGGCCCATGGTGCTGCAGCCAGGTATCGAGATGTCGTAAACATACTGATCGGCGTAGTTCTGATACGCGCTTGGGCTACTGAAGGTTTTGTTACCCACATAAGCATAGGGTTTAGTGAACTCGGTTTCGCCGCTACCGCCGGTAACAGTGCTGCTTGAGCCGCTGCTGCCGACCACTTCTAAGGTGTAGCTTTCATTAAAGTTTAGCGCGCTAGCGTCACCTGCACTAATGCCACCGACGTGCTTGAGCGGTACGCTTACATCGCGCGTATTGCCGTCTGGACCAATGGTCAGTTTCACGCCGCCATTTGGTAACTCTTGCTGGAAGCGAAACTCAAAACTCAGGTCTTCGCTGGCGTCGCCATCACTATCAATATGGATCGCATAAACGGCTGCAGGATCCATGGCGAAGTAGTTCGGTCCGCCGTAGGCGTCTTGCAACGGCACATAGTTGGCTAAGAAGGTTACATAGCCTTCGCGGCCTGGCTCGTAGCTGTTAAAGACATAAAAATCAGTCGAATCAAGGGTGGGGAAGCGGGTAATATTCGGTGCTTCGCGATGACTCGAGGCTAAAGCTGCGTGACTGAGGGTGCCAAGCATGACAGCCGCAACCGCTGCAGCGGTAGTATGGGTTTTAAAACGATGTGTTGTGTTCATTTTAAGTTCCTCTCATTACGGAGTTTTACTTCATGTTGTTACTGCTTTTTTACTACTGCAGTACTAACTCCGAATGAGAGAAACTTTTGGATGCAACTTTTTTTAAGTTTTTTGTGCGCTCAATAAATCCGTGGTGAATACAACCGGTCCAGTCGGTATGGCTTCTGGCGATCCACCGAGTGGCTCACGGCTTACGGCAAGCGCTGCGACTTGGCTAAGATCTAGATCGGCCGGCACGGTTAAGGTGCGTTGTCCTTGTTGCGGCAATAGACCCAGCGAAATCGGCGCTTCACCATTGGCGGGCAACATCCAGAGCTGGTAATCCTCGTTCGTCAGCGGATCCACGTTGGCGGTTGCCGATACATACAGCTGCTGGTCGCGTTGCTCAATTAACCATAAAGTGCGAGCACTTTCGTTTTGAATCACTGCGATGCGATCCGTACTCGGGGTGGGTTCGGTGAGAAGTGTTTGTTGCACCAGCACCACCAACAGAACGGCGGCGGTGATACTGCTCAGCCATGCCCACCATGGGGTTTTGCCAGATGATCTTGACGGTGCGGAATCCCAGCCAAGGCGTTGTTGGATGTTAGCCCAAGCTGATTGCGGTGCTGGCTGCGTAGGGATTTGCTGCGTTAGCTCATTAAGGTGCTGTTCCCAAAAGATCACTTCATCGCGTAATCGCGGAAACTGCATCTGCAGGCGAATAAAACGCTGGCGTGCGCTGCCGCGCATGCTGCCAATGACAAAGCGTGCCGCCAAAGCGTGTTGTAGTTCGGTGATTTGATAGTTCATTTTGACAGGCACCTCTTGAGACTATCCAGCCCACGGCGGATCCAACTTTTGACCGTTCCTAAGGCTGTGCTCAGGTGATCACTCACTTCCTTATGACTAAGTCCGTATAAGAAGGCGAGTTGGATGCTTTGGCGTGAATCCGGTTGGAGTTCTTGCAAACAATTTTCGAGCTGTTGCGCGTATTCGCTATTGGCGACAGCTTGGTCTAGCTCGGTGTGGGTCTGTAGTTCGGGCAGGTCGTCGACGTTGACCGATTGGTTATTTTTATTGCGTAGCATATCGATGGAGCGGTAGCGAATCATGCTAATAAGCCAGCTCATCACCGAACCACGGTTGCTCGAGTAGTCACCGGCGCCGTGCCAAACTTTGATAAAGGTGTCTTGCAGAGCTTCTTCAGCCCAGTCGGCTCGCCTTAAAATGTGCAAGCTGACCGAATAAAGCTTGTCAGCGGTGGCGCCATAAAGGGTTTTAAATGCTTGTCGGTCGCCAAGTGCTACGCGCTGTAATGCGTGCGCAAGCTCCTCGGGCGTTGTGCGGATAGTCGCCATGGGCTTTCCTCATGCTGTCGCCGTGATGGAGTTCACAGCCTCCATTTCAGCCTAGCACGTAGCCCGTGGTTCTACCACGGGGTATTCCGAATCGCCCGCCGCACCAACCCAAGGGGGCGCGTCGCGTGTAGCCCGTGGTTCTACCACGGGTTATTTATAATTGGTTCGAGCTCCACCCGTAGTAGAACTACGGGCTACTTAACCTTTCCAACAGGGTGTGGGCGAGAGTGTGGGCGGCGGCTTTAGCGGTGGCCTTGATTTCGTCGCGGTCGGTGGTGTCGCCCACTTCGTAGGTGACGCCGTGAACGGCATAGGTGTCCGCCACATACTGCTTAAATACTCCACGATCGGGATTCGAACCGGGTTTATCTTTCACTTCCCAATCGATCTTCGCAGCGAGAGCGTCGAGCCAGTCATTAACCAAGTGAGGATGTTCCAAACCACTGCCATCGGGACGCACATAGTCAGCCGGCATGGTGTAGTAAATGTTGTAATGCGTTGAATGAAAGTCGAGTGCGAAAAAAACCTCTTCACCAGCGTCTTCACGCTCCTGCAAGAAAGCATGCAAGCTCTGTGACTCAGGTTCATTAAGGTCGAACCAATCACGGTTCAAGTCAACGCCTCCAGTCGTGTGACGCCAGTTACCATTTGCTACGCCGTCTGGGTTCATCAACGGTACCAGTAAAATATTGAACTGGGAACGTACCTCTCGCAAAGCCTTTGCTTCAGAAAACATCAACTCATTACTGAAGTGCATAAGAGCTAATGCCCCTGTGACTTCGGGCGGATGTTGCCGACCAATAATGACAAACCAAGGCTTACCGTCTCCCGCACTATGTTGATAGGCAGGTATTGGGCGCTCTTCAGCACTATAACCCAACGTAAAACGGCTTTTATTTGGTCCCATAGGTAAACCTGCGAGCCAAGCATCGTACATTGCGGCATCAATAATTTCCTGACCTGCAACATAAAGAGACTTTTCCGATTGCAGAGTGACCTTAAATTGCATCCGATTGTCGTTCTTGCTGTAGTTGATCGGTATCCAGTGATGCTTGTCAGTACTCACTTTGGGTGCATAACGCGCTGGGCCTTCATGGCTAACCAAGGTCAGGTTGATTTCTTGTGGCGCTGTTAAACCTCTAGGCTCTAGCCGGAACGCATACCAAGGGCTTGGATTAATGGGCAGATTCTCTGGCTTTAAGTGCAAACGATAGCTGTGCTCAGCAGTCTTCTCGCAACCATCAACGCGAGCGGTGTCGAAGTCAGTTGCGATAACAACCTGGGCAAACTGGCACTGCTCAGCAGCGACTGCTCCGACCGAAGTCAGAGCAGCGATGCCAAACACCAGAGAACCGCACATTAGCTTTAGAACATCCATGACCAAGTTCCATAAATGTAACGGCCACGATTAGAGTGCACGCTTGAGAAATAGCCGAAGCTCTCGTCAGCGATTGGTGGTTCTTTATCGGCAATATTACGCACGCCAAAGCGCAAGCGGGTACCGTCTAAGCTACCCTCTGTAAAGCGGTAATCCGCGTAGATATCCACCGTGCTCCAATGCGGAATGATCATGTTTTCTCCAGACGACGTGGCGACACTTGTCTCGATAAAGTCGCTGACGTAGTTGTAGCGCACACCCGCACCCCAACTCTCCATGCGCCAGTCAACTGCGGCGAAACCTCGCCACTCAGGGTTACCGCTCATACGTAATAGGTCACCTGCGCCGTACACTGGAAGTTCAACCGGAACCGCTGGGTTACCCTCTGCTTGCGCGGCCAAAACAATGGCGCTAATTGGATCCGGCTTCTGGACGAATTCCTTCAGATGTGCAGCGTTGATGGTAAAGTCGAAGCGACCAGCACTTTCGGTGTCGTAACGATAATTAATGCTGGTATCGACCCCTTTGATGGTGCGTACGTCTAAATTATTGTATTGGTTGGCGACATAGATGACTTCAAGATCGTCGTCACGAACCACGGCTTCGTTGCGCGAGCCTTGTGACCGTAAAAGCGAGTCATACAGTAAGTGTGTTTGGCTGTTCAATATGCCGACCACACCGTCTTGTTCGATGTCCCACCAATCGACGGTAATTAACAAGCCATCGAGCGGTGCTAGCGCAATACCGTAACTCAAGGTTTCGGAGTTTTCTGGCTCGAGGTTGGCATTACCGCCGCGACGTTCTTCGATGCCGTAACGTTGATCGATCACTGGATCGGTGCGGGTGTTGGAACGACTGATGCCTTGCTCAACCACTTGTGGAAGATTAGGTGCTCGGAACCCTTCAGTGTAGGCTGCGCGCAACTGCACCCAATCTGCGGGTACCCAGCTTAGTGCTAGTTTAGGCTTAGTGACATTGCCGACATCATTGAAGCGTTCGTGTCTTACTGCAACTTGCATATCGACGGTATCGTGCAATGGCACTAACAGCTCGGCATAGGCCGAAAAGACATTGCGGCTGCCGCCTGAATCAGGACTTGAACTACTCCCTAGTACAGATGAGTCCGACAGTAATTCACCGGTGACTTGATCGTAAAACGGGCTGGAACCGTCGAGTAACGGGTCACGGTCATCTGCGTAACCTTCGTAGCGATATTCGACACCTGCTGCGAGGCCAATGTCACCCGCATACCACGTCGTCACGGCCGGATTTGAGATTTTGAAGTCCCAAAGCGCTAATTCACTCTTGCTATCACGGCTGATGTTGGTGCGAAGACCTGCAAGAACAGCCTCTGGATTGCGTGCGCCGGCACCATAGTTCACGTGATCAAAGTTGCCACCAATAAATGGGTTGTAAGCACGACTCGGGTCGGTTTCGTTAATGGCGGCTTGCAGTGCCGCTACATTGATTCGGTTATAGGCCATATCGTGAGTGTCTGCGCGTGAATACAAAACAGCGCTTTCCCAGTCCCATAAATCGACATAACCGCGCAGACCTGCGAGTAAGCGGTAACTCGTATCTTCGACTTCAATACGGCGACCGCCAACATCCATCGGGCGGATATTACGTAAACCAATATCCTCACCAAACGGGTTAAATGCTGCATCAGCGCTAATGGTGAAGCGTTGTGCCGTCAAGTTGGCATTCTGCTCACGGCGGCGCTTTGATAGGGCTTCGTAGTACAGCGCTTCACCAAAAAATTCTAGATCATCACTAAAGCTGTGGGTGAAGTGTGAGTAGAGGTTGAGGCGATCAACGGCAGAGGTCATGCTTTGGTCAACCACTGCGGCATCGTAACGCATACTGCGTGGTAGGGAGCCGTCGGCAGCACAAACGCCGTCACCGAAATTATAGACTTCGCAATCTCCCATACTTTCAGGTTCTAGGTGGATACGACCGTAGGTGTCAGTATCAAAAATCGCCCAAGGGCTTGATAATGAACGGTTGTCTAATTGTGTATCGCCTTGAAATTGTTCAGGAATGTCAGGGTGGAAGCGACGGTCCTCGCTGGCTGAATAGCTACGATCACTGGCAGGCATTTCGTCACGAGTATAGTAAGCCATCGACAGCGTCACTTTGGATTTGTCACCGTTAAAGCTAAATCCGGTCGCGCCACTCGCGGAGAGTTGGTTGTATGAAGTGCCTTCTGAGGCCCCATAGTTCACCCGAAAACGTGTTCCCTCAATATTGTCTTTGAGAACGTAGTTAATGACCCCAGCGACCGCATCGGTGCCATAAATCGCCGCCGCGCCATCACGTAACACTTCAAGGCGGCGTAAACCTGCAACTGGAAGGGTATTGGAGTTGACCGTGGTGACCGGCACGAAGTTTTCGGTCTGGGTCCCTGGGTGTAAAACCAAACGTCGACCATTGAGCAGCGTTAACGTATTACCAGTGCCGATACCACGTAAGTTGATCGATGCAACATCGCCACGCGCATCATTCACGCCACCAATGGTACGTTCGTTATTGAAACTGATGTCGCCGACTTGCGGAATGGTTCGCAACAGCTCGTCGCCAGTTGCAGCGCCAGTATTTTCAATTTCCTCTGCACTGAGAATGGTCACTGGTAGGTTGCCTGCGGCGCGTGCGCCGCGAATATTTGAGCCAACCACTTGAATGCGCTCAACATTGCTGGCGCTACTTTCGTCTTCGGCATTACCTAGCTGCGCACGAAAATTTTCTTGCACCCGCGAGGTAGTGCTCTGGGCGGTGATCACGTAGGTCGCAGCTCCTTGTTGCTCGAACGTGAGTCCGGTACCAGCTAGCAGGTTGGTAAGGGCTTGCGACACGCTATAGCTGCCCTGCAAGGCAGCAGAAGTTTTGCCACGCGTAATATCAGGGGAGAAGATTATTTGCGTATCGGTTTGCTCAGCGAGCGCGAGTAAGGCATCGCCAGTGGGCTGTGCCGCAAGCTTAACTTGGTGAGTGTTGGATTCTGTTTGTGTTGCTGAATTCGTGGATGTCGGATTGTTGCTTTGGGCGTGAACTTGGGTGCTGACCACGCTTGTACCGAGAGCTAAAAGAGTGCAACAGGCGACATAACTGAGTTTTGGCTGCTTCATCATGGATTCCTGTAGTTTTGCTTTAGAATTATTGTTGTTACGCAACTATCTACGCAGCACTGTCACAAAACCTCCAAAAAATTTTACCGTGCGGTGATGTAGATTTGCTCTTGCTCTTTGAGGACTTGGACTGGAAGGGTTGCAGCAATAGCATTAAGAATGGCATCACCATTTTTAAGATGGAAAACACCACTGATTTTTAAGTCTTCGACGGAGCTACCCTGCAACGCAATTTTGCGTTGGCGGTAGCGGTTGAGTTCTTTGATCACATTCTTGAGCGGTGCATCATCGAAGCGTACGATCCCACGACGCCACGTCTGACTCACTTGAGCTTGTTCAAATTGCTGTTGTTGAATGACTTTTGAATGGTCGCTAAATGCACCGATATCACCGGCAAGTAAAAACTGCTCAGCGACGTCGCTTCCCGATGGGTCCACTGCGTTAGCCTGCGCGGTTGGCTCGGGTGAGGTCGCCTTGGCTCGACGTTTTACCGCTACGCGGCCTTCAATGACTGCTACTTTGAGAACTTTTTCATCACTTCGCTGGCGCACGTTGAACGCTGTTCCGAGTACGGTGATTTGCTGTTCTTCGGTGGCCACCACGAAGGGACGGTTGGCATCTTTAGCAACGTCGAAGAAAGCTTCGCCATTGAGCAGTTCAATATGGCGTTCATCACTGCGCATGGTCACTCGTATTGCACTGTCAGTGTTCAAGCTCACCTGCGAGCCATCATCAAGTCTAATATGACTCACTTCACCGACTTTGGTGTTAAAGAGGCGAGTTTGCTCGAGCGGCATTTGTGCGGCTTGGTTGGTAATACGGAAAGCAGTACTGTTCGGCGTTGCGGGTTCTTCCGCCGCAGTAGGTTGCGGTGCAGCTTCAACGATGCGGGGTTGCGACGCTTGAGGCTTATCGACTGTAGGAATGAAAGTCACCACCGTCAGGACACCGATAAAAGCGATGCTTGCCGCGATAGCTAGTTTTGTCCAAAGCGGTTTGGGCGTGGAACGCTCAGAGGTTTTTTCTTGCGCACCTGTCTGCGCGTTGTTCTCATTGGCGCTACGATACAACTGTGCACTCAGATCCCAGACGGCAAGAGCTTCTTCAAACGCTTGCTCGTGTCGGACATCGGCAGTACGCCAACGCTGCAATTCACGTTCTTCCTGCGCTGTCATTTCGCCTGAATATAGGCGCGTAACCCAGTAGCTAGCAACCGCTTCGAATGGTGAGGTGGCATTACTCATCGTGCTCTTCCTTAGCAATTGCTTGGCGAGCGCAGGAAAGGGCTGCGGCAATATGCTTCTCAATCGTACTTACCGATAAACCGAGTTGATCACTTATCTCGCGGTAGCTTAAGCCTTCTACGCGGTGTAATAAAAATGCTTTGCGCTGGGTGGGTCGTAGTTTTTGCAAGGCACGTTCGATGCGTTGTAATTTACGTTTATTTGCGAGGCTACGTTCAGGCGAATAAATTTCGCAATACAATGGTACCTCTTCTTGATCACTGGTATTGGACACGTGATCAGCCTGCTTGCGTACTTGTGCACGTCGTGCGCGATCAATGATTAGGTTACTAGCGATTTGCAGCAAATAATTGCGTGTTGTATCCAATCGTCCCGCAAGCTTCACGGGCAAATCTTCAATTTGGCTCAGACGCATATAAACATCCTGGAGTACATCATCACACTCGTGTTGCTGCTCGCTGTGTAGGCGCACGCGAATAAACCGCCGCAGTGCAAAGGTATGCTCTGCTAGCAATCGTTCGATCAAACCATGACTCGCCGCTCGGCGCGCCTTTGACACCCACGCTTTTTCGCTCATAGTTTTACTATACGCAATGAAGCGCGCAAACCTCCATATTTTTTTGTGGTGGTTGGGTTTGCCCCGTAGTAGAACTACGGGCTACCACGCCCCGTCAATTGTAGCCCGTGGTTCTACCACGGGAAGACGCCGCATAAAGTGTAGCCCGTGGTTCTACCACGGGAAGACGCGGGGGATGAGGTAAAGCGCAGTGATGCTGTAGGCAAGTAGCACAAAGACGCCGATGCGGCTGAAATCGCGAAAGCGGTAATTTCCAGCGTTCATCACCATCAGGTTGGTTTGGTAGCCGAAGGGGCTAATGAAGCTAGCAGAGGCTCCGAAAGCTACCGCCATTACAAATGGCATAATGTTCACACCTAAACTTTCCGCAATGCCTATAGCGATCGGAAAGACAATCGCCGCGGCGGCATTGTTGGTGACGACTTCAGTGATCAGCCAGGTCATCACAAAGACACCCATCAAAGCTCCCATGGGCGTCACCTCGTCGCCCAACAGCCCTAAGAAAGCACTGGTGACGTTGTCAGACAGCCCAGAACTCACAAAAACGCTGGCGATACATAATGCTGAACCGATGACGAGCCAAATTTCCAGCGGTAAGCGGCGGCGAATATCTGTGGCGGAGATCACTTGAGTGGTCAGGATCACGGCGAGATAAGCGATAAGGCCGGAAAATAGGCTGACGAGGTTCAATGCAGCGGCGGAAACCACAGCGGCGAACCCGAGCAAGCAGATAGCTTCTTGTTGGCCCGTAAGGGTAGGGCTAAGGCGTTTTCCTTCGAGCAAGAAAAAGTTGCGTTCAAGATTTCGATGCCGATAAAAGTCCTCGCTGGTGGCCAATACGAGGCGATCACCTGCTCTAATTTCTACTTGCCCTAGTTTGCCTGAAATTCGCTCACCGCCTCGGCCAATGGCGACGACTGCGGCATCAAAGAGGGCGCGGAAGTTCGCTTCTTTTAAGGTGCGGCCGACGAGTGTCGAAGTGGGGCTGACAATGACTTCGGCAAGATTGTCATGGAGCAGCCCGTTACCGTTTTGCTCGCCGTCGCTGAGTGCGTCGTGAGCGAACATGCTTACCCCAGGCAACTGACTGATTTGTTGTGCCTGCTTAACGTCACCACAAAAAATTAAGCGGTCGTTTGCCTGTAGAACTGTTTCTGGCTTCACTGGCGTGATCAGTGAGCTTTGATTGTGGTCTGCTGTTCGCACGATTTCTGCGAGAAATAGGCCATCGAGCGCCCTTAATCCAGCTTGTTGCACGGTTTTGCCGATCAAAGGTGAGTCATCGGCTATTTTTGCATCGAGGAAGTAATCTTGACTGATGTCATGTTGACTGCGGCCTTTAGGTAGCAAGTAAGCGGCAACACAAGTGGTTGCACCGGCAACCGCGAGCGCACCCAAACCCACGGGGAAAAAATCAAAAAAGCCAAAGCCTGGGTGGCCAGTATCCACCAGAAAACTATTGACGACGAGGTTTGTTGAAGTGCCGATGAGCGTCAGCATACCTCCCAGGATTGCAAAATAACTCAGCGGAATAAGCAATCGTTGTGCGGGATGTTCGCGGTTTTTTCGTACGCTTTGCATCAGAGCGGCAACGACCGCGGTGTTGTTCAGAAACGCTGACGTCACGCTGACCAAGCCGAGCATTCTTAGCAGCGTGATGAACTGGCTTTTGTGAAACAGCTTGCTGCTTACCCATTGCAGAGCTCGTGTCCGCTCGAGCGCCATGGAACTCATCAGCAGCAGCATGAGTGTGATGAGTGATTCATTAGCGTAGTGGTGCAGAAGCTTTTGACTGCTTATCAGCCCGGGTAAATAAAGAGCTATTGCGGCAGCAACAAACAGCGTCGCAGGGCGCTGCCGGCCGCCAATTAGCCCTGCGAACAGTGCAAGAATGACGAGTCCAACGTAAAGCTGGGTCATTTTGCCTTAACCTTTGGTGATGTCTTTGGCACCCCAGTGTGGGAAGTGCTTACGCACGAAGCTATTTAGGTCTCTTTCAAATTCGCTGACATCTCGTGGTTGCTGACTTTTTTCTACTAGAGGCTGTTCAACCATACCGGCACCAATCGTTACATTGGTCATGCGATCAATAATGATGAAGGCACCTGTTTTTGCGTTCTTCTTGTACTTATCGAAGACGACGGGCTCTTGCAGGCTGAAATCGAGCGTGCCGATTTCGTTGAGCGCGAGTGTTTCGGCATCTTTTTCTTCAAGAGTGTTGACGTCGATGCGGTGGTGGATTTTCTCGCAACTACCGTTGGTGAACTTGGTGCCCATTTTAATGTAATAGTCGCGATGCGGGACTAGTGCGTCTTCATGCATCCACACCACTTTTGCTCTTACACGATTGGAAGTGTGTGGTAGAGCGTCTTTCTCGACGATCATGTCACCGCGACTGATATCAATTTCGTCGTTGAGTGTAAGGGTAACCGCTTGAGGCGCTTCGGCTTCGTCAAGTTCACCGTCGAAGGTGACGATGCTTTTGATCGTGCTTACTTTGCCTGAAGGCAGCGCCCGTATGGTGTCGCCCTTTTTGATTTTACCTGAGGCGATAGTGCCGGCATAGCCGCGGAAATTCAGGTGCGGGCGACTCACGTATTGCACCGGAAAGCGAAAGTCGCTGTGCTCTTGATCACGCGTGATTTCGAGTGTTTCGAGGTACTCCATCAACGTACGACCGCGGAACCATGGTGTGTGCTGACTGCGGTTGACGACATTATCACCGTCGAGGGCGCTGATCGGGACAAAGTGAATGTCTGGAATATCGAGTTGGCCAGCCAGCTTCAAGTATTCGTCTTGAATTTCTTTGTAACGGGCCTGACTGTAATCCACCAGATCCATTTTATTGACTGCGACAATGACGTGTTTAATGCCGAGCAAACTGACAATAAAACTGTGTCGTCGGGTCTGTGTTTGGACACCATGTCGTGCATCGATCAGGATCACGGCAAGGTCGCTGGTACTCGCACCGGTGGCCATGTTACGGGTGTATTGTTCATGCCCCGGCGTGTCGGCGATGATGAATTTGCGCTTGTCGGTACTGAAATAGCGGTAGGCCACGTCAATGGTGATGCCTTGCTCACGCTCAGACTGGAGGCCGTCGACGAGCAGGGCGAGATCGACCTTGTCGCCGGTAGTGCCCATGGTTTTACTGTCTTTGGTGATCGCAGCGAGTTGATCTTCAAAGATCATTTTGCTGTCGTGCAACAAGCGGCCAATCAGGGTGCTTTTGCCGTCGTCGACACTACCGCAGGTGATGAACCTCAGAAGCTCCTTGTTTTCGTGTTGCTCGAGGTATTTCAGGATGTCCTGTTCGATTAATGGCGATGCGTGGCTCATGTTAGAAATACCCTTCCATCTTTTTCTTCTCCATTGAACCGGCGCTATCGTGGTCGATAACACGGCCTTGGCGCTCTGACGTGGTGGTGAGCAGCATTTCTTGAATGATTTCTGGTAATGTCGCCGCGCTGGACTCAACGGCACCAGTAAGCGGATAGCAGCCGAGGGTGCGGAAACGCACCATTTTCAGTTCTGGTTTCTCGTTGGGTTCAAGCGGCATACGGTCGTCGTCGACCATGATCAGTGTGCCATCTCTTTGCACGACAGGGCGCTCTTTGGCGAAATACAGTTCTGGGATTTCGATATTTTCTAAGTAGATGTATTGCCAGATGTCGAGCTCGGTCCAGTTACTAAGCGGGAACACGCGAATGCTTTCGCCTTTGTGGACTTTGCCGTTGTAGATGTTCCAGAGCTCTGGGCGCTGGTTTTTCGGGTCCCAGCGATGCTTCTTGTCGCGGAAGCTGTACACCCGTTCTTTCGCACGGGACTTTTCCTCGTCTCGCCGGGCGCCGCCGAAGGCTGCATCGAACTGGTATTTGTCGAGGGCTTGTTTGAGTGCTTGAGTTTTCATGATGTCGGTGTGCACGGCGCTGCCGTGACTGAATGGCCCGACGTTTTGCTCGATGCCTTCTGCGTTGCTGTGGGTAATGAGTTCAAACTCATGTTGTTTCGCCATGCGGTCGCGAAACGCAATCATTTCTTTGAATTTCCACGTGGTATCGACGTGCATCAGTGGAAAGGGGATCTTGCCTGGTGCGAATGCTTTTCGCGCTAAGTGGAGCAACACAGAACTGTCTTTACCGACAGAATACAGCATCACCGGATTCTGAAACTCGGCGGCCACCTCGCGGAAAATATGAATCGACTCCGCCTCCAGTTGCTTAAGGTGGGTCAGTTTTTTACTCATTTTCGCATCCCTACAGCATTCTCGATTGCGTTTGATTGTACATATATGTAGCCCGCAGTTCTACTGCGGGGAATGTTCGGAATCCATGTAGCCCGCAGTTCTACTGCGGGGGAGCTACGGGGTACACTGGGATGGTTGTTACTAGCACCGAGTCGGTGGGTGGTTAGACCCGTACTAGAAGTACGGGCTACTTCACAATGAAGTAGGGGTTCAACAGCGACTCTTTCTGGTTGTATTGCAACGGTTCACCGTTGAGGGTGAGCACCTCTGCCCCCGCAGCCAATGCCACGGCATGTGCTGCGGCTGTATCCCATTCGCTGGTCGGCCCAAGACGCGGGTACAGGTGCGCTTCACCTTCCGCCACTAAGCACAACTTCAGCGAGCTACCCATTGGCACCATTTCATAAGGCTTGTCGAGTTGATCAAGGTACGCCTGCATGTCGGGTGAAGCGTGCGAGCGCGAACCAACAACTTTCAGCGTCGCTGGGTCGGCATCTTGGCGCGCCTTGATAACATCGCCATTCTTGTAGGCTTTGCCGGCAGCGGCACTGTACATGGTCTGCGTCGCTGGCGCATACACCACCCCAGCGGCGGGCTGCCCTTTCTCGATGAGGGCGATGTTGACAGTAAACTCGCCGTTACGCTTAATAAATTCTTTCGTGCCGTCTAGTGGGTCGATGAGCCAATAGGTGTCCCATTGCTGACGCTCTTGCCAGTCAATATTGGCCGACTCTTCCGACAATTGCGGTAAATCAGCAAGGACTTTATCGGATAGCTTGGTAAGTTCGGCCTTAATCACTTCGTGCGCGGCTAAATCAGCCTGAGTCAAAGGGCTGTCGTCACCTTTGGCCTGCACCGCAATGCGCGCTTCGAAATCTGGCGCATCATAAATCTTCATAATCGCGTCGCCGGCTTTGCGTGCAATGGCTTCGAGTTCTTTTAAGCTGTCATGGCTTAGCATTCTTAGTCCCTTAATTTAATCGATGTAGGCGTGAGTACGTAGGTAGTCGATAACCTGCTGGGCGGCATCTTCAATGCTCAACTCGGCGGTTTTGATGTGGATTTCAGGGCTCGAGGGAGCCTCATAAGGTGAGCTGATCCCCGTGAAGTTTGGAATCGCGCCTTCACGAGCCTTTTTGTATAACCCCTTAGGGTCGCGTTGCTCGCAGGTTTCTAAAGGAGTATCCACGAATATTTCAATAAATTCGTTAACGTGTTGTAGCTCGCGCACTTGCTCACGGTCTTTGGCAAAGGGTGAGACAAAAGCGCTCAGTACAATCAGCCCAGCGTCAGCAAAAAGCTTACAGACTTCGCCGATACGGCGGATGTTTTCGATGCGATCTTCTTCAGTGAACCCCAAGCCTTTGCTGAGGCCCATGCGGATATTATCGCCATCGAGCAAGTAGGTGTGGTTGCCATTACGATTGAGCATTTCGTCGACGGCATTGGCAATCGTCGATTTACCGGAACCTGAAAGTCCCGTGAACCATAACACGACAGGTTTCTGCTGCTTTTGCGCGGCGCGCCGTTCGCGCGCCACTTGGTGGTTGTGCCACACAATATTGTTTGTGCTCATTTCTTTTGCATCTCTCTGCGCATCAAGCCCCGTATCATAGCGACATGCGGCACATATGTGTAGCCCGTACTTCTAGTACGGGTCGACTCTCCCCCGCAGTAGAACTGCGGGCTACTTCAAACGGGTCGACTCTCCCCCCGCAGTAGAACTGCGGGCTACTTCAAACGGGTCGACTCTCCCCCCGCAGTAGAACTGCGGGCTACTTCAAACGGGTCGACTCTCCCCCCGCAGTAGAACTGCGGGCTACTTCAAACGGGTCGGAGGTAGGCTACTCGGATTCGGGAGGTCGGCGGCATTTTGTGCTACAAAAGGGAGGGCAGCCCTCTCTTTTGTAAGGAGTATTGATATGCACATCCGCCCCGAGGTTCCAACGGCTTATTTGGCTGGTGCTCTAGTGGCGCTGTTTGCTGCCATTTACACGCCTTTTTGGCTCGCTAAGGTAGTGTTGTTGTGGTGCGTTGTGGCGCTGTCGCTTATTTCGGCTGCCTATTGGTTTAACATTGCGGGCGTATTTCGTAAGCGGCAAGGTGGCAGAATTCCTTGGTATATTAGGTGGTTGCTGTTTCCGTTCTTAGCTGGCGTGAGCATTTACAACTGGTTGGCGCGCCGCCGCGATAACGTCGCCGCATGGCATGAAGTGTCAGATGGCTTGTACGTTGGTCGTCGCTTGTTCGCGTCTGATGTAGAACAGCTCAAACACGAGGGCATCCGTGCGATTCTTGATGTGACGGCTGAGTTTGATGCGCTGGACTGGGCTTCTGAAGAAGCAGAAATGACGTATCTTAACTTGCCTGTGCTTGATCATGTTGCGCCATCCGATCATCAAATTCATGAAGCATTACAGTGGATTCAACACCAGCATGATGAAGGCCGTAAGGTGTTGGTACACTGCGCGCTTGGCCGTGGACGTTCCGTGTTCATGGTTGCTGCCTATATGCTTATGCGAACGGATGCAAAGAGCGTAGATAAAGTGCTGGCGTCAATTCAGCGTGAGCGTTCAATTGCACGCCTCAATAGTTTGCAAGAGCGTGCACTCGAGAAATTTGCTGCGAGCAATAAACCTATGTTGGCGAAGGCTGTATGGATTATCGCAAACCCAGTTTCTGGCGGCGGCAAATGGGGGCAGGAACGGGATAAAATACTCGACTTTCTAGCGCCTTATTTTGCAACGAAGGTACTTGAAACGACAGAAGAAACGAGTGCTGCAGAACAAGCCAAGGTTGCGCTGCAACAGGGTGCTGAATTGGTCATTGCGGTTGGCGGTGATGGTACGCTTACCGAGGTAGCAAGTGTGCTCCGAAATACCGATGTGGTCATGGCCATTATTCCAATGGGTACGGCGAACTCATTGAGCCAGGCATTGTGGGGTCTGAGTTCGAAAATTTCGCCGGTTAATGCAGCGTGCGCCACGGTCATTGAGGGGCGCTGTCACGCAGTTGATGTCGGCATTGTGAATGACCAACCGATGCTGCTGTGCACTGCGGTGGGCTTTGAAGAACAGATGATTTCTAAGGCTGATCGCAAGGCTAAAGATAAACTTGGACAGCTGGCGTACTTGAGCGGGTTATGGCAAGCGGTCAACGAGAATAAAGTGATGGAGCTTGAGGTGGCGTTGAACGGCGAGCCATTTGAAACGTGGCAAACGAGCAGCTTAATTATTGCCAATGCCGCGCCACTGACGACGTTGTTGGCGCAGGGCCGAGGTAACCCGATGATGGATGACGGCAAGCTCGATTTGACCTGGCTCGAACCACAAGAATCTGGTGAACGAAACGTATTGAGTTTGCTCGAGCTGCTTTATTCAGGACTTACCGAGGACAGTATCGGCACGAATACTGGGCATACTCAGGCGCAGTCGGTTATCGTTCGCCATGCTGATGGTTCTAAAGTAAAGTATGTGATTGACGGTGAGGTGTACTGCGATGATGAGTTGCGTGTCTCGCTTGAAGCGAGAGCACTTAAAATCTTGATTCCAGAACAAGCTGAATATTGAGAGAAGCTGCTTAGGATCAATGTTTTTTTGGTGTTAACAAGTTGTTCCAATTTTGATTTTATTCATGTAAGGTTAACTCAAATAATGCTGAACAAACAATCTATTTTATTGATTTGTATGGCGTTGTTTTAACTGAATAGTGAAGTAAGGCTTCCTATTCTGCACCAAGCTATGGAACAGCGCTGGCATGGATGCCAGAGGTGTGAAGTCATAGGGGTCACGAAGGGAGAGCAGGCCTCCCTTCGTGACAAGGAATCGTGACAAGGAATCCTGCCAAGTTCATTTTCAGTATCAACGAGAAAGGAATTTACCACCGATGATCCTAGTGACAGGCGGAGCCGGCTACATTGGTTCGCACACGGTTGTCGAATTACTCAGCCGTGGAAGTGAGGTGGTTGTCCTCGATAACTTCTGCAATAGTTCACAAGACAATCTGTGTAGGATTGAAAAAATCACCGACCGTAAACTGGTTTCGATTACCGGTGACGTGTGCGATAGCGAACTACTGAACCAGGTGTTTTCGCAGTATCACATCGAAGCTGTCATTCATTTTGCTGGTTTAAAAGGGATAGCTGATAGTCTTCAGAACCCACTTCAATACTACGAGAATAATTTTGTTGGCACTTTAAAACTTTGTCAGGCCATGGCGAAGCACGGTGTCAAAAAACTTGTTTTTTCTTCGTCGGCGACGGTCTATGGCGAACCGCAATCGGTGCCATTGAAAGAATCGAGTCCGACGGGCGCGACGACAAATCCCTACGGCGCATCGAAATACATGGTTGAGCAGTTGCTTGCCGACCTTTGCGACGCTGATCCTGAGTGGGCGGCCATTGCTTTGCGCTACTTTAATCCCGTAGGAGCACATCAGTCAGGGCTCATAGGAGAAACGTTCAGCGCGGCTTCGACCAATATCATGCCGCAAATCGTGCAAGCAGCGAGTGGCAAGTTGCAGCGTGTACCAATTTATGGTGGCGACTACCCGACTGCAGATGGCACTGGCGTGCGTGACTATATCCACGTTGTTGATTTGGCCAAAGGACACTTGGCGGCACTGCAAGGGCTCGAGTCTCGGGGCTACGACGTGGTCAATCTGGGTACCGGTGTTGGGGTGTCGGTGTTGCAAATGATAAAAGCCTTTGAAGCGGCGTCTGGGCGCACTGTTCCTTATGAAGTCGTAGCGCGTCGGCCCGGCGATACTGCGCAGTGTTATGCTGATCCGACTTATGCGACAGAGCGGCTTGGCTGGCGTGCCAGTTACTCGCTAGACGACATGATGCGCGATACGTGGAACTGGCAGTTGCGAAACTTACGTGACCATAAAAGTGACGATACGGAATCGCACCGCAGTTAAACTGAAACTTGGCGCAGTATGGGCTGTTGCAGGCTGATCAAGGTTTCTGTTGCTTGTATCTCATCAATGGGTTGAATTTTTTCAATCAAAAGTTGCTGTAAATCGCTAATGGATTGGACCATCACTTTAATAAAAATACTGTATTGCCCCGTCGTATAATGTGCTTCAACAACTTCTGGTAACGCTTCAAGTTTCTTCAATGTGCTAGGGTAATCACCGGCTCGCGCTAAGTTAATTCCGATAAAGCAGCAAACGTCATAACCCAACTTTTTGGCATTGAGGTGGACATGGGTGCCGTCTATATAGCCAGCTTTGCGCAGCTTTTCGATGCGAACATGAATGGTGGCTGGACTGACGTTACTGTTTTTCGCGATTTCGGCGTATGAAACACGAGCATCGTGCTGCAGTGTGCGCATGATGAATTTATCCAGATTATCGATCATTTAAATTATCCACCTCTACCGACTATAAAAATAAATAAAGTATCACCAAATGCACTTTATATTAATCAAAATATTGTTGTATACCTTTATGTTTTAAATGCTATTGAAGTTTTACCGGTTTTGGGAAGATTATAGACAAAACAATTAATGAAAGGAAAGAACCATGTCTATAACTCAATTAAAACTGCATTCTCAGGCTTATGCGCTTAAACATGAAATCACCCAACGGCTATGTAAAAAACTAAATCTAGCTATCGTTCAGGCTCCACTCATTGTACCTAGCCAAAGTGGTTTACAAGATACGCTTAGTGGCCATGAAAAGCCGGTGAGCTTGGTCGTCCGTGCTGAAGGACAAAAGTATGAGGTTGTGCATTCGTTAGCGAAATGGAAACGTGCAATTTTAGCAAAGTATCAAGCGCAACCGGGCGAGGGGGTCATTGCTCATATGTTAGCACTGCGACCTGATGAAGCGTCTTTGAGCTCGCGTCATTCCGTTCAAGTTGATCAATGGGATTGGGAGCAGGTTGTTGCTGCAGAGATGCGAACTTTATCCACGTTAAAAGACCGAGTTCGGGCGATCTATTCAGCGCTACGAGAAGCGGCTATTGCCACTGAGCATTGGCGCGACAGTTATGCTGATGAGGTATTTTTTATTCATAGTGAAGAGCTGCGTGAAATGTATCCGAACTTATCTGCAAAACAGCGTGAACGAGAAATAACGCGTATGCACCGAGCGGTTTTTATTATTGGCATTGGCGGTGTGTTAAGTGATGGTGACAAGCACGATGATAGAGCCGCTGATTACGATGATTGGACATCCGCCAACGATGACGGTTTATATGGTTTAAACGGTGATTTACTGGTTTGGCACGAAGGTTTAGATGATGCCCTAGAGCTCTCGTCGATGGGGATACGCGTCACTCCAGAGGTGATGGTCAAGCAACTGGCCCTGAAGGGCGCGCTACCTTCCCTAGATCTTCCTTGGCATAAAAAGCTTATCGCAGGAGAATTCCCAACCACGATTGGCGGAGGTATCGGGCAGTCGCGTGTGACAATGTGGCTATTGCAACAGGAACATATTCAACTGGTTCAGGCGCCAACGGCACACCTAGGGGCTGGTGATGTGGTGTTGACGGAGCAGAGCCGTGAGGGCTTGTTGAGCGCTGGGTGAGCCGTGAATGAGGCGGACGCGGCCAACGTGCGAGGCATTTAAGACGAAGTCGAGTAATTCGCGTTGGTCCGCGTGAGCGGAGTAGCCGCCAAGGGTGTGCACGCCAGCGCGAATCGAAATGCGCTCGCCATCGAGGACGACGTAACCGCCTTGCGGGCCATATTCTTGGATTTCGCGACCAGGGGTGCCCTCGGCTTGGTAGCCAACAAAAACGACGTCGGTACGCGGATCCGGCAAGAGTGCTTGTAAGTAGTTTTGCATACGGCCGCCTGCGCACATGCCGCTGGCTGCGATGACGATGCAGGGGTCGCCAGTACTACGCAGATAATTAACGACGCGTTCGTGCTCGGCATGGCTTTCGACCACATGTAAGCGAGCAAAGTCCAATGGATTGCGGCCACTTGCATTACGGGCGAGCGCTTCAGCGTCCCATAGGCTATTTAGCTCCTGGTACAGATTGGTAAAAGCGGCGGCCATTGGCGAGTCTAAGATAACTGTGATTGCTGGCCAAAAGGAACCATGGGTGGCGATGATGTCCTCGATTTCGTACAGCAATTCTTGGGTACGGCCGATACTGAAGGCCGGTATAAGTACAGCGCCACCATCAGCCACACAGCGCTCAATGACCTTGCGCAGTCGCTCTTCGCGGTCGCGGCGTGACTCGTGTAAACGATCGCCATAGGTGCTTTCTAAATACAGGATATCGGCACGCTCAAGTGGTTCTGGATCGGGTAATAAAGGTGTACCGCGACAGCCGATATCGCCGGAAAAGACGATGCGAAAGCCGGGATCGGCGCCGTTTATCCATTCAAACTCGACGTAAGCTGAGCCGAGAATATGACCGGCTTGGCGAAAGCGAAGATGAACCCCTACCGCTGCGCCAACTTCTAAAGCTAGCCAGGTATCATAATCGACTGGAATGAGTAATGAACGCAGCAGCTCAAGTACTGAAGCGATTAATGTTGCGTCGCGAGTGAGACCCAATCGGAGCGCGTCTTCAATCACTAACGGTAACAGTAATGCAGTCGCGCGCGTACAGTAAATCGGACCGCGAAACCCGGCCATCAATAAATAAGGAATACGACCGACATGGTCAATATGAGTGTGGGTAACCACCAGTGCACGTACTGAATCGAGCGGAAAATCAATTGCCGGCGCTAACGCTGAACCCGACGAACCGGTTGAGCTCTCAACGCCTTGAAACAACCCGCAATCAATCAATACCGAGTCTACATCAGTGAGAAACAACTGATGACACGAACCGGTGACACCTTGAAAGGCGCCGTGATGAATAACGCTGCGTGCTGCGGGCAAAGGGCAGCCTCCAATTCAGTGTTTACAGCATTCGTCGTTTTAACGTGGTTTTCTCACCCAAAGGCGCATCATCACTCATTGCGGCATGACGCTCGACCATTGCTACACAGAAGAGCAAGGAGGACGTCAGGATCAATACCACAGGAGCGGCAAAAGTGGTCACCTGTGGGCTAACCGAGCTGCTTGCCATGCTGGTAATCGTCACATGCAAAGCGGTAAAACCGCTGGCGATGAAGAAAGCGCTCGCAACGAGGCTCGAGAGTTCACTATGACGCTGTACTATGCCTAAACTTAATGCGCAAATCAGTCCAAGTCCAACAAATAGCCAGACGAACATGTTTGCAACCCAAAACGCTGTTAATAATGCGATACAGGAGCATAGTATCAGCAGTAGTTTCATGGGAGAGAAGATCCTTCTTTAGTGGGTTTATCCATAACATGCTACACGAACAACACAAAAAGATAACATGGTATGAGGTGGATACCAATATTTTTTTGGCTTACTTCAAGAGGTTGTCGTACGCTAACTTATGTTGATAGTTGGTGTACTGACACTTGAAATGTACACTATTGGCTAATAGTTGAAATGGATGGACTCGGGGACATTTCTGTATGGACGAGACTTTTGGTGATTTCTGGTATGTAGTGCAAACGAAACCGCGTCAGGAAAATCGGGCGCGCGCGAATCTTGAAAATCAAAACTTTGGAGTGGCCCTCCCTATGCTCACGCTTGAGCGGATCAAGCGTGGTAAACGTACTCCGACCCTCGAGCCGCTCTTTCCCGGTTATATTTTCGTAAAATTACATGATGAATCACACAGTTTCCACAAGATTCGTAGTACGTTTGGAGTGGCAAAACTGGTAAAGTTTGGCGGCTCTCCTGCATGGATGTCAGATGAGACTGTAATGCAAATGTTAACGTTGAGCGGTGATTTTACAGAAGTTAAGCAACTGCAACGACATCTTGTGCCGCAGCCTGGTGATAAGCTAGAGATACTCAAGGGGCCTTTTAAAGGCTTGTTTGCTGAAGTCGTGAAGCTTGACGGGCCGTCGAGATGCGTTGTATTGCTCGATATTTTGCATAAAAAAATTCGAGCAGAATTTGAGCTGTCGGATGTAAAACGTTAATCAAAAGTAGAATAAATCAAATGGGCATGGAATAATCGCTCTCAATGTCATGATTACATTCTAATCTTCCATAAAATGGAGCGCGATGAGGAGCGGTAACCCTCGGGCGGTAGCTTGTCTGCAGCGAGATGCTTCGAAACTGGGATAATCCAATCAGGGGTGCAATAATAATGAATAAAAAACTCACAGCGGTCATCTTTCTAGCCTCTCTACTTAGTGGATGTGCAGTAGCTCCCGGCGGGCACATATCGAATACTATTAAAGGGGGCGAGGGCAACGACTCCAGCAGTGATTATGAGCGTGAATTCAGTGAAGATGAATTAATGCAATTGGTTGACGTTTATCAGATTTCACCGAAGTTATTGGAGAAATTAGAAGTTCCACAAACCAGACCAGAAGTAAACAATTCACTCGAACAAGCTCGTAGTAACTATGACTATAAAGTAGGGCGTGGTGATGTACTAACCATTACCGTATGGAATCACCCTGAACTAACTATACCTGCCGGCTCTATGCGTAGTGCTGCCGAAGCAGGTAACTGGGTGCACAATGATGGCACTATTTTTTATCCGTATATTGGCAAGGTACGGGTTAGTGGTAAGAATGTGACAGAGATTCGAGAAGATATAACGAAACGGTTGGCTAAGTACATTGAAAGCCCACAGGTGGATGTTACCGTAGCGGCCTTTCGTAGTCAGCGAGTCTACGTGACTGGTGCAGTTCAAAAACCCGGGACGGTGCCAATTACCAACGTGCCCATGACTTTGATTGAAGCGGTGAATGCGGCGGGTGGCCTAAGTGAACTTGCAAATTGGAATGAGGTGACTTTAACCCGTGGCAACTCTGTTCGCACCTTCAAACTGCGCGAACTGTATCAAGCGGGTAATACCGCAGAGAATATTCTTCTGCAACAGAATGATGTGGTACATGTGGCACGTAATGATGACAATAAAGTATTTGTGCTAGGAGAAGTACGTAAACCGCAGTCGTACATAATGGGACAGGGTGGAATGAGCCTAGCTGAAGCATTAGCGGAAGCTGGCGGATTGTTTGAAACGAGTGCCGATGCATCAGGTATTTTTGTTATTCGCCAAGCTGAACCGGACAGCGGCAAACTCGCTCAGGTTTATCAGTTAAATGCCGAAAACGCGATAGCTTTAGTCATGGCCGAGCAGTTCGAGCTGCAGCAACGTGATATTGTGTACGTGACCGCAGCACCGGTAGCACGCTGGAACCGCGTGATCAGTCAATTGCTGCCGTCCATCACGGGCCTATATAGCATCGGTCGTTTCTCGGATGACATCTCGAATTAGTGGTAATGGGTAGCCCATAGTTCTACTACGGGTCCAACCACCCACAACCGCGGTGCATGTTAAAACAACACCCACCGCGAAACGTTATAACCTGACCCGCAGTAGAACTGCGGGCTACGCTACGGGAAACCATGTTTAATAAAATCCTCGTCGTCTGCTTAGGCAATATCTGCCGTAGCCCAACAGCAAAGTTTATGCTGCAAGAGGCGCTACCTGACAAACATATCGACAGCGCTGGCATTACAGCCATGGTCAAAGATGGCAAAGGTTGGGACATGGACAGTAAAGCGCGACAGATCGCCGAAGCCAACGGTTACAGTTTTGCCGAGCACGAAGCGCAACAACTCAACCGAGAATTGGTAAGTCAATTTGACCTGATCTTGGTGATGGAAAACGAACATCGTCAATATATTGGGAAACGCTACCCAGAAGTCATGGCCAAAACCATGTTATTAGGGCAATGGCTGGCGGATAACGGAAAACTAGGTGGGAAGGACATTCCGGATCCCTACAAACGTAGTGACGAAGTCTACCAACACGTATTTGATCTCATTGAAAAGAGCTGTAACGAATGGAAAAAAAGACTGTGAACACCCCCGTGCAACAATCTAGCGACCGCAATGACGACGAAATCGATCTAGGCCGGCTATTTGGTCTATTAATTGATCGCCGTTGGCTGATCATCAGTGTAACGTTTCTGTTCATGGTCTGCGGCGTAGCTTACGCCATTTTGTCGACCCCTATCTATCAAGCCGATGCTATGCTGCAAGTTGAGAAAAAATCGAGCGGCCTGCCAGCGTTAGGTGACGAGTTTGGTGAAATGTTCACCAGTGACAGCGAAGCTGCCACTGAAATCGAGATCATGAAATCGCGTATGGTGATTGGTGCTGTCGTGGACCAGTTGCAGCTGACCTATCAAGTTACGCCAGATTATATGCCGTTCATCGGCGGCTGGTTGGCACGTCGCACTCCTGGGCAAGATGAGCTCAGCATTAGCACGTTTAATGTGCCGCAAGGCTACGAAGGGGAGCCGCTGCAGCTTGAATTTGCTGACAACGGCAAGCACTACGAAGTTCGTGACGAAGAAGGCGAGCTCGTGCTGGCTGGGCAAGTCGGCCAGTTGGCGGTAATGGACGGCTTTGAGTTGATGCTCAACGACGCGGTGCTGACCGATACCTACGAGTTCGTGCTGACCAAAGCTAATCGGCTACGGACGATTCGTGACGTGCAACAAGACCTAAGCGTCAGTGAGCGCGGCAAGCAAACGGGTATTCTTAGTGCCAGCTTCCAAAACCCTGACAGCGTGTATGCGCAACAAGTGCTGAATGCCATCGCGCAAGAGTACATGCTGCAGAACATCCGCCGTAACGCGGCGGAAGCCGAGAACAGCCTGCAGTTTATCGAACGCCAATTACCTGAAGTTAAGGGTAATTTGACCGCTGCTGAAGATAAATTGAACCAATACCGTAACTTAAGTCAGTCCGTTGACCTCTCCATTGAAACGCAAAGCTTACTTGAGCGTGTGGTCGAAATCGAAAAGCGCCTGAACGAACTTGAGCTCAAAGAAAAAGAACTGTCACGTTTATATACCAAAGAGCATCCAACCTATCAGTCACTTCTCGAGCAAAAAGCCCAGTTGATTCGAGAGCAAGAAGAGATCAACAACCAGGTGGGCGACTTGCCAGAAACCCAACAAGAAGTGTTGCGTTTAGCGCGTGACGTTGAAGTGTCGCAAGAGATTTACGTGCAGTTGTTGAATCGTATGCAAGAGCTTAACGTGCTGAAAGCCGGTACCGTAGGCAACGTACGAATTCTGGACGAAGCAGTGACCAACCCTGAGCCAGTGGCGCCAAAGAAAGCCTTGATTGTGGTGCTGGCAACCATGCTCGGCGGTATGGTGAGCGTCGGCTGGGTGTTCTTGATGGCGGCGTTGAATCGCGGCGTAGAAACGCCTGAGCAGCTAGAAGAACTGGGCATTAATGTTTATGCGTCCGTACCGGAAAGCCCAACACAAGTCGATTTAAATGAGAAACTTGGCAAGTTGGTACGGCGCACGAAAGAAGTGCACGACCTACCATTCTTGGCGCTGGAAGATCCCGCAGACTTGGCCATTGAGGCGCTACGTGGTTTACGCACCAGCTTGCACTTTGCAATGCTTGAAGCCAAGAACAAGGTCATTATGGTGTCAGGCCCAGCGCCCGGTGTCGGTAAGAGCTTTGTGACCCTGAACCTTGCCGCCGTGCTGGCGCAAGCAGGGCAGCGCGTACTGGTGATTGATGGTGACATCCGTCGTGGTTATCTGCATACCGCGTTAGGAGTTTCCAACAAGTACGGCTTGTCAGACTTTTTGGCGAGCGTAGATAAGTCACCCGATGGTGGCCCAATTGACAAGAACAACCTGTCGACGGTGATCCACAAAACGAAGGTGCCGAACATGCACTTCATTTCGCGCGGCACCGCAGCTCCGAACCCATCGGAATTGTTGATGCACCCGCGCATGGAGAAAATGCTGGGTAAAGTAAACGAACACTACGACTACGTACTGATCGATACACCACCAATCCTAGCTGTAACTGACGCTGCGATTGTTGGTCGCTACGTAGGTACTAGTTTGCTCGTAGCCCGCTTTGGCGAAACTCCAGCGAAAGAAGTCGAAGCCACGGTGAAGCGCTTCGCGCAGAACGGCGTGGATATTCGTGGGGTTATTTTGAACGGCGTGCAGCGCCGAGCGAGTCGGTATTATGGTTATGGGTATTCTTACGGGTACAGCTATAAGTCGACAGACGCGTAATCGTAGCCGTGGTTCTACCACGGATCCACCGTAAATTCACCTCGGTGCCCATGCGACATATAAAACACCAAGCCCTGCGCTCCCCAACAACTCCTACAATCACGAAGTTTCTCCTTGCTTGATATCAACGTATCCAGGTAACCCTCGAGAGTTATTAATTCCATTTAACGACTTCATCTATTTTATAGGTAAGACATGTTCGAAAATAAAACTATATTAGTTACAGGGGGCACGGGCTCCTTTGGCCACAAATTTATTCCAATGACTTTGGAAAAGTACAAGCCGAAGAAAATCATTGTATTTTCCCGTGATGAAATGAAGCAGTGGGAGATGGCTAAGTTATTTCCAAACGATGAGCGTCTCCGATTTTTTATTGGTGATGTCCGAGACAAAGAACGCCTGTATCGAGCATTAGATGGAGTTGATTACGTTGTGCACGCAGCTGCTACGAAGATTGTACCTACCGCGGAGTACAATCCGTTTGAATGTGTGAAGACGAATATTAACGGCGCCATGAACGTAATCGATGCCTGTATCGATAAAGGTATTAAAGGCGTTGTAGCATTGTCTACAGATAAAGCAAGTAGTCCCGTAAATCTTTATGGCGCGACAAAACTTGCTTCAGACAAGTTATTCGTTGCAGGAAACTCATATGCGGGTTCTCATGACACTAAATTCTCCGTAGTACGCTACGGTAACGTTATGGGTTCTAGAGGCTCGGTAATTCCATTCTTTATGTCGATTCGTGACCAAGGTGTCTTACCAATTACAGACGATCGTATGACACGTTTCATGATTTCGTTAGAGGAGGGGGTAGAACTTGTATGGCATGCGTTCGAGGATATGGTTGGCGGAGAGATCTACGTTAAAAAAATTCCGTCGATGAAAGTTACCGACGTTGCTCGAGTTGTCGCGCCTGAAGCAAAGCAAGAGGTTGTTGGTATCAGGCCTGGAGAAAAGCTGCATGAGCAAATGATCGGTTTTGAGGATGCCCCCTATACTTACGAGTATGCGGAGCATTACAAAATTCTTCCAGCCATCCATGACTGGGATAAGGACGCCAATCGTATCAAAGATGGAGAACGGGTTCCCGATGGTTTTATTTATTCGAGTGACAACAACACTGAATGGATGTCAGATGAAGAGTTAAAAGGATGGCTTTCACGTAATTTTGAACAAATAGGCAAAATTTGATGATTCCTTATGGCAAACAAGACATTCGTCAAGAAGATATTGATGCGATCATCGAGGTATTGCAGTCTGACTTTTTGACGCAAGGGCCTCAGGTTCCTGCGTTTGAGCAGGCAGTAGCCCAAAAAGTTGGTGCTGAATATGCACTGGCCGTAAACAGTGCTACATCAGCGCTGCATATCGCCTGCCTAGCTCTTGGATTGGGCCAGGGTGATATCTTATGGACAACACCGGTTACTTTCGTTGCTTCGGCGAATTGTGGTTTATATTGCGGTGCGAGTGTTGACTTTGTTGATATTGACCCGAACACTTACAATATGAGCGTCAGTGCGTTAAAGACAAAGCTCGAGCATGCCGCTGCCCATCATCGCCTCCCGAAAGTTTTGGTGGCCGTGCATTTATGCGGGCAACCCTGTGAGATGTCGCGAATAAAAGCGTTAGCAGATCAATATGGTGTCAAGATTATTGAAGATGCGTCTCACTCCATCGGTGGTAAATATCGGGGGGAATACATCGGTAATTGTCGTTACAGTGACATAACAATATTTAGCTTTCATCCAGTAAAAATCATTACGACGGCGGAAGGCGGTATGGCGCTCACCAATAGTAAAGTCTTAGCGGAAAAAATGAACTTGTTGAGGAGTCATGGTATTACCCGCGATCAAGATAAAATGACCCATGAAAGTGACGGGCCTTGGTATTATCAACAAGTTGACTTGGGCTTTAATTACCGCATGACAGAACTTCAGGCTGCGTTGGGGTTGAGTCAGCTAGAGCGACTGGATGAGTACGTCAGCAAACGGCATGAGTTGGCAAAAATCTATGATGAGTTGTTAAACAGCTTGCCCGTGACGATACCGTTCCAGCACTCGGACAGTTATTCAGGACTTCATCTATATGTAATTAGATTACATCGTGAGCAGATAAACCGCTCACACCAGGAGGTATTTGAGTCGTTGCGTGAAAAAGGAATTGGCGTGAATTTGCACTACATTCCAGTACACACACACCCCTATTATCAGCACATGGGATTTGCTGCAGATGATTTCCCTAACGCTATGGCCTATTATCATGAAGCCATCAGCCTACCGATGTACCCAAATTTGACAAAAGAAGAACAGCACATCGTGATAGATGCGTTAAAGGCGGCGTTATCAGCATGAATATCGCCGTAATTCCTGCTCGTGGTGGCAGTAAAAGAATTCCTCGCAAAAACATCAAAATGTTTTACGGTAAGCCGATGATTGCTTGGTCAATTGAGGCTGCCAAAGCGAGTGATTGCTTTGATAAAATCATTGTATCAACAGATGATGATGAAATTGCAGAGGTTGCTCGAGAGTACGGCGCATGGGTACCATTCAAACGACCTGCAAGCTTGTCAGATGATTATATTGGTACGACGGATGTGATAAAACATGCTGCTGAATGGTTGGCGACGCGGGGTTACGATGTCCAGTATCTTTGTTGCTTGTACGCAACGGCCCCGTTTATCTGCGCGGATGACTTGCGTAGGGCAAAGAATTTGATAGAAACCTCATTTGCGGATTATGTATTTTCGGCGACCACTTATGCGTTTCCTATTCAACGAGCATTAAAAGTTGATGACCAAGGGCGGGTTTCTATGTTTCAGCCCGAGAATTTTAATACTCGCTCACAGGATTTAGTTGAAGCTTGGCATGATGCGGGACAGTTTTACTGGGGAGTCCGTGACGCTTGGCTTGAACGCCGTCCAATTTTTTCTACAGCTGCCCGACTACTTCAACTGCCGCGGCACCGCGTTCAGGACATTGACACGCCGGAGGATTGGGCACGCGCCGAATGGTTGTTTAAAGCTATGCAGGCAGGGCAATGAAAGTTGTCTTTCGAGTAGATGCGTCCCTGGAAATGGGATCAGGGCATACTATGCGTTGTCTAACGTTGGCCGATGCACTTAAAACTCAGGGACACGAATGTGAATTTATTGTGCGTGAACAGCCTGGGCACTTAATTAACCTCATTAAAAGTAAAGGTTACATCGTACGTGTCCTTCCCCAGTTATATTCAGATCTGACGACAGATATTGACGAATATTCTCATTCACATTGGCTTCCATGCGGACAACAACAGGACAGCGAAGAAACGTTGTCGGCATTGGACCGAAGTGATTGTGACTGGCTGGTTGTTGACCATTACGGGATTGGAGCTCAGTGGGAGAAGCGACTTCGTAAGGTTTGTCGCCATATTTTGGTCATCGATGACTTGGCTGACAGGGAGCACCAGTGTGATGTTTTACTTGACCAAAATATTGGTCGCAAAACAGGTGATTATGATGGATTACTACCCCATAAATGCCTGAGAATGATTGGCCCACAATATGCGCTGCTCCGCCCTGAATTTGTGAAATGGCGGAAAGAAAGCCTAGCCCGTCGCGTCCAGCAAACGGAACTCCGTAAGATTCTTATCAGTCTTGGCGGGGTAGATAAAGACAACGTTACCGGTGATGTTTTAGATGCACTTGAAGTGAGCTCCTTGTCCGACTCAGTAGAGTTGACGGTGGTGCTTGGCCAACAGAACCCTTGGTTAGAAAAATCACAAGGTCAAGCAGCGCTGTCCCGCTTTGACGTTACGGTCATACAAGGTGTAACTAATATGGCTGAAGTGATGAGTCACACAGATTTAGCGATCGGTGCTGCAGGGAGTACCTCTTGGGAGCGTTGTTGTCTCGGACTACCTACTGTTATGTTGGTGTTGGCTGATAACCAGAAAGGAATCGCGAAAGGTCTAGAAAAGGCAAGAGCATCGATAGTAGTTGGAGTCGCTAATATCACCTCGACAATCGAAGGCTTGTTAAAAGATCCGGTTGAGATGCGTTTAATGTCTGAACGAGCAGAAGCAGTTTGTGACGGTAGCGGCGTAATACACTTGATTAATGTGCTGGAGCGGTATAGTGAAAGTTAGTATTTTAATCTCAAACCCGCAACACCCAGTTATTCCAAGAGTGCGAGACTGGCAGACGAAAATGTCAGAGTGGGCAGATATTGACATCATTCATAGTAAATCTGAATTAACTCATGGCGACATACTTTTCTTGGTATCGTGCTCAGATCTTATTAAGCCCAAAGACCGAGAGAATTACAAGCACACATTGGTCGTTCATGCTAGTGACCTACCGAAAGGGAGGGGCTGGAGCCCACATATTTGGCAAATAATCGAAGGTGCATCACATATCACAGTCTCATTACTTGAGGCGGATGAGCCTGTTGATACCGGCCGTATTTGGTTAAAAAAGACCTTCAAAGTTTTGCCCGATTGGCTATGGGATGAAATCAATGAGGCGCTATTTGAAACGGAAGTGACCTTAATGGAAGAGGCGATTAAGCGACACGGACAAATCGTTCCTTCTATGCAGAATGATTCGAACAGTAGCTATTATCGCAAGAGAACACCTCAAGACAGTACCCTAAATATTGATAAAACCCTTCGGGAACAATTCGACTTGCTGCGTGTGTGTGACCCGCAACGTTATCCTGCCATATTCGAAATACATGGAAAAAAATACAAGCTGACAGTGGAGAAAGTAGATGACTAAGCCATTTGCAATCGCTGGGCGTGAAATCAATCAGTCAAGCGCCCCTTACATCATTGCTGAGATGTCAGCCAACCATAATGGAGACATTGAAACCGCATTTAAGATTATTGAAGAAGCCAAAAAGGCCGGCGCTGATGCATTAAAAATACAAACATACAGGCCTGATACGATTACCTTGGATTCGAATAAGCCGGATTTTTTGATCACGGAAGGTCTTTGGAAGGGACGTACGCTTTATGAGTTATATGAGTGGGCGCACACTCCCTGGGAATGGCACAAGCCACTCTTCGACAAAGCTCGTGAAGTAGGTATCACTATGTTTAGCTCGCCATTTGATAACACCGCTGTTGATTTGCTAGAGGATCTTAATGCGCCAGCATATAAAATTGCTTCATTTGAGGCCGTTGATCTACCTTTAATCGAATATGTCGCCAGAACTGGTAAACCGATGATAATCTCGACAGGCATGGCCAATGACGAAGAAATACAGGAGGCAATAGATGCGGCACGAGGAGCGGGTTGTAAAGAACTGGCAATTTTGCACTGTGTCAGCGGTTATCCGGCACCGGCAGAAGACTACAACTTGAAAACACTTGTGGATATGCGACAGCGCTTTGGTGTATTGACTGGCTTGTCGGATCACACTTTAGATAACACAACTGCAATTGTCAGTGCAGCGTTGGGTGCTGCAATCATCGAGAAGCACTTTACTCTTGATCGTAATGGTGGAGGACCAGATGATAGTTTTTCATTGGAGCCTTTGGAGCTTGCTGCGTTGTGTCGTGACGCTAAAACAGCTAAATCTTCGTTAGGCAAAGTTGATTATGGGCGTAAATCGAGTGAACAAGGTAATGTTAAGTTTCGACGTTCACTCTATTTTATTAAGGATATGAAAGCAGGCGATATTATAACCGCTAACTCTATCAAAAGCGTGCGACCCGGATATGGTATATCTCCAAAATATCTAAAGGAAGTAATTGGATGCCGATTAATATCTGACATAAAAGCAAATAGCCCAGTGCAAATGAATTTGCTTTTACGGTGAATATGAATTTATTTAAATATCAAATGTATATTATTCTTACTTTGATTCATCGATACCTACCCCACTCAGCGTAAAATGCTTTAGCCTTACAGCTATGTATCTATATATTATTGATTAATAAGTACGAATTCGATATTCATTATTGATCTCGACATTCTGGAGTGTAAGTTTTGTTCAAAAAATTGAGACGTGAATTTTGCGGAGCGGTTGCTAAGAAAAGCGAAATAAATTTGTATCGCAGAATCGATACTATTTCTCTAGGCTCTTACGAACAGAAAAAATATCAAAGCAATAACAAAATTAAAAGGAAGTGCCTCGTCGATTTTAGCCATTATTTTTACCCCAAATGGAATGTGAAATCAAAATTATTTGTAAATAAGTTTGATAGAGATACTGAGATTCACGCCTTCGCGCCAAATCTTTTTTTTGTCTGGCCTTCGTTACGAGTTATTTTTGGTCAAATTTTAATGGCTATATCAGGAAAACAAAAATGCCTCTCAAAAGCCTTTGGATTCCGTAAAAACCTAAAACCAGCATTTATCAAGTTAACCAATTTAAGTAGAGATATAAAGTGGGCTCGTGATGAATTGAGATTAGTCGAATCAAAAAGTGATATTCTTGAAATAAATATAGAAGGAATCGTTATTGGAGATCTCATCTATGATACATATTTGAAATGGTTCAAAAAACCTACTGTAAATCAAAAGGACATACGGCTTCTATTTCTTTTAATAATAGCGAGAACATACACGGAGAATTGCAAGAAGATTTTTCGAGAAAATCAGTATACAGATGTTTTATTAACCCATTCCGTTTATATAGCATTTGGAATTCTTGCTCGAGTTGCTCTAGATTCGGGTGCATCAGTAAAGGTTATACAGAACGTAAGAGGAAAAACACACAGAGAGCTGACAAAGAACCATCCTTATCAAGCAGAGTGTTTTGCTGAATATCCAAGTGTGTTGAAAGGGATAAAGGCTAATGAGTTAATCTCTCTCAGAGCGAAGGCGGAACTCGAGTTAAATTCGAGGTTGAAAGGTGATGTTTCTGCCATAAATTACATGCGGAATAGTGCATACAACACTGGAACTCAACCACCTAACTTTTCTAACATTGACCCCTATCCAGGACGCCCGAGAGTATTTATACCTTTACACTGTTTTTTCGACTCTCCTCATATTTACCGATGGATTCTTTTTCCTGATTTCTATGAGTGGCTAGATTGTATTTTGCCATACTTATTGGAAAATAAGATAAATGTATATCTTAAACCTCATCCAAATGGAATAGAAGGAAACTCTATGATAGTAGAGCAGTTAAAGGAAAAATATAAAGATGTACAACTAATTGATGCGGCAACAGATAATTCGAGTTTGCGGCCTAGACATTTTGATGCTGTTCTAACTGTCTATGGGACTATTGCTCACGAGTTTGCGTATAAAGGTTTTCAAGTTATTAATGCTGGCGACAACCCACACATTGGTTTCTCTTTTTCACTTACACCTAATTCAGTGAGCGAATATCTGTCTGCTATTAAAGGTATTCTGTTTAAGGAAAAAAAGATAGAAATTTCAAATCAAGAAATATTCGATTTTTATGTGGCTCACTTTTTGCTAGCTCGTGATCTAGTAACAGCTCCTTTAGAAGAATTTGAGTCGAGCCTTCCAATTAATTCAAGCATAGAGAAGGTTAACGCTTATTTACTGAGTGATAGTAAATTAAAAGAACTTATTAATTGTATACCTAGTGATTTATAGCCGTTAAATAGATGACAGAAAATTCCTTAAAAAAATGGAGTCAAAAAGATATCTTAATGTCGAGCGTTATATCTTCGGGATTAAGTTTATTTATAACAATATCCGTAGTTTATTTGAGCAAACCCGAATATCTTTCTCTGATATTAGTTGCCAAGTCGCTTAGCATGTTTATTCCGGCGTTAATCCCATGTCGCTTGTCAGCGCAGCTTTATATGAGGGCGAATCGGCTTGTAGAAAAAAGGGTTGAGCCGCTAAGTTATGAAACACTTATAATTGCCACATCTGCAGCGTTATTATCCTTTTCTTATGCGAGTGTTGTATTCAAAGAAGTGGAAGCCGATTTAATACTTTATGTGTCCGTCTATACGCTATTATTGGTGATTAACGGATATTTTGGTATAGCACTTAGAGTGCTTTTTCGGTCTGATTTAATGCTGAAAATTTCGATTTTAGATTTTTTTATAACGCTTCTTCAGCTAGCTACCTATGTTTACATACACTCGATAGAGGTTCTTTGTTCATTTTTTATAGTACGAGAGTTGGTCAAAATTTTTATGTTTTTTAGATTGGCTCCTACACCGTTTAATATGCACTATTTTAAACCTTTTGATTTTGTATTTGGTAATCGACGAGTTCATTTTTTTACTAAAATACATAGTCTTTTCCATATAAACCGGAGCTTGATACAGCTAATTTTTCAACAGCAGGATCGTATAATTTTTCCATTGATTTTCGGAACTTCGACCGCAGGTCACGTCTTTATAGGTACATCACTTGGCGCGGTATTTTCTATGGTAAGTTCATCGCTATTTACTTGGCTGCTGCCTAGTAGCAAGAATGACTATTTAGCTCGTAACAGTTTGCATAAACAAATATTTTTGTTGTCGTGTTTAAGTTTCATCTTGGTGGCAGCGGGATTCCTGCTACATTTCTATACGAAATCGACAGGTATCGAGGTTTTATCAGAACGATTTAAAATTGAATTTATTTTAGTCGGTTTTTTGTATTCATCTTCAGTTCCGATTTTGTTTCCTTTGTTGTTAAAATGGAATTCAAATGTATTCCGCATTGGGGTTACTTTGTTGATGGTTATCGTGTTCTTGACAATAGATCTTGTTATGGGGGGGGTCTATTTAAGTTTAGGAAGCGGAATCATTTCATGTTTGGTGGGAGTATTTGTAATATACGGCTTAGCTTTTTATTATGCGGATTTCACAGCTCATCAAAAGCTAACTCTATGGATCTTATTTCTCATAATGTCCGGCATTAGTCTGTTTGCAACATTTTAATCAACTTCATACTATTTCGTTTATGAAGTGGCTTTTTTTCTTGTCAAGGGCATGTGTTTTTCGAAATGAGCGAAATTCATTGTATACAGTTAATGTCAGATAACTAAATATAGTGTTGTCAAGTATATTTAATATACTAGTAAAGGACTGGGGATAACGAAAATGGGTATACGAAGGTCCCGCTTACAACACGGGCTTGAATGTTTGGTCTAAAAGCAAACCTCAAAAAGAATAGTCATCATTTAAAAAGCGTATTTTATAATTTGAACGAGATTTGACTTGATATGTATTTGTTCGCATATAAATGCTTCTTGGTTATTTTTTGTCAAGTTCGCGATTGATTATATTAATATTCAAATAATAGATTTGGTCGTTTTATGTCATCATTCTTGTTAAAGCATTGGAGTTGCTATGTGTGGTGTTAGCGGTTTTTTCTCAGTAGGTGACTCGTCTGTGGACCGTGTATTTGAGCTCAAACGTAGTTCAGAATCAATTTCGCATAGGGGCCCCGATGCAAGTGGAGAGTTTGTTGATCGATTTGATGAAGGAATGATCGGCTTGGCACATAGACGATTAGCCATTCAGGATCTAAGCGTTGACGCCAATCAACCTATGCATAATGAGCAAAATGTTTTGGTGTTCAATGGAGAAATTTATAATCAACATGCTCTTCGCCAGTTATTGATACAGCGGGGCTTTAGTCTTAGAACTCATTCGGATACTGAAGTAATTCTTACTGGTTTTTCAGTTTTTGGGACTGAGTTTTTCTCTATGCTTAGAGGAATGTTTTTTATTGCAATCTATTCAAAAGAAGAAAATCTTCTTTATTTAGCGAGAGATAGTTTAGGAATTAAGCCATGTTATTTTAGTGTGTTCGGCGATTCGATTTATTTTTCAAGCGAGATTAAAGGGTTAAAACACTTTGGTGAGGTTGATCCTGTTTTAAGCGAAGTCGATGTTTTTGAGTTTTTTCACTACGGATTTGTACATGAACCCCGAACAGGCTTTAGTAATATCAAAAAGATCAAACCTGGACATTGGATGACTGTGAGTATAGAAGATAATTCGTTGTCGATTTCTGAAAAATCGTTTTTGTCATCACGTGAGTTCGTTAAAGGGAAAGGGTTTGACGAAATACTTGCTAACGCTGTTGAAAGGCAACATATTTCGGATGTAAAGCTCGGCATATTTTTCAGTGGAGGAATTGACTCGGCAATCCTCGCCACTCAGTCAACATCTCAGAATCTTCTGTTCGCATCCTATTCGAGCGATGGAATTTTTGGCGACGAAAGGTTAAATGCTATTCATGTGGCCGAGACTCTAAAGAAAGATCTCACAATAGAAAATATTGATTCCGCTTATTTGTCTTTTCCTCTTGAATCAATTGACTTAGTTGCAAGAAATGTAGAGGAGCCTATATCCGATTTTACTTTTTTCTCTTCCTTTCAACTTTCTAGTGCCGCATCGCGTAAAGGTTTCAAGGTTATGCTTTCGGGTATGGGTGCTGATGAAATATTCGGCGGCTATCCGCGCTATCAAGCTATGGCATATCACAAATACATGAAGCCTTTTCGTAAATTGATTCGCTTCATTATTAATGCGCGCTTAGTACCTAATAGTTTGAAGAATAAGGTGGATAGGCTATCTAATTTCTTAGATGAAGAGGATTGGGAGCTCGCATATAGTCGGTTGGTAGGATATTTCGATTCCGACGAAATCAGGTCATTATTCGGTAATGATTTAAATACTATTTTTATGGAACAATTTTTAACTAATCTACAAAATAGTAGGAGTATTTTTGTTCCGTCTGATAAAGAATCGCACTCTCCAGTTTATCGAGCAATGTGGGCTGATAAAACTGGATTTTTGGCGCATAATCTTTCAGTAGCAGATAAATCGAGCATGATGGCGGGATTAGAGCTTCGGGTTCCATTACTAGACGAGGATTTGGTCTATAAATCTATGGAGTTTGAGCAACATGAACTGCTGGAAAATCATCGGCAAGGGAAAAAGCCACTTTTAAATATCTTAAGAAAAACGTTAAGTAAAAAACAGATAGATAGAAAAAAAGTTGGTTTCAATCCACCAGTGTTAGATCTAATGGAAGCACTGGGGCCAGAACGTGCTAAAGAAATAATATCTGACCTACCAGCGATAGTAAACAAAGAACTAGCATATCAAATACTACATGATTTTTACGGAGGGCAACGCCATCAAAATGTATACAAGTTATGGCAACTTATATTTTTTTCACGTTGGTATCAATTGAATATTGCGTGATCGACTACGTTTTCATTTTGTATTTTAACCCTAACCTCATTTTGCATTAATCGTGTTTTGAGTTTCCTACGACTTCACATGTCACAGAAGAGAACACATGAAAAAATACGTCTTTAATATTCTTGCTTTTTCGACTTTGTTGTTCCTTGTGTCATCGCCACTTCATGTCTTTCGTGTTGCTCGAGTCAGTCCCGAGGTTCCGCTATATTTCTTTTATATATCTTGGCCATTATTAGCTATCGCAATTGTTCCTCTCGCATTAATCGGATTCCGTCATGCGCCAGTTAAGTGGTATTTTCCGATTTTTGTTATATGCCTTTACTCACCAGTACTATCACTTTATAACCTTCATGACACTGTCGGTTTTATGGGTAATGTGATGAGATTGGTTGTGTGTCTAAGTTTTATTATTGTAGGCGTTAATTATTTTCGTTTTGTCTCTTCCTATTATATCGACAATACGGTGTTCATAGCCAAAGCAAGTTTCGTAAGCGGTGGACTTGCATTGGTTATGATGTATGTACTCTATTTTGTATTTAATGCATCTGTATATTTTGGATTACAGGTAACGATCCTTTTCATTCCTTTAGCTTATTATCTGGTTACTCGCCGTTTTAGTCTATCCTTACTGGTACTGGTGCTGATTGTCCTTGCAGGAAAGAGAGGCACCATTCTAGCCGGGTTGATGATTTACATCTTCTACATGTTCTTTTTACAAGAGCGTAATCGCAGGTTTGTGGGAACTGTGAAGTGGATTTTTCTCTGTTTCTTGATCGTTGGGTTCATCTATATTTTTGATCTAATGCCCTCCTTCATTCAAAATCGGCTAGACATGATTATTATTTCGGGCCAAGAAATTGGTGATACTGCCTATGGATCAAGGTTTTCGGAGATGGAGTTTATTTTATCCTACTTTAAACAGAATCCCATGTTCCTGATTTTTGGAACAGGGCTGGGATCAGTTGTCGATAAAGGAGACGGTGTCTTTGTGAGTACCGTTCATTTTTCACCACTAGCGATACTGTATCGATTTGGCGTGGTTGGTGTTGTTCTAGTTTATGGCTTTTTCACAGTTCTGATTTGTCGTTATTTGTCAAGAAGAAAGAGAATGAGTCGTGATACTCGTGCGCTTAGCGATACCTGGATACTGACACTCATTGGCGAATTGATGTTTAGCTTCACAGCTTTCACAATTCTTCAAAGTATTGTTCTTTGGCTATCAGTAGCGATTATACTCTCGTCGTTACTTGTTCAAAAAAATCTAGAAAGATTTCAAATTTAACTAGTCTGGATGATGTTAAAATTTGTCCCTTGGTTCAAGCTATCTTGCTAATAAGTACTCTATGAGATATAAAATTTCCGTAGTCGGCCTAGGCTACATCGGCCTACCTACCGCCGCTCTTCTCGCTAATCAAGGTTATCAAGTTCTCGGAATCGACGTATCTGAAGAAGTGGTCAACACGGTCAACAATGGTTACATTCACATTGTTGAGCCTGAGCTTGATGCTTATGTGGCAAAAGCAGTAAAAGATAAAACGCTGACGGCAGCGTTGCAGCCGCAGCCAGCCGATGTTTTTGTTTTGGCCGTACCAACACCGTTTCATGACGGCCACGTGCCCAACATCGATTACGTTGTGGCCGCCACGCGCTCAATTGCGCCTGTGGTGAAAGCGGGTGACATGGTGATTTTAGAATCGACCTCACCGGTGGGCACGACAGAGCGAGTCGCTGAAGTACTACGTGAAGAGGGCGTTGATATCGATTCGCTTCATATCGCGCATTGCCCAGAGCGCGTTTTACCGGGCCACATTATGCGTGAGTTGGTCGATAACGACCGCATTGTCGGTGGCATTACCCATGAAGCGACAGAAATTGTCGCAGACTTTTATCGCTCGTTTGTTTCAGGTGAAGTCCTGACCACCGACGCGCGCACCGCTGAAATGGCGAAACTAACAGAAAACAGCTTCCGTGACGTCAATATCGCGTTCGCTAATGAACTCTCGATTTTGTGTGACAAGTTTGGCATCGACGTTTGGGAATTAATCCGCTTAGCTAACCGCCACCCGCGCGTAAACATATTGCAACCAGGAACCGGTGTTGGGGGCCACTGTGTTGCGGTGGACCCATGGTTCATCGTTCACGCCGGTGGGAACGATGCGCGTATTATTCGTGCCGCCCGTGAAATCAATGACTACAAAACGTCATGGGTTGTTGAGCGTATCATTAGTGATGTGAAGGCTTTCCAGCGTGAACATGGCCGTGCGCCATCGGTTGCGTGCATGGGCTTGGCTTTTAAACCTAACATTGATGACCTGCGCGAGTCGCCAGCTTTAGCTGTATTTCAGTCGCTTGTACTTGAAGGCATTGATGCCTTGGCCGTTGAGCCAAACTTGAAGCGTCATCAAAGCATCTTATTAAATGACTACCACGATGTTGCGCAGACCTCTGATATTGTTGTGTATTTGGTTGCTCATAATGAGTTCAAGCATTTGCGCGTCAATGGCCAAGTTTTGGATTTCTGTGGTGTCACCCACGGTTAACTCATTATTAAATAGGTAGTTGTTGATGAAAGTTTTATTAGCCTTTGGTACGCGCCCAGAAGCGATCAAAATGGCTCCCTTGGTGAAAGCCCTGCAAGCCGATAAGCGCTTTGAAGTTGTGGTGGCAGTGACCGCGCAGCATCGCGAAATGCTCGATCAAGTGTTGGCGTTATTTGAGATCACGCCGGATTATGATTTGAATATCATGAAAGCAGGGCAAGACCTGTATGACGTGACCTCATCGGTGTTGCTGGGCATACGTTCGGTACTGGCTGAGTCAGCGCCAGATCTGGTGCTGGTGCATGGTGACACGGCAACAACCTTTGCGGCATCGTTGGCGGCTTTTTATGCGCGGATCCCGGTAGGGCATGTCGAGGCAGGCCTGCGGACTCATGATTTGTATTCGCCGTGGCCAGAAGAGGCGAATCGTCAGTTGACCGGTAGGCTCGCGCGTTGGCACTTTGCGCCGACTGAGCGGAATCGCCGTGATTTGCTGGCTGAGGGCGTTGCGGATGCTTCGATTTTGGTCACCGGTAACACGGTCATTGATGCCTTGCAGTGGGTGACGGCGAAGATTGAGGAATCTGACGAGTTACGCACGTCGATTGCTGCGACTTTGACGGATGCTGGCTTGTCAGTGGACTTGTCATCGTCGCGCTATGTGCTTATCACCGGACATCGCCGTGAGAACTTCGGCCAAGGCTTCGAGAACATTTGTGCGGCGTTGCGTTCTTTGGCCGTTGCGCATCCCGACGTGCACTTTGTTTATCCGGTGCACTTGAATCCGAACGTGCAGAAGCCGGTGCGCTCGTTGCTCGGCGGCTTGACCAATGTGCATCTGATTGAACCCCTTGGCTACGAGCCGTTCGTGTGTCTCATGCAGGGCTGTCATTTAGTCCTGACCGACAGCGGCGGCGTGCAAGAAGAAGCCCCTGGCCTTGGCAAACCCGTACTCGTGATGCGCGACACCACCGAACGCCCCGAAGCCGTCGAAGCCGGCACCGTGCGCTTGGTCGGCACCGCCGTCGACGCCATCGTCTCGTCGGTGTCGTCACTTTTAGATGACGCTTCTGAGTATGCTACTATGTCTCGCGCCCACAACCCTTACGGGGATGGTAAAGCTTGTGCCCGCATCAGCGACTTTTTGGTTGGCCGTTAACCCTATTCTATGCAAAAAATCTCTCGCTATTACCACACAATTAAGCCGCTAAAGTCGGAGCAAATATTATATCGGCTCAAATATCGCTTTTTTCCTGTGAAGGCATTACCGACGCCATCATCTGAAGACCTCTCGGCAAATCGGTGGTCGCTAAATGCTCCGCAGGTTGGTGTACAAAGTTTATTTGAGAACGACGAAGTCTGCTTTTTGAATAAGCGAGCGCAGATTAAGGCTCCGCAAGACTGGAATGACGATGCGCAACACGCAATGCTTTGGCTTTATAACTTGCACTACTTTGATGACCTTAATTCTTCCGGTGCCGATCAGCGTTATCGTCTACAAAAGAAGTTCATTTTAAAGTGGATTGAAGAAAATCCGCCGCTGCATGGCAATGGTTGGGATCCTTATCCTCTATCGTTAAGACTGGTCAACTGGGTTAAATGGTGCCAATTTAACCAAGAATACGACGTCGATATATTACGTAGTATTGAACAGCAAGCAGATGCACTGATGGCGCAGCTTGAGTTTCATATTCTTGGTAACCATCTTTTCGCCAATGCCAAGGCGCTCGTGTTTGTCGGTTGTTTTTTGAAAGGTGGTAGAGCCGATGACTATAGCACCAAGGGACTTCAACTACTGACACGAGAAGTCTCGGAACAGTTCTTAGCGGACGGTGGGCATTTTGAATTAAGCCCGATGTATCACTCCATTCTACTTTGGGATTTGATCGATCTGTATAACTTAGCGCTGGTTAGCAAGGACGTCCGGTTTAGCTCTTTTCATCCTGAGTGGAAGGAAGTTATCGAACGTGGACTTTCTTGGTTGTCGGTGATGTGTCATCCAGACGGTGATATTAGTTTCTTCAATGATGCCGCGTTTGGAATTGCTCCGTCGCCAAATGAGATTTTTCGGTTCGCGTTATCGGTCGGCATCACTACCGACAATAAGACAGGCCCAAGTATTACGATGTTACAAGACTCCGGTTATTCGCGACTAAAGCGAGGTCCTTTCACACTTATTTTTGATCATGCCGAAGTTGGACCTACATACCTACCCGGCCATGCTCATGCGGATACTTTGAGTATCGAGTTGTCGCTGGGGCGTCAGCGTGTATTCGTGAATTCTGGAACGTCTGAGTACGGAACAGAGCCTGAACGTCAGCGACAGCGCTCCACCGCCGCGCATAATACTTTATTTGTCAAAAGCCAAAATTCCTCTGATGTTTGGGCTGGATTCCGAGTCGGGAAACGCGCGCATGTTTCCGGTGTTGAGAGTGAAGAAACTAATGACGCGGTTATGGTGCGAGCCGAGCATGATGGGTTTTGTCATTTAGTGAAAGGGCTGACTCACACCCGTAAATGCACAGTTTTTGACAATAAAGTATTGATTGAGGACGAGCTAGGTGTGTCAGGTACCAAGCCTATAATTGCTCATTTTCATTTGCATCCAGATGTAGACGTTGAGACTATCGATACTCATTCCGTTCGTTTGATTTTGGCTTCGGGTGAAACATTGTTGTTTACTGCCGATGAGCCGGTGTCGGTGGAGAAGACAACTTGGCATCCTGAGTTTGGTAAGTCGATTTCTTCGCTGCGACTTGTGATTGTCATCTCGGGTTCCTACCTAACTAGCGAATTAACTCTCGGATCTTAAATTGAAGTTACTCATATTATCTTTCTACTACGCACCCGATTTGTGTGCCGGCTCTTTTCGTTGCAAGGCCTTAGTGGATGTGCTGCGTAAACGTGATATTGAAATTGAGGTGATTACCACCTTACCGAACCGCTACGCTGGTTTTAGTGCGGAAGCCCCTGCGTTTGAGCAAGACGGTAACGTGACGATCCATCGTGTCGCATTGCCTGCGCACGAAAGTGGTATGGCTGATCAAACGCGGGCATTTGGAGCGTTCTATCGAGCCGCACGCCAATTAGTTCGAGGTCGCCAATTTGATGGCGTCTTTGCAACCTCATCACGGTTATTCACTGCATTTCTAGGGGCGCGGATTGCGCGATCTTTGAAGGTGCCTTTGTATTTGGACATTCGAGATATTTTTGTAGATACCTTAAACGATGTTTTACCAAAGAAAGTAACTTGGGCAGCTTCTCCTGTTTTGAATCAAGTTGAGCGTTACACTTTTAATCGTGCAGGCCGAATCAATCTTGTGTCTGAGGGCTTTGCTGACTATTTTCGCTCTCGTTATCCCAATACCGAATATCGGTGGTTTACCAATGGTATTGACCAAGAGTTTTTGAACGCTACACCTTCCGAAGTACGCAACTTAGGCGGTGAAGGTAAATTGAGTATTCTCTATGCGGGAAATATTGGCGAAGGGCAGGGACTGCATAAAATTGTTCCTTTATTGGCGTCTGAACTTGTCGATAAAGCCAAGTTCGAAGTCATCGGCGCTGGTGGTCGACTGGGGCACCTTACCGATGCCTGCTCGAGCGCTGAAAACGTAACGCTGGCGCCGCCAGTTTCTCGCTCGGAATTAGTAGACGCTTATCGCAGGGCTGACGTTTTATTCTTGCATTTGAACGACTACGAAGCTTTTAAAAAGGTTTTACCTTCAAAGATCTTTGAATATGCAGCACTGGGGAAACCCATTTTGGCAGGTGTAGGTGGTTATGCTGCTGAGTTCGTACGTGAACATGTGTCAAATGCTGAAGTGTTTGAACCTGGTGATGTAACTGGCGCTGTCGCTGCATTTGAGCGATTGAGTCTGCGTGAAGAACCTAGAACTGATTTTATTTCGCGCTTTGCGCGTGTGCAGATCATGAATGAGATGGCGGACGATATCGTTTCTTTTATGCAAGATTCTAAGCGAGAGCTCATGCGAGGTGCGCAGGGTGGTTGATAAAGTTTCGCGTATTGCACTCACGGGTGGCACTGGATTTGTCGGTGGGTGTTTATTTGAACGCTGCCGTACTGATAGTTTGTCGGTTCTGAGTTTAGGGCGAACTGCGGTAGCAGGTTCTTCTTCGGAGCATGTGTTCTTGGATCTTGGCGATGCTTCGTTCGACATCGAGGGCTCGTTGCGATCTGTAGATGTTGTCATCCATTGCGCTGCTCGTGCGCATGTCATGGACGAAACCTTGGATGATCCGTTGGCGGCCTATTTGCACTTCAATACTGAATCGACGCTGCGTTTGGCTTCACAAGCCTCAGCTGCCGGGGTGCGACGATTTGTCTATTTGAGCTCGGTAAAAGCCTTGGGTGAATCGACGCGTATCGATGAGCCATTCTCTTACGACTCGCCATTGGCCCCCGAAGACGACTACGGCATTTCTAAAGCCCGCGCCGAAGAGGGCCTTCGTGAAATTGCGGCGCGTACAGGCATGGAAGTAACTATCATTCGTCCGCCGTTGGTGTATGGCTGTGGAGTGAAGGCTAACTTCGCCGCAATGATGCGTCTTGCTGGGCGAAACCTACCACTACCGTTGGCGTCCGTGCGCAATAAGCGGAGCATGGTAGCTATGGATAACCTCGTCGATTTAATTGTGACCTGCATTTCGCATAAGGATGCTGGGAACCAGACGTTCATGGTCAGTGATGACGCAGATGTGTCGACATCTGAATTGTTGTCAGCAATGACTCGGGCGTATGGCAAGAAACCGCGTTTGCTGCCATGTCCGCCTTCTTTGCTCTCGTTGGGTGCCGGTTTGTTGGGCAAACGCGCGGTGGCAGAACGGTTATTGGGCTCGTTACGGGTTGATGTAGAACATACCAAACGGGTTTTAGGCTGGACGCCCCGCGTCAAGCTTGAAGATGTACTCAAGGAGATGGTACGTGATTCGGTTGTTTGATTTCTTTTTTTCGCTGGTGGGATTAGTTGTGGGCTTTCCCGTGCTAGTCATTCTGTTCATTATTGGATTGTTTGACACGGGTTCGCCACTGTTCCGCCAAGAGCGAGTTGGCCGCCATGGTCGACCGTTTATTTTGGTTAAGTTTCGCACCATGCGCGTTGACACCGCGTCAGTCGCATCTCACCTTGCGAGTTCCGCATCAATTACGCGCTTCGGACACTTCCTGCGCCGCACCAAGCTTGACGAGCTCCCACAGCTGTGGAACGTTTTGAAGGGCGAAATGAGCTTGGTTGGCCCTCGGCCATGCCTGTTTAATCAAGAAGAGCTCATCGAGGAGCGCCTTACTCGAGGCGTGCTCGACGCTCGCCCTGGCATCACCGGCCTGGCTCAAGTCAACGAAATCGACATGTCCACCCCGGTATTGCTCGCCGAAACCGACGCCCGCATGCTCGCCTCTCTGAGCGTGGGCGACTACTTCAAGTACATCTTCATGACTGTCGCCGGCCGCGGCAGCGGCGACCGCGTGAAGTAGCCCGCAGTTCTACTGCGGGGGAAGTCTCGGAGTACACTCGGGTGGTTGTTCAATACACCGAGGTGCTGGCGGGTTAGGCCCGTGGTAGAACCACGGGCTACGCGTTGGCGGACACCTGACCTCTCCCCCAAGAATAGAGCTGAAAAATCTTGCATATATAAAAATGCAAGGTACAATGTGTTTAAAATTCCCACAGGTACTACACATGGATCGTCAAACCGAGCAACAACAATTAATTGCCCAACGGATTACCTATTTCCGCAAGGCGCGCGGCCTAAAGCAACAAGAACTTAGTGACTTGCTGGCGTTTAATCAGCGTCAGACTTTGTCAGATATAGAGCGCGGCGAGCGACAAGTTAAGCCAACTGAGTTAGCTTTGTTTGCGAAAGCTTTGGACGTGAAGCCAATGGCATTTCTTGATGCGTTCGAGCCTGCGGTTGATGTCGAGTTTAGCTGGCGCACGAATGATGAGAATACTGCGCTTGCAGAGTTTGAGCAGCGCGGGCGCAACATTATCAATTTGCTTACGACTTTACGGCGTAAACTCAATATTGCTCCGGCGTCCATTTCGTCTTTGCCGTTAGGCGAGAGAAACTCGTACGAAGATGCTCAAAATGCCGCCGAAAAATTAGTGGCAGAGTTCGATTTAGGTCCTTATCCCGGTAAGGTCTTGCATAAGCTTTATGAAGCTTTGAATGTTGATTGTATTTACCTTGACTTACCTAAGTTTATTTCAGGTGCGGCAATGGTTTCAGATGAGGCGTTACTGGCTGTTATAAATGCCAACGAAGTTCGAGGGCGACGAAACTTCGACAAAGCGCATGAGCTTTTTCACTGTCTGACTTGGCGCACCATGAAGCCGATGCACATCGATCGTGTTCAGATTCCCCGCAGCAACAAGCGTTCGCGTATTGAGCAACTGGCTGATGCATTCGCTGGCGCCTTACTCATGCCAGCAGAGTCCTTGCTCAAGGTATTGCCTGAAGAGATTTCGCTTGAAACATTAACTCCTATTGCTAATGGCTTTGAGGTCTCAGTCGACGCGGTGATTTGGCGTCTTGTATCAATGAAGCGGATTTCGAGCCTTGATGCACAGCTACTTCTCAAACAAGAAAGGATTCCGGGCAATGGTAATTCGGACAATCTGAAACCGCATGCGTTATTGAGCCGTTCGTATTTGCTTGTTCTGGCAAAAGGGATCGAGAACGGTTTGGTATCTGTCCGCCGCGCATCAACGTTGTTGAATATCTCGATTGATGCTTTGCATGCTGCTTTTCAACAGCACGATCTTGAGACTCCATTTGATATGTGAGTAATGGAGTCAAAGATGGAAAGGGATGACCTTATATTAGTCGACACCAACATCATCATCGAGGCGCATCGGACGTCGCTTCTTAATGAGATGCTCGGTTGTTTAAACTTGGCTACGGTGGAGATGTGTGTGACGGAAACAGAGACTGGCGCTCAGAATCGTGATCCTGTGCAGAACATCGATGAAGCGCTCATTCGTGAAAAAATGCAGATATTCTCTCCCTCCGAAGACGAGATTGTCATGGCATCGATGGAACTTCCTGGTCTTGGTGAAGTTGATGCTGGTGAGCTTCATCTTTTAACTCAAGCGTATTTGCTTACGGACCAGAAGGTGTGGTTTTTAGCTAGTCCCGATAAGCATCCGATGCGGCTCGCAATTGAATATGGCTGGCGCGAGCGCTTGGTTTCTATGGAAAGTGTTTGTCGCTCAGCTAATTCACGGCGAAAGCTAAGCTTGAGAGACAATTTCACAGAATCGTGGCATCAGGCTGTGTGTACTCAATTCGCCTTACATATCCGTAGATAAGTTCTGCGGGTTTCGCCTTTTAGCTATTTGTGACGCTCGACGAGTCTGCTCCGAGCGGCATCACCTCCGACACATGATCTCTCCCTAAGTTAAATAGTCAATCTATCTGAGTATACCCCACCATACGCAAGTCAACAGACTCCGAGATGAGAACGAAGTAGTGCTTTGCATAAGAAAAACGTTTACTGCGCACTTTTGGGTATTTGAGCTTTCGATTCTGTAATTATGTAGGTCAAACCGACTGGAGTAGCTTCAATTATACGCACCATAACATTTCCGATTCTAAACTCTTCCTGTTCATCGGAGTCAATTGCAAAAGCAGTTGAATTCGGAGCCAAATAAATAGTTTGACCATCGGGACGTCGGTATGTGGTTATGTTGCCGTATGTTGAATTACCGTAACTGCGTGCATTAAATGTCGATTGATCAGAACCGTACCGGCTCATTGATGTTTCGTTTGATTTTGTTTGTACATCTGTGACATGAAAAACCAAACGTCCATCATCAGAAACGCCTTGATATCTTAGCTCGAGAAATCCTCGATCTATTTTCCCGCCCCACATATCCGCTTTGCCAACTGCATTGGGGAGATCTGAACTTCTTTCAATTTTAAAAACAGTTCCGCCAACATAAGTTTGTAATGCCGTATCCGTAGGCTGGATAAGCCGTTCATATTCCTGAATTGAGCTACAGCCTTGTAGAATAAATAAAATTACGAGTAAATAGCGCTTCATTTTTAACCTTCCAATCGGTGAGTGGTTTAAAAAACAATTGGTGGTTAATTTATGACCAAAGCCACATTTTGGCAAATATTTTGCTAAGAAAGAGATGTAATTATTAAGTGTCAATTACGGAGTCGGTCTGTACTTCATCATCAAACAAATAATACTTTGCTTATCTCTCGGTTATCTCAGTCGAAGAAAAAGATCGCATCTGATCTAGAGAAGTTTCCACTAATTGTAGACATGTAGCCGCATTGTTCTTGGCAGATCTCGAAATTACTAATAATTGACTCTGATTAGAGAAAAGTTTATACCGATTATTTGGTGGGAGACCTGATAGTTAATGCATGGTGTACAAAAATGGCAAGTAGTCTAGGATGGGTTTACGTATTGGAGAATGCTTCTTTGCCGAACTTGGTCAAAGTGGGGTTTACTACACGTAAAGTTGAAGAACGTTTGAGGGAAATTAGTCAGGCAGGGGTGCCCCATCCTTACACATTAGCTTACGCTGCCTACGTTGAGCGTCCAGCTCATGTAGAGCGAACCTTACATCATTATTTGAATAAGCATAGGTATCGTAAAGAATGGTTTAGGTGTTCGCCAACGGAGGTTCATAGTGCTTTGCATGCTTGCGGTATTGCTCCAATCGAGGAAAAAGCTAAAAATAGCGACTTAAAAGCGAAGATCTTGGGCTCTAATAAACACTACCAAGAGCAATTGTATCAGCAATCTGTTGAAGTGAGTTCAAGCATTAGTAAGCTTGAAAAAGAGAAAAACGAGTACCTTCTAGAGCGAGAGCGGTTAATTAAATCTATTGACAACTTGAAGTCACTTGTTGCTAAGGCACAGGAGGAGCTTTCGGGATTGCAGTTAGCAAAACGCAAACATTCCTTAGGTGGTTCGATATTTTCCTCTTACGCCGAATCTAGACGGAGAGAAGCAGTTGAGTATACGCTGAAAACTAGAATCGCCAACGCGACGAGTATTCTAGATAAATCTAGGAATGAGATGCTTCAAGCTCTTGGCCGAATTGAACAAATAGACAACCAAATAGTAAAAGTAAACAGCCAAAGAGAAAACCTTAAAAAGCGTAAAGGGCTAATTCAAGAAAAGCAAACTGCGTTTAGTGTAAGGTTAGAGCGTTCGAATGGTAATTTAAAACAATAAACTCATCGCGGAACGCCGTACTCGAGGCGTGCTCGACGCTCGCCCTGGCATCACCGGCCTGGCTCAAGTCAACGAAATCGACATGTCCACTCCGGTATTGCTCGCCGAAACCGACGCCCGCATGCTCGCCTCTCTGAGCGTGGGCGACTACTTCAAGTACATCTTCATGACCGTCGCTGACCGCGTGAAGTAGCCCGCAGTTCTACTGCGGGGGAAGCACCGGGGCACACTCGGGTGGTCGTTGTGAACGAACATCGAGGTGGGTTCAGGTGAACCCGTAGTAGAACTACGGGCTACTTAGATAGAGAAAGCGACATCTGCTGATGCAGGTGTCGCTTTTTGCGTTCAAATGACCTCGGTTTGGTGTTATTTGACGTCTTGCGGCGCTGGGTGTCGCAAGTTTGGTGGTTTTCTATGAGTTTTGTCTAATTGCCGGACGTCTCGTTCGCTGGCATGGTTGTTCTGTAACATTGATTTCAATTTTCAGATTGAAGCGGTATCTGTTTTTGGCGGCGACGCCAGCGGGTACCGCTTTTTTGTACGTCTCAGCGACGAGCTTGGAAATATTATGGCAACTAATCAACAACAAGAAACTCATGAGAAAGCGACGTTAAAACCGGAACAACTCGCACCTTTTCTATCGCTATTACTTGCTGAGCGCGGAGAAGCTGATTTAGACGAAACTTTTGAAACAATAAAGAAGGCGGTTATCAGATCTGCCAAGTTAACTGATGAGCAATTGGTTGAATGTCAACAACCTAGAAATTTAGGTAAAGGTCATCATGCACGTATTTTCGCATTCAAGTTACTAAAGGCCCCAAGCTGGACTGAAACAGCAGCATTTGATCTTTCCCTCCAAAACAGTGAATACCATGTCATCGTGATTTTTGAGCTTCGCAATTATTTCGGAATTTATTGCTCGTACAAAGATCATCGTGACTTTATACGTGCAGAGCTTCTTGATAGTCCAACGCCAGATACGCCGTCCCCGGTATCAATTAGTAAGCTATTTGGATGCTTCGTTAATGAGGATGATGTTCGCATGCTCTGGTTATCTAATACGGCGGGACGAAAGGGAGTGAAGCCAGGGTCAAAATCTATGATTGGTGATGGCCTGTCGGACGCTTTAGACCCAATGGATGATCAGTTCTATGCCATGTCGGCAGTGAGAACCCGAGCGATCTTTGGGGCGGATGGTGAAACAACGATCGGGGTGAATCCATATAAGTCGATGATTTGGTGTGTTCAATGCTCCAGTTGGAAAAAGTTTTCGGAGCGGGCATTCGAAATTCTAGATCGCCTTAATACTGAAAAGAAAGAGAACAATGCACCAATTAGCATCTTAGCCTATCCCTTGAACACACTCGATGGCGTTTCTGATCCTTATGAGTTCGCGATTAGCGAGTCCGACGTTCTTGGTGAAGATGAAGAGAGCCACTCGGTAAAGTTGCTTCGCTTGATAAGAGATAACTACTCCTATGAGCTCGATACAACTTTTGTAAGTCACAGAATCCGACTTCAATTATACCGACAAGGAGAAGACTGTGGTGCTGTTGTAGTTGATTTGAAGGTCGAAAAATATAAATTGAAATATGAAGTTAGCAAGAAGGCTGCACCTAGGTGTGCAAAAAAACTGGCGGAGTTTTGTCGTATTTTTAAACATCCAGAGCTCATAAAAATTTGGTTCGAATCTGGTCACACAATACTAAATGGCATGGTTTTCAAAACTGAACTGAGAGATATGCCATTTAATAACTTTTTGTGGAATGACTTTGGAGAGAAGCCGCAACAACTTCAATCTGAGCACTCTGTGACTTTTAGAGAAAAGCCAACGTCATTGAACCGTAAGGGCGAAGAAGTTTATGACTTCAATAAAATAGGGAAGCAAAATACATTATTTTGTTGGGTGACGAAGAACTGGCATTCAAACTGGGCAAATGCTGATGACTTTTCGGTTGCTTTGGGCGGGGAGACTGCCGCAGGTTTGTTGTACTGTGACGATGGCCCAGGCGAAAAGGCTGACTTTATACATATCGGTGAGTACAACGGACAACAGGTATTGACGTTTATTCATATCAAGTCGGTTAAGAAACCGAGTAACCGATTCAAGTTGAAGAACCGCAAGCTGTCTGTCGGAGCGCATGATGTTGTAGTTAATCAAGCGATTAAAAATCTGCGTTATACCGAACGTAAAAATTTATCTGTCGCCCTCGCGGAACAAAGAGAAGCATCAAAAAAACGGCGTGTTTGGCTAAATGGTGAACCAGTAGATGATGGTCACAATAAGTTTTTAGAGCAGGTTAACGAATTGAGAGCTTCATGCCAGAAACGCGTCATCGTTATACAGCCGCATACTCTGAAAGGAGTTTACGGCAAAGCCAAACAAAGCAAAGTAAAACTGCAGCTTAACACGCTTTTACTAACAGCACTGCGCACTGCGACTTCGAATAATGCGGAGTTTTACGTGGTGGGCACAGATTGGAGTGACAAGAATGGTCGGTGAATTTTTGAGTGGCATCTCGAATCGGTTAAAAAGTCCTCTGTTCGGTTACTACCTTATTGCAGCGCTTCTATTTAATTGGGACAGCATTTTTTTCCTTGCGATGGACACAGGCTCAGCTGAAAACCGTATTGCGTTCGTAAAGGCCAACGCTACTTTTTTAACCACGATAGTTTTCCCGTTATTGGTTGCTATTGGCTACGTTCTTATAAACCCGTGGGTCCAATTCTTATTGGCCAAAATTGCTGTTAAACCAATATCATTAGAGCATCAAGTTCGCTTGCAATCCGAACATGATCTGCTACTGAAAAAGCAAGAGCTCGAGGAGGCGCGAAATGATCTTGAAAAGAAACGCCGCAGCCGTCTGGAAACTCAAGAAGAAGAATTGATTTCTAGGGCAAAAAGAGACGAAGAGCTAAAAAGTATTACTGATGACGATGTTCGCGAAACAGTTAAGCAGGAGCTCGAAAAGTTACGCGTGGCCGCTGAAAAAACCTTTAAGCCGGAACCAAAAAAGCTAGATTCTAATGAACTGCAAATATTGAGGAAACTCGGTTCTCAAGGTTATGGCGCATCTTTTCAAACACTAATAGATGGTTGGCCTCAATCCCCCATGGTTTTTGAATATCATCTTGATAAGTTGATAGATATGAGTTTCATAGAAGAAGAATATGACATAAATGGGGAGGTTACTGGTTACTCCTTAACAAAAGGCGGTCGCGATTACTTGGTCGAGCAAGGATATGTTTAACCGAAAACGGGCAGAGGACTAGTTTTATGACAAACGAAATTGTAGACACGAGTGACAATTTAACGCGTTGGCTGCACGAACCGTATACAACCGAACAGATTACAACTCTTCGGAATAAGTTGTTGTTTTGGTCATTTTTATCTTGGGTACTCGCATTAAGCAACGTTGAAGTAACGACTATGTTGTTTATTCGATTTGTTGATCCCGTGTCCAAAGAGCAACTATTACCCGTTACATTATTGATTACGTGCTATTACTTTGTTTTTTGGCTTACTAGGCTGATCGAGTACTGGATGGCGCGCAATGCATCAGCGTATTTGGTTAGATTCCTAGACTTGGAGACCAGTCTCAATAGAGTTGTGGGTAATACTGGAATACTGGATCAAGAGGAGCGAGAAGCTATAACGGGGATGATACCGATTTATAAGAAAGGGAAAGAACGTGTCCACCAATCGAAGTTTTTGTCACTGTTGGTATTTCTAATTTTCGACATCATAGTTCCATCCGTTATATTTTTCAGCGCATTAATTACAACCTACCAGCAATTCTTCAATGCTCACAACTGAAGTAAGGCCGATGGAAAATCTGTAAGATATTGTAGTTAAGTGATACTAGGACTCTTTATCCGAATTATTCCCGCATCCTTGCCTGTTCAACCAAGAAGAACTTATCGAGGAGCGCCGTACTCGAGGCGTGCTCGACGCTCGCCATGAAATCACTGGTCTTGCCGCCTATGTCGGGGAGAGCTATACTCACCGTTACAAGGAAAAGCTCGCTATCTAAAGTCATGTATTGTGCGAACTTAGTCAGGCAACTACTAGGATGTAACTTATCGTGAAACTATTAAATTCACTATTGCAATTGCCGCGCCCCGCCAAACGAACGATTAGTGTCATTATCGACATTGTAGCCATTACGGTCGCCCTGCTACTTGCCATGGTGCTGAGCCGTGAAACATTGATTCCTCCTAATCTGCTATCTTGGTTGGGCGTCGTCAGCTACCTCATCATTGGCTCAGTTGCAGTTTTTGTTAAGTTAGGGCTTTATCGCGCAGTAGTGCGTTATGTGTCGGTTCGTGCGTTTCTTGTTGTGTTTATTGGCGCAAGTATTTCCACGATACTGCTGGCTGCGTTAACGTATGCATTCAAGATTCAGTTACCCGCTACAGGTATTGTTAATTATGGACTGACTGCTTTATTAATTATTGGCGGTAGTCGCTTTGCAATGCGTGAAATCTATCATCGCGTGGTTAGCCGACAAAAAATACCGGTAATGATCTATGGGGCAGGCTCAGCGGGGCGGCAACTCGCGCAAGCCTTGAATAATGGCGAAGAGTTTGCACCTGTGGTGTTTGTCGATGACGACAAAACTATCCATAGTTCTACGCTGTTGGGCATTCCAGTGATCGAACCTAGTCAAATCGAATCGGTGGTCGAAGAGCGACACATCCAACGGATTTTACTCGCCTTACCCAGTGCTCCCCGTTCAGTTCGAAAAGCTATTCTTGAGTCACTAGAAACGATCAATGTGAAGGTACTTACGGTACCAGGAATGGCTGATATGGTGAATGGTGATATGGCCATTGACCAATTACAGGATGTTCACATAGAGGATCTCTTGGGCCGCGACCCTGTGGAGCCGGATCCAGCTCTGATGGAAAAGCATATCAAAGATAAAGTTGTTTTAGTCACTGGAGCAGGCGGCTCAATTGGTTCGGAATTATGCCGCCATATTATCTTGCAAAAACCTAAGGCTTTGATTGTATGCGATATCTCTGAATTCGGTTTGTACAGTATTGAAAAAGAGCTGCGCGAAATCACACAACGGCATGCGCTACAGGAGACTGAAATCTATCCGATCATTGGTACGGTACAACAACACAAGCGCATGGAAACCATCATGGCTTCGTTCGCTGTGCAGACGGTCTATCATGCTGCAGCTTATAAGCACGTCCCCCTGGTTGAATACAACATGGTCGAGGGGGTTCGCAACAATGTTTTTGGTACTTGGTACACAGCAGAGGCAGCCTTAAAAGCCAATGTTGAATTGTTTGTGCTGATTTCAACGGACAAAGCAGTACGGCCGACAAATGTCATGGGAACAACAAAACGTTTAGCTGAATTAGTATTGCAGGGGTTAGCGGAACGAGCCAAAACTGAGCGCGGTAAAACGCGTTTTTGCATTGTACGTTTTGGTAACGTATTAGGCTCTTCAGGTTCAGTAGTGCCTCTTTTTAAGCGCCAAATTGAAAATGGCGGACCAGTAACTTTAACTCATCCGGAAGTTACTCGGTACTTTATGACGATTCCCGAGGCGGCTCAGTTGGTGATTCAAGCTGGGACGATGGGAGATTCAGGCGCAGTGTTTGTGTTAGACATGGGAGAACCAGTCAGAATTGTGGACATGGCGCGTAAAATGATTCGCTTAAGTGGTCTCGAGGTGTGTAACGAAGAGAATCCAGCGGGTGACATTGAGATTACTTGCACTGGACTGCGGCCGGGCGAAAAGCTTTATGAAGAATTGCTGATTGGCGATAATGTTTCGCCTTGCGAGCATCCGCGCATTATGAGGGCTAACGAATTTACGCTTAGTTGGACAAAGATGGAAAACATTCTAGAACGACTCAATGAAGCGTGTGACGCTTTTCGGGTGGATGACCTACGCGAATTGCTATTGCGTGCGCCAACGGGCTATCAACCTATCGAAACGGAAATTAACGATCTTATTTGGCAGAAAATGAGATCGTAGCGGTGACTATTGTCATTGCTCAAGTTACCTCAGTCCTGAAATTGGCTATTCAAGCGAATAATTTTGTGTTTATATGAGTTAGTATCGTTAACTAAAAGTTTCACACTGGCCGATGAAAATAATAAATACTGATATACAGGCTAGAGCTGTCCTCCAACTGGTAGCGGCCACTGCGTTATTCTTCGCAGGGGTGCTGATCCTTAGTTATCGTCTTTTAGAACCGTCGCAACAACTGCTTTATCACTCTATTAGCTCGTCTTTTCAAGTCATGATGGTGAGCATAGGCACAGCAGTATTGCTGCGTAGCTACTTCCGGCAAAACAAGCAGGCACAGCGGCTATCATCAGGCTTCGCAGTACTCTGTTTAGTGGGCATTATCGATGGCTGGACAGGAAGCTTTTTTGACGCTTTCGACGCTCAAATTCCTTGGTTTGCTTACCTTAGTTTTGCCCCGCTTGCGATCGGACTCTTACCGATTTTTCCCGAAGCTTCGCAACGTAACCCCTGGCAGCAACTGTTTTTGCAAGCCAATGCGGGCTATAGCTTAGCCTTTGCGGGTATCGGCTTTGCGTTCTTGTTGATGCATTTGTTTTTGAAGGCGCCGCTATTAGCGAAGCACCCAACCGGCAGTTTGGTCGTCTGTGTGGCCGCAATTCTTGCCGGTGTTGCTGTTTACGCGACCCATTATCGCGGTCGCCGTAGCTTGCCCCGTTTGTCGCCAACCTCGGCCAATTTTACCACCTTAGCTGTGCTCACTGTGATGGTTTTCGGCGTGGGCATGTTCCACACGCAAATGACTGAGTTACGCTCTGACGGCGAACGTGCGGTACAGCAACTCCGGCAAAGTCGGACGGCGATGGGGGAGAGCATCATTGAACTGTTTGAACGGTTAGGCCAGCGCTGGGAAACCTATCCGTTGCAGGACCACTCAGAGCTTATGGAAGTCGACATCGTAACTTATTTGAAAGATGTCGATTATTTGGATGCGTTATTCCTTGTTGCACCTGACAAAACCGTAGTCTTTGAGCGTCTTAAGCCGTCGAGGATGAGTTATTTTGAAGCCGTAATGAGCGACAAGGTGATAATGGATGGCTTGGAACGCAACGTTTCTAAGACGGAAATTCTTGTTCCTGAATTCGCGGTCAAGGATCTTACTGCGAAGCTTGTCGTCCGTGTTCCGGTGGATTTTGTCGACCCTGAGGGCATGCCTGATACGGGGATTTACTCGGTGCTGGCCGTGCTCGATGTCCGAGCAATGCTGGGCATTGCTATGCTAAATACGGTCGACAGCGATATTGAAACGTACACGTTAGTAAGGCCTGGGCGGTGGATGGATCGCGCTGGCTTTTGGGTTACTGAGCCGACGGCAAGGTATCTGCGCGACAAGGCTATTAAGCTGTATGACAGCGAATTATCGATGTATTACAGCTCTGGTGTCCCCACCGAAGCCTATCTGTATCGTCTCGACACCTTGCAAGAAACTTCCAACTTACAGATGCTCATTATCGTTGGCGGCATTGGCTTAGTGTTGCTTGTGGTGCTTGCAGTGGAGCGAAATGTCTCGTTAGAAGTACAAGGCCGACAGTTATTCTATCAAGCCCACCATGATGCACTTACTGGTCTGTGGAATCGCGCGAGTATTGAGCAGTATATCGGCTCAAAGTTTTACGAAACCAAAGATGTCACGGTGCTGTTTATCGACCTCGATGGGTTTACGCTCATTAACGATGGTCTTGGTTTGCATGTCGGCGACGAAATTCTGAACCAATTGGCTGAGCGTCTGCAAAGTGAACAACCGCGGCGGAGTGAATTAGCGCGCTTTGCGAGTGATGAGTTTATTTTAGTGCTCGACGGGGCCACGGCTTTCCCTGAGCGGGTAAAGAGTTTGGCGCAAGACATCATGAATTTAGTGGCTCAGCCCTATCGTGTGGGTGACAACAAAGTTTATCTCACGGCAACCATTGGCGTCGCCCATCAGACACCAGACGTAAGTACGCCATTGGAGCTCATCCAACGGGCTGATATGGCAATGCACCAAGCGAAAAAACTCGGCTACAACTACGTACTAGAGTATGAACCGAACATGGCTAAGCGCTTGCTTACCACGTCGGCAATGCGTAGTAATTTGCAAGAAGCGATAGATAACAACGAGTTGGAGTTACATTACCAGCCGATTGTCCGCAGTAATGATCAACAAACAATACAAGTCGAGGCGTTAATTCGCTGGCCTCAAAGCGACGGCAGCTTAATTGCGCCTGATGACTTTATTCCGGTAGCGGAAATGACTGGGCAGATCATTCCGTTGAGTGAGTGGGTCTTTAAACGTGCCTGCGAGGACGCCGTTAAGCTGCAAGAGCGCGAGCCTAAACTGCGGATGTCGGTGAATATTTCGGCATTACACTTTAATCGCGCTAACTTTGTCGATTTTGTGCTTAACACTTTGGCTGAAACCGGCTGTCGTGGTACATGGATTGAGCTTGAGCTGACCGAAAGTATCCTACTTGAGGGCAGCCAATACGCGATTGAACGCTTACAGACGCTACGCAAACATGGCTTGAGTATTGCGCTTGACGACTTCGGCACGGGCTTCTCGAGCTTAAGTTATCTGAAGCGTTTGCCGCTTGATGTGGTTAAGATCGATCGCAGCTTTATTGCCGGAATTCGCCATCACAAAGGTGATCGGGTGTTGATCGAGAGTGTGATAAAAATTGCACAAAGTCTTGATTTTGCAGTGTTAGCTGAGGGAATTGAAACACCCCAGCAGGCCGAATTTGTGACCGAACTGGGGTGTAACTACCTGCAGGGCTACTACTTCGGCCGCCCAATGCCTTTAAAAAACCTTTAAAAACTGTTGCTCGTGGTAACCCGTGGTTCTACCACGGGGGCCTCGAATTCCACGGACATGGTCAAACGTCAGATTGAACCCGTGGTAGAACCACGGGCTACCGTTTTAAAAGCTGTACATGGCCATGAATTGCAAGCGCGTCATGTCGCCATCGACACCCGCTTCGGTTTCACGAGTAGCGCGCGAGACTTCAGCCCCAAAGGTCAGGTTTTTAGCTGGGGAGTACATGTAATTGGCGCCGATACGTTGGGTGTATTCAGTGCCGTTCACGCCGGTCAAAGCCGTATCATTGTCGGCCCAGCCTCGGCTGTAAACAAAGTTGGAACGCGCTTTCTCACTCCATACGTGTCGGTACGCAAAGGTAATACCCGAAGAATCAATCGTTTCGAGGTCACCATTGGCATCAACTACGGCAGCGTTGAAGGTATTTAAACCTAAATAGCGACCAAATCCTGATCCGGTTTGAAACGAGGCTCGGATGTCGTTTTTCCCAAGCTGCCATTTTGCACCTACCGAGATACCGTAGCCTGATGCAGTTTCGTCGCTACCGTCGCCATCAACGTCATGGGCAAGCTGGCGCACTAAGCCGGCAATGCTGTATGACAAATCACCGGCTTTACCGACATACTTAGCAGTCAGATCAGGCATTACCCCATCACTCGACGTAATGCGTCCACCGCCACCAAATGGTGTGACTGTGGTTTCGGGGTTTTCGGCCGAGACGCTAAATCCGCCTTGGGTGTAGCGAATTTGCGGTTGACGGGCAAAGATAATACCGTCGGTCGCACCAATGAAATCAACTGATTCAGGTAAGATACTGAGATTCTGAAAGTTTGACCAAGCTTGTCCCACCAACCAATTGCCGTAGGTGAAATAGGCTTGGCGCAATCGCGGTGCATAGGAGTTGGTGATACGTTCGTCACCGACGGGTACCGTCATAAAATCGAGTTCGATACGGGCTTTTACGGTTTCACCGTTGTCCAACTCTTGGCTAACATCGAAGAAGAAACGGGATTGCCGTGCATGCACGTCGGTGACGACGTCGTCTCCATTACCGCCCACAGGTGTGGTGCTGGGGATGTAGAATTGTCGACCAATAAAGCCACTAGATGGTGCGGTGCCATCTTGATAATCTGACATAAAGGCATCAAGTTTAATGTAGCCGCTGAAACTCCACTCAGGGTCAGCAGCATGGGCCGGTGTCATGGCGATTCCGCCCAGTACGGCACTGGCAATCAGCGATTTTGTTAATGTTTTTGGCAGCATTGCGATGCTCCTTGTTGTTTGCAGTTGCGCAGAAAAGCATCGAATGGTTGGGGCAAATAATCAATCTAGACTATGGTCTAATGGTCGAACGCGGCCCAATAACTGAAGGTATAGCAAAACAAAAATGCGTTATTCGTTGTTCGTAACCCGTGGTTCCACCACGGGTCACACCGGAAGGTTTGACCATGTACGTTAAATGAGATGGCCCCGTGGTAGAACCACGGGCTACCTAGACAGCGAACAATGCAGTTACAGGCTTTAGGAGGTTTTATGCAGCAGAACATATACAAAGTGCCGGCCGAAGCGAAGAACCGAGCACACATTGATAACGATCGTTACCTTCAGATGTATCAACAAAGTGTTGAAGAACCTGAAGGCTTTTGGCGTGAGCAAGGGCAGCGTATCGATTGGTTTAGCCCTTACAGCAAGGTCAAAAATACCAGCTTTGCGCCGGGCGATATCACCATAAAATGGTTTGAAGACGGCACTTTGAATGCTTGCTATAACTGCGTCGATCGGCACTTAGCTGAACGTGGTGACAAAACGGCGATCATTTGGGAAGGCGATGACCCGTCGGTTAGTGAAGAAATTAGTTACAAGCAGCTGCATGCGGAAGTGTCTCGTTTTGCCAATGGCCTTAAAAAGTTGGGTGTCGAGAAAGGTGATCGCGTTGCAATATATATGCCGATGGTACCGGAAGCTGCTTACGCAATGTTGGCTTGTGCGCGGATTGGCGCCGTACATACGGTTATTTTCGGTGGCTTTTCACCGAATGCGATTGCTGACCGTGTGAATGACTGTGGCGTGAAGGTTGTCATTACTGCCGATGAAGGTCGCCGTGGTGGTAAAACCACCCCTTTGAAAGCAAACGTTGATGAAGCGCTGAAAGATAACCGGTGTCCAACCGTTGAACATGTCGTGGTTGCCAAAGTCACCCATGGCGATGTGGGTTTCGACGACAGTCGCGACGTATGGTGGGATCAGTTGGTGAAAGATGTGGCCACTGAATGCCAGCCAGAAGTAATGAATGCCGAAGATCCACTATTTATTTTGTACACCTCTGGCTCGACGGGTAAGCCGAAGGGGGTCTTGCACACGACCGGTGGTTACATGGTGTGGGCGTCGATGACGCACGAATATGTATTTGATTACCATGAAGACGACGTTTATTGGTGTGCAGCAGATGTAGGCTGGATCACTGGGCATACGTACATCGTTTATGGGCCGTTGGCGAATGGTGCAACGACGCTGGTGTTTGAAGGATTACCAACCTATCCAAGCGTCGGCCGTATTGGTGAGGTTGTCGACAAACACAGTGTAAATATTCTCTACACCGCGCCAACCGCGATTCGCGCACTGATGGCGAAAGGCACTGCTGCCGCGGATACAAGCTCGCGTGAGTCGCTGCGCACGCTAGGTTCCGTCGGGGAACCGATTAATCCAGAAGCGTGGGAGTGGTACCACAAAGTCATGGGTGACAGTCGTTGTCCGATTGTCGATACGTGGTGGCAAACCGAAACTGGTGGGATCATGATTACGCCGTTGCCAGGCGCAACCGATTTGAAACCTGGCTCTGCGACGCGCCCATTCTTTGGGGTTCAGCCCGCATTAGTTGATGCTGACGGTAATGAGCTAGAGGCCGCAGTTGATGGTAATTTGGTGATTAAAGATTCTTGGCCGGGGCAGTCTCGCACGTTATGGGGTGACCACGAGCGCTTTGAACAGACTTACTTCTCTGCGTACAAGAACCTGTATTTTTCTGGTGACGGCGCGCGTCGCGACGAAGACGGTTATTATTGGATTACCGGTCGCGTGGACGACGTCTTGAACGTTTCGGGTCACCGCTTGGGTACGGCAGAAATAGAAAGTGTGCTGGTCGAACATCCGGCGATTTCTGAGGCTGCCGTAGTGGGGTATCCGCATGACCTGAAAGGGCAGGGTATCTATGTGTACTTGATTGCGATGTCGGGCACAGAAGTCAGCGATGATTTGACCAAAGAAGTACGGGACTGGGTGCGTAAAGAGCTGAGTCCGATTGCGACGCCAGACTTCATTCACTGGGCACCGGACTTGCCGAAAACGCGCTCGGGTAAAATCATGCGTCGGATCCTGCGCAAGATTGCCGCCAATGAGTTCGAAAACCTTGGCGATACTTCTACGCTCGCCGATCCAAGTGTGGTAGATTCCCTGATTGATAATCGTTTGAATAAATAACGGTAGCCCGCAGTTCTACTGCGGGGTAACTTGATTTGAATCGCTATCGTTGATGTAGAGTCGTAGCCCGCAGTTCTACTGCGGGGTAACTTGATTTGAATCGCTACCGTTGATGTGGAGTCGTAGCCCGCAGTTCTACTGCGGGGTAACTTGAATTAAATCACTATCTTCGATGTGGGAGATTTGGCCCGTAGTAGAACTACGGGCTACATACTATGGCTAAATTCTTAATTGCTGATGATCACCCGTTATTTCGCGAGGCGTTGCAAGGCGCGCTCGCGAATCATTATGGCAATCTGGAATTGCGTGAGGCGGGCGATCTTGACGCAACTTTAGCCGCACTCAACGATGACGACGACCTTGATTTGTTGCTGCTCGATTTGCACATGCCGGGTAGTGGCGATCTCTACGGTTTGATTCGTATTCGTGAAGACTTTCCTTTACTACCCGTTGCAGTGATTTCTGGTTCGGAAGAGGCCAGCGTGGTCGCCAAGTGTATCGGCTTTGGTGCTTTAGGCTTCATTCCTAAGTCATTACCTTCGGCACAAATTGCCGAGGCAATTGATGCCATTTTACAAGGTGATACTTGGGTTCCTGCTGAGGTTCGTGGTCGCCTTGATCGTATTAGCGATGAAGATCAAGAATTGGCGCGCAAAGTCGCTGATCTCACACCGCAGCAATATCGGGTGCTTTATCTATTGCACGAAGGTTTACTGAACAAACAAATTGCCTACCAACTCAATATTACCGAAGCCACGGTAAAAGCGCATATTACGGCGATTTTCCGTAAGCTCGGTGTCTACAGCCGCACGCAGGCGGTCTTGCTGGCTGAACGTTTACAACTTGAAGCGCCAGTGAGCTAGGCGCCTCACGCTATTGTAAATTCCTGTAACATTCTTTACACAAATCCCGTACCTGATCGAATTTTTTCGTGATAACTTAGTCCTAATAATAATGATCACATTGATGTAGGAAGGATGACCATGAGTACTAACGGCTTCATTTTGCGGCCTTCGGCGGCAGCGTTGGCAGTTTTGTCGTCGCTTACGGTGACTGGTGTGGCTGCGCAACAAGTCCAGCAAACACCAGTGCAGACACCACAACTTATTCAACAACATCAGCCCGAAAAGGGCGATGAGTTGGCGCGCAAAATGGTACGCAGTTATGATGTGACGCGCTTTATTGTCGAGCTGCACGATCCAGCCGCAGCAGTGTATAAAGGTGGTTTAGCGGGCTTCGAACCGACCAGCCCAGTAGCCACAGGAACAGCAAAGTTACAGCTCGCATCGGCCCCTGTGCAGACTTACCAAGCGCATTTGCTGAGCAAGCAAAACGAGGTTTTACGCAACCTCAAAGCCCGCGTTGGTAATCTTGAAGCCAAGCATCATTTAACACTAACCTTTAATGGTTTGGTGGTTGAACTTCCAGGGAAAGTTGCAGATGCCGCGGCCATGCGCGCGCAATTAGCGCAAGTTCCTGGGGTGAAGCGGGTTTATGAAGATGAACGTTTTTACGCCACGACAGCGACCTCAATGGATCTCATTAATGCTCCGGCGGTGTGGAGTCAGCTTGGTGGGCAAGCTGACGCGGGCCGTGGCGTAAAGATTGCTATTATTGATGGCGGTATCGACCAAGACCATCCTTCCTTTGCTGATAATGGTCATCCGCCGGTGGCACGCCCTACCAAGGACGATTATTGCACCACTACGCCAACGTTCTGTAATGACAAAATCATTGTTGCCCGTTGGTATGAGCCAACTGGCGAGATTCATCCTGATGAAGTCGAATCCCCCGCGGATTACAACGGTCATGGTACGCATGTGGCTGGTACAGCAGCGGCAAATCCGACGACGGTGACCTTGAATGGTGCCAGTGTGAATATTACCGGTGTTGCCCCAGGCGCTCACTTGATGGTGTACAAGGCGCTGTTTAGCGACCCAGAAGGACAAGGCTCAGGTAGTACCTCGATGCTGTTGCCAGCGCTGGAAGATGCGGTGGCCGATGGCGCCGATATCATCAATAACTCATGGGGTAGTGGCCCTGGTGGAGATCCAGCAGATAGCCCATACAGCGCGGCATTTACCGCAGCTAAAGAAGCGGGGGTGTTAACCGTAACAGCAGCTGGTAACGATGGTCCAGGCGAGCGCACCGTTGGTTGCCCAGCCTGTATTGAAGATGGCTTGAGTGTTGCGAGTAGTCAACATGGTGGAGCGATTAGCCTTACCGTGGATGCTGGTCCATTTAGTGGCCTCGATGCGATTATTGGTGTTGGTAACTTTACGATTACCGATCCGATTAGTGGTTCGTTAGCACTTGCCGGCAATGCCGGTGATAGCTTGGCGTGTTCAAGTTTTGCCAGCGGCGAGTTTGCGCAGCAAATCGTTTTGGTTCAGCGCGGCTCATGTAACTTCAGTGTCAAAGCTGACAATGTACAAGCGGCTGGTGCGGTGGCGATGATCGTCTACAACAACGAACCAGGTACCGTGACCATGAATATGGGTGAAGCCACGTTACCATCGGTATCGATTACGCAAGATGCCGGCGTGGCTATCGTACAAGAATGGCAAAGTGGCGATACGGCAACGATTAACGCACCGGCTCTGCGGATCGATGAGAATTTGGTTGATGCCATGTCAAGCTTTAGTAGCCGTGGGCCGAATGGCGACTCAACGTTTTTGAAGCCTGACCTCGCGGCGCCAGGAAGTTCAATTATTGCGCCAGTACCCGATAATACCTACGGTTTGAAGTCAGGCACGTCGATGGCTTCACCGCATGTTGCGGGTGCCGCCGCCTTACTGCTTGAACAACGTCCTGACTTGACTCCAGAACAATTGAAATCATTGCTGATGACCTCAACGGAAAGTGGTTTACGCAGTCATGATTTGGTCTCTGAGACAACGCCATTTGACCGTGGTACGGGTCGTCTAAATGTGGCAAATGCAGCCGCAACCAATGTCGTGGTTGATCAACCGTCACTCGCGAACAACGGCTGTGCGATTGGTTGTACGTTCGACCGTACGTTCACCAATATTGGTAATGCCGCTGTCAGCTTTAATGCATCAGTTATCTTTGCGAATCCGGACGTTACGGCGACTTTGTCGGAAAGTTTAATTGCACTCGACAGTGGTGAGTCGCTGAGCATGGCGATCGAAGTTGATTCACGCTATGCCGAGGAAGGCTGGCATTTCGGCGAGTTGTTACTAAGTAGCTCAGACAATCATCCAGATATGCGCTTACCGATTGCCATTTATGCTCGCTCTTCTGATAACGAAGCTATTGTGAGCGTCGCGCATACCGCTGGCACCGTTGCTGTAGGTGAGCCTATTAGCGTTAACGCTCGCGGGGCACTGGGCACTAGCTCAAGTGAAGTCGAGTTGACGGTGCAGTTGCCCGCAGGTGCGAGTGCAGACGAAGCATCTATTGATGTTACAAGTGTCCGCTCGACGACTACCAGTTCGGGGCTTGAGGGCGATACCATTGTGTGGCGTGGTCAACAAACCGACCAAGCTGACGTAGCTGAGGTGAACAACGCCAATAATGAGTTCTTTGCTGGGGCAACCATTGAAGAGCTGAGTGGTTCGGTGCCCAACAATGTTTGTGCAGATGGTTGTGATGACACTCTTTTTACCTTTGATATCAGTTCTAACGGGGGCCTGTATCTCGATGGTGTGCGCTATGACTCGGTGGTCATTTCAACCAACGGCATCATTGGTGCTGGCGATAATACCAGTGGCTTTGGGAGCACTGCTACAAATCGTGCGATTCCAGATGTTGACCAACCAAATGCATTTTGGGCGCCGTTCTGGACTGATCTCGAGATGGGCCCAGAGGCCGGTGGTGGCCAAATAAATTACGCGGTATTAACCGACACGAATGACGTAAGTTATTTGGCTATTGAATTTGAGAGCGTCCGTAAATACGACGACGTCGGTGGTGATCGCTACAGCTTTGCGTTTTGGGCCGAGTTGGGTACGGACAATGTTTACTTCAACTACATTGATATTCCGGTAGCGGCGCCTGACGATCTGACGATTGGTGCCGAGACGGCAGCAGATGCTCTTGGTGTGGTTGGTGTGCAGCACTACTTTGAAGGTTCAGGGCAGTATCCGAGTGCCGGTGATGTACTACAACCGCGGTTACTAAGAGGCGAACGTGCCGCAGTCGAAATTGCTTTTGACATGCAGGTGGACACCATCGCTGATGCGCCAGATCGCGCTGTGTCGACCGCATGGGAGCGACCTACGGCGATCGACTTAAGTGAAACCTTTGCGGCGCCAGGCCGTGAACTGCTGACCTTAGTGACGGTTGCCAACGCGGCGCAGAGCTATAACGCGGTATTACCGCAAGAAATTAGCGCCACGGGTGCGGTGACTGCAGAAGTGGTTGCGGCGCCGAGCAATGGTACCGTAACCGTGCTCAGCAATAATAACCTTGAGTATACGCCTAATGCAGGTTTCGTTGGCGATGATAGTTTCACCTATCGCGGCGTGGATGAAGCGGGTCAAGAAACTACCCTTGGTATGGTAAGCGTGCAGGTTGTGAATACCGCACCAAGCATCTTGATTACGGAAGTTGATGGCGCACAAGCAACCGCTGCGACGGTTGTGCTGGATGCCAGTGCCTCGACCGACGCTGAGGGGGATGTGCTTAGCTTCAACTGGGAGCAAACCGACGGTCCAGTGGTTGAGTTAATTGACGCAGACAGTGCCCAAGCGAGCTTTGTGGTACCGGAATTGGAAACAGCCGCCAGCGTTACCTTCGGTTTAACGGTATCGGATGGCTTGAGTAGTAGCGAGGCCTCTATCACTGTAGATTTGCGTGGCGCAAATCAGGCACCAACAGCCTTTGCTCGCGCAACACCATCTGACGTAGAAAGTAGTGGTAGCGTCGTGCTAAGTGCTACGGAAAGCACCGACCCAGACGGGGATACCTTAACTTATACGTGGCGTCAAACCTCGGGGATTAATGTCACGTTATCGGCCTCAGAAGGTGAAGAGGTAAGCTTTACTGCGCCGATCGTTAGCAGTATCTCAACTCTCGGCTTTGAGTTAACCGCTAGTGATGGTGAGTTTGAGGACACCGCTACGGTGAATGTTGTTGTTTCACCGTCGTCAGGAAATATCCCAGATCCAGATACTGAGAGCTCAGGGAGCTTCTCGTGGTGGCTCGCATTAGCTGCTTCTGGGTTGGCGTTCGTGCGCCGTCGTAAGGGAGTCGAAGTATGAACACGGTATGGCAAACCTTTGGCGTGATGGGGCTATCGCTGCTCGTGATGGGGTGCCAGCCACCCCAACAAGAGACGGTGGCGGAACCAGAAATTGCGCTGCAAGATCAACAGCAGATGCAAAATCAGATCACTGAGATGGACCAACAGATCCGCTCAATGGTAGGAATGGCGTACGCCGAAGACGCCAAACAATGTCGTTTAGCAGAGGTCGGCCACCGTCCTTGTGGTGGCCCCGACTACTACTTGGGTTACTCGACGTCGACGGTGGATGCAGAGGTTTTAACGAAGCTCATTAATGAGCATCGTGAGTTACAGCAAGCTTATCAACAAGAGTTTGGCATCATGGGCACCTGTGAAGTGCTCCCTCGCCCAGTGGTTACCTTGCAAGGTGGTCGCTGTGTTGCGGTGCATGCATCAGACCGCTAGTTTTTGTAAGTGCCGCAGCAGGGCTTTGAGTTGCGCAGGCTTGACCGGCTTGGCGATAAAAAGTAACTGCTGTTGGCGTGCCTGTTGACGCACGTGGTCGTCACGCATCGCAGTGACCAGTGCGCCGGTTAATGTCTCGCCCCAAAACTCGCGCAGCGCCTGCACCAGTGTGAGTCCATCATGTTCATCATCGCCAAGTTGGTAGTCTAACAAGACACCATCGGGTGCGCTGTGCGTGCTCGCATACTGCAAAGCAGTTGTGCTACTGGTAAAGGTTTCGACCGTGCAGCCCCATTTTTCCAGCAAGGCGCGCAAGGCACTGAGGTTTTCGGGGTCATCGTCGACGCACACCAAGGTCAGATGATCGCTTGGAGTGCCGTGTTCTTGCTCAGCCTGCGGCTGATAAACCTGTGCTTCGGCACCTTTCGGCACGGTCACCATAAAACAACTTCCACGTCCTTCAACACTGCTAAGTTTAAGTTCACAGTGCAGTTGCTCACTCATACGTTTGGCAACGCTAAGCCCGAGGCCCACGCCTTCAACGCGAGTGTTCTGGCCGCGGTAAAAGGCATCAAAGATTCGATGGCGCTGTTGACTGGTAATTCCGGGCCCGGTATCCCACACCGCCATTTGTAGGTGCTCGCCCCGTTGCCGCACACTTAGCAACACTTTGCCATGATCGCGGTTGTACTTGATGGCATTGGAAAGAAAGTTTTGGATAATCCGCCGTAGGTACGTTGGGTCCGTGTAGATAACAGCATCGCGCCAATGGCTGCGCAGCTCAATTCCGCGTTGCTGCGCAAGCACGGTATATTCATGGATCAGCGGTTGCAACACCGAGCTCAGTTGTACATGCCGAAAACTCGGTTGTAGTGCGCCTTGGTCCATTTTCGCAATTTGCAATAAGGTACTAAGTAGGTGTTCTGTCGAGGCCAATGCGGTATCGAGCTTGCTGCTCAGTTGTTGGTTGTGGGAACTCAGGTTGCTCTCGTCCATTGCCGATAAATACAACCGTGCGGCATTAAGGGGCTGCAGAATGTCATGACTCGCCAGCGCCAAAAAGCGGGTTTTGGATGCATTCGCCTCTTCGGCTTCCTGTTTGGCTTGTTTGAGCTCCACCTCGACTTTGCGACGACGTTCAATCTCTTCGGTGAGCTCATTATTGATCTCACGAATTTTACGTTGCCGAGTATTCATGCGTTGCTCAAGGTCAATATTGGCCTCTTCGAGGGCTTGGGCCGTCTCAACGTGCTCGGTAATGTCGGTAAAACTGGTGACGAAGCCACCATTGGGCAGCGGGTTGCCGACCATTTCAATGACTCGGCCATCGCCACGCCGACGAATAAAACGGTGTGGTGAGCCCATTTGCATGTAGTTCAAACGCTTACTGACCAGCTCATCAATTTCACCGGGTCCACACTCACCGCGTTCGGCGTTATAGCGAATAAGTGTTGCTATAGGCTGTCCCGGTTTGACCATGCCTTCGGGGTAGTCAAAGAGATCAAGGTAACGTTTATTCCACGCCACTAAGCGCAACTCGGCATCGACCACGCTAATGCCTTGCGCTAAGTTTTCGAGTGAACTGAATAAAATGGACTGCTGGGTTTGCAGGGCCTGTGTCGTGTCGTCGAAGAAGTGCACGACTTCTTCAAGGTGGAGTCGGCGGTCACGTAGGGCTGCTTCAATCAACGAGCGCGCGGTTGCTGCCCCGAGCACTCCGGTGAGCGCGCGTTCAACGTAGTCGATGAATTCGCGGCGGGCGACATCCTCTTTATTACTGTCATCGATGAATGCTTGTTGGGCATCATTGAAATACGCAAGCAATTGGCGCGTACGTTCTTCGCCGACAAAGGTTTTTAGTAGCAGTAACATGTCACCATTGGTGGCTTGGTGATGCCGGCCTATGGTGTGTTCTTGCACCGCGTTACGCGGCATCACGAAAGCGGTTGCTTGGATGCGATCGACCAGGCGTGGTTGGGCAACATAGGAAAACACCACGTACGCGGCGGTGTTGAGTAACAAGCTGATGACCGTACCTTGGGTGATGATGCTGGTATCGTTGATCTCGTGTGGCAGGTACATAGGCAAGGCGACACTGAATAACCACGCCATCAGACCGACACCAAGACCAATATAAACACCGCGCGCATGCCCGCGTCGCCAATAGAGGCCGCCAAGGATAGCGGGCAGCAATTGTAAAACGACGGAAAAGGCTAACAAACCTATGCTGACGAGGCCTGTGTTAGCCGCCCACAGGTAATAGCATAAATAGGAGAGTAATAGGATCACGCCAATGGCAATCCGACGAATCAGCAGTAGTCGCCCTTGAAAAGATTGTACTTCTGAGGTCTTGCGGCTTTCTGGAGTGGCAAACGGGAAGCGTTGGCCGCGCTGTAGAATTAGCGGCATGATGACGTCATTGGTGACCATCGTGCTGAGCGTTACTGAGGCAATAATCACCATTGCGGTGGCAGCCGAAAAACCACCAATAAAGATAAAAACTGCGAGCCAAGTCTGATCGTGCAGCAAGGGTAACTGCAAAGCGTAGGTTGAGCCGTCAACGCCGTTACCCAAAAACAAATTACCGCTTAACGCGATGGGCACTATGGCTGCGGCAATGAGTGCAAGATAGAGCGGAAAGCCCCATCGCGCGGTACGCAGATGGTCGACGTTGACGTTATCCACAACGGTAACGTGGAATTGCCGCGGCAGACACAATATAACCCCAGCTGCCATCAGTGTTTGCACGATAAAATCAAACTCACCGACGGCTTGCCATGACCATTCTGGGCGCTCGGGGCGACTGATTTGCTCCCACATACTGACAGGCGAGACGTCGGCAAAGAGCGACCAAGCGAACCAAGCCGCTGCAAGTAGCGCAACCAATTTAACCGCTGACTCAAAAGCAATCGCGAGGATCATCCCATTGCGATACTCGGTGACTTCAATGTGGCGCGTGCCGAACAGCATGGCGAAAACTGCCATAAGCGCGGCAGCAGCCAGCTCATTGATGGAGAATTCTGTAAGCGCTGTGGTGTTTTCGGTAAGCACCAAAAACGTCATTCCCACCGCTTTGAGTTGCAAGGCGATATACGGAATGGTCGCTAACGCAGCAATTAAGGTGACGAATAGGGCAAGGCGTTGGCGCTTGCCGTAGCGACTGGCAATAAAGTCCGCAATCGAGGTGATGTTCTGTTGTTTACTGACCGATACTAGCTTTTCGATGAGCGGGAGACCAATCAGAAATAGTAAAAACGGGCCTAACAAAATTGGTAGGTAAGCCCAGCCAAAACTGGCAGCGTTACCTACCGCACCGTAATACGTCCACGAAGTACAGTAAATGGCCAATGACATACTATAAACCGACGGACGATAACTCAGTCGATTTGCCCATGTACCCGGTTTATCGCCGTAGTGGGCGACGCCGAATAGTGTTGCGATATAGGCAAGTGCGGCGAAAATTAGGACTAGGGTCATTGTGGCTTCCAAAAGCGTGGATTCGAACTTATCGAAGTTAGCTTGAGGAGTGACCTGGGGTCAAGCTCGACTTTGGTGGAGCGTCTGAAGAAAATGTCTTGGTTAAAAAATATACAACTTAAAGGATTTGAACTGGTGTTAGCTACCGATTTTGTTACGAAATGTTAATAAAGCTTTGCTCGATAACTATTCTCTCTTCGTATTTACACCGATCCTTTAATAGCGACGCATAAAAATTTAATGCTTTTTAACGCATTTATCCGACATTTTGTCTCTAGTTAATAGCTCTATACTTAGTGGTCTAGTAGTGGTCTAGTTTGTTAAATCTACGCTATTGGTAAGCAACAAAAAAAGTACAATCGAACGATACAACTATGTTAATTTTTGTTGTCATTGCTCGCTTTCTATGGTTCACTTCTGTTCACAAGTCTAGTTTTGAACAGGCATAGACTTGGCTAAAGCAACCTTAAGGTTCTGCATAATAATAAGCTCGTAAAGAGTTAATCAATAATCCCAGGGAGAGACAAATGATTGAGAAGTCATATTTGTCGAGCTCGATCCGTACCATTATGATGGCCGGATTCGGCTCTGTGCTTTTGGCGGGTGCCCCCGTCTACGCGCAAGATCAAGGCTCTGAAGAAGAGCAAGACGAAGCACAACAAGAAGAACCTGCTGAGAAAATTTTAGTCACAGGTTCTCGTATTCGTACTGACGGTTTAGATAACCCAACCCCAGTTGAAATCATTACCGCTGAACTAGCTGAAGAGCAAGGCTTGAACACTCTTGGCGAATTGCTACGTACGTCGACAGTCGCTGCGGGCTCGGATCAGCTCATTTCTGCTTACTCTGTAGGTTTTGTGACTAACGGTGGTAGCGGTGCTGAATCAATTTCAATGCGTGGTCTAGGCGCAAACCGTACCTTGGTTCTGTTGAATGGCCGTCGTGCCGGACCAGCAGGTACCCGTGGTGCAGTTTCTGCATTCGACATGAACGCCTTGCCGATCAGTGTGGTTGAGCGTGTTGAAATCCTGAAAGACGGTGCATCTTCACTTTACGGTTCTGACGCGGTAGCTGGTGTTATTAACATCATCACCAAGCGTGGCGAAGGTGGTGAAGTCAATATCTCTGGCACGCAACCGTTTGAAAAAGGCGGCGAGCGTTTTCGTGTGAATGCGACTTACGGTGAAGCATTTGACCGTGGCTCATGGCGTGTAGTGGCCGACCACAACGTCAACACTGGTCTACAACGCAAAGACCGTGACTATTTTGATTGTTCACAACGTTACTTGTTCGATTACGATACTGGTCAGCGTTATGATCCAATCGATCCTGAAACCGGTGATTACCACTGTAGTGAGAGTGGTTTCGGTTTATGGCATGCCAGCATCGCGCCAGGCGTGGCAAGCGGCCGTATTCAGTACGACTATAACGACTTTGGTTACACACATGTTTCTGAAACCAACCCAGGCGTAGACTCAGCACCAGATGGCTGGTATTGGGCTGGTTACGATCGCGAAACGGACGCCTTGATGGATGGTGGCGGTCACCCAGGCCGCTTAAACGCAACCATGATCCCGCGTACCACAGTATCGTCGGTTTACTTCCAAACTGATTATGACTTAACTGACTCGATGTCAATGTACGGCGAGCTCTTGCATAGCCGTCGTGTGACTAAGTCGGAAAGTGTTCGTCAGTTCTGGACTGCGGACATCGGTGGTTATGTTCCAGTCAACTCTGTAGAGGGTTGGTCAGGTAACGGTACGAGCTATGTTATGCCGGTACATTACAATGCCAAGCATTACGGTAATAAAACGACTGTTGATTACAGCCGTGCGGTTATCGGTCTAGAAGGTGCGATTGGCTTTTGGAACTGGGACGTTTCGTATCAACGTTCACATAACAGCGGTGAGTACGAGCAAGATATCATCTTCCGTGACTCAATGTTGATGGCTCAGTACCAATTGCTTGGCGTACCTTGTGAAGGCCAAGTGACCGAGTTCTCAAACAAAGAATGTGTGACTTACGACTGGTTTGATCCAAGCAACATCTACGGTAACCCAAGCCAAGAAGCAGCTGACTTCTTGTTCGGTATCGACACTGGTAACACTATGTACCGCCAAGACACGTTGGATGCTTACATCACAGGTGACTTGTTTAACCTTCCTGAAGGTCCGGTTGGTGCGGCAATGGGTGTTTACTGGCAGCGTGACGAAATCGACGATACGCCAGGGATTCATACCCGTAACGGTAATTCTTGGGGCTTAACAGGTGCAGGTATTACCGCTGGTTCAGCCTTTACTCGTGCGGTTTATGCCGAGTTCCAACTGCCGTTGTTACGTGACTTACCAATGATTGAAGCGCTAGATTTAACCGCTTCAGGTCGTTGGACTGATGTTAACGTGTACGGTAGCGATACCACTTACAAAGCCAGCATGAACTGGAGTATTGGTCACGGCTTCCGTGTACGCGCTTCACGCGGCACATCATTCCGTGCGCCAGCTTTGTATGAGCTGTATCTTGAAAACCAAACAGGCTTCATCGGGCAAACCGCGGATCCATGTTTGAACTGGGTTGAGTCAACTAACCCGCGTATTCGTGAGAACTGTGCGGCAGATGGCATTCCAGAAAGTTACACTGATGCGATTGGTAGCGGTGGTTCAATGACCTCAATCACTGGTGGTGGTGCAGGTCAGTTGGCAGCAGAAACTTCAGTTTCAGAAGGCATTGGTTTGGTTTATACCAGCCCAGAAGGCACTTTTGCAGCGTCTGTTGACTACTATGACGTCGTCATCAACGACCAAATCTCAAGTGTTGCCGGTTCTGCGGTATTGAGTCAATGTTACACTTCTGAAGATTTTGCCAATGAACCATTCTGCGATCAGTTTGACCGTCGTGACGGCTCTGAAGATGGCGACTGGAGTATCATCGAAGTACGTGGCGGTTACTTGAATACTGCTGAGCAGATCGTTCGTGGTATCGACTTTGTTGTGACTTACCAAGACTCATTCGAGTTTGGTGATTTACGCGTGAAGTGGGATCATACCAACCAGATCCAACGTTCATTCCAGCGCTTCTCTACTGACGAGCCAAGCCAGTACATTGGCCGCATCGGTAACCCACGTCACATTGGTAGCATCAACACTACCTTGAGCCGTGACGATTGGAGCTACAACTGGAACATCACGTACTACGACAAGACTGACGAGTATGACTATTACGGCTTTGATGACACTACGTATCGTGGCAATAAAGTACGTTTCGTCGCTGAAACACCAGTTTACGTGCTGCATTCATTGTCTGCGAATACGCAGTTGTCGAACAGTATGGAAGTGACTTTCGGTATTGCTAACTTGTTTGACAAGCAGCCGCCGTTAGTCAGTCCAGCAGCATCTTATACAGTGGGTAACGTACCATTGTTTGCTTCACAGTTGGATTACTTAGGCCGTCGCGCATTCTTTAACCTTACTTACAGCTTCTAAGTTAAGCTGCGGTCACCGAGAATGTTGTGAACTGATAAAAGCCCCACCTCGGTGGGGCTTTTTTGTCGAATAGATTTTTTGTCGAATAAATCGTAGAGGGCAACATGAAACGATTCATTTTACTGGGGTTGATTGCTCTAACCTCAAGCAGTGTTGCGCAGAGCTTCGAAATTAACGATGAGCTGCTGGAGCTATACGCTCGTCCGTCACAATATTTAGATGTAAAAATTTCCCCAGGTGGGGATTACTTGGCCGCTACGTCGCGAACCGAAAAGGGTACTGTGCAGTTAACTGTTATCGCCATCGATGACAATGAAATCTTGCGTATTACTCAAGGCCGCGAGGGTGAGTCCGTCGCATCATTTAATTGGGCAAATGATGAACGGCTTATTTTTTCTATGGCGCGTGAAGTAGGACCGTTGGAAATGCCCGCAGCTACTGGCGAAATTTTCGCCATGGATGCCGATGGCTCGAATCAAATTATTCTGACTGGGCCGCGTTCCAAAAGTGGTGAATACGTGTTCGCGCAAGTGGTTGATTATTTGCCGCAAGAACCTGATGCGGTGATGATTTATCAACGTAGTTTTACCTCACAAGAACCCTACCTTGATTTGTATACCATAAAAATCGATTCTGGACGTAAGCGCTCTGAAGGACGTATCCCATTGCGCGCTTATCGTAATACCAATGTGTCGGTAATCCTTGATAGTGACGGGGTATCGCGCATGGTTGTGGGTGTTGATCCTGAAGAAGATAACAAAACCGTTATTTTAGGGCGTGATGGCGCAAATCAAGAATGGTATGAAGTGACGAGCTATGCTTCGGACGAAGGAGGTTTTGTTCCGTTGCGGATGCTGCCAAATAGCGATCAAGTGGTCGGCCTAAGCAACAGCAAAACCGATACGCGTTCGTTGAGTGTGATGGATTTGAGTGAGCGTCAGGAGACCGTGCTGGCGACGCACCCGAACGTTGACCTGTTACCCATTATGAGCATCAAGGATGGTCGCGCCAACGAGCTCATTGGTGCGGCATTTGAATATGCGACGATTGATAGTTTCTTTTTTGCGGACGTTGAAGACGCTGACTATTCACGATTGTTACAAAGCTTAATGGCTACCTTTCCTGAACAAGCAGTAGGTATTACCTCGGCCACACGCGATAACAGTAAATTGATTGTGAGTGTTAGCTCAGCCAACAAATCGCCGTCGTTCTATATGTTTGATCGGAGCGCCGGCAAATTGGTTCCCGTTGCGGAGTCACGACCTTGGTTAGCGAAGCACAAGTTTCCGAAGACAGAAGCTATTATTTACGAGAGCCGAGACGGACGAGAGATTCAAGCAATTTTAACGCTACCGAAAGATCAAGAAGCCGAAAACTTGCCGTTGATTTTATTGCCGCACGGTGGGCCTCATGGCGTTAAAGACAGTCTAATGGGGATAGATAGCGACGCGAAAGTATTTGCTGAGCATGGTTACGCAGTCTTACAACCGAACTTTCGAGGCTCGGGTGGCTTTGGCCGCGAGTTTCTTGAGGCCGGTTATAAGAACTGGGGCACAACCATGATCGACGATATGACGGACGGGGTGGATTACCTGATTGACCAAGGTATGGTCGACCCTGATCGCGTGTGCGTCTATGGTGCTTCTTACGGTGGCTATGCGGCGTTACAAAGCGGCGTGCGCGAACCGGATAAGTACCAATGTATCGTCGGTTTTGTGGGCGTCTATGACCTAGACTTAATGTTTGAAGAGGGCGACATTCCACAAGCCTTGGCGGGGCGTAACTACTTAAACCGCGTACTGCCAGCTGAAGCAGAGGAACGTAAAGCTCAGTCACCATTACATAATGTCGAAAAACTCAAGGCTCCAGTGTTTATAATCCAAGGTGGAGCGGATCGACGTGTTCCTGAAACCCATGCATTTCGTTTACGTGATGCTTTGAAAGAACGGAATCACCCTTACGAGTGGTTATATAAAGAGGATGAAGGGCATGGTTTCTTTTTGCCCGAGAACAATATTGAACGTTGGCAGAAGATGTTGGCCTTCTTTGCCAAACATCTTGGTGAATAGGCGAGATTCCAAAGAAAACACCGCTTCGGCGGTGTTTTTTTATAGCTATGAAGTGGCCTTCGACCAATGTCGTATTTCTCGCTAGGCAATTGCCGACTAGATTGCTAAATGCACAAAGCAACAATAAAAAATAACAGAACAACCTGGAGGGCGTTATGGCTTTCAAAAGCGAAGAACTCGCTAAAGCCTACTGGCGCGAGAATATCGGACTGGTACTTAAGCTGTTGGCAGTCTGGTTTCTAGTGTCTTATGGATTTGGCATCATCTTGGTGGACTGGCTCAATCAGTTTACCTTTTTCGGCTTTAAGTTGGGCTTTTGGTTTGCCCAACAAGGCTCCATTATCACGTTTGTTGTGTTGATCTTCATTTATGTGAAACGCATGGCGGCGCTTGATAATAAATACGAAGTTCACGAAGACTAAGGGGCCGCGACATGGATATTCAAACTCTCACGTTTATTATCGTTGGCGCGACTTTCGCCCTCTATATTGCCATTGCAATTTGGTCGCGTGCAGGTTCTACCAATGACTTCTATGTTGCCAGTGGTGGTGTTCATCCGGTGATGAATGGTATGGCAACTGCGGCTGACTGGATGTCTGCGGCATCGTTTATTTCGATGGCAGGGATTATCTCGTTTGCTGGGTACGACGGTAGTGTGTACCTGATGGGGTGGACCGGTGGTTACGTGTTGTTGGCACTGTGCCTAGCACCTTACCTACGTAAATTCGGTAAGTTTACGGTGCCCGACTTTATCGGTGACCGTTACTACTCGCAAACCGCACGTACCATTGCTGTTATTTGCGCAATTTTGATTTCGTTCACTTACATTGCCGGGCAAATGCGCGGTGTGGGTGTGGTGTTTTCGCGCTTCTTAGAAGTTGAAATCGCCACTGGTGTCTTCATCGGCGCAGTCATCGTGTTCTTCTATACCGTACTTGGCGGCATGAAGGGGATCACCTATACCCAAGTCGCGCAGTATTGCGTGTTAGCGTTTGCGTACTTGGTTCCAGCGATTTTCATCTCGATTTACATGACGGGTCACATTTTGCCGCAAACCGGCTTTGGTGCGACCATTGCTGAAGGTGTGGCAGGCGAGGGTAATTACTTGCTGGCGCGCTTGGATGGCTTGTCTGAAGAGTTGGGCTTAGCTGCCTACACAGAAGGCGTACGGAACAAGATTGACGTGTTTGCCATTACCTGTGCCTTGATGGTTGGTACTGCTGGCTTGCCGCACGTTATTGTACGCTTCTTCACCGTACCGAAAGTACGCGATGCACGTCGTTCAGCGGGTTGGGCGTTAGTGTTTATTTCGGTGGTTTATTTGACTGCGCCTTCGATTGCGGCGTTCGCCAAAGTGAATCTGATTAACACTGTGAATGGCCCAGAATTGACGGGTGTCGAGTATTCTGATGCTCCTGAGTGGATTAAGAACTGGGAAAAAACCGGCTTAATCTCTTGGGAAGACGAGAACGGCGACGGCAAGATGTTCTACTCGGGTGACGAGCGCAATGAAATGACCGTCGACCGCGACATTATGGTCCTTGCAAATCCGGAGATTGCTGACTTGCCAGCTTGGGTAGTGGCGCTTGTAGCGGCCGGTGGTGTCGCTGCTGCATTGTCAACTTCCGCGGGCTTGCTGTTGGTTATTTCGACATCCGTTTCGCACGATCTCTTGAAACGCACCTTGGCCCCCGATATCACGGATCGCCAAGAGCTCATGTGGGCGCGGATTGCCGCCGCCGTCGCTGTCGCTTTGTCGACGTGGTTTGGTATTAATCCGCCAGGCTTCGTGGCGCAGGTGGTGGCCTTTGCCTTCGGCTTAGCCGCGGCAAGCTTCTTCCCTGCGATCATCATGGGTATTTTCTACAAGCGTATGAATAGCACAGGTGCTATCGCTGGTATGGTTGTTGGTATTGTCTTCACCTTGGCGTACATTATTTACTTCAAGTTTGTGAATCCAGCAGCGAACGTCGAGGCGAACTGGCTGTTCGGTATTTCACCAGAGGGTATTGGTACTCTAGGTATGTTGATTAACTTCATCGTTGCCTACGTGGTCCATAAGCTCACCGGTGATGCACCGCAAGACACCCAAGACTTGGTTGAGTCGATTCGTTATCCGAAAGGAGCGGGCGGCGCGTCAAGTCACTAAATGCATAGCCCGGCTGCCGCCGGGCTTTTTTTGTATAAATGGGGTAGCCCGTGGTTCTACCACGGGTCTAACCTGACGTTTTGCTCATGTTGGTTGAATTCGAAATACCCCGTGCTTGAACCACGGGTTATGGGGGTTATATGCAGCCAGATTTTGCGGAGTTGAATCGTTTTTTGCTCGATTGCCCGCCGTTTGACCAGCTCAGTCAAGAACAACGGCAATGGGCAGCGGGGCAAATTAAAGCCGTTTACCTAAACGAACATAATGTCGATGAGTTATTTCGGGCACACAGTCCGGCGCTTTACATTGTGCGTTCAGGCGGTTTTGATTTGCTTACGCCTGATGGTGCATTGATTGAGCGCCTGGAATCCCACGATCTCTTCGGTTTTCCTTCATTGCTCACGGGGCGCGGGGTCGTCAATAAACTTGAAGTGATTGAAGACGGTATCGTTTATATCTTGAGTGCTGATGTTTTCGATCAGTTACGCCAACATTCACGCGCCTTTGAACATTACTTTATTCGAGCGCACGAACAACGCTTACTTTCTCAGCAAGGGCAGCGAGCGGCCCCTGCTAATGCATATGGAGATTCGTTGCAGCGATTGGTGAGTGAGGTAGTAACGCGGACGCCGATTGGGCTGGCAAGTACGGCGACGATCCAAGAAGCTGCGCAGTGTATGCGCGATGAGAAGATTTCATCGGTACTCGTGGTGGATGATGAGCGGCTGGTAGGAATTTTAACGGATCGTGACTTGCGCAATCGGGTGGTGGCGCAGGGACTTGATTATGGCATTCACGTGAATGCGGTGATGACGCAAGCGCCAGCGACTATTCGTGGGCAGCAAACGTTACTGGATGCATTAACGTTGATGACACAGGAAAATATTCATCATCTTCCGGTGCTTGATGAGCAGGATCGGCCGATGGGTATGTTGACCAATACGGATTTGATGCGGCAGCAAAAAAGTGAACCGGTGATGCTCATCAGTGCGCTAAACAAGGCACAGAGCCGCCAGGCTTTGGTCGATGAAGCGCAGCATATTCCCGATTATATGCATAGTTTCGCGTTGCGCATGAATGACGCGGCGGCGGTGGGCCGCTTGTTAGCGAGTTTGACGGATACCATGACGCGCAAGCTTATTGATTTTTACGAGCGTGAGCATGGTGTGGCCCCTGCGGCTTATGTTTGGTTAGCGTTTGGCTCGCAGGGGCGCGAGGACCAGACGCTTAGCTCTGACCAAGATAATGGGTTACTGCTTGTTAACGATTTGAACGAACAGCAGCTCGCATGGTTTGCCAGTTTAGGAGACTACGTTTGTGAAGGTCTTGCCGACTGCGGGGTGCCCAAATGCCCAGGTAATATTATGGCATCCAATCCGGATTGCCGTCGTACGCGGGCAGGTTGGCTGGAGCGTTTCACCTCATGGACGGAGTCACCCACACCGAAGGCGCTCATGTATTGCCAAATTTTCTTCGATAGTCGCAATGTGCAAGGTAATAAGCGTTTGTACCAGGCCTACCGAGAAGATGTTGCGCGACTTGGTCAGTCCGAGTTTTTCTTGGGTAACTTAGCGCGACTGCAGGCCAACGTGCAGGTTCCTTTGGGTTTGTTCAATCGGTTTAGAGGCACTGAATCTGGTAAAGATAGTGATTTGGTCGATATCAAACGCCATGGTCTCGCCCTGATCAATGACATTGTGCGACTCTACAGTTTGCATGCTGGGTTGACCGAGCCTCGTACTCTTGCACGACTGCACTTATTGGAAGCCAGCAAACTCCTTAACCGCAAAGACAATCAGGCGTTGGCCGAAGCTTGGCAATTTCTTACGCAACTGCGATTGCAGCACCAGTTAGCAGTATGGGGAACTGAGCAACCGAAGAATGCGCTTGATCCCGATGACCTTAGCACCTTGTCACGGCGACAGCTTAAGTCAGCGTTTCGTATCTTAAAAGATTGCCAGCAAGGCGTCAGTTTGAAGTTTGGGCGTACTGGGTGATGAGCATTTGGCTAGGCTTACGACGTTATTGGCAACGTCACCGACAGCTCAACCAGAGCTGGCGCGCGCATCGCTACATCGCTCTTGATTTGGAAACCAGTGGTTTAGATCCGAAAACGGATCAGGTTTTAGCGATGGGCTGGGTTACCATAAGGCCCCCTGTTATCGATTACCGTAGTGCGCACTATTTTGTGACCCAAGTGAATCCAGAACTTAAGCAGTCACCGGTGGTACATGGCATGGTGCAACGGGATTTCGAAGCTGCTGAGGCGCCTCAGATGGCATTGGCGCAACTTGCTCGCGAGCTACAAGGCGCGGTGTTGATTTGTCATCATGTGCAATTTGATTGGCAGTTCTTGCAACGTTTTGCCAAGCAATATCAAGTAAAGTTACAGCCGCTGGCGAAGTTTGACACTTTGACGTTTGAGGCGCAGCGTTTGCACCAGCAACAACATCACATCGCTCGAGGTTCACTCACCTTAAAGGCTTGTCGTCAGCGTTTTCATTTACCTGATTATGCCGCGCACCATGCGTTTTCTGATGCCGTTGCTTGCGGTGAACTCTTTCTGGCGCAAGCTTATCAGTACGCAGGAAGTGCCGACGCACCGTTGAAAGAGTTGTTGAAATAAAAAACCGCTCCCCAACAGTGGAGAGCGGCCAAAACGGAAGGATGGTTTTAAACAGTCATCGCGATCCAGGGAGAGTGGATAACTGCATCAACCGCCTTCAAGGTTACTGCAATGTGCGCTGTGCAAACTTAATTTGTTACGAACGGAGCAATTGCCTTAATCAATACGGCAGTTAACTGGCCGCATCTAAGCCTAAACTTTGAAACAGATCGCGGCGATAGGCGTTACCAATGCGAATTTCTTGCCCGTTCTTGAGTTCGACCAACGAATAACGGCCAAGTTCACTGGTGATTTCGTGCAAATGTTCAATATTTACAATTGCTGAACGATGCACTCGCACAAACAGCTCGGGATCCAGTCGTTCTTCTAATGAAGATAAAGTTTCGCGGTGCAGAACCATACCATCAGGTAGGTGAATTTCTACGTAGTTGGCTGCGCCTTTGATCCAAACAATGTCATCAACGGCAATAAAACGAATCCGGCCAATGGACTTCACAGGGATGTAATTTATTGGAGTTGTCATAGCTTACCTCGTTTCTAGCAGTGTTGTTCCGGTTGCTTCTGTGTTCGGTGGGAAAACTATGGCAATGGCTGGGACGAAATACTAATTAAGCCTTCTTAACTGTTCTTAAAATACATTAAATCATTGTTTTATATGGATATTAAATATTTTATTACACTTCCAAACTTTCCCTTTTTGCCATTTACAGCCTATCTTTAAGAGGCCTTAACTATCGAACAGCGCAGCGGACGAACAGCGCAGCGCACGAATAACGAACAACGAGGATAAAACCATGTTCATCAACCGCAAAAGCGTTGTCGCTCTGCTCGGTGCCACCAGTATCTTGTTACTAGCGCAAGCGCATGCTCTGCAAAGTGAAGCAACAGATACCACGCGAACGCTCAATAACGGCAACCTAGTGCTGGAAAACATTCCAGAAATTCCTGAACGGATCGGCGAGCAATTGAATCGTTTTCAGAATGTCCGCTCGGCTGCTTTTCGAGAGTTCACCAGTGATGGTGACGCTATTTATATCAGCACACGCTTTGGTGATGTCGCACAAATCCATAAAGTGAGCGATGCAGGGGGTTATCGGCAACAACTCACCTTTTTTGATGAGCCAGTCGGTGGAATAAGTCGCCAACCGAATAGCAACACGATGATTTTCAGTATGGATGCCGGAGGCAATGAATTTTCGCAGTTGTTCATGCTCGATTCGGAGACCGGCGACTACCACATGATCAGTGACGGCGAGTCGCGTAATGGCGCTGTGGTATGGAATCAAGAAGGCGATAAGATTGCTTATCAAAGTACCCGACGTGATGGTCGTTCGAATGATATTTGGGTGATGAATCCGAACACGCCAGAGCAAGCCGAGTTAGTGTTGGCGGCACCTGATGGCAGTTGGTGGGGGCCGGTAGATTGGCATCCTAATGGCGAAAAGCTATTGGTCGTGCAGTACCGCAGCATCACCGACGTTAGAATTCATGAATTAGAGTTAGCCGAAGGGGAGCTCAAACTTCTTGAAGGCAGCGACGTGGGGACGAACGCAAACTTCCCATTGGCGTATCGTAAAGATGGCCAGGGTTACTTTTTTACTACCGACCAATTTTCTAATTTTACCCAGTTAGCATTCCGTAATACCGAAACGAATGAAGTACGGTTGATTACGAAGGACATCAATTGGAATGTTGATAACTTTGCGATGAGCGAGGACGGTAGCACAGCGGCTTTTACCATTAATGAAGAAGGTATGAGTCAGCTCTATCGGTTTGATCCCATGACTTTCGCTTTTACTCGTGTTGAGGGCATGCCGATTGGTGTGGCCAGCGGGCTGACGTATAGTCCTGACGGGAAAAAGCTAGCGTTAAGTATCAATACGCCGAAGTCGCCAACGGACGTTTACCTACTCGATACTAATGATCAGTTAACGCGGTGGACGTATAGTGAGGTCGGTGGTTTGAACACTGACAATTTTGTTGAGCCCGAGCTGGTAAGCTTTGCAAGCTTTGATGGCCTGCAAGTGCCGGCATTTGTTTATAAACCGCAGACCGAAGGTCCACATCCCGTGATCATTTCAATTCATGGCGGACCAGAGTCACAGTATCGGCCTTACTTCAGTAGTACGGTGCAACTCTGGTTACAAGAACTTGGAGCCGCGGTCATTGCACCAAACGTTCGTGGTTCAGCTGGTTATGGCAAGGACTATGTAAGCTTGGACAATGGTTTTAAACGCGAGGATTCAGTGAAAGATATCGGCGCTTTACTTGACTGGATTGCGACCCAGCCCGATCTCGATGCCGAACGTGTTGCAGTGATTGGCGGTAGCTACGGTGGTTATATGGTGCTGGCCAGCTCAGTGCACTTTAGCGATCGTCTTAAAGCAGCGGTCGATATTGTTGGAATTTCCAACTTTGTGACGTTCTTGACGAACACTGAAAGCTATCGTCGTGACTTACGTCGGGCTGAATACGGTGATGAGCGTGACCCAGCTATGCGCAAGCATTTAGAGGCTATTAGCCCAAACAACCATGTTGCTAGGATTAACGTGCCGATGTTTGTCGTGCAGGGTGAAAACGATCCGCGGGTACCCGTCACTGAGGCGGAGCAAATCGTCAAAGCATTGAAGGATGCCGATAAAACCGTGTGGTATATGAATGCGCTCAACGAAGGTCATGGTTATCGCAAAAAAGAGAACCGTGATATTTATGAGCAGGCCACGGTGCTGTTTTTTGAGCAGCACTTGCTCCCGAAAGACTAAGTCTGGACAAAAGAAGCCCCGCTAGAGTGCGGGGCTTTGACTTTTACCGTTAAGCAAGCTTAGAACTTGTATTCAAAGCCAGCGAAGAAGTAACGACCTAGAGCATCGTAGAACGATGGGAAGGTGTTACCGTTGTCGGCATTTCGGCCTGCGATGAGTGGCGCGTCGTTATCAAACACGTTGTTGATACCTACACTGAAGCGACCGCCTTCGTTAACCATAAATTGTGCCGTTAGGTCGAGGTAGTTTTCAGACGCTAGGTTTTGTGCACCGTTAACGTCTTCAGCACCACCAAGGTGACGCCAGTTGGCTGACATGGTGATATCCCATGGCGTGATCCAAGTGCTACGTAAGTTGTGCTGCCACTCTGGGTTGGGTGAACCACAACTACCGCCCCACTTCCCAGCGCACTCAATCAAGTCTGAACCAGGCTGTGGCAACTCATCAAAGTTCATGAAGTAGGTACCCACGAAGTTAAACTTCACGCGACCCATGTCTTCTAGACGGATCTGGTAGTTTGAGTTGATGTCGATACCGGTGCGACGCAAATAGCCGATGTTGGTGTTGGTCGCAGCGATATACCCTTCAGAACCCTGCCAAATGGAACCATTTGAGTTACGCACGATAAGTGAGCAGTACGCATCTGCACCAGTTGTTAGACACTGGTCAAGGGCATACTCTGGGTCAACGATGCCAACTGCGTCTTCAACGTCGATGTCGAAGTAATCGACTGAGAAGTCAAAGTCGTTGTCCCAGTGTGGACGCCAGACGAAACCAACAGACCTGGTTTCTGAAGTTTCAGGACGCAGCTGCGGGTTACCACCTTGCATGTAGTTGTACTGACCGGCTGGGTTGTCGAAGATTTGACCGTACTGCTCTGCGGTAACGCCAGTGCGTGCACACTGTTCGAAGGTTGCAGATGGGTTGGTGCCAGCGCATGGATCTTCGTCCATGTTGAACAAGTTCAAACCTTGCGGACGGAAGAGTTCGCGAATGTTAGCGTGGCGCATAGCGCTCTGGAAGCTAGCACGAATCTTCACGGTATCGTTGACGTCCCAACCTAAGGCGAGCTTATAGGTATCGGTAGTGATACCGGTTGAGTAGTCAGAGTAACGATAGCCAAGATCAACGACCATACTATCTGCAAAAGCAGCGTCTTCAACTAATGGCAGCTGTACTTCGGTGTAGAGCTCGTCGACACTTAAGTCGCCGTTCACTGGTACCGATGGACCACCTTGGCCGGCACCGTCGCCGCTGCGGAACGCAGAGTCAGGCTCGTAGCGCATGGCTTCGCTGCGGTGCGTGTAACCGAACAAGACCGATGGTCCCATGTAGGCCCAAGGAGATTTAAAGTCGCTCATGCTTAAGTCACCAACGGTGTAAGCATTGAATTCACGCAACTGCGTTTCGCCTTTGGCATACAGCGGTAAGGTCAAGTAATCCAACTGTTCATCAGTAATGCCGTTAGGTTGGAAAACGTTCCAAGGCACACAAGAAGGATCGAGCCCCTGCAAAGCAGAACGACAAACCGCTTCACCGGTTTCTGGATCGGCGACAATATCTAGAGCACGAACAATCGCAGTGTTGCTCATGTCATTTTGATAAACCTCGGTGTAGGCCACGTCACCAACGTTGAATGACACGTCATAGGTCCAATCACGGGTGATTTCGCCGCGCACACCTGTGACCATGCGATGCGAGATATGTTGTAGGTCAGCATAGCGTGGGCCACCTTCGACGTTACGCTTAGCGAAAGTAGCGGTGAAGCTATCGTCAGTGCCGTAACCACGATCCGCACACATGGTTTGGAATTGTGAATCGGTGAGCAGCGGGTTGCTACAGTTGAAGTTTACGTCCAAGAAGAACGAGCCTGACTGGGCAATTTGCGCCAAGCTGTGGTCTTTCATGTAACCGACTTCGGCGAAGAACTCGGCGTGTTCGTTCACATAGTACTTGGCAAAACCGCCTAAAGTTGTACGCGTGTCAGGGCGCTGAAAGTAGTTAAGTGGTGCATAGTTGTAGGCACGGCCATCGTAAGGGATAAGCTCGCCACCTTCGTTAACCAAGGCGTCGCTACCAACTAACCATAGGCCGTCTGGAATTGTTGACGAACCTGAACAGCTCCAATCACCCGGGACTCCGGCTAGGGCACAAGAACTGCTCTCGCGGTTATTCTGGGTGATGCCTTGGATGTCACGGTAGGTCGCATACACAGTCACATTACCACGACCATCGGCTGAGTTTGCGCCCATGATCAATGAGTAATCGTTCATGTGACCGTCGGTCACATTGCTGTCAGGTAGCGGGAAACCTGCATCTAAATTGGCTTGTGCAGCTTCTCCGTTATTATCGTTATTGTGCTGGTAGAAGCTGTTCTGGTAACCAAATTTCACGCCTTCAAATTCATCTTCCATGATGAAGTTAACGACACCGGCGATTGCGTCTGAACCGTAAGTGGCCGAAGCACCACCGGTTAGAAGTTCGACGTTTTTAATCAAAGCGGCTGGAATTTGGTTAAGGTCGGCAGCAATACCAGCTTGGGCGGGTGAACCCATGACCATACGGCGGCCATTGACGAGGGCTAGCGTGCGATACGAGCCCAAACCGCGTAACGAAATCGTTGCGGTACCGGTAGCGCCATTAGTATCGGTCGAGGCTTGCCCAGGAAACACCTGTGGCAAGTCGTTCACTAAGTCTTCGGTACGCACGGTACCCGAGAAATCAAATTCTTCAGCGGTAACCTGTGAGACTGGGCTTGAGCTTACGACGTTAGTAGATTGTGGAATACGCGAACCGGTCACCTGAATACGCTCATCAGCTTTTTCTTCTGCTTGTGTATCAGTGCTCGTGTCTTGCGCCATGGCTGCCATCGGCATTGCACTAAGCAGTGCAATAGCTAAAGCTGCCTGCACTGAATGAGCAAGGTAGGATTTTTGCATCATTGCGGAAACTCCCTAGGATAATTTAGTTGTAAGTTGCTCGCCGAAAATCGGTAGAGCAACAGGCAAACTAGGGGGTAAGTGCAGCACCGCGCAGGTTAAGTGATAAATCTCGCAATTGAGTTGAGAATGTCCTCAATGAGAGGGGTGTAGCGGTGTTAGAGAAGAGAAAAATCAACGCTAGTTCAAAAAGTTGTAGTTTTTGTGTTGATGTATTCAAGAGCAAGTAAAGATATTTCTACAACAGACGTGCAGAAAAACACCACAAATGCTCATTTTTTGGCGGATTCTATGTTGCCGAATCGGTTTTTTTTGATTAGTATCGGGCAAGGACAAGTTAAAAAACGTAAAGTTCATCACGTTTTTTGCTATGTCCACAACTTGCATTTAGTCGAACTATTTGCCTGTTCAAACTAGTCATCACTCTAAGAAGTGATCCAGGGAGAAGATATGTATACTAATAACAAATTAGCTAAGTCGATCCGCTTAGCTCTTATGTTTGGTGGTGCCTCACTTGCTTTGTCAGGTGCAGCAATGGCGCAAGACCAACAAGAAGAAGATGAAGAGCAAGCACAAGAAGAAGCGCAAGAGCGTATTCAAGTAACAGGTTCGCGTATCCAGCGTACCGATATGGAAGGTGCAGTTCCGGTAACAGTTATCGACCGTGAAGCTATCGACCTTTCAGGTGATATCTCTGTTGCTGACATCGTTCGTAACACAACTTTCAACACAACCGGTTCATTCCGTCCTCAATCTGGTAGCTCTGCACAGGGTGTTTCTCAGGTTGACTTGCGTGGTTTGGGTGCATCACGTTCACTCGTCCTCGTTGACGGCCGTCGTTTGACCATGTCTCCATCTACCGGTTCTAGCCAAGATTTGAACGCTATCCCATTGGGTGCTGTAGAGCGTATCGAAATCTTGTCTGACGGTGCATCTGCAATCTACGGTTCTGACGCAATCGGTGGTGTAATCAACGTTATCACTCGTAAAGACTACAACGGTGCTCAAATCACCTTGGGTCAGGGTGAAGTATCTGTGCCACGCGAAGGCGGTGACCGCGAAAACGGTAGTGTCTTGTTCGGTTCTTCTGATGCAAACACTTCTTTGTTAGGTGGTGTATCTTGGAACAAGCGTGACATCGTATTCGAAAACGCTTACCCGTGGGTAACTCCAGGCGCGTCAATCTTCAGTGCGAACTACTACCCGCTTGACGAACCATTCAACTTCCAAGGCATTCCAGGTGCTTGTGAGTCTGAGAACTTCTACAAGCAGGGCGACCTTTGCCGCTATAACTTCAACGCGACTAACGCGAACGAAGCATCATCAGCGAACGAATCTTTGTTCTTGAAAGGTGAGCACCAAATCAATGCGGACTGGAAATTCTACGCGAACGCTAGCGTTGCTGAAACCGAGTCGTTTGGTCGTTACGCTCCAGCACCAGATTCAAACTTCTACTACGGTGGTTCATTAGATACCCCTGCTGATAGCTACAACAACCCGACAAACCCAGACGCATGGTTCTATGATCCAAACAACCCTAACGCGGTTGCATTTGACCCAGACTATGTAGGCGAAAATCGTCCAGTACACCTGTGGCACCGTTTCGCAGCGATGGGTAACCGTGATACTACCGTAACCAACAAAAACAAAGACTTGTTGCTTGGTTTCGAAGGTAACATCGGTGACATGGTTGTTGACTTCGGTTATCGCCGTGTTCGCAACAACACCACTGAAATCGGTAATGGCTACCTTGCAGCAAACACAGCTTGGGGCAACATCAACGACTTTAACCCAGGTTATTGTTCAGATGGCAGTTTCGACCCTGCAAACTGCCGCTTCGGTTATGATATCCAGAACCCAACCGAAAACCCTGACAGCGTACTAGCTGCTGGTGTTGTAACGACTTCACGTATCTCTAACTTCGACATCGATGAGTACTATGCGAACACTGCATTCGATATCGCATCAACTGATGCTGGTATGGTTCAAGGCTTCATCGGTTTCGAACACCGCTCAGAAAGTTACACTGACCAATATGACTCACAGTCAGAAGCTGGCTTAGTTGGTGGTTCAGCAGGTAACTCTGCTGGTGGTGGTCGTACTGTAAACGCGGCATTCTTCGAGGTATTGGTTCCAGTAACTTATGACTTCGAATTGAACTTCGCTGGCCGTTATGACCGTTACTCTGACTTCGGTGGCAACTTTGCTCCTAAAGTAAGCTTCCGTTGGTCTGTCACTGACGATATCATCTGGCGTGGTTCATACGGTGAAGGTTTCCGTGCACCATCATTGGATATCTTGACTCAGAAGACTTCGTTCTCTGCTGATTCAGTTAACGACCCTGAAACCTGTTCAGTACTTGTTGGTGATCCAAATCAACCATGTCAAATCAGTGCGTACTACATTGCTAACCCAGATTTGGGTGCTGAGCAGTCTAAACAGTTCGCAACTGGTTTAGCGATGAACGTAACAGAAGACATTAGCTTCGCTGTCGATTACTACAACATCGAAATCGAAGAGCGTATCCGTTCATTTGGTTCACAAACGTTGATCAACCGTGAAAAAGCGGGCGACCCAATTCCTCCAGGTCTTGGTGTAACTCGTAACGCTGACGGCGTAATTACTCGCATCGACGCAGGCTTCGGTAACGAGGGTACGCTTGAGACTAGCGGTATCGACTTTAACCTTCGTGCAAACTGGGACTTCGGTGATTTTGGTGCATTAACCAACAACTTCCAGTTGAGCCACATCCTCGACTACTCAGTTGATGGCGGTCGTAACATCACTCGTGACCCAGGTACACCACGTCAGCGCGGTGTGTTCACTAACACTTACACGCTTAACGACCTGACTGTTGCCTACAATATCAACATGATTGGCGACCAGTATACTGACGTTAGTGCTGACCCAGATGGCGCTGACGGTGTAAGCCGTACAGGTCACTTAGGCACGTGGATCACTCATGACATCCAAGTATCATACGATACTCAGTGGGATAACAAATTCACTGTTGGTGTTCAAAACGCGTTTGAAAAACTTCCTACGCTTGAACCATTCGGTGGTCGTGACTACAACTACGGCCTATACAACGGCTGGGGTCGTGTCTACTATGTACGTTTCCAACAAAACTTCTAAGCTAGAAGTTAGTTACATAACGTAATGATAAACGGGACCTTCGGGTCCCGTTTTTTTAATGCTTTCCGAAGCGAAAGACAGATACAAAAAAAGCCGCACTGTTTGCGGCTTTTTGATATTGCGAAAAATGAAGAAATTATTTAGTTAGAGAAAGGGTCCAGCCAAAGGGGGAACCATCAATTTCAAGAACATCGAGCTCAGCCTTCACACCGAGCTTTTCACTCGCTTTCACGTATGCACTTGCGTCTTTTTTGGTGAGAGCGGCATCTAGTTGATCTTTCAAACGCAAACGATGGTCATTGAGCAAGTGATACTGATGCGCGAGGCGGTTTCTACTCTCTTGTATATTGTCCGCATTCATAGCCTCAAAGATGCGAGCAATTCGACGAACCACATCATTCACATAATTCAGTTCTGCCGGCTTAGCGTATTTTTCTTGTAGCGTCTTCATCGTCCACTGAACGGTACGTGTAAGGATTTTATTATGGGGATAGTTTGCCCAGCCCTCAGCTCCAAGTTGCGGAACGGCTTGTGCTGCCAGGTCGAGTAGCATGTCACTTTGTTGAAACAGCGGTGATTCCTCTAAAATAGAGGTCAACACGGTAAACCCCACTTTGGAGTCTTTCACCAGCTTACTGTCGTGGTGATGCATGACAGCGATGAGCTGGCCATTGTCCTTTAGGCTCTTCAGCGTTGCTTTGAGCGCTTCATCACGCTGCCCATACTCGAGGGCGAATTGTGCAACGAACGCGTCAACACTTGCTTCGTTGAACGGCGATCTTTCGATGGGCGTTTCACTATGGAAAGTGATTTTTTTTAGCTTTTTAGCAAGGGCTGGCGACTTCGAAAATTGCTGTGGCGGATCGATTTTTGCTGCGTCGATCCCATGCACGATGAAGTCTTTCTGATGTGTCACGCCGAAGTCATGAGCGAGCATGGCTAATGCCCCGTTGCCCGTACCAAGATCAACGATGGTTGCGCCGTGCGGTAACGTCTTGATGTGCTGTTCCCAGAACTTTTTTAAATCGCCGGTGTAACCGCTGTTTGCGTCACCCTCGGCGAAGCTATTGAGCACACCTTGGTGATGCCAATACTTCGACCAATGTTCCATTTTTACTCCTCGTTTGTCTCGCTGAAAAAGTGATGGCGTCCCCGGCAGGAGTCGAACCTGCGACCTGCCCCTTAGGAGGGGGCTGCTCTATCCAGCTGAGCTACGGAGACCCGTTGAATTCGCGCGGCGCTGAAGGCTATTCAGCGCCAATATGTTTATTGAAAAACGCTTCTAAGCTTTCATAGAGCTCGTAGCGATTTTCTTCAATTTGATAGCCGTGGCCTTCTGCTTTCAGCATCGATTGATAGGGGATTCCTTCCTTTTCAAGGGCCTCAGTGAGTGCCTTATACTGCTCCATCGGCACACGTACGTCTTCAGTACCATGCACAATGTAAAGTGGGACTTTGATCTTATCAACATTCTCAGCTGGTGAATTCGCCTTCAAGACCTCCTCGTCAGTCCCTAAGACATGGTCGAGGTACTTGCGGCCACTGCGACTTCTAGGGATATCGCCCGAGCTTTTCATGACCGGCAGACTGTAGACGCCGACATAACCCACCGAGCATTGATACAAGTCAGGTTCCCGAATTACTCCCATCAGCGAAGCATAACCACCGTAGCTGCCACCATAGATACAAATGCGGTCGCTGTCAGCGTACCCTTGTTCGATTGCCCACAAAGTGGCATCCGTTACGTCATTTTGCATTTCACGGCCCCATTTACGGTAGCCAGCTTCCTCGAATTCGTCACCATAGCCGCCCGAGCCACGAAAGTTAATTTGCAGAACTGCATAACCGCGATTGGCGAAAAACTGATTCTCAGGACTGAATCCCCAAGTGTCGCGCGGGCCATGAGGGCCACCATGCACGTTCACGATAGTAGGGAGTGCGCCGTCGCGGTCTTGGTTATAGTTTTTAGGGATGGTTAGATAGCCATGTAGTTGAAGTCCATCGCGCGCCGTTACCGTAATCGGCTGCACGGAGGCCATGTCATTTGGGTCGATCGTCGGGTAGGGCGACGCAATAAATTTTGCTTCTAACGTATCGAGGTTGAAAATGTAATACTGGCCCGGGTTTATATCTGAGCTGACATGGACGACTGCTAAGTCGCCTTTGTCAGTCGTACTTGTCACGTAAACGTTCTCACCGTTAAAAGCGTCGGTCAGGCTTTTACGCAGCGTTACGTCATTCGAGTCTGCAAAGTAATGACGCTCAATCGCCCCAGGCATTGATTCAACGGCAATAGGGTTATCATCTGAACCATAGATAATGTTTGAGACATCAGCGATAGGGTTGACGTAAACTTGCTCGAATTCTTCGGTTTTGGTATCGAACTCATACAAAGCACGAGTTTTTGTTTCGAAGTCAGCGGCCACATAAGCATAGCGGTTGTCGCCAGAGAACCCGATGAAACTGAGTGTGCCTCCTTCATCGAACTGTTCCATATGGTATTTTTTCCATTCATCTGAACCATAGGGTTTGTAGTTTAGTATGAAGGTTCCTTTACCAAATTCATCGTCCTCGTCTTCTTCATAGTTAAAGCTCGCGCGCAACGTACCAGTATTGTCGGCAAGCAGTCGACCTGGGTCTTTGGGCTGATCATCCAGGTAATAGGTGCGACCGTCATTCACATCTAATTTATGCGCGAACATACCATCTTCGCCACCGTATAGTTTGCCAATGAGAATATAATCCTCTTCGTTGGGGAGCGAACTTAGAAAGGTCCAGCCAGAGCTGCCCCAGCGAATTAACTCGCGGCGGTTCGAGCCATCGGCATTGGCTGCATATAAACTTGGTGGCGAGCCGCGCTCGTCAAGGTAGCCAACAAACTTACGCCCAGTGAAGATGAGTCTTTCGTTGTTGACCCAACGTATATTGGAAAAACGTTGATACTCCCCAAACGCAAACTTGCTGACCACTTTCTTCTCTTCGCGGTCATATACGAAAATTGCATCATTGATGCCTTCGGTTGATTTTATCGCGAAATATTTTCCCGTCGGCGAAATGATAACGCCGTTATAAACCGGGTGGGTGAAAAAGTCTTCAACTGTGTATTGTTTGACAGGTTCTTTTGTGTGCGCCGTAGGCGCAATGACCGCAGCGAGGACCATCGCCGCAAATGCGGTACCAAGTGTCAGTTTTCGCAAAATAATCTCCCCCCTTGTATTGTTGTTCTCGACGAACAGCAACTTAATTTTTTTATCGTTTTTATAACAAGAGGTAGTTTGCCAGAAACGGCCTAGGAGGCCAATGTGATCAGGCACAAAAAAACCGGCCATGAGGCCGGTTTTTTCAGAAAGCTAAGAAGCTTACAGCGCGTTGATTTTCGCACTTAAGCGGCTCTTATGACGAGCAGCTTTGTTCTTACCGATAAGACCTTTGGTCGCGTAACGGTCAAGAATCGGTTGAAGGCCAGTAAATGCCTGCTGAGCAGCCGCTTTGTCGCCCGCTTCAATAGCAGCAATTACTTTTTTCAACTGGGTACGCATCATTGAGCGACGGCTCGCGTTGTGGCGACGGTTCTTTTCCGCTTGTACCGCACGCTTTTTCGCAGACTTAATATTAGCCAAGGTGAACTCCTAAAATTCGTTAACTATGTGCATTGGTTTTATAGGGCGGGGAATATGCCTGTTTTCGAGGCTAAAGTCAAGAAAAGATCATAACCCTCCGCAATGATTCTTTGTCTTTAGTTGCTTACAACGCAAAAATTTTAAGTCGCGGGAGATTGGACGTTGACATGCGGTCACAAAACAAGCATAAATATTTCAGAGTGTTTCAATATGTTTCATGAAGTTGCTAAGTGTTTCTCCCTGGCGCTTGTCCCTTTGTGCCAAATTGAATGCACTCTTTATAAGGTGAAATAAAAACTACAATCCAACAATTGAGGTTAATCATGTATAAGAAAAATAAACTCTCAAGTTGTATACAGCTTGCCTTAGCGCTAGGCGTATTATCGGCGCCTGTCTCCGTTGCTTTAGCGCAGCAGACTGAAAGCGAAGAGAACACGCAGAACACCCAACAAGAAGAGCAAACTGCGGAAAAAGAAGTTGTCGAACGTATTGAGGTTACCGGCTCTCGCATTAAGCGTACCGACTTAGAGCCAACCCAGCCGATGACTGTCGTTGACGGTGAATATTTTAGTGAACGTGGCTTAACCAATGCCGCTGACGCTGTCGTAGAGATTCCAGGCGTTCAAGCCGCAGCTTCACCGGTCATTGGTGCTAACGTTGGCGCCTCTAGCCAAGGTGTTGGTCAGAATACGATTAACATTTTCGGCCTGGGTTCGCAGCGTACGTTGACATTGGTGAATGGCCACCGCTTTGTATCGTCGAACTCTCCTGTAGGAGGCGGTAGTGCTCCAGGTTCTCAGGTTGACGTGAACAACATCCCGATTTCACTGATTGAACGTGTTGAAGTGGTAAAAGTTGGCGGTGCAGCCGTGTACGGTTCAGATGCGGTCGCAGGTGTCGTTAACTATGTTCTGAAAAAAGATTACGAAGGCGCCGAAGTTAGCGTTGATTACGAAGATAAAGATGGTATCGCTAATGAGGTTTCGTTCCGTACCTTGTTAGGTGGAAACTTCGGTGGTGGCCGCGGTAACGTTGTGCTGTCCGTCGAATACAATGAAACCGATAATGTCTTGTCGTCTGAAGTTCCAAGCTTACGCGATAGTTGGACGCTCCAGCAGCCATCTGCGGCAGATCGTGTGCTTGATCCCGATGGTAACTACAACCCAGGCCAACTGCGTCTTTATCCTCAACCGCGAGCTGGTATCTTGTCATTTAGCGGTCTTGTAACTCCGGGGCCATTGGCGGTAACAAACTTCGGTATTGGCCAGTGGGGTGACGGTAACTTCTACCAATTTGCAATGGATGGTTCTGGCTCGTTAGTCGGTTATGATCCGGGGGTTGCTACGGGTAATGCCGTATGGTCATCAGGCGGTGACGGCCTGGATCTTGTCGCGACAAACACCGCACAAGAGGGGTATGAACGCGTCAACATTACAGCAATAGCGAATTATGAATTGACCGACGACGTTAATTTCTCTTTAACTACCTTTGCGAATTCATCAGATGCAGCAAACCCAGGTTATCAGGCAACGCTATATAGCTCAGGCGTTTTCGGTGGTACCGGTGCTGCATTGCGGTTCTCTACCGACAACCCTTTCTTAACCGATAGTTCGCGCAGTGAGCTAGAAGGTTTACTTGGTGGACCTGGTGATTTCTACATGCACCGTGGTTGGCTGAACCTTGGTCAACGTGAAGTTGTTAACGAGTCAAATGTACGTAGTATTCGTTTTGGCTTTGATGGCGAATTCGATATCGCCAACCGTTATTTTGATTGGGAAGTGAGTTATCAACGAGGCGTATCGTCTGTATTTTCGCAAAGTACAGCGATTAATGACTGGCGTTGGCTTACCGCCATGGATGTGGGTATCAACCCAGAGACCGGCCAAATCGACTGTAAGTTCAACTATGTCGATGGGTATGGTGATGAGTTAGTTCCACAAGGTAGTGGTGTGCGCGGTACCGAATCGATCCTTGGTCGTCCTGGCGATTGTTCACCGTTCAACCCATTCGGAACGGCCTCAGAAGCTTCTATCGACTATATTTCCTATTTGTCGATGGGCAAGACTCGCGTTGAGCAAGACATCCTGTCGGCTTACATCTCTGGTGATTTATTCTATTTGCCAAGCGGTACTGTAAGCGCATTGGTTGGTTTTGAGTCACGTCGTGAATACGCTGACTTCAAATCTGATGGTACTGACCAATTTATGGGCTTTAGCGATAATTCAACAGGTGGTGAATATCGCACCAAGGACGTTTTTGGTGAGCTTTATATTCCGTTAGCGGATCCTTCGCAAGACATTCCGCTGGTTTACTCGGCTTCGTTGGAAACGTCGTACCGTCGCATGGATAACAGTCGTTCAGGCACAGACAATGCATGGGCGGTAGGCTTGAACTATCGACCTATCGAAGACTTGATCATCCGAGCTAACGTTGCTGAAACTGTGCGTTCTCCGGCAATTACCGAGTTATTCTTGCCGCGCGTACAAATTTCATCATTCGCAGCGGATCCATGTCACGGTGCAAACCGCGGTAATGGGCCTGACCCAGAAACGCGCCAACGTAACTGTGACGCCGAAGGTATTCCTGAGGACTTCGTTAGTATTGCGACGAACGCTTCGCGTTTTGGCTATACCGGTGGTAATCCAAATCTTTCTAATGAACAAGCTGAAAGCAAAAACATCGGTATCGTTTATGCACCAAGCTGGGCTCAAGGTTTAGACCTATCTGTGGATTGGGTTGAGATCGATATTGAGGACGCAATTACGAGCTTCTCGCTGACGAATATCATGGAAGCTTGTTACGATGCGACGAACTATCCGAACCAGTTCTGCGACATGTTCGTTCGCGGTCCGGATTTCCAATTGCCAACCATCGATGCGTTTGAGTCGGGTTATGTGAACGCAGCTTTACGTTCGTTCGAAGCAATTGAATATGCCGGTCGTTATCACAAAGCGCTGCATGAGTTCCCTCTTGTTGGAGGTTGGTTCTCAGAAGGCATGGGTGACTTAACGATGACCTTGCGTATGTATAACCTGAAGAAAAATGCGACCTCTAACACTGGGTTTGACTTTTCTGACTCAACCGGTCAGTACAATAACCCAGATTGGCGTGGCGACTTCAAGATCGCGCATCGTTTGGATCGCTTGTTAACCTTCTTGGACGTGCGTTACTCAGGTGAAGGTTCGCGCAACGTGAATAACACTGACGAATATAAGTACATCGATATTGATGGTACGCCGTACAATTCACTACCTAGTATTACAACCTTCGACTTAGGTATGGTTTATGACTTTTCTGACACGGTGCGCTTCCGCGCCAAAGTCGAAAATGTCGGCGACTGGTACCCTAATCGTAAGGAACTGCAAGCTGGGCGTTGGACGTGGGGACGCACCTACAGCATCGGCTTAAACATGAAGTTCTAAATCTTAACGCAAAGTTGAAGCCCCAGCTGATTAAGCTGGGGCTTTTTTGTCTGTGTTGTAGCAGTGGGAGTGACATTGAACGAAATATAATAGAAACTAACTGGCTTAAGTAGAACCCTCAGCTAGTTTTCTGCGAAAGAATTGGAGCTCGCTTGTCTAAATCTCTTATGAAATCCGGCATTATTGTTAGTGCCATGACACTGATTTCGCGCGTGCTCGGGCTTGTGCGCGATGTGGTGATCGCGAACTTGATGGGTGCGGGTGCTGCGGCCGATGTGTTCTTTTTTGCCAACAAAATTCCGAATTTTTTGCGGCGATTGTTCGCTGAGGGAGCTTTTGCTCAGGCGTTTGTGCCGGTTTTAACCGAGTATCGGCAGGGTAAGGATATTGATGCACAACGATTGCTGATCGCGCGGGTATCGGGAACGCTCGGTACGTTGGTAACAGTGGTTACGTTAGTGGGCGTGATTGCGTCGCCGATTGTAGCAGCGTTGTTTGGCATGGGTTGGTTTGTAGATTGGTATACGGACGGGCCGCAGGGGCATAAGTTCGTGCTCGCTTCGGACTTGTTGCGCATTACGTTTCCCTATCTATGGTTTATTACCTTTACTGCGCTTGCTGGAGCGGTACTCAATACCCTGGGTAAGTTTGCGGTTGCTGCTTTTACGCCAGTGTTTTTGAATATTGCAATTATTGTCGCGGCGCTATGGCTCGGCCCGCAACTTGAACAGCCTGAGTATGCACTGGCTTGGGGTGTGTTTTTTGGTGGCTTGGTGCAGTTTTTGTTCCAGATCCCGTTTCTGAAGCGCGCGGGCTTGTTAGTGCGTCCGCAATGGGGCTGGCATGATCCTGGGGTCACGAAGATTCGCAAATTAATGATTCCGGCGTTGTTTGGGGTGTCGGTCAGCCAAATTAACCTCCTTCTTGATACCTTTATTGCGTCGTTTCTGATGAGTGGATCGATTAGCTGGCTTTACTACTCGGACCGTTTGCTGGAGTTTCCGCTGGGCTTATTTGGTATCGCGATTGCGACGGTGATTTTGCCAGCGTTGTCATCGCGCCATGTGGATAAATCTGCCGATGAGTTCAGTCGCACGTTAGATTGGGGCATTCGCAAGGTGGTGCTGCTGGGGCTGCCGGCAATGGCTGGTTTGATTGTGCTGGCCGAACCGATGCTGATGGTGTTGTTTATGCGTGGCGAGTTCACTCCAGAAGATGCTCGTTTCGCTTCTTACAGCCTTTTTGCTTACGGCTCTGGGCTGTTGAGTTTTATGTTGGTGAAGGTGCTCGCGACGGGTTTTTATTCGCGCCAAGATACCAAGCGACCAGTGAAGTACGGCATTATCGCCATGGTCTCGAACATGGTGTTTAACGTTATTTTTGCCATCCCTTTTGGTTATGTGGGCCTAGCTATCGCCACTTCGCTGTCGGCTGCGGTCAACGCGGGACTGTTGGGGTATAACCTCTGGCGTGATGGCGTTCTTAAGCGCTATCCGGGCACGCTGACCTATCTGGTAAAAGTTACGCTAGCGGTTGTCGCTATGATTGCTTTACTGCTCTATCTAGGGCCGAATCGCCAGTGGTGGCTCGCCGTCGACTTTATGGAGCGGGTGTGGCAGTTGGCACTGTTAGTTGGTGCAGGTGCCGGCATCTTCTTAGCGGCCTTGCTGTTGCTACGCGTTAAACTCCGTTAGCAAACAACGCTTTTCGGATGGTCCATATTTGGTCTAAATTTGGACTTTGCCGCTATTCTCGTCTAAGCTGACACCTGTTAACACCAGCAAGGAGTCAGTGCCATGTACACCGTTAAACGCCCCCGCGTAACCACCGTTTCTGGTTTTAAAAAAGAAATGGCCACCATGGATGTAAACGAGCCTGTTTTGGTGACCCAAAACGGCGAGCCTCTGTATGTGGTGCAAGACCCTGTTCAATATGAAGCCATGCAAGAACAAATGGCGATGCTGAAAATGATAGCCCTAGCTGAAAAGGATGTTCGCGCTGGTCGTGTGGTAAGCCGAGAAGATCTGTTCAAAGGATTGGCAGAGGAGCTTGGGGAAGATGACGATCGCGATTGATTACACCAGCCGATTTAAATTGCAGACGAGAGATTGGGTAAAATATCTTGCTCGAGATATTGGTTACCGGGCCGCGCAGCGTTACATTGATAACATCCTTGACCGTTTTGAGCAGCGTGTAAGCACGTTTCCAATGGGCTGTAGCAAATGTATCGAGAGCGAAGTTGTAGGTTTCGGGCACTATTACGAGTTTATTGATACCAAGGCACAGGTTAGGATTATCTATCGACTTGGTGAGGAACGTGGTACCCATGTGTCGGTATTATTGTTCCTTCGTACACGACAGAACTTGCGTGATCAGTTATTCAAACTGGTACTAATGACGCCCTAGTGTCTGGTGACCCCTTGCACAGCCTGTTATAATCGCCGCTTTGTTAAACGATTCGCTCAACGGACCCGCAAGGCTTACATGCAACTGATTCGTGGAATTCACAATATTCGTGCGCAGCACCGTGGCTGTGTGCTCACCATCGGTAACTTTGATGGTGTGCATCTGGGGCATCAAGCTGTTCTTGCGCAAGTGAAGTCGCAAGCGTTGGCGCGCCGTGTGCCGGCGACGGTGATGACGTTTGAGCCACAACCACAAGAGCTGTTTCAGCCTGATCGTGCGCCTGCGCGCCTGACCAATTTTCGTGAGAAACATTTGGCGCTGCGAGCGCAAGACATCGATCGCCATATTGTGATTGAGTTCAATCGTAAGTTTGCCAATCTACCAGCGCGTACCTTTATTGATGAAGTGCTGGTGAAGCAGCTAGGCGTCGAGTTTTTGGTAGTAGGTGATGATTTCCGTTTTGGTCATGGTCGCGAGGGCGACTTTGCTATGTTGCAACGGGCCGGTGCGGAGCTTGGTTTTGAGGTAGTGGATACCCATAGCTATCGACAGCAGCAGCAACGCGTAAGCAGTACGGCGATTCGTGAAGCATTAAAAACCGGTGACTTTGCTCAAGCAGCAGCCATGTTAGGGCGTCCCTATGCATTCGAAGGCCGTGTGACTCATGGTGAGAAAAAAGGCCGAACGATTGGTTTTCCCACGGCAAATATCCAGTTAAAGCGGCTACATTCACCTTTGCAAGGTGTATTTGCGGTGCAGGTGCAAAGCAATGATGGCAAAATGCATGCAGGAGTTGCTAATATTGGCCGTAGACCGACGTTGAATGGCGAGCGTATGCAGCTTGAAGTGCATTTATTCGATTACGCTGGTGATTTGTACGGCCAGCAGTTAAAAGTTGTACCGACACATTTTATTCGTGCGGAACAAAAGTTCGCCGATTTTGCCGAGTTGAAGCAACAAATTGTCGCCGACGTTGAAAAAGCAAAGACGTTACTCGTAGCCCGCAGTTCTGCTGCGGGGGATAGCGAATTGAACGGACGTAGCTGAAACGTGTGGCCTGCCCCGTGGTAGAACCACGGGCTACAAAAGATCTCGAAAAAGGAACCTAACTAATGACCGACTATAAACACACGCTGAATTTACCGGAAACCGAGTTTCCGATGCGTGGCAACTTGGCTCAGCGCGAGCCGCAAATGTTGCAGCAGTGGTATGCCGACGACGTCTACGGCAAGGTGCGCATTGCGAAAGCGGGTAAGCCAGTGTTTATTTTGCACGACGGCCCGCCGTATGCGAACGGTCAGATTCACATTGGTCATGCGGTGAACAAAATTCTGAAAGACGTGATCGTGAAAGCGAAAACGCTTAGCGATTTCGACGCACCTTATGTGCCGGGTTGGGACTGCCATGGCTTGCCGATTGAGCTGCAAGTCGAGAAGAAACATGGCAAGCCAGGTAAAAAACTGTCGGTTGCTGAGTTCCGACAAAAGTGCCGTGATTATGCGATGGGGCAGGTTGAGCAGCAACGTGAAGACTTTAAACGCTTAGGTGTATTCGGTGATTGGGACAACCCTTATTTGACGATGAATCCGAAGCAAGAAGCGGACAGTATTCGAGCACTTGGTAAGATCATTGCGAATGGCCATATGCAACAAGGCTTTAAGCCGGTGCACTGGTGTACAGACTGCGGCTCGGCGTTGGCAGAAGCTGAGGTGGAATATCAAGACAAGCGTTCGCCAGCGATCGATGTGGACTTTTTGGCGGTGGATCAAGAGCAGTTGGTTGCTGCGTTTGACCATCCCGAAGGCCATGCTGGTGCGGGCGAAGTAAGCGTCGTCATTTGGACCACCACACCGTGGACCATTCCGGCGAACCGTGCAATTTCATTGCATCCGTCGTTGGACTATACCTTAGTGCAAGTTGAGGCGACCGATGAGCGTCCGGCGCAGCGTTTTGTGCTGGCCGACGAATTGGTTGAGTCCGCCATGGCGCGCTGGAATATCGATGACTACCACAAGCTCGGTTTTGCGAAAGGTGCGGCGTTGGAAAACATGAAAGTGCAGCATCCGTTGTTTGCTGATATTCAAGTTCCGTTGATTTTAGGTGAGCATGTAACCACCGAATCGGGTACGGGGTGTGTGCACACCGCGCCAGGCCACGGTGTTGATGACTTTTTGGTAGGCCAACGTTATGGCATCGAGGTGTATAACCCTGTAGGTGACAATGGCGTCTACAAAGACGATACGCCGATGTTCGCAGGTCAGCACGTGATGAAAGCTAACGACAACATCGTTGAGGCGCTGCAAGACAACGGCCGCTTGGTACATCATGAAGCGTACAACCACTCGTACCCGCATTGCTGGCGTCACAAAACGCCAATTATTTTCCGTGCGACGCCGCAGTGGTTTATCAGCATGGATAAGCAGGGCTTGCGAAGCAAAGCGCTGGAGCAGATTAAACAAGTACGCTGGGTACCTGAGTGGGGCCAAAGTCGTATCGAAAGCATGGTTGATGGCCGCCCAGACTGGTGTATCTCGCGTCAACGGACATGGGGTAACCCAATTGCTGTATTTGTTCGACGCGACAATGATGAGTTGCATCCACGTACCTTGGAATTACTTGAAGAAGTAGCTAAGCGTGTTGAAAAAGACGGTATTCAGGCTTGGTTTGACCTTGAGCCAGAAGCGTTGCTGGGTGATGAAGCTAAAGACTACCGCAAGGTAACGGACACTTTGGACGTTTGGTTTGATTCGGGCGTTACCCATGAAGTGGTGCTCAACAAAACACCAGGTTTACAATGGCCTGCTGACTTGTACTTAGAAGGTTCTGACCAGCACCGCGGCTGGTTCCAGTCGTCATTATTGACTGGTGTTGCCATGTACCAAGAAGCTCCTTACAAGCAAGTACTTACTCATGGTTTCACGGTTGATGGGCAAGGCCGCAAGATGTCCAAGTCGATTGGCAACGTCGTCGCCCCGCAAGAAGTAATGAATAAACTTGGCGGCGACATCCTGCGTTTGTGGGTCGCTGCTACTGATTATTCCGGTGAAATGACTGTATCTGATGAGATCTTGAAGCGGTCGGCGGATAGTTATCGTCGTATTCGTAACACGGCGCGTTTCTTGTTGGCGAATATTAATGCCTTCGAGCCAGCGCAGCATGCGGTTGCAGCTAACGATATGGTAGCTATGGATCGTTGGGTTGTTGCTCGAGCCGTCGCCTTACAAGATGAATTGCTCGATGCTTATGACAACTATCAATTCCACGTTGTCGTACAAAAATTAATGCACTTCTGTTCGATTGAATTGGGCAGTTTCTATCTTGACGTTATTAAAGATCGCCAATATACCGCGAAGCGTGACAGTGTCGCACAGCGTTCGTGTCAAACGGCGTTGTATCATATTGCGGAACTGCTAGTACGTTGGTTAGCACCGATTTGTAGCTTCACTGCGCAAGAAATTTGGACGGCCTTGCCGCAGCAAAATGGCAACGGTGAAGCACGCAGTGAGTACGTGTTTACTGAGTCATGGTACCGCGCCGCCGACGGCATTCGTGTGAGCAGTGAAGACAATGCATTTTGGCAGCAATTGCTGGAAGTTCGCGATGCGGTGAATCGCGCGCTAGAACAAGCGCGCCGTGATGATGTGATCGGTGGCTCATTACAGGCCGAATTGACGTTGTATGCGCAGGCTGACTTAGCTGCTCAATTACAACGCTTAGGCGACGAACTGCGCTTTGTATTGCTGACGTCGGGCACGCAAGTCGAGACGGTCGATGCGGCACCAAACGGCGCTGTTGCAACCGACGTCAAAGGCTTGTGGGTTAAAGTGAACAAGTCGGACAATGAAAAGTGTGAACGTTGCTGGCACCACCGCCCAGAAGTGGGCAGTATCGCTGAACATCCAACGCTTTGCCAACGTTGCGTGACAAACGTTGATGGACAAGGTGAGGAGCGTCGTTTTGCCTAAACAGCCAAAACCAGACTTTCAAAAGCGCCTGAGCGGGTTACAGTTTCTGTGGCTCTCGTTACTGCTGATTATTATTGACCAAGCCACTAAGCAGTGGGTTCTGAGTGCGTTTGAGTTGTATGAAAGCATTGAAATTATGCCGTACCTAAACTTTACCTATGTGCAAAATTTTGGCGCGGCGTTTAGTTTTTTAAGTGACCAAAGCGGTTGGCAGCGCTGGCTATTCACTGCATTAGCAGTTGCGGTTAGTGTGATCTTACTGGTTTGGTTGCGTCGTAATCCGGTGGGCATGTGGCGTCAGAACTTAGCTTTTTCACTGATCCTTGCTGGGGCTGTGGGAAACGTCATTGATCGCCTAATGTACGGCTACGTGATCGACTTTATCGACGTTTATGTGGATAACTGGCATTGGCCAGCCTTCAACGTCGCCGATATGGCGATAACTTGTGGCGCCATCTTAATGCTACTCGAAGCATTCTTTGAGCAACGTCAGGAGCAACGCGCATGATCAGTCGTCTACCGATCGAGCATGGTCGGGAAGTGATTTTGCATTTTACGATTAAGTTGACCGATGACTCGGTGGCTGACAGTACGAAAATGTCGGGTAAGCCCGCCAAGTTTCGTATGGGTGACGGTTCACTTACGGAAAACTTCGAGAGTTGCCTCGTAGGTTTGAAGGCTGGTGATGAGCGTGAGTTTGAGCTTGCGCCGGAAGATGCCTTTGGCGAACCGAACAAAGACAACTATTATCAAGTGGAAACGCAAAAGTTCGCTGAATTGCCAGAAGTAGGGCAAATCTTTACGTTTCCACAACCCGATGGCACGGAACTTCCTGGTATTGTGCGGTCGATCAATGAGCAGTTTGTAACGATTGATTTTAATCATCCGTTGGCGGGACAACGCGTACGATTCGCGGTCGAAATTATTGAGGTAAATCCGTAATGGACATTGTGCTGGCAAATCCACGTGGTTTTTGTGCGGGTGTTGACCGTGCGATCACCATTGTTGAACGCGCGCTAGAGATTTTTGAACCGCCGATTTATGTGCGTCATGAGGTTGTGCATAACAAATACGTGGTCGACTCATTGCGTAAGGCAGGTGCAGTATTCGTTGATGAGCTTGAAGAAGTGCCCGACGATAGCATTGTGATTTTCTCAGCGCATGGCGTTTCGCAAGCGGTGCGCCAAGAGGCCAAAAACCGTGGTTTGAAGGTATTCGACGCAACTTGTCCACTGGTGACCAAGGTACATATGGAAGTAACGCGCGCTAGTCGCAAGGGCCACGAATGTGTGCTGATTGGCCATCAAGGGCACCCTGAAGTCGAAGGCACAATGGGGCAGTACTCCAATGCTGACGGTGGTATTTACTTGGTGGAATCGGTAGCCGATGTTGCCAAACTTGAAGTCAAACATCCGCAACAGTTGCATTACATGAGCCAAACGACATTGTCGGTTGATGATACTGCGGATGTGATTGATGCGTTGCGAGCCAAGTTTCCGGACATCCAAGGCCCACGTAAGGACGATATTTGCTATGCCACACAAAATCGCCAAGACGCAGTGCGTGATTTGGCCGCAGAAGTCGATTTACTGTTAGTGGTTGGGGCTCGAAATAGTTCTAACTCGAACCGTTTGCGTGAACTTGCGGAAAAAATGGGGACGCCGGCGTTTCTTATCGATGATGCGACCTGCATTGATCAAGCTTGGCTCGCAGGTGTTCAGCGCGTTGGGGTAACAGCAGGGGCTTCGGCACCGGAGGTTTTGGTGCAAAATGTGATTAAACAGTTACAAGACTGGGGTGGCCACACAGTTAACGAGCGCAGTGGTCGCGAAGAGAACATAACCTTTTCAATTCCGCCAGAGCTGCGGGTGGTAGAACTTTAAGAGTTAACGCTCCCAACACGCAGCTGGTGATTTTTGGTCATTTTGATTCAGGGTTAGGGTGGTACAGCCGGTGTCATTGGCCTGCCCACCTGTCGCTGTTGCCGTAAGCGTATAAGTTTCGTTACCGATATTACTCACCGAAAAAGTATAATAATCACTAGTCAAGGTAATACCTAATGTTGCGATATCTGCGTAGCTGGTATTCTTTAAGCGATATTCTTCTTGTGCCATCTGTAGTGTTAACAACTGCCCCATAGCATCTGCTCGACGGGCTTCGCGCACGTAATCGACAAAATTCGGGTAGGCAGCACTAGCGATGATGCCAATGATAACCACGACCACCATAAGTTCGATAAGTGTAATCCCCGCCTGCTTTAATTTAGCTTGCATTTGTTTGCCTTGTCGTCAAAGATGAATTTTTGCACTACACTGTAATTTAATAAACTATAACTAAATAGATACGCTATTTTTGGCAATTTCGCAATGCGCAGAGCACTTATGAGACCTTGGGCGGCAGTTAAACGCGGCTTTACACTCCTCGAGTTATTGGTCACGCTGGTTATCCTTTCCATCATTATAGGGGCCGGCGTGCCGCTGATGCTTGGTATGGCTGAATCTATGCGTTTGCAAGGTGCGGCGCAGGATACCTATGCGCTATTGCAATATGCGCGCTCGGATGCATTGCGTACGACCGAGGAGCGCTTTGTCGTGTGGGACACGGATGGCGCGAATTGGTGTGCGGCGGTAGCGGTCAGCAACGACTGTGACTGCTTAACGGAAGATTGCAGTATCAACGGCGTGTTGCGGCAAGTGAACGGCTCGGAATACACGAATGTCAATGTCGCCGCAAACTTTTCTGCCGGCGACTATACTCGCTTTGATGGTATGCGTGGTTTAGCCGAAGGGAATGCGGGTCATGTCGCCTACAGTTTGACAGATGATGGCGGGACGGTTGAAGCGGAAATTCGCGTCGTCGTGAGTTTGTTGGGGCGTGTTCGTTACTGTAAAGCGACGGGGCAAATTGGAGATTACACAGCATGTTGATGGAACGGCAGAAAGGTTTATCTATTGTCGAGCTTATGATCACCATTACGCTGGGTTTATTGCTGATGGCAGCGCTTACTGCTGTGTTTTCAAATACGTTGGGGGTGAACTCCCGAAGTTTGAAACTGAGTCAATTGCATGAAGAGGCGACCACGGTAATGGACCTGATGGTTGGAGAATTACGCCGCACAGGTTATCGGGGTGATGCAGCGGAATTAGTGTATGACCCAGCCAATGCCAGCACTGCCTTCAATAATACGATTGTCATTTCACAATTCTCCGGCGAAGAAGCTAATAGCTGTGTTTTGTTTAGCTATGATGAAGATGCCGATGGCACGCATGATGGTTCTTCGGAGAATATGGGCTTTCGTGTACGCGAAAACCAAGTGCAACGCCGCCAAGCCTCGGCAGGGTGTGATGGAGGTGGCTGGCAGAATTTGACGAGTAGCGAGATGTTGCTCGTGAACGATTTAGAGTTCACGCTTACCGAGCAAATGGTCGATTTAGTAAATGAACAGCGTGTGACTGTCGTGATGGAGGTAGCAATGCCTTCTGACCCTGACATCACCAGAACGATGACTAGTGAAGTGGTAATTCGCAATGCATTTTAATCGTAAGTATTTACAGCAAAGTGGTTTTGCAACAGTCACCCTTACGGTGCTGTTACTAGCGATTATTATTCTTGTGACTTTGTATACGGCAAAGTTTAAAGCGCAAGAGCAACGGATTATGCGTAACCACTTGGCGATGCAAGAAGCGCGTATTGTGGCGGATGCCGGTTTGGAGCAGACAATTCAAGAGATTGATGCGGATCGCAATAACCTCGATCGCACCATCAATGGAACCATTGCTGGTGCGAATTATACGGCGACGATTACCAACGTCACTTATCCAGATACACCACGCGGCGATGTTGATGTGGTTGAGGTGGATGTAGTTGCGAACTCTGCCGATGGCTCGGCTACCCAACGAGCGGCACAAGAACTGATTGTCATGTCGTTGGTGCGTGGTGGTCCCAATGTACCCTTGGCGATTCGCGGAGGGGTCAACGTGTCGGGTAGTTTCCAAGTGGTTGCTAACCCGAATGGTGGTGGTGACGGCGTACCTTTGTCGATTTGGACGCAAGATGATGTTGATGTAAATGGCGCCGGAACGACCTGTGGTCAGTTTGAATTTGATAATGGCGTTTGTTCAACCCAAACTTTAAGCGAGCGTGGCGATCACGGCGTCGATATTCTCGATAATGACCCCAACTTCCCCGATGACCTATTGGACTATCTGTTTGGTATTCCAGAGGAGAACTGGGAAGACTTGCGTGACATGGCGAATCAGGTACTGCCTGATTGCTCGAGTTTAGGCCCGAATACCACAGGCTTGATTTGGATTACCGGTAGTTGTGATATGCCGAGTAACGATGTTGGCTCTGTTGCTGAGCCAGCATTGATTGTGATTCACGACGGTGATTTTAAAATGAACGGTGATGTCACCTTGTATGGGATGGCCTTCCAATTTACGACGCCGGGAAATACAACCCAATATGAAATTACACTCAACGGTGGTGCCTACGTTGAGGGCTCGGTGATGGCGAGCCAAGACCCTAAACTATCGAACGGTAATTTGACCGTTCGCTACAGTTTGGATGTATTGCGAAATGTGGTAGTGAATGATGAGTTTCGTCGACTCTACCGCGTAGGAGGAAGTTGGCATGATTTCTAATCGACACAACCGTCGCGGCTTTACCTTTGTCGAGGTATTGGTCGCCTTGGTGATCATTGCCGTAGGTGTCGCTGGCTTAGTGAGCCTGCAACGCATGTTTATTCAGTCATCGACCCGTGCAGCAGAGCGCACCGCGGCGATGGAGTTAGCGCAAGAAAAAATCGAAGAATTACGTTTTGTTGAGTACGCAAATTTAGCGGCGGGCTCCGAAACCGCTGACCGAGAAGGTAAAACCTTTACTGTGGGCTGGACGGTTGCAGAGCGTTATTGGAGCGCTGGTGGCTGGATCCCGGCAAGTGATCCAAGCGCACCGGATCCGTTGCCGCCAGAGCCAGATATCAAGAATGTAACGGTGTCCGTTGCTTGGACTGAGCGCGCAGGCGATGCTGAATCGCTGGATATGGAAGCGTGGTTCAGTAAAATCGAATCGCGCGATGGCGGTCTAGTGGTAACACAGCCGAATCCGCGGCAGCAACCAAGCGTCACCTATAATCCCGGTGCTGCACCGGAAGTTATCGCGGTGCGTTTGACCGAAAATGATGGTGCAGAACAGTATCAAGTTAAAGAAACCACCAAACCAACACCGCAAGTCGCTAAACGAGGCGACAAGCTGCAGGTCAGGTTCGATACGGTCACCTATGATGAAGAAACGCAGACGCAGCGCATCGAGGATTTTGTTACCGTCAATTGCTCTTGCCGCTTCGTTGGCGTTGCTGAAAACGGCTTAACGCCGGCAAGGTTAGTGCTAGAAGGTGACTATTTAGTTCTTGATCCTAATGGCTCGCAAGCCACGCAAAAAATGGTAGGGGAACCAGCCGATACCAATCAGCCGGAACTCTGCACTATCTGTTGTCGCGATCACCATGACAGTAATGCTATGGCCTCTAGCGGCAACGTTTATCGCGAAGAAAGTTCGCTGTTGCGCGTACCTAGCGGTGATCATCGGCACTTTACCAATGTGAATGGTCAACTGGTGCAGGCTGGGTTAGATGATGTCTACGAAGAGTCATGCCGCTTGCGTCGGGTAGATGGTTATTACGTGACCTATCCTGATTGGAAAGTGGAAACCATTACCGCCATGAGCTCGCAATATCTCGTGAATGCCGCCACCAGCGGTGAGTACACTGACTATGTTCGTGCAGTGGTGAAGGCGCTAGTGTTGAATCAAAGTTTACCAAGCCCGCCAAGTGGACGTGACATGCGCGTGGTTCCTGGTGCCTACCAGTTAATCGGTCGCGCTATTTATCTCGATCGAATGACCGACTCGCATCGCAGTGCAGTTGTCACAGCGATTCAAAATGGTGAAGCAGACTGGCTTACCAAAGTACCGTTTTATGAAGTTAACCTGACGCTCTTAGGGGATTGGGATTCCGCCAATGACGCCGTGGCGACGGTTACGAATGAGCCGATTGAAACCATTGTCGATCCGGCGAATGACTACTATGGAACCTATAGTCGCGGTCGATTACGCACCGTAGCGGGTGGCTCGACGTCAGTCGATATCACCGTAGGTGCGGGGAATGCCAGTATCCTGAACAGCAACGCTGTTCATCCGTTTGATGAAGGTGTGTTCTACTCCAGCGATCTTGGGGTGACCGTTATCGCACAAGACAACGACGAAACACAACTGTATTCCATTACTGGCGAAATTAACTGCTTGTACTACAAAGTCACGGGTCAAACTGGGGTGTGGGAAGCATGTAAGTCAAGTGACTTCCGTGACCTTTCGATCAGCTCTTCTGATCTTAACGTAACCTGTGAGTTCTCGACGATCGGTAACACAAGCACAGCAAGTTATTCGTGTCCTGGTATTCGTGCCGGTACGAGCTTATCGATTTCATTTGGTTATAGCGGCGGCAACGCAACGATATCGCCAAGTTCGGTAGCGGTGCAAGAAATTAGCCAAGATGTCGTGCAAGACATTGAACTACGCATTAACTGATCCGATTTTCTACGACTTGTGATACTATCGAGGCAATTTTTAACGATTGCCTCGGTAGTTGAACGCCTATCATCATGTCGACACTGTTAGATGTACAACAGCTCGCTTCGCAGCGTGCCGGCCGCACGCTTTTTGCCGATCTCAGCTTCACCCTCAATGCTGGCGACGTTCTTCATATTGAAGGCGAGAATGGCGCCGGAAAATCGACCCTATTACGTTCATTGGTTGGACTCGTCGAACTGCAAGCCGGTACCATTCGCTTTTTCCCTGAGCAACTTCCATTCGCCCAAGAATGGCGCCAACACACCCTGTTTATGGGGCATAAACCCGCAGTTAAAGCTGAGTTAACGGCACTTGAGAACGTGCGCTTACAAGCACAGTTGACGGCGGTTGCCAATGTCGATGCTTGGCAGTTACTCGAGACGGTGGGTTTGTTAGGGCTTGAAGATTTGCCTGCTGGTCAATTATCGGCAGGTCAGCAGCGGCGCATCGCACTCACGCGCCTGTGGTATAGCAAGGCGCCGTTATGGATCTTGGATGAACCGTTTACCGCGCTTGATACACGCGGCATTGACCTATTGCAGCAGCGTTTTGCTGAACATACAGCACAAGGCGGAGCCATCGTGATGACTTCGCACCAAGCGTTAACTTGGCGTCCGGAACAGTTAAAGCGCATCCGTATTCAAGGAGGTGAGCTATGACGCAACCGGCTAATTGGTCTGCGCTTACCGCCGTGATGCGTCGTGACCTGATGGTGGTCATGCGCCGTCGCAGCGATATTCTCAACCCGCTGCTGTTTATCTTGATCGTGGTCAGTTTGTTTCCACTCGCGGTAGGGCCAGGCCCTGATATTTTGGGCCGCATCGCGGCAGGTGTGATTTGGGTGGCGGCATTGTTATCCGCGTTATTAGGCTCAGAACGCTTGTTTCGAGAAGATTACCTAGATGGCACGCTTGAACAACTCACTTTGCAACCTCAGCCTTTAGCGCTGCTGGCGTTCGGTAAGATAGCCGTGCATTGGCTATTGAGCGGCTTGCCATTGGTGATCCTTGCGCCAGTGTGCGCGTTATTACTAAAACTACCGATCGCTGGTTGGAGTACGTTGCTGGCAACGTTACTCGTGGGAACGCCGATCTTGAGTGCGATGACCGCTATAGGCGCTGCTCTGACGGTAAGCTTAGGGCGAGGCGGCGCACTGTTAAGTTTGCTACTACTGCCGCTGTTTATTCCGTTACTTATTTTTGCTAGTGGCGCTGTGGAAGCCGCTTTGGTGGGTACAGCTGCGTGGCCGCAAGTGTTACTATTGGCCGGCTTAAGTTTATTAACTTTGCTGTTGGCGCCGTTTGCGGTAGCAGCCTCAATACGAGTGAGTGTGAATTGACATGTGGCGGTGGTTACATCCTTATGCAAAACCCGAAACGGTTTATCATCTGCTTGGTCGCTGGCTGCCGTGGGTAACGGCTGGCGCGGTCCTCATTTTAGGCGGCGGACTGGTGTGGGGGCTTTTATTTGCGCCGGCGGATTATCAGCAGGGCGATAGTTATCGAATTATTTTTATTCATGTTCCCTCGGCGATGTTTTCGATGAGTATCTATGTGAGCTTGGCGGTTGCAGCATTTATTGGCCGAGTTTGGCAGTTGAAAATGGCCGACTGGGCACTTGCTGCGATTGCGCCGGTTGGGGCTGTTTTTACCTTTATTGCGCTGTTCACCGGCGCGGTCTGGGGCAAGCCGATGTGGGGTACGTGGTGGGAGTGGGATGCGCGACTGACGTCTCAACTCATTCTCTTATTCCTGTACATAGGTGTGCTCGCGCTTTATTACGCGTTTAGTGATAACCGCACGGGCGCGAAAGCTGCAGGTATTCTGGCAATGGTTGGCGTGATCAACATTCCCATCATTCGCTACTCAGTCGAGTGGTGGAACACGCTGCATCAGGGGGCAACGTTAACGGTCTTCGAACGTCCGCCTATGGCGAATAGTATGCTGTTTCCATTACTCACATGTATCTTGGGCTTTGCGTTGCTAGCGGCTGCACTTATTTTCCAGCGGATGCGCACCGAAATCTTGCGCCAAGAATTGCGCCGACCTTGGGTTAAAAATGTGCTTCAGGTTTCACCAACGACGGGGGAGCAACGCTAATGCAGTTTGAGAGTTGGCAAGCCTTCATCGAGATGGGCGGGTATGGTTTTTATGTTTGGCTGGCGTTTGGTGTCAGCTTTTTAGCTATGGGTCTATTGGTTGTGCAAGGCTTGCGTGCCCGTAGCAAGTTGGAACGTGAATTTGTGCAAGAACAACAGCGGCAACAACGACTGGCGCGACGGCAGCAAGAGGTATCCTGATGGCGATGAATCCCCGACGAAAAAAACGTTTAACATGGACGCTAGGTTTGGTGGCCGGTGTAGCAGTTGCATTCAGCATTATTTTGTATGCTTTGTCGCAAAACATCGATTTATTCTATACGCCCAGTGAGGTGGTCGAGGGTAAAGGCCCAGACGCAATCAAGCCAGCTGTGGGACAACGCCTGCGCATTGGTGGCATGGTGGTCGAAGACTCGGTACGCCGCAATCCGGAAACGCTGGAAGTCGAGTTTCGCGTTACTGACACTGGGCCTGAGGTTAAGATCCTTTACACCGGTATTTTGCCGGACTTATTCCGCGAGGGTCAGGGCATTGTCGCGCAAGGCGTGATGGTCGAGCCGACGGTGATGCAAGCGACGGAAGTTTTAGCAAAGCATGACGAAGAGTATATGCCGCCAGAGCTCGCTGAACAGATGAAAGGCATAAAGCATGTCAATCCTAATCAGTCAGGTGTCTATGACGAGCAGGGCGGTGACCAATGATTGCTGAAATCGGTCAATTTGCTCTGGCGTTGGCACTTGGCTTCTCGCTCATTCTTGCCATTTACCCGCTATGGGGAGCCTATAAAGGGCATAGCGGTGCTATGTTGCTGGCGCGTCCACTTGCCTACGGCCAGTTTTTGTTCACCGCGATAGCCTATGCGGCGCTGACTTGGGGCTTTGTGGTTAATGATTTCAGTATTGCTTATGTTGCCGCAAACTCCAACTCGCAGTTGCCTTTAGCGTATCGAATAACGGCAGTTTGGGGCGCGCACGAAGGCTCATTTTTATTGTGGATGCTGATGCAAGCCGGATGGATAGCTGCGGTGGCGATGTTTTCGCGGCGTATGCCAGTGACGATGATGGCGCGCGTATTAGCTATTCTCGGCATGATCAGTATTGGCTTTTACTTATTCATGCTATCGGTGTCGAATCCGTTTGACCGGACGTTGCCATGGATTCCAGTTGATGGCCAAGATTTGAACCCACTCTTACAAGATCCTGGGATGATTATTCACCCGCCATTGCTGTATATGGGGTATGTCGGCTTTTCAGTGGCCTTCGCCTTTGCCATTGCGGCGTTGATGACGGGTAAGCTTGATGCTGCGTGGGCGCGTTGGTCGCGACCTTGGGCGACCACTGCTTGGTCGTTCTTGACCGTAGGCATCGCGCTTGGAAGTTGGTGGGCCTATTACGAACTTGGCTGGGGCGGCTGGTGGTTCTGGGACCCAGTTGAAAATGCCAGCTTTATGCCGTGGTTGGTGGGTACTGCACTAATACACAGCTTAGCGGTCACCGAAAAGCGCGGCGCGTTCAAATCGTGGACGGTGCTACTGGCCATTTCAGCCTTTAGTTTAAGTTTACTGGGGACATTTTTGGTGCGTTCAGGCGTCATTGTTTCGGTGCATGCATTTGCCACGGACCCTGCCCGTGGACTGTTTATCTTGGGCCTCTTAGCGGTGGTCATCGGCGGCTCGTTGTTGCTCTTTGCACTGCGTGCTGGAGTGGTGCAAAGCCATACCAAATATGAAGCGGTCTCGCGCGAAGTCATGCTCCTCGGCAATAACATATTGCTTATCGCGGCCACCTTAGTGGTGTTGCTCGGTACCTTATTGCCGCTGGTGCATAAAGAGCTTGGTTTGGGCTCGATTTCGATCGGCGTACCGTTTTTTAATCAAATGTTCACTTGGTTGATCGTCCCATTTGTCTTGCTGATGGGGCTAGGGCCGCTATTCCGTTGGCGTCGGCAAGAATTACAACCGCTCCGTAATAGCTTGATGCTGGCTTTGCTGCTCGCTTTGGGGATCGGTTACGCTTTACCGGCAATACTCGCCGAACAAGTTAAAGCCATGGCGGTGTTAGGCGTGGTGATGAGCTTATGGATCACCATGACGCTAGTCACCGAATTGCGCCTGCGGGTTGCGCAGCGTAAGCAAGGGCTGGCAGGTCTAACTAAACTGGGGCGTAGCCATTGGGGCATGGTGTTAGGGCATTTAGGCTTTGCCGTCACTCTGATTGGCATTGCTGCAGTCAGTCAATATGAAGTTGAACGTGACGTGCGCCTAGCACCTGGCGATAGCGTTGTGGTGCAAGGTTACCGTTTTCAGTTTGATGTTTTAAGTCAGCAACAAGGTCCGAATTACATCACCGACCATGCGGAGTTTTCGGTGTACTCCGGCCCCCGGAAGATTACCGATCTGGTTACCGAAAAGCGCTTTTACACCGTGCAACGTATGAGTATGACGGAAGTTGGCCTTGACGCTGGCTTCACGCGCGACTTGTATGTTGCTCTTGGTGAGCCATTAGAGAATAGCGATGCGTGGGCGGTTCGTATTTATGTGAAGCCATTTATCCGCTGGATTTGGGGTGGAGCTTTGTTGATGGCGTTAGGTGGTGCTTTAGCCATTAGTGACAAGCGTTATCGTGCCATGAAGAAAGCTGGAGGTACAGCATGAATAAGGGCTGGCGTTGGGTCGTCTTGTTGCTGCCGCTAATCGCTTTTGTTGTGTTAGTGGGCTTCTTGCTGCGTGGTCTTTTTTCTGATCCTACTGAATTGAGTTCCGCGCTCGTAGGTAAGCCGGTACCACAATTTACTGTGCCAGACTTGTATCAGCCAGAGCGCTCTCATACGCAAGCAGTGCTTACCGGTGAGCCCATGCTTTTGAATGTTTGGGCCACGTGGTGTCCGACCTGCCGTGCCGAACACGAATACCTTAATAAGTTAGCAGCGGAAGGTGTAGCTATTGTTGGCTTGAACTATAAGGATGACTCGCGTGATAAAGCGGTCAATTGGCTGAATACGCTAGGTGATCCTTATACTGTCAATCTTTTCGATGCGACGGGAAGTGTTGCGCTAGAATTAGGCGTTTACGGCGCACCAGAAACGTTCTTAATTGACGCGCAAGGTCATGTTCGCTACCGCCATGTGGGTGACGTCAATGAGCGTGTTTGGCGCGGTGAGTTGGGCGAACGTTATCGAGCATTACGGCAAGAGTTTGCAGCGAGTGCAAGCGAGGAGCAAAGCAAATGATAAGCGAAATGGTGCGAATCGTGCTAACGGCAACTGTACTCATGGCAACGTTACTGTTGAGTATGCCAAGTTCAGCCCAGAATCTCGAAGCCTATCAATTTGATGAACCTGCGCAGGAAGCAATCTTCAAAGAGCTGATCAATGAGTTGCGCTGCCCGAAATGTCAAAACCAAAGTATTGCCGACTCGAACGCTGAATTGGCGCGAGACCTGCGGGACCGCACTTATTTTATGGTGAAAGAGGGCGCGACCAAGCAAGAGGTCATCGATTTTATGGTCGCGCGTTATGGTGACTTTGTGCACTATCAACCGCCAGTCACTTTTGTCACTAGTATTTTATGGTGGGGGCCGATTGCGGTATTGGCCATTGGTGGTCTCGTGATCGTGTTTCGGGTTCGCCAGCAGCGTAGCGCTGAAGTCGAACTTAGTGATGAGGAACGCCAGCGCCTTGCGGCATTGCAAAGCCAAGCAAAAAAGGATGAGGAACGATGAATCTGGTACTGATCCTCAGCATGACCGGACTGGCATTATTGGCTTTTTTCTTGGTCCTTTTTTTCGGTGTGCGACAAACAGCGCAGCGGCGTACAAGACTCGACGTGAATCGTGAGCTCTATGAACAACGCAAGCAAGAATTGGCGCAGGAAAATGCCGATGGACTCCTGAGCGAGCACGCGTTGCGCGCTGCTGAGCGTGAACTCGATAAGCGCTTTGTGAGTGAGAATGCTGAACTCGAGCAACTGGAAGAACACGCGATTGGTCGCGGCATTTGGTTGCCGGCAGTGATCATTGTTGTCTTTGCGGTGGTGGGTTATGCCTTGTTTGGGAGCTGGCAACAGCAACAGCAGGCCGATGAAGCACGCAAGGCATTACCGGAGCTAGCGCAGCAAGTGCTGAATAATCAGCAGAGCACGCCGACCCAAGCCGAACTTGAATCGTTTGCGTTAGGATTGCGTCAACGTTTACAACAAGATGGTGGTGATGGGTTAACATGGATGCTGTACGCTCGTGCGGCAACAGCATTGCAGCGTTACGAGCAAGCGTTAGAAGCGTACGCGCATGCCTATAAGTTGGAACCACAACGCCCAGGAATTTTACTTGGCTACGCCCAGTTACTGATTAATTTAGGTGGTCCAGAGCAACTGCAAACAGCTGCACGTTTGTTGTCAGAGTTGTTGCAAGTGGAGCCGCAGAATATCGATGCGTTATCGCTAACCGGTGCCGTCGCTTATCAGCGTGGCGACTATGAACAGGCGGTCCAAGCGTGGCAGTTGCTCATCCAGTTGATGCCAGCGAATGATCCGCGTCGTGATGCTGTGCAAGAGGCACTGAGTGATGCGCAAGAACAACAAGCAGCAGAAGCTCAACAGCTGCGTGTTACCGTGGAGATTAGTGAGGCCTTACGTGCGCAAGTACCTGCCGATGCGACGTTGTTCGTTTTCGTTAAAGCGGTTGATGGTGCACCGATGCCTGCCGCAGTAGTGCGTCAACCGGTAAGTGAATTTCCAGTTGAGGTTCTGTTGTCGGACGCACAAGCGATGCTACCTGACTACAAAATGAGTCAATTGAACCAATGGCAGGTTGAGGCGCGTATTTCTACCGATGATCGAATTGAGATTGCTCGCGGTGATTTAGGCGCTGAGGCAAAAGTTGTTGAAGCAAAAGCCAGCGCTGAGGTGACGTTGATCATTTCTCAGACATTGGCAGGTGAATGAACAAGGAGAATAGCTTGAAACGCTATGTGTTAGTTGTGGTAATGGTGCTGTTGGGTTTGAGCGGCTGTGCAACCGCGCCCGATGACCCTTATGCAGATCCGCGCGACCCATTTGAAGAAGTGAACCGCGACGTTTGGGACTTTAATGAAACGCTTGATGAAAACGTTCTTTGGCCGGTAGCGCGAACCTACGGGAAGATCCCGCAACCCGTGCGAACGGGTATGCTAAATGCTGCCGAAAACCTCAGCGAACCATCGTATTTAGTGAATAATACCCTGCAAGGTAAGTTTAAAGATGCTGGTATTTCGTTTTGGCGCTTTTTGATCAACAGTACTGTGGGTATCGTCGGTATCTTTGATGTTGCCGATAAAATGGGACTTCATCGCCGTGATGAAGGCTTTGGCGAAACTCTTGCCTCGTGGGGCGTAGGCGATGGACCTTACCTCATGTTGCCGGCGATGGGACCGACGGTTCCGGTCGACCGCGGTGGTGACTTGGTCGATGGTTGGTACTTTCCGTTAGATGACTTGAATACACCAGTGAGTGTTGCGCGGGTCACCATTAAAGCCCTCGAATTACGCTTGCGTTTGCAAGAGCAACAAGCGTTGATGGAAAACTCGCTCGATCCCTATAGCTTCGTGCGCGAAGCCTACTATCAGAGCTGGCGTAACAAGGTGTATGATGGCAACCCGCCGGAACAAGAAGTTGACCCGAGTGAGCCTGAAGATTTAGGTGACGATTTCTACGATCAATTTGATTAACGAAAGCTGTTTTGGAAACACGTTTTGGAAAACAAGGACCCGATGACATGGTAAAAAAAGTCGTCATTCCCGTTGCCGGACTCGGTACACGGATGTTACCCGCTACGAAGGCTATTCCGAAGGAAATGCTACCGCTAGTGGATCGCCCACTCATTCAATTTATTGTGGAAGAATGTGCGGCAGCAGGGCTTACGGACATTATTCTGGTGACTCATTCGAGTAAGAACTCGATTGAGAACCACTTTGATACCAGCTTTGAATTAGAAACGACACTTGAGCAACGCGTGAAGCGCCAGTTATTAGCCGAAGTGCAAGCGATCACACCACCAGGTGTAACGATTATGCATGTTCGCCAAGGGGTTGCTAAGGGTCTTGGGCATGCGGTGTTGTGCGCGCGGCCATTGATTGATGATCAGCCGTTTGCCGTGGTGTTACCGGATGTTTTGGTCGACGCCTCAAGTTGTGATTTGCGCCGTGATAACCTCGCTGAGATGGTGCGTAATTTTAATGCAACCGGTACCGCGCAGGTGATGGTCGAAAAAGTCCCGCACGATAAGGTCGATCAATACGGTATTGCCGATATTGATGGCAGTGACTTGGCACCGGGTGAGCAAGCAGCGATCAAACAACTTGTCGAGAAACCGGCGGTGGGTAAAGCGCCCTCGGATCTTGCCGTAGTTGGCCGCTACGTATTCCCTGCCGATCTTTGGGAGCTGTTAGAACGGACTCCGGTGGGAGCCGGTAATGAAATTCAGTTAACGGACGCCATGGCGATGTTACTGGAACGTCAGACTGTGAATGCCTATTACATGAAAGGGCGCAGTAATGACTGCGGTAATAAGCTTGGCTATGCGCAAGCGTTTGTTGAACACGCGCTACGTCACCCTGATCTTGGCCCAGCAATGAAAGCGTGGTTGAAGTCGATTGGCTGACGCTGCTGTTTAAAGTATCCTGTTTAAAGTTTCAACAAGGAGGGTTCATCCCTCCTTTTCTTTTTGCTATTGGTCGCTTTCTATTTCCTTTTCTCCGCGAAATAGGTAGGGTAATACGGTTTTAAAACACTATAACGATAAACTAGTGAAGGCGAATAGGTATGGAACCTAAGAATAATTTACAACAAGACAACGGGTTTTTCGGCCAGCCGGCTGGCTTGCAAACCTTGTTCTTTACGGAAATGTGGGAGCGCATGAGTTATTACGGCATGCGCGCGCTACTCGTACTCTTCATGACCGCAGCCCTGCAAGACGGCGGTTTGGCGATGAACGTCGCCACTGCGACCGCAATCTACGGCTTGTATACCGGTGCGGTTTATTTCATGGGCTTGCCTGGCGGTTGGATTGCTGACCGTTTGATCGGTGGTCAACGTGCCACTTGGTACGGCGGTATCGTGATCATGTGTGGTCACATCGTATTGGCTATACCTTCGGACACTTCGTTCTTTCTCGGTCTGATTCTTGTCGTACTTGGTACGGGCATGTTAAAGCCGAATATCAGTGCGCTCGTAGGTCAGCTTTATGACGATGGTGATGACCGCCGTGACGCGGGTTACACCCTTTACTACATGGGTATCAACATCGGTTCGTTGATCGGTTACTTGGTCACCGGCTACCTCATGGAAAATGTGGGTTGGCACTGGGCGTTCGGTGCAGCAGCCGTAGGTATGTTCTTCGGTTTGGTGCAGTACCGCATGACGCTGCCAAAGCTTGGTTCTGTTGGTCAAGATGCGCCGAAACCATTGTCTGATAACGGCCGTCGCCTTAGTTGGATGGTCATCATTGCTTTCTTGGTTGGCCTTGGTGTGGTTTTTGTGGCCACTTCAACCGGCGCAATGACCATTGATCCGGTTGCGATTGCACAATATGTTGCAGCAGCGGCAACCATCGTATTCTTTGTTTATTACCTAAGTATTTTCTTGTTTGGTAAGTTAACCAAAAACGAAGCAAAACGTCTCGGTGCGCTGTTCCTAGTATGTATTGCGTCAATCTGTTTCTGGGCAGGCTTTGAGCAGGCGGGTTCTTCGTTGAACTTGTTCGCTCGTGATCTGACCGACCGCATGGTGGGAACTTTCGAGATTCCAACCACCTGGTTCCAGATGCTGAACTCAGGCTTTTTGATTGCGTTGTCACCGTTCTTTGCGGCCTTGTGGGTCAACTTGACCAAGAAAATGATTAATCCATCGTATGGCTTTAAGAGCGCACTGGGTTTGATCATCATGGCAAGTGGTTTCATCGTGATGTTTTTCGCATCACAAGCGGCAGCATCAGGCATGAAAGTGTCGCCAAACTGGTTGGTAGCCGTGTACTTCTTGCACACCGTTGGTGAGTTATGCTTGAGCCCAGTAGCGTTAAGTGCGGTAAGTAAGCTGGCGCCGAAGCGTATGGCGGGCCAGATGATGGGCATCTTCGTGTTAACTTACTCGATCGGTAGCCTGTTAGCAGGTCTGATTGCGGGTAACCTAGACCCTGAAAACACCTCGACCATGCCTGATATGTACATGCAGATCACGCTGTTCGGTATTGGTGTCGGTGTTGTCGTGTTCTTTATTGCACTGAAAACCCGTAAATGGGAAGCCCTGGCCGGTCAACCTGATCCGGAGCATGTGGCTATCAATGCAAATGAGCCAGTAAAACAAGATAAACTTTAAGTGTTAAGTGTTGGTGAGTTCGCTCACCAACATGTCGTACAGTAACCGGGCGCAAGGCCCGGTTTTTTCGTCTTTGGGCAATACTAAATAGGTTGAACCGGTGCGATGTGAGCCTCCGGCAAGTTGTAATTCCACTAGACTTTGAGATGGCGTGGTAATAAACGGTGGCAACCAGCAGAACCCGATACCAGCCTCAACCAGCTGCAGAGCTTCATTAAAGTTGTTCACCGTCCAGCGCTGCTCTGCTTTCAGCCAGCCTTGCTGTTCCAATGGCTTTTGCGCAGTGTCACGTATCACAATTTGTAAATACTGGCTTAGTTGGCCTGGGTTAAGCGGCGCAGGCATGCTGGCGAGCGGATGTGCTTCACTAACGACTAAATGCAGATGAAATTGACTGAGCGGTTCGCCGATAAAGCCTCGGGGAACCTGATGCGCTATCACTATATCAGCGCGTTGCTCAGTAATAGCCTCAATGGACCCAGTCAGCACGGTATCTTCAATGACAAGACGACTACCACGACTGTGTAATTGAAACTCTCGTAGAACGGGCAGTAACTGGTTGCGATCAAAAACCATCTCGACCGCAAGTTTAATTTCCGGCTCCCAACCTTGCTTTAAGTTGACCGCAAGTTGTTCGAGTTCGGTCACGAGTACCGTCAACTGCCGCGAGCGACGCAGCATAACCTCGCCAATTTCTGTGAGTTCAGCTTTACGTCCTATGACTTGGAGTAGTTTTACCCCGAGCGTGTCTTGTAGCTTTGCTACCGCATGATTCATCGAACTTTGGCTTTTACTCAGTGCCTGTGCGGCCTGCGCATAGCCACCATAATCGACGACTGCCTGTAAAATGCGCCATTGCTCAATGGTAGTTTTGGGGCGGTAGCTGGTAGCCATGTCATGCCTCTTAATTGTTAGCGATGATCACCGCACGGCGCGGTGCTGGGTATCCCTCAATGCTCTTGCTGTGGTCATTCGGATCGAGAAAGTCCACCAGTGATTGACCTGTCATCCATTCCGTCGCACGTTGTTCGCTCAGCTCGGTGACATTTTCGTCAACCACACGGGCGTTTTTGAATCCGCAGCGGTCAAGCCAGTGGAGCAGTGCCGCCGTGCTTGGAATAAACCACACATTACGCATTTTGGCATAGGTTTGACCCGGCACGAGTACGGTATGAATGTCACCTTCGACGACCAACGTTTCGAGCACCAACTGGCCGCCTGTGCGCAACTGTGCTTTCAATTGCGTGAGAAAGTCGATGGGAGAGCGGCGATGATAAAGCACGCCCATGCTAAATACCGTGTCGAACGCCTTTAATTCAGGGAGGTCCTCTACGCCAAGCGGAAACCAATGGGCACGTTGTTGTAGTGCTCGGGGCATAAAGTGGCGTACAGCCATAAACTGGGCCATAAACAGCTGCCCTGGGTCGACTCCCCAGACCTGTTCAGCACCGCTTTCGAGCATGCGCCACAAGTGATAGCCGCTACCGCAGCCGACATCAAGTACGTGCTGTCCGCTTAGGTCACCGATATGAGGCGCAACACGTTGCCATTTAAAATCCGACCGCCATTCCGTATCGATGTCGACGCCATGCAAATGGAACGGCCCTTTGCGCCATGGTGTAAGTTGTTGCAGTAGTCCACGAATACGATTCCTCTCGCCTTCACTGACGCTTTGGCTGGTGACTGTTACAGTGTCACCAAGTGCTACCTGCTCGGGTTCAAGCTTTGGCAACTGCGCAACGCAGCGCAGCCATTTGTGCAACTCGCCATGCTGTTGCTGCTGTTCCCAATGCGCGAGTTGTTGCGGCAGATGGGTAAGCCAGTGGTTGAGCGGCGATTGCGCCACAGCTATGAGGTCGTTTTTAAACATAACATCCCTTCGTTGTTGGTAGCCCGTGGTTCTACCACGGGGCAGGCCTGACGTTTTGACCATGTTCGCCGAATTCGAGATCCCCCGTAGTAGAACTACGGGCTACGATTTCACTGCGATTAATGCGGCGAAGTTGTAGCATTGGAACCATACTTGCACCGCACTAAAACCAACTTCCTTTAAGCGTTGTGTATGTGTTTCGAGGCTATCGATGCGCATCACATTTTCGATTGCTGCGCGTTTTTGGCTAATTTCTAGCTCACTATAGCCGTTGGCGCGCTTGAACTCATGGTGTAAGTCGACCAGCACTTCATCCATTGCTGCGTTTTCGCTTTTAAATTTTTCCGACAGCAGTAACACACCACCAGGGTTGAGGCCGTCGTAAATGGTCTGCAGCACGGCTTGGCGTTGCTCTGGCGGTACGAACTGTAGGGTGAAGTTCATAGTGACCACAGAAGCATCGACGATCTGTGTGTCGCGGATGTCTTCACAGATTACTTCAACCGGAATAGCGCTGCGGTAGCCTTCAAGATGCAGGCGGCAACGCTCCACCATTGCTTCGGAGTTGTCGACCGCGACCATGCGGACCCCAGTTAACGCTTGTGCACCTTGGCGCATAGCGAGTGTCGCGGCGCCCAGCGAGCAACCAAGATCATACAAAGTGCTGTCGGCTTGCGCGTAGCGTCGCGTGAGCTGGTGAAGGCCTTGTAAAATGCTTTGGTAACCCGGCACTGAGCGGTTAATCATGTCGGGAAAGACTTCAACCACACGTTGGTCAAAGGCAAAGTCACTCACTTGCGTGAGCGGCTCGGCAAAAATGGCATCGGGTTTGCTGTCAAACTTACTCATGTTTTCAACACTATGAATTCAATTGAATGGTTATAGTTTAACGCACTGGGGGCTAAAACTTGAGGTTTTTATTCGGCCAGCGCTACTGACAATTGCTGTGAGTCCGTTATAATGTGGCGCTTTGTAAATTCTAACTTGTGGTAGGGAAGCTCCCATGCGTAGCCATTATTGCGGACAGCTCGAAAAGAGTCTTGTTGATCAACAGGTAACCCTTTGTGGATGGGTTAATAAACGTCGTGACCTCGGTGGTCTGATTTTCATCGATATGCGTGACCGCACCGGTTTGGTGCAGGTGGTATTCGATCCGGATCAAGCGGCGCTGTTTGAAAATGCCAATAAGCTGCGTCAGGAATTCTGCGTACGTTTGAAAGGGACGGTGCGCGCGCGTCCTGAAAGTCAGGTCAATGCCAACATGGCCACCGGTGAAGTTGAAGTGATGGCCGATGAGCTCGAGATTTTGAGTCGTTCAGAGCCACTGCCGATTGACTTTAACCAGCATGTGAGCGAAGAAGCGCGTTTGCGTTTCCGCTATCTTGATTTGCGCCGCCCGAACATGAACCATAACTTACAATTCCGTGCGCGGGTGACCAGTGCGGTGCGTCGTTTTATGGATGACGCTGGCTTCTTGGATATCGAAACGCCAATGCTAACGCGAGCAACGCCAGAAGGTGCACGTGATTATTTGGTGCCGAGTCGTACGCACAAGGGTAAGTTTTTCGCGCTGCCACAGTCTCCGCAGCTGTTCAAGCAATTGCTGATGATGTCAGGTTTTGATCGCTATTACCAAATCGTAAAATGCTTCCGTGACGAAGATTTACGCGCGGACCGCCAGCCTGAATTTACCCAAATTGATATTGAAACCTCGTTCATGACTGCTGACCAAGTGATGGCAGTGACTGAACAGATGGTGCGCAAACTATTTAACGAGTTGCTCGAAATTGAGTTAGGCGATTTCCCACAAATGAGCTGGCATGAAGCGATGCGTCGTTTTGGTAGCGACAAACCGGATTTGCGCAACCCGCTTGAGTTGGTCGACGTGGCTGACCTATTGAAAGACGTTGAATTCAAAGTTTTTGCTGGCCCTGCGAATGACCCTAAAGGACGTGTTGCGGCGTTGAAAGTACCTGGTAAAGCAGGTGATATTTCACGTAAAAACATCGACGAGTACACCAATTTTGTCGGTATTTACGGCGCTAAAGGTCTGGCGTGGTTGAAAGTGAATGATCTCGCAGCGGGCCGCGACGGTATTCAGTCGCCAGTGTTAAAATTTATTCCAGATGACGCTTTGCAGGGCATCCTTGAGCGCACCGAAGCTACCGATGGCGATATTATCTTCTTTGGCGCAGACAATGCGACCGTGGTCGCTGAAGCGATGGGCGCGTTGCGTTTGAAAGTCGGCGAAGAGCACGGTTTCGTCAGTGACGAATGGCGTCCGTTATGGGTGGTTGACTTCCCTATGTTTGAAGAGCATGACGGTGAATTACACGCCATCCATCACCCGTTTACCGCTCCGGTAGGCGTAACACCAGAGGAACTCAAAGCCAACCCAGCGCAGACCTTGTCGAACGCCTATGACATGGTGCTGAATGGCGTTGAAGTTGGCGGTGGCTCGGTACGTATCCACGATAATGCGATGCAGCAAGCGGTATTTGAAATTTTGGGTATCGAGAAAGACGAAGCACACGAAAAATTTGGCTTCTTACTTGAAGCTTTGAAGTATGGCACGCCGCCACACGCTGGTTTAGCCTTTGGTTTGGACCGTTTAGTCATGTTGATGGTTGGTGCCAGTTCGATTCGTGAAGTGATTGCTTTCCCGAAAACCACCACTGCGGCCTGTGTGCTGACCGATGCTCCTGGTTTAGCGAACCCTGACGCATTGCAGGAGTTGGGCGTAGCCGTTAAGGTAGCTGAGGAAGCCAACGACAACGATTAACGAGGAGCGACACAATGGCAGGTCATTCCAAATGGGCCAACATTAAACATCGCAAAGCCGCGCAAGATGCGAAGCGCGGCAAAATCTTTACTCGTCTTATCCGTGAAATTGTGGTCGCTGCCCGTCAAGGCGGTGGCGACCCTGACACCAACCCGCGTTTACGCGCAGCCGTCGACAAAGCCCTGTCGAATAATATGAAAAAAGACACCATCGATACTGCGATCAAACGTGGCAGTGGTGATCTGGAAGGCGATAACGTTGAGGAGCTTAGTTACGAAGGCTATGGACCTGGCGGGGTGGCCATCTTCGTCGAAACCATGACCGATAATCGTAACCGTACCGTGTCGGAAGTGCGCTACGCCTTTAGTAAACACAACGGTAACCTGGGTACCGATGGTTCAGTCGCCTATTTATTTAATAAGCGTGGCGTGCTCAGCTTTGGCCCTGACACTGACGAAGATGCATTGATGGAAGCTGCACTCGAAGCTGGGGCGGAAGACATTGTTACCAATGACGATGGTAGTTTTGATGTTTTTACCACGCCAGATGCTTTTGGCACAGTGAAGGACGGCTTGCAGCAAGCGGGGTTTGCAGCGACGCATGCGGAAGTGAGCTTTATTCCGGAAACCCGTTCGCAGCTTGATGAAAAGGACGCCGAACAATTTCTTAAATTAATTGACGCGTTGGAAGAGGTGGACGACGTGCAAGAGGTCTATCACAACGCCGATATTGCCGACGACATTCTGGAGCGCATTGGCTAATGGCCATCATTCTGGGTATCGACCCAGGTTCGCGGATGACCGGCTATGGCGTGATCCGTCAGCAAGGGAACCAACTCACCTACATTGCCAGTGGTTGCATCAATGCTGCTGGCACCGTCCGTAAACCATTGTCACTTGCCGAAAAACTCAAGGTCATTCATGATGGCGTGAGTGAACTCATTGTGCAGTTCCAACCGGACGAATTTGCCATTGAGCAAGTGTTTATGGCGCGTAATCCCGATTCAGCGTTGAAGCTAGGGCAGGCGCGTGGCGCAGCAATCGTCGCCGCAGCTTGTGCTAATCTTCCCGTGGCCGAATATGCCGCGCGCTTGGTCAAGCAAGCGGTGGTAGGCACGGGAGCCGCGGATAAGAGCCAAGTACAACATATGGTGGTGGCTATGTTAAAGTTAAGCCATCGACCACAAGCCGATGCAGCCGATGCTTTAGCGGTGGCCATGTGCCACGCACACAATCGAAATCAGGCCATTTTGATGGCAACCACTAAAAGCACAAGGAGAGGACGTTGATAGGTCGCCTTACCGGAACCCTAATTAGCAAACAGCCGCCCGAGATAATGATCGACGTGCACGGCGTGGGCTACGAAGTGCAAATGCCAATGACGTGCCTGTTCGAGTTACCCGACGTGGGAGAGCCAGTGACCGTCATCACGCACTTTGTGGTACGTGAAGACGCGCAATTGTTATATGGCTTTAATACCTTTGCCGAGCGCTCACTGTTCCGCCAACTGATTAAGGCGCAAGGCGTTGGACCGAAGTTGGCACTTACCATCATGTCTGGGATGACTGCCCATCAGTTTGTTCAAGCTGTCACCCATGATGATGTATCGAGCTTGATTAAGCTGCCTGGAGTGGGACGCAAAACTGCTGAGCGTTTAGTGGTAGAAATGCGCGATCGGCTGAAACAATGGAGTAGCGCGACACCTGCAACTGACGCAGCACCTATAGACTTTGGCGATGGACAGTCGACATTGGTGGCAAGTTCGCCGCGCGACGATGCGGTGGGCGCTTTGTTGGCGTTAGGCTATAAACCTGCACAGGCAGAAAAGGCTGTCGCACAGGCGATAAAGACAAATGAAGGTGCGTCGAGTGAAGAGCTTATCCGCACCGCGTTGAAAAACATGTAGTTAAAAACCGTTATTCGTTGTTCGTATGCTGCACTGTTCGTAACCCGTGGTTCTACCACGGGGTATGCCGAATCCAACGAAAATGGTCAAAACGTCAGGTTAGACCCGTGGTAGAACCACGGGGTACCTGTACGAGAAACGAATAACGTCCTTTGAGGCTCTTATGATTGAACCGGACCGTATTAACCAGCCGCAAACCCAAGGCGATGACGAGCTCATCGACCGTGCAATTCGGCCCAAAAAACTTGCCGATTACACCGGGCAAGAGCATGTGGTCGAACAAATGGAAATCTTTATTCAAGCGGCTCGGCAACGGCAAGAGGCACTCGATCATTTGCTGATTTTTGGTCCGCCAGGACTGGGTAAGACGACGCTGGCGAATATTGTTGCTAACGAGCTGAACGTCAATATTCGCCAAACTTCCGGACCGGTGCTGGAGAAAGCGGGTGATTTAGCAGCGTTACTAACCAACCTCGAAGAGCATGATGTACTGTTCATTGACGAGATCCATCGCCTAAGTCCGGTGGTTGAAGAAATCCTGTATCCCGCGATGGAAGATTATCAGTTAGATATCATGATCGGTGAAGGACCTGCCGCACGTTCAATTAAACTCGATTTACCGCCATTCACGCTCATAGGTGCGACGACGCGTGCAGGGGCGTTAACTTCGCCGCTGCGTGATCGTTTTGGCATCGTGCAACGACTTGAATTTTATAATGTGACCGAACTTACGACGATTATTCAACGCTCAGCGAGCTATTTAAACTTAGATTTAGACGATGCCGGTGCGCGCGAGATCGCACGACGTTCACGTGGTACACCGCGCATCGCCAATCGCTTATTACGGCGTGTACGTGACTTTGCTGAAGTGCGTAACAATGGCAAGATTGATTTGCCGATTGCCTCTGCCGCTCTGAAAATGGTTGATGTCGACGAAGCTGGCTTTGATTATATGGATCGGAAGTTGCTATTGGCCATCATAGAAAAATTTATGGGTGGCCCAGTCGGTTTGGATAACATTGCGGCGGCGGTCGGTGAAGAAAAAGATACTATTGAAGATGTGTTAGAGCCGTATCTGATACAACAGGGGTTTTTGCAACGTACGCCGCGTGGTCGAATTGCGACACCGCACGCCTACGCGCACTTCGGCTTGGATAAAGACGGTTCATCGTAGCCCGTGGTTCTACCACGGGTCTAACCTGACGTTTTGACCGTTTTCGTTGAATTCGGCATACCCCCCTTGGTAGAACCACGGGCTACGAAAAAAGCACAAAAAAAAGCCCGCTGGGAAGCGGGCCAAAACTACAGAACAACAAGGAAGTTAAATCCAGGGAACAATAACAGGAAGAAGTGACAACCGGTCTCTTCGTAACTGATATGCAGCGCATTATACGGAGGTCGGACATCTGTTCAAACGAGAAAAATTGCGCTTCGCATAAAAAAAACTAATAGCATGATGTAACGTGTGAATAAATAATAAACACACTAAAATTGGTAAGACCAAAAATAGTTAATTAAATCAATGGAATAATGATTTTTGGTAAAATTGGTTAAATAAAAAAATGTCTGGCTACTTTTTAATCATGCAAAAAATTTACATAAACTTTGAGCGTTGCAAGGTTGCGCATTCACTGAAATAGAGGAAAGCTTGCAAGTATGGTCGAAGCAAATGCATTTTCGTGGCCGATCCGAGTGTACTATGAAGACACAGATGCCGGCGGTATCGTATATTATGCCAACTATCTCAAATTCCTTGAGCGCGCCAGAACAGAATGGTTACGCTCATTGGGAATAGAACAGGATACTTGGTTAGCTCATCGGCTAGGTTTTGTGGTTCGGCAGGTCCATATGGATTTATTACGGCCTGCACGATTTAACGATGAACTGCGTGTAACCGTTGTGGTCGAACGGTTGAAACGCGCCTCGGTCGTGTTTACACAACAAGTGCTGAATCAACAAGGCACAGTTTTATGTCAGGCTCAGGTCAAAGCGGCCTGTGTGAATTTAGGGGAAGACGGTGACGCCGTTCGGGCGGTACCGATGCCAACAGAAATAATAGAGGTGCTTAAGCGTGCAAGCTGAAATGTCGATCACTGCGTTGATTCTTGAAGCGAGTTTTGTAGTTCAGTTAGTCATGCTGATGTTGCTTGCTTTTTCGGTGTTCGGTTGGATGATGATCTTTCAACGGAAGAAAATTATTCAAACCGCAAGTCAGCAAGCGACGGCGTTTGAAGATCGTTTCTGGTCTGGCGTCGACTTGGCGCGGCTCTATCAAGAAATTGGCGCGCGCGCTCAAAACGCAAATGGCATGGAAAAGTTGTTCTATGCGGGGTTTAAAGAATTCGCGCGATTGCGCAGTAATGCTGCGTTAAGCCAGCAACAAGTTTTAGAGGCCTCGTACCGTGCGATGCGTGTAGTGCACTCGCGTGAAGTCGATCGCCTCGAGCATAACCTTAGTTTACTCGCAACTATTGGTTCGATTAGTCCTTATGTCGGTCTGTTTGGCACGGTGTGGGGGATTATGAACGCTTTTATTGGTTTGGGTGCGGTGCAGCAAGCAACCCTTGCGATGGTTGCTCCGGGCATTGCCGAAGCGTTGATCGCAACAGCCATGGGTTTGTTTGCGGCGATTCCGGCGGTTATTGCCTATAACCGTTTTGCTAACCGAGTTGAAAAAGTAGATAACCAATACCTTAACTTTATGGATGAGTTGTTGGCGATTTTACAGCGCCAAAGCGCTCAACCTAAAGCAGCAGCGAGTAATGCCTCATGATGATGACGTCGAATCGAAAACGGCGTAAGCCAGTTTCCGAGATCAACGTCGTACCTTACATCGACGTGATGTTAGTGTTGCTGATTATTTTTATGGTAACAGCACCGTTGATCACGCAAGGCGTGCAAGTTGATTTGCCTAACGCCAATGCCGAGCCGCTGGACAAAGAAAGTAAGCCGCCGGTGATTGTGTCTGTGAACCGTGATGGTCAGTATTTTATTAATTCAATTAATAATATTGGCGACCCAAATGAGCCTTTGCCGCTGGAAACTTTGGCAGCACGGGTGCAAGCGCAGTTGATTAACGATCCGGAAACACGCTTTATGGTAAATGGAGATGGTGCTGTTTCCTACAATCAAGTGATTCAATTAATGGCATTATTGCAGCAGTTGGGGATTGAATCTGTGGGCTTAATGACTGAAGACACCGACGGTTAAGCGAGGCGCATGTGAAGAAGGGTAACTATACATGGCCGCAGGAAATGACCGTTCCACTGCTTCTATCGGTGGCGCTGCACTTAGGTGTGGTTATTATTTTAGTCGCGGGTTTTAAGTTTTCACCAAGTACGCCCGAGGCGATGGAAGTAACGCTTGACGCGCCTCTCTCGGAAGAGGTTGTGCCACAGGAAGAGATTGTGAAGGCCGCCACTGTCGATAAGGCAAAAGTTGAGCAGCAGCTTGAGGAAATTCGTGCGGCTGAGCAACAGCGCAGAGATGAAATTGCGGAACTCGAGCGTCGTGCCGAGCAAGCAAAACGTCAGCGCGAAGCAGAACAGCAACGTCAACGTGAGCTTGAAGCGCAACAGCGTGCCGAGCGAGAGCGGTTGGCGAAAGAGAAAGAAGCTGCGCTGAAACAACAGCGTGAAGCTGAACGCAAGGCGGCAGAAGCTGAGCAGCGTCGCAAAGCTGAAGAAGAGGCCGCACGTAAGGCGGAAGAAGAGCGTAAGCGCCGCGAAGCTGAAGAGCGTCGTCGTGAAGAAGAGCGTAAACGCAAAGCAGCCGAAGAGCGTGCGCGAGCGGAGCGTGAGCGCCAGATGCAAGAAGAGTTGGAGCGCGAGCGTCAGGCACGAGCCGCCGCTCGCAGTCGACAAATTCAAAGCGAGTTGGGTAAATATACTAACTTGATTAAGGCGACGATTCAGCGCAACCTGATTTCTGACCCGTCGATGCAAGGCAAGCAGTGCGTGGTTAATATTCGCTTAGCGTCCAGTGGTTTCGTGATTTCAGTGAATCGTGTAAGTGGTGACCCAGGCGTTTGTAAAGCAACCGAGAATGCGGTGCTAAAAGCAGGTACACTACCTGTATCTGAAGACCCTGAAGTTTTCGCGAAGATGAAAGATATTAATTTGACCTTCGCTCCTGAATTTAACTAAACAATGAAGTAGCAACGCCCATGAGTATGATGAAAAAGCTAGCATTTGTTTTAGTCACCGCAATTGTGGTGAGCTTAATGTATCGTCCGGCCAAGGCCTCACTTGAAATCGTTATCACTGACGGTATCGATAGTGCACGTCCGATCGCAGTCGTACCGTTTCGGTGGTTAGGTGACGGCCCCGCGCCTGAGGGGCTGACGCAAGTCATTGCAGCAGATTTAATGCGTAGCGGTAAATTTAACCCGATACCGACCAATGCGATGCCGCAAATGCCAAGCTCAGAGGAAGAAATTGACTACCCGAGTTGGGCGAGTCTAGGCGTGGAAGCCGTTTTGGTGGGAACCATCGAACCGTATGCAGTGGATCGCTACACCGTCGCTTTTCAAATTATTGACGTATTGCGCGGGCAAATTACCAGTGGCTCACGTGTGTTGCGTGGCGGTGAACTGGTAAGTTCAAATGATCATATTCTTGATGCGCGTCGCAGCGTGATCAACGGTGATCAGTTCCGTCAGTACGCGCACCGAATCTCAGATGTTTTTTATGAAACGATGACAGGCGATCCTGGCGCATTCATGACGCGCATCGCCTACGTCACGGTCAACCACAACCGCGAAAAGCCTTATGAACTGGTGGTGGCTGATTATGACGGCTATAACGAAAAGGTGTTGCTACGTAGTCCTGAGCCGCTAATGTCACCATCGTGGTCGCCGGACGGTAACAAGCTTGCCTACGTGAGTTTTGAAAACAAGCGCCCAGAAATCTTTGTCCAAGACATCTACACTACCCGGCGTGAAAAGATGACATCATTTTCGGGGATTAATAGCAGTCCAGTTTGGTCTCCGGATGGGCGCACGCTGGCGATGGTGTTATCGAAAGATGGCAATCCTGAGCTCTATACAATGGATGTTGCAAGCAAGCAGCTGAACCGAGTAACGCGGCATCACGCTATCGATACAGAACCGAATTGGTCGCCTGACGGAAAATCCCTCGTATTCACCTCAGAAAGGGGTGGCAGACCGCAGTTATATAGCGTAAATTTAGATTCAGGTCAGGTGCGTAGACTTACTTTCGAGGGTGAACAAAACCTCGGCGGTACCTACACGCCTGATGGCCAACAAGTGGTCATGGTAAATCGTACGCAAGGCAACTATCATATTGCTAAGCAAGATTATCCGAGTGGTAACCTGCAAATTCTAACGCAAACGTCGTTGGATGAATCACCAAGTTTAGCGCCAAATGGCAGTATGGTGATTTACAGTACCACTCATAACAACCAACAGGTGTTGGCGTTGGTTTCGGTAGACGGTCGTTTTAAGGCGCGTTTGCCAGCCCGTGAAGGTGAAGTTAAGTCGCCTTCGTGGTCGCCATATTTACGCTAGTTTTATACAGAACGAACCCTAAAAATATTAATTAAACAGAGAACTAAGGATCGCGGACATGAACGCAAACCAGTTACTAAAAAGCCTGCTAATCGCCGTACCTATGTTGACTTTGGCTGCCTGTAGCTCAAGCCAAGGTGCCGATGACGCAGCAAATCAACAAACCAATCAGCAACAACAAGACCAACAAGGTTCTGGTGTTGAGCTGGATGCTGCGGAGCGCGCTAAGACTCCTGAAGAAATCCGTGCTGAACAGATGGAAACTTTGCGCCAAGAAAACATTGTTTACTTTGCGTTTGATGATTCACGTGTAAGCTCTGAATACGGCCAGATGCTCTCTGAGCACGCTGACTTCTTAGTGCAAAACCCGAATGTCACGGTCACCATCGAAGGCCACGCAGATGAGCGCGGTACGCCAGAATACAACATCGCTCTCGGTGAGCGTCGTGCGAAGGCAGTAGCACAGTACCTGCAAAACCTGGGTGTAAGCTCAAACCAAATGGAAACCGTGTCTTACGGTGAAGAAAAACCATTGGTAAATGCTTCTACTCAGTCGGCGTACGCAAAAAATCGTCGCGGTGTACTGGTTTACTAAGCACCATTTAAATGAAGCAATATACGGTTAAGCCAATGCAAAAATTATGTCTAGTGCTAGCCTTTGTTGTCCCCGGTGTCGTGTTCGCACAGGCACCGGTGTCTAAGTTAGGTAGTGGCAGTGTCGAAGAACGCTTAGAGCAACTAGAACGGGTGATGGATGCACGTAACGCTGCGCAAATGGCGCTGCTGGATCAAATGGCAAGTTTACAGGATGAAGTCGCTGATTTGCGCGGCAAAACCGAAGAGCATGCCTATCAGCTTGAGCAGATTTTGCAGCGGCAACGTGAAATTTATCAGGAAATCGATCGTCGTTTAGCAGCGACACCGGTGAACCCTGAGCCATCTACGGTTGCTCAACCGTCGTCGAATGCTTCCGGCGGAGTTGAATACTCAAGCAACTTAGGCGAAAACGATGCCTATGACAAAGCGATTCGCTTAGTCATGGAAGATCGTCGCTACGATGCCGCGATTCCTGAGTTCCGTAAGTTTATTCAGCAATTCCCAAATTCGACTTATGTTCCCAATGCACATTACTGGCTTGGTCAGTTATTGTATGCGGAAGGTCAATTTGATGAAGCAAAGCAGGAATTCACCGCTGTGGTGGAACAATTCCCAGATAGCAATAAACGTGGTGACAGTATTTTGAAGTTGGGTATCGTTGCTCAACAACAAGGTGAAAGTCAGCTTGCACGTAGCTATTTTGAGAAGGTTATTAGCGAGTACCCAAACAGTACGCCGGCCGGATTAGCTGAGAAACGCTTAGCAAATTTGTAAAAAGCCTGTGGTTTTTTACGCGAAGTGTTCGCTAATTGAGCAAACGCACCGTATATCTGCAAATTGCAGTTGCAACGCGCGGCATTTTAAGTAAACTATGCCGCCGTTGCCGCTGATAAGCAGCAACAGATGAGATTGGGTCGTTAGCTCAGTTGGTAGAGCAGTTGACTTTTAATCAATTGGTCGCAGGTTCGAATCCTGCACGACCCACCAATCTTCTCATCATCCCCTTCTTCTGTCGTGGGTCGTTAGCTCAGTTGGTAGAGCAGTTGACTTTTAATCAATTGGTCGCAGGTTCGAATCCTGCACGACCCACCACGATTTTTTACCCAAGTCCCTTTTTGCAGTATACTACCCGAACCTTTTTTGCATGTGGTGAAGTAGCAGCATGAGTATCACAGAAGAGATCCAGGCACGCGTTATCGATCAACTCGACTATGCGTTTCCGGCCAAACCAAAACCCTTAAGCGACACTGATAAAGCGGCTTATATTGCGCGCATCAAGCAGTTGCTAAAAGACAAGAATGCGGTGCTAGTAGCACACTATTATACCGATCCTGAAATTCAGGCATTGGCCGAAGAGACGGGTGGCTGCGTTGCGGATTCACTCGAGATGGCGCGATTTGGTGCTAATCATGACGCCGATACTTTGATTGTCGCTGGCGTTAAATTTATGGGTGAGACAGCGAAAATCCTCACGCCTCATAAAACCGTTCTGATGCCAACGTTAGAAGCTACCTGTTCACTTGATATCGGTTGCCCAATCGAAGAATTTTCGGCGTTCTGTGACGCACATCCTGAGCGTACAGTTGTGGTATATGCGAATACCTCAGCTGCAGTAAAAGCGCGCGCAGATTGGGTTGTGACTTCGAGCATTGCTTTGGATATTGTTGATCACCTTGATGCCGAAGGAGAGACCATTCTTTGGGGCCCCGACAAACATTTAGGTAACTACATTCAGAAGCAGACCGGTGCCGACATGATCATGTGGCAGGGTGCTTGTGTAGTGCATGATGAATTCAAGACCAAGGCCTTAGAAGATCTGAAGAAAGTTTATCCAGAAGCGGCCATTTTGGTGCACCCAGAGTCGCCAGCTCATGTGGTAGAAATGGCCGATGCGGTGGGTTCGACCTCGCAGTTGATCAAAGCCAGCCAAGAGCTCCCGAACGATACCTTTATTGTAGCGACCGACCGCGGTATTTTTTACAAGATGCAGCAGCTGTCACCAGGCAAGCATTTCATTGAAGCACCGACCGCTGGCGCAGGAGCTACCTGTCGTAGCTGCGCCCATTGTCCGTGGATGGCAATGAATGGCCTTGTAGCCATTGCGGAAGCATTAGAGCATGGTGGTGCGACGCATGAGATTCATGTCGACCCGACACTCGCTGAGCAGGCGATGCGGCCATTACAGCGTATGTTGAACTTCAAAAAGACCTAAGCGCCCGATCAGCGCGGCGTATAGGTCGGATGTTGCAATTGGTAACCGCTTGCCCGCAGTAAGCGGTTACTAATTCGCTTACTCCCTCGACGACCAATATCATCACTGCGTGGAAAGGTGCTCAAATCGACTCCCAAGCGCTCAGCTAAGCGACCATAAGCATCCTCTTGCGGTAACGGCTCATCATCCGATACGAGGAACATGGGTTGCTGTTTATCGGGATGCTGAATCAAAAACGCGATAAAGCCCGCGACATCGTCGGCGTGAATTCGATTCGTCCATGCTGGTGTAATGACCGCTTCGCCCGAAATGAGCATCTCAGCAAGCCGCGTGCGGTTTGGCCCATAAATCCCTGAACAACGCAAAATGCTTACTTGGTCGGTTGCGGTGGCGATGGTCTGTTCGGCTTGAAGTAACATCTGACCGTGGTGATCACTTGGCTCTGCCGGTGTACGCTCATCAACCCACTCGCCATTACGCTGATCATAAACACCCGTGCTCGAAATATAGATAATACGGGGTCTTAATCCCTGGCTTTGTAATTGATGCTGCAACAGCCGACAGGGTAGCACATAGCCGTCGAAATACGGATCTTCCGACTTTCGGTTTGGCGTTAAGGTAATAACCACAACATCGACATCAGCATCAATCAAACGCTCGACGTCAGCAGCGTTACTCGCATCGCCAGCGAGTAGCTCTATATGGGCGGGATTGTTCTTATTGTCGGGATGACGACACATACCACGCATTTGCGTAAATCCAGCAAACTGTAACAGCGAGCTGGTGCGTTCGGCGATATCGCCATAACCTAAAAAAGCAATTGTTGTCATGCTGCTAACCACACATCAAGGAATAACATCACCACTAAGCCAACCATTAAGCCTGTAGTAGCGCGTTGGTGGTGACCACGTCGGTGGGTTTCGGGAATAATCTCGTGACTGATTACAAAGAGCATAGCACCTGCTGCGAAAACCAGCCCCCACGGCAGTAAAACTTGTGAAATGTTTACAAAAACACCGCCTACGAGGCCGCCGATAGGTTCGATAAGGCCGGTAAGTGCCGCGACCACGAAGCTTTTTAGGTGACTATACCCCACGGCAACTAAACCTACCGCTACAGCTAAACCTTCGGGTAGATTTTGTAGACCAATCCCCAACGCCAATGAGAACGCGGCATCACTTTCGCCGCTACCGTAGGCAACGCCGACGGCAAGCCCCTCAGGGAAATTATGAATGGCGATGGCAAAAACGAACAGCCATACCCCGGCAATTTTTTCTGATGAACGGCCCTCAGGGCCGGAAATGAAGTGTTCGTGCGGTAATAGTCGATCCATAACTGCAATGGCTGCCGCACCTAACAGAATGCCAAATACAGCGATTAATGCCGGCGTAGGGCCTTCGCCATAAAGTTCGGTCGAGATCTCAATCGAAGGCACAATAAGAGAGAAGAATGAAGCGGCCAGCATAACCCCAGCCGCAAAGCCGAGCAGGGTGTCATTAAAGGACTCTGATGGTTTACGCCCCACTAATACCGGAAAGGCACCTACGGCGGTTAAGCTTCCTGTTAAAGTGCTTGCTATCAAGGCCGTTAAAACCAAATCCATGCCAACCTCTTCATTTTACCAACGTGTAAGTTACAGCTTACCTTAGGTGTCTGAAAAAGTGCACGCTGTTTTAGCGATCGACGTCATCGAAGAAAATATCTTCTATCGCCAGTCCGAATAGCCGCGAGAATTTGAAGGCGAGGGGCAAACTCGGATCAAACTTGCCTTTTTCGATGGCGTTTATTGTTTGGCGTGACACATCAACCGCATCGGCTAGATCAGCCTGCGTCCAATCCCGTTCGGCGCGGAGTACTTTGAGCCGATTTCTCATTGGTATCTCCGTGTCCCGATGATGATCGAAAACAAGTAGCTAAGACTCATTAAGATAAGTAAATACGAGAATTCAGCGTCAGCTGCATAAAGGTTACCAATATCTGCGATGCTGTAAGCAAGCCCAACAATCACGGTAACGCCTAACGTGATGCCCATCGCTTGTAAGTGGATTTTCTGCTGTAACTCATCAAGGCTCATAATATGGCGTCGATTCATTTCAATCATAACGCCACCGATCACTAAATTGACTATAACTAATCCAAGTTTTAGTCCGTAGTGCTCTTCAGCATAGGCGGTGGCGACGGCTGTTGCAGCTGCTGTCGAAATGAGCCAAGCAGCGGTCCAAAGCGCTAAATTTAGCGTGTGTTTTTTTGTTGTGTTGCAACCCATAAGTTTTCTCCGAAAGTAAAGTGTGTTTTACATAGAGTTGCGCAATAAATCATTAGAGTCAAGTTATATTTACTTTTAGTCTCGTATAATTGTCTTTGTTTCGCCAATAGCTAGAGCTTTGAGTTGTTCATCCTTGTCCTTCGCTGCGCACCGTTTAGCAGAGGTTAAGTCTTCACGTGTTTGCTTCAAGCTCTCGGCGGCAGGTTGATACGTTCCCCAATGCGTCGCGTATGAGCGTGTCGCAGCGAGATCCTTATGGATTAGCAATGCCTTTTGAGGGTTAACGTGCTGTGGCTTCATGAACCAACGGGGGAGGTAGGCACCGATGGGGATCAGTGCATCGTCAATATGCGGAAAGCGTTTGCCAAGCTGACCGGCGATGCCCGCCCACTCAAAATAGGGTCGGTAAGAATAGTGAGGCCTTGGTACTGCAATAAGAAGGTTGCATGTCCGAGCCAAGTCAGTTGCGGCTTGGTGCTGGGTTGCAGTAGTGCACCAAGGTCGATGCGGGTTTGCGGCACGAGGCTCGGATCATTGTTGTACTCTTGCATTTGATCGGCCCAGGGGTCGTCGCCAAACCACCGCATCATAAAAAAATCGATGGCATTGGTGTCTTTGGGAGTAACGTAGGGATTCCGATCGGCAAAACGGCCAGGGGAACTACAGGAGCTCACCCCGACCACAATGCCAATGACAACTACGAATAAGATCAACCAGCGCACAAACACCTCCTTTGTGATGACTACGTGGTTCGTCTGTCTATTGGATTAGAAACCTGCCGCGTGACCGTCTTTGCGACTCTCGGAAGCGCCATAATAGACACTTTCTTCATGATTTTTCCAGATAGCTTGGTAGCCACCGTAAGGGCCGACGGCTTCTTGCAGCGTATGGCCCATCTTGATGAGTTCACGCCGAGTATTGGCCGAGAAGCCATTCTCTAAGCTCACGACGCCGCCGTCTGTCATCTGTTCACCCGTTGGCTGGCTTGAGCCCGAATGTAGAATACGTGGTGCATCGCCAGCCTCTTGCAGGTTCATACCAAAATCAATCATATTGATGAGGATTTGCGCATGCATTTGCGGTTGCGTAGCGCCACCCATCACGCCGTAGCTCATCATCGGCTTTCCGTCTTTCGTAACGAAGGCCGGGATAATGGTATGGAATGGACGCTTACCCGGTGCGAAAACATTCGCATGACCTTCTTCAAGAGCAAACAGTTCGCCACGATTTTGCAGCACAAAGCCAAGTCCAGTAGGCGTTACGCCCGAGCCCATACCGCGGTAGTTACTTTGAATCAACGACACCATGTTGCCAGCTTGGTCGGCGGTGGTCAGATATATGGTATCGCCTTCGGTTGGCGGATTGCCGGTTTCGACTGCGTTGGCGGCTTTGTTAGGGTTGATGAGCTGAGCGCGTTCTTTGGCGTAGCCCTTATCGAGCAAACCTTCGACTGGAGCTTTGCTAAACGCTGGGTCGGCATAGTATTTGGCGCGATCTTCAAAGGCGAGTTTCTTGGCTTCGACAAAGTGATGAATGTAGTCGGCACTGTCAAAACCCATACTGGCAAGGTCGAAGTTCTCGAGAATATTCAGAATTTGTTGTGCCGCAATGCCCTGAGTATTCGGTGGTAATTCCCACAGGTCATAGCCACGATAATTCGTCGATACAGGTTCAACCCAAGTCGAGGAGTGCTCGGCTAAATCGTCGTACGCAAGAAAACCATCATGCTCGGCAACAAAGTCACTGATGGTTTTTGCGATATCGCCTTTGTAGAACACATCGCGGCCTTGCTTAGCGATGGTCGCTAAAGTGTTGGCGAGGTCAGGGTTGGTGAAACGTTCACCTTTCTGGGGTGGTTGCCCGTCTTTCATAAACACTTCGGCAAAGCCCGGTTGCTCTTGCAGTACTTCGGCATTGCGTTTGAAGTAATAGGCAATAACCTCAGTGACCGGAAAGCCCTGACGCGCGTATTCGATGGCTGGCGCGAGGACCTTTTCCATTGGCAATTGACCAAATTTCTCGTGTAACTCGAACCAACCATCAACGGTGCCTGGTACTGAAAGTGGAAGCACGCCACGCGGTGGAATTGAGGTGTAGCCGTTCTCTTTGAAGTACTCAAGAGTTAAGCTCTGCGGTGAACGGCCAGAGGCGTTCAGGCCATAAAGCTGTTCAGTTTCGGCGTCCCAAACAATAGCGAATAAATCACCGCCGATACCGTTACCCGTGGGCTCAACGAGCCCAAGCACAGCATTGGCCGCAATTGCTGCATCAATGGCGTTGCCGCCTTGTTGCATAATATCCAGTGCCACTTGCGTCGCTAACGGTTGGCTTGTGGCGGCCATGGCATTGGGTGCCATCGCTTCTGAGCGCGTAGCAAAATGGTGCCCAGTGATTCGGTCTGCCGCAGCGCAGATGCCGCTGGCAAGTGCTAGACCGGCCGCTAAAGAAAAAGAAAGTAATTTGGTTTTCATCGTCGCCTCCTAATGAGTTATGCGGATCACTATAACGAGGCTAAGGAGGAAATGGAGTAGGACACGACCAATGTCGTATCCTACTCGGTAGGTAACCTGTGTGATTATTTAAGCCCTAAAATCCACTCGGCCAGCAGCGTGATCTGTTCATCGCTCAACTGTGGCTGCGCAGGCATTGGAATTTCACCCCATTTACCTTTACCGCCATTTTTAATGCTGTTTTTGACTTTGGCTAATGCGTCTGAATCATCAGCGTATTTAGCTGCTACATCTTTATAGGCTGGACCAACAATCTTGTTATCAATACCGTGGCATGCTGTACAAGCATTGTTTTGTGCTAACTTTTCGGCCTCTTCATTCGCTTGGGCCTGACCCGCGACGAGCACAGCAGCTAAAACGAAAGCACCACCAATCATTTTCTGAAACATAGAACAACTCCTTGCTGAAAAAACCGTCAGATTCATCATAACGAAAATAAGGATGAGTACAATAGATACGGGAATATGGGGTGATTGGATTGTACGGCAGCTCAACTACCAAAAAACCGCCACAGGGGCGGTTCTTTAGTATTTGGCGGAGAGAGAGGGATTCGAACCCTCGATACGTTGCCGTATACACACTTTCCAGGCGTGCTCCTTCAGCCACTCGGACACCTCTCCAAAAGCGGCCGCAATGATAGGCCATCAAAGGCCCAAAAACAAGAGTGCTGTTTGTTATTAGCTGTTCGTAGCCCGTGGTTCTACCACGGGGATTTTTGAATTCACTGCCAATAGTTGAAGCTTCAGGCTTACCCCGTGGTAGAACCACGGGCTACCCAAATAACGGCTCATACGACCCAAGTCGAATAGGCAGAATCTCATACTGCGCTAAAGTTAAGCCATTGCAGTATGACAAAGGACTTCAGCCATGAACAATTATCCCCACGAATACGAATCATCGTTGCAACAGCCGCAGCGGTTTTGGTTGCATCAAGCACGGCGTTTGCACTGGTTTAGGGAGCCTAGCGAGATCATGCAACTGCGGCCAGATGGTACGGCGGATTGGTTTGTGGATGGCGATTTGAATATGGCGTTTTGTGCGCTCGACTATCACGTTGATAACGGTCGTGGTGAACAAACAGCACTGATTTATGACTCGCCGGTGACGCAAACCAAGGAGCGCTATAGTTATCGCGAGCTACGAGATCAGGTCGCACAGTTTGCTGGGTTGCTGAAAAAGTATCATGTGAAGAAGGGCGATCGGGTGGTCATCTATATGCCGATGATCCCGCAAGCGGCGATTGCTATGCTGGCGTGCGCACGATTAGGCGCGGTTCATTCCGTGGTATTTGGTGGCTTTGCGCCGCATGAACTGGCGGTGCGGATTGATGATGCTGAGCCGAAGCTTGTGATCACGGCATCTTGTGGTGTTGAAGTCGATAAGGTGCTACCTTACAAGCCATTTGTGGATAAGGCGATTGAGCTGGCTGAGGTAAAGCCGCAACACGTGGTGGTGTGGCAACGGGAAATGTGTGAAGCAGAACTGCAGTCACCACGCGATGTGAATTGGCAGCAGGCGTTGGCGAAAGCCACTCCGGCGGAATGTGCAGTGATGAAGAGCACCGACCCACTTTATATTCTCTACACTTCGGGCACGACGGGTAAACCGAAGGGCGTGGTGCGTGATACTGGCGGTTATGCCACAGCCTTGCGTTATTCGATGAGCGTGGTTTATGGAATAAAGCCTGGACAGGTTATGTTCACGGCCTCAGATGTTGGCTGGGTGGTGGGTCATTCGTACATTGTGTATGGGCCTTTATTAGCTGGCGCGACAACCGTTCTCTACGAGGGCAAGCCGGTGCGCACCCCAGATGCCGGCGCTTTTTGGCGGGTGTGTGCTGAGTACGCCGTGAATGTACTGTTTTCGGCCCCCACAGCGTTTCGGGCGATTAAAAAAGAAGACCCTGAGGCCAGACAACTGAAGCCATACAATCTCACTAAGCTTGAACGTATTTACATGGCCGGCGAACGTCTGGACCCGCCAACCTTAGAATGGACACAAGCTGTGACCGGCAAACCTGTCTATGACCATTGGTGGCAAACAGAATCAGGCTGGCCGATTTGTGCGAACCCTGTAGGGATTGCTGAACATCCAGTGAAACCAGGCTCGTCAACGCTTCCGGTTCCGGGGTACGATATTCGTATTCTTGCACCAGACGGCAACGAAGTTGAAGCCAACGAGCAGGGCGCTGTGGCGATTAAGCTACCCTTACCACCAGGCTGCCTGACCACTATTTGGCGCAACTCTGAGCGTTTTTCGGCGGGTTACTTGCGCGAATTTAAGGGCTATTACAGCAGTGGTGACGGTGGTTACAAAGACGATGACGGTTATGTTTTTATCATGGGCCGGACTGACGATGTGATCAATGTTGCGGGTCACCGCTTATCGACCGGTGAAATGGAAGAAGTTCTGGCCATGGATGCTGCGGTGGCTGAATGCGCGGTAATTGGCGTAAGCGATGAATTGAAAGGCCAAATTCCGGTCGGCTTAGTGATTGTTAAAGATGGTGTTGATATTGCACCGCAGGAACTGAGTGCACGCTTGGTACAGCGGGTACGTAATGAGATCGGTGCAGTGGCCTGCTTGCGGCAAATTCATGTTGTACCGCGCTTGCCCAAAACGCGTTCAGGAAAAATTTTGCGGCGCTTACTGCGACAGCTGGCCGATGGTGATACTAACGTGAGTATTCCATCGACCATTGATGACCCGAGTTGCGTCGACGAGCTTAAGCAGCAATTTGGGCGTTAGATCTCATCCGCCGCGTCGTTATGGGACGGTTGTTCTTTCGCCTCTGGCTCCGGCTCAGGGGCTTTTTTTTGCGCCGCGCCCTTGGCCAAACGTACGGCATCATCGGCTTGCCAGCTTTTAATATGCAAGTCACGCTGAGGAAAGGGAATCTCGATATTGTTTTCAATCAGAGCCGTGTGAATTTCCCACAAGAACGCCGCTTGCACTGCACCAGGGCGATTGACAGCTTCGGGCTTAAGCCATACCACGAGTTCGAAGTTCAGGCTACTTTCACCAAACTCCACTAACCACACTTGAGGTGGCCTATGCGAGGTGTCACTCAAGGTGTGCGGTACTTTATCTGCAGCTTCCAGTACAGCTTTTTTGACGAGTTCTTTGTCGGTACCGTATGCAACACCAAAGGGAACCTTGATGCGTCGATAAGTATCGCGCATGGTCCAATTGGTAACGCGTCCGGCGACAAATTCAGAGTTAGGAACGACAATATCAATGTTGTCGTTGGTGGTGATAATGGTGCTGCGAATATTGATCTCATTCACTTCACCGGTGACGCCTGATTCCAGTTCGACAAAGTCGCCCACCTTTAGCGTCTTATCAAAGAGTAAAATAATACCGGCACTAAAGTTGCTGATCAGGTTTTGTAAGCCAAAACCTACGCCAATACCCAAGGCACTGGCAAAGATCGCAAACTTGGTTAAATCAATTCCGATGGAAGCAACAGCAATTAAAAAGCCCACCAGTAAAATAATGTAGTGGGTGATTCGCTTGAGTGCGTAGAGTGATGACCGTGAAAAGCTACTGCGCATGTCACCATAGCGTTGAAGTGCCTTTTGGATGAGCACTGAAACAATATAGGTAGCGAATAAAATCGCTATAAAGCGAAATACCGAACCATAGGTGATGGCGGTTTCACCAACGCTAAAAAGCTCTTTTTCGAGCCAATGAAATGCACCCGAAACGGTAGACACCACCGTATCGATGGTGTCCGTGGCTTGTTCTGTAGGAGTTTTACTCACATTTGTGCCTGTAGATAAAGCTCTAGTCCTAAACGGTCAATCAATTCCAGTTGCTGCCGCAGCCAATAGGCATGATCTTCTTCAGTATCGCGAAGAATACCCACCAACATGTCACGGGTGACAAAATCACCTGCTTGTTCGCAAAAATCGATAACTTCGCGAAGCGTTTTCGCATTGTTGCGTTCGAGCTCAAGATCATTGGCTAACATGGTCGGCACATCGTCTGCGATGGTATGCTTTTCACGGGCATCCATATCTGGACGGCCACCGAGAAATAGCATCCGGCGGATCAACAAATCCGCGTGGCCGCGCTCATCATCCACTTCATGGTTGATGCGCTCATACAATTTGTCTAAGCCCATATCTTCGTAGCGGCGTGAGTGTGCCGTGTACTGATCGATTGAGGTTAATTCAAATGCGAGTAAACGGTTGAGCTGCTTCACCACAGCTGCGCTGTCTAAAGTCATTTTAAGACTCCTTATGCAGTTTGGTTTGCAGATAGGTGTTAGCCCCCAAGTGCGTGATCAAGTCGAGCTGGGTTTCGAGCCAGTCTAAATGCTCTTCTTGCTGTTCCAGAATCTCAGCGAGCATGTCACGACTAACGTAATCTTGCTGCTTTTCACACTGCGCAATGGCGTCACGAATGGCCTCGACGTCGGCGAGCTGGATTTTGTGATCCAGCTGCAGCATTTCGCGCGGGTCTTCACCAATAAAGAGCTTACTAAGATCTTGTAAGTTGGGAATGCCGCCCAAAAAGAGCAGGCGCTCGATGATGTCATCAGCGTGCTTCATTTCTTCGATAGAAGCTTTATAAATGGTGTGATTCAGTGCTTCAAAGCCCCAGTTTTTGTACATGCGCGCATGTAAAAAATACTGGTTAATGGCGGTTAACTTACGAGTAAGAATTCGATTAAGTTCTTGAAGAACTTTGGGTTCGCCTTGCATGAACTACTCCTAACCTAGGTGATTTAAAACCTAGCTTAAGTGTAGCACACGTCCGTTGGCAACAAGGTTTCGTCCAAAAAGCGCTTATTTCGTTCTTTGACGGCATCGGTAAGCACTTCTTTAGCACAGCTTTTGCAGCAGCCACACTGCGATGCAACGCCATATTGCTGGCGCAGTTCGCGCATACTGCTGACACCTTCATCGTGCACCGCACGTTGAATGGTTTTATCGGTGACACCTTTGCAAAGACAAACGTACATAAAGACCTCGTTGAGTACTTGGCCTAAATACTAATACAAATACGAATGATTCGCAACAGTGCTGTTTGTTTTTGCGTCAGCTTTACAACGAAATAATGATCAAGATCACGTGCAGAGCGACAACGGTGAAGGTGAGGCGGTTGCGAAGCTCTAGATACCAAAGTTGTTCGCTTAGATGGCGCTTTTCAAAATTTAGCCAGAACAAGTGGGTAAAGGCGAGAACCGTTAACATGGTTAAAGGCGATACCCAAACCCCGGCAAAAAAGAGCACGATACCGATAATGCTCGGTAGCATACTCCATTTGAAAGCGCGGGTAGGGCTGCCCTCGCTTTGCATGGCGATGCCCCAGTGAACGCCGCCCAAGAAGCTCAAGATTACAGCGCTGTAGATAACGAAAAGGCGTACCGCATGGTCTGCATAGATATCCAGCAGACCGCCCAGCGTAAAGGCTAAAAAAGGTATTAAACCAGCGTAACCAAGTCGTTGTGCGGTAGAAATTGCCTTATCGTCGATCATTTAGAAGCCCGTTTTAAGTAAGTAGATCGTGTAAGCAGTATAACAAAGTATGAGTACGATACCGTGGATTCGGTTCAGTCGCGTCGGGCGATTAATGCGGAAGCTGAAAATCGCCAACAACAGCGTAAGCACAGTCATCGCAACCCAATCGCGGCTCAATGCGAGTGGCTCTAGGGTGATGGGCTGGATTGCTCCGGCAATCCCGACGACGGCTAATATATTGAACATGTTAGAACCGATGACGTTGCCAAAGGCGAGGTCGTGCTCATTCTTGCGGACTGCCGCAATTGCAGAGGCTAATTCAGGCAGCGAGGTGCCGATAGCGACGACGGTCAAGCCGATCACGAGATCACTAACGCCTAATGCGACAGCAATATCGACCGCACCCCATACCAAAACACGTGAACTGATAACCAGAAGTATCAGGCCAATCACCAGCCAGACAATGGCTTTGCCAAGCGGCATTTTGTGTTGTTTGAGTTCCTGATCAAATTCACCAGCAAGCACGTCGTCTTTACCGCGCATACCTTGGTAAATGCTCCAGCCCATGTAAGCTGCAAAGATCGCCAAAATCATCCAGGCTTCGGTTGCGGTGATGGTGAGATCATACAATGGAATCGCCATGAGTAGCGTGATGGCAATCAAGATTGGCATCTCGCGTTTCAAGACTTGGCTGCTTACGGCAATAGGTGCAAGCACTGCGGTAATCCCGAGTACTAATGCGATGTTGGTAATGTTGGAACCGAATGCGTTTCCGAGTGCGAGGCCGGGATTGCCTTGTAGCGACGCCAGCGCAGAAACGACCATTTCTGGCGCTGAGGTACCAAAACCGATAATCACCATACCAATCAATAGAGGTGGCATACCGAGGTGTGTAGCCGTTGCTGCGGCGCCGTCGACGAAGCGATCAGCACTCCAAACCAATAATGCAAGACCAAAAACTACTGCGACTACAGCAAGTAACATTGCAGATCCTTTTTAATGAGGTTCATTTAATTGCCTGCTATTGTAACCTTAAAGCAGAAAATGTTGCAGTAAGCACAAGTGAGGAATTTGCATGGCAACTGAAAAATTAGCTCAGCGCCCCGAATTTATGATTGATAGCTGGGATTTTTCCACGCACCCGGCGCAACCGATTACCCAGGACTTGCAGGGTGCGCCCCAGCGTTGGTTCCATATTCAACGTGACTTGCCAGGTATCGAGAAGTGGCTACTGGCGTCAGGAATACCGGCACCACTCATTGACGCAGTGCTGGAAGAAGATACTCGACCTCGATTTGAGCGCAACAACGACGGCTTTTTGTTGATATTACGGGGGGTCAATTTAGCTGAAGGCGAGCGCCCCGAAGATATGCTAAGCCTGCGTATTCTTTACTATAAAGGCGCAATTTACAGCTTTCGAAAACGTCCTATTCGCTCGGTGGCCCTGCTACGTGAGCGCTTGCAGCGACAAGAAGGGCCTGAATCGTTAAACGACTTTTTAGTCATGCTGATCGAAGAGATGAACAATCGCCTCGAAGAATTGCTCGACGTCATTGAAGACGAGATGGAACTGCTGGAAGATGACGACCGTGGCACTACTGCGGAACGGCAACGCCAACTCACGGCACTGCATCGGCGTATGTTACGACTGGTACGGTTCGTACGTCCGCAGCTCACGGCTCTCGAAAGGTTAGGGGTCGATGCGCATAAGTGGCTGGAGCCAGACAATGTACAATGGTTAGTCAATGAGCGGGATGCGATTCAACGCGAATTAGAATCGCTTGAGATGTTGCTCGAACAGGTATGGATGCTGCGCGAGCATCTGCAGCAAGAAGTTGCAGAGAAAATGAACCGTAATACCTACTGGTTATCGATGGTTGCGGGTGTTTTCTTACCGATTAGTTTTCTTACTGGGGTCTTTGGCATCAACATCGGTGGCATGCCCGGCGTTGAAGACAGCAATGCCTTTTGGATCTTTTGTGGGGCTTTAGGCGTGATCGCTGTCGTTGAATTTCTGCTACTACGCCGTTTGCGTTTTTGGTAACACTGGGTGGAACGCCGGCGCTTGGCTGTGAAAGCCAGGGAGTTCGCAATGATCTGCGGCGAACACCACGAGGTGGTCGAAGTCTGGGCGCAAGCCAATCTCTGCGCCCACTTCTAATTGTTCATGTGAAGCACTTAGGGTTAACACCTCAACGCCACTCACTAATTCGACACTATAAAGATTGTGTGCGCCACGAAAGCCACGAGCTTTAATCGTTCCACGCAAACGAGACTCTGGGTCGGGGACCAAGTCGTCAGGACGCACCAAAAAACTCACAGGCGTGCCGCCTGCAACATTGGCCAAGCTTGGATGTTCGAGCATACCCAAGGGCGACGCCATTGAACCGCTTGAATTCACCGTACCTTGCAGTAAAACCCCATGGCCAATAAAGTCCGCAACCATTTGGTGACGCGGCTGATGGTAAAGTTGGTAGGGTGTGTCCCACTGTAGCAACTCGCCTTGATACATGACGCCAGCTTTATCAGCCATGGCAAAGGCTTCCTGCTGATCATGGGTCACCAACAATGCGGTAATTTGCTCTTTCTTGAGCAACTCACGGACCTCGACCGCAAGCCGCTCACGCAATTCGGCATCGAGACTTGAGAACGGCTCGTCAAGCAACAGTAAACGCGGCTTGGGCGCGAGTGCACGAGCTAATGCGATACGCTGTTGCTGTCCCCCAGATAGTTCATGAGGATAGCGTTTCTGGTAGCCGGGCAAGCCAATTCGGTTAAGCAGTTCATCCACCCGCTGGAGCTTTTCTTTGGCACTGGCGTGGCGCATGCCAAAGCTGATGTTCGCTTCGACCGTTAAGTGGGGGAACAAGGCAAAATCCTGAAAAACCATTCCAATGCCCCGTTGTTCTGGTGCTTGGGTGTAAGCCGGTGCAGAGACGGTTTTTTCAGCGAGACTAATGCTGCCCGCAGCTACTTGTTGAAAGCCTGCAATGGCTCGCAACAGCGTCGTCTTTCCGCAACCGCTAGGGCCAAGTAAACAACCGATTTCGCCTGCCGCGAGTTGCACGGATACGCCACGAACAATCGCATTTTGACCAAGGTGAACATGTAAATGATCAAGCTGTAACAGGGACAAAGTCTTGCTCCTTCAGGGCATTTTGTTGCGATTTTAGCATAGCTCGCGACAGCAGAATAACCGGGATCAAACCCACCATTACCATCATCAAAGCGGGCGGGCCGGCATCAGCCAAACGTTCGTCACCGGCCATTTCGTAGGCGCGCACGGCGAGCGTATTGAAGTCAAACGGACGCAATACTAGGGTTGCCGGTAACTCTTTCAAAACGTCGACGCCAACCAATATAATCGCGGTCAGCACGCTCGGTCGTAATAACGGTAGATGTATGAGCCGCAGCACTTGTAAGGGCTTGTAACCGTGAATTCGAGCGGCTTCGTCCATGCTAGGCCGAATTTCGGCGAGACCGGCTTGCACGGTTTGTATAGCGACGCTTAAAAAACGCACCGCATAGGCGAAAAGTAATGCAAATAAGGTACCCGACAGCAGCAAACCAGGGTTGTAGTCGAACCAACGTTCGCTAGCCGCGATAATGACGTTGTCAATGGATGTGAGCAATACCAATAAGCCTACAGCGATGACTAAGCCAGGAATGGCATAACCTAACCCGGCAAAGGCAACGCTGGTGCGTACGACGCGGGTTGGCAACTGGCGACGGCCATAGGCCAACCACAGGGCAATCATGACTACCAAAATCGCCGCCATAAAGGCGAGGGCGAAGCTATTCCAGGTTAACTGCCAGAAGTCACCCGTGGTCCATACTTGCCAACGCTCGAGTGACCATGCCCCCAGTTGCATTGCCGGTAAAATAAAGCCAAACACTAATGGTAGCCAGCAAGCGATACTGGCGAGCCAAGCCTTTCTACCACGCAACTCGAAAGGGGGGGCCGGGCGCGGGTTACGTTGATCGTAGCGCGCTTGTTTGCGTGACCAACGCTCCAACAGAATGAGGCTGATGACCGCCGCCAAAAGTAAACCCGCCAGTTGCAATGCACCGGTCAAGTCGCCAAGTCCATACCAGGTGCGGAAAATGCCGGTGGTGAAAGTGGTTACCCCAAAATACTGTACGGTACCGTAGTCGGCGAGCGTTTCCATTAGCGCCAATGTCGTTCCGGTAACAATTGCGGGTCGTGCTAAGGGCAAGGCAATCCGCAGGAAACATTGCCACGGCGTTAATCCCAAACTACGACCGGCCTCTAAGGTGGTAGCGGACTGCTGCAAAAAGGTTGCACGGGTGATTAAGTAAACATAGGGGAAGAGTACTAAACTCAGCACCACGATAGCTCCACCGAGACTACGAATTTGTGGGAACCAATAGTCGCCGTAGCCCCAACCAAAAGTTGTCCGCAAGGTGTCTTGCACGGGACCGCTGTAATCGAACATGCCCGTATACGTGTAGGCGGTGATGTATGCTGGCATCGCCAGCGGTAACAGTAGCGCCCAGCTGAGTATTTTTTGTCCAGGGAAGCGGCAGCTGGTGGTCAGCCACGCCGTACTTACGCCGAGCGTGATGACACCTACCGCAACCCCGAGCATGAGCCACAAGGAGTGCCGTACGTACTCCGGAATAACTGTTTCCCAGAGGTGACCAAGGGTGTCGAAATCGCCCCCAAACAGCAGTTGCAAGAGGGCGAAAACGATCACAAATAGCGGTAGCCCCAACACTAACGCTGAAGCTACGAGGGAGAATTGCCGCCCGCGTGCCTGCATTAACGCCAGCCAGCTCGGTTCATAAGTTTAACCGCAGCAGCGTTATTTTCGCCAAGGTAGCGCATCTCGATAGAATCCATTTTGAATTCGCCCCATGCTTGTAAACGTTCGCTCCATTCGACGCCGCTTACCGCAGGGTACTCATTGTTGGTTGCAGCGTACCAACGCTGTGCCTCTTCAGAGAGTAAAAACGCAATCAATCGCTGTGCTTCTTGCGTGTTCTTCGCATGCTTCGTGAGGCCAATTCCTGAAACGTTGACGTGGGTACCAAAGCTATCTTGATTAGGCCAGAAAATCGCGACTTTGCTTGCGGCCTCGCGTTCGTCCGCATCGTTTGAAGCCTCCATGAGGCCTAAATAGTAAGTGTTTGCTACTGCAATATCGCAAACCCCGGCCGCGACCGCTTTGATTTGGTCACGATCGCCACCTACTGGAGGTTTGGCTAGATTACCGACCAAGCCCTCAGCCCAAGCTTCGGTTTTTTCCGCACCCCAGTGCTCAATTAAGGCGGCGGTGAGTGATTGGTTGTAGATATTGTCGGACGAACGGATACAAACGTTGTTGTCCCAGCGTTCTGCGGCAAGGTCTTCATAACCACTCAGGACACTGGGGTCGACGCGGTCTTTGGCGTAGAACAAAGGACGGGCGCGCAAACTTAAACCGATCCACAGCTTGTCAGCGCCATGCAAGTTGGCGGGCACCTTATTGAGCACTTCAGTGTCAGTGATCGGTTGGAAAATGCCAGCTTCGGCCGCGCGATGCAGATTGCCAGCATCAACGGTAAGAAAGAGGTCTGCAGGGCTGTTTTCGCCTTCGTTACGTAATCGTGCGAGGAGTGCATCACCGCCGCCGGTCAATAAACGTACTTCAATTCCGGTTTTTTCGGTAAATTGCTCTAAAACGGGTTTGATAAGTGCTTCTTTTCGCGCAGAATACACGTTTACTGTTGCTGCGTGGGCAACACTTGCCGTTAATGCTAAAGTGATAGCACTGAGTGACACGAATTTTTTCATGTTAGCTAATCTCATAACTTGAGAACCTCGTAGTAAGTCAGACCCAAAAGGGACGAGCATTTGACTGTCAATGACTGTATTGTACGCAAATGCGAATGATTATCAACAAGAAGAGAAGTGATCTTTCTTGAGCCAGATCAACTTTTTCTCCGGCTCGCCGTAAACTGCTTTGTACAGGGAGTAACACGTTATATGTCAAATATGTCAGCTCTTGCCCTCATCGGCGTTCTATCGATTCTCTGTCAATGGTCAGCTTGGCGGCTCAAGATTCCTGCAATTCTTCCGTTGTTGATTGTCGGGATGGTGGTTGGTCCTGGTCTTGGTTGGCTGCAACCCGATGCCGTTTTTGGCGATATTTTATTCCCGCTGGTGTCGTTATCCGTTGCCATTATCCTTTTTGAGGGAAGCTTGACCCTGAAGATGGAAGAAATCCGTGGTCATGGGCGAATGGTGACTCACTTAGTAAGCATTGGCATGCTGATCACCTGGGTCGCCATCTCAATTGTCGCGTACTTGCTGATGGATTTTGGTTGGGAGCTCGCCGCGCTTTTTGGTGCTTTGGTGGTGGTGACAGGCCCCACCGTGATTATGCCGATGTTACGTTCGGTGCGGCCCAAGTCGAATATTGCCAACATTTTGCGTTGGGAAGGTATCATCATTGATCCCGTCGGCGCATTGCTGGCGGTTTTGGTCTACGAGTTTATCATTGCGAGTCAGGGTGCAGGCCTGTTGCATGCTTTCCAAGCCTTTGGCATCACTATCGGTATTGGCTTCGCCTTAGGTTACGCCGCAGGCAAACTCCTCGGCATCGCCTTGCACAAAGGGTGGTTCCCACATTACCTCAAGAATGTTGCGACATTAGCCGCAGTGCTTGGGGTCTTTGCTTTATCCAACGCCTTACAGCACGAGTCTGGACTTTTAACAGTCACCGTCATGGGTATGGTTATGGCAAATATGCGTCATCTAAACCTCGATGACATCTTGGAGTTTAAAGAAACGCTTAGCGTGCTGCTCATTTCAGGACTGTTTATTATTCTTGCCGCGCGTTTGAATACCGAAGCCTTTAGTCAGCTCGGCGTGCCGGCAGTGATTTTGTTGGCGATTATTATTTTTGCGGTACGCCCGCTGAGTGTTTGGCTGTCAGCGATTGGCACGCAACTCAATGTGCGAGAAAAGCTATTGCTGTCATGGATTGCGCCACGCGGTATCGTGGCCGCCGCAGTATCGGCATTGTTTGCTTTGAAATTGCAACAAGCCGGTTGGACGGACGCAGAATTATTAGTGCCGTTGGTGTTTTTGGTCATTCTTAGTACCGTTGTACTGCAAAGTCTAACAGCAAAGCCGCTGGCACACGCTTTGAAGTTACGTGAACCACCAGCGCATGGCTTTCTCATCTTTGGGGCAAATGCGACCGCTCGCGCGATAGCAAAAGCATTACGTGAGCACGATTTGCCGGTGTTGCTGGCTGACACCAACTGGGAAAACATTAAAACCGCCCGCATGGAGAACTTGCCGGTGTATTTCGGTAATCCAACCTCTGAGCATGCTGAAAACAACATGGATATGACCGGCATTGGTAAGGTTTTGATCTTATCTCCGTACAAGCAGTTGAACCCAGTGGTCGCATTGCACTACATGGATTGGTTTGCCTCAGAGAAAATCTATGGGTTACCGAGTACAGAACACGATGCCCCGGCGCGCAACCAACTCTCCGAAAGTTATCGTGAGCGCTTAAAGCTGTTTGGTAAGGGAGTGACGTTCTCGAAACTTGCGAGTCTGACGTTCCAAGGTGCGCAAATGAAGACCACTACGATTACTGAAAGCTTCAGCTTTACCGACTATCAAGAACGGTATGGCAATCGTGCGATTCCGATGTTTGCCATTGACGAACGCAAGGTGTTCCATGTTTTTACCACCGATCATACTTTCGAACCTAAGCCGGGTTGGCAAATTGTCGCGCTTATCACAGCCGATGAAATTTCTGAACAACAGGCCGTTAAGCAGAGTCGTGAGAAAGAAGAAAAAGAACAAAAAGAACAACAAGTAAAAGACAAATCAGCGGATGACAGTGGTAAATAAAGTGTAAAAAGTGTTGCGCAAAGGTTGATTTTGCGCATCGAGCTGGCTAAGGTGTGACTCAGGATCTAGAAATGGAGTTAAGGATCGACACCATTTCGTCGGAACAGGGATGTTCGTCTTGAACCTCTGAGTTTATCCCCTCATTAATCTTAGGTATGATGCGCTAACGCTTATTAAGTCGTAAGGGTATCACCGTGTACTATGCTTCGTTTCGAGGTTTTTCATTACTAGCTTTCGTCACGTCGAGCTTGGCGCTTTCGGCTTGCTCGCCGCCACCGGTTGCCGAAGGAGCTGCTGCGCTTGATGTGGTTGCTGAAGTTAACCTACAAGACTTACCTAATCGCGATTGGCAACTGAGTGCCGGCACGTTGCAGCTTAGCTTTTGCCGCAATAAAATGAACGATGCTTTACTCGCCGACGCGGAAGATTTAAATCGCTGGCGCCTTGTGCGAGAGGCTTCAGCGTTACCAGAACGGCGTAGGTTAGGTCTCCAACAACTGGCAGCGATCTATCAAGATCATGCCATTTTGTTGTGGCAAGAGTGGGGCACGGTAAGCTCACAATCGTATCGACTCGCTGCACCTGCCGATGCTCCGCCACCATCGTTGACCGACGCTCTCGCTCGTCTGGGGCGTGATGACGCGATCTGCTATAGTGCTTTAGATAGTTCGCAGGAGGACTAATTAAATGGCTGATACGACGACGCAACACCCCACCGCAACAGCAATTACGGCAGCATTAGGTAATGCCATGCCGCTGCAACATCTTGAGGTGATTAACGAAAGTGACCGCCATGGTACGCCAACCGATGACTCTCATTTTAAATTAGTCGTGGTGAGTGAAGCGTTTACCGGTAAGCGTTTATTACAGCGCCACCGATTGGTCAATAAAGCGCTAGCAGAGCTATTAGCTGGGCCGATTCATGCGCTGGCTTTGCACACCTACAGTCCCGACGAATGGCAACAACTTAACGAAGTCCCAGCGTCGCCTGCTTGCCGTGGTGGCAGCAACTAATCAGATGTGTTTTCCGACGGTGGTCGGTTACACTGCGGCACAAGTAAAATAGAACAGGATAGAACTATGGTTATTAAACCGAAAATTCGTGGTTTCATTTGTACCAATGCCCATCCGATCGGTTGCGCGGCGCATGTGCGTGAGCAGATCGAATATATCAAGCAACAACCGCAAATAACTGCCGCTCCTAAGCGTGTTTTGGTGATCGGTTGCTCAACGGGTTATGGGCTTGCGTCACGGATTACTGCAGCTTTTGGTGCTGGCGCGGATACGCTTGGCGTGTGTTTCGAAAAAGAACCGAGCGAGAAGAAAACAGCGACAGCTGGTTGGTATAACACCGCAGCCTTTCATGACGAAGCGGCGAAAGCGGGCTTGTATGCTCATACCATCAATGGCGATGCTTTCTCTGATGAAATTAAAGAAGAAACCATTGCACGGATTAAAGCCGATCTGGGGCAAGTCGATCTTGTGGTTTATAGCTTGGCTTCACCGAAGCGTAAAGACCCTGAATCTGGTGAACTTTATAGCTCGACCTTGAAGCCGGTGGGTAAGGCTTACACCACAAAAACCTATGACACTGATAAAGATTTGGTGAAAGAAATTACTCTCGAGCCAGCCAACGACGACGAAATTTATAACACGGTCAAAGTAATGGGTGGTGAAGACTGGGAGCGCTGGTTGAATGCGCTTGATGCGGCCGGGGTGTTGGCAAAAGATGCGAAAACGACGGCTTATACCTATATTGGCAAAGAATTGACTTGGCCGATCTATGGTCACGCAACCATTGGTAAGGCCAAAGAGGACTTAGATCGTGCCGCTGCTGCAATTCGCGGCGATCACAAAGATTTAAATGTTGAAGCTTATGTTTCTTCGTTGAAAGCCTTGGTTACCCAAGCAAGCTCAGCGATTCCAGTGATGCCGCTTTATATTTCATTAATCTATGGAGTGATGAAAGAAGAGGGCACCCATGAAGGTTGTATTGAGCAAATTTATCGCTTGTTCACTGAAGGCCTTTATACCGATGAACCAAACTGGGATGCTGCGGGTCGTTTACGTATGGATGGCAAAGAAACCAATCCAGAAACGCAAGCGAAAGTAAAAGCATTGTGGGATCAAGTTACCCAAGAAAACTTTCATCAATTGGCGGACTACGAGGGCTACCATTCCGACTTTCTGAAACTGTTTGGCTTTGGTATGGAAGGTGTTGATTATGATGCCGATGTGGATCCCGTTGTGAGCTGGTCATAAGCCGACACAAATCAAAGAAATCACCACAAAAATTGTGCGGTGTAAGGTGGTAACGCACCGCACAAAAGTGCTAAAATGCCCGCCCTAGATGACTATGTACAAAATTCAGTCAGCGCAGTGAATGCTCGGCTCGTTGAGTTTCAGTGCGCTAACTATATGATTTATCAGGTTTCAGAGAGCTGCTAGTCAGCGTAACTGAAGAAAGATTCATCTTCCCTAACGAGTAGTGCAAACGCGTATGATTACGATCAAGAAAGGGCTGGATATCCCAATTACGGGAGCTCCCCAGCAAACTATTGAAGATGGTCAATCCATCACCACCGTTGCCGTTCTGGGTGAAGAGTATGTGGGTATGCGCCCAACCATGCATGTCAAGGTTGAGGACCGCGTAAAAAAAGGCCAGGTACTTTTCGAAGACAAGAAAAACCCAGGGGTTAAATTCACAGCTCCAGCTGCAGGCGTTGTTAAAGACGTATTGCGTGGTGCTAAGCGAGTGTTGCAAGCGGTAGTCATCGAAATTGATGGCGACGAGCAAGAAACATTTGCGAAGTACGACAGCAAAGAGCTTACTAACTTGGATCGCGAGAAAGTCGTCGAACAATTGAATGATTCAGGTCAGTGGGTCGCTCTACGCACGCGTCCATTTAGCCGTTCGCCGAAGCTTGACGCTGAGCCAGCAGCGATTTTTGTCAACTGTATGGATAGCAATCCACTCGCTGCCGACCCAACCGTAATCATCAACGAAGAGCAACAAGCTTTTGTCGATGGTTTGAAAGTGTTGGGTAATTTGACCAAAGGCAAGGTGTACGTCACTAAAGCTGCTGATGCAAAAGTTGACACTGGGGATGCTCAGGCGCAAGTCGAGAGCTTTAAAGGTCCTCACCCAGCTGGCTTGGTCGGTACGCATATTCACTTCTTAGAACCTGTAAGCATGAAGAAGCAGGTTTGGCATATCAATTACCAAGACGTGATCGCCTACGGGAAATTGTTCACGACGGGCGAGATCTTTACGCCACGCACAGTCGCAGTAGCCGGACCAAGTGTGACTAAGCCACGTTTGTTGCGTACCCAAATGGGCGCAAACCTGAACGAGCTGACTAAAGGCGAACTTGCGGAAGGTAAACAGCGTATTGTTTCTGGGTCGATCTTAAACGGCCACAAAGTTGACGATGCCCACCAATGGTTAGGCCGCTTCCATATGCAAGTCAGCGTGCTACCTGAAGGTGATGAGAAAGAATTCTTAGGTTGGCTCAAGCCAGGTGTGAATCAACACTCGGTGACCCGTGCTTTTGCCGGACACTTGCTGCCGAAGAAGCTGTTCGCAATGAACACATCTACCAACGGTTCTGACCGTGCCATGGTGCCGATTGGCAACTACGAGCGCATCATGCCGTTAGATATTCTGCCAACCATTTTGTTACGTGATCTGCTTTCTGGTGACACCGATGAAGCTCAACAACTGGGTTGCTTGGAGTTAGACGAGGAAGATTTGGCGCTTTGTACTTACGTTTGTCCAGGCAAGTACGAGTACGGTCCAGTGTTGCGTAATGCGTTGACCACGATCGAGAAAGAGGGCTAATCATGGGCTTAAAAAATTATCTTGAGCGGATTGAGCCAGACTTTGAGAAAGGCGGCAAGTATGAAAAGTGGTATGCCCTCTATGAAGCAGTGGCCACGATTCTCTATACGCCTGGCAAAGTAACCAAAAAAACCACCCATGTGAAAGACAACGTGGATCTGAAGCGCATCATGATTTTGGTGTGGATGATGACCTTCCCAGCAATGTTCTGGGGCATGTACAACGTGGGTAACCAGGCCTTTATGGCACTTGGTAACGGCTACGAGTTGGCAGATGTTTGGCAGGTTGGTTTATTCCAAATGCTAGGCGGTGACATGGCGAACGCAGGTTGGGGTACCAAAATGTGGTACGGCGCTTGCTTCTTCTTGCCGGTCTATGCCACGACGTTTATTGTCGGCGGCTTCTGGGAAGTCATGTTTGCGACCATTCGTAAGCACGAAGTCAACGAAGGCTTCTTCGTTACTTCAGTGTTGTTCGCACTGACCTTGCCGGCGACCATTCCACTTTGGCAAGTTGCCTTAGGTATCACCTTCGGTGTGGTCATTGGTAAAGAAATCTTCGGTGGTACAGGGCGCAACTTCTTAAACCCAGCGCTTACCGGCCGTGCATTCTTGTACTTTGCTTTCCCAGCACAAATTTCGGGCGACAAAGTATGGACCGCAGTGGACGGTTTCTCGGGTGCGACCTTGCTCGGTCAAGCTGCTATCGGCGAAAACTATTTTGCTGACATGGACATGTGGTGGAATGCCTTCTTAGGTAATATCCAAGGTTCTATGGGTGAAGTTTCAACGTTGATGATTCTTATCGGTGGTCTTGCGCTCATTTACTTCCGCATTGCCTCGTGGCGCATCGTTTCAGGTGTGTTCATCGGTATGGTCGCACTGTCGTTGTTGTTTAACACGATTGGCAGCGACACCAATACCATGTTTGCGATGCCGTGGTACTGGCACTTAGTGGTTGGTGGTTTCGCCTTCGGTATGATGTTTATGGCGACCGACCCTGTATCGGCCTCGTTTACGAATAAAGCTAAGTTTGCTTATGGCTTCTTGATCGGTGCCATGACGGTACTTATTCGTGTGGTAAACCCTGCTTACCCAGAAGGCATTATGTTGGCGATTCTGTTTGCCAATGTATTTGCTCCATTGTTTGACCACTTTGTTGTTCAGGCGAACATTAAACGGAGGTTAGCTCGTGGCTAAGAAGAACGAATCCTTAGGCAAAACGCTATTTGTCGTGATCGCCCTCTGTTTAGTGTGTGCGATCATCGTGTCTGGTGCTGCCGTTGGCTTGAAGCCTATCCAGCAGAAAAATGCTGCGCTCGATATGCAACGTAATGTATTAGATGCAGCTGGCTTGCTTGAGCCTAGCACCGACGTGGTTGCAGTCTTTAATGACCGTGTTAATACCAAGCTTATCAACCTGAACTCGTTAGAGCTGGTAGAGCAGGCGAATGGTCAGAACGCGACGAACTATGACCCTATCGCGGCAGCTAATAAGCCTGAATGGAGTACAAAGCTTCAAAAAAGTGAAGATACCGCTGGTATCGGTACCCGTGAAGACGTCACCAAAGTGTACTTCATTAATAATGAGCAGGGCGAGCTTGAGACCTTAGTTCTTTATATTCGTGGTTACGGTCTTTGGGGCACTATGTACGGCTTAATTTCATTGCAGCCGGACTTAAACACAGTTCGCAGCGTGAATTTCTATGAACATAGTGAAACTCCGGGACTGGGTGGTGAAATCCAGAATCCGAAATGGGTCGCACAGTGGTCAGGTAAAGAAATTTACGGCGATAGTAATGAACAAGTTGAGTTCGACGTAATGAAGAACCCTACCCAAGAGAACCATGATGTTGACGCACTTTCGGGTGCGACATTGACCAGTAATGGCGTCGATAATCTCGTTGAGTATTGGTTCAGCGACAAGGCTTATGGCCCATTACTTGAAAAAATTCGCAAGGGGGAGCTGAGCAATGGCTAGCAGTGCAAAAGAAATGAAAGAAGTCCTGTTTGGACCGATCTTTGCCAACAACCCTATTGCCTTGCAAATTCTCGGTATTTGTTCGGCGTTGGCAGTTACTTCGAAAATGGAAAACACTGTGGTTATGTGTATTGCACTGACCTTGGTAACGGCATTTTCGAACTTGTTTATTTCATTGATTCGGAACCACATTCCTTCGAGTGTTCGAATTATCGTGCAAATGACGATCATTGCCAGTCTGGTTATCGTTGTTGACCAAGTGCTACGTGCTTATGCCTATAGTATTGCGAAAGAGCTCTCGGTCTTCGTTGGTTTGATCATCACTAACTGTATCGTTATGGGTCGCGCTGAAGCGTTCGCCATGAAGAGCTCACCAGGCTTGTCGTTCCTTGACGGTATCGGTAACGGTCTTGGTTACTCAGTGGTGTTGCTGTTTGTCGGTTTTATCCGTGAGCTATTCGGTTCGGGCAGCCTGTTTGGCTATCAGATCCTTTCACTTGCCTCTGAGGGGGGTTGGTATCAACCGGTTGGCTTGCTTATTTTGCCACCGAGTGCCTTCTTTATCATTGGTGGATTCATTTGGATTCTGCGTACTTTCCGTCCAGAACAAGTAGAGCCGAAGGACTAAGGAGCCGATGATGGAAGCATATATTAGTTTATTTATTAAATCGGTCTTCGTTGAGAACCTTGCGCTATCGTTCTTCTTGGGCATGTGTACGTTCTTGGCGGTATCGAAGAAGGTTAGTACGGCGTTTGGTTTAGGTGTTGCGGTAATTGTTGTATTGGGTATTTCGGTACCGGTGAACAACTTGGTTTATCACAATATCTTGGCACCAGGTGCTTTGAGCTGGGCTGGTTTTCCAGACGCAGATCTAAGTTTCTTGCGTTTCTTGACCTTTATCGGCGTAATTGCAGCGTTGGTACAGATTCTTGAAATGACGCTCGATAAGTACGTACCGGCGTTGTACAACGCATTAGGTATCTTCTTACCGTTGATTACCGTGAACTGTGCGATTTTTGGTGGTGTTTCGTTCATGGTTGAACGTGACTACAACTTCACCGAAAGTATCGTCTACGGTATTGGCGGCGGTGTTGGCTGGGCACTTGCAATTGTTGCTCTAGCTGCGGTGCGCGAGAAGCTGAAATATGCAGATGTACCCGATGGCCTACGAGGTCTTGGTATCACCTTTATTTCAGTCGGTCTCATTGGTTTGGGCTTTATGTCATTCTCTGGCGTATCCCTGTAAGCACCGGTAACGAAAGCAACGGATAATTAAGAGGTAAAAGTCGATGCAAGGGCAAGAATTAACACTTATAGCGCTCGGCGTAGGCATGTTTACCGTGATCGTATTGATTTTGGTTGCGGTGATTATGTTCGCCAAATCAAAATTGGTACCTCAGGGTGATGTCGAGATTTTGATTAACGATGACGAAGATAAGAAGATCACAACCCAACCGGGTGGTAAGTTGCTAGGTGCGCTAGCTAACGCGGGTATCTTCGTATCGTCGGCATGCGGTGGCGGTGGCTCATGTGGCCAGTGTACCGTGAAAGTTCTCGAGGGTGGCGGCGATATTCTGCCAACCGAGAAAGACCACATTAACAAGAAAGAAGCGCGTGAAGGCGTGCGTCTGTCTTGTCAGGTCAACGTGAAGCAAAACATGAAAATCGAACTGCCTGAAGAGGTATTCGGTATTCGTAAGTGGGATTGTACGGTTAAGTCTAATGACAACGTAGCGACGTTCATCAAAGAGTTTGTCGTACAGTTGCCAGAAGGCGAAGAAGTCCCGTTCCGTGCTGGTGGTTACATTCAGATCGAAGCTCCACCGCATCATGTTCGCTACAAAGACTTCGATATCGAAGAGAAATTCCGTGGCGATTGGGAGCGTTTTGGCTTCTTAGACATCGAGTCAAAAGTTGATGAAGAAACGATTCGTGCTTACTCAATGGCGAACTACCCAGACGAAAAAGGCATTATCATGTTGAACGTGCGTTGCGCTACGCCGCCGCCAAACAACTTGAGCTTGCCAGCAGGTAAAATGTCTTCATACATCTTTAGTTTGAAGCCAGGTGATAAAGTCACCATTTCAGGCCCATTCGGTGAATTCTTCGCGAAAGAAACCGAAGCTGAAATGGTCTTCATTGGTGGTGGTGCAGGTATGGCGCCCATGCGTTCGCACATCTTCGATCAACTGCGTCGCTTGAATACTGACCGTAAGATCAGCTTCTGGTACGGTGCGCGCTCGAAGAAAGAAATGTTCTACGTTGAAGACTTCGATATGTTGCAACGTGAGAATGATAACTTCGAGTGGCATGTCGCACTTTCAGATCCACAACCGGAAGATGATTGGGATGGCGATACGGGCTTCATTCACAACGTTCTTTACGAGCGTTACTTGAAAGACCATGATGCGCCAGAAGATTGTGAATTCTACATGTGTGGGCCACCAGTGATGAATGCGGCAGTGATCAACATGCTTAAAGATTTAGGCGTGGAAGACGAAAACATTATGTTGGACGACTTTGGTGGTTAATTAAGTGATGACTTCATCATTACGTATGTTCTGGCTAGCCCTTATTGGGCTAGCCTTTTTCGTTTCATGTTCACATGCACCGCAGCAAATCGCGGTGTCCGGTGAGACCATGGGGACGACTTATCATATTCGCTATGTTTCTGCGAACCCGCGGCACGAACCTGACAAGATCAAAGAGCGCGTGGATGCGGTGCTTGAACAGATCAACAGTCAGATGTCGACCTATGACCCAACTTCTGAATTGTCGCGCTTTAATCAGCGCCAAACGACCGAGCCTGTAGTGGTCTCACGCTCGCTCGAAACGGTGGTACGCCGCGCGTTAGAGATAGCAGAAGAAACCGATGGCTTGCTTGATGTCACGGTTGGTCCTTTAGTCAACTTGTGGAGTTTTGGTCCACAACAGCGTCCGGAAGTTACGCCAACCGCGGAAGAGTTGGCTGCAGCGCAGGCCGCAACGGGCTACCGACATTTACGTGTTGAAAACCATCAATTGCAGAAACGGATTCCTGAGCTTTACGTGGACTTATCAACCATTGCCAAAGGCTATGGTGTCGACCGCGTAGCACGTTTACTCGAGCAGATGGAAATCCAAAATTATTTGGTCGAGATCGGCGGTGAAATGCGCATGAGAGGGGTTAAGCCAGGTAACAAACCGTGGCGCATAGCGATTGAAAAACCAGATAATACCCAACGTGCGGCGCAACGTATCATTGAACCCGGTAATAACGCGGTCGCAACCTCTGGTGATTACCGTAATTACTTTGAACAAGATGGTGTGCGCTATTCGCACATTATTGATCCGCGCACGGGTAAACCAATCCAGCATAACCTTGTCTCAGTAACAGTGCTGGCAGAGACGTGCATGGATGCTGATGCTTACGCCACCGCATTGACGGTGATGGGGCCCGAGCAAGCACTAGCGTTTGCTGAAGAAAAGGGGCTTGCCGTACTTTTGATCGCACGTGAAAACGGTGATTTTAAAGAGTACACTAGTACCGCGTTCAAACCTTATTTGCAGTAACCTAGGAGGTCCGCATGGGATTATTCTTACTTGTTTTCGCCATCTTTTTGGTGGTGGTGTTAGCCATGTCGGTTGGGTTCATTGTGCAGAAGAAATCAATCTCGGGTAGCTGTGGTGGTATTTCAGCGCTCGGTATGGATAAAGCTTGCGATTGCGATGAGCCGTGCGACGACAAAAAAGCGCGTATGGCAAAAGAAGAAGAGTGGCAGAAAAACCGTATTCACTAATACCTTCATAAACCAATAAAAAAAACTGAGGTTGTAGCAGTTACCATGGTCACGCCTGTACAAATACGTCCAAAAGCCGATGAAATTTACTTAGACTGCAACGCTACGACACCGGTGCTGGCACAAATTGCACAGGCTGTTTCGCACACCATGGAGCAGGTCTTCGGTAACCCGAGTAGCAGTCACATCACCGGTTTGCAAGCGCGCTATATTCTCGACAATGCACGTCGTTTGGGACGTGAGGTTATTGGTGCCCCGCGCGGTGAACTGGTGTTTACTAGTGGTGCGACCGAAGGTATTCAAACTGCAGTTCTTTCAGCGCTCACCGATGCCAAGACGCAAGGGAAAACCGCCGGCAAGTGGCTACTTTTCGGAGCTACCGAACATAAAGCTGTACCGCAGGCGTTGGCGCACTGGAACAAGCTACTGGATACTCAAGCAGAGCTGAAAGCCATCCCAGTGGATCGGAATGGTTTGCTTAATCTTGATTTTATTGAAGCACACGCACCTGACGCATTAATGATCTGCACCATGGCAGTGAATAATGAAACGGGTGTGCGTCAGGACTTAGCCAAACTCGAACAAGTGATTCGGCGTCATGCGCCACAAGTTCCGTGGATGGTTGATTGTGTACAAATGCTAGGTAAAGGCGACCTAAAACTTGCTGAAACGAGCATCGATTATGCGCCTTTTAGTGGGCACAAGCTGTATGGCCCGAAAGGGATCGGCTTCCTCTATGTGCGTGAGCAACGCCCTTTTACGCCACTCATTATCGGTGGTGGTCAGGAACAGGGCTTGCGCTCCGGAACTGAAAATTTGCCTGGCATTGCGGCCTTGCATACCTTATTTGAATTGTTGCTCGATCAAACGCAACAGGTGTTTAAACCATTAGCGACGTTACACAGCTACCGTGATCAACTACTCGGGGCACTACGCGAGGCTTTTCCGACACTAGAACTCAATCACGCACTCGAATACTCAGTGCCGACCACGTTAAATTTCTCGGTACGCGGTGTGCCATCGCGTGACATCATGGATGTGTTTGATGCGGCGAATATTCGCGTGAGTTCGGGTTCCGCGTGCAGTTCCAAAGTTACCCGAAGTTTTGTACTTGATGCGATGGGGCTTGAAGATTGGCGTTCCCAATCCGCGGTGCGTTTGTCTTTCGGCCCAGCGACTGAACAGCAAACGATTGATGCGGCATGTATGCGTATTAAAGAAGCTGCGCAGGCGTTACGGCACTCTTGCTTGTTGGTCAGTGATACCAACGAAGATTTTGATAGCGAATTGGATGGTGTGGTACAGCTCAGATTCGACGCGCAATGTTGCTACTTAATCATCGATCGACAGGCTCGCGAGATGGCGGTGATCGATCCAGTGCCACAGCTGGCTGAGCGCATCGAGAAATTGGTGGAATGCCAACATTACCGAGTTAAAGCGGTGGTTACCACTGAACAGCAAGGTGCGCAGAGCACCGCGGCGATGCTTGCACAGATTGTTTGTGCCAGTGGTTGTGATGCTGAACGAGATAATGTCGGATGGCCATTGCATGCCCAAGCCGATTGTCAGGCACCACAAGGTTGTGTATTGCCGACGAGTGGTTGCTTGTTGGTTGGCAACCGACGTTTATATCGCGTGGGTAGCCGTCAACCGATTTTCTTATTGAGCTCACCGATTGCTCCCGAAAGCCAAGCGCAAGTTGACTTCGCTTTTGTGGGTGAGCAAGCATCGGTGGAACTGTTACAGCAAGCAGTAAGCGCGCAAACGCTGCTGTGTGGCAAATGGGATGAAGACTTTGCAATAGCTGAGCAACTTGCTGAGTTAACGAACGAAGCGTGCGGCTGCGATTTAGTGGACATTCCGCCTGAACAGCAACAAGAGTGGCTCAGCCGCCCTGAAACACTAGTGGTGGACGTGCGTGAACAACAAGAGCATCAAGTAACGCCGCTCGATTTACCTGCACAGGTTATGAGCGTGCCGTTAACACGCTTGATTCAGTTCATTTATGAGCATCGCGGCGACTACGCACAACGTCCGATTGTGTGTCTCTGCCGCTCAGGGCATCGCAGTGCCGTGGCGGCCCGCGCTCTCAGCCGGTTTGGCTTTTGTAATGTCAGTCATTTAACCGGCGGTATGGCGCTGTTGGGCTAAATTAATTTTGCGGTACGTCAAGGCGTGCCGCATAACCATCCTTACCTACCAAAAAGCACGTATCTTGGTTGCAAACACTGTTCCAAACGTTGGCTTCAGTGAGAACCTGCCATGTCTCGCTGGCACTCGTGGGAAGATACGCCACGCCCGCAGGGTTACTAACAATTAAGCCCTTGTTAGGCGTCACCGTGAGGCTGTATAAGGCGCCTGCAAGAGGAGGCTCTGCCAATGGCGTAAAGTCGCCATCTTTATACTCGACAATACGCGGCCGACGCTCGGGATGATTGAGATCACCGCCCACGAGTAAGGCATGTTTTTCTGAGAATGGCCAAACACTCGCGATACCGGCGCTCGGGCCTGCGACGATTGGCGTGTCGATGGCTTTAAAGCGAATCCCAAAGCTACTTTTAATCAGCATTCGTGCAGTACTCGCGTTGGCGGTGCCTATTGCCCAGACGTTATTACGAAAGCGCACACAGCCACCGCTGGCGGCCAAACCGCCTTCGGCACCTTGCGGAGGGCCGTCAATAGCATTGCGTGAGGGGAGCCAGTTGCGGCCATCGGGACTCCGCACCAGATCCCATTGGCCATCAATACTGTCGCCATAGACCCAAATTTCATTGCGCGAAGGCGAAATAGCCAAACAGTTCAGAAATTGATTGCCACCGGCACGAAAGCTTAACTGCCAGTCACGGCCACCGTTGCTGGTGTGGTAAACGCGCGAGTCCCCGTTATTACCTATACTAAGCGCATAGGCATGGCGGTCATCGAGCGCTTCGATGTCACGAAATTGCAAGTCATTTGAGGTTGGTTGGCTGTATTGCCAAGTGTTACCGCCATCGATACTGCGGCCAATCGTAGCCTTGCTGCCACTGATCCAAACCACGTCAGGACTGGGGCTACTAACTCCAATCCAGTTGATGTCGGGACGTGTGGCCAACACTTGTACATCGATCGCCAAAGCCAATAACGCACTGCTGACTAGCATAAATTTCCCGTTCGTTTAAAGTCTTCGTCCTACGATAAACTAACCTATCGCCGACCACAACGCTTATTGCCTATTGAGCTTTACGCGTTGTAGGCGGAGCGCATTCAGTACCACCGAGACCGAACTAAGCGCCATTGCCCCACCAGCTAACCAAGGGGCGAGCAAGCCAGAGGCGGCAATAGGAATACCTATAACGTTATACGCGAACGCCCAGAATAAGTTTTGTCGTATATTACGAACGGTTAAGCGACTCATTTCTAAGGCATGTGCTAAACCGTTCAAGTCAGCCCGCATCAGCGCAATATCCGCCGCCTCAATGGCGACGTCTGTGCCCGTGCCCATGGCAATCCCAATGTCGGCTACGGCAAGGGCCGGAGCGTCATTGATGCCGTCACCGACCATGGCAACCGTAGCTCCAGTCGCCTGTAACTTTTTAATATGATTCGCTTTATCTTCCGGCAAAACCTCAGCGATGACATCATCAAGGCCTAGCTCTTGGGCAATAGCCTGAGCCGTATGGTTATTGTCACCGGTTAACATGACCAGCTTGAGGTCACGTCGACGCAGCGCTCGCAGGGCTTCCTTACTGGTGCTACGGATCGTGTCAGCGACCGCTACGTAGGCCCGTAGCTCACCGTCGATAGCGATCGCCATGGCGGTTTTGCCCTGTGTTTGCAGTTCGCGAAGAAGCTGCTGGGCATGGTCATTTACATGTACACCTTGCTCTTCTAACAAGCGCAAGCTGCCAATGAAAACCTCATAGGTGTTGTCATGGTAGGTTGCCTTGGCACTGACGCCTTTGCCTTGATGCGCATTAAATTGTTGTATCTGTGGGGCGTCGGTTGCTCGATCATCATCGGCTAAATGCGCAACAAGACCGTTAACAATGGCTTGTGCGAGCGGGTGTTCTGACTGTTTCTCTAAGCTGTGCACAAGGGTTGCGACAGTCGCTTGTGGTAACGCTTGGCTGAAGAGGCCAAAGTCAGTAAGTTTCGGCCGCCCCTCGGTGAGGGTCCCGGTTTTATCAAATACGATGGTGTCAACGGCTTGCGTGCGTTCCAGCACATCGCTTTGTTTGAATAAAATACCGGCCTGCGCAGCGCGGCCAGAGCCTGCCATAATCGACGTTGGTGTGGCGAGTCCAAGGGCACAAGGACAGGCAATGACCAGCACTGCAACGGTCGCCTCGAAAGCTGAACGCCAGTCGCCAGGAGCTAAGAAGACAATCCAAGTCAACATGGTAAGCGCGGCAATCACCAAGACGGCAGGAACGAAGATGCTCGCTACGCGGTCAGCTAAGCGTTGGATTGGCGCTTTTGAGTTTTGCGCCTGTTCGACCACTTGAATAATTTTGGCTAATGCGGTTTCCGCACCGACTTGTTTTACTTCAACGCGCAGAAAGCCGGTCGTGTTCATGGTGCCGCCCATAACCATGTCATCGTCATGTTTGGCGACAGGCATGCTTTCACCCGTTAACATCGACTCGTCGATCGCCGACTCACCGCTGATAACCTTGCCGTCAGTAGGGATCGATTGTCCCGGACGTACATGAATGACGTCGCCTACCTTAAGGTCGGCAACAGCAACTTCTTCCGTATCACCGCTTGCGAGTTCACGTAAAGCGCGTTCCGGCTGCAGCTGCAAGAGCTTTTGAATCGCGCTGGACGATCGACCTTTGGCACGAGCCTCAAACCACTTACCTAAGAGAATCAGAGTAATAAGAACGGCACTGGTTTCAAAGTAAAGTCCTTCGTGCGGGTGGTAATCTGGCGCAAACCAAGCAAGGTAGATACTGTAAAAGTAGGCTGCCGAGGTGCCGAGTGCAACGAGTACGTCCATATTCGCGGCACCGTTGCGCAGCGCATGATAGCTCCCGCGGTAGAATTGCCAACCCATAATGAATTGCACCGGGGTGGCGAGCGCCAATTGCAGCCATGGACTCATTAACCATGCGGGAACCGGAATGCCCGAAGTCCAATTGAAATGACCGAACATCGTGTAGAGCAGCGGCAGTGAAAGTATTGCTGCCGCTAAGAATTTAAAAAATTGAAGCTGTTGCGCATCGTCGCGCTGGTCTTCGGAGCTACTTTGGCTACGATCAATCAGTTGCGCGCTGTAGCCGGCATCTTGTACGGCAGATAGAAGCTGCTTGGGTTGTAATCCGTCCCCTGTAACAGCGGCTATTTCCGACGCGAAGTTAACGTTGACATTGGTCACACCGTCACAGCTTTGTAGTGCTCGCTCAATACTCTTTGCACAGCCAGCGCAGCTCATGCCGAAAAGTTGTAATTGCAGCGTTTCTGTAGCCATTTTGTTCTCCCTTAATGAGTATTAGCGTTTTAACAAGCGCTCAATGGTGACATCAAGTTCTTCGAGCACACTGTCATCGCCGTCACGCAAACGCGCCTTCACACAACTATGCATGTGTTGACTAAGAAGCTTTTTTGCAACCCCGTTGAGCGCCGCTTGTACTGATGCAACCTGCATAAGGATATCATCACAATAAATGTCGTTATCGACCATGCGTTGCAAGCCGCGCACTTGCCCCTCAATGCGACTAAGGCGTTGGCTGAGATTCTTTTTAAGAGAATCAGGATGAGGTGTAACGGTTGTTTTCATCGAAGCATCTCCATCAGTTGATGTTAATAATCTATACCCCAGTACCCTATATGTCAACTAAGAAAACACGCCAACTTTTCAAGCGGCGTGTTCGTAGGTTACTGCGCGTCTAGTGATTGGCCATTGACGTCAAGGCTAGCGTCGCTCATTAAATACAGATAGGTCGGCATGATCTCGGCGGGCGTTTTCAATTTACTTCGGTCTTCTGCAGGGTAGGCCCGTGCCCGCATCGAGGTGCGAGTGGCACCTGGGTTGATGACGTTGATACGAATGTTGCTACCTTCGTATTCGTCGGCCATAACTTGCGCCAATCCTTCGGTGGCAAATTTACTCACCGAGTAGGGGCCCCAGAATGCACGACCTTTGCGGCCAACACCTGAGGAGGTAAAGACAATGCTGGCATGCTCAGCTTTCTTCAATGCTGGCATGAGTGCTTGGGTCATCAGGAATTGCGCAGTAACGTTCACCTGCATCAAATCATGCCAATTGCCATGATCGATGTGCTCGAACGGCGAGAGTACGCCAAGCAAACTAGCGTTGTGTAAGAGCCCGTCAAGATGACCAAACTGTTCGACAATAGTTGCACACAGCCCTTGGTAGTGGGTGAATGTTGCGCCTTTAAGGTCGAGTGGCACAATCGCTGGCTCGGCGCCACCCGCGGCAATGATGTCATCATACACCGCTTCTAATTTACTGACGGTGCGGCCTAACAAGATGACGGTTGCGCCGGCTTTAGCAAAGGTGAGAGCGGCTTCTTTACCAATACCATCGCCAGCCCCCGTCACTAAGATCACTTTCCCTTCGAGGCTGTAGTCTGCTACGTTGTCGTTATGCATTTTGCTCATTTTCGGCTTACACTACTCGTTAAATGAATGATTGGCTCAAGTTTACTGGTTTTTATCTAGATTCTCAGCTGTTGCCGAGAAAATCTTGAAAAATACTTTCAACTTGGGCCGCAGCGGTGTATAAAATTTTGTTAAGTGTGTCTCTTGTCCTACCAGTTAGAAAAAGCGATGATAGGCAAGATAAACAAAAGCATCCGTAGGTGCTCAAAACATAACAACACGAACAAGGATTGGGGAAGCCTCATGAAAAAACTCTTGCTTGCAACGGCGATTACCAGCGCCTTTACCCTAGCCGGTTGTGGCAGTGGTGACGAAGCGCCACAAAGCGAAACAGTCGATTTTCAAGTCAACGCTACACGGGTAGTGTTTGACCCAAGCAACGGCGCAGTGCCGGTGCCTTCAAATATTCTTTTAAGTGGTAGTGTCGATGGAACGTTGAACATTCCAGTCGCAGATCCTACCGACAATGCAAATCCACAAGTAGCGCTAAACGGCCTTGACGGCTGGGGTACGCACTCAACGATGACCTTTAGTTTCTCGTTGCCAGAAGATGAAAATGGTAACAAAATCGCTGTTGACGCGGCTTCCCTTGAAGCTGCTGGCAGTGTGCGGGTTTTTGAAACGATTATGGGCGGTTCAGCGGTAAGTCCTGAGTGTGCTGCGGCTAGTCCTGCGGCAACTTGTGCCGTCGCTGGCGAGTTGACGCATGGTGTTGACTTTATTGTTCGTGCTACAGGACCTGATGGCGTTGCTGTCATTCCTCTGAAGCCACTGAAGGCTAAAACGGGTTATGCGGCGGTTTTGACCAGCAACATCCAAGATGAACTTGGCCGCGATGTTCGTCCGTCTCAGACCTACGGTCTCATGAAGCGTGATGCGGATACCGATCCAGTATCAGGCGATGCGTCTGGTGTTGGCTTACAGCGTTTGATTAATAGTCACGAGGCAGCACTGGATGCATTTGGTGTTGCGAAAGAAGATATCATCTACGTATCAAGCTTTACTACCCAGTCAGTTAATGACGTATTTGGTGCAATTAAAGGCTTGATGGCACAGCAGTTCTCGTCTGGCGCTGGCCCTGCATTAATGGCGCAACCGACAGGGATGACGGTCGGTGATGCGTTAGTCGCTGCAGGTCGCTTGCAAGCCAACCCACAAGACCCTGCATATTTAGCTGCCTCTTCGGCAGTATTGTACCAAGGTCAAGTTACCTTGCCTTATTACCTACCAGTGCCTACAGCTGAAGATCAGCAAGCACCGTTGAATGGTCGCTGGCAAGCAATGTGTGATAGCCCTGCATCGATTCTTGGTGCTGTAGGCGCGGGAGCGCTACCAGCAGAAGCGATCGACCCGATGGCGTTTGAAGATCCTTCACGCTTGCTACCACCATACAACTGTTATGACTTCCCAGGCATTGACGAAGAACGTCACTTGACCAAATACAACCCTGTTCCTGCAACCACTACTGCGATGGACATTCCAGCAGTAGTTACCGTGCCAGACGTGAACATGGCAAACATGGTACGCGCTGCACAAGGTCTAGACCCATTGAGCGAACCCGCAAATGGTTGGCCGGTGGTGATCTTCCAGCATGGTATTACTGGTGAGAAGACCAATGCGTTTGGTATTGCCGGAACGCTAGCGGTGATGGGTTTCGCAACAGTGGCAATTGACCATCCGCTGCATGGCGATCGTGGTTTTGGTCCGATTAACGCAACGACGGGAAGCCCGACTGCTTACATGAATCTTGGTAGTTTGTTGACTGCTCGAGATAACTTGCGCCAGTCAATCTCTGATTTGCTCGGTTTACGGTTAAGTCTCAATGCTGCGCAAGGCGCTCCGCTCAATGGTCAAAACGTTTTCTTTGTGGGGCATTCGCTTGGTGCGATTGCTGGTACAGGCTTTACCGCTATGGCAAACGAACCGATGAGTGGTCAGCTTGCTCCGGCATCGGCTCTGTTTAAAGTTAATGCAAGCTCATTGATGGCGCCGGGTGCGAGTGTTGCCAACTTCTTGTTAGCATCGAACTCATTTGGCCCAGTCATCAAAGGTCAACTTCTTTATGCTGCGAATGCCGATTTTGCCGCTGCCGTGAATGGCGCTGCGCAACAGGCTGGCATCTCACCTAGCTCGCCAGAGTTCCAAGGTTTGTTGGTGCAGGTTTATACGCAGTTCTGGTCAGGCTTAAGTGCTGCTGAGCAAGCACAGATTAACGGTGTGTTTGAGCAGTTTGCCTTTGCTGCGCAGTCGGTGATTGACTCTGCGGACCCGATTAACTACGCAGCGCAGGCGGTTGGTAACGACAGCCCGATTCACTTGATCGAAGTGATTGGTAATGGCGCTGAGTTCTTACCGGACCAAGTTATTCCGAATGCGGTTGAAGGCAAACCTTTGGCCGGTACAGAACCGTTGATCTCGGCACTTGAATTACCGACCATCACGCAAACAACTGCAAGCACTGATGGTTCGAAGATTTCGGGTGCAGTTCGCTTTATCGAAGGTAGTCATGGTTCGATTGTCGATCCAAGCGCCTCGGCAGCAGCGACGATGGAAATGCAGTTGCAAGCGGCAGGTTGGTTTAGCACCAATGCAACGGCAATTCCGGTAAGCAATCCTGCAGTGATTCAGCAATAACCTGTATACTGCTTACAGATGAGTTTCAAAGGGCCGCTCGTCGGCCCTTTTTTATTGCCATTGTGAAATAAGAGCATGAGGACACTATGGAATTTCTTTTAGAAATCGCAGACTTTGTGATCAAGGCAGCCATTATTATTTTGGCCTTTGGCTTAATGGTCGGCATCATCGCCAACGCCGCACAGCGTCAGCGCAAGCATTCAGGTGAGTTGCAAGTGCGCAACTTATCGAAGCAGTTTCGAAAAATGGCGCAAGCCATCGAGCACGAATTACTGAATAAAAAGCAACTCAAACAGGCGCAAAAGGACGAGAAAAAAAGCGAGAAAGCGCAAAGCAAAGAGAGTAAAGAAGACGCAAAGCGCGTATTTGTGATTGACTTCAAGGGCAGTGTGGATGCGCATGAGGTTGACCACTTACGCCGTGAAGTGAGTGCAATTATCGGCGCTGCAAAAGCTGAAGATACAGTCTTTATGCGTCTTGAGAGCCCCGGTGGAGTAGTGCATGGGTACGGCCTAGCTGCTGCTCAACTGCAACGTTTACGTACCGCTGAACTTAAACTCGTTGTGAGTGTCGATAAAGTAGCAGCCAGCGGAGGTTATATGATGGCCGCTGTAGCTGATGAAATTGTTGCTGCGCCGTTTGCTATTATTGGCTCGATTGGTGTTGTCGCTCAGCTACCTAATTTTCATCGCTGGTTAAAGAAACATGACGTTGATTTTGAACAGGTGACAGCCGGCGATTACAAGCGCACGCTTTCATTATTTGGTGAAAATACCGATGCAGGTCGACGTAAGTTCAAGGAAGACTTAGAAAACATTCATGCTCAATTTAAACAGCATATTGGTCAATATCGTCCGCAGGTAGATCTTGAAAAAGTTGCGACAGGGGAATACTGGACGGCGCAGCAAGCGAAGGAATTTGCCTTGGTTGATGCGATTTCAACGAGTGACTCTTGGTTACTTGAGCGCGCTAAGGATCAAACCATTGTGCAGGTGAGCTATCACGAGAAGCGCCCATTAGGTGAACGGATCGGAAAAAACGTCACCGCCGTATTGATGAGTATTCGGGAGTTTCTTAGTAAATCGTAAATGGGAGTTGTGATGCGTGACGATTTTTCAGACGAGTTTGCTGAATTCCGTCAGCAAATGGCCGATGTAAAGCCCATCGAAAATAATGATGTCGTGCCCGTTAAAAAGCGCAAGCCTAGCGCAGCGCAAGAGGCGCGACGGCAAGCTGCTGAACGCCAGCTAGAGGATGATATCAACTACCTGTCGATGGAGTTCGTGGACTTGGTTGAACCGGAGGAGCTCGTTGAATTTCGCCGTGATGGGGTACAGCATGGCGTGTTTAAGCGTTTGAAACGAGGCGATTACGGTATTGAAGCGAGTCTAGACTTGCACCACCACAGTTTGCGTCAAGCGCGCGAAGCTTTGTTTGATTTCATCCAGTTATGTCATCGGCGTGGCGTGCGATCTGCCATTGTGGTACATGGTATGGGACGGCATTCGAAACCACATCCGGCACTATTAAAAAGTTATGTGGTGAAGTGGTTAAAACAGCTCGAACCCGTGATGGCCTTCAATAGTGCCCAACGTCACCATGGCGGGGCCGGTTCCGTGTACGTCATGCTGCGCAAAAATGCGGAGCAGAAGCACGAAAATCGCGAGCGCCATCAAAAACGCTAAACCAACATAGGTCCAGAGTAGATGAAGTTAGTTAGATTAAGCGCTATGGCATTGTTAATGAGTGTCTCAGGCTGTGCTGAAGCCGTTCCAGAACAAACACTATCGGAGCGTGTCGCTGAACAACTGACAGAGCGCGTCGATCAGCGTTACGATGCAACGTTTAGCTACGACTCTTTTGAACTCAATACCTTAACTGCGGAGCTTCTGGCGACGGATATTGGTGTTGCCACCCGAGTCGCCGAGCTTGATGCGGGATTGAATCAGCTCCTTTGGGCTGAGCGTATTCGCTTAACTGGCGATTGGCTGACCCAGCAACAGGATCAGCTGCAGCTCGATAGTGCGACAATTCAAAATGCGCAACTCACCATTGCTTACTTTGCCGAAGGGCAGTCCAACTTGCATACCTTGGTTGAGAAAGTAAAAAGCCAATTGCCAGTCCAGCGCGCCAGTGAACAGATTTTATGGCAGGTGAACCGAGTTGAACTTGAGGATGTGGTGGTGAACTTGTTCGATCAAGGCCAGCCACTGGTGAGTGTTAAGCTGAAACGACTACGTTTACCACCACTCAATAGTGCGCAAACGACAAATGAGTGGGTTAACGGTGTTTTAGGTCCACTATTGGAGCAACTGATTCAACAGGCATTGCGTGGCGACACCGACACAATGACGGTTGATATGCAGGGTCTGACAAGGTTTTTCTGGCGCGAGTTAGGAGCAGGTATAGGGGCGCTCTAAAACGCCCCTACAGAGAGATTAGCGAGCTTTACAGCTGCTCGCTAACATCACGTTCTTTTAGATCGGCTTGCTCATCATTGAAGACGCTTTGATCAAGCTCACCTTCACTTTTCGCAACAATCAAACTGACCATGGCATCGCCGGTTACGTTGACGGCTGTGCGCGTCATATCCAGTAAGCGGTCAACACCAATGATCAAACCAATCCCCTCGACTGGAAGGCCTACTTGGCCAAGCACCATTGCCAACATGATTAAACCAACGCCTGGGACACCGGCAGTACCGATACTCGCTAACGTCGCAGTGAGGACTACCATTGCGTAATCAGCAATGCTCAAGTCGACGAGGTAGACTTGGGCGATAAATACCGTCGCCACACCTTGCATGATGGCAGTACCATCCATGTTGATGGTAGCGCCAAGCGGAACCGTGAAGGAGCCGACCTTGTTACTAACACCAAGGCGTTTGGTGACGGTCTCGAGAGTAACTGGAATGGTGGCGTTACTACTTGAGATGGTGAAACCGAAGATTTGTACCTCACGCATTTTCTTCAAGAACATCCATGGGCTCAGACCGGTCATCGTCTTGAGGATCACCGAGTAGGTCACAACGCCATGTAAGATCAAGACAAAGAAGACCAGTAAGAAGTATTTACCAAGACTGAAAATGGTCTCGAACTGAGTTTCGCTAAAGAGCTTGGCCATGAGCGCAAACACGCCGTAAGGTGCCAAGTTCATCAAAATCACGACGAGCTTCATGATGACTTCGTTAAAATCATCAAAGACGCCTTTCAAGCGCTCGCCAGACTTACCGATAAGCGCCATTGAGATGCCGAACAACAGGGCAAATACGATGATCTGCAACATGTTGCCGTCGGCCATTGCCGAAAACGGGTTTTTCGGGAACAGATCGATAATGACTTGGGCAAGCGAAGGTGCTTGTGAAGGTTCAAAGGTTGCGTCAGATTGTATCTCAACGCCAGCGCCTGGTTGAATCAACACCGCAGCAAAAATGGCAAAGGTAATTGCGACTGCGGTGGTCACCATGTATAGACTTACGGCTTTGCCGCCCAATCTACCCAAGGTACTCGGGTCGCTAATTGAACAGGTACCCAACACCAACGACACAAAGACTAACGGGACCACCAACATTTGCAGCGAACTAATAAAGATCTGACCGACAACGTGGAATAAACCTTTGGTCAGGTAGCCTTCGACTAAAACACTTTCCGGGAACAGCAGTTTAAGTAGAAAGCCAACGAGGATGCCCGCGAACATACCGATGACGATACGCGTTGTTAAGCTAAGCTTTTTTTTATTATCACGCATACATTTTCCTGAGAGTTGAAAATAATGAACTGGCCAAGCCTACCAGAAAAGCGCAGACGATTTTAGTACTCTCTGCATTCCTGCGACAAAACCATAAAAAAAGCCGACCAAGGAAGACTCCCGCGGTCGGCTCTGCTTTGGTTTACTAAAATTACATGTATTGCGGACCAAAGCCATTGGTCCATACAATTGCTGAACCTACCATTAAGATCACCAGCAAGATAAGCCCAGCGGTGACCACCGAACTCGCATAAATAAAGCCGCGTTCTTCTGGAATATGCATCAGAATAGGTACACCGGAATAGAGCAAGTACACTGAATAAGCGATTCCCGCTAAGAACGCCATCGTTACAAACCACAATTCTGGATAAAGTGCAGCGACGCCAGACATAATGACCGGAGTTGCCGTGTACGCGGCAAGTTCAACGGATTGTGTGAACGTTGGCGATGCGCCGAAGGTTTTTGCCATCCAGTGGATCAGATAGGCCAAGGCGAAGGTGGCCGCGATGATACCGACGTACATGGCAACGCTCATTGATAGTGCGCTGGTTTGCGTTAAGAATGTGGCCTCTCGCGCACCAATACTCCAACCCAGATGAGCTGATGCATAATAGGCCGCCGCACACGGAATAAGCGCGATAAGAAGAATGTGACTTAGCGCATAAGGCAAACTTTCGTGCCGCTCGTCAATACTCTTCCACTCTTCGCGAGGGTGTGCGTACAGTCCCCAAATGTGATTCAAAATCATGGTGAACCTCTACTTCTCGTTGTTGTATAGACTATTATTATTGTTATAACTGCATTCATTATCGTTTTGTTTACGCACTTCTTTGGTGCGTTTAACGTCGATTTTTAGCTCCGACTTAACATCTATATTGGTCGGATTTTCAACAGTGTCAAGGCTTTTTCAGTGACAACCACGCAAGTTTATGAGTACACTACGCGGCCTTGATGTTATTCGTATTACGCCCTACTTTTTAATCTTAATCCGCGGTTTCTCTGATGAATGCAGCTCAAATCAAACCTTTGCTAGAACCTATTCGTCGTTTTTTACAATGCGAGACGCCTGATGAATGGCTAGCTGAAGCGCAAAAAACTGAGAATTTGCCGGTCTTGTTGCGTGATCACATGGTTTGTGAGCTAAAAGCCGCACAAAGTGCAATGTTATTAATTCGCCGTTACGCGGTGGATCAGGCCAGTGGTGATGCGCTGTTGGCTTGGTTAGCGCCCTATGAAGACTATACCTATCGTCTCATTGGCGATTGGCGCACGTTGCCGCAGCACAATCGGTTACAGAAGAAAATGATACCGCGCTCTGATAAGCCCTATAGTGCGGAACTTATTGATAAGATGGTGCTGTTAATCAAAGAAGAGTTGCATCATTTTTATCAGGTTCTCGAAGTAGCAGAGCACTGCGGGGTGACTTACGACAAGGTAACTTCAAGTCGCTATGCCAAAGAGTTAATGCGTCATGTCCGGACCCATGAACCGGCGACGCTGATTGATAAGTTGATTTGCGGGGCATACATCGAAGCGCGTTCCTGTGAGCGTTTTGCTAAATTAGCACCGTTGCTGCCTACGCAACTGAGTGAGTTCTATGTGTCACTGTTGCGTTCTGAAGCGCGGCACTATCAGGATTATCTTACCTTAGCCGAACAGATTGCCGGCGCAGACATCAGTGCGCGGATTGCGTTTTTTGGCGAGCGCGAAGCCGAGCTTATTCTAGCACCCGACGCAGATTTTAAGTTTCACAGCGGTCTGCCGCAGGGAGCGGTTGCTGCATAAGGTTATGCGCTTCGTGCGTCACTTTAAGCATACTGCCCTGCGTATACCAATCACCTAACACAATGCGTGTTGCTGTGGTGCCATCGACGCGATGTTGATGTACCGCGGGGCGATGGGTATGGCCGTGAATCATTTGTGGCACGTTATAGCGCGCAAAGTAGTCAGCGACTGTTGTCGTATTCGCATCCATAATCGCCAGTTGCTCTTCGCTCAATGGTTGTTGCGTTTTGCTTGTCGCACGCAGTTTATTGGCAATGCGCATGCGCACTGACAATGGCAAAGCGAGCAATAACTTGGTTAACCAAGGTTTGCGAATCCAACGTCGGAAGCGTTGATAGCTATGGTCATCGGTACAGAGCAAATCACCGTGTAAGATGAGCGTAGGGGTTGTATAGAGGTTAATCACGTAGGGGTCGGTCAGTAACTTTACCCCAGTACGTTCAGCAAAGCGGCGGCCAATCAAAAAGTCGCGATTGCCGGCTACGAAGTAGGTGGGAATACCGTGGTCAGTAAAACGGCGCAGTTCATCTTGCACCTGCGCCGCAAAGGCACTGGTATCATCGTCACCGATCCAAGCATCAAATAAGTCACCCAAAATATACAGAGCGTCAGCACTGCGGGCCGTGTCGCGCAAAAAGTCAAAAAACAGATGAGCGATATCGGGCCGCGCAGGGCTTAAATGCAGATCAGAAACGAACCAAGTGGCCATGCAGCGAGTTGTCCTTACTCGCCTTCAACCGTCGCTTTTTCGATGATCACATCATCTTTCGGCACGTCTTGATGGAAGCCAGCTTGGGTGGTGTAAACTTGTGCGATTTCATCAACCACGTCCATACCTTCGACGACTTTACCAAACACGCAATACCCCCAACCACCGACGCTTTCGTTCTTGAAGTTAAGGAATTCGTTGTCGGCAACGTTGATAAAGAATTGGCTGGTGGCAGAGTGTGGATCTTGCGTACGAGCCATTGCGATAGTCCCTTTCAGGTTCTTCAGGCCGTTATCCGCTTCGTTTTCGATGGCGTCGTGCGTGCTCTTTTGCACCATTTCAAGATTAAAACCACCACCTTGGATCATGAAGCCTTTAATCACGCGGTGAAATAAGGTTTCAGCGTAAAAGCCTTCACGAACGTAACGCAAAAAGTTTTCAACAGTCTTAGGTGCTTGTTCTGAGTACAATTCAAGTTTGATAGCACCATGATTGGTATGCAAAGTTACATGCATGGGACGAACTCCATTGATGTTTTAGCGAAAAATTTGCGACAGTTTAGCACTGTTTGTGAGAAGGCTACAGCATGCGGTATCATAATCAGTTCAAGAAGCTAACAAGTTGGAGTCGTAAATCGCATGTTGACCATTTTTGATACCCTGCGCCGTCGTAAGGAAGTATTTCAGCCGATCACCCCTGGTGAGGTGAAGCTGTATGTTTGTGGGGTAACGATTTACGATTACTGTCACATTGGTCATGCCCGCACCTACGTAGCTTTCGACGTGGTGGTGCGCTATTTGCGCTCAAAAGGCTACAAAGTTACCTATGTGCGTAATATTACCGATGTTGACGACAAAATTATCAATCGTGCTAACGAGAATAATGAAACGATTGACGCTGTTACTGCACGCTTTACTAAGGCGATGCACGATGACTTTGACGCACTGAACTTGGTACGTCCTGACATTGAACCCACGGTGACCGGCCATATGGGTGACATTATCACTATGATCGAGACCTTAATCGCGCGCGGCCATGCTTATGTGGCCGCTGACGGTGATGTGCTTTTTGATGTAAGCACCTTCGCGAACTACGGCAAATTAAGTCGTCAAAACTTGGAGCAATTGCAGTCGGGTGCGCGGGTTGATGTGGCACAGAATAAAACGGATCCGCTTGATTTTGTGCTGTGGAAGCGCGCCAAAGCAGGCGAGCCAAGCTGGCCTTCGCCGTGGGGGGAAGGTCGTCCAGGCTGGCATATTGAGTGTTCGGCGATGAACAAACGCCATCTTGGTGAAAATTTTGATATTCATGGCGGTGGCTCGGATTTGATTTTTCCCCATCATGAAAACGAAGTAGCACAAAGTTGCTGTGCCAATGATCACGACTATGTGAATTACTGGATGCATAGCGGCATGGTGCAGGTTGATGCGGTCAAAATGTCGAAGTCGTTGGGTAACTTTTTTACGATTCGTGATGTTTTGGCGGAATACGATGCCGAGACGGTCCGGTTTTTCTTGCTTTCGAGCCACTATCGTTCACAGTTAAATTATTCCACCGACAATTTAGATCAGGCTCGGGCTGGCCTGGAACGCCTGTATACTGCCTTGCGCGACATTCCTGAAGTTGCTCTCGATGAGCAATTAGCAGCGCCTTTTCAAGAGCGTTTTGCGGCGGCTATGGATGATGATTTTAATGTACCTGAAGCCTTGCCTGTGCTGTATGACTTGGCCCGTGAAATCCATCGTGCCGACGAGGACAGCCTAGCAGCGCGGCATGCGGCAACGTTGCGTCACTTAGGCGGCATTCTCGGTTTGTTGCAACAAGTGCCGGAAGCCTTTTTACAAAGTGGTGCTGGCGACGATATCGATGCCGCGGCAATCGAAGCTTTGATACAACAACGCAATGACGCCCGCGCGGCAAAAGATTGGGCGGCTGCCGATGCGGCGCGTGACCAATTGACCGCACTAGGTATTGAACTTGAAGACACGCCGCAAGGCACCCGCTGGCGTCGTGTCTAAACTGACCACAACGAGGATAGCTATGGCATTTCCAACAGTTGAAGTAGTTGAAAGTTACAGCGCTGCACACAGTGATTATGATGCAGTGATTTTGGTTGGCGATTTTGCGCAAAACCTCCCGCCTGAGTTTGCCGACTTTGTTGCGCAAGCGGCGCAATCTGATCAACGTGTCGGTAAGCAGCCGTTGTTACTGGCTGCCGATGTCTTTGGTGGCCGTTTGATTGCGGCGCCAACGGGACCGTTAACCCGTGATTACGATGACGTACGCAATATTGCCGATGCTGCAGCGGCAGGCGCGCGCATTGCTCAGCAAGCTGGTGTAAAACAGCCGCTGTTAGTGGTGTTTGGTACGCAAGATGACGCTCGTTACGGCCAAGCTGAAGCAGTGGCCTATTGGGGGTTATGCCAAGCGCTGTATGAACCACTTGAAGCACGCGAGGCGCTTGGTGAAGAGACGATTGAGACCATCACTAACGTTGGCGTAGTGGGAACGCTTGACGCCGATTGGTTGAGTGCGGTTGAAGCGGGTAAGCGGGTCGCGCGTGACCTGTGTGGTACCGAGCCGGAGCGCATGGCGCCGCCGCGTTTTGCTGAGTATTGCCAACAAGCGTTTGCCCATACACCCGTCAAAGTTACGGTGATTGATGACATTCAGCAGTTGCAACACGAGTATCCACTGTTAATGGCAGTGGGCCGTGCGTCATTAGGTGTCGAGCGCCACTGGCCATGCGTCGTTCGCCTTGAGTATGATGCGCCAGCAGCTGAGCAAACCCTCATGTTCGCTGGTAAAGGGATTGTGTACGATACTGGCGGTGCCGATCTTAAAACCGGTGGTCACATGGCCGGTATGAGTCGTGACAAAGGTGGTGCTGCAGGCGTCGCTGGGTTTATGAAAACAGTCGCGGAAATGCGCCCAGACACCGTGAGTGTGGTGGCTGAGCTAGGCGTGGTGCGTAACAGTATTGGCGCCGAAGCCTTTGTCGCAGATGAGATTATCAAGGCGCACAGCGGTGTGCGTGTGCGTATTGGTAACACGGATGCGGAAGGTCGTTTGGTGTTGGCTGATTTGCTCTCGCACTTGCGTGTGCAGGCAGGCAACTATCCACGTCCGCAACTGTTCAGTGTGGCGACATTGACGGGGCATGCGGCTTTGGCCAAAGGACCTTACACGGCGCTCGTACCGAATGGTCCCGCTCGTGCTGTAGGTTTGCATGACAAGCTGTGGGAAGCTGGCGAAGTGTATGGTGACCCAGCGGAAGTAAGCTGGTCACGCCGCGAGGATTTCAGTTTTGTTGCGCCGCGGACGAAGTCAGATGACGTGTTGTCGAGCAATAATGGTCCATCGGTAAGCACCAAGCGTGGGCATCAATTCCCGATGGCCTTTTTAGCGATTGCCTCGGGTCTCGATCACCATGGCAATGACAGTGACCATCCATTACCTTACGTTCACGTTGATATTGCTGGCAGTGGCGTGGAAGGTGGTGATTGGCAGCATGGTAAACCAAGTGGTACGCCAGTGACCTGTTTTGCCGGTGCCTATTTGCACAAGTAAAAACACGGCAAGCACGCCAGAAAGAAAAAACGCCGGATTTATTCCGGCGTTTCTATTTTAATGGACTCGAGTTCGGCAAGGGTTTTGCCATGAGGTTGCGGTGCTCGTGTGGCTGGGTCGATATGGACAAACACGATGTCATCTGCAACGCAGATATTTTGTTTGGTCTGCTTATTACGTACCACACAGGTTAAGGTAACCGACGTGCGACCGGCTTTTTTTACACCTAAACCAAATTCCACAACATCGCCTTGGTAGGCTGACGTTTCGAAACTAATTGCGCCGATATGTTTGGTAACGAGGCTTTTGGCGTCGAGCTGGCAAGCAGCGAAGATGTAAGCCTCTTCGTCAATCCATTCGAGAATTCGGCCACCAAATAACGAGCCAGCAAAGTTCAGATCATTCGGCATGACCAAACGGCGAGATAAAAAGCGCATCAGTTTCACTCCTTGAGGATTATCGATGCGCTTAGTATATCTTATTGTAAGTGGCGGGCAAAAAAGTCTGCGATCATCTGGTACCGATGTATTGATGTTTCGCGCCCGCGAAGACCATGTTGTTTGCCAGGGTAAGCCATAAGCTCGAACGGCAACATTGCTTGCTGCAAGGCATACGTCAGCTTCGCGGTATGGGTGTAGAGTACGTTGTCATCGGCCATCCCATGATAGATCAACAGCGGTTGCTTAAGGCTGTCTGCGTAGCTTAAAACATCGGCTGCCCGATAACCTTCAGGATTGTCTTGCGGCGTGCCCATATAGCGCTCGGTGTAATGCGTATCGTATAAACGCCAATCGGTAACTGGGGCTCCGGCAACTGCAGCGCTGAAGTGTTCAGGCGCACGTAAAATTAAATGCAAGGCCATGTAGCCGCCATAGCTGTGCCCAAATACGCCAATCTTGTCATCGGCAACGTAAGGCAAGCTGCGCAAAAATTTGACCCCCTTCATTTGGTCGGCGACTTCTGCTTGAGCAAGGTTACGATAGATAACTTGCTCGAATTGTTTGCCGCGATGACCGCTGCCGCGATTGTCGAGATGGAATACCACATAACCTTGCTGTGCCAAGTATTGCGTAAAATAATCACCCCAGCTGTTGGTCACGCGCTGAGCTCGAGGCCCGCCGTAGACCATCACCACGACCGGATAACTTTGGTTGTCGACCATGACCGCAGGTTTCGTTACTTTATAATGCAGAATTTGCTCATCGTCGGCGCGCAGGGTACCGAACTCCGGGTACGACCAATGTGCAAGGTAAGGAGCTAACGGATGACTGCCGTTAATTTGGTTTTCATGCAACCAGGCAATGCGCTCTCCTGTAGGGCCGTGCAAGCTGACTTGCGGCGGTTGTGTGCTGCTCGAATAGTAATCGATATAGCTGCGTTGGTTGGGGGCAAAATCGACGGTGTGAAAACCTTGCCTTTGGGTCAGCTGAGTTGGTTGGCTCGGGTTGGTAGTGGTCATACTCACCCGATAGAGGTGGCGTTCCAGTGGCGTTTCTTTGCGGCCCATAAAGTACACAAAGCCAGTGGTGTCGTCGACGGCGGCAACACGATCAACTTGCCATTCGCCACTGGTCAATTGGCGGATCAAACTGCCATCGGTGCGATACAAATACAGGTGCTTGTAGCCGCTACGTTCAGAGGCCCAAATAAAGTGGCGCGCGTCGGCTAAGAAGATGAGGTCATCATGTAAATTCACCCAAGTGTTACTGCTTTCACTAAGAATTGCGGTCGCGTCACCGCCCGTGCGCGGCTGTAAATAGAGGCTGAGCTGTTGTTGCTTGCGGGTTTGCCATTGGTAGCTGACCTGAGAGCTATCGGGTAACCATTTAACGCGAGCCAAGTAACCTTCTTGATGCCGTTGTCCAAGTTTCAACCAAGTCGTTTCAGCACTATCGCGCTGCCAAATTCCTAGGTCAATATCGGCGTTCGCTGTTCCGGTAAAAGGGTAACGTTGTTGCACCACTTCGGTGCGCTCGGCGTACACGTCGGTACGTGTTTGTAGATCGACCGGGCTCGTGTCCACTCGGGTGAAGGCAATACTTTGCTCATCAGGACTCCACCAATAGCCAGTCATACGTTTCATTTCTTCCTGCGCAACAAACTCGGCCACGCCGTAGTGCAGGGTTTCGGTGGCTGCTGGGCTCACTTGTTGGCGACGGTTTTCGGCGAGTTCGAGGATGAACAAGCTGTTCTGTTCAATGAAGCTGACAAAGTTACTTTGTGGCGAAAAGCGCGCATCGGTAACACTGCTGTTGCTGTCAGTTAATGGGGTAACGTTGGCAGACTTAAGATCGACGAGAAAGAGCTGACCACTGAGTGGAATCAATAAGTGTTGGCCGTTATTGGCCCATTGATAATCAACGATGCCGCTGGCGCGGATGCGCAGGCGCTCGCGTCGCGCTCGCTCGCTTGCAGACATTGCCGCTGGGTCGTCAACCAGTTGGCTGGCTGCGACCAAACGGCGATGTTCTTGTTTGCGAATATCGTAAAGCCATAAATCATTAATGTTGGGGTTGTCGGCACTGCCGCGTAAATAACTGACGACCTGCCCATCGGGAGAAAAACGCAGTTGACTTGGCGCTGAGGTGGTCAGGTCAGGAGCAGAAAACATCCGCTCGATGCTCAGCCGTTGCTCACCGAAGTTTTCCGCCGCAGCGGCGGACTGCGCCTCAACGGCAGAGGTGGTGAGCGTAGCTAGGAGTAGCGTAAAAATCAGAGCTCGCATTGCTGCTTCCTTGTCGACACTAAAGTTCGCGAATAGTGACCTCAGTGTAACAAAGCAGCAAGCGAGCTCGGTCAAGCTGCGATAAAGCGCAGCGGGTTTGCGCTAGAATTCACCTCGCAAGCCGATACTGAAGTTACGCCCAGCAACAGGAGCGTCATACTTCAAGAACGAGGTATGAACGTAGCCGAGTTTGTCGGTCAGGTTTTCAGCTTTAACATACACACTTAAGTTATAGCGTGAGAAGCCTTGCGGGAACCAGTTAAACTGCGCATTTAGCAGGCCATAACTTGGTGTACGCTCTTCGTTAGCAGCAACTCGATTCTGTTCTGCATACCAGACATAACCAAGGCTCGATTCCCAGTTACCTTCGTTATAGGTAAATTCAGCACCAATACGCTGTGAGGGAATACGTGGCAGGTTTGCGTTGTTATCGATAGCGTATGCGCGAGTGTAGTCGCTAAAGGCATCTAAGCGCCAGTTAGGTGCTAATTGCCAACGACCATCGATTTCATAACCAAATAACACGACATCTTCTTGATTGTACTGCACGACAGGGAGGCCTTCTTCATGATCGTGTTCGCCTTCAGGCTCCCCTTCATGCACTTCTTCGTCGGCGTGGTCATCGTGGTCAAAAGCTAAATCAACGCTGTTCAAGCCGGTAAAGCTTTCGTACACAAAGTTGTTCACACGATTAACGAACAGGTTAATGTTTAAGTGATTTTCACCCGTTTCAAAGTGTGCCCCAAGGTCTAAAGAATGTGAGGTTTCGAGTTCGATCGAACGTTCATTAGGCTCAATCACGTACAAATGTTCAGCTTCTGCGTGAACGTCGTAGTTCAGGCCTAACTCATAGGTTTGTGTTGCTAAGTGTGCGCCGTTGGCAAAAATTTCGTTCGCCGATGGTGCGCGCTGCGCGAAACTGTAATTGGCATTGAACATAACAGCAGGGTGCCATTGATAGGTTACGCCGAATGATGCCGATAATGGGTCAAAGTCATGTTGTTGGCGACCGAGTTCTACGGTTGGAGCGTTGATGCTGACATTCTCATAACGTACACCGAGTTGGTAATTAAGTTTATTCTCCCGTGTTTCGATCAACCAAAAGAGGCCGTGGCGGTCAGTTTCGCTGGCCGGTGTATAGGCTTCCTCGCCAAAAGCTGCTTGCTCCTGCAAGAAGCCGTGGTAACCAAAAGCACCGTACCATTGGTCGGTAAGCTGATGGTTGGCGGTCACGCGGAGTTCGTGCTGTTCGTTAGTGAAGGTGGTTGACGGCGCGGCATCTTCGATTTCTTGATGCTGATAGTCAGTGTAAGCGTAACGAACCGAGAGTTGTTCAACACCTTGCCATGGGTTTTCTAGACCGGCATGCAGTTGCCAGCGGTTTTGTTTGAGATCGGCGAATGGACCGGTTTCCTCTTCGTGTGCTTCTTCTTCGTGTGGTTCGTCGCTGTGCTCCTCTTCACTATGTTCTTCTTCATGTGCATGGTGGCCTGGAATGCCGTATTCTTGGTCAAGGCGTGCGTAGGATGCACCGATGAAGCCGCCGTCAAATAAGTAACTTAAACCAAGTGTACCACCTTGCGCATCAACGAAAGAGTTCTCAATGGTGTCGGTTGTTTCGCCTTCATCGTTGGTGAAACTTGGTACTTGGTAGTCGTCACTACTACGGGCGAAGCCATCGACGTGTAATACTGTATTGCCGATGTCAGTACTTACGCCGGCATTCACATCACGTAAATCATCGACGCTTGCTAGGTTACCGCCGAAAAAGCCGCGGGTGCCACCAACATGTTCTTGAGCGATGCGTTCATCGACGACATTCACAACTCCTCCAATAGCGCCACTGCCGTACAGCAAGGTTGCGGGACCACGAAGAATTTCAATTTGTTGTGCCACCGATGTCTCGGTGGTGACAGCATGATCAGGGCTGCCGCGCGATACGTCCGCGCTATCTAGGCCATTCTGGGTTACTTTGACACGCGGACCATCAAGGCCGCGGATAATGGGACTAGAGGCAACACGAGCGAAATGGGTCGAGTTAATACCAGGTTCATGCGCAAGGGTTTCACCAAGCGTGTGGGCTTGTTTTTCACGTAGTTCATCACCGCTAATCACTGATACTGGCTGCGCTGAGTTAAGCTCAGTGCGTGCTAATGGTGATGCGTTGATCACAATAACTTCAGTATTTTCGTGTTGGTGTTGTTCATCTTTGTTCTCATCTTGGGCGTAGGCTGCAGGTGCAAGCAGCTGGGCTACCACAAGTGCGATCGGGCTGTACTTCATCATAGTTGCGTCCTCGGATGATCATTTTGGATTTATTGTAATGTTATACTATAACAATTCAAGCCTTTCTTAGAATTTGAAACAAACGATTACAAAGCTCTACAGCAATCGCTTCTGTTCTGAGTTGTGCTTAGGTACACTTCCAGCGGACGAATTTTTTGATCTTGAGTGATAGGAACCTGAACTTATGCGAGTAAAAACTTGGGTCAGCGCAGCGGCGTTGGCTGCGTTATTGACGGCCTGCGGCGAACAAACGACGAAGGCTGAGACTGCGACGGTCTCGGCTGATGCAAATGCGCTGCAGTCGCATTTAGAATTTCTGGCAAGTGATGCCTTAGAAGGACGTGACACTGGTAGTCGTGGCCACGAAATCGCTGCGCAGTATATTGCTGCACAGTTTCAAGCTTTAGGGCTAGAGCCAGCAGGCGATAACGGCAGTTATTATCAGCGTATTGCGTTTCGGCGTAGTTCATTGGTCGAAGGTAGCGCGAAAATGATCGTCGATACCGGTTCTGAAACTTTTGAACTTGAATATGGTGAAGAGTTTCTTACCGGACCAAGTGCTTATACTACTGAGTCGACGGTCACCGCACCGGTTGTTTTTGTCGGTTATGGTTTGGTGTCCGAAGAGTTTGGCTTGAATGACTATGCCAACGTTGATGTGGATGGCAAAGTGGTCATGATGGTTTCTGGTCGCCCGGAGGAGCTTCCAAGTGAAGAGGGGGCACATTTAAACAGTAGTAAAACTAAATTTGCTGCGGAGCGTGGTGCCGTTGGTGTTATCACACTGCATACACCAATGCGTGAAGAAGTTCGCCCATTCAAAGTGAGTGCGATGTATCAACGTGCACCGCGGGTGACCTGGTTAAATCCAGAGGGCGAACCTAATGTGACGTACAAAAAGTTACAAGGTTCTGCTTATGTTGACTATCGTGCCGCAGAATCGTTGTTCGCAAATGCTGCGATTAGTTTGGATGAGGTGTTTGCACAGCTTGAAAAAGGTGAACAGCCAAAGCCATTCGAACTGAATAGCAAGGTCACTTTAGCGCGTCAATCAAGCCATGAAGAGATCTCTAGCCCGAATGTGGCAGCGATTTTGCCAGGTGCTGATGCGGAATTGCAGAACGAGTATGTGTTGTATACCGCACACTCGGATCACATCGGCGTAACCCAAGACTTGAGCCAAGATGATCATATCAACAATGGCGCCATGGATAACGCCAGCGGTGTGAGCGTGTTACTGGAAACGGCGCGCATGTTCGTTGAAGCTGAAGAACGCCCGAAGCGCTCCATTTTGTTCCTGTCAGTCACCGCCGAAGAACGTGGCTTGTTGGGGGCCGATTATTTTGCCCACTACCCAACCGTACCGTTACAGCAGATTGTTGCAAACGTAAACTTGGATATGCCGGTGTTGTTGTATGACTTTGCTGACGTTATCGCGTTTGGCTCTACCCATTCAACGTTGGGTGACTCAGTGGCTGAGGCAGCAGGGCAATACGGTATCGAGTTGAGTGAAGATCCGATGCCAGAACAAGCTATTTTTACCCGTTCAGATCATTATCCGTTTGTGAAAAAAGGCGTTCCAGCGGTTTTCTTAATGACTGGTTTTACCGCTAAAGGTGAAGATGAAGATGGCGGCAAGATCTGGGGCGAGTTCTTCGCTGAGCACTATCACCGTCCAAGCGATCAACCGAGCTTGCCCATCAACTATGAGGCTGGTGTGGTGTTTACCAATATTAACTTTGAGATTGGTAAAACGATTGCCAACGATGAGCAACGTCCACGATGGTTGCCGGACTCGTTTTTTGCCGATCTAGATTAAAGCGACAATTGCACTGATAAAAAAAGCGCCGCTGCGATGCAGGGCGCTTTTTTTTTTGCTAAGTAATCAGCCTAAATGGGCGAGCCCGGCGGCAAAGCTGGAGCTGGTGTCAGTGGCCAGTCGCGTTGTTCATGTAAGAGGCCTTGCAAAGCGCGCACAATGAAACGCTGATGCGCACTTACGGGTTGCTGTTGCCAGCGCTCGAGTTGCTCTTGCAAAAACACGAAGGTCGCTGATTTGACGACACCCGTCGGTGCTTTTGTAGAGAGCTCAACTACTGCCGTCAATGCCTCAAAAGCCAAACGTTGTTCGGTGCTACTGGCATTAACCTTGTGCGCTGGTGCGATCGCTGCAGTGGCGATGCTCGCAAGTACGTCGGTGACAGACGGGATATCGGCATCAAATCGTTGTTGTTGCGCCAAGCGCTCCAGGCGAGCTGGATCTAACAATAACTGCAGGGTGAAACGGGCGGTACTGGCCGCCATGGTGTCTGCGTCCGGTACCAAACTCGTATACCCAGTAAAATTCTCTCGGGTAGCGCTGCTGCCATAGGCATACGGCAATAATAATTTCTCAACGGCCTGTGGTAGCTGCAAATGTTCGGTGGTCAAGGTCGCTGTAAGAATGGCGAGAGCTCGCTGTTGCTGTGCTGCATTGACTGGTCGCGTAGCTACATCTGCGGCACTGCTGTCCGCGGTCTTCACTGCATAGTTGTAGTGCACACCAGCGAGCATTTTTACCGCGGCTTCGGTTTGATAACGGTGCAGCAAATACAGCGGCACCAAGAGGGTACGCAGGTCGCTAACCACGGCGCCATTCGCTAGGTTGGCGAGCCCGAATTGTTGCAGTGCGGTACGGCGCACGGCCAAAACCCGCTCCAATTCAGTAACGGCATCGCTGCCATTGTCCCAGAGGTGCGCATCGGGATGGGCGCCACCAGCGGGCCGTGCATCGGCGTCGGAAATAAAGCTTAAGCCAAGTTGCTGATTCTCATCCAGAATGGCGCTTAAGGACGTGTCGCCATAGCCATAACGCACAACTTGTTTATCCCATAGACCAATGCCTTCGGCATAAGCGCCGGCAAGGGTAAGGCCATTGTTTTCAGTGCTTAGGCTAATGAGCGGATGTGGGTAATCCATCACCGAGGCGCGATCGCGGCTGCTGGCGGCAAAGTTATGCGCAATGCCAAGGGTGTGACCCACTTCATGCGCTGATAGCTGGCGAATTCGTGCCAGCGCCATGGCTTTAATGGTACTTTCGAGTTGCTCTTGTTGTTCCGGAGTAAAGTCATCGGCGTAAGGGGCTAATAGGCTTTGCGCGATAAGCATATCTTGACGCACACGTAATGACCCTAAAGTCACATGACCTTTAAGTATCTCACCAGTACGCGGGTCGATGACTGATGAACCGTAAGACCAACCACGGGTGGCACGATGGACCCACTGAATCACATTGTAGCGAATATCCATGGGGTCAGCTGCGGCGGGTAATTCTTTCACCGCAAAGCCATTCGGGTGACCGGCCGCCGCAAACGCATCCTGCCACCAGCGCGCACCATCAAGCAAAGCGGTGCGGACGGGCTCGGGTACGCCTGGGTCAAGGTAATAGGTAATGGTCTCGCCTTTTTGTAAACGATGACGAGGAATGTATTTTACCGCCATGGGCTGACCTAGCGGTGCTGCGTAATCGCGATGCTCTTCAGCCCAGAAGCCACTTTGTGGATGAAACTCACGTGGCGTGTAATTGTCGTCAGGCAAGCGAATGAACGAATGATGCAGGTGTAGGGTTAGGTGATCAGCATCCGGTGCAACTTGGCGCACATAGCGACCTTTACCTTGTCCACTAAAAGTGACCTTCGCCTCTAGCTCGGTATTGTCGACGAAAGCTTTACTGCGCGCTGGATAAACCACACTGCGATCCGCGGCAACTTTATAGCTACCTTGTTCGGTTTGTTGCAAGCGCTGAACGACGCCATGGGTGTCACTGAGTAGGAAAGGCGTGTAGTCAATGAGCACGGCTGTCTCATTCGCTGCAACCACGCTAAAACCAGCAATCACTGAGTCGGCAAAGGCTTCATCGATACTCGTCCGCTCGGCGGTATTATCCGAATTGGCGCGGAAGAAGGTGTTGTGATGTATTAACAGTGCTTTGTTACCTTCCAAGTAAAAACTCGCGAGTCGGGTGGCTCCAAGTTGCCCACGATCGAGTCCGATGTCATTGGAACCCAAGCCCCATGGTAGGCTGGTTTGGAAAATAAACTTTTGTGGTGCTCGCGGTACTTGCAGATACACGTTACCGTTCTGGCTATCATGATAAAAAGTAAAAAAGCCTTGGTGGGGCTGCATCGATTCGGTAAATTCATTGATGGTTGGGGTGTTCGCGTACGCCGTGTTACTCGCAAGCCAACAAACCATAACCAGCAATGCCGACATGAAGTGTTTCATGAGGTTGTCCTTAAAGAAAGCATGAAGAATAAGAGAGTCATGTATGGGTTATAACAAACCTGCGAATGAAAGTAATGCCTTCACCCTCGATCAGCGGTTAGCGCACGATACTTTGCGACTAGGTGCATTGCCATTGTGTGAGGTGTTGCTGTTTGATGATGTGCGTTACGACTGGCTGATTTTGGTGCCCCGAAAGCCTTTAGTGGTTGAATTTCTGGAGCTTCCAGAGGTGGAGCAAGTACAGTTGGCTGCTGAAATTCAGCAAGTAAGTCGTGCCTTAAAACAGTGGCAACCGCAGGCTAAACTGAACGTGGGGGCACTTGGCAATGTGGTCGCGCAACTGCATATACATGTTGTGTTGCGTCATCCGCAAGACCCAGCATGGCCGGGCCCGGTGTGGGGGCACTCGCCGCGGCAGCCGTATACCGAGCACGAGGCCGCCGAACGTTGTTTGTTTTGGCGGCAACGCTTGCAGTTGGAAGACTAGCGGAATAGCGTTAGGTTAAGACTTCGGCTAGCTCTTGTTTGACTTGCGCAACCCACTGCGCAATACGGTCATCACTGAATTCGTATTGGCTATCTTCGTCGAGGGCGAGCCCCACAAAAAACTCGCCATCTTCTGTGAGTGCTTTTGATGCGGCAAAGTCGTAGCCTTGATTTGGCCAAAAACCGATGCGCACGGTGCCGCTGGCGGCCAGTTCATCATGCAGCATGCCGAGTGCGTCTTGAAACCAATCGGTATAACCGACTTGATCTCCCATGCCGAACAACGCCACGACTTTACCATTAAGATCAAGTGCGGCAATTTCTTCCCAATGGCTTTCCCAGTCTTCTTGGATCTCACCAAAGTCCCAGGTCGAGAGACCGAAGATCAGCACGTCGAAGGTTTCTGCGTGTTGCAATGGCACATCCTTGATGTTGAACAACTCGACTTGTCCGGCTGGGAATTGCTGCTGAATTTTTTCCGCGGCAATTTCTGTGAAACAAGTGGTTGAGCCATAAAACAGACCAATCTGGGGAAGTGGGGTCGCTGCCGTCATAACTGCGCTGGGTTCCTTTTCGGTGTGTTGCTATTGCCAAACATGATGGTGCTAAGTGTATCAGATTGCGTGTGCCATGTGGTATCCTACGCCGCTTCACGGTGAGAGCTAATTTCATAGCTAACCTTTCATAGCTAACCTTTGATAGCTAACCAATAAGTCATAAGCGAGGTAGACAGCGTGGCAGAGCAGGATTTTGCACTTTATATTGAGCGCTTGGAGCAGGTTTTTGACCGAGCCGTAGCCGAAGGTACTGATGATGAATTGTTTGCCAGCGGCTATTTGCGTGGTCACTTTGATTTAGTTGTCGCGCAACTTGAACTGCAAGAACAGGCCAAGGCTGAGGCGGTTTTGCCGACCTTGCGCGCTGCCGTCGAACAAACCAAACATGAATTAGCCCCCGCAGACCAGCAGCACATTGCCGACATGATTGCACGTCTGGAACAGGCTGCCGCTTAGCGTGTTTGCAAACGTTGCGGCTGCAGTCGTTGCCAAAGGCTTGCGGGCATTGGTAATGGCTGGCCCTGCAGCGCTGCAACGAGGGTGCTAGCCGCTAACGGCGCCGCAGTAAATCCTCGCGAACCTAAACCACCAATCACCCATAAGTTCGGTGCGAGTTCACCGACCATCGGCAAGTGGTCCCGAGTGGTATTACGCACCGCCGCGCGATCGGCTATCGGCTTGAGTTCGTGAGGCCAGTTTGCCGGTGCTAAATTATCACGCAGGTTGTCCATATTCTCGTCACGATCTATGGAGCGTGTTCGGCAATCTTCGCTGTCCCGCGCATAAGTCGCACCCACACAATGCCTACCTTGATCTGCTGGGGTGAAATAGCCTTTGTAGCACACCACCACCGGGCAGTGTTGGGTTACTGCGGTCGCGGCGACTTGGGTGACTTGTCCGCGCACGTTCTGTAGTTGCACCGCAAAGGATTCGAGCAACTGTTTCAGTGCCGCACCGCAGGCGAGCACGACGGTTTGGCTGTGACGTGTTGACCCATCGGCGAAAGTAAGCTGCCAGCCTTGTGCTTGTGGCTCTACGTTGGCAAGTAGTTGGTGTTCGACGTGGCAGTCCTTAAGTAGCTGCGCAACGATAGCCGCCGGACGTAACCACCCACCTTGCGGATAACAGAGACTCGGGTAAGCTGGCAACGCAGACCAGAGTGCTTGCGTTTCGCTTGCAGTTAAATAGCGGACGGTTTGCGGGGCATAACCGGGGCCTTGCTCATCCGTAGACCGACTGATTTTCGTATAGCGTTCGGCGCGCGCTGAGGTATATCCCAATTGTACGACGCCACAGGGATACCAGTCTTGCGCACAGTTTTGCGCATAAAATTGACAGGCGTAGCCGAAGGCTTGCGTGAAAAACTCAGCGAGCGGACTGCGCTCCGCATGAAGGAGCGGGTACACAGCTCCTTGAGGGTTGCCCGAGGCACCATCTGCAATTGCGGGACTGATCACTTTGACCTGATAACCGGCTTGCTGTAATTCGAAGGCAGTGCATGCCGCAGCGATGCCGCCACCGATCACGGTCACTTCCCGTGGGGTCGCGCTTGATGCTGTGGTGGCATGGTCTTGTGCAACGGGTAAATGGCCTCGTAACATTTCTCTTTTGCGGCCAAAACCTTTCACTTTTTCGATGGCGAAACCGGCAGCTTGAAGTCCGCGTCGTACCGCTCCGGCGGCGGTAAAGGTTGCAAAGGTAGCGCCCGGACGGCCGCTGCTAGCCATGGCTTCGTACAATGATGCGCGCCACATGTCAGGGTTTTTGTCAGGTGCAAAACCATCAAGGTACCACGCGTCGACACTTTGTTGCGCGTGTACTAACCACTGTGGGAGAGCAGCGTGAATATCATCGAGCCAAAGATCGAGGATTATTCTACCGTTGGCAAATACGCGTCGATGACAACCCGGTTCTGCGGCCGGGTAGGCCTGTATCAGTTCTTGCGCAAGCGCTTGCAACTGTGGAAAAGCACTTAGTGCTTGCTGTAAATCGCTTTGGCGCAGAGGAAATTTCTCAAATGAGATATAATGTAGCTTAAGTGCAGTTGGCGCATGCTCTAAAAAACATTGCCAAGTGGCGAGAAAGTTTAAGCCAGTACCAAAGCCGCTTTCGGCAACGACAAAGGTATCGAGTGGGTGTGATTGCCAGCGCTGCGGGAGATCATTATGCTGTAAAAAGACGTAATGGCTTTCGGCCAACCCATCTTGGTTGCTAAAATAGATATCGTCGAAGGCGGTCGCCACGGGCATACCGAATTCATTAAAATGTATTTGAGCGTGAGTGGAATCGGTCACAGGACATCCGTACACTGGCATATGGATAGTGCGCAATAGTGTAACAATAATTCGGTAATATTGCGGAAAGCAGACCACTTTTTTATTCAGAACAGCTACCATACACAGGCGCTCAGCAAGACAGGAAACCAGAATGAGAAGAGCAGTGATAACCGGTATGGGCATTGTGTCCAGTATCGGCTTAAACCAACAAGAAGTACTAGAGTCCCTTAAACAAGGCCGCTCTGGTATCGAGTTTTCTCAAGAATTTGCCGACATGGGCTTGCGTTGCCAAGTCTGGGGACCGGTACGTACCAACCCAGCTGATCATATCGATCGTAAAGCATTCCGCTTCATGGGGAATTCTGCCGCTTATGCCTACATGGCCATGGCGCAAGCTATTGAAGATGCAGGTTTGAATGAAGACGAGGTGTCCAATCCACGTACAGGTTTGGTGGTCGGTTCCGGCGGCGCTTCTGGTGAACACCAAGTGGCAGCAGCCGACATCTTGCGCGAAAAAGGTGTTAAGCGGGTAGGGCCTTACATGGTTCCACGCTGTATGGCATCAACCACTTCTGCGTGTTTAGCTACCCCATTTAAAATTAAAGGTGTGAATTACACCATTAGTTCGGCGTGTGCGACGTCTGCACACTGTATCGGTCATGCTCTTGAGCTTATTCAATTTGGTAAGCAAGATCGTGTCTTTGCCGGCGGTGGTGAAGAACTGCACTGGACCCTAGGTATGGAATTCGATGCCATGGGTGCGCTGAGCACCAAATACAATGATACGCCGAGTAAAGCCTCACGTACTTACGATACCGATCGCGATGGCTTCGTCCCAGCTGGTGGTGGCGGTATCTTGGTTATCGAAGAGCTTGAAAGTGCCTTGGCTCGTGGTGCGAAGATTTATGGTGAAATCGTCGGTTATGGCGCAACGTCGGATGGTTATGACATGGTTGCTCCATCGGGCGAAGGCGCCGTGCGTTGCATGCAAATGGCAATGTCGACAGTCGATACCCCGATTGATTACCTGAATACGCACGGTACCAGCACGCCGGTGGGTGATACCAAGGAACTTGAAGCGATTCGTGAAGTGTTCCCAGAGCAAACACCGCTGATTAGTGCGACCAAAGCAATGACCGGTCACGCACTTGGTGCTGCGGGCGTGCATGAAGCTATCTACTCGCTGTTGATGTTGAACAATAGCTTTGTTGCCCCTTCGATTAACGTCGAGAATTTAGATCCAGCAGCACAAGACATGAACATCGTAACCGCAATGCAACCAGCGGAATTGACGACTGTGATGTCGAATAGTTTTGGCTTCGGCGGCACCAACGCAACCTTGGTATTGCGTAAGTATCAGAACTAACACGGCTAGACTTACCAAAGTGTAGCGATGAATAAAAAGGTGCGCCATGGCGCACCTTTTTGTATGCTAGCCTTATCGTTTTTGCTGTGACAGCGAAGGTCTATGTTACTTGTTGCCGATGCCAACCTACCTGGCTTTACCCGTCTTATCGAAGTGTTAAACACGCAGGCTTCGACGCCGCTAGAGGTGAGTACCTATAGCGAACGGCAACCGCCTATGGAGCTGCTCGCACGCGCTGATGCATTATTTATCCGCTCAGTGACGACGGTTGATGCTGGCTTGCTCGCCCACGCGCCAAACTTGAAGTGGCTGGGAACAGCCACCATTGGCACCGATCATGTTGATAGACCTGCGCTCAAAGCAGCTGGAATACGCTTTCACAACTGCCCAGGGGTGAATGCAAACGCAGTCGGCGACTATGTTGTAAGTGCGGTGGCGGCATTAAGCTTACAAAACGGTAGCCTGCCTAACGGTGAAGTCGCTATTGTTGGTGCTGGCAATACTGGGACTGCGGCTGGACAGCGTTTGACCGGACTAGGGTTGAAAGTGCATTACTATGACCCTCCACTTGTTGCGCAAGGTGCTACCCATGTGCATGCAGACTGGCAACGGGTGCTCGCGTCGCAAGTTATCAGTTTTCATGTGCCATTGGTTACGAAGGGTGAGCATGCAACCCACCATTTGTTTGATGCTCGTGCGCTCGAGACCTTTACTGCTTCTGAGCAGAAGAAAATGCTCATTAATGCTAGTCGCGGGCCTGTGATCGACGAACAGGCATTGCTGACGCACTTGCGTGAGGATACACAACTCCAAGTGGTACTTGATGTATGGGAACATGAGCCGCAGTTGCATGAAGAAGTGGTAAAGAGAGTGTCCTTAGCAACGCCACATATCGCTGGACACAGCTTTGCCGGTAAGCTTGGTGGGAGCTGGCAACTATTGAAAAAGTGGTTGACGGATCAAGGCTTAGCTCTACAATTGCCAAGTTTTCAACGATTCCTGCAAAGCTACGCGCAAGGTCAGTCGCGCCTTCAGCATGCGCCGCAGGCGCCAGACTGGCAAACGCTGGCGCATTGGGTGTTGCAGGTGTATGACATCCGTCAAGATGACCAGCTATTAAGACAAACTGGACTGACGGCCACTGAATTTGATGCCTTGCGGCGGAACTACGCTGTGCGTGCTGAGTTGAGTCAGCTACACTTGCAAACAGGAACTTGGGCGCAGGACGAAAACTGGCGTAAGCGTCTAACACAATTAACATTTCAGATAGAGTAAAGGGGCAGTCATGGCGCGAGCATTTAATGTTGCGGTTTTAGGAGCTACAGGGTTGGTGGGTCAACATATGATTGAACTACTGGCCGAGCGAGACTTCCCGGTTGCACAGTTATTCCCATTGGCGAGTCAACGTTCCGCGGGAACCACTATTTCTTTCAAAGGCGAAGACGTTGAAGTTCTTGATGCCGACACGTTTGACTGGACACAAGTGGAGCTGGGCTTCTTTTCTGCGGGCGGCAGCATTTCACGGACCTTTGCGCCACGTGCCGCTGAAGCCGGGTGTATTGTCATCGACAATACCTCTGAGTTTCGCTACGAAGAAGATATTCCGTTAGTTGTACCCGAAGTGAACGCTCACGCCTTAGCGGACTTTCGCAATCGCAATATTATCGCTAACCCGAATTGTTCGACGATTCAGATGCTGGTAGCGTTGAAACCAATTTATGATGCGGTTGGTATTGAACGCATCAATGTGGCAACTTATCAGTCGGTGTCGGGTGCTGGTAAAGAAGCGATGGACGCTTTGGCGCAACAAACGGCGAGCTTGATGAATGGGCGCCCCTTAGAAAACGACTTTTTTGCGCGGCAAATGGCGTTTAATTGCATTCCACAAATTGACGTGTTTTTGGATAATGACTACACCAAAGAAGAGATGAAAATGGTGTGGGAAACGCAGAAAATATTTGGTGACCCGAGCATTCGCGTGAACGCCACAGCCGTGCGCGTTCCTGTGTTTTATGGGCATGCCGAAGCCGTGCATATTGAAACTCAGCAGCCGATTGATGCGGTACAAGCAAAGGATCTTTTACGGCAAGCTCCGGGTGTGGTGTTGCTGGATGCCAATGAGGATTTTCCGACGCAGGTTAGCGATGCTACTGGGCACGACGATGTTTTTGTTGGACGCGTACGCAATGATATTTCGCATCCGCAGGGCCTCAACTTATGGGTAGTGGCGGATAATGTACGCAAGGGTGCTGCAACCAACAGTATTCAAATTGCTGAACATTTGATAAAAGACTATATTTGAGTAAGTTTTTGATTTCACTTAGTTCCAATAATGACAGCTATAAGGACGGGAAAGTGATGGCACGGATTATCATAGCGGCAGCATTGGCACTGGTCGTGGCGTTTTCAGCCGTAGCCGTAGCGCAACAGGGGGCGCGTGCTTCGCGCTGGCAACCCGATCAGTTTGGTCCGATTGTACCCACCGACACTATGTGGAGTATTGCCGGTTACTATGGTCGCCAGCAAGGCGTAAGTATGTTCGATATGATGGACCGCATTGTCGCTGCTAACCCACGCGCCTTCCGCGATAACCGTCCGGACTTTATGTTGACGGGATTCTATTTGGATATCCCGGTTGTTGGTGAAGCTGTCAAATCAGCGCAGCCTGCAGTCAGTGCAGTTTCTGCGGACACCACCGCTGATGCGGCAGAAACAACACCGGAAACCGCCGACGATGCTTCTGAGCCGGTTGCTGATACCAGTGTGGAAAATGAAATTGCGATTTCGGTTTCCGAAATGCAAGCGCTGCGTACTCAATTGTCTGATTCGATCGACTTGATCGAAAACTTGCAAGGTGAAAATAGTGAACTACAAAGTCGTTTAGCTGCGGTTACGCGCGAGCTGAATGAGCTGCGTGCCCGAGCTGATGCGGAACAACAAGCATCATCAGAAATGGAATTGATGGCGCAGGAATTAAGCAATGAAGAAGTCACCAGCGACACCATTGCTGCCGAGCCAGAGACATTGAATCCTGCCGCTGAGCCAGCCACCGAAACGAAGCAAGCGGAGCCTGTCCCTGCGACAACCACCGCAAATCAACAAGTTGAGCAAGAAACCAAGACACCGCCGGTCATCAGCAAGCGGAAGCAAGAAACGTGGCTCGATTGGTTGTTGAAGCCGCTGCAAATAGCCATCGTTGGCGGCTTGCTGATTATTTTGCTCGGTATTATCGGGTTTGCGCTCTACATACGCCGCGTTAATCGTGAAATCGAAGAAGGTGGTTCGGCGCCAGACGCGAGCGCAGAAGACGCAACAGAAGTCGAACCAGAAGTCGAGCCAACAGAACATGAAGAGTCAGCAAATTGGCAAGAAGAAGGCGCAGAACCCGACTATGCGGAAGTGACCGATGTTGACCTCGATGAATATTTGCGTGAACGTGGTGATGAAGATGTAAACGATGCGTCGGACGCATCCTCGGCAACCGATAAAGGCGATGATGATACGGATCCGATGTCGCAAGAAGTCGATGAACTGTTGGCGATGGATTTCCCGAGTGAGGAAACTGAACCAGAATCGGAAGTGACTGAACCTGCGGAAGATATTGCTGAGTTTCGTGTTGCTGAAGCCGAACCAGTCGAACAACAAGATTTGGATGATGAGCAACGCACCCGTGGAGAACTTGAGGACGCCCTAGATTCCTTTGGCGGCTTGCGTCTGGATGAAGATGAAGCTGGCGATAAGGATGTAGCAGAGCGTCAAGATGACGAAGACTATGTGTCGATTGAAAGTTTGATGGAAGAAGCTGAAACCGAAGCCAGTGAAGAGCAAGAAGATCCTTATGATAAAGAGAAGCTCAATGAAGCTTTAGGCGGTGAAGGCAGCGATTCTGATGAAATTGATTTAGGTACCGAAGCCATGCTCGATGAAAGCAAGTCACCAGCGGCGAAACTCGACTTAGCCCAAGTCTATATTGATATGGGCGAAATCGATGATGCACGTGAGTTACTTGAGAGTATTAAGGGCTGTGGTGATGAAGAAGCCGAGCGTGATGCGGCAGAATTATTAGAGAAGTTAGCTGAACAGGGCGGTCGATGAGTAGTACGCGCTTCGCGCTGGGTATCGAATATGATGGTAGTCAGTATTTTGGTTGGCAACGGCAGCGCGAGGTCGTTGCCGTTCAAGAGGTTCTTGAGAAAGCTTTAAGTAAGGTTGCAAACCACCCCGTTGAAGTTGTTTGTGCTGGGCGTACTGATGCCGGCGTGCATGCGACCGGTCAGGTGGTGCATTTCGATAGCCAAGAACCACGTAGTGATGCAGCTTGGACGATGGGCATCAACAGCAACCTTCCACACGACGTCGCTGTACGTTGGGTGCGACAGGTCCCTGAGGACTTCAGTGCGCGGTTTAGTGCGACAGGTCGACGTTACCGCTACATTATTTGCAATACGCGTTTACGTCCGGCCATTTTAGGGCGCGGCGTCAGCCATTACCACTTTGCGCTTGATGCAGATAAAATGCATCAAGCAGCGCAAGGCCTGCTCGGCGAGCATGATTTTAGCTCTTTTCGCGCTGCACAATGCCAATCGCATTCGCCAAATCGTTGCGTTACGCATATCAATGTTACCCGTCATCAAGATTTTATTGTCGTTGATATTGCCGCAAACGCCTTTTTGCATCATATGGTTCGCAATATCGTCGGCACCTTACTTGCGGTCGGACGCGGCGAGCAGTCGCTAGCATGGCCCGCGGAACTCTTAGCAAAACAAGACCGTACTTTGGCAGCCGCCACAGCGAAAGCCGAAGGTTTGTATCTCGTTCAGGTGGATTACCCTGAACAATATGCACTGCCAGTGTTGCCCCCCGGGCCCCTGTGGTTGCCAGAGGCAAACCACTAATAAGACCACTTTTTACTGCAAGGTCAGTGCAGAGTATGCTTTAATACAGGGAATTTAGGGCCTTTGCCGAAGTCATTTACAGAGAATTAAGACACGATATGAGCTGGATTGAGCGAATTCTTGCAAAACCAAAAAGTGGTAAACGCCGCAACATCCCAGAAGGGGTGTGGACGAAATGCACCAGTTGCGATGCCATTATTTACAGCGCAGATCTAGAGCGCAATTTGCATGTTTGTACCAAGTGCGATCACCACATGCGTATGTCGGCACGACGTCGACTTGCGAGCTTTCTTGATAGCGATAGCGCGAGCGAGATTGGTGCGGAGTTAGAACCGAAAGACATTCTTAAATTCCGTGATTCAAAAAGATACAAAGATCGTATCGCGGCAGCGCAAAAAGCAACTGGTGAAAAAGACGCTTTGGTTGCGCAGAAGGGCAAACTTAAGGGTATGCCTGTGGTTGCTGTAGCCTTTGAATTTGAGTTCATGGGCGGCTCCATGGCATCAGTAGTTGGCGCTCGCTTTGTGAAAGCTGCAGAAGTTTGTCTACGTGAGCGTATTCCGTTGATTTGCTTTTCGGCATCGGGTGGTGCGCGTATGCAAGAGGCTTTAATGTCACTGATGCAAATGGCGAAAACCTCGGCAGCGCTCGCGCGAATGAGTGAAGAAGGGCTACCGTTTATCTCGGTGTTAACTGATCCGACGATGGGCGGGGTCTCTGCAAGTTTAGCTATGTTGGGCGACGTTAATATTGCCGAACCGAAAGCTTTGATTGGTTTCGCTGGTCCTCGCGTGATCCAGCAAACAGTGCGTGAAACTTTACCTGAAGGCTTTCAACGTGCAGAGTTTTTGTTGGACCATGGCGCCGTTGACATGATCGTTGATCGTCGGCAAATGCGTAACCGCATCGCTGCATTGTTGGCGAAGTTCCAACACCATGCGCCATTGGCGGACGAGTATTGATCAAACGCTCATGAGCGCAACACCTCAACCACCTTCTGTCACAGCCGGGCTTGATGCCTGGCTGTCCTATTTAGAAGCCCTGCACCCTAGCGAAATTGATCTCGGTTTAGAGCGAATACAGGCGGTCGCGCAACGTTTAGGAATTGCGCCTGGCCAAGCGAAGGTGATCACGGTTGCTGGTACCAACGGCAAAGGCTCCACTGTTCGCTACCTTGAGACGATGTTGCGCGCCGCAGGTTATGTTACCGGTGTCTATATTTCACCACATTTAGTGGATTATGAGGAACGGGTGCGCATCAATGCTCAGCAACTTGATGCACAGTACCACGTTGAGGCGTTTAACGCGGTTGAGCAAGCGCGGGGTGACACGTCACTGACGTACTTTGAGTTTGGTACCTTGGCGGCATTTTGGTTGTTACAGCAGCAAGCATTGGACGTTTGGATTTTAGAAGTCGGTCTGGGCGGGCGTCTTGATGCAGTGAATTGTATCGCTGCTGATGTTGGTGTGATCACCTCTGTAGGTATCGACCACGTCGCTTTTCTTGGTCCTGATCGCGAAAGCATCGCGCGGGAAAAGGCAGGTATTTTCCGCCCTGACAAAGCAGCAATCATCGGCGAGCCTGATTTTCCCGCTACTGTTTTGGCTGAGTTAAGGCAGCGTGGCATTGAGCCCGCACGGGTAGGTCGCGATTTTCACTATCGGCGCAATGCTGATACTGAAACCTGGGATTACGTTGGGCGATCCAGTGTCCTGCGGCAGCTACCGCTACCGCAGCTACCGTTACCGAACGCTGCTACGGCACTGAAGGCTCTCGAAAAGCTGGCTTTACCGGTGTCTTTACAGGCGATTAAGCAGGGGCTTCAGACAGCGCGTGAACATGGGCGACTTGAGTTTCGTCCCGGCTCACCAAATGTGTTACTGGATGTCGCACATAACCCCCATGCGGCGACATTTTTAGCCGAGCACATCCGCAGCCGCTTTCCCAATTACACCATCATGGCCGTTGTAGGAATGCTCCACGACAAAGATATTCGCGGTACATTAGCTGCATTAGCGCCGGTGGTAGGGCAGTGGTTTTTCGCCGATTTAGCAGGCCCTAGGGGAGCTAAAGCTTTGCGTTTAGCGGACGAAATGGCGCCCGGTAGTGTTGCATCGGTGCATACCTTTTCGACGGTTGCGGACGCCTACCAGGCGGCTTGTGCAGAGGCGCAGCGGGAAAGCGTAGAAACACTAGTATTGGTGTGTGGCTCGTTTTACACTGTTAGTCAAATTCCTCAAGCGGAGTAAGCATGGCGTCGCAACTTCAAAACCGTATCGTAGGTAGCATCATCTTAATTGCATTAGCAGTCATTATTTTGCCAGAGTTGCTGGATGGGAAGCAGGTGAAGCAACAGCAAGAGTTAGCAGCAATCCCGATGCAACCTGATGCTGAGGTGATTGAGAAAACCGTGGTTCTACCGAGTGAAGAACTCGCTGGTACACCGATCGAAGTTGATGAAATGGAGCCGTTGCCTGATACCGTCGAGCTTACCGCAGAAGATGCGCCTCGCGTTGCCGAACCTGCGGGCGAAGAGGTCAACACAGAGCCTGCACAACCGGTAACCACCTCCTTGTCTGAGCCAGGTTATGTGATTCAATTAGGCGCCTTTAGTAATGCCGAGTCGGTTGCTGCACTAATTAAGCAACTGCAGGAGCATGGCTTTGCTGCCTACAGCGAAGCGGCGCAAGTGAATGGCAAAACACTTACCCGCTTATTCGTCGGGCCAGCGCTTAGCGAAGCCGAACTTGAAGCACAACTTCCCGAATTACAAAAGCTCACAGGTCTTTCCGGTCGGGTTGTCAGTTACGAACCGTAAAGCTAAATAAAAAGTGGCGTTTTTCAGCTGTTTTTCTGTTAAACTGCGCGCGTCTTAAACAGCCTTAGGAACTTCCTTATGGTCTGGATCGATTATGCTATTTTAATTGTTATCTGCTTGTCGACTTTAGTCAGTTTGGTACGCGGCTTCATCAAAGAAGCCTTGTCTTTGGTCGTATGGGTAGCGGCGTTTTTTGTTGCCAGTTGGTACTACGCCGATCTCGCCTCTTATTTCACCGGTCTCGATGATCCCATTGTGCGTAATGCGGTTGCTGCATTGGCGCTATTCATTACCACGCTTATTGTTGGCGCAGTCGTGAACTACGTGATGGGGCAGCTTGTTCACAAAACGGGACTTACCGGTACAGACCGTGTGCTTGGTGGTGTGTTTGGTGCGCTGCGCGGTGTTTTAATTGTCAGCGCCTTACTGTTTTTCTTGGATAGTTTTACCGGTCTTGCCGGCACCGATTGGTGGCAGCAGTCATTGCTGATCCCGCATTTCGGCGTATTTATCCAATGGTTTTTTGAGTATTTCGAGCAAACTTCGAGTTTCCTCCCCAATTAAGTCAATGAGGTTGTTCTAGCATGTGTGGAATCGTCGGTATAGTAGGTAAAGATCCGGTCAATCAAGCGTTGTATGACAGCTTAACCATGCTGCAGCATCGCGGGCAGGACGCCGCAGGCATCATGACGGTGCACAACAATACGTTGCGCTTGCGTAAAGCGAACGGCCTCGTACGTGATGTGTTTCATACACGCCACATGCATCGTTTGGCCGGTCGCGTGGGGATCGGACACGTTCGCTATCCGACCGCGGGAAGCTCAAGCTCTGCCGAGGCACAGCCGTTTTACGTGAATTCACCGTTCGGTATCGCCATGGCGCATAATGGTAATCTTACGAATGCCCAAGAGATCCAAGATCAGTTATTCACCAAAGCACGTCGCCACATCAACACGACCTCTGACTCAGAAATTCTGTTGAACATTTTTGCCCATGAGCTCTATCAGCAACAGAGCCTCGAGCTTACAGCAGATGATGTTTTTGCAACGGTAAGTCGTGTTCATCGGCAAATCCGTGGCGCCTATGCGGTGGTAGCTATGATTATCGGCTTCGGTATTGTGGCGTTTCGCGACCCATGGGGCATTCGCCCGTTAGTGTTAGGCAAGCGCGAAACACCAAATGGTAACGAGTACATTGTCGCCTCAGAAAGTGTTGCCATTGACGGAACCGGCTTCAAGTACGAGCGTGATATTGAGCCAGGTGAAGCGGTTTATATTACCGAAGATGGCGAGCTGTTCTCACGTCAATGTGCGGATAATCCACAACACTGTCCGTGTATTTTTGAATACGTTTATTTTGCCCGTCCAGACTCGTTTATTGACAAAATTTCAGTCTATGCCTCACGGGTGAATATGGGACGTAAGCTCGGCGAGAAAATCAAGCAAGACTATGCTCATCTTGATATTGATGTGGTGATCCCCATCCCTGAAACCAGTTGCGATATTGCGCTAGAAATGGCGAATGTCCTCGACTTACCTTACCGTCAAGGCTTCGTGAAAAATCGTTATATTGGTCGTACGTTTATTATGCCGGGTCAGACGCAACGTCGTAAGTCAGTGCGACGGAAGCTGAATGCCATTGGTGCTGAGTTCCGCGGCAAAAATGTCTTGTTGGTGGATGACTCCATTGTACGGGGTACCACGTCAGAGCAAATTATCGAAATGGCTCGTGAAGCTGGTGCGAAGAAGGTCTATTTTGCCTCTGCAGCGCCCGAGATTCGCTTCCCGAACGTTTACGGTATTGACATGCCAAGTGCGAACGAATTGATTGGCCATGGCCGTGAAGCTGACGAGATTAATGCATTGATTAAAGCGGATGGTTTAATCTATCAAGATCTTGAAGATTTGATCGCTGCGGTAAAAGAAGAAAACCCCTCCATTCAGCAGTTCGAAACTTCGGTATTCAGTGGCGAGTACATCACCGGCGACATCAATCAAAGTTATCTTGATCGTCTCGACGCCGCACGCAATGATGTCGCGCGTCACGGTGGCGATGGCGAGGAAGATGCCAATCTTGAGTTGCACAACGAAAGCGACGACGAGTAGCCCGTGGTTCTACCACGGGAAATATCGAATTGAACGAGCATGGTTGAAATGCGCAGTTGGATCCGTGGTAGAACCACGGGCTACCATGAACAAACAAAAAGCCCGCCGAAGCGGGCTTTTTTTATACCAGTTGGAACGGGTAAACCGAGCCTAATTTCAGGATTTGCGTCAGCTCGTCGAGTGCGCCGCGCGACTCGTTCAGCAACTGTGGGTCACGCAGGTCATCCACACTCAATTCTTCGCGATAATGCTTATCTACCCACTCATTAAGGCGAGTAAAGAGTCCATCGTTCATGATCACGGCTGGATTGACTGCAGCAAGCTCATCATCATTCATAGCAACCCTTAGGCGCAGACAAGCCGGACCACCGCCATTACGCATGCTCTGTTTAACGTCAAAGAAGTGCACTTTCTTGATAGGTGTATTACGCTGCACTAAATCTTCCAAATAAGCCTTCACGCGCGGATTTTCTTCGCACTCGGTTGGCGCGATGATGGCCATGCTGCCATCTGGCATGGTCAGCAACTGCGTATTAAACAAATAAGTTTGTACCGCATCTTCCACAGAGACTTCGCTGGTTTTAACACAAATAAAGTGTACCGGCTCAGCGCCGAATTTCTGCTGAATTTCAGCAAGTTTCGCTTCGGTATCCAAGAAGGCTTGCTCGTGGTAGAACAAGACATTCTGGTTACCTACCGCGATGACGTCATTGTGGAATACACCCTGATCGATAACATCCGGATTCTGCTGAATATAGACTGTATTTTCGTCACTCAGGCCATGCAAACGCGCAATCGCTTGCGACGCTTCAAAGGTTTGCCGTGCAGGGAACTTCGTTGGTGCCGGCTTACTACTGTCAAATGCATAACGTCCGAAGGTAAAGATCTCGACACCGGCGTGGCCATAGTTGCTACACAATCGCGTATGGTTCGCCGCACCCTCATCACCAAAATGCTCGTTGTCAGGTAAGTGCAGATGATGTTCAAAATAACGTGAGTTATTGAACATAGCTTGTAAAATACGGCCGCTGGTCATCGGCTCCAATGAACGGTGGAATTTATTGGTCAAGTTAGCGGGGGTAAAGTGGACTTTCCCATTCGCAGTGTCTGCGCCCGGCGATACCGTTGCTGCATTTGCCGTCCACATACTTGAAGCGGAGCACACAGCCTGATAAATTTGCGGCGCTTCGGTGGCGGCTTTGTAGAGAACTTCGCCATCGTTGCCAGTGAAACCAAGACGGCGCAAGGTGGCAATGTCAGGGCGCTCATGCGGTGCAAAGACGCCTTGAACCATTCCCATATCGTGTAGGGCCTTCATTTTAGCAAGGCCTTGCTTGGCTGCGGAGCGAGGGCTGGAAACGGCTTTAGCGTTGGATAGTGACGCGACATTACCAAAGGATAGACCCGCGTAATTGTGCGTAGGGCCAACCAGACCGTCGAAGTTCACTTCAAAATGTTGAGTGCTCACGAATTCCTCCATTGCAGTTGCAAGCAAGTGATTGGCGGCTATTATACCCACAACGGGCCTCTTGTGTAAGCCCTGAAGTGGCGTAAGTCCGCGTCTTACAAGGTGATCCGAGGAGCGCTTGCATAGCTATAAGTAATCAACGAATTTTTATTAAATTTGCTTCGCATGGTTGTTTACTGTGAACAGAAGCGATATATCTAAAAAAAGATCCCATCTTATTAGGACACGAAGGACGCATGGCAAAATCGCTAGTAATTGTCGAGTCGCCGGCCAAGGCTAAGACCATAAATAAATATTTAGGCAACGATTTCGTCGTGAAATCGAGTGTCGGCCACGTACGTGACCTACCTACGCGCAGCACTGCGGAGGTGGCGAAAAAGTCACCAGCTGAAGTGCGCAAGATGTCGCCGGAACAAAAAGAAGCCTATCGACAGGCGCGCGAGTTCAAGAAGCTTGTCGCCCGGATGGGGGTAGATCCCGAGCACGGCTGGGAAGCACATTACGAAGTTTTACCCGGCAAAGAAAAGGTTGTCAGCGAGCTACAAAAGCTAGCGAAGAAAGCCGATGCCGTCTATCTCGCAACGGATTTGGACCGCGAGGGGGAAGCCATTGCTTGGCACCTACGCGAGCTTATTGGTGGCGACGACGAACGCTTTCGTCGGGTGGTCTTTAACGAGATCACCAAGAATGCGATTCAAGATGCGTTTTCGCAGCCTGCACACCTTAACCTTGACCGCGTGAACGCCCAACAAACCCGCCGCTTTCTTGATCGGGTGGTGGGCTTTATGGTTTCACCATTGCTTTGGAAAAAAATTGCCAGAGGCTTGTCGGCAGGGCGAGTTCAGTCGGTTGCGGTACGCTTGGTGGTTGAACGCGAACGCGAGATTAAAGCATTTGTACCGGAAGAATACTGGGATATTTATGCTGACCTAAGCACTGCGCAGAAACAAGAATTGCGCATGCAGTTAGCGAAGTACCTTGGAAAAACGTTCAAGGCTGGTGATAAAGCCGCCGCAGATAAGGCTGTTGCTGCACTCAAGACGGCGGACTACAAAGTTATCGACCGTGAAGATAAACCAACGAGCAGCCGACCATCGGCACCGTTTATCACCTCAACTCTGCAACAAGCAGCGAGCACGCGACTCGGTTATGGTGTGAAGAAAACCATGATGTTGGCGCAGCGTCTGTATGAAGCGGGTCACATCACGTACATGCGTACCGACTCGACCAACTTGAGTAAGGAAGCAGTGGCAACATGTCGCGACTTCATTGGTAAGCAGTACGGTAAAGACTACTTGCCCGAAAAGCCGAATGTGTATGGCGCCAAGCAAAATGCGCAAGAAGCGCACGAGGCAATTCGTCCCTCGAGTGTCAGTGTTAAGTCGGAACAGTTGCGTGATATGGAGCGCGATGCTCAGCGTCTCTATGAGCTCATTTGGCGACAATTCGTCGCTTGCCAGATGACACCAGCCCGTTACGACTCCACCACTTTGACCGTGGGCGCGGGGGATTATGAATTGAAGGCCCGAGGTCGGGTTATGCGTTTTGCCGGTTGGACGAAAGTACAACCGCCTGCGGGCTCCAAAAATGCGGATGATGCGACGTTGCCGGATGTAAAAAAAGGCGATGTCTTGAATTTACAGGCATTGGATCCGCAACAGCACTTTACCAAGCCGCCGGCTCGTTTCAGCGAAGCGTCATTGGTAAAAGAGTTAGAAAAGCGCGGCATTGGCCGCCCGTCGACTTATGCTTCGATTATTTCGACCATTCAGGATCGTGGCTACGTGCGAGTTGAGAACCGTCGTTTTTATGCGGAAAAAATGGGTGAAATCGTCAATGATCGTTTAGTCGAAAATTTCTCGCGCTTATTGAATTACAATTTTACCGCCGAAATGGAGCAGGCGCTCGATGACATTGCGGAAGGGAAGCGTGATTGGAAACAAACCTTAGACGCTTTTTACGACGAGTTTTCGAAGAAACTTGAGAAAGCCGAACTACCGCCGGAGGCTGGCGGTATGCGTGGCAATGAGATGGTTCTGACCGATATCGATTGTCCGAAGTGTGGCCGCAAAATGGGCATACGCACAGCATCGACCGGCGTATTTCTAGGTTGTTCTGGTTATGAGCTGCCAGCCAAGGAACGTTGCACCCAAACGCTGAATCTGTTGCCTGGCGAAGAAGCTGTCAAAGTGAGTGATGACGACGAAGCGGAAACGGAAGCGTTGCGGGCGAAAAAACGTTGTCCGGAGTGCGGTACCGCGATGGACAGCTACTTGATTGATAAAGAGCGCAAATTACATGTTTGTGGTAACAATCCTGCTTGTCCCGGGCAACTGGTCGAGTATGGCGAGTTCCGCATCAAAGGTTATGATGGACCAGTGCTTGAATGTGATCGCTGCGGTAGTGACATGCAGCTGAAAACGGGGCGCTTTGGTAAATACTTTGATTGCACCAATGATGACTGTAAGAACACACGAAAACTCCTGAAAAATGGTCAACCAGCGCCACCGAAGGAAGATCCTGTGCCATTCCCAGAATTACCATGTGAGAACTCTGATGCGTATTTTGTGCTGCGCGATGGTGCGTCTGGTGTGTTTATGTCGGCGAATACGTTTCCCAAGTCACGTGAAACACGTGCGGTAAAAGTTGCGGAGTTGCAACGTTTTAAGGATCGTATTCCGAAGAAGTTTCATTATTTAACCGAAGCGCCGACCGAGGATGATGACGGTAATGAAGCGATCGTTCGCTACAGCCGCAAACAAAAAGAGCAGTATGTTATTACCGAAGCCGATGGTAAGCCAACGGGGTGGCAGGCTTACTATCGCGATGGTAAATGGCAGGTCAAAGAAACTAAAAAGCGTAAGAAATAACGCTCGCTAGAATCCGCTCTTACCCGCTTGCGGCGGGTGAGGGCAGTGACTACAGTTAGAGGACACCGTGACGGAACAACGGTGCAATCTGACATGGAGGTCACTACATGGGCCAAGGCGTTTATTTTTCTCAAGTTATCCGTAGAATTTTGCCCTACTTGGCATTACCGCTCGCGATCTGGTGCACGTCAAGTTACAGTCAAATTGACTCCCCCGTAGCAGCCTCGACCTGCCCGAGCTTTTCCTTCGCAGCTGAACCTTTTAAGCCGCAGCGCACCGCAGTTACAGAAGCAGCTGCCGCGCAAGCCATTACCGCGCGTTTGCAACCCGGCTTACTTAAACCACAAGTCGAAAGCTTGATTAAGCAAGGTTTCGATGTTGAATACATCGATTGGCGCGCATCACCACATTATCGTTGGTCGACTCACTTTGAGTTTGCGGCCGACGATTGGCAGCGCGCACTCACCAAAATCCTGCAACCGTATCAACTGCAACTCACTTTGTACGCTAATCACATGGCTGTGGTAGCGCCAACCGCTCAGGTGCAATGATGACCAGATACGCGCTGATCAGTGTGGTGTTGCTGCTTGGAGCATGCCAAACACCTAACACCCATGACCTCGAAGAGCGCAAGTCGAGGGCGTTGGCTGAGCTTGCCAAGTTGCGCTATCCAGCCGCCGTTGCGGCAGAGACAGTTCAATACGCCGATGACTTTTTCGTGCCAGCGCTCGACGAAACACTGCAACAAGAGCCCGTCTGGTATAGCAAAGAAGTGCAGGTCGAGGTCACCGCAATGCCGCTTGATAGCCTACTTGCATCGGTATTCACTGACCAGTACGTAACCTCTGCGTTTGCCGATCCCAATTTAGCTGAACAAGAGGTTTCGTTAGTTTTCAAAGGGTACCGCGGGGACCTGATCAAGGCTATTGCCAATCACTTGAACTGGCATGTTGAGTACGATGATCAACAGTTGCGTTGGAGCCGCTGGCAAACGATGGAATTTGACGTGGCGTTTATTGCCGGTGCTAGCGAATATTTTATGGGGAATAAAGATACGACGAGGCAAGTCGCTAATGACGGGCAAGGGATGCCCTCAGGTGGTACTCCGCAACGCTCGAGTGAGCAATACAGTAACTTTCGTAATGAACGTCTAAGTGTCTGGGATGATTTGGCGCGCACCCTAAAATTATTGGTATCCGAGCACGGTGTCGTGAGCTTAAATCAGAGTTCAACGTCGGTGGTGGTGCGTGACACGCCTTATCATGTGCAAGCGGTTGCGAGTTATCTGCGGCAACAAAACGAGAGGCTTACCCGTCAGGTCGCCATTGAAGTGCAGATCATTGAAGTTAATTTTAATGATGAGCAACAACTTGGCATCGATTGGCAGGCATTAACGCAAACGGCCGGTGGTAATGCGGTTCTAGGTTTAGGTGCGGGTGGTGGCGCACTTGCCGATGCCCTTGGTGGGCAATTGTTCTGGCAGCGTCAAAGTGGACGTGCCGCAGGTTCTGAACTTTTTATTCAAGCACTTGAGCAGCAAGGCTTGGTGACAATCAATAACCAACCAAGAGTAGTAAGTTTAAACAATCAAATAGCTAAAATTGCCTTACAGGATAATGCGACTTATTTAGCCTCGGCTGGAACCACAAGCACAGTGAATGTGGGAGCTACGACAACATTGCAACCGGGAGTCGTAACAACAGGGTTCGAGCTTTATTTATTACCTAGTATTCGCGAAGGCGAAGTTATTCTCCAGTTATCAACTGAACTTTCCGATCTGCAACGCATTGATGAAGTGCGGTCAGGCGACCAGTTGATTCAAACGCCGCATACCAACCGTAAGCAATTTTTTATGCAAGCCGCGGTTGCTGATGGACAAACATTACTCTTGTCTGGTTTGCGTAATCAGCGGTCTCAGCTTCAGGCGCAACAAAGTTGGCTAAGTATTATGCTCGGTGGCCAACAACTTGAGCAGCAGCGGCATAGCGAAACCTTGGTCTTGTTAACGCCGACCATTGTGACCAGAGGAAACGGTTGATGACAGCGGTGTGGGCTATTAATGGTTGGCGGCAGCAAGAGCGCTCTGCAAGTGCTATTACTAAGGCGCTGGCAGTCGCACGCGAGCGTGGCATGCAAACTTACAATATTAGTCGTATTGGAAAGCGTTATTGGCTGGTGTGTAGCCGCGAAGTAACGCCGATGTATGACCTTGCGGCAACCGTACGTCGTCACTACCGAAATGTCGTACAAGGTATATACCTAGCTGTATGGCGAGAGCAGTTTGTTGTAGTGGTGTGGAAGAATGCGCTGCTGCAGCATTGTGTTGCTTGCACGGCCAATGAAACCGGGCTCGCTCACATACAACTACTTCTCGAACGGCTTACGGGTAAAACGAGACGTCATTCAGCATTGTTGCTGGCGAGCTCTGTTCCACAACACTTACATGATTATTGCCTTGCCCACTTAGCGCAATGGCAATTGCACACGAATCAGGTAGATATTGGCGACCTACCACACGACAAACGAACCAAGTTACGTGATATCGCCTTACCGACAACGTGGCAGCAACGACAACGTCTATTTATAGCCGTATTGTTGACCCTCACGGTTGCCGCCGCTTTGGGGTGGTATCTATGGCCGGAACAACCTGTGCAAGTGAACGAGCAAGTTAAGGTTCAGCAAGCACTGCCAGATCCGAAAGGGGTTGTGCCCACGGTTTTGCAAGAATTACCAAACCTTTTTCATGGTATGAACCACCTTGCTGGGTGGCAATGGCATTCAGCTGAGTTGCGCGGTCAGGAGTTACATGTGTCGCTACGGGCAACGTATGGTCGTCCCGAGGAACTGCCGCATCAGCTTGATGCCGCGTGGCAAGTACTGCCGCAAAGGCAGCAAGCTGCGGCAAAATACGCGTGGCCGACAGTACCATTTGCACGCCAGAAAGCAGGCTTTAGTGTCACTGGCCTCGATACAGCTGATTGGCAGAGGCGACTTAAGCGTTATTTCCCCACTCTTGAAGTAAAACAGGGACAAGCGCTGGCGACAGCGCAGTATCGCCAAAGTGTATTTGTTCTTAAGTTTTTGCAGACAGACTTTGCTGAACTCGCGCGATTGAGTCAATTGCTTAATCATCCGCACTTGCGAATCGTGAAAATGAACTTGCAAGCCGGGCCGCGATTGCGGTCGGAACTAGAGGTTCACCTGTATGCACCACAGGTCATTTCCATGGAAGGAGCATCATAATGGTTTATCCACTTGCGTTACTTTTATTTTCGACCCCTGTGGTAGACGCTACTTCAGGGCGTGAGCTGGAGCAGCAATTGGCGAGAGTCAGCGCTTTGCGTATTGAGGAGTTGGCCGAGTTGAAGGCGGCGGCAGAAGTACGCAAACTGCAACATCAACTACAAGTTGCGCAGCTCGCAGCGCAAATCGCCGAGGTTGATCCGCAGCCTGCGGCGCATGTCACAGCGACTGAGAATCCCCTGAATACGTTAAAGCTACTGGGTGTCGTCGGAGTGGATACGCAGTTACGAGTATGGTTACAGGGTGATAGCCGGCCGTACTTCGTAAGCGTCGAGCTACCAGGGCCAAATGGCCTTAAACTCGTTCGCCAAGGGCATCAGTTGACACTCGTGCAAGGACAGTGGCGGCGCGATATAGCACTCACGGAGGTTCGCTAATGCGCTACATTACTGATACTGAATGGCAAGCTGCAATTGCAGATGAGTTTTATTTACAAGAATGCGTGGGGTTGACTGAAACAGCTAGCGAAGAAGGAACCGCAGTGGTAGTGACCACTGAGGGGTATTTAATTGCCAGTCGTGACTCGTGGCGGCGCGACTCGATTGCGCTCTTGCGTCTGCAGGAGGAGTTGCAAGCTCGTCAGGCTTTTCGCCAGCAACTACTTGGTGATGCGCGGGAAATTCGTAGGTTTTTACATGATGCAGAAGCGACGCGGGCACAACGCTTGCGCCAACATGACGAGCCGACTTTTGATCGTACGAGAGCCCAGCAAGCTTTGGAAGATTTGGTGACCCAAGCATTAGTGTTGGAAGCATCGGATATTCATTTGGTGTTCGACGCACGGCATGCGAGCTTAGCATTCCGAGTGCACGGTCGCTTGGTTGGCCACCTTGAGCGTCCGCGCGAAATTTTAGTCGCGGCGATCGCAGCCGCACTGAATACCAGTTCAGATGACTTTCATGAATTATTTGACGAACAGCGGTTATCAAGTGCCAGCATTAATGTGGTCGTGGCGCTGCACGGTGAGCCACAACGTATTCGTTTGCGCGTGCAGAAATCGCCGACTCGGAATGGTTTCGCAGTAACCATGCGCGTACAAATCGAACGTCAACAGATTCTGCGTTTGCAAGATCTTGGTGTTGCTGCGGATCTCATTGCGCAATTACATCTGTTGTTGGAACAGCCTCGTGGCATGTTGCTGATCGCCGGACCTACTGGACAGGGAAAAACAACGACCTTAGCAGCGTTAAACTTAATGATCCCACCTGATCATAAAATCATTTCGCTCGAGGACCCCATTGAAATTATTCAGCCACATATCGAGCAAAAACCAGTTATTGCAGACCACGCAGAATTAAATTTCGCCAACATGGTTAAAGTTGCTTTGCGCGAAGACCCAGATGTGATCTCAATTAGTGAAATTCGTGATAGTAAGACCGCACAAGCAGCCTATACCGCGGCTTTGACAGGACATCTTGTGACCGCAACCGTGCATGCTCATGATTGCTTTGGGGTGTTACAACGCTTGCATGATTTAGGTTTAGCTTATGAGATGCTTGCTCAACCTGGCGTTATTCGAGGCGTCCTAGCACAGAGGTTGCTCAAACAAGATTGTCAGCATTGCGCAAGTTGGGTGCTAGACGACCGAACAGCTTGCCCGAAATGTCAGGGGACAAAAGCTGGCAAACGGCAATTTGTTGGCGAGTATCTTGATGTGAATGACGGGTTACGGCGCGCACTACGCAGCAATATGTTGGATGATTATCGAGCGGAGCTTATCAGCCACGGATGGAAACCGCTCGATCAGCAATTACAGGAGGCAAAGGAATGCCAGATGGAAAGTCATTCAAGTCGCTGCGGCTAAGCAAGCCTTTGCGCCGCGCACAGCAGCTAGCGCTCCTTGAAGATATTGCCTTAGCCCTCGGCGATGGGCTAACGGTCGCACAAGCTTGTCGTGAACTTCAGCACCATGCGGCACAACAAAAAATGTTTCGTGAGCAACAAGCTGTCACCGATTTACAGGCGGCTATTTATCGCGGACAACCTATGGCGACAGCCATGCGTAAATGGTTTGCGCAAGATCTATGCATGCTGGTTAGCGTTGGCGAACGAAGTGGTCTGTTGGAACAGCTCGTGGCTGCGCAGCGCCAGTTTGAGCGACAGCGCCGTGCGGCCCTGCAAGCATTCTGGCGACCGCTTATTTACCCGTTCATCATGCTCCTCGTAAGCATGTTCGCTTGCTATGCAGTAGGTACTCAGGTTTTGCCGAAGCTCACAGCGGGCCTTGCCGAAATAAGTTGGCCACTACTAAGTCTGCACCTTATGAGTATTGCCGAAGGTGTTTGGTTGTTCGCGATAGGGATGGCTTTAGCTGCTATTTTGATCTGGTGCTGGGGACCTTACCCGCTTATTGACTTTCGTTATGTGTTTTGGCGTTGGCTGGCGCAACACAACGCTTTTGTGATACGCCGCTATTTCGATGGCGTCTTGTTGCTGCAAACGTTAACCGTTCTCCTACGCGCCGGTGTTCGGCTCGATCGAGCTCTGGAAGCGATGCAGGAGTTTGGTACGGGTGCGCTGGCACCGATACTTCCGAACATCCGGCAAAAACTCGCTAACGGAGAGCGCTTGCTGGCGACGATTTTAGATTGTGGCTTGTTGTCACCACGAATGTTATTTCGACTCAGTAACGGTAGTCGAAATGCAACCGAACATGGAACCTTGCAACGCGTTGCGAATTACGCCGCCGCAGATGCAGCGACGGCTTTGCAACGCTTACGAGTGACCATGCAACTCTGCTGTTATGGGCTCATTCTATGGCTACTGCTTATTACCGTTGGCGGTATGGGAGCGATGCTTATGGCAGTAACTCAACAACACGTTCGTTAGTGTTAGGAAAACTTAAACAAGGAAAGTGAATTATGACTATGAAAATGTCGCGTCGAATGCAGGGCTTCACCTTTATTGAGGTGCTTACAGTACTAGCGATTATTGCGTTAGCAACTGTGGGGACATTGGTGGTTCGCGATTGGGCCGTTGGCAATGCGCGAGTGAGTGACGCCAAGAACCAAATTGTGACCATTCAGTCTGGCGTACAGCTTTGGCGTCCGCGCAATGGCGATTTTACTGGCATTAGTATGGCGTCGATGTCGGCGATTGCAGCGATTCCTGAAAGTTGGGGGGATGGCACCAGTATCAATCCATGGGGTGGAAGTATCAATGTTGACGCTGATGTATCGGATAGCAGTCGTTATGTTGTCACGGTGTCAGGCATTGGTCAGGACGGTGAAGGAGCGCGCCTCGCACGAGATTTCACCGAATACACCGTGGATAGCACATACAGTGCGGGTACTCTGACACTGCGCTTCCAAGGATAACCAAAAGGTGATAACGATGCAGTGTGGAACTGCGGTGCGACCAAGCCTAATGCGCGGATTTCTGCTTGCCGAGTGGGTTATTGCATTGGCGGTGCTAGGCAGCTTCGCATTGCTCGTTATCATTTTTGTACAACGTCAAGAGATTTACATCAACACGCAGCAAGAACGACGCCAAGAAGCGCGCATCAACATAATTGAGCGCAACACAGAATGGTTACGTAACGAGCATCGTTTGTTCATTGAGTTGCAGGAGGGCGACTAATGCAGAAGCGGCGGGGACTCATATTAATCGAGTTAGTGATTGCCTTAAGTTTACTTTCAGCGTTGCTGTTATTTAGTCAACATTGGCTCACGCAACAGAACAGAAACGCGCTGGCGGTGAATGATTTGCCAGTGGCACAGCAAATGCTAAAGGCCATTGAGTACTTCTGGTTACAGGAACGTCGTCCACCGACAAGTTTGAACGAACTGATTAGCAAAGGCTATATCGCCGCCGTTTGGCAACCGTGGCCAGGTGAATGGCGATTGCAACTGAGCGCCAATATGCTGCGTTTAGCCTTACCAGCGACCGATCTTGCCGTTGCCCAGCGTACAAGTGAGCAGGTTCCAGGAGCACACGTTAACTCCACTAATGAACTGACCCTGCATGTATTTGAGCCGGTTCAGCTGGCACTCCATAAGCGCTATTTGCATCGCACGGTCGACGTCACAGCACCAGAGTACAACCAAATGGAAGTTGACCTGAATATGAACGGACATGCACTTGATAATGCGGGCAACGTGATTGCTGAGCGGGTGGTCACAACCTCGGCACTCATAGATCAAGCAACATTTAATCAGGTACAGGCTGCAAGCGCGAGTGTCACTGACCTGCTAGCAAGCAATGCCACGCTTGGTAGTCATGATGTTGTGCTACTGGCGAATCGTGTGCAGCAATTGCATGAACAATGGCAGCTATGTTTGGCAAATGGTGGATGCCAGTGAGCTTGCCTACCACCAAGCAGAGGGGGCAAGCGCTGGTCGAAAGTTTAATCGTATTCCCGATTCTTCTCGTCACAACACTTTTAGTCACGCAGCTGTTATGGATTGCCTTGGCACATGCCACAGTGCAAACCGCAACCAACTACAGTGCACGTGCAGGCACCATCAACCATGGTCAGCGTGCTGTGATGGAGAGAACATTTATTGTTGGCATGGCGAGTCTTGTACCTCAGTGGTTCGTAGCATTACCGCCGTCGACAACTGAACGCTGGCAGGCACAATTGGCAGCAACTGCACGGCAATGGGCGCGTTTCCAGTGGGCTGGGAAATTACAAATTCTGCGGCCGACTGCTCAAGTTCTCCAGGAACATGCTGAGCAACGTTATGATCTTGCGTCGGAACAGTGGGTAAAGGAGTTAGCTGTTGATCATGCCAGTTTGCGTTTAGCAGAGGCGGCTGATGCTGAGCAATGGCAAGCTGAGCGGACGTTAGAAATTGAAGTGTGGTGGTGTTTGCGGTTGCAGGTACCGCTCGCAGCAGCGCTGCTTGCCGCACTGAAAAATGCGAATGCGTCAGCTGCGCAACAGTTTTGCCACTCACGCCAAATGCTTAGTGGGCAACCTCTTTGGGCGTTAGAGCATAAGGTTGCCTACCCGTTATTGAGTGGCTATCGTGTGCCTTAGTTAGTCTCGGCTCGCTGCGGTGAGTGCCAAGTATCACAGGCTTGTAGGGTATTTTGCATGAGCGTGGCAACGGTCATTGGGCCAACACCGCCAGGTACTGGTGTGATATAGCTTGCCCGCTCGGCTGCGGGGGCAAACTCGATATCGCCAACTAACTTACCATCACTTCCACGGTTAATACCGACATCAATGACTATCGCACCAGGCTTTACCCAAGCACCAGGAATAAAGTTTGGCTTGCCCACCGCGACCACCAGCACATCTGCGCGTTCAACATGGTGTTGCAGGTCTTTGGTGAAGCGATGACAGACGGTTGTGGTAGCGCCACCGAGCAAGAGTTCGAGGCTCATAGGTCGACCGACAATATTAGAAGCTCCTACGACAACCGCATGTAAACCATGCAAGTCGACACCAATCGAGTCGATAAGGGTGATGACGCCGCGCGGTGTACAGGGGCGCAACGCTGGATTACGTTGCGCTAAGCGCCCCATATTAAAGGGGTGAAAGCCGTCGACATCTTTAAAGGGGTTAATGCGTTCGAGCAGCTCTTGTGCATCAAGGCCTTCGGGGAGAGGGAGCTGTACCAAAATGCCATCGACAGTTGGATCATTGTTTAACTTATCAATCAGAGCGAGCAACTCGCTTTGTGTGGTCGAGGCGGGTAAGTCATACGATTTCGATGTGAACCCAACTTCGTCACAGGCGCGTCGCTTGCTGCCGACGTAAACCTCAGAGGCGGGATCTTCACCTACCAAAATGACCGCTAGACCTGGCGCGCGAAGTCCTTGTTGTACACGTTCAGCGACGCGTTGTTTAACTTGTTCACGAACCTGTTGGGCGACATGTTTGCCGTCGATAAGTTGCGCTGTCATTGGATTCCCCAAATAAATAGAATGTGAAGGTCAATTTGGTGGTGTATTTTTGCATGTTTCCGCTGCTGATTGTAGTTAAGATTAGGGATAATTCATGAAGGTACGTATAATTAAGCAGCGAATTGTTTTAAAAATCGTCAGTCAGTGAATTTGGGCAAAAAAATGTTTGACGCTGCCTAGCCGAGTGGGTATTATTCGCCCCCGTTGTCAGGCCGCGTCCTGCACGGGTTTACTTAGATGTCGGCGAGTAGCGCAGCTTGGTAGCGCACTTGGTTTGGGTCCAAGGGGTCGCTGGTTCGAATCCAGTCTCGCCGACCATTCTAAGCAAGCGTTAGTACCATGCGCCCGTAGCTCAGCTGGATAGAGCAACGGCCTTCTAAGCCGTCGGTCGCAGGTTCGAATCCTGCCGGGTGCGCCATTTTAGCCCTGGCATGACAAAGCACGTTGAAGTAAGTCAAAGTAAGTAGTGGTGGCTGTAGCTCAGTTGGTAGAGCCCCGGATTGTGATTCCGGTTGTCGTGGGTTCAAGTCCCATCAGCCACCCCATTTACGGCGAGTAGCGCAGCTTGGTAGCGCACTTGGTTTGGGTCCAAGGGGTCGCTGGTTCGAATCCAGTCTCGCCGACCATTATCTCCCTCTCAAAAAAATAAACCTTTCTGTTCCATATTTTAGCGCCCACTTAAGTTGAAATTCTGTCTGAACTAGCGCATATTGCTAAAGTTTCGTTAATAAAAATGACGAGTTCATTACGCATGACGACCGAATCAACTACAATAACAACACATTCGACCGCGCAGTTTGCGTATCTTATTTCGCAAATTAGTACCAGCCTGATCAACGCATCACCCGCTGAGTCTGCTCAACATATCGAGAATGCTCTTGCGGCATTAGGTAGCAACGATCGTAAGGATCGCTGTTACGTCTTCTTGTTTTCTAATGACTACAACGAGATGTCTAATACGCATGAGTGGGTTAATGACGGTATTACCGCCCACAAAGACGACCTGCAAGGCGTTCCGGCCTCGGCAATGCCGTGGTTCTTTCGCGAAATGAAGGCGAACGGCCTGATCTTGGTAAATGATACAGCACAGCTGCCTGATGAAGCGGGGGGGTTTAAGGCTGAATTGGTGCGCGAAAATATTCAGTCAATGATGGCGGTAGGCATGTATTTGGAGGGACGCCTCATTGGCTTTGTTGGTTGTGATCTTGTGCATCGACAGTGCGACTGGAGTGATGAAGATGTGCGGCAAATGCGCTTGGTGGCGGACATGATCACCAACACGTTGGCGCGCCACCGCACCGAAGCCCAGCTACAACAGATGGAAGCGGAATTGCGGGCAGCCAATACAAGGTTAGCGCAACTGGCACATGAAGATGGGCTGACCGAACTGAAAAATAGGCGCGGGCTCGATGCCGCATTAAGTAGCGAACTCAGCCGGTTACAGCGTAAACAGCAAGTCCTCACCGTGATGATGATTGACATTGACCACTTTAAGCAACTGAACGATCAACATGGGCACATGGTCGGTGATGCGGCGTTACGCTGTGTTGCGCAAGAGCTGAAGCACACCTTGCAGCGCAGTGGTGAAACGATTGGTCGCTTCGGCGGCGATGAATTTTTAGCGATTTGTCCATTGTTAACCGAGGCCGAAGCACAACAACGCGCAGAAACCTTACTGGCGCGCATTAGCTCCTGTGAGGGTGCAGCTCAATTGACCATAAGTGTCGGAATTTACACCTTTATTCCGACGGCCACGAGTACGCCTGATGATGTGATGCGGAAGGTTGATAACGCCGTGTACCGCGCGAAACATAATGGCCGTGATCGTTTCGAAATCGCGAGTTAGTGGCTAACTTCGACAAAAAGATAACCTGCACTACTCGACTCTCTCGCCTCCCTTCGCTATAATGCGGCGTCATTTTCAAGGGCCCCAATCGTGGTGGGCTCAAGGCCAATAGTGAAGCCGAGGTAAGAAAGCAATGCAGGTTTCTGTAGAGACAACCCAAGGATTAGAGCGCCGCGCCACCATTACTGTGCCAGCGGCAACCATCGACGAAAAAGTCAAAGAGCTGTTGAAGAACGAGTACCGTAACCGTCGCATTAACGGTTTCCGTAAAGGCAAGGTACCACCGAATGTATTGCAAAAATTATTCGGCAAAGAAGCTCGTGCTCGCGCTGCACAAGAACTGATGCAGAGCAAATATTTCGAAGCAATCATGCAGGAAAAAATGAATCCTGCAGGCCCTCCTTCCATCGAGCCTAAAATCAATGAAGAAGGTAAGGACCTTGAGTTCGTTGCAACCTTCGAAGTTTATCCAGAAGTTGAAGTACAAGGTTTGGATAAAATCGAAATCGAAAAGCCTGACGTGACCGTCACTGAAAAAGATGTCGACGATATGCTCGACACGTTGCGTAAGCAGCACGCGAGCTGGAAAGAAGTGAAGCGTAAGTCGAAGAAAGGTGAGCGTATCACGATCGATTTCACTGGTCGCATCGATGGCGAAGAATTTGATGGCGGCAAAGCGCAAGACTTCGCTTTAGAACTTGGTCAGGGTCGCATGATCCCAGGTTTCGAAGACGAAATTATCGGTATGAAAACTGGCGAAGAAAAGACCATTAAAGTCACCTTCCCAGAAGACTATCACGCTGAAAACCTGAAAGGGAAAGAAGCTGAATTCGATATCGTCGCTAAGAAAGTTGAAGAACAAGTTTTACCAGAAGTCGATGACGAATTTGTTGCGTTGTTTGGTGTGAAAGAGGGCGGCATTGACGCACTTAAAGCTGAAGTTCGTAAAAATATGGAACGCGAACTGAAGAACACCGTACAAAGCAAAGTGAAAGAGCAAGTATTGAAAGGCTTGGTTGAACACAATGACGTAGAAACACCGTCAGCGATGGTTAAGCAAGAGATTGACGTTTTGCGTCGTCAAGCGATGCAGCGTTTCGGTAATAACGCTCAACAAATGCCTGAGTTACCAGCTAACTTGTTTGAAGAACAAGCGAAAGAACGTGTAAAAATTGGCTTGTTGTTGGGTGAAGTTATTCGTGGCAATGACATTAAAGTCGACGATGCAAAAGTTGACGAAATCATCGCTAACAATGCGTCAGCTTACGAAGATCCAGAAGAAGTTGTGGCCTATTACAAAGGCAACCAGGAATTGATGCAACAAGTGCGCAATGTAGCACTTGAAGATCAAGCAATTGACTTCGTTCTTGGTAAAGCTAAAGTTTCGGCGAAAAAGACCAGCTTCGACGAGTTGATGAACCCGAAACAGAAGTAAGTTCGTTGATTCCGCGACCTAAGCGTTGACGGAATGACTCGCAACTTGGTTTAATGGCTCGTATAGTCTTATACGAGCCATTTTTTATTTTAGGAGTAGTTTCTATGTCGGAACTCGCGCACGATCCGCTCGCGCAGTTAGTCCCCATGGTAGTGGAGCAAACCGCTAAAGGGGAGCGTTCTTACGATATTTATTCGCGCCTGTTAAAAGAGAACGTCATTTTCTTATGTGGCCAAGTGGAAGATCACATGGCGAATCTGATTGTGGCGCAGTTGTTGTTCTTGGAGTCAGAAAATCCGGACAAAGACATCTATATTTATATTAACTCACCAGGCGGTGCGGTAACGGCGGGTATGGCTATTTACGACACCATGCGCTTTATTAAGAACGATGTAAGCACGGTATGTATGGGCCAAGCGGCGAGTATGGGCGCTTTCTTGTTGGCTGGCGGTACCAAAGGTAAACGTTACTGCTTACCGAACTCGCGCGTCATGATCCACCAGCCGCTGGGCGGGTTCCAAGGTCAAGCGTCTGATTTCGAGATCCATGCTCGCCAGATCCTTGATATTAAAGAACGCTTGAATCGCATGTTGGCAGAGAATACTGGGCGTGATTATGAGCAAATCGCGAAAGACACTGACCGTGATTACTTTATGTCGGCTGAAGAAGCAGTAAACTACGGTGTAGTTGATAAAGTATTGACGCAACGAGCTGGAGAGTAGCATGTCTGATAACACCCAAGGTAATGGCGAACAGCCGTTGTTTTGTACCTTTTGTGGGAAAAGTCAGCACGAGGTTCGCAAACTTATTGCCGGACCTTCGGTTTTTATTTGTGATGAGTGCGTAGAGCTCTGTAACGATATTCTTGAAGAAGAAATCAAGAACATTGCGCCGAGCGAAAGCTCTGATCGTTTGCCGACCCCACGCGAGATTCGTGATCATCTTGATGCTTATGTCATCGGTCAAGAATTTGCTAAACGCGTGCTTGCGGTAGCGGTTTATAACCATTACAAGCGCCTGCAAAACTCAGGAAAGGGTAAAGACGAAGTTGAACTTGGCAAAAGTAATATTTTGCTGATTGGCCCTACTGGTTCAGGTAAGACGTATTTAGCGGAAACCCTTGCGCGTTTCCTTGATGTTCCTTTCACCATGGCTGATGCCACCACCTTAACCGAAGCCGGTTATGTTGGTGAAGACGTCGAAAATATTATTCAAAAGTTGCTGCAGAAGTGCGATTACGATGCCGAAAAAGCCCAACGCGGTATTGTCTACATTGATGAAATCGACAAGATTTCACGTAAATCAGACAATCCATCGATTACTCGAGATGTTTCTGGTGAAGGCGTGCAACAGGCTTTATTGAAGCTGATTGAAGGTACCGTGGCGGCAGTCCCTCCGCAAGGTGGACGCAAGCACCCACAACAAGAATTTGTCCAGGTGGATACCTCAAAAATTCTGTTTATTTGCGGTGGTGCATTTGCTGGACTTGAAAAAGTCATCGAGCAACGCGTAAGCACGGGTACCGGTATCGGTTTCGGCGCCGAAGTGAAAAACAAAGCGGCTGAAAAGATGGCGAACCTGTTACAGCAAGTTGAGCCTGAAGATTTGGTTAAGTACGGCTTGATTCCAGAGTTTATTGGTCGTTTGCCCGTGTTAGCGACGTTAGAAGAGCTTGATGAAGATGCCTTAGTGCAGATTCTGCAAGAGCCGAAAAATGCGCTTACCAAGCAGTATGCAGCGCTGTTCGATATGGAAGGCGTGGAACTCGAGTTTCGTGATGATGCCTTGCGAGCGATTGCGCGTAAAGCTATGCAGCGTCGTACCGGCGCTCGTGGTCTCAGATCCATCGTTGAGGGCGTCTTGCTGGATACCATGTATGACCTGCCGTCGATCGATAATGTGGCGAAAGTGGTCATCGATGAATCGGTGGTTACCGGTGAGTCCAAACCGATTATGATTTACCATAACCAAGAACAAGAAAAGCATGCCTCAGGTGAATAAGCACCTTGATTAGCATGAAAAATGTGCAAAAAGGGCCTTTTAGGCCCTTTTTTTATGCCAAACATTGAACTTTATCTACATGGCCTCATATTAGAGAGTAAGATAAATTTATCGGACTTGAAGTTACCCATCTGGAGACAATTATGAGCGAAGCACGGGTTGAACACCTGAGTATTCCAGTTTTACCGTTGCGTGACGTCGTGGTGTACCCGCATATGGTCATCCCGCTGTTCGTCGGACGTGAAAAGTCGATTCGCTGTTTAGAAGCTGCGATGGAAAACAACAAACAGATTTTTCTGTCCGCACAACAGGACGCCAGTATTGATGAGCCGGAAGAGAAAGATATTCATCGGATCGGTACAGTAGCGAACATTTTACAACTCTTAAAGCTGCCTGATGGCACCGTCAAAGTTCTGGTTGAGGGCTCTCAACGGGCTGAGATCGACGAGTTTGAGGCGAGCGAGGACTTCTTCAAGGCGAAAGTTCACTACCTTGAGTCTGAGGCGATGTCGGATAAAGAAGAAGAGGTGATGATTCGCTCTGCGGTCAACCAGTTTGAAGGCTATGTGAAGCTGAACAAGAAGATTCCGCCGGAAGTCTTGACGTCGTTGTCAGGAATTGAAGAAGCTGATCGCTTGGCCGATACTATGGCTGCGCACATGCCGTTGAAGCTTAACGATAAGCAAAAGGTTCTGGAAATCACTGAAGTTCGCGAGCGGTTAGAGTTTTTAATGGCGCTGATGGAAGGCGAAATCGACTTGTTACAGGTTGAGAAGCGCATTCGTACGCGTGTGAAAAAGCAAATGGAGAAAAGCCAGCGCGAGTACTATTTGAATGAGCAAATGAAAGCTATTCAAAAAGAATTGGGCGAGATGGAAGATGGTCCGGATGAATTTGAGGCGCTGGAGCAGAAGATCCAAGATGCGAAAATGCCGGAAGAAGCTGAGCAGAAGACCCGCGCTGAACTGCAAAAATTGAAAATGATGTCGCCGATGTCCGCCGAAGCAACCGTGGTTCGTGGCTACATTGACTGGATGGTCTCGGTGCCATGGAAGAAGCGTTCGCGTATCAAGAAGGATCTAGCCAATGCAGAGAAGATTTTGGATGCCGACCATTACGGTTTAGAGAAAGTCAAAGAACGCATCCTTGAATATTTAGCGGTGCAACAGCGGACCACTAAGGTTCGAGGTGCAATTCTTTGCCTTGTCGGCCCTCCTGGGGTCGGTAAAACCTCATTAGGACAATCCATTGCTAAAGCAACGGGGCGCAAATACATTCGCATGGCGCTCGGCGGTGTGCGTGATGAAGCTGAAATTCGTGGCCACCGTCGTACCTATATTGGCTCGATGCCCGGCAAGTTAATTCAAAAAATGGCCAAGGTAGGAGTGCGTAACCCGCTGTTTTTATTAGACGAAATCGACAAGATGGCGGCTGATATGCGTGGTGACCCTGCGTCTGCATTGCTTGAGGTTCTTGATCCCGAGCAGAACATCAATTTCAACGACCATTATTTGGAAGTTGATTATGATTTGTCCGATGTCATGTTTGTCGCAACCTCTAATAGTATGAATATTCCAGGTCCGTTACTCGACCGTATGGAAGTTATTCGCTTGGCCGGTTACACCGAAGACGAGAAGCTCAATATTGCAAAACGGCACCTACTGCCGAAGCAACTCGATCGTAACGGCTTAAAAGAAAAAGAGCTGACCATCAAAGATGACGCTATTTTGGGAATCATTCGCTACTACACGCGCGAAGCTGGGGTGCGAAACTTGGAACGAGAAATTTCTCGTTTGTGCCGTAAGGCCGTGAAGAAAATCGTGCTTGATAAGCGTATCAAAAAGGTCGAAATCAACGCCGATAATCTTAAGGATTACTTAGGTGTACAGCGTTTTGATTATGGTAAAGCAGAAGAAAGTAATCAAATTGGTCAAGTCACCGGTTTGGCATGGACCGAGGTGGGTGGCGACTTGCTTACCATCGAAGCGACGAATGTTGCGGGTAAAGGCAAGATCACTTCAACCGGTTCGCTCGGTGACGTCATGCAGGAGTCAATCCAAACCGCATTAACCGTAGTTCGCAGCCGTGCCGACATGCTTGGCATCGCCGATGATTTCCACGAAAAACGCGATATTCATGTGCATGTGCCGGAAGGGGCAACCCCGAAAGATGGTCCAAGTGCAGGTATTGCGATGGTGACCGCGTTGGTTTCATCATTAACGCAGATTCCAGTGCGTGCCGACGTTGCCATGACGGGAGAAATCACCTTGCGCGGCGAAGTGCTGGCCATTGGCGGCTTGAAAGAGAAGTTGTTGGCGGCTCATCGCGGCGGCATCAAGCATGTGCTGATTCCGAAAGATAATGAGCGAGACCTGCAAGAAATTAGCGATAACGTAAAAGGTGACCTCACGATTCAGCCAGTACAATGGATTGATGAGGTTTTGGCGGTCGCATTAGAGCGTCAACCTGAAGGTAAAAAAGCCCATTAAGACGGTAAAATGCGGGCTGTGAGGCCGCAACATGGCTACAGCCCGCATTCTTTCGTCAAAAAAATTGTGAAAAAGGGTTCTCAATCGAAAATCTTGTGGTAGCCTAGAGTCAAAGTGAATGGTCAGGGGAAACCTTAAACACCGCCTGACGTGGCACTTGAACGACAGGGAAACGTAAAAGTAGTCGGAGACCTGTTGAACCGCTTGAACAGAATGTTCAAGCTTGTTATAACCTTCGCTGGCCCATTTAAAAGCTAATGGAACCAAGCAAAATCTGATAATAACAATCTAAGGGGATGATACTGTGAACAAGTCTCAGTTAGTTGACAAAATTGCAGAGGGAGCAGAAATTTCAAAAGCTGCTGCAGGTCGAGCTCTGGACTCTTTTATTGAAGCAGTAACTGATGCTTTGAAAAAGGGTGATTCAGTACAATTGGTAGGTTTCGGTACCTTCGCAGTTCGTGAGCGTTCAGCTCGCACTGGCCGTAACCCACAAACTGGCCAGACGATTCAAATCGCTGCAGCAAAAGTACCTTCTTTCAAAGCCGGTAAAGCACTGAAAGACTCAGTAAACTAATCTCTGCGGAGCGGTAGTTCAGCTGGTTAGAATACCGGCCTGTCACGCCGGGGGTCGCGGGTTCGAATCCCGTCCGTTCCGCCAGCGAATAGAGAAAGTAACCCGAAGCCTGTCTTCGGGTTATTTTTTTTCTGCGTAATGGGATAGAATAACGCGCGGAAAAAATCAGAACACTTTGAGGTTAAGAGACGATTATGTTGGAGAGGATTCGTGAAGGGTCACAAAGCCTTTGGGTCAAGGTATTTCTTGTACTCATTGCGTTAACGTTTGCTTTGGCTGGGATTGGTGGCTACATCGCTAATCAGCCTGAGCCTTCGGTCGCATTAGTGAATGGCGAGGAAATTACCCAAGCAGAGTTTGACCGAGCGGTCGAAAATGAGCGAGCCCGTCAGCAGCAGCAAATGGGCGACTTCTACGACCAGATGGCGCGTGATCCGCGCTTTACCCAGCAACTTCGTACGCGAGTTGTGAATGACTTGGTGAATCAAAAATTATTAGAGCAAGCCGCGAAAGGCCAAGGATTGCGTGTTTCAGCTGCCCAAGTTAAGGCGGCGATTCGTGATATTTCGAGCTTTAAAGTTGCTGGCCAGTTCGACAACGACTTGTACCTAACGACATTGCGCAGCTTAGGTTACACTCCCGACGGATTTGCCCAAGTGGTACGCCGCGACTTGGTGACCCAGCAGTTGGTGCAAGGGATCGTTTCTAGTGAGTTTGTATTGCCCAGCGAGGTTGATGCAACGCAGCAGTTGATCGGGCAGACTCGCAGCGGTAAGTATACGGAAATTGCGCTGGCGGATTATCTTGCGCAGGTCGAGGTCGATGAGGCAGCAGTAGAGGCATGGTACAACGATAATATTCAGCAGTTCGCAGTACCGGAAAAAGTGAAGCTGGCCTATGTGCTCGTTGATGCCGGTAGCATTGCTGAAGAAATCGAAATCGCGGACGAAGAGGTGCAAGCCTACTATGAAGGTAATATGAGCCAGTATTCAACTGCGCCTCAGTACCGCTTCTCGCACATTTTGATTGAGTCTGGTGAAGACGCTGCAGCGGCAAAAGCTGAAGCAGAAGCAATCTTGGCTGATTTAGAAGCCGGTGCCGACTTCGCTGAACTCGCACAAGAAAAGTCGGATGACGTATTCTCAGGTGAGCAGGGCGGTGATTTAGACTTTATCGAGAAAGGCACTATGGATGCTGATTTCGAAGAAGCTGCGTTTGCGCTGGAGAATGTTGGCGATACGACTGGTGTAGTGGAAACGAGTTTTGGTTATCACATTATTAAGCTGACGGATATCAAAGAAGGCTCGGTAACGCCACTTGAGGAAGTTCGTGCAGAAATCATCGCTGATTTGCAAGACGACCGCGTTAAGCAGCGTTACTACGAACTACAGCAACAAGTGTCTGAGTTGACCTTTGAGATCCCAGATACCTTCGCGCCAGTTACCGAGGATCTTGGCTTACAAGTGCAAGAAACTGAGTTCTTTAGTCGCAATAGTGCTCCGGCACCTTTGGACTCGCCGGCGGTTCTGGAACCTGTATTTAATGGTCAATTGATCCGCGAGCAACTGAACAGCGAACTCATTGAAGTGAGTGACACTGAGTCGGTAGTTGTACGCGTATTAGGTCATGAGCCTGCCTCAACCCAAAGCCTTGATGAAGTTCGTGCACAAGTCACTGAGCAGGTTCGTCGTGAACGGGCGCAAGTGATGGCAGAAGAGCGTGCGGCAGAAGTTGTTGCGCAATTGCAGGCGGACGAAGCAACAGGAATTGACTTTGTCGCTTTAGATAATGTGTCTCGCCAAGCGGCCGCACATCCACGAGCTGTGGTGCAGAAGTTATTTAATTTGCGTGCTCCAGCAGCAGGTGCGGTTACTGTTGATACGGTAAACTTAAGTAGTGGCAACGTTGCCGTTGTTGCGCTTACCGGCGTGCAAGCTGGCACTGTCGACGAAGCTCAGTCTGCACAATTGCAGGACCAGCTCGTTAACAGTTACATGCAGGAAAGCTATCAAGCTGTGGTGAGTGCGCTGCGTGCTGATGCTGAGATTGAAATCCTGCTCAACAAGGCTGACGAGACGCAAAACTAGTCGGCTAACGAAGCGCTCTGGAATTCAAAAACGCATCCCTAGGGATGCGTTTTTTTATGGGTACATCGGTAAAGAGTGGTTATTGGGGATAAAGCGGTGGCAATTCTGAAGGTTGCCCGCGCTGGCGTTCTTTATGCGCCTGTAAAGCACCCTGTAAGGCTCGCCATAGCGCTTTTCCTTCTTGCCAATCATGTTGCCCTGCTGAAAACCGCGAGCTCTGCAGATGCTCAAGTTGGCTGCGCAATGGCGTGTGGTCAAAGTAGTCAGCCAGCGCATTGAGTTGTCCAGAAAGTTTCAACTGCGCCCGCATCCACGTTTTGAGGGCAACCTCCACGGCCATTGCGTCGTTTGCATTACAGGCGCGTTGCACAGCGCGAAGATCTGCGCGGGCGTTGCCCTCACTTGCCGATGACGTAGCATCTTCCTGATGGGCCGTACCGGTGTTGTGCTGACGTGCACGAAGAAACCAGAACAGTAGGGTTAACAGCCATAGTGCTGCGAGCGCTCCTGCCGCATACTGCCAATAGCGTAACTCGCGTTGACTTGTTGCTGTGGGCGAAGTCACCGTTTCGGTGTTAGCTTTCGCTTCATCTGCACTTGGCGCTGAAGGTTCTGGCGTTTGTTGGGCAGCAGTGGGTTGCACATCGCGACCATCGCTAACACCGGGTGCTACCAAAATGCTTTGTCCTGGCGCAGCTGCTTGCTGCCGTCCACGTAGTTGGGTATTGAACCAGGGCAGCTCTAGGCTGGGGATTTCGAGTGTGCCAGCGCTGTGTGGAATAATCGCAACCCGTAAGGTCTGTTGCGATACTAAACGACCATTGCGCTGATTCATGGCTGATTCGGGGGCTTCTGGATAAATACTGGCGTCGCCAATGGGCAGCTGGCGAACCAGTTCGTCCAAACGTGGTAATTGGTCGGCAAGTGGGCCAACCGCAGTCAGGCGATAGGTGAGCGTAAGCGGCTCTCCCTGAGTGATTTGCAATTGCTCATCTTCCGGTTGCGTGCTGCCCTCGTTTCCGACCGACACCGATAAGGTAACGAGCTCGGCTGGCAACCATGTGTGTTGCTTTGGCCAATCTTGCGGAATCGGCTTCACCGTTAGCGGCAGGTCAGTCGCCGCTGTGGTCACCGCGCGCGTCGAAGAAAAGCTTGGAAACAGCGTGCGGTTGCTGGCGACGTTGATTTGCCCCTGAAAAACTGGGCCACGAATTTCTTGCGCACCAGACCGTTGCGGGATAACCACAAAACTACGCTGGAAAACTTGAAACATGCGTCCGTCGATGACTTCAGTGCTGTCTTCATCACGACCAACTTGGCGAATGTCTGCGTCTTCTAGTTCTGGTGGAATGATATTACCGCTATGCAAGTTCGCTGCAAGGTAAAGCTTGGTCGTTAAAACGACCTGCTCTTGCACATAAACTTCTTCACGATCGAGTTCCACCCGCATGAAAGCGTCACGCTGCTCACTAAGTGCTGGGTCGTCCGCTGGGAGAACTTGCAATGTGAGTTGATTAGACGTTGCGCCGGCAACAGTGAAAGGTCCGAGTTCATAGTCACCAGGTTGTTGCGGCGCCTTGGCCACTGTTCGAAATGTTTTTTCGCGCGTGGTTGCGCCATTGATGATTTGGGTGGTGCTACTACTTGAAGTCCCCATGACGTCGAAATCTGGAAGCAGCTCAGCCGGCCGCCATTGTTGATCCTCAATAAACTGATCGACGGTGAGCGTGAGGATAAAAGTATCACCGCTGGCAATTGGGTTTTTATCAACACTCATAACGACTGTTTTAGGTGAATCTGTTTGCGCATAAGTCGCCGATCCAGCGAAACCAAACGCGAGCATCAATGCGCTTATAAAGGCTAAGTGACGTACTGTTTTTACCACTGTTTATCGACTCCTTGGGGCAGACGCTCGCGACCTCGGCGGCGTGCTTCAAGCTCCATTTTTCGTTGTAGCAAGATAGCTGGATCATCTTCGATGCGATTAAGCCAGTTCTCCATTTGTTGGCGTTGCTCTTCACTGAGTTGATCGGCGCTCGGCATCGCTTGTGGATCGGCCTCCTCGCCTTCAGCTGCAGCTGAGTTAGATTCTGTATCAGCTTCTTGTTGTTGCGGTGGTGTTTCGGCTTGCGGCTCGGCACCTTGTTCTTGTTGTTGCGCTTCACCTTCAGTACCGCTCTGCTCCGCGGGTTGTTGCTCGCTTTGTGCGTCGCTGTCCTGTTCGCCTTGTTGTTGGCCTTCTTGTTGCTGTTGCCCTTCACCTTGGCCTTGTTGCTGTTGTTCCTGCTCTTGTTGTGCGGCAGCTAACTGCTTCGCCAAAGCAAGGTTTTCCTGCGCTTCAGTCAATGCGGGATCACGTTCAAGCGCCTCTTGATAGACATTTGCTGCTTCGTCGAAGCGCTCAAGTTGCATCAAGGCATTCCCTTGATTGTAGTAGCCTTGCGCGTTATCGACTTGGGAAAAGTCTTGCAAGGCTTGTTCATAATTGCCTTGCGCATAGTTGGCTGTGCCACGTTGCCAAGGATCTTCAGCAATGCGCTTGGCCCTTTCATAGTCCTCGGCCCGTAATGCCTGATCGGTTTGTTGATACGGGGTTTGCCAAAGTTGTTCATGCCATGCAAGGCCTTCGTCGTTGCTGGTCGCTTGTGCGTGAGCGCTGGGTGGCGTAAACAGCGCAAGATTACCAAGTAGCAGAACCATCGCAAAATGAAACGCATTGCGTCGCACGAGCGGCAGTACTAAAAGCACGGCTAATCCAATGAGCCATGGACCTTGGTCGACCCAGGCATCACCACGCTGGTCCTCGCTTTCGCTGCCTTCGCGGTTGAGTGGTGGCATACTGCTGAGAAATTGCAGGTCTTGTTGATCTTGTCGCCATACGCTAAAACGACCGTCGCTAAGGTCTGCTAAGCGTTCTAAGCGACTGGCTAACATTTTCGGCACCACCACATCGCCGGCAGCATCGCGTAGTAAATTGCCGTTGGCTAATTGAATCGGCGCGCCTTGTTCGGTCCCTAAACCCAGTATCGCAATACGGTGCGGATGGTTACGCACAAAGGTTGTTAGTTCTTGTTGATCGCGTGTATCGATACCATCGGTGAACCAATAAATATCGCCTTCGGCATAGCCAGCTTCGCGCAACAGACGGTCAGCGAGTTCTAACGCGGCGAGCGGATAACTGCCTTGCACGGGCATGAGTTCGGGGCGCAGGGCGCGAATTAAGTTACTTAGACTTCGAGAATCTGTGGTCAACGGGCTGATCACATAAGCATCACCAGCATAAGCAATAAGCCCAGTTTCACCATCAAGCTGTTCGTTGGCGAGCGCCATTGCCTTGAAACGCATTTGGGTGAGGCGATTTGGCGTGATATCGGTGGCTAACATGGACTGTGAAACATCAAGTACGATGACTTGCCCAGCGTCCAACTGGAAGACGGGTTGCGGCTTCTTCTGCCAAGTAGGCCCAGCTAGGCCTAGGACTAGACTACTTAGAGCGAGCGGCAACAGCCAGCCGACCAAAGAGCGACGCTGACGGTTCTGATCGGCAACCAACAAAGTTGATAAATGTGGTGCAACCACTTGATACCAGCCCTGTTGTTGTTTATTCCGGCGCCAAAGTACTAAGGCGACCCATAGCACAACACAAAAGCCGAGCAGCCACCATGGTCGAACGAAATGGAACAGGTCTAGATTCATGCTGCTGACCTCCGCCGCTGTTGGCGTAGTTGTCCGATGAGCCAGCTGAATGCGAAAAGTGCAAATGCGAGACCGGCAGGCCAGTAAAACAGTTCGGTCTGTGGTCGACGTAATTGCTCATCACCGCTGACGGGCTCGTACTGGTCTAAGGTTTGATAGATTTGCTGGAGCTCTTCAGTGCTGCGCGCGCGAAAATACTCACCACCGGTGGCTTGGGCTAGTCCTTGTAGCATCGCCTCGTCAAGATCCCGACTCGGATTGACTTTACGCTGGCCAAAGAAACTATCAACAATCACTTCTTCAGCACCGACGCCGATGGCATAAACCTTAACACCATAGTAGCTGGCGAGTTGCTGTGCCTGCTCCGGTGAGACGTAGCCAGCGGTGTTCTGGCCATCGGTCAACAAGATGAGAATTTTATTACTTTCTTCGTTGTCGCGAAACCGTTTCACCGCCAGTGCAACTGCGTCACCGATAGCCGTACGTTCGCCGATCAAGCGCAGCTGAGCTTCTTCGAGTAATTGTTTCACACTGGCTAAATCGTAGGTGATTGGTGCTTGCACATAGGCGGTATCGGCAAACAGAATAAGTCCCATCTTGTCGCCTTTTCGCCGTTCGACAAAGTCACTAACAACATGTTTGACCATGCTAAGGCGATTCACTTCTTCGCCATTGATTTTCATGTCAGCGATTTCCATACTCCCCGATAAATCGACAGCTAACACCATCTCGCGGGCTTCACTGCGGATCTGTACCGGTTCGCCAAGCCATTGCGGACGACATAATGCAGCAATGAGTAAGCTCCACAACATAAAGAGTATGAAGCTACGCAACCACGAGCGTGGTTGCTTTGATGCGTTCTCGTTAAGCTGCAGTAACTGTGGTACGCGTAAGGTTGAGAAGTGCTGTTGTTGTGGCCGGCGCAGCCACCACAGTGCAGGTCCCAACAGCCAAGCGAAAGCCAGCCAAGGCCAAGCAAACTCAATCATGAATGCGCCTCCGTTGTGCTTTACTCGGTGGTAGCGCAAGCTTTAACCAAGCCTTGGTAAATTCATAGTAACGTTGCTGCAATTCTGCTTGTTCGGCAAACGGGCGGTAACTCGCTTGCTCAACTTCGACGAGAAGGTCGTAGTAGCGCGCCGCATTGCGTTCGCTGAGCTGTTGGAGCAAGAAGTCGCGCCACTGGCGACCACTGAGTTGGGCAATATGTTTGCGCGGATAATAGCCCATACATGCTTGTTTTATGCGTAAGTTAAGCTCATTAAGCGCTAACCCTGGTTGCAGTTGGCGCAAGGCTGCGCGTCTGATGCGGCGGCGTCGGACCGCGCGCACGATGGTTAGGGTTAGCAGCAGCGTAAGGCTAACTGCGGTGATTGCCGCCACATACCAACCCGGCGCTAACGGCCACCAAGATGCAGCAGGCGCGGCGATAATAGGGTTGAGTTCACTCAATGCGGGATTGGTCATTACAACATCACCTCCGGCCATTGCTCCTCGAGCGCACGCGCTGCGCTAAATTGGTGTAACTCGAGTTGTAGCTGCTGTAGATGTGACCAAAGCTGCTGCTGTTGTTGCGCGCTCTGTGCGGTGTAGCTTGTGCGCAGTGCCATATCACCCGCTGGAAACTCGAGTTGGCGTTGACCATTACTCAATGCAATGTCTTGTTGGGCGAGAGGTTCGGGAAACTGATGCTCGAGCGGATCACTGCACTGTAACACTTGCAGACTGCAATGGCGTTGCAGTGCTTGTAACAGTGTAAAGGTGGTCCCGGAAAACTGCTGCCAGTCGCTGATAATGTGAATAATGGTTCCTGGTTTGGCAACCTGCTGGGCGCGCTGGAGCAAGTCATCTAAGTTTGCAGTTGAGCCATCCGCTGGCGCCTGCTGCCACGCTGCTAAGCTTTCATTTTGCAGTTCTACGAGGCTATGAATAATGCGCAAGACGCCATGTTGGCGTCCCTGTGGGCGAATCTCTACGTGGCGCTGTGGGTGCCCGAGCAGGGCACCGACGCGATCGCCACGTTGGACAGCAAGCCACGCCATTGCAGCAGTGATGTGACAGGCAAGGACACTCTTTAACAACAACTGACTACCGAAGTGCTGTGAGGGAGATAGATCCACGATAAACATTACCGGACGTTCACGTTCTTCACGGTAAAGTTTAGTGTGAGGGGTGCCGGTTCGCGCTGTAACGCGCCAATCGATGGCGCGCACATCATCACCCGCTTGATAATGCCGGACTTCGTCAAACTCCATACCTCGGCCCCTTGTTTTACTGAGCAAGGCCCCAGTTTGTGCCTTCGGCGGATGTAGTTTGCGATGCCGTGCGAAGGCACCGACTTTGCTACGGTAGTACATTAATTCAGCACTACCGACGTGCATGCCATCGCTGTGCCATTGTTGCAGCCATTCGCTTGCGTTGGTCATAATCACCTACGGGGTTGGCACTTCTTGTAGAATAACCTGTAAGGCTTGGTCAGCGGTTACGCCATCCGCTTCGGCTTGGTAGCTTAAAATAATGCGGTGACGTAAAACGTGCGCGAAGACAGCTTGAATATCATCTGGCGTGACAAAGTCGCGCCCGGCTAACCAGGCCTTCGCACGGGCGCATCGATCAAGCGCAATCGTTGCGCGCGGACTCGCACCGTAACTTAACCATCGAGCCAAGTCATTCGAATAATGTTCGGCTTGTCGTGTAGCAATCACCAGTTGCACGAGGTAATTTTCGACATTTTCGTCCATAAAGATTTCTAATACTTCTTTGCGCGCTGCGAAGATATCTTGTTGGCTTAACGGGGCGGGCATCGCCAAGTCGCCATGTAATTCTTCGCCGCGGGTCAAACGCAAAATATCCAGCTCGGTTTCGGCCGCAGGATAATCGAGATTGAGTTGCATAAGAAAACGATCAAGCTGTGCTTCTGGGAGAGGATAGGTACCTTCCTGCTCCAACGGATTTTGTGTTGCCAAAACCATAAATAAGCCGGGTAGGGGATAGGTTGTTTGCCCCACCGTAATTTGGCGCTCCGCCATGGCTTCAAGTAACGCGGATTGGACCTTTGCGGGAGCGCGGTTGATTTCATCGGCCAAGATCACATTGTGAAACAACGGGCCCTTTTGAAAGACAAACTCGCCAGTTTCTGGCCGATAGATGTCGGTACCGGTCAAATCTGCAGGCAACAGATCCGGGGTGAATTGAATACGATGAAAGTCTCCTTCAATCCCTTTGGCTAAGGCGTTCACGGCGCGTGTTTTGGCGAGACCAGGTGGACCCTCGACCAAGAGGTGACCGTCGGCAAGGACGGCAATCAGCAAGCTTTCGGTGAACTCTGGTTGCCCGAGCACTTGGCTGTCTAAGTAATTTCGCAGGCTTTGAAACTGTTCTGCGGCCATGTTAACCCCTAATGTGATAGCTGTGTCTATACTCTAGTATGTACTTTACCTAAAACAAGAGTTTAATTCTTGGGATGAAACCGCTAGAATTTGTAATAAATCGTGAGGTCTGACCAGATCAGAAATCCGCCAATTTACCGAACAGAGGTAGTGAATTATGACGTCACGTCAGCAACTGACTACGCCACAGGGGGATCGCATAGCGGTGGTCGCTGGGCTCCGCACTCCATTTGCCAAGCAAGCAAGCTATTATCACGGTATACCAGCGCTTGATTTAGGTAAGATGGTTGTGCAAGAAATGCTCAACCGCTATGGCTTAGATGGCAAAGAAGTTGAACAATTGGTTTTTGGCCAAGTCGTGCAAATGCCGTCGGCACCGAATATCGCTCGTGAAATCGTGCTCGGTACCAGTTTGCCGGTTAACACCGATGCCTATAGCGTATCCCGTGCCTGTGCTACCAGCTTTCAGGCAACTGTAAACGTGCTTGAAACCATGGTCGCTGGCAACATTAGTGTCGGTATCGCTGGCGGCGCAGATTCCTCTTCGGTGTTACCGATAGGCGTTTCGCGCAAGTTGGCGCATGCGTTGGTTGATTTAAATAAAGCGCGTAGCTTAGGTCAGCGACTGAGTGTTTTAAAGCGTCTGAGTTTCAAAGATTTACTCCCAGTACCGCCGGCGATTGCGGAATATAGTACTGGTCTGACGATGGGCGACACAGCCGAGCAAATGGCGAAGACTCATGGTATCAACCGCGCCGATCAAGATGCCCTAGCGCATCGTTCACACACGCTCGCTCATGAAGCATGGGAAGCAGGTAAGCTCGACGCTGAGGTCATGACTGCCTTTGCGGAACCGTATAAAGACTTTTTACGCCGTGACAACACGATTCGCAGTGATAGTCAGCTCGACAGCTATGCGAAATTGCGGCCTGTGTTTGATCGTAAACACGGTTCGGTGACAGCAGCGAATAGCACGCCACTTACTGACGGTGCGGCAGCGGTGCTGTTGATGACTGAAAGCAAGGCGAAGGCCTTAGGTTATGAGATTTTGGGCTACATCAAGAGTTATGCGTTTAGCGCCATCGGTGTCGAGAAAGACATGCTAATGGGGCCTTCATTCGCCACGCCGATAGCATTGGACCGTGCTGGTATGAAGCTAAGCGACCTTGATTTAATCGACATGCATGAAGCCTTTGCGGCACAAACATTGGCGAACGTAAAAATGTTTGGCAGTAAAAAGTTCGCGGCGGAAAAACTCGGACGCAGCGAAGCCATTGGTGAGATTGATATGGATAAATTTAATGTGCTGGGCGGTTCGATTGCGTACGGCCATCCATTTGCTGCAACCGGCGCGCGCATGATCACACAAACCTTGCGTGAACTTAAACGTCGTGGTGGTGGTACCGCGTTGACCACCGCTTGTGCTGCCGGTGGGCTTGGCTCAGCAATGATTTTGGAGAGTAACTAATGACTGATACGAAACGCGCATTTACTTTAGAAACGCGTGACGATGGCGTCGCGGTTATTCACATCGATGTGCCTGGCGAATCAATGAATACCTTGAAAGCGAGCTTCGCTGAAGAGGTAAGTGAGGTACTGGGCAAACTTGAGCAACTGAGTACGCTCAAAGGTATCGTGGTTATTAGTGATAAGCCGGGTTCATTTGTCGCTGGTGCTGATATCAGTATGATTGATGATTGCGAAAATGCTGCTGACGCGGAAAGTCTTGCGCGCCAAGGGCAAGCGATGTTTGATCGCATCGAGCAATTGTCGGTACCTGTTGTCGCAGCGATTGACGGTGCTTGTTTAGGCGGTGGTTTAGAGTTGGCACTCGCCTGCCATTACCGCGTTTGTACGGATAATGACAAAACTTCGTTAGGCTTACCTGAAGTGCAATTAGGCTTGCTGCCGGGCTCCGGTGGAACTCAGCGCTTGCCACGTCTGATTGGCATTCAAAAAGCACTGCCGTTGATTTTGGCCGGCAAGCAGCTGCGGCCTAAGCAAGCTAAAAAGCTGGGTATTGTTGATGATGTTGTGCCAAGTAGTATTTTGCTTGAAGCGGCCGTTGAGAAGGCGCTAAAGAGCAAAGCAAAAGTACAACGAGTGCACCACAGCTTACTCAATAAAGGCCTTGAAGGCACTCGTTTTGGTCGTGGCATCATTTTCAAGAAAGCGCGCGAGCAGGCGCAGGCAAAGGCTAAAGGTAATTATCCGGCGATCGATGCCATCATTGATACGATTTCCTATGGCGCTGACCATGGCTTCCAAGAGGGGCTTCAGTACGAAGCGCGCCAATTTGGCATGCTCGCGATGACACCAGAATCGAAGCAATTACGCGGTATTTTCTTTGCGACAACGGCGATGAAAAAAGAAACGGGTGCTGGTGATACTAAACCCGGCTCGGTAAGCCGCGTTGGCGTATTGGGCGGCGGTCTCATGGGCGGTGGAATTGCCTATGTAACAGCAGCAAAAGCCGGGATTCCTGTGCGCATTAAAGATATTGCTGAACAGGGCATTGTGCATGCAATGAAGTACAGCTATGACCTGCTAAACAAGAAAGTTAAACGTAAGCATATGCGCCGTGCTGAATTAGAAAAGACCATGCTACGACTCAGCGGTACCCTCGATTACTCTGGGTTCGAGCGCACCGATCTGGTAATCGAGGCGGTCTTTGAAGATCTTGAGCTGAAGCAAAAGATGGTCGCTGATATTGAGGAACATGCGCAAGAGCATACGATTTTCGCGACCAATACATCGAGCTTACCGATTACGCAAATCGCCGCAAAAGCCAAGCGTCCCGAGAATGTGATTGGGTTGCATTACTTTTCGCCAGTAGACAAAATGCCGTTGGCGGAAATTATCACTCATACGAAGACCTCCGATGCGACCATTGCAACGACCGTGGCGCTAGCGAAAAAGCAAGGCAAAACGCCGATCGTGGTAAAGGATGGCGCAGGCTTTTACGTTAATCGTGTTCTTGCCCCTTACATGAATGAAGCGGCACGTCTGGTCCTCGGTGGCGAACCTATTGAAGCGGTTGATAAAGCCTTGGTTAAATTTGGCTTCCCAGTTGGTCCGATGAAATTAATGGACGAAGTCGGCATCGACGTTGCGGCGAAAGTTGCGCCAATTATGGCCAACGAGCTTGGCGATCGCTTTCGCGCACCAGATGCGTTTGGAAAGCTGTTAGATGACGAGCGCAAAGGCAAGAAGAACAAAAAGGGCTTTTATGCGTATAGCGGTAAAAAGCCTGGCAAGGAAGTCGATAGCAGCGTATACAACCTGCTCGGAGTTCAGCCAAATGCGCAGCTTAGTGGTAATGAAATAGCACGTCGCACGGTGTTTTTAATGCTGAATGAAGCCGCCTATTGCTTAGCCGAAGGGATCATCCGTAGTCCGCGAGATGGCGATATAGGCGCGATTTTTGGTATTGGTTTTCCACCATTTCGTGGCGGCCCATTCCGCTACATCGATAGCCTAGGCTGCGCTGAAGTTGTCGGCCAACTGCGCGGCTATGCTAAAGCACATGGCGAACGTTATGAGCCAGCACCGTTGTTGGTCGAAATGGCAAATGAAGGCCGTTCGTTTTATAATGACGATGACTAATACGAAGTAGGTGGCTATGCAGGCAGTTTCGGCTGACTTCATAGCCATTATTTAGGAGGTTGTTTTGTTGATCGCGCTGTGTTGTTTGTTGTCTGCGCTACTTGTTTATATTCAAGCTTTACGCAATGCCATGGGGGCTAAACGCTGGGGGTTCGCGGCGTTGATGCTTGGCCCGGTTGTTCTACCGTTATTTATCTCACACAAACGTATGACCTTGTTGCGCGCGTTGGGTCGCGACAATGTGCTTTGGCAGCCGCATTAAGGACTGTTTTTTAGCGTCGCAAGGGTGGTGCTAATATGGGCCAGAAAGTTCTCGCTGCGCAGCGGTTCGGCAAAGAGGAAGCCTTGCGCAAACTCACACTGTAAGTTGCTCAAGGTCGCTGCTTGTTCTAAGTTCACGACTCCCTCAGCAACCACATCAAGACCTAAATTGTGCGCCATGGCGACAATCGATGCGACCATGTTGCGGTCACGTTCAGCGCCATTGATGTCGTCGATGAAGGCCTTGTCGATCTTCAATGTTTGAATCGGGAAGCGCTTCAAATAAGCGAGTGATGAATAGCCAGTACCAAAATCATCGAGCGCTAGGTGAATGCCAAGGTTATTCAGCTCGGTCATGATTTCAATCGCGCGTTCGGGATCGTCCATAACCACGCCCTCTGTAATCTCTAGCTCTAAATAACTTGGATGAAGCTTTTCTTCTTGCAAAATAACCATGATGCGTTCGGCTAGATCGGGCTGCAAAAACTGCTTCGCTGACAGGTTGACGGCCACGCGGCCCTGCACGGCACCCGCTTCAACCCACTCGCGCATATCGCGGCAGGTTTGCCGTAACACGCGTTCACCGACATCGATAATAAGTCCAGTTTCTTCGGCGAGTGGAATGAACTCGGCGGGACTGACGACGCCGACGTCCGGTATCTCAAGCCGTACCAGTGCTTCCAAGCCGACAAACTTATTTGTGCGTAATGAAACCTTGGGCTGGTAGTGCACCTGCAAATAATTATTCCGTAGAGCGTGCCGTAATTGGTTTTCAACTTGCAACCGTCGCACGGCATTTTTGTTCATCGACTCATTAAAGAATTGGTACGTAGCACCACCACGATTTTTCGCATGATACATTGCCGTATCAGCATTCTGCAGTAGCTCTTGCGAGGATTGTCCGTCGTTCGGGTAAACAACAATACCTATCGAACTACTGACCACGATGTCATGGTCGCTAATATGAAATGGTTGCGAGAGACACTCTAAAATACGTTTAGCGGCGGAGGTGATCACCCGTACGTCAGTCGTATCCTCAAGCATCAAAACGAATTCGTCGCCACCGAGTCGATAAAAGGTGTCTTGTGGGCGGCCCACTTCACCAACACGCTCGGCAACATGCATGAGTAAGTGATCACCGACTTCATGCCCAAGTGAGTCATTGATTTTCTTAAAGTCGTCCAAGTCGAATAACAGCAGGGCATGCATAATACGCTTGCGTACTAAGTTTGAATGGCTGACTTGGAAGTAAGAGCGATTCGGTAGGCCCGTTAGGGTGTCGGTATTCGAAAGACGACGGAGTTCCCGTTCAGCGTTTTTACGATCGGTGATATCTGAGAAGGTAGCGACGTAATACGAAATTTCTTTACTCTCGTCACGGATGGCATCAAGGGTAAGCTCCATTTGATAAACGGTGCCATCCTTACGCAAATCCTCTAGCTCGCCATGCCAAGTTCCTTGCTGTTGCACTATTTGCTTGATCTGTTCAAGGTGATCTGGACTGTACAAACTAAAGCGCAGTGAACGGCCAATCATATCGTCGCGACGATAGCCAGTGATCCGTGAAAAGGACTGGTTGGTTTCCACCACATTAAATTGCGCGTCATAGATACAGACGCCATCGGAAATGTTAGTGATCGAGGCAGCCAACATCTTTAAGCGCTCTTCAGCGGTGACCAGTGGCGTTATATCTTTTAAGGTCCCGGTCATTCGGCGCGGGCGCTGTTGCTCATCGTAGGTAACAATCTTGCCGCGATCGAGAACCCACATCCAGCCTTTGTGTGAGGCTACACGATAGGTTTGTTCATAGTGGTCGGTTTTACCTTCAAGATAATTGCGCAGCGTCCAACGGACTTTGGCAAGATCCGCAGGATGGATATTTGATTTGCCGGTGTCATCACCAAAGCGAATGCCATCCTCTGGGAAGTTCTTTAACTGACGCCATGTGTTATGGCGATGTAACTCATCGGTGTCGATATGCCAATCCCAAAGTTGGTCGCCACTGCCCCACAAACTCAGCTTTAAGCGTTCCTCACTGTCGCGCAGGAGGTGAATGGCTTGTCGCCGCGTGCTAATAATGGCACCAACGCCGACGAGAATGCCGATGAGCAACGCCGCGTATAAAGCTATCGCCCATGGCGACAACCAAAGTGGGGCCGCAACATCAAGCTCGATGGTGCGTGTACCGAACCAATAGCTACCGTTTGGTGAGGCCTCTACACGAAACGTATAATTGCCGAAATCAAGATTGGTGTACGTTGCACGACGATAGTCCGCATCGGTATAAATCCAATTTGCGTCAAACCCGTCCAGTTTATAACGGTATTGAAGCTTTTGAGCACTTGGCGCATAAGGTGCGCCAAATTCAATGGTGAGCGGTTCTTGCAAGCGCGGAACATGCAGTTGTGTCGCATTGTAAAGTTGCGCGAGATTGCGTTCGTCAAGGGTATCGGCACTTATGGGCTTATTGGCAACACGTAAGGTAATCAGCTCCACACGCCAGTCATTACCCGAGCCAACTTGAGCGTATGCTGACGGGGTTAGACTAGTGAGCGAAAATGCACTAGTTAGCAACAGTAAAAAAGCGACAGCTATGCGGCCCAGAACTATTTTGTTTTGGGTGCAAGCCGACCACCACTTTCTCAATTGTGTATCAAAGCGCACGTGTCATCCCATTGTTGGGTTGTGTTTCGCCACAACTCTTATTTTTGTTATACCGCTCAAGTTACCCAATAATCTCGAGGCTGTCAAAGTTCTTTAGGAGTTGCCGTAATATAGCCGTGATGCCCCGTTGTAGCTAGGATTTCGGCTAATTGCTTGATGAAAAACAAAGTTGTATTCGATTCAAGCTCTAGGGCCATTTGTTCAAGGCGGTCAAAACTTACATCAGCTGGCGAAATAGTGCTCCATAAACGCTGACTACGTAAGCGTAAATTGGTATCTGGTTCACGTAACTTACGAATGAGGTATCCCTTCACTTGCTCGAGTTCATCGTGAATACGATCATCGAATTGACTTAAAAAATGCTGCCTAAATTCGTCAAGTGCGTCGCATAAGTGCTCTGCTTGCTGGTTACTCGATTGCACATACATGAGTAGATGAGGGCGCTGCTCTATCGGCATATAGGTGCTGCCCACCAGATAACCGAGTTGTTGACGCGTGCGAAGTTCATTAAACAAGTGCGGCTGAATAAACTGATTGAGCAACAACATATTGGTTTGTTGCAGGACGCTGGTGTCAGGGCCTTGGATAACCAGCATTGCCGCATGATCAGAGTGGTGCGTTTCAAGTTGGCCACGAGCGTCGAGTTTCCCAGCGTGCTTAAGTTGTTCGAGGTCGCGTGTGGCTGGCATGTTGGCTTGCAAGTCAGCTTGCATCGAAAAGCTTTGTGACGCACAGTCAGTCAAGGGCTTAAGTACGTTCGGGGTCAGATCGCCGTGGGCAAATAGCTTTAATTCAACCGCTGCAAATAATTGCTCATGCCAAGCATCGAAGCTTGCGCGGGTAATAGTGTCGAGGGCCTCTGCAAGATCGCTAAGTGCATACATATGAGGTTGTAGTAAAACATTTAAGCGAGCAAACAACAGATTTAGAGGTTTGTTCGCAAGCGCTGACTGCCAATTGACACATAGTTTTTGTTTGATATCGGCGAAGCGCGAGTCACTGAAAGACGTCGAACGCATGCGCTGCAGAAGATCTTTGCTGAGCTCTACGATACCTTGCGAGTAACCACTTATGTGTAAAGTGATGCCATAGTGCTGTGGGTAAATATTAAAATGTAGGCCCGCAATTTCGGCATCGTAACAATCTTCATTAAGGCGATCGATCATCAGTTCACACCAGAGGCGGGCGCTGGCGTAATGACGCGCACTCGCCGTAACATTTGGCAACGTAAATTGACAATAAATGTGCGCTTTGGGTGCTCTAAAATCAGGATCTTGTAAATGCCACAACGTGAGGCCTTCCGCTAGCTGATAACATTGTGGTTGCCGTGAAATCGGCTCTTCCAGCGGCAACGGTGAGCTTAACGGGTGGAGGTAAGGATTGGGCGCCGGCAATTGAATGCTTTTTGTTTGTGCATTCCGCCACTTGTCCTTCTGCTCTTCGGTGAACGGACGTAGTTGATAGTCAGTACCATAAATCGGTTCATGCTGATCGACTTCGACCTCTCGGTGAATCAGCGTTGCACGCAAATTGTCCACGTGCATAAGATTCAGTAATTCGCGAGCTTTAGTGGTATTGAGCTGGTCCATGCGATAGTCGCCAAAGATCAAGTCATGCGGCTCATAATGATGCATATTGATAGCAAGTTGTGGCGCAAGGTCGGCCGTCCGAGCTGGCTCTTGAAAACGAAATGCGTTAGCAATAGCGACTTGTCGCTCACGGTAACGCCAATCTTCAAGCCCCTCGTTCTTAATTCGTTCAACAGCTCCTAGCACTGCCATAATAATTTGATCGGTTTTAGCTAGCCCCTCCGCAGTGAGTTGCATGTTGAGGTTAAAGTCTTTGAAGTTACTACCACTAATACCGCCACCGGCAGCTAAGCTATTAATTAAATTTGCGTGATGCAGTTCAGCGTAGAGGCTGCCAGGTCCTTCGTAACCTAATAAGTGAGCGATGAAACTTGTGGTTTTGTAGGGGTAGTCGTCGTCGATGCTAGGTAGTGCGAAAGCAAGTATTAAACGGCGAGCGTCTTTTAATGGACGAACATTGAGTTGCACCGCACGCTGCTCAGGTAAATAAAGAGCTGCTTGTTCTGGGCTAGCAGAAGGCCCATTGCCGACGATGGCGCTAAAGTGCTGGTGCGCCAATTGTTCTAGCTCGTCCAGTGATTGCGGGCCCGCCAACACAAGTGTCATACGATTGGCTCGGTACCAGGTCGCGAAAAACTCACGCATGCGATGGTCTAGGCCGGTGGTGTCACCGTTTTCTGTAAGTGTCGCGAAATTCCCTACGGAAAACTTTGAAAAGGGATGCGCAGGATTGGCGGTTGCCTTGTGGACTTGATACAACCGTCGTAACTCGTCTTTGCGTTTCATCTGAAACTCAGACTCTATCGCATTAACTTCTTTGGCAATCCATTCAGGGTTGAATGTCGGCTCGTAAAAAAAGCGCGAGAATCGGTCGAGAGCAGCGGCGAAGCTTGTGGCGTCCACACTGCAATAGTAACTACTGTACTCAGTTCCCGTCCACGCATTGTGGTGACCGCCGTGTTGATGAATAAAGTCTTGGTAAGCAGTGGCTTCGGGGTATTTGTGGGTTCCCAAAAACAGCATGTGCTCGAGGAAGTGAGCAAGTCCTTGGGTGTCATTGGGATCTTGGAAGTGACCGGCAGCGACCGCTACAGCGGCTGTGCTCTGTTGTGCATCAGGATCGTGTACGAGCGCACAGCGCAAGCCATTAGGTAAGCGAACCATCGCATAGTGGCGATGGTCAGTCGGGCTTTTAATAATGTCAGTGAAGCGCTCGAGGCTGTTGCTCGGTTCCATACACTCCCCATTCGGTGCTTAAAATTACGGAAGTGCGCTGGCAACAGCCTGTTTATTGATCCAGCGGCGTGTCAAAATTCTTTGGACGATCAAAATCACCAGCATAGTCTGTGAGTTTATTATCAACGAAAGTGAGCGTCACTGTTCGACGATAATCATCACCACTGCCAGAATCCATGTTGAATACATAGTACCAAGTGTCGTCGGCAAATACATTTTCGGCGACCGGTGCGCCAAGAACATAATTCACTTGTTCTTTGCTCATACCGATGCGCAGTTGGTCAACATCGCGTTGCTCCAAATAGTTACCTTGTGGGACGTCAATCCGATGTACTAGACCATCAAATACGGAGCAACCACTCAGTGCGATCACTAGGCTTGCCAACAATAATTTCTTCATAAAATAGACTTTACTTCTCGTTTATGGAGTTCAATAGTTCTGATGATAAACAAAGCAAGGCTGAATAACTAGCCTTGCAGAGTTTAGATTGACCTATTTATTGCGGAAACGTTCATTTAGCTAGCATTTGCCAATAATTCTTTGGCATTCGCTTTGGTGGTATCGGTAATGCGATCTCCCCCAAGTAACCGTGCTAGCTCGATCACACGGTTGTCGTGATCAAGGGCGGTCATTTGGGTTTCAGTATGCTCACCGTCGGTCGTTTTATCTACCCGTAATTGTTGGTGAGCTAGGGCGGCAACCTGCGGTAAATGTGTCACGCAAATCACCTGATTTTGCTTGCCAAGTTGGCGCAATAATTTACCAACTGTAGCGGCAGTAGCACCACTTACACCAACGTCAACTTCATCAAACATTAGTGTCGGAGTTGTCATTTGTGCGGCGGCAATCACCTGTACCGCAAGACTGATACGCGAAAGCTCACCGCCGGACGCGACCCGAGCCAATGACTGCAGCGGTTGGCCTGGGTTGGTGGTAACTTGGAATTGCACATTATCGGTGCCAACACGTGTTGCTGGTGCATCGGCTTGATGCTCCACTGCAATAACGAAGCGCCCATGCGGCATATTTAATTCACGCATGGATTGTGAAATTTGTTCACCTAACTCTTTTGCCGCGTGTTGGCGCTGTGCCGATAGCTTTGCAGCACATGATCGATAATGTTGTGCGGCAACTTGAACGGCTTCATCAGAGTTAGCCAGCGCATCCGCGGCGGCGTCGAGCTCTGCTAATTCAGCTTTCAATTGCGCATGTAAACTTGGCAACGCCGTTGGTTCAAGTTGATGCTTGCGCGCTAATTGCACAGCTTGGGTGACACGTTTCTCGGCGTTTGCTAAAGCATCCTGGTCGAGCTCGATAGCGTCACTGTAATGACGTAATTCACGGGCTGCTTCTTCGATTTGGACACTGGCTTCAGTCAGCATTTTAACTGCGGGCTCGAGTGTTGGATCATTGTCGAGTTGCTGTTCCAAGCGTTGTACGGCAGCCTGAACTAACCCATAGGCATTATTATGCTCACCTTCGAAGAGGGCATTGACCGCAAATTGGCTGTCTTCTTGTAAAGCAGAACTGTTACTCAATTTCTTATGCAGTTGTTCGAGCTCTTCGTATTCACCTTCTTGCAGTGCGAATTGATCCAGCTCTTCCACTTGATAACGGATCAGTTGTGATCGTGCTTGACGCTCTTCCTGTTGTTGTATCGCTTGTTTTTGTTTTTTTCGCAAATCGTACCATTGGCGATAAGCCGAGCTAACATCGTTAAGCAGGTCATCATGGCGTGCGTACGCATCAAGTAATTCAAGCTGGTGTTCCGGTTTGGTGAGCAATTGGTGTTCGTGTTGACCGTGAATGTTCACTAACAGCGGCGCTAGTTGCTTCAATTGTGTGACGTTCACAGGGCAACCATTGATCCACGCTTTAGAACGCCCTTCGCGGGTTATGACACGACGCAGAACACAGTGTTCAGGTTCATCTTCGTCGAGCAACTCTTGTGCCGTTAACCATTCATGTGCGGGGCCTGACGGGATTAGTTGAAAACTTGCGATGACTTCCGCTTTCTCTGCACTAGGGCGAATGGCATCACTATCGGCACGGTCGCCCAAGCAAAGCCCGAGAGCGTCGAGAGCAATTGATTTTCCTGCGCCGGTTTCACCGGTAATGGCGGTCATACCTTGTTTAAAGTCAACGTCGAGTTGCCGAACGACGGCAAAATTGCGAACGTGTAGATGCACCAACATAAAAAAGCTCCTTACGCATAACGTGCTACAACTACTGTGTTTACATACAGTAGTTATACAGTATTTATACAGTAATGCAAGTCAGAGCTTAAAAGAGTCGGCTACCCCAACCGAGTTTATTTCGTAACACTTTGAAGTAGCTGTGATCTTTAGGGTGTAATAGCGTCAAAGTATAGGCGTATTTGTGGATCAACACTTCGTCGTTGGGGAGTACTTCCATGCGCATATGGCCGTCACAACTTAACTGCAAATTACCATTATCCGGTGAAGGTTTGAGGTGTAAGGTACAGTTCGCACCGACCACGATGGGGCGACTACTTAAGGTATGTGGGAACATAGGAACTAAACTAATCGCGTCTAATCCCGGGGTTAAAATTGGTCCGCCACCGGATAACGAATACGCAGTGGAGCCGGTAGGCGTGCTTACGATTAATCCATCAGAACGCTGGCTATAAACGAAGTCACTGTCGACATAAACTTCAAACTCGATCATGTGGGCGACTTTGTCAGAATGCAGCACGACCTCGTTGATCGCACGACCAACATTATGGCGATGACCATTACGGATGACTTCGGCTTGTAATAGGAAGCGTTCTTCAGTGATAAAGTCACCCGCTAATACCGCACGAAGTTGCTGCATGACATGGTCGGGGTCAAGATCGGTAAGAAAACCGAGGTTGCCGCGGTTAACGCCGACCACGGCGACGTTATGCTCGCAAAGAATGCGTGCCGCGCCGAGCATGTTGCCGTCACCTCCCACGACCACTGCTAAGTCTGCGGCTTCACCCAGTTGCTCGAGGGGAAGGGTCGCTCGTTCACGCCGATCGAGCTGTTGCGCAGTGCGCTCTTCAATGATGACATCCAAACCAAGGGATCCCAACTCTTGCTCTAAGGTAAGGAGCGTGGCGCGGGTCGCTTCATGATTGACCTTACCGAGTAGAGCAATGCGTTGAAAGGCTAGCGCCTGTGGATTTGCCATAAAACTTCCCTCGATTTTTATGCAAAATACCTTGAATCAAAAAATCGTGCCCCCATAACAGAGCACAAGCTTAGTTATATCACATTGAAAGAGTAACGAAACATGACCCAACACGATTCTGCGAAGGAAAATGAACAAAAAGTTGCAGTTGATGAGCACGAGCCAGAAACTGTAGAGCAGACAGAAAGCGAGACGCAAGACAGCGGTGAAGAGCAAGTACTGTCAACCGTAGCAGACGAACGTATTGCTGAGCTGGAGCTTGCACTCAGTCAAGCGGAGCAGCGGGCGGAAGAATCGAAAGATCGTGCCGTACGAGCTGTCGCCGAAATGGAAAATGTGCGTCGTCGCGCTGCGCAAGATGTTGAGAAGGCGCATAAATTTGCTCTGGAGAAGTTTGCCAATGAATTGTTGACTACGGTCGACAATCTCGAACGCGCGCTAGCGATCGCAGACCAAGAAGAAAGCATTAATGCCAACTTTCTGGAGGGTATTGAGCTTACGCACAAGAGCCTGCTGAGCACGCTAACTAAATTTGGTGTTGAAGCGGTTGGCGAAGAAGGAGAAACTTTTAATCCAGATTTGCATCAAGCGATGTCAATGCAAGCTGCTGAAGGCAAAGAGAACAATACTATTTTGGCGGTGATGCAAAAAGGCTACACATTGAGCGGACGTTTATTACGTCCAGCGATGGTAATGGTGGTAAAAAACTGACACAGGTTTGAAACAAAGAAGCCAGTCTAGGGGCGTCCTGAGCAACATTTTTAGGTTGTAATGTTGTTCTTATGGTTTATTATCAAGCGTTAGGGGGAGGAAAAGCCTGCGCTTTCGAGTTCCTCTTAGATGATAATCATCATAAAAACAATAAAGGATGTCCTATGACTACATTCCTCGAAGAGTTGAAGCTGAGTCGCTTGGCTATCGCTATGGGTTGCGTGTTCGCCGCAACAAGCCCTGTAGCCTTAGCGCAAGATACCGGTTCAGACGAAGATAATGACAATGCGGTAACTGAAGAACCGCAAGAGAAAATCCAAGTTTTGGGTTCTCGCATCCGCACTGATGGCCTCGACCAGGCCGCTCCTGTTGAAATCATTAATGCCAGCGACGCCGTTGACCAAGGTCTTGTCACGCTTGGTGATTTATTGCGTACTTCTACCGTTGCTGCGGGTTCAAACCAAATCACAGCGGCGACTTCAACTGCCTTTGTCACCGAAGGTGGTACGGGTACTGAAACCTTCTCGCTGCGTGGTTTAGGCGCGAACCGTACGTTGGTATTGTTGAATGGCCGCCGTATCGGCCCTGCGGGTACTCGTGGTCAGGTTTCTGCGTTCGACTTAAACATCATGCCTTTGTCTGCCGTTGAGCGTGTTGAGATCCTGAAAGATGGTGCTTCTTCACTTTACGGTTCTGACGCTGTTGCTGGTGTTGTAAACATTATCACTAAATCGGGTGATGAAAGTAGCCTCAACCTGAACATGAGTCAGCCGATGGACGACGGCGGTGCTCAGTTCCGCTTAAGCGGTACCATGGGCCGTAGCTTTGACAGCGGCTCATTACGCGTAGTCGGTGACTACCAGCGCACCCAAGAGCTTGCGCGTGGTGACCGTGATGTATTTGCTTGTGGTAACCCTTACTTCTTCGACCCAGATTCAGGTGAGCGTGTCGATGTAGTTGATCCACGTACCAACGAATACCATTGTAATGACTTACTTTGGGGCCATGTTTGGATCTATGACTACTCGGGCGAAGTACCTCCAGGTGCAAAAGCGCAGTATGATTACGATGGTGACTTAGGTCAGTACCTCGACTCGTTTAACGATCGCGCGACCGGTCCTAACTCTATGCGTACCCCAGAAGGCTGGTACCCAGTCGCTTATGACCGTGAATCGTTCGGTGTAACCAATGCCGACCATCCTTTCCAAGACTTAGAAACGCTTTCACCAGAAACTGAAGTTGCGACTGTTTTTGTTGAAGGTGAATACTGGGCGTCAGATACCACAACTTTGTACACCGAAGTGTTGTTAAACCGTCGTAAAACCATCACAAATGGTTATCGTCAGTTCTGGAGCTACCTCTACAACGAAAACTTCTTCTCTGGTGATACGCGTAGCGAAGGCTGGACAGGTGCGCAGTGGTTAAGCCCAACGCCGATCACGGATCACTCGGGCAGCGAAATTACTGTAGATTATCGTCGTTTTGTTGCCGGTATCGAAGGCTCAATCGGTGATTGGTACTGGGATATCAACTACCAAGACAGTCGCAGTGATGGTGACTATCAGCAGAAAATCATCTACCAAGATGCGATTTTCGATCAGAACTTCCTGACCGGCTCATGTGAAGGTATGGAGCTGTCGGTACGTGGTATTCCTTGTAAAGATGTACCGTGGCTCGATCCGCAATTCTTGGCGGGTAATATCAGCCCAGAAATGCAAGAATTCTTGTTCGGTTCTGAAACCGGTAACACCATTTATAACCAACGCACGTTGGAAGGTATTATTACTGGTGATCTAATGGAGCTCCCAGCTGGCTTTGTAGGCATGGCAGCGGGTCTATCGTTCCAGCAAGATAAGATCAATGATACCCCAGGAGAAGTGACACTTCAGGGTAACAGCTGGGGTATGTCATCTGCAGGTATCACACGTGGTAAATCATTCACGCGCGCAGCCTTTGCAGAAGTGCAAATCCCAGTTGTTCGTGACTTGCCATTAATGGAAAGCTTGGATGTTTCGGTTTCAGGTCGTTTCACTGACGTTTCAACCTATGGTAGCGATACTACTTATAAAGCGGGCTTGAACTGGTCAGTGGTTGAAGGTTTCCGTATTCGTGCTTCACGTGGTACATCGTTCCGGTCACCAGCGCTTTACGAATTGTTCCTAAACGACCAGTCAAGCTTCGCAAGCCAGCGTAGTGTTGATCCATGTATTCGTTGGGGTGAGAATCTCGAACAGGGTAATATTTCCGATAATGTTGCGGCAAACTGTGCTGCTGACGGCATCCCGGAAGATTACGCTGGTGGTGCAATTTCAGCCACAGTCGTCACTGGTGGTGGTTTCGGTACGCTTAAAGCTGAAACTTCTACTGCGAACACTGTTGGTTTCGTCTGGACACCAAGCTTCACTGATTTCGCGATGAGTATCGACTACTTCGATATCGAAATCGAAGGTGAAGTAACACTGCTTGGCGCAGGCCAAATCGTTGGTGGTTGTTATTCGTCACAGAACTTCGAATCAGAGCCGCTATGTGATCAGTTCTTCCGTAATGAAACTGACCTGCGCGTTGAAGAAGTTCAAGGTAATTACTTGAACATCGCAAGCCAAGTGAATACTGGTGTCGATTTGCAAATGAGCTATCCGTTCTCTACTGATTTCGCTGAGTTCGAATTGAGTTATGAGCACACGTATCAGATTGAAGCTTCAAGCAAATTACTACCAACCAGTGAGCGCCAAGACCGCGCTGGTCGCTTAGGTCGCCCTGAGCACGTGGGTAACTTCAACTTTGCGATGATGAAAGGTGATTGGACCTATAACTGGACCGCACGTTACATCGGTGAAGCATCGAACCACGAGTGGTATGGTGACGGCGAGTACCGTGATGATGCTACCTATTGGGGTGACGAGGTTCGTATCGACCTTGCTACTCCATCGGTGATCTATCATGCGTTCTCTGCAACTCGTGACTTTATCGACGAAGGCTTGAGTATCACTGTTGGTGTTGCGAATGCATTCGATAAAGAAGCTCCTCAGATTTCTTCGAGCAGCTACGCGACGCGTGTAGGTAACGCAGCCTTCTACAGTCAGTACGACTGGTTAGGTCGCCGTGCCTTCGTCAACATTGCTTATGACTTTTAATTAGCAGTGTAGACACAAGCACTAAGATAAAATGCCGACTTTTTGTCGGCATTTTCTTTTTTATAGGCCGCGAAAATGGCAAACTCATAGAACGAATAACAACAACAGTGAGCAAACAATGGCGCGTATTGTGACCAAGCCTGATACTCTTAACGAACGTAATCAGGACTTTGACCAACAAGTTCTAACCGTTCCCGTTTTTTTGAATTCAGTGCCGAAATGTGGCACCCATTTAATTCGCAATATCTTTCGGATGTTTGTGCCCGTAAACCAGCAATACCACGATACTTTCATTCAAATTCCGGTTTTGCGGCAGCATGTCGGAGCGTTTAATCCGTTGCAGCCCAAATTAAGTTGGGGGCATTTGCTTTTTTCTGACGAGGCCTGCATCGCGCTTCACAAAGCGCAGCATATTGTGGTGGTCCGTGACCCTTACGACTGGGTTTTAGCGCGCGCACGTTTCTTCTTATCAGATAATTTTCAAGGTAATTTAGAGCACCTCAAGGCTGGGCAAATTAATCTTGAAGAGATTCTCAACATGATGATTTTTGGTATCCACCAAAAAGTGCCGTCATTGGCTGATATTTTCGATAATAACGCAGCAGCATGGTTGGGCACGGGTGTGAAACTGGTGCGCTACGAGGAGTTGCGCGACAACGTCGTCAATCTCGACAGCGATGAAGCAGAGTCGTATTTCCGCGAATTGTTGGCACCGCTTAACTTACGCGAATTTCCAGCGGACTGGCGCGAGCGTATCCGCGTGGGTGCGGATCGCGAGCAAAGCGGGACCTACCGCGATAACTTGAGCAATACAGCCTTTTCGATCCCGAATGAGCTACCTGAGCAACAACGTAAACTGGTTGATTATGCAGCTCCGGGCCTCCGAACGTTACTCGGTTACAACGAATAATTACAACGCACTAAGCGGAGTAGGTTATGGAAAAGCGGAAGATTCTTATTGTCGGTGGTGGCTCGGCTGGCTGGATGGCGGCTGCTTATCTCAATGGCGCGTTAAATCGGCGGGGTAATGACCATCGTGTTGATATCGAGCTACTCGAATCACCTGACACACCCCGTATTTCGGTCGGTGAAGCAACGATTCCCTCGATGCGACACTTACTCGCCGCTATTGGTATTGACGAAATGGAATTCATGCGGGTCACCGAAGGTACGTTTAAGCAATCGATCAAATATGTGAACTGGGTTCACAATGACAACAGCTTTTACCACCATCCGTTCAGTAGTCTACGCGCTCAACCTATTGATTACGCCGGTAGTGATTGGCTTCGCTCTGACCGCAGTGTGCCGTTCATGGAAACCTGCTCGATTCAGCCTTTAGTTTGTGAGTGGGGGCGCGCCCCCGTTATGTTTGGTGAATGGCGCATGGGGGCGCGGCTTAATTATGCGTATCAGATGAATGCGCAAAAATTTGCCGATTATCTGCGTGACTTCTCCACCGCTCGAAATGTTGTACATACCATGGCCAATATGGCGGAAGTGAAGAAGCATGCCAATGGCGATATTGCGAGTGTTACCACCGACAAAGGCCAAGAAATCACGGCGGATATTTTTGTCGACTGTACCGGCTTCCGCTCGCTGCTGTTGGAAAAAGAAATGGGCGTTGGCTACGAAGATTTTGGCAAGTACCTGCTTTGCGATCGTGCGGTGACGATGCACGTGCCATATGACACGCATTATCCAGGCATGGTGCGGCCTTATACGACCGCTACAGCGTTGTCGAACGGCTGGATTTGGGATATCCCCATGCAAACCCGTCGTTCGATTGGTTATGTGCATTCCAGTGCCTTCATTGATGAAGAGGCAGCCGAGCGTGAAATGCGCGCCTATCAGGGCGGCAATACCGATGATTTACCGTGCCGTTTTATACCTTTTAAAGCAGGGCGACGTCATCAACAGTGGCAAGGTAATTGTGTCGCTATTGGCTTATCTGGCGGTTTTATTGAGCCACTTGAATCGACCGGACTTTATTTGAGTGATTTAGGTGCGGTGCTACTCGCTGAGCACTTTCCTTGGCACCGAGAAGATCAAGAAATTCTTGCTGCACGATATAACCGTCTGATGACCAACCGTTATTATGAAATTCTCGATTTTATCAACATGCATTACTGCCTGACGAAGCGCACTGATACCGAGTTTTGGCGTACCGTACAAGAGCGTGAGCACATTACTGATCGCTTGCAAGCTAAGTTTGAGTTTTGGCGGCATAAGCCACCGAGTGCTCATGACTTTCAAGACCAAAATTTCGCTGCGCTTGTTGGGCAAGCCGATGGTGCGCTGCCACCGCTCGGTTCTGGTCTGATGGATGCACGCTCTCCAGTAGATACGGGCGGCTTATGGAATCACGAAAGTTACGAATGCATTTTGTATGGCATGGAATTTTTGCAAGAGGAATGTGATCAATGGTTCGGTGAGCGCCGTCCACCAACCCAAGTCAATCCGGCAATTTTGCAACGTTTGCAAATGGCGCGACAGATGCTACCGCCACATGAACTCTGGCTCCAGCGAGCGTTGGGCATGAAGGACTACCCAACAGCTGCGCGTCCAAAAGGCTGGGTTTAAGAAAAAAATTAACCACAAGGCTTGTAATCCTTTTTCGCAACCCCATAACACTGTCAACCAAAGATAAATTACCTGAGCGGGCATTGAAAAAATTTAGAGATGCCCCATATCAGGAATAACGAAGTATTTTGAATGTTGGAGTTTGGAGACAGTCATGGGCAAAATTATTGGTATTGATTTAGGTACAACGAATTCGTGTGTTGCTGTACTTGATGGCGACAAAGCACGCGTTATCGAAAACGCTGAGGGTGATCGTACAACGCCTTCGGTAGTAGCGTTTACAGACGACGGTGAAACTTTAGTGGGTCAGCCGGCCAAGCGTCAGGCGGTAACCAACCCAAATAAAACCCTATTTGCAATCAAGCGTTTGATTGGTCGTCGTTTTAAAGATGATGAAGTGCAGCGCGACATCGGCATTATGCCTTACAAAATTGTCGAAGCGGACAATGGTGATGCATGGGTTCAGATCAATGACGATAAGAAAGCGCCACCGCAAATTTCTGCTGAAATCTTGAAAAAGATGAAGAAAACTGCGGAGGACTTCCTTGGTGAGAAAGTGACCGAAGCAGTTATTACTGTGCCTGCCTACTTTAACGATGCGCAACGCCAAGCAACCAAAGACGCTGGCCGCATTGCTGGCTTGGAAGTTAAGCGTATTATCAACGAGCCAACCGCAGCTGCACTTGCTTACGGTATGGACAAAAAGAAAGGCGATAACACCATCGCTGTGTATGACTTAGGTGGTGGTACTTTCGATATTTCAATCATCGAAATCGATGAAGTTGAAGGCGAACATACCTTTGAAGTACTTGCTACCAATGGTGACACTCACCTTGGTGGTGAAGACTTTGACAACCGCTTAATCAACTACTTGGTTGAGCAGTTTGAGAAAGACCAAGGTATCGATTTACGCAAAGATCCTTTGGCAATGCAGCGTCTAAAAGAAGCGGCCGAAAAAGCCAAGATCGAATTGTCATCTGCACAGCAAACCGAAGTGAACTTGCCGTATATTACGGCGGACAACACCGGTCCTAAGCACTTGGCGATTAAAGTAACGCGCGCCAAGCTTGAGTCATTGGTTGAAGACTTGATCAGTAAGTCATTGGAACCGGTTAAACAAGCACTTGCAGATGCAGACCTCTCGGTCAGCGATATTCAAGACATTATCATGGTCGGTGGCCAAACTCGGATGCCGAAAGTACAGCAGGCCGTGACCGATTTCTTCGGTAAAGAGCCACGCCGTGACGTGAACCCTGACGAAGCAGTAGCTGTGGGTGCTGCGGTGCAGGCTGGTGTGTTGCAAGGTGACGTGAAAGATGTCTTGTTGCTTGACGTGACCCCATTGTCGCTCGGTATCGAGACCATGGGCGGCGTGATGACCAAACTGATCGAGAAGAATACGACGATTCCTACGAAGCAGTCGCAAACCTTCTCAACTGCTGAAGACAATCAGTCAGCGGTAACTGTTCATGTTATCCAAGGTGAGCGCAAGCGTGCGGCAGATAACAAATCATTAGGTCAATTTAACTTAGAAGGTATTCGCCCAGCCCAACGTGGTGTACCGCAAATCGAAGTAACCTTTGACCTCGATGCTGACGGTATCTTGCATGTGTCTGCGAAAGATAAAGACACAGGTAAAGAGCAAAAGATCACCATTAAAGCTTCATCAGGCCTGAGCGACGAAGACGTCGAGAAAATGGTACGTGACGCCGAAGCACATGCTGAGGAAGACCGTAAGTTTGAAGAAATGGTGCAAGTACGCAACCAAGCAGACGGCTTAGTGCATGCGACTCGCAAGCAACTTGAAGAAGTTGGTGATAGCTTAGATAGCGCGGAGAAAGAGAAAATCGAAGCGGCTATTGGTGAGCTAGAAGCAGCTGTGAAGGCGAACGATAAAGAGCAAATCGAAGCCAAACAGCAGGCATTAATTGAAGCTTCTAGCAAGCTCATGGAAGCGGCACAGCAAAAAGCACAGCAAGCTGGTGCTGATGCAGGAACTGGCGAGCAACAAGCAAAGCAAGACGACGACGTTGTTGATGCTGAGTTTGAAGAAGTCAAAGACGACGAGAAAAAGTAAGCACACGCCCACCGGGTGTCTGTGATAACAACGCACGGGGGTTGCCAGCAGGTGGCCTCCGTGTGTTTGTGTCAGGACGAAGCAAATTTAGAAAAGTGGAAGACGCAAGATTATGGCGAAACCAGATTTTTATGAAGTGCTGGGCGTAAGCAGAGATGCTAGCGAACGCGACATCAAAAAAGCTTATAAGCGTATGGCGATGAAGTATCACCCAGATCGTACCAAGGGTGATAAAGAGCTAGAGCTTAAATTTAAAGAAGTGAAAACAGCGTATGAGGTCCTTATGGACCCACAAAAACGCGCAGCCTACGACCAATATGGACACGCAGCCTTTGAACAAGGCCAAGGTGGCTTTGGTGGTGGCGGTGCTGGCGCAGCCGACTTCGCGGATATTTTTGGTGACGTGTTCGGTGATATCTTTGGCGGCGGACGTCGCGGTGGTGGTCGTGCGCAAGCGGCACGCGGTGCTGATTTACGTTACAACCTTGAGTTATCGCTGGAAGAGGCGGTGCGTGGTAAAGAAGTCGAGCTGAAGATACCGAAACTATCAGAATGTGAAGATTGTGACGGCTCAGGTGCACGTAAAGGTAGTGGTGCAGAAACCTGTTCACACTGTCATGGTGCCGGCCACATCCAAATGCGCCAAGGCTTTTTTGCGGTGCAGCAGCCATGTCCGCACTGTCGTGGACGCGGCAAGGTCATTAAAGATCCATGCCGCACCTGTCATGGCGAAGGTCGCGTAGAGCGCACTAAAACCCTGAATGTAAAAATTCCGGCAGGCGTTGATACCGGCGACCGTATCCGCTTAAATGGTGAAGGTGAAGCGGGTGAAATGGGAGCTCCAGCGGGCGACTTGTATGTGCAGGTTCACGTGCGCGAGCATCCGATTTTCAAACGTGATGGCAATAATTTATATTGTGAAGTACCTTTAAGCTTTACGCATGCAGCTTTAGGTGGCGACATTCACGTGCCGACATTGGAAGGCAAGGTGAAACTGAAGATACCGGCGGAAACGCAAACCGGTAAGCTGTTTCGTTTGCGTGGCAAAGGTGTCCGTTCAGTTCGTACTGGCGCCACTGGCGATCTCATCTGTAAAGTGGTGCTCGAAACACCGGTCAACTTGTCAGAAAAGCAGAAGGATTTGTTGCGCCAATTGGATGAGTCGATGGGCAGTGGCGATGAAGCCGCACGTTATCGTCCGAAAGAAAAAGGCTTTTTCGATGGCGTAAAACGTTTCTTTGATGACCTCCGTGGCTAGTCGCGGAGGCGAAAGCTAGGAGAAAGCATATGCGCACCTTGAAGAAGGTTTTAATCGCAACGGCAGTCGCTGGACTGGTGGCTTGTACACAATCGCCGACAGGTCGTTCGCAACTGCAACTATTTAGCAGCGATGAGCTGGCTCAACTGGGTGCGCAAAGTTATAGCTCCATTAAAGAAAAAGAAAAAGTTTCGCAAGACCCTGCACTCAATCAGTACGTGCAATGTATTACCAATGACCTAATTGCCGTGCTGCCATCGCCATGGTCGCAGCAACAGTGGGACGTAACGGTATTCGAGAGTGAGCAGGTGAATGCGTTTGCTTTGCCGGGCGGAAAGATTGGTGTTTATACCGGTCTCATTGATGTTGCCGAAAATTCCGATCAATTAGCCGCAGTTATCGGCCATGAGATTGGCCACGTGATTGCTCAACATAGCAATGAGCGGATGTCGAATCAGTTTGCGGCAGGTCTTGGTTTGCAGCTTGGTGGTATGCTCATCGGTCAAGAAATGGATAGTGATCAAGCGGCGTTGGTGATGGGTGTGCTCGGTGTGGGCCTACAATTAGGTTATATTTTGCCTTACTCGCGGATTCACGAGAGTGAGTCAGACGAACTAGGCATGCGCTATATGGCGGCTGCTGGTTATGATCCGCGCGAAGCGGCCGACTTATGGCGCAATATGGCCAAACAAGGCGGACCAACGCCACCAGAATTCTTATCTACGCATCCATCGCCACAAACCCGCATCGATGCGCTAGAGCAATTAAGCGCAGAAGCAATGCCAACCTATCGCCAAGCCCCCCGCTCTAACTGTCCAAAACCTTAACAGCGTTCTTTGCTGTTCGCGGTTGGTAGCCCGTGGTTCTACCACGGGTCAAACCTAACGTATTGACCATTTTCGTTGAATTCAACATAGCCCGTGGTAGAACCACGGGCTACCCGTAATGCCGAACGTAGGAATAACGAATAACCAATCGTTCTAATCGAAAACAATGCAAGCCCCGTACAATACGCAAAACTTCAATAGCGAAGAGGATGTATGCTGAAAACGTGGTTTGCGATTCCGTTCTGGCAACGGGTGCTGGGTGCCTTTGTGATAGGCGTTGTGGCCGGCTTACTGGTACCTGATGTAGCGGTGCAACTGAAGCCGCTGGGTGATGTATTTATTCGAGCATTGAAAATGCTCGTGGCGCCGCTCATTTTCTGTGCGATTGTAAATGCGATTTTGCAGTTTGGTGAAGGCGAAGGGCTCGGCCAGATAGGTGCGAAGACGGTTGGTCTGTTCTTGTTAACTGCGGTAATTGCCAGTGTCATTGGTTTGAGTGTCGGTAGTTTGTTGGACGTGACGGCGACACAAGACTTGAGTGCAGCTGCAGACTATCAAGAGAAAGAGGTACCGGGGCCTGCTGCAGTATTCTTAAATATGATTCCGGTCAATCCGTTTGCGGCATTAGCCGAAGGTAAGATCTTGCAGATTGTTGTGTTCGCTGCGTTAGTGGGGATTGCGATTCGCCAAGTGGGAGAACCAGCTCGGGCTTTAGGTAATGTACTAAAGTCTGGTGCACAGGTGATGTACCGTATTACCAAAATGGTGTTGGAACTTACGCCGTTTGGGGTCTTGGGCTTGATGGCTTGGGTTGTGGGGCATTATGGGCTAAGTAGTTTGGCGCCATTGGCGGCCTTTATTGGTGCCATTTATCTGGCGTGCTTACTCCATATTTTCTTAACCTACGGGACTTTGGTGCGTTTGGCTGGGATGTCGCCCTGGTACTTTTTTAAATCTGTGTTTTCGGCGCAGCTCGTGGCGTTTACTACTTGTAGTAGTTTTGGCACGATTCCGGCGGCGCACCAAGCGATCACGGAACGTTTAGGGGTGAAGAAGTCTTATGCGAGTTTCGTGTTGCCACTAGGCGCGACGATTAATATGGATGGTTGTGGTGGAATTTATCCGGCTATTGCATCGATTTTCATCGCGCAACTTTATGGTATTCCGCTAGAGTTCACTGACTACTTGTTAATTACCGCGACGGCTACCTTGGCATCGATCGGTACCGCAGGCGTGCCCGGCACTGCTTTAGTGATGCTGACCGTAACCTTAAATGTGATAGGCTTACCGCTTGAAGGTATTGCTTTTATCGCTGCGGTCGACCGAATTATTGATATGATGCGTACAGCAACAAATGTAACCGGCGATATGGCGGTTTCCGTCGTCCTGGGTCGGCAGGAACGCGAACAAACTTTAGCAATGGAATCGACATCTTGATGAGAGTTGGAGTAATTGGCGCTAGTGGGCGCATGGGGCAAGCAGTCCTGCGAGAATTGTCTGAGTCTGAACTAGTGCCGGCTGCGGCAGTGGTAAGGGCGCACTCAGCCCGTCTTGGACAGTCTACCTTGGCAGGACTAAATTTTTGTGCCGGCAGCGAACTGCAAGCTGGCGCTGTTGATGCCCTTATCGACTTTAGTTTACCTGTAGCTTTAGCGAGTAATTTGCAGCTCGCGCAGCGCTTGAATGTGCCTATTGTGGTTTGTACAACAGGGTTAAACACCGAACAAGAGGGGCTGTTAGAGAGTGCCGCGAAGTCGATTCCACTGCTTTATGCGGCAAATACGAGCGTCGGTGTTTGTTTGCTCGAGCAATTGGTGCAATTGACCAGTGCGAGTCTACCCGCTGCCGATATTGAGATAACCGAAGCCCATCATAGTGCGAAGCGCGATGGCCCATCGGGTACGGCACTATTACTTGGCAAGGCCGCAGCTCGAGGCCGTGGTGTGAACTTCGCTGACGTCGATGCTGGCGTTCGCGGTGATGGCTTGCGTGAGTCGGGCAGTATCGGTTTTGCGGTACTGCGCGCCGCCGATATTATTGGTGAACATGCGGTACTCGTTGCACAGCCCGGGGAGCGCATCGAGTTACAGCATCGTGTGACGGATCGACGTATTTTCGCAAGCGGTGCTGTGCACGCTGTGCAGTGGCTTGTTGAGCAACCTGCTGGACGTTATTGCATGGCGGACAGTTTAAACTTAAGGGATCATCTTACGACGTTACTGAAACAAATTTAGCTAGACGCAGCAGCGCTTTTTTTATAGAATACGACCAATTTGCCGACGCAAAGTTGGCAAGCTGAAAACGCGCACTTTTAAGCTGGTGCAAGGTAATCAACGGGGAAGTCAATTTTTGATTCACCCGTTTTTTTATGTACGGAGGTTAACCTTGAGTATTCTAGCGAGCCATTCAGCGAGCAAAGCCATTTTGGTGCTTGCGGATGGAACTGTTTTTCACGGCACAGCTATCGGTGCCGGCGGCACGGCAGTCGGCGAAGTTGTTTTTAATACCGCCATGACCGGCTACCAAGAAATTCTCACCGATCCCTCCTATGCTGAACAAATCGTTACTCTCACATATCCCCATATTGGCAATTACGGCACCACCCACGAAGACGAAGAATCCAACCGCGTTTGGGCTAAAGGTCTGGTGATTCGTGACATGTCACTTAAAGCAAGCAACTTCCGTCAAGAGCAATCACTAGGTGACTATCTGCGGCAGCGAAATGTGGTGGGTATTGCGGATATTGATACGCGCAAATTAACACGCATTCTGCGCGAGAAAGGGGCGCAAAACGGCTGTATCATGGCCGGTAATGTCGATGGTGAATTGGATATCGATAAGGCGCTAGAGCTTGCCCGCGGTTTCCCGGGGTTACAAGGTATGGATCTCGCCAAAGAGGTGACGATTCGAACGCCACACGAGTGGACGAGCACCAGTTGGCAACTTGGCGAAGGCTTTGGGGAATTAACTGAGCCTAAGTTTCATGTTGTTGCCTACGACTATGGCTGTAAGCGTAACATTTTGCGTATGTTGGCGGACCGCGGCTGTAAAGTCACTTTGGTACCCGCACAAACCCCCGCAAAGGATGTCCTCGCACTGAATCCAGATGGCGTGTTTTTGTCGAACGGACCAGGCGATCCAGAACCTTGTGACTATGCGATTACAGCGATTCGCGAGCTGATTGCGGCGAAGCTACCGGTTTTCGGTATCTGTTTAGGTCACCAATTATTAGCGCTGGCGAGCGGTGCGAAAACTGGCAAAATGAAGTTTGGTCACCATGGTGCCAACCATCCGGTGCAAGATCTAGCTACTGGCCGCGTGATGATTACCAGTCAGAACCATGGCTTTGCGGTCACCGAAGATAACCTTCCGGACAATTTAAAAGTGACGCACAAATCACTCTTCGACGGCACGTTGCAGGGCATCCACCGTACGGATGTGCCGGCCTTTAGTTTCCAAGGTCACCCTGAAGCAAGTCCAGGGCCGCACGATGCCGCGCCATTGTTTGATCACTTTATTGAATTGATGAGCCAGCACGCCTAAGCGTTGCCGGAACGGAGGACGAATTTAATTATGCCAAAACGTACCGACATAAAGAGCATCCTCATTCTTGGCGCTGGCCCAATCGTGATTGGCCAGGCCTGTGAGTTTGATTACTCGGGCGCTCAAGCTTGTAAAGCTTTGCGTGAAGAGGGCTACAAAGTCATTCTGGTGAACTCGAATCCAGCCACCATTATGACTGACCCAGAGATGGCTGATGTGACTTACATCGAGCCGATTCACTGGGAAGTGGTTGCCAAAATTATCGAAGTCGAACGCCCAGATGCAGTGTTGCCGACCATGGGTGGGCAGACGGCATTGAACTGTGCGCTTGACCTTGACCGTCACGGTGTACTCGAAAAATATAACGTCGAAATGATTGGCGCGAATGCTGATGCGATTGATAAAGCTGAAGATCGCGACCGTTTCGATAAAGCGATGAAGGCGATTGGTCTGGAAACACCAAATGCTGAAGTAGCGCACAATCTAGACGAAGCATTTGATGTACTTGATCGCTTGGGCTTCCCATGCATCATTCGGCCGTCGTTCACGATGGGCGGCAGCGGTGGCGGTATTGCCTATAACCGCGAAGAATTTGAAGAAATTTGCCGTCGTGGTCTCGACCTTTCAACCACCAATCAGTTGTTGATTGACGAATCGTTGATCGGTTGGAAAGAATACGAAATGGAAGTGGTACGCGACAAAAATGATAACTGCATTATTGTCTGTGCCATTGAAAACTTTGATGCGATGGGCATTCATACCGGTGATTCGATCACGGTAGCTCCGGCGCAAACGTTAACGGACAAAGAATACCAGTTGATGCGTGATGCAGCGATGGCAGTGTTGCGCGAAATCGGTGTGGAAACCGGTGGTTCAAACGTCCAGTTCGGTATCGATCCAAACACTGGCCGTATGGTAGTGATTGAGATGAACCCGCGCGTTTCACGCTCTTCAGCGTTGGCATCAAAGGCGACAGGCTTCCCAATTGCAAAAGTTGCGGCCAAGTTGGCAGTGGGTTACACCCTTGATGAACTTGAGAACGAAATTACTGGTGGCGTAACTCCGGCATCGTTTGAGCCTGCACTTGACTACGTGGTTACCAAAATTCCACGCTTTAACTTTGAAAAATTTGCCGGTTGTAATGACCGCTTGACCACGCAGATGAAGTCGGTGGGCGAGGTGATGGCAATTGGTCGTAACCAACAAGAGTCATTACAAAAAGCACTCCGTGGCTTAGAGATTGGCGCCACAGGATTTGATCCTATGGTTGACCCGTCTGATCCAGAAGCACGCGGTAAAGTTATTCGTGAGCTTAAAGAACCAGGTGCCGAGCGCATTTTTTACATTGCCGATGCCTTCCGCTTAGGCATGACGGTACACGAGGTATTTGAGCAGACGCGCATCGATGAATGGTATTTGATTCAGATCGAAGAAATCGTCTTGCTGGAAGCTGAAATACAGAAGCTTGGCATGGCGGGGCTTGACGAGCGTGTGTTGCGCGTGTTGAAGCGCAAAGGCTTCTCGGATGCACGTATCGCCGACATTCTTGATGTTGCTGAAGCAGAAATTCGCCGTCGTCGTCACGAGCTCAACGTGGTACCTGTTTACAAGCGTGTTGATACCTGTGCGGCAGAATTCGCATCAGATACGGCTTACATGTATTCAACCTATGACGAAGAATGCGAAGCGGCACCATCGGATCGTGAGAAGATCATGGTCATTGGTGGTGGTCCAAACCGCATTGGTCAAGGCATCGAGTTCGATTACTGCTGTGTTCATGCCGCGCTGGCACTGCGCGACGACGGTTACGAAACCATCATGGTTAACTGTAACCCAGAAACGGTTTCAACCGATTACGACACCTCCGATCGCTTATACTTTGAGCCAATCACTTTGGAAGACGTGTTGGAAATCGTGCGTGTTGAACAGCCGAAAGGCGTGATTGTTCAGTACGGTGGCCAAACGCCATTGAAGCTGGCTCGTGAACTTGAGGCGAATGGCGTTCCTGTCATTGGTACATCGCCTGATGCGATCGATCGTTCTGAGGACCGTGAACGCTTCCAAAGTGCAGTACGTCGATTAGGCTTGAAGCAGCCAGAAAACGCTACGGTCACCAAGGTTGATCAAGCATTGCGTGAAGCTGAGCGGATTGGCTACCCACTGGTTGTGCGTCCAAGCTACGTACTCGGTGGCCGTGCCATGGAAATCGTCTACGATGAAAGTGACTTGCATCGTTATTTGACCGATGCTGTGAAAGTTTCCAACTCGGCACCGGTGTTGCTGGACCGTTTCTTAGACAACGCGATCGAGGTGGATGTAGACGCCATTTGTGATGGGCAAGACTTGTTCATCGGCGGCATTATGCAACACATTGAACAAGCCGGCGTGCACTCAGGTGACTCAGCTTGTTCCTTGCCGTCTTACTCGTTAAGCGACAAAATTCAAGACGAGCTGCGCGAGCAAATGCGTAAGTTAGCTTTTGAATTGAACGTTCATGGTCTTATGAACGCACAGTTCGCCATTAAAGATGATGAAGTGTATCTGATTGAGGTGAACCCACGTGCGGCGCGTACAGTGCCTTTCGTCTCGAAGGCAACCGGTGTGCCTTTAGCCAAAATCGCAGCGCGTGTGATGGTAGGGCAAACCTTACAACAGCAGGGCTACACTAAGGAAGTTATTCCGCCGTATTTCTCGGTAAAAGAAGTGGTTATCCCGTTCGCTAAATTCCAAGGTGTGGATCCAATTCGTGGGCCAGAAATGCGCTCTACCGGTGAGGTCATGGGCGTTGGTGAAAGCTTTGAAGAAGCTTACGCGAAAGCGAACCTTGGTGCTGGTGAAGCGCTGGCGAAAGCGGGTAAAGCCTTGCTGTCGGTACGTGACGGCGACAAAGCCCGCTTGTTTGATCTTGCGCGTGGCTTGCTAGGCCTCGGCTTCTCGTTAGAGGCCACTCGCGGTACAGCGAAGATGCTTAGCGAAGAAGGTATTACCTGTTCGGTAGTGAATAAACTGCAAGAAGGCCGGCCAAATATTGTTGATGCAATTAAAAACGGCGAGTACAGTTACATCATTAATACCGTAGAAGGGCGCCAGGCAATTGAAGACTCCGTCTACATTCGTCGTGAAGCACTCTTGAATAAAGTGATTTACACCACCACCTTAAATGCAGCCTTTGCCACTGTTAAAGCAAATACTGCAGATGATAGAGCACGGGTAAATTCACTGCAGTCATTACACAAAAGGGTTCAAACAGCATGAGTCAAATTCCAATGACGACCCGCGGCGCCGAGATGCTGCGGGAGGAATTGAAGCGTCTAAAAACTGAAGATCGACCACGCATCATCCAAGCGATTGCCGATGCGCGTGAACACGGTGACTTGAAAGAGAATGCCGAATATCACGCTGCACGCGAGCAGCAGGGCTTTTGTGAAGGGCGTATTCAAGAGATTGAAGCAAAACTGTCAAATGCACAGATTATTGACGTTACTAAGGTTCCTAACCAAGGCAAAATAATCTTTGGCTCGACGGTGACACTTTACAATACGTCAACCGATAAAGAAGTGAAGTACCGTATTGTTGGTGATGATGAAGCGGATATCAAACAAAACCTGATCTCTGTGAATTCACCCATTTCACGTGCGCTCATTGGCAAGCAAGTCGATGACGTGGCGCGAGTGAACACGCCTAACGGCGAAGTTGAATACGAAGTCGTGAGTGTGGAGTATATTTAAAGCCCACGTCTAACGAATTGTCACTTCTCATCATTTAAGAGCGCGATTAATTCGCGCTCTTTTTGTTTGCGCTCTGGGCCACTCTGCGGCGCACCTTGATAATAGTCTTGCACATCCGGAAAGACTTCTTCGATTGGACGCTCCAAGACTTTTGCAAGCGCAACAGCGACCGATCGCGATCGAGCCTTGCGCGACGCCACTTTCGAGATGAGAGACGGGCTTTTGCCTAACGCTTTTGCGAGCATCGAAAAGTCGAAACCGCGTTGCGCTAATTCCATTTTTATTTTTTGACTATCCATTGTGGCTCAGCTGTGGTTGAATGTTTTCTTGTGAATTCACTGTGAGTTCACATAGAATTCAAATGATTTGTTTTAGAAGTCAAAAGACACTATTTAAGGGAAAAAGATGTCAAATGACACAGAGATAAATACTACACAAGGACCGCAGAAAAGCAATGTTGAAATGCTCAATATGGATGAGGTGGTTGCGCGGTTAAGAATGTATTTTGGCGACGAGTCAACTGCCTCGTTAATGCGTCGGCTTGGTATTCCCCAGTCCACTTATGGCAACTGGCGCCAACGCCAGAATGTTACCTATGATCATTTGGTCCAAGGGCTTTTGCGCGTCGGCATTTCATTGGACTGGTTTTTTGCTCCGCGGCAGCAGCTCGACTATCCACGACCATCGGATTTACATGTGGATGAACCCATTATGTTGCACTATAAGCCGTCTTCGGATACCGAGGAGGTTTTGCGGGCGACAGCCGAAGTGAAGCCATTTTTGCAACGCTATCAATTACCGGAGACACCGCGTAATCAGCAGTTGTTGGTGGACACTTATTTAGCATCGCGCGCCGACCATATCGGTCTTGACTTTGCTTTGAATCAAATTGCATTGGCCTTGAGTTGGCAACCAGATGATACGTCGGACGACCAAGACTGAGGAAGACGAAAGTGTGGTCAAGACAACGACGTGCATCGTAGGGCTACGATGCACGTGACGCTATCGAATTTATCGACGTGGAAGTTGAATCTTACCCTCTGGACTTGGCTTGTAGAGGGTTAAAATTTTACCGACGACCTGTACACGATAGGCTTGTGTATGGGCAAGTATGGTTGCGTAGACTTGCTCACGCATTTCACGATCTTCCTCTGGCACTTTCACTTTAATCAGTTCGTGGTGATTAAGCGCCAGTTCAATTTCTGCCATTACACCTTCCGTTAGGCCGTTAGCGCCTAACAAGACGACGGGTTTCAGGCTATGAGCCAGACTTTTTAGGTGCTGTTTTTGTTTATTGCTTAAAGTTAACCCTGCGGCCATGTAATAATATCCCACTATCACTTGAATTTTCGCTATTCTACCGCCATCTGGGTAGAAGAAGCCAGTTTTGGTATTGAGGCAATGGGAAAAAAACGATCAGCAAGCAGCACCCGATGGCTGCAAGAGCACTTTAGTGATCATTATGTACAAAAGGCCCAGAAGAAAGGGTTGCGTTCACGTGCGGTGTTCAAAATCGAAGAGATTCAGAACAAAGACAAGCTACTGAAACAGGGAATGACCGTGGTTGACCTTGGCGCAGCGCCAGGTGGTTGGTCGCAGTATGTGGTAGAGACGCTGCAGGGTAACTGCCAAGTCATTGCTTGTGATATTTTACCGATGGACCCGATTGCTGGCGTAGATTTTCTTGAAGGGGACTTCCGCGACGAAAGTGTGTTGAGTGCTTTATTGAACCGCATCGGTGGTAAAAACGTAGATGTAGTACTGTCGGATATGGCACCCAACATGAGTGGTAACGATAATGTCGATCAACCACGTGCTATGTATTTGGTTGAGTTGGCATTAGATATGTGTCAGCAAGTTTTGAAACCGAATGGCAGTTTCGTCGTCAAAGTATTCCATGGACAAGGTTTCGAAGAATTTTTGAAAGACGTACGCGCGGCATTTAAAACCGTAAAAACGCGCAAACCAGACTCGTCGCGAGCACGTTCTCGTGAGGTCTATTTGGTAGCGACAGGATACAAATTGTAGTAGGCTGTTGCGCATGCAACGCAAGTAAATGAGGTAGTCAGCTTTGAGCGATATGGCAAAAAATCTAATTCTATGGCTAGTGATCGCTGTTGTTTTGATGACAGTGTTCAATAGTTTCAGTCCCGGTGCAAACAGTGGCTCGCAGGTGGCATACAGTCAATTTGTGTCACAAGTGAATAATGGTGGCGTGCGGAAAGTTGACATCGATGGACGAATGATTACCGCGCAGTCGCGTACCGGCGATACCTTTACCACGGTAATGCCAGTGCATGACCCTGACTTGCTCAACGACTTGTTAGAAAACAACGTCGAAGTGGTCGGTAAACCACCAGAAGAGCCTAGTATCCTGACTTCGATTTTTATTTCGTGGTTCCCGATGCTATTGCTGATCGGGGTGTGGATTTTCTTCATGCGACAAATGCAAGGTGGTGGCGGTGGCCGGGGTGCCATGAGCTTTGGTAAGAGCAAAGCGCGGTTGATGAGCGAGGACCAAATCAAAACCACGTTTGCCGATGTCGCCGGTTGCGATGAAGCTAAAGAAGAAGTTTCTGAACTGGTCGATTACTTGCGCGACCCTAGCAAATTCCAGCGTTTGGGTGGCAAGATTCCGAAGGGCGTGCTGATGGTCGGTCCTCCAGGTACTGGTAAAACCTTGATTGCGAAGGCCATTGCTGGTGAAGCAAAAGTACCTTTCTTCTCAATTTCGGGTTCGGACTTTGTTGAGATGTTTGTCGGTGTCGGTGCGTCGCGCGTACGCGATATGTTCGAACAAGCGAAAAAGTCAGCGCCTTGCATCATCTTTATTGATGAGATTGATGCGGTAGGACGTCAACGTGGCGCCGGCCTTGGTGGCGGTCACGATGAGCGTGAGCAAACCCTGAACCAAATGCTGGTCGAGATGGATGGTTTCGAAGGCAATGAAGGTATTATTGTGATTGCTGCGACCAACCGTCCAGACGTACTTGACCCTGCGCTGTTGCGTCCAGGCCGTTTTGACCGCCAGGTACCTGTAGGTCTGCCAGATGTGCGAGGTCGTGAGCAAATCTTAAAAGTACATATGCGCAAAGTACCGCTTGGTGATGACGTTGATGCATCAGTTATCGCGCGTGGTACGCCTGGGTTCTCGGGAGCCGATTTAGCAAACTTGGTGAACGAGGCTGCGCTGTTTGCGGCACGTAATAACAAACGTGTCGTGGCGATGGAAGAATTTGATAAAGCCAAAGATAAGATCATGATGGGTGCGGAACGTCGCTCGATGGTCATGACTGATGAAGAAAAAGCGATGACCGCTTATCATGAAGCTGGTCACGCTATCGTTGGTCGTCTAGTGCCAGAACATGATCCGGTCTACAAAGTGTCCATCATTCCGCGTGGTCGCGCTTTAGGTGTCACCATGTACTTGCCCGAGCAAGATCGTGTGAGTCACACCAAGCAACATCTTGAGAGTATGATCTCAAGCTTGTTTGGGGGCCGCTTGGCTGAAGCCATCATTTATGGTGATGAGAAAGTGACGACCGGCGCTTCTAACGATATTGAGCGAGCTACGCAAATTGCGCGTAAAATGGTAACTCAGTGGGGACTTTCTGAAAAAATGGGCCCATTGCTGTACGCCGACGATGAGAACGAAGTCTTTCTTGGTCGTTCAGTGACGCAGCACAAGCACATGTCAGATGACACCGCGCGGGCGATTGACCAAGAAGTTAAGCTCTTTATTGACCGCAATTACGATCGCGCGAAACGTATTCTTGAAGAAAACATCGATATCTTACATTCGATGAAAGATGCACTGATGAAATATGAAACCATCGATGCCGATCAAATTGATGATCTGATGAATCGTCGTGATGTACGTGAACCGCGTGACTGGCAAAAGCCGGACCAAGATAACAATACCAGTGGTGGTGCAACGGCAAGCTCCGAAGAGCGGCCGTTGACCGATGGTAAGCCGGGTGACGCGCCGGCCAGTTAAAAAGAAAGCCCCGACTTCGGGGCTTTTTTATGAGGATCGAGTCATGAGTAAAGCTGTACTTCCCCAAGTTATGGGAATTCTCAATGTAACCCCAGATTCTTTTTCTGATGGTGGCCGTTTTAATCGCCTTGACGAGGCATTGCGGCAAGCCGAGCAAATGATTACCGATGGCGCCAGCTATATCGACGTGGGAGGGGAGTCGACCCGACCCGGAGCTGCGAGTGTTGGCGTACAGGAAGAAATTGATCGCGTGGTGTCGGTGATTGAGCGTTTACGTGCCGAAACCGACATCGCTATCTCATTAGATACCTGTAAAACCGCGGTGATGGCCGAGGGCTTGAAGCATGGTGTGGCGATGATTAACGATATCAGAGCCTTGCAAGACGATGGTGCAGTGGATTTGCTTGCGCAACATGACGCTGATGTCTGCCTGATGCACATGCAAGGTGAACCGCGCACGATGCAGCATGAACCGCGCTACGATGATGTGGTCGTTGAAGTAAAGGCGTTTTTGCAGGAGCGTATTCGTGCCTGCGAACAAGCTGGAATCCATAAAGAACGTCTTTTTCTCGATCCGGGCTTTGGTTTTGGTAAGTCTGTAAGGCATAATTACCAGCTATTACAACGCATGCAGGCCTTTCATGAACTGCAGTTACCGTTGTTGATTGGCGTGTCGCGCAAGTCGATGTTGGGTCATGTTACTGGCCGCGACGTAACCGACCGCCTACCAGCGAGTCTTGCTGCCGCAACGATTGCAGCAATGAAAGGGGCACGTATCATTCGCGTGCATGATGTCAGGGAAACGGTTGATGCAATGAAAATAGTTGCTGCAACCTTGGCTGGAGATTTCAGTTGAGTCAACGTAAGTATTTTGGCACTGATGGCGTCCGCGGACGTGTCGGTGACTTTCCTATTACTCCGGATTTTGCCGTTAAATTAGGTTGGGCGGCAGGAACTGTATTGTCGAAGTCTGGCAATCAGCGCGTTTTGGTTGGTAAAGACACGCGGTTGTCGGGTTATATGCTCGAGTCTGCGCTTGAGGCAGGATTGCTCTCTGCCGGTGTGAGTGTTGAATTTCTTGGGCCAATGCCAACGCCCGCAGTGGCGTATTTGACGCGTAATTTTCGTGCGGCTGCGGGCATTGTGATCAGCGCTTCGCATAACCCTTATTACGACAACGGCATTAAGTTTTTCTCTGACTCGGGAAGTAAGCTTCCTGATGCTGTGGAAAGTGAGATTGAACGTTTATTAGATCAAGAATTAGTCTGTGTGCCATCGGAACAAATGGGGCGCGCCAGTCGTATCGACGACGCTCCTGGGCGCTATATTGAGTTTTGTAAAAGTGCGTTTCCAAGTGAACTGTCGCTTACGGGATTAAGTATCGTGGTGGACTGTGCCCATGGCGCAACTTACCACATCGCTCCAGACGTTTTACGTGAACTTGGTGCACAAGTGATTGAAATTGGTACTGCGCCAAATGGCGTGAATATCAATGCTAACTGTGGTGCAACGGATCTGGCTGCATTGCAAGCGGCAGTCAAAGAGCACAAAGCTGACCTAGGTTTCGCCTTGGACGGCGACGGTGATCGTTTGATGATGGTGACCGCCGAAGGACGCATCATCGACGGTGACGATGTTATTTACATTCTTGCTCGCGCGGCCCAACAAGATGGACTTTTGCAAGGTGGTATCGTTGGTACATTGATGTCGAACTTTGCCCTCGAGAAATTTTTTGCTGAGCGAAATATTCCGTTTGTGCGTGCCAAAGTTGGCGACCGCTATGTGATGGAAGAGCTCGTGAAACGCGATTGGAAAATTGGCGGTGAGAATTCTGGCCATATCATCAATCGTCAATTTCATAGTACTGGTGACGGTATTATTGCTGGGTTACAAGTGCTTACCGCAATGCAGCGAGAGCAGTGCAGCTTGGCAGAGTTAATGAAAGGGTTTGAAAAGTACCCGCAAACACTCATTAACGTCCGCTTCCAAGCCGGTTCTGATCCACTCAGCGATGAAGCGGTCAAAGCCGCGGTAAAAGACGTGGAAGAACGCTTGGGCGATGAGGGCCGAGTATTGTTGCGCAAGTCAGGTACAGAACCCCTGATTCGTGTAATGGTTGAGGGCCGTGATGAACAGATCACCAAGTCCTTCGCGCAACAAATTGCGGGTGAAGTTGAGGCGGCGGCGAATTAATAAGCAGTCTCGCTGATTTATCGAATTCAGTACTTGTAAGTTAGCGGCAGGTTATGTAATATCTCGCCGCTCTTGAGGTAGCAACTTAAGACCAAGAGGCAACTATGCAACGGCAATCGTTAGTTATCGCTAACTGGAAAATGAATGGCTCACGCCATCTAGTGAAGCAGTTGGCAAAGACCTTGCGCGATGCGCCGGAAGTGTTAGCTGACGTGACTGTCGCGGTATGTCCTCCTGCAGTGTTACTGGCAGCGTGGCAAAGTGAAATTTTTTATGACCAAGTGCATCTTGGTGCGCAAGACGTCAACGAAAATGCTGCAGGCGCGCACACTGGTGAACATAGCCTAGATCTTGTCGCCGAAGCCGGTGCTGAATACGTGCTCATTGGGCATTCAGAACGTCGACAATTCTATGGCGATACTGAGCAGCGGATTCAAGCGAAAGTTGCTGCAGCCTTAAGTGCTACCGAGACGAAATTTAAAGTCGTTCTCTGTGTCGGCGAAAGCGAGCAAGAACGCGAAGCGGAACAGACCATGCAGGTCGTGCAAGCGCAGCTAGAAAGTGCCTTGCAAAACGTAAGTAGTGCGCAAATGGCGCAGGTGGTTGTTGCTTACGAACCCGTTTGGGCTATTGGTACTGGTAAAACAGCTAGCCCAGCGCAAGCACAGGAAGTTCACGCATATATTCGACAGTGGCTGCAACAGAAGTACGATGTTGCGGGCACGAGCGTACCACTTCTGTATGGTGGTAGCGTAAAGGCAGAGAATGCCGAAACTTTGTTTGCAGAAGCAGATATTGATGGCGGCTTGATCGGCGGCGCAAGTCTTGAACCAGAGGCGTTCCTTGCTATTTGTCGCGCAGCGCAAGCCCGGAGAAGTTAACTATGTACGAATTTTTATTGATAGCGTATCTTATCGTAGCCATCGTGCTGATCGGTTTTATCATGATTCAGCAGGGCAAAGGTGCCGATATGGGAGCATCTTTTGGTGCTGGTTCATCAAATACGGTATTTGGCTCAGGCGGTTCAGGTAACTTTTTGACCCGTACGACAGCCGTGGTAGCGATTATCTTTTTTGTATTAAGTCTGGTTCTAGGTAATCTTTCTTCAGGTAATGGTGATGTTGAAAGCGAGTTCGAAACTATCGAAACGCCAGCACCAAGCATGAATGAAGTGCCAGCGTCTGACGAAGAAGTTCCTAACTCTTCAAGCGACGTACCAGAGTCAAACTAAGTAACTGTTTTTTGCGGATGTGGTGGAATTGGTAGACACGCTATCTTGAGGGGGTAGTGCTTTCGGGCGTGCGGGTTCAAGTCCCGCCATCCGCACCAAATTTAGCAACCTAATCTTGGTTGCGTTTCCTTCGGGAATCCTTATAATATGGACACGTTTTCGGACGCGGGGTGGAGCAGTCTGGTAGCTCGTCGGGCTCATAACCCGAAGGTCGTAGGTTCAAATCCTGCCCCCGCAACCATTTAACAAAGGGTCCAGTGTTTTAAAAGCCCCGCAGCAGTTCGGGGCTTTTTACTATGTGACCTCTGCTGCAATGCGGTACGGCTAAGAACTAGCGGTCGAATTGGCAGCACTAACACTGGGCGTTTACGCCCTTTTTTTGTTTCAGGAGTTCAAGAATTTGGCACGTATTGAAGAACGCTTAGTCGAGATGCTAGAGCCCGCAGTGGCGGCACTAGGGTTTGAGTTATGGGGTGTGGAATTTGTTCGCGCCGGCAAACACTCAACTCTGCGCGTTTATATTGATCATGACAACGGTATTAGTGTTGATGACTGTGCCGATGTAAGCCATCAGGTCAGCGCATTGTTGGATGTTGAAGATCCAATCTCAAGTGAGTATTACTTAGAGGTCTCGTCGCCCGGTATGGAGCGACCGTTCTTTAGTGCGGCACAAATGCAAGAGTACCTGGGCGAAACAGCGGCGGTAGAGCTGACCATGGCTCAGCAAAATAAACGTAAATTTAAGGGCGTGATCAAAGCAATTGATGGCGACCAGGTTGAATTCGAAGTTGATGGTGAACCACTGAAGGTTAGCTACTCAACAGTTAAAAAAGCTCATTTAGTTCCTCAGTTTAACTAAGGATTGCGCAGGCGAGGCAAGATAATGGCAAAAGAGATTTTATTAGTTGCAGAAGCTGTTTCGAATGAAAAAGACGTGTCGAAAGACAAGATCTTTGAAGCGCTAGAGTCTGCGCTGGCACATGCAACCAAGAAAAAATATGACGGTGACATCGACGTACGCGTCAGTATTGACCGTACTACCGGTGATTTTGACACTTTCCGTCGTTGGTTAGTGGTCGACGACACTGAGCAGCCGCTTGAGCATCCTTATCGCGAGATTAGTTTGGCTGCGGCACAGTATGAAGATGCGTCGGTAGAAGCTGGCGATTATGTCGAAGAGCAAATCGACTCGATTCAGTTTGACCGCATAACGACGCAAACTGCGAAACAGGTTATCGTGCAAAAGGTACGTGAAGCTGAGCGCGCGAAAGTGGTTGATGAATACAAAGACCAAGTGGGTGAGCTTGTCAGCGGTATCGTGAAGCGCGCGAACCGTGAACACGTGCTACTCGACCTTGGCAATAATGCCGAAGCGATGATTTATCGTGAAGAGATGTTACCGCGAGAGTCGGTGCGCGTAGGCGACCGTGTTCGTGGTTTGCTTTACGATGTTCGTCCTGAAGCGCGTGGCGCGCAGTTGTTTGTGAGCCGCACGCATCCTGACTTCTTAGTGGAATTATTCCGCATCGAAGTTCCAGAGATTGGCGAAGAGATGATCGAGATCCGTGGCGCAGCCCGCGATCCAGGTTCACGAGCTAAAATTGCGGTGAAGAGTAACGATCGCCGTATTGACCCCGTCGGTGCCTGTGTAGGTATGCGTGGTGCGCGAGTGCAAGCTGTTTCTGGTGAGCTTGGTGGTGAGCGTGTTGACATCGTCTTGTGGGACGATAACCCAGCACAATTCGTGATCAACGCGATGGCGCCTGCTGAAGTAGCGTCGATTGTTGTGGACGAAGATGCGCACACCATGGATATCGCCGTAGAAGAAGGTAATTTAGCGCAAGCGATTGGTAAAGCTGGACAAAACGTACGCTTGGCGAGTCAGCTGACTGGCTGGCAGCTTAACGTGATGTCTGAAGAAGAGTTTACCGAGAAGAACGAAGCAGAAGCGCAGCGTTTGCTTGATTTGTTTACTAAGCATCTCGCTATCGATGAAGATTTCGCCGCGGTATTGGTTGATGAAGGTTTCTCAACACTTGAAGAAATCGCTTATGTACCAATGGACGAGTTATTAGCTATCGAAGGCATGGACGAAGATATCGTTGACGAACTTCGTAACCGTGCACGTGCAGTGTTAACAACGAAAGCACTGAAAGATGAAGAATCACTTGAAAGCGCAGAGCCAGACGAGACCCTCTTGAACTTAGAAGGTTTGGATCGTCATTTGGCGTATGTGTTTGCCAGCAAAGGGATCATTACCCTTGAAGACCTGGCTGAGCAAGGTATTGATGATCTTGCTGAAATTGAAGAGTTAACCGAACAACGAGCTGGTGAGCTGATTATGCAAGCGCGTAATATTTGCTGGTTCGGTGACGAAGAATAAGATCAACGGGGGTACGACGGACTATGGAAGAAGTAACGCTGGATAAACTAGCTGAAGATGTAGGTACGACAGTTGATCGTTTGGTGACCCAATTTGCTGAAGCTGGCATGAAAAAGTCAGCTGGCGATTCGGTAACTGAAGACGAAAAACAAGCGCTGTTGGCGCACCTTAATAAGCAACATGGCGGCAAAGGCCCGCAAGAGCCGAGCAAAATGACGTTGAAGCGGAAAGAGAAGAGTACGCTTAGCATTGGCGGCGGTCCGCGTAGTAAGTCTGTGCAAGTTGAAGTGCGGAAGAAGCGTACGTATGTGAAGCGTTCTGCGCTCGAAGAAGAGCAAAAAGCTGAGCAAGAAAAAGCTGAGCAGGAACGAGTGGCTGCTGAAGCAAAACGCAAAGAAGAAGAGGCGAAAGCTGCGGCAGAAGCCAAAGCTAAAGCTGAGCAGAAAGCAGCGGAAGAGAAGGCCAAACAAGAAGCTGCGCGCAAAGAGAAAGAAAAAGCTAAAGCGAAAGCTGAAGCTGAAAAGCGTGCTGCAATGACGCCAGAAGAGCGTAAGAAAGCAGACGAAGCGAAAGCTGAAGCTGAAAAATTACGTAAGGCGCAAGAAGAAGAAGCTCGCAAAAAAGCTGAGGCTGAAGCGGCACGTCAAGCTGAAGAAGCGCGTAAACTTGCTGAAGAAAATGAAGCACGTTGGCAAGAAGAAGAAGCCAAGCGTAAGCAAGCTGAGCAAGAAGACGTTCACTTCACCACCTCTCAGTATGCACAAGAAGCGGAAGACGAGCAGGACGTCGATGAAGAGCGTCGTAATCGTAAAAAGTCGAAGCGTCGTGCGAAAGATGATGAGCGTGATGAAGCTCCACGTCGTGAAAAACGTCGTAAGGGCTCGAAGCGTTCAACTCTACAGCAAGCCTTTAATAAGCCTGCAGCACCAGTTGAACGTGAAGTGAAGCTTGGCGAAACCATCACCGTAGGTGAGCTTGCTAACCGTATGGCGGTCAAAGCGAGCGAAGTCATCAAGACCATGATGAAAATGGGCGAGATGGTTACCATCAACCAAGTCCTTGACCAAGAAACAGCATCGCTTGTTGTTGAAGAGATGGGTCACAAGGTTCAGTTGGTGAGCGATAATGCGCTCGAGCAAGAAGTACTTGCTGAACGTAATGAAGGTGAAGAAAAGGCGAAAGCGCCACGCGCACCTGTCGTTACCGTTATGGGTCACGTTGACCACGGTAAAACCTCATTGCTGGATTACATTCGTAAAGCTAAGGTCGCTTCAGGCGAAGCCGGTGGTATTACGCAGCATATTGGTGCTTACCACGTAGAGACTGGCCATGGCATGATCACCTTCTTGGATACTCCAGGTCACGCAGCGTTTACTTCAATGCGTGCTCGTGGCGCCAGTGCAACGGATATTGTTATTCTTGTCGTTGCAGCGGATGACGGCGTAATGCCGCAGACCATTGAAGCGATTCAGCACGCGAAAGCTGCTGGCGTGCCGATTGTGGTAGCCGTGAACAAGATGGATAAGCCGGAAGCAGATCCAGATCGCGTTAAGAATGAACTTGCTCAACGTGATGTTATCCCTGAAGACTGGGGTGGCGACGTGCAGTTCGTGCCCGTTTCGGCACATAGCGGTCAAGGTATCGACGAATTGCTTGAAGCACTGTTGTTGCAAGCGGAAGTACTTGATTTACAAGCTGTATCTGATGGTATGGCGCACGGTATCGTGATTGAATCACGCCTTGATAAAGGTCGTGGCCCAGTGGCGTCTATCTTGGTTCAAGAAGGTACCTTACGCCAAGGCGACATCGTGCTTTGTGGCCTCGAATATGGTCGTATCCGTGCGATGCGTGACGAACTTGGTCGTGAAATCAAAGAAGCCGGCCCGTCGATTCCAGTCGAGATTCTTGGCTTGTCAGGCGTGCCACAAGCCGGTGACGAAGCAACAGTTGTAAGAGACGAGCGTAAAGCTCGTGAAGTTGCGAATTACCGTCAAGGCAAATACCGTGACGTTAAGCTTGCGAAACAGCAGAAAGCGAAGCTCGAGAACATGTTTGCGAACATGCAAGAAGGCGACGTACAGGAACTTAATATCGTTCTGAAATCAGACGTACAAGGTTCTTTGGAAGCTATTGCGGATTCGTTGCAGAAGCTCTCTACTGATGAAGTGAAAGTCAATATTATTGGTAGCGGCGTTGGTGGTATCACTGAAACTGATGCGTCACTTGCAAGTGCTTCAAATGCTATCGTGGTGGGCTTTAACGTCCGTGCCGATGCTTCTGCGAAGAAGGTCATTGAGCAAGAAAGTGTGGATCTGCGTTATTACAGTGTCATTTATGACCTGATTGACGAAGTGAAACAAGCCATGGGCGGCATGCTTGCACCTGAATTCAAGCAGCAGATCATTGGTCTGGCCGAAGTTCGTGACGTGTTTAAGTCACCGAAGATTGGCGCTATCGCTGGCTGTATGGTCACCGAAGGTATTGTGAAGCGTTCTGCGCCTATCCGCGTATTGCGTGACAACGTGGTGATCTATGAAGGTGAACTTGAGTCTCTACGTCGCTTCAAAGACGATGTGCAGGAAGTGCGTAACGGCATGGAATGCGGTATCGGCGTGAAGAACTATAACGACGTTAAAGTTGGTGACCAAATTGAGGTCTTCGAAACCGTCCAAGTCGAACGGAGTCTGTAACCCTTATGGCGAAAGACTATAGTCGTACAGAACGGGTCGGTCAGCAGTATCAGCGTGAAATCGCGCTGATACTGCAACGTGAAATCAAAGATCCGCGGGTATCCATGGTGACGGTGTCAGCAGTGGAAGTCTCGCGCGATTTGGCCTATGCCAAAGTCTTCGTAACTTTTTTACAAGATGATGACTCGCAAGTGAAGCAAGGTCTGAAAGTACTTAACGACGCCTCAGGCTTTGTCCGTTCATTGTTGGGTAAGCGTGTACGTGCGCGGATAACGCCAGAATTGCGTTTTGTCCATGATCCGTCGTTGAACGAAGGTATTCGTATGTCACGTTTGGTTGATGACGCGATTCGACGTGATGAAGAACGTACGCACTCTAAGGATGATAACGGAGACGACTAATGGGACGACGTAAATCGGGTCGCGACATTAGCGGCGTGATTGTCTTAGATAAGCCTCTGGAACTTACCTCAAACGCCGCACTACAACAGGTGCGGCGTTTTTTTGATGCCCGTAAAGGTGGCCATACTGGAGCGCTGGATCCATTGGCAACCGGCGTTTTGCCACTGTGCTTTGGGGAAGCGACGAAACTCTCTCATTTTGCCTTAGAAGCTGACAAAACCTATGTGGTCACGGCCAAATTGGGGCAGCGCACGAGTACCAGCGACGCTGAAGGCGAGGTGGTTGAAGAGCGGCCCATAAACTTTACTGAGCAACAGCTGACAGCGGCTATCGCGCAGTTTACTGGTGCGCAAGAGCAATCACCGTCGATGTTCTCCGCCCTAAAACATGAGGGCCGACCACTTTATTACTACGCACGTCAAGGCATTGATGTACCGCGTAAGTCGCGCGTTATCACCATTCACAACATTAGTCTCATTGAGCTTGCCGGCGACTTGCTAACACTCGAAGTCACTTGTTCAAAAGGCACTTATATCCGCACTCTAGTGGACGACATGGGTCAGTATTTAGGCTGTGGAGCTCACGTACAGGCGCTACGTCGTACTTGGATTGAAGGGGTAGAGGGTACCATGATCACCCCTGAGGAACTCGCTGCTCGCGCCGCTCAATGTGACCCAGAAAGCGGTGATTTCGCCGCGTTGGATGCCTTGCTGTTACCTTGCGATACGGTGATCCAACAAATCCCTGAAGTCTTTATTGCGCCTAATGACGAACCGCGCTTCACGGCAGGTAATCCGGCACAAGCGGTCAACGCAACTGCGCAACCTGAAGATGTGATTCTGCGCGTGAAGACTGCCGACCAGCACAAACTGTTAGGTTTAGGCTTTTGGCGCGACAATAAAATTATGCCGAAGCGGGTGCTTAGCATTGCTAAAATTTAGCTGAGTACGTATAATGCTCGGCGATCGCGTCGGTGCTGAATTAGTGATTGGCACTGACTGTTTTAACTACTAGGAGTAATTTATGTCACTAACTGCGGCACAAAAAGCTGAAATCGTTAAAGATTATGGCCAAGGCGAAAACGACACTGGTTCACCAGAAGTTCAAGTAGCTTTGTTAACGGCTAACATTAACGAATTGCAGAGCCACTTTAAAGAACACGCAAAAGACCATCACTCACGTCGTGGTTTGTTGCGCATGGTAAGCCAACGTCGTAAATTGTTGGACTACCTGAAGCGTAAAGACAATCAGCGTTATGCAACTCTGATTGAGCGACTCGGTTTACGTCGCTAAGCAATGTTCGAAAAAGGGGGCCGCAAGGCCCCTTTTTACTTATAAAAGCGCTATTGGCTATTCGCTGTTCGCTATTTGATAGATCAAAACAGATAACGAACAGCAAATAGCAAATAGCAAAGAACGAATTTAAAGAAGAAAGTAGGAAAGGAAAAAAACGTGAATCCAATAACTAAGCAATTTCAATACGGTCGTCACACAGTGACACTAGAAACTGGTGCGATGGCGCGCCAAGCGACCGGAGCCGTGCTTGCGAGCATGGACGATACAACCGTTTTGGTGACTGTGGTTGCCAAAAAGGAAGCCAATGAAGGCCAAGACTTTTTCCCACTCACAGTTAACTACCAAGAGCGTACCTACGCTGCGGGTAAAATCCCTGGTGGTTTCTTCAAGCGTGAAGGGCGTCCATCTGAAAATGAGACCTTAACGTCGCGTTTGATCGATCGCCCAATTCGTCCGCTGTTCCCTGAAGGGTTCAAGAACGAAGTTCAAATTATTGCCACTGTCGTTTCAGTAAACCCACAAGTAAGCCCTGACATCGTAGCCTTGATTGGTGCATCTGCTGCACTTTCGATTGCTGGCGTGCCGTTCGCGGGCCCAATCGGTGCGGCGCGCGTTGGTGTTCTTAACGATGAATATGTTTTGAATCCAACTTTGGACGAGTTAGCAGAGTCTAAGCTCGACTTGGTCGTTGCTGGTACAGAAAACGCGGTGTTGATGGTTGAATCTGAAGCACAGCTACTGTCTGAAGACGCGATGCTTGGCGCTGTGGTCTATGGCCACGAGCAAATGCAAGCCGTGATCAATGCCATTAACGAATTTACTGCTGAAGCTGGTAAGCCGAAGTGGGATTGGCAAGCTCCTGCAGAAAACACTGCATTGAAAGACAAGATCAAAGCGTTGGCAGAGCAGGGTATCGGTGATGCATACCGTATTACTGAGAAAGCCGAGCGTTATGAGCAAATCAGCAAGTTGCGTGATGAAGTCGTCACTCAGTTAACTGCGGAAGACGAAACGCTTGATACCAAAGAAATCGGCGATATCTTCCATGCGCTAGAAAGCGACGTGGTGCGTAGCCGTATTATCGCTGGTGAGAAACGTATCGATGGCCGTGACCCTGATATGGTCCGTGGTCTACATATTGCCACTGGCGTATTGCCGCGCGTACACGGTTCTGCTGTGTTTACTCGTGGTGAAACGCAAGCCTTGGTTGCCGCAACCTTAGGTACTGAACGTGATGCGCAAATGATCGATGACTTAGTCGGTTCAAGCAATAACCGCTTCATGTTGCACTATAACTTCCCTCCATACTGCGTGGGTGAAACCGGTTTTGTCGGCTCACCTAAGCGTCGCGAAATCGGCCACGGCCGTTTGGCCAAGCGTGGTGTGCAGGCCGTTATGCCTTCACAAGACGAATTCCCGTACACCATCCGCGTCGTTTCAGAAATCACTGAATCGAACGGTTCAAGCTCAATGGCTTCTGTGTGTGGTACGTCACTTGCGTTGATGGACGCTGGTGTACCCATCAAAGCATCTGTAGCGGGTATCGCTATGGGCTTGGTGAAAGAAGGCGATAAGTTTGTCGTACTTTCTGACATCCTTGGTGACGAAGATCACCTTGGCGACATGGACTTTAAAGTAGCCGGTAGTAAAGACGGTGTGACTGCTTTACAGATGGATATCAAGATTGACGGTATCACTCGTGAAATCATGGAGCAGGCACTTGAGCAAGCGAAAGCGGCACGTTTACACATTTTGAATGTGATGGATGATGCAATTTCTGGCGCTCGCGATGAGCTGTCTGACTTCGCTCCGCGTTACCACACCATGAAAATCAATCCAGATAAGATTCGTGATGTGATTGGTAAAGGCGGTGCGGTCATTCGTGAATTGACCGAAAGCACGAACACCAACATCGAAATCAACGACGACGGTACTGTGCGTATTGCTGCCACTGACCAAGCGTCAGCGCAGGCTGCTATTGACCGTATCGAAGAGTTGACTGCTGATGTTGAAGTGGGTCGTATCTATCAAGGTAAAGTTGCTCGTATCGTTGACTTCGGTGCGTTTGTAACCATCTTGCCAGGTAAAGATGGCTTGGTACATATTTCGCAAATCGCTGAAGAGCGCGTAAACGATGTTAACGAGTACCTGACGGTTGGCCAAACTGTTCCAGTGAAAGTACTCGAAATCGACCGTCAAGGCCGCGTACGTTTAAGCATGAAAGACGCAGCAGAGAAACCAGCGCAAGCTGAAGCTGCCGAGTCAGCAGACAATGCGGAAGAGAAAGGTCAAGACGAAGCGGAGTAAGTCGCGCTTCGGATCTTTACAATTCTCTATGAAAAGGGGCCTCGGCCCCTTTTCTTTTTTGTTGAAAGTTGCGCTATGATGGAAGCCACACCAGCGAGAAAGGAAGTGGTATGAATTACGCGAAAGTCGTTGCCGTGTTATTAACCTTAGGGGCGCTTAGCGCTTGTACGGTAACGCCGCAAAAAGAGCAGGGTATGCTCGCCAACCTAGTGGTACCGACCCCCCAAGTGGCTGATGGTAGATTCCAACTGGAAGTGGCTAAGCTGACTGAAGTGATCACCCGTGGTGAAGACGAACTCGATGCAGAAGCTATGGGGCAGTTGCTGTATCGCCGCGGTAGTCTTTATGATGCGCTTGGACTCGCAACACTGGCACGAATCGATTTTAATCGGGCCCTAGATTATCAGCCGCGACTTGCCGATGCCTACAATTATCTAGGTATTCACTACACCCAAGTTGGTCAGTTTGATTATGCTTATGAAGCTTTGGATGCAGCGCTTGAGCTTGAACCAGAGCACCCTTATGCACACTTAAACCGTGGTGTCGCGGGCTATTACGATGGTCGTTTTGACCTCGCACTTGCGGATTTTGAGCGCTTTTATAAAGCTGATCCAGACGATCCTTACCGCGCTCTTTGGCGCTATCTAGCGGCGGTTGAACTTGACGGTGCGGAGCGAGCAACGCAACAACTTGCGGCGGCACGCCTAGCCACTGATTCTGATGCTTGGGCATGGGGAATTGTTGATCTTTATGTTGGTGGTATGAGCGAGCAAGAGTTTTTGCAGAATTATGCAACGAAGCAATTGGGCGCTGATGAAACGCTAGCCGAACGAATGTGTGAGGCCTATTTCTATTTGGGTAAACTACAGCAGTTGCAGGGCAAGTGGGAAACCGCTGCGGTCTATTTTCGGTTAGCTTTGGCGACCAATGTGCACTTATTTTTAGAGCATCGCTATGCCGCCATTGAAATGGATGCGAGTCAAGCGCGTGCGACTCAACAAGCACAAAGTAAATAAGGCGAGATTAGCGCTAGCAACGACCGCATTGCTGGTCAACGGCCTGAGTTGGGCCCAAATGACCACTGTTGATGGTGCTATGGGTTATGACCCATTCGCACAAGCAGCGCAGACAACAACCTGTGAAGCGGGCGATGAGATCATTTCTGTATGGCTGCCGCAACAGGGCGCTGAGTCAGCTAAGACTGTTCTGCAACGTTGGCAAAGCCACCCATTAGCTCGTTTAAGCGATTGTCTAGAACCGCGCTATTACATCAATGCGGCGTCCCTGCAATGCACTGCATCTGGCGAACGCCAACATATGCGTTGCGATTTACCGTTGTTGCCGCGTGAAGTTACGCAGCGGCATATTGTTTTTACCCAAGCTGAAATTGCGAGCGCGTCGACGACACAAATGGTGTTACCACTCACCGCACAAGTAAGTGTCTTTGCTCATGAAATGGCTCATTGGCTTGGTTTTGCTGACGAATATGAGATGTCGCCAAGCCTTGCACAACATTACTGCAGTGGTCGTTATAATCATCCTTCTTTGAATGTGGTGACAACTCAACAGCAAGAGCTTTCAACCGCGCAATTAAAACAACTTTGGCGCCGCTTACCGTGGCGTGATGCGGTGTCTGACTGGCGTCTATTGGGGCAACAACAAGCCGATGGTTATTGGCGCTTGGGTTCTACAAAAGAGAGCGACGTAGGCCTTTTCGCTAGCAAAACCTGCGCTGGTGTTGCGGGTGTCTATAGTTGGAAGCCGGTGGCACGCTTAACAGCGATGGAGTACCACGATGTTAACTATTGGCCAGCGGTTTACTTAGAAACGGCGCTGAAGTTACAGCGCCGTAGCGGTCTGCGCAATCATTATGATTGGACAGAGTAGGGCAAAAAACCAGACTAAACTACGTAGTTTGTCCCAGTTTGCCAGATAGAGGACGTGATAAAGAGTCCGAAAGCCAATAAAGCCTACTGCAAGCCATTGATTCAACTCTGTAACTTGCTCGGTGGCAATCACCACTAGTACTGCCGCAGCGAACAAGGGAAACGCCTCGTAGGCATTGTAGTGACCGGCGACGGCCCGTGCTCCCGCACCAGTTAAGCGTTGCTGCTGGGCTCGCGGATGGCGATTATCGTAACCATTATCGCGGTTTTGAAAATACACTACTGGGGCTTTGGCCGCGATGGGTAGCAAGCCGGCAATTAGCAAACACCAAATCAAGATACTCATCGCGCACTCCTTATCAGCTATTTGACTTCTTTACCGGCGGCCTGCAGATCGGCGTGGTAAGAAGAACGTACAAGCGGACCGCTGGCGATATGGGTAAAGCCCATCTTGACGCCTTCTTGGCGGAACATTTCAAACTCGTCTGGGGTAACGTAGCGTGTTACCGGCAAGTGATGACGACTTGGCTGCAAATACTGACCAATAGTTAGCATGTCGACATCATGTGCACGTAAGTCGCGCATAACCTCGAGGATCTCGTCGTTGGTCTCGCCGAGGCCTACCATAAGGCCTGACTTAGTACGAACATCTGTGCGCGCTTCTTTGTAGCGCTGCAGTAACTCCAGTGACCACTTGTAGTTCGCCCCTGGACGTGCGGCTTTGTACATGCGCGGTACAGTTTCTAAATTGTGATTGAATACGTCAGGCGCTTCATCGCTAAGAATATCGAGCGCTACCTGCATGCGACCACGAAAATCCGGTACCAAGACTTCGACCTGAATGCCAGGGCTGTGCGCGCGGATCTCGCGAATACAGTCGGCAAAGTGTTGCGCACCGCCGTCGCGAAGGTCGTCACGGTCAACCGAGGTCACCACGACATATTTAACTTTCATGTCACGAATCGTTTCACCGAGCTTAACCGCCTCTTCTGGGTCTGGCGGTAATGGGCGACCGTGCGCAACGTCACAGAATGGGCAGCGCCGTGTACAAATTGCCCCCAAAATCATAAAGGTTGCGGTACCGTGATTAAAACATTCAGGTAAGTTTGGACACGATGCTTCTTCGCAAACCGAGTGCAAACCATGCTTGCGCATCGCTTGCTTGATTTCATCAATACGTTGCGTTGAGGCTGGCAACTTCACTTTCAGCCACTCAGGTTTGCGCAACATTTGGTCACGTTCAGTTGGGACCACTTTTACCGGGATCAATGCCATCTTGTCGGCATCGCGTAGTTTGACGCCCGGTTCAACTCTAACTGGCTTGGACATAAGCGTTGTCGAATCCTGTCTGTTGGTGAATATCTTGATAGCCCAATCGTTCTGCAAATAGTGCAGTAACACGTTGAGCGGCCTGAGCTACTTCTGCAGGGCCACCGAGCTCGGCGGTTTGAATCATCTGCATACCAGCATAGCCACAGGGGTTTATGCGTAAAAATGGACTCAGGTCCATATTAACATTGAGTGCCAGCCCATGAAATGAACAACCGCGGCGAATTCTTAGGCCTAACGAGCATAACTTAGCATCATCAACGTATACGCCTGGCGCATCAGGGCGCGCAGCAGCGGTAACATTGTGTTCCGCCATTAAGGCTACGATCGTTTCTTCGATATGGGTCACGAGTTGGCGCACGCCAATTTTAAGACGTCTAAGGTCGAGCAAAAAGTACACCACCAGTTGTCCTGGGCCGTGATACGTCACTTGACCACCGCGGTCGACTTTCACCACCGGGATATCGCCGGGCGCTAACAGATGTTCTTCTTTGCCAGCTTGCCCCTGCGTAAATACCGGATCGTGTTCAAGCACCCATAGTTCATCTGCGCAGCTTTCGTCACGCTGGTCCGTATAATTTTGCATCGCTTGCCATACGGGCTCATAGGGCTGCCGCCCTAACTGACGAATAATCAGTTTAGAGGACATAGCGTACGTCTTCGATGGCCGCTAACGCGTGGTATAGCGTTTCAATGTGCGTTTGGCTTTCGACCCGTACTTGGATCGAAACCGAATGATAGTTGCCTTTACTACTTGGCTTTACGGTCGGGCTGTAATCGCCCGGCGCATGTTCTTGCGCAACCGCAACCACCGCGTCAGGAAGGTCTGGTTTCGCCAAGCCCATTACCTTAAAGGTAAAGTGGCAAGGGAATTCAACCAGCTCGTCAAAACGGGTTTTTTGCATTACCTACTCCTCTGTACTTTACTGCGCGCTGAGTTGGCGCTTGCTGGCGTGGAAAGCGTGTACCAGTTGTTCAGTGACCTTCCCACAACCGCCTTGACCGATGATTATATCATCAATTTGGCCAATCGGCTGTACTTCACGGCTGGAACTGGTAAGAAAAAGCTCGTCCAATTGTGCTAGGTCATTAACCGCAAAAGCTTGCTCGTGAACCGGTATGCCCAATTCGTCTGCAAGTTTAATGACCCACATGCGGGTGATGCCAGGTAAAATCAAGTGGTCGGTAGGCGCCGTATAAAGTTCACCGTTTTTAACGGCAAAGTAGTTACTTGAAGCACCTTCAGTAATCAAGCCATCACGGTGAAGGATGGGTTCTAAGGCGCCGCAAGCCTGGGCTTGCTGCTTTAGCATAATGTTGCCGAGCAAACTGATGCTTTTAATGTCACAGCGTAACCAGCGAATATCTTCGAGCAAGGTAGCTTGAGCGGGGGCCGGAACATCCCAGTGCACAGGCATGGCTGAGACGCTAGCGAAAATAGTGGGCGCCAACGGTCCTTGCGGCAGGTGGGAACGTTTCGCCTCTGCTCCACGGGTAACTTGGATATACACTAAGGCGTTGTCGCTTTGATTGCGTGCCAAAAGGTCATCTATAAGCTCAAGCCAAAACTGCTGCCCAGCGTTTTCGATCGCAAGCGCAGCGAGTGAGCGTTCGAGTCGCGCTAGATGGTGTTCGGGGAGAAAAGGTCGGCCCTGATAGACAGGTACGACTTCGTAGATGCCATCCGCAAATAAAAAGCCTCGGTCAAAAACCGAGACTTTTGCGGTTTCAGGGGCGAGCCACTCGCCATTTAAATAGACGCTCTCAGGCATGTTCGCCCCCTTAAACTAAATAATTACTCGCTTTCAAACTTACGTAGTACCCAGTCGCTAAGCTGCTTAAACACACCGCCTTCAGCAACATCATTTAAGGTGACCAACGGATAGGAAACGAGGGTTTCGCCTTCGAGCTGAATACTTACGGTGCCAACTTCGGTACCTTTTGCGATCGGAGCTTCAAGCTCTTGGGCAAGTTCAATACTGGCTTTCAAGTTATCGCGTTGGCCGCGTGGCAATGTCATAACGGCGTCATTCGCAATACCAAGTGCTACGGTGTCTTGTTCACCGCCCCAGACACGCTGATCAACAAAGCTTTCGCCAGCACTGTAAGCTTGTACTGTTTCGTAGTAACGAAAGCCATAGTTAAGCAATTTTTTACTTTCAACTTTACGTGCTTGCTCACTCGTTGTGCCCATGACTACAGCCACTAAACGTGTATCGCCTTCGACGGCTGAAGATACGAGGCTGTAACCGGCTTCTTCAGTGTGACCGGTCTTGATGCCATCAACGTTCATGCTGGCATCCCACAATAATGAGTTTCGGTTGTATTGTTTAATGGAGTTGAAGGTAAATTCTTTCTCGCTGTATATCGCGTACTCTTCAGGTACGTCCCGAATAAGTGCAATACCCATTGTGGCCATGTCACGTGCTGAAGTGTATTGCTCTGGGTCTGGAAGGCCGTGGCTGTTCATAAAGTGGCTGTTGGTCATGCCAAGTTCGAACGCATAATTGTTCATCAAATCAGCAAAGGCACTTTCGCTTCCGGCAATGTGCTCGGCCATGGCGACACAGGCATCGTTCCCTGACGAGATAATAATGCCGCGGTTCAAGTCAGCTACGCTGATTTGTTTACCAACCTCAATAAACATCTTGGACGATTCTGGGAAGTTCTTTGCCCAAGCATTTTCGCTGATGGTTACTAAGTCATTTGGGCTTACGCGGCCATCTTGAATTTCGCGACCGATGATGTAACTGGTCATCATCTTAGTCAGACTTGCGGGGGCGAGTTGTTCGTCAGCATTCCCCTCGGCGATCACGTAGCCCGTGGTGTAATCTACCAAAATGTAGCCTTTGGCATTAACTTGTGGGGCTGGCGGGATAATCGCGGCATTTGCGGCGATGCTAACAAGGCCCGCAAGTAGGGCGACGGCACGCGTCAACTGTGATACGACAGATTGCATGATTGATTTCTCTACGTTGTCTTAATATATGGATTTAGCGCGCCGAATAGTAGCACAGCCACACTCGAAAGGCAGCGTCTATGGACTTACCGGCACTCGAAAAACATCGCTATAGCCATCAGCTCTGAGCTGTAGGAGTAGTTGGTTGGTTTGCGCTGCGGCAAACGGCCCCAACATTACAGCATATAGACCATTTTTGGCTCGAGTAGTTGCAGGTACTTCATAGATTTGTGCTAATTTCGTAGCTTCTTGTTCGAGACGCTGTGGATCACTCCCCGCGACCACTTGAATATAATACTGACTTTGCGTATCGGGTTCGAGTGGTGGCGCAACCGCCAATGCTTGGTTGGCACCTTCTGGGTGCAAAGCTTCGATGCGAACCCGTGCGGTGCCGGTGGCGAGCATGCCAAGTTTGTAGGCGGCAACGTAAGATAGGTCGATCATACGATCACCGTGGAAGGGACCACGGTCATTCACCCGAACCACCACAGACTTATTATTGGCAAGGTTTGTAACGCGCACATAAGTAGGCAGCGGCAAGGTTTTATGCGCAGCACTCATGGCATACATATCGTAGGTTTCGCCATTCGATGTTAAGTGCCCGTGAAACTTTTCACCATACCAAGAAGCCATACCTTCAGCGACGTAGCCGCGGGCATCCGGTATGATGTTGTAGGTTTTACCGAATAAGGTATAAGTGCGGTTACCTTGCCGACTTGGGGGGAGTGTTTTCGGCGTAGGTTCAACCAGTTCATCAGCATGGGGTAAGCGGCTGGGGATACTATCATGAGCTTGGCTATAACGACTGCTCGGTGCAGAACTGCAACCGATGAGCAGCAGAAGAGTCACAGCGAGGCTAATAAGTACGCGAGTCATGCTTGATCGTGAGTCCTAAACAAAGAGTGTTAGCGTTAATAGTGTTCAGCGACAACTTTGGCACAAGCAGCGACCAATAGGTAGTCATAAAGCCGTAAAACTTCTGCAAACACCTTACTCTACGACTTAGGCATGCACCAAGCGACGGTTCGTCGCGATTGCCATCAGTAAACCAAAACCGGCGAACAATGTCACCATCGATGTACCACCGTAGGAGATCAGAGGTAGTGGTACACCGACCACCGGCAGCAGGCCCGAAACCATGCCCACATTAACCATTACGTAGATAAAAAAGGTCAAGGTTAGGCTGCCGGCTAAAAGCTTTTGGTACACGCGTTGGGCGCGCATCGCAATAATCATGCCGCGAAAAATAATAAATCCGTACAAGGCGAAAAGACCGACGACGCCAAGCAAACCAAACTCTTCACTAAAGACGGAAAAAATAAAGTCCGTATGACGCTCAGGTAAAAATTCTAATTGTGACTGGGTGCCTTGCAGCCAGCCTTTGCCCTCGATGCCACCAGAGCCAATCGCGATCTTTGACTGGATAATCTGGTAACCAGCGCCTAATGGGTCACGCTCAGGGTCTAAGAAGGTTAGTACCCGTTGCCGCTGGTAATCACGCATCAAAAACATCCACAGTACGGGAATAAAAGAACCAATCGCGACGGCGAAAAAGCCAATAAGTCTCCATGACATACCGGCTAGAAACAGCACGAAAATTCCCGAGCAAGCAATCAGTAATGAGGTTCCCAGATCAGGTTGATTGGCAATCATGAGTACCGGGATAATGAGTAATAGGAAGGCGCCTGCAAGCCGTGTTAGTGTCGGCGGCATACCTTGTTCAGCGATGAACCAGGCTATGGCCATGGGTACCGCAAGTTTCATTAATTCTGAGGGCTGAATCGTCGCTACACCTAGGTTAAGCCAGCGCTGCGCCCCTTTGCTGCTCTCGCCAACTAAGAGCACAGCAACAAGTAAAACGAGCCCGACACTGAAAATCGGCAGTGACCAGCGCTGCACGCTATCAAGTGGTATTTGCGCAATTACAAACATGGCCACAAATGCGGCACCGACACGGATAACTTGGCGTTCGGTCATCGCAATGCTTTCGCCGCTAGCAGAATAAACAGTGAACAAACTCACCACCGAAATCGCTAGCAACGCCAGGAAAAGCGGGGGATCGATATGTAAACGTTGTAACCAAGACGTTTGTTGTTGTTCAGGGAGCATTGGCGGCCACCGTTTCTTCAGGTTGTTGCGCAGCGAAGTAGAAATCGAGTAGCTCCCGCGCCATTGGTGCAGCCACAGACCCCCCGCCACCAATCACGTTCTCAGCAGTAATCACGATCACCACTTCAGGATTCTCGGCTGGGGCGTAACCTACGTACATAGCGTTATCACGGTAACGTTCGGCGATTTCTTCAGCGTTGTATTCTTCATCTTGACCGATACTGCGGACTTGCGCAGTACCCGTTTTCCCTGCCGAGGTATAATCTGCACCTTTGAATGCTTTATGTGCAGTACCTTTGATGCTGGAAACGACTTTTTCCATGCCGTCGAGGGCTATATCCCAGTGCTCCGGATTACGAAGTTGTACTGGCGGTTTTTGTTCAATAACAGCGGGGAGCTCAATTCCCGCGTCTTGAATTGCTCCGAGTAAACGTGGCACAGGTCTCCCGCCACGATTGACCATTACTGCCGTGGCAACTGCAAGTTGCATCGGGGTGACCGTCCAGTAACTTTGTCCGATACCAATAGAAACGGTTTCTCCGGCATACCAAGGCTGATTAAAGCGTGCTCGTTTCCAACCGCGACTAGGCATTACGGCAGGTGATTCCTCGCCGATGTCGATACCAGTGAGCTCACCAAAGCCATATTGGTACATGTGCTCTGAGATCGTATCGATGCCTAATTTAAGCGCAAGGTCGTAATAAAAAGTGTCACAACTTTCAATAATAGCGGTGTCGACATTAACCCAACCATGGCCCCAAGATAACCAGTCGCGGTATTTGTGATTCACCCCCTTAATTTGAAACCAACCGGGGTCCCAAACTTGGCTGTCGCGGGTGATCGTGCCTTCTTCTAGGCCTACTACGGCCAATTGAGGCTTGATGGTAGAGGCTGGCGGGTACCCCCCTTGAGTGGCGCGATTAAGTAAGGGGGAATGACGTGAGTTCAACAAGCCTCGATATTGCTCAACCGAGATACCTTGGGCAAACCAATTGGGGTCATAGCTGGGCTGGCTCACCATGGCTAAAATGCCCCCATCTTCCGGGTCCATGACGATGATCGTACCGCGCTGCTCGCCCAATATTTTTTGCGCCTGTAATTGCAGCTCAATGTCGATTTCCAGCACTAAGTCTTGGCCAGGGATCGGTGGCTCAATTTCTAACGTACGTAATTGGCGCCCATGAATATCAACTTCGATTTGTTGATAACCAACAGTGCCATGCAGTTGTTCTTCATAGTAACCTTCGACACCAAGCTTACCAATCGTGCGCGTTGCGGCATAATTGGCATTAATGCCTTGCTCTTTCAGGCGTTGTACGTCACGTTGATTGATTTTGGCAACGTAGCCGAGAGCATGGGTGAGGGCTTCGCCGTACGGGTAATAGCGAACGAGACGGGCTTCAATGCTGACGCCAGGAAATTCGTGTTGCCGCGCAGCAAAGCGTGCTGCTTGCGCTTCGCTCATTTGGTCAAGCAAGATGACTTGTTCGAAGCGCCGTTCGCGTTTGCGGTTGCGTTCAAATTGGTCGAGTTGTTCTTGCGTAAGTCCAAGTAAATTACTTAGGTCTGTGAGTGTTTGCGTTAGATCTTCGACACGCTCGGGAACCACTTCGAGACTCAATACAGGAATGTTTTCTGCTAACAGCTTACCGTTCCGATCATAGATGAGGCCGCGGTTGGGTGCTAAGGGGACAACTTTGATGCGGTTATCATTCGAGCGTGTTTGGAAGGTTTCGAATTGCTTAACCTGCAGTTGGTACATGTTCGCCAACAAAATCATGAAAACACTCACCACAATCACTAACGCAACAACCACTCGGCGCCCGAATAAAGCGCTCTCGGCATGGTGGTCGCGAATCGTGGTACGGCGTCTTCTCATCATTTATTCACGGTGGTACGGGTGGTTAGCGTTGACACTCCAAGCGCGATAAAGCGCTTCGGCGAGAATAACCCGCACCAACGGGTGGGGTAGTGTGAGGGCCGATAAACTCCAGCGCTCATCGGCGATGGCACAGCATTCCGGTGCGAGTCCTTCCGGACCACCAACGAGCAGACTGACGTCGCGGCCATCCATTTGCCAAGCACTTAAGCGCTCGGCAAGCTTCGGGGTGTCCCATGCACGACCACCGACTTCAAGGGTGACCACACGGTCACCTTTACCGATGGCCGCTAACATCGCATCGCCTTCTTGTTTCGTCAGCCGCGCGATGTCGGCATTTTTACCGCGTTTGCCCGCCGCGATTTCGATCAGTTCGAGCTGACAGTCAGCGGGTAGTCGCTTAGCGTAGGTGTTATACCCAGTGGTGACCCAATCGGGCATTTTCTGTCCGACAGCAATCAACCTAATGCGCATTAACGCGGACCCCAAAGTTTCTCAAGTTCATAAAAGTCACGAATTGATTCTTGCATAACGTGTACGACCACATCACCAAGATCAACTAACACCCACTCGGACGTCTCCGCTCCTTCGACGCCAATAGGGGGGATGCCATGATGTTTTGCTTCGGTTGCAACATGGTTAGCGAGGCTCTTTACGTGCGTCTTCGAGTTGCCCGAGCAGACCACCATGTACTCAGCGATATCCGTTTGATCGTGTACATCAAGTACTTTGATATCCCGACCTTTTAAATCTTCAAGTTTATCGACCACAAAGTCGCGTAATTGTTCAGCTTGCAAAAGTGAAATTCTCCATGATGTATTTCAGCGGCTTAGTTTACCACGAGCGCGATGGAAAAAGCAGTGCTTAGCGACCGTACAAATGCTGTTGTTCAATAAAGCGTGCAACCCGTGGCGGGACTTGTTCTCGCCACGCAGTGTCACTAGCAATTGCCGCACGTAGCTCGGTTGCCGAGACAGCAATATTGGGGGTGTTGAGTAGGTGGACTTTGTTGCTATGTGTGCGCACAAACGCCTCGACTGCGGGTGTCCACGGCGTGTCTTGCGCAAGCCTTTGCATGACCGCTAGGTCTGCGTAATTGAGGAGTTCTTGCCAGCCGTACCAGCTATCAAGTTTGGCAAACGCGTCGTTGCCAAGTAGAAAAATAAGCTTATCCTGCGGCCAGCGCTCATGCATTTCACGTAAGGTAAGTAGGCTGTAGGAAGGGCCGTCGCGCTTCAGTTCCCAATTTTCAGCAACAACTTGAGGACTTCCCGCATAGGCGAGCTCAACCATGGTAAGACGTTGCTCGGCGCTAGCACCGGGGTAGTCGCGATGGGGCGGTTGCGCACTTGGCATAACATGCATCACGTCGCCATCGAGTTCGGCGAATGCCGCTAATGAGGTGGTCACATGACCGTTATGAATGGGGTCGAAAGTGCCACCAAAAATTATGCGTAACATGAGCTTATGAATTCGGGTTTTCGCGCCGGGGCGCACAGCAAGACTACCGTATGGCAATAAAGGGTTGCAAAGTCTTCGCCTGAGTCGCGTTTAAAGGCGTATTCTAAGCGAACAAGTAAGCGGCTTAAACGCGCTAAATGCTCGCGACTAACGCGCTTAGCAAAGGCTTGGTAAGCGCCTTCTTGGTTGCGCCAAATTCCCAATGACATGAGTTCTCGAGAGCCAAGGTTGCCTTGCTGTAAGCGTTCGAGCTTTTGTAACTCGCGTTGCAGCATCCAATTCAAAATAGCAATTTCGGCTTCTTCTTCGAGCAGTCGTTGCAAACGTTTCAAGGCGTTTTTCAGGTCCCCAGCAAGAATCGCTTCCTGTAAGGCAAACACGGTAAAGCGACTTTGGTCTTGCGCTGCATCCATGATGGCTTGCGGCGTAAGCGGTTGCGGCAAATCAGTGAGTGCTAACTTTTGCAGTTCTTGATCGAGCGCAAGCAAGTTGCCTTCAAACCAATCGGCTAACAACTGCACTGCATCGCCGGTTAGGCTGACATTGTGACGCTGACTGCGTTGTTGAATAAAGTTAGGTAACTGACGGCGGTCAGGACTGTTGGCCTGCACTACTGGCCCAGCTTGCTGCAATAGTTGGAACCATTTGGCTTTAAGTTGCTCTTGTTTGAGTTTGGGGCCGGTAATCACCAGTATTTGGTCGTCCGGTAATTCCGCGCAATACTGTTTGAGGGCTTCGGCACCTTCACGGCCAGGTTTCGCATCAGGGAGCTCTAACTCGACCAAGCGAAGGTTGGAAAACAAGCCAAAGTTGGCGCCTTGCTCTCTTAGCTGTGACCAGTCGAACTGCTGATCTTGGATAAACCGAGTCCGTTCATCGATGCCTTGAGCGCGTGCTTGCGCCCGCACCAGTTGTAATGCGTCATCGAGCAATAATGGCGTATCGCCAAATACTGACAGCAAAGCGGGGAGGCCATGTTTTTGCAGATGCTGTTCGAGTTCCGCGAGTTGCATTATGGACTCTCAGCGAGTTGAGCGATGACCTGTCGCAACAGTTGTTGCGCAGCTTGTTCACGCATTTCGGCGACTAACACTTCGCGTTCACGCGTTTTGGCAAGGGCAAAATTAGGGTCGTCTTGATAGTCGCGGAAAACTTCGACTTGCAATGCCTTCTCTGTTTGCTGTGGCGCGCGCAACACGTAGTCAACGGTATAAATGAGTTCGTATTCGGCCACCTGACCACTCGCGGAAAGGCTTAACGTGCGGCGAGTTAGGCTATCGCGTACGATGTCGATGTTGGCGTACTGATTGCTACTGCTAGCAAGAACCTCGACACCAGCTAAGGTAAAGCGTTCACGTACTTGTTCAGCGACTTCACTAAATTGCGGCGCCGAAATACTCGCTTGTTGCAGTTGCGGCGGCAGTTGATAACTACCGCGCAACTGGAAGCCACAACCTGCTAGCGATACGACTGACAGCAATGTGAGAGTGAGCACTAAATTACGCATTGTGGCTTTTCCTTTGTCTTACCAGCTCCGCTTAGAACCTTAATTGAGAACCTTAATTGGCTACAATATTCACCAGTTTACCCGGCACATAGATTTGCTTGCGAATGGTTTTATCGTCAATGAAACGCTGAACATTTTCATCCGCCACCGCAGCGGCAATAACGGCATCTTGCTCGGCATCGGCGGGCACGTTGATCTTGCCACGCACCTTACCATTCACTTGCACCACAACTAAAATACTACTGGCGACCAAGGCTGATGCATCGACTTGCGGCCACGGTGCGAAGGTAATGTCACTATCGTGCCCGAGCTCGTGCCAAAGCGTTTCGCTTAAGTGCGGTGTTACTGGTGCAAGCATCAACACTATCGCATCCAACGCCTCACGCATGATGCCACGGTCAATGGCGTCCTCGAGGCTGGCTTTCTGCAGCTTATTCAAGAGTTCCATGATCGCCGCAATCGCAGTGTTAAAGTTCTGGCGGCGGCCCATATCATCGCTAACTTTTTCGATGGTGCGATGTACTTCACGTCGCAGATCTTCTTGTGCACTCGACAGTTGGCTAAAGTCGTTGCTGTGCTCTTGCGTGGTCACCGCTTGATAGTCGGCAACCAACCGCCAGACGCGGCGCAAAAAGCGTTGCGCGCCCTCTACACCAGAATCAGACCATTCAAGGGTCGCTTCCGGCGGCGCGGCAAACATCATAAACAAACGCACGGTGTCAGCGCCGTATTTATCGATCATGACCTGCGGATCGATGCCGTTGTTTTTTGACTTCGACATTTTGGTCATACCGCCGTAATGCACTTCTTTACCGTCGGTCGTTAAGATCGCTTTGACAATCTGACCTTTGCTATCGCGTTCGACAATTTCAACATCAAGTGGTGAGTACCAGGTGATCTTACCGTCGTCAGCTTCACGGTAGTAACTGTCAGCTAAGACCATACCTTGCGTAAGTAGACGTTTGAACGGTTCGTCTGAGCTGACTAAGCCGGTGTCCCGCAACAACTTGTGGAAAAAGCGCGCATACAAGAGGTGTAAGATCGCGTGTTCAATACCACCGATGTATTGATCGACAGGTAGCCAATAGTTCGCTTGCTCAGGATTCAGCATCCCGTCGTGGAAGTTCGCACTACAGTAACGAGCGTAGTACCAAGACGACTCCATAAAAGTATCGAACGTATCGGTCTCGTGTTCGGCTGGCGCACCATTATAGGTGGTTGTACGCCACTCAGGGTCGGCCTTAATAGGTGATTGCGTCCCATCCATCACAACGTCTTCCGGCAAGGTTACCGGTAACTGGTCTTCTGGCACCGGTACCGAGGTGCCATCGGCCAAGTTGAGCATTGGGATCGGTGCGCCCCAGTAGCGCTGGCGCGAAACACCCCAATCACGTAAGCGATAGTTGACTTGACGGCGGCCAATACCTTGTTGGCTCAACTCTGCGGCGATAGCATCAAAGGCTTCGGCGCTGCTCATACCCGTGTAGGGGCCGGAGTTGATCGTCGTACCTTTGGCGGTTATTGCGGCTTGACTAATGTCGTGTTCACCTTCTGTTGGCTCGATAACCACCTGAATAGGCAAGTCGTAAGCAGTGGCAAACTCCCAGTCACGTTGGTCGTGCGCCGGAACCGCCATTACCGCACCTGAGCCGTAGTCCATCAAAACAAAGTTGGCGACCCAAATGGGGATTTCTTCACCAGTCAGTGGATGCTTGGCATGAAACCCGGTTGCCATGCCTTTTTTCTCGATGGTGGCAAGGTCCGCTTCGGCCATTTTGGTGGTTTGAATACTCTCAATAAAAGCAGCCAACTCAGAGTTGTTGGCTGCGGCTTCTTGTGCCAATGGGTGTTGCGCTGCAACCGCCATGTAAGTGACACCATAAAGGGTATCGGGACGCGTGGTGTAAACGGTGAGCGGCTTTTCATGGTTGACCACTGAAAAGTCAATTTCAACGCCTTCAGAGCGGCCAATCCAGTTGCGCTGCATGGTTTTCACCTGCTCAGGCCAACCGTCAAGTTGCTCTAAGTCGTCAAGTAACTCATCGGCATACGCGGTGATTTTAATAAACCACTGAGGAATTTCTTTTTGAATGACCTTAGCACCTGAACGCCAGCCGCGGCCATCAATCACTTGCTCATTGGCCAATACGGTGTTGTCTACGGGGTCCCAGTTGACGGTAGCGTTTTTCTTGTAAACCAAACCTTTTTCGTAGAGCTTGGTGAAGAACCACTGTTCCCAACGATAATAGTCGGGGCGACAGGTTGCTACTTCACGCGACCAGTCGTAACCAAAACCGAGCGATTTAAGCTGATTACGCATGTAGTCGATGTTCTGATAAGTCCACTTGGCAGGTGCCGTTTTGTTGGCTACTGCGGCATTTTCTGCCGGTAGGCCAAAGGCGTCCCAACCCATTGGTTGTAGGACATTTTTGCCTTGCATACGTTGATAGCGGGCGACCACATCACCAAGTGTGTAATTGCGCACATGGCCCATGTGTAATTTACCGCTAGGGTACGGAAACATCGATAGGCAATAGAATTTCTCTTTACCTGGCTGTTCGGTAACTTCGAAAACTTTGTCGCTTTCCCAACGCTGCTGCACGGCAGCTTCAATCTGTGCTGGATCGTAATTATCCTGCATGAACTTTGACATCTGAGAACCCATTAAATCGCTGGCTAAAATGAAAAACTTACAGTGCGTACCACATCACTAACATCACCACGATGCCGGCTAGGCCAAAAAAGCCATACTCGAAGCGCTCGCGCTGTTCGGCGTCGCGATCGTCTGGGTTGCGGTGAAAGAGAAACATGCCAATGCTTGAGACACCCAAGGTGCCAGCTGCGGTTAACAGGGCAAACAGGACTGCTGCAAAGATATTTTCCATGATGTGTTCCAACTGTTAATGAAGAGACGCTAGTAAAAGTGCTTACAGTTTACTGATTTTAGCGGCGAATGACTATGGGTAATGCACCGCCAATCAGGATCAAAATCGCTAACAACCAAGCACCGTAGCCACCCCATAACGCAAATGGCGTTAAGCCTTGCACGATCGGGACTTGTGCTGACAGCGTGGCGGCTTGGAACTGCTCAGCCCGTGCGAGCCACTGTCCGCGTTCGTCGGTCATTGCGGTGATGCCACTATTAGTGGCACGGATCAATGGGCGTCCCAGTTCTATCGCACGCATACGGGCAATTTGCATATGCTGAGCAGGCCCGTGAGACCGACCAAACCAAGTATCGTTACTAACGGTAAGTAAGAAGTCTGTGCCTGGTGTGAAATTCGCCCATACCTGCTGTGGAAAGGCAATTTCATAACAGATAGCGGTGCTAAAGTCCCAGCCTTTAGCGCGTAATGGTGCTTGCACGTAAGCACCGCGACTGAAAGATGACATGGGCAAATTAAAGAGTGGAGCCAAGGGTCGGAGTAAATCACCAAAGGGCACAAACTCACCGATCGGTAATAATTGATGCTTCTGAAAGCGATTACTGTGACCGTGGTGGTAAGCTTCTTCGACTCCGAGACTACCGTCTTGTCCCAGCGCAATGACTGAGTTGTAGTAGTTGTCACCACCAATATCGATAATCCCAGTGATTAAGCCGGTTTCGGTTTTTGCCATTTCGTCGTGCATGATGGCAAGAATGTCATCGGTGTAGGGTTCCGGCATAGTCACTGCCGACTCGGGCCAAATCACCACGTCATGGTCGTTGTAGAGTGTCCTGGTTAAGTCCAAATACAAATTCAGATTAGGCCAGTGTTGATCGGGGTCCCACTTGATCGACTGACTGATGTTGCCTTGCACAAGTGCTATTTTTACGTGTTCTCCGGTACGCGAGATAGCAGTGAGCTGACTCAACACGAACGGCAACAACAACAGTCCTGCGATGACAGTAGGTGCGCGCCAATGCCGTTGTTCGATGGTACGGACCGTGAGTAATGCAATGGTCATCAGTATGACGCTGAGGCCGGTGCCACCAAACCAACTGGCGTAGCTTGCAAGCCAGGTATCGGTTTGGGTATAGCCTAAATCGAGCCACGGAAAGCCGGTCAGCAACCAACCACGCAGCGCTTCTGCCGCTAACCAGGTGAGCGGTAGGCTCCAATAGCCTATCGCGCCAAAACGCACGTTAAGCCAGCGCCACGCGAATAAAGCCAAGGCGGGGAATAGACTGAGATAAGCAAATAAGAGTAACAGAATGCCAACAGAGGCGATGGGATGTAAGCCACCGAACGTATCAATGCTAACGTAGATCCAACTGAGTCCAGCAGCAAACCAGCCAAGCCCGAAGAAATACCCCAAACGCCACGCATTACTTGGTTTCTTGTCTTTTAACAGCCACAGCAGGGCCGGTATGACGAGAAACGGTAGCCATGCTTGCGCAAACGGCGCATAGCTAACTACGAGCACGGCACCAAGTCCTAGGCAGGCGAGTCGACTAAGGGCTGCCCGCCAACGTCGCGTTGTGCGAGGCATGGTTAAACGTCCGCTTCTTGCTCAGGGGGTGGCTCGGGAAAGCTCACCTGCAATTGTTGGATACGACGTTTGTCGGCTCCGGTGACTTTGAAATTAATGCCACTTAAAACGATTTCTTCACCGGGTTTCGGCAGGTGACCAAAGCCGTGGGCAACCATACCGCCAATGGTGTCATATTCTTCGTCACCAAATTGCGTTTCGAAGTAATCATTAAAATCTTCGATGGTGGTTAAAGCTTTCACCGAATAGCGTGACCTGTTAATACGGCGAATATCGGCTTTGGTGTCTTCGTTGTAATCGGTTTCGTCTTCGATATCGCCGACGATTTCTTCAAGAATATCTTCGATGGTAACCAAGCCTGAAACACCACCATATTCATCGACCACAATGGCCATGTGGTAGCGTTGCGAGCGGAATTCTTTCAGCAACACATCAACGCGCTTACCTTCTGGCACAATTACCGCAGGGCGGATGACCTTAGTCAGCGCAAACTCATCGTCGGTCATGCCAAAGCCATAAGCCAGCAAGTCTTTTGCTAGCAATATACCCTCAACATGGTCTTTATTTTCACTAATGACCGGATAACGGCTGTGTTGGGCGTCAATCACGATCGGTAAGAACTCATCAACGTTCTGATTGATATCGATGGTGACCATTTGTGAACGCGGCACCATGATGTCGCGCACTTTCAGTTCGGCGACGTCGAGCACGCCCTCAATCATTTCTTTGGTGTCGTTATCTATCAGGTCACGTTCTTCGGCATCCTGAATTAGATCGACTAACTCTTCGCGGCTATTCGGCTCTCCGGTAAATAGCTGCAACAATTTAGTTGCCCACGATTTACGCGCAGAACCGTTGGTAGAGTGGGGATGGTCATCGCTCATTAGCTGGTAGTGCTCCGTTTAGTCACCAACTTCGACATAAGGGTCAGCAAACCCTAAGCCGGTTAAAATCGTCGTTTCGAGGCGTTCCATACGGTCCGCTTCATCGTCTTCAATATGGTCATAACCTAGCAAATGCAAGGTGCCGTGTACAATCATATGCGCCCAGTGTGCCACTAAGGTCTTGCCCTGCTCGCTGGCTTCGCGTTGCACGACCGGTGCGCAAATCACCAAATCACCGAGTAAAGTCACCGGCATCGGAATCGGCGCCGTGAACGGAAACGATAGCACATTGGTTGCGTAATCGCGTTCTCGGTAGTTATGGTTAAGTGCGCGGCCTTCTTCTTCATCAACAATGCGGACGGTCAGCTCAGCTGCACCGTCTTGCCACTGTGCGCCGTGTAAAGCCGCTTGCACCCAAGCTTCGATCTGTTCTGCGCTGGGCAGGTCAGGTGCTGTGGAAGCATTCTGCACGTCAACTGTAAGTTCAATCATGCGCGACCGTCAAAGTCTTCATAGGCTTGCACAATACGTTGCACGACTGGGTGACGCACGACATCGCCGGCTTGGAAAAAGGTGAAACTAATATCGGGCACGTCGCGTAGAACCTCGATCACATGCCGTAAGCCTGACTTTTGTCCACGCGGCAAGTCAACCTGGGTAATGTCACCGGTAATGACGGCACGTGAGTTGAAACCAATCCGCGTGAGGAACATTTTCATCTGTTCACAGGTGGTGTTTTGGCTTTCATCAAGAATAATAAAGGCGTCGTTGAGTGTGCGTCCACGCATGTACGCGAGTGGTGCAACTTCAATCACGTTACGCTCGATGAGTTTCTCGACGCGCTCAAAGCCAAGCATTTCAAACAAGGCGTCGTAGAGCGGACGCAAATACGGGTCGACCTTTTGCGCCAAATCGCCGGGTAAGAAACCAAGTTTCTCGCCAGCTTCAACCGCGGGACGGGTAAGCAGAATACGGCGAATTTCTTGACGTTCAAGGGCATCGACCGCGGCTGCTACGGCCAAGTAGGTTTTACCGGTTCCTGCAGGGCCAACACCAAAATTCACATCATGACTTAAAATCGCGCGCACATATTCGGCTTGATTATGATTACGCGGCTTGATCATGCCGCGCTTAGTTTTAATGTGCGTCATTTTCTCGGCGGCAGGATCGCCTTTGCCTTGCTCCAAAACATTGGCTTGTTGAATCGCCAAATGAACTTGCTGCGGCTCGATCTCGCCGGCTTTACCTTGCACGGTAGCGGTTTCCACATAGAGGTCACGCAGCAGTTTAGCGGCGGCGTTGACCGTGTGCTGTTGGCCAATCAAACGAAAAGCATCATTGCGGTAGGTGATTTCAATGCCGAGGCGGCGTTCAATATGCTTTAAATTTTCATCGAACGGGCCGCAGAGCTCGGCGAGACGCCGGCTATCTGCCGGCTCCAGGTTTATATCTAATGTAGTGAGCTGTGGACTCAAAAGAACCTCTTTTAGCTTGCTTACGACGACTGTTGTGGCGGAATAAAGCTAGCCACACCAAGCTCATCAGGTTGCGTGCGTGATTGGCGCGCAAGAATGGTTTGCGGTGCGGTATCGACACGCAGCCCCATTTCATCTTCAACCCGAATCACGTCACCGCGCAGTGAGTTTGCAAACACGTCGGTGATTTTTACATCGACAAATTTACCGACCATGCGTGGGTCACCTACGAAGTTGACCACACGGTTGTTTTCGGTACGGCCACTCAGTTCCATCGGATCTTTCTTCGATGGGCCGGTCACCAAAATACGTTGTTCAGTGCCTACCATACGCCGCGCATGGGCGTGTGCCTGTTGGTTCAAGCGCTGCTGCAAAAGCTGCAGACGCTGTTTCTTAGTTTCTTCAGTGACGTCATCAGGCAAGTCCGCCGCTGGTGTTCCAGGGCGCGCACTGTAAATAAAGCTGAAGCTTAAGTCGAAGTCGATAGCTTGAATCAAGTCCATGGTCGCTTCGAAATCCGCATCGGTTTCGCCTGGAAAGCCGATAATAAAGTCAGATGACATAGCCATCTCTGGGCGGATTTTCTTCAGCTTGCGAATTTGTGCTTTGTATTCAAGCGCGGTGTGGCCGCGCTTCATCAGCGTCAACACGCGATCAGCACCACTTTGCACTGGCAAGTGCAAATGATTCACCAGTTCTGGAATGGTCGCGTAGGCCTCGATAATGTCATCGGTGAACTCCACCGGGTGCGAGGTGGTATAGCGAATACGGTCAATACCATCAATTGCAGCCACTAAGTGCAACAATTCTGAGAAGCGGCAGACCGAGCCATCGAAGTGTTCGCCGCGGTAGGCGTTCACGTTTTGCCCAAGCAAGTTTACTTCGCGTACGCCTTGCTCTGCCAATTGTGCGATTTCATAGAGCACGTCATCAACCGGACGGCTAACCTCTTCACCGCGGGTATAGGGCACCACACAGAACGTACAGTACTTGCTGCAACCTTCCATGATTGAAACAAACGCCGAAGGGCCATCTGATGTTGGCTCAGGCAAGCGGTCGAATTTTTCAATCTCTGGGAATGAGATATCTACCATTGGTGTATGGTCGCTTTGCACCTGCTTGACCATTTCTGGTAAGCGGTGCAACGTTTGCGGACCAAACACGATATCGACAAATGGCGCACGGCTACGAATGTGCTCACCTTCTTGTGAAGCCACACAACCGCCAACCCCGATCACGAGGTCAGGCTTGCTGTCTTTCAGCGTTTTCCAGCGACCGAGCTGATGAAACACTTTCTCTTGGGCTTTTTCACGAATCGAGCAGGTGTTGAGCAGGATCAAATCAGCATCTTCTGCTTCGGCTGCGACTTCATAGCCGTGGGTTGCCTTCAGTAGATCTGCCATTTTTGCAGAGTCGTACTCGTTCATCTGGCAGCCCCAAGTTTTGATGTATAACTTCTTGCTCATAAAATTGTTGCGCTCACTTGCGTTGGTGTATGTCAAAAGGGTCGTTATTTTAGCCTGTTCTGACCTCAACTGCCAACTTTGCCGCTGCTTTCTGCTTTCCGTCTTGTACGAATGGCAAGATAACCTGCCACAGTGATGATTGCGGCGCCAACGAGCATGTACCAGGTAATGGCTTCGTCCCAGAACCAATACCCCATCAGCGCTGCAAAAATAACCGAGCTGTAGGTGAACACACCGACTCTTGCGGCGGGGGCGATGGAGAAGGCTTTGGTCATGCCAAGCTGTCCTCCGACGGCTAACAAGCCCATCACGGCAATGCCTATCCAGTGTTCTGCGGCGATAGCTTGACCAAGCCACAGCAGCGGAATGGCCGACAGCAGCGTGCCAAGGGCAGCGAAGTAGAAGACGATTTTGCTTGATGACTCCGTCGCTGACATTTGTCGAATCAGTGTTTTGGTGAATGCAGCCAAGCAAGCAGCGATAAAGGCAACGAGAATAACCGGCGATAACTCAGCGCTGACGGGGTTTAAAAACACGAATGCGCCCAAAAAGCCAATGGTAATCGCAATCCAGGTTTGCGGAAGAACAAGTTCATTGAGCCAAAGTCGTCCGATAATTGGGATCAAGAATGGCGACAACAGTAATACCAGCGTCGCTTGCGCAAGAGGAATGGTGGCAATGGCATAAAAAAATAGGTACATGGCTGTTAGGCCAGCAATACCGCGGGTTAAGTGGAAACGCCAAGCTTTCGTTTTAAATGCACCAGGGCCTTTGCGCCATAGCCATGGCAAGAGTACGACAAAGGTCATGAGACTGCGGAAAAACACCAGTTGCTCAGACGGCACGTCAGTGCTCAAATACTTGACCATAGCACTTACTCCGGCAAAGCAAAGTTCTGCAGCTAATACAAGCAAAGACGCAATGACGACCGTGCGTTGAGGAGTTTCCATAACTGCCATAGATTCACGCCTTAGATGCAAGCCTTAGTTTCAGTAAGGAAAGATAAAATGAACCGATATCTTATCACGAACAGTTATTTCAGTGGCGGGGCTGTGTATACTTGGAGCTGTGTTTTCTATTATGCGAGCTAAGTTAACTGGGTAAGAGCTAACGATGCAGATTGTGATTGTAGGCGGTGGTTTGGTGGGAGCGAGTGCGGCAGTTGCTGCGCTGCGTGACGGACACCAAGTAACGTTGCTTGAACGCGGTGCGGCACCTGATGCTGCCGCAGCGAACGGCGATTGGGATTTACGCATTTCATCAGTTCACCAAAAAAATGTGGAATGGTTGGAACAGCTCGGCGTTTGGACTCATGTCGATGCGCAAAAGTTCTTCAGCTATGACGGTTTAAGCGTCACCACCCGCGATCGACAAAGACTTCATTTTGCTGCTGACGAGGTCAATGCTGAACGGTTAGGCGTGATGGTCGAAAATGAAGCCTTAGTGCGTGCCTGTTGGCAATTGCTGCGCACGCATGAGGCCGCTAAGTTGCTAGCTGAAACAGAAGTAAAGAACTACGACCTTGAGCAACGTGTGATAACACTTAGCGATGGTAAGACGCTGAGCTACGATCTATTGCTGGGTGCCGATGGCGCCAATTCTGCCGTTGCCAAAGCTGCTGGCATAGGCACGCGCGGCTGGGATTACGGCATGCGTTGCTTATTGGCGATTGCTGAAGTTGAACAACCGTTGCCGACCGAAACATGGGAAGTTTTCCGCGCCGACGGTCCTTATGCACTATTGCCGCTGGGTAGACATTTAGCATGTCTCATCGACTACCGTGCAGAAGAAGAGTGGCACAATGCGACAAAGGCCGAAGTTGAGCAAAAACTTCAGGCTACTTTCGCTGATGTGATTGGTCCTTACAAGTTACAAAAACAGGCAAGCTTTCCATTACGCCGCCAGCGTGCGCTGCGTTATTTTGATGCTCGAGGTGTGGCTCTGATCGGTGATGCCGCGCACAGTATTCATCCGCTGGCTGGGCAGGGCGTGAACTTAGGCTTTGCGGATGTGCAGGTTCTTTTTGAGCGCCTGGCTGCAGAACCACTGACGTCAGCGCTGACAAGTTACGAGCGACAGCAAGTGCACGTGAACCAACAAATGATGCGTGCCATGGATGCCATTCACTTTGGTTTCCGTAGCGAACACTTATTACCGCGCGCTGCCATAGCAGTTGGTTTAGGTGCCGTAGCGCAGATCAAGCCATTAAAACGACAGATTATTAAAACAGCTTTGGGATGGTAGTCGTTGAAAAGCAAGCATAAAAAAACCGCCGAAGGGCGGTTTCTTTGCATCGTTGCGGCCACCATGTATAAGATGGTGCGGAGGGAGGGACTTGAACCCTCACGTCCTTTCGGACACTAGCACCTGAAGCTAGCGCGTCTACCAATTCCGCCACCACCGCAACAAGCAGTGAGATGGCTGGGGTACCAGGATTTGAACCTGGGAATGGCGGGATCAAAACCCGCTGCCTTACCGCTTGGCTATACCCCAACTCTCGGAAAACAGCTTTTAAGTGGCTGGGGTACCAGGATTTGAACCTGGGAATGGCGGGATCAAAACCCGCTGCCTTACCGCTTGGCTATACCCCAACTTAGGCTTAAAAACTTGCGCTCACCGTGAAAGGTTGGTGCGGACGGAGAGACTTGAACTCTCACGCCGTGAGGCACTGGAACCTAAATCCAGCGTGTCTACCAATTCCACCACGTCCGCCCATTGCAATTTGGTTGGTGGCTACGGCGAGATTCGAACTTGCGACCCCAGCATTATGAGTGCTGTGCTCTAACCAGCTGAGCTACGTAGCCATACCAAAATTTTTCAAACTGCGCTCGGTGAGTGCGGCGCGTATTATGCAAATCAGGGACTCAAGCGTCAACCTCTTTTTCGCAAAAAAACGCGTTTGCTGGCGCGATTGCTCAAAAAAACGTTCGTTTGGTTATTTAATCAACGCCAGTATCTTTACCACGGCAATTCTTCGCCATTACTGTGGCGGAAGCAGCCAGTGGTGGCGAGCGTGAGCTCGTCGATGCGTTTAACCAAACGCGAGGCGGCTTCTTCGGCGCTGATGTCGCCGCGGTTGTTGACCATGTCGGTTTGTACGTAGCCTGGGTGTAGCATAGCGACCGTGATTCCGGCATCTTTGAGGTCATTGGCCAGTGAGACGCCGGCGGCGTTGAGTGCGGCCTTGCTCATACGGTAGCCGTATTGTCCGCCAGAGCCATTGTCGGCCATGGAGCCCATGCGCGAGGTGATCAAAATCAACTTGCTCTCTTTCTTCAATAGTGGCCGCAGCGTGCGGCTCAGCTCGAGTGGTGCCACTGCATTCACGTTGAACTGGCGTTGCATGCTGTCGGTGGTAAAGCTGTCGAAGTTGTCGCCTTCGAGAATCCCGGCGTTGTTGATAAGAATATCAATCGGCTCGTCAGCGAGGCGCTCGGCGAGCAGCTCGCGTGCTTTTGCGTCGGTGACGTCAATGCCATCAATGATAGCAACGCCGAGTTGTTCCAGTTCGGCTGAGGGCTTGCGACAAACGGCGGTCACGTTTGCGCCCCGTTGTTTGAATTGCGTGGCAAGGGCTAAACCAATACCGCGGTTAGCGCCTGTAATGACAACATGTTCGCTCATAGTTACTCCTTGGATACGTTTAAATTAGTCGCCCCCGGGAATGCCCCCGTGGGTCAGTTTTTTCGGATCGAGTAAGGCTTCAAGTTCGTCCCGTGAAAGGTCGGTCATTTCTTCGGCGACGTCGATGACAGGGCGTTGCTCCTGATAAGCTCGCTTGGCGATTTTCGCCGCTTCGTTGTAACCAATCACCGAGTTCAATGCCGTGACCAAAATTGGATTGCGTGCGAGTGCTTCCTCGAGGCGATCATGTTTAACATTGAAATCAGCAATGGCGTCATCGGCGAGGCTGCGCATGGCTTTGGCGCTGATCTCAATGCTTTCAATCAGGTGATACGCAATTAGCGGTAACATCACGTTGAGTTGGAAGTTACCTTGTTGTGCCGCTGTGGCAATGGTTTGGTAACTGCCTGCAAGGTGCGCTGCGACCATAGCCACGGCCTCAGGAATGACGGGGTTCACCTTGCCGGGCATAATGCTGCTGCCGGGCTGCAAGGCTTTGAGTTCAATTTCGCCCAGCCCTGCCAATGGCCCGCTGTTCATCCAGCGTAAGTCATTGCTGACTTTCAGTAACACTGCGCCACAGGCATTTAAAGCGCCGGCCAGTTGTAGACTGAGTTCTTGCCCCGAAATACCGGCAAAGGCATTGGTCGCTGGGTGAAAATACTGTTCGGTACGTTCACTTAAATGCTGGCAAAACTGCTGGCGAAAGGCTTGTGGGGCATTAATGCCGCTGCCGACAGCGGTGCCGCCTTGGGGCAGGGCACGTAAGCGCTCGCAAACTTCGTTAATGTTGAGCTGGCAGTGATGCAGTTGCGTGCTCCAAGCACGTAGCTCTTGCGCCATAGTGATCGGCATGGCGTCCATTAAATGGGTGCGACCGGTTTTCACCACTTCTTCTAGGCTTTGCGCTTTCTCTTCAATGGTGCGCTGCAAATGTACAATAGCGGGCAGCCATTCGTCGTGCAAAGCCAATACGCAACTGACCTGAATGCTGGTTGGAATAACGTCATTACTGCTCTGGCTGCAATTGACGTGGTCGTTCGGGTGCACCTTGGGACCGTTAGCACGGTGAACCGTTTCTGCCAAAACTTCGTTCATATTCATGTTGGTACTGGTGCCAGAGCCGGTTTGAAAAATGTCGAGGGGGAACTGGCTCATATCCGGCGCTGCGCTAATTGCGTCGGCTGCCTTTACAATAGCTGCAGCTTGAGCTTCGGTGAGTAAGTCGAGATCAGCGTTGGCTTGGGCGGCAGCGGCTTTAATATGGGCTAGGGCACTGATGGTGCGAGCGGGAAAACGGAGGCTGCTGAGGTGAAAGTTCTGTCGAGCACGTTCGGTTTGCGCGCGCCAGAGCGCTTCTGCTGGTACCTCAATTTCTCCCATGCTATCTTTTTCGATACGAGCTTGTTTCGACATACTTAGTTCCTCTTCTAAGGATTCACTTAATTATTATTAAGCATGGGGTGCAAATGCTGAACTTTCAAATCTCACTGCGACTTTTACTGCCGACGCTCTTGTTTGTTGGCGGATTGACGATGGTTCAAAGTCAGGCGCGTGAACTTGAAATCGTGGTTACTGACGCTAACGGGCAAGTGCTCCCGCAAGCGGTCGTTTCTATCGACTTTGCGCCCGCAGCAAAAGCACCCACAGCAGCCATCATTGACCAGGTCGATCGCTTGTTCACCCCATTTATTTCAACGATCCAGCCGGGCTCAACGGTGAACTTCCCGAACAGCGATAATATCCGCCATCAAGTGTATTCGTTTTCGCCAGCGAAAACCTTTGAGTTACCTCTGTATAGTAACCGCGAGGCTCCGGCGATCACTTTTCCAGAGCCAGGCATTGTGGTGTTAGGTTGTAATATACATGACCACATGCGGGCTTATTTGTATGTGAGTCCGCATGCGCAATCACGTTTGACGGATGGCAATGGCCTCGTGATTCTTGAAGCACCTAGCGATGCTACGCAGGTGCATGTGTGGTATCCCGGGCTTGGTGATGAAACTACCGCCGAGCGCCACTTTGACGTAGCGAGCGATCAAGCGCAGTTGCGTGTGCAACTCCAAGTCGCGCCGCAACAGCAAAACCCACCACCGCCATCACCGCTGCAGCAGCGCTTTAATAAGTTAAAAGACCATGCGCATTAGTTTTCGCTCTCGGCTACTGCTGCTCTTTATCAGTTTGGCTGGCGGCGTGCTACTGGCCACGCTGATCGCGGTGACGTTTGCTACTGAAAAGCAGGCTGAACTGACGGTGGAGCGTGAACTCGCCGTGAGTGAGCGGGTATTAGGTGAGCTACTTAAACGTCGGGGCGAGCAATTAGAACAAGCGGCACAGGTATTGGCTGATGATTTTGGCTTTCGTGAGGCCGTCGCTAGTGGTGATCAAGCAACCCTCGTTTCCGCCATGGTGAACCATGGTGATCGCATTGGTACGCAGTTGATGGCGCTGTATAGCGTCGACGGTGAAGAATTAGCAAGTACACATGCACTGCCAACAGGAACCGATTTTAGTGCGTTACGTGGCGTGCGCTTGATTGACGGTGAACTCTTTCAACTGATAACCGTGCCTGTGCGCGCGCCAGATGTTATCGCCTACGCAACCTTGGGCTTTATTATCGATGACCAACTTGCCGATGCGCTTAAGCAACTGACCAATACTGATCTGACATTCTTTGATAGCCAGGGACAACGGGTGCTCGCCTCGAGTTTAAAGCAACCATTGCAACAAGAGTTGCTGACCGCCGCGGGCCAAGATCAGCTTCCCGCTTGGCTGGAAGAACAGGAACTCGCTGGACATTTGTCGACATTTAATGCCATTGAATTGTTGGTAAGTACCTCGCGGCTCGATGCGACGCAAGCTTTTCAGAACTTGCGCACGCAATATTTAGGTTTCGGTTTTGCAACGTTGTTGGTTGCATTGGTCTTAGCAATTGCGACTGCAAGGTATTTTAACCAGCCGCTCGCGCGTTTAACCCAAGCAGCCGAAGCCTTGCGCCGAGGTCGCTATGACGCGCCCTTGAACCTTAAACGCCAAGACGAGTTTGGCCAGTTAGGGGCAACTTTTGACACTATGCGTGAGGCCATTGCCGATCGTGAGCAACGCATTGTGTATCAACTCGAGCATGATTTGCTAACGAGTTTACCGAATCGCGAATCATTTTATAAAAACCTTCAACAACGCCTGACTGCGCGACAGAGTGGGGTCATGCTAGTACTCAACATCATGCGCTTTCGTGCCCTCAACGATAGGTTAGGACAAAGTTTCGGAGACCAAGTTTTACAACACGTTGCTAAGCGTTTGCGTGAAGTGTTTGCTGCAGATTGTTTTGTTGCGCGCTTGGCGAGTGATGAGTTTGTGGTGCTCTGTGATACCGCCGCAGAAGAGCAACTTGGCGCAAGTCTCAAAACCTTGCAGCGCACACGTTGGCATGTAGGTGAGGCGAGCTATCGCTTGGAGTTTCGAGCTGGCACAGTGCGCTTTCCGGAATACGGGGCTGAAGTCGATGTGTTGTTGCGGCGTGCGCAATTAGCCGCACAGTTGGCGCGTGCAGAGAAGCAACTCTTGGCATCGTATCAGCAGGGGAGTGACGAGAGTTATTTGCGTCGCTTGCAAATTCTTCAGGCATTGCCCGATGCCATCGCAAGCCGCAAGTTGCAGTTGCATTATCAACCTAAAATCGATTGTACAACGGGTCGCGTGGTTGGTGCAGAAGCTTTGATTCGCTGGCAACACGAACAGTTGGGCGTGATTCGACCTGATGAATTTATTCCGCTCGCCGAGCAGTCCGGCGATATTCTTCGGGTGACGCGATGGGTATGCGAGGCGGCTTTGAATCAGCAACAGTATTGGTTGGAGCAGGGCGTCGATGTGCAAATGTCGGTGAACCTATCCGCTTTAGATTTGCAGTCTGATGACTTTGTTCAGTTCATCGCTACGGAACTCGATAAACGTCATCTTGATGCTTTTAAATTAACGCTGGAAGTCACTGAAAGTGCGGTGATGGCTGACCTCGAAAAGGCGCAACAGCGCTTGCGCGAGCTGCGTGAACTAGGCTGTAAGATAGCGCTCGACGACTATGGCACCGGTTACGCCTCTTTAGCCCAGTTAAAGCATCTTCCGCTCGACAAATTGAAGCTGGATCAAAGCTTTATCCGCGGTCTCAATAGCAATGAAAGTGACCGTATTATTGTGCAGTCAACATTAACTTTAGCCCATCAGCTGCACTTGCACACCGTCGCTGAGGGCGTCGAAGAAGAAGCCGCTTGGCTGCTATTGCAAAAGATGGGGTGCGATACCTTGCAGGGCTATTATTTTAGTCGCCCCTTGGCGGCAGTGGAATTTGAGCAGTGGCTTATAAACGAAGCTCCAAAGTTTAATGTGAAAGAGAAAAAGGCATTCAATGATGATTAATGCATTTGCTAAGCAGGTTGGGATTGGCCTTATTGTAGGCATCAGCTTGGCTTGCCAAACAGTTTACGCTGATGATGGGAAATTGCTTGCGACCGGCGCCGTGACCTCTATCGAGGGCTCTGGTGGTGGTGGTATCGTGCCGTGGGCAACCACCGCGAGTTACGCTGAGGAAGGCGAGTGGGGCGTAACCGTGAATGCCAACTTTGCGGATGTCGAAGACTTTCAGTTGGGCGTGCAGAGCCTTAACTTCACCTACGATAATCGTGTTGAAGTAAGTTTCGCTCAGCAACGCCTAGGGCTGAACACTATTGGCGGAGACCTAAAACAAGATATCTTCGGCGTTAAGGTGCGACTCGCGGGCGATTTAGTTTATGGCGATATGCCGCAGTTAAGCGTTGGATTACAACACAAGCGCAACCAAACTTACGGCTTGCCCGCTGCGGTTGGCGCGCAAGACGACAGCGGCACGGACTTTTACTTTAGTGCCGCGAAAGCTTGGCTTGCAGGTCCGTTGGAGCGAACTTGGGTGGCCAACTACACACTGCGGGCAACGAAAGCGAACCAATTAGGTTTGCTTGGGTTTGGCGGCGACAAAAATGACAGTTATGACTACGTGAGCGAAGCCAGCCTTGGCATGTTCGTTAATCGCCATTGGCTGGTTGGTGTGGAGTACCGCCAGAAGCCCGATAATTTGAGCTTTGCCAAAGAGTATGACTGGCGTGACGTGTTTGTCGGCTGGTTCCCAACTAAATCGGTCGCTTTGGTGGTCGCGTATGTTGATCTCAAATCGATCGCAGGTTTGCCTGATCAAACAGGTGCCTATGCGTCATTACAGGTGAGCTTCTAAGGAGTAGCGGCGATGAAATTTTTGCAAATGACCTTGATGAGTTTCGTTCTCCTGCTTGCCAGTGCGGGCGCTCATGCGAGTTCCCTCTACCAGGAACTTGGTGAAAAACAGGGCATTGATGACCTCATGGCGACCTTTGTGCTGGAGATTGCGGAAGACGAGCGGGTGATCGAGCACTTTGAAAATGCCGACATTGATCGTTTTCATCGCATGATCAGTCTGCATGTTTGCGAGTTAGTGGGCGGGCCCTGCACGTATGACGGCGCCAATATGATTGAAGTTCACACCGGCATGGGTATTACCCGTACTGAATTTAATGCGATTGTGGAAAATTTAATTAATGCCATGGAACAACATGAGATTCCTGTTTCTGCGCAAAACCAATTGCTTGATATTCTTGCTGATTTCCATGGCGAAATCGTAGGTCGTTAATTATGACGCTTGTCTCAACCGAATGGCTCGCGGCACGCCTAGATGATCCACAGGTCAAAGTATTTGACGCCAGCATGCAAAAGGTTATCGGTCGTACTCCGCTTGAATACGATCATTTACAGGTGATTCCTGGCGCGCGCAACCTTGTGCTGGAGCAGGAGTTGACTGAGACAAACGCGTCGCTGCCCAACGCGTTTCCTTCGGCTGAGCAAGTCACACAATGGTTGCGGCATAATGACGTCGATCCTGACGACACTCTGGTTTTGTATGATAATCAAGGCATTTACTCCGCGCCTCGAGCATGGGTGGTATTGCAGGCCATGGGCCTGTCGAACGCTGTCATTTTGGATGGTGGTTTGCCAAAGTGGTTGGCGGAGCAGCGTCCAGTTGCCAATGAATACCAAGCCGCAAAGGGCACCGGAACGGTCACTGCGCAATTGCAGCGCGAGTGGCTTGCCGCCTGCGATGAGGTGCTGCACGCTTCGACAAGCGGTGAGGCTGTTATTGTGGATGCGCGTTCAGCGGAGCGGTTTGCGGGCAAGAAAGAAGAGCCGCGAGCGGGGATACGTGCGGGGCACATGCCTAATGCGAAAAATTTGCCTTTTGCTATGGTTCTGCAGGGAGACGGGTATGCCGATGTTCAACAACTTCAGCGGACCTTCGCCGAGCTTAGCGAGCAGCAGCCTCTTATTACCACCTGTGGCTCCGGTATCACCGCCTGCATTTTGCTGGTGGCGGCACGACTTGCTGGCTATCAGCAGGTGAAGCTCTATGACGGGTCATGGTCGGAGTGGGGGAGTCGAGACGATCTCCCTATCGAGACAGGCGAGCACTAAAAAGCCCACCGAAGTGGGCTTTTCTGAGGACTCTTTGCGTTTGGCGCTTAAACGTTAAAGCGGAACAAAATCACATCACCGTCTTTTACGATGTAATCTTTACCTTCTTCACGACGTTTACCTGCTTCTTTCGCGCCTTGCTCACCTTTGTAAGTAATGTAATCATCGAAAGCGACCACGACGGCACGGATAAAGCCTTTCTCAAAGTCAGTGTGGATTTTACCTGCGGCCTGCGGGGCAGTAGCGCCGACAGGAATCGTCCAAGCGCGTACTTCTTTCGGACCTGCGGTGAAGTAGGTTTGCAGGTTCAGAAGCTCATAACCACCGCGGATAACACGGTTCAAACCCGGTTCTTCGATGCCTAAATCAGCCATGAATTCAGCTTTCTCGTCGTCATCAAGCTCGGCGATTTCGCTTTCAATTTCCGCGCAAACAGGAACCACGATAGCGTCTTCTTTCGAAGCGATTTCGCGCACTTTGTCCAGATACGGGTTGTTTTCGAAGCCGTCATCGTTGACGTTAGCAATGTACATGGTTGGCTTTAAGGTCAACAGATTGTACGAACGAATGGTTGCACGTTCGTCTTTACTGAGTTCCACCGAGCGGGCCATGTCACCGTTTTCAAGCGCTGGCAGTAATTTCTCAAGTACAGCGATTTCAGCCACGGCTTGCTTGTCGCCGCCTTTAGCCTTTTTGCCTAAACGGTGAATTGCTTTTTCGACGCTGTCGAGGTCTGCCAAAGCCAGTTCGGTGTTGATGACTTCAATATCTTCTTGCGGGTTCACCTGACCAGCAACGTGCACAATGTTGTCGTTCTCAAAACAACGTACCACGTGACCAATGGCGTCAGTTTCACGGATATTGGCGAGGAATTGGTTGCCCAAGCCTTCACCTTTCGATGCGCCTTTAACGAGGCCCGCGATATCCACAAATTCCATGGTAGTCGGGAGCACGCGTTGCGGGTTCACGATGGCTGCAAGCTGATCTAAACGTGGATCAGGTACGGCAACCACGCCCGTATTTGGCTCAATGGTACAGAAAGGGAAGTTGGCAGCTTCAATACCCGCTTTGGTTAAGGCGTTAAACAAAGTAGATTTACCAACGTTCGGCAAACCAACAATACCGCATTTGAATCCCATACTTATTCTCTCTCTGTACGTTAAAGCTGTGCTTTGAAACTATGCAGCTGCTGCTGTGCAGCGCGCATGTCTTGATCGAGCAACAATTCTATACTGTTGCATGCTTGCGCAATGGTATCGTCCATCAACTGTTGGTCTTGTGCAGGCGCTTTACCCAACACATAGCCGGTCACTTTGCTTTTGTGCCCCGGATGACCGATACCAATACGTAAGCGATGAAAATCAGGGCTACCAAGGGCAGCAATCATGTCTTTGATGCCATTGTGGCCACCACTGCCGCCGCCAGTTTTGAACTTGGCAACGCCTGGAGGCAGATCTAATTCGTCATAAGCAACCAGAATTTCTTCTGGCTTGATTTTGAAGAAGTTCGCCAAAGCGCCTACCGACTTTCCGCTTTTGTTCATAAACGTCATCGGCTCGAGCAGACGTAAGTCCCATGCACCTTTTTGTAAGCGCGCGGTATGACCAAAGAATTTTGTTTCGGGTTGCAAGCTCAAGCTATAGCGGCGGGCGAATTCTTCGACCAACCAGAAGCCTGCATTGTGGCGGGTTTGGGAATATTCGGGGCCTGGATTTCCCAGGCCCACGAGTAGACGAATTGTCGACATAATGCCTTATTCTTCGTCTTTTTTGTCTTCTTCTTCACTTTCTTTAGCGGTTGGTACTTCTGGAGAAACTTCTTCAGTCTCTTCAGTTTCTTCTTTCTCTACACGTGGTGCAGTGATAGAAACGACCGCTTGGTCATGGTCTTCACCTTTGGTTAACTCGACCAATTCAACGCCGTTTGGCAATGCAAGGTCAGTTAAGTGCAAGGTGTCACCAATCGCCATGTTTGCTACGTCAACTTCCAAGTACTCAGGTAAGTCTTTCGGCAAACAAGTGATTTCAACGTCATTCACGTGGTGAACAACAACACCGCCTTCGTCTTTCACGCCTTTCGCAGTCTTCTCGTTCAAGAAGTGCAGTGGTACGTGGGTGTGTAACTTCTGACCTTTTTCTACGCGTTGGAAGTCAAGGTGAGTCAACTTAGGCTTGTATGGGTGACGTTGAATGTCCTTCAAGATAGCCTGATGCTTCTTGCCGTCGATGACCAAGGTCAAAATGTGCGAGTAGAAAGCTTCGTAATCGGCCATGTTGTTCACTTTGTTGTGATCAAGGGTCAATGACACAGCTTCTTTGTTCGCACCGTACAAGATTGCAGGCACTTTGTCTGCGCGACGCAGGCGGCGGCTCGCACCTTTCCCTGTATCAGTACGCAGTTCTGCTTGAATAGTAAAATCGATATCCGACATGGAGTGTCTCCGTTAAATAAAAATAAGTCGGTGATTCGCGACCAAATCCCGACACTTTCCTCGCTCATTTTCGAGGGCGCGGAATAGTACCACCCGCGCCAACAAAATTCAATCAATACTCAAACATTGCCGAGATGGATTCTTCGTTGCTCACGCGGCGCAATGCTTCTGATAGCATGCCGCTCAAGGTTAACTGGTGAACCTTATCTAAGGCCTTCATTTCAGGGCTTAATGGAATGCTATCGGTGACCACAACGTGGTCAATGTTCGATTCGCGAATGTTGTTCACCGCACCACCAGAAAAAACTGGATGCGTTGCGTAGGCGAACACTCGACGTGCACCGTTTTCTTTCAGGGCGTCAGCCGCTTTACAAAGCGTACCGCCAGTGTCGATCATGTCGTCGACGATGATGCAATCGCGATCTTGCACGTCACCGATAATGTGCATTACTTGCGATTCGTTTGCCCGCGGGCGACGTTTATCGATGATGGCAAGGTCGATGTCATTCAATAACTTGGCCATTGCTCGCGCTCGCACTACACCACCGATGTCTGGTGAAACCACCACAGGGTTATGGAATTGTTGTTTACTTAAGTGCTCGAGCAAGACAGGGGTACCAAAGACGTTGTCGACAGGGACATCGAAGAAGCCTTGAATCTGCTCGGCATGGAGGTCAACGGTTAAAACACGGTCAACACCAACACTCGAAAGAAAGTCTGCGACGACTTTAGAGGTGATAGGCACACGTGCAGAGCGCACGCGGCGGTCTTGGCGAGCATAGCCAAAATACGGCATGACAGCAGTGATACGACCGGCCGATGCGCGACGCAGGGCGTCAACCATGACAATGAGTTCCATCAGGTTGTCATTGGTAGGAGCGCATGTTGATTGGATGATAAAAACGTCAGAACCACGGACATTTTCGTTGATTTTTACGCTGATTTCACCGTCGCTAAAACGGCCAACCTCGGCATCGCCGAGTTTGATGTAGAGTCGGTCAGCAATCTTCTGGGCGAGTTCTGGCGTGGCGTTGCCAGCAAAGAGCTTCATGTCAGGCACACTAAACCTCAATCTTAGTTGGTCAGGTTGTCAGTTGAAGCCTGCCGCAGTTGCTGGCAGACCGGGGATTCGTTTAAACCACGTGCGACAAAGCCATTCCATTGGGCGGGCATCCGTGCGAGCGCAGCACGCGCTAATTCTTGGCTTTCAAAAGCACCGAAGAGACAGGCGCCGGTACCGGTAAGCCGAGTTGGCGCGTATTCTACCAACCAGTCGAGGGCCTTGGCAACTTCCGGGTACAGTTCGCGGACCAGTGGCTCGAAGACATTTTGTGTGGTTTGCTGCTGCCAAGTCTCGCGAGCGAGCGGTGGGCAGTCACGTTGCAATGCTGGGTGTTGGAATAGTGTCGCGGTACTAATATGGACACCGGGATCAATGACCAAGTACCAAGGACTGCTAGGCTGCACGGGGTAAAGCTGCTCGCCGATACCTTCGGCGAATGCGGCGTGACCGCGCACAAAAACAGGTACGTCAGCACCTAGTTGTAAGCCAAGGTCAGCGAGCTGATCTTCATTGAACTGTAAGTCCCACAGCTGATTAAGGGCGAGCAGCGTTGTTGCCGCATCCGACGAACCACCGCCTAATCCGCCGCCGTAGGGGAGACGTTTATCCAGAATGATTCGTACCCCTTGCTTTACCGACTGCTGCTTTTGCAGGAGCTGTGCTGCGCGTACCACTAAATTGTCAGCGGTGTTGAGTGCGGCGGCTGAACATTGAAACTCAATCGTTGGTGCCGTTAAGCGCGTAAAGCTTAAAATATCGTGCAGGTCTAAAAACTGAAAGACGCTCTGTAACTCATGATAGCCGTCGTCACGACGCCCAGTGATATGCAAAAATAGATTTAGCTTCGCTGGCGCGGGTAAAACTAAAGTTTCCATTCGCTCACCCGTAACTTAATTCGCCATGCTGAACTACGCAGTTCAACATTGTGCGGCAAAAACAGCCGTCCAGATTGCTGTTCGTAGTTATTTAACTGCACTTGCCATTGTTGTTCATTGCGTGTGACCAGATAACTCATTAGTGGCGCCATTGCGAGATCGTGGTCATTTAGCAACAGGTAGCGCTGCTGTTCGGCGCCTTGCGGACGGGCGCCGACAATAACCTGCTGTAACAGCGCAATGGGCAGCTCAAAGTTAAACAACCGCGCCACTAACGACTCGGCGTTATAGCCATAATAGGCTTGCTCGTCTTCATCGTAGTAGGTTGCTCCTTGGGCATCCTGCTCTAACCGCGCCAAAGTGCCTTTTAGTGGATGATAAAAGCGCAGCTGTAAGCGCTCAGGCGATTGTTTCCACTCAAGGTAAACAGCGTCACGTTCATCAGCAGTTAAATTAAACAGGGCGATTTGCCCGCGCAACTGCCAACGTTGCAATGCGTCAACTTGATCTTGATGGCGAGACACAGCGTTCGCATCGATTGCGTCCATCGGAATTTCTTCAGGTGGTGCTGCGCAGCCACTCAAAATCAGTGAAAACAAGAGCAATAAGCGTAGTTTCATGGACTTGTCCAAGGTTTGGTGTGCTTTTCATCATGCGGCCTTTAACGTACAATTAGCGGCGTTTTGCTGTGCCAGAGGCTCGCTTTTTTCCATTATGACTATTTTTGCACTCGGTGTTAACCATAAAACCGCTTCCGTAGACTTACGTGAGCAAATAGCGTTCTCGCCTGAGCAGTTGCATAGTGCACTGCCGGCTCTGCGTGAGCAGACGGGCGTGCGTGAAGCTGTGATTGTGTCGACCTGTAATCGCACCGAGATTTATTGCCATGCCGATGGCCAAAGTGGGCCGTCGAGCGATTTATTGCTCGGCTGGCTGGCTGGCTATCACGGGGTGCCGGCGACGGCCTTGCAAAGTCACAGCTACTGCCACACGGATGCTGCTGCTATCGATCACCTCATGCGTGTCGCAAGCGGTCTTGATTCGCTGATTTTAGGTGAGCCGCAAATCCTTGGACAAGTGAAGCAGGCTTATCAGTTCGCGAAGAATCAAGCTAGCGTGGGTGGTATACTCGAGCGCTTGTTCCAGCAAACCTTTCACATTGCGAAGCGCGTGCGCAGTGAAACCGCGGTAGGAGAAAACGCCGTTTCGGTCGCCTTTGCTGCGGTGAATTTGGCACGACACATTTTTGCGGACCTAGAGCAGGCATCGGTATTATTGGTGGGCGCTGGCGATACCGCCGAGTTGGTGGCACAGCACTTAACCGAAATCGGGGTCGATAAGCTTACAGTCGCTAACCGGACATTAATGCGCGCTGAAACCGTGGCGACTAAGTTCAACGGGCAAGCACACACCCTTGGCGAATTGCCAGAGTTACTGCCGCAAGCTGATATTGTTATTTCTTCGACCGCGAGTACTCTCCCGATCATTGGTAAAGGCTTGATTGAAAGCGCATTGAAGCAGCGCAAACGCAAACCCATGCTGCTCATTGATTTAGCTGTCCCACGCGACATTGAAGCGCAAGTGGATGAGCTCAGCGATGCCTATTTGTATAGCGTTGATGACCTGCAAGGCATCATTCAAGAAAACATGCGTAACCGTGAAGAAGCGGCGGCGCAAGCACAGGCGATGATCCTCGAGCAAACTGAGCAGTTTATGACGTGGCTGCGTGGTCTGGATCATGTCGATGTTTTGCGTGATTTTCGGCAACACACTGAGCAACTGGCGCAGGATCAGTTACAACGTGCTCGCAATCAATTGGCGGCTGGAAAGCCTGCCGAAGAGGTGATGGCTGAACTCACGCAGAGGCTCACCAAACAATTTTTACACGCACCAACCAGAACCTTGCGTGAAGCCGGAGCGAAAGGCGATTACCAGACGCTCGCGGTATTTCAGCAACTCTATAACGATAACGATTAAGGTTTCTTAAGCTATGATGAATCCTTCGATTACCCGCAAACTCGAAGCCCTTTTAGAGCGCTACGAAGAAGTGCAGCATTTGCTAAGTGATGCCGGCATTATTGCGGACCAAGAGCGCTTTCGTGCGCTCTCACGTGAATACGCTCAATTAGAAGAGTTGGTGAAGTGTTTTCGTGATTATCAGCAAGCCCAAGAAGACGCCGCAGCGGCCGAAGAAATGCTCGCTGAAGATGATGCTGAAATGCGAGAAATGGGCCAACTGGAGCTCGAAACTGCACAAGCCAAGCAAGAAGAGCTGGCGCAGGAATTACAGATTCTCTTGTTGCCACGCGATCCGAATGATGATCGTCCATGTTATTTAGAAATCCGTGCTGGAGCAGGTGGTGACGAAGCCGCCATCTTTGCTGGTGACTTGTTCCGTATGTACAGCCGCTATGCCGAGCAACATGGTTGGCGCGTGAGTATTGTCAATGCCAACGAAGGTGAGCACGGCGGTTACAAAGAGGTGATCGCGCACGTTTCTGGTGATGGCGCTTACGGGCGGATGAAATTTGAATCGGGTGGACACCGTGTACAACGTGTTCCTGAAACCGAGTCACAGGGCCGCGTACACACGTCAGCGTGTACTGTCGCAGTGCTACCAGAAGTGCCTGAAGCAGAGGCCATAGAGATCAACCCGGCGGATCTACGCGTCGATACCTTCCGCGCCTCGGGTGCCGGTGGTCAGCACGTTAACCGCACTGATTCGGCGATTCGTATTACACACATTCCGTCAGGTATTGTGGTGGAGTGTCAAGATGAACGTTCACAGCACAAAAACCGCGCCAAGGCGATGTCCGTATTGCAAGCACGCTTGCAACAAGCGGCTGATGACAAACGTTTGGCCGAAGAACAAGCAACCCGTCGCAGTCTCGTTGCCAGTGGCGACCGGTCGGAGCGGATTCGTACCTACAATTATCCACAGGGGCGCGTTAGCGATCACCGCATCAACCTAACCCTTTATCGTTTGGATGAAGTCCTCAATGGTGCGTTGGACTTAATTCTTGATGCTATTGTGCAAGAGCACCAAGCCGATCAGCTCGCCGCCTTGGCTGAGCAACAGGGGTAAGGGTGCAAATTCAGGCTTGGTTGCGCCATGCGCGAACGTGTATCGAGGCAAGCCAAGCGGCAAGTGCAACGCCGCAGTTGGACGCTGAAGTGATACTTGCGCATGTACTGTCGTGTTCACGCACTTATTTGCATACTTGGCCTGATAAAGTGCTTGATGAGAACCAACTAAAGCGCGCTGAAGGGCTATTGCAACAGCGGGCGACCGGATTACCAGTCGCGCACCTGCTGGGCGAACGAGAATTCTGGTCGTTGCCTTTAGAGGTGAATGCGAGCACGTTGATCCCGCGACCGGATAGTGAGTGCCTGGTTGAACAAGCACTGCAATTACCCTTACCGGCGCAAGCACGCGTGCTTGACCTTGGCACTGGCACTGGTGCAATTGCGCTGGCGCTGAAAAGTGAGCGACCGCAGTGGCAGGTTGTGGCGGTAGATAAAGCTGTCGATGCCGTAAAGCTGGCACAAGCGAATGCAGAGCGCCTGAGACTTGTTGTTGAAGTGCAACAAAGTGATTGGTTTCGTAACATTGCCGAGCAGCGCTTTGATTTGATTGTAAGCAACCCGCCGTACATTGATGCTCGCGATCCGCATTTACAACAAGGCGATGTACGTTTTGAACCACACTCTGCTTTAGTGGCTGGAGCGAGCGGTTTTGCTGATTTAGCAATAATCATAACAACCGCCCGGAGCTATCTGAATGCCAACGGCTGGCTGGTCTTGGAACATGGTTGGGAACAAGCGGCGCAATGTCGTATAGCGTTGCATGAGGCGGGTTATGGGCAGGTACAAAGTCAACGCGATTATGCTAATCTGGAGCGCATAACGTTTGGCCAATGGGAATCAGATAAAGGGAGCGAGACGGATGTCGAATGAATTCTTATTTGCCCATGAACAACCGGAAAAGAAAACATCAGAGGCGACCCCGCAGCGGCCGAAATGGAAAATTCTGATCGTTGATGACGAGAAGGAAGTTCATGCAGTGACGCGATTGGCACTGATGGACGTGACCTTTGAAGGCGCGGGACTGGAGTTTTTCAGCGCTCACTCTATAGCGGAAGCCAAGGCACAAATTGATGCTCATGAAGATTTGGCGTTGGTATTACTCGACGTCGTTATGGAAACCGATGACGCAGGCCTACAGGTGGCGAACTACATTCGCCAGCACAAAGGCAATCAACAAGCACGGATCATCCTGCGCACGGGGCAACCAGGTCAAGCTCCCGAACGCGCGGTGGTGCTCAATTATGACATTAATGACTACAAAGCGAAGACCGAGTTAACGTCACAAAAACTGTTTACGAGTGTGATGTCCGCCTTGCGTTCGTATCGCGATATTATGCAGGTGGAACAGCAACGTCAGCACTTAGAAAACCGTCTTAAACGCATCGTCGAATTACTCGAGAGCGACTATCCAGCCGCCGCTGCCGCGGTGCAACAACAATTAGAAAAAGAGGACTCAAAGTGATCCCATATATTGCGTTAAAACATCTCCATGTCACGTTCGTGGCCATAAGTGTGTTATTATTTGTGCTTCGCTTTTTTTGGCGCAGCATTGATGCCAAGGTCGCACAACAAAAGTGGGTTAAAGTTGTTCCCCATGTGATTGATACCTTCTTGTTGTTGACGATCGTCGGTATGTTGTTGCATTGGGGCCAATGGCCATGGGAAACCTCATGGTTAGGTAATAAATTACTTGGTTTAGTGGGTTACATCGCGTTTGGTTTAGTGGCGATGAAAGCACAAACTACAGCATTGCGCTTCGGTGGTTTCATTGTCGCGTTGGGCTGGATTGGCTTTCTGTTCCACGTGGCCTTCAGTAAGCAAGCGTTGATTGGTTAATTTTTAGGCTAACTCTGAATAAAGGATGCTATGCAAAGTACTATGCGGTTTTCGTACTTAGAACATGTTGAACATGAACTGTTACCGACCATTGAAATTCTTTGGGAGGTGAGTCGCGTTTTTCATGCGGATAGCGATCATTATGTCAGCTCATTTTACCAGCAGCTGAGTGGCTTAAAAGAGCATTCAGAGTTGACGGATCTTGATGGCGTGGAGCGCCTGCGGGAACTCTGCCGCGTATTTTACTGGCAGCTTGGCTTCAGCAAGGCGCCTGAACAGCTGCTAACTAATAAACGGGTATTGGTCGATCGGGCAATTCGCCTGCGCACCGGCGAGCCCTTTAGTTTGGCGCTGCTCTTACAAGAAGCTGCGAATTATTTTGGCCTAGAGCTTGAGCTAATTGACTTTCCAGACTACCCATTACTGCGCTTTGACCACGATCAGCATAGCTACTTTGTTGATCCAAGTAGCGGTGACCTGCTGTTAGGCGAGCAGGTGCAGGAGCGCTTTGAAGATGCTACCGAAGGTAGCGAAGACTTTAGCTGGGACAAACTTGAAGCTGCCGAGCAAAAGCATATCTTGGTGCGTTACTTGAGTGAGCTTAAGCATGCGTTTATCAGCGATCGGCGCTTTGCCGATGCGCTGACCACGGTGCATATGTTACTTACTATTTTGCCCGACGATCCTTACGAGATACGTGACCGCGGCTATATTTTGGAAGAACTGGATTGCAATCACGTAGCGGTTGACGATTATCAGTACTTTGTCGAACAATGCCCTGATGATCCGAGTGCTCAGTTACTGCGCTTACAGCTAGAGAATTGGACAACCCCGCAAACCGTTTTGCATTAATTATAATAACGATAAGAGGTGAACGTGGAAGCTGCTCCCTTGATTACGAATGATGGTATTATTTTCGGCCTTTTGGCCGTCATTCTTGGTGCCATTTTTTATACCCAACAGAGTACGAGTTCATTCTGGCAGAAGTTTTATCAGTGGGTGCCAGCGCTGTTGCTTTGTTACTTTGTGCCATCGTTGCTGAATACGTTCGGCATCGTTAACGGTAGCGAGACCGCTATTTATCCGTTAGTGATGGACTACTTACTCCCGACCTGTTTGGTGTTATTGACCTTAAGTTTAGATTTAAAGGCAATATTTCGTCTTGGCCCCAAACTCTTGATTCTCTTCCTTACTGGTACTGTCGGTATTGTCATTGGCGGACCAATTGCGTTGCTGATCGTGTCGGCGATTTTCCCTGAGATGCTTGGTGGTGCTGGCCCTGATGCGGTATGGCGCGGGATGACCACCATCGCTGGTAGCTGGATCGGTGGCGGTGCAAACCAAGCCGCGATGAAGGAAGTTTACGAAGTCGGTGGCGAAATTTTCTCAGCCATGGTTACCGTCGACATTATTGTCGCAAACCTATGGATGGCGGTGTTGCTGTACATGGCGGCAAACAGTAAAAAAATTGATGCCCGTATCGGTGCTGACACTAGCGGTATTGAAGCGATTAAAGAACGTGTCGAGAAATATGAGGCCGAGCACCGTCGCGAAGCCAAACTACCTGATTTGGTGTTCATCTTAGCTGTCGGTTTCGGTGTCGCGGGTCTTGGCCACTTCGGCGCTGATCTTATTGCGCCTTACATCGCGGACAACATGCCAGTATTAAAAGACTTTAGCTTAGATAAAAAGTTCTTCTGGTTGATCGTCATTGCGACGACCTTGGGTGTGGCGCTGTCGTTTACGAAGGCGCGTAAACTTGAAGGCGTTGGTGCATCCAAAATTGGTTCGTTGTTTGTTTATATCCTGGTTGCGACCATTGGTTTGCATATGGATGTGAGCGCAATTATGGAAGTGCCGAAGTACTTCTTAATTGGTGGCATTTGGATGCTTATTCACGCCGGTTTGATGTTACTTGTCGCACGTATTCTAAAAGCACCAGTGTTTTACATGGCTGTAGGTAGCCAAGCTAACGTCGGTGGGGCCGCGTCGGCACCTGTTGTGGCGTCAGCATTCCATCCGTCATTGGCACCTGTGGGTGTACTATTAGCGGTTCTTGGTTATGCATTAGGTACTTACATGGCCTATATTTGTGGACAAATTCTACGCGTAATCGCAGCTGGTTAAGGATACGACGTGTTTAATACTGAAGAGATCAAAGTCGGTGACGTGCAAGTGGGGAACCACTTGCCGTTCGTATTGTTTGGCGGCATGAATGTGCTCGAATCACGCGACATGGCAATGCGCGTAGCCGAGCACTATGTTGAAGTCACCCAACGTTTGGGAATTCCTTACGTCTTTAAAGCGTCGTTTGACAAAGCAAACCGTTCATCGATTCATTCGTATCGTGGTCCGGGACTTGATAAAGGGCTCGAGATCTTTGCCGAAATCAAGCGTACGTTCAATGTTCCGGTGATCACCGACGTGCATGAACCTCATCAAGCGGCACCGGTGGCAGAGGTGGCTGACATCCTGCAGTTACCGGCATTTTTAGCGCGGCAAACCGACTTGGTTGTTGCCATGGCACAAACAGGTGCGGTCATAAACGTGAAAAAACCGCAGTTCTTAGCGCCTCATGAAATGCGTCACATTCTGAAGAAATTTGCTGAAGCGGAGAATCATAAAGTGATTTTATGCGAACGCGGCAGCTGTTTTGGCTATAACAACCTTGTTGTTGATATGCTCGGTATGGACGAAATGCGACAAATGGCTCCTGTCATGTTCGATGCGACACACGCGTTGCAACGCCCAGGCGGTCGCGCTGACTCCGCCGATGGTCGTCGAGCGCAGGCTGCAGTGCTGGCGCGCTCAGGTATGGCATTAGGGCTGGCTGGATTGTTTATCGAAGCGCATCCTGATCCTGATCAAGCGAAGTGCGATGGCCCATGTGCATTACCGCTGAGTAAGCTAGAACCGTACTTACAACAAATGCAGGCCGTCGATAATCTAGTGAAAGGTTTTGCGCCGCTGGACACCTCGAACGTTTAGGTTGAAAGGCTGAGATACCACCTTGCACCCATGCGCAACATGCTTTAAATTAAAACGCATGTTTAAAATGGATGTTCCAAACGGTGGTGAAGATGGCAAAGCGCATCACAACCCAAGAAAAAATTCTTAATGCTGCTGAAGCTTTGTTTGCAGAACAAGGCTTTGAGCAGACGTCCTTGCGGCAAATTACCACTGAAGCCAATGTTAATTTGGCTTCAGTCAATTATCATTTCGGCTCCAAAAAGGCGCTCATACAAGCGGTAATGGCACGTTACCTTGAAGTTTTCATGCCTAAGCTTGCTGAACAGCTCACTGTCCTGAATGCCCGTGGTAATTTTTCCACCCGTGATGTCTTCGATTGTTTCCGCGAACCGCTCGCTGAGTTAAAGCAAGTGCGTAAACATGGCCCGACTTTATTTCTCAGTTTGCTGGGTTTCGCCTATGCTGAAATACAGGGGCATTTGCGTCGCTATACCATGGAGCACTTTGGCGAAGTCATGGCGCTCTTGCTAGATACTTTGCATCTAGCCAATCCGCAACTAAGCCCGGTCGACATGTTTTGGCGGCTACACTTCGTCCTAGGGGCTACCGTGTTTGCGCAAGTTTCGGGGCCAGCGTTGCGAGAAATAGCCGCTGCAGACTTTGGTGAAGCAGTGGCTGCCGATCAAGTGATCGACCGACTCATTCCATTTCTTGCCGGCGGCCTAGACGCTGCAAGTCATTCTTCAACTGTGGAGTAAAGAAAGCTATGGAAATCCTCATTCTACTGATTGTCGCCGCTGTGTTGTTGTTTGCGGTGAAAGAGATTCGGCGGAGTTTGATTAGTCGTCCAATGTTTGGCTTTTTTAAGCGTGTTCTCCCGCCGTTGTCGAATACCGAACGTGAAGCCATGACTGCCGGTGATGTCTGGTGGGATGCTGAACTTTTTAGTGGTCGTCCTGATTGGCATCGTTTCCATCAACACAAGCCACCGCAGTTTACTGAAGAAGAACAGGCCTTTATTGATCATCAGTTGGAAAAGTTGTTGGCCATGCTCGATGACTTCCAGATCGTGCAACAAGATCGTGACCTACCGAAACAAGTTTGGGATTACATCCGCAAAGAGAAGTTTTTTGCGATGATCATTGGCAAAGAATTTGGTGGTTTAGATTTTTCGCCTGCCGCAAACTCCTACATTGTATCCCGCATTGCGACTCGCTCGATCAGCGCCGCGGTGACGGTTATGGTACCGAACTCATTGGGGCCAGGCGAACTGTTGAGCCATTACGGTACTGACGAACAAAAAAATTATTGGTTGCCGCGACTTGCGGATGGTACCGATATTCCCTGTTTTGCTTTAACTGCACCCGAAGCAGGTTCGGATGCGGGCGCGATTCCTGACACTGGAATTATTTGCAAAGGCGAACATGACGGCAAAGAAGTGGTCGGTATCCGCCTGAATTGGGATAAGCGTTACATCACCCTTGCACCGGTCGCTACGGTATTGGGTTTGGCCTTCAAACTATACGATCCAGAGGGCTTGTTAGGTGATAAAGAAGACATCGGTATTACCTGTGCGCTGATTCCAACGAACCACTCTGGGGTCGAAACCGGTGAACGCCATTTCCCGTTGAATCAAGCATTTATGAATGGCACGACCTACGGTAAAGACGTATTTATCCCGCTGGACTGGATCATTGGTGGTCAAGAATATGCTGGCAAGGGCTGGCGCATGCTGATGGAGTGTTTGTCGGCGGGGCGGGGGATTTCATTACCTGCGTTAGCCACTGCGACGGGGCATGTCGCACAACGAATGACCGGAGCCTATGCTTATGTACGCCAACAGTTCGGTTTGCCGATTGGTAAATTTGAGGGGGTACAAGAAGCGTTGGGCCGGATTGGTGGTTTCAACTACAGCATTGAATCCATGCGGCGCTTAACCGTTGCTGCCTTATGTGAAGGTAAGAGCCCGTCGGTGATTACCGCGATGACCAAATACCATATGACGGAAATGGGCCGTCAGGTGATGGAAGATGCGATGGATATTCACGCCGGTAAAGGTATCCAGTTAGGGCCGAAAAACTATCTCGGTCACGGCTACATGGCAACCCCTGTATCGATCACTGTTGAGGGAGCCAACATTCTTACCCGCAATTTGATGATTTTTGGACAGGGTGCAACGCGTTGCCACCCTTACGTACTGAAAGAGATGGACGCTGCGGCAAACCCCGACGAAGAGCAAGGTTTACGCGATTTTGATGAGCTGTTGATTAAGCATATTGGCTTTGCTGCCAGCAACTTCTTTGGCAGTTTGTGGATGGGGCTAACCGGCGCGCGCTTCAACGCTAGCCCAATTAGTGGTCCTACAGCCCGTTATTATCAACATCTTACTCGTATGAGCCGGGCGCTGGCCTTAACCGCAGACGTTGCGATGTTGATTTTAGGTGGTGACCTTAAACGCAAAGAGATGCTATCGGCGCGTTTAGGTGACGTACTTAGTCATCTTTACATGGCCTCCGCAGTACTCAAGCGCTACGAAGATGATGGTCGCCAAAATGGCGATATGGCCTACGTGGACTATGCCGTTCAGCGTCACCTGTACGAGATTGGCGAGGCCTTTCGTGGTTTTCTTGCAAATTTCCCAAATCGTTTTATCGCTTGGACGTTGCGGTTGGCAATTTTCCCGTTGGGCATTCACTACGAAGCGCCTAATGATGAGCTCTTGCAAGACATTGCCGACGATATGATGGTGCCAGGAGTGACGCGTGATCGGCACACCTTTTTGTGCTACTGGAAAGATGACCCGAAAGATATGACCGGCCACATGGAGTTGGCGTTTGTTGGCATGAAGGAGCATGAGGCACTCTACAAACGTCTACAGAAAGCCGAAAAACGAGGGGAAATTCCACCTGATTTGGCCGGTGATGAATTGGTCAAAGCTGCTCGTAAAGCGGATTTAATCACCGCTGACGAAGCGAAGAGCTTGAAGAAAATCGAACAGTTGCGTTTAACGGCAATCGCCGTGGATCAGTTTGCACCAGGGACGTTAGAAAAGAAAACGTTCGCCTAATCGGTGGAGAAGGCGAACGTTTAGTGTGACGTACTAGCTCAATAAAGAGTTCTTAACCAATCGGCTTATAGCGCATGCGGTGGGGTTCCATCGCTTGCTCGCCGTGGGTTTGCTTCATGTAGGCTTCATAGTCAGTGTAATTACCTTCATAGAAATTCACTTGACCTTCATCACGGTAATCCAAGATGTGGGTCGCCACACGGTCGAGGAACCAACGGTCATGCGAAATAACCATGGCTGAGCCTGGGAACTCCAACAAGGCTTCTTCGAGCGCCCGCAAGGTTTCGACGTCAAGGTCGTTGGTTGGCTCATCGAGCAACAACAGGTTACCGCCAGCTTTGAGCAGTTTAGCTAAGTGGACACGGTTGCGTTCACCACCGGACAACTCGCCGATACGCTTTTGCTGGTCGTTACCACGGAAATTAAAGCGGCCAACATAGGCACGACTATTGATCTCAAAAGTGCCAATACGCAATACGTCTTGACCGTCAGAGATTTCTTGCCACACAGTGTTGCTGTCGTCCATGTCATCACGGAACTGGTCAACGCTAGCTAGCTGGACAGTGTCGCCAAGCTCAATGGTGCCGGCGTCCGGTTGCTCTTTGCCCGTTAGCATGCGGAATAGGGTCGACTTACCCGCACCGTTCGGGCCAATGATACCGACAATCGCACCTTTCGGAATACTGAAGCTTAAACCGTCGATCAGCACGCGATCGTCATAGGACTTTTTCAAGTCGTGCACTTCCACAACCTTGTCCCCCAAGCGTGGACCCGGTGGAATAAAGAGTTCGTTAGTTTCATTACGCTTCTGATAATCACCACTTTGCAGTTCTTCAAAGCGAGACATACGCGCCTTGCTCTTCGCTTGGCGTCCTTTGGGGTTCTGCCGCACCCATTCGAGCTCTTGCTTGATGCTCTTTTGGCGGGCTTTTTCGGCTTTTTCTTCTTGCTCGAGGCGTTTCTCTTTTTGTTCGAGCCAAGAGGAGTAGTTGCCTTCCCATGGAATGCCGTAGCCGCGGTCAAGCTCAAGGATCCAACCAGCGACGTTATCGAGGAAGTAACGGTCGTGGGTGATGGCCACAACGGTACCGTCGTAATCGTGCAAGAAGCGTTCAAGCCAGGCCACTGACTCAGCGTCCAAGTGGTTGGTCGGTTCGTCGAGCAACAACATGTCTGGTTTGCTCAGCAACAAACGGCAGATAGCGACACGGCGGCGTTCACCACCCGAAAGTACCGCAATTTGGGCATCCCACGGCGGTAAACGCAGTGAGTCAGCGGCGCGCTCGAGGATGTTTTCAAGGTTATGACCGTCTTTGGCTTGGATAATGGCTTCAAGCTCGCCTTGGCGTTTAGCTAAAGCATCAAAGTCGGCATTTTCGTCTGCGTAGGCAGCGTACACTTGGTCGATTTCAGCTAATGCGTCTTTAACTTCGGCAACCGCTTCTTCAACGGTTTCACGCACGGTTTTATTTTCGTCGAGTTGCGGCTCTTGCGGCAGATAGCCAATTTCAATACCCGCTAACGGTCGTGCTTCACCATCGATTTCTTTATCGATGCCCGCCATGATGCGAAGTAGGGTCGACTTACCTGCACCGTTTAAACCCAAAACGCCGATTTTAGCGCCAGGGAAAAACGACAAGGAAATGTCTTTCAAAATGGTCTTTTTCGGCGGGACCACTTTACTTACCCGCGACATGGAATAGATATATTGTGCCATAACAGCAACGGTTCCTTTTTTAAGGCTAAGACAATGGTCGCTATTTTAACCCTTAAGTTGGCGTGAACCCAAGTATATTGGTAAACTACCGCCACAAATGTTGTCCCGTTAGAAGTCAGGAGCCCCGATGTTAAAAAACAGCATGAACATTGCCGATTATGATGCCGATCTTTGGCAAGCGATGACTGGCGAAGTTGAGCGCCAAGAGCAACACATTGAACTTATCGCCTCGGAAAATTACACCAGTCCACGTGTGTTGCAAGCGCAGGGCTCGCAACTGACCAATAAATACGCTGAAGGCTACCCACACAAACGTTACTATGGTGGTTGTGAGTATGTCGACGTGGTTGAAGACTTGGCCATCGAGCGTGCGAAGCAATTGTTTGGCGCTAAATACGCAAACGTTCAACCCCACGCTGGTTCGCAAGCGAACTCGGCAGTTTTCTTGGCTTTGTTGGAAGCGGGTGACACGGTATTAGGTATGAGCTTGGCCCATGGAGGTCACTTGACCCACGGTTCAGGCGTCAACTTTTCAGGGAAATTATACAAGGCTGTGCAGTACGGTCTTGATGAAAGTACTGGTGAAATAGACTATGCCGAAGTGCGTGAGTTAGCGCTTGAGCACAAACCTAAGTTAATCGTCGCAGGTTTCTCAGCGTATTCTGGCATCGTTGACTGGGCGAAATTCCGTGAAATTGCCGACGAAGTTGGCGCTTATTTGCTAGTGGACATGGCGCATGTTGCAGGTTTGGTTGCGGCTGGCCTGTATCCAAGCCCAATTCCACATGCTGACGTGGTGACCACAACGACGCATAAAACACTTGCTGGACCACGTAGCGGTTTGATTTTGTCAGGCAAAGATGATGAAGCGCTGCATAAAAAATTAAACAGTGGCGTGTTCCCTGGTAGCCAAGGTGGCCCTCTGTGTCACGTGATTGCTGCTAAAGCGGTAGCGTTCAAAGAAGCGATGGAGCCGGAATTCAAAGCTTATCAGCAGCAGGTTCTTGATAATGCGAACGCGATGGTGAAAGTTATGCAGCAGCGTGGCTACAAAATTGTTTCGGGTGGCACACAAAACCATTTGTTCTTGGTTGATTTAATCGACAAAGATATTACGGGTAAAGATGCTGATGCAGCCCTGGGCCGTGCTTACATCACCGTGAACAAAAATTCGGTGCCGAACGATCCACGTTCACCTTTTGTCACCTCGGGATTACGCTTAGGAACGCCGGCGATAACTCGTCGTGGCTTTAAGGTTGCTGAAGCCGAGCAAGTCGCAAACTGGATGTGCGACGTGCTTGATGATATCGGTAACGAAGAAACCATCGCGCGCGTGCGCGAAGATGTGAAAGCGCTGTGTAAGCGTTTTCCAGTGTATGGCTAATTTGCCTTACTAGCCCAAAGGAAAAGTTATGCATTGTCCGTTTTGCGGTACTCAAGACACCAAAGTTATCGACTCTCGATTGGTTGCGGACGGTGCTTCCGTGCGCCGTCGTCGTGAGTGCACTGACTGTAAAGAGCGTTTTACGACCTTTGAGACCGCAGAACTGATTATGCCGCGGGTAATTAAGTCTGATGGCTCGCGTGAGCCTTTCAATGAAGACAAGTTGCGCGCTGGATTATTGCGCGCGCTTGAAAAGCGCCCGGTGAGCCTAGAGGCTATGGAGCAAGCCATCCAGAACGTGAAGTCGGCGTTACGTGCGACGGGTGAGCGTGAAATCACCAGTCAAGTGATCGGTGGTTTAGTCATGGATAACTTAAAAGCCCTCGATAAAGTCGCTTATATTCGCTTTGCGTCCGTTTATCGTGCGTTTGACGACATTCGCGAATTTGGTGAAGAAATCGCCCGTCTTAACGACTAAGCGAGGAGCCACATATGGCCCAGCTTAACGAGCCAACCTTACAAGCAGATGAACACTACATGCAGCAGGCGTTGGAGCTAGCTGCACGCGGGGCTTTTAGTGCGGCGCCAAACCCCTTAGTGGGTTGTGTTATTGAGCACCGCGGGCGTGTTGTCGGGCGCGGTTGGCATGAACGTTCAGGCGAGCCTCATGCTGAAGTTTACGCGTTGCGCGAGGCAGCAGCACAAGCGGTTGGTGCAACGGCGTATGTAACCCTCGAACCGTGCAGTCATCATGGCCGCACCCCGCCATGTGCAGATGCTTTGATTAAGGCGCAAGTGGCACGGGTAGTGGTCGCTATGCAAGATCCAAATCCATTGGTGGCCGGACAAGGGATTGCGCGCCTGCGCAACGCCGGTATCGAAGTTGTTGTTGGCGTACTCGAAGATGCTGCACGACGGCTCAATCGCGGTTTTATTTCTCGCATGGAACGCCAACGCCCATGGTTACGTCTGAAAATGGCCATGACCCTTGATGGTCGAACCGCTCTTGCGAATGGCCAAAGCCAATGGATTACTGGCTCAGAAGCTCGTCATGATGTGCATCGTTACCGCGCCCAAGCCGGTGCGATCTTAACCAGCGCACGTACCGTAATGATGGACCAAGCGCAAATGACAGCGCGTCACCCTGAGATGCAACAACAACCTTTGCGGGTTGTGCTTGATCGTCAGGCACAGTTGCCACCAAACGCTCATTTTTATGCGATTGATAGTCCGGTGCTACGGGTCATTGATGTTGCACATGACGCATCAACACATGAACACCAGTGGCCCGCGCATGTGAGCACACTTGCTTTACCGGCAAGTGCTGGCCGGTTACCGTTACGCAGTCTATTCGATAAGCTAGCGGAATTGCAGATCAATGATGTGTGGACCGAGTGTGGTGCAGAGCTAGCAGGTGCTTTAGTGGCCGCTGAGCTCGTGGATGAATTTGTTATTTACATGGCGCCGAAATTGTTCGGTTCTGACAGCCGAGGGCTGTTGCAATTGCCGCTATTTGAGCGCATTGAACAGGCGCCGGAATTAGTTTACGAGAGTGTCACTCTCGTTGGCACCGATCTACGTATTATTGCTCGTCCGCTGCATAGCGGCGGAGTAAGCAGAGGAGAATTAACGTCGTGAGTCAATTACACAGTGCGGCTGAAATTATTGAAGCTATTCGCCAAGGCAAAATGGTCATCTTGATGGACGATGAAGATCGCGAGAATGAAGGTGATCTGATTATTGCAGCCGACTGCATTACGCCAGAAGCGATTAACTTTATGGCGCGTTATGGCCGTGGCCTGATCTGTTTAACGCTCACCGAAGAGCGTTGTGCGCAGTTACGTTTACCATTGATGGTGAATCAGAACAATGCTCCTTATGCGACGAATTTTACGGTATCCATCGAAGCCGCCGAAGGGGTGACGACCGGTATTTCTGCCGCTGATCGTGCTCGGACCGTGCAAGCCGCGGTAGCGAAAGACGCCAAACCAGATGACTTGGTCATGCCGGGGCACATTTTTCCGTTAAAAGCGAAAGAGGGCGGGGTGCTGAACCGTGCTGGTCATACTGAAGCCGGTTGTGATTTGGCCCGTTTAGCCGGCTTTGAACCCGCTGCTGTCATCGTCGAAGTGCTGAATGAAGATGGCACCATGGCGCGGCGTCCAGACTTGGAGAAATTTGCTGCTGAGCACAACCTTAAAATTGGCACCATCGCTGATTTGATTGAGTACCGCTCGCTTACCGAAAAAACGGTAGAGCGCAAAGCGCAGTGCCGTTTACCGACGCGTTACGGCGAATTTGAATTGATCACTTTCCAAGATACCATTGATAAACAGGTTCACTATGCGCTTATCCATGGCGAGATTAACGAAAATGAGCCTGTTAACGTTCGTGTGCACCTGCAAGACACTTTTAATGACCTGTTTTCTACCGATCGTGCGAGTCAACGCAGTTGGCCGTTAGGTCATGCGATGGATTACATCGGTAGTAACGGTGGCGTACTCGTGGTGATTGGGCGGACGCAAACGACCGACGATATTCTAGAGCAAGTGCAAAGTTTTGCGGCGGAAGATCGTGGCGAGAAAAAACCAAGTGCGGCAGCATCAAACGCCTCACGCAATGTCGGTATTGGCTCGCAAATTCTGGCAGATTTGGGTGTGCATAAGATGCACTTGATGAGTTCACCGAAACGTTACTCGGCGTTATCAGGCTTTGGTCTTGAAGTGGTCGACTTTATCGAGGATAACGACTGAACCTGCTCAGTTAAGCGTTGATTGGCTGGCGCTTGCCAGCCCGCTGCGGCACTTGCCGCAGCGACAAAACCATTCAAATAGGTAATTTCCAACGGTCGCTGATGTAAGTAGTCTTGCAGCATTGATGAGCGGTTGCGGGCGGTGTGCTCAACCACCTGTTGCGCCTGCATCAGCAAGTCATCGGTAGCTAAACTCACCCCCTGGTAGGCAGCCAAACGGACAATTTCTTCGGCCACAGCCCGCCATTCTGCCGGGGCAACGTGTTGGGGAAGTTCACCGTTGAGACAACGGTGAAGCAACGTATACGGATTAATAAGGCAATTGATGGCGAGCTTTTGCCAACGTCGCACGCGCAGATCAGCTTGCCAATGCAAGGGCGGTAGTGCGCGAGCCAATGCGGTAAAGAGCGCCGGTTTTGCCGCAGTTCCAGTCATTGTCCCTAGCCAGCTTTGTCCATGACCGCCGTGAACCACCTCAGCGCCGTCACGATAGGCTCCGTGGGTTGTTACCCAATGCCAGTCGTGCGGGCGTACCCATTTCTCTTCGTCAGGCAGCATGCCGTTGTAGCTGAGGATTAACGTTGACTCCGCAAAGGCTTCATAGCGGCGCAACTCTTCGATGAGTGGGACGACTTGATAGGCTTTCACAGCGGCGAAAATAAGGCTCGGCTGCAACAGTTGAGCACTGCTCTGGAAGCGAAATGTCTGTTCTTCGAAACGAATTGTGGTAGAACCTGTGCGCCGAAGTTTGAGTTGCACCTGTTCGTTCTGCTGCGCTAGGTGCACGGCCATTAGACTGCCTAATGCACCTTGCCCGATAACACACCACGGTAACCTACTTGTCACGAGCTAACTCCGTGTCAGCGGCCGGAGCTTGGATGCGATGCAACGCTTTACGCAGGACGATTAATAACAATAATCCTGGAGTGACCATGACTGCGGTTAGGATGAAAAATAACGACCAATCACCGTTGAGCCAATCGACGACAAACCCACTGTAGGACGATAAGAGTGTGCGGCCTAAATTCCCCAGTGACGCTAAAAGTGCATACTGCGTTGCGGTAAACGCACGGTTACAGAGCAGGCTAATGAATGCGACGAATGCCACCGTCGACCATGCACCGGTAAAGCCATCAATGATTACTGCCGCGAGCAACAAATTCGTGTCGGGACCCACCACAGCGATCCAAGCGAACATTAGGTTACTGGCCGCCATGGCGATGCCACCAATAAAAAGTCCGCGCATGGTCCCTAAGCGCACGTTGACCATACTGCCGATGATGGCAAAAACGATAGTCACCCACCAGGTGACCATTTTCGAATAGACCGCGATGTCGTCATTGGTAAAGCCGACTTCTTTGTAAAAGACGATACTCATGCGGCCTAAAAAGGCTTCACCGATTTTAAATAAGAAGATAAAGCTTAAGATTGCGACAGCAAGACGCCAGCCCGCGCGTTTGAAAAACTCAGCGATGGGATCAACTAAGGTTGTGCGAAACCAGTCCTGCCAGCGTGTGAAGGGTTTCAGTTGCGCTCGATAGCGAGTTGATTCGCGTACGGCGAGGACAATGATAAGTTGTACGGCGAGAACGCCTGCCATGACTTTGTAAGCTGCTTGCCAGTCCCAAGCGGTGCCATCGACCAAGAAAAACGGCAGTGCGCCAAGGCCACTGTAGCCGGTCCACCAACCCGCAGTCGCCATAGCTGCGCCAGCAGACTGCAAATGACTTTCGTCTTGACTAAATGTTTCGATGCGAAACGCGTCGATGGCAATATCTTGCGTTGCTGAGGCAACCGCAATCGCTAATGCGCCGGCCGCTACCCAAAAAGCATTTTGCGCAAGATTGAGGCCACTTAGGCTAAGCGTTGCTGCGATGAGAATGACTAAACAGAGTGCTAACCAACTGCGGCGCTGACCAAGCAACGGCTGCAATAGCGGCAGCTTAACGCGGTCGACCAAGGGAGACCATAGCGCATTGACCGAATAGGCCACAAAAACCATGCCAAACAAACCAATCTCACTGCGTGACACGCCTGCTTCTTGTAACCATGCGGAAAGCATGGAACCAATCAAGACCCAGGGAAAGCCACTCATGATGCCAAATAAGAAAATGACCCAAATGCGCGGCTCTAGGTAGACACGAAAGTCTTTGTACCATGGTTGTTGGGTGTCAGTTGAACTCATTGTTGTGGCATTACTTCGGCACGAATCAGCACTGGTGGCTCGGCTGGAAAGTCACGCCAACCGGTTTCGGCATGAAACGGCATGGATTCGACTTCAGCGAGTTTGTCGAGCACTTCATAGCCTTCCGCAATCGTGCCAAATACTGCATAGCCCCAGCCGTCCTCAGGATCGAGCGATGGGTTGTCAGCGACGTTAAAGAAAAATTGGCGGGTTGCTGTGTGCGGATCATTTTCGCGCGCCATGGCGATGGTTGCATACTTATTTTTTAAGCCGTTGCCCGATTCGTTAGGAATCGGTGAACCGGTTTTTTTGGCGACCAGCTCTTTATCATAGCCGCCACCCTGCACGACAAAACCAGGCACGATACGGTGAAAAATAGTGCCGTTATAACTACCGATATCAACATACTTTAGAAAATTTTCGACCGTCAGCGGCGCTCGGTGACGATTCAACTCAACGATGATGTCGCCGTGGCTCGTCACCAGCTTCACGCGTGGGAACGGGTTATCCGGCTGCACATCGGCGTGGGCAACCGCACTTGCGGTTAGGTTGGCAACCAACAATAGTAGGGCGCTAAACAACGCTTTCATAATTCACCTTTTGCTCGGGTTTTATGTCAGGCAGCTATACACCACAAATTTGGCGTTACTAGCAACCTGCTTCACTTGTTTAAAGAGGCGTTTTAAAGGGTGATAATACGGTAGATGACGGTTCGCTACCAGTCGCATTTCGCCGCCTTTACGTAGTACGCGTTTGGCATCACGGAACATTTGCCGAGCAATATGCTCGGTAATGGCGTGCTCTTGATGAAACGGTGGATTGCATAAAACGAGGTCAACACTGTGGCTGGCGAATTGGCTTAAACAATCATCAGTAACGGCACGATAACTTGGATTGGTAGCAAGATTCTGTTGGATGTTGAGGCGACAGGAAGCTATTGCTAAATGGGACTCGTCGACCCAGGTCACGGCGCTACTCGGCGAGTTCTGCGCATAAACAAGTCCTAAAACACCGTTGCCACAACCGAGGTCAATGACCTCTGATGCACCTGATTCGGGCAGGTTATCAAGTAATAATCGTGCGCCAATATCGAGTTGATTACGGGCAAACACGCCAACATGATGATGAAGCGTGAGGTTGTGCTCGGTAAGCGGCCATTTGCTCATAAAGTGTTCGGTGTTAAGCGGGACAGATCGTACACGAGCTGTTAGTACACGACATTTGCGTTGGATCAACGAGATGTCGACCTCATCGCAGTACTTTGCAAAGAGCTCGCGCACTGCTGGTGTGAGCAGCTTACTCTTTGCCGCTGCGCGCAAAGGTGTACCAGGTCGCAATTCACTACTTAACTTGGCGAGTTGGAACTCCAGTAGGCTTTGACTCTTCGGTATTTTGAGCCAAACACTTGCAGTCGCTTGCGGCAATGTTGCCAATGGATCGAGCTGCGTGAGCTCGGTTGACAACTGATTTAAGGTTAAATTTGCAAGCTGCCCCTGCTGACTGACGAAGGAGTCGTTAACCGTGGTTACCTGACAGTGCGCAAACGGCAAAAGCAGGGCGCCCCATTGGTCGTTAAGCACTAACGGTCTATGTGTTGCATCCAGAGCAGTAACGTCTGCGGCAATGTGTTGGTGCAATAGCTCATCCGCCGCGTCCCATGCTTGTAAAGGGTCATTGGTGCGCAGCGGGTAGCGTTTTAACTGCCAACGTCCCGCAGGACTTACTAAGAGCGAGGGCGCACTGGTAGGGGTTGTTGATTTTGCCATTGGTCGGACATTTCTCTTATTAACATTCGTGCTATGATAGCGAAAAACGTGCAGTGACTATAGGTTTTAAACAGTGAAAAAATACGCAGAAATTACAGGTTGGGGTAAATGTTTGCCGCCTGCGGTCATGACGAATGATGACTTGGCGACATTCTTGGATACGTCGGATGAATGGATTCGCACCCGTACAGGGATAGAGGAACGTCGAGTTAGCTCGGTCGGGACCTCGAAGTTGGCGACGGTCGCAGGGCGCAACGCGCTAGCTGCTGCAGGGCTTGATGCGAATGACCTCGATCTTATTTTGGTGGGTACCTGCACGCCTGACGAAATTATTCCTAATGTAGCTTCCGCAGTGCAACGTGACTTGGGCGCTAAATATGCGGCTGCATTCGACCTGAACGCCGCTTGCAGTAGCTTTTTGTATGGTATGCACTACGCAACTCAAGCGATTCGCACGGGTGTGCATAAGAAAGTACTTATTATTGGCGCTGAACGTTTAACCCGTATTCTCGACTGGACCCAACGAGAAAGTGCTGTATTGTTCGGCGATGGCGCCGGGGCTATGGTACTCGAAGCATCGGACGAAGAGTGTGGCTTACTCGCTTCACATGTCACCTGTGACGCCGATGCTCGTGACGTTCTGGCATTGGAATTTGGAATGAGTTTCGATCGTTTTGATTTCGATGGCATCATGCCATTTAACTTTGTCGGCCAAGAAATTTTTAAACGTGCCGTTAAAGGCATGAATCTCGCCGTTGAAAAAGTTTTCGCGGAAACCGGACTGACCACAGCCGATATTGATTCGTTGATACCGCACCAAGCGAATAAACGTCTGATCGATTACCTTGCTAAAATGTGTAAGGTACCGGAAGAAAAAACTGTCATTAACATTCAAAAATATGGCAACACCTCGTCGGCAACTTTGCCCATTGCATTCTGTGAAGCAGTCGAGCAGGGCATTGTTAAGCCGGGTGATACCATTGTCTCTGCGGTTTTTGGTGGCGGACTTACCTGTGGCGCGGGCATCATCAAGTGGGGTCAGCGCGTAACGCCGTTACAGTCGAACGATGAGCAATTGCCGAGCGATGGTCAAACCGCGCTTGACCTGATTCTGCCGATGCACCAAAAAACCAAAGCCGCATGGGAGCGCCGTGAGCATGAGTGAACACATCCAAGTTGCGCAACGTGATGGCATTGTCTGGATCACCTTAAATCGTCCAGAGAAGAAGAATGCATTAACTCAGCAAATGTACTTGGATCTAAGTGCCGCACTCGAGCATGCCGAGCGCGATGGTAAAGTCGCTGCCGTGGTCCTGCAAGGTGCTGGTGGCAATTTCTCCGCTGGCAATGACTTGCATGACTTTTTAGCCGCTGACGAGCTTGATGAAAACTCACCACCGTTTGAATTTCTGTTCACCCTTAGCCGCTTAAGTGTGCCGGTGATTGCAAGTGTAGAAGGTGTGGCTATTGGTATTGGTACAACGATTCTACTGCATTGTGATTTAGTGCTAGCCAGTGATGATGCACAGTTTGCGTTACCTTTTATTCATCTTGGTTTGGTGCCCGAAGCGGCATCGAGTCAGTTACTTCCGTTACTGTGCGGGCACTTAAGGGCTGCAGAACTGTTGCTACTTGGCGATACCATTGATGCCACTACTGCGCTGACTTATGGTCTTTTGAATAAAGTCGTCGCAAAAGATGAATTAGTAACGACCACGGAAGCGCTTGCTGGACAGCTCGCGAGTAAACCCGTAAGCGGCCTCCGAGCAACCAAAAACCTGATGAAACAGCCTACGGAAGCCGTAGCCGACCGAATTTCACGCGAAGCTCAAGTGTTTATTAAAGCCTTGCATTCGGACGCTGCCCGCGAAGCTATTGCCCAGCGACTCCATAAGAAAAAATAATTTCCGTAAAACGGTTGTTTTCTAAGCAAGCGCACCCACTTTACTTGCGGGGCGCTTACGGATCATGGATAATGCGCGCCGTTATGGTGGCCCTGTTGGTCCCCCCGCAACACGAACTGGTGAACCCGGTCAGGCCCGGAAGGGAGCAGCCGTAGTCAGGGATGTGGGTGCCGGGGTGTGGCTGGCAGGGCCGCCACCCTCCCTTCAAGATTCCAAAAGCGTTGTTTGTAGCCCGCAGTTCTACTGCGGGGAATGTCGAGTTGAACCAGCATCGTCGAGACGTGAGATTTGCCCCGTGGTAAAACCACGGGCTACGCAGTTCGATGTTTGTTGAAAGCCAAGACGAGATCGTTTCTAATCAATAGCGAATAACGAACAGCGAAGAAGGGAACCATGCCTAAGAATAAAGATGCTGTGTACTACAGTGACTACCTAAAACTCGATACCTTACTCTCTGCACAACAACCTCATAGCCCGAAGTATGGTGCTGAAGCTCATGACGAAATGCTATTTATTATAGTGCACCAAGTCTATGAGCTGTGGTTCAAACAAGTACTGCATGAATTACGTGCCATTCACGCCGATTTCAGTAAGCCACAGCTTGACGATAAAGCACTTTATTTAGTTGCGCATCGTCTACGCCGCGTACTGACCATTCAAGACTTAATGAATGATCAGGTTGCGGTGATCGAAACGATGACGCCGCAGGAATTCTTAGAGTTTCGCGATTATTTAGTTCCCGCATCGGGCTTTCAGAGTATCCAGTTCAAGGAACTTGAAATTCGTTTAGGGCTAACGCGGAAGACGCGAATTGCTTTTGATCAGCAGTCATTTTACAACCGTTTGAATGAGCAGGACCGCAACTACCTCGAAGAACTTGAACAGCAGCCAACGTTATTTGATTGCGTTGATGCATGGCTCGCACGTATGCCATTTCTTGAATTTAAGGACTTCAAATTCTGGGATATGTACCAAGCGGCGGTGAACGATGCGCTTGATCATGATGAAACCATCATTCGTGAAAATGCTGTTGATGAGGAACAGTTGCATACTGAACTGGCTGGAATTCAAGCGAACCGAGACAATTTTGCGGCGTTGTTTGATAACGAAAGTTATAAAGTGTTACAAGAACGCGACGCAGTGCGTTTATCGCAACGGGCCATGCTCAGCGCACTGTTTATTACGCAGTATCGCGAGGAGCCAGCATTTAATTTAGCGTGGCAAGTGATTACCTCGCTCGCTGAAGTGGATGAAAAGCTCACCATATGGCGTTATAAACATGCAATGATGGTGCAGCGGATGCTGGGTACTAAGATTGGTACTGGCGGTAGCTCAGGGCATGACTATTTACGCCGCACCACAGAACAAAACCGAGTTTTCAAAGACTTCTTTGCGATGTCGACCTATCTATTACCGAAAAGTGCGTTACCAGAGTTGCCAGAGCGGGTAAAAGCAGCGTTAGGGTTTTCGTCGTTGTCGGCTTTGGAAGAAGGCAACGGCGCGGCTTAAGGCCAGCATTTGTTGTTCAACGCGCAGGGCCAACCATTGTTGTTGGTCCGCACTCTGACTGCGTTCCAATTGGCGTACATTCGTCGCTAGCTCATCACAGTAATGTTCCGGCGCACTATGGGTAGTTTTAAAGAGCTGCGCATCGAACCAATCTTGAAAGTGCTCCTCGCTGATACGCAATGCCAAGATCTGTTGACGTAAATGCGCGATTTGGTGCTGGAGCCTTTGGTATACCGTGCTTGCAGTTGGCATTAGATGTTCCCGTCAGAGTGTGTTTATCAGAGTACCCTAGCGAGCCTCTGCACGGCAAGTGCACGCCAAGATCATTCGTTACGAAACAGCGCTGTTTATCGGCGCTGTTGCGGGCTGAACTTTCCTTGCCAAAATCCGTCAAAGCTAGAGAAAAATGGCTATACTCAGACGGAGAATTCAGAAGGTCAAATTGAGGTTTTGTTAAGAACCTGTAATTGCATCTTTATGTAGCTTTAGGCTAGGAATAATCTCATTTCACAGGTTGACAGGGTTTGTCAGATCGTGGGAGTATTGAGCAGATTATTGCTCTCAATATCGTGAGCAATAGCTGCAAGTGTTGATTAAACTCTTTTCGTCACTCAAATAACTGGGAAGTTGGCGGCTCTAATAGTTGTCAGCAGAAAGTTAAATCAAATTGGTTGGGAACTATGACCAAAGTAATCAATAAAAGCAAAGTTGCAGCGGCCCTCGTTGGTGCGCTTGCAATGGCAGGCAGCGCTACCGCTGCTGCACAATCAGTACCTACGCTGCAAAGCGAAGGCGCAAAAACGCATCAAGCTGATGTACGTTCACAAGAAAAAATCAATTCGTTGTTCGAGCAGTCAAATGAATTGCTGTACGAATACCGTGGCATTGTAGACCAGTATGAACAGCTGAAAGTCTACAACGATCACGTACAACGTTTGGTTGATGACCAGAACGCGCAACTGGCTTCTCTACAGCGTCAGATCGACGGCATCGAAGACACCAAACAAGGTGTTGTTCCTTTGATGTACAAGATGATCGACGCTTTGGAGCAGTTTGTTAAGCTGGATATTCCTATCCACCGCGACCGTCGTTTAGAGCGTGTTGAGCGTCTACGTGACGTGATGGAAAACTCAAACGTAACCACGTCTGAGCAATTCCGTCAGATCACTGAAGCTTATCAAGCTGAAATGGACTACGGTTCTGGTTTGATTGCCTATGAAGGTAAATTGAACTTTGAAGGCGAAGAAATCTCTGTTGACTTCTTCCACCTTGGTCGTTCTGCGCTGATGGCGCAATCGCTGGATCTGAAAAACGGTTGGATTTATAACCAAGAAGCTGGTCAGTGGGAAGTCTTAGATGACGCCTACTTAGGCCCGTTGACTAAAGCCATCCGTATGGCGCGTAAGCAAAGCGCACCAGATCTTCTTAAATTGCCAATCTATGCAGCGGAGCGTGCAGAATGAACAAACTAGTGAAATCTTTGCTGGTAGCTACAGCATTCTCTCTAACCATGGGTGCGAGCTCTGCATACGCACAAGAGCAAGAAGTATCCAACGCAAAATCACTTGAGCAATTGCTCGAGCTGGTAAAAGAAAACCGCGCAGCTTCTCAGCGTATTAACGCTGAACGTGAAGCTGAGTTCACTTCTGACCGCGCCGACAAGCAAGCCTTGTTGAATCGTGCGAAGAAGCAGTTGGCTGATGAGCGCGCACGTGGTGAGCGTTTACAGACTGAGTTTTCTGAGAACGAAATCGCTTTAGCGAACAAAGAAACTGAACTGCAAAACCAACTCGGTACGTTGGGTGAGATCGTCGGTGTTGCACGTGGTGCAGCCAGCGAAACCATCGGTCGTATCGCGACTTCAATCGTGAGTTCACAGTACCCAGGTCGTGAAGACATCTTGGAAAGTATTGCCGAAGCACGTGAAGTTCCAACCATTGAAGAGCTTGAAGAGCTTTGGTTGGCATGGTTAACCGAAATGAAAGAGTCGGGCAAAGTTGTGACTTTCCCTGCTGAAGTTACTTTGTTGGACGGTTCTACTGAACAACGTGACGTAACGCGTATCGGTGTTTTCAACTTGTTGTCTGAAGGCGAATACTTCGTCTACAACGACCAAGCTGAAGAAATCCAGCCGTTAGGTAAGCAGCCAGAAGGCTACATTCTTTCAGCAGCTGATTCGTTCTTGAGCACTGAATCAGGTTACGAAGGCGTTTATATTGACCCTGCTCGTGGCCAGATTTTGAATCTTGCAACGCAAAAAGCGACGCTTGAAGAACAGTACCATCAAGGTGGCACAGTTGGTTATGTAATCACTGTAGTTCTTATCCTTGGTATCCTGATTGCTATCTGGAAAATCGTTACCTTGGGTTCAGAAGGCGCGAAAATCCGTGCTCAGCTGAAGAACACAGGTAATCCTTCAGAGAAGAACTCTCTTGGTCGTATCTTGAAAGTCTATCACGACAACAAGTCTGACGATGTTGAGAACCTTGAACTGAAACTTGATGAAGCCATCATGCGTGAAACTCCACGTATCGATTCTGGTGTTAACATCATCAAGATTTTCGCGGCAATCGCACCACTACTTGGTCTATTGGGTACGGTAATCGGTATGATCGGTACCTTCCAATCAATTACCTTGTACGGTACAGGTGACCCGAAAATCATGGCAGGCGACATCTCAATGGCGTTGGTAACCACCGCTATGGGTCTAATCGCTGCACTGCCATTAATTCTGATCCACGCAGTTGTTGCGGGTCGTGCTAAGAAAATCGTTCACACGTTGGACGAACAAGCTGCCGGTATTGTAGCCGCGCACGCGGAGAAGGAGTAATCCTATGCTTTACCTGATGGGCCTTTGGGAAACTATCAGGGATTTTCTGAGCACCGGTGGCGACGTTTTATATTTCGTCATGGGAGCGCTCTTTCTCATGTGGGTACTCATGATTGAGCGCTTCTGGTTCCTTACCGCAGTGTTCCCTAAGATGAAGAAAGATATCATCGCACAGTGGGACGCGCGGAAGGACACCACCTCTTGGTACGCTCACAGGATCCGTGAAGCATGGATTTCCGAGGCAGCTGATAAACTGAATGCACGTATGTTGTTGATCAAAACAACCATCGCCATGTGTCCGCTTATCGGACTATTGGGTACGGTAACCGGTATGATTACCGTATTCGAAACTATGGCAACGCAGGGTACCGGTAACCCTCGTTTGATGGCCGACGGTATCTCGATGGCGACGATCCCGACAATGGCCGGAATGGTTGCAGCACTGTCAGGCATGTTCTTTGCGACTCGTTTAGAGTCAAAAGTGAAACGTGCTCGTGACAAGTTGGTCGACAGTTTGCCACATCATTAAGAGAGAAGAATTATGGCACGTAAACGTATTCGTGAAGAGGAAGATGCAGCGATCGACATGACGCCGATGCTAGACATCGTATTCATCATGTTGATCTTCTTCATCGTAACCACCTCTTTCGTTAAAGAAGCTGGTATTGACGTGAACAAGCCAGAAGCTAGTCAGGCGCAGAAGAAACCTTCTGCCAACATCTTTATCGCGATTCGCGCGAATGGCGAAGTATGGATGGACAAGCGTATGGTTGATGTAGAGCGTGTTGGCGCTAACATCGAACGTCTCTTGGCAGAACAGCCAACTGATATCGTAGTGATTCAGGCGGACAAAGAAGCCAAACATGGTGTTGTCGTTGAAGTCATGGATCAAATTAAGGAAGCGGGTATTGACAAGATATCCATAGCCGCAGAGGACGATTAATATGGTGCGCTTTATAGTATCAATACTATTAGGTGCTGCAGCTACGTTCCTTCTGTTCGCGTTCATGGCGTTCTTGATCAGCGGGGGCGAAGGGCGTAATGCACCGCCTCCACCTTCATCAGTGATTGAGATTGTGACTCAGCCACCGGATTCGGAAGTGGACCAGCGTCGACGTACGCCGCCTCCACCGCCCCCTCCGCCGGCTCAGCCACCGGAGACACCGCCAAACGAACCTGATAACTCAAATGCCGACGGTATGAACTTGGACCTTGGCTTTGATGTGGACGTGGGTGGCACCGACACTGGCTTTGATGCAAGTGGTGCGATGATGCGTGATGGAGAGGCCGTACCGGTAGTGCGTATTAACCCGCGTTATCCACCGGCCGCAGCACGTGATGGTGTTGAAGGTTGGGTGCTGTTGCGCTTTACCATCGATAAGACTGGCGGAGTTACTGACGTCGAAGTTATCGATTCGAACCCGCGTCGGGTATTTGACCAAGAAGCACGTCGTGCACTTTTGCGTTGGAAGTACAATCCGAAGATGGTTGATGGTAAGCCAGTAGAGCAGCCGGGTCAGACAGTCCAACTCGACTTCAGCCTGGATCAGGAGTAATGATAATGATGCACAAAAAACTCACTATGCTTCTTAGCGCGAGTGTATTGTGTGGTGTTTTAGCGGCAGGTGCGCCTGTCGCTAATGCGCAAGACATCAATTACAACTTGCCTTCAGCAGAAGAAGTTCAACAGCGTAAAGATAGCCGTCGCAATTTAACGGTTTCGGAACGTGTTGGCCGTCGAATCATGGCTGCCTTTGAGCTCTACAGTGAACAAGAGGATATCAAAGGAGCTATCGCCGAACTTGAAGCGGTAGAACCTCGTGAAGCGTTCGACCAAGCTTACGTCGATCGTTTCTTGGGTAACCTCTATGCTGCAGATGACCGCGTTAACGACGCTTTCGAACGCGTGACGCGCGCGGCGGATGCGGATGTGTTGGGTTGGTCAGATCAGGCGTCAGCGTTGAAACTCGCTGCTGACCTGAGTTTACAACTTGAAGACTATCGTTCAGCACTTAAGTATTACGGTCAATGGTTGCAGTTTACGGGTGAAGCTAACGGTGACGTATTCTTGCGTATTGCGAACTCTTACTATGAGTTAAAGCAATTCGAAAAGGTAATTCGCCCAGCAGATTTGGCAATTCAAAGTTATGAAGAGCCAAATAAGAACCCATACGTACTGAAAGTTGCTTCGTATTACGAGCGCAAAATGTACGGTGATGCAATCAAGGTTCTCGAGTCTGGTCTAGAGATTTTCCCAGGGGAAAAGAACTGGTGGAATCAGTTAGGTATGATCTACATGTTGGAAGAGCAGTTGGATAAAGCTCTGCAAACATTGGAAGTCGCATATCTGGCGGGTTACTTTGAGAAAGAAAACCAGTTTAAAGCTCTCGTTCAGCTCTACTCTAACAATGGCATTCCTTATGACTCAGCACGTTTGATGGTGAAACATTTGAATGCTGGTGACATTGAGAAGACCGCGCGGAACTATCAAAGCGCCGCGAACAACTTCGAAATGGCACGTGAGTATAGCCGCGCAGCCGAAATGTACGCATTAGCAGCAGAGCTTGCTGACGAGCGTGAAGATCGTGCTGACTACTATCGTAAGAAAGGTACAGCGCATTTGCGTGCGGAAGAATACCCGCAAGCAGCACAAGCTTACCTAAACGCGATTGATCAAGGCTACGACGAGCCGGGTAAGGTGTATATGTCACTGACTGAAGCGTATTTCTATCAAAACAAATTCAGCGAAGCGCTGAAGTATGTTAAAGAAGCGCAGAAGTATGATGGTCAGCGCCGTAATGCACGTAGTTGGGAATCGTATATTCGTAGCAAAGCAAGCAACTTAGGTGTATCGCTTTAAGCGAAATAGTGCCTAATGACGCAAAAAAGTTGTAAAGCCCCGCTAGCCAAGCGGGGCTTTTTTTTGTAGAACAGCTATAGTTAACACGTGTCGTATGACATAACACAACAGAGGACTACAACCATGAGCAATATGAAAAAATCAATGGCAGTCACCGTAGGTGCATTATTAGCCGGTGGTCTTTCTATGCAAGCCGCAGCAAATCCCTTTAGCTATTCTGATATGGGCTCTGGCTATCAGCAAGAAGAAAGCAAAGAGCGCGAAGCGAAATGTGGTGAAGGTAAGTGCGGCGAGAAGCACAAAGAAGAAATGAAAGAAAAAGCCAAAGAAGGCAAATGTGGCGAAGGTAAGTGCGGCGAAGGCAAGTGTGGTGAAGATCACAAAGCCAAGATGAAAGAACACGCACATGACGAAGCCAAAGAGAAAGCCAAGGAAAAAGCCAAAGAAGGTAAATGTGGCGAAGGTAAATGCGGCGAAGGCAAGTGTGGCGGCGCATAAGTAATGCTGAAGACTGTAGGACTTGGTTTACGCCGTGAGTTTCTGGATGACGTCTTAACGCAAGCTCCCAAAGTTGGTTTTTGGGAGCTTGCGCCAGAGAATTGGTTTCCGCGGGGAAACCAAGCCTACCGAACTTTAGATCGTATTCGTGAGCAGGCGCCTTTAACAAGCCACGGCTTGTCATTATCTATCGGCAGTCCTGACCCACTCGATGTCGATTTTATTAAGCAGGTAAAGACGTTTCTCGATCGCTTCGATATCAACATTTATAGCGAACACTTGAGTTATTGCTCTGCTGCGGGTCAACTTTATGATCTGCTACCCATCCCTTTTACTCACGATGCCGTCAGCCATGTTGTGCAGCGCATAAAACAAGTACAAGACATTATCGAGCGCCCGTTGGTACTTGAAAACGTGTCCTATTACGCCAGTTTCGGTAATGAATTGACAGAACTTGAGTTTATCAATGCCGTGCTTGCGCAGGCGGATTGTAAGTTACTGTTGGACGTGAATAATGTTTTCGTCAACAGTGTCAATCATCGTTATGATCCTTATGACTTTATTGCGGGGCTGCCAAGTCAGCGTATCGTTTACGGTCATATCGCAGGGCATACTGAAGAGTACGATGATTTGTTCGTCGATACTCACGGTGCAGATGTGAAGCAAGAAGTATGGGATTTGCTCGATTTTGCCTATGCAAAACATGGTATTTTCCCGACGGTTTTAGAGCGAGACTTTAACATTCCACCTTTGCCACAATTGCTGGCGGAAATGAATAAAATTACCACCCATCAACAACAAACTGTTGGCGCACGTGACCCAAGACTTCAAACAAATACAGCATGAATTGGCCGCTTGGCTGCGCTCCGAGCGCCCGCCAGATGAAGCCTTGAGCGCTATTGAACCGCGGCGTTTGGCAATTTATCGAAGGCTGATTCACAACAACATTCGGCAGTTTCTGAATGCGGGCTTTCCGGTATTAAAAGAAGCACTCGCAAAGGACCAGTGGCAGGCACTTGTCGATAGCTTTATCGCGCAGCACCATGCGAATTCACCGTTATTTTCCGAAATTGGGGCAGAGTTCGTGCATTTTCTTGCGACATTAGATGTCGCACACGGTGATGTCGATGATCTCCCTCCCTGGCTATTTGAACTTGCTCATTATGAGCGGCTTGAAGTGGATGTGTTACACGCAGACGTCGATGAGAATTTAAGAGTGGTAGGTGAGCTTTCAGATGACACCGTCCTCTATCTTAATCCCACGGCAGTTGTTGCGTTTTATTACTATCCAGTGGCGCAGATAAGTCGCACTCAGCAGCCCGACACCCCGCTAGCTGAACCGTATTGCGCCTTAGTGTACCGCCAGCCGGAGGCCGAGGTGGTGAGTTTTATGCAAATCAACACACTGACGGCCTATGCCTTAGAGCAATTGCGCAACCAACCACAAACGTTTACGCAACTGTTTGAAGGTTTACAGGTCCAATTCCCTAACTATGCTCCAGAGCAATTAGCGCAAGGCCTTTTGGCACTCATTCAAGATTTTTGCGAACGCTTTGTGTTGTTCACGAAGCCGTAATCGAGTATGATCCGCCCCGCAAAATTTAGCTGCAGTTATGAGGATTCCCCATATGGCTAATAATGAAATGGCTCACCATAAGAGCTTCCGCGATCCATCATGTAAGCCATGGATCGGCTGGTTAGCAGTACTGGTCGTTGTTGGCGTACCGTGCTTACCAGCAGTTTTGCAGTGGTTTAAACACCTAACTGCGTAAACATTCATCACGATAAGGCAACTTATGTCTCGCAAACTCTTGTTGGTCGAAGACAAACCAGCAACTCGTGCACAACTTCTCGACATCCTCGCGGAAACGCCATTTGTTGTGACCTGCGCAGAAGATGGCTTAGACGGGCTCAACCGTGCCAAAGCTGATACCTTCGACGTGGTTTTGGCGGATCACAAGATGCCACTGTTGGACGGTATGAATTTACTGCGTAACTTGCGTAGCTTAGATGCCTATAAGCAAACCCCGATGTTGTTGATGTCGACCCAAGACGTAAAACACATCGAAGATAGCGCCCGTCGTAGCGGTGCCGATCTCTGTTTGGCAAAACCTATTGATAAACAGCGTTTACTCGAGTTGCTTGCCGATTTGTGGCAAACCATGCATCCGCAAGCGCATCCCGACAAGCGCTCCTCTGCATCATGACCGATATCATCAAGAACTCAATCCGAGCCATCCCTGATTATCCCAAACCGGGAATTGTGTTTCGTGACATCACTCCCTTACTTGCCAATGGTGAAGCGTTTAAAGCAACCATCGAAGCTTTAGTGCAGCGTTACCAAAGTAAAGGGTTGACGAAGATTGTTGGCATCGAAGCTCGTGGCTTTATTTTCGGTACTGCGCTTGCTTATGCCCTAGGCATCGGCTTTGTACCTTTACGTAAACCAGGTAAGTTGCCTGGAAAGACCATTCAGCAACGTTACGCGTTGGAGTACGGTGAGGATGCGCTAGAGATGCATACCGATGCTCTTGACGCGACTGACCACGTGCTGATCATCGATGATCTATTGGCAACAGGTGGCACGGTTTTAGCGGCTGTGGAGCTGATGAAACACGCTGACGTAACGGTTGAAGAGTGTGCGTTTATTATCGCACTGAACGCTTTACCAGGTGCCAAGCGACTACAACAAGCCAGCATTCCGTACTATACCCTGTGTGAATTTTGAGGTAACGTAAGGGCATCTTAATGTCATCGATTACCCGAGTTCGACAAGGAATCCAAGCATGAGTTATCAAGTGCTCGCCAGAAAGTGGCGTCCGCATACTTTTAAAGAAGTCGTCGGCCAACAGCACGTTCTCAAACCTGTTATGAACGCACTTGCGTCAGGTCGCTTGCATCACGCTTGGTTGCTCACTGGAACCCGCGGCGTGGGTAAAACCACCATAGCCCGCATTCTCGCCAAAAGTCTAAACTGCGAACAGGGCATCACCGCAGAACCGTGTGGCCAATGTGGCGCCTGTAAAGCCATTGATGAAGGTCGTTTTGTCGACCTTTTAGAAATTGACGCGGCGTCACGTACCAAAGTCGAAGATACCCGCGAACTACTCGATAACGTGCAATATAAGCCCACTCAGGGCCGTTATAAGGTTTACTTGATTGACGAAGTGCATATGCTGTCGCGGCATAGTTTTAACGCTTTGCTGAAAACCTTAGAAGAACCGCCGGAGCACGTGAAGTTTTTATTGGCGACAACGGATCCACAAAAGTTGCCGATCACCGTCTTATCGCGTTGTCTGCAATTTAATTTGAAAGCCTTAGATCGGCAAGAGATCGCTGGTCACTTAGGGTATGTGCTCAAGCAAGAGGGCATAACTTATGATGACGCGGCGCTGACTGCCATTGCTCGTGCCGCACGGGGAAGTATGCGCGATGCGTTGAGTCTGACCGATCAGGCGATTGCACAGGGCGAGCAACAGGTGACTATGGCTGGCGTGCAACAGATGCTGGGTGCGGTACCTAGCTTCGAATTAGCGACGTTGTTGGAACAAGTTCTCACCGGTCAAGGTGCTGAGCTATTGACGACATTAGCGCGCATTGCTGGGCAGGTACCAGATTTAAGTAACTTATTAGGCGAGCTACAAAACTACGTGCACCAATTGGCACTTTATCAGGCGGTACCAGAAGTTGCTGAAACCTTGGGACTGACAGTTGAAGATCAGCACTTGGCGCAACAGTTACCCGCCGAATTGCTCCAAGTCTATTACGATATATTGATTCAAGGTCGGCGAGATTTGAATTTTGCCGCTGATGTTCGTAGTGGGGTTGAGATGACCTTACTGCGCATGCTGGCATTCCGTCCCGAGCGTGTGGAGCTTATTGAGCGCACCCCAGCCGATAGCACTGAGGTGACGGTGAAATCGGCGCCAGCGCCGGTATCAAAGCCTGTGGCGCAGCCGGAGCCAGAACCAGCGCCGGAACCGGAACCTCAGGTCGAGCAGGAAGCACAGCGTCAGGAAGCTCCGCAGCATTCAACAGCCAGCTCGCAAGATAGTTTGGCTTCGTTGCTGGAAACTCGGGCGATGTTGCAGCAAAAAAAAAATTCTGAAAAGCTAGCGCAGCCAGAACCAGAGCCAAAGCCAGAACAAAAGCCAGAGCCGCAACCTGAGCCATCGAGCTCTACGAGCAATAGCAGTGTCTCGAATGCGAGTAACAGTGAAGTTAAGCAAGCCACAGTGCCGACGCAGGCGCATGAAACACTAGAAATCCCTGACGATACACGCAGCGCTGCTGAAATTGATCGCTGGTCGGCGTTGATTGATAATCTGGATTTGAATGGGTTAGCTCGGCAACTTGCACGTAACAGCGTGCTGGAAAAGCAAAACGGCGGTTACATTTTGTGGGTTCGAGAAGCGTGGCAGCACCTATTGAACGAGTCTGTCGCACAAACGATTACGCAAGCATTGCAGGACAATTTAGACCTGCAATTAACCGAAGTCGCCTTGAAAAACACTACGCAGCCCACACCTTTTGAGATTCAGCAAGCGATTGATGCGAAACGACTGGCAACGGCTAAGCAAATTTTGGCGGAAGACCCGCTAACGCAAGCGCTGCAACAACATTTTGGTGCCGAGTTGATCGACGACTCGGTACAACCGCTTTAAGAAACGAGACGAGGTAGATATGTTTAAAGGTGGAATGGGTAACATGATGAAGCAGGCGCAGCAAATGCAAGAGCGCATGCAGAAAGCCCAAGAAGAAATTGCTAACCTTGAAGTCACCGGTGAAGCTGGTGCAGGCATGGTCAAAGTTACCATGCTAGGTAATCACAACGTACGTCGTGTACACATTGATCCAAGCTTGATGGAAGACGAAGACCAAGAAATGCTGGAAGATTTGATTGCCGCGGCAATTAACGACGCCGTTCGTCGGGTCGAGCAAACGACCAAAGAACGCATGGCAGAAGTCACTGGCGGCATGAACTTGCCACCAGGTATGAAGTTACCTTTCTAAAGGTTAATGGAATGCGACTGAGTCCTGCGATCAATGAGCTGATCCGAGCGTTGCGAATGTTGCCTGGAGTTGGGCCTAAATCGGCCCAACGAATGGCGTTTCAAATATTGGAACGCCAGCGTGATGGCGGTTTACAACTCTCACAGGCGTTGGCGCAAGCGATTGAACGTGTTGGCCATTGTGACGTGTGCCGCACGCTCACAGAAGCGCCGACCTGTGAATTATGCAGCGATGAAGCGCGCCGTAATAGCGGGTTATTATGCATCGTGGAAACTCCTGCGGATGTTTTAGCGATCGAGCAAACAGGGCAGTATCAAGGCTGTTACTTTGTACTTATGGGGCATCTCTCGCCGCTTGATGGTATCGGCCCTGAAGATATTGGTCTTGATCGTTTTGCGGAACGCTTGGCGCGTGAACCTATCAGTGAAATTATTCTGGCCACCAACCCAACGATTGAAGGCGAAGCTACCGCTCATTATATTGCTGAGTTGGCGCGGCAACACAATGTGTCAACATCGCGAATTGCACATGGCGTTCCCGTAGGTGGCGAGCTTGAATATGTCGATCAAGCAACCCTTGGTCATGCTTTTAGCGGACGTAAGCGCGTCGAATTCGATTAAATTTTTCCTTGAAAACCCGCCAGATGTCCCCATCTCTGTTTGAGTGTTGATTTACAATAATTCAATAGTGCAGGAGAGACCACTATGGCGGAGACCCGTCAAGCCGAAACGCATGGCTTTCAGACTGAAGTGAAGCAACTGCTTCATTTGATGATTCATTCGCTTTATTCAAACAAGGAAATCTTCTTACGCGAGCTGGTGTCAAATGCCTCAGATGCCGCTGATAAACTGCGCTTTAAGGCGTTAAGCGACGGCAGTTTGCTGGCTGATGATGCTGAATTACGCGTACGCGTGAGTGCCGATAAAGATGCCGGTACCATTACCATTAGTGATAACGGTATTGGTATGACGCGTGACGAAGTGATGAGCAACCTCGGTACCATCGCTAAGTCGGGTACGGCTGAGTTTTTCAGTCAGTTGTCTGGTGATCAAGCCAAAGATAGCCGCCTCATTGGCCAGTTTGGTGTCGGTTTCTATTCTGCTTTTATCGTCGCCGACAGTGTCACCGTTCGCACGCGTGCCGCCGGTGCCGCCGCTAACGAAGCCATCGAATGGCATTCGAAGGGTGAGGGCGAGTTTGATCTTCGCGTTATCGAAAAAGCGCAGCGCGGTACGGATATTATTTTGCATGTGCGGGAAGACGCTAAGGAATTCATCGACGAGTCCCGTCTGCGTGGCATTATCACCAAATACTCGGATCACTTAAGTATTCCGGTGGAAATGCCAGAGCGTGACGATGACGGTAAGCTCAAAGAGTGGCAAGCGGTAAACTCTGGGCAAGCATTGTGGACACGCGAAAAGTCTGAGATCAGCGACGACGAGTACAAAGAATTTTATAAAACCATCGCCCACGACTTTGAAGATCCATTGCTGTGGAGCCACAACAAAGTTGAAGGTACGCAGGAATACACTAGCTTATTGTACATTCCGAAGCGCGCACCTTGGGACTTGTGGAATCGTGAGCAGCAACACGGTATTAAACTCTACGTGAAGCGTGTCTTTATCATGGACGACGCAGAGCAACTCATGCCGACGTACTTACGGTTCGTCCGTGGTTTGATGGACTCAAACGACCTTCCTCTCAATGTCTCGCGTGAAATCTTGCAAGACAACAAAATCACCCGAGCCATGCGTAGTGGTAGCACCAAAAAAGTATTGGGCATGCTTAGCAAGCTCGCCAAAGACCAGCCAGAACAGTATCAAGAGTTCTGGAATACCTTTGGTACGGTGTTGAAAGAGGGGCCAGCTGAAGATCACGCGAACCAAGAGAAAATTGCCAGCTTATTGCGCTTTGCTTCAACGCATGAAGACAAGTCCGAAGCGACGGTAAGCTTGGACGCCTACCTAGCGCGCATGGCCGACAAGCAAGATAAGATTTACTACATCGTTGCGGACAGCTACGAAGCGGCGCGCGATAATCCAGCGTTGGAAATCTTCCGCAAGAAGGGCATCGAAGTTCTGTTATTGTCAGAACGTATTGACGAGTGGTTGATGAGCCATCTGAGTGAATACAAAGAGAAGCAATTCCAGAGTGTAACGCGCGGCGATCTTGACTTAGGTGACCTTGATGATGCTGAAGATAAAAAACAGCAAGAAGAATTAGAAGCCTCATTCAAAGAGCAAGTTGAGCGTTTTGAAAAAGCACTTGGCGACAAAGTGAAGTCAGTACGTGTGACCCATCGCTTGACGCAATCACCTGCGTGCATTGTGACAGACGATAATGACATGAGCACGCAAATGGCCAAACTCATGGAAGCTGCCGGACAAAAAGTACCGGAAACGAAGTATATTTTTGAGCTAAACCCTGAACATAGTTTGGTGCAGCAAGTCGTTGCTTTAGAAAGTGATGATAAGTTTGCCGAGTGGGCAAATCTGCTGTTGGATCAAGCAACCCTTGCGGAACGCGGTAGCTTGAAAGATCCAGCGCAATTCGTCACGCGTTTAAACCGTCTGATGATGGAATTGAGTGCAGGCAAATTAAGCTAAAACATCGGGCATTGTCGACGAAAGTCGGCAATGCTCGGACTTGTATTGCACGCCGCTAGGCGGTAAAGTTCGACCTTAATCCAACGCACACCAACAAAACTAGGAAAGAGGGTTGTAAATGCGCATTATCCTGTTGGGCGCACCTGGCGCCGGGAAAGGTACTCAAGCGCAGTTCTTGATGAAAACTTTTGGGATTCCGCAAATCTCCACGGGTGACATGTTACGAGCTGCAATTAAGGCCGGTACTGAGTTAGGGCAACAAGCAAAAGCCGTCATGGACGCTGGCAAGCTGGTCTCTGATGACATTATGATTGGCCTTGTGAAAGAGCGTATTGCGCAACCTGATTGCCAAAACGGCTTCCTTCTCGACGGCTTTCCCCGCACCATTCCGCAAGCGGATGCCATGCAAGAAGCCGGTATCGATGTTGATGTAGTGCTGGAATTTGCTGTTCCTGACGACGTGATTGTTGCTCGTATGAGCGGTCGTCGCGTGCACCCAGGCTCAGGTCGCGTTTACCACGTGGAGCACAACCCACCGAAGCAGGAAGGTAAAGACGACGTTACCGGCGAAGACTTGATTATTCGTGATGATGATAAAGAAGAAACCGTGCGTAAGCGCTTGGCGATTTATCATGAACAAACCGAGCCATTAGTGGCGTATTATCGTACACTAGCAGAGCAGGGCAAGACGGCGTTCCACAAAGTTGATGGAACCCGTGATGTTGAAACGATTAGTAAAGAGCTTGGCGAACTGCTTGGTTAAGCAGGCCCGTCATCACGTAAGTTTCGAAGCCCACCTTGTGTGGGCTTTTTTGTAGTCGACCATAAGGAGAAGAACAATGGCTGTCGAATTACAGATTAGTATGATTTATGCAGGTCTTCTGACCTTACTTTATTTTGCACTTTCCGTCGCCGTAATACGTCTACGTTGGCGTGACCGTGTGGGCATCGGTACGGGAGACTCAAAAGACCTCGAAGTAGCCACTCGGATACATGCAAACTTCGCTGAATATGTGCCCTTAATGTTGCTACTACTGGTGCTGATGGAACTCAGTGATGCTCCGACCATGTTATTACACGCAATGGGTGGTTTATTGTTCGTTGCGCGTATTTGTCATGCCCTAGGCTTGCGTATGAGCATTGGCCCATCTTGGGCGCGAACGGTTGGCGTATTAGGTACTTTCGCTGTGTTGCTCGTGCAAGCCGGCTACATGCTGGGCTACGCGTTCGGGATGGCGGTATGAGTGAGGCGTTGCCGCAAGGCTTTCAGCGTTTTGGCAACCCCAACGGGCCGAGCTTGGTGTTGTTGCATAGCTCGCAAAGCAACACCAGTCAGTGGCGCGCATTAATCCAGCAATTACAGGCTGACTACGACATTATTGGGGTCGATTTATTGGGCTACGGAAAGGCCCCGAAGGCTGATGTTGAACAGGTTGAGGCCTTTCGTTTCAGTGATGAAGTGCCGCGCATTGTTGAAGGGGTTCAGGCGCTAGTAGGAACTGAGCCGCTCATCTTGATAGGACATTCTTATGGTGGTGCTTTAGCACTTAAATTAGCGCTCGAAAAGCTCTTAAATGTGCAGGCGCTGGCAGTCTTTGAGCCGGTCGCCTTTCATGTGCTTGAAGCCAATGAAGCCGCGCGCCAAGAAATAGAAGCAATTGCGACGCAGATGGATGCCAATGATCCGGTACAAAGTACTGCTACTTTTGTTGATTACTGGAATCAACCGGGCTTTTTTGCAGCGCTGCCAGCGAAAGTGCAACAGCTGATGGCGAGCCAAGCAGCGAAGGTTGCGATGGACTTTGCTGCATTAATGGGCGAACCGCACAAGCTAGTGGACTACCGCCGCATTGCGCAGCCAGTATTACTTTTAACTGGTAGCCAGACTCAGCAAAGTGCGAAACGGGTCGCTGAGCAATTGCAGCAGGTATTACCTGATGTGCGGGTAAAACAATTAGCCTGTGGCCATATGGGGCCATTAACGCATCCCCAGTTGGTGAATCCTGAATTGCAAAGGTTTATTGCTGAGCATGCAGGGGCACAGAAAGCGGAGTTAGTGCGTGACTAAAGCGTATGTATCGGCGCGTGAGCAATTTGCTTTGTTTCGGGAGCCAGCGAGCGCTGAACAGCCGCCGCTGGTTTATTTTGATAGTGCCGCCAGTTGCCAAGTACCCGACACAGTATTGCAAGCGTATTTGACCTATTACCAGCACGGCCATGCGAATGCCCATCGTGGTAGTTATCCTTTAGCTCGCCAAGCCACGGCGCAACTTGAGAGTGCACGTCGGGAGTTGGCAGCTTGGATCGGTGCTAACCCTGAGCATCTGGCCTTTACTGCAGGTGCGACCCATAGTTTGAATTTGCTTGCGCAAGGCCTGCAACTCGATTGGCAAGCGGGCGACGAAATCGTTCTGTCGCGAGCCGAGCATCACTCGAATTTTCTACCCTGGCAACGTTTAGTGCAACAGCATCAGCTTAAACTGCGTTGGCTTGATCTTGATCCTTACACCGGAGCGCTCGAAGAAAACTGGCGTGCTGTGATTACGGAACGTTGTAAGTTGGTGGCGGTCACGTTGGCCAGTAATGTCACTGGTCAATGTTTACCCGTGGCTGCGATTGCTGAGCATGCGCATAAACAGGGGGCGTTGACTGTGGTTGATGCTGCACAAGCGGTGGGTAGTGTTCGCATTGATGTACGTCAGCTCGGCTGTGATGCACTTACGTTTTCGGCGCACAAGATGTATGGCGTGACGGGCTGTGGGGTACTGTACCTAACCAGTGCGTTGCAAGAAAAGCTCGAACCATGGTTGTTGGGCGGTGGTATGGTCACCGAGGTTACCGAAGCACAGTCGCAGTGGATGAGTGGCGTGCAACAATTTGAGGCAGGTACCCCCAATACCGCTGCCATTATTGCCTGTGCGGCAGCCGCGCGCTGGCTTACGGCAGAGCGCAAGGCTGGGTTGAGTGATTACTTGCTGGATTTAACCAAGCAGCTACGCAAGCAATTACAGCAACGCCAGTGGTTACAGTTGTTGCCGCCGCAGCCGAGTAACGAAGGGTTACCGCTGCTTAGTTTTTTCAGTGCCGATGTACACGCATTTGACCTTGCGAGTTATTTGGCTGAGCACAATATCGCGGTGCGTGCGGGAAGCCACTGTGCCCAGCCATTAATGAACTTTTGGCAGCAGTCCGCGGTGGTCAGAGTGTCGCTGGCAGCCTATAATACGGCCGCTGATTGTGAACGCTTATGCGCCGCATTAGACGAAGCCTATCAGTTGTTTACTGACGCAAATTAAATCCTACCAAAGAGAAGATTGCCATGAGCCGTACAGCGCAGTTGCCTCGCCCCGACCACTGGTGGCGAGAATCGAAAAAACTTGCCCGTTTAACCGGGCCGATTTTGGTTGCGCAACTTACGCAGATGCTCATGGGGGTGGTTGATACCGTGATGGCGGGGCGGGTGAGTGCGACAGACCTCGCCGCCGTGTCGGTAGGCGGAAGTATTTGGTTTCCTTCGACGCTGTTGGTGTTTGGTTTAGGTTTAGCGTTGGCACCGATTATTTCGCACTTTGACGGGGCGAATAAGCGCCATAAAGTCGCCAATATGGTGCAGCAGGGTTTTTATGCCTCGTTGATTGGGAGCTTACTGTGCGTGGCCGTGATTCTCTCGGCGCCGCTGATCCTCAATGCTATGGCGGTTGAAGACAACTTTCGTACGATTACGCTCGATTATTTAGGTTACTTGATTTGGGCTGTGCCAGCACTCGTACTCTACATGGTGCTGCGTAACTTTTGCGAAGGTTTGTCACATACGGTGCCGTCATTGGTGATTGGTGTTATCGGCTTGTTGGTGAACATTCCGGTCAATTATATCCTGATTTACGGCAAGTTAGGCATGCCAGCACTGGGTGGTGCGGGCTGTGGCTTGGCAACGGCTATCGTGCTGTGGGTGATGGCATTAGGCTTGTTGCTTTATGTCTTGTGGGCGAAGCGTTTCAAGGCGATTGGCGTGTTTAGTCAATGGTTTAAGCCAGACTGGGACGATATCTGGTACATCGTGCGTTTAGGCTTTCCTATTGCCACAGCGATGTTTTTTGAAGTAAGCCTGTTTGCCGCAGCAGCATTGGTCATCGCTCCGTTAGGGGCAACGATGGTCGCCAGCCATCAAATTGCGTTGAATATTTCCTCTTTGGTATACATGGTGCCGTTAAGTTTATCGATGGCGGTGACTTTACGCGTTGGTTTCGCACTGGGGGCGGGAAATCCAGCTAATGCGATGTTGAGCCATAAACTTGCGACTATCTATGGCATGACATTCGCAGCGGTGAACGGTTTGATTATGTGGCTTGCCGGCGGCTGGTTAGCCAGTTTATATACGCCGGATAATGCCGTGATCAATCTTGCCGCTACGCTAATGGGATTAGCAGCAATATTCACCCTCTCTGATACCTTCCAAGCGGTAGCAATGGGCACCCTACGCGGCTACAAAGACACCAAAGCAGTCATGTTGATCACCTTTGTGTCTTATTGGCCTTTCGGCTTAACGATTGGTATTTTGCTGTCGCGTACCGATCTCATTGTGCCAGCGATGGGCGCCGCAGGGATGTGGATCGGGTTTATTATCGGCTTGTCGATTGCTGCCGTGTTGCTAACCTGGCGATTACGTAAGGTTAGCCAGCGCTACGATCGTAATTTACTCGCAGGTATAAAGCAGGAAAGCGCTGCCGATTAACGGCGGCGCTGAGCTAAAACCTCAAGCACATCGCTGAGTTCAAGTTTTTCACTGTGCAGAACAACCAACAAGTGGTACAGCAGGTCGGCGCTCTCGTTTAATAACTCGTCACGATCGTGAGTCGCGGCAGCAAGAGCGACTTCAACGCCTTCTTCACCAACTTTCTGTGCCGCCCGTTTGGTGCCTGCGGCGAGTAATTGTTCGGTGTAACTCTTACTCTCGGCATTGGCAACGCGTTGCTGCACCACACGCATCAATTGCGCTAAGGTGGGCTGTTCGCTGAAACCGTCACTGCTAAAACAGCTTTCAGTGCCCAAATGGCACGTTGGTCCAGCGGGCAGGGCGCGAATCAATAGGCTATCAGCGTCACAATCACTGTGCACGTTGACCAATTTCAGCGTGTTACCTGATGACTCACCTTTGCACCACAAGCGTTGCTTGCTACGACTGTAAAATGTCACAAACCCTGTTGTGAATGTTTGCTCAAGCGCTGCAGGATTCATATACCCCTGCATGAGCACGGCGCCGGTGTGCGCGTGCTGAACAATCGCGGGGAGCAAGTCATCTTGCTTGGCAAAATCGAGCTGTTGCAGGTTGTCTGAAGTCACTTTCATGAATAAATTCCTCGTTAGTACCGCATCGGAATGCCGTCCGCTTGCAATTGCTGCTTCAAATCGGCAATGACCACCGTGTTTTTGTGGAACACTGATGCTGCCAAGGCGCCATCAACGTTCGCTTGTTCAAAAACGTGCTGAAAGTGATCAGCGTTACCGGCACCACCTGAAGCAATCAGAGGGACTGGGCAGATCGCTCGCATGGTTTGCAATTGGGCAATGTCATAGCCTTTGCGAACACCATCTTGGTTCATACAATTCAGGACAATTTCGCCGGCGCCGCGAGCGACAACCTCTTTAAGCCATTCAGCTGTTTGCCAGCGGGTTCGCTGACTTTTGCTCTCGTCGCCGGTGAATTGATAGACCAAATAACGGCCGCTTTCAGCGTCGAAAAAGCTATCGATACCGATGACAATACACTGTTGACCAAACTCGTCAACAAGGCGATTGATCAGCTCTGGATCACGGAGTGCCGGCGAGTTTACCGATATTTTATCGGCACCCATCGCTAACAATTCGCGGGCTTGGTCAATCGAACTGATGCCACCGGCAACGGTGAAGGGAATATCAATGCGCCGGGCAATACGCTCGACCCATGACTTATCCACCACACGGGCATCCGACGAGGCCGTAATATCGTAGAAGACCAACTCATCGGCTCCCGCTTGGGTGTACCGCTCGGCGAGCGGTTCAATGTCGCCGATAATCTCATGGTTACGAAATTGCACGCCTTTGACGACTTGCCCATCACGAACATCAAGGCATGGGATTATGCGTTTGGCCAGCATGCGAAGGCCTCCTGTAGGGTGAACTTTCCGGTCAGCAATGCCTTACCTAAAATGGCGCTGTCGCAGCCGAAGGCGCGCAATTGCCGTAAGTCTTCGAGTTCTGCGGCGCCGCCTGAGGCTTGTATGACGAGTTGCGGGTAGCGCGTTTTTAGACCTTGATAGAGACCGAGGTTGTAACCACCTAGCATGCCGTCTTTGGCGATGTCAGTGCACAAAACGTGACGCAATCCGTAGGGTAAAAAGCGTTCGATGGCTTGTTCTAACGTGAGATCTGAGGTTTCTTGCCAACCGTGAGTGGCTACGTATGCGTTACCATCTTCAGCAATACTGACATCAAGTGACAACACGATGGCATCACTTCCGAACTCTTCGAGCCATGCGGCAACTAATTCCGATTGTTTTACTGCTAACGAGCCGATGACCACGCGTTGAATGCCACAGGCAAACAGTTGCTCAAGATCTTCGCGCTGACGAATACCGCCACCAACTTGTAGCTTCATCGGCAGTTCGGTCGCCAGACGCTGTAAGGTGGTTACTTGGCGTTGCGCTGGATCACGAGCGCCGTCCAAGTCCACTACGTGCAACCATTCAGCGCCGGCCTTGGCGTAGTCTTGGGCGATGGGCAAAGGATCGCTAGCAAAGGTCGTTTGGCGGGCAAAGTCGCCTTGCTGCAAACGCACAACTTCGCCTTTGATGAGATCAAGTGCGGGTATCAGCATCACTTAACTCCATAAAATTTTTCAAAATTTGCGCACCTACTGCACCTGAGCGTTCAGGGTGGAATTGCGCACCAAAATAGTTGCCGGCCCGAATCATCGAAGCGAATTGTTGGCCGTAATCCGTACTCGCAATAGTGTTCTCATCAATCGCTACCGCGTAGCTATGCACGAAGTAGCAGTAGGCAGGTGCCGAGAGGTCTTTTAACAAAGGGTTTGTACCGACTTCACTGACGGTATTCCAGCCCATGTGCGGCAGAGGTTGTCCGCTGTTTTCAAGGGCCACCGTACGTGCTGGGATTAAGCCTAAACAATCAACATTACCTTCGGCAGACCATTGCGTCATTAGTTGCATACCTAAACATATACCAAGAACCGGTTGTTCTAATTCACGCAACGTGTTGACCAAATCTAATGCCTGCAAATTGCGCATCGCCGCTTTGGCGGTACCAACGCCGGGTAAAACGACACGCTCAGCGCTGCGAATGCGCTCTGGGTCAGCACTAATAAGCGGTTTCACCCCCAAGCGCTCAAAGGCAAACTTAACGGATGACAGGTTGGCGCACGAGGTATCGACAATCACCAGACTCATGCCAGCATCCCCTTGCTCGATGGTAGGGCTCCATCCCCTGTGCGGGCGACGGCCTGACGTAAGGCCCGGCCAAACACCTTAAACAAGCTTTCAACTTGGTGATGGCTATTCCCCTCAGTGGTACTGACGTGGAGCGACACCGCCATGGCATCGGCAATCGAGCGGAAAAAGTGTTCGACCATTTCGGTAGAAAGCTCTCCCACTTGTGGGCGGCTGAAATCCGCCGAAAATTGCAAGTAAGGACGCCCTGACAGGTCAATCAAACATTCCGCACGACACTCGTCCATCGGCAGCGCAAAGCCAAAGCGGCCGATACCGCGCTTGTCGCCTAAGGCTTGGCGCAAAGCTTGGCCGAGGGCGAGGGCGGTGTCTTCTACCGTGTGGTGTTCGTCGATGTGCAAGTCACCTTGCACTTGAATTTGCATGGCGATGCCCGCGTGCGTTGCGATTTGCTCCAGCATGTGATCAAAGAAGCCAACGCCTGTACTGATTGCGATGGGGCCTTGGGCATCAAGATCGACGTCGATCTGAATCGCCGTCTCTTTGGTGGTACGGTTGACGCTAGCAGTACGTGGTTGATCGAGCAATTGGTGTTGAATCGCTTGCCAGTTCAACTGCTCTCGATCGTAGCGTAAGCCACGTATGCCCATATTTTCGGCCAGTTGACTATCGGTGTCACGATCGCCAATGACGTAAGAATCGGTGAAGTCGATTTTGCCTTGCTGCAGGTAGTCTTTGACGAGGCCTAAATGAGGCTTGCGGCAACTGCAGTTGTCTTCTGGAAAGTGCGGGCAAATCAGCACATCGTCGAATTGAATGCCTTGTGAGCTAAAAACCGCCATCATGAGTTCATGCGGGGCGTCAAAGTCGGCCTGCGGAAAACTGTCGGTGCCCAAGCCATCTTGGTTCGACACCATCACCAAGCGATAGCCTGCGCTTTGCAACGCTAACAGCGCAGGGATGACTTGCGGCTCAAACACGAGCTTACTAACACTGTCGAGCTGTTTGTCTACCGGTGGCTCTTCGACAAGGGTGCCATCACGGTCGATAAATAAAATACGTTGTGCACTCATGCGGGGAGTACCTCCAATAAGCGGTCCATTTCGGCAGCGTTACCGATACTAATACGAATACATTGGCCAAGGCCACGTTGGCTCGATTGATTACGGATCAACACGCCAGCTTGCTGACACTGTGAAACCAAAGCTGCAGCATCGGGCACATTCACCAAGACGAAGTTCGTCACACTCGGCCAAATGGAGTTGGCCCAGCTGCGCTTTTGCAATTCAGCGAGCAGTCGTTCTCGTTGCGCAAGGGTTTGCTCCAACTGAGCGTTCATTTGCGCGATTGCAGGAGCGCTCAAGGCTGTGGTTGCGCCCGCAATCGTGGGTTCAGGTAGCGGGTAGGGCGCAATGACTTTACGCAAAATGTCGATAAGTTCCGGTTGTGCAAGTGCAAAACCACAACGCAGCGCCGCCAACCCGAAAGCTTTGGACAGGGTACGCAAAACGACCAGTTGCGGGTACTTGGCAAGCAAGTCGGCAACTTGGCGTTGCGCAGAGTCTTCGGCAACAAACTCAATATAGGCTTGGTCGAGCACCACTAGAGCGTCTTCACCGACGTGTTGCAGTAGCTGCTCAATACGTGCAGCGTCAACCTCATTGCCAAGCGGATTTGATGGACTGCAGACAAAAATGAGCTTCACTCGGCTGGCGCTGGTGTCTCGCACGCGAGCGACCATGGTCTCGACATCGAGCTGTAGACTGCCGTCATCAGCTTTTTGCAACGGGCAGTCGACCACATCAGCACCGTGCGTTGCCGCACTAATGGCATACATGCCATACGTAGGCGTCGTCATCATCACCGCATCTTCACGGGGTTCGCAGAAACTGCGAATCAGTAGCTCAATCGCCTCGTCACTACCACGGCAGCTTAAGACGTGCTCTACAGCGACCCCCGCATAATCGGCATAGGCCTGATTCAATGCTGTACTTTGAAAGCTCGGATAACGATTCCAGCTTTGTTGCTCCGCAAAGGCCGGCGTCTGTGGTGCTTCGTTCGCGTTCAACCATACTGAACCACCGCTCATGCTGCGCCTCGCCGATTGATAAGGCGTGATCTCGGCTAAGTGTGGACGCTGTAATTGGGTAATAAAGCTCGTGTTGCTCATGAGTTCGACTCCTGCAAACGCACGGTGACCGCGCGGGCGTGAGCATCTAAGCCCTCGGCCTCAGCTAGCGCAACAATTGCATCCGCAAGGCCTGCTAGGCCCTCACGCGTGGCTTTCTGACTAGTGTAGCGGCGGTAGAAGTCGAGTAAGCCGAGACTGCTGACGGTGTCAGCAAAACCGTACGTGGGTAACACGTGATTGGTACCTGTGGCGTAGTCGCCGCCTGACTCAGGGGTAAAGGCGCCAATAAACAATGAGCCGACGTTGGTAAGCTGCTCGGCAAGCTGCTCGGCATTCTCCGTTTGCACTGACAAGTGTTCAGGCGCGTAGCTTTGACTAATACTGACTGCTTCAGCAAGGTCGCGCACCTGGATCAGCGCGCTGTTGGCAAGCGCTTGCGCCGCAGTTGAAGCGCGTGAAAGCTGTGCAAGTTGCTGTTCCAATTGTTGCTGCACAGCGGCTAACTGGGTGTCTGAATCGGTCAGCAGCAGTACTTGAGAATCGGCACCGTGCTCAGCTTGTGACAGTAAATCAGCAGCAACGTAAGCCGGGTTCGCCCCGCTGTCCGCAATCACCATCAATTCTGATGGTCCTGCAGGCATATCAATGGCGGCACCGGCAGGATCTTGCGACACAGCTTGCTTGGCTGCCGTGACAAAGCTATTGCCCGGACCAAAGATCTTGTTCACCTTAGCGATACTTTCAGTACCGTAAGCCAGTGCAGCGATCGCTTGCGCGCCACCACAGCGGTAAATCTCGGTAATACCACACTTTTGCGCAGCATAGAGCAGGGCTGGGGCTAGCTCGCCTTGTTGGTTTGGCGGACTTACTAAAACCACGCGCGGGCAACCTGCCAGCTGCGCAGGAACGCCAAGCATTAGCGCGGTCGAAGGCAACACCGCTGTGCCGCCTGGGATGTACAAACCAACAGCGTTCATCGGCGTGTAACGCAATTCACACTCGATACCTGGAGCCGTCTCTAAACGAATGTTTTGCGGCTGCTGGGCAGCGTGAAATTTGCGGATGGTGCCGTAGGCGGTGTCGATAGCCGCTTTAGTCCGCGCATCGAGCTTGGCAACTTGGGCAGCAATGCGTTCACTTGGATAACGCAATGTGGTCACGTCGGCACAATCAAATTGTTGGGTGTAACGCACGACAGCCGCGTCTCCTTCACTGCGCACTGCCGCAATGATGGCATCGACGGTGGCCTTCAGCTCGCTCGAAACGCGCTGCGTAGGGCGCTGCAACAAGGCTTCGCGTGCATTCGCGTCCAGCGCGGCCCAATTGAAGCACCGTTGAGTTAAACAAAGCTCGGTGGCAGACATGCTCATTACCCCATCATTTTTTCGATTGGCAACACAAGGATTGAGCTACACCCAATCGCTTTCAGTTCTTCCATGGTTTCCCAGAACAGCGTTTCAGTACTGACCACGTGTACGGCCACCAGCTCATCGGTATGGCTCAGTGGCAAAATCGTTGGGTCTTCAGCACCGGGTAATAATGCCGAGACTTGCTCAAGCGCTTTGCGCGGCGCGTGTAGCATTATGTACTTGCTCTCGCGAGCTTTTTGTACACCGTCTAAGCGCGGCAACAACTGATCCACCATGGCTTGCTTGTCGGCGTTCAAAGGCTCCGGTCGTTGAATCAACTGTGCTTGACTGGTAAAGATGACATCTTTTTCGACTAAGCCGTTGGCTTCAAGGGTCGCTCCGGTTGAAACGAGATCGCAAATGGCGTCGGCAAGCCCCACACGCGGCGCGACTTCTACGCTACCCGTAAGTATAGCGGTGGAGGCATTGACGCCTTGCTTTTTCAGATAGTCTTGCAGCAGGTAGGGGTACGTTGTGGCGATACGTTTGCCCGCTAGATCTTGCACACCTTGGTAGGCGTCTTCTTTGGGCACCGCTAGTGATAGGCGGCACTGGCCAAACTCGAGGGAGCGCAAGCGGGTAACTTTGGCCGGCAGCTCGGTAGCAACGCGCTCAAGGCGAACTTCCTCCAAAACATTTTCGCCAACCAGACCCAAGTCAACCACGCCATCCATGACCAAGCCCGGAATGTCATCATCGCGCACACGGAGCAAATCAATGGGTTGGTTGTTGCTGTGCGCAAGCAAACGCGACTCGTGTAGTGTGAATTTTACGCCACAGGCTTCGAGTAACTTAATCGACTCTTTGCTCAGTCGGCCTGACTTTTGAATCGCAATAGTTAAGCGTTTTGAGTTGGTATCTACAACCATGAATAAATCTCCTATAAAAAAACCCCGAAAGGTTGCCTTTCGGGGTTTCAATGTGATGAAGGCAACCACCAACGTGTTAGCCTTCCGCGTATACAACGAGGCTAACTCAAATGTCCGAAATGATGGTGGTGCCAAGTTGTATAACGCATAAAATGTTCCTACTTCGTCTACATGACTCAATGTTGATAAGGATTGTATAGATTTATAAAAAGCCTTTCAACATTGGTTTTGCTGGTTTTTGTGATTTCTTGTATGGCAAGTTGTATAACTTTGCTACCATCATTTTTAGCCATCGCTGCATAGCCATTTTGACATGATTACGCTAACCTAGCGGCTAAAGTTCACCAGTGCCGTAGACACACCTTCATGACCCAGCAAGTAACCTCCTATTTTCAGCCCGATAGCGCCTTGGCGAAAGCCTTACCTGGTTTTGCGCCGCGCCCTGCGCAGACTGAGATGGCGGCAGCGATCGCCGCGACGTTGCGAAAGAAAGGGCAGTTGGTGGTCGAAGCAGAAACCGGTACCGGTAAAACGTACGCTTATTTAGTGCCGATTTTAAAGAGTTCGGGCCGCGCGATGATCTCGACCGGCACCAAAGCTTTACAAGAGCAGTTGTTCCACCGCGATTTGCCAGCGTTACGTGATGCTATCGCGCCGGACAAACAAGTTAGTCTATTGAAAGGGCGTAGCAACTACCTTTGTATTCATCGTCTTGAGCAGGCCCAAGCACAGGGCAATGACTTATCGTTGGCAGTGCAAAAACAGGTGATCGAAGTTAAGCGCTGGGCGTTACGCACTGAAGATGGCGATATCGGTGGCTTGAGTAGTTTGCCCGAAGACGCCGAAGTATTGCCGCAGGTTACGAGTACCGTTGATAATTGTTTAGGACGAGATTGTCCTAACTACGATGACTGCTATCTTGTGAAAGCGCGTAAGCGTGCTCTCGAAGCTGATATTGTGGTGGTGAATCACCACTTATTTTTTGCCGACATGGCACTTAAAGATGTCGGCTTCGGTGAACTCATTCCTCATGCTGACGCACTGGTATTTGATGAAGCACATCAACTTCCAGATATCGCGAGCCAGTACTTCGGTGAAGCTCTCGGCAGTCGTCAATTAAGTGAAATGGCGCAAGATGCGAAGACCATCTATCTGACCGAACTAAAGGATTTACGGCAGTTAGATAAAGCAGCGGACAAGCTGCTGGGGAGTTTACGTGATTGGCGTTTGGCATTCCCAATCGATCCGCAGCGTGGCAACTGGCGGCAACAATCTCAAGATGAAAAAATCCAAGCCGCGGCAGCGCAACTCACTGAGAATCTTGAATTCTTTCGCGAGGTGGTCAAAGGCGCGTTAGGTCGCAGCCAGGATCTCGATACACTGTATGAGCGTTGTGTGCAGTTCATACATATTTGGCAGTTGTTGCAGAACACCCAGCGTACTGGTTATAGCTTTTGGTTTGAAACAACGCCTAGACATGTGGTTTTGCATCAAACGCCACTGCAAGTTGCTGATAAGTTTGGTAGCTACGTGCGCGAGTCCGAAGCTGCGTGGATTTTTACGTCGGCGACGTTAGCGATTGGCGATGATTTCGGCCATTTTACCCGTTTATTGGGATTAGAAAGCGCCGACACTTTATGTTTACCGAGTCCGTTCGCATTTAGCGAACAAGGTATTTTGTGCGTACCGCGCTTTTTACCCCAGCCGCAGCAGCGTGAAATGCTGGATACATTAGTGCACATCACGACACAGGTACTCGATGCTAACCCGCGCGGTGGTACCTTTGTGTTGTTTACCAGCCATCGCATGTTGCAGTTGGTCGCACGACAACTTGAGAGTCTGACCGAGCGACCGCTGTTTGTACAGGGCACGACCAATAAACGAGAATTGCTGGCGGACTTCATTACGGCGGGCAATGGTGTACTGCTGGGCACCTCATCCTTTTGGGAAGGGGTTGATGTACGTGGCTCAGCTCTTACCTGTGTGATCATCGATAAATTGCCGTTTGGCGCGCCTGATGATCCCTTGTTGCAAGCTCGTATCGAAGATTGCCGCATGCGTGGAGCAGAGCCTTTTACTCAGGTACAATTACCGCCCGCGGTGATTGCGTTAAAACAAGGCGCAGGGCGTCTTATTCGTGACAGCGGTGATCGAGGAGTGCTGATCGTTTGTGACCAACGGTTAGTGACGAAACCCTATGGACAACTGTTTGTGGCGAGTTTACCACCGTTGCGTCGAACCCGTGACTTAGCGCAAGCATTGGATTTTTTGAAAGAAATTAACGGAGAAACTTCTGCATGAGTGCTGTCTTGCTGGCCATTGATACGGCAACTGAACAATGTTCGGTGGCTTTAAAAGTAGATGATCAGGTTTATCAACGTGCTGCGATTACCCCCCGCGAGCACTCGCAACGTGTGCTCGGTTTCGTTGAAGAAGTCATGGCAGAAGCTGGCATTACCTTCGCCGAAGTTGACGGTATTGTGTGTGGCTATGGGCCAGGTAGTTTTACTGGGGTTCGCATTGGTGTTGCGATATGCCAAGGCTTAGCTTTCAGTCACACTTTACCTGTCTATCCCGTCTCTACATTAGCAGCTTTAGCACAGCAAGCAGTACGCACGTATAATGCTGAACGAGTGCTTTGTGCGATTGATGCGCGAATGAATGAAGTCTACTTGGCAGCCTACTCAGTAGCAGCTAGCTTAGTGCAGGAACTCGTGCCACCGCAGATGGCTGCGTTAAGCTCGGTGACTGAACAAGCTTGGTGGACAACGGTGGCTGGCAGTGAACTTAGCGCACAGCAAAGTATCCAAGTTGTAGGAGCGGGTACCGGCTGGCAAGCTTATCGCGATGCGTTGAATCCGACGAATGAAATTCACGTATTCGATGATGTGACGTTGCCCTTAGCCGAAGACATGTTGACGTTGGCGGAGCAAACTCACGCAGTATCAGCAGAGCAACTCGAGCCTTTGTATGTGCGTAACGAAGTTACTTGGCAAAAGCTACCGGGGCGTAGCTAAAAGGAGTACGAACAATGTTGAAGTATTGGCTGGCAGCACTTACAGCGTTAACCCTGAGTGCATGTTCGGCAGTGCCCGATGAGTTAGCGGTCGCTGAAAATACCAATTTGGTGAAGTACAGTACAGCCTTGGAAAACCCTGAAGCAACGCAAGGTCAAACAGCGCGTTGGGGTGGAGTCATTGCCGAAGTTCGCAACAACAACCAAGGCACGATTATCGAAGTTGTTAATTATGCGCTTAATTCCTACGGGCGTCCGATTGCCGAGGATAGCAGTGATGGACGATTTCGAGCGTTTATTGACGGTTTTATTGACCCTATGGTGTATGAAAAAGGCCGCAGTGTAACCTTTACGGGCACCATCGGCGCACCAGTTGAAGATAAGATTGATGAATATCCTTACTTGTTTCCTACGCTTAATGTGAGTGGCAAGTATTTGTGGAAAGAGATTGATAAGAATACCGCTGAAGTTGACTATAGCTCGCTTTGGTATCGGCATTATTGGTACTCTCCGCCGTACCGTGTGTACTACCCAGTACCAGTGCGCTCGCAGCAGAAATCGGATAACGACGGAAGTAATTAAGGATGACAGCACTTTTTTCACAGGCTCGGCACTCTGCCGAGCCTGTTTCATTTCAGCTGGGCTGGGGGCAGGTTAAAGGCCTGCGATGGGGTGCCAGCGATGGTAAAGTTATTCTAGCTTTGCACGGTTGGCTTGATAATGCCCATAGCTTTTTGCCCATCGCTGAAACGTTTCTTGCGAGCGAGTTCGTCAGTGATTACCAACTGGTGGCATTGGATTGGCCTGGCCACGGTCATTCGGATCATCGGCCCGCAGGTAATTATTATCCTTTTCTCGATTATGTCTTTGATGCTGTCCAAATTTGTGAGCAGCAGCAGTGGCATCAGGTCGCGGTGCTAGCTCATTCGATGGGCGCTTTTGTTGGTAACTTATGGGCTGGGATAGAGCCAGAGCGCATTACACATTTAGTCAGCATCGAAGCCTTCGGTCTGCTAAGCAGTCCAGAAAGCGCAATTCTTGATGATATTCGGCAGGGTTTTCGCAGTCGCCTAAAGCAGCAAGGTAAACGCCGCCCGCATTACCCTGACATGGCTTCGGCTGTAGCGGCGCGAGCGCAGGCGGGCGACTTTTCTTTGGAGCTTGCCGAGGTGTTAGTCGAGCGTGGTATCGAACAACTTGCCGCCGACGACTTACGATTTCGGGCTGATGGGCAGTTGCGAACCAAATCGGTGATGCGCCTGACGCCTTTGCAAATTCGTACGATACTGAGTGATATAAGCTGCCCGTTTAGTTTGATACTGGGTGAGCATGGCCATAAGGACCGTTTACACATCGCTTTGGCTGAGTGGCGTCAAGCGGTACCGCAACTCAATGTGATTGAAGTTCCAGGCGGGCATCATGTACACATGGAGCAGCCGAAAGCGGTGTGGCGCTGTTTTACTACGTTATTGGCAGGCCAAAACGGCTAGTCTAAACTGGTCGGATATGCGATGATTGGCAAAAAATAGAATGAGTCAGGAGCACAAGCGCGTGGAAAAAATTTGGTTAAAACGCTATCCGGCAGGGGTCCCTGAAGAGATTGACCCGAATCATTTTAATTCGTTGGTCGACATTTTCGAGCAAAGTGTCAACGCCTATGGTGATCGTACTGCTTACGTGAACATGGATCATGAAATGTCCTTTCACGAGTTGGATGAACAGTCGAAAAGATTTGCTGCGTACCTACAGGCGAAAGGTTTGCAAAAAGGCGACGCCGTTGCTGTGATGATGCCGAATTTATTGCAGTACCCAGTGGCATTATTTGGCATTTTACGCGCTGGTATGGTGGTGGTGAATGTTAACCCTCTGTACACCCCCCGTGAGCTGAAACACCAGCTCAGCGATGCCAAGGTGAAAGGTATCGTTATCTTAGATAACTTTGCTCATACACTTGAGAAAGTGGTCGGTGACTTGAGCGATCTGAAACATATTATTCTCACCAGCATTGGCGATTTACTTCCAGCACCGAAGCGCTGGTTGGTCAATTTCGTGGTGAAGTATGTCAAGCGTATGGTGCCGAGTTACTCATTAAGCGGCACCGTGCAGTTTAACGACGCGCTGAGTAAAGGCAGCAAAGCAAAGTATGAACGCCCGACCATGTCTGGCGACGACTTAGCGTTCTTGCAATACACCGGTGGTACCACGGGTTTGGCGAAAGGCGCTATGCTTTCTCATCGTAATATGGTGGCTAACCTTGAACAGGTTTCAGCAGTTGTTGCGCCTTTGGTGAATGACGGTGAAGAAACCATCATCACTGCGTTGCCGCTGTATCACATCTTTGCCTTAACGGCGAACTGTCTCACCTTTATGAAGCACGGTGGTAAGAACATTCTGATTACCAACCCGCGCGATATGACTGGCTTCGTAAAAGAACTTGGTAAACACCCGTTTTCAATGATTTCCGGCGTGAATACATTGTTTAATGGTTTATTGAACACCCCTGGTTTTAAAGATCTTGATTTTTCGCACCTTAAGATCGCACTTGGTGGTGGTATGGCGGTGCAACGTTCGGTTGCAGAACATTGGGAACGTGTGACCAAATCGCGCTTGTTGGAAGGTTACGGATTAACCGAGTGCTCGCCGGTGGTTACCGTGAACCCAACGGATATCGAGCATTATAATGGCACCATTGGCGTGCCGTTACCGTCTACATTAGTGCGTGTGGTCGATGCCGACACCGGTGAAGAAGTAGCGCAAGGTGAAGTCGGTGAGCTACAGGTTAAAGGTCCACAAGTGATGGTGGGCTATTTAAATCGCCCTGATGAAACCGATAAAGTCATGAAAGACGGCTGGTTTATGACTGGCGATATCGGCAAAATGGACGAAAATGGCTTTTTCAAAATCGTCGATCGTAAGAAAGACATGATTTTGGTTTCTGGCTTTAACGTGTACCCGAATGAAATTGAAGACGTCATGGTGGATCACCCGAAAGTGCTGGAAGCAGCTGCAGTGGGCGTGCCTCATGACTCGTCTGGTGAAGCCGTGAAAGTTTTCATTGTACGCAAAGATGATTCGTTGACTGAGCGTGAGTTGATTGATTTTGCGCGCGAAAATATGACCGGTTACAAAGTCCCTAAGTTTGTCGAATTCCGTGACGAACTACCGAAAACGAATGTTGGTAAAATCTTGCGTCGTGAGCTACGTGACGAAGAAGAAGCCAAAGCTGGAGCGAGCAAAGACGCGTGAGTCAGTCGTACCAGTTAATTACGAAGCCTGATGACTTGCTGACCTTTTGTCAGCAAGCGCAGCGGGCTGACTTCCTTGCTGTTGATACGGAATTTGTGCGCACCCGCACCTATTATGCCAAGCTTGGTCTCGTGCAGGTGCAAGCGGACCGGTACATCGCGCTGATCGACCCTGTAGCCTTGCATGCTGATAGCAGTGAAGACGGTTTAGCGCCGTTGTGGCAACTCTTCGCAGACCCGCAGAAAACCCTTGTTATTCACGCCGGTGGCGAAGATTACGAGATCCTCAATTTGCACATGGGGTGCTTACCCAACGCCATTTTTGACACGCAAATTGCTTCAGCAATGCTCGGCGAGGGCGATGCACTTGGCTATGCCGCAATGATTGAACAACGCTTGGGTGTCGAGCTGGATAAATCGCAATCACGTACGGATTGGATGCAACGACCGTTGGCGCAAGAGCAACTCGACTACGCGGCAGCCGATGTATTGTATTTGTCAGAGGTTTATCCGCAATTATTGGCGCAAGCTGAGCAGCAACAAAAACTTGAACTGATTCTGCAAGAAAGTGCTTGGCAGGCCGAGAAACGCGCGCAACAGATCCCTGACACTTGGCTGTTTTTGTATTTTGGTAATGCCTGGCAGTGCAGCCCTGACCAACTGAGTGTCTTACGTGAACTTGTGGCCTGGCGCATTCAACGTGCTCGCAGTGCTGATTTACCGTTGGGTTTTATCGCCAAAGATCATGTTTTATTAGACATTGCGCGGCGCATGCCAAGCAGTAAAGGGCAGTTGCATAGCATTAAAGAGTTGTCGTCAGTGACGGTACGTTATGCCGGCGAGCAAATGCTAGAAGCCATTCGCCAAGGCCAAGAAAATGGCCCGTTACAACTCAAACTGCAGCGCATCAACGACATTCGTGGTTACAAAGTGCTGTTCAACAAAATCAAAGCGCTGGCGCAAGATGTCGCGCAAGAGCTTGATATTCCAGCAGCACTCGTCGCCTCACGTCGGCAGATCAATGATGTGCTGCATTGGTGTGTACATATTCCATCGCATGCACAACACGAATTACCGCTACCTGACTTGTTTGCAAGCTGGCGTGGAGCTAAGCTTAGAGCATCAATTGAAGCCCTGATTAAAGAGAGCGATTAACACATGTTGTGTGCCGTCTATCGCAGTCCGAAACGTGCGGACACCTATTTGTATTTGGCTCATCCGGCCGATTTTTCGTTGTTGCCCGACACGCTGGCAAAAAGTTTTGGCGAGCCACAACATGTGATGACGATTGCGCTTAAAGCTGATCGTAAGCTTGCCCGACTGAGCGTTGACGAGCTGAAGCAACACCTCGATGATCCAGGCTTTTACCTACAGATTCCACCCCCGCCAGAAAATTTACTAAAAAAGGAGTTGGCAAAATGAAGAAGCTCATCAGTTTAGTGGTCCTCGTTACGGCCTTTGTGGTCGCGCCTAAAGCTGTCTTGGCGGCCGATGAAGCCGGTTTTGCTGACTACGTACAAAAGATCAAAGCCGAAGCGATTGAAAAGGGCTATAGCGAAGCAACGCTCGAGAAAGCTTTTGCGAATGCAAAATTCTACGAGCGTTCAGTAAGTGCAGATAAAAATCAGCCCGAGTTTAAGCTTACGCTCGACACCTATTTACCGCGCGCAGTACCGGAGTGGAAGGCTGAACAAGCGGTAGAAAAATACAATGAACACAAAGAGCTACTTGAAGAAGTGGGAGCCAAATATGGTGTTCAGCCGCGCTTTATCGTTGCACTGTGGGGGATCGAGACAAACTTCGGTGGTTACACTGGTGGTTTCGACGTTGTGTCGGCGTTAACCACGATGGCTTATGAAGGCCGTCGCGAAGAGTTTTTCAAAAACCAATTATGGCAAGCTTTGACCATTATCGAAGAAGGCCATATCGATGTTGAACAGATGCAAGGTTCATGGGCCGGTGCGATGGGCCAAACCCAGTTTATGCCAAGCTCTTTCATGGCGTATGCCGTTGATTACGACGGCGACGGACGTAAAGACATTTGGAATTCGATGGGTGATGTTTTTGCCTCGGCGGCGAATTACCTGAAGAATGCGGGCTGGCGCGATGACGTCACTTGGGGCCGTCAGGTGCAATTGCCGGAAGATTTTGATGTGTCGATGGCAGAACTTAAGAACAAAAAAACGCTCGCCGAGTGGCAAGCGCTAGGCGTGCGTAAACTAGATGGTACTGATTTGCCAACGCGAGCGGACATTGAAGCTGCGGTAGTTATTCCTGACGACAAAGAAGGCCGTGTGTACCTCGCTTACGCAAATTATGATGCCTTGATGCGTTGGAATCGGTCACATTATTTTGTCGCTGCGGTCGGCTATTTATCTGACCGTATCCGTTTTCCGCGTTAATCTTGCCTTTTATGGCATCACGTCCCTCGAAAATCGTCTGTGTGGGCCGCAACTATGCGGCTCACGCAGCAGAACTGAATAACCCTATCCCTAGCGAACCGTTATTATTTATCAAGCCACCGAGCAGTTGGGCGGAGCTCCCGACGGTGCGGATCCCAACACAACAAGGTGCCTGTCACCATGAACTTGAGATAGCCGTGCGCATTGCCAAGCCACTGCATCGGGTGAGTGTTGCAGAGGCGAGTGCTGCGATTGACGCAACAACCTTAGCGCTCGATTTAACCCTGCGCGATGTGCAGGATAAACTCAAACAGCAGGGGCATCCCTGGGAACGCGCCAAAGCCTTCGACGGCGCTTGCGTAGTGGCGCCTTGGATTGAGTTAACCAACGCCGGTGTGAACCTCAAACACGTGCAGGAAAGCAGTTTTGTGCTGACCCGAAATGGTGTTGTGCAGCAACAAGGTGATGCGCAGCAAATGCTAATGCCGATTGCCGAATTAGTCGCGCATATAAGTCATGTATTCACACTTGAAACTGGCGATGTGGTGCTCACTGGCACCCCGGCAGGGGTGGGACCCTTGCAGCCAGATGACGAGCTCGCGTTAAGTTGGCAACTGGGGGAGCAATCCTTGCGCTGGTCAGGACAGGTCATTGCCAATGACTAAAGCACCGTTTTGGGAGCGAAAAAGTTTTGAGGAAATGAGCCACGATGAGTGGGAGTCACTCTGTGATGGTTGTGGCAAATGCTGCTTACACAAGCTGATTGATGCCGATGATGCCGCCGAAACCGTGCACTACACCGATGTTAGCTGTGTCTTACTCGATACCGAAACTGCACGCTGTAGTAACTATGCCGAGCGCACTAAGCATGTGCCTGATTGTGTGGTGATCACTCCGGAAAATGTGCATGACCTCAGTTATATGCCGCCGTCGTGCGCTTATCGACGCTTGGCCGAGGGGCGTGGCTTAGCAAGTTGGCACCCGTTGTTGAACGATGGCTCACAGCTGGCGATGGTTGCGGCCGGTATTAGCGCAGCACAGTGTGTGCAAAACGAAGACGAGGTCCATGAGGACCTCGAGTTGCGTATCGTTACTTGGCCGTTAAACGACCGCGATTAAATAGAGCGTAATTTCAGTAAGCGGCTGAATAGAACCACGATACCGACGCCAGCATAGCTAGCAAAAATAATTCGCATCCACTCAGGCATACTCAAGCCAGCAAACTGCCAATTAATGTCGCCACACAAACCGGTGGCGCTGAAGACTTCTGGGAACCAGCGATGCAGAGCGAACCACTTAGGGAAGTTAGGGAAGGTATCACAGACCGCGAAAAAGGCATTTGCCGACTGTTGTGTCATTACATGTTCGTTGGCAATCAAAAAGCCCCATATTGCTGCGGTTAACCAACCGGCAAAGCCTACCAAGCGCACCAGCCCTAGCTTTGGCGCAATCAGTGGTAATAACGCCGCAACGCCAATCATAAGAATTGCGAAGCGTTGGTAAATACATTTCACACATGGCTCAAGACCCATGCCATACTGCATGTAGAGCGCAGTACCAAAGAGGCCAAAAGCGGTAGCGGCAAGCAACGCCCAAGCGATGCGTTGTTCAGGAAGTTTTGCTAGAAAGCGCATGGTTTATCTCGTTTGTATTTTATGCGTTAAACAATAGGTTGCGTCAAAATAGCTAAGCTGCACACAGAAGTCGATAGATTTCTGTAAACCTAGTGCGACAAAACTTGTCCGACCATTGGAAAGCCTGATAAAATCAGGCGCTATTATCAAGCAAATAGGCGAGTTAATGATCATCAAGGCACAGAGCCCCGCGGGGTTCGCAGAAGAGTATATCGTCAAATCGATCTGGAATGGGCATTTCGCTCCCGGCACGATTTTGCCCGCTGAACGTGAATTATCAGAGCTTATCGGCGTTACCCGAACGACCTTGCGAGAAGTCTTGCAACGTTTGGCACGCGACGGGTGGCTGACCATCCAGCATGGCAAGCCAACGCGCGTAAATAACTTTTGGGAAACGTCTGGTCTTAATATTCTGGAAACCCTTGCACGCCTTGATGAAGACGGTATGCCGCAGTTGGTAGATCAACTGTTATCAGCGCGCACCAATATCAGTGCAATTTATATTCGTGGAGCAGTACGTAACGCACCTGACTGTGTGGCGGAGTTACTCGAACAGGCTGAAGGTTTAGAAGATACCGCGGACGCTTTTGCCGAATATGATTACCAACTTAACCACGATCTCGCCATGGCATCGGGCAACCCAATTTACGTGCTGGTGCTCAATGGCTTTAAGGGCTTGTACTCGCGGATTGGTAACTTCTATTTCTCAAATCCTGAAGCACGTAAGCTGGCGCGTAAGTATTACGCCGATTTGAAAGCTGTTGCGACCGAAGAAAAGCGTGATGAAGCGGCGATGCTCGTGCGTGACTATGGTTATGCTTCGGGCCGTATTTGGCACAGTATGCGCGGTGATATTCCAGCGAACCTTATTGAATAAAGCTTAAAGCCTGAACAATACAAAAAAAGCCTCGCAGAAGCGAGGCTTTTTTAATTCTAGGGTATTGGAATTAAGCGAAGTTTTTCGCTACAAAATCCCAGTTCACCAAGTTCCAGAATGCGTTCAAGTAATTTGGACGTGCATTGCGGTAGTCGATGTAGTAAGCGTGTTCCCAGACATCTACCGTCATGATTGGCGTTACTGACTCGTCCGTAAGCGGAGTTTCAGCGTTGCTGGTGTTCACGATGGCAACTGAACCGTCAGCTTTTTTCACCAACCACGTCCAACCTGAGCCGAAGTTACCGGCTGCTTGTGCGTTGAACTCTTCTTTGAATTTGTCGAATGAACCGAACGCCGCGTTGATTGCGTCAGCCAGCGCACCAGTTGGCTCGCCGCCGCCATTTGGGCTTAAGCAGTGCCAGTAGAACGTGTGGTTCCAAACTTGCGCAGCGTTGTTGAATACGCCACCTGAAGACGACTTAATGATGTCTTCCAGCGACTTGCTTTCCATGTCGGTGCCTTTCACAGCATCGTTAAGCTTGGTAACGTAAGCGTTGTGGTGCTTGCCGTAATGGTACTCAAGCGTCTCTGCAGAAATGTGCGGTTCTAATGCATTTTTTTCGTAGGGTAATGCTGGTAGTTCGAATGCCATGTCTAGACTCTCCATTCGTTGTTCTTGTGAATTTGTTGAATTCGTTTTCATTTTACCATTGAAAACGAATCTTGCAGACTCAATATACTCAGATTGAGGCAGAAAAGATTATTTCAAGGGTAGTAGGCAATTATTTAATTGTCATTACACCAGCCGATTGGCGGCGTGATGTACTGCATTTGCGTTGCTGGCTATGTTAAACTTGCTGTCTTGAAATTCATAACTCGCATTGCCGAGAATGCCTATTGAAGTGAGGATGAAAGCATGGAAACTGTAGAGAAAATTAAGCAGCAGATCGCTGAAAACCCGATTCTGTTGTACATGAAAGGCTCACCTAAATTACCAAGCTGTGGTTTTTCATCACAAGCTTCGCAGGCTTTGATGAGCTGTGGTCAGGCCTTTGCCTACGTCGACATTCTACAGAATCCGGACATTCGTGCAGAACTGCCAAACTACGCTGACTGGCCAACTTTCCCACAATTGTGGGTAGAGGGTGAGCTTATTGGTGGTTGTGATATCATTCTGGAAATGTTCCAGAAAGGCGAACTGCAAGAACTGATTAACGAAGTTGCAGAGCGTCATCCTGCACCTTCTGAAGATGAATAGTTTTGAGTTAGATTCTTTTAGTTAAAGCAACAAAAATGGAGAGTTAACATGGGTGTATTAGTAGGCCGTAAAGCTCCTAATTTCACTGCAGCAGCAGTTTTGGGAACTGGTGAAATTGTTGAAGATTTCAACTTGCACGAGCAAATCAAAGGTAAGAAAGCGGTTGTTTTCTTCTATCCACTTGATTTCACTTTCGTGTGCCCATCTGAATTGATCGCATTTGATCACCGTTTGGAAGAGTTCAAAAAGCGTGGCGTAGAAGTTATCGGTGTTTCTATCGATTCACAATTCACGCACAACGCATGGCGTAACACTGCGGAAGCAGACGGCGGTATCGGTGAAGTTAAATACCCGCTGGTTGCTGATGTGAAGCACACTATCTGTAAGTCTTACGACGTTGAGCATCCAGAAGCTGGCGTAGCTTTCCGTGCGTCATTCTTGATCGACGAAGACGGTGTTGTACGTCACCAAATCGTCAACGACCTACCATTAGGCCGTAACATCGACGAAATGATTCGTTTGGTTGACGCGTTGAACTTCCACCAGAAGCACGGCGATGTATGCCCAGCTGGTTGGAAAGAAGGTGACGAAGGTATGAAAGCTGACCCTAAAGGCGTAGCTGACTACCTTTCTAAAAACGCAGGTAAGCTGTAAGAGCGAAAAGCGTTATTCGTTGTTCGTTATTCGTCTTTCGTAAAAGCGACAACAAAATGAAGGGCCGCCGAGTTGGGCGGCCTTTTTTATTTGAGGGCGTAGGTGACGGCAGCGTTGGCGTGTAGCTCCGTGGTGTCGTAGAGGGGGACTTTTGTGTCGGTGGGTTTGATGAGCATGCCGATTTCGGTGCAGCCGAGAATGACCGCTTGTGCGCCTTGTTGGTACAAATCGTTGATGATGTCGAGGTACGCTTGCTTTGATGCTGGCTTGGTGACCCCTAAACACAACTCTTTAAAGATCACTTCGTGGACCGCGTTACGTTGAGTTTCGTTGGGTATGAGAACTTTGAGGCCTTGGCCCTCTAGGCGTTCACGGTAGAAAGCTTGCTCCATAGTGAATTTTGTACCGAGTAAACCAACGGTAGTGATGCCATCTGCTTTTAGTGCTTCTGCTGTGGCGTCGACAATGTGCAACAAAGGGATTTTTACGGCGCTTTGAACTTCTGGCGCGACTTTGTGCATGGTGTTGGTGCCAATTAGGAAAAAGTCAGCGCCGGCGGCTTCGAGTGATTGAGCGGCTTTCACCAGTATATCTGCAGTACCTTGCCAATCGCCTTGATGCTGCAACGGCTCGATTTCAGCAAAATCAACGCTGTTGAGAATGGCCTTTGCCGAGTGCAAGCCACCTAAGCGTTCGCGCACCTGTTCATTGAGCAAGCGATAGTAGGTTTGCGTAGACTCCCAGCTCATTCCGCCGATTACACCGATTGTTTTCATCTTGCTCAAACACCTTGTTCTGGTTACATTGCTTCAGCTTAGGGCGCGTGCGGCGCGATTGCAATCACGATAGAAAGTAGGAGAGTGCATTGTTAGTTCCATTGCAGAAAGATGACTTCGAATTGGTCGCGGGCTGGCTTGCGGACCCGGAAGATCACTTTAAAGTTTGTGGAAATGCTTTTAGTTATCCATTAAAGCGTGAGGTGTTCGAGGCATTTTTTGTGGAGAGTGCGGGCAACCCTGACGTGCGCTTGTGTTTTAAGTACTGTGCTGACGGTAAAGCCGTTGGTATGGTGCATTTTACCCGTATTGATCGGCAGAATGATTTTGGCCACATCGGCGTCGCCATGGTCGATCCGAAAGCTCGCTCAACGGGGCATGGCCGCGCTATGTTTGCTGAGCTATTAAAGCTTGGTTTTGCTGAACTGAAGTTTCATCGCATTGATTTGAATGTGTTCGAGTCGAATCAACGTGCCTTTAGGTTTTACCAAGACGTGTTTGGCTTTCAAGTGGAGGGTTTGGCGCGTGACACTATCAAGAAGGATGGTGCATATCAGGGCTGGTATACGTTGAGTCTTTTGAAACCAGAGTGGTTGGCACAACAGTGAACAGCGACGCTATGAAGGTGAAATTGCGCCGCTTTCAGACGACCGATGCTGAGGCCCTTCGCGAACTGTTCAACGAGACCGTGCGGCACGTGAATAAGCGTGACTACACTGCGGCACAGATCGCTGCTTGGGCGCCGGATGACTATGATCGCCAAACATGGCTCGAGCGTTTGCAACAAAATAAGCCTTTTATTGCCGAAATTGACGGCACTATTGTCGGCTTTGCGGATGTGCAAGCCGATGGGTATATCGACCATTTCTTCTGCAGTGCCTCAACGCAAGGGCAAGGCGTTGGCCGCGCCCTCATGAACAAACTTCTCGCACATGACTATCCGCGTTTTTATGCCAACGTCAGTATTACCGCACGACCTTTTTTCGAGCATTTTGGCTTTCGTCTGGTGCGCGAACAGCAGGTTGAAGTTCGCGGAGAAACGCTCACTAATTACCTCATGGAAAAATTAACTCACGCTGGTGAGTGAACTTTTTTCGTTCGTCCCTCGACTTTAAGGGGGACGAATGGAGTGACGAAAAGAGAAAAACACATGCTAAAAGCCACAGTTTTGAGCTTGGCCATGTTGCTGAGCCCAGTTTCATTTGCTTCTGAACCTGTAACCAAAAGCATTGAAGAACAGACGCAAGCGTTCGAAAGTTTCCTACTTGAACTGAAAAAAGAAAAACACATTCCTGGACTTTCAGTTGCGGTCGTGAAAAACGGTGAAGTCGTTTACGAGAAAGCGCACGGCATTTCCCATCTCGAAGGGCAGGTGCCGGTAACGAACGAAACGCCATTTTGGATCGCGTCGGTAAGTAAATTTTTTGTCGGCACAACGTTTCTTAAACTGATTGAAAATGGTGAGTTAAGCTTTGACGACACCTTGAATTCAACGCCAGGCTTCGAGGACTACTGCTCGTGGTTGGCGGGCTCAGGTATCGTGTTTGGCAAGAACCTGCAGTGCGACCAAACCTTTAAACTCAAACATGCTTTGAATCACGTAGTGAACGGCCAAGTCGACAGTAAGTTTTTCTACAATTCGATTTTCTATTCGCGTTTATCGCGTTTTCTTGAAGCGAAGCGCGGTAATCCTATCTCCATGGCGGAAGGTCGCCATAATGAACTTGCCCAGGCCATTACCGCCGCAATTTTTGAACCTGCAGACATGAAGGACTCCATGGCAGGTTTATGGGACGAGCAGCGCATGGATGTATTTTTCCGCCGTTCCCGTGGCTACGGCATTGAAGACAACCACTATGTTTACCGTCGGAGCCCGGAACGACATATGGCCGGTGGCGCGGGCGTCAGCTCGACCGCAGGTGACATCGCCCGTTTCGATATCGCCTTGGACGCAGGCAAAATTTTGTCGCCGGAATTTATGGCGCACACCACTACCGAGTACACTACCGCCGAAGGCAAGAAGATTCCCTACGCCTATGGTCGCTACATCCAATGGATCGATGGCGAAAAGATCATTTGGCACTCGGGTTGGGATGAAGAGATCGGTTTTACCGCTGCCTATATTAAGTTCCCTGAGCGCGGCATCACCGTTGTTGTTTTAGCGAACAACGAAGGCTTGTGGTGGGGCAATCCGCTCGATCGACCCGCCATCGAGGAATCGGTTGTGTTCCAAAAAGCCAGCGAGATTTTTCAAACTCGTTAGTTGGTATTGAAAAGAACATCGGCGAAGCTTAGGTAGTGACGAATCAACGGAGCGTAGGCTTGCTTGCCATTATCGCTATTGGTGAAGATCACCAAACCTTCGCCCGTTGCCATGGAAAACAATGCAATGGTATTGGTGCCTTTGTCGGCGCCGCTATGCAACACAACCCGCAGTGACTTCTGCTGCGAACTTATGAGTTCCCAACCTAACCCCATTTGGAACGCATCATCAACCGATCCCTGTGGGGTTAGCATTTCATCGAAAAGTGCATCGCTTAGGTGAGCTTTCGTCATGACAAACGTAATGAATTTCCCGTAGTCGCGAATACTGGCCAATAAGTTGTCTGCCGCACTCGCACTGTCATGGTGATGCATTGGGTAGGCTTTCGCTGCTTTGTCGTACCACGGTACGACGTGCTGTTCTTGTTGGCTAGAAGCAAGTTCGAAATGAATTTGTTCAAGATCAGCTTCCGCAAATATCAACTGCTCGGCCAACTTTTGAATCGGCTCGCCAGTTTTATCTTCAATTGCATTTTGCAATAGCTCGAAACCTTCACCGGAATAACTCATTTGCGTACTGGGCTTGAACTCAAACTCTAAATGTTCACCAGAACGCCAATTCGGTAACCCAGAGCGGTGTGCAAGAATCGAGCGCGTGGTGAGAGCGTTCGCCCATGGATGTTTACTTAGTTCTGGCGCAATAACCTCTAGGTCTAATGGTTGGTCAAGTTGCCACTGTCCCGAGTCTACAAGACGTAGCACGAGCACGGCAAAAACAGGCTTGGCTAATGACGCTACATTGAACAGGTTTTGCTTACTTTCGTTTGGCGCAAGTAAGCAGTTGCCGGTTTCTGTCAGCTGGAAATCTTTGATAACAGCGACATCGATTCGAGGTATCGCGTGTTGAACCATGATTTCTTCAATCGCATTATCGTCAGGAGCCACGCTACATAAATCTATGATGGTGGGCTCATTGGGTAATAAACTTGCCAAGAGTAATAGGAAGTAATTCATCTGATGGTCCTTTGATTGCTATTAACCATTAGACGTTCACTAGACATTTTTGGATGTCACATCCAATTCATTCAGGGGTAACGTCTAATGATAAAACCAACATTTGGAGGAATTTATGAAACGAGTACTAAAAGCGGTTTTACTGGGCGTTTTAGGATTCACGCCAGTGGCACACACGCAATCACACGATGAACTTACGAATCAAGCTCGTGAATTGGATAACATTTTGTTTGAGCAAAGCTTTAACAGCTGCAAAACCGCTGAACTTTCTAACATTATTGCAGAAGATCTTGAATTCTATCATGATGTTGGAGGCTTGATGCGTGGCAAGCAAGCCTACATTGACAGTATTGAGCAGGGCATCTGCGCGTTAGACTACAAAGCGAGTCGGGAACTAACAGAGGGCACTTTTGAAGTTTTCCCGTTACGCGAGAACGGCGAGATTTACGCGATGGTTGTTGAAGGTCAGCATAGCTTTTATGCGCAGTACCCTGATAAGCAAGAAAAACAACACACTTCGGATGCAAACTTTTCGATAATTTGGGTACGAGAAGGCGAACATTGGAAGATGAAACGTGTATTGAGTTTTAATCATCATTAGGGGGCTTGGCCTATGAATGCTTGGGTTGACATTATGGTTCCGGCGAGCTTTTTTATCGCGGTCGTCGCGGCGGTATTTATTATTTCGTTGTTCCGTTTTAAACAACGGAAATTACTGGCGAAGACAACGTTATCCTTGCTTGAGCAAGGCAAATCGGTGACGCCCGAAGTTATTCATGCGCTTGGCGAAGGACGTCGGCAAAGCATTAAAGACTTGCGTTTAGGACTCATTTTACTTGGCAGTGGCGCTGCCATTCTTGGTTTCACTTGGGTCATTGAACTGCCAACGAGTGGCAATATGAATCTTGAGAACGCCATTGCGGCGTTGGCAATTTTACCCTTGGTGATGGGGATTGTTTTTATTGGTTTGAGTAAGCTCAAGCTGGCCTAGTGGATACCATGCTAAATAGTAATGAGCGACAGCTCATTGCTTTATTACAAGAAACCGGTGACCCAAAGGTCGCCGATCGCTTATTTGTGGATAAGCCTCTTATTCTAAAGCGTTTTTTGTTGGCTCGTGGCGCCTCAATAGACGAGGTTGATGATATTGTACAAGAGGCACTTCTAAGTGCATTTCTGTATATCAACAACTTTCGAGGTGCAGCAAAGTTTTCAACTTGGTTATGCCGTATTGCATACACCAAGTGGGTTGACTCAACACGGGCATCAAGCCGATGGATTAAGCTGCTAAGTCGAATGCGAGATAGCGGCGTAACCGACATACCTGTGGCTCATGACGTTGATTTTGAACGTTTTGAAAACATTCTCGGGGTGCTATCTGAGCCGCAACAAAAAGTGTTTTTACACTGCGATTGGTTAGGGCATTCGCATGGTGAAACTGCCAAGTTATTAAGACTCCCCTTGGGATCGGTAAAAACGTATTTGGCGCAGGCGCGCCAATTGATACATAGCAAGATTGAGATAAGCGATGACTGAAGCGAAGCCGTGGAAGAGAAAACGTTGGACGCTAAGATTTATGATGCGGCCGACTCTGATCATTGCTGGGTTAATGATTGGCGGATACCTAACTTATTTGTTTGGCATTCGACCTTTAATGTCGGTTGTATTTTAATCATCAACGCATTTAATCTTTATTCAATATAACTGGGCCGGGGCCTTGCTCGGCGAGCTTGTCGTCCGCGTTATAAAGTGGGCACGCGGTCATGGAGAGGCAGCCACAACCAATACAGCCCGTGAGCGAATCTTTGAGCCGCTGAAGTTTTGCTATGCGTTGTTGCAAGCGTTGCTGCCATTGTTCAGCAACGCTTTGCCAATCAGCTTTGCTCGGTGCGCCAAATTTCGGTAATGGCTCGAATACTTCTGCGACTTCTTCCAAACTGATCCCAAGCTGTTGGGCGACTTTGATAATCGACACACGGCGAATGGCCTCGCGGCCAAAGCGGCGCTGATTTCCAGTGCTGCGCGAGCTATGAATCAGCCCTTTGCGTTCGTAAAAGTGAATAGCTGAAACATTGACCCCGCAACGCTCGGCAATTTGACCTACTGATAAATCCATAAAAAAAGCCTTTACCTAAACTTAGGTTTAGGTTTTAGCATGCTCTCCGCAACGAAGCAAACCTATGAACTAAAGGAGAGATGTCATGAAAAAGACAAATTCAACTCAGCAAGCAACACAACCTAATGCTAAGAAAAGAGCTGCTTTTTATCGGTATTTTAATGCGCTGATGGCACAAAAGTAATTGTGGTGCTTATTCTGACCAGACGGCGTATTCGTTGCCGCTGGGGCAAGTGAAGTGAAAGCGGCGGCCACCAGGGAACTCAAAAATCGGCTTAATCACGGTGCCGCCAGCTTCTTCAACTGATTGCTGCGCTTGTTCTAGCCTTGGGCTGTAGAGCACGACGAGTATGCTGCCTTGGGCGGTGGTGGCACTAAGTTCTGAGGTGTAGAAGCCCCCATCGAGACCGGCGCCCAGAAACGATGCATAGTCAGGGCCATAATCGACAAAACGCCAATCAAAAGCTTCACTGAAGAACTTTTTCGTGGCTTCGATGTTTGTTGCTGGTAGCTCAACGTAATTAATTGATACACTAGCCATCGGTTTTATTCCTTCTTACGTGTATTTAGAAGTTGAGTATAGCCGTGGTCTTTTATTATTAGCAGCACAAACAGAGGTTTTATGCCTGAGTCGGCAGGAAAACGATTAAACAAATTTATTAGCGAAAGCGGATTTTGTTCGCGGCGTGAAGCGGATCGCTTTATCGAGCAAGGTGTGGTCAAAATAAACGGCAAACCTGCGGTGCTGGGTGATCAAGTGATGCCTGGCGATGAAGTTCTGGTGAATGGCCGAAATATCAAACCGACCGATAAAGAAAAGTTTGTCTTTATTGCGCTTAATAAACCTGTTGGCATCGTTAGTACCACCGATTCGTCCGAGCCGAAAAATATGGTCGATTTTGTCGGACATAAGAGCCGTATTTTTCCGATAGGGCGCTTAGATAAAGACTCGTCAGGGCTGATTTTCCTGACCAGTAACGGCGATTTAGTCAATAAAATCCTGCGTGCCGGTAATAGGCACGAGAAAGAATATGTGGTGACCGTGGATCGACCGATCACGCCTGACTTTATCAAAGGCATGGCCAGTGGCGTGCCAATTCTCGGGACCAAAACGAAAAAGTGTAAGGTCCGCCAAGAGTCGCAATTTACCTTTCGTATGATTTTGATCGAAGGTATGAACCGACAGATCCGTCGCATGTGTGAATACTTTGGCTATGAAGTTCGTAAGCTTGAGCGCGTGCGGATTATGAATGTCAGTCTTGGGCGCTTGCAGCCAGGCCAGTGGCGTAACCTTACCGACAGCGAAATGAGCGAGCTGATGAAGTCGATAGAGCATTCGTCATCGGAAGCGCCAGAAGGCCATCGTCGCCGTAAGCCACCGCAGAAAATAAAACAAAATGTGGGTAAAGACGGCCTCAAACCAGCACCGCGAGGTAAGCGAGCTGAGGCCAAAGCGGAATCGCCTTGGGCGCAGTCGCGCCATGCGAAAAAGTCAGACGAGACGGGCGCAAGCCGTCGTAAGTTAAAGCTCAACAAGCCCGCCGACGATTAAAGTGAGGGGCGTGCTACAACGCCCATGCTCGAAAGCGTTTCGCTTTAATTTTGTCATTGTTAATTAAGGCCAAGGCGTGATTCACCTTGGTCGACTTGACTGCCACGTACGCCCACTGTGCCTGCACCTTAATTTTACCAATGTCATCGACACTCAATTTCTTGTCACGGGTTAACGCACCGACAATGTCGCCTGGGCGGAGCTTGTGCTTTTTGCCGCCATTCAGTTGTAGGGTGACAAATTCTGCCGTTAATGGCGCTGTAGTGGTATTTAGCGTGGGCAATTCGAGCAATTTAATCGGCGCTGACAGCGTATCTTCAAGTAAGCGCATCTTGTAGTCGTCTTTGCCACCAATCAGCGTGACCGCCAGACCTTCGGCACCGGCACGACCGGTACGCCCGATGCGGTGGGTGTGAGTGGCGATATCGTGCGCCATGCCGACATTGATAACCAGATCGAGCTCAGCAATATCTAAACCACGTGCCGCCACGTCGGTGGCAACCAATACACGACCACTGCCGTTGGCGAATTGCACCATGGTTTGGTCGCGATCTTTCTGTTCCATGTCACCATGCAGCGTAAGGATGCTAAAGCCTTTGCTTTTTAACGCATCGGCAATGTTCTGGGTTTCGACTTTGGTGTTGCAGAACACCATGCAGTTGCCGGGCTGCAGTTCGAGCAACAACGCGCGTACCGCCTGCGCTGGCGCAGCGTCATCGAGTTGATAAAAGCGCTGCTGAATTGAAATTTGCGTTTGGCTAGCCGCAACTTTAATGATCTCAGCATTATTGCAAACTTGCTTAGTAAGCTGGCGAATGCCTTGCGGGTAAGTTGCGCTAAACAGCAACGTTTGGCGGGCGCTTGGCGTTTTCGCAATAATACCGGCAAGTTCGTCCTGAAAGCCCATTTCGAGCATACGGTCGGCTTCGTCGAGCACCAAGGTTTGCAACTGCGCTAAATTTAAACGTGCGGCTTGCAGGTGGTCGAGAACGCGGCCAGGTGTGCCAACTAATACGTGCGCACCATGCTCGAGGGATGCCGCTTGCACTTTCGACGGCGCACCGCCGCACAAGGTCAACACTTTCACGTTACCCATGACCTTCGCCAGCCTGCGAATCGCGTCAGCGACTTGCTCAGCGAGTTCCCGCGTAGGACACAATACCAGCGCTTGCGGCGCAAAAGATTCGGTATCGAGTTTGCTCAATAAGCCCAAAGCAAATGCCACTGTCTTGCCCGAGCCAGTCTCGGCCTGTACCACCACGTCTTCACCGCGCAGAATTTTCGGCAAACTGTAGGCTTGCACCTGCGTCATTTCAGTAAAATTGGCTTCATTTAAGCTACTCAGAAGCGCGTCATTAAGTTTGAGCTCGGCGAATCGGCGTACGCTTGGCGCCGTTTCTGACGTGTTTGGAGGTGTTGTTTCAGACATGGTGTTAGTTCACTTCTTCGGCGGGCGCATCGTCAGGCGCAAATTGCGCACAATGCGCAAAAAATAGCGTGCTAGTATAGCAGAGCACCAATCATAATGCTGTTAATTCATTTAAGGTTTCGTCGAGTCGAATTAAAAAAGGTACCTATGTATATCCCGACAAAAATGGCAATGACGGACGCACAATCCATCGCTGAGTTTATTTCAAAATTTGGTTTTGGCGCGCTTGTCTCCGATAACTTAAACGCCACGCATCTGCCCTTTATTTTGGCGCCCGACGAGGGCGCGTTTGGCTGTTTGTACGGGCACTTTGCGCGCGCGAATCCACACTGGGAAGCTGCCGAGGGAAAGCGTGTGATGGTGCTATTCAACGGACCTCATTCGTACATTTCGCCGACGTGGTACAGCTCACAACCGGCGGTCCCGACGTGGAACTATGCGGCGGTGCATTGTTATGGCGTGCTGACGCTCTTAAATGAGAGTGAAAATGCACAAGCAATGCAGCAGCTTGTGCGCAAGTATGAGCCTGAGCTCTTGGAAGCCAACGAAGTGATGCCAGAAGACTACCAAGCGAGGCTGCGTAAAGCTGTCGTTGGCTTTAAAATCGAGATCGATGCCATTCATGCCAAAGAAAAGCTCGGACAACACCGTAAAAAAGAGGATCAACAGGGCGTTTATGCTGCGCTTTGTAATAGTGACCATGCCGATGATCGAGCACTGGCAGCTTATATGAAAAAGCGAAAGCTTGGCTTAGGTAACGATTGATACGCTTTATTTGAAACTATAAAAGGAATGACTATGGACAAATTCATGCAAGCGGCAATTGAAGAGGCGCAAAAAGGACTCGCAGAGGGCGGTGTGCCGATTGGTTCGGTGTTGGTGCATAACGGCAAGATTATTGGCCGTGGGCACAATCGGCGCGTGCAAAGCGGTAGTCCTATTTTGCATGGCGAAATGGATGCGTTTGCTGATGCCGGTCGGCAACCCGCCTCGGTTTACAAAGAGTGCACGATTTATACGACATTATCACCGTGCTGCATGTGTTCCGGCGCGATTGAACTGTACGGCATTCCGCATGTGGTGGTGGGCGAAAACCAAACCTTTATGGGCGCAGAAGAACGTCTGCGCAATGCAGGTGTGAAGGTCGATGTGCTACAAGATCCAACCTGCATTGAATTGATGACGACGTTCATTGCCGCAAAACCGAAACTTTGGTTTGAAGATATTGGTGAGTAGAGCGCGGTCTTAACAGCTATCTACGCGCCGTTGCTGGGCTTGCGGGCTTGTGCGCACCCAACGGAATAAGTACATGATCACTAACTTCGTTATTGCGCTGGTAATAGCTAAAACGAGTAGCGGCCAACCATCTGCAAAGCCCATTGTTAGCGCAAATGCGATCGTCGATACATCCATCAATAAAATGAATTGGCTCATTCGAATGTTAACTGCGCCGGTGTTGCCAAAGTTATAAATCAATTTGATTTGGTGGTAATAGCCCTGGGCGATCATCACCGCAATAACAATGATAAGTGTGGTTGAAATGTAACGCCCATGATCTGCAATCGTTTTACCCAGCAATAAGCCTATGATCGCCAGACAAATAAGCGCTAAAGCTACTGTAAAGGTTACAAACGACGCCTTTGTCTTTCGATCTCGCCATATTTCAAAAAGAATCATGCCCACGAGCAAGGCGGCTGTTAAGCGCGGCCATACAATGTAATGGTTAAATGGAGAAATCGAGTAGCCGTAAACAAAAAATGAGAGATAGGCGAGGAAACTAACCGAGAACTGATTTAACGATAACAGCGAAGTCGCCTCTCCGCTGGAGGTGTTTTGTTGTTTTCGGTCCCAGATTGTTTTCAGCTGAGCATATACGCCAACAAGGCTAACGACGATAAGGATGGAATTGAGTAAGCCGGTAATAGTGTAAAGATTCATACGAGTAGGTCATTGTTTGTTTGTCGACAATATATCGATCTATAAGGCTTTATGCTAATTAAAATCACATATAATGGGTATAATTGTCGACATTTATAGCCATTACTGTCGTTTTTAGGTCAGTGGCGTATAATTTAGCCTTCGGCGTATTTTGGAGAACTGGCAACCATGAAAACGACAACATTCGACGAGTTACTAGAAAGTGTGCAGCAGATGGACGCAATCGCGAAGGGTGAAAAAGTACCTAGTCGAGCGCAATTTGTCGCAGCTGTTGAGGTAAAGAAGATTCGCCAACAGATCAACTTAAGCCAAGATAAATTTGCGAAGTTGATTGGTGTTGACGTCGGTGTGTTGCGCATGGTCGAGATTAGTGAGTAGTAGCTACTCAAGAGCGACTTGACTTCAGAGGGTAGTTTGATAACACTTAAATCACGACTCACCCTTTACGGCAGACATTTAGTCGGCTGCAGTTTAGGGAGGAAAAACCGCCATTTCGGCGGTTTTTTCATTTTTGCATTAGTAAGCCGATTAAAAAACCAGGCTACTGGTAGATGCCTATTTTTTTAACGCAAAAACCTGAATCGTATCGAGCGCAGGTCCTTTGCCGTCTGTAGTGCCGCCAATGACAAAGATCTCGTTGCCGAAGGTAACCGCGGCATTGTGGCGACTGGCTTGGTACGGCAAATCAGCCGTTGACCATTGCTGCGTAGCGAAATCAAACACCAGCGCTTGGTCGAGTTTATTGTAATTGCCAAACACGTAGAGTTTGTCACCATGCACCGCAACAGAGTGGGCGCTGGTTGCTGATGGCATATCTGGCATGGCTTCCCAAGTATCTGTCGTTGGGTTGTAGCAGTCGAAGCGGGCGAACATGTCGTTGTGGTTATAACCGCCGACGGCACAAAGCTTGCTGTCGTGGGTAAAGACCTGGGTGTCGCGCGCGTCGGACAAGTCGGCCAAGCGGTTCAATTTTTCATTGTTGAAGTTGTACGCGGTTACTAAAGGAGTTGCGCGAAACTCACCCTTTTCGCTGGCGTTGGCATCGAAGGTTGAGCCTCCGACGACATAAATTTGTTCACCTAAGCGCGCCGCGCTGTTCAGACGGCGCGGCAGATGCATTTTGGTGCGGCTTACTTTGCGTGTACGGGTATTGAAGATCTCAATCGTTGGCTCAACTCGATAACGCCCTTCATGCACGCCTACGCCACCAAAGATATAAATTAATTCGCCGCCATCCCACACAGCGGACGCATAACGACGTGGCATTATGCGCACAGGCAGCACAGTCGAAGTTTTGGTGACTAGGTCAATGCGCTCAATATTACTAATAAAGCCACGCTCATTGGTGCCACCAAACACATAAATCGCTTCGTCGTCTGCTACTGCGGTGTGACCGTACCGGGCATGTTTAAGCGTGAATGCTTCTACTTCGGTTGCTGGTGCTTCAGGTGCACTTGCGCAGCCCGCGACGACTAAAGTTAGGGCTACAGCGAACAGGCGTTTGAATGAAAGTGCGGCGGCAAACATGATGCATCCTCGTTGATTAGTATGGCTTTCCATAAGTTGTTTGACATTACGCACAGGGCTATCAGTTGTAAACGAAAAGTTGTAAATCAATGCTGGGTTGTTTACATTTTGCCAATGAATTTAGCTTTGTTCGACTTTGACGGCACCATTACGCATTCCGACACCTTCACAGCTTTCGTTAAAGGTGCCGTTTCTGCACGTCAGCGACGCTGGGGTCGTGTGGTGCTCGCTCCATCGGTCATGGGTTACCGAATGGGCCTAGTAAAGGCCACAACGATTCGCCAGCGACTCATTAAGTTTGCTTTCAAAAACGTAACGAGCGCGAGGCTTGAGGCGCTTGGGCGGGACTATGCAGAGAACTACCTTCCAACAGTGTTACGCACTGAAGCGGTCGAGCGTATGCACTGGCACAAGCAGCGCGGCGACCGAATTGTTGTCGTTTCGGCATCGCTAGAGGTGTACTTAAAACCTTGGTGCCACGCCATGGGCGTTGAGCTCATTGGCGTTCAACTGGAGACTATCGACAGTCGCCTAACAGGCAATTATGTCGACGGCGATTGCACAGGTTTAGCGAAAGCTGAGCGCGTGAAAAGCCATCTCGAACTCAGCGATTACGGTACTATATTCGCCTATGGCGACACTGCTGAAGACCATGCTCTGCTTGCTTTGGCGGACCGTAAGTTTTATCGCGGACGCGAACTGACTAAGCTGCAGGTTTAATCTCAAAGCGCATGCCAAGCGCTTTCGCAACTTTAAGTACCGTACTGAATTTAGGGTTGCCATTTTTTGAAAGCGCTTTATAAAGGCTTTCACGACCAAGCCCAGTTTTTTGTGACAATTCAGACATGCCTTGTGCTCGTGCTATATCGCCAAGCGCACTTGCGATAAATGCGGCATCGCCGTCGCTTTCTTCAATAGCTGCTTCGAGGTAAGCCGCCATTTCTTCGCGTGTACGCAGATGGTCAGCTACATCGTAGTCATAAGTTTTAGTTGTCATTTGAAGACTCCAAGCCTTTTACTAAATTGTAGGCTCGCTTGATATCATCTTGTTGGCTGGTTTTATCGCCGCCGCAAAGCAGGACAATCAGAAGGTTATCGCGCTCCGTGTAATAGACCCTATAACCTGGACCAACGTTAACCTTTAACTCAGACACGCCGTGTTTCAAATTTCTATGTGTGCCGGGATTGCCCATAGCTAGACGCTGAATTCGGGTTTGCACCCGAGCCCTCCCACTTAAGTCCTTTAAGCGATCCAGCCACTGCGTGAACTGGATGGTCGTCTGAATCCTTTTCATGCTTCAAGTGTATCCCAAAAGATACAGTTTGCAAGTTTATGTTTTATTCCACCATCTGTTCTTCAGGCTTTTGGAGAACATGACCGACAATCCCACCGTAGATGTCTACGAGTGCGTGCAGGGCAATGGCCACCCATAGCGATTCTGTGAGAATGAAAATGACACCGAGGACCAAGCCGATGATGCCGGTGCGCAGGACGTTCATCCAACCCTGATAAACGAGGCACAGACCAAATAAAAGACTGCTCAGAATTAAGCTAACAATAACACCTAGATTGTCGCCTAAGGCACCGATGATAAAGCCTCGGAATAGAAGCTCTTCGCAAACGCCAGCGGACACCGATAAACCTAGAGTGAACCAGCGTAGTTCGCGTTTGTTGGCCGGCATCATCCAGTCATGATTTGGCGAGGCCTCACGAAATTTTTTGCGCGCGGCAGCATTGTGCACAAGCGTATAAGCGGAGTAGGCAAAATAACCCGCAATAGCGACAACGAATACCGTACCTATCCAGTTAGCAAGGTTGCCCAACCACAGCAAGCCAAAATCGCTTGGTGCAAATGCGCCATAGGCCATGAGAGCGAGCAACATTAGGGTTGGGGCCCACATGAAAAGCATGGCTTCTTGATAAGCGCGGATCTTGGTTTTCCGACCCGCAAGAATGGCTATTTTGACTTTATCGGCTTCCCACAAGCTATAAACTGGCATTAAAACAATGATAAACAGCATGAGCCATTCGTTAGGTTGAATCGTCATTGGATTTTCGTCTCATGTATTTTTGAATACAGAGAGATTAATGACTTGAGATGTGTAAATAAATGTATTAATAGTATAGAAAAATTAAATAAAAGGTTTATAAGTGATTCATCCCCGAGATCTAAGGGTATTTTGTAAAGTCGCTGAGACCGGCAATATGTCGCGCGTTGCTGAAGCTGAGTCGAAAACGGTGATGGCGATCAGCAAACAAATTCAGCGTCTCGAAACAAAGCTCAACCAAGCGTTGTTTATTCGCACGCGGCGACAACTCGTGCTCACCGAATTTGGCGTGAAGTTTAAGAAGAAATCCGAGGCCTTCTTGGAGCATTACCAAGACCTTTTGCAGTGGGGCGAAACGAACGAAACTACGGTTACCGGCGAACTGCGCGTGGTTTGTCAGTCCAATGAGGTCGTCACTGAAACTCTCGTGCCGTGGCTTGCAGAGTTTACTGAGCGTTATCCCGGTTTGTGCATCTCGATTGACGTCAAAGAGTCGGTTATTGACGTTATTGATGATGATTTTGACGTCTTTTGGGCTGTCGGGCCTTATCTTGGCCAACGCTATCCTGGCCTGAAACGCAAAACACTTTGGTCATCGCCCTATGGCATCTTTGCCTCGCCGGAGTATTTGGCTGCAATGGGCACACCCAAAACGCTTGAAGCTCTTGAGCGCCATAAGGTCATAGGTTATTTGCACAACCAACCGAAGAATGTTCTGGTCGCCAAAGGTGACGACGGCCAGGCACACTACGTGACGCCAGAGTGCCAAATTAAAACCGTGGCAGGGCACGTTGAGCTCGCAGTGGCAGGGCTTGGACTGATTAACGCACCCGCAAATACCACAGCTATCCAAGACTTAATCAAGCAAGGTAAGCTGTGCGCAGTTCTTCAAGAACATTGGTGGGAAGAGGCAGAGGTCTACGCATACTACCACCCGTCACGCCCAGTGCAGGCCAAGGTGCGAGCCTTTCTCGATTTTTTTGTCGCTAAGCGCGAGGAATGGGCGCTTTAGCTGTGCCTAGGTAGTGATTTCGTAGTCGGCTTTGCCGCCTTCCGTTGACTTAAAGCTGCCGCTTCTGCCGAGCAAGGAGGCGTCGGCGCTGCTGGCAACGACTATAAACTGACTTGAGGCAACCCCGTTCTTGAATGCGCCACTATGCTGCAAAACAAGGATCGCTGGCGCGTGGTCGGCGTTAAGTGTAAGGGTTTCAAATCCGACAAAGATAGCATCGCCATGAGCGTCATAGCAGAGCTGATAACGCACTTCACTGCTACCAGTGAAGTCACCAGTGTAGCTTTGTTGGACAACGGCGGTGCTTAATTTAGCACCATCGCTTAATTTTTTATCGACGTTTTCTTGCCAGTCAGTGATTTGAAAAGTTCCGCTGAGTTCCATCTTCTATCTTCTTGGTTATAGGTTCGTTGTGTTGCAACACTAGCACAGCGCTGACGATCTGGTATTGTAAAAATACGACATCGGTTTGCGCTAGGGAGCTGCGCTTGCAGAACAACACATCAAAGATTACCGGCGTGCTGCATCAGCAACAAAGCCAGCAACATTACCGCCTGCGGCGTTACTTTCCTGATGCTTGCCTCGCTGACATGATCGAGCAATTCTGGTTGGTCGACTGGAATTTGGCAGAGAGCAAGACCCATACGCAGCAAAACCTGCCCGACCCGAATTTTCATTTGGTCATTAATGATGAGGGCGCGCGAATTATTAGCCCTGTTAGCAAAGTTTATGCTTATGAGATGAAAGGCGAGGGCAAGATTATTGGCGTTAAATTCGAGATAGGTGCTTTAGATGAGCTGTTGGATTTACCGCTTGCCAGTTATGTCGACAAAGTAATCGACGCCAGCAAAGTGTTCGACGCTGATGTGGTGGCTGAGCTTTCGAAGTTGTTGAACGTTAACGATGACAGCGCCATTTGCCAAACACTGCAAGCCAGCCTCAAACCTTTTGCAACGCCGGTATCAGAAGCTCAAAGTGTGGTGCGTCATCTGGTTCGCCTAATGAAAGAAGACAGCTCGCTATGCAAAGTCACCGAGCTTGCTGAACACTCAGGACATTCGCCGCGCATGCTGCAACGTTACTTTAGAACTTATGTTGGCCTCAGCCCCAAATGGCTTATCCGTAAATACCGCCTGCATCAAGCGCTCGAGCAGCTTGACAGCGGTCATGCCGACATTCTCGATATCGTTGCTCAACTTGAGTACACCGACCAATCGCATTTGATTCGAGATTTTAAGGACGTGGTTGGGGTGACACCGAGAGGGTATGAGCTTGGAAGCCTTAAGGCATGAGGTCTGCTTTGAGCGAACAGCAGACCTTTAGACTTTCAGTCAACTCCAACGAGTGACTCGCCGCCCCGTTATTCGTAAGTGTGGGTGTCGCTAGCGGTGGAAGGCACATTCACGTCGTCAATATTGCACGCTTTGTTGTTGTGTTGTGTATTTAAGTCGTTTACTGTCAATGACATAACAAAAAATGAAGGTTGGATATTGTGCGCTCGGTAGAGTGTAACTGAGCATGCTCAAATTGCCTTTGCTAACTCGGTACCTTTAAAATCAGGAATGCCTGCTTGATCAGTAAGTTAACAACCGAAAACTATCAATTGGACGAGTTTCTAAATGCGCACGCACAATATACAAATGTTAGGTGAGCAATGGCCAAGAAACAACGAGAATTAAAAGTCCTGCTCAAACAACCAAGAAAACGAAGCACAGAGGTTAAGGCTCGATATTTAGCTTTTCCAGCGGTCGGTGCATTTGTTGGAAATATACTGGCACCAGGGCTCGGAGGGCTTGTTGTAGGTGGCCTAGTCGGTGGAGTGTTGGCTTCAGATGAAAAGGAGAAAAAAATGGCAAAAATTCCAGTTTTTTATAGTTTTCACTTTGCTAATGACGTGATGCGAGTTCAGCAGATACGGAATATTGGAGCAATAGAAGGTAACTCTGCAGTAAATGCCAATGAGTGGGAAAGTATTAAGAAAAGTGGCAAGACCGCAGTCCAAAAATGGATTGACGAGAACATGAAGTATAAACGGTGCGTGGTTGTTCTTATCGGCTCAGAGACAGCGTCACGCCCTTGGGTAAAATACGAGATAGAGCGGGCTTGGAATCAGGGTAAAGCCATTATAGGAATTCACATACACAACATTAAGTGTGCAAGAACCGGAACATGTCGAAAAGGAGTCAATCCTTTTGATGAATTTACTTTTAACGATGGGCGCAAGTTGTCTACCGTTGTCCCCTGCTACGACCCAGATCCATCTCAAGCCTATCGGGATATTGCTTTAAATATTTCTAGCTGGATTGATCATGCTATTAAGAACAAGCAGAACTGAACATGAGTGAAGAACCAATTCAAATTGATCCCGAAGCCGCCTCTATTCAGACGCATCTCGGAATTATTCAAAATGTCATAGAGCGCATGTCCTCAAATAGCACAAATTGCAAAGCTTGGTGTGTCACATTGGTTGCTGCTGTTCTTGTCATAATCGCAGACAAAGGAAAGCCAGATTATGCGTGGATTGCGCTTCTACCGACGGTGGTATTCTTGGCTCTTGATGCATATTACTTGGCGCTAGAAAAAGGGTTTCGCAACTCTTACAACCAGTTTGTTTCCAAGCTCCGAACTGGAAGCCTTACCGAAATAGACCTTTACTCAGTCATGCCCGTTGGAAATATGTCAAAACTACAGCTTGACGCTGTCAAATCTTTTTCAGTGTGGGGCTTCTACATTTCCCTAGGTGTCTTAATTGGAGTGACAAAATGGATAGCGTTGGGTTGAGTTCACCTAACAAGCGCATGTTGTCGGACTGGTTTTCCGCTGCGCTCCAAACCAGCCGCAAATGCGAGTGTAATAGCGAAGAAGTAAGGAGTCATTTTGGCACTTGACGATTTTTTAGAGGAATTGGATGAAGAGGTTAAGGCTGTAAATTCATCTGACTTTGAGATAGAAATCATTGAAACCGATTTTGTGCCTTCATTTTCAGATGCGAACATTACATACGATAACCTTGATACGAAAAAGAAAAAATGTAAACGGCTGGAAAGTTGTGTTTTGTATGTAGACATTCGAAATTCAGCGAAAATAAGTGCTGAAAGGCAGCCAAAAACATTAGCCAAGATGTACTCAAGTTTTGTTAGAAGTATGATTGCTTGTGGGCGATATTATGGCGGACATGTGAGAAACATAATAGGCGATCGTGTCATGATCGTCTTCGATAAAGAAAACTGCTTCACGAATGCTGTTGATACAGCAATACTAATGAATAGTGTTTGTAAGCATATTTTAAACCAAAGAATCTCATCGTTTGAATTTAGTGCAGGCATTGGAATAGATTACGGTAAGATGCTAATAACTAAGTCAGGCGCGATAAGGCAAGGTGACGAGAGAGAATTTTATCGAAGTCTAGTTTGGTTGGGCAAGCCAGCTAATACCGCTTCAAGGTTGACCGATTTGGCAAATAAAAATGGTTCATACTCTAAAAGTCGAGTATGCCAAGGAGTACATTACCCACTAACTGACGTATGGTCATGGACTGATGTTACGTTTGAACAGTTTTTAGGCTCTTTAGAGGTGACTTATTCTAGGAGTCTGCGCCATAAAGAAGAGTACTTTAAATCCTTCTTTCTTAAAGATTTGGGGCCATATACTTACAGCAACAGTCCAATCCTAATGACCAAGTCCGTATTTGAGGGGCTAAAAAGGGCAAGGCCAAATGCTGACTCTATCACCAATAATTGGTGGTCACTGGAGGATCTGGAAGTGAGAGACTATAACGGTGAAATCTATGGCGGGGACGTAATATTTACGGCGGTTAAAGACATATGAATAAAGATGATATTGATCTGCTTGATAAAACACTTTCAAAGACTAATGACTGGCTAAAATTTGCAGAAGCAAAAAATGGCGCGATTGTTGCTGTTGTTTGTACAGTTATGTTTGGAGTAAATAGGGTAGTCGTTAGTATGGAGGAATTGCCCGGCTATTTGTCAGTTTATATTTTAGCTTTCTTTGTCTTATCATTGCTATCGTTGGTGATTTCCCTCTGCTCATTTATACCCAGACTAAAGAAACCCTTCTGGCTAAAAGCCGAAGAGAAAAATAGCCGTGACAACCCATTCTACTTTGGCGATGTATGTAAATATGATGGCTATAGCTACCTGAAACTTTTGGGGATGACTGACAAAAGCCAGGACAAGGTTGTTGAAAAGCTGGCGGATCAAATAGTTATTAATTCAAGAATAGCTTCTCTAAAATATGGCTTGTTTACTAGTGCAGTCTGGTTGTTTATATCTTCTTTGATTACACCATTTGGAGCGGCATTTTTATGGATGTTGAGAGAGTAGGCCATAACAAGGTGCTGCTAATGTCCAGGAAAAATAGCCATGTAGTAAATTTCGAAAAATTGCCACCGCTCTTTCCCACAAGTCGGCACGCCCCCGAATTTTGGGAGGCTTTAGGCAGAGCAGTGGCAACTTTCGGGTTTCTAGAGGAAACCTTGGCAAAAGCAATCTTCGCGTTTACAGCAACGAAGCCATATAGCGATGAAGAAATTCATAAGGCATTAGATGAATGGCTGCCTAAGTTACAACTAGCATTGTCCGATCAGCTCTGGAATTTAACTGAATCATACGGCAAAGCCGTTCGTGAGCACCCTGAGGCCACAATCGAAAATCTTGATGAACTTCTTGATCAACTAAAAGAAGCTTCAAAGGTTCGTAATATCATCTGTCACGGGTCGTGGCGTTCGCCAAATTCTGAAGGCGCATCGGTTCCATTCTTTGTGAACCGGCAGCAAGAGCGCTTTGAAACACCAGTTGATGTTGCGTACCTAAAACAACTCCAGTGCCATGTGTCCGAGCTTATAAGTGCTGTGGTGGATACAGTGACACATATGGGGTGGCAATTTCCGGGTTCGAACGGGCCTGGCAAGGTTGTCTGGGAACCTGGAAGATGAATAAATTGCCTAACAAGGCCGTGAACTCGGACGCATTTTTCGTTCGCTACGCTCACTACAAATGCGCCGGTTACGGCTGGCGTTAACGTCCGCTCTTGGCACAAAGCGGAAGAACGGTTTTATACCCCCACAGCAAAAACGGAGCATGCGACCAAGTATGACCCTAAACCTAAAACAAGTGGATGGCGTTCCCATTCAACCGAAGCACAAAGCTACGTGTCACTGCGGCGCGGTAGAGATTGAATTAACTTTGCCCGACGGGCTTGTCGATGTGCGCCGTTGCGATTGCTCCATGTGCCGTCGAAGAGGCGCCATAGCTGCGTCAGTGCCTTTGTCAGGTATCAATATCGTGAAGGGTGCGGAATTGTTGACGTTGTATCAATTCAACACACGAACGGCAAAGCATTATTTTTGCTCCAAATGTGGCATTTACACCCATCATCAGCGGCGTTCCAATCCGAGCCAATATGGCTTTAATGTGGCATGCTTAGAAGGTATTAATCCGTTAAAAATTGAGGGTATTCCGACCTATGATGGTGTGAATCACCCTGCGGATCGCAGTTAACGAACAGACTCTTTTCTTTCGAAACCCGAGAATGGCTCCTAGACTTGTAGCACGACTCCCGAGAATGACGAGAGTCTAAATCCGCCGCCCATTGACGGGAGACGATACGATGCAACAGGTCTCAGGAATGCGTTTTGCGCTGGTTGGTGCCATTCTTATTGCGATAAGTTTTGGCCTAGCGCGGTTTGCCTTTGGTTTGTTTGTGCCGCAGATTCGGGCCGATCTTGCACTTAGTGCGAACACCATTGGTACCATCGCGGCGCTTCCGCTCATTAGCTTTGTCCTTATCAGTTTAGTTGCGCCTCTTGTTACTAAGTACTTTGGTGCGCGTAATACCACCGTTTTATCTGCGGCATTTGCCGTTGTCGGTTTGGCGCTGATGAGTCAAGCCAGAGGGCCCATTCTGCTTGGTGTTGGCGTGGTTGCGTGCGGTGTCTGCACGGGCTTGATGATGCCGGCGCTCACCGCTGCCATGCAGGCGTTGGTTGATCGCTCCATCCACGGGCGTGTGAGCTCAGTTATGAACGCCGGAACCAGTATTGGTGTCGCACTTTCTGTTCCCGCAGTGGTATTGCTTGTTGGTGCCTGGCGTTACGCCTATTTCTCGTTCACGCTGTTTGCCATTGTCGGTGTGTTTCTTGCGTGGTATCTCATACCGTCGGTTTCACGCGTTCGTCCGTCAGATGCCGCACCGCCACCTAAGATCACGGTAAGACAAAGTTGGCGCTTGTTCAGCTTATTCCTGTTTGCCTTTGCTATGGGCTTTATTGCATCGGCGTATTGGACCTTTGGGCCAGACTTAGCCATCAACCTAGGCGCACTTTCATCGCAGCAAAGTGGTTGGCTTTGGCTAGCGCTTGGCATTGCCGGATTGGGTGGGGCGATTATCAGTGATTTGGCCGATAGAAATAATCCCGCTATCACGCACGCATTGATGCTGATGATGTTAACAACCAGCTTGACCTTGTTGGCTGCGAGTCCTGGGCAAATTTATCTTGCGGTCTTTTCAGCGATGATTTTCGGCTTGGCGTACATGAGCCTTACGGGACTATATTTGATGACCGCCATTCGTTTGTTGCCGGGACACTTGTCGGTAGGGCCAGTGTTAGCTTTCGTGGCTTGTGCGCTGGGTCAAGCTGTAGGTTCGCCAATTATTGGTCTGTTTGTCGAGAAACTTGGCTACGCCGATAGCTTTTCAATGTTCGCCGCAGCGGGTATTTTTATATCGCTACTATCGCCACTGTACCCTGGGCGTACTGAACTTGAGAGTGGCGCTCCTGAAGATGAAGCTGGGCTCCAAGCTGCGTATGACTATCAGCTGCTTGATGATGAAGGCGAGCCGTTGCAAAGCGATTATTCAGAACAAGTGGAGCAGGAAGAACCTAAACTCCCAGCTACGTTAGACAAGGAAAATCAATGACAATCCACCGCGGCTCATGCCTTTGTGGCACGGTTAAATTCGAAATTGAAGGCGAGTTCGACAGCTTCTTTTTATGTCACTGTAAGCACTGTCAAAAAGACACCGGCTCGGCGCATGCTGCCAACTTGTTCTCGCAGTCTGCGGAACTGAATTGGCAAGCGGGTGAGAAGGCGGTGACGTCCTATTCGCTGCCAGACTCGCGCCATAGTAAAAGCTTTTGCAAACACTGTGGTTCGGCTTTGCCGAATACGCAAAACGAAGGGTTGCTGGTAGTTCCGGCGGGCTGTCTCGATACGCCCGTCGCGATCGCGCCAACCGCTCACATTTTTACCAAGAGCAAAGCCGAGTGGGAAGACATAATCGCGGCAGCGCCAGAATTTACTGGTTCACCTGAATAGATTTATTTGAGCAATCGTCACTTCAGCAGCGGGCGTAAGTCATCCAGTTTATCAAACAGGTGCCAGATGTAATTTTTGGTTCCATTCTCGCGATGCGGATGCAAATCGGCAAGGGCAGGGTCGTTGCAGTAGCTGTCAAATGCCTGTTTAGACTCCCACTCGACCAAGATCATCACAGTACGTGGGATGATATCGCCCTGTGCGGCTTCTTTGAACTTACCAAGTGAAATGACTTTGCCGCCATGGGACGTCACTTCTTTGACTGAGCGGCGCGCGTAAGCAAGGTATTCCGCTTTGTTGGCAATGTCGAAAAGGTTGAGCGCGTAAACGGGCATTGCTATGTCCTTCTGTGGGTTTGTTCGTTTGAATAAGTTATTATGAAACTACACACAAGCCACGTCGTTCACAAGCGCTAAACACCATGAAAATTATCACTTTTATCTGCCTTGCATTGCTTTCACTTCCTGTTTCTTCGAACGAACCGCACTTCGTTACCATTAATGGTCATGCCATGGAGTATCAGGACCAAGGTGAGGGCAAAGTTACGCTATTGCTCGAGGCGGGTGGTTCGGCGGGACTTGTTGACTGGGATCCCGTTTATAACGAACTTACCAAGCAGTATCGCACCATTCGTTATTCGCGCTTGGGGAATGGCAATTCCGCGCAGATTCGCAAGAACTACAGCTCAGAAGAATACGCGGATGAAGCACTCGCCTTGCTGGAAGCTTTGAAGGTCGAAGGTCCGGTCGTGTATGTGGCGCATTCGTATGGCGCCTACATTGCTCGGGTGTTTGCCGCACGCTATCCCGAGCGAGTCGCAGCGCTGATGTTGATTGAACCAGCGTCAGAACATGACGTGGATATCATGCGAGCCATCGATCTAGAGCAAGCGGAAAAAGAAATTGCGCAGGTGAAGCTCGATGATATGCAAAACGGTATGTCGAACCAGTATCTCGATTTTTGGGCAAAACGCCCGCTACCTGATTATGAGCAGATTGGTGATATTCCCGTTACGGTAATAGCGTCAGTCAAAACCTACGACGACCCACCGCTGTTGTTTTTCACCGACGAGGCACGTGCAATGTGGGGGCAGCTCCATAAAGACTGGGCCGAAGCCTTTCCACAAGGACGTGCGGTGCTCACCGACAAGAGCTACCACTTTCCGCAACGCGATGAACCTGAGCTGGTGGTGGCCGAGGTTCATCGTTTGGTTAGGCAACTATCCTTATCAATTCAGTGAGCGTGCTTTGCTAAGTGTTGTCCTAAAAGGTCTTTACCATAATCGTTACCGTTCGGAGTCCGCACGATAATATGAATATGGTCACGCGTAGGAATGCCTGGCTGATTAAGCATGGCAGTTCCTACAGGGCGTTGATGGTCGAATTCGATGAGCAACACTGGGCTGTGGATACGATAGTAAAAGACGCTCTCTTTCGTAGTACCACCGATCCAGGCAAACCAAGTATCATTGAGATGAGTTTTTACTTCATCCATCCTAACTTCCGCATGGCCTTCACGCAGGTTACTGATATAAAGACTAATTAACTCTAGCAATTCTTGTTGCTGTGTCGCAGTCATGGCAGCGCCATTGAGTCCTGCATAGTCAAGTACCAGGTTATCTTTGTGTGCACCGGCTTGCATGTCATCTTTGGTCTTGCGGGTGTCCAAAGTAGCCTTTTTTTGCTGTTCGGCAGAGAGCTTTTGCATGAAGGCTAAACCCTGATTTTGTTCGTTTTGAAGGACTGTATTTCCGGCGTACTTGCCGCTGGTGGTGATCGCTGGTTCAGCGCCCCAAAAACTGGGGGTCATGACCACTTGATCGCCCATGACAAAGTAATTGATCACTAAATGATGCCCGTCGAGTTGCCAACCCCATGGTTTTTTTTCACTAGGCGTTCCCATGACTGTTAAGAAATACAATTGCTCGTCAAGGAACAGGCTGTCATTTAATTCGGCTAGGGTTTGATCGGTTTTCATGATGTTGCGACTCAGTTCTATACCTTTAGCGCTGAGCGAGACTTGAAATAAATGCCAAGCAGCAGCACGTTGCTGTTCGTTCATTTCTTTAAGGCTTAATCCCTGACGCACGTAAATGCCATTATCAACGTTAAACCATCGGCGCCATTCAGGATCGTCGACTGCAAACTGGGTACGAATTAATTCGGGTGCCGACAAAAGGCTCAAATAAGCTTGTGCAGCACGGACAATCGGCGCTGTGCTGACGCCGGTTTGTTTGATTGGGAATAGACCTTCTCGTTTTCCAGTCGAGGTTGTGATGCCACGAAAGTCTGCTGTTAACGCCTCGACTTCAATTGCGGTAAAACGTTTCTTTACATTGAGATGTCCATCGCTATAGCTTGCTTCTTGGGCAAAGCACACCGAGTCACTTATTACAGTAAGCAAGCAAAACAATAGAACAAGAGGGCGCATGATCGTTTTCCTTATGCGAAGAAGCAAGCTACTAGTATAGTCCACTCCCAGAAAACCGTTTGAAAGCCGTAAACGTATTACTCTGAAACCAACAAAATGAGTGACAAAGATGTTTGGATTATTTAAGTCGAGCCCGACCAAGAAGATGCGTAAAGAATTGGAGCAACTGCAAAAGAAAGCGATGGAAATGCAACGCAACGGTGACATCCGTGGTAGTTCGCATATCAGTCAAGAAGCTGATGAGCTGTGGAAGAAGATTCAGGAAACTGAGGCCGCTGAGAAGTAAACAGCGGCCTTACGATCTAACCTCGGTTCCAGCGTGAAAATGCGAACAGCACTAAGGTGGTGATAGCACCAAGGGTGTCGGCGAGCATGTCTTTTTGCGCGTCCCAAACGTCGCCTTGTGAACCTAAAAATTCAATGCCTGCGTCACCACCTTCAATGACGGCGAACTGCCATTCGATCATCTCGTAGGCTGCAGCGACCGACATAATGAAAAACAAACCGAAGAACATGGCGGTGACAGGGCGAGCCCACTGTTTACGCACCAGTAGTTCGGCGGCACCGTAGGCATAGAAACCTACGCTAAAATGGGCGATGCGGTCGTAGTGATTGCGTTCGAAATCGAAGGTGTTGGTAACCCAGTCAAAGGGCACATTGGCAAAAGTATAATGCGCGCCTATGGTGTGCATAACCAACAAGACGCTCATGAGCACATAAGCGGTGTTGCTAAAGCGAAAGACACGATAGGTGGCGAGCAAACCGGCAAAAATGGCCATGATGGGGATCATTTCGGCCCACCACACGGTCACATCTGCCGGATTGATGTAGGACCACACCATGGTGGCAACGATAACAATGGCGAGAAAGTGCGGTACACGTGCTTGCCAACCTGAGTAATTCGGTGCCGTTGCGTCCATGGGGTGTCCTTATTGTTTTATGTAATGAACGTTAGAAATGAACCTTCAACAACAAATTTAAGTTACGCTCATCGATGCCGTCAATGCCAAATTTATTGTTCCAATGCGCGTATTCGAAGCCCACATAGAAGCGGTTGCTGTAACCCAGCATTGGGCCAAGGTTGTACTTCAACTGCGAGGTGAAGTTCATTTCGGCAGCGTGACCGGTACTGGCCGATGACCAATCCATAAAGCCGTCATAGTAGAATTCGCCACCTAACGGTAAGCCCCAGACTGCGGTGAGCTGGTAATTGCTCTCGTAGAAGTCATTGCTGCGGCGGTAGCCGTTCAATTGAAAGTAATCGAAACCTGGTAGGCGCAAGTCAGTGCCAAGGCCGACTAAGTAGTTGTCAAAGCCATCGCCGATTTCCCAAGTGGTGGCAACATAGACGCCGCTAAAAAAGCTGTCATCGCTAAAGTTCATCACGCTGAAACGCGGTGATAATTCGGCGTAGGTTTCGGTGAAACCGTCATCAGAGTCTAAGCGGTCGACAAACAGGAACGAGTCGCCCCAACTATGGCCAGCCGCGTGTTCAAAGGTCAGCACTTGGCGGTCACTGTCACCGACTTCGTAGTTGCTGCCATTCAAGTAGGTCAGGCTGACGTCTTGCCATAGGATTTCTGCTTGTGCGCTAGGCGCAAAACCAACAACGGCTGCCATCGCGGCAGCAAGGCTTACTGGGTATTTCAACTTAGTCTTCCTTACGTGATGATGAGTCTAGTGATGAGGGCGAAAGGGGCCAGCCACCTAGGTTTTTGTAGCGGTTGACCATCCAACAAAAGAGTTCAGCGGTGCGTTCGGTATCGTACACCGCTGAGTGCGCTTCTTTGCTATCAAAGGCAATGCCAGCAGCCTGGCAGGCTTTGATCAGTACCGTTTGGCCGAGTGTTAACGCAGCGAGAGCTGCGGTATCGAAAGTCACAAACGGGTGAAACGGATTGCGCTTTAAGTTTGCGCGTTCGGCCGCAGCCATCACAAAGCCATGATCGAAAGTGGCGTTATGGCCGACCAACACTGAACGCTGGCAGCCCGCGTCTTTTTGCGCCTTGCGGATCGGTTTGAAGATTTCTTTTAAGGCTTCTTCTTCGGGCACCGCACCGCGCAGCGGCGAATCAGGGTCTATGCCATTGAAATCAAGCGCCGCTTGTTCAATGTTTGCGCCCTCAAACGGGTCGACGTGATAGTGGAAGGTCTGGTCGGGGTGCAACCAGCCTTCGTCGTCAAACTTTAAGGTTACGGCGGCGATTTCTAACAGCGCATCGGTTTTCGCATTAAAGCCAGCGGTCTCGACGTCGATGACCACCGGCAAATAGCCGCGAAAACGTTGTTTCATTAGACTTGCGTCTGAATCACTCATAAATCGTCGCTTGGTTTGCGGTCAATAAGCTCAATAGCATAGCCGTCAGGATCGCGTACGAAGGCAATCACGGTTTTGCCGCCTTTGACTGGACCTGGCTTACGATACACGTCGGCGCCTTTGGCCTCGAGTTGTTCGCATAAGCCATAAATGTCTTCAACGCCAATAGCAATGTGACCGTAAGCGTCACCCATGTCGTATTCACTTTTGCCCCAGTTGTAGGTCAGTTCTAGCACGGTATGATCTTTCTCGTCGCCATAGCCGACAAAAGCAAGGGTGTACTTGTATTCTTCGTTGTCGGCTTGGCGTAGCAGTTTCATACCGAGGAGTTCGGTATAGAACTTGATCGAGCGCTCTAAGTCACCGACGCGTAGCATCGTATGTAACATTCTCATGGTCGTACTCCTTACTCGTCTGAGGTCTTTTCTTTAAATTCGCACAAATCTTCAATAATGCAACTGCCGCAACGCGGTTTGCGGGCAATGCAGGTGTAGCGGCCGTGCAAAATAAACCAATGGTGGGCGTCGACTTTGAACTCTGCTGGGATCACTTTTTCCAGTTTATCTTCAACGGCGCGCACGGTTTTGCCGGGGGCGAACTTGGTGCGGTTCGAAACGCGGAAGATATGGGTGTCAACGGCAATCGTGGGCCAACCAAAGGCGGTATTCAGCACGACATTCGCGGTCTTGCGACCAACGCCGGGTAGGTTTTCGAGCGCCTCCCGATCTTCAGGCACTTCGCCGCCATGGTCATTGACCAAGATCTCACAGGTTTTGATGACGTTCTCGGCCTTGGAATTAAATAAGCCGATGGTCTTTATATAGTTTTTAACGCCATCGACGCCAAGTTCCAGCATTGCCGCCGGTGTATTGGCCGCCGGAAATAACTTGCGTGTCGCCTTGTTCACACCAACATCGGTTGCTTGCGCTGACAGCAGCACGGCAATTAAAAGCTCAAAGCTCGAGTTGTACTCGAGCTCTGTGGTTGGGTTCGGATTATTTTCACGTAGACGCGTTAATATCTCGATGCGTTTTTGTTTGTTCATAACCTGTTCTTATTTTGCTTTCTTACTGAGACGTGACACGCGCACGGGTGACTTCTTTTACCGGCTTGGCTTCACGTTGCTCGCGGTAATGGTCGATCCAATTTTTACCGGCGATAATAAAGCCCATGGCGATAAATGCACCTGGTGGCAGAATCGCGAGTAGCAGCGGATAATCCACCGAGAAAATTTCAATGCGAAGCGCTGCTGCCCAGTCGCCGAGAAGTAAGTCAGCGCCGTCGAACAGCGTACCGTTACCTATCACTTCGCGTATGCCACCGAGCACGATCAGCACTAAGGTAAAGCCAACGCCCATCATCAGGCCGTCAAAGGCGGCTCTTCGCCAAGGATTCTTTGAGGCAAAGGCTTCGGCGCGGCCAATAATCGCGCAGTTGGTAACGATCAATGGGATAAAAATCCCTAGTGACTGATACAAGCCGTAGACGTAGGCATTCATCAGCAGTTGTATCACGGTAACGAAGGTGGCGATGACCATCACGAAGACGGGGATACGAATTTCTTTCGGAACCCATTCGCGCACGAGCGACACGGTGATATTCGAGCCCACTAACACTAGTAAAGTTGCTAAACCAAGACCTAGGGCGTTAGTCACTGTGGCGGTGACCGCCAAGAGTGGACATAAACCTAACAGTTGGACGAGGGCGGGGTTGTTCTCCCACAAGCCATTCCACGAGATTTCTTTGTAACTCATGCAGCACCTCCACAGTTCGTGGGTTGTTGCGCCCATTGTTCTTTGTTGGCTTTAAAGGTTCGCACAGCGCGAGCCACGGCTTGCACTACCGCGCGCGGGGTGATGGTCGCCCCCGTAAACTGGTCGAATACGCCGCCGTCACGCTTTACTGCCCAGCGTGAGTCATCACTGCCTTTCACCGTCATGTCGTTAAAACTGGTGATCCAGTTACTTTTACGACGTTCGATTTTATCGCCAAGTCCTGGCGTTTCTTGATGTTTAAGCGTACGCACACCGGCCACACTGTCGTCCCAACGAATAGCGACAAGCAGACGAATCGCTCCGGAGTAACCATTTGGTGCCACCACTTCAATGCCCGCCGCAGTCGGCTCGCCGGCCAAGGTGGCAAGGTACATCGGTGTCGGTTCGTTAGCGAGTGCATCGTGCTCAATCAAACGACATGAGGCATACAAGTCGTTGTCGTGAATCTCGGCTGGCAGCAACTGGTTAAGTACTTGCAGCAACTCGCGTTGTTCCTCACGGGCGATAGGTTCGGCGGTCAAACGCGCGGTTAACATGACCAGTAGCGTTGCGACAATGGCAAAGGCTGCAAGGATCAGACCATTCCGTTGCATGCTTTTAGCAATCATGAGCGACCTCCGTGACCATAGGCAACGGGTTGTGTGTATTTATCGATAACCGGCACTGTCATGTTCGCCAGCAACACCGCAAAGGCCACGGCGTCGGGGTAACCTCCCCAAGTCCGGATGGCAAACACGATAAAGCCAATGAGTGCGCCGAAGTAGAAGCGGCCGCGATTTGAGGTTGCTGCGGTAACCGGATCGGTGGCAATAAAGAAGGCGCCGAGCATGGTTGCACCGCTGAGTAAGTGCATCAGCGGCGAAACGGTCTGATCAGGGGCGAACAGCCATGCCAGAGTGGCTGGGATCATTAGACCAAGTAGCATGCCGCCAGGGATGTGCCAGCTGATAATACGTTGTTTCAGGAGTACCAAGCCCCCCAACAAGAATGCAAGGTTCACCCATTGCCAACCAAGCCCTGCCAGCTCACCAAAAATCGGCTGTTGCAGCGCCTCACCCACAGTTAACTGATGATTCAACGCGGTCCGCAGACTATCGAGCGGCGTCGCCATGGTTAAGCCATCGGCCCCCATACGCAGTTGCTCAAGGTTATAACCGGCAGGGGTGAAACCGGTGAAAATCACTGAAGCACTATCAAGAAAGCTTAACTCAAACTGGCTAATTTGCTGCGGTAGTGGCCAACTGGTCATTTGCACAGGAAAACTAATCAGCAACAACACATAGCCAGCCATTGCTGGGTTAAAGATATTTTGCCCAACACCGCCGTAAACGTGTTTCACAACAATGACCGCAAATGCCGTTCCGATAACGATCAGCCACCATGGCGCAAGGCCAGGAATACTAATGGCGAGTAGTATGGCGGTAACGAGGGCGGTGTGATCGCGCCAAGCAAAGCCGATGGGGCGACCGCGTAAACTCATGCACGCAGCTTCCGCCACCCACGCGGTGATGATGGCGAGGCCAAGTTGCCAGATCACGCCCCAGCCAAAGAAGTAGATTAACGCCAATAGGCCTGGGATTAACGCCATATAAACCCAACGCATAACTTGCTGTGTCGTTCGGCGTTGATGGCTATGAGGTGAGGCCGCGAGTTTAAAGGTCATGCGTTGTTCTCTCCATCTTTAGCCTCGTTCTTGCCTTCAGTCGTTGCTTGCTCAGCCGCCGCTTTTTGCTGTGCGGCTTTACGTGCTTTCGCGCGGGCAATCGCAGCTTGTACTGCATCTTGCGGGTTATCGCCGCCAGATTTCACTTGTTCTGCTTGGGCTTTCTTGCGCGCTTCTGCAGCTTTACGGTGCCGCTCTAAACGCTCTTCCTTCTCGCGTTCGAGACGTTCTTGGCGTGCTTCGAAACGTTCGCGAGCAATCTCAGCCTTGGCTTTTTCACGCGCCATATTACGCACTTCTGCTTTCGCTTTACGGTAATAGTGGACCAGCGGGATTTCACTGGGGCAAACATAAGCGCAAGCGCCACATTCGATACAATCAAACAGATTTTGCTGTTCAAGGCCGTCGTAGTCTTTCGCTTTTGCCAACCATTGTAATTGTTGCGGTAAGAGTTGCGCAGGACAGACATCCGCGCAGGCGCCGCAGCGAATACACGGCATTTCTTGTTGCGCCGGCGCAAGTTCGCTAACGTTAGGTAAGAGCAAACAGTTGGTGATCTTAACCACTGGAACATTAGTGTCGGGCAGGGTGAAGCCCATCATGGGACCGCCCATGATAATTCGCTGTTCGTCACTTTGCCGCTCAAAGCCAGCTTCGCGTAACACTTCAGCAACTGGCGTGCCAATACGCACCCAATAATTACCGGGGCGTCGTACCGCTTCGCCAGTTACAGTCACTACCCGTTGCGTTAACGGCTCACCATCGCGAATCGCGCGGCTAACAGCGTAGGCAGTGCCTACGTTTTGCATCAACAAGCCGATATCAATCGGCAAGCCACGGCTTGGAACTTGGCGTCCTGTCAGCAATTGAATCAGTTGTTTTTCGCCACCTGACGGATATTTGGTGGGGACGACGCGCAAACTAAATTGCGGATAGTCTGCGAGTGCTTCTTTGAGTGCAGCAATGGCTTCGGGTTTGTTGTCCTCAACGGCAACCAAGCCTTTCTTGGCATCCGCTAAGTGTAATAAAATTTTTGCGCCGTCTAAAATCGTCTTTGCATGTTCACGCATTAAACGGTCGTCGGCGCTAATGTAGGGTTCGCACTCAACGCCATTAATGATCAAGTAGTCAATCGGCCGTTGCAAGGCGAGTTTTTGCGCGGTCGGAAAGCCAGCTCCGCCCAAACCTGCGATACCTGCAGCGCGAATGCGTTCGAGCAAATCAGCGCGCGCGACCTGCTCGTAATCCGTTAATCCGGTGTGCGCTATTGCTTCATCTTGGCCGTCGGCAGCAATACGAATGACGATGTCGGCCATCCCTGAAGGATGCGCAATACGTCCGGGACCAATGGCGGTAACCGTTCCCGAGGTGGGGGCATGCACGGGTAAGCCCATGCTCACGCCACTTTTCGTTAATGGCTGACCGCGTAAGACGCGTTCACCTACCGTAATACAGATTTCCCCAGCCGCGCCAGAGTGCTGTTTAACAGGCACCACGTAACTATCTGCTAATGGCATGTCGGCTATTGCGGTTTGATTCGACAAATCTTTGCGCTCGGGTGGATGAATACTACCAGGAAACGACCAAATTTGGCCAGCTTCAATCGCTTTAATGTTTGCGCTTGAGGACATTACTGCTTTGCCTCCACAATTTGCACTGGGATTTGTTCTAAATCCCACTGCCAATTTTCTGGTCGCGTTGGAACGGGCACCATATCAATGCAGTCAACGGGGCAGGGTTCAACACACAAGTCACAGCCCGTGCACTCGTGTGCGATGACGGTATGCATTTGCTTGGCAGCACCAAGAATTGCGTCGACGGGGCAAGCCTGAATACATTTGGTGCAGCCAATACATTCGTCTTCGCGAATGACGGCAACTTTTTTGACGTCTTCTTCACCGTGCGCGGCATCTAATGGCTTCGCTTCGACGCCAAGCAAGTCAGCAAGCGCTTTAATGGTGGCTTCACCACCTGGTGGACATTTATTAATTTCGTCACCATTAGCAATGGCTTCGGCGTAGGGGCGACAGCCAGGGTAACCGCATTGGCCGCATTGGGTTTGTGGCAGAATGGCATCGATTTGGTCGACGATCGGATCGCTCTCGACTTTAAAACGTACCGCGGCAAAGCCCAGCACGAGGCCGAATACCAGCGCTAAAACACCAATAGCAATAAGGGCAGAAACTAAACTCATGAGAACGTCACCAAGCCGCTAAAGCCCATAAATGCGAGTGACATAAGGCCTGCGGTGATCATGCCTACGGCTGCACCTTTGAATGGCAAAGGCACATCGGCTGCAGCCAAACGCTCACGTAGTGCTGAGAATAGAATCAGCACTAGTGAAAAACCAAGGGCGGCACCGAGACCGTAGATAATGGATTCGATGAAGTTGTGATTCTCATTAATATTTAATAACGCTACGCCCAACACGGCACAGTTCGTAGTGATCAATGGCAGGAAAATACCGAGCAAACGATACAAGGTTGGACTAGTTTTGTGTACCACCATTTCCGTGAACTGCACGACCACGGCAATAACAAGAATAAAGCTCAAGGTCTGTAACGCCATCAGATCGAGCGGTGCCAGCAAATAACGATTGACCAAATACGAGCAAACCGAGGCAAGAGTCAGCACAAAGGTCGTCGCCGCAGACATACCCACAGCGGTTTCAAGCTTGTTGGATACCCCCATAAATGGGCATAAACCAAGAAACTTTACTAACACGAAATTGTTCACTAGTACCGTTGCCACAAGCAACAGCAAGTATTCACCCATGTCTCTCGTCCAAATTTGCGCAAATAACTTGCGTATTATCGAATGTTTGAAGCTTTGAAACAACCGACAGACTGTAGTGTTATTCGACTTTTGCGGAAATTTTCGGCAATTGTCATCGAATTTTCACAAGACTGTCGCATAAACGCCATGTTTGCCACGTACTTTAGCTGCAGTTACAGGAACCAAGGAGCCTGTTATGGTGCGTTGGCTAGCTACCTTAAGCCGTTACGACCAGCAATGGTTTTGTTGGTGTTCTGAGCGGTCGCAAAGCTTTCAGCAACAGTTCTGGATTCGCTGGGTGTCGCGCTCCGGAGATGGTTATGTTTACGCCATTGTTGCCTGCCTACTCTACCTTACTGAGCCGAAAGATGGCAGTGTTTTGCTGCAGTTACTTGCGCTAGGCTTTGCTATTGAAGTTCCCCTGTTTATCGTCATTAAACGTGTGCTAAAGCGCGCACGACCGTATCAGAAATTGTCGATTAAAGCCGTTATTCAGGCCCATGACCAGTTTAGCTTTCCGTCGGGCCATACCACTGCCGCATTTTTATTCGCCGCCTTAGCCGCGAGTTTCTTTCCTCAGCTTTCCTGGTTGTGGTTCAGTTGGGCCACAGCAGTAGGCATATCTCGCCTGTTATTAGGTGTTCATTATCCGGGCGATATCGTCGCTGGTGCCTTATTAGGCACTGCATTAGCGCAATTTGTTAGGAGTTACGCATGCGAATTCTTATTGGAGTGCAGGGTACTGGCAACGGCCATTTGAGTCGTTGCAGCGCGCTTGCCGAAGCCTTAGTTTCAAAAGCCGTACACGTCGACTATTTAGTTTCGGGGCGGGCGCCTGAACACTTTTTTGATATGGAGGCCTTTGGCACATGGCAATGGCGTAAGGGCTTATCATTTGCGGTCAAAGACGGGCGTATTGACTTGAAGGCGACAGTGCAACAGAACGACTGGCGCCAGTTTTGGCGTGACGTTAACGGCTTAGATTTAAGCCCATACGATCTCGTTGTAACGGATTATGAGCCAGTTGTTGCTTGGGCTGCTAAACGGCAAGGTAAGCGCTGTATTGGTATGGGCCGTCAATATGCTTTTATGGGAAAAACCAAGTCGTTACGGTTGCCGTGGATGTATCAGCAAATGCTGCGCTGGTTTGCTCCTGCTACTGACATCGTTGGCATGCATTGGATCAGTGATGGCGCACACATTGTGCCGCCAATTGTCCATCAACGCGTGGCAGCACAACAGCCGGAAGTAGGGCATTATCTGGTGTATTTGCCGTTTGAGTCGCTACTGAGCGTGCACCGTCTATTGGTCAAGTTTCCGCAGTACAGTTTTAGCGTCTTTCATCCCGAGGCGAAGCGGCAACGTATCGCTGGAATTGAATACTATCCGCCTTCACGTCTACGTTTTGCTGAGCAGTTTGTACGCGCAACTGGAGTTATCAGCAACGCTGGCTTTGAAACGAGCTGTGAAGCACTTACCTATGGCAAAAAACTGTTGGTGCGGCCATTAGCCGGCCAATTTGAGCAGCTAGCCAATGCGCGATGTTTAGAAGAGCTTGGTTTGGCGACACAGCTCACCAGTCTAACTGAGCAGGGGTTGGCGGATTGGTTCGCAACCGCTGAAGCACAACAGTGTTATTGGCCAGATGTCGCTGAAGCTTTGGCCCAATGGCTTACGTCAGGTGCGCAAGAGAGTGTGGCTGAGTTAAGTAGACGTTTGTGGAAGCGTGCTGAGGTCGATAACTATCGTGCACTTTTGCGTTCGGAGTTGCTTGCTTAAAGCTTGGCTCCCCAGGTTGGATTCGAACCAACGACACATGGATTAACAGTCCACCGCTCTAACCAACTGAGCTACTGGGGAATCGATAGGGAATGTGTTGTTTCATGTTATTGAATGATGATGTTGGCTCCCCAGGTTGGATTCGAACCAACGACACATGGATTAACAGTCCACCGCTCTAACCAACTGAGCTACTGGGGAACACATCAAACAACGGATGCGAATGTTAAAGGTGCCCGCGCGGGCTGTCAATAGTAAAAACAAGCAAAAATGCGCGTTTGCACGTTTTATGTGCAGGGGCTCTGAGAATTGTTTTTGTCAAGTCGTAAAAAGTGCTGCGACTATAACATAACTCATAATGCGCAATCGGTCGCGGTTATCCACAGTAAGGGCAAACTCGCGCCACTCGTGGGGTTGCCGATCTTATCCACTAAATCTGTGGATAACCTTGTGGGCAAATATGTGAGAAGCCTTGAAACTCGTGCTGTAGGGCGGAATTAAGAGGTTGCTTAAAAAGTAACTCTTGATTTTTAATTTCTTTAAAAACATATAGTTACAGTAAGTCTTTGATTTGCGCCCAAATGCATTTACACAATCTAAAAACTGTATATCAAAGCAACAGGGGTTGTGTATTTCTTCATAACTTTGGTGAATTTTTGACAGCTCGCAAAGCCTGAAACGAAGCTGTTTCAGGCTTTGTTATAAAAAGTTCATATGACAGGACTGTCGTGTTTGTTAACTTGCGTTACTTGCGAATGCTTTAATGCGTGCGACAGCCTCTTTTAGGGTGTCCAAGTCGGTGGCAAATGACAAACGGCAGTGACCAGGGGCGCCAAACGCAGAACCCGGTACTAATGCAACCTTATTCTCGTTTAACAGCGCCTCACACCATTCAACATCGGTGCTTAGGTTTTTAGCCTTCATCATTTCTTCAATATTAGCGAAGGTATAAAAGGTACCGTCGCCCTCTATGCAACGAACGCCAGGGATGTCATTCAGGGCTTTCACCAAATAATCATGACGCGCTTTGAACGCTTTGATCATGGTAGCGATGCAACTTTGGTCGCCGTTTAAAGCTGCTAGTGCTGCATATTGACTGATGCTTGCAGGGTTTGAGGTACTCTGCGACTGAATCTTCTTCATTGCAGCAATGAGTGGCGCTGGGCCAGCTGCGTAACCGATTCGCCAGCCGGTCATGGCATAGGCTTTAGAAACCCCGGAGAGCAGTACGATGCGATCTTTAAGGTCATGTGCCGCCATGGCAATGTTGGCGAATGGAAAATCTGCCCAGAGAATATGTTCGTACATGTCATCACTGGCAATCAACACTTGCGGATGTTGACGTAACACCTCAGCAAGGGCCGCGAGCTCTTCTTTGGTATATGCGGTGCCCGTTGGATTCGATGGACTATTTAAAAACAGCAAACGGGTTTTTGGCGTAATTGCCGCCGCCAACTGGTCTGGGGTGATCTTGTAGCGTTGCTCAATGCCAGCTTGAATAAACTTAGGCTCGGCGCCAACCAGCTTCGCCATGTCTGGGTAGGAGACCCAATAAGGAGCAGGTACTAATACTTCGTCACCAGGATTCAGCCACGCGCTGAGTAGATTAAAAATACTATGCTTACCACCCGCAGAAATCAGGACTTCATTCTTTTCATAAGTAAGCTGATTATCGCGCTTAAACTTGTCGATGACCGCTTGTTTAAGCTCGACAATTCCGTCCACCGCAGTGTACTTGGTGTAGCCTGCATCAATGGCTTGCTTGGCGGCCTCTTTAATGAAGTCAGGCGTATCAAAATCAGGTTCACCTACCCCTAAACCAATCACATCATGACCAGCAGCTTTAAGTTCGGCCGCCTTTTGCGAGACAGCAAGGGTAGGAGAGGGTTGGATTGCATTAACACGATCAGACAATGTGTAGTTCACGGCGATTTCCTGTGGATCTAACATAAGCAGGTGGTTCGTAAGAAGGTATGTACTATATGATCCTCACTGATTGTTGTCCATGATCGGAAGTGGATCTCGCTTGAATTTTCCGCGCTTACATGGCGCCTAAAAACGATATCCGTTACACTAGGCGACTTTATATTTGACCCGCGCAAACACTCTAGGAAGCTCAATGGCGTCAGCAGTATCGGCACGATCTTTGGTAAATGACCCTATCCCACGCACGTTGTGGCAGATGACGTGGCCAGTGATCATAGGGGTGCTGACCTTGATCAGTTTCAATGTCGTCGACACTTTCTTTGTTGGTATGCTTGGTACCGACCCGCTGGCCGCGGTCAGTTTTACCTTTCCTGTCACGTTTACCGTGGTTAGCTTGGCGATTGGCCTAGGTATTGGTACCTCAGCGGTGTTAGCCCGTAAGCGCGGCGCCGGGCGTGAAGAACACGCGCGTTTTGACGGTACGATCGCGTTAGTTGCTTCGGCGTTATTAGTGGCGAGCTTGTCGGTATTGGGCTTGCTGTTAATGGATCCGATTTTTGCTGCGCTACAGGCACAAGAGCGACTGTTGCCACTGATTCATGACTACATGTACATTTGGTTCGCTGGGGCGACGTTATTGGTGATTCCAATGGTCGGGAACGCTGTTTTGCGCTCGTCGGGAGATACCCGAACTCCGTCATTGATTATGGCCTCAGGCGGTTTACTCAACGCGATCTTTGATCCGATTTTGATTTTTGGTCTTGGCCCCGTGCCCGCTCTGGGCGTGCAAGGAGCGGCTTTAGCGAGTCTTATCAGTTGGACCATCGGTACGGTCTTGGTGTTGTGGTATCTGAAGTACAAGGACTTGATTAGCCTTAAAGTTCCGCAAGATGCGCATCCATTACGTTCAGCGCGACAAATTTTAGCGATTGGCATGCCGGCCGCCGGCGCGAATATGTTGACCCCACTGGCGATGGCCGTGCTCACGGCCATTATTGCTGGTTATGGTGCACCGGCGGTTGCGGCCTTTGGGGTAGGTACGCGACTTGAATCGTTAGCTAGCGTGATCATTTTGGCGCTGTCGATGAGTTTACCTCCGCTGATTAGCCAGAACTTTGGGGCGATGCAGTTCCAACGTGTCAAGGATGCCTACACCACCGCGCTACGCGCAGTGATTGTCCTGCAACTCGGTATCTACTTATTGTTGTTGGTGACCGCGCCTTATATTGCAATGGTGTTCACCGATGATGCTGAAGTAGCGCGTTTGATTCGTTTGTTTATTTACATCATGCCGTTAGGCTACGGTATGCAGGGCGTTATCATCTTGACCAATTCGAGCTTCAATGCCATGCATGCGCCGATGTCAGCGCTTTGGCTGAGTATTTTCCGACTCTTTGTCATGTTTGTACCACTAAGTTATATCGGCTCGTTGCTAGCTGATATGACGGGGCTGTTCATTGGTGGTGTGGTTGCTAATTTTATCACTGCAATGTTGGCATGGTATTGGTTTAGACGTTTCTTGCAGAAAGAATGGGCACAAGATGTGCAAAATTCGCAACAGGAGGCTGTGTAATGGCGCGTGCTTTTGAACTGGTTTCCGATTACCAACCCGCAGGGGATCAGCCGCAGGCAATTGAAAAGCTTGTTGATAATCTCGACGCGGGTTTGGCGCACCAAACCTTACTTGGCGTAACAGGTTCGGGCAAGACGTTTACCATGGCAAATGTGATCCAGAAGATCCAGCGACCAACGCTGATTCTGGCACACAACAAAACCTTGGCGGCCCAGTTGTACGGTGAAATGAAAGAGTTCTTTCCGAACAATGCGGTCGAATACTTTGTGTCGTATTACGACTATTACCAGCCTGAAGCTTATGTGCCAACGACCGATACATTCATCGAGAAAGATGCGTCGATTAACGACCACATTGAGCAAATGCGCTTGTCGGCTACCAAGGCGTTGATGGAGCGTCGCGACGTCGTCTTGGTCGCATCAGTTTCCTGTATATATGGTTTGGGTGATCCTGAGTCGTACATGAAAATGATGCTGCACCTGCGCCGCGGTGACATCATTGACCAACGTGATATTTTACGCCGCCTAGCACAATTGCAATACAAGCGTAACGATGCAGCGTTTGAGCGTGGTACTTACCGCGTACGCGGTGAAGTGATTGATATTTTTCCGGCCGAATCGGATGAAATGGCGGTTCGGGTTGAATTGTTCGATGACGAAATCGACCGCATCAGCTTTTTCGAGCCGTTGACAGGGCAAGTCATGCAAGCGGATGTGGCGCGTGCAACAATTTACCCGAAGACGCACTATGTTACGCCACGTGAAACCTTGTTAAAAGCCATCGAGAGCATCAAAGAGGAGCTCAAAGAGCGCCGTCAGCAGTTGCTCGATGCGAATAAATTAATCGAAGAGCAACGCATTACGCAACGCACGCAATACGACATTGAAATGATGCTCGAGCTGGGCTATTGCTCGGGGATCGAGAATTACTCACGCTATCTGTCGGGCCGTGCGCCCGGCGAGCCACCACCGACGCTGTTGGATTATTTACCAGACGACGCCTTGATGATTATCGACGAGTCGCACGTTACCGTGTCGCAAATCGGTGCTATGTACAAAGGTGACCGGTCGCGTAAAGAGAACCTCGTCAATTATGGCTTTCGCTTACCATCGGCGCTCGACAATCGGCCGTTGAAGTTTGAAGAGTTTGAAGCTATTGCACCGCAGCGCGTTTATGTAACTGCGACACCCGGCCCCTATGAACTGGAAAAGTCGGCCGGTGAAGTTATTGAGCAAGTTGTGCGGCCAACGGGCCTCGTTGATCCGACGATTGAGGTGCGTCCGGTCGCAACGCAAGTGGATGACTTGATGTCTGAGGTACGTGAGCGTGTGGAACGCAATGAGCGTGTGTTGGCGACCACCTTGACGAAGAAAATGGCTGAGGATCTCAGTGATTACTTGGACGAGCATGGCATCAAGGTGCGCTACTTGCATTCCGATATCGATACCGTGGAACGTATGGAAATTATCCGCGACCTGCGCTTAGGCGAGTTTGACGTGTTGGTCGGTATCAACTTGCTTCGTGAAGGTCTTGATATGCCGGAAGTCAGCTTAGTGGCGATTCTCGATGCCGATAAGGAAGGCTTCTTGCGCTCAGATCGGTCACTGATTCAGACGATGGGGCGGGCCGCCCGAAATGTGAATGGTAAAGCGATTCTTTATGCCGATAAAATTACTGGTTCGATGCGCCGCGCAATGGATGAAACCGAACGCCGTCGCGCGAAGCAGATCGCCTATAACGAAGAACACGGCATTACGCCGCAGGGTTTGAATAAACGCGTCACCGATGTGATGGATTTGGGTGGTGCACGGCAACGTCGGCGCAACTATGATGAACGCAAAGCCATCGCTGAGGCCGAAGCTAAATACGATGTTAATCTGAATGATCCCGTGGCGATTATGAAGGTACTCGAGAAGAAAGAAAAAGAGATGTACCAAGCTGCCAAAGACCTTGAGTTTGAGAAGGCTGCGCAATTACGTGATGATGTCGCGAAGCTGCGCGAGCGCATTAAGTTATTGGGGTAGGGATGCAACTGCAATTCGGTGACGAGCGTTATTTAACCAATGATGGTCAATTGAAAACACCGCTAGCCTTGGTGTTTGTGTTGGCGTTGTTCTTGCGTGGCTACATTGCATGGATTATCTCGCTGACCTTTAGTGAAGATCGCAGCCGACTGTTGCAGTTTTTTTATGCGAATACGGAACAATTTGTACTGACACTGAGCGTCGGTTTACCGGCGTTGGCGGTTTTGGTGATGCTCACGCAAATGAAAGCTGAGCTACCGCGTTGGGTGCCACGTTTTGCGCGAATTGCGCCGCTGTTGTTGTGGTTAAGCTGGATTGCCGATGGTGTGCTGTTGGGGAGTTTGGTCGCTGGTAATTGGCCGCATTTTGCCTTCGTGAAAGCGTTGATTATTTTTTCGTGGTTAGTGGCGTTTTGGTTGTTGTTGTATTCGCGGCATTTGCGGCGGTTTTTTCAGTTGTTGGCAAGTGACCAACATCGAGAACAGGGGTAATTTTCCCCGTAGTAGAACTACGGGCTACGAACAGCGGTGCTTCAAGGAAGTGGTGGATGGTACTGGGCTCGAACCAGTGACCCCCGCCTTGTAAGGGCGGTGCTCTCCCAGCTGAGCTAACCATCCTGGGATCGGTCTGCAGAGAAGTTAAAGAGTGGTGGATGGTACTGGGCTCGAACCAGTGACCCCCGCCTTGTAAGGGCGGTGCTCTCCCAACTGAGCTAACCATCCGTTTTCTCTGCGTTGCGGGGCGGTATTATAGGGCGCTTAGCAAGCCTGTCAACAAAAAATAATACCCGCAAGTACTGTTTGCTGTCTTTTTCACCGATTCGCGCGAGTTTCGAGCAATTCAGCTAAAAAGTCCTTCGCTTTTCGCAAAACCAGTGATGCGGCTACCCCCAGTTATTGCTAAACTACGCAGCAAAATAACCCGAATGATGCGGAGAAAGCAACTAATATGACGGTCGTAACTCGATTTGCCCCAAGCCCAACTGGTTATCTTCACGTTGGTGGCGCACGTACAGCGCTTTACTCATGGCTCGTAGCAAAAGCTGCTGGCGGAAAGTTTATTCTACGAATTGAAGATACCGATCGCGAGCGTTCCACCCAGCCAGCCATTGATGCCATTTTGGAAGGTATGGAATGGTTAGGTTTGAATTGGGACGAGGGCCCGTTTTATCAGACCAAGCGTTTTGACCGCTACCAACACTACATTGATAAGCTGCTTGACGAAGATAAAGCTTATAAGTGTTATTGCTCTACTGAGCGTCTTGAAAAAATGCGTGAAGAGCAAATGGAGCGAGGAGAGAAACCACGCTACGACGGACACTGTCGCGATAACCCTAATGTGGGTGGTGATCGCTACGTGATTCGTTTCCGCAATCCGCAGGTGGGCTCAGTCAAGTTCAATGACCACATTCGCGGGCCGATCGAATTTGCCAACACCGAGTTAGATGACTTGATCATTGCGCGCAGCGACGGTACACCAACCTACAACTTCTGTGTGGTGATTGACGATTGGGAAATGAACATCACTCATGTGGTGCGTGGTGAAGACCATATTAACAATACACCGCGCCAGATTAATATCTTACAAGCACTTGGCGCTCCAGTGCCGGAGTATGCGCATGTAGCTATGATCCTTGGCGACGACGGTAAGAAACTATCGAAACGTCATGGTGCGGTAAGTGTGATGCAATACCGCGATGACGGTTATTTACCACAAGCGGTGTTGAATTATCTGGTGCGATTGGGGTGGTCCCATGGTGACCAAGAGATTTTCAGCGTCGATGAAATGATCGAGAAATTTAAACTTGATGACGTGAACAAAGCCGCTTCTGCTTTTAACACTGAGAAGTTGAATTGGTTGAATCAACATTACATGAAAGCGTTGCCAGTAAGTGAAGTTGCTGAGCATCTACAGTGGCACTTCAGCGATCAAGCCATTGACGTCAGTAAAGGTCCGGCGCTGGAAAAAATTATTCCGCTGCTGGCGGATCGCGTGAAAACGCTGAAAGAAATGGCCAGCTCAGCGCGTTATTTCTATGAAGAGTACGACAACTTTGATGAAACGGCAGCGAAAAAGCACTTACGCCCAGTCGCACGTGAAGCTTTGGAAGCGGTGCAAGACCGTTTGGCCAGCGTAAGCGAATGGAAGGCGGAGCACATTCAAGCCGCAATTCAAGCAACTGCCGATGACTTAGGTGTTGGCATGGGTAAAGTAGGCATGCCATTACGTGTGGCGGCCACCGGCTCAGGCAACTCTCCTTCGCTTGATGTAACTTTAGAACTTCTTGATCAAGAGCAAGTGGTTGCCCGCATCGCCCGTGCAATTTCGTTTATTATGGAGCGCGAACAAGCGCAACAATAGGAAAATTCGAATGCCAAAAGTTCGGCAACTGATTGCCAACAACAAAGAATGGGCGAAATTGATGATCGAAGAAGATCCGCAATTTTTTGCGGATCTTGTGGCCCAGCAAAGCCCTGAATATTTGTGGATTGGTTGCTCCGATAGCCGCGTTCCGGCGAATCAAGTGGTAGGTATGGCACCCGGTGAACTTTTTGTGCATCGCAATGTGGCTAACCAAGTTATTCAAACTGACTTTAATTGCTTGTCCGTGGTTCAGTACGCCGTGGATGCCTTGCAGGTGAAGCATATTTTGGTGGTCGGGCATTACGGATGTGGTGGCGTGCGAGCAGCCACCGAAAACTGTACGCACGGTTTAGTTGATCACTGGCTTTATCCAATCAAAGACATTTACCGTGATCACCATTTGGAGCTTGAAGCGTTAGACGAGGGCGCACGCATTGATCGTTTGTGTGAGCTTAACGTGATTGAGCAAGTACGTAACTTGGCAAAAACCACCATCGTGCAGAACGCATGGGAACGTGGTCAAGAATTGGCGATACACGGTTGGGTTTATAGTTTAGAAGACGGTTTAGTGCGCGATATGGAAGTTACCGTACAAGATCGTGAATCCCTTGAGCGTATCTATCATTTTGCCGAGTAGGGTGGTTTTTTCCCATTCGCTGGTGAGCATTTGTGCGAACTGCCTAATTTTTTAGCAAACGATTCAAATTGCCGAAAAAAAGGGTTGACGGTTAGCAACGATTTACCATAGAATTCGCCCCGCTGTCAGGGTACTGGGGCTATAGCTCAGCTGGGAGAGCGCTTGCATGGCATGCAAGAGGTCAGCGGTTCGATCCCGCTTAGCTCCACCACATATCTTGATAGGTTTGGAAGACTGCGTCCCCTTCGTCTAGAGGCCTAGGACACCGCCCTTTCACGGCGGTAACAGGGGTTCGAATCCCCTAGGGGACGCCACTTTCAAAATCAGTAATTGTCCGGGGTCCCCTTCGTCTAGAGGCCTAGGACACCGCCCTTTCACGGCGGTAACAGGGGTTCGAATCCCCTAGGGGACGCCAACAATTTCTCACTCGCATGTCGAGTAGCCCGTAGTTCTACTACGGCGGCAATTTGCCAAATCATACTATGCTTGTCCAGGGTCCCCTTCGTCTAGAGGCCTAGGACACCGCCCTTTCACGGCGGTAACAGGGGTTCGAATCCCCTAGGGGACGCCACTTCTTAGCCTTTTCCTAGTAACTCCAGCAGATGCGGTTCCATGATGTCCGCGATGTCGTCTTGCGCCTCACGATTCGGGTGAATTCCGTCGTTTTGCATCAATTCAGGCTTTACCGCAATCTGTTCCATAAAGAATGGAATTAATAACGTCTCAGTGCTTTCCGTAACGTCAGGGAAAATATCAGCAAACATATCGCTGTATCGGCGGCCGTAATTCGGCGGAATCCGCACCTGACTCACCGCGACTTTGATGTCTTTCTCTTGCAAACGCTCAATGATTTGTAACAAATTAGATTTAATCACCATGGGTGTGAAACCACGTAATCCATCATTACCACCGAGCTCAATAAAGACCGCATCGGGTTGATGGGTTTCCAGTACTCCGTTGAGGCGGTTTAAGGCACCTTGGGTGGTATCGCCACTGATACTCGCATTGACGAGCGTGATGGAGGGGTAGGTCTGTTGCCAGCGTTGCTGTAGGATGCCTACCCATGACTCCTTTTGTGACATGCCATAACCGGCACTAAGACTATCGCCGAGCACGACCAGTGAGACATTTGCCGAAACTGGACGTATAAGGACAACGACGAACAGAATTAAACCCAATTTAACTAGGAAGTTTTTCATAGATGCTTATTCAAACCACTCGATTAAAAAAAGATGTAGAAACTAGTGAGGGTATTTTACACATTTTACAACCCACTGACCTGCAAATTACTGCGGGCGAAACCGTTGCCATTGTAGGCGCGTCGGGTTCAGGCAAATCCACACTATTAAGCTTGCTTGCAGGTTTGGACCTCGCTAGTGCCGGTAATGTTTCTATAGATAACGTAAATTTGGGCGATTTGGATGAAGAACAACGGGCGAAAGTTCGTGCCGATAAAATTGGTTTTATCTTTCAATCCTTCTTGTTGATCCCAAGCTTGACTGCTCTCGAAAATGTTATGTTGCCCGCCGAGTTGGCGGGTAACAAGGATGCCGAAAAGCAAGCTGGTGAGCTACTTACCAAGGTTGGCTTGGGCGATCGCTTGACCCATTACCCAAATCAACTTTCTGGTGGTGAACAGCAGCGGGTTGCGATCGCGCGTGCTTTTGTTGGCACTCCAAAGATTTTATTTGCTGACGAGCCGACCGGTAACCTTGATGCTGCGACGGGGCACAAAGTGGAAGACCTGTTGTTCCAGATGAATGAAGAGTCGGGTACGACCTTAGTGATGGTGACGCATGACAGCGAACTCGCTGAGCGTTGTCAGCGTGTGTTGCGTATGGAAGCTGGTCGACTAACCGAGGTGGAACGCGATGTGGCATAAGATTTCGTGGCGGCTATTAAAGCATGAACTACGCCGCGGAGAATTGACAATTATGGCTGCGGCCATTGTTTTGTCGGTTACAGCGGTATTGTCATTGGCATTGTTTACTGATCGCCTACAGGCGGGGCTTACCGAGCGCAGCGCTGAGTTTTTAGCGGCTGATCGCGTCTTAAGTTCGCGTCGTGAAGTCAGCGAAGACTGGATTTCAAGGGCGCAAGATGAAGGCTTACAGACCGCTCAGCGCGTGGTTTTTAATTCCATGGCATTTGCTGGTGAACAGCTGGCGCTGGTCGACGTCAAGGCGGTTAGTGACGGTTATCCGCTGCGTGGCGAACTCCGTGTGGCTGACCAACCTTATGCGCAAGATCGGTTGGCACAAGGCCTCCCAGCTGCTGGAGAAGCTTGGGTGGCAGCAGCTTTGTTCCAAGAGTTGCAACTCGAAGTGGGCGATACCATCGAAATCGGTGACAGTGACTTTCGCGTGACGAGGGTGCTGACTTATGAGCCTGATGTTGGTTTCTCGGTATTTACTGATAGTCCCAATGTCCTCATTAATTACTCAGAGCTTGCGGCTACAGGATTAATTCAACCCGGTAGTCGGGTGCGTTTTAACGTGCTTTATGCTGGCGATGCAGCGGCACTGGATGCTTATGAAGAATGGTTGCGTCCGCAACTCAATGACGATACTCACAATTGGCGTAGCGTTGAAGATGGTGACTCGCCTCTAGCGCGCAGTTTGCGTCGTGCTGAGCGCTTTATGCTGTTGGCCAGCCTATTAGGTGTGGTCTTGGCGGCAACTGCTGTCGCTGTTGCAGCGCAGCGCTACTGCCAACGTAACTATGACGTGGTGGCCATTTTCAAAACCATGGGTGCCCAGCGTAGCCAAATTCAAAAGATTTTCATTCTCCATTTGCTCTTACTGACCACCTTCAGTATTGGCGTTGGCGTGGTGCTAGGCTGGCTCATTCAAAGCCAAGTGGTCGATCTGGTTGCGAAGTATTTTGACGTGAACTTACCGGCTGGTAGCGGACGTGGTTACTTGTTAGCCATTGGTACTGGCTTGGTCAGTGCCGTAATGTTCACGCTTTATCCATTACTACGCCTAGTTGGCATTCCACCATTGCGGGTATTGAATCGGCAATTAACCGGTACGGATCGCCTGCGTTGGCTACATTGGGTAGCCTCGGGCGGCACGATTTATCTGTTGTTATGGCTCTACAGCCAACAATGGCTCTTATCAACGGCATTGTTTGTTGGCGGCGCGCTGGCGGCCGTCTTGTTGCTTCTTGTCGGGCGCTTGTTTATTCGCGCGAGTCGGCAAGCAGGTATGCAAGCGGGCAGTGCTTGGCGTCTTGCTATGGCGGGACTGCAGCGGCGTGCACAAGCAAACAGTGTACAGATGCTAAGTTTTTCCACCGCCATCATGCTGTTGCTATTGGTACTGGCGCTGCGGCATGAATTATTGGCGGATTGGCAACGGCAATTGCCCGACGATGCGCCCAATTATTTTCTCGTGAATGTTGCCCAAGGTGATGTTGAGCAGCTCCAGCAACGCTTTGCGGAGCGTAACGTCGACGCTGACGACATGTACCCCATCGTGCCGGGGCGGATGACGGCAGTGAACGGCGTGCCAGTGGTGGATGAAGTTAGCAAGGAAGAGCGGGAAAGTGATGCCAAAGTGCAAAGCGAGCAACGTGAAGGCTTTGGCCGAGAACTTTCATTGACTTGGCGTGACACGCTACCACCGAATAATGAGGTCGTTGCTGGTGAGTGGTGGGGCGATAATGCTGAACCACAGGTGTCGATTGAAAGTGAGGTGGCTGAGCGAATGCGGGTTGGCGTCGGCGATGAGCTTGAGTTCAATATCGGTGGTGAAGTATTCACGGTGCCGATTACCAGTGTGCGTGAAGTCAACTGGGGCTCGTTGCAACCCAACTTCTTCATGATCTTCAATACCTCGACGCTAGAGGATTTTCCCGCGACTTACATTTCGAGCTTTAATTTGCCGGAAGAACGCAAGAAAGAACTGTATGAACTGTTTAAGCCATTCCCACAGGTGTCGCTGATCGATCTTGATGCAATTATGGATCAGTTACGTGAAGTGATTGAACAGGTCAGTGTGGCCATTCTTTTTGTGTTAATTCTGGTGATTGTTGCTGGTATTTTGGTGCTGTTAGCACAGGTGCAGGCGTCACTTGAGGAGCGCGAAAAAGAGCTCGTGATTTTACGTACCTTGGGTGCACCGGCGAAACTGTTAAGTCGCGCGGTTACCTACGAGTTCGTGATTCTCGGCGCTATCAGCGGGCTTATTGCAACGCTAGCGATGGAACTGTCCTTGTACATTCTACAAACCCAAGTGTTTGAGCTTGGCGCGACGTTCCACTGGCGCTTCTGGTTGGTGGGACCGCTGGCTGGGGCAGTGATTGTAGGGCTCATGGGCCGTTTGGCTTGTGCGCGACTGATCCGTCGCAATACGGCGCAGTTGATTCGGCGCCTAGCTTAGCGCCGAATTAATCTTTGGTTGGTAGCGTCGCCGTCAACTGCGGCGCTAGCAACCTTTCCCAAAGCTCTTGCGCCCGTGGACGAAAGAGTGAAAAGTGACGAATGGCGTCGACGTCAAGCTGTGCCGGTGTGACGAAGTGCCGTCGTTGTGGTGCATTCGCGTAAAAATCATGCATAGCGGTGATATTGCGTCGGGTGAGCAGTTCATCGTCACTAAATGCCAAACTAATGATTGGCGTCGACACCTCAGCGTAGCGTTGGTAAAGGTTTTCGGCACCCACCAAGTAATCAGGATGTAAGCACCATTTGCGCCACTGTGCCATGGCACTGCGTGGCACATTGCCGACAATCCCAAGTCGCGCGCCAGGAAAGTACCCCACCAACGGTAATAACCAGGGCACAATACCGTGCCACAACACCCATGACTTGTACTTTAAACTTGGTTTGGTGTCTCGCCAGTAGCCGGTGCCAGTTGCGACGGTGACCATACGTTCAACTTCAGCGTGTCGTTCTAACATGCCGAACAGTTGCCCGCCAATGCTATGCGCAAACCACACCACCGGTACTGAAAAATGGCTAAGTGCGTAATTTAATACGGCTTGTGCGTCGTAACGTGCCCAGTCGGTGATAGTGCTGTCCACTTGACGTAGTTGCTCACCGTGGCTCGCGCCAATCGCGTAGTAGTCAAAACTTAAGACGTGATAACCCTGCTGGGCGAGCCACTGACAGAAGTCATGATAATAGCTTTGCGGCACGGCCATGGCAGGTGCCATGATGACCACCTTTTGGGCGTTATCAGCACTAAAATGGTGAACGGTGATGTGCCTGCCGGCTGCGCTTTCAAGGGTGAACGGCTTACTCAATTTCTTCCGCATCCTTGTCGCGATCCGTGTGATGCTTGAACATGTAAGCACCGGTGAAAATGGTAAATACCAAGGTCGCACCTAAGGTACCGAACACTTTGAAATTCACCCAGGCATCAAGGCTCATGTATTCCGCGATATACAGGTTTACTGCGGCGAGGGCAAAGGTGAAAATGACCCATGCGTAGGTAAGCCGCCGCCAAGCGAAATCAGGCAAATTAATCTCTTCGCCCAAGAATTGTTGGAGTGGGCTGCGTTTTTTCCACTGCTGACCAATGAGCAAAAACAAAGCGATGGCGACGTAAATGACACTGACTTTGATCTTAATGAACCATTCGTCATGTAGAAACAACGTGATGGACCCAAAAATGAGTACCATCCAAAGGATGATCCAATGGCGCGGCGTGATCACTTCGCGCATAAATTTAAGGGCGATGATCTGTAACACAGTGCCGAGCATCAGCACGCCCGTGGCAAGAAAAATATCGCCTAACAGATAAAAAATAAAAAACAGCGCAATAGGTAAATATTCAAGTACAAACAGCATGGTGGTTTCCGTTCACATTTTATGTGTCGAGTTTGCCAGAAAAGTTTGTTGTCGACTACCAGCAATGACTACACTCTATTAAAGAGAAAGGTAGCTGAACGAGGAAAGATTGCATGAAACTTTTAATCACCGGTGGTACCGGCTTGATTGGCACAGAACTCGTCAAGCGGCTTCGTGAGCGCTATAGCATCACGGTGTTAAGCCGCAAACCGAAGCGTGCGATCGAACGTTTCGGTAAAGGAGTGCATGCGTTAGCGAGTTTAGATGAAGTGCAAAACATTGGTGATTTCTACGGTGTGATTAACTTGCAGGGCGAGGGTATTGCTGACAAACGTTGGAGTGAGCGACAAAAACTACGTATTCAACAAAGTCGCTGGGGGATAACGCGTCAGCTTACTGAACTCATTCAACAAAGTGATACGCCGCCGCAAGTGTTGATCAGTGGTTCTGCGATTGGTTATTACGGTGACCAAGGTAGCCAAACGATGACCGAGGATGAGGTGGTCGAGCGTCCTGAGGATTTTGCCCAGCAACTTTGTGCCGAATGGGAACGCCTTGCCTTAGCTGCGCAATCGGAAAAAACGCGCGTGTGTATTGTGCGTACTGGGGTGGTCTTAGCAAGTGAGGGAAGTGCCTTACAAAAAATGCTTCCGCCTTATTTGTTAGGCCTTGGTGGGCCGTTGGGCTCAGGCAAACAGTACTTTTCGTGGATTCATTTGCAAGACATGGCGCGACTGCTTGAGTTTTTGCTTGAGCAAGACAGTTGCCACGGTATTTACAATGCCACTGCACCAGAGCCCGTACCGCAGGAAGAATTTAGTGCGACGATTGCGAAGGTTTTACGCAAATCGCATTTTATGCGAGTGCCCGCTTGGGTGCTCAAGTTGCTGTTGGGTGAAATGTCGCAAATGCTGCTGACTGGCCAGCGAGTCGTGCCGGCCAGGTTACAGCAAGCTGGCTTTGAATTTAACTATCCGAGCCCTGCAGTAGCGCTGCGCGATTGTTTGTTGCCGCCTTCATCTCGGCCACAAAGCTCGTAAGTGCACTGGTCATCCGCTGCGGGTTATCTAGATGTTCGGCAATAATGTTCACCACAGCTGAGCCGCTGATGGCACCCGCCGCACCTGCTGCTAAGGCAGCCTTGACATGTTCCGGTTTGGCAATACCAAAACCAAGCAAAGGCGGGGCGCTATTGGCCTCTTTCAGGGCATCAATGACCGCTGTAGCAGGGCGCTGCATACCGGTCTCGGCGCCAGTGACCCCAGCGCGACTTAACAAATACACATAGCCTTCACTGAGTTCCGCAATGCGCTGTAAGCGTTCGGCGTTAGCGTCTGGCGGCGCAATAAAAATGGGTTCAATGCCGCTCGCTTTGGCGGCAGCGATAAAATGAGCACTTTCACGGGCCGGCACATCAGCTATCAAAACCGAGTCGACACCAGCCTCAGCACAACGTTGGTAAAAGCGCTCGAGCCCTGAACTTGCCACTAGATTCGCGTAGACGAGCAAACCGACCGGAATGTCCGGATGTCGGCTACGTATTTTGCTCAACATGGCAAAGCAGTCCGCAATTTTGGTTCCCGCGCTTAGTGCACGAATCGCGGCTTTTTGGATGGTAGGGCCATCAGCAACGGGGTCGGAAAAGGGAAAGCCCAACTCAAGTGCATCAGCACCGCCAGCAACCAAAGCATCGATGATAGCAAGACTTTGTTCTGGGTTAGGGTCACCCAGCGTTACAAAAGGAACGAAAGCGCCTTGATCGGCAGCTTCGAGTTTATTGAACATGGCTTTATAGCGGCTCATGAGCGGTCCTCCGTTCCCTTTTCAGCTTCGGCTTGCGCCGCAAATATGCGACGTACATGGTCAATATCTTTGTCACCACGCCCCGACAGATTCAGTAATAGTATTTCGGGTGCATCGGGTTCTTGCGCGCGACGGATGGCGTAGGCAAGCGCATGGGCCGACTCGAGCGCCGGAATAATCCCTTCTTTCTCAGCGAGTAGTTTAAAGGCTTCTAGCGCCTCATCGTCAGTGACGGATTCATAGCGTGCGCGGCCAATACTCAGTAAATAAGCGTGTTGTGGCCCGACGCCTGGGTAATCTAACCCGGCAGAAACGGAGTAGCTTTCTTCAATCTGGCCTTCGTCGGTTTGCATGAGAAATGACTTACAGCCATGTAAAATGCCTGGCTTGCCAGCCGTTAGGGTTGCGCCGTGATGAGCCGTTTTCACGCCTTTCCCGGCAGGCTCAACGCCGACAAGGGCGACGTCTTTTTCATCAATGAAATCGGCGAACATGCCAATCGCATTGGAGCCGCCACCGACGCAAGCAATGACTTCGTCAGGCAAGCGCCCGGCTTGTTCAAGGATCTGCCGCTTGGCTTCGGCACCAATCATGCGATGAAATTCACGCACGATGGTAGGGAATGGATGTGGACCGGCCGCGGTGCCGAGCAGGTAGTGAGTATCGTGGTAACTTGCAGTCCAATCACGTAAGGCTTCGTTGACAGCATCTTTGAGTGTGCCGCTACCGGTATCGACGGGAACCACTTTGGCCCCCATCAGCTCCATCCGAAAGACGTTCGGTTGCTGGCGTTCGACGTCTTTTTTGCCCATGTAGATGGTGCAGTCTAAGTCGAGCAGGGCGCAGGCTAAGGCGGTCGCGGTACCGTGCTGGCCAGCGCCAGTTTCTGCAATAATGCGATGCTTGCCCATACGTTTCGCCAGTAACGCTTGGCCAAGTACCTGATTGGTTTTGTGGGCGCCGCCGTGCAACAAGTCTTCGCGCTTAAGGTAGATTTTCGTGCCGTTGGGGCTATCCACCGGAAGGTTGCGACACAACGATACAGGCGTTGGTCGGCCTAGGTAGTTCTTTAGTAAATCACTGAACTCTTTTTGAAACTCAGGATCTTGCTGAGCATCGTTAAAAGCCTGCTCGAGTTGGTCGAGCGCCGGCAAAAGAATTTCTGGCACAAACTGGCCACCAAATTCGCCAAAGTACGCTGGGTTATCACTCATGGTTTGTTTTCCCATACTGTCGAATGTGTTGAAAGAGCTGCAGAATTAAACCTGCATCTTTGTCGCCTTTGCTGCGTTCAAGGCGTGAATTAAAATCAAATCGTGTCAGCCCGGTCGTTTGCGCCGCAACCAAGTTTGCAGGCCCTAAACCGCCAGCGAGAATGCAGCGTTGCCGCTCGTCCTCGGTGAGCTCACTTAATAACTCCCAATCAAACTGTTGTCCGCTGCCACCACTAACGTTATCAAGCAAATAGAAGTCAGCTCCAATCGCTGGCAGTTGAAACGGTTGGGCAACTGATAACGCGCGCCAAATCTCCACTGTTGCGGGCAGCGCCTGACGTAATTGCGCCACATAATCAACATCTTCATGGCCGTGGAGTTGCACCGCATGAAGTTGCAGCTCCTTGGCGCTCGCCACGATGTCGTCCAGTGGTTGATCGGCAAACACTCCTACCCATGCTAATTGCGGTTCGGTAGCGATAAGTTCCGCTGCTTGCGAAACGGTTACCGCACGCGGCGATGAGGGAACGAAAATGAGTCCACCATAGGCTGCGCCCGCTGCGCGCACGACCATTGCATCTTGTGGTTTGCTGAGCCCACAAACTTTGTGCTTACCGTACACCAACTCGCGGCAGGCCTGATCGATATTGGCTTGTGCGGTTAGCGCACTTCCGATTAAAAAGCCGTCGACAAAAGGCGCGCTGTCCCGTACTTGTTCGTTGTTGGCATAGCCTGACTCGGCCACGAGTAAGGCATTTTGCGGCGCCAACTTACTCAGTGTTTTGCTACGCTGCGGATCAACACTAAGATCATGCAGGTTTCGGTTATTGATGCCGATGATGGTAGCACCAAGCTGTTTCGCCCGGGCCATCTCTTCTTCATTGCTTACTTCAGTAAGCACGTCGAGTTGCAGTTCAGCTGCTAAGTTTGCGAGTTGTCGATACTGTTCGTTGTCGAGGATCGATAGCATGAGCAAAATAGCGTCGGCACCAAAATGGCGAGCAAGCAAGACTTGCAAGGGCTCAATAATGAAGTCTTTACATAAAACGGGCACGTCAACACTAGCGCTTACCGCACTTAAATAGGCGAAGTCACCTTGGAAAAAGTCGGGCTCGGTGAGTACCGAAATTGCATCGGCGTAACGCACGTACGTCTGGGCAATTTGGACTGGATGAAACTGCTCGCGAATCAACCCTTTCGACGGTGATGCCTTTTTACACTCTAGAATAAAGCTGCTGCGCGGCTTGGCCAAAGCGGTAGCAAGGCTTCGCGTGCTCGGACGCAAGGTTGCCCGTAAGGCAGCTTCAGAGTAGTGCTGCGCAAGTTCAACAAGACGCTCGCGACGGCGCGTAACAATGGTGTCTAAAATACTTTTAGCCACGATTAAACTCCTGTAACTGCTGCAAGTGTTGCATGGCTTTACCACTTGCCAGGTGGGCAATGACCGCTTGGGTGGCTGCTTGTAAAGTTGCATAGTGGCCGGCTAAGTAAAGTAAACCGGCGGTACTAATGGCAACCGCATCACGTTGAGCTACCGGCGCCTCGCCGGAGAGAACTTTGATCAGGGCGGCGGCATTAAAATCGGCGTCGCCGCCACGTAACGCGCTTACTGGCGCTTGTGCAACGCCAAAGTCCGCAGGACTAAGTTGGTATTCATGCAGTTCATTATCGCGTAATTCGACCACTTGTGTGGTGCCGTGTAAAGCGATTTCATCAAGGCCCGAACCATGTACGACCATCGCTCGCTGACATCCTAATAAGCGCAGGGTTTCTGCAAGTGGGCGTAACCATGCTGGGTCATACACTCCCAACTGTTGTACGTCAGGACTGGCCGGATTCACCAGTGGGCCAAGCAGATTAAATAGCGTTCGGGTTTTCAATGTTTGGCGCACGGGCATAGCGTAACGAATGCCGGGGTGGTAATGCGGTGCAAACAGAAAACAAAAATTAAAGCGATCAAGTTGTTCAGCTGCGATTTCCGGATCTTGGGTAACTGACAAACCTAAGCTCTCAAGCACATCGGCTGAACCGGACCGCGACGATACACTGCGATTACCATGTTTAGCGACGGTCAACCCCATGCTCGCAGCGACGAGTGCTGCGGTCGTCGAGATATTAATGGTGTTACTGCCATCACCACCAGTGCCGCAGCTATCCACAATTAAGCGCTCCGGTCGTTTAAAAGACTTTGCCGCACGGCGCAAAGCCAAGGCTGCGCCGGCCATTTCTTGCGGCTGTTCACCGCGCATCTTCATGGCGGTAAGTAGAGCGGTGATTTGAATTTCGTTGAGTTCACCTTTGACGAGTCGATCAAAGAGTTGCTCGGTTACCTCAAGTGAGAGGCTCTCACCAGCGAGTAGTTGTTTGATGACTTCCATTACTGCGGCTCCGTGGTAAGTAGATAGTTGACACTTTGCGCGAGCAACTGTGTGCCGCGCCCAGTTAAGATAGATTCTGGGTGAAATTGAAAGCCGACCGCATGGTGGCTCGGGAAATAGGCTGCCATAGGAATGACTTGTCCGGCGGCCTCGACGTCTGCGAGAACTTCAATTTCGTCGGGTAAGTCATAACCCGCAAGGCTGTGATAACGAGCGACCACCAGAGGATTGGGTAACTCAGCAAAAACGGCATGGGACTGACAGCGGATAGCAGAGCTCTTGCCATGTAAGGTTTCGCCGCACCGTTGCACTTTTGCGCCATAAGTCTCGAGCAACGCTTGAAAACCTAAGCAGATACCGAGCAGTGGATAACGTCCACGAGCATAGTCAATGACGTCCATTAAGTTGCCTGCTTGGCGCGGATGGCCCGGCCCCGGTGACAAACAAATAAGTTGCGGCCCCGCGAAACGTTCAAGTTCAGTTTGAATGGTTTTTAGCGAAACCGTATTGCGATAGACCTTTAGCGGGTAGCCAAGTTGACGCAATTCGTCGACCAAGTTGTAGCTAAAGGAATCAATATTATCGATTAAAATAATGCGTGCCGTGCTCATGCCTGCGTCTCCGTTTCACTTGAGTACGTTGCTTGGATAGCGGCGATCACAGCGCGCGCCTTATTTTCTGTTTCGGCGATTTCCGCTTCCGCGACCGAGTCAGCGACGACGCCTGCGCCAGCCTGGACGTGAGCCACTCCGTCCTTAACAAAGGCGGAACGAATAACAATACAGGTATCCATATCACCGCGACCATTAAGGTAGCCAACAGCGCCGCCATAGCTACCGCGGCGCTGCTGTTCGTAGTGGCGAATGAGCCGAGCAGCACTTACTTTCGGTGCACCCACCAAGGTGCCCATGTTCATACAAGCACGGTAGGCATGGAGCGCATCAAGCTCATCATCCAATTGCGCGACCACCCGTGAGACCAAGTGCATAACATGCGAATAGCGATCGACTTGCAACAGGTCAGCAACGTAGCGCGTACCCGGTTGAGCGATGCGTGCGAGATCGTTGCGCGCTAAGTCGACCAGCATGAGGTGTTCGGCTAACTCTTTTTGATCACAGCGAAGTTCAAGTTCCAAACGGCTGTCCAAGTCTGGATTAATACTGCCATCGTTGTTTTTCCCCCGCGGCCGCGTCCCGGCAATAGGGTAAAGCTCAACTTGATTCGTCTGCGCGGTGTACTTGAGCGCAGACTCCGGTGATGCGCCGAATAACACAAAGTCGTCGCTTTGCAGGTAGAACATGTACGGCGACGGGTTGCTTGCTTTTAGCTGTTGGTAGGCCGCCAAACTATCGGGACAGGCTAAGCTGAACTGACGTGACGGAACCACCTGAAAAATATCCCCATCGGCAATGTGCTCTTGCAGTTCCTGCACCCAGCTGGCGTATGTTTCGCGGCTTGGTGAGGCGCTCACCGAAACGTTCTTGGGCGCGGTCGTCACGTGGTTGGCCGCCGGCAATGCCGGTAGTTGGCAGTGTGCTGCAATTGCGCCAAGTTGCGCCGCAATTCGCGGGTAATAATTGGCCGATTCCGGACCACTGAGAAGGGTTGCAAGCAATTCTGTTGTTTGTGCTTGGTGATCGAGCACAACCAAGCTTTCGGCAAGGTAAAACTGATAATCTGGGCAGCTATTTGCACCAGTAGGAACCTCAGGTAAATCTTCCATACTGGCAATATAGTCATAGCCAAACACGCCACCGATAAACAGCGCAAAGTCATGTTCGTGACTCGCCGCCAACGGCTTGAGCTGTTGTTGCAAAATACGTAATACGTGTTCTGTTGATGCTTGCCGCAGGCGTTGCACCTCGTCGATATCCTGATTAGTTACAGTATTGAAATCACACTGCAGGCTATCGCTATCGCCAGTGCACTTGGCATAGGGTGCAAGTTGTTGCGCCATGAAGGGTAATAATTGGGCACCGTTGGCTGTTAATGCGCGCAAGGTGACCTGTTGTGCACGACAGGTGATTTGCAGTGACGCTTGTGTCATTAACAGACTTTTAAGGTGTTGGCGCGACTGAATTTCGGCTGAATCAAGCAGCAATGTGTGCGGCTTATGGCCACACAAGGTCGCAAACAGTTGCTGCGTTGTTGCGCTGTACGGAAGTTGCATGTGCAACGTCTGGTAGTAGCCTAGTTGATTTTCAAAATGCACTTTTTTGCCCTTGTCGTTGTTTAATGACTGCGCGGGCAATAAAAAACCCGCTGATGCAGCGGGTTTCTCATGAATCGACGTGTAAACACGCACAGATGCATCGCCCGCTAGTTCGGGAAATGCCACCACCACTGTGCTGATTGTGTAGCTTGCGCTGGTACAAAGGTGTTCATCACGTTACTCAATTTAATCCAAAAAAGAAGTTGTCTAATAACTTTCGAAGCTAATTTACGGGGACAACGGCAGGCTGTCAACCCGTCCAAAGTAAAAAAATCAACGTACGCTATGTTTCAAGATGCGAGATTTTTGTCGTTGCCAATCCCGCTCTTTGATGGTGTCGCGCTTGTCGTGTGATTTTTTACCCTTGGCCAGATAGATTTCAAGCTTCACTAAATGACGCTTCCAATACATGGCGGTAGCGACAATGGCATAGCCTTCACGTTCACTAGCACCGATCAACTTGTCTAACTCGCGCTTTTTCAACAGCAGCTTACGTGTACGCTCTGGGTCACAGACCACATGCGAAGATGCTGACAGTAAAGGCTGAATTTGCGCACCCAATAGGTAAGCTTCACCGTCTTTGACGATGACGTATGTGTCAGCGATATTCACCTTGCCGGCGCGGATGCTTTTGACTTCCCAGCCTTGTAAGGCAATACCAGCTTCGAATTTATCTTCCAGGAAATACTCATGGCGCGCTTTTTTATTAAGCGCGATAGTTCCTGAATTTGCGGGGGATTTTGCTTTGCTCATGGCGGCTATTATACGCATCCAATAGTAAAAGAAAATTCGTTTCTGCAGAGAAACCCATAGGACAATTGAGAATGGATGATCACACCCTGAAATTACGGTATCATGCGGGCATTTTAACGGAAGGCAAGGAATCGGTATGCCCAGCATTGAACGAAGCGCATTAGTGCCCTATAGCGATGAACAGATGTATGCGTTGGTCAATGATATTGAAAGTTATCCGCAGTTTGTGCCTGGCTGTCGTTCGGCGCAAGTTCTGGAGCAGGCTGAGCAAACGAAAGTCGCCCGTTTAGATATTAGTAAAGCTGGGGTCGGGAAATCGTTTACTACCCGTAATACACTTGAGCCACCGCACCGCATTGGTATGGAATTAGTCGATGGGCCGTTTCGTTATTTGCGTGGTGGTTGGCGTTTCCAACCCTTGGATGAAAATGCTTGCAAGATTATTTTGGAACTCGAGTTTGAATTTGCCAATCGCTTGCTTGGTTTAGCATTTGGTAATATCTTCAATGAATTACAAAGCCGCATGGTGGATGCTTTTGTAAAGCGTGCGGAACAGGTTTACGGGACTCCCTAAATGAGCCAAGACCAGATCCAGATCGAAGTTGCTTATGCTACTCCGGAGCGGCAGCAGATCATTCCGTTGCGGGTCCGCAAAGGAACATCTGTGGCGGATTGTATTTCGCAGTCACAAATTACCCGTTACTTTCCTGAAATCGATCTAAACGAGCAAAAAGTCGGTATTTGGAGTAAGGCGGTCAAGTTGGAACATGAACCACGCGACGGCGACCGTATCGAAATCTATCGGCCTTTGATCGCTGATCCCAAAGCAATTCGGCGCAAACGTGCTGAACAAGCGAAGGATGATGGTCGGGCCGACCCCGTCACCGGTGGACGTCGTCGCCGCGTTGAGAATACCGATGGTGATGTAGAGTGAAACAGCAAAGCTTTAAGCAAGTGAAGTTGTACATTATGCGCCATGGTGAGGCGATGCCCGCGCAAGCGCTGCAAGGCGATGCCATTCGACCACTAAGCCCGTACGGTGAACAAGAAGTGGTCATGAATTCGCAATGGTTGCAACAATGTCTTGCCGAGCAGGGCGTTGAAAAACTCGATTGGCTATTAGTTAGCCCCTATGTTCGAGCTCGACAAACTGCCGCGATTCTGACGCAGCAGGTGAAAGTAGCGGAGCAACTTGATTGTGCCGATATTACGCCGGAAGGTAATGCGCAGCAGTTTGCCGATTGGCTCTTTGTGCAACTGCAACGCCGCGGACACGGAACACATCATGTTGCCCTAGTTTCACACATGCCATTTGTAAGTTATTTGGTCGCTGAGCTCGATGCGCGCATGGAGCCCATCTTGTTTCCAACGGCGGGTATCGCTGAACTCACGCTTAACGCTGATGCTATGCAAGGTACATTTGAACGTATGGCGGTTGCCGAGCCTGCCTAATTTATTTCTTTATCCGAGTGGAGAACCACGTTGACGCAGTTTGCTGAAACCACTACTGAACATTTAACCACTATTGAAGACTTCTGGCGCTGGGGGATAACGTGCCTGCACAGTGCTGAGGTATTCTTTGGGCATGGTACCGATAATGCCGATACCGAGACCCAGGTGCTATTGGCACATGTTCTCCATCTTGACCTTGCGCAATTGGATGCTTTTCGTCGTGCGACGATGACGCAGGCAGAGCGCGCGCAGTTTTTACAATTGCTTCAGCAACGGATTGAAGCGCGTAAACCAGCGGCATATTTGATCGGTGAAGCTTGGTTTGCAGGGCTGCCGTTCAAAGTTGATGAACGGGTATTGATCCCGCGCTCGCCGATTGCTGAACTGATTGAAAATGAATTCCAGCCTTGGTTAAGTCAACCGCCTCAGCACATACTTGATCTGTGCACGGGCAGTGCGTGTATTGCGATCGCGTGTGCTTATGCTTTCCCTGATGCTGAAGTGGATGCGTTAGATATTTCAGCTGATGCGCTGACGGTTGCGGAAGAGAATATTGCGGCCCATCAGTTAGAGCATCGGGTGTTCCCAATGGTTTCTGATCTTTACAGTGCGGTACCCGACCAACGCTACGACTTGATTGTGACCAATCCACCTTATGTGGATGCAGAAGACATGGCTGACTTACCGGCAGAATTTCATCATGAACCTGAGTTAGGCCTTGCCGCCGGTGAGGATGGTCTTGACTTGGTTCGTACCATTTTGCGTGAAGCACCAGACCATCTTACCGAGCACGGCATTCTGATTTGTGAAGTTGGTAACTCGATGGTTCACATGATGGAGTTGTATCCAGAAGTACCATTTACTTGGTTGTCTTTCGAACGCGGTGGTGATGGCGTATTCTTACTGACAAGACAAGAATTGCTGGAGCATCAAGCCAGTTTTTAACCTTTAGCACTTAGGATCTTCTATGCCCGGTAATAGTTTTGGTGAACTTTTTCGAGTCACTACCTTTGGTGAGAGTCATGGCCCAGCACTGGGCGCAATCATTGACGGCTGCCCGCCGGGGCTGGAGTTGAGTGAAGCTGATTTACAGTATGAGCTCGATCGTCGTAAACCGGGCCAAAGTCGTTACACTACAGCCCGCCGTGAGGCCGACCAAGTACGTATTTTGTCAGGCGTATTCGAAGGCCGCACCACCGGCACGCCGATTGGCTTGATGATCGAAAACACCGACCAACGTAGTAAAGATTATTCGGCTATCAAGGACCTTTACCGGCCCGGCCATGCCGACTTTACTTATGACAAAAAGTACGGTTTCCGTGACTATCGCGGGGGGGGACGTTCATCTGCTCGCGAAACCGCAATGCGCGTAGCAGCCGGAGCTATTGCTCGAAAACTGTTAAAAGAACAGTTTGGTATCGAATTTTTCGCTGGCGTTATGCAAATTGGTCCGCACAGTATTGCTCGTGATAGCGTTGATTTTGCCTGGCAGCAGGTGCATGAAAATCCTTTGTTTATGCCGAGTGCAACAGTTGCTGAAGCCGCCGGTGAGTACCTGAAAGACTTGCTCAAGCAAGGTGATTCGGTGGGTGCCAGGGTGCGATTGGAAGTGACCGGAGTCCCTGCAGGTTTAGGTGAGCCGGTGTTTGATCGCTTTGATGCTGATTTAGCAAAAGCACTGATGAGTATCAATGCGGTGAAGGCCGTAAGTATCGGCGATGGTTTTGCCGCAGCTGGTCAACTCGGGAGTGAGCATCGTGATGAAATCAGCCCCGACGGCTTTTTAAGTAATCACGCTGGCGGTGTGCTTGGTGGCATTAGCAGTGGGCAGACCGTCATTGCCGAAGTGGCGTTTAAGCCGACTTCAAGTATCACCAAGCCGGGGCAGACCATCGACCGCTTCAATCAGCCGCAAACAGTAGTCACGCGCGGTCGTCACGACCCCTGTGTCGGCATTCGTGGCGTTCCGATCGTAGAAGCGATGGCGGCACTCGTCATTGTTGACCATTGGCTACGTCAACGTGCGCAAAACGGCAAGTAAGCAGCGAAAGGATTATGAGTAGTAGACATTATTCGACGCTTATCGAGCTTTTTCATCGTTGTTTCTATCAAGATTATCGTACCGTACTAGTCGCCGGTGACGATGAGCCATGGTATCGGCCTGCAGCAAACGCAACCGAAGATCACCAAATTATATTTGCCCACGGATTTTTTGCTTCAGCGCTGCATGAGATTGCCCACTGGTGTATCGCTGGCGCGCAACGCCGCCAACTGGAAGATTATGGCTACTGGTACGAACCCGATGGCCGCGATGCTTCACAACAAGCGCAATTTGAAAAAGTGGAACGCAAGCCGCAAGCCCTTGAATGGCTATTCTCGCGTTGCGCTGGCGTACCTTTTCAAGTGAGCGTTGATAATCTTGGTGGGTGTGACGTGGATCGTGAAGCGTTCACCCAAGCGGTGCATGACCAACTATGTGATTACTTGGTCAGCGGATTACCCGCACGTGCGGAGCGTTTTGCTCGCCTACTCGCCGAGCATTATGGTCAACCCTGGCCGCAACTCGCTGAGCTGCGAGCGGAACGCAAAGACATTGATGAGCTGCAGGGGGTAGCATGACTGAATTTCGCTTGGGCTTGGTGGTTAATCCTGCTGCCGGACTTGGCGGTAGTGTTGCGCTCAAAGGCAGTGATGGTGCCGAGACGGCGGCACGAGCGCGCGCGATGGGAGCTGAACCCAAAGCATCGAAACGCGCAGCTCAAGCCTTAAAGGAACTGGTCAACGGCAAAGTTGATTGTCGTATTTTCACTGGGGCCAATGGTCTAGGCGAGGACAGTTGTAAGCTGGCTGGGATACCCTGTGAGGTGATCTTCCACGGCCACGAACCAAGTACTGCTGACGACACCAAAGCGCTCACGCAGGCGTTAGTCGAGAGCGGCGTCGATTTACTGCTATTTGCTGGCGGCGATGGTACGGCTCGCGACGTTTATGCGGTAGTGCCAAGTGAACAGCCAGTACTAGGTATTCCCGCTGGCGTGAAAATACATTCTGGCGTGTACGCGGTAAGTCCGCGGGCGGCGGGCAAAGTCGTGGTGCAGATTCTGCAAGGGCACCTGACCACCGTGACTCATGCTGACGTGATGGACATCGATGAAACGGCATTTCGTTCTGGCACAGTGCGCGCTAAGCGCTATGGGGAAATGTTGGTACCGGAAGAATTGCGCTATGTGCAGGCGGTAAAAATGGGCGGCAAAGAGAGCGATGAACTCGTTCTTGCCGACATTGCTGCCGATGTCATTGAGCGTATGGAAGATGACGTACTTTACATCATGGGCTCCGGGTCGACGGTGGCTGCGGTGATGGACGAACTAGGTCTAGCAAACACCTTGTTAGGTGTTGATGTGATTAAAAATGGTGAACTCGTGGCTAGCGATGTTACCGCTCGTCAGCTTGAACAATGGGTGGTTACTGAACAGCAACCCGCGCGCTTGGTGGTAACGGTTATTGGCGGGCAAGGCCATATTTTTGGCCGTGGTAATCAGCAACTTAGTGCAGCACTACTGGCACAGCTACTGCAAGCCGAAGGCAAAGAAGCAATTTGGGTGGTGGCGACGAAAGCAAAATTACAACAGTTAAACGGCAAGCCGTTGTTGGTTGACACCGGTGATGCTGAGGTTGATGAACAGCTCTGCGGTTTGATCCGTGTCACCACCGGTTATCATGACGAAGTTTTTATGCAGATCGATGCGCCTTAGAATTGCGAGCGCGGCATGTAAACGGTAATACCATCAAGCTCTTCGGTCATTTCGATTTGGCAGCTTAACCGGCTGTTATCTTGCGGTTCGACAGCCATGTCGAGCATATCTTCTTCGCGCTCTGACGCGGGCGGAATTTTGTCTTGCCATTCCGTGGGTACGTACACATGACAGGTGGCACACGACATGACGCCACCGCATTCGCCAAGAATGCCATCGATCATGTTATCTACCGCACCTTCCATAAGGTTTTGACCTACGGGTACATCTGCTTCAAATTCGCCACCATTGGCATCAATATAAATTACTTTAGGCATGAAAACTCCTTGCTGCCGATCATTTTGCGGCGATTCTAACACAATTCTAAAAGAGATAGACCGAGCAATTTTGCCTGCATTCAGGTACACTAGCGCAATTTTTTAAAGCGGTTCATTTGTGAGCGACAGAGTGGGGGAGTTGCGTGTGAGTGGATTCCAATCGGTATTGGAAAAACTTTTTAAAATCAAAGCTCAAGGAAGCTCGGTTAAGGCGGAAGTGATCGGTGGTATCACAACCTTTTTGACCATGGCTTACATTATTTTTGTGAATCCATCGATTTTAAGTCAAGCGGGTATGGACCAGGGTGCTGTTTTTGTCGCAACCTGTTTGGCGGCTGCTATTGGCTGTTTGATCATGGGTTTGTGGGCCAACTATCCAGTTGCGCTGGCGCCAGGAATGGGGCTGAATGCCTTTTTTACCTATAGCGTCGTGTTGGGTATGGGCTACACTTGGCAAGCTGCACTTGGTGCGGTGTTCTTTTCTGGTATTTTATTCTTCTTACTTTCTGCGTTACGAATTCGCTCGTGGATTATCAACTCGATACCTGCCACTTTACGCCTTGCCATTGCCGCCGGTATTGGCGCATTTTTGGCGCTCATCGGCTTGCAAAATGCCAATATTATCGTGGCACACGAAGCGACTTTGGTAACCCTTGGTGATATGTCACAGCTGTCGGTGTTGCTCGCCGGTTTAGGCTTTTTCTTAATCATTGGTTTGGTGGCTCGACAAGTCCAAGGTGCAGCGTTGATTAGTATCTTGCTGGTTACCTTTATCGGCTGGTTGCTCGGTGATGTCAGCTATCAAGGCATTGTTGCGGCGCCACCTAGCCTCGCACCGACCTTTATGCAATTGGATATCGCAGGCGCATTTGACGTGGCCATGCTCAGCGTGATCTTTGCGTTCTTATTTGTCGATTTGTTTGATACGTCGGGGACGTTGATGGCGGTTGCGCAACGTGCGGGCATGACCGATAAAAACGGTAAACTTCCGCGCTTAGAAAAAGCGCTTATGGCTGACTCGACGGCTTCAGTGGCGGGCTCTATGCTCGGAACCTCAACAACGACCAGTTATATCGAGTCAGCTTCAGGGGTGGCCTCAGGCGGTAAGACGGGTCTTACCGCAGTGATTGTTGGTGTACTATTTGTGCTAGCGATTTTCTTCGCGCCATTGGCAGGAATGGTGCCAGCCTATGCAACCGCGGGCGCAATCATTTACGTATCGGTGCTAATGTTATTCACCTTGCGCTCAGTCGATTGGGATGACGTGACCGAAGCTGCGCCAGTGGCGGTTGTGCTGCTGATGACGCCATTAACGTATTCAATCGCTGACGGTATTGCGCTTGGTTTTATCAGCTATGTGGTGGTAAAAGCACTCGGCGGACGTTACAAAGAATTAAATTGGAGTGTTGCTGTGCTGGCAGCGCTATTTGTCGCAAAATTCATTTGGTTGGGGTAAGACATCATGGGATGGCATACAAATCGCGAGTTTTTCGTATCTTGGGAAGAGTTACATCGCGCCACTAAAGAGTTGGCACGTCGTCAACTACCTGCTGAGCAATGGCAGGGCATTATCGCGGTTAGCCGTGGCGGTTTAGTACCGGCGGCCATCGTTGCGCGTGAGCTCAACGTGCGTTTAGTGGAGAGCGTCTGTGTAAGTTCTTACGATCACGATAGTCAACGCGACAGCGTTACGCTATTGAAAGATGTGAGCTGTACCGAAGATGGTGAAGGCTTCTTGGTAATCGATGACTTAGTGGATACCGGCAATACGCTTAAGTTCCTCCGTGAGCGTTTACCCAAAGCTAAATTCATCACGGTTTATGCGAAACCAGCGGGTATGGAACTGGTTGACGATTATGTCGCTGATTTGGAGCAGGAAACCTGGATTCACTTTCCGTGGGACATGCACTTGCACTACGTTGAACCGTTAGCAGGCCAAGAGAGTTAAGGTAGCCCGTGGTTCTACCACGGGATTAGCTACACGTTTGGACCATGTTTGTTCAAAAGATTTGGGGTAGCCCGTGGTTCTACCACGGGATTAGCTACACGTTTGGACCATGTTTGTTCAAAAGATTTGGGGTAGCCCGTGGTTCTACCACGGGATTAGCTACACGTTTGGACCATGTTTGTTCAATTCGATAGAACCCGCAGTAGAACTGCGGGCTACAAGGCGTTTTGAACGGTAGCGACGGCGTCGCCGATCGCGACCTTGGTTTTCTCACCTGAACGTCGGTTCTTGTACTCCACGGCTTGCTCGTCGAGGTTACGTTCGCCAATAACGATTTGATGTGGAATACCAATCAGCTCCATGTCGGCGAACATCACGCCTGGACGCTCTTTGCGGTCATCGAATAAAACATCCACCCCCGCAGCTTTAAGCTCGCTGTAGAGCTGTTCTGCGATTTCTTGTACGCGCACCGACTTGTGCATGTTCATCGGTACAATCGCAACTTGGAATGGTGCTAGAGCTTCCGGCCAAGTAATCCCGAACTTGTCGTGATTTTGCTCGATAGCGGCGGCAACAATACGTGAAACGCCAATGCCATAGCAACCCATCAATAAATTCTCATGCTTCCCTGTTTCGGTAAGCACACCCACTTTCATCGCATCAGAATATTTCTTTCCTAACTGGAAAATGTGGCCTACTTCAATGCCGCGTTTAATTTGTAAGTTGCCTTGTCCACATGGGCTTGGATCACCTTCAACGACGTTGCGCAAGTCCGCTACAACAGGCAGAGGGACATCGCGCTCCCAGTTAATATTGAAGAAATGAAAGCCATCTTCGTTGGCACCGGCACCAAAGTCCGCCATAACCGCTACGCTTCGATCAATGACCAACTCTAATGGCAAGCCGACAGGTCCTAATGAACCCGGACCCGCGCCAATAGCAGCACGAATTTCTTCGTCACTGGCAAAAACCAATGGGCTGGCCACTTGCTCGAGCTTGGCCGCCTTAATTTCGTTAAGAGTGTGGTCACCACGGACCATGAGAGCCACGAGTTTGCCTTCTTCACTGCCATGTACAATCAGTGTTTTAACGGTTTGCGTAATTGGCAGTTTGAATTGCTCGACCAAGGCATCGATGGTTTTTGCGTTTGGCGTGGCGACTTTCTCCATTGCAGCAGATGGCGCAGGACGCTCTGTCGCAGGAGCCACAGCTTCGGCTAACTCGACGTTGGCCGCATAATCAGAGCTATCTGAGAAGGCGATATCGTCTTCACCTGAGTCTGCCAGAACATGAAACTCGTGTGACGAGCTGCCGCCAATTGAACCGGTGTCGGCTATCACCGGGCGATAATCAAGGCCGAGACGTTCAAAAATGCGGCAGTAGGCTGCATGCATGGCATCATAACTTGCTTGCAGGCTCGCTTGATCAAGGTGGAAAGAATAGGCATCTTTCATGATGAATTCGCGCGCACGCATCACACCAAAGCGTGGTCGAATCTCGTCACGGAATTTGGTCTGAATTTGGAATAGGTTCAAAGGGAGTTGCTTGTAACTGTTTACTTCTTTGCGAACCAACTCAGAAATTACTTCTTCGTGTGTTGGACCAAGCACAAAGTCACGTTGGTTACGATCTTTTAAACGCAGCAATTCTGGACCGTAATCTTCCCAACGACCTGATTCTTCCCATAAATCGGCCGGTTGCACCATTGGCATTAGAACTTCAAGAGCGCCAGCCCGTTCCATTTCTTCGCGCACCACCGCCTCAACTTTACGCAACACACGTAAACCGGTTGGCGTCCATGTATAAAGTCCGGCTGCGACTTTACGGATCATACCGGCGCGCAACATAAGTTGATGGCTGATGACTTCGGCGTCAGCAGGTGTTTCTTTGAGTGTGCCCAAAAGATAGTGACTGGTCCGCATGATATCCCTTTTTGTATTCGTTCAGTTGCCGAGAATTCTACCAGTAGCGGCGCCCCGTCAAAAGTCTTTCGTGATGTTTATGACAAGGTTTTGTTGATCTTCGACCCGCCATTGAATGTTTAGGTCATAAAGCTGCATACCATAAATTTGCTCTGAGGCTTGATTGCGTTTATACGCCGGTCGAGGATCTTGCTGTAAGACTTGGGTTATGAGTTGTTCAAGATTGGCGTATGCGGCGGCAAGTTCGCGCAATTGTTGCTGCGCCTGTAGTGTATAAATGACGGTTAATTGATGTTCAGGAGCGCGATGGGCATAGCCGCCTTGCGCCGATGGGAGCGCATCAACGTAGGGCAGATACGGCTTGATATCGATAACTGGGGTACCGTTGACCCAGTCGCCGCCCCGTACCAGTAAGTTGGTTTTGCCATCGTGTTGCTGAATAGCGAGCAATTCGACCACGGACATACCAATGCCATTGGGTCGAAAGGTGGAACGACTGGCAAAAACACCCACTTTAGTATTGCCGCCTAAACGCGGGGGGCGCACCAGTGGCTGCCAACCTTGGGCCAAATTTTCATGAAATAAGAATAAGACCCATATGTGGCTGAAGTCGGTTAAACCGCGAACTGCTTCACCGTCGAAGCCGGCGTAGAGTTCGATCTTAGCGTGCGCGGCCGTAACGAGGCCTGGCTGTCGTGGGATTGCGAATTTTTGCGCGTAGGGCGAATGTATCACTCCCACAGCTTCGATAGTGTGCGTCATGATGTTGGTGCTACTGAAATGGTTGGTGAATTTCAGCATATTTTTGTGTTTTTGGCGAATCATAGAACTACTTCGCTTTTAGATTCAAATCGTAAAGGCGCTGTAAGCTGCTGAATAATAACAAATAATAAAAGTTGGCATGGACCCTGCATAAGCTGTAGAGAACCTAAAAGTTTCTTAGCGCTGTCAACTTATCGATGTTCAACAGCGTCTTAAGAACCAAAGCGAACAACAAAAATTGCTAAATGTGGGAGAAATACAATGACACGCCAACAGTCTGTTTGGTTTTCCGCCTTCTTTTTAATCGCGTCTGTTACCGCGTTGAGTTTGCCTTTTGCGAGCACAGCCAATGCACATGAACGTACCTTTAACGCTACGTACGAAGTCTCAAAAGCAACCAGAATTGATATTGAAAGTGGCGTTGGTACGGTTACCTTCGAACGCTCAAGTGGTAATGAGCTGGAAGTTGAGCTGGTCGCGGAAGAGGGCGATTCAGCCTTTTTCAACGATGGCAATCTAGATGCCGTAGAGCTGACCGCTGAGCAAAGCGGTGACACCTTACGCTTACGTGTACCTGAACAGGAAGATATTGAATTGCACTGGGTCTTGCGGATGCCACAAGTCGGTGAAATAGACCTAGATTTAGGCGTCGGTGAAATCAGCGGTGAATTGGCTGCAGCTGATTTACAGATTGACCTTGGCGTTGGCGAGGTCGAGTTGGATATTTACGGTGCTATTGCTGATGTTAAAACGGATGTCGGTATTGGTGAGGTGAAAATTCGTGGTGGCGACCATACCAACAACGAGCGTCATTTTATTAGCGCTTCAGGCCGTGCCTCAGGTAGTGGCGATGCGCGTATTAATATCGACGCGGGCATTGGTGAAATTACTATCACGTTGCACGACTAATTAAGTATCGGTATAGAATTTCTGACGAGTTTGACGAAAAGATCTATGGCGCTCCAGTGATAGAAATTATCACTGGAGCTTTTTTGTGGTTATCCGATAACCAACTTAACGCTAAAATCAGCCATTCCGTCGGATTCCCATCATACGCTTGGTTGATAGTTCATTCTTTACTTGCTAGTGATGTAACTAGATTTGGTAAATGGGAACGACAATAATATGAAAAAGTTCTTTTTTGTTACTTTAGTTACGTTAACAATCAGTCTGCCAGCATGGGCCGGTCAACCGTTAAAAACAGAGCAGTGGCTCGATTTTGAACGTGTTAGTAATGTTCAAGTAGCGCCCGATGCTAGTCTAGTGCTTTACAATAGAACCCGTATCGATAAGTTGAACGACACATTGCACAGTGAAATATGGCAAGTGAAGCCTGACGGAACAAAGCATGCATTTTTGCTAAAGGGTAGTAACGCAAAATGGTCGCCAAATGGTGATCGTGTTGCTTATGTTGCTTCTGGTCACAATGACGTTCCGCAGCTGTTCGTACGATTTATGGATGGGACTGTTGCAACATCGCAAATTACCCATAATGCATTAAAGCCGCGCAATTATGTATGGTCGCCGGACGGTAAATTTATTGCTTACATTGCTCGAACTATCAAGAGTAACAAGTGGACTATGGAGCTTCCAGGAAAACCACCAGGGGCAAAATGGAATGACGATCCATTTGTAATCGATACCTTGCACTACCGGCAAGATCGTGTCGGTATGACAAATACGGGCTTTGACCACGTTTTTATCGTACCGGCTGATGGAGGAACGCCAAAACAGTTAACACATGGAGAATGGAATGTATCTCTACGTCGGCTTGGGGCTATTGCAACAGGCGGGAACCTATCTTGGAGTGCAGATGGAGAATACCTTTACTTCGATGGACAACCCCAAAAACATTCCGATATCGATGTTTTTAAATCCTTAATATACAGAGTTAAATTATCCTCGGGTGAGGTCGAGGCGATGACTTCGCCCGATGGTTATTTCCATTCTCCGATGGTATCACCAGATGGTAAGCACATTGCTTACATTGGTGCACCGGAATGGGCGGATGATACCTACCGACATACTCACATGTACATCATGAATATTGATGGTACTGGGCAACGTCGTTTGGTGGGAGACCTAGCTGGCCCACCGGAAGCTATGTTATGGGATGAAAGTTCCACGTCTGTTTATTTTACTTATGGTAAGCATGGGAGTATCAACATACACCGTGTCAATCTCCGAGGCGAGGTTGAGGCGATTACAAGCGGCGAGCAAGTTGTTGGCTTAGACTCTATTGCCAAAGATGGTACCTTGGGCTACGTGCGCTCATCACCTCAGCAGCCCGCCGATGTCTATATTGATGGTAAATCTGCGCCGAAAAAATTAACTGAACTTAATAATGACATTTTTGCGGATACGGATTTTGGCGAAGTTAAAGAAATCTGGTACGACAGCGACGATGGCACGCGAGTTCAAGGCTGGATGGTCATGCCGCCCAACTACGACGAAAATAAACAATACCCTATGGTGCTCTATATTCATGGCGGACCTCACGCTATGTATAACGTTGGTTTTAACTTTACCTTCCAAGACTTTGCTGCTAATGGCTACATTGTGCTGTACACCAATCCTCGGGGGAGCACTGGGTATGGCGCCGAATTTGCGAACGCAATCCAAGGAATGTACCCCGGCCCCAAAGATGGTAGCGATTTACTCTCTGGTGTAGATACTGCTATTGAAACTGGCTTGGTAGACCCTAATCGCTTATTTGTAACCGGTTGTTCTGGGGGAGGAGTGCTAACCACTTACTTGGTTGCGGTTACTGATCGATTTAATAGTGCGGTATCCCGTTGTCCCGTCACAAGTTGGATCGCTATGGCTGGTTATTCCGATGTACCGGCTTGGGTCTATCGATTTTTTGATGAGCCATTCTGGGAAAATCCTGATGCTTGGCTGAAAGATTCAACATTGCAGATGGTTGGCGATGTCAACACACCTGTTTTATTAATGACAGGGGATAAGGATCTCCGTACACCTTTTGAAGAAGCTGAGCAATATTTCTCAGCATTAAAAATGCGCGGGGTGCCAACTCGGCTCGTTGCTATGAAAGGGGAATATCACGGAACCGGCTCAATTCCCTCTAACTATTTGCGCACCCAATTGATGACTCGTGATTGGTTCGAAAAGTTCGACCCTGAACTTCAGAAAGCCTCCGAAGAGGCTTCTGAATAAACTAACATCGACGAAACAAGTTGGCTCCGCTTGCACCTGCGAGCGGAGCCCGATATTGAGTTTATTAAATAAGGTAATCGTCGAGACTTTTACCTTTGGCCAATGCGTCTTTCAATGCGTTGGGCATACGGCCTTGGCCAGTCCAAGTTTTGCGTTCGCCATTTGCATCGACAATGGCATATTTCGCTGGCTTAGGTGCACGTTTGCGTTTAGCTTTGGTGGTACCTTTAACCTCGCCTTGCAATAGCTCCGATGCGTCTATTCCTGCAGCCGCCATTGCTTCACGAAGTTCTTCGATTTTTCGCTGCTTCTCAGCTTCAAGTTTCTTTAATTCGGCTTGTTCTTCACGGCGGTCAGCAATAACTTTCACTAACTTTTGTTCGACTTCTTCTAATTCTTGAATAGATAATTCCTTTACCGCAGCTTTAAGACGACGTCCGTGCGTCAGGATATCTAAAAAGTCACTCATTGTTGTTACTTCCAAAGTTATAAAAAGAAATTACATTAGATGAAAAAGAAACGCCGACGACAATCTTATTTTGTCGTCGGCGATATCATACAGCGAGTGCGAATTGATAGAAAACGTATTTACATATTTGGGTAATTAGGACCGCCGGTGCCTTCTGGAGTTACCCATGTAATATTTTGGCTTGGATCTTTAATGTCACAGGTTTTGCAATGAATACAATTCTGCGCATTAATCTTAAAAACTGCTTGTCCGTCTTCTTCAACCACTTCGTAAACGCCAGCAGGGCAATAACGTTGTGCCGGCTCCGCATACTCCGGTAAATTGACCGTCAAGGGAATATCAGCGTCCTTAAGTTTTAAATGACAGGGCTGATCTTCTTCGTGATTGGTATTCGATAAATAGACCGACGATAGGCGGTCAAAGGTTAATTTATTATCGGGTTTTGGATAATCAATCGGTGAATAGGTACTCGCTTTTCCTAAACTCGCATAATCGGCAGTTTGATCTTTGATGGTAAAAGGTAATTTACCGCCGAAAAAGTTTTGATCGATGGTGTTATATGCACCACCAAACCAAGTACCAAACTTATGAATAGCTGGACCAAAGTTACGTGAACGGTAGAGTTCATCATAAAGCCATGACGCTTTAAAGTTATCAATAAAGCCAGTAAGTTCAGTCTGCGCCTGGTCAGCAGTTAAGGCTTCGTGAATCGATTCAGCCGCCAACATGCCGGATTTCATTGCCGTATGATTACCTTTGATTTTTGCGAAGTTCAACGTGCCAGCATTACAGCCCACTAGCAAGCCACCCGGCATGGTCATTTTCGGTAGCGAATAAAATCCACCTTTAGCAATCGCTCGTGCGCCGTAAGTCACCCGCTTACCACCGTTCAAAACTTTGGCAATCTCTGGGTGTGTTTTAAAGCGCTGAAACTCTTGGAACGGATTCAAGTAAGGGTTTGCGTAATTAAGATCAACGATAAGGCCGACATAAACTTGCCCGTCTTCGGCGTGATAAAGATAACCACCGCCCGTCGCATCGTCATTTAATGGCCAGCCAGTGCTGTGGACCACAAGCCCCGGTTGGTGCTGTTCAGCAGGGATATCCCAAATTTCCTTAAAGCCGATGGCATAGTGCTGTGGCGAAGCGTCGTCGTTGAGTTTGAATTCATCTTGCAAGCGTTTGCCTAAGTGACCACGGCAGCCCTCAGCGAAGACGGTATACTTCGCTCGGAGCTCCATTCCTGGCTCGAAACTCTCTTTTTGCTCGCCATCGGCAGAAACACCCATGTCGCCAGTAATGACACCCGCTACTTTGCCGTCTTCAATGATGACATCAGCGGCCGGAAAGCCAGGGAAAATTTCGACACCAAGTGCTTCGGCCTGCTCAGCTAACCAGCGGCAAACGTTGCCCATGCTGGTGATGTAATTGCCTTCATTGTGGAAGGTTTTCGGCACCATGAAGTTGGGTAGCCGACGTGCGGACTCGGCGCTATTAAAGTAAAAAATGTGGTCCTCGGTAACGGGCGTCGACAGTGGCGCGCCAAGTTCCTTCCAGTTGGGCAGTAACTCGTCTAGGGCACGTGTTTCAAAAACGGCACCAGAGAGAATATGTGCGCCGACTTCTGAGCCTTTTTCAACGACGCAGATCATGCGTTCTTGTTCTTGCTCTTGGGCAAGTTGTGCAAGGCGGATTGCAGTGGCAAGACCTGCGGGACCTGCACCTACAATGACGACATCAAACTCCATACTTTCGCGTTGCATAATGGACTCCTATAAAGACGCTGATGGTGGCTGTTGTCCGACGAATGGTGCGTCTAACAACCGACCTAATTGTGCTGCCGTAAGCGGTGGGGCTAGCAAGTTCCCCTGCGCTAGATAACAGTTTCGTTGTTTTAGAAAGTCGATTTGCTGTTGATGTTCAACGGCAACAGCAATGACCTGACAATGTGAATTTTGCGCTAGACGGATGATGCTTTCAACGAGTTCGGTTTGCACGACATCGTTAGGGATTTCCGCAATTAATTCCGGCGCTATTTTAAAGACCTGTGGCGTACAACGTTCCATGGCCTGAAGCAATTGATGACTCACCCCTAACAGGTTAACACAGAGTCGTACGCCAAGCTTTTTAAAGCAATCTAAGGTGCTGTGATGATGTTGGCAAAGTTGCAGAAACACTGCCTCATTAATATCCAGCTGCACGTGCTCTGGGGCGAGTTGGGCACGCTTGATGTGTTGCTCGAGAAGTTGCGGCAGCTCGGGCATGGTGAGTTGGCGTAAGGAAAAGTTCAGACTCATAGTGAGTTGTTCTATACCCTTGCTATGCCATTGTTTTAACTGTTGGCACGCCGTTCGAATGGCGAATTCAGTCAGCGAAAAAATGAGTCCGGTTTGCTCCATCAGGTGCAAAAATTGCTGGGGTTCGATGACGTGTCCGGTTTTAGTGCGCCACCGTATGAGCCCTTCAACTCCCTCGGCACGTTGATTACGGAGCTGGATAATAGGCTGGTAGTTTAACTCCAGTTCTTGTTTATCGAGCGCAATCCGCAACGCATGGAGTCTTTCGCGGCGCTCACCTAGCGCATGCCGTTGTTCTGGTTGATATTGTTCAATGCCGAAAAAGCCTTGTTGCTTGGCCTTATAATGGGCAGCATCGGCATTATGTAAGAGCGTCTCGAGTTGGTAGTTGGCGTCTTTCGCAAGTGCTATGCCTATGGATGCCGAACAGTAAATTTCGTGTTCATCAATAAATAACTGCGGGCGAATCGCTTCACGAATTGTTCGCGCGAGATCGAGCGCTAAATGTCCCCAGTCCTCGGTAGTATTCACGGCAACAAAAGTATCAATGTTGGTGCGTGCCAAAAATACCGACGCCGGTACGGCTTTATTGATGCGCTGGGCAATGCGTTGAATAATTTCATCGCCAACGGGATGACCGAGAGCGTGATTGAGCTCAGCTAACGAATCAATACTAATGATCAGTAAACTTAAATTCTTTTGTTCGGTGGCGCAGCGCTCGAGCAGGCCCTCAAGATGGTGGGCTAAGCCATTTTTATTTGGCAATTCAGTTTGCGCATCGTGGTCGGATAAAAAGACCAACTGAGCTTCGGTAGCATGCATGTTTTTCAGACGCTTGCGCAACTGTTTTACTTCTTGATGATGCTCTTTCACCGCTTTGTGTAAACGATGCGAACGCCAGCCAAGTACTAACCCGCCTGCGGTCAGTAATAAGCCACCAAAAAAGACCAGCTTGGCGCTCGCTGAATACATGTCGGCAAGCTTTGCCGCGGTCGGCCAAAGCTCTAACTCCCATGTATTAATTGCAAACACCAGAGGCCTTTCGATTAACCACTTATCACGCAGAGCATCAGTGCCAGCAAAACGATAAATGGTCTGTTCATTCAGTTTTACCGCAACTTGATACCCTTCAGTAATTTGCTGGCGGATCAACTGATCAAAAAGCTTATGAATGTTGACGACCAAGATGAGGTAATGCATATGCTCTGCTGTAGTAAATGGCAGTGCAATCACAATATCGGCTGGGTTTTTAGAAAAGTTCTGTGCCGGTGCACTTTGTGCATGAGGCAAGGCGGGTTCTTGGCGTAAGTTCTCAGCAATTATACTGGTCGAAAAATCTTGCGCCGGTAGCGCTTGTTCAGCATCGCGGTAACGTTCAAATTGCTTGTTGAAGTCGGTGTCGAAGACCAGAATGCGTTGCAAAGAAGGGTAATAAAGAAACAGCGAAGCGGCTTCGTCACTAAGCTGTTTAGCATAGTCGATACCACCAACTTCAAGACTACGCGCAGTCCACTCGGTAGCAAAGGCATAGTTGAGCATCATCTGGCGTAATTGGTGCTCAACTTGGCGGCTGTCGTCGCTTAATCGCTGGCGGATGGTTTGTTCTTCGGCGAGCAAAATGAACCGGGTTGACACTAAGGTCAACACACAGCCGATAAAAAAGATCAGCACTAACCGTCGCACCAACCGCCAACGCGCTTGCATGTTTCTGACTACTCCTGCAACTCAGGACGGTTGGCGAACTCACGTAAAGCATCCGGATTAGCCAGCGCATCAGTGTTCTTGACTTGCTCACCGTGAATCACTTGACGCACAGCAAGCTCAACAATCTTACCGCTAATCGTCCGTGGAATGTCATTGACCTGAGCAATCACCGCAGGTACGTGCCGAGGTGTTGCATTGGCGCGAATGGTGCTGCGTATTTGCTGTTGCAACTCGTCGTCGAGGGTTATGCCATCACGTAACCGCACAAAGAGTACGACACGTTCGTCATCTTGCCAGTGCTGACCGACCGCAATACTTTCGAGTACGGCATCAATTTTTTCGACTTGGCGATAAATCTCGGCGGTGCCAATACGCACACCACCCGGATTGAGTACGGCATCGGAACGGCCATAAATAATCACGCCGTCGTGATCGGTAAGCTCGGCGTAGTCACCGTGGGCCCATGTGTTGTCAAAACGCGCAAAATAGGCATTAAAGTAGCGCTCACCACTGTCGTCGTGCCAAAAGCCTAACGGCATACATGGGAAGCTATTGCGACACACGAGTTCGCCTTTTTCGTTGCGTACCGCTTGCCCTTGTTCATTGAAAATTTGCACATCGAGGCCTAACCCGCGGCATTGCAGCTCACCACGGTAAACGGGCAGGATAGGGCAACCCAAAGCGAAGCAAGAAACGATATCGGTACCACCTGAAATGGATGACAAACAAAGATCAGTTTTGATATCCCGATAAACATAATCAAAGCTTTCAGGCGCCAATACCGAACCTGTGGTAAGGATAGCCCGTAAGTCGTCAAGTTGGTGGCTGGTGCGTGGTTTACACTCGGCTTTTTCGAGCGCGGATAGGTATTTTGCACTGGTGCCAAACACGCTAATGCCTTCTTGATCGGCAATGTCCCACAATACACTCGGTTGCGGGTAAAAAGGCGAGCCGTCGAACAGCACCAACGTGGCGCCCTGGGCAAGGCCAGACACGAGCCAATTCCACATCATCCAACCACAGGTGGTGAAATAGAAAAATACATCATCGCGGTTGATGTCCGTGTGCAGCGCATGTTCTTTTAAGTGCTGCAATAAGGTGCCACCGGCGCCGTGTACGATACATTTGGGCACGCCGGTAGTGCCTGAACTAAACATGATGTAAAGCGGATGATTAAAGTCTGTTTGCACGAATTCTAAAGCGGGCGTTTCATGCTTGCTCGCAACAATAGCGTGCCAATCGAAACTGGCTTCGGGGAGCTCTTGCTCGAGCTCGGCAAAGGCGACAAAAATAGTCTGTTTGAGGCTTGGTAATTGCGCGCGAATGGCACTGGTCTTGTCGCTGATATCGATGGTTTTTCCATTATAGAAGTAACCATCGACGGTAAGTAAAACCTTCGGTTCAATTTGACCGAAACGATCAAGTACGCCTTGCACACCAAAGTCGGGCGAGCAAGATGACCAAATGGCGCCCAAACTGGTGGTGGCCAGCATAGCGATAATCGTTTCACAGCAATTGGGCATCATCGCGGCAACGCGGTCGCCTTTTTGCACGCCTAAACTGCGCAGATGCGCTGCAACAAGAGCAACTTGGCGGTGCAATTCTTGGTAGCTCAATGCTTGACGTGCGCCATTTTCACCACGGAACACCAAAGCGATACGCTCATCATTGTAGCGCATCAAATTTTCGGCGAAATTTAGGCGTGCATCAGGGAACCAACGTGCGCCTGGGAGCTTGTCTTGGTCGATGACAGTACGTTCGCCTGGCTCGCCGATCACCGCTAAGTAATCCCACGCATAACGCCAAAAGTCTGCACTGTGCTCGACCGACCATTGATGTAAATCGTGGTAGTTGGCGAGCGCTAAGTTTTGGTCTTGATTCAGACATTGCATAAAATGCGTCATACGCGCAGCGGCAATAGTGTCTGCTGAAGGTTGCCACAGCATTTTCGTTGTCATTTTCTGGCCCCCGTAGATTTAATGTGAGTGTTTGGCGATTTCGGCTAACGCAACGTTTGAACGTGGTTGTTGACCCAACGTACTGCAGATACGCTGCCCAGCAGTGATCAGTTGGGCTAAATCGATACCGGTGTCGTAGCCCATGCCATGAAGCATGTAAACGACATCTTCGCTAGCAACATTGCCACTGGCTCCTTTGGCATAAGGGCAGCCACCGAGTCCGGCAACAGCACTATCGATGGTGCGAACGCCAAGTGGCAAACAGCTGGCAATATTAGCCAGCGCTTGCCCGTAGGTATTGTGAAAGTGCAGGGCAAGCTGTTCCATCGGTACTTTGGCGGCGACGGCTTCGAGCATACGTTGAGCTTTTAATGGCGTGCCAACGCCAATCGTATCGCCTAATGAGACCTCGTAGCAGCCCATTTGATAAAGCTTTTCTGCTACCCATGCAACTTGATCGGGTGCGATGTCGCCGTCATAGGGGCAACCTAACACGCAACTCACGTAACCGCGGACTTTTATACCATTGTCGGCCGCAGCAGCTAATACCGGAGTAAAGCGCTCGAGACTTTCAGCAATGCTGCAGTTGATGTTTTTCTGACTGAAGCCCTCTGAGGCCGCACCAAAGATAGCAACTTCGTCAGCGCGCGCCGCCATCGCCGCCTCGAAGCCTTTCAGATTTGGCGTCAACGCTGCGTAGGTAACGCCAGATTGACGTGTGATCCCGGCAAAGACGTCGCCGCTGTCAGCCATTTGCGGCACCCATTTGGGACTCACAAAAGAGCCTGTTTCGATGTAATCGACACCGGCACGCGCGAGATCGTTTACCAGTTGAATTTTGGCTGCGGTCGTAACAGCCTGCTCATTCTGCAGGCCATCACGTGGGCCAACTTCAACAATTTTAATGCGTTCCGACATTATTCTGCCTCTTCTGCTTTGATGCTGACTAACTCAGCGCCATCGCTAACAAGGTCACCTGCGGCGTAAAATACTTGCTCAACGGTACCGGCGTGACTGGCACGAATGGTGTATTCCATTTTCATTGCTTCCATGATCACGACCGCCTGATCAGCTTCAACGTTATCGCCTTGCTTCACTAGCACTTCAACGATGGTACCGTTCATGGGTGCATTCATTGAACCAGCGGCCGTGTCTTGCGCTAAGGTGTCGGCGACTAAATGCCGAGCAAAGCGTACACTTAAGGCGCTCGAAAAGACGGTAATATCGTGTTCAGTATGCATCACGTAGACGTTAAAGCGATGTCCGTCTTTGCTAACCTTGAGCTGGTCGCCGTAAAGTTCACCCTGCCAACTACTGTCATTGTAGTTGCTCCGCCAACCGGTTGCGGTTGCCGTGAGGCTCACATTGTAATCCTGCTCATTGTGTTGCAGTTGCAAGCTAAATTGCTCAGGTTGATTCAAACGGAAGTTACGGGCATGACGCCACACATCATTTGCAGAACTTTGTTCAATCAGGTTCTCGGCTAAGGTAGCGAGCACCGCGTAGTCTTCAATGGTTGCCGCGGTAGGCGCTTGGAACAACGCATCGTGATGCTTTTCAATGAAGCGCGTAGTAAGTTCAGCACGTTGAAAGTCCTTATGCCGCGCGATAGCGCGCAAGAAATCAATATTGGTGCGCACGCCGGCAATCCGATAGTCATCCAAAGCTTGCAGTAAGCGGCGCAGCGCAATGGTGCGATCTTCACCCCACACCACGAGTTTGGCGATCATTGGATCATAAAACGCGCTCACTTCGTCGCCTTCGACGACACCGCTATCAATCCGCACATGTGCTGAGGTTTGTGGCGTACGCAAATGATGCAAGGTACCGGTGCTTGGTAAAAAGTCGTTGGCCGGATCTTCGGCATAAATCCGCGCCTCAAAGGCGTGGCCATGCAACATGATTTGATCTTGTGCAAGTGGTAATGTTTCACCGCTGGCGACGCGCAATTGCCATTCTACAAGATCTTGTCCAGTGACCATTTCGGTCACTGGATGTTCAACCTGCAAACGGGTATTCATTTCCATGAAGTAGAAGCTGTTATCCGTGTCGAGTAAGAACTCAACGGTACCGGCACCTACATAGTCGATGGCTTGTGCCGCGCGCACGGCAGCTTCACCCATGGCCTTGCGCGTACGTTCACTAAGGGCCGGGGCAGGGGCTTCTTCAATGACTTTCTGGTGGCGACGCTGCACTGAACAATCGCGCTCGGCGAGGTACACTGCATTGCCATGTTGGTCGCAAAATACCTGAATTTCGACGTGGCGTGGGCGCGTGATAAACTTTTCCACCAGCATCTTATCGTTACCAAACGAGGCTTTTGCCTCACGTTTGGCAGACTGCAAAGCTTCATCGAAGTCTTTGGCGCTTTCAACCACGCGCATGCCTTTACCACCGCCACCGTAGGCTGCTTTAAGTAGCACCGGGTAACCGATAACGTCAGCTTCAGACTTGAGTTTCTTAACACCTTGTTCGTTGCCGTGGTACCCCGGCACTAAAGGTACTTCAGCTTCACTCATGATCGACTTGGCAGCGCTTTTCGAGCCCATGGCCGCGATCGCACTGGTTGGCGGGCCAACGAAGATGATGTTGTTATCAGCACAAGCATCCGCAAAGGCTTCGTTCTCAGATAAAAAGCCGTAGCCAGGGTGAATTGCATCGGCGCCAGTTTGTTTGGCCGCAGCAATGATTTTATCGATCACCAAGTAACTTTCGGCACTCGGTGCAGGGCCAATAAAAATGCTTTCGTCGGCCATTTGCACATGTTGTGCGTGGCGATCCGCAGCCGAGTAGACAGCAACGGTACTGATGCCCATCGCTTGCGCCGTGCGCATGATGCGGCAGGCGATTTCGCCGCGGTTAGCAATTAGCAATTTGTTGATCATTGCGGATCCTTTTTCCAGTTCGGGCTGCGTTTTTCTAAAAAAGCGGTTAAGCCTTCTTGACCTTCGGCTGAGACACGGATCTCAGCAATGCGCTCAATGGTGAGGCGCTGACTTTCTGCGGCAATGGGTTGTTGGTCGATGTCAGCAATGAGTCGCTTACAGGCGCTAACTGCTGCAGGACTATTCGCCAGGAATGTCGCAAGCAGGTTAGCGAGGGCACTGTCAAAGTCGTCGACAATGTCGTGCACCAAGCCCATTTGTTGCGCTTGGGCCGCACTAAATCGTTCCGCCGTGAGCATATAGCGGCGCGACTGTCGGGTACCGATGGCACGCATAACGTAAGGGCTGATCACCGCAGGGATGAGGCCAATTTTCACTTCACTTAAGCAAAAGCTACTGCGCTCTTCGGCAAGTACGATGTCGCTGCATGCGGCAAGGCCAACAGCGCCACCAAAAGCGGCACCTTGAACCAAAGCAATAGTGGGTTTACTAAGTTCGTCCAGAGTCGCCATGAGTCGCGCTAATTCACTGGCGTCAGCAATGTTCTCGTCGTAGTTCTTGTCCGCCATGGAACGCATCCAGCCAAGGTCTGCCCCAGCAGAAAAATTGCGGCCATTGGAACGTAACACGAGCACGCGAGCTGCTTTGTCTTGCTCGACCTGCGTGAGCGCATCGATAAGCTCGCCGATCATAACATCGTCAAAGGCGTTGTGGACCTCTGGGCGATTTAACGTCAGCGTTGCAACGCCATCGTTAGTTTTGAGCGTTATGTACTGATAATTCATGCAGCCTCCTATTACATGCGGAACACGCCGAATTTGGTTTCGGCGATCGGTGCATTGTTAGCGGCAGCAAGGCTTAAGCCGAGCACGGTGCGTGTTTGTGCAGGGTCGATGATGCCATCGTCCCACAAGCGGGCGGAGGCGTAATAGGGGTGTCCCTGCTGTTCATATTGCTCGATAATCGGCTGTTTAAGTTTTTTCTCTGCCGCGGCAGACATTTTTTCACCTTTGCGAGCCATATTGTCTTTGGTAACTTGCGCCATTACACCGGCTGCTTGTTCGCCGCCCATCACGGAAATACGTGCATTCGGCCACATGAACATAAGCGTCGGGTCGTAAGCACGACCGCACATGCCGTAGTTACCAGCGCCGTAGCTACCGCCAATCAGTACGGTAAATTTCGGTACTTGCGCGCAACTCACTGCTGTCACCATTTTGGCACCATGTTTAGCGATGCCTTCGGCTTCGTATTTTTTACCGACCATAAAGCCGGTGATGTTTTGTAAAAAGACCAGTGGAATGTTGCGCTGCGCGCAGAGCTCAATAAAGTGAGCGCCTTTTTGTGCTGACTCGGAGAATAAAATACCGTTGTTGGCAACAATACCAACCGGATAGCCGTGAATGCGGGCGAATCCGGTGACCAAGGTATTACCGTAATTCTGTTTAAATTCATCAAAGTCAGAGTCATCAACAATGCGCGCGATGACTTCATGCACGTCGTAAGGCTTGCGTAAGTCGGTGCCGACAATGCCGTACAACTCTTCAGCAGCGTAACGCGGTGGTTTGACTTCACTCGGCGTTAATGGCTGTGCTGGTTGATAGTTCAAACGTGCCACCGAGCGGCGCGCCAAGGCGAGGGCATGTTCGTCATTCATGGCATAGTGATCAGCAACGCCGGACACCCGCGTATGTACGTCGGCGCCACCTAACTCTTCAGCGCTGACTTCTTCACCGGTCGCCGCCTTTACGAGTGGCGGGCCAGCTAAGAAAATCGTGCCTTGTTCTTTGACGATAATGCTTTCGTCTGCCATGGCTGGTACATAGGCACCACCAGCGGTGCAGAGCCCCATAACCACAGCGATTTGAGGAATACCTTTTGCTGACATGTTGGCTTGATTAAAGAAAATCCGGCCAAAATGGTCGCGATCGGGGAATACTTCGTCTTGGCGTGGCAAGAATGCACCGCCTGAGTCCACCAAATAAATGCACGGTAGGTGGCAGCGTTCAGCAATTTCTTGCGCACGTAAATGTTTCTTGACGGTGAGCGGGTAGTAGGTGCCACCTTTAACCGTGGCATCATTGGCTACGATCATGCATTGCACGCCTTCTACGGTACCGATACCGGCGACGACACCGGCGGCCGGTACGGTATCGTCATAACATTCCCAAGCGGCAAATTGGCCAACTTCAAGGAAAGGCGAGCCACTGTCGAGCAGTTTCTCAATACGTTGACGCGCAAGTAATTTACCCCGCGCTAAATGGCGCTCTTGGTATTTTGGCCCGCCTCCTTGCTTGATCACGTCGACCTTTTGATACAGGTCATCGACCACTTCTTGCATGGCTTTGACATTCGCCAAGAACGTTTCGTCTTTCGGATTAATCGAACTGGTTAATACCGTCACAATAGAGCTCCTGCTTAAGCGGATTCGCTAAAAAGTTCACGACCAATCAGCATACGGCGAATTTCTGACGTACCAGCACCAATTTCGTAGAGTTTAGCGTCACGCAACAAACGGCCGGTAGGGTACTCATTGATATAACCATTGCCGCCAAGCAACTGAATCGCATCCAACGCTAATTGTGTGGCAAGTTCTGCTGCGTACAGAATCGCACCAGCGGCATCTTTGCGAGTGGTTTCGCCGCGATCACAGCTTTGCGCTACCGCATAGACATAGGCACGCGCCGCATTGGTACGGGTATACATGTCGGCGACTTTACCTTGGATCAATTGAAATTGCCCAATGCTTTGACCGAATTGTTTGCGATCGTGAATGTAAGGTACGACGACGTCTAAACAGGCTTGCATAATACCAATTGGGCCTGCGGCAAGGACGGCGCGCTCATAATCAAGGCCACTCATTAACACTTCTACACCGCCGTCAAGCTCGCCGAGAATGTTCTCAGCTGGTACTTTACAGTCTTCAAATACAAGCTCGCAGGTGTTGGAACCGCGCATGCCCAGCTTATCGAGCTTCTGTGCGGTGCGGAAACCAGGGAAGTCTTTTTCGATAATAAATGCGGTAATGCCGCGCGAATTCTTATCAGGGCTCGTTTTCGCATAAACCACGAGGACATCGGCATCAGGACCATTCGTAATCCACATCTTGTTGCCGTTAAGTACATAGTGGTCGCCTTTAAGTTCAGCACGAAGCTTCATGCTCACCACATCTGAACCGGCGTTTGGCTCACTCATGGCAAGGGCGCCGACATGTTCACCGGTACAGAGTTTCGGTAGATATTTTTGCTTTTGCTCTTCGTTACCATTCCGGGCAATTTGGTTGACGCAAAGATTCGAATGCGCGCCGTAGCTCAAACCGACTGAGGCCGATGCGCGGCTGATTTCTTCCATCGCGATAACGTGTTCAAGATAGCCAAGGCCAGAACCACCGTATTCTTCTGGTACGGTCATGCCAAGTAGGCCAAGATCGCCAAATTTGCGCCACAAATCAGCCGGAAATTCGTTGCTTTCATCAATTTCTGCTGCCCGCGGAGCGATTTCGTCACGTGCGAATGCATTTACCGTTTCACGGATCATGTCGGCGGTTTCGCCGAGCCCAAAATTTAAACTACTGAATTGGCTAATCATAACTACTCCTGGCTAACTTTGGCTGGTTGGGCATTGGCGTCTTGCAATTCGTTTAACTCGTCGCGGCAACGCTCTTCTAAATTACCCAATTCCACTAAAATAACTTTAATGTCTTCAAGTTGTTGATGCAGCGACGCACGCTTCTCATCGATCAACTCAAAAATCGTTTGTAACTGACGCGCACTACTGTTTTCCATGTCATACAGATCAAACAAACGCTTCGTTTCGGCGAGTGAAAAGCCGAGGCGTTTGCCACGTAAGATGAGTTTTAAGCGCACACGGTCTTTGTTGGTATAAAGGCGTGTTTGTCCCTGCCGACTTGGTGTCAACAGGCCCTGATCTTCGTAAAAGCGAATACTGCGGGTGGTAATGTCAAATTCCCGTGCCAATTCGCCGATGCTGTAGGTGGTGGTATCGTTCATTTTTGCTTGCATTCGGTAGTGGTAGAGCGTTAAGCTTAAATCAAGTTGACGTTAACGTAAAGGTTAAAACCAAAACAGCGTTATTCGAGCGCTTTGCTTTTCGTCCGCTTCGCTGTTTGTCCGTGCTTCGCACTGTTCGAGGAATCCCGAATAGCGAACGAAGTGAGCGGACGAACAGTGAGGCGAAGCCGAACGCACGAACAACGAAGAACGGTTTTCATGAGAGGTATTTATGTCTGATTCTGTGGTGATTGTGGCTGCGAAACGCACGCCAATGGGTGGTTTCCAAGGTAGCTTGAGCGCGGTTGATGCGCCGCACCTTGGTGCCGCAGCGATTAAAGCAGCCGTTGCTGAGAGCGGTCTGCAAGCGAGTGATGTGAACGAAGTCATTATGGGCAACGTGTTACCCGCGGGACTGGGCCAAGCGCCAGCGCGGCAAGCGAGCTTGTATGCGGAGTTACCACAGAGTGCCGGTGCGACGACCATTAATAAGGTTTGTGGCTCAGGTTTGAAGGCGGTGATGTTTGCTCATGATTTACTGCATGTGGGTTCTGCCGACGTTGTTGTTGCTGGTGGAATGGAAAGCATGTCGAATGCACCGTACTTGCTGAAAAAGGCGCGGGCTGGATTCCGTATGGGGCATGATGCGATTTACGATCACATGATGCTGGATGGCTTGGAAGATGCCTACGAAGGCAAAGCAATGGGGTGTTACGCACAAGGTACGGCTGACGATTACAAATTGGATCGTGAAGCGATGGATGCGTTTGCAATTGAATCGTTAAATCGTGCGCAAACCGCTATCAAAGATGGTGCGTTTGCTAACGAGATTGTTGATGTGACCTATAGCACGCGTAAGGGCGACGTGACGGTGAGCATTGACGAACAACCGGGTAAGGCGATGCCGGAGAAGATTCCAGGCTTACGTCCTGCCTTTGCTAAAGACGGCACGATTACTGCTGCGAACTCGAGTTCGATTTCGGATGGTGCTGCGGCATTGGTGTTGATGCGGGAAAGTGATGCGCAAGCCCGTGGTTTGCAGCCTTTAGCGCGCGTGGTAGGGCATGCAACGCACTCGCAAGCGCCCGCTGAGTTTACCGTAGCGCCGATTGGCGCAATGACGAAGTTATTGGAACGTGTCGGCTGGCAGAAAGACGACGTGGATCTGTGGGAGATCAACGAAGCGTTTGCCATGGTGACCATGCTCGCGATTCAAGAAATGCAGCTTGATCATGGCAAAGTGAATGTGCACGGCGGGGCTTGCGCTTTAGGTCACCCGATTGGCGCCAGTGGCGCGCGTTTGTTGGTCACCTTGCTGCATGCCCTGAAGCGTCAGGGCAAACAGCGTGGTGTCACGTCGCTGTGTATTGGCGGCGGTGAAGCGGTGGCCGTTGCGGTCGAAATGCTTTAAGCCACAGGTTTGCGGGAGGCAAGGTAAACGGAGCTGGCCAAAATCGCAGCTCCGAGTGCGAGGCGCAGCCAATCGACATCTTGCCCCCAAAAAACGAAGTTCACCAACAGGCCAGCGGGGATCAGCATGTTGTTCATGGTCGCCAGCTGGGCCGTGTTAACACGCTTAGCCCCTAGGTTCCAAGCCAAGTAACCAAGACCCGACGCAGCGAGCCCTAACCACAATAAGATGCCCCATTGTAAAACGTTTGTGGGCTGCATCTCGATATTGGCAAAGGCGAGCATGGCAAGACCGGTGACGAGGGTCGCGCCGATGAAAAATAAGGCGAAGACATGCACCTGATTGCGTGCGTTACCCAGTGGTAAGCGCTTGTAGAAAACTTGACCAGCGGCAAAACAAAGGTTGGCGCCTTGGATCAGTAGAAAACCGTAAAGGTAACTATCACTTAAGGTGTTAAAGCGAATGACTGCGGCACCAAGTACGGCTAATCCGGCAGCGAGCCACCAACGTAAGGGTAAATGTTTACGTTGGAAAATAACATCGTCAATGAGCGTGACATACAGCGGTGTGAAAATGGTGAAGAGTAGAACTTCGGCGACACTCAAATACAAAAACGCATGGTAGAGCAATAAATACATTACGCCAATTTGAATGGCACCTATACCAGCAAGAGCAAGTTGTTTCGTGAGCGGTAAACGGCGTGGTCGCCAAAGCGGTAAAAATAGCAGCAGGGCTAAGGCCATGCGGATAAATACAGCGATATAGCCATCAACGCGACCAGCTAAAAACTCGCCGATGAGTGAAAAACTGGCGGCCCAAAGTAAAGTGACGGCCCAAAGGATCCACATGGAAAGTTGCTCCTATTGTTGCGGTGACGAGGTTTGCGGTTGGTGGCTATCGCGATAGTCGCTTGGGGCAACGCCCATGACCTTTTTAAACAGTCGCGAAAAGTAATACGGGTCATCGAAGCCAAGGCTTTGCGCTATCGCACGCACGGTAGCGGTACTGGTATCAAGCTGCCGACAGGCGAGTTTAATTTTGAGCTCATTGAAGTAGCGCATCGGCGACGTACCTGTGACGGTTTTGAATTTTTTTGCGAAATGATAGCGCGACAAGCCAGCAACAGCGGCAAGATCTTCGAGATCTAAATCGCGATGGCTATTGTCTTGCATGAACCGTTCGAGCGCAAGCAGGTCAAAACTATGATGCTGCTGGGCTTGCTCGGCTAACTGCGGTAGTTGCGCCAACAGCTGTTGCAGCAAGGTGGCAGCGATGACGGCATTATGTCGTTGCCAGCGTTGGTGCTGTAAATTGAGCAGCGTGGTGACGATGGGAAGCAGGTTTTGCCAAGCGCTTAAGGTGAGTACAAACTTGGCCGGCTTAGTGGTCGAAGAAAGACCAAGGAAGTCCATGCTTTTAGCTGCGGAGCTTCCACTGTAGTGAGCCCAGTAAATACTCCAAGGATCATCGCTATTGGCTTGATAACGATGCGGAAAACCAGCTGGCAACAATAACAGCTGACCTGCTGAAAGTTCGCCCGCAACATGGCCGTGCGGGGTGGTAATACGATAATGGCCGCGCCCTTGATGGCAAAAAATGAGTAAGTAATCGGTGTGCTGGTCGCGCTCTACATGATGGCCTTTGGCAGCAATGTAATGACCATAAGCAAGGGGAAAAAGATGGCGGGTCAGCGGGTGCCCAGCTAAGTGCTCGATGAGTTCTAGCGGCATCACCACACGAGAACTACCAGCAGGTAACGGCCAGGCCGAAGGTTGGCTCATAGGCTTGCAATCCAAGAAAAGGTTTAAAATAACAATTTTGTCCATTATAGGGGCAAAATCGTCAATGTTAAAGCGACCCGTTCAATGCTTAAATACGGGTCATTAAAAACAGAACATGAGGTTATTTCCATGACGCAACAGGTCCCCCTTTATATCGATGGCGAATTCGTGCAATCGAAAACTGACAAATGGATTGATGTTACCAATCCAGCAACTCAAGAAGTTATTGCTAAAGCGCCTTGCGCAACGCAAGAAGAAATGGAAGCAGCGGTAGCCAGTGCGAAAAAGGCATTCTTAACTTGGAAAGAAACGCCAGTTTCTGAGCGCGCACGGGTGATGATGCGCTATCAAGCGTTACTAAAAGAGCACCATGATGAAATCGCCGAAATCCTTGCCAGCGAAACCGGTAAGACTTTTGACGATGCGAAAGGCGATGTTTGGCGCGGTATTGAAGTGGTTGAGCATGCGGCGAACATTCCATCGCTGGTAATGGGCGAAACCGTTGAAAACGTAGCCCGCGGTATCGATACCTACAGCTACACGCAGCCGTTGGGTGTGTGCGCCGGTATTACCCCGTTTAACTTCCCTGCCATGATTCCGCTATGGATGTTCCCGCTGGCGATTGCCTGTGGTAACACCTTTATCCTGAAGCCGTCTGAGCAAGATCCACTAACGCCAACACGCTTAGTTGAATTGTTTGAGCAAGCTGGCGCGCCGAAGGGCGTGTTGCAAGTGATTCATGGTGCTAAAGACCAAGTGGACTTTATTCTTGATGAACCAGCGGTTCGCGCGATTTCGTTTGTTGGTTCAGTGCCAGTAGGCCAATACATTTATCGCCGTGGTACCGAGAACATGAAGCGCGTGCAAGCTTTCGCTGGCGCGAAGAACCACTGCGTAATCATGCCTGATGCCAAGAAGAGTCAAGTGATCAGCAACTTGGTTGGTGCCTCAGTAGGTGCTGCCGGTCAGCGTTGTATGGCGATTTCAGTGGCGGTATTTGTTGGTGCCGCGAAAGAATGGATCCCAGAGATTGCTGCAGAGTTGAAGAAAGTGCGTCCTGGCGCATGGAATGATAAAGACGCGGCCTATGGCCCGTTAATCAGCCCGCAAGCGAAGCAGCGCGTCGAGAACTTTATTAAGCAAGGCCAAGCTGAAGGCGCCAGCTTGCTGGTTGACGGTCGTGACTGCCAAGTTGAAGGCTTCCCGAACGGCAACTGGGTTGGCCCAACCATGTTCAGTGATGTGACAACGGACATGGAAATCTACAAGAACGAAATCTTTGGCCCAGTTCTGTGTGCGACCAGCACCGAAACGCTTGAAGAAGCCATTGCGTTGGTTAATGCAAACCCATACGGTAACGGTACCTCTATCTTCACCGCTAGCGGCGCTGCGGGACGTAAATACCAGCACGAAGTTGAAGTGGGTCAGGTGGGGATCAATATTCCAATTCCGGTACCACTGCCGTTCTTCTCGTTCACCGGTTGGAAAGGCTCGTTCTTTGGTGATTTGCACGCCTACGGTAAGCAAGCAGTGCGTTTCTACAGTGAAACCAAAACCATTACTGCACGTTGGTTCGAGAGCGATATCGCCGATGCCAGCGGCCCTAATATGACCATTCACTTGAAGTAAGAGGTGAGGCATGGATTTTAATTTAACTGATGACCAGCAGGCCTTTGTCGATACGGCGAAGGCTTTTGCCGAAAAAGAACTCGCACCCTATGCGGCAGAGTGGGATGAAACGTCGCACTTTCCTATCGAAGTCTTTAAGAAAGCCGGTGAGATGGGCTTTATGGGCATGTACACCCCAGAAGAGGCGGGTGGTTTTGGCATGAGTCGCCTCGACGCAGCGCTGATTTTTGAACAGCTAGCGATGGGTTGCACCGCAACCACTGCGATGATGACCATTCATAACATGGTGAGTTGGATGATCGGCTCTTTCGCGCAGCCAGAAGTGATTGAGCAGTGGGTACCAGAATTGGTGACCGGCGAAAAGCTCGGTTCCTACTGTCTGACTGAGCCAGGTTCAGGTTCTGATGCAGCCAGCTTGCGTACGACCGCGAAGAAAGAAGGCGATGAGTACGTTATCAACGGCTCGAAAATGTTTATCTCAGGTGCCGGTAGTACTGACGTATTAGTGGTTATGGCACGTACCGGCGAAGCTGGTCCTAAAGGTATTTCCGCCTTTGTGGTACCTGCCGACGCAGCGGGTATTAGCTACGGCAAAAAAGAAGATAAGATGGGCTGGAATGCGCAACCAACGCGCTTGGTGACCTTTGAAGACGTACGCATTCCAGCGGCGAATTTACTTGGCGCCGAAGGTGAAGGCTTTAAATTTGCCATGATGGGCCTTGATGGCGGCCGGATTAACATCGCTGTATGTTCGGTAGGTACGGCGCAAGCAGCACTCGAAACTGCGCGCAACTACATGTTGGAACGTACGCAGTTCGGCAAGGAAATCGGCCAGTTCCAAGCCTTACAGTTTAAGCTTGCAGATATGGCCACTGAACTCGTGGCAGCTCGTCAAATGGTGCGCTTAGCGGCCTTTAAAGTCGATAACAACGACGCTGACAAGACCACCTACTGTGCGATGGCGAAGCGTTTTGCCACTGATGTGGGCTTCCAAGTGTGTAACGAAGCACTGCAGATCCATGGTGGTTACGGTTACATCAAAGAATACCCACTTGAGCGCCATGTGCGTGACGTCCGCGTACACCAGATTTTGGAAGGTACCAACGAAATCATGCGGGTTATCATTGGTCGTCGCCTGTTGGCTGACATCGACCGTGCCATTCTGTAAGCATTGCTTCAGTAGCTAGGGAGTTTGCATGAGCGTAGTGCAATTTGAAGAACGCGCAACCGAGAGCGGCAAACGTATTGGTATTGCCCGCTTAAATTCAGAGAAGTCACTGAACGCCCTTAGTCTCGACATGATCCAACTGCTGCAACCGCAGTTGGATGCTTGGGCTGGCGACGATGACATTGCTTGTGTTTGGCTTGAAGGTGCCGGCGAAAAGGCCTTTTGTGCGGGTGGCGACATTGTTGCCATGTACAAAGCGATGAAAGAGCAACCCGGTGAGTTAGTCGATGAAGTGGCTGATTTTTTTGGCCAAGAGTATCGCCTCGATTACACCATTCATAGCTTTCCAAAGCCGTTTATTGTTTGGGGCGATGGCATTGTCATGGGTGGTGGCATGGGCCTCATGAATGGTGCCAGTCATCGTGTGGTGACCGAAACCTCATTGTTGGCCATGCCGGAAATTACCATCGGCTTGTACCCTGATGTCGGAGCTACGCACTTTTTGAATAGCATGCCAGAAGGCTGTGGTTTGTTCTTAGGTCTGACCGGCGCACATATGAACGCCACGGATGCTTTGTTTTTGAAGTTGGCCGATCATTTTGTTGCTCGCGAACATAAAGAGCAGGTATTAGAAGCGTTGGCAGCGGTGCAGTGGGGTGAAACGCAGAGCTTGAACCAGCAAAAAGTCACCGACGTCTTGAGTCAAGTGGGTGAACATGACAGTAAACTGCGCCCAGCAGGGCAAGTAGAGCAGCACCACGCTTTGATCAAAGAGTTGACGGGTGGTGCTGACATTGAATCAGTGGTTGCCGCTATCACTGCGGTTGAGAGCGACGATAAGTGGCTCAGCCGGGCAGCGAAAACCTTAGCGCAAGGTTGTCCGATGACGGCCCACATCGTCTGGAACCAACTGCACCTTGGTAAAGATCTACAGTTAGCAGATTGTTTCCGCTTAGAACTGACACTGTCGGTGAAGTGTGCCACGCGTGGTGATTTTGCCGAGGGTATTCGCGCGCTATTGATTGATAAAGATAAACAACCCAAGTGGCAACATGCCAACGTCGGTGTAGTCGATGCTGAAGAGGTTGATGCATTTTTCACTTCGCCGTGGGCGCAAGAAGAACATCCTTTGGCGGACCTAGGTCGCTAACTCGAGCAGAGAAAAGGGGAAGAACAATGGCAAAAGTTGGATTTATTGGACTTGGCAACATGGGCGGCCCGATGGCTGCCAACCTTGTTAAAGCCGGTCATCAGGTAACGGTTTTCGATTTATCAGACGCAGCTTTAGCGCAAGCGCGCGAAGCAGGTTGCGGCGTAGCTCAGCAGTTAGTAGACGTGGCCGAGGGTGCGGATTTCGTGATCTCGATGCTGCCTGCTGACCATCATGTCGAAGCCGTGTATTTGGGCGAGCAGGGCCTGCAGCATAAGTTGAGTCAAGGGACGTTAGTGATTGATTGCAGCACCATCAGTGCTGAAACAGCTCGTAAATTAAGTACTGAGCTTGCGGCCCATGGTATTCGTTTTATTGATGCGCCAGTCTCAGGCGGTGTCGGTGGTGCGAAAGCAGGTACCTTGACCTTTATTTGCGGCGGCGACGAGAGTGCCGTGGACGAAGCGCGCAATGTCCTCAACGGCATGGGCAAGAATGTCTTTCGTGCGGGCGATGCCGGTGCCGGACAAGTCGCTAAGATCTGCAACAACATGCTGTTGTCGGTATTAATGGCGGGAACTTCTGAAGCATTGCAACTCGGTATTGCGCATGGTCTTGATCCGAAAGTATTGTCAGAAATCATGTTACAAAGCTCAGGTCGCAATTGGACCCTTGAAGTATACAACCCGTGCCCTGGAGTGATGGACGGCGTGCCATCAAGCAATGATTATCAAGGTGGCTTTTTGGTTGACCTGATGGCGAAGGATTTAGGCTTAGCGCAACAAGCCGCCCTGCGTTGTGGTGCGAGTACGCCTATGGGCTCACTGACGCTGAACCTTTATCGTAGTTGGGCGCAACTTGGTCATGGTCGAGAAGACTTTTCGAGCATTTTCAAGTATGTTACGCCACAAATGAAGAAGTAGGAGTATTCGATGGAATTAGCAAAAAGCACGATTGTGATTACCGGTGGCGCTCAAGGGCTAGGCCGCGCTATGGCTGAGCATTTTGCCGCTGCAGGTGCAGCGTTAGCACTGATCGACATGAATCAAGAAACCTTGAGTGAAGCCGAGCAGATTTGCCAAGACAAGGGCGCTAAGCAAGTCAAAGGCTATGTGGCCAATGTCACTGATGAAGAGGCCGTAGAAGCTGTTTTTGATAGCATCGTTGCCGACTTCGGTGCCATTAATGTACTCATCAACAACGCAGGTATCTTGCGCGACGGCATGCTAATTAAATGCAAAGACGGCGAGATCACGCACAAGATGCCATTGCAGCAATTCCAATCAGTGCTCGACGTTAACCTCACCGGGAGCTTTTTGTGCGGGCGCGAAGCGTCGGCGCATATGGCAAAAGCAGGTAATGGTGGCGTCATCATTAATATTTCCAGTGTCGCTCGGGCCGGTAATATTGGCCAAACGAACTATGCCGCGACCAAAGCTGGCGTGGTCGCTATGACTGTGACTTGGGCGCGTGAGTTGGGCCGTTTCGGTATCCGTTGTGGCGCGATTGCGCCGGGCTTTATCGAAACGCCAATGACTGCAGCGATGAAGCCTGAAGCTATCGAACGTGCGCTAAGCATGGTGCCACTGCGCCGTTGGGGCCAGCCGGACGAGATTGCGCATAGTGCACGTTACATCATTGAAAATGACTTTTTCAGTGGTCGTGTGATAGAAATAGACGGAGGCGTCCGACTCTAACCGGAAGATAATGAGAAAATTACCCCCATTAAATGCACTAAAAGCTTTTGAAGCTGCAGCGCGGCACCTGAGTTTTACCCGCGCTGCAGACGAACTTTTTGTTACGCAAGCTGCGGTTAGTCATCAAGTGAAAGGGCTCGAGGAGTTCTTGGGGGTAAAGCTCTTTATCCGCCGTAACCGCTCACTGCTCTTGACCCCCGAAGGGCAGACCTATTTTCTTGAACTAAAAGAAATCTTTGATCATTTAGTACAAGCGACCGAACGCTTGAAAAGCGCCTCGGAGCGGGGCTCGCTGACGATCAGTCTGCCCCCGAGTTTTGCTATCCTGTGGTTTGTGCCACGGCTAAGTCGCTTCCGCGAAGCCTATCCAGAAATTGACGTACGTATCCGCGCGGTGGATGAAGTAGATGGTTCATTAACGGACGATGTTGATGTTGCGATTTACTATGGTGCGGGTAAGTGGCCCGGGCTAAAAGCCTACAAGTTACATAACGAGTATTTATTACCAGTGTGCTCACCCTTGCTGCTGAACGGCACCAAACCATTGCGCGAACCGAAGGATTTACTCGATCACACCTTGTTGCATGACGAAACGCGCAATGCATGGAAAGATTGGTTCAAGCTGGTGGGGATTGATAAAAACAAAGGCGACAATGGTCCCGTGTTTAGCCATTCGAACTTAGCACTTAAAGCCGCTGTGCATGGGCAAGGCATTGCTTTGGCGAATAATGTTTTGGTGAAGCCTGAAATTGATGCTGGGCATCTCATTCAACTGTTCCCCGAAGTGTTGCCGCGCGAGAAATCTTTTTATCTGGTTTGTCGTGACTCTCAGTCAGAAATAGGTAAAATCGCCACCTTTCGCAACTGGCTGTTGAAAGTGGTTGAAGAGGAAGAGGATGCCTATGAGTGATGCACAACGCGTAGCTATACATCGTGATAATCCTGATGGCAAGATACGAGTGTTGTTTGCTCATGGCGCCGGCGCTGGCTTACAAAGCGATTTCATGCAGTATTTTGCCTTGGGTTTGGCGTTGCACGATATTGACATTGTGCGTTTCAACTTCCCTTATTGGCAGAAGTTTATGGATTCGGGCGTACGACGCCCACCGAATCCGATGCCTCAGCTTGAACACTGCATGCAGACCGTAGCTGCGCAATTTGAAGATGATAAGCCTCTGTATGTTATGGGCAAGTCGATGGGGGCACGCGTTGCCTTTCGGATTGCAGATAGCGTCGAGGCAAAGGGGGCCATTGGCCTAGGTTACCCGTTCCATCCGTTGGGAAAGCCCGACAAGTTACGTCTTGACGATTTACAGAACCACTGCACTCAGAACCTTATTTTACAAGGCGAGCGCGATGGTTTTGGCAAGCCAGCGGAAGTGGCAGAATACAGCTTACCAGCGAATGTTGCGGTGCAGTGGCTCGCCCATGGCGATCACAGCTTCGAACCCACCAAGCGCAGCGGCGTTGAGCGCCGTGAAGTTTGGCAAACAGCGATTGACCGCGTTTGTGACTTTATTGCACAACACGCCTGAACCTTAAACAAAGGACGAACAATTTAATGAGTGGAATTATTGCCTATTGCCGTCCTGGCTTTGAGAGCGATTGTGCGGCGGAACTCCAAGAGAAAACTGGTTTACTTGGCAGTTATGGCTATTGTCAGACCCAAGCGCAACAGGGCTATGTGATCTATCGCTGTGCTGCGGAAGAAGCCGAGCATTTGGCGAAAAAATTAGTACTCAACGAGCTGATTTTTACCCGTCAATTCATTGCCATTCTTGCCGAAGTGAAAGACCTACCTAGTCAAGACCGTGTATCCGCGTTACAGCTCGCCTTGCTTGATGAAACGGTGCAAGAAAACTTTGCGGGCGTGAAACCTGCGGGCTCCCTGCGCGTTGAAACGCCTGACACCAACGTTGGCAAAGAACTTTCCAAATTTTGTCGGAAGTTTACCGTGCCATTGCGTCAAGGCTTACGCCGAGCGGGGTGGATGACTGCCAAGGAGAGTGATCGGCGACCGACGTTGCATGCGTTTTTTATCAGTAATAGTGAAGTTGTGCTTGGTTTTTCTTATAGTTTTAACCAATCACCTTGGCTCATGGGCATTCCGCGCTTGCGCATGCCTGGTGATGCGCCAAGTCGCTCAACGTTGAAGCTCGACGAGGCATTTCAAGTTTTTGTTCCGGCTCACGAGCGTGAAGAGCGAGTCTCCTCAGGTATGAATGCGGTTGACCTTGGCGCCGCGCCAGGTGGCTGGACCTATCAACTCGTGCGTCGCGGAATGATGGTGCAAGCGGTCGATAACGGTCCAATGGCGGCAACGCTGATGGATACAGGTCAGGTAAAACACATTCAAGAAGATGGTTTTAAATTTCGGCCGAAAAAGAAGAATGTCACCTGGTTGGTCTGCGATATGGTTGAAAAACCTGCGCGCGTTGGTGAGTTGATGACAGACTGGTTACTTGAAGGGGACTGTAAGGAAGCTATTTTCAACCTGAAGTTGCCAATGAAGCGTCGGTACGCGGCGGTCGCTGAGTACCTCCAGCACATCAAAGAAACCTTACAAGAACACGGCCGCGGTAAGTTTGAATTACAGGCGAAACAGCTCTATCACGATCGTGAAGAGATCACTGTCCACATTCGTTGGTTATAGCTGTTTCGTTTAGAACTCTTGATAATCTTCGTAAGCATCGGCGCCCCAAGCGATGAGTGAACCGTTTTTAAACAGTAACGGTGTGCATTCGTCGCGGGTGGTGATGCCATCGGACTTCACGTGGTGTGTGCGATAGAACAGAATGAGCAATTCCTCGCCACCATTAGTGGCCTTGGCTTCACTAATATCTGGCGAACCTAGCAAGCGAATCACCTCTTCTTTAGGGATACCTAAGTCAAGACGACCAATTTGCTTCAGGTTAAAAGTTTCGCGCTCTTGCCAACTCATATTGTCGGGGTCGGCTTGATAGACAGCGAGAATAAGCGCAGTTATCCCAAGGTAGATAACAAACCCGATTAAAATGATTTTCATCATTTTTGACATAACTGCGCCTCGCTGATGCTTAATCCGTAATAACTCGATAACAAGGATGATAGACCGAACCAGGTAGTTTCATCCGCCCTTGTTCGACGAATGCCTGCAACAACACGTCGAGCTTCCGCATCATCTCTTTTTCGCCGTGAATTTCAAACACGCCATTAGCACGAATGGCTCGAATACCTTCATCTTTGACGTTACCTGCAACGATAGCCGAGAAGGCACGACGCAAGTCAGCGGCAAGCAGCTGAGGCTCTTGTTCACGGTGTAAGTTCAAATTTGCCACGTTTTCGTGGGTGGGTGCAAATGGCCGTTGGAAGGGCTCATCAATGTGTAGGGTCCAGTTAAAGCAGTATGAATCACCGGTTTCGCGACGATACTCTTTCACGTCGTGGGTAGCGGTGCTCATGTGACGCGCCACCGCTACCGGATCATCAATAATGATGGTGTAGAGCTTGCGTGCTTCTTCGCCCAAAGTGGCGACGACAAAGTCGTCAATCGCTTCAAAGTAACCTTTGCTACTCGCTGGCCCCGTCAATACCAGAGGGAAGACCTGTTTGTCGTTGGCTGGGTGCATTAAAATGCCGAGAATATAAAGCAATTCTTCTGCAGTACCAGCACCACCAGGGAAGATCACGATACCATGGGCACAGCGTACAAACGCTTCTAAGCGCTTTTCGATATCTGGCATGATCACCAGCTCGTTGACGATAGGATTCGGCGGTTCGGCGGCAATGATCCCCGGTTCAGTAAAACCTAAGTAGCGACCGTCGGCGATACGCTGTTTGGCATGACCGATGGTGGCACCTTTCATTGGACCTTTCATAGCACCAGGGCCACAGCCTGTGCAGATATTAAGCGCACGTAGACCTAAGTGATAGCCAACTTCTTTGGTGTATTTGTACTCAATTTCATTGATCGAGTGACCACCCCAACAGACAATCATATTAGGTTCTAAGTTAGGTTGAACCACTTGCGCATTACGCAAAATATCGAAGACCACATGGGTAAGTGTGTGAGTATCTGCACTATCTAAGGTTTGCGCATTGTACCGTTCACCGGTAAAGAGTATGTCACGCAAGACTGCTTCGACTAACTCTTGCATACCTGCGATCAGCTTGCCATCAACAAAGGCTTCTTCCGGAGGGTTGACCAGCTCAAGCTGGACACCACGTTCACACTTAATGACATTAACGTCAAAGTCTTCGTATTTATTAAAAATTTCTTCACTACTGTCGGTGTTGCTTCCGGCATTCAGCACAGCTAAGCAACAATTGCGAAAAAGTCGATAGAGTTGTTCGTCACTAGATTGTTGTAAACGGTCAATTTCCAATTGTGAGAGCAGGCTCATGCTGCCCCGTGGAGAAATAGTAATTCTCATTCTGTTGTCGTTCCTTCTTTATCTTCTCTTGCTTACTGACGACTCAATCTGTTCATGTTCGGAGCCGCCTCAAAGTTCGAGCGGAATGGATTAATGTCCAGTCCACCTCGGCGCGTGTAACGCGCATAGACGCTCAGTTGTTCAATAGCTAAGCGTTGGCTAAGATCCATGAATATACGTTCGACGCATTGTTCATGGAACTCGTTATGGTTGCGAAACGAAACAATATAGCGCAGCAAACTGGCGTGGTCGATGGCTTGCCCGCGATAATGAATAAAAAGCGATCCCCAATCAGGTTGGTTGGTGATCAAACAGTTCGATTTCAATAAGTCAGTGTAGAGCGTTTCCGTGACATGTTCATGACTTGCTGGTTGTAATAACTCAGGATTGTAATCGTAACAATCAATACTGACGTCGGTGTCGTCGATCGAGGTGGCATGCCAATGGCCAATCTGATGCTGTTTCGCATGTAAGGGGTGCAAGTGCACCGTTACCGGAGCACCAGCACACTCAGTTAAGTCACGACTTAAAGTTTGTTGAACGTCGTCCCAGGTTTCCCAACGACTGGCATTGAAGCTGTTTAAATACAGCTTGAATGATTTCGATTCAATTAAATTGGGGCTATCTGCAGGGACTTCAAAATAGCCAATCGCAACCTGTGGTAAACCGTTTTGCTGTAACCACGACAGTTCGTAACCCGTCCAATAATCGGTACCTTTAAAAGGTAAAGCTGCACCTGCCAAAATACCTATCGGAGTACGATTCAGTTGCCGTGGCACTGCCTGCAGCAAGCTTGCATCATAACGTTCAGGATAAGCGGTGGCTTGGCCCAAGTTAAGGTGGGCGAGGGGGTGTTCAGCAGAACTGTGCTTCATTGCAATCGTATACCTTGTTAAACTGCGAGTTTCGTATCCGGCTTGTCGTTCAGCCAGTCGGACATTGTACCGCCAGCACAACCTAGATGCTAGTTTGTGTGCTGACTCTTTACGCGAGAGCTATTCATGACGATCACTGTAGCATTAGACGATCTTATTCAACGTTATCAACAAGCTTACCAAGACGCCGATGTCGCCTTGGTCACCGAAGCCAACGACGAATGGCAAGCACCTATCTATCTAGGCGCTGTACGCAATGATGACACGGTGCGTTGGCAGCCCGTAAGGCAAGCTGAAGCGCTCGACTTTACTGATCTCATGAATGCGCTTGAAGAACCCTTCCATGAGGACTTTAAAGCCTATTTTTCGCGTTGGTATAGTGCCGATTTAGCCGTGTTGTGGCAGCAACATCCGCTATGGCTTTTGCACATGCACTGCGCCGAAGATGCCGAGCGTATGTTGGCGAACCAAGCGGGGCATGTTCTGATGAAGCGGCGTTTGAAACAACCGATTACACTGTTCTTGGGCTTAGCGGAAGAGTCTGAAGACTTGCTCATTACGTTAGATAATGCAACGGGTGCCGTGGGCTTGGAGTTCGTCGGTAAGCCGCATCATGAAACTTTAGCCGAGAGCTTAGCAGACTTTTTAAGTGAATCTACTCCGAGAGTGGTAGAAAACCCAACGGCGATGGGCTAATTTGTAAGCACTAGATTGCCAACATAAGTTGAGCACAACTTGGGTAAGGGAGCATAAAATGACAACAACAGCTACCGCTATCGAACTCCAAGGTGAACTGCGCTATTTAGTGGCGGAAGACCTAAAATACGCAGCTTCATTGCTGTATCTCGCATATCATGACGACGAGCTGCTTATGTCGTTGTTTCAGGCCGAAAAAGTAGATTATGAAAAACGCCTTCGGGCTGCCATTCGGGAAGAGTTACATGCGTTTTGGGAGGCCGATCAGCCGATGATCGGATTGTTTGATGGCGACAGTCTGCTTGGTGTGGTTTGTCTCACCGAGCCCGGGAAAAGCTTTGGGCCAGGCCGCTACTGGCATTGGCGTTTGAAGATGCTGCTTACCGCGGGTTACGTAAGTACCAAGCAATTGGTGGAAAAAGAAGAAATTATCCAAGCTGCGATCGCTCAAGAACTGGGTTTAGAGAATTACCATATGTTGGCGTTTATTGCGGTCAATCCGCGTTATCAGCAGCAAGGCTGGGGTGATATGTTGGTGCGCGCGGCGCAACAGGCACCCGAAGATGCCCCGCAATCACAAGGTATCGCTGTACTCATTACGCAGCCACACCATGAAAACCTGTTTGCAACCCATGGTTTTAAGCGAGTGAATACATTACAGATTGGTGCCGTAAGTGGTGAGCTTTTTTTTGCTCCCGCAACAACAACTGAGGTGGCGCATGGCTAAAACATTTCATTCGTTTCGCGAATTTTACCCGTATTACCTAGCTGAACACAGTGACCCGCGTTGTCGCGCCACGCACTATATTGGTAGTACCTTGGTGTTTTTGATTATTGCCGCGGCGATCGTTTTTCAGCAGTGGCTTTGGTTGCTGTGGATCCCAGTCGCAGGTTATGGCTTTGCTTGGATCGGCCATTTCTTTTTTGAGCATAATAAACCCGCCACATTTAAACACCCTTGGTATTCCCTGTTGGGAGACTGGGTAATGTACGCCGAATTCTGGGCGCGCTTATTCGGCGGCGGTAAGTCTCAATCGTCTGGTAAGCGATAGACTGGGGTATCGACTTTTTGTAGGCGCAAATTCAGCATGGTGATTTCCCCTTCATACCGATGTTCACGGTCGCTGCTAAAGGCAAATTGGTAGCGACTCAACCACCCCCAATGACGGCCTGCACGGGTGAATTTCCCCCCTTGCCAAGCGATATCGAGAAACTGCAGTTGGTGTTGTTGGCAATAGCGCTGAGCATGACCACGGGCAAGCTCCGCTTGGCGACGTCCTTGCCAAAACAACAAAGCAATAAAGCCAACTGCGATCAGTACGATCGCATCACTTAGCATGTGTAGCTCCATGAATAAAACCTTGCCATGCCTGACGAATCGGCTGCGCTAAGTCATCGCGTTGCAAGGTCACAAGCAGGTGAGGCCGCAACATTGGCAGGCGCAAGAGGTCAGTGACTAATGCCGCAAAAATCTTGTCATCATGCTGGGCAAGTGCCATGAGCAATAGTTCTAGCTTTAGATGAGGAGTGTACAACGGGTCAAAAGCTTGCCACAAACGGGCGCAACAGATGACACATTCGTCAACACTGGCGTTGGCAAGAACTTGCTGAACAGCCTGTTGAACCGCTTCGGTAGTAGCGCTACCAGCTAGGCTTCGCAGTAGATCAGCGCGAACATCTCCGGCGGTCAGGTTAGCGACTTTTGCTGCTAAAGCAGTCGTCAACGAAGTAGGCAACTGTTGATGTTCGAGCGCGATGGCGGTGGCTTGCCGCAAGGGCGCCGGGTAATTGTCAAAGTGCTCAAGAAGCGCGGTTTGGGTGGTCGGCAATTCCGCTAAACGTGCCGCGACATCATGTAGCCCTTGCACCCCAACTTGCTGCCAATGTTCAGGTTGCGCCAGCGCGGTCTGCGCCAGCTCAAAATGAACCGAAGGCTGCCGCTGCCAACGTAAACTAAGTTGCGCGTGAAGCGCTGCACGTTTCTCTTCGGCTGGAGTAAACAAATAAGGACTTTGCTGGAGTTGTTGCTCTTGTTCCTCGGTTAAGGCGTGGGTGACTTGCTGACCAAGCAAAGTGATCACCGAGGTAAGGTATTCTTGCACTGCTGCCTGTTCGAGCAGTCCGCGCTCATCAAGCGGAAATTTCAGAAACCATAAAAATGGCTCTTGCTCTTGGTTGCTCAGCTGCGGCCAGAAAATTAACGCAAAACACGCGTGTCCTTGAACTGGGTAAGGATAGGGCGCTTGTTGGCGCTCTATAGCATTGAATTCAGTGGTATGAATCGCTTGTACACGGCGGCCAAGGTCATAACAAAGGTAGTCACTTTGACTTTCACGTAATAATTGCGAGAGGGTAGAAATGCTCATTAGACTTGCATCACAGGACATTTTGCTGAAAGATGTGCGCCATTATAACGATTAAATGGTCGTGGAGGTAGTGATGGACCAACGACAACGTGCAGCACGTTTACTCGAGCGCCTTGAAGCAGAGTTAAATTGCTTAGGGTTATGGCAAAACGATTGTCCCGCGCCGCATGAGCTGCAAAGCAGCGAGCCGTTTGCGGTTGATAAACTCGATTTTCATCAATGGTTGCAGTTTATCATGCTGCCGCGCATGTGGGATATGATCGATGGTGAACATCCGTTGCCGCAGAATATTGCAGTAAGTCCCATGGCAGCTCATGTGTATCGTCATGAATTGGAAAACCATGAAGGTTTGATCACGATTCTACGTGAATTTGATGTCGTACTCAGCGGTGCCGATCCACTCGCCGAAGATGTCTGATTTAAATGTTGTTTTTGAAGACGAGCATTTAATTGTCATCGACAAGCCGAGTGGTCTTTTAGTCCATCGTAGTTGGTTGGCCAAGGATGCGCGTGAATTCGCGTTGCAAAAGCTACGCGATCAAATCGGTCAACATGTTTTTCCCGCTCACCGCTTAGATCGTCCTACTTCTGGTCTGCTGCTGTTTGCCAAAGCTGCGGACACGGCTCGAGCATTAACGGCTGAGTTTACTGAACGGCGGGTTGAAAAGCGTTACCATGCCGTGGTTCGCGGCTATCTTGCTGACGGTGTTTTGGATTACCCGTTGCGTGAGGAGCTGGATAAAATTGCTGATAAATATGCAGATCAAGATAAAGCGGCGCAGCCTGCGATAACGGCTTATCGTTGTTTGCGCCAAGTCGAGTTGCCCTACGCCGTCAGCAAAAAACATCAAACAAGTCGTTACTCACTGATGGAATTACAGCCCCAAACTGGACGTAAACATCAACTACGCCGCCACATGGCGCATTTGCGCCATCCGATTGTGGGCGACACGCATCATGGTGACGGTCGCCACAATAAGTTCTTTCGTGAGCATTTTGGCTGTCATCGACTACTGCTTGCCGCGACCGGACTTACTTTTCAGCACCCTCACACAAAACAGACAGTTGCGTTACAATTGCCTGTTCCTCAAGATTTTTTATGTGCGTTTAATGCTGTAGATGCACTTGATCAACGTTTACTCGGCGGCGCGTAGCAATTCGTTGATACCTACTTTCGCGCGTGTTTTTTCGTCAACTTTCTTCACGATGATTGCCGCATAGAGGCTGTAACTGCCGTCTGCACTTGGTAGTGTTCCAGGTACCACAACAGCACCAGCGGGGACGCGGCCGTAATGGATTTCACCGGTTTCTCGGTCATAAATACGAGTACTTTGACCAATGTAAACGCCCATTGAGATCACCGCGCCTCGTTCGACGATAACGCCTTCGACGATTTCCGAACGGGCACCAATGAAACAGTTGTCTTCAATGATGGTGGGGTTGGCTTGCAATGGTTCTAACACGCCACCTATACCCACACCGCCAGACAAATGGACGTTTTTGCCAATTTGTGCGCAAGAGCCAACGGTTGCCCACGTATCGACCATGGTACCTTCGTCAACAAATGCGCCAATATTCACGTAGGACGGCATCAAGACAACATTACGGCCGATAAAGGCGCCTTTACGTACCATCGCTGGCGGCACCACACGCATTCCTTCGGCGCGGAAACGGGCGTCATCGTAGCCAATGAATTTACTGTCAACTTTGTCGAAAAAGCGGGTTTCACCGCCATTCATTAGATGGTTATCATTGATTCGGAATGACAAGAGCACTGCTTTCTTCAGCCATTCATTGACCACCCATTGACCATCTTTAGGTTCCGCCACACGCAGCTCGCCTTGGTCGATGGCTTCGATGACCTGCTCGAGATCCTTGCGCAATTGCGCAGGTACCTGCTTCGGAGAAAGCTCATTACGGTTATCAAAGGCGCTTTCAATACGGCCCTTTAAGTTATTCATGGGGATTCCTTAATTATGATCTAGTGTGGCAATAATCTGTTTACGCAATTGTATGCGTTGTTGCTCGTCTAATGCGGTATTTGCTTCCGTCGCAACAATAAATAAGTCTTCGGCTTGTTCGCCAACGGTGGATATTTTCGCGGTTAGAATATTCAGGTCAAGCTCCTGTAATACGCGGGCGACTTGGGCAACGAGTCCAGGGCGATCAAGAGCGGTCAACTCAAATGCGGTACGTCGCGCATTACGTGAAGGCACGAACTCCACTTTGGTCTTCACCTGAAAACTCCGTAAGCGCCGTGGTAATCGCCGTTGCGTATTCGGCGCTGTGGACCGGCCGCGCAGCACATCATGTAGCTCTTGCTTCAAGGCTTCGATGCGGCGTGCATCGGTCAATGGTTCGCCGTCTTCCTGTAAGACGACGAAGGTATCCATAACAAACCCGTCACGGGTAGCAAGGATCTGGGCATCATGAATGCTTAAATTTTGGTGATCCAGTACCGCCGCAACTTCGGCAAACAAATGTTCATGTTCAAGGTGATAAATAAAGAGCTCGGTCGTGCCTTGGCGGTTCTCATCGCCAACCAAAATAAGAGGTAATAGGTCATCGTCACTCACATTCAAGATATATTGTGAGTGCCAAGCTATTTGTTCAGGTTGATGGCGTAAAAAGTAATCTGCAGTGAAGCGCGACCAGAGTTCCTGTATTTCTTGCACCTCAAAACCGGCGCTCAATAAAAGCGCCATGGCATGTTGTTGATGCTGGTGGATGCGTTGCCGCATTTCTCGCTGTGGTGAAGGCTGTTGTTGTTCAAGATAGCGCTGGGTCGCTAAATACAAGTTTTCCAGCAACGTCGCTTTCCAGTTATTCCACAGACTGCTGTTGGTGGCGCGGATATCGGCAACGGTAAGGCAGTAAAGGTAGTCGAGTCGCTGTTGATTGTCGATTTTGTTGGCAAATTCTTCAATGACTTCGGGGTCGTGGATGTCGCGTTTTTGCGCAGTGACCGACATATATAAATGCTGCCGTACTAGCCACGCAACTAAATCGGTATCTGCTTCATCAAGTCCGTGTTGTAAGCCAAAATTTCGTGCGTCATGTTCGCCGAGCTCGGAATGATCACCACCGCGGCCCTTGGCGATGTCATGAAAGATCCCCGCTAGATAGAGGAGCTCTGGTTTAGCCATTGAAGCGATGATTTTGGCACAAAGCGGAAATTCTTCTTCTGCTTCTGGGCTGTTATAGCGATACAAATTGCGCACTAAACGATAGGTGTGTTCGTCGACGGTGTAGGCATGAAACAAGTCAAATTGCATCTGTCCGACGATTTGCGCCCATTGTGGTAAGTAATGGGCCAAAATTTTGTGTTTGTGCATAAGTTTGAAGGCCAAGCCACAACCACGTGGATGGCGCAACAGCTGCATGAAACGCTCGCGACATTCGGGGATATCGCTTAACGGGTGCGTAAGCTCGCGTCTTGCGTTGCGTAACAAGCGAATAGTGTGCGCGCGCACATAACGAATCTCGGAATGCTCGGCGATCGCTAAGAAAAAATCGAGTAGGGCGCGCGGATCTTGGAACACTTCATCGTGTTGTGCAGCGATACTCTCGCCAAGCACCTTAAACTGGTCATCGATTGCGTAGCGTTGCAAATCTTTTGCGTCGCTGAGTATCGTTTGCGCAAAAAACTGCAATAACATGTCATTCAGCTCGCTGACGCCGACCATCGCATTAAAGAAGTCCTTCATCATGGCTTCAACAGCGGCTTTGCCAGATTCGTTATAGCCTAACCGAGCGGCAACCGCGGGTTGGTAATCAAAGAGTAAGCGATCTTCTTTTTTATCGGCTTCGAGATGCAGCGCAAAGCGGATCCGCCACAAAAACTCTTGCGATTCGCGCAATTCGAGTAGTTCTGCGGCACTGATAAAGTTGTATTGGACCAAACTTTCATCACTCTGGGTGTGGAAGTGGCGCTTGGCAATCCAGCCAATGGTTTGAATATCACGTAAGCCGCCGGGGCTGCTTTTGATGTTCGGCTCAAGGTTATAAGCCGTGCCGTGGTAGTGCAGGTGACGTTGGTTTTGCTCGTCGAGTTTGGCGTGGTAGAACTGATCACTGCTCCATGGAAATTCTGTGTGCAAAAACTGCCGCAACGCATGTTCTTGGTCGGCATCGCCAACAATAAACCGTTGCTCGAGCAAGCTCGTCGCGACACTGGCATCAGCTTTGGCTTCGCGGGCGCAATCTTCAATGGTGCGGACACTGTGGCCAACGTCCAAGCGCAAATCCCAAAGCAGCTGAATGTAATGACGAATGCGCTCTTCGGTAGTAGGCGTTAAATCACCTTGGAAAAGAAACAGCAAATCAATATCAGAATGGGGGTGTAAAGTGCCACGACCGTAACCGCCGACGGCGATAAGTGCGAGTCCCTGCTCAGGTAAGGCGAGTTGTTGCCACAAGTGTTGCAGCAGTTCATCAATAAAGGCGGCGCGGTCCGTTAATAAACTCTCGATATCGGCTGTAACAAAGGCTTCAGCCGACCAATCTTGGTAGCGTGTTAAACAATCACGCCCGGCCGTCACCGTAATGGGATCAGGCCACGCAATGTCAGCGACTGAACGCTTCATTAGCATTAAGAGGCTGCAGCGTGCTCGATGACACGCGGAAGGTCTTCGTCACTGCGTAAGGTTAAAACTTCAACCCCGGTTTCAGTGACCAGTAAAGTATGTTCCCACTGTGCACTCAGGCTCCGATCTTTGGTCAGCACGGTCCAACCGTCACGCAGCAATTTCGTGTGGCGTTTACCGGCGTTGACCATAGGTTCAATGGTGAAACACATTCCTGCTTCAAGCACATCGCCGGTTCCGGCTGTGCCGTAATGGAGTATTTGCGGTTCTTCATGAAAAACAGCACCAATACCGTGACCGCAGTACTCGCGAACAATGGAGTAACCGTGTTGCTCGGCGTGCTGTTGAATGACGGCTGCAAAATCGCCGGTACGCAGGCCAGGCCGCACCATCTTGATAGCTTTGTAAAGTGACTCCTGCGTAACGCGAATGAGTCGTTCAGCAAGAATGCTGGGTTTGCCAACCACGAACATCTTAGATGTATCGCCGTGGTAACCGTCAAGCTTCACGGTGACATCAAGGTTGAGAATGTCGCCGTCCTTCAGTGGCTTCTCATTCGGAATGCCGTGGCAAACCACATGATTCAAAGAAGTACATACGGACTTCGGAAAACCATGATAATTAAGCGGCGCCGGATAAGCATTGTGCGCAATGATGTAATCGTGACAAATTTTGTCGAGCTCTTCAGTGGTAACGCCCGCCTTAATGTGTGGCTCAATCATTTCCAGCACACTAGCTGCAAGTTTACCTGCTGCGCGCATTTTTTCGATTTCATCAGGCGTTTTAATGCTAATACTCATGCCTCGTCCTATCTTGACTTTGGTTTTAATTCTGGGAACCCAAGGTTCGTCGTCATTGAATGGCGCAAAGGATAGCATTTAGGGCCGCTGCGGGGAAGTCAAAAACACTAGTAAAAACTTGCGTGCGCGGGGCTTTTCGTGGTATAAAGCGCCCGCAATTTCGATTGCATAACGAGTAATTTACTAAACCACACACATACATCGACACATAGGTCGGGGTGCTCGAAGCTGCAAGCTAAGGGTCGAACTATGGGATGTATGGAGGCATAACCCCTTAAAAAGGAAAGAGAATCATGGCAAACGTATCAATGCGTGATATGCTGAAAGCTGGTGTGCACTTTGGCCACCAAACCCGCTTCTGGAACCCGAAAATGAAACCGTTTATTTTCGGCGCTCGTAATAAAATCCACATCATCAACTTGGAAAAAACCGTGCCAATGTTCAACGATGCGTTGAACTACTTGCAGCACGTTGCTTCGAACAAAGGTAAAATCTTGTTTGTTGGTACCAAGCGTGCCGCTGCAGAATCAGTTAAAGAAGCTGCAGTAAGCTGTAACCAGTTTTATGTAAACCATCGTTGGTTGGGTGGTATGTTGACCAACTGGAAGACCGTTCGTCAGTCAATCAAGCGCTTGAAAGAGCTTGAGACAATGAGCCAAGACGGTACTTTCGAGAAGTTGACCAAGAAAGAAGCTTTGGTAAACACTCGTGAAATGGAAAAGCTTGAGAAGAGCTTGGGCGGTATCAAGGATATGGCTGGCTTGCCAGACGTATTGTTTGTTATCGACGCTGACCACGAGCACATCGCAATTAAAGAAGCGAACAACCTTGGCATCCCTGTCATTTCAGTGGTTGATACTAACTCTAACCCAGACGGCGTTGATTACGTTATCCCAGGTAACGATGACGCTATCCGTGCGGTACAGTTGTATTTGAATGCCGCTGCAGCAGCAGTGAACGACGCTCGTGGCGCAGTACCTGCCGAAGGTAATGCAGACGACTTCGTTGCAGCAGACGAAACTGAATAAGCTACTCAATTAGAGGATACTGACACATGGCTATTACAGCAGCTCTGGTAAAAGAACTGCGCGAGCGCACTGGCGCTGGCATGATGGATTGCAAAAAAGCTTTGCAAGAAACCAATGGTGACATTGAAGCAGCAATCGAAAACATGCGTAAAAGCGGTCAAGCGAAAGCAGCTAAGAAAGCTGGTCGTGTAGCTGCCGAAGGCGTAATTTTAACGAAAACTGAAGGTAACGTAGGTACTTTGGTTGAGTTGAACTGTGAAACTGACTTCGTTGCCCGTGATGAGAACTTCTTATCATTCGGTGGCAAAGTTATCGACGCAGCTTTTGCTAACAAAGAAACTGACGTTGAAAAGCTGAAAGCTACAGCAATCGACGGCGGTACTGTTGAAGAAGTTCGTGAAACGTTGGTTGCCAAAATCGGCGAGAACATGAACGTGCGTCGTGTTATCACCATTGAAGGTGGTGACCTCGTTGAAGCTTACGTTCATGGCGGCCGCATTGGTGTATTGGTTGCGATTACTGGTGGTGACGAAGAGTTGGCGAAAGACTTGGCAATGCACGTTGCTGCAAGCGCGCCACAATTCGTTAAGCCAGAAGATGTTGACGCCGAAGTTGTTGAGCGTGAGCGTCAAATCCAGCTTGATATCGCAATGCAAAGTGGCAAGCCACAAGAAATCGCAGAAAAAATGGTTGAAGGCCGTATGCGTAAATTCACTGGCGAGATCAGCTTAACTGGTCAGGCATTTGTGAAAGACCCTTCAATCACTGTTGGTGATTTGCTGAAGCAGAAGAGTGCTGATGTACTGACTTTCGTACGTTTCGAAGTTGGTGAAGGTATCGAGAAGAAATCTGAAGATTTCGCTGCTGAAGTACAAGCACAAATGGCTGCTGCGAAAAAGGCTTAATGCCAATGTCGCGAACGACGACGTACAGTCAGAACTAAGAAACCGCATCCCACTCGGTTGGGATGCGGTTTTTTTTCGCGTAAAGTGAAACCACTTAATTTTTACGATTCATGCTGCACATCACGCTAAACAAGGAGCACTCACAATGACCGCAATGACCAAGCCAGCTTATCGGCGTATTTTATTGAAACTGAGTGGCGAAGCATTAATGGGCGATGAGCCCTTTGGTATTGATGCCAAAGTGCTTGATCGTATGGCACATGAAATCAAGGAGTTGGTCGAACTAGGGGTTCAGGTGGGCCTTGTGATAGGCGGCGGTAATTTGTTCCGTGGCGAAGGCTTAGCGAAAGCTGGAATGAATCGTGTGGTGGGCGACCACATGGGCATGCTAGCGACCGTTATGAATGGTCTTGCCATGCGCGATGCGCTGCACCGTGCTTTCGTCAACGCGCGCTTGATGTCGGCGATTGAACTTAACGGTGTTTGTGATAGTTACAACTGGGCGGATGCGATTAGTTTATTGAAATCTGGTCGCGTGGTCATTTTTTGTGCCGGTACTGGGAATCCATTTTTTACAACTGACTCAGCAGCATGTTTGCGTGGTATCGAGATTGAAGCGGAACTTGTCTTAAAAGGGACCAAAGTCGATGGTGTGTACTCAGCTGATCCAAACCAAGATCCAAATGCACAACTCTACTCGCAAATAAGTTATAATGACGTCCTACAACAGCAACTCAAAGTGATGGACCTAGCCGCCTTTACGCTGGCACGCGACCATAAGTTACCGATTCGCGTGTTTAATATGAATAAGCCAGGCGCTTTACGCTCGGTAATTATGGGCACCGAAGAGGGTACCTTAATTGCGAGCGAAGAAATGCTTGAGAAGCTTTAATTAAAGAATTCAATAAGGGAAAGCACCGTGATTAATGAAATCAAACAAGATGCTAAGCAACGTATGGAAAAATCAGTCGAAGCGTTGCGCTCGCAAATTTCTAAAATTCGCACCGGTCGTGCGCATCCGAGTTTACTTGATGGCGTGATGGTAAATTACTACGGTGTGGATACGCCATTGAAACAGTTGGCTAATATCACTACCGAAGACTCACGCACCTTAGCGTTAACGGTGTTTGATAAGTCGGCAAGCCAAGCTGTCGAAAAGGCGATCATGACCTCTGATCTAGGTTTGAATCCTGCCGCTGCAGGCACCGTAATTCGGATTCCATTACCGCCGTTAACTGAAGAACGTCGCCGCGACTTAGTGAAGATCGTTCGTGCTGAAGCGGAGCAGGGGCGTGTTGCCGTACGGAATATTCGCCGTGATGCAAATAGCGACCTGAAAGAGCTGTTAAAAGAAAAAGAAATCACCGAAGACGAAGAACGTCGCGCCGCCGAAGAAATTCAAAAGCTCACCGATACCTATGTGGCTAAAATCGATGAAGCGCTGGCTGAGAAAGAAAAAGACTTGATGGAAGTTTAAGCGTTCACGCTTGATGTCATTGGTTCTAAGCGCCGTGTTCGGTTACACTCGCACGGCGTTTTTCATTTTACGGCAGCGTTGATGGATAGTATCTCGGTTGAACAATTAAGGTTACCCAAGCATGTCGCCATTATTATGGACGGCAACGGACGCTGGGCGCAGTTACGCGGTAAACATCGTACTTTTGGTCACAAAGCGGGCGCAGAGTCGGTGCGGCGTGCTGTGGCTTTTGCCCGGAAGAAGGGGATTCAATCACTTACGCTATTCGCTTTCAGTAGTGAAAACTGGAAACGCCCAGAAGAAGAAGTTTCGGTGTTAATGGAATTGTTCTTTACCGTACTAAAGCGTGAAGTCAAAAAACTCCATAAACACAACGTGAAACTGAAGATTATTGGCGATACTCAAGGTTTTTCCGAAAAACTACAACACCGCATTAAAGAAGCCGAAGCACTGACCGCGCAAAATACCTCATTAACACTTAACATTGCTGCCAATTATGGTGGCCGATGGGATATTACCGAGGCAGCGAGGCAGTTGGCGAAAAGTGTGCAAGAAGGTAAGCTTAACGTTAACGCAATCAGCGAGGAGAAACTGGCAGAGCAGTTGACCTTAGCTGATCAGCCAGTTCCTGATCTGCTCATTCGCACTGGTGGTGAGCATCGCATCAGCAACTTTTTGCTGTGGCAACTGGCTTATGCAGAATTTTATTTCGCGGATGTACTTTGGCCTGACTTTGATGATCAGGCATTTGCACAAGCTATTGCTGATTTCAGTTGCCGAGAAAGACGTTTCGGCCTGACCAGCGAGCAAGTTCGACAAGCCATCCTCGACACTGACGTAACTTCTGGGGAGTAACGTGTTAAAACAACGTCTAATAACAGCACTTATTTTACTGCCCTTGGCGCTTTACTGTGTGTTCGCTTTGGCGCTGGAATGGTTTGCCGTAGTTATCACCGTAGTCATGTTAGGCGCCGCATGGGAGTGGTCCCCGATTATGGGGTTACGTCGCGCTGGTAGCCGTGCACTTTATACCGCGTCGGTCGGTGGTTTATTGATTGCTTTGCAGTGGTTTTTCCCTGTTACCGAAATCTGGCAGGATAAAGCATTACATCCGCTGTATTTCTGGATCCTTGTCGCCGGCGCCGTTTGGTGGGTCATCGCGACCTTGTTAGTTCTCAATTATCCGAATAGTCGACGGTTATGGTCGCGGACGCGTTCGATTGTCGGTGTTTTCGGCTATCTGACACTTGTACCAGCGGCCGCAGGGCTGTTTGCTGTGCGCTCATTGAATTATAGTGCCGAACCGCTCTTTGGCGGTTTTGTTTTGTTGTTTATCTTATTGTTGGTTTGGGCTGCAGATGTCGGTGCCTATTTTGCCGGCGTGCGCTATGGAAGAAATAAGCTTATGCCTGCGGTAAGTCCTGGCAAAACGATGGAAGGCTTACTTGGTGGCATTGCCTTGGCTTTCGTGGTGATGATGGTTTTAGCGCAATGGGTGCAAGTGCCAGCTGAGCAATACAGTGGCTTTTATTTCACTGGCTTACTCACGGTTGTCGTGTCGGTCTTTGGCGACTTAACAGAAAGCATGTTTAAACGTTGTGCTGGAGTCAAGGACAGCGGTGCTTTGCTGCCTGGTCATGGTGGTTTGTTGGATCGCATTGATAGTTTAACTGCGGCACTTCCTGTCTTTACGTTGGCTTATGTGTGGTTGTTGTTATGAGTCAGCATCGTCTTTGTATTCTCGGTGCCACGGGTTCAATAGGGTTAAATACACTTGCGGTAGTCCGTGAACACCCTGAGCGTTTTCAAATTGATGTACTTACTGCGAATACCAACGTCAAACAGATGATGGCGCTGTGTAGCGAGTTTCGCCCGCGGCAAGCGATCATGGTTTGTAAAGAGGCTGCCGCGGAACTAGCGAAGGTGCTGCGTAGTCAGCCCTCCACAGCGACGATTGAGGTTCGGAGTGGTCTTGGTGCGTTGCAAGAGGCTGCAAGTAACGAAGCGAATGACACCGTTATGGCGGCGATTGTTGGTGGCGCTGGGTTAGCTCCGACACTGGCCGCGGTGCAAGCGGGCAAACGCGTCCTGTTGGCGAATAAAGAGGCATTGGTCATGTCTGGCCAACTGTTTATGGACGCTGCCTTGGCGAGTGGCGCGCAAATTTTACCCGTCGATAGCGAGCATAATGCTATTTTTCAATGTTTACCGCGCGAAGCTCAGCAGTTAGGTCGCTGCGACCTTGCCGCTGCGGGCATTGATAAAATTATTCTCACCGGCTCTGGCGGCCCATTTCGTGAGTTGCCGCTTGCTGAACTTACCGAACAATCACCTGCGGCGGCGTGCGCCCATCCTAATTGGGATATGGGGCAAAAGATTTCGGTTGATTCAGCAACGATGATGAATAAAGGCTTGGAGTATATCGAAGCCCGCTGGTTATTTAATTGTACCGCAGCACAATTGGACGTTGTGCTACACCCGCAAAGCGTGATTCATTCGATGGTGAGCTATGCGGATGGTTCGGTACTGGCGCAAATGGGGCAGCCTGATATGCGAACGCCAATCGCGCACTGTTTAAGCTTTCCAGAACGTATTGCCAGTGGCGTCGAACCGCTCGATTTTATGGCTTTACAAAACCTGACCTTCGCTCGTGCTGATGCCGAACGTTATCCCTGTCTGGCTTTAGCGATTAAGGCTTGTTGGCAGGGGCAGTGGGCAACTACAGCGCTAAATGCAGCGAACGAAGTTGCGGTCGAGCATTTTCTGAAGGGTACTTTGCGGTTTACCGCTATTGCGGAAGTTTGTGCAGCGGTAGTGAAACAGCTTGAAACAACTCATGCTGGACACGATGTGAACTCTTTAGAGGCGGTTTTGTCTGTTGATGAGCAGGCGCGGGCGAACGCAACGAATTTAATTGAGATGAATTATTCATGCTAGACATTCTTTGGTCATTAGGCGCATTTGTTGTCACCTTAGGGGTATTGGTCACCTTTCACGAGTTTGGTCATTTTTGGGTGGCGCGCAAATGTGGCGTGAAGGTATTAACGTTCTCCGTTGGCTTTGGTAAAGCGCTATGGCAACGCCAAGGTAAGGACGGTACCTGCTATCAAGTGAGCCGCATCCCGCTGGGCGGCTATGTAAGGATGCTTGACGAACGGGTAGATGATGTTGCGCCAGACGAGCGGCACTTAAGCTTTAATAGTAAAACGGTTACCCAGCGTGCAGCGATTGTCGCTGCTGGGCCAGTAGCTAACTTTTTACTCGCTATCGTGGTGCTATGGGGCATGTTCTTCATCGGCGTGCCATCGGTAAAACCGGTTGTTGGTGCAGTGACACCTAACTCGGTAGCGGCGCAAGTCGATTTACCAACACCCAGCGAGATCGTCAGCGTAAACGGCCGTCGCACCGAGGACTGGCAGCAAGTTAACTTGGGCTTTGCTGCAGCTTTGGGTAATGAACGGGCAACGATTACGGTCGTTGATGAGCGTCAGCGTGAACGTACGTTTGAGTTGGATATTAGTAACTGGCGCTTAGGTGATGAACAGATCCCGACCTTCAGTGCATTAGGTTTCCAGCCGTTTCAACCTGCAGTCTATACCGAGTTGGCGTTTGTCCAAGAAAATTCACCCGCTGCGCAAGCTGGATTGCAAGTTGGTGACAAAATTTTGGCGGTGGATGGAACTCTCTTTAACGAATGGTCTCAAATACGAGACGCAATTATGGCGGCGCCCGGTGCGCAAGTCGTACTTACCATCGTCCGTAATGGTACAGAAGTCGAAGTGCCGGTGACGATGGGACAACGTGAGTTCGAAGGCAAGACCTATGGTTATTTAGGGGTAGAGCCTGCACGAGATAGCTACCCAGAGGCCTATCGGTTCGTACAGCAATACGGTATAGTCGATAGCCTAACAAAAGGTGCAGAACGTACGTGGAACCTTATGGTTTTGAGCGTACAAATGATAGGTAAGCTGCTCACTGGTACGGTTTCGGTGACCAACCTCAGCGGACCAGTGGCGATAGCCGAGGGAGCAGGGGTTTCAGCAAGCTATGGATTGGTTTACTTTTTAGGGTTTCTCGCGCTCATCAGTGTTAATCTCGGTATCATTAATCTGTTACCATTGCCCATGTTAGACGGTGGGCATTTACTCTTTCTTGGGATTGAAGGAGTGCGCAAAAAAGCGGTTTCAGAGCGTGTTCAAGAGATTAGCTACCGCATTGGTGGTGCACTGATATTCGCACTGATGGCAATAGCAATTAGTAATGACTTGTTGCGATTGTTTAAGTGAGATTACATTTACAATAAACAAATAAGTAGCACAGAATGACGTTGAAAAAGCTATTTTTAAGTGCCCTCATGGCGGGTGCTGCATTACCAGCCTACAGCGCTGAGACAGGCGCCGATGGCGCGGAAGAATTTGTTGTTGAAGATATTCGTGTACGTGGTTTACAACGTGTTGCGCTTGGCGCCGCTTTAACGTACATACCGATTCGTGTCGGCGATAGCATTGATAGCGAAAATATCCAAACCTCAATTCGCTCACTTTATTCCTCTACCCACTTTAATAACATCGTGGTACGTCGTGTCGGCGACACCTTGATTTTTGAAGTTACTGAGCGACCTACGATTAGTGCGATCGAGTTTGATGGCAATAGTGATATCAAAGACGAACAGCTTGTTCAAAGCTTAACCGATCAAGGAATCATTGAAGGTGAGCCGCTCGATTTAACCACCATTGCTAGTATTGAAACTGGTCTTGAAGACTTTTATCACTCGATCGGTAAGTACAATGCGCAAGTCGAGGTCAATATCATTCGCTTGCCACGTAATCGTGTGCGTCTCGAAATTGAATTTGAAGAGGGCGATTCGGCTGAAATTCAACAAATTAACATCGTCGGGAATTCAGTATTTAGCGACGAAGAGTTGCTTGCGAACTTTGAACTGAAAGATAAGTTACCGTGGTGGAACTTCATCGGTGCTCGCACGTATCAGAAGCAACAATTAAGTGGTGACCTAGAAACACTTGAGTCGTTTTACAAGGACCGCGGTTATTTAACCTTTGCGATTGAATCTGTGCAGGTCAGTATGACCCCAGATCGTTCGGGTGTGTATATTTCGATTCACATCAACGAAGGTGATATTTTTACTGTCAATGAAACGCGTGTTATCGGTGACCTTCGTGGTCAACGTGACGTGGTCGAGCGGTTAACTAAAATCGATTCGGGTACGCAATACAGCGCTGCGCAAGTTACCTATATCGAAGAAATTGTCGCCAAATTGTATGGTCGCTACGGTTATGCTTACCCAGAGGTACGTGCCATTCCTGAAATCGATGAAGAGAACAAAGAAGTTGATTTAATCTTCTCGATAAATCCTGGTAAACGCGTTTACGTAAACCGCATCAAGTTCCGTGGTAACACGGTAACTGAAGATGAAGTTTTGCGGCGTGAAATGCGTCAGTTCGAAGGGGCGCCGTTAAATGACGAAATGGTCGAACAAGGCAAGTTACGCCTTGAACGTCTTGGCTTCTTTGAAACTGTAGAAAATTCAACCACGCGGGTAAATGGTCGTGATGATCTGGTCGATATCGAATACCTCGTAAAAGAACAACCGTCAGGTTCTTTCAACTTTATGTTGGGCTATGGAGACTATTCGAAATTGCAAATCGGTGTAGGTGTTTCGCAAGATAACTTTCTTGGTACCGGTAACCGCGCAGCGATTAACATCAACACTAATCGCTTTAATCGAACTTTAAGTTTGTCTTATATGGACCGCTACTTTACGACAGACGGTGTTAACCTGTCTGGGCAGGTCTTTATGAGTGAGTTTGACGCTGGTCAGCAAGAAAACCTCATCCGCTACAATACCAAGCGAATTGGTATTGGCTCGAGTGTAAGCTTTCCAATCAGCGAAGTGAGTAGCGTTAACTTCGGTACAATGTTGCGTCGTGAAGAAGTTACCAATGTAGAAGGTTACGAGCAGGTCAAACGTTTCTACCAGCCCTATATTGATAAGCAAGATCCAAACTCTGGCGTTGCGTTTGATATGATGTCATTAGAAGCGGGTTGGAGTCGCGTGACCTTGAACCGTGGTACGTTCCCGACCGCAGGTACAATGAACCGGGTTAATGCTGAAATTACAGTGCCAGGTAGTGATGTTCGTTACTTCCGAGTGAATTACGATTTTAAACATTACTGGCCACTTACCGATGACCATAGCTTTGTGTTGTTGACCCGCTTAAATGTAGGGTACGGCAACGGTTATGGCACCGATAATAACGGCAATGATTACATCTTCCCGTTTTATGAGAACTTCCGTATCGGCGGTAACGACGATCTTCGCGGTTTCGAACCGAACACCATCGGTCCACGCGCTGTATACCGCTATCCGGACAGTATTTTAGGTCCTCCAGGTTTTGGTGGTACACCTACGGATTTACCAGTAGGACCGGGAGCTGACACCCTTGCGGTTAGCCAGTATTCAGTGGGTGGTAACGCCATGTATGCAGGCGGAATAGAACTTATTATTCCGACGCCGTTGGTAAAAGATGAAAATAAAAACTCTGTGCGCACAAGTATTTACCTTGATGTGGGCAGTGTTTGGGATACTGAGTTCCAGTACGACGAGTATCGCCAATTACAACAGGTGGGCAACCTGAACTATCGTCTGGAAGACTTCAGTTCGCCGGACCTTTACCGTGCTTCGGCCGGTATTGCGGTGCAGTGGCTCTCACCAATGGGACCTCTGACATTTGCCTTTGGTCGTCCAATCAAGGATTATGAGGGTGATAGAGCCAAAACCTTTAGTTTCAACTTTGGTACGACATTCTAAAATAAATACTCGTGCCTGAACTTATGAATAACAGGAGTAGTTACGTGAAAGCATTAATGAAAACAACAGTAGCGGCAGCAGTACTTGCTACCTCAATGTTCGCCTCTGCGGCAGAAGCTCAACAGAAAGTTGGTTTTGTAGACATGCAAACTGTGTTGCAACAGTTACCGCAGGTACAAGAGCTATCAAACCGTCTGCAGGAAGAGTTCGCTGGACGCATTAGCGAGCTTGAAAAAATGCGCGGTGAAATGCAGGCTTTGAGTGAGAAAGCAGAGCGTGACGCACAAATTATGTCGCCATCTGAGCGCCGCGATTTGCAGCGTGAAATGGAAATGCTGGAAACTCAATACCAAATGAAAGCACGTGCCTTCCAAGAAGATAACGAGCGTCGTGGTAATGAAGAACGCAACAAACTTATGCGTGAAGTTTTCCAAGCATCACAACAAGTTGCTCAAGCTGAGGGCTTCGATTTGGTCCTTAACAGCCAGTCTGTTCTGTATGCTGGTGACAGTCTGAACTTGACGGATGAAGTGGTTGCAAAAATGACAGGTGGAAACTAAGTCGAATGCAAACCATGACATTGCAACAGTTGGCATCAGTAATTGATGCCCAAGTTGTCGGTGATGGTGAACTAACCATCACTGGCGTTGCAACGCTTGCCTCGGCTACGTCGGGGCAAATTGCGTTTTTGGCCAATGAAAAATACCGAGCGCAATTGGAGACGACGCAAGCTAGTGCGGTCATTGTCGCACCGAATGTTGAGTTACCCGAAGGCATTGCTGCGTTGGTAACAAAAAATCCCTACGCCGGTTTTGCGAAAGTTGCGCAACAGCTTGATACCACGCCGGTGTCAGCATCAGGGATCGACGAGGCTGCGAAGGTAGCTGACTCTGCAAGCATCGGTGAAAACGTTTCCATTGGAGCCTTTGCGATCATCAGTGATAACGCCGAGCTTGGTGACAACGTGCAAATTGGCGCAGGATGTTACATTGGTCCTGGCGTGAAGATTGGCGCGAATACCAAACTTTGGCAACAGGTGGTGATCTATCACAACTGCGTGATTGGCAATAACTGCTTGTTGCACAGCGGCGCGGTTATCGGCGCGGATGGTTTTGGTTGGGCCAATGAACACGGCAAGTGGATTAAGATTCCACAACTTGGCCGCGTGGTGATTCATGACCGCGTTGAGATTGGCGCGAATACCACGGTTGATCGTGGCGCATTAGACGACACAATCATTTCGAGTGGCTGTATTATTGACAACCAATGTCAAATTGCTCACAACGTCTTTATTGACGAAGATACCGCTATAGCCGGTTGTACCGTGCTAGCGGGTAGTTGTCGCATTGGTAAGCGTTGTTTAATAGGTGGTGCGACTGCGATCAACGGACACATCGAAATCTGCGACGATGTGCAGATCAGTGGCTTTTCAATGGTCATCAAAGCCATTACGGAACCTGGTGTTTATGCTTCAGGTATTCCGGCCGCGCCGCATCGCGAATGGCGTCGAAATGGCGCACGTTATCGGCAGCTCGATGATCTTTTCCAACGCGTGAAGAAGATTGAAAAAAAACTTAGCGAATGAGCACTTCAGCGGTCGTTGCTTGCGGCCGCACTAGCTACGGAGATTGAATTTTGTCAGCATCTGACTCCGCTTTTGATATTCATGAAATTATGCGCCTATTGCCGCATCGTTATCCATTTTTATTAGTGGATAAAGTTGTTAGCTGCGATGCAGAGAAACATATTCATGCGGTTAAGAATATTAGTATCAATGAGAATTTATTTAATGGCCATTTTCCAGGGAATCCCATTTTCCCCGGTGTTTTAATTCTTGAAGCATTGGCCCAAGCCGCTGGTCTGTTAGGCTTTAAAATTACCGAAAGCAAGCCTGGAGCGAATGACCTATACTTGTTTGCAGGCATTGATAATGCTCGCTTTAAACGCCAAGTTATCCCTGGCGACCAACTTGATCTGCATGTCAGTTTTGAGAAGGAACGTCGCGGGATTTGGGTTTTTAAAGGCCGTGCTGAAGTTGCTGGCGAGCTCGCTTGCAGTGCCGATATCATTTGCGCAAGAAGAGAAACTTAAGTGATTCATCCTACAGCGATCATTGATGACAAGGCGGTCATCGGGAATAACGTTGAAATTGGGCCTTACAGTATTGTTGGGCCCGATGTAGTCATTGGCGATGATTGTTGGCTTGGCCCACACGTTGTGGTTAAAGGCCCAACCGTATTAGGTAAAGGCAATAAGATTTACCAGTTTGCTTCGGTAGGAGAAGACTGCCAAGACAAAAAGTATCATGGTGAGCCGACACGACTCGAAGTTGGCGATCATAATATTATTCGCGAGTGCGTGACGATTCATCGTGGCACTATTCAAGATCAGAGCCTGACCAAAATTGGCAGCAACAACTTGTTGATGGCCTATGTGCATGTTGCCCATGACTGTATGGTCGGAGATAACGTAATTCTTGCGAATAATACGACCTTAGCGGGTCATGTTCATGTTGGTGATTGGGCGATTCTCGGTGGGTTTACCGGCGTACATCAGTTTTGCCATATCGGCGCCCATGCGTTTACGGCTGTTAATTCCGTGGTCGTTCAAGACGTCCCACCTTATATTATGGCGCAGGGTCATAATGCCGTACCGCGCACGATCAATAGCGAAGGTCTGAAGCGTCGTGGTTTTGATAAAGAAGCGATTATGCAAATAAAACGGGCCTTTAAAACGCTTTACCGGAAGGGCTTAACCGTTGAAGAAGCTGTCGCTGAAATAGAAACGTGGCAGGCGCCAGAACTGAATGAATTGATTCAGTTTGTACAGAATAGCTCACGCGGTATTATCCGCTGATAACCTATCTAACGACATCGCTACTATGCACGCATCACAGCCTTTGACTGTTGCTTTATTAGCCGGCGAACACTCTGGTGATTTGCTAGGTGCTGGATTGATGCGTGCACTCAAAGAGCGCCATCAAGACGTCAGGTTTATTGGGGTTGGCGGGCCGTTGATGGCTGCTGAGGGCTTAACGAGTTTGGTGCCCATGGAAGACCTCGCAGTCATGGGAATCGCTGAGGTCGTAGGCCGCTTGCCGACCTTGTTACGCCATCGTAGAAACATTGTCGCAACCTTGCTCAAGCAGCGGCCAGCAGTTTTTATTGGGATTGATGCTCCAGACTTTAACTTACCAATTGCCAAGCGTTTGAAGGCGCATGAAATACCTACACTGCATTATGTCAGTCCAAGTGTTTGGGCGTGGCGGCAAGGACGTATTAAAGGTATTAAGGAAAGTGTCGATCATGTCTTATGCCTCTTACCCTTCGAAAAAGACTTTTACGACCAACATGGCTTACCCGCTACGTTCGTAGGACATCCGTTAGCAGATGTGATTCCGATGCACTGGGAGAAGGCTGACGCAAGGACTGAGCTGGGATTAACCGATAACTTTGTAGTGGCACTATTGCCGGGCAGTCGGAGCGGCGAGATCGCGCGGTTGGGACCCGTTTTTTTAGCCGCCGCGGAAAAGTTCCATGAACGGCACCCGCAGGCAAAATTTATCAGTCCGATGATTTCTAATGCCCGTGCAGAGCAATTCCGTGCCTTACAACAACAATTGGCGCCTAACTTACCGTTAACCTTAATTGATGGGCAATCGCGCACGGCAATGGCTGCTGCTGATGCCTTGCTGCTGACCTCGGGCACAGTTACGTTAGAAGCAATGTTGATAAAGCGGCCAATGGCCGTTGCCTATCGTTTTAATTGGTTGAGTTATCAATTGATCAAGCGCATGTTCAAGGCGAAATTTTTTAGTTTACCGAATCTACTCGCCGACGAAGCGTTAGTTCCAGAACTGGTGCAACAGCAAGTCACCCCAGAAGCCTTGGTTGCTGCACTCGAAAAGCAACTAGCGGAAGCCAATGATGGTGCGCTCATTGAGCGCTTCAGTGAACTTCACCGAAATTTACAGCGCGATGCCGACGTATTGAGTGCAAGCGTGGCACTTGAGCTCGCTTCCGTTGAACGTTCTATTTTGTCGAAAGGTAAACCCGTATAAACGCACTAATCAATCGATTTGTTTAAGATTATACTTAGGTTATCTTTCACAGACGTTGAGGTGAACATGGGATTATTAGTCGATGGCAAGTGGCACGATAAATGGTACGACACTGACAAGCATGGTGGCCGTTTTGAGCGTAGTGCTGCGCAATTTAGAAACTGGCTCAGCAACGCTCCGGATGCAGAATTTCCCGCACAAAGTGGGCGCTATCATCTGTACGTATCTTATGCATGTCCTTGGGCGCATCGCACCCTTATTTTCCGCAAGTTAAAAGGACTTGAAGAACACATCAGTGTGTCAGCAGTTGAGCCACTGATGCTCGAAAACGGGTGGGAATTCGCCTCTGACCAACAACAAGCCTTACATGATCCGCTTTATGGCTTAGAATTCCTCTATCAGTTGTACCTGAAAGCGGATCCCAATTACAGTGGTCGAGTCACCGTTCCGGTGTTGTGGGATAAAGAAAAGCAAACCATCGTGAGCAATGAATCCGCAGACATTATTCGTATGTTCAATGATGCGTTTAATGCTATTACGGGAAATCAGCTGGACTTCTATCCGCAGTCACTCCGGGATGCTATCGATAACATCAATGACGAAGTTTACGACAATGTGAATAATGGCGTTTACAAGTGCGGTTTCGCAACGCAGCAAGAGGCGTATGAAGAGGCCTTCGATGCATTATTCTTGACCTTAGATAAGCTCGAAAAACGTTTGCAGCAACAGCGTTTTCTTGCCGGTGACGAAGTTACCGAAGCGGATTGGCGGCTATTTACAACACTCGTGCGATTTGATGCTGTCTATCATGGGCACTTTAAAACGAATCAACGAAGAATCGTCGATTATCCTGCGCTTTGGGACTATGTTCGCGCTTTGTATCAAGTGCCGGGCGTCGCTGAGACCGTGGTGATGGATCACATAAAGAAACATTACTATGCAAGCCATACGATGATAAATCCGACACAAATTGTGCCACGCGGGCCAGCGCTTGACTTTGCCGCACCGCATCAACGAGGAAAAGTACTATGACTGCTATTCTAAGTCGACATCGTGGAATGCCAGCACAAGATGGTGCTGGAGTTAAGCTTACACGCATCATTAATCAACCGAGCCTGCGTTACCAAGATCCATTTTTAATGTTGGATGAATTCCGCTCTGATGATCCGAACGACTATATTGCCGGCTTTCCGCCGCATCCACATCGCGGCTTTGTGACGCTTACCTATATGCTGGCGGGGCGCATGGAGCACAAAGATTCAGAAGGTAACACTGGTGTGGTTGAAAGTGGTGGTGCGCAATGGATGAAAGCTGCACGGGGCATCATTCACGCAGAGATGCCGAAGCAAGAAGAAGGCCTAATGTGGGGTTTCCAACTTTGGCTTAACTTGCCTGCAAAAGAGAAAATGAGTGCTGCGCAATGGGCGGATTATCCGGCGACGAAAATTCCCGAAGTAGCCTTAGAGGGCCTCACTTTAAGGGTCATCGCAGGTCATTTTCAGGAACACGAAGGGCCGATCCAACAGACTGACCAACAATTTCAGATGTATGATTTAAAGTTTTCGGATGCCACGCTCTGGCAGCAAGGGGAAATCAGTCAGCAAACGCGTTTGGCCTATGTGTATCAGGGCGAAGTGGAGCTAAATGGCACGCTACTGCAACGCGGTGAATTGGTGCGCTTGGCGCCCGACGCCGAGCTTGCATTGCGCTCACATGGCGAGGCTGGCATGCTGCTATTGGCGGCCGAACCTATTGGTGAACCGATAGCTCAATATGGCCCATTTGTGATGAATACGCAGGCCGAGATTGAGCAAGCCATCAGTGATTATCAGCGTGGCCGCCTTGTCGCCAATTGATCATCTTTTTAAGGGCAGGTTTTCATGAGTACACATACAGCGGTAGGATTTCGAGCGCAAGATGGTGAGCCGCAACGCGTGCAATTTAACTATGCAGCGCCAACCACAGACGAAGTGGTTATTGCGATTTCACACAGTGGTATGAATCGTGCGGACCTCATGCAACTTGCTGGACATTATCCGCCACCGCCGGGTGCTTCTGAGATTTTAGGACTCGAAGCAAGTGGCACGGTCATCGCTGTTGGTCCAGCCGTGAGTCGTTTGCAGCCCGGTGATGAAGTATGTGCTTTGCTTGCTGCTGGAGGCTACGCCGATCATGTGGTGGTGAGCGAGCAACAAGTGGCAAAATTGCCTCGCGGGATCTCCGCTGCGCAAGGTGCCGCGCTTTGTGAGGCCTTTGCCACCGCTTGGTTTAATCTTTATGAAGTGGCCGGTATACAACCGCATGAACGTTTATTACTTCATGCCGGTGCAAGTAGTGTTAGTTTAGCGGCGCTGCAACTTGCGAAGCACAACCATAATCCGGTTTTTGTCACCGCGGGTACGGATGAGAAGATCGCATTTTGCCAACAGCTAGGTGCGGAAGCAGGCTGGAATCGGCGGCAGGGAAGCTTTGTTGAGGCGGTGAAGAACTGGGGTGGGGCAGACGTTATTATTGACCCCGTTGCTGGAGACTATTTAGCACAAGACCAGCAGGTCTTGTTGCAAGATGGCCGCATCGTTGTTCTCGGCTTGATGGGAGGGCGTGAGGCAACGATTGATGCTGGCCGTCTATTGATGAAGCGCCAACGGATTCAAGGTAGTACGCTACGCAATCAACCGTTGCCAGTGAAGGCGAAGATTATGCGTGCGTTGGAACAGCATGTCTGGCCGCTGCTGGCTAGCGGGCGCTGCCAAGTATTGATCGAGAAGGTTTATCCGCTGAGCGAAATGAAGCAAGCGTTAACGCAAATGCGCCGCAACGAAACACAAGGAAAATTGGTTCTTGCTTGGGAGTAGATTCGACCCGGGAAAATGGTGGAGGGGGCAGGATTCGAACCTGCGAAGGCTGAGCCGTCAGATTTACAGTCTGATCCCTTTGGCCACTCGGGAACCCCTCCACGAAGGCGGGCATAGTAGCAGATTGAGGCAGCCTGTAAACCCCGCTATGATAAAAGCCACGGTTATTTCTTGTTGTTCCACATAGGTTGCCTATTTTGTCGACAAAGCATGCTGAAATTATCGCCACCTTCCTCGATCGCCTTTGGCTGAAGCAGGGTGTCAGTCCGCACACGAGCGCTGCCTATGCGGCCGATTTAAAGAAATTTTTGCAGTTCATCCTTGCGCACCGCGGCGAGCATGCCGAACTCCTTCAGGTGTGTAGTGCGGACGTTGAAGATTATTTGCTTTGGCGCCGGCAACAAGGCTTATCACCGCGAAGTACCGCACGGGCGTTGAGTGCACTGAAAAAATTTTACACCTACGCGGTACAAGAGCGCCTTTGCGTCGATGACCCAACTGCGCGATTACGCCAACCGAAACAACCACAAGCGTTGCCCCATAGTCTTGCCGAAAGTGAGGTTGAGGCGTTATTGCAGGCACCCGATGTAAGCGATCCGGTGCAATTGCGTGATCGGGCGATGCTCGAGGTACTCTATGCGACAGGCTTGCGAGTTACCGAATTGACACAACTGACTTTCAATCAGATTTCATTGCAGCAAGAGTTGGTGCGAGTGGTGGGCAAAGGCAACAAGGAACGTTTGGTGCCGCTTGGTGAAACAGCTTTAGAGTGGTTGCAGCGCTACACGAAAGAAGCGCGTGCGCAGTTAACTAAAGTGCCCAGCGATTATGTGTTTGTGACCCGACGTGGTGGTGCGCTTACACGGCAAGCGTTTTGGCATCGTATAAAATTCTATGCGCAGCAGGCGGATATTCGTTCGCATTTATCACCTCATACTTTGCGCCACGCTTTCGCGACCCATTTATTAAACCATGGAGCGGACCTGCGCGTGTTGCAAATGCTGCTTGGCCATAGCGATTTGTCGACGACACAAATCTATACGCATGTGGCGCGAGAACGGTTACAGCAACTGCATGCAACACATCATCCTCGTGCTTAGCAAAGTGGCTGCGTTTCCGAGCAAATAACGTTACACTGAACGGCATAACGAGATTACCTTTTACCTATCAATGAAGCTAAATGAGACATCTATGAAACAGTTATTTTTGGCCGCGAGTATTATTGGTTTATTGGCTTGTTCACCGCAACAAGAAGCCCAAGCGACAGCTAATTCGTCGGCCAACGAGTCTGCCGTTTTCGATACCAGTTACTTGCAGCAGATGGGCTTTAACATCGAGTCAGCAAAAGAGTCATCGATTCCTGGTGTTTACGAGGTGATTACCGATCAAGGTCTCGTTTACGTTGCTGACGATGGTAAGAAACTGATAGGCGGCCGTATTTATGACATTGCCGGTAGTGAACCGGTGAACCTTAGCGAAAACGCTATTCGTGCTATGCGTCAGCGCGATGTCGCTGCTGTTGCTGATGAAACGATTGCTTACAAGGCGGCGGATGAGGATTATGTGGTGACAGTATTTACCGATCCTACCTGTGGTTATTGTCGTCAATTACACAACACTATCGAAAGTTATCTCAGTAAAGGCATTACAATTCAATATCTTGCATGGCCACGCAGTGGTCTTCAAGGCAGTGCGTACCAGCAGTTAAAAACAATCTGGTGCTCGGCCGATCAAAAAGCAGCGCTTGATGCCGCTAAAAATGACAAGCGCTTACCCGCTGCTAGCTGTGATGATCCAGTTGCTGCACACTTTGCCTTAGGCAACAAATTTGGTGTGCGTGGTACGCCAGCGATGGTACTGCCCTCGGGTGAAATGGTCCCTGGCTTAGTGGATGCAAACCGTTTACTGGGCATGCTAAAGCAGGGATAAACTATGACTGATGCGCTGACGATTAAGCGCCGTGCTGACGTTGATGATAGTGGTTTACCGCCTGAGCTGCCGCACATCGTTCGCCAACTTTTGGCGCGGCGAGGGTTAACAGCGGCGGAACAACTCGATCTCAGTTTACAACAACTCCCGCACTTTACCGATCTGCATGACGCTAAGCGCGCAGCAGCTAGGCTGCTGCAAGCTATTGAGCAACAGGAACCCATTTGCATTTGTGGTGATTTTGACGCGGACGGTGCTACGTCAACCGCTTTGATGGTATCGGCGTTGCGGGCAATGGGCGCACAGCAAGTAAGCTATTGCGTACCGAATCGTTTTACCGACGGTTATGGCTTGTCGCCCAATGTGGTGCGCTATGCGCAGCAACAAGGGGCGCAATTACTGGTGACCGTAGATAGCGGTATATCCTGTCACGCGGGTGTTGCCGCGGCAAACGAGGCGGGGCTTGATGTAATCATTACGGATCATCATCTTGCCGGTAGCGAATTGCCTGCGGCTTATGCGATCGTGAATCCGAATCAACCTGCGTGCGGCTTTATTAGTAAGTCGATCGCTGGTGTCGGCGTTGCTTTTTATGTGCTGTTGGCGCTCCGCGCCTGTGCCCGTGACAAGCAACATCCAGCGGCTCGAGTCAACCTTGCCGAGTGGCTGGACCTTGTTGCTCTAGGCACAGTTGCCGATGTGGTAAAGCTCGATGGCACCAACCGTGTGTTGGTGCAACAAGGCCTGCAGCGTATACGCGCTGGTCACTGTCGACCGGGAATCCACGCACTATTACAAGTGACGCAACGTGCTCCAGAACGCTTACAGGCGAGCGACCTTGGCTTTGCATTGGCACCACGTATCAACGCTGCGGGCCGTTTAGATGATATGGCTATTGGTATTGAATGCTTACTCAGTGATGACCTGACGACCGCCACCGAGCTCGCCGCAAAGCTTAATGACTTGAATGCCGAGCGCCGCTCGATTGAAACCGAAATGCGGGAAAGTGCCGCAAACTATGTTGCTGAATTACAACTTTCGGAGGAGCACTTGCCCCCGCTTTTGGTGTTGCACCAAGAGGGGTGGCATCAAGGTGTGGTTGGTATTGTCGCGGGCCGTGTCAAAGAACAGTTTCACCGCCCAACGATAACATTCGCTGCGGGTGATGGCGGATTGCTAAAAGGTTCCGCACGGTCAATCCCTGGATTGCACATGCGAGATTTATTAGAACGCGTACACACCTTGCATCCAGAACTTATCGAGCGCTTTGGTGGACACGCGATGGCCGCAGGCCTTTCGCTGGCACCGGAAAACCTTGAAGCATTTCAACAAGCAGCCATTGCTGTTGCGACCGAATGGCTAGAAGCCGAAGCATTGCAACGCACCATTGTGACGGATGGTGGGCTGGACGCATCCTGTTTTACCCAAGATTTCGTTGCCCAGCTGCAGCGTTTAGGTCCTTGGGGACAGGGCTTCCCAGAACCATTGTTTGATGATGTTTTCGAGTTGGTACAACAACGCATTGTTGGGCAAAACCATTTGAAACTGGTGGTGCAAACGGCTGACGGAATTGTGCTTGATGCAATTGCCTTTAATGTCGATACGCAAGAATGGCCTAATTTATCTATCCGTGAAGCTCACCTCGTTTATAAGCTTCAGTTGAACCACTTTCGTGGACGCACCAATGTGCAACTGCTGGTGGAGCATTTGTTGCCTTTACGGTAAAATGCCGTCCCTTTTGTAAACAATCTTGGATGAAAGCTCGTTTTATGTTCGAAACCAATGCAACTTATGTGGCCATAAAAGAAATGCGCGAACGTAGTGAAGCGCTTCGGGGGTATCTTTGACTACGCTCAAAAAGTCGAGCGTTTAGAAGAGGTTACTCGTGAGCTCGAAGACCCAAGTGTATGGGACGATCAAGAGCGCGCGCAAGCATTAGGCAAAGAACGAGCGAGTCTAGAACAGGTCGTGAAGACCTTACAAAATTTGGCTCAAGGCTTGGATGATGTTGAAGGGCTGGTTGATTTAGCTGTAGAAGCTGAAGACGAGGACACCTACAACGAGGCCGTGAGCGAGCTCGAAGAATTAGAGCAACAACTGGCGACGTTAGAGTTTCGTCGCATGTTTTCCGGACCGCAAGATGGCTCTGATTGCTATCTCGATATTCAAGCGGGGTCGGGCGGCACTGAAGCGCAAGACTGGGCCAATATGCTTTTACGCATGTATTTACGCTGGGCCGAGAGTCATGACTTTAAAGCTGAGATCACTGAATTATCAGAAGGTGAGGTGGCTGGTATCAAGTCGGCGACCGTCCGCATTCAAGGTGAATATGCGTATGGTTGGATGCGTACCGAGACTGGGGTTCATCGCTTGGTGCGAAAATCACCATTTGACTCGGGTAATCGCCGGCATACTTCGTTTGCGTCAGTGTTTGTTTATCCCGAGATTGACGACTCGATTGATATCGAAATTAACCCTGCGGATTTGCGGGTTGATACTTACCGCGCGTCAGGTGCCGGTGGTCAGCACGTTAACCGTACCGACTCAGCTATTCGTATCACTCACGAACCGAGTGGTATTGTTGTGCAATGTCAAAGTGACCGCTCCCAGCACAAAAACCGTGACGCAGCAATGAAGCAGTTGCGCGCCAAGTTATACGAAATGGAGTTGCAAAAGCAGCTCGCCGAGAAGCAAGCGCTGGAAGATAGTAAGTCAGACATTGGTTGGGGTAGCCAAATCCGATCTTATGTACTTGATGATGCGCGGATTAAAGATTTACGTACTGGCGTTGAGAATCGTAATACACAAGCGGTACTCGACGGTGCGTTAGACCCATTTATTGAAGCAAGTTTGAAATCTGGACTGTAAATAGGAACCAAACCATGGCAGAGAACACGCAAAACACCGAAGTCGTTGATGTAAATGAACAAATTGCACAACGAAAGGCTAAATTAAAGGCCTTGCGTGAGCGCGGTGTGGCGTTCCCTAACGATTTTCGTCGCGAAGACTTAGCTGCAGACTTGCATGCTGAGTACGACAATGTAGAAAAAGAAGCGCTCGCCGAAAAAGGTATCCGCGTTGCGGTGGCTGGGCGCATGATGACCCGCCGTATTATGGGCAAGGCGAGTTTCGCGACCATTAAAGATATGAGCGGTAGCATTCAACTTTACGTTGCGCGCGATAATCTGCCAGAAGGCTTTTATAACCAAGAATTCAAAAAGTGGGACCTTGGTGATATCGTCGGTGCGACAGGTACCTTGTTTATTACGGGAACTGGCGAGTTAAGTGTGCAAGTGGATGATGTTCGCCTCTTAACTAAAGCATTGCGTCCGTTACCTGATAAGTTTCATGGTCTGGCCGATCAGGAAACGCGCTATCGTCAGCGTTATCTTGACTTAATCACCAATGATGAATCACGCCGCACGTTTATTGTGCGCTCAAAAGTTGTTGATTACATTCGTCGCTATTTAACTGCGAAGCAGTTCTTGGAAGTTGAAACACCGATGATGCAAACCATTCCGGGCGGTGCGGCAGCACGACCATTTGTGACCCATCACAACGCGCTCGACATGGAGTTGTATTTGCGTATTGCGCCGGAGCTTTATCTGAAGCGTTTGGTTGTTGGTGGGTTTGAGAAAGTATTCGAAATCAATCGTAACTTCCGTAATGAAGGCTTATCGACACGTCATAATCCTGAATTCACCATGCTCGAGTTTTACTGGGCCTACGCAGATTACCGTGACTTGATGGATCTCACCGAAGATATGTTGCGCGGTATGACCGAAGAAATACTCGGTTCAAGTCAATTCACTAGCGAAGGCGTTGAGTATGACTTTAGCCAGCCGTTTGCGCGTATGAGCGTGAATGAAGCGATTTTGCAGCACCTTCCGGATGCTACTGAACAACAATTGAGTACCCTGGAGGCTGCAACCAAGCTGGCTGAAAGTATCGGTATTAAGGTCAAGCCAAACTGGGGCTTGGGCAAAGTCCAAATCGAGATCTTCGAAGAAGTAGCGGAGCATAAATTGATCCAGCCGACCTTTATTACTGCCTATCCTGCTGAGGTTTCACCGCTGGCACGTCGCAATGACGAAGACCCGCATATTACCGACCGTTTTGAATTCTTTGTTGGCGGCCGTGAGCTTGCTAATGGCTTCTCAGAATTGAATGACGCGGAAGACCAAGCTGAACGTTTTCAGCATCAGGTACAACAAAAAGAAGCGGGTGATGACGAAGCGATGTTCTTCGATGAAGACTATATCACCGCGCTAGAACACGGCTTACCGCCTACCGCAGGTGAGGGTATTGGTATCGATCGACTGGTGATGTTGTTGACGGATTCACCTTCGATTCGTGACGTATTACTTTTCCCGCACATGCGTCCACGCAAAGATTAAAAGTCAGGCACCGCACGTGTTTCACGCACGTGCGGTTATGCTTGTTTAGGCGCAGCTAAAAAGCGATAGCCAATCCCCGGTAAGGTTTCGATAAATTTGGGTTCGCGGCTATCATCATCAAGTTTGCGACGTAACTGACTGATAAAAATACGCAGGTAGTGAACGTCCTGGCGATGCGTCGGCCCCCAAATTTCCGTTAAAATATCTCGCTGTAACAGCAGTTTTTGATGATTACTCGCCAGTAACCATAGTAATTCGAATTCTTTCGGGGATAACTTGAGCGCTTCGCCCTTGTATCGCACGCTATGTTGAGCGTATTCAATCTCGAGTGTATCGAAAACGAGACGAGGTGGTTTGGCGCTTGGAGAGTCAATGCGCAGGTCGCGAAAAAGCACATGCAAACGAGCCACTAGCTCACGTATACCAAAGGGTTTAGTTAGGTAATCGTTGGCTCCATTGGTAAGCGCGCGAACTTTTTCCTCTTCGTCATCACGTGCACTCAGAACGAGTATCGGAAGGTTAAGTTTTGCCTTCAACTCGAGAATAAACTGCTGTCCGTCGCCGTCAGGTAAGCCTAAATCAAGAATGATCGCATCGCACTGAAGGTCAGGAAGTAATTTCTTTGCTACTGCTAAGGTTGCGGCTTCATATACCTGAAAACCTTCAGCTTGCAGTGATATGCGGATAAACGAACGGATCTTTGCTTCGTCCTCAATGACCAACAAAGTGGGTTTACCGGTTGACATGTCTACCTCCGTCTACCGTTTGTAAGACAAGCTCAATAACAACTGTGCCTGAATGCTTGTCATGACGAAAGCGCATTGGAATAGCGTGTGCTGAAAAAATACTCGCCGCCACAGCGAGTCCAAGTCCAAGCCCACCAGTACCAGAGTCACCTTGCTTGGAGCTAACTAAAGGCTGGCCCCACTGTTGCAAGCTTTGTGTGGGGAAATCTTCGGCGACTTGATTACGAATAATAAGCTGCAGTAGCCCGTTACTGGAGGTATCGAGAGTTGTCGAGACAATGCTTTGAGGAGAGCGGTAGCGCAGCGCATTATCAATCAGGTTAAACAGTCCTTGTTCGAGAAGAACACGCTGACCACTAATAAAAACATCCTTGGCGGGAAGTTTTACGTCGAGCGAATCTTGCTGCATCGGAAAACGATCAACGACATCAGCAATGATGCTTTGTAATGATAGGTGCTCGCGATTCAGGTGGACTTGCTGGTAGGCGAACCTTGTCGCATGCAAGATATTATCAATGTAACTCTGCAGTCGTTCGGCTTCAAAGACGGCATTACTAATGAGTTCATTTTGCTCGTCACGGTGGAGTCGCGGATGATAATCAAGCCAAGTTGTCAGGTTTCCCATGACACTAGCAAGTGGCGTGCGTAGGTCATGAGACAAACTCAGCAGGAGCTGCGAGCGGACTTCAGCCGCGTGGCGTTTTGCTTGGCTGTTGCGGTGATTAATAACCCAGTAGATACAGACCATCGCTGTTGCAATAAAGACTGCGAGTGTCGCAATCTCCACAGGCTCAGTCATGTGAAGCGTGCCACGGGGTTTGGTGAACATCACATTAAACACAACTGCACCTAACAGAGCTGCATAGGCCGAGGGAATTAATGAGGTTAACGACGCTGTGCTAATCACGCCGAGTAAAAGAATCAAGACCGTTGCGGTGTTCGGCAGTAACCATTGTTCCAGTAAAAAGGCGATAACCACTGCGGCAAGCATCAATACATTTGCGACAATGAATTGGAGCCACAGAGCTTTGCGTTCGTTGGTTTTCGTTTGTGTTTGCGTGCCGAACATAGATTTATCCACGCCAAAATGTGGGCATGATCAAGGCCAATAGTGTGAAATACTCAAGGCGTCCAAGTAACATTGCCAAGTTTAATAACCAAATTCCTGTATCACTTACGGCAATAAAGTTACTGCCTACTTCACCGAAGCCCGGGCCGAGAACATTGATGCATGCCGATACGGCTGTAAAGGCTGACCAAAAGTCTAACCCAGTCGCGACCAAGAGCATAGTGAAAACCAAAGTTGTTGCCGCCGCGATGAACATAAACGCCATTACTGCTGAAATAATGCTCTCACTGACAGTGCGGTGTTGATAGCGAACGGTATGCACTGCCCGCGGATGAACCAGAAGAAAGATCTGCTGCCGAATAAGCTTAAAACTTATGATGTCACGGATGACTTTGTTACCGCCAGCAGTCGAGCCTGCGCAACCGCCAAGGTAACTGACAAAAACCAAGATTAAAGGGGTGTAGGTGGGCCATGCAGATAAATCGGTAGCACCATAACCTGTGCTCGTCATAAACGAAATAATGTGGAACGTTGCTTGCGTAAGCGTTGTGGATAAATCGCTATAATTGTCGTTGTGCCATAAGATTGCTGTCATGACGACGCTCATCATGAATAGAATTGACAAAAAGACTCGAGTTTCCTCATCATGCCAGTAATTACGCCACTGTTTTTGTTTATGAATTCGATAGTGCAAGGCAAAACTAATCGCACCGAGAATCATGAACAAATTAGCAATCCATAATATCAATGGACTATTAAAGTAGCCCATGCTCGCGTCATGCGTCGAAAAACCACCGGTTGATACGGTGGTAAAACTGTGAGCTATAGCATCGTATAAAGTCATACCGGCTGCCCAGTATGCTAGTGCGCAAAGCACCGTGATAGAAACGTAAATGAGCCAAAGATAACGGCTTGTTGAACGCGCCCGCGGAGCGATTTTGTCGTTTTTGACGGGGCCAGGAGTTTCCGCCATTAACAAGCGCATCCCTCCGACATTAAGCATTGGCAGTACGGCGACCACAAAAATAACCACACCTAAACCGCCAGCCCATTGTAAAAATTGCCGGTAAAGTAAGAAGCTTCGCGGCATGTCATCCAGGCCAACAAGGATCGTAGCGCCTGTTGTTGTCAATGCACTAATTGACTCGAACGTGGCATCAGTGAAACTGACATTGGTTACCCAATGAATCGGAACTGCTGCTGCAATGCCGACGAGGATCCAGGTGAATACCGCGAAGACTAAGCCATCCTGAGGGCGAATAGCATCTGCATTGAGTCGTTTTGTGCGTAGTAAAATGATCGCACTGATAAACACGAGAAGACCGCTACTCGCAAAAAAATAGCGCGCAACACCATCTTGGAACACTGTGACCGATAACGCTGCGAAAACGCCTTGAATGACGCTGAACCATAGCAATGGAAAGGCAAGTAATCGCAGTAATACCGCCGACCTAATCATAGTCGCTCACTCAAAAATAATGAGCTTTTAGCGTACCGAGGGGCGGTATAAAGAAACTAGTGTTGAAAAGCCTATTAATATAAAAATTTCATAAACGTACGTTTAGGGTAATGCTTGCAAGAAGTCCTCTAAGAGTTCATGCGGGTCCTCGATACCACAGGACATCCGTAACAGGTCTTCTGGACACGGTGTTCCTTCGCCTTCGATGCTCGCGCGGTGCTCAATCAAACTCTCTACACCACCGAGCGATGTAGCACGTTTCCATAGTTTGGTATGCGCGGCAACGTGAATCGCCGCAGTAGCTCCACCGGTTAAACGTACCGAGAGCATCCCGCCGAAGCCGCCCGCCATTTGTTGTTTGGCGATGGTGTGCCCCGCGAAGCTGGTTAAGCCTGGATAGAGAACTTGTGCGATGGCTGGATGCTGGTCGAGTTGTTCAGCAATAAACTGTGCGGTTTGACACGCTTCACGCACGCGCAAATGCATGGTCCGCATACCGCGTAATAGTTGTGCCGCGTCATGTGGACTTGGTACAGCGCCATTTTGTGCGCGTACGGCACGAATACGCTGCCAGTAGGTGTCATCTCGAGCACCAATTAATGCCCCAGCGATGACATCGGAATGTCCGTTGAGATATTTGGTAGCAGAATGCATCACAATATCGGCGCCGAGTTTTAAGGGTTGCGTTAACAAGGGCGTTGCACAGGTGGAGTCGACAGCTACTTGCGCGCCGGCGGCATGCGCAAATTTCGCGATAGCGGCAATGTCGCTGATACACCAGAGTGGGTTGCCTGGAGTTTCGAGCCAAACTAGTTTGGTTTCGCCCGCTTTAAGATGTTTGGCGACCGTTTCTGTAGCGGTCATGTCGATAAACTCGATGTTTAGTCCCCAGTCTGTGGCGAAATTGAGCAACCAATTACGCAGCGCCCAATACATCACCTTTGGCGCGAGCACGTGATCACCCGGGCGAAGTCCTTGAAATACTGCTGTAGCGGCGGCCATACCCGAACCAAAAAGCAGGGCCTCATGGCCTTCTTCTAATTTGGTTAATAATGCTTCTACGGGTTTGTACGTGGGATTGTCCGCACGGGAATAGACATTACCGGTTGGATAACTGTTATCTTTGCCGCGTAAATAGGTGGTTGCTACATGAATCGGCGGTACCACGGCTTGTGTTTCTTGGTCAATAATGCCCAGCGATTGCGCCAGAGCTGTGGCGGGGGAATAGGGGTACGATTTCTTCGACATTCTTTGCTAAGCCTCTAACGGCGGGTGTATGGGCTTAGAGTAAAGCTTTCGGGGTAATTTGCAAAGCATAAAAAACGCACCCGAAGGTGCGTTTTTTCGCTTGCTACAACGGCTTACGAATTACTCGTGGTCGTGGTTGCCGTCAGCGTGAACGTGACCATGGTCGAGTTCACTTGGATCAGCGTCACGAACTTCAACAACTTCAACGTCAAAGTTAAGCGCAACGCCAGCTAATGGGTGGTTACCATCAACAGTTACTTGATCATCGTTGACTTCAACGATAACAACAGACTGTTCACCGTGATCGGTGCTGGCACGGAATTGCATGCCTGGCTCAACAGGATTGTCGCCAAATAAGCTACGCGGTACGCTCTGAATAAGACCGTCGTGACGCTCGCCGTAAGCATTCTCAGGATCGATGTCCGCGGTAAATTTGTCACCTTCAGCTTTGCCAGATAACGCGTCTTCGAGGCCTTTGATTAACATGCCGCGACCAAAGATAAACTGCAAAGGCTGACCTTCTTTTGATTGGTCTAGCACTTGGCCTTCGGCGGTTTTCACGGTGTAGTGAATACCGACAACTTTGTCTTGGCTAATGGTTTGAGTCATGATTCATCCAATTTATAGGGCAGTGGGTAAATTTCCAAGAGACTCGCGTCATCATCTTTAATACGTAGCTTGGTGTCATTATCGAGATCACTCGGTAATACCGCCAAAATATCCAGATGTTGTTCAGTACGGCTCACTGCATTAATTACCGTACCTGCACGTCGCCAGTTTTCACCAAGCTGTTGCTCAACAGTTGCGCCTGCTGAGACTGGCTTGCCGTGACCACTTAAACGAAAAAGTGCACGCTTTTGTTTACCCAAATATTTCATTCGGGCGACCGTCTCTTGGCCGATATAACACCCCTTACTAAAGCTGATGCCATTTAAGGCTTGTAGATTCAGCATTTGGGGTACGAACTCTTGTATTGTACCTGAAAATAGGGTCGGTCGGCCACGTTCGATTTCGAGCGCCTGCCAGTAGGCAGGGGCTGAATTACTCGGTAGCGCTTCGCCACGATTCAGACACAGGTATTGATCAGGTTGCGCACCAAGGCTCAAGACGATGGCTTGTTCGGTACGGCTTACTGCAGTAGATTCAGCGCTCGCTAATGGCGCATCGAGTAACTCGGCCAAACGTGCCGGAGCTGCGGTACCAAATACGCCGAACAGTTGGAAATCCTCAGTTGCATCTCTGATCTCAACTTTGTTGAAAACGCCAAACTTCTGTAGTTGGGCTAAAGAAGCTTCCATCGCAGGCTTTGACGTCACTAAAAGTACGCCATCACCCTCACGAACGAGGAAAAAATTACTCAGTGTTTTACCTTTATTATCGCAGTGCGCTCCGTAACTCCAGTGTTCAGTGTCGAGTTGCTGCAGGTCACAGGTAAATTGGCCTTGTAAAAAACTTTCGGTATCAGGTCCGGAAACCTGCAATACGCCGTGATCAGCAAGGGAAACTGTTACGTATTCCGGTGGAGCTTTGGTAAACTCTGTTGTTAGCACAATCAACCTCGTTATCTTTCGTTGATGTCAAAACGTCTATGACAGATAGGTGGGGACAGTTTTTTATTATACAAGGGGCGATGTCGGAACCTATGGAAAAATTACAACAGAATGCTGATTCATTGCGTGACAAGAACCGTCTTCGCTGGGCTTGTCGTCGCGGGATGCTTGAACTTGATGTGCTGTTTATGCCATTTGTTGAAGAAGCCTATGATGACCTTAATGCTGAACAGCAAGCTGCTTTTCGACGCCTACTCACCTGCGATGACCCCGATCTATTTGCTTGGTTCATGGGTCATCAACAATGTGAAGACGCAGAACTTAAGAGCATGGTCGACTATATTTTGAGTCGCGTGAAGGTTTGACGTGTGGCTGTGCTGCCAACAACCTTGGCGCTGGTTAGCGTTCTTGATGGCGCTGCCAACGTCGGTTTGGGCGGTAGACGAAAACTTAAACACGCTTACGTTGCTGGGGGGCGACCAGCCCTTGGCGTTGTCTGAACCGCGCTGGGTATTTGTAACGCCTTGGGTAGTGTTGATGTATTTCACGCGTGTTCGTTCAAATGATCAAAGACTTGCGCCACGTTGGTGGTTTTGTTGCGGTAGCTGGACCGATGCTACCGCTTATGCGCGCTGCCGGCGTTTAGCTTTGCTTTGGCGTGAGCACCGTCGGTGACGGGGCGCTAAGTAATTCTGGATAGTCGAGGGTGTAATGTAAACCGCGACTCTCTTTGCGCTGCATTGCACAATGCACGATTAATTCAGCGACTTGCACTAAGTTACGTAACTCTAAAAGGTTATTACTGACGCGGAAGTTACTGTAATACTCATGGATCTCTTGCTGCAATAACTCAATCCGCCGTAACGCACGTTCTAAGCGTTTAGTGGTGCGGACAATCCCCACGTAGTCCCACATAAACAGACGTAGTTCGTGCCAGTTGTGTTGAATAATGACCTCCTCGTCGGAGTTCGTCACTTTACTCTCATCCCAGCGCGGCAATTCAAGCTTCAGCTCGACGTCGTTGAGGCGCTGACAAATATCGGCTGCGGCCGCTTGGGCAAACACTAAGCATTCCAGCAGTGAGTTGCTAGCCATGCGGTTGGCGCCATGTAAGCCGGTGTAAGCAACTTCACCGATGGCATACAAATGCGGAATGTCTGTCTCTGCATGTAAGTTGGTCATAACGCCGCCGCAGGTATAATGTGCGGCTGGTACAACGGGCATTGCCTGTTGGGTAATATCAATGCCTAAACTCAGACACTTGTCATGAATGGTCGGAAAGTGTTCCTTGATGAACGCACTGGGTTGATGCGAGATGTCTAAATACATACAGTCAGCGCCTAAACGCTTCATCTCGTAGTCGATGGCGCGAGCGACGACATCACGCGGCGCAAGCTCGGCATCCTCATGAAAATCTGGCATAAAACGTGTGCCATCAGGACGCTTCAAGACGGCGCCTTCACCACGTAAAGCTTCGGTCAACAAGAAAGAGTGTGCATTTGGGTGAAACAAGCAGGTCGGGTGAAATTGGTTGAACTCCATATTCGCCACGCGACACCCCGCACGCCAAGCCATGGCGATACCATCGCCACTGGCAACATCCGGATTAGAGGTGTATTGATAAACCTTGCTGGCACCACCTGTCGCCAAGGCTACAAATCGTGCGGCGACTGTTTCGACTCTTTCCGCAGCTCGGTTCCAAATGTACGCGCCATAGACGCGCTGTGGTGCTGATAAGTTTTGCCCAGTGTGGCGTGAGGTAATCAAATCCACGGCATTATAGCGTTCTAACACCCGAATATTGGCGTGCGCTTTTACTTGTTGAACAAGGGTGGTTTGTACTGCGCGCCCGGTGGCATCTGCGGCGTGTAGAATGCGGCGATGACTATGACCACCTTCTTGATTCAAATGAAACTTACTTTCACCGTCGGCGCTATCGACCCGATCGAAACCAACCCCAAGGTCAATGAGCCACTGCAAGCTCTTTTTAGCATTTTGCGTGGTAAAAGCGACGGCTTCTGGATCGCATAACCCCGCACCAGCAATCAAAGTATCTTGAATATGGCTTTCAATGCTATCATTCTCATCGAACACTGCGGCGATACCACCTTGCGCATAATAGGTTGAACCTTCGGTCAACGGACCTTTGGATAACACTAAAACGTTTGCGTGATCAGCAAGATGTAAAGCAAGGGTTAAACCAGCAGCACCGCTGCCAATAATCAGCACGTCGCATTGATAATCGATGACTTGTTCCATAGAGTAGGGGTTTTGTAGAGCGCAATGCGCTGTTTTGCCAACGGAATAGCAGCGATTTTACTCGTTTAGAAAAAATTTGCGAACTTTTTGGGTATAGCCCTGTCTGAACCACCAGCACGCATAAATAAAGGTAGTTGGGCCTGGTTCGCAGTATAAAGATGTGGGTTAAGGAGAACAGGCTCAAATGAGCGAACAAGAAACTGATAAAGCGCTGGTGCTAAGAGTGCAGCAGGGCGACCAACAAGCATTTAATTTGTTGGTGCAAAAATATCAGCACAAGGTAATGAGCCTGATTTCGCGCTATGTCAAACAGGCTGCCGATGTGCCTGATGTAGCACAAGAAGCTTTTGTTAAAGCTTACCGTGCCATAGGAAATTTTCGTGGCGATAGTGCATTTTATACGTGGCTATATCGCATTGCCGTAAATACGGCAAAGAATTATTTAGTGTCTCAAGGGCGCAAACCGCCAGCAACTGATGTGGACGCTGAAGAAGCAGATTATTTAGAAAGCGCAGGAGCATTGCGCGACGGAGCATCGCCAGAGAGTTTGTTGTTAACCGACGAAATTCGGAATGTGGTGATGGACACGATTGAAAGTTTGCCGGAAGACCTTCGCCGGGCAATTACATTGCGAGAAATTGAAGGACTAGGGTACGAAGAAATTGCAATTGAGATGGATTGTCCTGTCGGAACCGTAAGGTCACGAATTTTCCGAGCTCGAGAAGCAATCGATGCGCAACTAAGACCCTTATTAGAGCGCTAACAAAGTTTGAGGAATCCATATGACAGACCGTAGCTATGAACAACTATCAGCGTTGCTTGACGATGCAGTGCTCGATGCGCGAGAGCGTGAACAGCACCTTGATAGCTTGTTAAGCGACACTGAAGCGCAGCACGCTTGGGGGCGTTATGCGTTGATCGGTCGTATTATGAAAAACGAGGCAACCTCGGCGACTCCGGTTGATATTAGTGCATCAATTGCAGCGCAAGTTGCCCAAGAGCCACAACCAAGTAACGTTGTGCAAGGTCGATTTGGTAAAGGTCGGCAAATGGTGCAACGTCTCTTAAAACCTGCTGGCAGCGTGGCAATTGCAGCCAGTGTCGCTTTAGTCGCCGTACTTACGGTGCAGCAGACACAACCAGTGATGCCTGAAGAAAGTGTCGAGCCAGCATTTGTGACGAATCCGCTTGGCGGTCGTAGCCCGGTTAGCTACAATACGGTGCTAGAAAGCAATGAACCTACACAAGCAGAGATTGCGCAACAGCGTCGTTTGTTGCAGTTTTATTTGCTTGATCACAACAGCCAACGTCAGCTCTCTTTGCAGGCTCAGCAATTGAATGAACAAGCGCAACAGCAAGCTCCAGAAGACGAACCAACACAGGAACAGCGTCTGTCGAATGACAACTAACCTATTTGGCAGCAGCCTTGTTGGGCTGCTGCTTGCCTTTGCAAGCCCAACTTTCGCCCAAGAACCCTCGCTTTTAAACGCCTCAGCGCAATCCATACAGGTTCCAGCCGCTGAACAACGTTTTAATGAAATGTCCCAAGCTTTACGTGAACTCAACTTTGAAGCGACCTTAGTGCGCGTCTCAGGTGATCGTTTGGAGCCGATGCAATGGCTACACGGCACTTTTCCGGACGGCTTAGAGGCTGAACTCATTGTCATGTTAAACGGGCCCGACAGGCGGATTGTGCGCCTAGGACAAGAAACGTCCTACTATTCACAGTTAGTTGAGCAATCTTATTCGCTCACGACAGATGTAACTTACGGTCTATTGCCAGCAGCGTTTTATCAAGACTTTGCTGCTTTGAAGCCCCACTATCAAGTAAGTGCGGCTGATCGAGGCGTGCGAGTGGTGGGCCGCGAAACCAAATTTGTACGCGTACTAAGTCGTGATAATGATCGTTATCACTACGGTCTATGGATCGACAATGATTCAGGTATGCTGCTAAAAATGCAGATGACGACCCCGCAAGGTGAGATTTTAGAGCAATTGCAAGTCACTCATTTTTATGAAGCTGATTCGGTTCCTATTAGTCTGAGTGACGTTCGCGGCGTGCAACGGCCACCGCGGTTGCTGGATAGTCGTAATCGTCAAGCGCCACAGTTCGGTGCACAACCACAATGGTTGCCCGATGGCTTCGAATTACAACGTTCTAATCATCGTTTGTTAGCGCAGACCCGGCTTCCTACGGATCACTTCTTGTACAGCGATGGCCTTACTGAGTTTTCGTTGTATATTGCGGAAGGCGACGTTCAGTCACTACCAAACCTAGGTGTGCAGGGCCCCGAGTCGATTTATAATGTACAACTGCAAGGCTTGGCCGTCACTGCGGTCGGCAAATTGCCGTTGAACACGCTGCAACGGATCGCCGATAGTGTTGTGTTGACGGCGAAGTAGGGGGAGCACAATGATTCGTGAAGTTGCTGTTGTCCAAGCGATCGAAGCCGAACATTTAGAAGTTTCAACGGAACTGCAGACGGGATGTGGAGGTTGCGCCCAGCAATCGACATGTGGTGCGGGAATTATTTCCAAAGCTTTCTCTGATCGGCGCGCGACATTTCGGGTCGCACGACCAGATGGTCAGTTTACCGTTGGCGAAACCGTCGAGCTATTGATGCCCGAGCAAGCGCTTACCCAAGCGTCATTGATCATTTATGGTCTGCCAATACTGACGCTATTAGGCGTTGCCATTATGACGCAAGGACTATTGGGGTTGAGCGAGGGAGTCAGTATCGTGACCGCATTAGTTGGCTTCGCAGCAAGTTTTGTCGCATTGAAGCGTTGGTACCAAATGCGTGATTTGCAGGTATCAAGACTACTACAAGTACGCCAGTTGCACTGAAATTCTCCGAAAAACCTTTGTTCTGGGCCGTATTATCAGTATGATCGGCGGTTATTCACGTATTTCTTTTAGCAGTTGCGGGGGCATGAATGCCAGACAAGGCGTTTAAGCAAGCAAATATTCGAAATTTCTCGATCATTGCGCACATTGATCATGGTAAATCAACGCTATCGGATCGATTGATCCAACATTGTGGCGGGTTGACCGATCGCGAAATGGCCGAACAGGTTCTTGACTCAATGGATCTTGAGCGGGAGCGAGGTATTACCATCAAAGCGCAAAGCGTTACGCTTCACTATACAGCGGCAGACGGTGAAACCTACCAGCTTAATTTTATCGACACACCTGGACACGTTGATTTTTCCTACGAGGTTTCGCGGAGTTTGGCGGGTTGTGAGGGAGCTCTGTTGGTTGTGGATGCAGCACAAGGCGTCGAAGCTCAGACCCTTGCAAATTGCTACACCGCGATCGAAATGGATCTTGAAGTGGTCCCCGTGCTGAATAAAATTGACTTGCCGCAAGCTGATCCTATGCGTGTTGCGGAAGAGATTGAAGACATCGTTGGCATTGAAGCGATTGATGCGGTGCAATGTTCGGCGAAAACAGGTATCGGCATTGATGAAGTGTTGGAGCGAATTGTTAAACAAATTCCAGCTCCGCAAGGCGATGCCGAAGAACCGCTGCAAGCACTCATTATTGACTCCTGGTTTGATAATTACCAAGGCGTGGTCTCCTTAGTACGTGTTAAGAATGGTACATTGCGTGCGGGCGACAAAATGAAAGTGATGTCGACTGGGCAAACGCATCAGATCGACAAGGTCGGTTTCTTCTCACCGAAGCCGACCGAAACCGGAATCCTGCGTTGTGGCGAAGTAGGCTTTGTTATCGCGGGTATTAAAGACATTCTGGGTGCGCCAGTAGGTGACACACTCACCTTAGCGAAGACGCCGGCAGATAAGCCATTACCAGGCTTTAAAAAAGTTAAACCGCAAGTGTATGCCGGAATGTTTCCGATATCATCGGATGACTATGAAAACTTCCGTGATGCGCTGGGTAAGCTGTCATTGAATGATGCCTCGCTCTTTTATGAACCAGAGAACTCAGCAGCACTTGGGTTTGGTTTCCGTTGTGGCTTCTTAGGTATGCTGCACATGGAAATCATTCAAGAGCGACTCGAGCGCGAATATGACATTGATCTAATTACCACCGCACCAACGGTGGTCTACAAAGTGGTGAAAACTGACGGCTCCGAAGTGAGTGTCGATAACCCCTCGAATTTACCGCCGATCAATGATATTGAAACCATCTATGAACCCATTGTTGAAGCAAATATTTTGGTACCGCAAGATTACTTGGGGAACGTTATTACGCTTTGTGTCGACAAGCGCGGCGTGCAAACCAAAATGGCCTACCACGGCAAACAAGTAGCGGTAACTTATGAGTTGCCGATGGCAGAGGTGGTGATGGACTTTTTTGACCGCCTTAAGTCAACGTCACGCGGTTATGCGTCGCTTGATTATCAGTTCAAGCGTTTCCAAGAAGCAGACATGGTGCGCGTGGATGTGCTTATTAATGGTGATCGTGTTGATGCATTGGCAATGATCACCCACCGCGATCACGCGCAGGGCAGAGGTCGCGAACTGGTTGATAAGATGCGCGAACTGATTCCACGACAGATGTTCGATATTGCAATTCAGGCGACCATCGGAAACCACGTGATTGCTCGCTCAACGGTGAAGCAATTACGTAAAAATGTTACTGCTAAGTGTTATGGCGGTGATGTAAGCCGTAAGAAAAAGCTGTTACAGAAGCAGAAAGAAGGTAAGAAGCGAATGAAGCAGCTGGGTAATGTTGAGGTTCCGCAAGAGGCTTTTCTCGCGGTGCTAAAAGTAGGGAAATAACAACAAGGTAGACCATGGCAAATTTTTACTCAGTGTTGCTGACCGCTATTACTATTGTGGCGGGGTTGATTTGGTTGTATGACGCTAAAGTGGCTAAACCGAAGCGTCGTGCCCGGGTCGAAGCCGAAGAAAAGCGTTTACAACAGACGCTCTCAGATGACGCGAAAGAACGTATCGCGCCGCAGGGTAGCATTGCCGAGTTTGCGCAATCGGTGTTTCCGATCCTATTGGTCATTTTGGTTCTACGTTCGTTTCTTTACGAGCCGTTTCGCATTCCCTCAGCGTCGATGATGCCGACCCTGTTAGAGGGTGACTTTATTTTGGTTGAGAAATTCAGCTATAGCTTGCGTGATCCAATTTGGCGGCACGAGTTGATTGAAGTTGACACGCCTGAGCGTGGCGATGTTGCGGTCTTCAAATTCCCGCCGGAGCCAAGTCTCGATTTTATCAAGCGCATTGTCGGCCTCCCAGGCGATCGGATTATTTATCGGAATAAAACGTTGTACATTCAGCCGGCCTGTGAAGAAGGTATGCAGGATTGTCCTGAGCTTGAGGTGATTGAGCGCAATCTGGAAAGTACTGATGGTATCTTTTTCAATGGCGCGACGCCGTTGCAACAGTTCCGTGAACAGTTAGGGGCTGTCTCGCATGCTACCCTAGTGGATCCGACGGTAGGTAATCGCTCGAAATATTATTTTCAGCAGCAGGGTACCGCACGAGATGAATGGATCGTGCCAGAAGGGGCCTATTTTGCCATGGGCGATAACCGCGACAACTCAGAAGACAGCCGTTATTGGGGTTTTGTATCGGAAGAAAACTTGGTTGGTCGAGCGGTATTTATTTGGATGAGTTTTGAAATGGATCGGAAACCAACCAGTGCCTTACCGCAGTGGGTCCCATCAGGCATTCGTTGGCAGCGACTTGGAGGAGTAGAGTAATCGTGAGCTTACCAAAGCCACCCTTACGCGAGCTAGAGAAAGCCTTTGGTTATACCTTTCGTGATCGTGAGCGTGCTCAACAAGCGCTCACGCACCGTAGTGCCGCCGCACAGCATAATGAGCGACTCGAGTTTTTAGGCGACTCGGTGCTTGGTATTATCGTGAGTGAAGCTTTATTCGAGAAATTCCCCAAGATTGATGAAGGTGATTTAAGCCGCATGCGAGCGACCCTTGTGTGCGGTCGTAATCTAGCGAAAATTGCGCAGCGCTTTGAAGTTGGTAAGTTTCTCGTTTTGGGGCCTGGCGAAATGAAAAGTGGTGGGCATCGCCGCGAATCGATTTTGGCCGATGCAATGGAAGCTTTGCTCGGTGCGATGTACCTTGAAAGTGACTTAGAAACATGTCGCAAGGTAGTACTCAATTGGCTGGCTCAACAACTGCAGACGATTCAACCGGGCGCTGGGCATAAAGATCCGAAAACACGCTTGCAAGAGTTTTTGCAGGCGCAGCAATTACAGTTACCCGTTTATGATGTGGTGACGATTCAAGGGCAAGCGCATAACCAACGTTTTACCGTAAGCTGTACCGTTGAACCGTTAGCTGAACCTGTTTTAGGTTCTGGCACGAGTCGTCGTAAAGCAGAGCAGCAAGCTGCCACACAAACTTTAGAAATGTTGCAAGCGCAACAGGAGACAAACCATGTCTGACAAGTTGCCAGAGCAAGATGCGGACTTCACCTCAGCGTCTGCATTTGTGGCGATTGTAGGTCGTCCTAATGTCGGTAAATCGACTTTAATGAACCGCATTTTAGGCCAAAAAATTAGTATCACTTCGAGCAAGCCCCAGACCACCCGCCATCGGATTCTTGGGATTGAAACTGAAGGCGAACGGCAAATCGTCTATGTCGATACGCCGGGCTTGCACACGGACGAGAAAAAAGCCATTAATCGCATGATGAACCGCGCGGCAACGAGCTCAATGAGTGGCGTTGAAGTTGTATTATTCGTTGTCGAAGCCGAGCGATGGACGCAAGAAGATGAACTGGTTTTAGCGAAATTAAAGAAATCCCAACGGCCCGTTATTCTCGTGGTGAATAAAGTCGATCAAGTGAAAGACAAAGAAGCTTTATTGCCGTTATTACAAAGCCTGTCAGAGCGCCACACGTTTGCCGAAATCATTCCATTATCGGCCAAAACCGGTGCACAAGTAGATGCGTTACGTAACGTTGTTCATGCCTATGCAAAGCCGGGAGTTCATCATTATCCAGATGATTACGTGACGGACCGCTCGTTACGTTTTATGACGGCGGAAATTATTCGCGAAAAATTGATGCGTTTTACTGGCGATGAACTGCCGTACAGTACCACCGTTGAAATTGAGCGATTTCAAACTGCGCCCACAGGGACGACGCACATTAACGCGTTGATTCTCGTTGAGCGCGATGGCCAAAAGCGCATGGTAATTGGTGCTGGCGGAAGTAAACTCAAGACTGTTGGCACTGAAGCACGACGGGATATTGAACGCCTCATCGATGGTAAAGTTCACCTTGAACTTTGGGTTAAAGTAAAAAGTGGTTGGGCCGACGACGAGCGTGCCTTGCGAAGTCTCGGTTATAACGAGGACTAAGCGCAGTGGAACCGGCCTTTGTTCTGCACCGTTGGCCCTTCCAAGATTCAAGCTTATTGGTTGAATTGTTGACTCAGGAGCACGGCCGTTATCGGGTTGTCGCCAAAGGTGCGCGGCGACCCAAGAGTCAATGGCGGGCTATTTTACAGCCCTTCACACCGCTTTATGTAGTGACCCAAGGTCGCCACGAATTGCAAAACCTTCGTCATGCAGAAAGTCGCTCAAACGCTTATCCATTGCAGGGTAACGCACTCTATAGCGGCTTTTACCTGAATGAACTTATCCAACGTCTTACTTCCAGCTATCAGTCCGTCGACGGACTATTTGACGACTATCAAAATGCACTTGACGCATTGAGTCAGCGCCTTCCAATAGAGCCGGTGTTGCGTGAGTTCGAATGGCGTATGTTGTGCCATCTAGGCCACGCTTTTGATTGGTGTGCTGATACGCAAGGTGATCCAATTGCCGCGCATAAGCATTATCGATTTAATGCTGAGCAAGGTTTTACGCCGCTCGGAGATGCCATGCCAGGAACCTATTCAGGAGCTACCTTACAACGCTTAGCGGCGTTTGAGCTCACTGATGCGCACCTGCTAAACTCGATGAAACAAATCATGCGGCATGCGCTTGCTCCTTATTTAGGTGAGCAGCCATTGCGCAGCCGCGAACTGTTCGCACAAATGAAAAGGAAAGACTGATGCATCATGCGCCTTTAGGCAACTCAATTTTATTGGGAGTTAACATCGACCATGTGGCGACCGTGCGGAATGCACGTGGTGTAAGTTACCCCGATCCGGTGGCTGCTGCAGCTATCGCCGAACAAGCCGGCGCGGATGGCATCACCATTCATTTACGCGAAGATCGTCGACACATTAACGATCGTGATGTTGAAGTGCTCGCGCAAACCCTGCAAACGCGCATGAACTTGGAAATGGCGGTGACGGAAGAAATGCTGAAGATTGCTTGTCGCATTAAGCCCGCCTACGTTTGTTTAGTGCCGGAGAAGCGCGAAGAATTAACCACTGAGGGTGGTTTAGATGTCGCTGGGCAGCAAGATAAAATCACCGCAGCGGTAGAACGTTTGGGTGAAAAAGGCATACAAACTTCGTTGTTTATCGATGCTGACGAACAACAAATCGATGCGGCTGTAGCAACCGGTGCTGGTATTATTGAATTGCACACGGGCCACTATGCCGAGCAAACGGAAGTAAGTGAACAGCAGCGCAGCTTGCTGTTGCTCCATGATGCGGCCAAGTATGCACAAGCGAAAGGGTTGCAAGTGAACGCTGGGCATGGTCTGCATTATCACAATACAGCCGCTGTTGCGGCTTTACCGGAGTTGGTTGAGCTTAACATCGGTCATGCGATTGTCGCACGGGCGGTTTTAGTGGGCTTAGATCAGGCTGTGCGCGATATGAAAGCGATTATGTTACAGGCGCGTACCGCTGGGCCAAATTAATCGTCATGGCGCAATTTTATTCAAGTCGTAAGCCGGGGCGCAAGGCTACGGCGCATACCAAAGCTCCTGCGCTGCAGCAGCAACTTGTGGTAGGACTCGATCATCAAGGTCGCGGCGTGGTGCGTGGCGAACGTGGTGTACGCTTTGTGCGCGGCGCTCTGCCTAACGAAGTGATCGATTTACAGCCGCAGGGCAAGTATGACGCTCAGCTGTTACGAATTCACCGCGGCGCTGACGAGCGTGTTGATGCCCCTTGTAAATACTACGGTGAGTGCGGTGGGTGTGATTTACAGCACCTCGCCTTACCAGCGCAGCGTCAGCATAAACAGCGTGTGGTACGTGAGTTGTTGCATAAGTTTGCCGGTATCGACGCGCAACATTGGTTAGAGCCGCTCACCGATCAACCCTTAGCGTATCGGCGGCGTCTGCGTTTGGCGACACATTGGGATGCGAAACGCAGGCGTTTTCAGCTTGGACTCCGAGCACAGGCGAGTAAGACAATCGTAGCAATGGATAACTGCGTAATTGCCGTTCCTGAACTTAATGAGCTTTTAGAACCTTTGCGCGCCTTGTTGCCGCAGCTGAAGCTGGTCAGCATGCTGGGCCATATCGAGTTGCTGCAAACTGAGCAACGATTGATCGTATTACGACTGCAGGCGACTCCTGACGACGCTGACCGCCAAGCGCTTGCGACGTTTGCAAACCAGCACGGAGTTCAGGTGTGGTTACATTGTGGTGCACCGAACAACGTGCCAACGCCATTGTCTTGTGAGAAAACAGCGAGTGAACATAGCACGCCGCGTTACCAAACCTTAGGTGCTGAACTCGACTTTCAACCTGGCGACTTTTTGCAGGCCCAAGCAACGTTGAGTGAGAAGATGGTAGGGCAGGCATTAGCTTGGTTAGATCCACAGGCAGGCGAAGCGATTCTTGAACTGTATTCTGGCAGTGGCAACTTTACTATTCCGCTGGCGTTAGCCGGCGCGCAAATCACCGCTATCGAAGGGGTTCCCTCGATGGTGCAGCGTCTGCAGCGCAATGCCGAACGTTATGCGGTGAAGGTCTCGGCGTTTCATGCTGACCTAGAGCAAAACTGGAACACTTACCCATGGGCTGGGCAAAGCTATCGTAAGGTTTTACTTGATCCGGCACGCGCAGGTGCGCCACACGCCATACGTGAAGTTGCAAAGTTGCAGCCGCAACGCATCATCTACGTATCATGCGCACCAGATACCTTAGCGCGTGATGCAAAAGTGCTGGTCGAGTCAGGCTACCAATTGCGTCAGGCACAAATCATTGACATGTTCCCGCAAACCCATCACATTGAGTGTTTGACGTGGTTTGAACGGGAGGCATAGTCGTGGTGTATGTGCGCAGTACCCATGTTGATAAACCGGAACAACACGGTGACTGGTTACAGCATGTGACAGCCGAAGTAACAAAAACGCAGCTGCTAGAGCATTACCAGCAGCTGCAGGCTCACCTGCAAGCAAAGAAACATCCTGAGTGGCTGTTGAAAGGGCAAGAGATGGTCGAAATTTTGGCCGCTTTAAACCTCGACACTGACTCGTTATTAGCAGCACTCTATAGCCCCGCCTATCAGGCTCAGGCAATCAGTCGTGAGACGATCGTTAAAGACCATGGCGAAACCCTTGCTGCATTGCTTGATGCGGTGCAACAAATGCAAATGATTAGTGATTTGCAGCATTTTCAGCACGGTAAGCCGAATGTTGAACAGATCGACAACGTCCGTCGCATGTTGTTATCAATGGTGGCTGATGTCCGTGCAGTGCTGATCAAGTTAGCCGAACGCATTTGCGCTTTGCGCGAAGTGAAAAGTGCCGACGAGGAAACGCGTGTCTTAGTCGCCAAAGAATGCCAGGACATTTATGCTCCGTTGGCAAACCGTCTTGGTATTGGCCAATTAAAGTGGGAGCTCGAGGATCTGGCCTTCCGCTATTTACATCCCACCACCTATAAAACCATCGCCAAACAACTGCATGAGCGCCGCGTCGATCGCGAAAACTACATCACCGACTTTGTCGCGAAATTGCAACAAGGCTTGCAGGTTGAAGGGGTGCAAGCCGATGTGTACGGGCGACCAAAACATATCTACTCGATATGGCGGAAAATGCAGAAGAAGCATTTGAGCTTCGAGCAGCTCTACGACATTCGTGCGGTGCGTATTATTACGCACTCTTTGAAGGATTGTTACGCGGCATTAGGAGTTGTGCATAGCCAATGGCGACATATTCAATCGGAATTCGATGACTACATTGCAACGCCCAAAGCGAATGGTTACCAATCGATCCATACCGTGGTGATTGGACCCGAAGAAAAACATGTGGAAATTCAAATTCGCACTGCCGATATGCATGATGATGCCGAACTCGGAGTTGCCGCACATTGGCTGTACAAAGAAGGCAACACAAGTAAACAAAGCGGCTTTGAAGAGAAGATCGCATGGCTACGTAAGCTGCTTGCGTGGCATGAAGATATGGCAGAGAACGACGACCTGGTGGCCGAGATTCGCTCGCAAGTGTTTGAAGATCGGGTCTACGTGTTTACGCCCAAAGGTGAAGTTATCGACTTGCCGCACGGTGCTACGCCGCTTGATTTCGCCTATTACATTCACTCACAAGTGGGGCACCGTTGCGTAGGTGCTAAAGTCGATGGACACATTGTTCCGTTCACTTATACGCTCAAAAATGGTGAACGTGTCGAAATTTTGACCCAAAAGAATACCAAGCCCCGCCGTGACTGGCTGAATCCGGCTTTGGGTTATTTACGAACCTCGCGCGCGCGCAGCAAGGTCGTTACTTATTTTAAGAAACTGGATCGTGATAAAAACCTGAAAGCCGGGCGTGAGTTGCTGGAAACAGAGTTGCAAAAATTAGAAATTCCGCTGAGCCAAGCGAGCACGGTACTCGATCGCTTTAACTTTAATCAACTTGATGATTTGCTTGCCGCGATTGGCGCTGGTGATGTGCGGCTTAATCAGGTGGTCAATCAACTAAAACCTACACCTGATGCTGCGACCGAGCGTTTGGAGCGTCTCCAGCGCAAAAACCAGCGTAAGCCAGGTAAACATAGTGATGTAAGTGTTCAAGGCATTGGTAACTTAATGGTGCAGTTTGCAAAATGTTGCCAGCCATTGCCCGGCGAACCCATTATGGGCTTTGTCACCCAAGGGCGCGGAGTGAGTGTGCATCATCGTGACTGCGAACAGTTGAAGCACCTACTAGAGGTACACCCCGAGCGCGGCTTGCAAGTGCATTGGAGTCGGCAGGAGCAAGGTCGTTATCGTGCCGATTTGCGTATCGATGCCGATGATCGTAATGGTTTACTGCATGACATTACCGCTATTTTGGCTAACGAGAAGACCAGCGTGGCACAACTTGATTCACAGCTTGATACGACGACTCAACAGGCGCGTATTTCGCTAGGTGTATTCATTGAGGGTCAGGCGAGTTTGCAGCGAATTATTGACCGTTTATTACAAGTTAAAGGTATTCATAAGGTAGAACGCAGTGGCAGTCACTAAGGTAGAAGAACTGAACATCGACTCGACGGTATTTCCTGGCGTGGCAGCGCTGCTGGAAGTGATGCGCCAATTGCGCGATCCGGAGCATGGGTGCCCTTGGGATTTAAAACAAACATTAACGAGTTTGATCCCATACACCATCGAAGAGGCTTATGAAGTCGCCGCAGCTTTAACTGAAGGAAACCTAGCGGCGATAAAAGACGAGCTGGGCGACTTGCTGTTCCAAGTGGTGTTCTATACCCAGTTGACCAGCGAAGCAGGGCAATTTAGTTTTGATGAAGTGGCCGCGCAAACTGCCGACAAATTGATTCGTCGTCATCCGCATGTGTTCGGTGATGAAAATGCGCAAACCGATGCCGAAATTAAAGCCCAATGGGAAGCGATAAAACAGCAAGAGCGGGTCGAGAAAGGCGAGGTTGAATCGGTGTTTCAGGGCATACCTGATAATTTACCGGCCATTTTACAAGCGCAGAAGTTGCAAAAGCGTGCCGCGAACGTTGGCTTTGACTGGCCGAACATTGCTCCAGTAGTGGCAAAGATACAAGAGGAAATCGCTGAAGTCGAAGCGGAACTCGATGCTGAGCACATTGACCAACAAGCACTTGAAGACGAGATTGGTGATGTACTTTTTGCCGTAGTAAACCTTGCGCGACATGCTCAGGTTAACCCCGAGCATGCATTGCGGCGAACAAACCTAAAGTTTAAACGCCGTTTTCAAGCTATCGAACAGCGTCTCGCTGAAGCGGGTAAAACAGCAGAAGATATGAACTTAGAAGAACTTGAAGAGTGTTGGCAGCAAGTAAAGCGGGACAGCTTAGCTTAATTTTAAATTGTCGGAATTAAGTCGTTAAGGTATACTGTTTTCCCGTCTTGAAGCAATTCCCATTTAACCTGACGACTTAGGTTTCGCATGACAACTAATTATATTTTCGTCACCGGCGGTGTTGTATCTTCGCTGGGTAAAGGTATTGCTGCAGCTTCTTTGGCGGCAATTCTTGAAGCACGTGGCCTACAGGTCACAATCCTCAAACTGGATCCGTACATTAATGTCGATCCTGGTACCATGAGTCCAATTCAACACGGTGAGGTTTTTGTCACCGAAGACGGGGCCGAAACCGATCTCGACTTAGGTCATTATGAGCGTTTTATACGCACCCGTATGACCAAAAAGAATAACTTCACAGCAGGGCGGGTCTATGAAGACATTATTCGTCGTGAGCGTCGCGGTGAATTCTTAGGCGCGACCATCCAAGTTATTCCGCATATTACGAACGAAATCAAGCGTCGCATTATTGAAGGTGGCGAGGGGTATGACGTTGCTATCATTGAAATTGGCGGCACCGTTGGTGATATTGAATCGCAACCTTTCCTCGAAGCGATTCGACAGTTGGCTACCGAAGTCGGACGTGACCACACCATGTTCATGCATCTGACGTTGGTACCATTCTTAGGCGCTGCCGGCGAAGTAAAAACCAAGCCAACTCAGCATTCAGTGAAAGAGTTACGCTCGATTGGTATTCAACCAGATATTCTGGTTTGTCGCTCGGATCGTGCTTTACCCGCCAACGAACGCGCGAAAATCGCCTTGTTTACCAATGTTGAAGAACGCGCCGTTATTGGTCTGAAAGACGTTGATAGCATTTATAAGATCCCAGCGATTTTGAAGTCGCAAGGCTTAGATGAGCTGGTAGTCAATCGTTTCCGCTTAGACCGTCCGGAAGCCGACCTGTCGGAATGGGAGCAGGTTCTTTATCAAGAGTCGAACCCAAGTGGTGAAGTTACCGTAGGCTTTGTTGGTAAATATATTGAACTACCGGATGCCTATAAATCGGTAAACGAAGCGTTGGCGCATGCTGGCTTAAAAAATCGTTTAACGGTGAATATCCGCTATATTGATGCGCAAGATATCGAGACCAAAGGTGTTGCGAAATTAGCAGATGTTGACGCGATTATCGTTCCGGGTGGTTTTGGCGAACGCGGTATTCAAGGCAAAATCATGGCTGCGCAGTATGCTCGTGAACAGAAGATCCCGTATTTGGGAATCTGCTTAGGCATGCAAATCGCATTGATTGAATATGCTCGCCATGTTGCCGGTCTGGAAGGCGCTAACAGTACCGAATTTGACGCCGACGCAAAACATCCAGTGGTAGGTTTGATCACTGAGTGGATGGATGCACAAGGCCAAAAGGAACTCCGCGATCAGCATTCGGATCTTGGCGGCACGATGCGCTTAGGTGCGCAGCCATGCAACCTGGTAGCTGGCACTAAGGCATACGAACTTTATGCGAAAGACGTCATTCAGGAACGCCATCGTCATCGTTATGAAGTTAACGGCACCTACATCGAAAAGCTTGAAGCTGCTGGTTTGAAAATTTCTGGCTGGTCTCATGATAACCGTTTAGTTGAAATCATTGAGATCCCTGAGCATCCTTGGTTTATTGCAGCACAGTTCCACCCGGAGTTTACTTCAACCCCGCGTGATGGACACCCGCTGTTCCGTGGCTTTATTGAAGCTGCAGGTAAGTATCAGAAGCAACGTCGCGGCTGAAGGTCGCCGAAACAGGAGAGAAGTTTTAGCATGGCAACGATTCAATCAATTGTCGCTCGTGAGATTATGGATTCGCGCGGTAACCCAACTATTGAAGTTGACGTTCATTTAGCCGACGGACATTGGGGACGCGCAGCCGCGCCAAGTGGTGCTTCTACCGGCTCACGCGAAGCCTTGGAACTGCGTGATGGCGACAAAAGTCGTTATCTCGGCAAAGGGGTTTTACAAGCGGTAGCAAACGTCAACGAACGCATTGCCCCGCGGTTGAAGGGCGTGGATGCGACTGACCAAAGCACCGTAGACCAAATCATGCTGGACCTCGATGCAACCGAGAATAAAGCGAGCTTGGGTGCGAATGCGATTCTTGCTGTGTCATTGGCAAACGCCAAAGCGGCTGCGGCTAGCGCGGGCGTTCCACTGTACGCACATATTGCTCAGTTGAATGGCACTGCTAATAAGTTCAGTATGCCATTACCGATGATGAACATCTTGAATGGTGGTGAGCACGCTGATAACAACGTCGACATTCAGGAGTTTATGATTCAACCGGTTGGAGCACCAAGCTTCCGTGAAGGCTTACGCATGGGTGCTGAAATTTTTCATGCTCTTAAAAAAGTATTGCAAGAGCGTGGCTTAAGCACAGCGGTGGGCGATGAAGGTGGCTTTGCGCCAAACTTAAGCTCAAACGAAGAAGCCTTGGCCGTGATTGTTGAAGCTGTTGAGAAAGCCGGCTATCGCATGGGTGATGACATCACTCTTGCACTTGATTGTGCGGCGTCAGAGTTTTATCGCGACGGCAAATACCACTTGTCAGGTGAAGGTAAATCCTTCACGGCTGCTGAGTTTGCTGATTATTTAGCGGGTTTATGTGAGCGTTACCCAATCATTTCGATTGAAGATGGTCTTGACGAAAGTGATTGGCAAGGCTGGAAAATTCTCACCGATCGCTTGGGCGATAAAGTGCAATTAGTGGGCGACGATCTGTTTGTTACCAACACCAAAATTCTCAAGCGTGGTATTGACGAAGGGATCGGTAACTCTATTTTGATTAAATTCAATCAAATTGGCAGCTTAACTGAGACCCTTGCGGCGATTCGAATGGCGAATGACGCTGGTTTTACCGCCGTGATTTCACATCGTTCGGGCGAAACTGAAGATGCGACGATTGCTGATTTGGCGGTTGGAACCGCAGCCGGACAGATTAAGACCGGTTCGTTATGTCGCTCCGATCGAGTGGCGAAGTACAATCAACTTTTGCGTATCGAGCAGGAGTTGGGTGGTGAAGCTCCTTACCGTGGTCGCGCCGAAGTGCGGGCTGCTAAGTAAGCGACTGGTGCCCAAACAGTGAGTGAACAACGCGATATATTCGAAGTTGTTGAACAGCGACCGGGTTACGATCCGGTCGCTTTTCCTGAGCTCTGTACAGCGCTTTATGAGCGTGAACTCGCTGTATTATCGCAACTTCAGGTAAATTCCGCTGCCGGTCTTCAGCGGCGTCTACGTAGTTTAAGTTATTACATTCGCAATGCGGCTCGGGCCATGCTTAGTTGCGGTTGTCCATGCGAATTAGATGTCCAAAATGCGAGTTGGCAAGCGCCACAGAAACGGCAACTCAAAAGTACCGCCACTCGAGGACGTAAGCTTGAGAAGTGGCTGCAAAGTATAAATGTGCAGCTCGGCACGACAGTCCCCATTTTGAATTTAGATCCGCACCTGCAACAAGTAAGACTTGATTCAATTGATCGCATTGATCGTGAACAAGGTCGGGTTCATTGCAACGAGTTTGGTTGGTTCTTATTCACTGGCGAAAACTGTGAAAGCGAAGGCGATCATCTGTTGCTGGCAAAACCAGAGTTAACGTGGTTACAACCTGCGGTTTGCGGCCATCAATGGTCGCACAAAGGCCGCATTGACCCACGCACCTTGTCGCTTCGCGAACTCCTCCTCGCCACCGCGATTGATTGGCAGTTATTAAGTTAAGCCTAGCGACCAATAATCACCATTATTCCTGCGCCAATAACGAGCAATAGCGTTAACCGGCGAAATCCTTGTTCAGAGAGTTTACCGCTTAAACGATGGCCACCATAAGCTCCTAACAAAGCGCCCACGATCAAGACCAACAATGCGAGCGGATCAATCGTTGCATAGCGACCTTGCAGGCCAAAAGAAACCACGTTCGTCATTCCAAGTGCTAAAAAGAAAACCGCTAAAGTTGCACGGAATTCACTACGTGCAAGACGGTTTGCGGTTAAAAACAATACCACTGGCGGTCCGCCAAGCGTAAGCGCTCCATTCGCGAAGCCTGACAGGAGTCCAATCCCCGTTTGTTGTGGGAGTCTTGCGGGTAGTCGTAGTTGAATACCAAACCAAAACAGGAGCCCAGCGCTGATCACAAAGATTGCCATTCCTAGTTGCAAGGTCGCTAATGGCACGTAGGCGAGGGCGTAATTACCAAGCAAAGTACCGAATATCCCCGCTACAAAAAGGGGGCCCCAACGCCGCAGCGCTAAATAGTGGCGTAATAGCCATGCTAAATAGACCGCAAGTGCGACATTGATTAACGATAACATTGGGGTGAGCATGGTGAGCGGGAGCAGTAGGCTTAGTAGCGGCACGGCAACCAAGCCCGAGCCAAAACCGGTAATTCCTTGTAAAAAGGCTCCCGCAAACATGATCAATGCGATAAGGTAGTAGTCCATGTTAGCCTGTTAACATTTGGTTCGATGCGAAAGAAAGGTATACTTAGCACAATCATACCATGCGAGGGTGGCGATGCGTCTGTTAAAAGTCTTTCTCCTAGTGCTTTTGGTCGCACTGCAATACCGACTCTGGTTTGGCAAAAATAGCTTACCGGAGTATTGGCATTTGCAAGAAGACGTCGCGCGGCAAGAACAAACGAACCAGAAGTTACGCCAGCGCAACCAAGTGTTGATTGCTGACATTGAGGACTTGCGCGAAGGCGAAGTAGCTCTCGAGGAGCGTGCTCGCAACGAACTTGGCCTCATTAAACAAGACGAAACTTTTTTCCGATTAATTCCGAATAAACAACCTACCACTTATGACCCAGAATAACAGCGTGGCAGCTATCGTCCCGGCGGCGGGAATTGGGCGACGCATGCAAAGTACGCGGCCGAAGCAGTATCTGCAGATTGCGGGCGCTACTGTGCTAGAGTTGACCGTTAAATCGCTTAGCCAAGATCCGCGCATTAGCCACATTTTTATCGCCACCAGCGCTGAAGATGCGTATTACCCGACGCTGAATTTTAACACTTCCACCCCTATTACCCGAGTTGAGGGCGGTCCAACGCGTGCTGCTTCGGTGCAAAGTGGTGTTGCTGCAGCTGCGGCTGCTGGTTTTGTTTGGGTAGCTGTTCACGATGCGGCGCGTCCTTGTTTGAGTGCTGAGGAACTCGCATCGGTGCTAGACCATGCCTTAGCCGACGAGGTAGGTGCGCTACTGGCACTGCCCGTGGCAGATACTTTGAAGCGTGCGAGTGAGCAGCACCGCGCGCTCGTTACAGTGGCACGCGAGCAACTTTGGCAAGCGTTAACGCCGCAAGTTTTCCGCAGTGCAGAGTTGCTATCTGGCTTTATTCGGCTAGGCGTTGATAACCCTCAGTTAACCGATGAAGCGTCGGTGATCGAAGCTTTAGGTAAGCAACCAAAGTTGGTGCAAGGTAAACGCAGTAATATTAAGATCACCTTGCCGGGCGACGAACAGCTCGCCCATCTTTGGCTTACGGCAAAAACTTAAGAAGGAGACGAAATGCGCATAGGGCATGGCTACGATGTACACAAATTTGGTAGTGACAAGCCTTTAGTACTAGGTGGTATAAAGGTTGACTATGAGCAAGGTTTAATTGCTCATTCCGATGGTGATGTCGTCCTGCACGCGATAACGGATGCGGTTTTAGGTGCTTTGGGTAAAGGTGATATTGGTCACCACTTTCCTGATACTGACGCAACTTACGCGGGCGCTGATAGCGCGGAACTTCTTGCCAAGGTGGTGCAAATGGCTGCGCAAGAGGGCTATGTCTTGGGCAATCTCGACGTTACGATCGTGGCGCAAGCGCCCAAGCTGGCTCCCGTTATTACCGATATGCGTCGTCGTATTGCAGCAACGTTACGTGCCGATGTAAGTCGAGTCAATGTGAAAGCGACGACGACCGAGAAACTGGGTTTTGTTGGTCGCAAAGAGGGAATTGCCTGCCATGCAGTGGTGCTGATGCAGGAGGCGCCACTTGATTGAAGCAAACTTAGCTGAACTGAGTTATATGCATGGTCGCCCACAAGTGAGTGGCAGCTATAAGCAACAACCTAGCGACTTTCAAGTAACTGAGCTCCTTGACGTGACTGCCGAAGATGAGGGTGAGCATCAGTGGTTATGGGTTTATAAGAAGGGCGCTAATACAACTTTTGTCGCGCGTCAATTAGCTGAATTTGCCGGTGTTAGCGAACGCAACGTTAGTTATGCTGGCCTCAAGGACCGGCACGCTGAAACCTGGCAGTGGTTTTCAGTACAACTGCCGGGCAAAGCATTGCTCGACTGGCAGCAGCTTGAGCATCCAGAGTTTCGTGTCGAACGCGCTTTCCTGCGCAGTAAAAAACTGAAAATGGGTTTGCATCAGGGGAATGCATTTCGTTTGCGCTTGCGTCAGGTGAGCGATGTTGAGGCGCTGCAAGAGCGCTGGCAACAGCTTGTGCAACATGGTGTGCCAAACTATTTTGGTGAGCAACGGTTTGGCCGTGACGGGCAAAACCTGGTGAAGGCTGAAGCTTGGCTGACCGGTGAGATAAGTAATAAAAAGGCAAAAAAGTGGAGCCGTCAACAACAGGGAATGTTGTTATCGAGTATCCGCTCTTACCTATTCAATGTGCTTCTCAGTCAGCGTATCGAACACCAGCGACTTACCCCGGAGATCGGGGATTTTATGCTACTCAGCGGGACGCGTTCGTTTTTTCAAGTCGACCAACTCGATGGTACACTTATCGAACGTTGGCGTAGTGGTGATATTCATCTTTCGGGCCCTTTGCCGGGCGGCTATAAAGAACCGTGGCAAGAGCATTTGAGTCCGTTTGAGCATGAACAGTTACAAGGTTATCAAAACTTAGTTGATGGTTTACGCCAGAAGCGCGTGGATCTAGCGCGCCGGCGATTGCTATTAAAACTTGAGCAAGCAGCTTTCGAGTGCGTCGATACCGATACCGTCGAGGTAATGTTTAGTCTGCCGACGGGGAGTTTCGCCACCAGCGTACTTCGTGAATTAATGCAAGATGTGACAGAGGATGAAGCAGTATGATGAAGTTATTAGTGAGCAACGATGATGGCGTTCACGCACCAGGTATTGCAGCGCTTTACGAAGCGCTTAATGAAATTGCACAGGTGCGGGTTATTGCGCCAGATCGGAATTGTAGCGGTGCTAGTAATTCGTTGACGTTACATAACCCGTTACGCGTACAGAAACTTGATAATGGCTTTTTCTCGCTTAATGGTACTCCCACCGATTGCGTGCATTTGGGAACCAACTCACCACTTGCGGATGATGTCGATCTTGTTGTGTCGGGTATTAACGATGGGCCCAACATGGGCGACGATGTGCTCTATTCGGGAACCGTTGCTGCCGCTATGGAAGGGCGTTACATGGGCCTCCCGGCCATTGCAGTATCCATGGGCGATCGCACGCATGATTACTATGAAACTGCGGCTCGTGTGGTAGCTGATATCGTAAATAAAATGGCGGATAAACCGCTACGCCTTGACACAATTCTAAATATTAACGTTCCAGCGGTACCTTATGAGGAACTCAAAGGCATTAAAATTACTCGATTAGGTCGTCGCCACCGCGCTGAGACCATGGTTGAATCAAGCGATCCATTTGGCCGTAAAATTTATTGGTATGGTCCAATTGGTGGGCATCAAGATGACGGTGAAGACACTGATTTTTACGCTGTACGCGAGGGGTATGTCTCGATTACCCCCATCAGTTTGGACATGACAGCGAGAAGTCACCAAGTTACGTTAGCGGCGTGGCTTGACGAAACGACAGACTAATTATAACAACAAGAAAAACGACAATGATTCAAAATTTTCAGGGAATGGCAAAACGCTTGGTTGCGTTGCTGCGCGAGCAGGGGATCAGCAATGATCAGGTATTAGAGGTCATTGCGAATACTCCGCGTCATCTATTTATGCCGGAGTCTTTGGCGCATAAAGCCTATGAAAATACGGCGTTGCCGATTGGCAAGGGGCAAACAATCTCGCAACCTTTAATGGTGGCATCAATGACGCAACTTTTGATGCAGCATCATTGCCATAAAGTGCTGGAAATTGGTACCGGCAGTGGTTATCAAACCGCGATATTGGCGCAGTTAGTGGATAAGGTTTTTTCTGTCGAACGTATCGCTGAATTGCAATATCAAGCGAAGCGCCGCTTGAAAAAGCTCGATTTACACAACGTTAGCATGCGTCACGGTGATGGTTGGCAAGGCTGGCAAAGCAAAGCGCCGTTTGATGGCATTATCGTGACAGCCGCCGCTAGTGACATACCCCATGCACTAATGGAACAACTTGCCGATGGTGGGGTGATGATTATTCCTGTGGGGAGCATCAAACAGCGTTTAGTGGTGATTCGCCGGTTTGGTGATGACTACGAACATAAGCAACTCGGCGACGTTAAATTTGTGCCCCTTGTACCAGGAAGTTTGGCATGAAGCTGTTTAGTGCTCTTTATGATCGTGTCTTGCAATGGTCGCAACATCGTCGCGCACCCGCTATTTTGGTCGGCTTGAGTTTTACTGAATCTGTCATTTTTCCAATCCCACCGGATGTTATGTTGGCCCCAATGGCCATGACGCAGCCGCAACGTGCATGGTTTTTCGCATTTTTAACGACAATTGCATCGGTATTGGGTGGTATTGCCGGTTATTGGCTGGGATACTTTGCTTTTGAGCCCTTGGTGTTACCGCTCGTCGAGTGGGCTGGTTACCAAGAGAAACTAGCAACAGTGACAGATTGGTTTCAAAACTACGGGTTTTGGATTATTTTTATTGCGGGATTTTCGCCACTTCCTTATAAGCTTTTTACGGTGAGTGGTGGCATGCTGCAGGTTATGTTTATCCCGTTTGTGTTAGGCTCGTTGATAAGTCGCGGTCTACGTTTCTATTTGGTCGCTTGGCTGTTGAAAACAGGAGGGCCGAAGATGGCATTAAAGCTAAGAACTTATGTCGACCGTATCGGTTGGGCTATGGTCATCATCGCCGGAATTGCTTATGTATGGACGCGTTAGCTTCGTTCTCAGTCTCAGTTGTGTGCTGCTCCTCGTAGGCTGTGCTCAACGCCAGCAACCAGCTCCTGTTGAGAAAGTTTACCAGGGGCGCAGCATTTATGACTATGAAGCGAACAGCCTTGCTGGCAGCTCTTATCTGGTGCAAAAGGGCGACACACTCTATTCAATTGCCTTTCGCGCTAATATTGACGTGCGGATGCTGGCGCGCCTTAATGGCTTGCGTGAACCCTATACCATCTTCCCCGGTCAGCGCTTAACCTTAAGGGAAAGCTCACGACAAGCGAAAAAATCCCAACCTTTGACTACGACAAAGCGAATAGATCCACCACAAAGCGTTGATAAGACTCCTAAGAAAGAGTATGTTGAAGACAAAAGTAAAGAAAAGGTTACGAACTCGCCAGCTCTCCCAAGGCCGGAAATTAAGCGCGAAGTGTTCCCGAAAAGCAATGCGATTGCTTGGCGTTGGCCCACGGAGAACCAAGTTATTCGAGAGTTCACCGCTGCAGTGACAGGCCCTAAAGGCATCGACTTCACTGGCAAGAAGGGCGACATTGTGAAAGCCGCAGCGGCAGGTAAAGTGGTTTATGCTGGTAATGCGCTAAAAGGATATGGAAATTTAATTATCCTGAAACATAACGATGATTATATAACTGCGTACGCTCACAATGACAAGCTGTTAATAAAAGAACAACAGTGGGTCAGCGCAGGGGAAGCCATTGCCGAAATGGGTAATTCTGACGCCGAACGGGTGAAACTTCATTTCGAAGTCCGTTATCGCGGTAAGTCAGTAAATCCTCGGCATTATTTACCACGGGGGTCACAATGAGTCGACGGGATGAGGTGGATGACATCGATGAACAAGCAGTGATGTCAGAAATGGAAAAATCTGCGGCCGCTGACACTAGTGATGATGATAGCGAATTCGAAGAAATCATCGCTAATCGGGCGACTTACCAGAAAAAAATGGATGCAACACAGCTCTATCTTGGCGAAATTGGTTTCTCGCCGTTATTAACAGCTGAAGAAGAAGTTCATTTTTCGCGCCTTGCCCGCAAAGGCGATAAGGCGGCGCGTTGTCGTATGATCGAAAGTAACCTAAGGCTCGTGGTAAAAATCGCACGGCGCTACACCAATCGTGGTCTACCTTTACTCGATTTGGTTGAAGAGGGGAACCTTGGTCTGATCCGCGCTGTTGAAAAGTTTGATCCTGAGCGTGGTTTCCGATTTTCCACCTATGCGACGTGGTGGATCCGCCAAACGATTGAACGCGCCATTATGAACCAAACGCGGACGATTCGCTTACCTATTCATGTCGTGAAAGAGCTAAACAGCTATTTACGTGCATCACGTGAACTCGCACATAAACTCGACCATGAGCCCACGGCTGAGGATATCGCTGAGCAACTTGATGTTTCGGTAGCGGACGTGAGCCGTATGTTGCGTCTCAATGAGCGCATTGCATCGGTCGATACGCCATTAGGTGGCGACAACGATAAAGCTCTCGTTGACTTGCTGACGGATGAAAATGATCACGGTCCTGAAGGTGTCATGCAAGATGATGATCTGAAGGAGCACATTGTTGAATGGCTTGCTAGCCTGAATACCAAACAACGTGAGGTTTTAGCGCGGCGCTTTGGGCTCATGGGCTATGAACCCGCCACGCTTGAGGACGTAGGGCGCGAAATCGGTCTAACACGTGAGCGTGTACGCCAGATTCAAGTTGAAGCCTTACGTCGTTTGCGCGATATGCTACGGCAACAAGGTCTTAGCCTCGACGCACTGTTTCAGTACGACTAACAACCTTCCATGGTCACAAGCAACTTAAGATGACTTAAGTTGCTGTTGCCATCGCGCCAACCACTGCAAAGCTTCTATAGGTGTCATGCCATTGACTTCCAGCTGTTCCAGTTCTTGAATCAATGGGTGAGGCGGCGGCGCCACTTCTGATTTACGCTCGAGCGACAATTTTTGTTGTTGCGGTTGCTCTTGAGTGTGCGATTTTTCTAATTCCAATAAAACGTGTTTGGCACGCTGTAAGACGGGCCTTGGAAGACCCGCAAGTTGGGCAACCTGTACACCGAAACTACGATTTGCTGCACCATCACTGACCCGATGTTCAAACACGATGTGATCGTCGTGTTCAGTTGCTTCAACATGCACATTCCTGCAGCCTGGTAATTGCGCGATACTCTGCGTAAGTTCAAAATAGTGCGTTGCAAACAGCGTCAAAGCGCGATTTTGTTGCAGCAAAGCTTCTGCACAGGCCCAAGCCAACGCTAAGCCGTCATAGGTCGACGTACCACGACCAATCTCATCCATAAGCACTAAACTTTGCGGTGTAGCATTATGCAAAATGGTTGCGGCTTCGGTCATTTCGACCATAAAGGTTGAGCGTCCAGAGGCAAGATCATCTGATGCCCCAATCCGCGTGAAGATGCGATCGATAGGACCGAGTTGCGCTGCCGCAGCGGGTACATAGCTGCCGCAGTATGCGAGAATAGCGATCAGCGCTGTTTGCCGCATATAGGTTGATTTACCGCCCATATTAGGGCCCGTAATCAATAGCATGTGATCTTGCGCATCGAGGCGCACGTCATTGGCAATAAAGGGTTCTTCGAGTTGTGCTTCGATGACCGGGTGGCGCGCTGCCTGCAACTCTATGCCGCGCTCTGCTGTCAATGACGGACGGCAATAATTGTGGGTGAGGGCTTGTTTGGCAAAACTGTGCAATACATCGAGCTCTGCCACCGCGCGAGCGGTGCGTTGCAAACTACTAAGCTGTTCAGCCGCTTCATTGAGTAATGCATCGTACAACCATTTTTCGCGCGCTAACGCACGTGATTGCGCTTGCAAAACTTTGTCTTCGTAAGTTTTCAACTCGGGAATAATGTAGCGTTCGGCATTTTTAAGCGTTTGTCGTCGTTGATAGTCCGCAGGAATATGCGCAGCTGCTGCACGACTCGCTTCAAGGTAATAACCATGCACTTTATTGTAGCCAACCTTCAAGGTTTGAATACCAGTGCGCTCACGTTCACGCGTTTCTATTTGTTTTAAAAAGTCAGTGGCGCCAGCGGCAAGAGCCCGTTGTTCGTCAAGTTCTTCGTCAAAACCGTCGGCTAAAACACCGCCGTCGCGAATGAGTAAAGGAGGCGATTCAACCAAGGCAGCTTCGAGTGTACTGCGCAGTTCAGGCAATTCGGCCAGTTGTGCATGCCAAGGCATGAGTGCACTGAGATCATTCAGTTGTTGACGCACTTCTGGCAGTGCTTGCAGCGCACTACGTAAGCGCGTCAGATCTCGCGGTCGTGCGCTACGCAGGGCAATGCGTGAGAGAACGCGTTCGAGATCGCCAATGGCGCGTAACTGTTGGCGTATGGTAGCTAAATCTTGGTCTTGTAAGGTCGCCACGGCATCGTAACGGCTTGCTATTTCTTTGCTGTTGCGAATCGGGCGCTGTAACCAACGTCTCAACAAGCGTGCACCCATGGCTGTGGCGGTGCGATTAATGGTATTGAAAAGTGACGTCGTACCGCCGCTAAGCGATGTAACCAGTTCTAGGTTGCGTTGTGTTGCGGCGTCCATCTGCACCGCGTCAGAACTCTGCTCCGCATGAATGGCTTGGATATGCGGTAAAGCTGCGCGCTGCGTTAGTTTTACGTAGTTTAATAAAGCTCCGGCTGCGCCTAACGCCACAGGCAAGTGGCTAACCCCAAAACCGTCAAGGTGTTGCACAGCAAATTGACGGCACAAGAGTGCGTGGGCACTATCGCTCGCGAACTCCCAGTCAGGGCGTGCGCGGCGCGCTTCACACGGGTGCCATGTTGTTTGCCATTGCACCGTGTCTGGATACAGCAGCTCGGCCGGTTGTAAGCGCTGTAGCTCGGCTTGTAGTGCCGCTTCGCTGGCCACTTCACTGACGCTGAAACGACCGCTTGCCAGATCAAGACTGGCAATTCCAAAATGGTGCTGGCCTTCGCGTTCTTGTGGGGCTACAGCAACGAGTAAGTTTTCGCTGCCTTCATTGAGCAACGCTTCATCAGTTACGGTGCCCGGCGTAAGTACCCTTACCACTTTGCGTTCAACGGGGCCTTTGCTGGTGGCGGGGTCACCTACTTGTTCACAGATAGCCACTGATTCACCAAGCTGCAAGAGTCGCGCAAGATAGTTTTCTGCCGCATGATACGGCACGCCAGCCATTGGAATCGGCTTACCATTACTCGCACCGCGTTGAGTTAGTGAAATGTCTAACAGCTCAGCCGCTTTTTGCGCATCTTGGTAAAATAATTCGTAAAAATCCCCCATGCGATAGAATAAAAGCGTGTCGGCGTGTTCCGCCTTAATACGCAAGTATTGCTGCATCATGGGTGTATGCGCAGAAAAGTCTGTACTGGGAGTTGTCGCTTGCGGCATGCCTGTTATTATCCGTAGTAGCGTTATTTTTAAAAGGTGCCAATGGCAAAATGGTAACACAATCTCATTATGATCTGGCAGTAGAAATCGGTCGTTGGTTGCAACAACGCAACTGGCGAATTGCTACCGCAGAATCCTGCACGGCAGGAGGGATAGGGTATGCTTTAAGTGCGGTTGCCGGGAGCTCGGCGTGGCTTGAAGGCGGCTTCATTACCTACAGTAATACGCTGAAAGAACGTATTCTCGGTGTGCCAAACGAGGTACTGCAAAGCGCCGGCGCGGTATCGGCGGCGACGGCAGAAGCAATGGCTGTAGGTGCGCTTCGGTTGGCGTCGACTGAAGTTGCCATTGCGGTGACTGGCATTGCGGGGCCTAGTGGCGGCAGCGTGGACAAACCTGTCGGATTAGTATGGTTTGGACTCGCATGGAAGGGCGGTCAAATGAGCTGGAAGTGCCATTTCGAGGGCGATCGCTCGGCGGTGAGGGAGGCTACTATCAGCGAAGCTCTGCGGTGTTTTGAAAAAATCTCTTGATACTGTATAAAAATACAGTATACTCAATTTTAACGCATTCAATAGAACGGACATTACCATGAGCAACGATAAACAAAAAGCACTTGATGCGGCGCTTAGCCAAATCGAACGTCAATTCGGCAAAGGCTCTATTATGCGCTTGGGTGATAACCAAGCGATGGATATTGCGTCAGTACCGACCGGTTCTTTAAGTTTAGATATCGCGTTAGGGATTGGCGGGTTGCCTTTTGGTCGTGTGGTAGAGATCTATGGTCCAGAGTCGAGTGGTAAAACGACACTTACATTGCAAGTGATCGCTGAGGCTCAGAAAATGGGTAAAACCTGTGCTTTCGTTGATGCAGAGCACGCACTCGACCCAGTCTACGCTGAAAAGCTTGGTGTTAACGTCGATGAACTCTTGGTATCGCAACCTGATACAGGTGAACAAGCATTAGAAATTTGTGACATGCTGGTACGTTCAGCAGCAGTCGACGTGGTTATTGTTGACTCGGTTGCAGCACTCACACCAAAAGCAGAAATTGAAGGTGAAATGGGTGACAGCCATGTAGGCTTGCAAGCGCGCCTTATGTCACAAGCGCTACGTAAGCTAACGGCGAATATTAAAAAATCAAACAGCCTGTGTATCTTTATCAACCAAATTCGCATGAAGATTGGGGTAATGTTTGGTAACCCAGAAACCACAACTGGTGGTAATGCATTGAAGTTCTACTCATCAGTGCGTCTTGATATCCGTCGCACCGGTGCTGTCAAAGAAGGTGATGAAGTCGTAGGTAATGAAACCCGCGTGAAAGTTGTGAAGAATAAAGTAGCCCCACCATTCAAGCAAGCTGAATTCCAGATTATGTACGGTACTGGTATTTCTAAAGAGGGTGAGCTTATCGATCTTGGCGTGAAGCAAAAGATTGTAGATAAAGCTGGTGCTTGGTATAGCTATAATGGTGATAAGATTGGTCAAGGCAAAGCCAATGCAATGAAATTCTTGATCGAGAATAAGGCTATTGCTGAAGATATCGAAAAGCGTCTACGCGAACAGTTACTCGCTAAACCTGTAAAGGGTGGCGATGCAGCGAAAAGTGAAAACAAAGACGCTGAATTAGCTGATGATGATTTAGTTTAATAAGGAATAGATTTGCGATGAGTTATGTCAAAGTTGCTCTCGCACTAGGCTCTGGTGCAGCACGTGGCTGGTCCCATATCGGCGTAATCAAAGCGCTTCAAGAGATGGGGATTGAAGTCAATATGGTTGCAGGAACATCAATCGGCTCCCTTGTGGGGGCCGGTTTTGCTTCTGGCCGTATCGATGAGCTCGAAGAATGGGTTCGGGATATGGGACGTTGGCAAGTCTTTAACTTGCTCGATTTTGGTTTTAGTCATGGCGGTATTATCCAAGGCGAAAAGGTCTTCAGCCATGCTCGTGAACGCTTTGGCTCGGTAGAGATTGAGGATCTCGATATTATCTATGGAGCGGTAGCGACGGATCTTTATACAGGGCGCGAGGTGTGGTTACGAAAAGGCGATATCTACCACGCTGCCCGTTCTTCGTGTGCGATGCCAGGCTTACTTGCGCCAGCGGCGCATAATGGTCGATGGTTGGTTGATGGTGGCTTAGTAAATCCGGTTCCAGTGTCACTTTGTCGAGCGCTTGGCGCCGATTTTGTGATTGCGGTGCATTTAAACTCACAATTGAATGCAGCAGCAATTGAGGCTCGTGGCAAGCACGCTCCTCCTCATCCAGAGCCGCAAGCCGATATCCATGGTGTATCTACGAAAGTACAAACAACAGCAGTCGACACCGGTGCAGCTCATGAGAAGACTGATTTAGCGAAAGAAGATAAAGACAAAGAGGATGAAGGCTTCTTTAAGAGCTTCCTCACCGCTAGTGGACAGTATTGGGATAACGTAGTTGATAAGTTTAGTGGTCCATCACATAAAGCGCCAGGTATGTTTGGGGTGATGGCCGGTGCAATTGATATCATGCAGGAACGAATCACCAAGGCTCGTATTGCCGGAGATCCGCCGGATATTTTGGTCCAACCTAAACTTGGTCACATTGGTCTATTAGAGTTTGAACGTGGTAATGAAGCAATCGATATTGGCTATGAAACGACAATGCGCATGAAAGACTACATTTTGAGTGAATTAGAACTTTATGCTGAACGTCGTGGTTAATTTGTAGCTGGTGCTTTATAGATAAAAAAACGCCGCATTCTCAAGAGTGCGGCGTTTTTGCTTTTCAGAGCTTCGATCAAGGCATGTTATTGATCGAGTTGACGTTCCATTTCATCAAAGGTGTTTTGCAGTTCCTGTGTAGGTTTAGCCGTTGCCAAGCTGACCACAATGATGGCCACTGTACAAAGGATAAAGCCTGGAATGATCTCGTAAACATAAGAACTTAAAGCTTCACCGTCGATGACTGGTGCATAAATCCAAAACAGCACAGTTGCCGCACCTACGACCATACCCGCAAGTGCACCGTGGCGATTCATGCGCTTCCAGAACAAGCTGAGAATGATGACCGGGCCGAAGGCGGCACCGAAGCCTGCCCAGGCGTTAGCAACTAAGCCAAGGATGGTATTCTCAGGGTTCCACGCCAATGCAATGGCGACCAATGAAACGATGAGTACTGATATACGTCCAACAAATACCAGTTCTTTATCGCTAGCATCGCGACGTAAGAAGGCTTTATAGAAGTCTTCCGTTAGCGAGCTCGAGGTGACTAGCAGTTGCGATGAGATGGTACTCATAATCGCGGCCAAGATTGCTGCCAGCAAGAAGCCTGCAATTAAAGGGTGGAATAAGAATTGCGAGAAAATAATGAAAATGGTCTCGGGATCGGCCAAGGTCATTTTGGTTTCAGCAACATAGGCAATACCAACGAAACCAGTGACCATAGCGCCGATAATAGAGACCGTCATCCATGAGATACCGATGCGGCGTGCCGCTTTGATATCCTTCACTGAACGAATGGCCATAAAGCGCACGATAATGTGCGGTTGCCCGAAATAACCTAGACCCCATGCCAGAAGCGATATGATACCGAGAAACGACAACTGATTTACGGTTGAGTCGGCAATAGATCCGTCACGGAAATAGTCGAGGAAGTCGGGGTTAATCGAACGTACTTGCTCAGTCACGGAGGCCATGCCACCGAGGTCAAATATCGCAACGATTGGCACCAAGACCAACGCAACGAACATGATACACCCTTGCACAAAGTCGGTCATACTTACCGCTAAAAAGCCCCCGAAAAGGGTATAAGCACAGACCACACCAGCGGTTACCCACAGGCCTAAGCTGTAGTCCAAGCCAAAGGCTGAACTGGCAAAGAGCTTACCACCGGCAACTAAGCTCGCCGAGGTATAAAGGGTGAAAAAGATAATGATCACGACGGACGAGAATACGCGTAATAAGCGCGCTTTATCGTCGAAGCGATTGGCAAAATAATCCGGAATGGTAATTGAATCGTTTGCCACCTCGGTGTACATACGCAGCCGCGGGGCTACGATGATGTAGTTAAGGTAGGCACCTACGACCAAACCCACTGCGATCCAAAGCTGGGATACCCCTGAAACATAAATCGCACCGGGTAAGCCCATAAGCATCCAACCGCTCATGTCTGATGCACCGGCTGAAAGGGCAGTTACACCAGGGCCTAAACGACGGCCTCCAAGCATGTAACCTGAAACATCATCGGTCGATTTCTTATACGCGTACAGACCAATCCCCAGCATTGCTATGAAATAGAGCGCTAATGATATAAGCGTACCTGTTTCCAAAGCTTTACTCCTTCGTTGTTGAATGTAACGGCACTTTATATTTATGTTCCGAATGCAACAGCGTTTTCGTTAGTTGCTCTTCGGGATGATTTATCAGTGCCTTAGTTGTTCCAAACTCGATCATTTTACCACGATGCATTATTAAGATCTTGTCTGAAACGTGTTTCACGATCTCCGCCGAATGTGAGACGAAAATGAATGAAATACCCATATCTTCTTGAAGATCGAGTATAAGATTAATGATTTGAGCTCTAATCGATGGGTCCAATGCGACGAAGGCTTCATCGGCAACAACGATTTGCGGTTCTAAAACAATTGCCCGCGCAATACATACGCGCTGCTGCTGGCCACTCGCTAACATGTGTGGATAAAAATGATAGTGGTCAGGCAATAAACCAACTTTCCGCAGTACCTCGTGAACTCGCTGTTTCTGCTCCTGAGGGCTCATTTGCGTGTTAAAAATAAGTGGTTCGCAAAGTTGCTTACCGACCGTTATTTGCGGGTTCAACGAGCGCAGGCTGTCTTGAAATATCATCCGAACATGGCGACACCGTTGTTGGTCTGTCATGCTCGACATGGCTTGCCCGTTAAGGAAAATCTCGCCCGCTGAGGCGCGTTCGGCACCGGCAATTAACTTGGCTATCGTCGATTTACCTGATCCTGTTTCGCCCATTATCGCGAGCGTTTCTCCACGCTCTAGGCTAAAGCTTAAAGGTTCAAGTGCGCAAATACGTTGCCCCGGCATCCAACCGTCTTTATGCACGTAGTATTTCGAAATAGCTTGAACGTCCAGTAGTTTAGTCATGTTCGCTATCCTTATGGAGTGGATAGTGACAAGCAAATTGCACTTGCTGTTGCTTGGTGAGCGCTGGCTGATGAATACAAGCTCGTCTTGCATAAGGGCATCGAGGGCCAAGCCGACAGCCGATGGGCATGTGTTGCAATGTCGGAATAGCACCCGATAAGGTTGGTAGGCGCGTTTTTGGCGCAATGTCTTGGTCAGACAGGCTCATACTTAACATGGCATCGGTGTACGGGTGATAAGGCTTCTGCATGACTTCTTCAGTCGGACCGGTTTCCATGAGTTGACCGCAATAGATCAGACTAATGCGTTGGCTTTCGGGGATAACTGCGGTCAAATCTTGCGTAATCATTAAGATCGACATACCTTGACCCGCACTAAGCTTCGCTAATAAACGGTATATTTGACCACGGGTGCTCGGTTCCATTGCTGTGGTGGGCTCGTCGGCAATGAGCAACTTAGGATTGTGTGCAATTGCCATCGCAATACTGATTTTCTGTGCCAGTCCTTCGGAGAGTTCGTGCGGATAACGTTCCATAACATCGGCGGTATCTTTGATGCCAACCCGATGCAGTAAACGCTCAGCGCGGGTCTGTCGATCTGCGCGCCGCTTCAAGTAAACACCACTTAGTTCACCGGTTGGAATACTTTCGCGCAGTTGTGCGCCGACTTTATCATTGGGATCGAGATAACTGCTTGGATCTTGGAAGATCATCGCCATATCACGACCGGTCACAATGCGCCGTTGGGCGGCGTTCAGTGCCAACAAATCATAATGCCGCCACCACAGTCGGTCCGCTGTGATTTTCCAACGTGGATTAATAAATCCAAGTATCGCTTTCGCCAATAGACTTTTACCCGAGCCGGATTCACCCACTAAGGTGTGAATCTCACCCTCGGCTAGCTGCAAATTAAATCGATCGAGCACTCGTACAGGGCCATTTTCAGTTTCGAGTTCAATCGATAAATTGCGAATGTCTAATATGGCACTCATGAATTTCTCACTCGTTCAGCAATCGCTGCACGGATACTATCGCCCAGTACATTGATTGACAAAATCGTCAAGAACAAGGCTAAACCAGGTAGCACCATCATCCAAGGAGATACGTAGACTTGGTCAAGGCTGCGCGCAAGCATTGTTCCCCATTCCGGTGCCGGAGCCTGTACGCCAAGGCCCAAAAAGCCAAGGGCGGCTATATCTAAAATTGCAGTCGATAGGGCAAACGTGGTTTGCATTACCAGTACGCTGGTAATATTTGGAAAGACGACGCGCGTTAACATGTACCAGCGGGTTACCCCATTAAGTCGTGATGCGGTAACGTATTCTTTATAACGCTCATCGTAAATAGCGTTATGCACCACGTGGATGAACTGAGGAATCAACACCAGCGTTATGGCGAACATAACATTAATTAACGATGGCCCCAGCATTGCAATGATGACCAACGCAAGCAGGAGTGACGGGATCGAAAGGATCACATCGAGCAAATGATTTAACGTTGACGATTGCACTCCCCTAGACATTCCAGCCCAGGCGCCAATACTAATTCCGATGACTGCCGCAATGACTACGGCGATAAGCGGATAACCAAGACTGTAAACAGAGCCGGCGATAATCCGCGAAAGAATGTCGCGGCCAAGATCATCGGTGCCGAAGAGAAAGTTAATTTCACCGGATTCATCCCAGCTCGGTGGCTGCAATATTGCATCAGCAAATTGGGCGTCGGGACTATAGGGAGTGAGCCAAGCGGAACCGAGCATAACGACTAACGCTAGGCTGAGTATGTAAAACGCTACCACGGCGAAAGGGTTACTATTGACATGTAACCAAAGCTGCCGCAACGGCGAGGGTTCGCGTTGTTGAAAGTAAATATTAGCGTTCGGCATAAAGTTCCTTTCGTACTTGCGGGTAGCGCCAAGCATGGAACAGCTCTACAGCAACATTGACCAGCAGGATGAGCGCAGCGATGGCGAAAAGACCGCCTTGCATAACTGGGTAATCACGCTCATAAATACTTTTTACCAGCCAGCTTCCGACACCGGGCCAGTTAAAAATCACTTCCGTGACAATAATATTACTCATCAGAATACTAAACATGAGGCCTAATTGCCGAACGACGGGCTGCATGGCATTGGGTAGGGCATGGCGTAGCAAAATGCGGGTTTCGCTGAGGCCACGTGCGCGAGCTGAGCGAATATAGTTTTGCTGCAAGACTTCAAGCATGCTGTTGCGCGTAATGCGCATGAGCATGGTCGCTGGCATGATGGCTAGTACAATGACTGGTAACCACAGATGATTTATTGCATCAGCGAGGGCCGCACCTTTATAGGGGGAGTTACTTAGTAGTATGTCGAGTAAAATGGAGCCGCTTTGCACATCAATGTCGAACAATGGATTCACTTGGCTGGAAATTGGCGTCCAGCCTAATTTGACTGCAAAAAATAGAATAAACAGCTGGGCAAGCCAGAAGACAGGAATTGAATAGGCGCTCAACGATAATCCCATCACCACGCGGTCCATGCTGCCACGTTGTTGGCCTGCGGCGTAAAGACCAAGCGGTGCGCCAATAGCCATTGCTAAAGCCATCGCCAGAACACTAAGCTCCAATGTTGCGCCTAGCAGCGGCAGCAAGTCAGTAAAAACGTCGCGTTGGGTAGATAACGACTGTCCCCAGTCACCGCTAATGAAGTGTCCTAGGAACGCTAAATATTGCGAAAACAAAGAGCTATCAAAACCGCGCTCACTCACTAGACGTTGGTAGGCGAGGGCGTCACTCGCGCGAACTCCCGTCATATTAGTTAATGCGTCACCGGGAAAAAAGTAGTTTAACGCAAATAGGAATACGGTCAGTAACCACAGGGTCACGAACAATAGAATTAAGCGGCGTAAGGTATAGCGGATCATTGTTGTTCCTCGCTTACCGCAGCACTAGCTTGACTTTGCCGATAGGCATGGCGAAAGCTTAAGCCGCCGTATGCGGGTACCTCAACACCATGAATGTCGCTGCGAAAAGCCTGAAAGCGCATTGAGTTGGCAATGGGGACCAAGGGCACTTCGCGGTAAATCCAGTTTTCCGCCTCATGATAGAAGCCTTTGCGCCGTTCAAGGCTATCTACAGTAATAGCGCGGAGTATTAGTTCGTCGAATTTCGGATCGCACCAATTGGCACGATTGGTTCCGACGTTAAGGGCCGCGCAGCTTAGTAACGGGCGAAAAAAATTATCAGGATCGGCATTATCGGCAATCCAGCCGATCAAAACACTATCATGTTCGTCCCGCGCAAGACGCCTCCGGAAGGCATTCCACTCATAGGATACGATATTGGCTTGAACCCCTACTTGTGCCAAATCGGCTTGAATCAGCTCAGCCATTTTTTGTGCATTTGGATTGTAAGCTCGCTGCACGGGCATGGCCCAAATATCAAAGCTGAAGCCTTCTGGGAAGCCAGCTTCCGCAAGTAGTTCACGGGCACGCTCAGGGTTGTAACCATAGGTTAAGTCGACGGGACTATAAGCCCACGATGTCTCTGGCAAAATACCAGTGGCGAGACGCGCATTGCCATTGTAAACAGTTTGAATAATAGCCTGTCGGTTGACAGCATGGGCGAGGGCGCGGCGAACTTTAACGTTATCAAATGGCGGCCGTTCGGTATTAAATGCCCAGAAGGCAATATTGGGATTCACTGTGCTGGTGATTTTGATCTCATCACCAGTATCCAATAGTGCCAGCTCTTCAACCAGTGGATAAGGAATGACATCACATTCACCGGTCAATAATTTCAGCATACGTTTATTGGCACTTTGCGTTATCGAGTAGACCAATTGCTTGATTGCGGCAGGTTCACGCCAGTAATTATCGTGGCTTCGATAGCGTATGATCAAATCTTTACGGAAGTCTTCGAAGACGAATGGGCCCGTGCCAATTGGGCGTTTGTCCAGCTGTGCTGGCGTGCCGCGAGCGAGCAGTTCAGCGCCATACTCAGCGGAAAGAATGATGGCAAAATCGGTCGCCAGATTAGCTAAAAACGAGCTGTCGCTGCGCGCCAGCTCAAATTCGACAGTGTGCGAGTCGATGGCTCGAACCTGTGTAATAAGCTTATTTAAGCCGCTGGCGGTAAAGAACGGGTAACTCCCGCCGTTAACGTTGTGATACGGATGGTCTTCGTGTAGCCAACGTCGAAAGCTAAACACCACATCATCAGCGTTAAACGATCGAGTGGGAGTGAACCAAGGAGTGCTATGAAACTGGACATCGTCGCGTAAGCTAAAGCGATAGCGTTTACCTTTGTCTAATGCTTGCCACGCGGTGGCAAGTGCGGGAACAAAGGCTTGTTGCGTTTCGTCATAGTCGATCAAGCGGTCGTAAAGCTGGGCTGAGCTTGCGTCGATGGTGGTGCCGGAAGTACCTAGCTGTGGGTTAAAGCTTTCTGGATTGCCTTCCGAGCAATAAACGATACCTTCTTGTAAGGGGGCGGCATCGTGCACAGCAGGGCTACAGCCGCTTAGCAAAGCAGATAATGTCGCGAAAGGTACCACAATTGCGATTTGAGAGAAGCGCATTTAGCTCGTTGACCCGTCTAGTAATGAGTATTTTTTTAAATAACCACGCAACTGATGATAGGTTAGGCCGAGCAGTTCCGCAGTTTTCTTCTGATTAAATTGTGCATGGCTCAGCGCTTGTTGTAAAACTTCGGTTTCAAAGTTAGCCACTGCATCCTTAAATTCAATCGGGCCTTGATTGAAATTAAGTGGTTGACTCGTGGATTCATTTGTACTTGCGGTGACTTCCACAGATGGTTGGGTTGCCGATGGGGCTTCGCCATTTGTTCGGTGCGCCGCAACTTGTGGCCTCCAAGGACTAGCAAAGGGGTCGACGATGATGTCATCAAGTGGAATAGCACCGCTACCTAAGCGATACACCGAGCGCTCGACGACATTTTTAAGTTCGCGGATATTTCCCGGCCAGTGATAATCAAGTAATGTTTTTTTAGCGCGCTCAGTAAAGCCACTAAAAAGTTCAAAGTGAAGCTCGCGAGCCATTTGAATTGCGAAATGCTCTGCCAACACAAGAATATCTTCTCGACGTTCGCGCAATGGTGGCAGCGTGATGACATCAAAAGCTAGACGGTCGAGCAAGTCAGCTCGAAACTGCCCCTGTTCGGCCAAAGAAGGAAGATCTTCGTTGGTCGCTGCGATTAAGCGAACATCAGTACTCACAGTTTTACTTCCGCCAACGCGCTCAAACTCACCATACTCGATGACACGCAGGATTTTTTCTTGCACTAAGGCTGAGGTATTTGCCAACTCGTCAAGAAAAAGTGTGCCTTGGTCGGCGCGCTCGAAGCGGCCTTCATGACGCTTTTGTGCGCCGGTAAAAGCACCAGCTTCATGGCCAAAAAGTTCACTTTCTAATAGGCTTTCGCTTAACGCTGCGCAATTGAGTTTAATGTAATTTTGCTCCCAGCGTTCCGAGAGAAAGTGCAAGCGGGCGGCGATCAGCTCCTTGCCCGTACCGCGTTCGCCGATAATTAAAACAGGCTTATTGAGTGGTGCGATCTGCGAAACCTGTTCTAAGACGGCAAGAAAGCTGTTGGCCTCACCGATAAGGTTATCCGCTTCTCTTGAGCGACGCATGAAGAGCCCCTTTATTGTTGTTGTCTGTTGGCAACTGCTTATGGTGGCAAATTTGACTAATTATTAGTGTATTTGATAACCGTGGCGGGTCAAACAAAAATTTGCTTTAAGGTGATAAATAGCTAAAAATCAGCCAATTAAGGCGATTTGAAAAAGTTGGCACGGTACCTGCATTATTCTTAGCGACCGTAAAGTAACAGTTTCGAATCACAAGATGAGGACACGAACATGGGTATCTTTTCACGTTTTACTGATATCGTAAATTCGAACATCAACGCCATTTTGGATAAAGCAGAAGATCCGGAGAAAATGGTTCGTTTGATTATTCAAGAAATGGAAGACACTTTGGTAGAAGTGCGCTCTACATCTGCGCGCTTGATTGCCGAGAAAAAAGACACTGAGCGTCAAATGGGGCGTTTTCAAACCGAACAAGCGGAGTGGGAAAAGAAAGCGGAACTTGCCTTGAGCAAAGACCGTGATGACCTTGCGCGTTTGGCTTTAGTCGAAAAACGCAAAGCCAACGATGCGGTGACAAGCTTAGAGAGCGACATCGAACGCATCAATGAGCACTTGAATAAGCTCAATGAAGAAGTCGGTCAGTTGCAAGAGAAACTTGCGGACGCGAAAGCTCGTCAAAAAACCATCATCATGCGTCAGCGCGCTGCGAGCAGCCGTTTAGAAGTGAAGAAGCGCATTGACAGTGGCAAAATTGATGATGCTATGCTTCGTTTCGAGCGTTATGAGTCTAAAATTGATGACTTAGAGTCTCAGGTTGAAGCCTATGATATGGGTAAAAAGAGCTTACGCGATGAATTTGCCGAGCTCGAAGGTGAAGACCAAATCTCTGATGAGCTTGAGGCAATGAAAGCTCGTGTTAAGAAAGACAAAAAAGCTGAGTAATTGATTCGCAGGCATGGCATCACCCGCAGTTTGCGGGTGTACGCCAGCGGCGAAGTGACCAGAAGTGAGTATAGGGAACCCTTATTATGGCCGATGTACTTGTACCGATGATTGCAGTGCCCCTGATTTTGTTCATGATTTTTGTGGCACCGATCTGGGTCATCATGCACTACCGCAGTAAAAAGAAAATTAGCCAGGGCTTGTCGCAAGAAGAAATTCAAGATTTGCAGCAGTTGGCCCAGAAAGCAGAACAGATGCGCGAGCGCATCAAGACGCTAGAAGCTATTCTTGATGCCGACGCTCCAACATGGAGAGAACGCAAATGAGTTACGACAACGACAAAAAGCCGCGTAAACAACTGTTGCGTGACAAAGCCAATGCCAAAGTTGCCGGCGTGTGTGCCGGTATCGCAAACTACTTCAATATTGAAGCATGGTTAGTGCGGATTATTGTCGTGACTGCAGTGATTTTTGGCCATGGCTTTGTGGTCATTCTTTATATTGCTGCTTGGATGATTTTGGATGAAACGCCAGCACCACAAGCAACTGATAGTCATAAGCCGGTCGGTGTTAAAACGCGTGTTTACCAAGCAGGCGAAGCGCCGCGACGAGCTTTTCACGATATTGATGAAGAGTACCGTGAGTTAGAGACGCGCTTACAGGCCATGGAACGCTACGTTACTTCAAACGCATACCAAGTCGATCGCGAGCTTAAAAACCTTTAATTTGATCCAGCTCAAGACGCAAGTGGAAAATTTGCGTTACACCCGCAGCGCAACTTCGTCGCCCTGACAAGTTGCGTTGCGCATGGGCAGCATGCACTCTTGCATTGTCGACAAAGTGCTCGACGAGAGGAGAAAGAACTGCCAATGCGCAATAACCATAACGACAAATCGCAATGGCAGCCAGCGACCATGACCATTCACGGTGGTAAACGACCGGATGAGCATGGCGCTTTGGTTGCACCGCTTTATCAAACCGCGACGTTTTCATTTGCGAATACGGCGCAGGGCTCTGCGCGTTTCGCTGGCGAAGAGAACGGCTACATTTATTCGCGTTTAGGTAACCCCACGACCGATGAGCTCGAAGCTCGCGTTGCACAACTTGAGGGCTATCCCGCCGGCGCTGCTTGTGCAACCGGCATGGGGGCGGTGTCAGCGGCAATGTTAGCGTTTCTCGAACAGGGCGATCACGTTGTTGTTGCCGACGCCATCTACGGTTGTAGTTTCGCGCTCTTTTCGCATGTGTTCGCGAAGTTTGGCATTAGTGTCGACTTTGTGGATATGACAGATGCCAACAACGTTGCTGAAGCGATGCGTAGTAATACCAAGATGGTGTTTGTCGAAACCCCGGCTAATCCGCATTTAAAGATCATCGATATTGCCGCGGTAAGCGCTATTGCGCACCGCCAACAAGCACGGGTCATTGTCGACAATACCTTTATGACGCCACTGCTGCAGCGTCCGCGTGAGCAGGGTGCAGATATTGTCATTCACAGCGCGACCAAATACCTCAATGGCCACGGCGATGTGGTTGCGGGGGTCATTTGCGGCAGCGCCGAAGATATTGAACTGATTAAAATGACCACACTCAAAGATATGGGGGCGACAATGAGCCCGCACGATGCGTGGTTAATTTTACGTGGCCTTAAAACACTCGATGTACGAATGGAGCGACATTGCCGCAATGCCATGCAAGTTGCGGAATACTTGCAACAGCATCCGCAAGTTCGGACGGTTTACTATCCCGGGCTTGCCGACCATCCAGCGCAACGCTTAATGGGTACGCAAATGCATGGTCCGGGTGCGGTGATTGCTTTTGAATTGGAGGGCGACATTGTTAGCGCCCGACAAGTACTGGATAGCCTTGAATTGATTACTATTGCCGTGAGTCTTGGTGACGCTGAAACCTTAATTCAGCACCCAGCCTCGATGACACATTCGCCCTACACACCGGAAGCGCGCGCGAAGGCCGGTATAAGCGACACATTAGTGCGAATTTCGGTGGGTTTAGAAGCGGTGGAAGATATTATTGCGGATTTAGCGCAAGCATTTAAAAAAGCACAACAACAAACGAAAGAACACACAGTACAGCAAGGGGAAACTTTGACTTATGGGTAAACAAAGCCAATACGTTTCACGCCAGCCAGACGAAAATGGGATTATCGACTGGAGTGACGAAGAGAACGCGGTATGGCGCGATTTGGTTGCTCGCCAGTTGAAACACATACCGGGTAAGGCCTGTGATGAATATATACATGGTCTCGAACTGCTTGATCTTCCGCAGGACCGCATCCCACAGTTGCACGAGATTAACCAAGTGTTAGAAGCCACCACTGGTTGGCAAGTAGCACAGGTTCCAGCGCTCATTCCGTTTGATGAGTTTTTCCGACTGTTGGCCAACAAGCAATTTCCTGTGGCAACTTTCATTCGTACACGGGAAGAGTTTGATTATTTACAAGAGCCAGATATTTTTCACGAAATTTTCGGTCATTGTCCACTGTTGACGAACCCTGCTTTTGCGCATTTTACGCATCAGTACGGTAAGCTTGGACTTGATGCAACGCCGAAAGAGCGCGTTTATTTGGCACGGCTCTACTGGTTCACTGTTGAATTTGGCTTGTTAAATACCGCTGATGGACTACGCATATACGGCGGCGGCATTTTGTCGTCACCGGGCGAAACGGAGTACGCGATCAACAGTGATAAGCCAGAGCGTAAGCCTTTGGTGCCGCTTGATGCACTACGCACACCTTATCGCATCGATATCATGCAGCCAATCTACTACACTATCGAATCTACCGATAAACTGTTTGAGATCGCAGATCTTGATATTATGGCGCTGGTACGTGAAGCGATGGAGCTTGGTTTGTTCGAGCCGAAGTTTCCGCCGAAAGATGCCGCTTAGCCCTTCGTCAATTAACTCTTTTTGAAGACAACTTGGAGTCATAAATGTCTGATTTGAAACAGCAAAAGTGTGAAGCCTGTAATGCAGAGGCGCCAAAAGTTAGTGATGAGGAGCTCGCGGAGTTAATGCGCGAGATTCCTGAATGGACGCCTGTGAGTCGCGATGGCGTAATGCAATTAGAGCGCGAGTTTAAGTTTAAAAACTTCAAGCAAGCGTTGGCCTTCACTAATCGTGTGGGTGACATTGCTGAAGCCGAGTTCCACCATCCGACGTTGACCACTGAATGGGGTAAAGTCACGGTAACTTGGTGGACCCATGCGATTAATGGCTTACACAAAAACGATTTTATTATGGCAGCCCGCACTGATGCCGCGCTTGACGCAGAATAAGTTCGCTTAAGCCTGAATTTGAAGTTAAAAAGCCTCAACCTAGTGACGGGTTGAGGCTTTTTTGTGTATACTATTGTTTACATTTTCCGTTTCAACAAGAAGTAGCAATGCGTCTCGAGATTACCTGTGATGATCGGTTGGGCTTGTGCCAAGATGTGCTGCAGATTTTGCGTGACCGCGAAATTGATCTGCGCGGTATCGAAGTCGACCCAAAAGGCAAAATATTTCTGAATTTTCCCGAGCTCGAATTCAAAGACTTTCAGCACTTGATGCCAGAAATTAGGCGTATTCCGAATGTGAAGGACGTGAAAACCGTCGCCTTCATGCCTTCGGAACGTGAGCATTTTGAGTTTAGCCTGCTACTCAACAAATTGCCTGATCCGGTGTTATCGGTTGATGCCAAAGGTACCATTGATATTGCGAATGATGCGGCAGTGCTATTGCTTTCGGATACACGCCAGCATTTGCCGGGTACGCCAATAGCGCAGTGGCTTAGTGGCTTTAATGTTCAACGTTGGTTGGAACGCGAGCCTACCGAACCACATACCACGCAAGTGACCATTAATGGCGCGAAATACTTTGCCGAGTTAATGCCGATTTGGGTCAAGGATGAGCATGGCGGCACAAGCTTTGCTGGTGCCGTGCTGACCTGTAAACCCCAACCTTTGAGCCAGCAATGGCAACGCACGGGGCAGCACGATGCGTTTCATCAACTGCTTGGTGAACATCCGAGCATGCGTAAGCTCATCAAAGAGGCGCGACGCATGGCAGAACTTAACGTGCCGTTGCTTATTGAAGGCGAGACTGGGGTGGGAAAAGAATTGCTCGCACGCGCCTGCCACCAAGCAAGCCCGCGTGCCGAACAGCCGTTTTTAGCGGTCAATTGTGCAGCGTTACCCGATAATGTCGCCGAAAGCGAGTTGTTTGGCCATGGTAAGGGGAGTTTGGGCCCACATACCGAAGCCAAAAAAGGGATTTTCGAACAGGCGAATGGGGGCACAGTTTTGTTGGATGCCGTCGGTGAAATGTCAAACGGCTTGCAAGCAAAGCTACTGCGTTTTATTCAAGACGGTAAATTTCGTCGCATCGGCGAAGAAGCAGAAGTTACCGTTGATGTTCGTATTATTTGTTCGGCCCGTGATGATTTATTAGAGCGGGTTGAGGCCGGAAGTTTCCGTGAAGACCTTTACTACCGCTTAAATGTACTGACGCTTTCGCTGCCGCCCTTGCGTGATCGCAAAACCGATATTCCACTATTGGCAGATCATTTTACTTTGCAGGCTTGTCAACGGTTGGGCCGTAGTCTGGTATTGCTAACGCCGGACTGTCGCGAGTTACTACAGCGTTACCAATGGCCAGGTAACGTTAGACAGCTTGAAAACGTTTTATTTCGGTCAGTTTCGATGCTCGAAGGGGAGCGCTTGAGCGCCGCTGATCTGCATTTACCGGAAGCAGGATCACTGCAGGAGAATGTCGCGGTCGATCTAGAAGAAGGAAGTCTAGACGAGGCGGTGAAAAAATTTGAAGCAACGATTTTACGACGTTTATACCCGAGTTACCCGAGTACGCGGCAACTTGCGAAGAAGCTAGGCTTATCGCACACCGCTGTGGCCAATAAACTGCGTGACTATGGGATTGGCAAACAACGGCGTAGAACTAGTAAAACTTCTAGCAAGTAAAGATTTATTAACGCATTAAAGAGGCGAATGTACGTGTTTAGCTACACTACATTCGTCGATGTGCATAACCTTTCCGCAATACTATTGATCTGTATCAAAACCTTTACAAAAAGAGTCCATCGCGCTGCCCGAGTGATCTGCACTGAGTTACTGGCACTTCCGACCTTCCCATAGTAGAACTTAGGTACTACAAAACCATTCGTCGCATTCACACTAAGAATGCCGCCGCAAGAACGAGGACTACAGAATGACAGATATTAATTATAATCCACTGCAAACAGACGGCTTTGAGTTCGTTGAGTATACCGCTCCAAATGCCGAGGGTATTGCCGCACTTAAGGACCTGTTCGATAAGCTCGGCTTTACCGAAGTTGCGAAACACAAGAGCAAAGAAGTTTGGTTGTTTAAACAAAATGACATCAATTTCATCATCAACGCTGAATCTGGTGGTCAAGCTGAAGCTTTCGCCAAAGACCATGGCCCAAGCGTATGCGGCATGGCGTGGCGCGTGAAGGACGCCCAACACGCATTCGAACATGCAGTAGAAAATGGCGCTAAGCCATTCCAACGTCAACTTGGCGCCAATGAAGCAGAGTTTCCTGCGGTTTATGGTATTGGTGAGAGCGTGCTGTATTTTATTGATAAGTACGAAGGTCAGGGTGTCTACGCTGATGATTTCGACTTCTACGAGAACTGGGAAGAAAAAATGCGTGAACACGCAGCAGGCTTGTACGAAGTTGACCACCTTACCCACAATGTTTTCCGCGGTAACATGGATACTTGGGCTGGGTTCTACGAGCGTATCGGCAACTTCCGCGAAATCCGTTACTTCGACATCGAAGGTAAGCTTACAGGCCTGTTAAGCCGCGCGATGACAGCTCCATGTGGCAAAATCCGCATTCCAATTAACGAATCACACGACGATAAGTCGCAGATCGAAGAGTATTTACGTGAGTACAAAGGCGAAGGCATCCAGCATATCGCTCTAACCTCTGACAATATTTATCAAACCGTACGCGATTTACGTAAAATTGGTATGGATTTCATGCCAACGCCTGATACGTATTACGAGAAAATTGACGAGCGCGTAGAAGGTCACGAAGAAAACGTTGAAGAGCTTCGTGAACTACAAATTCTAATTGATGGCGCGCCGATGAAAGACGGTATCCTATTGCAAATATTCACCCAGACCGTGATTGGTCCAGTGTTCTTCGAAATCATCCAACGTAAAGGTAACGAAGGCTTTGGTGAAGGTAATTTTAAAGCGCTGTTTGAATCCATCGAAGAAGATCAAATCCGTCGAGGAGTATTAAGCGATGCGTAAATGGATCAGCTTTCCGAAGCAGGTTGGAGTGAGCTCTAAACAAGCTCACGCTGACTTTCCGGAGCAGGCGATCTATGAACGTGAAGTCGGGCGTAGTGGTTTTTTTGGCCCGGCTACGCACTTTCATCATCGCCATGCCCCAACGGGTTGGAGCGAGTGGGAAGGGGATTTACGCCCGCGCAACTTCGATTTTAATAAGTTGGATAACGTTGGCACAGAATCACCATGGCAAGTGCCGCTTTTGTTACACAATGCGCAGTGTAAATTTCGAATTTGGCACTGCAGTGAAAAAATGGATTTTTTGGTTCGCAATGCCGATGGTGATGAGCTGTTGTTCATTCATGAAGGCCGCACCGAGCTGTTCTGTGACTACGGTCATATCACCTTAGAAAAGGGCGACTATTTCAGCATCCCGCGTTCGACATCGTGGCGCTTGGAGCCGTTGGAACCACTTCAGATCGTGATGATTGAGGCGACCAATAGTGCTTATCAGTTGCCAGAAAAAGGCTTGGTGGGGAATCATGCGATCTTTGATCCGGCATGTTTAGACACGCCCGATATCGATGATGCGTTCAAAGCACAATACAGCGAAGATGAATGGCGTGTTGAAGTAAAACGGCATGGCAAGGTGTCGCGCATTACTTACCCGTTTAATCCACTTGATGCTGTTGGTTGGCATGGTGACTTAGCTCCTGTGCGAATTAATTGGCGTGATATTCGACCGTTAATGAGTCATCGTTATCACTTGCCGCCTTCGGCACACACAACCTTTGTTGCCGATGGCTTTGTGGTGTGTACATTCGTTCCTCGCCCGATTGAGTCAGATCCAGGTGCGTTAAAAGTACCGTTCTATCACAACAATGATGACTACGACGAAGTACTGTTCTACCACGAAGGTGACTTCTTTAGTCGTGATAACATTGATAAAGGCATGGTAACCTTCCATCCGGCAGGCTTTACTCATGGCCCGCATCCTAAAGCATTCCAAGCCGGCTTAGAACACCGCAAAAAGTTCACTGATGAAGTTGCGGTGATGCTTGATACGCGTAATCCGCTCGACATGGGCGATGTATGTGCTGGGGTCGAAAACCCAGACTATGTGTACAGCTGGCAAGCAAAAGACGAAAAGGCTAAATAATCTATGAAATTTGCAACCTATCGAAATGGTACACGCGATGGTCAACTGATGTTGGTCAGTCGTGATCTTAAGAAAGCTGTTGCGGTTCCAGCTTTGGCTGCGACCTTACAAGAAGTTCTAGATGATTGGGAAGGCATTGCACCAGAGCTCGAGAAGGCTTACACCGCATTAAACAACGGTGAACTAAGCGATGCTGTGGACTTTGATGAAAGTCTCTGTGAATCGCCATTGCCGCGCGCTTATCAGTGGGCAGACGGCAGTGCCTATGTGAACCACGTTGAACTTGTGCGTCGTGCACGGAACGCCGAAATGCCGCCAAGCTTTTGGACCGACCCGCTGATGTATCAAGGTGGTTCAGATGATTTCTTGGGACCTAAAGATGACATCGAAATGGCTGACACCGCGTGGGGCATCGACTTTGAGGGCGAAGTTGCCGTTATTACAGATGATGTGCCAATGGGCGTGAGCGCGGAAGATGCGGGTCAATATATTCGCTTACTAATGTTGGTTAATGACGTTTCATTACGCGGCCTTATTCCAAATGAGTTGGGTAAAGGCTTCGGATTCTTCCAGTCAAAACCGTCGTCAGCATTTTCTCCTGTTGCCGTAACCCCCGATGAATTAGGTGACGCATGGCACGATAACAAAGTGCACCTGCCGCTACTAAGTGTTTATAACGACACTGATTTCGGTAAGCCAAATGCCGGTGAAGATATGACCTTTGACTTTGCGCAGTTGGTTGCTCATGCGGCAAAAACGCGCCATCTAAGCGCGGGCGCCATCATCGGCTCCGGAACTGTGTCGAACAAGCAGGGCACTGACCACGGTAGCGCTATCAGTGAAGGTGGCGTTGGTTACAGCTGTATTGCTGAGGTTCGCATGATCGAAACGATTCGTGACGGTAAACCAAGCACAGGCTTCATGCAGTTTGGTGATACTATTAAAATTGAAATGAAAGACGCCCAAGGAAATAGCATTTTTGGCAGTATTGACCAAAAGGTCGTACAGTATAAGCCTGAATAACGTTTCTTAGACGGAGTCGAACGTATGGAACTCTATGGATACTGGCGCTCAAGCGCCAGTTATCGCACGCGGATTGCACTCAACTTTAAAAAGTTGGATTTCAATTATTTGCCTGTGCACTTGCTGAAAGATGGTGGGCAGCAACATCAACGTGCTTATCGCCAGTTAAATCCAAATGGCTTGGTGCCAACGTTGGTTGATGGTCAAGTGATTCTGCATCAGTCGTTGGCGATCATTGAATACTTAGAAGATAAGTACCCAGAACCAAGCTTGTTACCGGGTACTCCACGTCAGCGTGGAGCCATAAGAGCTCTGGCGCTTGATTTAGCAAGCGAATTGCAGCCGTTGATTAATTTGCGTGTTCAGCAATACCTGAAGAATGAACTTGCAGTGAGTGATGCGCAAAAGCAAGCTTGGCTCGACCATTGGTTTGCTGAAAGTTTTACTGCTTTTGAGAAGAATCTCGAAGAAGTGTCAGGCACGTACTGCGTCGGTGACGATTTCAGTTTGGCCGACGTGTGTTTAGTCCCACAAGTGTTTAGCGCACAACGGTTCGGTATTAAACTCGATGATTATCCGCTGCTAATGGGCGTGTATGGGCGCCTATTAGAGCTGCCATTCGTGGCGGCCGCACACCCTAGTCAACAACCCGATGCCGAAGCCTGATCGCAAGAAATTAGAACTTCATCGCATGCCATCAATGCCCAGCTCGTAAGTTGCTGGGCATTTTGGTTTAATGAGCTTGAATTAACTACAGGGATCCATCGAATGAAAACAAAATTTGCCGTTTCGCTGCTCGCTGCTTTTGTTGCAGCTTCTTGTGCAGCTACACAACCTGAGGCGAGCTCTGCTTCAACTCAGCAAGCTCCAACGACGTTAGAACTCCAAGCTCCTGCTGTGCAAGCTCAGGCAGAGCAGGGGGAATTGACCATTAAGCAAATCATGGCTGACCAAGACTGGGTGGCGCGTTCGCCAAGTTCAGCCTACTGGATGGCGGACGGCAGCGGCGTGCTGTACCAACAAAAACGTGAAGGTAGTGTGGTGACCGATTGGTACCACTTGCCTTTAGGTGGTGAAGAAGCGCATAAAGTGCCGCTCGAAAAGTTGCACAACTATGCTTACAACGATGGTGTTTATAATAACGAGCGCACGCTTCTCGCCTATACCTTTGAAGGGAACGTTTTTGTTCGTGATCTGGCGCAGGGTGAAACACGGCAGTTGACCCGTGACGAAGCACGACAGTCGCAGTTGATGTTTTTAACCGATGGACGCTTGGCGTATCGTGAAGGTAACGACTTTTATGCGGTGAATGTGCAAACGGGTTTAACTGAACAACTCGTAGCATTAGCAACGCGCAGTGAACCCGAAGCTGTGAGCGAACCCAAAGATTTTATTGCTCAAGAGCAAGTTGATCTGATCGAGTTCGTACAAAAAGAACGTCGTGACCGACAAGACCGCGCAGATCAACGTGAACAGCTTGCTGATGCCAACAGCTCATTAGCTCCGCAGCCTTTCTATCTTGGTGAGAACAAGCAAATTGTAGCTGCCAGTTTGTCGCCAGCAGGCGACAAGATGATTGTTGCTATCACAACACCGCAAAGTTGGCGCGATGACGGCGACATTATGCCTAACTATGTTGCTGAAGATGGTCGAGTTAAAGCTGAGTCGGTGCGCCGTCGTGTAGCAGATGCGAAGCCAGTTGAACACCAAGTATTTATGCTGGACTTGACGAACGGCGAACAAACCCAGTTCACCTACAATACCTTACCGGGTTGGAACGAAGATGTACTGGCCGAGGTGAAAGCGGAAAACCATGCTGCTGAAGGCAAAACTTACGAGAGTAAACAAGAACCACGGGCAATCACTTTGATGCAAGATTGGGGTTGGAGTAGTGGCGCCATTCGCTGGTCAGAGCAAGGTGAAAATGCGGTTGTGATGCTCGAAGCATGGGACAACAAAGACCGTTGGATTGCGTCAGTTGATTTTGCCGGTAAACAGTTGGTAAATCAGCATCGTTTGCATGACGAAGCATGGATTAACTATACGCATAATGAGTTTGGTTTTGTGCCAGGCAGTGCTGACACCATTTGGTTCCAGAGTGAAGAAGACGGCTATGCTCACCTCTATACTAAACAGTTAGGCGGGGAACAAAAACAACTCACCTCTGGTAAGTTTGTGACTGAACACCCATTCGCTGATCCTGTTACGCAAAGTCTGTATTTTACCGCTAACAAAGAACATCCTGGCATTTATGAGTTGTACCGTGTTGACTTGACGGGGGGAGAAGTGGAGGCCCTCACCGATCTCGATGGTATCGTTGAGTCGTTTAGCCTTAGCCCGAATCGAGACAATGTGCTCTTTAGTTATTCAAGTGCATTACAGCCAAGCGAACTCTATAGTGTCGCACTTGGTGGGGCTGCCGAAGCTGAGCGTTTAACAACTACCGTGACAGAACAATTCCGTAGTTTCGATTGGACGGTTCCGGAAATCGTGCCAGTGCCTTCGAGCCATGTTGATGAACCTATTTACACGCGGGTTTATTATCCTGAAGGTTATGATGCCGAACGTGCCGAGCAGTATCCAGCGGTGGTATTTATTCATGGCGCGGGCTACTTGCAAAACGCGCATGCGGGTTGGTCAGGCTACCAACGCGAGTTCATGTTCCATACGTACTTAAATCAACAAGGCTTTGTGGTATTCGACCTCGATTACCGTGGCTCCAAGGGTTATGGACGTGATTGGCGTACAGCGATTTACCGTCAAATGGGCACACCTGAAGTTGAAGACCTTGTTGACGTCGTTAAATGGGCTGGTGAAAACACCAATGTCGATACCGATCGCATGGGTACTTATGGTGGTTCGTACGGTGGCTTCCTGACGTTCATGGCTCTTTTCAATGAACCGGGCTTATTTAAAGCGGGTGCAGCGTTGCGTCCTGTTTCAGATTGGGCACATTACAACACGGGTTATACGTCGAATATCTTGAACTTGCCAAGCAATGACCCGATCGCGTATCGCCGCAGCTCGCCTATTTACTATACCGAAGGTTTAGAAGATGCATTGTTGATCAATTCACCGATGGTGGACGACAACGTCTTTTTCCAAGATAGCGTGCGGTTGGTTCAGCGTTTGATTGAACATGAAAAAGAAGATTTTGAAACGGCTATTTTTCCTGTCGAGCCGCACGGTTTCCGTCAGCCTTCGAGTTGGTTAGATGAATACCGCCGTATTTTTAAGTTATTTGAAGAGAACTTAAAATAATTCGAGGGTGGACTTGAAAAGGTAATAAAAAAGCCGGGCAGTGAACACTGTCCGGCTTTCTTTGTTTTAAGGGCTTGCTTACGCGTTAGGCAAGCACTTCGTCATTTCCGCTCGTGCTATCGAACGTGCTTGACTGAAACTCGCCACCCAACTTGCTTTCTGAAAACCAGCGCGCTGGCTATCATCAGCTACCGCGAGCGGGGTGAAAGCATCGCTACGGGTTTCTGCTGTGGCTTTAGCCATTGGTGCAGAAACGACTTTGCCTTTGACTTTACTCCGACGTGTAACTGGCTCGTCGGCCTGTACTTCTGGCTTTTCCGCAGAATGCTCTACAGGTTGCTCTGCAGGTTTCTCGGCGGCTGCTTTTTGCTCGCTGTCCGTTTTTGGCGCTTCAGGCGACGCTTCTACCGCCTCTTCAGTCGAGGTTTCTGTGTGTGCAGTCGTCGCTGGAGCTTCAACTTCTTCAGTTGGGCTTGTCGCTGTAGCAGGCTCCTCGTCAGGCTTGTCATCTGCTGATGATGTTACGTCAGCTGGTGTTGCTTCTGCGGTTGTCGCTTGAGCATCAGCGTTTTCTTCTTGCATCTCGTCAGTTGCTGAGTTTTCGGCTGTTGCGCTGTCTGTTGCAGAGCTGTCTGGCGCTGAGCCCTCGGTTGCAGAATTCTCGCTTGGTTCTGTGAGTGATAGCTCAGTTTGCACCGCATCGTCATTATCAGCATCCGTATTACTTTCTGATGATGTCGACTCAGCTGCTTTTTCCTCTTTGCGGCGTTGTCCGGCTGCGCGTTGATGACGAGGACTACGGCGTGAACGATTGCGACCTTCGCGCTTCTCGCTGTTGTCTTTACTTTCGTCAGATACAGCCTCTTCAGCGGCGATGGTTTCGCCTGTCAGCTGCTCTTCAGCTTGGTTATCAGCAGTTTTAGCTTGTGGCTTGGCTTCAGCTTTTTTCGCTTGTGCTTGCTCGGCAGGCTTCGCGCTGTCCGCTTTAGTTTTATCGCCTTCGACTGCTTGTGGAGCTTTATCCTCTTTGCCAACACGAACCGACTTTTCTAGTTTGCGCCGCTGCCGACGTGGCTTAGGTGCTGCTTCTTTCGTTGGAGCTGAAGCTTTGTCTTCCGCTTTGTTATCAGCAGCTTCAGTTTGTGTTGCTGCTTGCTCTTGCTTTGGAGCGTTCGCATTTTGGCGACCACGACCGCGACCACGACCACCGCGACGTTGACCACGCTCCTGCTTCTGTTCAGTAGCCGCGTCTTTGTCATTGGATTTGGTGTTGTCAGTCTTATCGTCAGTTTTCTTGTCATCGTCACGGGTACGCTGACGGTTATTACCACGGCGGCGGTTATTACCGCGCTGATTGTTACGGCCTCCGCGACGATTATTAGAGCGTTCACGAGAAGAACGTTGTTGCTGTTGTTTTTTCTTTTCTTGCTCTTCGTCATCATCACCAAACAGCGAGCTCAACCATTTACCCAAACGTTGCAACAACGACGGGCCAGCGGCTTTTGGTTTGACCGTTGGTGCAGGGGTTGGTGCTGGTGCTGCAGGAGCTTGTAGGCCTTTCAATGCAGGCTCTTCAAAGCTTGGCTTATCTTTATTTAAGACCACTTCGGTTGAGGTGTCTTCCGGTTTCTCGATGAGTTTGAAGCTATTGGCTTCATCGACTTCATCGTTACGCAAGCGCTTAACGTCAAAATGTGGTGTCTCTAGATGTTGGTTGGGAATAACCAAAACAGAAACCGAGTGACGTTTTTCGATGTCGTTAATCGAACTACGTTTCTCGTTTAATAAGTAGGTTGCGACGGTTACTGGAACCTGAGCCTGAACTTGAATGGTATTATCTTTCAGTGCTTCTTCTTCGATGAGACGAAGAATTGAGAGCGCCAATGATTCCGCTGAACGAATAGTGCCATGGCCATTACAACGCGGACATACGTGATTTGATGACTCACCTAACGATGGGCGTAAACGCTGACGCGACATTTCAAGTAAGCCGAAGCGCGAAATACGTGCCACTTGAATACGCGCACGGTCTTGTTTCAAACTGTCACGTAAGCGATTTTCAACTTCACGTTGGTGTTTGACTGGCGTCATATCGATAAAATCGATAACGACCAAGCCGCCGACATCGCGCAAACGTAACTGACGTGCGATCTCTTCAGCAGCTTCTAAATTGGTTTGGAACGCCGTCTCTTCGATGTCGCCGCCTTTCGTCGCGCGCGCCGAATTGATATCAATCGAAGTCAATGCTTCTGTTGGGTCGATAACAATGGAGCCGCCCGATGGTAAACGCACTTCGCGTTGGAAGGCTGATTCAATTTGGCTTTCCACTTGATAGTGGTTAAATAGCGGGACGTCGCCTTGATAGGTTTTTACGCGATTAATAAAGTCCGGACGAATTAACGTTACGTGATCACGAACTTGTTCGAAGACCTTTGGATTATCAATAAGGACTTCACCAATATCGCGACGTAAGTAATCCCGAATCGCACGGAATACCACATTGCTTTCTTGGTGAATAAGGAAAGGAGCAGGGCGTTCGCCCGCAGCTTTTTCAATTGCACTCCAGTGATGGACAAGAACATTAAGATCCCACTCGAGCTCTTCTGCTGACTTACCTACGCCGGCAGTGCGGACAATTAAGCCCATACCGTCAGGAAGCTGCAAATCTTTCATGGCTTCTTTGAGTTCAGTGCGCTCATCGCCTTCAATCCGGCGTGAGATACCGCCAGCCCGAGGGTTGTTGGGCATGAGTACTAAATAGCTACCGGCCAAAGAGATAAAGGTGGTTAGCGCAGCGCCTTTCTGGCCTCGCTCTTCTTTATCAATTTGCACAATAACTTCTTGGCCTTCGGATACAACGTCTTTGATGTTGGGACGGCCAGAGAATGTGTAGCCTTTCGGGAAGTAGGTTTTAGCGATTTCTTTGAGGGGTAAAAAGCCGTGACGCTCAGCGCCGTAATCAACAAATGCAGCTTCAAGACTTGGTTCGATACGGGTAATTTTACCCTTATAGATATTCGCTTTCTTTTGTTCGTGGCCCGGACTTTCGATGTCTAAATCGTACAATCGTTGTCCGTCCACCAAAGCAACACGTAGCTCTTCTTGCTGTGTTGCGTTGATCAACATTCTTTTCATGGTTGTGACTCTTATTTTCGTGCCACAACACAGTACGAGGGCGTTCTCGCCGTCGCTATTTCGAGATTGAATTGTAGACTGCCATCGCGCTATCGCAGCGTAGAATGACACCTCCCGTGGTGTTCTTTAACACTCACGTGAGGTACGCAATTGGTTACCAAGCCGAAATACGCTTGTGTTCGTACCGTGTTGTCGCAAATATGCGTTAACATGACGTGGCTTGGTCTGTTTCAGTTCCATGCCATCAGGATCTCAAAGGACGATTTCATACCTTTGTATCGTGAAGTGGAGGTTGTGTTGCTATAAATAGCTTTGCGCCAAGCCACAACTAATTTTTTTCGTTTATTCTCTCGCGTACTAGGCTGTTATCAGCTCGCGAACCGCTTCATCTTTTTGCTCCGGTGCGGCTTTTCCGGAAGCCATATTATCCCACGAAACCGAACTACAGTACAAGCTAAATTAAAGTAAGCAAAAAGAGCAGTCAGGTGAAAATCAAAATGTTAATATAGCGCCTATGAAAGAGACCTCTGAAAACACAATTCAACACAAAGTACGCTTGGTTAAGATCGAGGCGGATTACGCCGAGCAGCGTATCGACAACTTTTTGCTTGCGCAACTAAAAGGCGTGCCCAAGTCGTTGGTGTATCGCATTTTACGTAAGGGCGAAGTGCGCGTGAATAAAAAACGGGCAAAGCCAGACTACCGTTTACGCGCTGGTGATGAAGTAAGGATCCCACCGGTCCGAGTGGCGGAACGAAACCCATTGCCGTCGGCTAACCTTGAGCAAGTCCAAGCGCTGAACAACCAAGTGCTCTACGAAGATGATGTACTTATGGTTTTAAATAAGCCAGCAGGACTTGCGGTTCATGGTGGTTCGGGGTTGCAGTTTGGACTCATCGAGAGCTTGCGGGCATTAAGACCGGACGCGAAACATTTAGAGTTGGTGCATCGTTTAGACCGCGAAACAAGTGGTTGTATTTTGGTGTCCAAGCGTCGCTCAGCGCTTCGTGCACTGCATGAGCAGTTACGTTCAAAGACCATGGACAAACGTTATTTAGCTCTGGTACGTGGGCAATGGCAGGCACACGTAAAGTTGATTGCGGCACCGTTGCTGAAAAACACGCTTAAATCCGGTGAGCGCATTGTTCGCGTAGACGCTGCGGGTAAGCCGTCAGAAACGCGTTTTAAAGTCTTGCATTCGTTTGCACAATGCAGCCTTGTGGAAGCGTCACCGATAACCGGTCGTACTCACCAGATTCGTGTTCATGCATTACAAGCTGGTCACCCGATCGCGTGTGATGACAAGTATGGTGATCGCGTATTCGATAGTGCGATGCATGACTTAGGGCTCAACCGACTGTTTTTGCATGCGCATCAATTAAGTTTTCAGCACCCGCAAACCGGTAAAACGATAACGGTAAATGCACCGCTCGATGCAATACTACGAAAAGCGCTGCAAGGGTTAGGCCTAAACGAAAAAGCAGTGCGTAACCTCGGGAGCTGATAAAAAGTGGCGAAAGATTACCAACTCATTATTTTTGATTGGGATGGCACTTTAATGGACTCCATCGGCCGCATTGTCTCTTCGATGCAGGCTACCGCAAAAGCCTTGCAGTTGCCGGTCCCACTTGGTGACGCGGTGCGCGACATTATTGGTTTAAGCCTTGAGCCCGCAATTGGACGCTTATTTGGTAACCTTTCAACAGCAGATTATGAACGGTTTTTACAGGTTTATCGCGATCAGTATGTTGAGTTAGATACAACACCGACCCCACTGTTCGCTGGGGTGCGTTCAATGTTGACTGAGCTCAGTCAGCGCGGCTACCAACTTGCGGTGGCTACGGGTAAAGCCAGACGAGGCTTAGACCGAGTGTTATTAGAGAGCGAACTACGCGAGCTCTTTAGCGTGACACGTTGTGCCGATGAAAGTCGCTCAAAGCCTGAGCCTCATATGCTTCACGAAATTATGGCCTGCACAGGTGTGTCGGCGGAAGCGACCCTGATGATTGGTGATTCGATCCATGATTTAAAAATGGCCCAAGCTGCCGGTGTGGATGCTTTGGGCGTTGACTTTGGCGCTCATAGCGCTGAGCAGCTATTGCCGTACCAGCCGCAACAAATCTTAAGCGACTGGTCGCAGTTATTAACCTATTTAGAAGACAAGAAAGCGAGGACTACGGTTTGACCAAGCTCGTATTAGCGTCGACCTCACCTTATCGACGTACGCTACTTGAAAAGGTGGTGCCTGAATTTATTTGTGCGGCACCGCATACCGATGAAAGCGCGCACGAAAATGAAACTGCGCTGGAATTGGTTGAGCGGTTGGCGATTGCTAAAGCGAAGGCATTGGCAGAACAGTATCCGTCGCACTTTTTAATTGGTTCAGACCAGGTTGCAGTAGTCGATGGGACCATTTTGGGTAAACCAGGCAACGCAGATAACGCAATTCAGCAGTTAACGGCGGCGCGCGGCAAGGTAGTGACTTTTTATACCGGGCTTGCGGTCTACGATAGTGCGAAGCAACGCCTGCAAAGTTGTGTTGAACCTTTCGAAGTTCACTTTCGCGATTTAACCGATGCAGAAATTCGTGGTTACGTTGCGCTTGAGCAGCCATTCAATTGTGCAGGTAGTTTTAAGAGTGAGGGACTAGGGATTAGCTTGTTTGAGCGGTTGCATGGCGATGACCCGAATAGTTTGATCGGTTTACCGCTTATTAAACTGCTCGCGATGCTGCGTGAGTGGGGCATGAATCCCTTGATAAAAAGCTGAAAATCACTTGTTTTCGGGCGCTGAATCCTTTAACATTCGCGCCCTATGCAGAAGGTTCGTATTCCTATTTCGGTCGATCCGGTCAAAAGTGCCGGTAAACAATTGAGTTACGTGGGCTTAGTTCCAGGTAAGTCGATGACACGTTTACAAGAGCTTTTGGTAGAACCCTGTGCAGATGTTGATGCCGAACTTGAGTTCGATTTGGACGCGCAAAACATCAAGCACATGAAAGGGCACGCCACGGTTTCAGTCACGGTTGCTTGCGAGCGCTGTGGCGACCCGATGGACGTGGACTTGGTGAGTAATTTTATTTACGCACCGGTGACCAAGCGTCAAACGGCCACCGATATGCCGAGTGATTACGAGGCCATTGAGTTAGATGAGCTTGGTGAGATCCAACTGCATCGAATTATTGAAGATGAGCTGATATTGGCAATGCCTGTGGTGGTCAAACACGACGAGCGCGAATGTCGGGTAGATAGTAATGCAATGCAATGGGGCAAAATTGATGATGCTCCTAGTGATAAGGAAAATCCTTTCGCCGTATTGCAAGAATTAAAGCGTAAATAAACTTAGGAGATAGCGTAAATGGCTGTACAACAGAATCGGAAAAGTCGTTCGAAGCGCGACATGCGTCGTTCTCACGATGCACTGAGCGGCCCTACACTGTCGGTTGACTCTACCTCTGGTGAAACGCATCGTCGTCACCACGTAACAGCTGACGGTTTCTATAAAGGCCGTAAAGTCGTAAACAAGTAATCCAGAATCGGAAGTGAGGCAATGGCCGCACTGACACTGGTACTTGATGCAATGGGGGGCGATCATGGCCCCTCTATTGTTATTGACGCATTGCATGATGCGTTACAACTATTCCCTCAACATCACTTTATTGTGGTCGGCGATGAAGCCGAACTCAAACCTCTCTTACAAGCGAAAAAACTTCTCGAACATGAACGTGTGACACTGCAACATGCCAGTCAAACCGTTACCATGACCGATAAGCCTGGTTACTCGTTGCGCGCTAAACCTGATTCGTCAATGCGAGTTGCACTCGAACTCATTGCGACTGAGCAAGCTGCAGCCTGTGTCAGTGCTGGTAATACCGGTGCCTTAATGACAAAGGCTTACTTCTCGCTGAAAACCTTACCTGGCGTGCTGCGTCCGGCGTTAATGTCGGCGATTCCGCAAGCCTCTGGAAAAAGCGCATTTTTACTCGATCTTGGTGCAAATCCAGTTTGTGATTCCGATACTTTATTTCAGTTTGGCATCATGGGGGCTGTCGCAGCGCGTGAAGTGCTCGGCATTGCAAACCCGCGTGTGGCGTTGCTGAATATGGGCGAGGAAGACATCAAAGGCAACGATGTCGTGAAGTCGACGGCGCAATTATTCCAGCAATCCAATTCGATTAACTATATTGGCTTCATTGAGGGCGATGACTTGTTTGCAGACAAAGCAGACGTCATTGTTTGTGACGGTTTCGTCGGCAATATAGCGTTGAAGAGCTGCGAAGGACTTGCCGAACTGCTACTAAACAATATTCGAACTAATATCAATGCTCACTGGCTAACACGCTGGTTTGTAAAACTTTTCTACCATCGACTGCAACGTTCGTGGGACTGGCTGAAGCCCGACCACTATAATGGCGCAAGTTTGATAGGATTGCGGGGCGTTGTTATAAAAAGTCATGGTGATGCGAACGCGAAAGCATTTTTAAGTGCGATCGAGCAAGCCGTGGAAGAGACGCAACAGGACCTCCCGACACGTATTCGTGATCAGGTGGAAAAAGTTCTCTTAGAGCAAGAATAAGGTTCATATGTTTGCAAGAATTGCAGGAACTGGGCACTATCTCCCCGCGCAGTGCCTGACCAACGCTATGCTTGAGCAACGTGTTGATACGAGTCACGAATGGATTGTTGAGCGTACTGGTATTCATCAACGTCATATCGCAAGTGCCAGTGAAAACGCAGTAACCATGGGTGTTGCTGCCGCACGAGAGGCACTTCAAGCTGCTCGTCTGCCGATTGAAGATATTGACCTTATCGTCGTGGCCACGACCTCTAATGATCGGGCTTTCCCAAGTGTGGCTTGCGAGATTCAGGCAGCTTTAACAGAACAAAATATTCCAGCGTTTGACGTTGCCGCTGCCTGTTCCGGTTTTTTATTTGCCATGAGTGTTGCAGATCAATACATCCGTAGTGGCACTTATAAAAATGTATTGGTGATTGGTACCGATGTACTCTCACGCTTATGCCGCCCAGATGATCGCAATACCATCATTTTGTTTGGTGATGGCGCCGGCGCAGCCGTGCTGCAAGCGAGCACAGAACCGGGAATTTTATCAACACACCTGTACAGTGCTGGCGAGTTTGCTGATTTATTGGGCGTGAACCACGTACAACGACACAGCGACGAGAGTGCTGAAGCACTGAGCGAAGCGTGGATGTACATGAAAGGCAACGAGGTCTTCAAAGTTGCGGTAAGTAAACTCAGCTCGTTGGTCAGTGAAACCTTGGCGGCAAATAATATGTCGCCTAGCGATTTGGATTGGCTGGTGCCACATCAAGCAAATCTGCGGATTATTAAAGCCACTGCAAAAAAATTAAAAATGCCGATGTCACAAGTGATCACAACGTTAGAAGACACTGGTAATACGTCGGCAGCATCAGTACCCATTGCACTCGATGTCGCCATTCGCGATGGGCGCATTAAGCGCGGACAAAATTTATTGCTGGAAGCCTTTGGCGGTGGATTCGCTTGGGGTTCAGCACTTATCAATTATTAGCAAGGAAACGACTATGCGTGCATTTGTTTTTCCCGGACAAGGTTCTCAAACGGTTGGTATGTTGGCCGATCTCGCAACTGAGTATCCGCAGATCGAACAAACTTTTGCTGAAGCAAGCGAGGCTCTCGGCTACGACTTATGGGAGCTAGTGCAGCAAGGACCTAGTGAAAAGCTGAATGAAACTCAGCGCACTCAGCCCGCTTTACTTGCCGCAAGTGTGGCGATTTATCGCGTTATTGAAGCGCAAGGCGTGCCGGCACCGGAGTGGTTGGCAGGCCACAGTTTAGGAGAATATTCAGCGTTAGTGTGCAGCGGTGCGATGGACTTTGCCGATGCAGTGCGGTTAGTCGCCAAACGCGGCGCACTAATGCAGGAGGCAGTTCCCGCTGGGGTTGGCGCGATGGCGGCTATTATCGGCTTAGATGATGCTCTGGTTGAAGAAGCGTGTGCGGCGGCAGCCGGTGACCAAGTTGTGAGTGCAGTGAATTTTAATTCGCCAGGACAGGTGGTCATAGCCGGCCATGCCGAAGCTGTTGAACGCGCTGGTGAAGCGTGTAAAGAGGCGGGGGCAAAACGCGCATTACCATTGCCGGTAAGCGTACCTTCGCATTGTGCGTTGATGCAGCCAGCGGCCGAAAAACTGGCAGTCGAGCTAGGAAAAATCACCTTACGTACGCCTAATATCCCCGTCGTGAACAATGTCGATGTTAGCGTTGAGCGCGAAGCCGACGCTATTCGCGACGCTTTAGTGCGTCAACTATACTCGCCGGTACGTTGGACCGAAACTATTCAATATTTGGCTAAGCAGGGCGTTACAGAACTCTGCGAAATTGGCCCAGGTAAAGTGCTAAGTGGACTTACGAAGCGCATCGATAAGGCATTACAAAGCGATGCAATTAACACAATTGAAAGTATTCAAAAGGTGCAATCATGACAACAACAATGGAAGGGCAAGTCGCTCTCGTAACTGGTGCGAGCCGAGGTATTGGCAAAGCCATCGCTGAGCAACTGGTAGCGCAGGGCGTAAAAGTGATTGGTACAGCCACCAGTGATAGCGGTGCCGAGGCTATTTCCGCTTATCTCGGCGAGCATGGTGAAGGCCGCCGTTTGGATGTTACTGATGCAGAAAGTATTGCCGAAACGCTAAAAGCAATCGATGAGAACTATGGTCAACTTGATATCTTGGTCAATAATGCGGGGATTACGAAAGACAACCTGCTCATGCGTTTGAAAGATGATGATTGGGATGCGGTGCTTGATACCAACTTGAAATCGGTCTATCGCTTGAGCAAAGCTGTTCTTCGGGGCATGATGAAACGTCGCTTTGGCCGCATTATTAATATTTCATCGGTGGTGGGAACAACCGGGAATCCTGGACAGACCAACTACTGTGCCGCAAAAGCTGGTTTGGTAGGTTTTAGCAAAGCACTGGCACAGGAAGTTGCTGGACGTGGTATAACAGTTAACTGCGTTGCGCCAGGTTTCATTGATACCGATATGACGAAGGCCTTGACTGAAGATCAAAAACAGGCGATTTTTGCAAACATTCCGGCGGCGCGTTTGGGGCAGCCAGAAGAAGTTGCTGCCGCAGTGGTATTTCTAGCGTCGACTGGAGCCGCTTACATCACCGGTGAAACTATTCATGTGAATGGTGGTCTTGCAATGGTGTAAGTAAACAGCAGACCAAGGGGTATGACCTCTCGGCATTTGGGCATTTTTTCCTTTATTAATGCCGCTGCATTCACTACACTAAGCGCAAATTTGAACTCGATACCTAAATGAAGGGACATTGTAACAATGAGTACTATTGAAGAACGCGTAAAGAAAATCATCATCGAACAGTTGGGCGTTAAAGAAGAAGAAGTAAAACCTGAAGCTTCTTTCGAAAACGACCTTGGTGCAGATTCACTTGATACTGTTGAGTTGGTGATGGCTCTGGAAGAAGAATTCGAAACTGAGATTCCAGACGAAGAAGCAGAAAAAATCAAAACTGTTCAAGCGGCAATCGATTACGTGACGAATCACGCAAACGACTAAGCCAAACGGTTGCAAAGGGCGGAATGAAAATTCCGCCTTTTTTGTATCTGGCGTAAGGAACTCAAGATCTTTATGTGGCTAAACGGGCAACAAATCGCGAATAACGACCTCGATCGTGGCTTACAGTTTGGAGATGGCCACTTCACCACGTTGACCCGTGAAAATGGCCGGCTGCGCTGGTGGCCTCAGCATTGGCAGCGATTGGTGTCGGCGAGCGCGCGTTTGCGGATGGGGTTGCCCGATGAGGCCGAGGTCTTAGAGTGTCTAGCGCAAATTGACGCCCCTGATGCCATTATCAAAATAATCATTACACGCGGCTCAGGTGCGCGTGGTTATGGCTACACCCAAGCTGTTACCAGCAACTGGTATGTCACACACTCACCATTACCAGAGCGCAAAACATACCCACTAAATTGTGCGATTGCGCAGTTTTCCTTGGCGCGTTCCAGTTTTTTTGCCGGACTAAAAACCCTCAATCGATTAGAACAAGTGATGCTCAGCGCTGAGCGCGACAGTAGATTGCTTGACGAGCTCATCGTGTGCGACAGTGAAGGCTTTGTTATAGAGGCGACATCAAGCAATATCTTTTTGCGTAGAGAGGGTGAGTGGCATACGCCAAAACTTGATTTTGCAGGCATTGACGGCATAGTTCGGCAGCAAATTTTAGCCGGTCGCCCCATTGGGAACGTGCACATATCTCGCGTGAACGTGCACGATTTATCCAATGTCGAGCAAGCATTCGTAACTAATACTGTTTTGGGCTTGCGTCCACTAGCGAAGATCGGCGACCATAAGTTACCCGAGCAACAACTTCCTAAGGCGCTAAAAACTTGGTGGCAAAGCTAAAACGACTCATACTGATCAGCTTCTTTGCGGGTATACTTCTACTCACCTTGTTTGCTTGTGGTGGCGCTTATTGGAGTCACCAACTTCTCGATTCGCCGTTAGACATTGGCGATGAACCCGTGCTGCTGGAAATCAAACCAGGAATGCATGCAAAGACCGTCTTACAACAGCTCAAGCGGCAAGCAATATGGCCGCATTCCAGCGAGCTGAGTTACGTTGCGAGTCGTTTATGGGCAAACCCCGAGCGAATGCAAGCGGGGGTTTATCAGCTGCGATCTGGACAGACGTTGCGACAGTTTTGGCAACAGTTACAAGCTGGGCGGCAACATCAATTTGCGGTGACCTTGGTCGAAGGCCAAACGCTCGTGCAATGGTTAGAAATCCTCGGAGCGCATGATTATTTACAGCCGCTAACGTCCTCACCAACTGAGTTATTAACGCAAGTGGCAAGTGATGCGAATTGGCCGAGTTTGGAAGGCTTGTTAGCTCCCGACACGTATCATTTCTTTGCCGGAACTTCAGCCCTAAAAATTCTCCGCAAGGCGTATAAAACGCAGCAACAACGTTTATATAGTATCTGGGAAGGCCGGGCAGATGAATTGCCCTATACAGAGCCTTACGAGTTGCTTATTATGGCTTCGATTATTGAAAAGGAGACAGGGCTAACGGGCGAACGCGATAAGGTAAGCTCAGTTTTTGTGAATCGCCTACGTAAAGGTATGCGCTTACAATCCGACCCTACAACCATTTATGGTATCGCTGATTTTGATGGTAATTTGACCCGCGCTCACTTAAGGGAAGAAACAGCGTATAACACGTATCGTATTGATGGTTTACCGCCAACACCAATTGCGATGCCAAGCTTGGCAAGCTTACGAGCAGCTGCTCACCCCGCAACTACAGATTATTTCTATTTTGTCGCAGACGGTTCGGGCGGCCACGTTTTTTCACGAACCCTAGAAGAGCACAATAAAGCAGTTAATCGTTATCAACGAGGAATTCATTAGCCCATGCAGGGAAAGTTTATTGTTGTCGAAGGCCTTGAAGGGGCAGGCAAAAGCTCAGCAATTGCGAGCTTAGTGAGCCATTTACAAGCAAAAAGTATTGCCACGCTTACTGTTCGCGAGCCTGGTGGTACGCCACTGGCTGAAGCTTTGCGTGATTTGGTTAAAAAGCAGTGGCAGGAAGAGGTGACGGCGGAAACGGAGTTACTATTGATGTATGCCAGTCGAGCCCAATTGGTTCACAATGTTATTCGCCCAGCGCTGGCAGAGGGAAAATGGGTGATTGCCGATAGGCATGACTTATCGTCACGTGCCTATCAAGGTGGAGGGCGCCAGTTAGGCGATACCAAGCTGCAAACATTAAAGAAACTCGTGCTTGGCGACTTTGTCCCAGATTTAACCTTATTACTCGATTTAGATCCTGAAATTGGCCTTGAGCGAGCCCGAGCCCGTGGCGAACTTGATCGGATTGAACAAGAAGCAATGGCATTTTTCCAGCGCACGCGTGAACGCTATTTAGAAATCGCTCGGCAGGAACGCGGTATTAAGGTTATTGCCGCCGATCAACCGATGGCGGAAGTGCATCAGGCACTTATTAATGCACTCGAAGCAGAGCTATTCGCACACGGAAGGGGATAAGTCGTGAGTTTGCCTTGGTTACGGGAAAACTGGCAGCAAGTGTTGCGGGAACGACAGCAAGGTAAGCTTGCCCACGCTTATTGTGTGCCTTGGCAAGTTGATCTTGGCAGCGCTTTATTCGTTGCCGAATGGATCAAGTTATTGCTCTGCAGTCAGCCAGAAAAACGTGCGTGCGGTGAATGCAAGAGCTGTTTACTGCACAAAGCCGGAAATCATCCAGATTATTATTCAGTTGCGAGTCAGGATGGTCGTGCCATTAGTGTCGATCAAGTTCGTGAACTGCTTGGCAAGTTACACAACACGCCCAATCAGGCGGGAGCAAAAGTCGTGTGGTTACAGGATGCTGAAAAACTCACGGTGACTGCTGCCAATGCCTTGTTAAAGACGTTAGAAGAACCCACCCGCGATACCTATTTTATTGTTACGCCTGAGCGGACTGAAAGGTTATTACCCACATTGCGTAGTCGTATGCAACTGTTACGCATGAACACGCCATCCGTGGAAGCTATTCAACAGTGGTTGGCACAGCAACTAGGACGTATTCTAACGGAAGAGGAAATGGCAGCTTGTCAGCGTTACCGGCAACGGCCGTTGGCGCTCATCGAGTGGGTCAGAAGCGGTGATTATCCGCGCGATTATGTTGCTGAATTAAGCGCGGCTTTGCTTGCGAATGAGTCGTTACCAACATTAGCCAAAGCGGATTGGCAGGATTGGTTATTGGCAACGGAGCAATGGTTGCAAGAACTCATGCGCGTGCAGCAGGGCGCTGCACAAACACAATTACTTATGCCAAGCAAACAAACTGAGCTTCAACAATTTCTTCGTAACAGGAATTATAACGTGACAGATTTAAGTTCTTGGTTACAATTATGTTATGGTATACGACAGCAAACCAATGAACAGAGCGGCCTCAATGGGCCTCTATTATTACAAGAACTCTGGATGAGGTGGCTCTAGCCATGGCTGCGAAGCGAATTCACTTAAAATCAGAAGAACAGTTACGTCGCTTATACATGCCCTTCATCAAAGGTGGGGCATTATTCGTTGCAACCGATGACCCTTATGCGATTGGTGACGAGATGGCGTTGTTGGTACAATTACCTGGTGATTCAGAGGAGACTCTGGTGAAGGGGAAGGTTGTATGGCTAGCGCCATTGCGCCCTGGACGCGCCGATCAACGCGGTGTCGGGGTGCAGTTCACTGATGACAAGTCGCACTTACGCAATCGTATTGAGACCTTGCTAGGTCACCTTGGTGAGTCGAGCGCGCCAACAGCAACCATGTAAAGTAGCACAACACAACGTTAAGGGGTCGCTGTGTTTATCGATTCACACTGTCATCTCGACAAATTAAAACTCGATGAATTCGATGGTTCCATCGAACACGTTATTGCCAATGCTAAACAAGCTGGGGTTCAGCAGATGTTATGCATTGGCGTCACACTAGAAGATTTTCCAAGCATGCGGGATCTTGTTGCACCTTATCCAGAGGTGGCAATTTCCTGTGGCGTGCATCCGCTGTACATTGGCAAACATGCACTGGTCAAAGAACAACTTTCTCAGCATGTTCGTGATGAACGTGTGGTTGCCGTGGGTGAAACAGGTCTTGATTATTTTTACGATCCAGACAGTAAGCAAGTGCAACAAGAAAGTTTTGCTTACCACATCGAGCTTGCCAACGAGGTCGATAAACCGCTCATTATACATACACGAGATGCGCGCGAAGATACGCTCGGGTTATTACGCGATGGACATGCCGAGGTGTGCGGCGGAGTGTTGCATTGTTTCACTGAGTCGTATGAGATGGCACGCCAAGCCATTGATGATCTTGATTTTTATATCTCGATATCGGGGATCGCTAGTTTTCGCAATGCCAGCGAGCTACGGGACGTGGTAAAAAAATTGCCGCTCGATAGGTTATTGATTGAAACCGATAGTCCTTGGTTAGCGCCGGTTCCGCATCGTGGCAAGCAGAATCAACCCGCTTATGTCGCGGACGTAGCCAAATGTGTCGCCGATATAAAGGGCGTAACTTTGGCTGAAGTCGCCGAAACCACCACGCGTAATTTCTTCCAACTTTTTAAGCGTGTTGAGCCGTATCAGCGCTGATTTCAAAAAATTGTGCAAAGATCACAAAAAAATTTAGCAAATCTTTTTTTGTTGTCTACACTGAAACTTACCTTCAAATTTTATCGAGTTAGCGCACGGCTCAATCCCTTGAGCCATTCCCCTAGGCTCGGGACTCTTAATTGGTCCCGAGCGTTTTTTTATTTACCGCAGCTACTATGCATGTAACCGCAGGAGGAACGCTATGGGATCCACCTTTGATCAAAATGATCGTCCCGATTATGACGCCGAAATTCAAAGCCTTGCCGATTACGTTTTACAGGAAACCATTGATAGTGATGTAGCGTGGCAGACCGCGCGGTATTGCTTGATGGACACTATTGGCTGTGGCTTGCTGGCACTGCGCTACCCCGAGTGCACCAAACATTTAGGACCGCTAGTGCCTGGAACTCAGGTTCCGCATGGTGCTCGAGTCCCTGGAACATCATTTGTATTGGATCCGGTGAAAGCGGCCTGGGACATTGGTTGCTGTGTACGCTGGCTCGATTATAACGACACTTGGTTGGCCGCTGAATGGGGGCATCCTTCGGATAATCTGGGCGCAATACTGGCGCTCTGTGATTTTATTTCGCAGCAAAGAGTCGCAAGTGGACAGTCACCATTGACCATGAAAACGGTGCTTGAAGCAATGATCAAAGCCCATGAAATTCAAGGCATACTCGCACTTGAAAATAGCTTCAATCGCGTTGGGCTCGATCACGTGGTACTGGTTAAAGTTGCATCTACTGCGGTGGCGACGTGGTTACTTGGCGGTAACCGTGAACAGATGCTCGCAGCGATCTCACATGCGTGGGTTGATGGGCAGGCGTTACGAACCTATCGCCATGCGCCGAATGCAGGTTCAAGAAAATCTTGGGCAGCGGGGGATGCGACGAGCCGTGGTGTGCGTTTAGCTGATATAGCCATGCGTGGAGAAATGGGTATACCGGGTGCACTATCAGCTGAGCAATGGGGTTTCTACGCTGTTGCTTTTAATAAAACAAACAAAGATCAACAATTAAAACCTACTGATAAGTGGTGCTTTAGTGTGCCACAGCGCTATAGCAGCTATGTTATGGAGAACATTCTATTTAAGTTGTCTTTCCCTGCTGAATTTCATGCACAAACCGCCTGTGAAGCCGCAATAACACTGCATCCTCAGATTAAAGATCGATTTGATGAAATAGAAAAAATAGTCATCACCACACACGAATCGGCGATTCGTATTATTTCCAAGCAAGGTAAGTTAGCAAATCCTGCCGACCGTGATCATTGCTTGCAATATATGGTCGCTGTTCCACTACTCTTTGGTGAGCTTAACGCAGATCATTATGAAGACAGTTTCCATGCGGCGCACCCAGAAATAGATAAGTTGCGTGAAAAGATGGAAGTTGTAGAAAATAAGTCCTATAGCGAAGACTATCTGGATCGAAATAAACGGTCGATTGCGAATGCTTTACAGGTATTTTTTACCGATGGCAGCAGTACCGAGCAAATTGAAGTACATTATCCGATCGGCCACCGGCAACGTCGCGAAGAGGCGATACCCGTCCTAGAACAGAAGTTCGTGAATAATCTCGTCACGCGTTTCCCGTCTCACCGCGTAACAAAAATAGAGAAGTTATGCGCGGATCACGAGCGTTTTTGCCAAACGCCCGTGCACGACTTTATGCAATTGTTGGTGATTTAGGTTTAACCACGCCAAATCACTAATAAAATAAGAATAGGGCAGATGAACTTTACATACCATGGCCAGATCTTCCAGAACCAAGATTTCTGGATTTCTGGCGATCCTTCTTGCAATGCTTTTAGCAAGTAATTCTGGCGCAGCACCCAAGTGAGTAACAGCCCGAACGTTAAGCCTAAAAGTGGCTGCATGTAGACGGTGGTAAAGGTGATCACCAAGCCGAAAAGCACGTTAAAGTTATAAATGATCAGCGCCGACACAGCACCAATACTCAACCCGACAATCCATGCCATTTGTGAACGTGGTTGCCCAGTTTCTTCACGTAACGCATTCACTGGTGCCTCAAGCATTGAAATGGATGAGGTGATAGCAGCGATGACCATTAATGCAAAAAAGGCAAAGGCCACCCATAACCCGGCACTGCCCATTGAATCAAACATGGCTGGCAACACGGTGAAGACCAGCGTGTCCGATGACAATAAGGCGCCAGCGTCGTCGTAAATAACAACGCCGAGTTCCTGCGCGGCGAACATTGCTGGCAAAATCAATAAACCGGCTAAGAAAGCAACCGTGGTGTCTAACCCAGCAACCCAACCTGCGGTTTTTGGTAAGTTTTCTTGTTTAGATAAGTAGGCACCATAGGTCATCATACAGGCTGCACCAATGGACAATGAAAAGAACGCTTGACCCATTGCGCGAATGACCAGGTTCGGCTCGAAAACCCGTGAAAAATCGGGCGTAAGGTACATTTTTAAGCCATCGGTGGCGCCAGGTAACGTCATGATGTAGATGACCATGGCAATGAGCAACACAAATAATAGCGGCATCAACCGACTCGACCAGCGCTCAATACCGTCAGTCACTCCAGAGCGAACCACATGAATGGTCAGGAGTAAAAACAATCCCATCATAATGAGATTACGTTCCACACTAAATGCAGTTAACCATTCGGCAACTTGCGGAAAACCTGCTAGCTCAGCCAAAGGGGCGAACATGAACGCGAGCAGCCAACCAGAAACGATGGCGTAGAAGCTTAAAATCAATGACAATACCATTAATGCGACAATGCCGGTAAACGCGCCAAAGAAGCGCCAACCTTTGCGTTCACTAAGATTACGTAGGGCCTCGACTGGGTTTTGTTGGCGTAGACGACCTATGGTGAGTTCAGCCACCAACATAGGGTAGGCTAAAGCTAAGATCATAACTAAATAGACCAGCAAAAATGCGCCGCCACCATTGCTGGCAGCTTGCGTAGGAAACCCCCAAATGTTGCCAACACCAACAGCTGATCCAGCCGCCGCTAAAATAAAACCGATACGTGAAGAAAATGCAGGTGAGGTTGCAGCCATAATTGATTCTTATCGTTGTTGTTCTGAAATTAGTCGTAAAAGCATAACGAAATTACGCTGAAAGTTCACCGCGCAGATCAGTCTGTAAACAGCGCTCAAGTTCTGCCTGCGGGAGCTTTTGTGAAAGTAAGTAATGCAGCTTTGTTAATGCGGCCTCAATGGTCATATCATAACCGCTAATGACCCCGATTTCAGCTAATGCATTACCTGTAGCATAGCCCTCCATGTTCACCTTGCCTTTGAAACACTGTGTGCAATTTAGCACCGTGACGCCAGCCTGAACGCCGCGTTCGAGGCTTTCGAGTAGGGCGCGATTTTGCGGAGCATTACCAACTCCGTAACTTTGCATAATCAAAGCCTTCACGGGTTGTTGCAGTAAGTGATCGAATAAAACAGGAGAAATACCGGGGTAAAGCGTTAATACGCCAATTGCTTGTGGCGTTACTGGCGCAACCCGCAGAGGTGTTGTATCTAAGGGCTTAACGGTGCCAGCTTTGACACTGATTTGAATACCAGCCTCTAATAATGGACGAAAATTTGGTGATTCAAAGGCATTGAAGCCATTGGCATCAGCTTTGGTGGCACGGTTACCTCGGTATAAGCGGTTATTGAAGAATAAGCCAACTTCGTGGATCGGGTAATTCGCCGCAATGTAGAGCGCATTTAACAGGTTGGTTTGGCCGTCAGATCGTAGTTCCGCGAGCGGAATTTGTGAACCGGTAATGATGACGGGCTTGCCAAGATTCTCAAACATAAACGACAGTGCCGACGCAGTGTATGCCATGGTGTCGGTACCGTGCAGGATAACAAAGCCGTCATAAGCAGCGTAATTGTTCTGAATATCGTCAGCGATACGCTGCCAGTCTTCTGGCGACATATCTGATGAATCCATCAAGGGTTGATATTCATGAATGTCAAAGTGGGGCATCTCGGCACGGAAAAATTCCGGCATTTTATTGACGCATGCGGTTAAGAAACCTGGCGCAGGAACATAGCCCTGCGCCGATTTTTGCATACCGATAGTGCCGCCTGTGTAGGCCACATAAATACGCTTGCGTTGTTGTGTCATAACCAAATAAAACCCAATATCGAGGTGCTAGGGCATTGGGCAGAGTTCACACAACAAATAAACCCCTTCTGGGTCATTGAACTTGGATACCATCTGCACTTCGCGCCAAACACCTTGCAGCTGTTGTTTAATCGGGTCGATGGTACGTGTAGTCGGGGAAGCTGGCAAGAAAACTTCGGCCTGACCAAAGAAGTCGCGCAGGAAACGTTCGCGTGCACTCAGTTCCGGTTCAACGGTAACGACATCGTAGTTGCTAAGCCCTGCCAGCTCTGCAGCAGCGTTTAACGCAGCGTCCAAGTCGCCAAGATTATCCACCAATCCAAGTTCTTGGGCTTTGGCGCCGGTCCATACACGGCCCTGGGCGACCGCATGAACCTGGTCATAGGTCATGCCGCGGCTGTCGGCAACCATAGTGACAAAGTCGCGATAAAACTTCTCGATCGAGCTTTGCACGACTACTTTGGCTTCGTCTGGAAGTGGACGAGTTATATCCATCACTGGCATTTCAGTAGTGTGGTAGCCATCATTGTAGACGCCAATATGCGCGAGTGAATCTTCGATGGTGAAGAACATACCGAATACCCCGATCGAGCCGGTGATGGTTGTCGGAGTGGCCCAAATCTGATCCGCACTCGCTGCAATCCAGTAACCGCCCGAGGCAGCGACTGAAGACATTGAAGCAATCACCGGAATCCCAGCTTCTTGCAACTCCAAAACTTCTTGACGAATGACTTCTGAAGCAAAACCGCTCCCGCCGGGACTGTCGATTCGCAATACGACGGCTTTGGTATTGTCGTTCAATCGTGCCCGACGTAACAATTCAGCAGTGCTGTCGCCACCAACGCTGCCAGGTTTCTGGAAGCCGTCGACAATAACACCACGGGCGACGACAACAGCGATTTCATCGGTAGCCGAATCTTCGTCGCCGGCGAGTTCAAGTTGCATCGCTTTTGCGTCAAGATAATTATGGTGGTTGATGCGACGCCAGCTTTTCTCATCATCGTCAAGACCGGTAAGGTTGATCATTTGCGTACGGAACGCTTCACGTGTCATTAACTGATCAACAAGTCCCCCCTCGAGAGCTACTAGGGCCATATCTTGGTTATTTTCAGCCAACATCGCTTGGAAGTCATCAATCGTGCCGCTTAGCAGACGTGGATCAATGTCACGTTGCTGTTCAACACGGGTGACGAAGGTTTGCCATAGCGCATCATAAAGTTGCGCATTCGCTTCGCGTGCTTGCTCGGACATATCATTGCGAGTGTAGGGTTCGACCGCTGATTTATAGGCGCCAACCTTAAATACATGGGTACTGACTTTTAGCTTCTCGAGCAGGTCTTTGAAGTACAAGCGGTAGCCGCCCATCCCTTCGAACATCATTGCGCCAAGCGGATTTAAATAGATGCCGTCACCGTGTGCCGCCAAAAAATATTGTGACTGCGTGTAATAATCACCATAACTGTAAACTGGTTTGCCAGATTCACGGAAACGCAGCAACGCATCGGCAACTTGCTGCATTTTATTTAAACCGCCACCCGCAAAGTTACGCAAATCAAGGTAAATGCCGCTAATGCGTTTATCATTCGCCGCGCGCTCAATGCTGTCGACAACGTCTCTCAATAATGTTTCGGGTGGGGTGCTAGGCGAACCTAGTGCGTCATTGAAGAAACGATCCATAGGATCAACCCAAGTTTCTTCTTCAACTAGTACTCCTTCGAGCTGTACAACTAAGACACCGTTGTCAGGTACCATAACTGGCTCGTCATCAGCGATTAAAATCGCAACAGCCAAGAAGAGAAGAAGAAAAAAGATGACATTTAAAAGAACCTTTCGGATACCATTAATCAGACCGAAAAGTTTCTTAAAGACGTTAGCGATACCACTCATGTGTCAGCACCTTTGCGAGTTCGTAATTTAGTTAATGATGAAGAATACTGAACATTTATGAAATAAACTAGCCTGACAATGTAACAGAGCATGATCCTTTGCTAAGCTAGCGACATGCTTCACTTAAAGGATAGATAACACGACCATGCAGGCGCTTGAACTCTTAACAACCCGTTCGTCCATGCCACGTCTCATCGAGCCTGGCCCCAATCCAGAGCAATTTGAGATCATGCAAAAAGCTGCTGCGCGAGCACCTGATCACATGGCATTGATGCCTTATCAATTTGTGGTGTTTCAGGGCGAACGCCGCCAACATTTGGGAGGTATCTTTCAAGCAGCCGCACAAGCCAAAGGCCTAAGCGAAGAGGCTTGTGTGCAAGCGAGTCAATTACCGTTGCGGGCACCTATGGTTATCGCCTGCTTACTTGACTATCAGGTGCATGAAAAGGTACCACGGGATGAACAGTTCGCCAGTGCAGCGTGTGCGACATTACTTATGCAGCAGGCTGCTTTTGCGCAGGGACTTGGTGCCATTTGGAGAACCGGTTGGTTCGCCGAGGATGCTTCGGTAGCAACTGCGTTGGGAGCCAAGTCTGAGGATGCAATCGTGGGATTTCTTTATGTTGGTACGCCAGCCGTGCCAACGCCAATTAAACCGGAAAAAGCCATCGCTGATAAATTCAGCGATGGCTGACGCATTAAAACTCGAGGTTTTTCGGTGCGCGTGGGAATGGGATCACATCGCGAATATTGGTCATTCCGGTGACGTAAGTGACGAGGCGTTCGAAGCCCAGACCAAAACCGGCATGAGGAACGGTGCCGTAACGCCGTAGGTCACGGTACCAACCATAATGTTCAACGGGCAGTCCCATTTCTTCCATGCGTGTATCAAGTTTGTCTAAACGCTCTTCACGGGCGCTACCACCAATGATTTCGCCAATGCCAGGGGCTAAGATATCCATTGCAGCAACGGTCTTGCCATCGTCATTCTGACGCATGTAGAAGGCCTTGATGTCTTTTGGGTAGTTCTTCAAGACGATAGGCGCGCCGACATGTTCTTCGGCTAGGTAACGTTCGTGTTCCGATTGTAAATCGGTGCCCCATGCAACTGGGTATTCAAATTTCTTGCCACAGTTTTGCAAAATTTCGACCGCATCGGTGTAGTCCATATGCACAAACTTGTTACTTACAACATGGTTAAGGCGATCTAAGACGCCTTTATCAATTCGTTGTTGGAAAAATGCCATGTCATCGGCACGCTCATCGAGTACAGCATTAATACAGTATTTCAGCATGTCCTCGGCAAGGTAGGCAATATCGTTCAGATCAGCGAACGCCAATTCTGGCTCAACCATCCAAAACTCGGCAAGGTGACGACTGGTGTTCGAGTTTTCCGCACGAAATGTTGGACCAAAGGTGTACACTTTCGACAAAGCACAGGCATAAGTTTCAACGTTTAACTGACCTGAAACCGTCAAGAATGACTCTTTGCCGAAGAAATCTTTGCTGTAATCGATCGCACCTTGCTCGGTATGCGGAAGATTCATCATATCCAACGTGGACACGCGAAACATCTCGCCCGCACCTTCCGCGTCAGATGCGGTTAGGATAGGGGTCGCTACCCACATATAGCCGTGCTCATGAAAGAAACGGTGGATTGCTTGTGCTAAGCAGTTACGCACTCGCATCACGGCTCCGGTAACATTGGTGCGTGGGCGCAGATGCGCATATTCGCGCAAGTATTCCATGGAGTGCGGCTTCGGCGACATCGGGTAAGTGTCAGGGTCTTCAACAAAACCAAAGACTTCAACTTTGGTCGCCTGTAGCTCGTACGCTTGACCTTTGCCCGCCGATTCAGCAACGGTACCGGTAATCGCAACACTAGCACCGGTGGTGAGTTTTAAGACTTCACTGTCGTAATTGTCGAGTTCATTCGGCACGACTGCTTGAATTGGATCAAAGCATGAACCATCATGAATGTTGATGAACGAAATACCTGCTTTTGAGTCGCGGCGGGTGCGCACCCAACCGCGGACTGTGGTTTGTTCACCAACAGCGATTTTACCCGCTAATACATCGACAACTGTTGCGAAGGACATACGTCTTAAACTCCGTATAAACACCAATCAAAAAAATGAGCGTCTATGTTACCTTGCTTTGTCGAAGACTCAAGCGAAAATCACTGAAATCATGCCTTGTACGCCAGATCTGCAACCGCTTGTGTGAGTTTTTTGAGCTGTTCTGGGCGAATAATGTATGGCGGCATTAAATATACCAGTTTGCCAAACGGGCGAATCCACACTCCAGCTTTGACAAATGCTTGTTGAGCGACAGCTACATCGACCGGATTTTGCATCTCGACCACACCAATCGCACCGAAGCACCGCACGTCTGCAACGCTAGGCAAGCTCGCTAATGGACGTAGTTCTTGCTCAAGTTGCGCAGCAATCGCTGTTACTTGTGTTGTCCATTGATTTTGCTCAAGCAGGTCGAGACTGGCGTTAGCCACCGCACAGGCCAGCGGGTTTCCCATAAAGGTAGGTCCGTGCATAAAGGTTCCACCAGCCGGTCCGTTGCTTATCGTGGCACCTACATCAGCACTGGCGAGCACCGCCGCTTGGGTCATGTAGCCGCCGGTCAGAGCTTTGCCGAGACATAGGATATCCGGCGCTATGTCAGCGTGTTCACAGGCAAACCAACGGCCGGTGCGGCCAAAGCCAGTGGCGATCTCATCGGCGATAAGCAACACGTCGAAGGCTTCGCAGAGTTCTTTCGCACCACGCAAATACTCAGGGTGATAAAACCGCATACCACCTGCACCTTGCACCATAGGTTCTAAAATTAATGCGGCGAGTTCGTGGTGATGTTGCTCAATAAGCTCGCGCAGCGGTTGTAGTGCTTCGGGCTGCCAGGCTTGTTCAGGAGAAACGGTGGGAATGGGCGCGAAGAGTTGTTCACGCAAGCTGCCGCGGAACAGGGTATGCATTCCATTGATCGGATCACACACCGACATGGCAGCAAAGGTATCGCCGTGATAGCCCCCACGAATCGTTGCCATGCGATTCTTTTGTGGCTGTTCACGGGCGGCCCAGTACTGCACAGCCATTTTAATTGCTACCTCTACCGCAACGGAACCAGAGTCGGCAAGAAAGACGTGTTGCAACGAAGCAGGGGTATGCTTGAGCAAGCGGCGACAGAGATCAACTGCTGGCTGGTGGGTAAGCCCGCCAAACATCACATGACTCATCTGTTCAGTTTGGGCATGGATCGCAGCATTCAGATGGGGATGATTGTAGCCATGGATCGCTGCCCACCATGATGACATGCCGTCGACTAAACGGCGTCCATCAGCTAAGACAATTTCACAGCCACTCGCACTCGCTACAGGGTAAACGGGCAGAGGCTCCTTAAGTGATGTATAGGGATGCCAAATATGCGTGCGGTCAAAATCTAAATCAGTGATTTGCATAAAAAGTAATCAGTCGTTAATTTAAGTAGGTGCAATAAGTTGACAGTCTACCTGATCAAGGTATGCTTCTCGAGCATAAAAACTTCAACAACGATCGACGCAAAAATTTGGAATTGACCCATGACAACCCCTAGCTTACGCCATGATTGGCAACGTGAAGAAATTGAAGCGCTATTTGCGCTACCCATGAATGATTTATTGTTTCAAGCGCAACAAGTTCATCGGCGACATTTTGACAGTAATAAAGTGCAAGTGAGTACCTTGTTGTCGATCAAAACCGGGGCCTGTCCTGAGGACTGTAAGTACTGCCCACAAAGTGCGCATTACCATACTGGTGTTGACCGAGAGCGCTTGATGGCGGTTGAGAAAGTATTACACGAAGCCGAGGCAGCGAAAGCGCAAGGCGCCAGTCGATTTTGTATGGGGGCGGCATGGCGTAACCCCAAAGATCGCGATATGCCTTATGTTATCGAAATGATCAAAGGCGTGAAAAAGCTTGGCCTTGAGACGTGTATGACTTTGGGAATGCTGTCAGCGGAGCAAGCTCAAGCGCTGCAGCAAGCGGGCCTTGATTACTACAATCACAATCTTGATACATCGCCGGAGTTTTATGGCGAGATCATCAGTACACGCACCTATCACGATCGCTTACAAACACTAAGTAATGTCCGTGATGCGGGTATGAAAGTTTGTGCCGGTGGAATCGTCGGAATGGGCGAGAGCCGCGCGGATCGTGCCGGTTTATTACAACAATTAGCGAACCTGCCGAAGCATCCAGAAAGCGTCCCGGTGAATATGTTGGTCAAGGTGAAGGGCACACCATTCGCAGAACTTGATGACATGGACCCATTCGAGTTTGTACGCACGATTGCGGTCGCGCGTATTATTATGCCGACGTCCTTTGTCCGTTTGAGCGCAGGTCGCGAAACCATGAGTGATGAGCTGCAAGCGATGTGCTTTTTTGCTGGCGCGAACTCGATTTTTTATGGTGAACGTTTGTTAACCACGCCGAACCCTGAAGCCGACAAAGATCAGCTGCTGTTCACGCGTTTAGGTATCGAACCGCTGCAACACGATGGTTACAGTGATGATGTCCACGAGGCTGTGATCGAAGATGCCTTGCAAGAGCAGGCTCAGCCTGTGCGTTATTACGAAGTTAGTTAATCGAGCCGTTACGTATGCTGCAAAAGTCAGTGATGGCGGCGATGGCAAAACAGCTAGAGCAACGCGCCGAGCAAGATCGAACTCGGATATTACAGTCGGTTACACCATTATCATCCACGCAAATAGCTGTTGCTGGAACCAAGTATTTGCAGTTCTCCAGTAATGACTATTTGGGCTTAAGCCGCCACCCCAAGGTACTTAGTGCTTATGCGCAAGCCATCGCGGCAGGAGCAGGCGCTTCGGCGCTGGTGACTGGCTATACCGAGCACCATGCCGACTTATGCGCGCTACTCAGCGAGGTTTTGCAGCGCCCCCGAGTGCTGTTGTTTAACTCTGCATTTGCGGCAAACGTTGGTGTGTTGACGACGCTCGGGCCATTGTATAGCCACCTTTATCTAGATCGGTTGGCACATGCTTCTTTGCTCCAAGGAGCAAAGCACAGTGGCCAACGCTGGCGCCGCTTTCAACACAATGATTTGGCAACAGCTGAGCGCTGGTTGAGAAAGCAGCCTGAAAGCGCGCTACTGATAAGCGAATCGATTTTTAGTATGGATGGTGATGCGCTGGCCAACGATGCCTTGGTCAGCCTACTTGCTAGGTCTGGTCATTGTGATGTCATGCTTGATGATGCGCATGGTTTCGGGGTCTGTGGTGACGCTGGGCGCAGCGTAGCGGCAGACTTCTCCGTCGCACAAGTTGGCCTCATCAGTTTAGCCTTTGGCAAGGCGTGTGGCGTCGCAGGTGGTGCCGTTGCGACCGATGATGCTAGCGCTAATTATTTAGTGAACTACTGTCCGGAACTTATTTATTCGACCGCGATGCCGCCTGCACAAGCGTCAGCGATTAAAGCTGCTATTGAAATTATTATCAGTACTGAGGGAAGCGACTTACGCAGTAAGCTCGCCGCCAATGTTGCGTACTTTCAGCAACTCGCTCAAGTTGCAGGTCTACCGCTGTGTTCATCGCGCCATGCCATCCAAACGTTACGTATCGGTAGTGATGGGGCAGCATTGCAGATGAGTCAACGACTGCGCGACGCTGGTATCTGGTGTAGTGCCATTCGGCCTCCGACGGTGCCCGAGGGAACTGCCCGTTTACGTCTAACGCTAACAGCGGCACATCATGAAAATGACATACGTCAGCTGGTGCAGGTATTGCAGCGCAGTTACGCGGAGTTTGCGACGTGAAAGCTATTAGTCTTTACGATAAACAACGGGTTGCTCGTTATTTTGCCCGCGCGGCGCGCACCTATACCCATTACGATCGACTGCAGCGAGGTATCGCCGACGCCTTAGTACAACGTTTAAGGCCTTTAGTTGCAGCCGAATCAATGGTGCTTGACCTTGGTTGTGGCCCAGCACATCACCAGGAGAGACTTTCTCAATTGGGCGGTCATTACCTCGGTATGGATATTACTCCCGCAATGTTGACCGAAGCGCAACGCCATAATCCAAGTATGAACCTCGTTGCTGCGGACATGGAGCAGTTACCTCTGCGTAGGCAGAGTGTCGGCTTACTGTTTAGTAACTTAGCGATGCAGTGGAGCAATGATTTACCCGCTTTACTTGCAGAGTGGTATCGCGTGTTGGCACCCGGCGCACAAATTGCAGCGTCGACGGTACTTGCTGGTTCACTGCAACCTTTGGGTGATTGTTTTACTGCTGTTGATGGTCAGCGGCACACGAATCAATGGCTGGACTTTTCTGCATTCATGACCGAGGTGCAACGTTTACCCTGGCAGGTCGACTGCGAGCTGTTGAACATTGTGCAAGAGTTTCCCACAGTGGAGGCGATGCTGCATGAACTTAAAGGCGTTGGGGCAAACTATACCGCACGTAGCGCAACCGGTTTATACGGACGAGAGCGTTTTTTACGGCTAAAACAAGCGTTAGAGCAACACCGAAATGCCAATGGCATGCTTGAGCTGCATTGGCGTATCGGTCTGTTGTCAGGTGTAAAACCTATTGAGGAAAATTAAACATGGCTTGCGTATTTGTAACAGGAACAGATACCGATGTTGGCAAGACGCTAGTCAGTGCTGCGCTGCTAGAGCGGTTAGCTGAAGGTCATTTTCGAACCTTAGCGATGAAGCCTGTTGCTGCTGGCGCCGACGCAACTGGGGCTGGCCTGCGTAACAGTGACGCACTGCAATTGGAACAGGCGATGACCTGCGGGCCTGTTGCCTATGGGAATATTAACCCGATTTGTTTGTCCGCTCCCGTAGCCCCACACCTTGCCGCTCAACAGCAAGGCATCGATTTAACGGTCGCAGACTTGCAAACGGCCTATGACGAACTTATCGAAGTCGAACATGACCTGCTGCTTATTGAAGGTGCAGGCGGTTGGTTAGTGCCATTGAATGCGACGGAGTCACTTGCGGATTTCGCTACGGCAGTGCACGGCAACATTGTACTCGTGGTCGGTATGCGGTTGGGTTGTTTAAACCATGCACTGTTAACTGCTGCAGAAATTCAGCGACGCGGTTTAAATTTAGTGGGTTGGGTGGCGAATCAAGCACAGCCTGAAGCCATGGCGTTGGCAGATGAAAACGAATCATGGTTGGCGGATTATCTTGAAACGCAGTATCAAGCCCCCTTACTGGCGAGTATACCGTTTCAAAAAACCGCCAACCCAAAAGCTGTTGCCGGTTATTTTCCTGCCAGCCAGGAGCTGATGTCACTATTACGGGGCAGTACAGCTTTGTGACCAGAACTGAAAACACAGCCATCTGTTTCGCCCAGTAAGACCATTCGGTTACCGTCAACTTTTAACGAAGTGCCTTCTCGGATCGCCAGTACTGGGGTTTGCGGTGCTACGATCATGAATTCCGCTAAGCGCTGATCACGAGTTTCACCGTGAAAGCCCGGCGGCTGATAGTCGCTATAGTGAGGGTTAAGTTGAAAAGGCACTAACGCCAAAGCATCGAAGGAAGGCGGTTGTACAATCGGCATATCATTAGTGGTGCGAATGCTTAAACCAGCAATATTTGAGCCGGCACTCCAGCCTATGTAAGGCACTCCAGCTGCTACAGCGGCACGAATCGATGGGATTAAGTTTTGGTGTTGTAACTGGGCGAGTAGATGAAAAGTGTTACCGCCGCCCACTAAAATCGCTTCGGCATTGCGACACGCCGCTTGCGCATCAACTTCGGTATGCAAACCGGTTACCTTATAACCATGTGGATTTAGAGCGGTAGCAACTCTTGCGGTGTAGTCATCGTAGCTCATGCCAACACCGGCGTAGGGTACGAAAAGGATGTTGCTCGGTGCTGCCAAGCGTTCTTTTAAATGCGGAATGACGGGCTCTAGATAGGCACTATCGCCAGCTTTTGAACTTGAGCATAAGAGCAATTGTGTGGACATGTAAAATACCTTATTTACAGCAATTAAAGTGCGGTCAGATTAGCAAAATTTAAGCTGTGGTGCGATTGAATTGGGGTACAATAAACACCATATAAAGCACATCACAACTGTTGTTGAAAATGTAGAGGTAGAGTACATGAAACGCGTTGTTCTTTTTTTAGCTACAAACCTAGCGATTTTGCTAGTGTTAAGTGTGGTAATGAGCTTAGTGCTGCCGGTTTTTGGTGTTGACCCGTCAAGTTACGCTGGCTTATTGGTTTTTGCTGCAGTGTTTGGTTTTGGTGGCGCGTTTATTTCGTTGGCGATGTCGAAATGGTTGGCTAAACGTAGTGTCGGTGCGCAAACCATTGAGCGGCCCCGCAACACAACCGAGCAATGGCTGATACAAACGGTTGCGCGGCAAGCGCAGCAGGCAGGAATACCGATGCCTGAGGTGGCGATTTATAACTCACCAGAGCCTAATGCTTTTGCTACTGGAGCGAGTAAGAAAAACTCGCTTGTTGCAGTGAGCACAGGGCTTATGCGAAGCATGAACCAAGATGAGGTCGAGGCTGTGCTTGCTCATGAGATTAGTCATATTGCTAACGGCGACATGGTCACTTTAACGCTGATTCAAGGCGTCGTGAATACCTTCGTTATTTTCTTTGCCCGTGTGATCGCTGGTGCAATTGATAATGTCACTCGCAGTAACTCCTCAGACGGCCGAGGCCTGGGTGGTTTGGCTTATTTTGGAATAGTCATGGTTTTAGAGGTTGTGTTTGGTATTCTCGCAAGTATTATCGTTATGTGGTTCTCGCGTCAACGCGAGTACCGAGCGGACTATGGTTCAGCACAATTGGTTGGTAAACACAAAATGATTGGCGCATTACGGCGTCTGCAAAATGCTCACGAGTCACAACTTGACGGCAGCATGGTTGCTTTTGGAATCCAGAGCAAGCGCAGTATGAGTGAGCTTTTGATGAGTCATCCACCTTTAGCGAAACGTATTGCCGCTCTTGAACAGTTGTAGCAACGTTAATCATCAAATGAAAATGAAGTAGTAAGGATCATCATGACAAACTGGAGTGCGCGTAGTTGGCGCGAGAGACCGATCCAACAACAGCCGAATTACCCAGACAAAGCACAGCTTAACAACGTTGAACAACAACTAAAGATGTTCCCACCGTTGGTGTTTGCCGAAGAAATTCGAGCGCTTAGACGGCAACTTGGACAAGTAAGCCAAGGGCAGGGCTTTTTATTGCAAGGTGGCGACTGCGCTGAGTCTTTTGCTGACTTTAATGCGCCAAAGATACGTGACACCTTTAAAGTCATTCTGCAAATGGCGATTGTTTTAACTTTCGCCGGTTCGTGCCCAGTGACAAAAGTGGCGCGTATGGCTGGGCAATATGCGAAGCCACGTTCGAGTGATTTAGAGACCATTGATGGTATAGCGTTACCAAGTTATCGCGGCGATATTATTAATGGGCCAGAATTTACCGAAGCGGCACGCGTTCCAGATGCGCAAAGAATGGTTCAGGCATACCATCATTCGGCAGCGACATTGAACTTGTTGCGCGCTTTTGCACAGGGTGGTCTCGCGGATTTGCATAAAGTGCATAAGTGGAACATGAGTTTTGTTGCAGCAAATCCTTTAAAAGATAAATATTTGCAGGTTGCCGAGCAGATTCAATCAGCACTGAAATTTATGGAAGTTGTAGGCATCACTGCAGATACTAATGCCACGATCCATGAAACACAGTTATTCACTTCGCATGAAGCGTTGCTATTGCCTTATGAAGAAGCACTAACGCGCACGGATACGTTGACAGGGTTACCTTATGACTGCTCTGCGCACATGGTATGGATTGGCGAGCGCACGCGGCAATTGGATCATGCCCATGTTGAGTTCATGCGTGGCATTCACAACCCGATTGGTGTTAAAATAGGTCCGACCACTAAACCAGACGATGTTATTGCGTTATTAGACGCCTTGAACCCAGCAAATGAACCAGGTCGCATGACGCTGATTACGCGCATGGGTGCCGAGAATTTAGCGGCTGCCTTGCCTGCTATCGTGCGCAAGGTTAAAAGTGAAGGGCGTCACGTGGTGTGGTCGAGCGATCCGATGCATGGCAACACGGTGAAAGCAGAGAATGGCTTGAAAACCCGTAACTTTGACGCCATACATCAGGAGTTACGCCAGTTCTTCGCAGTTCATCAAGCAGAAGGCACCTATCCAGGTGGCGTTCATCTAGAGATGACTGGCGAAGACGTGACTGAATGCACTGGTGGTGCTTATCAGATTAGTGAACAAGATTTGACGCAACGCTATCGCACGCAGTGCGATCCGCGTTTGAATGCCGACCAAGTTTTGGAACTTGCATTCTTGGTGGCAGATTCTCTCCGTGAGGCACGTCAAGGCCGCGGTTAACTGACATTTTCGAGGTTTTAGTAGTATATGTCACAACAGGTTGAGCAGTTTTTTGAGAACCTTTGGAACGATTACATCAAACTTACTCCGTCAGCAGCAAAAGTACATCAGGTTTTAGGGCAGGGGCGCGATATCATCAATGATCATGTCGCGTTTCGTACCTTTAACCAGGCACCTGTACGTCTTGCGACCTTAGCCAAGCATTTTGAAGCTATGGGTTACAAAGCTTGCGGAGATTATCATTTTGAAGCTAAGCGACTTGTAGCTAAGCACTTTGAACACGATGACCCAACATTACCGAAAATCTTTATTAGCGAATTGCTGGTAGAAGAATTTTCGCCGGAATTGCAAGGCATCGTTAAAGAGCTCGTTGCGCAAATTGATCCTGCTAAAGTAGAACAGTCTGAATTCTTGTATTCGGGGACGCATTGGCAGATTAGCAGCAATGACTACGAGCGTTTACTTGAAGAAAGTGAATATGCAGCGTGGATGGCTGCGTTTGGTTTCCGTGCCAATCACTTTACCGTGAACGTGAATCATTTACCGGACTATGAGTCGCTTGAACAAGTAAATGAAACCCTTAAAACCGCCGGTTTTCGTCTGAACTCGTCGGGTGGGGAAATCAAGGGTTCACCAGATGTTTATCTGGAGCAATCGTCGACCATGGCGGATCATGCGCCGGTGCGTTTTAGCGACATGGAAAAAGTTATTCCAAGTTGCTTCTACGAATTTGCTAAGCGTTATGAAATTGCACCGAACAAACTCTACACAGGCTTTGTAGCTGCCTCGGCAGACAAAATCTTTGAAAGCACTGACGCGCGTGCCAGTGCTGAAAAAGAGAGCTAATAAGCCTAGTAGTGATGCCGCTCAAGATTCGTCTCAGCGAGGATCTTAGCGGCAATTTCTTCCACTGAAAAACGTGTTGAATCGAGAAATGGAATGGCCTCACGCCGATACATTTTCTCGACCTCTTGTAATTCAAATCTACACTGCTGCATTGATGCATAGCGCGAACCTTCGCGGCGTTTGCTACGTATCTCATGGAGCCGCTGTGGCTCTAGCGTTAACCCGAAAATTTTATGGCGATGTAACTTTAAAGCTTTAGGCAACTGAAGATTTTCCATATCATCGTCTTCAGTGATGGGGTAATTTGCCGCTTTGATTCCGTAATGCAATGCTAAGTAAAGACTCGTTGGTGTTTTTCCCGTGCGGGAAACGCCTAATAAAATGATGTCGGCTTGGTCGTAGTCCGCAATGTTACTACCGTCATCATTCGCGAGAGAGTAGTTCACGGCCTCGATACGGCTATCGTAACTGTCTCTTATTCCACCATTTTCCTGAATGCCATGGGTACGGTTGGTTTTAGGTTGGGCATCGATACCGAGTTCACGACTTAAGGGTTCGACCAGATAGTCGAGAAAGTCGTAACAACTGCCGCTTGAGCCGGTAATAATGCGTTTAAGTTCTAAACTCACAAAAGTATGAAAGATAATTGGGCGCTCACCAGTCGCTTGGTGTGCCGCATTGATTTTGCTAACGGCTTGTTCTGCTTTCGCTTCGGAGTCAATAAAAGCCAGTGTTTTGTGCTCAATCTTTAACGGAAACATCGACAGCATAGCCCGACCAAAGGCCTCAGCGGTAAGGGCGGTGCCGTCTGATATATAGAAAATAGTTCGCATGAATGGATTCTCAGGCTAGAAATGCTTGATGAATCTTAACCTTTTCCGCGCATATGTGTAAAATGGTCAGCCATGCTTAAGACCCCAACCACGAGGAACTTGACGTGCAACAAACCGTAACCGACTACGTACTTTGGTATGATCACTTAGGGATGAACGATGTAGGGCGCGTGGGAGGTAAAAACGCGTCGCTTGGTGAAATGATTAGTAACCTTGCAGGCGCTGGGGTTGAAGTTCCCAACGGTTTTGCGACGACTGCTGAAGCCTTTAACGAATTCCTCGAACAATCAGGCGTAAATGAGCGTATTCATAGCTTGCTTGATGACCTCGATACCAATGATGTAAAAGCCTTAGCCGAAGCTGGGCAACAAATCCGTCAGTGGGTGATCGAGACGCCTTTCCAGCCAGCCTTAGATCAAGCGATTCGCGAAGCCTATGAAGCGCTCAGTGGTGGTAATAGCGAAGTCAGCTTTGCCGTGCGAAGTTCGGCAACAGCAGAAGATATGCCGGATGCATCGTTTGCAGGTCAACAAGAAACCTTTCTTAATGTACGTGGTATCGATGCCATCATGGAAGCCATCAAACACGTCTTTGCTTCTTTGTTTAATGACCGCGCAATTTCCTATCGCGTACATCAAGGCTATGATCATCGCGGCGTCGCGCTTTCAGCGGGGATTCAGCGCATGGTGCGTAGTGACATTGCCGCGTCCGGCGTAATGTTCACTATCGATACCGAGTCTGGTTTTAATGATGTCGTATTTATTACCTCAAGTTTCGGCTTGGGTGAAATGGTGGTGCAGGGTGCTGTGAACCCCGATGAATTCTATGTTCATAAGCCCACTTTGAAGGCTAACAAACCCGCAGTTTTGCGCCGTAACTTGGGTAGTAAGAAAATCCAAATGGTCTATTCAGACAGTCCAGAACACGGCAAACAAACATCTATCGTAGATATTCCTGCCGCGCAGGGGGCTTCATTCTCCGTTAGCGATGAAGAAGTTGAAGCGTTGGCTCGCCAGGCGGTAATTATTGAACAGCACTATGGTCGCCCAATGGACATCGAATGGGCAAAAGATGGTATCGACGGTAAGCTGTATATTGTGCAAGCGCGCCCCGAAACCGTTCAGTCAAATAAGAATAGTCAATCCGTCGAACGTTTCAGCCTCGCGCAAAAGAGTGATGTCATCGCCACCGGCCGTGCCATTGGTCAGCGTATTGGCGCCGGTGTAGCTCGTGTTTTGAATGACATTTCCGAAATGGATCAGGTGCAACCGGGCGACGTGTTAGTGACGGATATGACGGATCCTGATTGGGAACCGATCATGAAGCGTGCGGCGGCCATCGTCACCAATCGCGGTGGGCGTACCTGCCATGCGGCAATTATAGCTCGTGAATTAGGGATTCCAGCGGTTGTCGGTTGTGGCGATGCGACTGCCTTAATTAAAGCTGGTCAAGCAGTTACTGTATCCTGTGCAGAAGGGGATACCGGCTACATCTACCAAGGCGAATTGCAGTTCGACGTGAGTCGTTCGGACATTGGTGATATGCCTAACTTGCCGTTGAAGATTATGATGAATGTTGGTAACCCGGACCGCGCTTTCGATTTTGCCGGTTTACCGCATGCCGGCGTTGGGCTTGCTCGGTTAGAATTTATCATTAATCGAATGATTGGCGTGCACCCGAAAGCATTGCTGAACTTTGACCAGCAAAGTGATGAATTAAAACAGCAAATTAGTACTTTTATCGCTGGTTATGAGTCGCCACGCGAGTACTACGTAACCAAGCTCACCGAAGGTATTGCGACATTGGGTGCGGCGTTCTCACCGGAGCGTGTCATTGTGCGCATGTCGGACTTCAAGTCGAACGAATATGCGAATCTGCTTGGCGGTCGTCAGTATGAACCGCACGAAGAGAATCCTATGCTAGGTTTCCGCGGAGCATCACGCTATATCTCAGAAGAGTTTCGTGACTGCTTTGCGATGGAGTGCGAGGCGATTAAGCGTGTGCGCAATGACATGGGCTTAACCAACGTTGAGATCATGATTCCTTTTGTACGAACCCTTGAAGAAGGTCGCAAGGTCATCGAACTTTTAGCTGAGGAAGGCTTGGTGCAAGGTGAGAATGGCTTGCGGGTCATCATGATGTGTGAATTACCTTCAAATGCGCTATTGGCGGAACAGTTCCTCGATATCTTTGATGGTTTCTCCATCGGTTCAAACGACTTGACGCAGCTAACTTTAGGTCTTGATCGTGATTCAGGTGTGATCGCGCATCTGTTTGATGAGCGTAATGAAGCAGTGAAAGCGATGCTGGCCATGGCGATTCAGGCAGCGAAGAAAAAAGGCAAATATGTCGGTATTTGCGGGCAAGGACCATCGGATCATGCCGATTTCGCCCAATGGCTCGTAGAACAAGGCATCGATTCTGTGTCACTAAATCCAGACACCGTCGTCGACACCTGGCTCTACTTAGCCAAAAACAGCTAGTTAACGCTCAAACAGCGAACAACGAACAACGAAAAGAGGTGATTCACTTGGCAGATCCTGTAGTACGCGAGTTGACGGCACTTGATGATTATCCGGCTACTGAGCCCGTGTACCGTCGCTATGTGTTTGCCTTAACGCAAGCAGGATTTGCTGGTGACATCGACGATAGTTATGCAGGTCGACTGATTGCCGCCACCGATAACAGCGTTTACCAGCAATTACCGCAAGCAGTGATTTACCCACGGCATCGTGAGGACCTGCAAAAAGCATTGCAACTAGGGCAAGAGCCTGACTACCAAAGTCTGAACTTTAGCCCGCGCGGCGGCGGCACTGGGACCAACGGCCAGAGCTTGAGTAACGGGATTATTGTTGATCTCAGCCGTTACTTTGACGGCATTACTGAGACTGACACCGAAGCTGGTTGGGTACGCTGCCAAACCGGTGTCGTGAAAGATGCGCTAAATGATGCAGTACGCGCTGGCGGCTGGTTCTTTTCGCCTGATCTATCGACCAGCAATCGCGCCACTATCGGTGGCATGATTAACACCGACGCTTCAGGACAAGGTTCACTAGTCTACGGTAAAACCAGCGACCATATTCTCGAGTTAGAAGCCGTATTGATTAATGGCGAAGTGATCAACACAACGGCCATTCCGCTTAAAGAAGCTGAGCGCCTTGCGGCGGGTGATAGCCTGGAAGCCGCTCTGTATCGCCAAGCATTGGCAAGTTGCGTGGAAAAACGCCAAGCAATTGAAGCGAAATTTCCACCATTGAACCGCTTCCTAACCGGTTATGACCTCAAACATTGCTATGATCCTGAGCAACAAACCCTTGACCTTTCGCGTTTACTCGCTGGCTCAGAGGGGACACTCGCGTTCATCACCGAAGCCAAACTGAATTTAACTCGAATTCCACGTCACAAAGTCCTGGTCAACATTTCTTATCGGGATTTTGATGCTGCGCTACGGCACGCTCCGGTATTAGTAAAAGCGCAGGCAACCTCAGTGGAAACTATTGATAGTACGGTGTTGGATCTTGCCCGCAACGATATCATCTGGCATCAAGTACGCGATTTTGTTGCGGAAGGCGACACTGGCGAGCCGATGGCTGGTATCAACATGGTTGAATACACAGCAGTTGAAGCCGCAGAGTTGGAAGAGAAGTTAGCGACGTTGTTAGCAACGCTCGATAGTGAGCTTAGCGGCGGACCGGCAACGCATGGTGTGGTCGGTTACAAGGTCTGCCGTGACAGTGTCAGTATTCAAACCGTTTATGCCATGCGCAAGAAGTCGGTAGGTTTATTAGGTGCGGTCAAGGGTGAGCGTAAACCGATTGCTTTTGCCGAAGATACTGCAGTGCCGCCAGACGCCTTGGCCGATTTTATTACTGAATTCCGGCAATTACTTGACGCTCATGACTTGCACTACGGTATGTTTGGTCACGTTGATGCGGGGGTTTTGCACGTACGCCCAGCGCTGGATATGAAAGTCCCTAAAGATGAAGCCTTATTGCGCAAGATTAGTGACCAAGTCGCTGCATTAACGGCAAAGTATGGTGGGCTAATGTGGGGGGAGCACGGTAAAGGTTACCGCTCCGAGTATGCGCCGACATTTTTTGGTGCGGAACTGTATCCCGAATTGCAAAAAATCAAAGCCGCATTTGATCCGGACAACCGGCTTAACCCGGGTAAATTGGCGACACCGTTTGGTCATGCGACCGCACAATTGGTATCGGTCGATGCGCGTAAACGTGGTTACTATGATCGACAGATCCCGGCGACCGTGCGCGAAGATTATCAGGCAGCCATGAATTGCAATGGTAATGGCTTATGCTTTAACTATGCTGCAGACTCGCCAATGTGTCCTTCATTTAAAGCCACTGGTGATCGCCGCATGTCACCAAAAGGGCGGGCAAGCTTGATCCGTGAATGGTTACGGTTGAATAGTGAGCAAGGGCTTGATGTGAGTCAGTCACCTAAGCCCCGTGCAGAGCTGTTGAAAGAAAGGAAACCACGTTTCTCACGAGATTTTAATCACCAAGTTAAAGCGTCGATGGATGCTTGTTTAGCCTGTAAAGCTTGTGCCAGCCAATGCCCAGTAAAAGTAGACGTACCGTCGTTTCGTGCGAAATTTTTAGCTTGGTATTATCAACTTTACCGTCGGCCGCAACGGGATTATTTGGTGGCTAGTATTGAGCGCACCGCGCCACTCATGGCGCGTTTGCCGCGTTTGTTTAACACCTTTACCCATAATCCCCTGAGTCAATGGCTGATGCAGAAAACCCTTGGCTACGTCGATACTCCTAAGTTATCGGTGCCCAGCCTTCATAAGCGTTGGCGTCAGCAGCAGTGGTCAGCGGGAAGTTGTGAAGACCTGTTGAAGTTAAGCCGTGAGAGAAGGCAACAAACAGTCGTGATCGTACAAGATCCTTTTACCAGCTTTTACCAAGCGGAAGTTGTTGAAGCATTTGGTCGAGTGATCACAAAACTTGGCTATCAGCCTTATCTGTTGGACTTTATTGGTAACGGAAAGGCGCAGCACGTGAAAGGGTTCTTGTTGGAGTTCACCAAGACTGCGACGCGCGTTACTCGTCAGCTCAACCAACTAACGCAGGCTGAGTTCAGTCTCGTAGGTGTAGATGCGTCGACAGTGTTGTGTCTGCGTGACGAATACCTTGATTACGCCGAAGAGCGAGTTGAATTCGAAGTACAGTTGCCACAGGAATGGCTAGCCAAAGTCATGTCCAACTCAGAGCAAGAAACAACAAAGATCAAAGCAAGTGAAGCTGCTGAACTCTTTTTACATTGTACGGAGCAAACAGCACTACCAACGAGTGCGAAGCTGTGGCAACAAGTGCTGCGCAGTGTCGGCGTTGAAGCACAAGCCGTGGCGACAGGTTGTTGTGGTATGGCAGGTACTTACGGCCATGAGGCTGAGCAACAAACGTCGAGTCAAAAGCTATTTGAATTGAGTTGGCGTGAACCGCTAGCTGCAAGCCAACAACCATTGGTTACGGGCTTTTCCTGTCGCTGCCAAGCGGGGCGGTTTGCCGATAACGCACAGTCAAAAAACAAAAAGCTGCAGCAGGTGCAACACCCACTACAGCTTTTGGCAGAGCGCTTGAATTAATTTTAAGCGCTTTGTTTCGCCGCTTTTGCCTTGGCAATCACTTCTCGCGCAAGTTCGTCAGCGATTTGCCCCGTTGGGCGTTGTTCTGCTGCAGAACGGGTGAAAATGGTGTCGAGAGTGTCGTAAATATCACGTACACGTTTATCCGTTTCTTCACGACTCATTTGCGCAGCTTCGCTGCATACGTGGATCACGCCACCAGCATTAATCACGTAATCTGGTGCATACAGAATGCCCATATCCATGACCTTTTGGTCGTGTGCGGGGGTTGCTAACTGGTTGTTCGCACTACCAGCAATAATTTTTGCTTTGATTTGTTGCAAGGTTTGATCATTGACGGTTGCACCTAGGGCACATGGCGCATAGACGTCAACATCAAGACCGTAAATTTCATCAAGACCGACGATAGTAGCGCCAAGCTCTTGCTGCGCGCGCTGGCATGCTTCGTCATTAATATCTGTCACCCATAACTGAGCGCCTTCTTTGGCACAGTATTCAGCGAAGTCATAACCGACGGCACCGAGACCTTGAACAGCAATTTTTATGCCTTTTAAGTCGTCAGAACCAAACTTGTGTTTAGCCGCAGCTTTTAAGCCTAAGTAGGTACCTAGTGCAGTGTGTGGCGATGGGTCGCCTGCTTTACCTTCGGTTCCAGCAACATGGGAAGTTTCTTCAGCAACAATTGCGATATCACTGGTGCGAATGTTTACATCTTCAGCGGTGATGTAACGACCACTTAGCGACTCGACGAAACGGCCATAAGCACGGAAAAGTTCAGGCGACTTAATGGTCTTAGCGTCACCAATGATAACGGCTTTACCGCCACCCAATGGTAAGCCGGCGAGGGCGCTTTTATAAGTCATACCACGTGATAAACGTAAGACATCAGTTAAAGCTTCGCTTGAATTCGCGTAGTTCCATAAACGTGTACCGCCAAGCGAAGGGCCTAGAGTGGTGTCGTGAATAGCGATAATAGCTTTAAGTCCAGTTTCTTTATCGTGACAAAACACGACTTGCTCGTGTTGGTCGAACTCTTGATGCTCAAATAGAGACATGAGTGATGTTTCCTCGTTCATCCCAAAATTGCGCGCACATTAGCATTTTCAAATTGTCTGCGCTAGTGAATAAGAGAAAATAATACGTTTACGTCAACGTAAACTATTGCAAGCAAAGTTTACAGTAATTCGGACTTTGCCGTTTGGCGCTTTCGAGTTAGTATTGTGACACTGTTTTTAAGAAGGGAAGTAGTACAACGATGGCGGATCAACAGCAGCCTGAATTAACTGAAGAAGAAGCGTCAGCTTGGGTTCGTGAGCAATTTCAAGCGGCGAACAAATATCTAGCCGAAAATGGCATCATTACTGATCGCGTACTCACCAAAGAATCACGTTATCTGGTGCCTTATGTCGCAGTGTGGAAATTTACCACGCAAGATCGTAAGGAACTTTGGCTGGTGAACGGTGATGTGCCTACGGATGTTGTCGGTGCGAAAGCTGCGAAAGATGCACGCGAAGCATTGCGTCACATTGCGTTGCAGTGGCAGTTAAAAGCCCAAGCTATTATTGATGACCCTAAAGCGCAACAAGATGACGAACAAATTAAGTATGCGCAATACTTAGTGAGCCGTGCAGAGGGGATTCACGACGCGGTGCAAACAGAGAAGTTGTGGCAGTAGGCGCGAGTAATTAAGCCCGCGGCTCACCGATGAATGAAGATAACGACAGTTAACGGTATTCATAAGAGTTAGCTGTCGTCCTCCTCTGCGACCTCTTGAACTAAATACAAAACTCCCTGCTGAACCAGTTCTACCAAGCATTCACACGCCTGACGATCCCCAAGTATGTGATCCAAGTGGGCCAATGGTTGTTCCGAACGTAACTCTAACAATGCGGTGGTGGCGCGTTCGTTTAGCTGCGGAAGTATTTCGCCATTGCTATAAAGCCCCCCAGTGGGACTGCGCAAGATTCGCGCTCCTGGTGTACGCCCAATAAGCATGTCGGTGCTGGCATAACTTAATAATTCATTGGCGCTGAGTGTATTCTCTGCCGCCGCTAATGGCCGTTTTGACTGGGACATTACACGCGTAATTGCATCGGCGCCGATCGTTGTTTGCAATTGCGTGATGAGTAACTCACGTACTTGCATAATTTCTTGCGTCTGAACTTGGTAGGAGGACGACGCAGTAGTTAACTCTGGATCTTGATAGCGTGGGAAGCTTAGTTCAGAGGCCAATAGCTGGTCGGCAATTTGGGCTAACCACTCAGCACTGTTTGGCGCACGAAAGCCCACCGAATAGTTGATACTTGGTTCGAGCGCAATACCATTGTGGGGACAGCCTGCTGGAATGTACAACACGTCACCAGGTTCCAGAATAGCGTCGATGACGGCATCAAACTGACCGTTCTCAAGTTGTTTTAAATCCGGGTGTGGGCAAACTTCAACAAGATTTGAAGTCCTTTCACCAACTCGCCAATGCCGGCGACCACCGCCTTGAATGATAAACACATCGTATTGATCGAGGTGTGGTCCGACGCCACCATTTTCCGTAGCGAAACTCACCATAACATCGTCTACCCGCCAGTCGGGTAAAAAGCGAAAGGCCGATAAAAGCTCTTGGACTTCGGGGAACCATTCATTAACGGCCTGTACCAATAGCGTCCAATCCGCATCGCCAAACCGTTCATAATCTTCGAACGGACCATGCTCAACATCCCAGCCGTTGTTAACTTGGCGAATGATACGAGCATCAACGGCTTCTTCCATCGCCAGTCCAGCGAGCAGTTCCGGCTCTATCAAATCGGCAAAATTGGCAAAGCCGTTACGTAGAAGTAACGGCTTCTTTTGCCAGTGATTGGCAAGGAAATCAGCGCTATTAAGGTTAAGTTTCATCATCTCAAGCTAAATCGTCAACAAACTGAACGGCACGACCGATATAAGACGCTGGGGTGAGCAGTTTCAATTCGGCTTTGACAGTTTCAGGTAAATCTAGCGAATCGATAAAGTCAGCCATTGCAGCTTGATTGACACGTTTGCCGCGGGTCAACTCTTTTAGTTTTTCATAGGGCTTTTCGATACCATAACGGCGCATCACTGTTTGAATCGGCTCGGCTAAGAGCTCCCAATTTTGATCAAGTTCACGCATAAGGTTATCGGCGTTGACTTCGAGCTTGCTAATACCCTTTAGTGTTGCTTGGTAGGCAATCAGTGCGTAAGCAAAACCAACACCTAAGTTGCGTAACACAGTCGAGTCCGTAAGGTCACGCTGCCAACGGCTAATCGGCAGTTTGCTCGCTAAATGTTGCATGATAGCGTTCGCAATACCGAGATTCCCTTCGGAGTTCTCAAAATCGATTGGATTCACTTTGTGTGGCATGGTCGATGAGCCAACTTCACCTTCAATGGTGCGTTGCTTAAAGTGATTTAACGCAATATAGCCCCATACGTCACGGTTGAAGTCGATAACGATCGTGTTAAAACGTGCTACCGCGTCATACAGTTCGGCGATATAGTCGTGGGGCTCGATCTGCGTTGTATAGGCGTTCCAGGTTAAGCCTAATGAGGTTACAAACTGTTCAGCGACGTGGTGCCAATCAACATTCGGGTAGGCTGCTAAATGCGCATTATAGTTGCCTACCGCGCCATTGATTTTACCCAGCAATGGCACGTTGGTGATTTGTGCTAATTGCCGCTCCAGACGTACATAGACATTCGCCATTTCTTTACCTAATGTCGTCGGCGTCGCTGGTTGGCCATGCGTTCGTGCCATCATTGGCACCGCTTTGTTGGCTACAGCCAGCTTTTTAATTGCAGCACTTAAGTCTTGCATGATCGGCAGCATAACGTCCTGCAAGGCTTCGCGTAACATTAGGGCATGTGAGAGGTTATTAATATCCTCTGAAGTACAGGCAAAATGAATAAACTCGGTCACTGCGTGCAGCTCAGGAACTTCGGCAACGCGTTCTTTGAGGAAGTACTCAACAGCTTTGACGTCATGGTTGGTCGTGGCTTCAATTGCTTTGACACGTTCAGCATCAGTTTCGTTAAAGTTGGCGATCAAATCTTCCAAAAATGCATTTGCTTGCTCAGAAAATGCCGGGACTTCACTAATTTCGTTAACTTTTGCAAGCTGTTGTAACCAACGGACTTCGACGATCACACGTTGGCGGATCAGGCCATACTCACTAAACATCGGGCGTAGAGCTGCAGCTTTAGAGCCATAGCGTCCGTCAACGGGAGAAAGTGCGGTCAAAGCGGATAATTGGGTCATGTCGAAGACTCCGAGTTAGGTCGATTTGGGTTACTAATACGAATAAGGTCAAGGGCGGTCGAGACCATACGGCGCCGCGATAGCACAAAATGACGGCGCTTACCGCCGACTTGACGCCAAAGAATAGCGCTACGAATCGCAGCTAACAGTAATGCGCGTATTTGATTTTGTACGTTCTTTTGCTGTAACAAATCCGGCTTACCATGAATCTGGAGCGGGCGGCCGAGAGGTGAGATAAAGTCACTGTAAGCACCTGCCATACCCGTGAGAATGGTGTCGTGTTCGAATTGAAAATCGTGTTGTTGACGCTGTAGTTGATTAATTCTCTGGCCCAGCGCCGTGACCGCTTTCTCGTTACGCTCAAAACGTCGGGCGAGAGCAAGTACACCCACCATATAGCGGGTGATTTCCACGTCTTTATTACGCGTCGCACCAATTTGTGCCAGTAGAACTTTCAGGCCGAAGTTCAGGTTGGTGACGTCGCCGTAGATTGCACTAAAACTTTCAGGGTCTTGTTCAAGAACGCTTTGCAAGAGGGCATCGCGTTCGAACTCTTCGCTAAGCTGGCCATGTCGTGCAAGCTGTTTTACGGCGGCACAAGCTTGTGCGATGGCTGCCAGTGCGAGGGTTCGTTGTTGCCACTCGTTCACAGCAGAACCTCATGGTCGGCAATGCGCGATTCGATGATACCGCCGCCAAGACAGACGTCGTCAAGGTAAAACACTGCCGATTGCCCTGGGGTAACGGCGGCTACGGGCTCGGCAAATTCGACCTGTACTTTGTTGTCGCCAATTACTTTTAACTGGCAAGCTATATCGTGTTGGCGGTAGCGCGTTTTCACCACACACGAAAGAGTATCTTGAGGGCCAATCCGATCGACCCAGTGCAGTTGACCGGCGATGAGGCCCTTGGAAAACAGTCGCGGGTGATTTTTACCTTGCGCGACAATAAGCACATTACGCGCAACGTCTTTATCCACGACATACCACGGTTCGTCGCCGGCATTCGCCAGGCCGCCAATATGAAGACCTTTGCGTTGGCCTAGGGTGTGGTACATCAATCCCTCGTGTTCGCCGAGAACTTCACCATCGACATTTTCAATTGGGCCAGGGCGAGCGGGCAAGTAGGTTTGCAGAAAGTCTTTAAATTTGCGTTCGCCAATAAAGCAAATCCCAGTCGAATCTTTTTTATCAGCAGTAACTAAGTCCTGTTCTTCCGCAATTCTGCGAACTTCAGGCTTTTCTAACTCGCCAACAGGGAAGAGTGTTTGCGCGACATGTTCGTGCGACAAAGTGTATAAGAAGTAACTTTGATCTTTGTTGTTATCAAGGCCGCGTAACAGTTGAAATTTACCGTTATGTTCACGCCGTCGGACATAATGGCCGGTCGCAATATAATCCGCGTCTAATGCCTCAGCGGCAAACTCAAGGAACGCTTTAAACTTAATTTCTTTATTACACATGATGTCTGGATTGGGCGTTCGTCCGGCACGGTATTCCTCAAGGAAGTACTCGAACACGTTATCCCAATACTCTGCGGCGAAGTTGACGGTGTGGAGCTCGATGCCCAGCTTGTCGCACACAGCTTGAGCATCGGCGAGATCTTCCGCCGCAGCGCAGTATTCGTCGTTGTCGTCTTCTTCCCAGTTCTTCATGAACAAGCCTTCAACTTGATAGCCTTGTTGTAACAACAGGTAAGCGGACACCGATGAATCGACGCCACCTGACATACCGACAATGACTTTTTTATCTGCGTTCGCCATAACAACCTTTACTCCAAAAATTTCGCGCGAATTCTACCACACTGGCGGTACTTCGCGCCACTGACCAGGCTGTAAACCTGCGAGGCGCCAAGGGCCTATCGCTGCGCGAATCAACCGTAAGGTAGGGTGGCCAATTGCAGCTGTCATACGGCGAACTTGTCGATTTCGTCCTTCACGAATGGTGAGGCATAGCCACTGATCAGGGACTGACTTGCGTTCTCGAATGGGTGGGTTGCGTGGCCAAAGGTTATCGGGCTCATCCATACGTATGACGTCGGCTGGCAAGGTCATACCATCATTGAGCTCAACACCATCAGCGAGCTGCTGTAACGCTTCATCACTGGGAATACCTTCAACTTGTACCCAGTAGGTTTTCGGTAATTTGTGCTTGGGATGGCTAATTTTGTGCTGCAGCGAACCGTCATTGGTTAACAAGAGCAGGCCTTCACTGTCTTTATCTAAACGTCCAGCAGGGTATACATCGTTAAATGGAATATAAGGCTTCAAGGTTGCGTCATCAGCATCCCCCGAGAATTGCGTGAGAACGCCGTAGGGCTTGTTAAACAGAACGAGTTTAGGGTTCGCTGGGCGATGGTGCTCGGACGCTTGTGGGGTTTTGCTGCGTCGGCTCTTGCGGCGAAAGGGACGAGCCCCTGGAGTGCTTTTCTTTGGCATAGACTTATCAGTGTCGCTTAGAATAATGTTAGAATATGAGCTAGGTCGCAAAACATAAGTATAAAGGAAAAAGTGCGCATGCAGGACTCAAAACCGAATGATCCGCAAAAACAAGCTACTCAAATCGATAACTTTGCTGCAGCTCTTCGTGGCGAAGTTCCTTTAGCGGTAGGTGATGTTATCCAACGTAGTTGGGATATCACGCTGCGTGCGTTACCCATGATGCTACTTGGTGTGGCGGTGTTGATCATTATGAATGGTGTGGTATCGGGTATTGCTGAGTCAGTTTTTCCGATGGAGCAAGACCAACCCGATCCACGTAATTCGATCTTCCAATCGTTGCTGAGTATTATTTTTGTCGCGCCGTTTACCGCTGTCGTGACCTTGATGGGATTGAAAAATGCGCGGGACGCGAAACCTGGCCTCGAATGTTTTGCTGAGGCCCTACGTTGTTTGCCACAAGTTCTAGCCATTACCTTCATCATGAGCGTTGTGGTGATGATCCTCGCCGCTTTATTTTTCTTCATTTTTGGTATCGGCGCTACAGCTGTGTCGTTAGTTCTCGTGACCGCTATTTACTTCCAATTCGCGTTTTTATTAGCGATACCTCTGGTGTTGGAACGGGGGCTTACCATCAGTCGAGCAATCATTGCTTCGTTCTTAGTGATGAATAAAAAGATGTTCACTGTGCTCGGCATCTACGTCGTGCTGTTTATTATTATATTTATTAGTGCATTACCACTTTTCTTAGGGCTAATATTCACGTTCCCGATGAGCTTTAACGTTGTGGGTGTCATCTATAACCGGCTTATTGGCGTACCCAATTCTAATGCTGAACTTGAACAGCAACCGAATGAGGCTCAACTTTAGGAGACTGCATGTTACGTATTGTATTAATTATGCTTGCTATTTTAGCGGTCGCTGCTGCTGTGGTGGCGCCGACGGCACTCCATTTAGCGAACCCTTATCGGCTTTATGACAATGTGGTGCCGGCAAAGGATATAGCAATACAGGCCCCGCGCGTAACCTCGTTGCCAGACTTTAGTCAATACCAACAAGTTGCGGACAAGAAAAAGGCGTTCTTTGACTTTCTTGCACCGTTGGTTGCTGCCGAGAATGCACGTATTGCTGAGCACCGTCAAGGATTAGACGCGCTACACACTAAATGGCTATTTAACCCGAACTCGCTTACGCGAGAGCAACGCAGTTGGCTTGCTTATTTGGCTAAACAATACCGCGTCGACTTTAGTCTTGAGAGTATTGAGGCGGCAGAGGAAACCTTTGAACTATTGATTCGGCGCGTTGATGTCGTTCCGGAAACCTTGGTTTTGGTGCAAGCGGCGAATGAATCTGCGTGGGGTACTTCACGATTTGCACTTGAAGCACTCAATCTTTTTGGTCAATGGTGCTTCACCGAAGGTTGTGGTTTGGTCCCACAGGCGCGCGGCGATGAGGCGGTGCACGAAGTGCGCAAGTTCTCGTCTGTTAACGACTCAATTGCAAGTTATATGCGTAATTTGAATACCCATCCGGCTTATTTCGAACTGCGCTCCTTACGTGTTGAGCAACGCTTGTTGGGACGCGATATTCGTGCGTTAGACCTAACGCCAGGCTTGTTAAGTTATTCTGAACGTGGTGAAGCCTACGTCGAGGAGCTTAACGCAATGATTCGCGTGAACCGCCCGTTGATTCTTGCTGCTCTCGCTGATCCAGCTAATGAAGATGGGCCCGTTGCCGAGCCCGGCTTTTCCGGCCTAGATGACGAACAAGCTACACGCTCAAATTCCGCACCTGAATAACCCCAAGGCGGTCATTGCTGGCCGCTTCATCTTCATCTTCCTCACTGCGATAGTTGAGAAAATCATTCGGCACACTGTGGTCGAACGCAGTGTCGCCCTGTTCGTTGACTAATCCATCGGCAGTAATGTTCTTAAAGTCAAACAGTTGGTTATCGGCAAGATGCGATGGCACTACGTTTTGCATGGCTGTGAACATACTTTCGATGCGCCCCGGATATTGACGATCCCACTGGCGCAACATGTCTTTGATGACCTTGCGTTGCAGGTTTTCCTGCGAACCACACAAATTACAGGGAATAATAGGAAATTGCTGATAGTCTGCGTAACGTTCGATATCTTTTTCGCGAACATAAGCGAGCGGTCGAATCACAACATGCTCACCATTATCGCTGACCAATTTGGCTGGCATTGATTTCATTTTACCGCCATAGAACATGTTCAACATCAGCGTTTCGACCATGTCATCGCGGTGGTGACCCAAGGCAATTTTGGTTGCCCCAAGCTCCTTTGCGACACGGTAGAGAATGCCACGCCGTAAGCGAGAGCATAATGAGCAAGTAGTTTTTCCGGCTGGAATTTTTTCTTTTACAATGCTGTATGTGTCTTCTTCGATAATACGGTAGTCGACACCTTCATTTTCAAGATAATTCGGCAATACATGCTCAGGGAAGCCTGGTTGCTTTTGGTCTAAGTTCACTGCGACAAGCGAAAACTGAATCGGTGCAATTCTTTGCAAGAAACGTAGTATAGCAAGGAGGGTATAGCTGTCTTTGCCGCCTGACAGGCATACCATAATTTTGTCGCCATCTTCGATCATGTTGAAGTCTTCGATGGCACGTCCAACGTGGCGGCGCAGACGTTTCTCCAACTTGTTGAAGTTGTAACGTTGTTTCTTATCGCTGTCGCTAAGGCTTGCTGAACTCATAAAACATTTCCACCCAAACTAACTATCAAAGCGCCTCACGCGCAAAAAAGTGGGCGGATTATACCTTAACTGGCGATTCAAATCCCGCCGGTTTTACAGCTAATAAATCGCAGTTAATTTGTTCAATAACATGTTCCGCGGTGTTACCTAACAATGCTGCACTAAAACCTGTGCGACCTATTGTGCCGAGCACAACTAATTCGGCATCAAGCTCTTCCGCAAGCTCTGGAATAACTTGCTCGGGTAAGCCTTCGCGGACATGTTGCTGGGCGAGGGTAATGTTAAATTGTTCGGCGTGCGCAGCAAGTGCTTTTTGATGGTTTTCGGCAATAACTTCGCGATAATTAGCGGTGTCAAACTCAGGTATTTCGGCCGCAATAGTCACTGGAGCACCAGGATAGGCGTTAACGAGGTGTACTTCGCTATGTAGGCACTTGGCGAAGCGTTGCGCCGATTCGGTAATTCGTGTGTTTAAGCTATCGTGATGCTCACTTTCACCGGTGGTATGAATCGCCGCAAGAATTTTACCGTTTTCCGGCCATTCATGTTCTTTAACCAATAACACTAAGCACGGAGCTTTGCGTAATAGGTGCCAGTCTGTCGGTGTGAAAATAAGGTGAGCTAAACCTTCGTGAGGGTGCGTCGCTTTCACAATGATGTCGTGTTGGCCGTTAATTGCCGTTTCAATAATGGCTTCATAGGGGCGGTTGTGCCACAACACCTTGATGTCGATTTGCAGGTCGCGAGTGTTGTAATCTTCCAATAAATCGGTAATCCATACGCGGCGATCATTAATCAGGCTGTCACGCATGGTATTACGTTCTTCAGCAGCCAGCATGGTGGTCATTTCATAAGAAAAGTCATAGATCGAAAGCATTAGGGTTACTTTCGCTTGGCTAATCCGCGCTAAGTGCAAGGCGCGATTGAGCGCTTTTTGCTGTTGTTTGTCTGGATCGAGAACAACCAAAATAGAGTTGACGCACGACATCTGACACCTCACGTTGAAGCACATTGGTAAATGTCAGTTTAGTCAGAAAAAGCGCTGTAAGCCAACTAGTTGAATGCTAAGGCTTGACGTAAAGCAATAATCGCAACCCAAAGACCATAAACGATCATCAGTGCCCCCATCGCTTGTCGAAAGCCTTGCCCCTTAAGAATGCTTTGCAAAGCACCGCTAAACCAACCAAATGCCAGCATTGCCGGCAGGGTGCCAAGGCCAAAAGCCAGCATGTAAAGCGCGCCATTAAATGGGGATGCGCTAAGAGCGGACCAACTGAGTGCACTATACACCAAGCCACAAGGAAGCCAGCCCCAAACCATACCGGCAGCATAACGACTCATGAGACTGTTGCTTTGGCGCAACTTCGCGGCGTAGGGTGCGAGTCGTTGCCATAACGGCCGGCCGAGATGCTCGAGCTTGCTTAAACCAAGCCACCAGCCTCCCAAATAACACCCTAATGCGATCAGGAAAAAGGCCGCGAGAAAACGGAGGGTGAGAAGTGCTGGGCTAAAACCGCTGATTGCGGCTTGGCTTACTAAGCCGACGAGAGCTCCAGCAATCATGTAGGAGCTTAAACGGCCTGCGTTGTAGAATAGCAGGGCACTTAAGCTAGCGCCCTTACCTTGTCGATGATGAATTGCACCAGCTAAGCCACCGCACATCATCAAGCAATGACCGGCACCGGCGAGCCCCATCAGGAGGGCGGCAAAAAGGTCAAGCGTCATGATCGTTGTCTTGTTGACGCGGTTTGGTCGTTGTTTTCGGATCGTCGTCATCAAGGAGGACATTCATTCCTTGACGCTCTAAATCCTCAAATTGGTCACTGCGTACGGCCCAGAAGAATATCACCACGGCAATGATGACAAAGAGGATGGCTATGGGAATTAAGATATATAAGCTGTCCAAAACTACCTCGTGTCTTTTGGGGTTCGATACAATCGTAGCGAGTTTGCTAATACGAGTAGCGAACTGATCGACATGCCGATAGCGGCAATATAAGGCGTTACCCAACCAACAACCGCTATTGGGATGATACCGAGATTATACACCAATGCCCAAGTGACATTTTGGCGTAAAATCCGCCGACTTTGTGCCGTCGAAGAAAATAACTGCAGCACAGCAGAAAAATCATTGCGCATGGCCACCACGTCAGCAGCTTGTCTCGCTAAATCAGCGGCTTGGCCAAAGGTCATCGAAACATCGGCTTGTGCCAGTACTGGCCCATCATTAATACCATCGCCGATCATCATAACAGCACCGTGTTTTTGTTGCTGTTCAACGTACGCAAGTTTATCCGCAGGTAAGCATTCAGCTAAAAATGATGTAATGTTTAATTGGCCGGCCACTCGCTGGGCATTCGCTTGCCGATCGCCGGTGAGCATCACCACCTCGAGTCCTTGTTGTCTCAGCGCATCGAGGGTGTTGGGTGCATCATCACGGAGTTCATCCTCTACCTGATAATAAGCGAGCACCTGGCGTTCGGTAGCTAGGACGACGTTGGCGCTGCTGTGGGAAAGCACGCTGGGGTGCCAAGCTGCTATAAACTGTGGTGCACCTATGCGAATCGCCATGCTCGGAGCGTTGTCGATGGGGTGCCAAGTTGCACTAACTCCTGCCCCGAGTTTAACTTCAATGTCACTAAGCTGCGTCACTGCAAGTTCAACGTCGAGCATTTTAAAAGGTGCAGCTAATGGGTGTTCGGAGTGCAATTCTAAGCTCTTTGCGAGACAGTCGGCGAGTTCCTTTTGGCCATTGGGATAGGAGGACTCAGAAAGCTCAAATTGCCCAGTCGTTAAGGTCCCAGTTTTATCAACGATCACGGTTTGGACATCGCGCAGGGTTTCAATCACTTCAGTGTTGCGCAAAATGATGCCATAGCGATTGAGTCGGTGAATAACCCCGGTTACCGCGGTCGGTGCGGCGAGCGCAAGTGCACAAGGGCAGGTGGCCACAAGCACGGCGAGTGTTACCCAAAACGCTTCGGCTGGCTCAATGAAACTCCAGACTAAAAACGTTGCGGCGGCAAGGATTAAAAGTTGCTTCACAAACTGATTGGCTAAGCGCTCTGCGCGTTCGGCGAGACGCGGTTTATTTGCTAACGCTTGATCTTGCAAGGCGGCAATTTTAGCCATCACGGTACTTTGTTGGGTGGCTTGAACCCGCACGCGGATAGGCTGGGTTTGGTTCAGTGTGCCAGCCAAAACGTGACTGCCTTGTTGGTGAAGCACAGGAACGCTCTCACCCGTGAGCATGCTTTCATTAATTTCTGTCTGTTGGCTTAGCAATTCGCCATCGGCTGGTAGTGTTTGCCCAGCAAGTACCTGCACAACATCACCAACTTGGAGTTGATTCACGGCAACAGATTCGTAACGACCAGGTTCAATTTCGCGCTGTGCGGAAGCCGGCAATAATTTTACTAGATTTGCTGCGGTGGCAATAGCTTTCTGCTTGGCCAACAGCTCGAGATAACGGCCAACCAGTAGCAGAAAAGTAAACATGCTGACGGACTCAAAATACACCTCGCCAGTATTGCTTATCGTGGCATAGGCGCTTGCACCATAGGCACTGAGCAAGGCCAAACTGACGGGAACGTCCATATTGAGCTGTTTAGCTTGAATACTGCGTAACGCTGACAAATAAAACGGCTGCGCGCTATACAGCAAGACCGGGGTGGCAAAGAGTAAACTGATCCACCAGAAAAACTGGCGGAGATTATCATCAAGCTCGTTGACCATACCGAAGTACAGTGCCACGGCAATCATCATCACTTGCATGGTCGCTAAGCCCGCGATACCAATGCGACGCACAAAGTAGCGACGTCGGCGTTTAAAGTCCTGTTCTTGTGTTGCTGCCTGAAACGGCAAAGCACGATAACCCAAACCGGCAATTTGCTGCAGGATTTCACTAAGTTTGACTTGGGTTTCATCCCAACTGACGAAAACACGCTCTGTAGTGGCATTCACGCGGGCTACGGCGACGCCCTTAAAACGTTGCAGTTGTTGTTCGATAAGCCAGGCACACGCAGCGCAGGTCATCCCTTCGACGGAGAGTGTTGTCGTGCGCCGCCCAGTTTCATCAACTTGGGTGAACTGCTCTTGCAGTTCGCGTTGATCGTAGGCCTCAAGTTGCTGTAGTTCGTCCGGTAATAACGGAATTTGCAGGGGGTTACTTGTGTCGCGGTACTGATAAAAGTGCACTAAGCCTTGTTGTTCAATGGTTTGAGCAACTGCTTGGCAACCAAAACAACACACATTCTGGCTTTGTTCTGCCACGGTAACATGGTAACCACCGTCTTTCGGAAGTGGTTGCAGACAGTGAAAGCAGCATCCGGCCGGTGGTTGCGGCAATGTTTTCGCCATAGTTAAACGCCGTAGGTTAGCGGCTCTAAAACGAGTTCGCGATAGCTCGGCAACTGAAGTTGTTGGCTTAAACGCCAACTGTCATCAAATGGCGTGATGGTTACTGTCCATTTGCCATCTTGTTCGGCGACTTCGGCAGGTAACTCACCGCGAAATAGGCCTTCTGCATCGGCGGTAAGTACCAATGAGAAATCTTTGTCAGCCAAAGTGGTGTGATAGAACCTTACGTTTAATGCTGTTAATTCTTTCGGCGCACCGGTTTCATAGGCGAGGATTAAGGTTTGCCCCTGTTGCTTAAAACGAAAAGAAATACCGCGACGCTGCGCTTCTTGTACTTTTTCGACTTCGGCGTTGATGCCGCGACCTTTCTTATAGTAGTTATCAACCACCATAGGGTTGTCACCGTAATTTGAGGCCACCGAAAGGGTGATGATCATGGCGATGACCACCGAGAATGGAATACACATTAAAAACCAAGGCCAAAACTGCTTATACCAGGGTTTTTCCATTGTTAATCACCTCAAAAAAACATAGATGTTAGAAAAAACCCCGCGTTCGCGGGGTTTTCAGTTTAATCGTTTGAAAGCCCGTAAACGTAGGCACTAATGACGTGTATTTTGTCCTCACCCAGAATATCTTTCCAGGCGGGCATTACGCCGTTACGGCCATTTTGCAGGGTTTCTTCAATTGCTGCTTGCGAGCCACCATATAACCAAATGTTATCAGTTAAGTTTGGTGCGCCAAGTTGCTGGTTACCTTTACCGTCCATACCATGACAGGCCGAGCAAACTGCGAAGTTTTTCTTGCCTGCTGCAGCGAGCTCAGGGTCAACTTTGCGGCCGCTCATACTCAGTACGTAGGTCGCCAACTCGGTGATTTGCTGCTCGTTGAACTGGCCACTGAATGACGGCATTTGTCCTTGACGACCTTGCAACAAGGTTGTCTTAATCGCATCAGGCGAACCGCCATAAAGCCAATCATCATCAGTCAAGTTAGGAAAGCCTTTACCGCCCATCGCATTTGAGCCGTGACACTGGGCACAGTTCTGTAAGAATAAACGTTGGCCAATCTCTACTGCGTCTTCATCGTTAGCAAGCTCGGGAATAGGGCGCTCAGATAACACTGCGAAAATGGGTCCAAACTCTTCTTCTGCAGCTTGCACTTCGCGGTCATACTGAACAATCAAACCGGCTTCACGATGTGCTTCAGTAGCGGCGCGCGACTCCTCGAGCGAGCGAACCTCTTGGTTTGAACTGCTCCAGCCGAGCAACCCCTGGAAATTACCCAAACCTGGGAACAGGGCAAGGTAAATAAAGCCCCAAACAATGGTGACCCAAAATAAGATCATCCACCAACGAGGTAGGGGGTTGTTAATTTCAACGATACCGTCGAACTCATGATCCATGAGCTCGCCTTCTTTGATACCGGTATAGTTGTTCATATTCCAGCGCAACAGCCAAATAATAAAGACTAAAAACGCTAGGGTCAGGACGATAATCCATGCACTCCAGAAGCTACTCATTGTTCTTCGACTCCTGTTTAGTATCGTTTTGTTGGCGGCGATCTAACTCATCTTCTTCAAAGATTGAGTTGGCGGCTTCATCGAAGCTCTTCTTTCGAGCTTTACTGAACGCCCACACACCGATGCCAATAAACAATACGAAAACGATAACTGTATAAATACTACGCCAGGTGATGTAATCCATCTTAGTTGGCCTGTTTTTGTAAAGCCGTGCCTAGGGACTGAAGGTAGGCAATCAAAGCCTCCATCTCAGTTTTGCCTGCTACCGCAGCTTTTGCACCAGCGATGTCTTCGTCGGTGTAAGGCACACCAAATTGACGGAATACTTCCATTTTCTTGGCTGTGTATTCGCCATCGAGGGTGTTTTCTGCTAACCATGGAAAACCAGGCATATTGGACTCAGGAACCACATCACGAGGGTCCATCAAATGTACGTAGTGCCACTCGTCGCTATAGCGCCCACCGACCCGAGCCAAGTCAGGGCCTGTGCGCTTCGAGCCCCACAAGAATGGGCGCTCCCATACGTGCTCACCGGCCAATGAGTAATGACCATAGCGTTCGGTTTCTGCTCGGAAAGGGCGAATCATTTGACTGTGGCAACCACTACAGCCTTCACGGATGTAGATGTCACGACCTTCGAGTTCAAGCGCGGTATAGGGCTCTAGACCGACCACAGGTTCATTCGTTTGTTTTTGAAAAATCAACGGAGTGATTTGCACCAAGCCACCGATCGAAATCACGATGGTGGCGAAAATAGCCAACCAGCCTACGCGTTTTTCAACGAATTCATGCTTAACGTTTTTCATAGTGACGACTCCTTAAGCTGAATGCGTGGCTGCTTCACGCGGCGCAACGTTAATGGTTTCGACAGTCGGTTTGCCTGCACGAATAGTGCGATAACAGTTCACTGCCATCAAAATCATCCCGGTAACAATGAATAAGCCGCCGACAAAACGGATGAACCAGAATGGGTACGATGCCTCTACGCTCTCAACGAAGCTATAGGTAAGGGTACCGTCTTCGGCATTTACCGCACGCCACATCAGACCTTGCATGACACCAGAAATCCACAGTGCAACGATGTAGAGCACAACGCCAATGGTGTGTAACCAGAAGTGGATGTTGATCCAACGAACGCTATGCATCTGCGTCTGGCCCCATAGGCGAGGGATCAGGTAGTAAAGTGAACCAATGGTAATCATCGCGACCCAACCAAGGGCACCTGAATGCACGTGACCAATAGTCCAGTCGGTATAGTGTGAGAGGGCATTTACGGACTTGATAGCCATCATTGGCCCCTCGAACGTCGACATGCCGTAAAACGACAACGAAACAATCAGGAAGCGCAAAATCGGATCGGTTTTGAGTTTATGCCATGCCCCAGACAGCGTCATGATACCGTTGATCATACCGCCCCATGAAGGCACAAATAGAATGACTGACATCACCATACCAAGCGACTGAGCCCAATCAGGCAGTGCTGTGTAGTGCAGGTGATGTGGACCGGCCCAAATATACAAACCGATCAAAGCCCAAAAGTGAACGACCGACAAGCGGTATGAGTACACTGGGCGCTCTGCTTGCTTCGGCACGAAATAGTACATCATGCCCAGGAAGCCGGCAGTCAACAAGAAGCCTACTGCGTTGTGCCCGTACCACCATTGCACCATCGCATCGACGGCACCGGCGTAGACACTATATGACTTAGTCAACGAGACCGGAAGCACCATACTATTAACAATGTGGAGCACGGCGATGGTGATAATAAAGCCACCATAAAACCAGTTCGCAACGTAAATGTGTGACGTGCGACGCTTAACTAGGGTACCGAAAAATACCATTACATAAGCAATCCACGACAAGGCGATCAAGATGTCGATAGGCCACTCTAACTCAGCATACTCTTTGGAGCTGGTTAAACCCAATGGCAAGGTAATCACGGCAAGCACAATGACGGTTTGCCATGACCAAAATACAAACGCAGCCAACTTGTCAGAAAAAAGGCGAGTTCGACAGGTTTTTTGCACAATATAAAAAGAGGTTCCCATCAACGCCGACGTACCAAAAGCGAAAATAACCGCATTGGTGTGTAAGGGGCGTAAACGAGAGTAGGTTAGCCATGGGGTATCGAAGTTGAGCTCCGGCCAAATTAGCTGGGCCGCAATCCAAACACCTAAAGCCATACCGATGATACCCCAAATTACGGTCATGATAGCGAACTGACGCACGACCTTGAGGTTGTATTCGATCTGTTGTGGACTTGTTTGACTCATTTTTATTTTCCGCGTTGATTCTCTGACTTCAGAACAGAGTAACGTGACAATGATGATCGCTTGTCGGATACTTTGACAAACACCTCCCTATTTTATGACGGATAGCCATAAAAATACAGGAAGAATCCATTAAAAATCCAAGCGTGACGCCAACTTGAGGAAATTTTGGGCAAGCCATGAAATTAACTAATCGGTCTTTACCTTATTTTTCTTATTCCCGCATTAAAAGTAGGGTCTTTGTGCTACTTTTGTTGGCGCTGCATAGTATCTCTTGTAGTTTTGATACAACGCAACAGTTACCCGAAGCAAAAATTGATCTGTATCAAGAAACGATTATTTTATCGATGCCGCAGCAACCTGTCCCAGTAGAGCAAGCGTTGCCATTGCACCTTATCCTTCCCGCTGGAGTAACACCTAAATTAACCATCGTCGAAGGTGAGTCAATGGAGATGGGGCGCATTCCTCTACAATGGCGTCCTGCGGAAGGAAATGAGTGGCAAGCGACACTTTTTCTTGGCGCTTGCACTGAGTCGGAGATGGAATGGCGTATGACCTTACCATTAGCGCACTCTGACAATAATCTGCCAACTAGTGTGACATTCACGTTTTCGAGTAAACGTTAGGCGCTGCGCGTAGTAACTTGAAACAAATTCGGCGTCACTTTGATAAATCCTCGTGCTATAGTCGACGAAACATATTTTTAACGCCGATCGTAGTGTTTGGTTGAAATACTTAAGGAGTTGCCATGTCCGTTGCTTTAATTTGGATCATTATTGGCATTGTATTGATCGTGTCGGAATTACTCTTAACCAGTGTCATAGCAGTCTTTTTGGGGATTGGAGCGATTGTGACTGGGCTCTTATTGCACTGGGAGATAATTGAGCAAAGCGCAACCCAGTTTGCTGTTTTCGGTGTGGTGAGCTTGGTTTTGTTGGTTGTTGCACGAGGCCATTTCAAACGCTGGTTTATGGGGTACACCGCTGATGAAGATGAGGCAAAGCCTAACTTTCAGCGCGATATAGGCGCTCGCGTTAAGGTCATCCGTGACTTCAATCATGGGGCTGGGCGCGTACTCCTTAATGGTGTGCAGTGGGATGCCTTTTCTGAAGATGAATTAAAGTCGGGTGATACCGCTTGGGTTATCGCCAACGAAGGAATTCAGTTGACGGTAGCGAAGCAAAAGCCGAATGCTGCGGCAAAGAGTATTTAACACGAATAAATAATAACAAGGAGTAGATACGATGGTTCCTTTAGACGTGGGTACGGTGTTAGCGATTGGCTTTGCCGTTGCTGTCATTATTGTCATTCTAAAAACCGCGCGCATTGTTCCACAACGGACCAACTTTGTGGTTGAACGATTAGGCCGCTATAACCGTACGTTGGATTCAGGCTTTCACTTACTGATTCCGTTCATCGATAAAGTGGCTTATCAACACACACTAAAAGAAGAAGTGATCGATGTTGAACGCCAAGCGTGCGTAACTCGCGATAACATTCAAGTTGGTATTAATGGTGTGCTTTATATTCAAGTCGTTGACGCGCACAAAGCGAGTTACGGCATTAATGATTATCGTTATGCCGCATCACAGTTAGCGCAGACGACGATGCGTTCGGTCATTGGGCAAACCGATCTTGATAAAACCTTCGAAGAACGCGCTCGTATCAATGAAATCGTCGTACAAGCACTCGATGAGGCAGCTGCGCCATGGGGTATCAAAGTCTTACGTTACGAGATTTCTGATATTGAGTTGCCGATGAGCATAAAGGACGCGTTGGAACAGCAGATGCGAGCTGAGCGCGAACGTCGCGCCGCAATTGCGAAGTCCGAAGGCGAACGGCAGTCAATGATCAACGTTTCTGAAGGTCACAAACAAGAGGTCATTAATCTTTCTGAAGCCGAAAAACAAAAGCAGATTAATGAAGCAGAAGGGCGCGCGCGCGAAATTGAACTCATTGCGGAAGCGACAGCCGAGGGCCTTCGTAAAATCGCCGCAGCAATTCAGCAGCCGGGCGGCCAAGACGCTGTCAGCTTGAGGGTTGCCGAGCAGTACGTAAAAGAATTCGGTAATCTAGCAAAAGAGACCAATACGCTTATTTTACCTGCACAACTTGCGGACATAGGCGGAGCGGTCGCGGGCCTCACCGAAGTGCTTAAAGCTAAACCACAACAGTAAGTTTTAAACTGGCGTATCTAAAGGGCCGTTCATCGAGGATGAGCGGTCTTTTTTGATCATATTTGCTCAAATAAGACTATACACAAGCTGTACAAACGTATTTTACAAGGATTTGATTGAATGAAGTTGTCTCAAGGCACGAGTGGACTCGCTGTTATCTGCGCAGTTTGCTGCACAATTTTTGCCAGCCAGTTAATGATCGGCAAAGCCACTGCGCAGCAATGGGGAAATCGCGAACAAGCAGCGCTAGTAGTTACTCAACCGTTAGGTTTTGAGCGAAAGCTGGAACAAGTCGAGGCGGTCGCTTATGCGGAAGCCCTGCGCTCGGTTGATATTTATCCGGCGGTGGGCGATGAAGTCACTGCGGTTAATTTCGAGCCGGGAGAGCAGGTCGACAGCGGTGCCTTACTGGTGCAACTCGATGATCGACGCCAACAAATTGCCTTGCAACGTGCGAAGTTACAATTGGCCGATGCCGAGCGAACGGTTGAGCGTTTGCGTAAAAGCCGCGCGAGTGGTGCGATACCGCAGAGTCAGCTGGACGAAGCAATTATTGCTCGCGATCTCTTAGAAGTAGCCGTCGCAGAAGCGCAGACCGAAGTCGATGACCGACGTATTACTGCTCCCTTCGCTGGGGTGGTCGGTATTACCGATATAGAAGTCGGTGATCGTATTACCCCGCAAACCTTGATTACCACTTTGGACCAACGTGACCAGTTGTATTTGGATTTCCAAGCTCCTGAGCAAGCGGCCGAAATGCTCAATAATGGCGCTGAACTTGAAGTCTATTCTTGGTTACGTGCAGAAAATCGACTCCAAGCCACCGTGGCTGAAGTTGGTTCACGAATTGATGCAACCAATCGTACATTGCGGATTCGTGCATTACTCAATAATGAGAATGATCGTTATCGTCCCGGTATGAGTTTTCGTGTTGCCCTAACTTTGCAAGGGGATAGTTACCCTTCGGTACCTGAAGCTGGCTTGATGTGGGGACCTGAAGGTGCCTACGTTTGGGTGGTTAAGGATGGTAAAGCAACACGCGTTGACGTCAGTATTGCGCAACGCTTGCCAGGCCGAGTCCTCGTTGATGGAAATTTACAGCTCGGCGATGAACTGATAATTGAAGGTGTGCAAACCCTACGGCGTGGTCAAGCGGTTGAACGTCTTGCCGATAATGGAGGCGTGAATTAATGAAGTGGGCGCCGCAGTTAAATGATTTGCCATCGATGTCGATTCGTCGACCGGTTCTTATTGTTGTCCTCAATCTACTGATTATTATTGCTGGTATAGCGGCAATACAGGGCGTTGAAGTTCGCGAGTTACCAGACGTGGATCGCCCGGTAATATCGGTCACGGCGAGTTATCCAGGCGCGGCACCAGAAACAGTTGATACCGAGGTGACCAGCCGACTTGAAGGCGCTGCCGCGCGGGTCAGTGGTGTAAAATCCATTCGTGCTTCAAGCGAGGAAGGCAGCTCACGTATCGTCATTGAATTTCGGCCTGGTATCGACCTTGATAATGCCGCAAATGAAACGCGCGAATCAGTAAGTCGTGTCCAGCGCGGCTTGCCCGAGCAGGTTGAGAACGTTTCGATCATCAAAGCTGATAATGATGCTGAATCTGTCGTCGCACTTGCAATATCAAGCGACACGTTGGATCTGTCGGCGCTAACCGAACGTGTTGAGACCGACCTCGCCCCCAACTTTTTGAATATACCGGGTGTTGCCGACGTGCGTTTGACCGGCGATCGTCGCCGCGTGATGCGTGTGGTTATAGAACCGCTGCGACTATCAAGTTACAACCTTACAGTAACTCAGGTCGCCTCTGCATTGCGTCAGGCGCCTTTTGATGTTCCTGCTGGCAGTTTGAAATCAACGGATCAGCAACTTATTGTTCGGGCTGATGCAAGCTCAGTTTCACCCGAAGATGTTGAAAACATCGTGATAGCTGGGACGACTCGAGTAGGGGACGTCGCGACCGTTTATTTTGGCCCCGCAGACGCAAGTAGCATCACGCGCCTTGATGGTAAACAAGTTCTGGGGTTAGGCATTATTCGCCAAGCGCGCTCGAACACCATTGAGATTTCCGACGAAGTGCTGCGCTTGGTTGAGAATTTACGGAAACAATATCCTGAGCTAACGATTCAAGTCACCGATGATGATGCCGAGTTTATTCGCAGTTCGGTGGAAGAAGTGGTGACTTCACTAGCGCTGACTATTCTTTTAGTGGTTGCGACGTTATGGCTGTTTATTGGTTCAGGACGAGCGACGATTATCCCTGCGGCGTCGATCCCCGTGGCACTTATTGGTGCGATAGCTGTTATTTGGGTATTAGGGTTTTCCATTAATATTTTGACACTGTTGGCTTTGGTCTTAGCCACTGGCCTGATTGTTGATGACGCGATTGTGGTGTCGGAAAATATTCAACGCCGGCGCTCGATGGGCTTAGGCGCACGTGCCGCAGCTGTTATCGGCACGCGCGAAGTCTTTTTCGCCGTTGTTGCTACAACCGCAGTGCTGGTCGCTGTTTTTGTGCCTATTGCATTTTTACCATCAACCGCCGGTAGGCTGTTCCGTGAATTCGGTGGCGTACTTGCGGCGGCAGTCATTATTTCCTCCTTTGTGGCGCTTTCATTAGTACCGGCCTTAACCGCTCGTTTGCCTTTAAAAGAGCATCAAGAGACTGTGCTGACGCGCTTAGGAAGTCGTTTCTCAAAGGTTTACCGCCGAACACTTCATTGGGTTCTTGATCACGCATTGCTGGTTTTTGTCGGCTGTACAGTGGTTGCGGCAAGTGCTGTTTGGTTCTATCTCAATGTCGATAACGAACTTATGCCGCAAGAAGATCGCGGTCAGATCCGCATCTTTGCTCGCGGTCCAGATGGTGTTGGTCTGAACTTTATGGATCGCCAAGCACAACGTATGGAAGAGATACTTTTGCCTTACGTAAACGGCGGGGCGGTTGCGAGCATCAATACTCGAGTAGGGCAATGGGATCCAAACTTGGTTTTCATAACGGTACGCTTGACCGATTGGGAAGAACGGGATCGTTCACAACAAGAGATTATTGATGAAATCAGTGAACCCTTAAGCCGCATTCCAGGTGCTCCGGCACGTGCTTTTGGTTCCAATAGTTTGAACCTACGCGGTCAAGGTGGTGGGCTAGAAGTCGCCCTAACTGGTGATGAGTACATCGACATTTATAATGCTGCACTAAAGTTTGGCGAAGCTGTTCAGCAAGCAATGCCGGAGGTGGGCTTTCCACGAGTGGGTTACCAACCTACACAACCACAGTTACGGGTGAATATTGACCGGCGTCGTGCCGCTGACCTTGGTGTTTCGCTCAGCGATATCTCTTCAACGCTACGGGTGGCGATCAACGGCGATGACCTTGTTGACTTAAACATTGGTGATCAAGCGGTACCAATAATGCTTCAAGCAGATCGAAGCTTAATAAAATCGCCAACCGACTTGGCAAATCTATATGTTGGCACCGCCGACGGCCAAGTTGTCCCGCTCTCGGCAGTCGCAAGCATAAGCGAAGAGGGCGTAGCGGCAGAGCTTGAACGGCGTGCACAGCGCCGAGCCATTGAGGTTGATATGCAAATGCCAACCTCGATCCCGATTGAACAAGTCGTTGAAAGCTTGCGTAGTATCGCCAATGAAACGTTACCAGACAATATCGGTATGGTACTTCTGGGAGAGGCCGAGGCGTACGAAGAAACAGAGCGCGAAGTAATGATGACCTACCTATTGGCATTCATTATCGTTTTGCTCGTGTTAGCCGCGCAATTTGAAAGTGTGAACAGTGCAGTGGTGGTCATGGCAACTGTGCCGTTTGGTATTGCTGCAGCGTTCTTTGCGTTGTTCATAAGCGGTACATCGATCAACGTTTTCTCGCAGATTGGTCTGGTCATGCTTATTGGCTTAATTGCGAAAAACTCAATCTTACTTGTCGAATTTGCAGACCAGCTTCGTGACAAAGGCCAGTCTGTAAGGGATGCCGTTGAACACGCTGCAAGTATTCGTCTGCGTCCTATCATGATGACCTTGGTGTCCACGCTGTTGGGCGCATTGCCTCTTATCCTTTCTGTAGGTGCCGGTGCAGAGGCGCGTAACTCGATTGGTTGGGTTGTCTTTGGCGGGCTTGCTTTTGCAGTACTCTTTACGCTTTACTTAACGCCTGTGATTTATTTAGCGCTCGCACGCTTCACCAAGCCGCGTGCCGATGAAACCCAGCGCCTAGAACGAGAAATGGAGCAGGCGGAGGAAGCATGAACGCGAAACTAACGAAGCTGTCTGATGGACTGGGCGTTAGCGAATAGTTCTGATCTGCAGACGGCAACTTTAACGGTACGTTACCGTGTTGGTGGTTATACTGGCAACGATTTGTCACGTTGGGCACCAGCTGTCGAAAATGTACTACAGCAACAAATGATGTCATTCCAGAGCTACATGAAGCGATAACGCATCAGACTGCGAGCGAATTTATTCAATTGGTCTTTTCCATACCAATCCTTTTGCATGGCGTGCGATTTTTACGATCGTGCGCTACGTGCGTGCTTTTTAAAAAGCAGGGGGATAACCGGTAAAATTTCACGTAGCGACGTCAATATGTGAATACCTACTTATTGTAACTAAGCTTAATAATATCGTATTTAACATAATATACATTATGCGAAATTGATAATTAGTGTATTTGGAGCGGTCGCCAACGTTTATAGCCTTCGCCCTCTGTTGATGGTTTGTGACATTTTGGTAGTGGCAATTTTACGCGTCTGTCGCTACGCTCTTGATGAACTCGTTAATCAATTAAAGGACAACAAAAGATGTTGGGTAAACTTTCAGGTTTGGCATTCGCTACTTCAATGGCATTAGGTTTGTCTGTTAGTTCAGCAAACGCGGCACTGCTCTACAAAATCACTGGTAAAGATATGGCGCAACCGTCTTATCTGTACGGTACGATTCACTTAATCTGTCAGGCAGATTTTAGTATTGCTGATGAAACCAAAGCTGCGTTCGATGACGCAGATAAACTCATCATGGAATTAGATATGGATGACCCCGCTATGCTGCAAAGTATGCAGGCTAAGGTAATGCATCCTGACGGCAAGACAATCTCCAGCGGACTTACTGAAGCTCAAGCCGAAAAACTAGACGCCTTCCTAAAAGCCAATATGGGTGTTGGTCTGCCTATGTTTGACGGCATGCGCCCGTTTGTGGTCAGCGGTATGTTAATGTCGGCTCAGCTTGGCTGCGGACAACCAGCTTCCTTTGAAGGTTACTTTACGCAACAAGCCATGGCGCAAGAAAAGCCAGTTGAGGGTTTAGAAACCGTTGAATTTCAATTTGGCGTGTTTGAGCAAATCCCCCACGCAGAGCAAGTTCAATGGCTAGCGGATGCAATTGAAGATGAAGCTGGAGCCAAGGCTGAATTACAACGCATGATTGATCTGTACAAGGCTGAAGATATTGACGGTATGTACGGTATGTTCACCGAGATGGAAGAATACGCTGAATATAAAGAAGTACTCTTGGATCAGCGTAACTTTACTTGGCAGGACACATTAGATGAGGAACTACAGGCTGAAGGCAGTGAATTTATTGCTGTGGGTGCAGGTCACTTAGGCGGAAAAGCTGGTATGATCAACCTTTTACGGGAGCGCGGCTACACCGTCGAGCCGGTTTCAAACTAAGGTTAAAAAAGGTAAGCGCATGCGCGTTGCAGCAGAACAATTACAGCCACCTATCTATACTTGGGCGCAACAGCGCCCTGCTTCTCCATCCGCGAATCCATTAGTGGGTCAGAATCGTGCACTTGCGGCGATTGAACAGACCATGCGGATCGGTGGTAGGTATGCCCATGGTTTTATGGTCACCACACCGGGCCTACGGGTAATGGATGTATTGAAAGAGCTACAACAACGTTATCAATGGATGCACTTTGAACGGCACGATTGGTTGTATCTTGCGAATCCCGATTCAGCCAATGAGCCGTTGTGCGTTAACGTTCCAGCTGGTTCAGCGCGCGATGTTTTGACGGGCTTAATGTCACTTTTTGAGCAACCGGCAACGGATCGCGCTAAGTTATTAGCAGAATTAAGGGAAAACTTCCCTAGTGCCCGTTTTGATGCTTATTTGACCCGAGTTGCCGATAAAACCTTTGATGATTTACCCGGCAATGAATTGGCAACCATTATTGTTGAATCCGATCAGCAAACGGATGATTTTGTACTTTGTGATCGGGTAACGGATACTAGCCTGTTTGGTGGAATCCGTCTGCAATCTGTTGCCGGCACGATTAGCTCGGAGCTCCATTTGATCCAACCGGGGGCGCTATTAAAAGCCAACGGAGGTGTTTTAGCTATCGACGCCGAGGAACTGTTGACGCAGCCGGGTCTATGGCGAAAGCTAAAGTATATTCTGCGCACCAGCTTGTTTCATTGGCCACAGCCTGGCGAAGCAAATATTGCTGCTTATTATCAACCTGAACCTGTTCCGATCCACCTTAAGGTGTTGCTTTTGGGTGATCGTTCAATCTATGGGCAACTACGTGACCTGGATCGGGATTTTGATAACCTTTTCCCTTATCTGGCTGATTTTTCAGCACATTATTCGTTGAGCCAAGATGCCCTAGTGCCCTACTTTGACTACTTGGCGTATGTTGAGCGTGAGGCAGCGACACTACCAGTGACCGAAGAAGCTCTGCCTTTAGTCCTCAAAGAAGCTTCACGGTTAAGCGATTATCAAACCGAGCTATCACTAGATACCATTGCATTAATGCAACTGCTGCGCGAAGCCGGAGCGGTTGCACAGACTAAGGCACAAGACGTTATCGATCATGAGGCCGTCTTGCAGGTGCTTAAGCAGCGACAGCAACGCGAAGGTTACATTGCGGAACTTAGTCGCCGGCAAATTCTTGAAGGTCAAGTTTTCATTGCGACCGAGGGTGAAGTTGTTGGACAAGTGAATGGTCTTACTGTGGTTACCATCGGCGGTAGTGAATTTGGCGAGCCTTCAAGGATAACCGCAACGGTGCACTACGGCGATGGCGATATTATCGACATCGATCGAAAGTCTGAATTAAGCGGCAGTATTCATACCAAAGGCGTCATGATCTTGTCAGCCTATATTGCGAATGTTTTTGCCAAAAGTGAAGAAATGCGTCTATCTGCAACTATCGTTTTTGAGCAATCGTATTATGAGGTCGACGGCGACAGCGCGTCTTTAGCGGAACTTTGTTGTTTGTTATCAGCTCTAGCCGAGGCCCCTATCGCCCAAGGTATCGCAATTACCGGTGCGGTAGATCAATTTGGCGCGGTGCAAGCGATTGGGGCGGTAAATGAAAAAATCACTGGCCACTTTGCGCTTTGCGAAGCTCGCGGTTTCGATGGTAAACAAGGCGTGATTATACCAAAGGCTAATATGAGCCAACTCAATCTAGAACCTGACATTATTGCGGCTGTTGAAGCCAATAATTACCACATCTACGCTATCGATGACGTTGCTGATGCGCTAGCGTTATTGACCGGTGAGAATCAGAAACAGCTGTACGCTCGTATCGAGAAGCGTTTAGAGGAACTGCAACACTGTGAACCTGAGCAGCCGTGGTACAAGAGGATCTGGTAAAGGGAACTAATCGGACTTGTTAAGCGTACAAGTGTTCGCTAAGCTAGCGGCACTTGAACTAAAGGCAAGGTAGTTATGACCCAATCTAGTTTTACTCGCGAAGACCTTTTGGCGTGTGCCGAAGGCGAAATGTTTGGCCCTGGTAATAGCCAGCTCCCTGCTCCTAACATGTTGATGATGGACCGTATTGTGACCATCAATGACGAAGGTGGGGAATACGGCAAAGGCTATATTCATGCCGAACTCGATATTCATCCAGACTTGTGGTTTTTTGGTTGTCACTTTAAAGGCGATCCAGTCATGCCTGGCTGTTTAGGTCTTGATGCGATGTGGCAGTTGACGGGCTTCTTTTTGGCTTGGGCTGGCGGTCCGGGTCGTGGTCGCGCACTGGGTGTAGGTGAAGTTAAATTCACTGGCCAAATTTTACCGACCGCGAAAAAGGTCAGCTACCACATTGACATGAAGCGTGTGATTAAGCGTAAGCTTTTCATGGGCATGGCTGATGGCCGCGTTGAAGTCGATGGTAAAACCATTTATACGGCGAAAGATCTGAAAGTAGGCTTGTTCACGGACACCTCTAACTTCTAAATCTTTGCCGAGTGCTAGATAGAAAAAAGCCCGCTAACAGATCGCTGTTGGCGGGCTTACTTACATTCAAGAGAAGATTTTTTCAATAAGTTAAATAAAATTTAGTGCGCTGGACAGATTAATTTAACGATATAACCCTACACTCCGCGCTTCTTGCGCGTCGCGCCAACCGCCTAACCACTGGGAACGAATTTCCTGATTCTGATACGGACATAGTTCTTTTGAACGACCCGCTACACCAGCTTTGAAACCTTGTGAGTGTGCCCGTTCTAAGCGATCGCGTTTCTGTCTTTTCATCATTCACTTCCTCGTCCAGTTGTTCTTTTACAATTTTTTGCAAGAGCGAAAATTATTTCACTCTTGTAATAATAGATAGCAACTGTAGGCGGTAGTTCAATAGCAAAAAAAAACGCCTTTTCAGTTTACGCTATAAGCTACTGAAAAGGCGTTAGATCTGTAATCAAGTTTTTTTAGAACAAGTTTTCTAGTTAACGGCTAAACTTGCGGCGTAGTGTAATAAGACCACCAATCAACAACATAGAAAGGAAGCCAAAAACACCGGTGCTCGCACCTTGTCGTTCGATCTTACCTTCTTCTTGCGTGCAATTGTTCAGCTCACCCGAACTAGGATCTAAAATCAGAGTTTTGGCGAACTGCTCGGTGGTCGTTTCGCCGTTTTCGGTGCTAACTTCCTCTGGGCGAATACCGGTGGCAACAATTTCAGCGTTGTTGTTGATGCCATCGGCACTAACGATGAAGTAACCAGAATCACAAGCGACGGCATCGTTTAAATTGACGAATTTCGCACCGTCTACTGTGCTTTCATAACTAAAACCAACGCGTCGTCTCTGCGCGGACAAGTCTGCATCAATCTCTGCGGTGCCAACAATTAAGCCATCATTATTTATAGCTGTCGGAATTGCACTTGAGCCATTAAAAAATGAAGGTAGTTCGTTCAATGTTTCGCTTTCAATATCGTAGATGAAGCCGATATAGCGATTAATCCCTTGAACACGACGAATCAAAAAACCGACGACTTGATTTTGGTCATTAATGTCAGTTGCCGCACCCCATAAATAGGCTGGGTCTACGGTTACCGGTTTAACTTCGCCATCCATAAAAATGGCAGGCATTTTAATTCGACGGCTTTCCTCTTGCACGCCTTCGTAATAAGTCCAACTCTGACCTACGGCAATACCATTATTGTTAACCGCCATCGCATAGCTAGAAAAATCGCTGTCATCCTCTTCGCCACGTTCCATTAACGTGCCGTATTGCTGTGACGAGATCACCTCACCATTTGCGTCAAGCTGCCATACCATGGCACGCATATCGTAAATGGATTGATTTGAGTTAATCGTCGAGCGGCTATAGATGCTTTGCAGGTTTGCTGCTGTTGCGTTACTTAAATTTAGCCAGCGTTGCCATAAACAGGTGTAAAGCGACCTTGTCGCTGTCCCCTCATCTAAACGTGCCTGACAGTCGTCCGCAAAAGCTTGCGATGCCGGTGAAACTGCCACACTCGCATAGCCGACGGCAACGTTTTGGTCATTGATGTCCATCATGACCGACTCACCACCTAGATAGGCCTGCTCCGGTGCTGGATAGGTTTTTGTTGTCTCACCATTTGACCAGATTGCTTGGCGGGTAAATGCACGTGAGGTATAGGTGGTGTTGACTTGTTGTTCATCATCACCTTCGCCCGTTGTGTAGCTAAACGTATTGAACTTGTATGGTGCACTTCCCCAACCGACCCGAATATTGTTGTTATTAATGCCATTATAAATGTGGTCGGTTGAGTACTCCATTTCTGGAGTTTCAGGATCGGTATCTTCAAAAAACTCATTAAAGCTAACGGATTGCCCATCGAAGTAACCAGCGTCGTAAAACGAGGTGCGCGGATTACTAACCACCGTGTTTACACTGTCTCTTAACCCTCTTACGAGGGCTTCGTATTGCTCGCGCGAGAGCTGGTAAGTGGCCAAGTCGTCAACTTCAGGATCGATACCGATACTACGTAAAGTTCCTTCAGATACGAGAGTGAGATCGATTTCAATGTCCTTGGGAAGCTGTCCAAGTACAATACTATGACGGTGGTCGTTGATAGCAATAGGAAAAAGATCTGTCACTTTCTCTGGTGTTTCAATTTGCTGAATGTTGTATGAGTCAGCCTGCGCACTAGATAAAAAAGATGCTGCAATGGCGACACTAAGGGCCCCTAAAGTAAACTTTTTCATAGGTAATCTAACTACTCTCTTTTTGTAAGTTTTCAAGCTCATCCCAGCGTTCGAGTGCCAGTAGAAGCTCTTCTTCAAGTGCTGCAAGGCGTTCTAAAACGGGTCCGGTTTCGGCATGCGGACGCGTATAAAAGTCTGGATGATTTGCTTGTGCTTGCAGTTCTTGTTGTTCGCTTTCGATAGCTTCAATGCGTTCAGGTAGCATATCAAGTTCACGTTGAAGCTTATAGGATAACTTTTTCTTAGGTTGTGCTGAACCTTTAACTTTCGGATTCTCTGACTGCTTTTCCGCTTCTTTAGTTCCATTCGTCAACGTCGAATGTTGTACGGACCTTGTTTGTTGTTGTAAATAGTGTTCAACATCTTGGAAATCGCCCACGATTTCGGTGACCTTGCCCGCTCCTTCAAATAGCAAAATACTGGTTGCAGTATTATTAACAAATTCACGATCGTGGCTCACCAAAATGACCGTGCCTTGGTAATCAGCAATGATTTGCTCAAGTAACTCGAGGGTGTCAATATCAAGATCATTGGTTGGTTCGTCAAGTACCAGTAGGTTACTCGGTTGTAAGAAGAGTTTTGCGAGTAGCGCTCGATTGCGCTCACCACCGGATAATGCGTGGACCGGCGTGCGTGCTTGTTGTGGCGCAAACAAAAAGTCCTGCAAATAACTAAGAATGTGACGCGTACGCCCATTAAAGGTGATGTCTTGTTTGCCATCACCAACATTTTCGGCAACGGATTTCTCTGGATCAAGCTTGGCCCGATGTTGATCGAAGTACGCCACCTCAAGATTCGTACCGACTTTAACCGTGCCGCTGTCAACTTTTTGCTGACCAAGGATCAAACGGATTAATGTACTTTTGCCACAACCGTTGGGGCCAACAAGAGCAATTTTGTCCCCGCGTTGTAGCGTTAGGTTAAAGTCTCTGAGAATTGGCTTGTCAGCAAATGCCAACTCGAGATGCTCGCCTTCGAATACGAGTTTTCCAGAGCGCTGTGACTCTTGCACCGCTAATCTTGCCGAGCCTTGTTGTTCACGACGTTGTTGTCGTTCTTTGCGTAGCGCTTGTAGCGCTCGCACACGGCCTTCGTTGCGGGTGCGTCGCGCTTTGATGCCCTGCCTAATCCACACTTCTTCCTGCGCCAATTTTTTATCAAATTCAGCGTTTTGATTGGCCTCAACTTCGAGTAGCTCTTGTTTCTTCGCTAAATAAGCATCGTAATTACCCGGGAATGAACTTAGTTGTCCTCGATCAAGATCGATAATGCGTGTGGCGAGCCGACGAATAAACATACGGTCGTGGCTGATAAAGAGCACTGCCCCGCGAAAGTCGAGCAATACCGATTCTAACCATTGCACCATGTCAATATCTAAATGGTTGGTCGGTTCGTCGAGCAACAATAAGTCCGGCGCTACAACTAAAGCTCGCGCGAGCGCTACTCGCCGCAACCAACCACCAGAAAGCGCAGTCATCGACATGTTTTCGTCAAGTCCTAGCCGGGTCAACGTTTGTTCGATGCGTGTTTGTAATTGCCAGCCATTCGCTGCTTCAAGCTGAGTTTGCAATTGCGCGAGGGTGCGCATAAGTGATGCATCATCGGGATCTTGCGTGAGCTGTTGCGATACTTCGTGGTAACGCTTGAGCACCGCACCAACATCGGCCAGGGCTTCAGCAACATAGTCATAGACACTTTGTTCAGAATTCGCTGGCGGATCTTGTGGCAACCGCGCGACGACGGTATCACCTACTTTTTGAATCACCCCATCGTCAAGCTGTATGTCGCCAGCGATCGCCTTTAATAAGGTTGATTTACCCGCGCCGTTACGGCCGACAAGACATAAACGTTCGCCCTCCTCAATAACCAAATCAACGTGATCAAGAATAGGCTCGCGGCCGAATGCAAGTTGAGCTTGTTGGATACGTAATACGGTCATGCAGTAACAAATTCCATGAGTTGATCATTAAAAGGCCAGCGTAATTCTGCATCATCTTTTGCTCGGACTAACACCGGCACCAGCAGAGCGTATTCATCTTGCAGTTCTGGCTGTTGCGTAATATCAACCCAATGCAAGCGAATCGGCTGTTCGAGCGTTAACCCATGCAATTCTGCGATCGCCTTGTCACATAGTGGGCACTGGGGTTTCGTTAACAGGTAAAAATCACTCATGGTGGTGCGTCACCTTAAACAAGTGATGAATACCCTTATGGCGCGCAAAGTCCTGACTAATCGAACGTGAAGTCCAGTCTTCTGCTCGCAGAAAGGCATCTTGGAGCCCTTCCTGGTCGAGCTTGAACTTACGTTTGTTGTTCGAAAATAGAATCACCCCATCGTCTTTAAGCAGCCGAGCGGCAAGTTTCAATAACATGACATGGTCACGCTGGATATCGAGGACGTCCTGCATACGTTTCGAGTTCGAAAACGTTGGTGGATCAAGAAAAATCACATCGAAACGCTGCTGCGGTGGCTGGCGCTGTAACCACTGCAAGCAGTCCGCTTGAATAAACTGGTGTTGGCGCGCGGGTAATCCATTTAAACGAAAATTATCCTCGCCCCAGCTAAGGTAGGTTTTTGATAAGTCGACTGAAGTGACTTGTTGGGCTCCACCCAAAGCGGCTTGAACCGACGCCGTGCATGTATAGGCAAACAAGTTAAGGACATTCTTGCCGTCACTCAAACGGCCTAGCTCACGCCTTGCCCAGCGGTGATCTAAAAACAGCCCAGTATCGAGATAATCACTTAAATTGACCTCAAACTGTGCATTGTATTCATGCACCGTGGTAATGATATGGCGTAATTGCTGGCGTTGGTATTGTTGCTTGCCACTTTGTTTTTGTCGAACTTTAAGATGCATATTCGCCGCCGAAAACGGTAAAACTTCGGCTAAAGTGTCGAGTAAATACCAAAGACGCTCCTTGGCAACAGCTGGTGGGATATCTTTTGGTGCTGCGTACTCTTGTATTACCAAGTGTTCGTTATAGACATCAACCGCGGCATTATACTCAGGTAAGTCTGCGTCGTAGACACGCCAAGCGCTAAGTCCCTCTTTTGCCGCCCATTTCTCTAATTTTTGGTAGTTCTTTTTTAATCGGTTAGCAAGATCGCTAGATTGCTCTTGAGTAAACTCAAGTTGCTCTTTTTGCATATCATAGAGTGCCAAGATGACCTCTAAAGCGCCGTTATAGAGCTTATATTTTTTATGGCTCCGCAATTTTAGACGTTTAAGTAAGCTTTCATCGCCAGCGAGGATAGCGATTTGCCAACCGGCAAAATGTTGTCTTAACTGTTGTCCTAAACGACGGTAAAGTAGCAAGGTTTCAACTTCCTCACCAAGCCGCTCACCGTACGGCGGGTTACACAACATCACGCAATGACCAGCGGTTGAGCTAGGCGCTTGGGTTTTGGTCGCATCGCTGGCTTGCCAATGACAACGATCCGTAATTCCGAGTCGAGCGGCATTCTGATCGGCAACACCCAGCATGCGTGGGTCATTGTCCGAGCCATAAACTGTCAATTGTGACCGTTCACTCGCTTGCGCGAAACGCTGCTCGGCTTCATTCATTAATTGCTGCCAGAGTTGCGGTTGGAATTGTCGCCAACGCTGCAAGCCCCAACTCTGACGACGCAGTCCCGGCGCATGATCGAGCACAATCATTGCGGCTTCCAATAGTAACGTACCGGAACCACAGAACGGGTCCATAAGAACTTGCGTATCACTTGTCACCCCTGCCCGGAGCGCAATGGCTGCTGCAAGGGTTTCGCGTAACGGCGCGGCGCCCTGCTCCAACCGATAGCCACGACGATGTAAAGGCTCGCCGACTAAATCGAGGTACCAGGTGAGTCGATCTTTATGCAAATGGGCATGCACACGGAGGTCTGGGCTTTCACGATCGACACTTGGACGATCTAAACCTTGTTGGCGAAAGTGGTCGACAATACCGTCTTTGACTAACTGTGCGCCAAATTGGGTATGGCGTATTTGCTGGTTTTGTCCGGTAAAGCTAACGACAAAGCTTTGCTCAGCAGTAAAATGCTCGAGCCATAGTGTTTCACTAATGGCTTGTGTTACCGACTCCAATTGACCACCAACGTCACATTGTCCCAGCATCAACAGCACGCGACTGGCAAGACGACTCCATAAACAGACACGGTAGGCCCCTTCGCAATCGCTTTCGAAACGGCAGCCCGCGACCGTTTGTTGAACCTGTTCGAGGCCTAGCTGTTGCAGCTCATCAAAAAGGAGCGGTTCTAGCCCTTTGGCACAGGTGGCGAAATAGTGTGAAGTTGCAGTCATGTGTTCGACATATCCTTAGCTAAATGTGCCGCTATTATACGGCATGCAGAATCCAGTGTATTGCTGGAATTGTAGGAAAAAGCAGCAGTTAAACGGGATTTGCTGAAATAAGCAGCAGTTAACGCAATGCGTGCTTGCGTTCTACGAAAAGCTTGGTAACATGCGCAGCATCGGACGCGGGGTGGAGCAGTCTGGTAGCTCGTCGGGCTCATAACCCGAAGGTCGTAGGTTCAAATCCTGCCCCCGCAACCAATTACTTGCCAATGTAATTGCAGCTCTTCTGAATAAACGCCTTGCGGCAAACTTCCCAAATAGTTCAACAGTACATCTGAAAGCATATCTGCACCGCGAAGAATTGTGGCCTCACCGTCTAAGTGAGGGAAATCACCGCCACCATTTGCGCGATAATTGTTGGTAGCGACGTAAAACATATCGGTGCTGGATACTACTTTACCAGCATACCGAACATCTTTAATGCGCTGCCCCGGCTCGGCGGTGATATCAATATGGTAATCAAGACCTAACAAGGTATCGAAATTATAATGGGCAACCTCACTATTGAGGTAACGCCAGCAATCCGCTATCGGACTTGCCTCGCTCGCCGTCACGAAAGCCGTGGCGCTCTGCTCGAGCCAATCTTTAATTTGTGCACCATTTAACTTAACGATATCTAGCGTATTTGGATAGCGGTATAGATCACCTATGGCACCGCGAGTTAGTGGCCCAGCAGAAAGTTCTGTAGCGCGATCACTAGAACTAAAAGCAGCATCAAAGGGGGCTGCCGCACTTAATAGCGGAAGGTCTTCAACCGCACTTGCGGTGAGAAGTTGGCGGGCTTGCCAAAGCTGTGCACGTTGCACGAATTGAACCGCAGAACTTGGTTGCCAGCGAGCAGTTTTGTAGCTTAGTGGTTGTGTCGTGCTTCCGATGGGTTGTTTCATAAAGGTTAAGGTCGCTTCATGCGCGCTTTGTAGTCGCGCGGCAAGCCTCGAATCGACTTCGGTGGAGGGTTCGACCGCTCTTGCTTCGCTACGCGCAGTTGTAACTTGCCAGCCGGTCTCCTGCCCATAATTTAACTCAAGATCGATAATACCCAAGTGGCTGCCGTAGATACCGGGTTGTACAGTTGGCACCCCGCGTACTCGGCCATTCTCACTATCGACGCCAGATAACCGGTCATACACGGAAGTTCCCGGAAAAACTTCATGTTGATGGCCGAGTAATAGCGCATCGATTCCTTGCACCCCAGCAAGTAACCAGCCTGTCTGCTCGCTGTCATCAGGATTGTCGGTCGATTTTGGCATGCCAGTGTGTGCCGCAAGTATGACAACGTCGGCACCTTCTGCACGGGCCCGCTGAACGCGTTGTTCGGTCGCTGTAAGCATCGCCGCAACATTTACTTTCCCTTTTAAATGATGCTGGTCCCATTGCATGATTTGCGGTGGCATGACACCAATAACCGCAATAGTTAAAGGAATAGTCGGTCCTTCGCCCGGCTGAGGTATCGACCGCTGTATCCAAGCAGTCTTGACAAGTTTCTCACGCAAAGCCGCTGGCGCTGAGGGTAAAAGCTCTAGGTTACTAGCGACAATTGGAAAACGGCTATCACGATAGGTAGCGGCTAAGTAGTCGAGACCAAAATTAAACTCATGGTTGCCAAGATTTGCCACATCATACTGTAAATAATTTAAAACTTGGATGATCGGATGCGTCGCCTTAGTGACCGGAAATTCGGCAACAGCATAATCCGCAAATGCGGAACCCTGGATTAAATCGCCGTTCTCTATCAACAGGTTAAAAGGTTGTTCTTGGCGTGCCTGCGAAATCAGTGTCGCGGTTTTAACTAGGCCCTGTTCAGTGACCTCACTACTACGGTAGTAATCATAATTAAGCATCTGACCGTGAACATCACTGGTCGTCATGATACGTAGGGTTATTTGGTGGTGATTGGCTGTCGGCATGGTATGAACTACATTAGAAAAAGAAGCGTTAAGCACAAGAACACTAGCAAGCAAACGGTAGGAAAATGTCCGCAACATAAGAGCCTCGAATCAGGCGTGGCGTAAATGCTCGTCATCAAGGTTGAGTTGAAGATAATGACTAGGTTGCAGTCGATTGCGTAATACTTTAACTGAATCAAACTGTTGCATCTCTTTAACTTCAGACAGTGTCATCGAGCTACTTAGCAACATACATTCGGCAAACTCATCATCGATTGCTGTGATGGCAAATACCGCCGTTTCAATTCCTGAATTCAATTCGACCAATGCGCCCACCTCAAGTTCGTAATTGGGGGCCTTGGTGCAGCTTTGAAAGTACCAACTTTGGGGCATTTGAGGACGACCAAAGCGTTCAAGAATGGTGCGATTAAGCGCTGCTTGGGTCAGCATCATCGGGTCCCATAATTCGTAGGCGCTGAGTACGTCGTAGAATTCTTGAAAGCAGGTCGCATCTTCCATGGTAAAAGCTGCGTGTAGCGGATTCATTGGAATGAGGCGTGATTTTTTATAAGGACACTTGTGCACTAACCCGTGATCGAGTTCTACCGATAGCTGTTGCGTCTCAGGATCATAGATCCAGCGCCAATGCTGCGATGCGTGCACGAAAAGCCCCTTCTGTTAACGCTTATTGTGATTTTTATAATGCTTAACTGCGCCTTAACATAGCTAAGAACGCAGTTAATTACAAGTTATTCACGATATCAGCGATAAGTTTTGGCCCATGATAGATAAAGCCAGTGTACACCTGAACTAAACTTGCGCCGGCAGCTAGTTTCGCTCGTGCTGCAGCATACGAATCAATGCCGCCAACTGCGATAATTGGAACTTTATTCTGTAAAAATCCTGATAGCTCTCGGACAATTCGCGTGCTGTCCTCGAAGAGTACAGCGCCACTCAAGCCCCCTACCTCATCGGCATAAGGTAAGCCTTGCACCGCATTTCGGCTCAAAGTGGTATTCGTTGCGATGACGGCATCGATGTTATGTTTAACAAATGCTAGTGCCATTGCTTGGAGTTCTTCCGAACTTACATCTGGTGCGATTTTGACGGCTAAAGGCACATAACGTTCGTGCTTGGTGGTCAAAGCAGCTTGTTCTTTTTTCAGTGCTGAAAGTAAAGCATTTAACGCTTCGCCGTGCTGGAATGCGCGTAGCCCTGGGGTATTGGGTGACGAAATATTCACGGTTATGTAGCTCGCGTACGGATAGACTTTACGCATGCAGGTAATATAGTCGTTTGCGGCTTGGTCCTCAGGGGTATCCTTATTTTTACCAATATTGATGCCGAGTACACCTTTAAAGCGAGACTGTTTAACTTGCTCGGCGAGGTAGTCAACACCATGGTTATTGAAGCCCATACGATTAATAATGGCTTCTTTTTGCGGAATCCGAAATAACCGCGGCTTTGGGTTGCCAGGTTGCGGTCGTGGCGTGACCGTACCAACTTCAATGAAGCCAAAACCCATTTGCGCAAAGGCGTCAATACACTCTGCGTTCTTATCTAGACCTGCAGCCAGACCGACTGGATTTGGAAACTTGATCCCCATAACAGTGACGGGCTTTGCTGCAACTTTTTGCCGCCAAAATGCTGCTAAAGGCGTATGCGCATACTTATGCAGTATGCGCATCGAGTAATCGTGTGCTTGCTCCGCATCTAAGCGGAACAAGCACCAACGTGTTGCGCCGTAGAGACTCACACATTCACCGCTGTGCAGTTGTGGTTCAACAACATCAGTTCACGTAAGGCAACTGAGAACTTGGCAAACTCGTGGGTTTTGGTTGTGCGGAAATCAGACAACATATGCAACCAACGATCCACATAGGCACGATTTTCATCCAACCATGCTTGCAGCACATCGATACCATCAGTTTTCGGATCACCACCTTTGAGCATGCTCAATGTTAGCGACCGCTGTTGCCAATCAAGCTCTTCACGGAAGGCCGCGCGGGCTAAGGCTTGCCAATGATTATCGACAGGCTGTGAGTTGATTTGGTCAAGGAACCAATGCAACGATACCGCAGCGCCTAAGTGGAAATAGGCGTTGGCAACACTACCCACCTTACGCTTGGTTTCATGAACAATATCGGCAATATCCAATGCAGAGAACAGCGTCGACAGAATAGCAATTTGCTCAGCTAATTTGGCGGGGACGCCAGTGTTGGTCAACCGCTCAATTTCTTTTTCAATGCCGGTGCGCTCGTCTGCAACCAAGTAACTTAGAACATTCTTACGTAAGTCGTTAAACGCTCCCTGATAGAAGTCCAACTGCTCTTGAATGGTCGTGAGCTCTGGACGACGGTGACGCAGGAACCATCGTGTAGCACGACGCACAACGCGACGTAACTGGAACAGCATTTGATTTTGAATATCTGCTGGGATTTTGTTGTTGCCTGCCTCGATTTGTTCCATCAAACCACGTAAGTTAAAACATTCACGCGCAACAACATAAGCTGCAGCTACTTCTGCGGCAGTCGCACCGGTCGCGTCCATTTTACGGAAGACAAAGTTAGGCCCCATATCGTTAACGATATTGTTCGCCAAACGTGTCGCGATAATTTGAGCGCGCAGTGGGTGTGCCTGCATTGCTTCGGCGTACGGCTCTTGCAATGGTTTCGGGAAAGCATTGATCAACGAGCGCGCATGGAATGGGTCAGCCATGACCGCATCGTCTAGCAACTCTTCTTTCAATACCATCTTGCCGTAAGCGGTAATTACCGCTAACTCTGGGCGTGTGAAGCCCTTGCCATTGGCTTGGCGTTCCGCCAACTCGTCATCATCTGGCAGGAACTCAAGGGCGCGGTTAAGTTGCCCTTCACGTTCAAGGTGATGAATAAAACGCTGCAGTTCTTTCACTTGGTCCGCACCGCGTAATGCGGTAACGGAAATTGATTGCGATTGACGATGACAGTCCTTCAAGACAATTTGTGATACTTCATCGGTCATGTCGTATAACAATTGGTCGCGCTGCTTACGAGTTAACTCGCCTTGCGCAACCAAACCGTTGAGCAAGATTTTGATGTTAACTTCGTTATCCGAGCAGTCGACACCGCCAACGTTATCGATAGCATCGGTATTTATACGACCGCCGTTCCGAGCATATTCAATTCGACCAAGTTGGGTTAGGCCTAAGTTACCGCCCTCGCCCACAATCTTGGCACGTAACTCTTTACCATTCACGCGAAGCGCATCATTGGCACGGTCACCAACGTCACTATCGCTCTCTTTGGATGATTTCACATAGGTGCCGATACCACCGTTCCAGAGCAAATCAACCGGCAGCATCAAGATGGCGCGAATCATATCGGTTGGCGTCATCGATTTTTTCTGTGTGCCGAATAGCTTCTTCATTTCTGGCGTCAGTTCAATGGCCTTCGCACTCCGTGAGAAGATGCCGCCACCGCTAGAAATAAGCGAACTATCATAGTCTTCCCACGATGAACGTGGCAACTTAAATAAACGCTCGCGCTCGGCGTAGCTCTTCTTCGCATCAGGCTCAGGATCAAGGAATATGTGCATGTGGTTGAAGGCAGCGATCAAACGCGTGTGTTTCGATAACAACATACCGTTACCGAACACGTCACCAGCCATATCACCGATGCCCACAGCAGTAAATTCAGTATTTTGGCAGTCGATACCAATTTCACGGAAGTGGCGCTTTACCGACTCCCAAGCACCGCGTGCGGTAATCCCCATTTTCTTATGGTCATAACCAACTGAACCACCTGACGCAAAGGCATCGCCCAACCAGAAGTTATAATCTTGCGAAATACCATTGGCGATATCCGAGAATGTTGCAGTGCCCTTGTCCGCTGCTACCACCAGATAGGTGTCATCTTCGTCGTGACGAACGACGTCTACTGGCGGTACGACTTCACCGTCGACAATGTTGTCGGTAATATCCAGTAACGCGCGAATGAAGGTGCGGTAACACTCTTTGCCTTCTTCAAAGAAGGCTTCACGATCTTCCGGAAGCTGCTTGCAGAAAAAGCCCCCTTTCGCGCCGACAGGAACAATCACGGTGTTCTTCACTTGCTGCGCTTTAACCAAGCCTAACACTTCGGTACGGAAGTCTTCACGGCGGTCTGACCAACGCAAGCCACCACGAGCAACTTTACCACCGCGCAAATGCACACCTTCAACACGTGGCGAGTAAACGAAAATTTCGTACTTCGGCAGCGGTAGTGGCATTTCCGGAACTTTCTCAGGCATAAACTTCACTGAGATATATGGCTTTTCGTTACCTTGGGCGTCGTTTTGGAAGAAGTTGGTGCGTAAGGCTGCCAAAATCAGCTCGACATAACGACGAATAATGCGGTCGTCATCGAGATTTGCGACGTTATCAAGTTCACTGGTAATGCGTGTTTCCAGTGCTTCAATTTTTTTGCTACGACTTTTCGTGCCAGGCTCAAACTTGCTGTAGAAGAGTTTAACGATCAAAGTTGCAATGACTGGGTACTTGCTAAAGGTACTCTCAATATAACTTTGACTAAAGGTTGTACCAATCTGCCGCATGTACTTGGCAAACATGCGCAGAATAATGACTTGGCGGCCAGTCAATCCGGCGCTCAAGACGAGGCGGTTAAAGCCGTCATCTTCATAATGCCCAGACCACACTTTGGCAAACGCATCTTGGAATAAATCACGGCTGGCTTCGAGGTCTAAAGTCGCGTTGTTATGCAACATCTGGAAGTCGAGCACCCAGAATACTTCGCCATTTGTGGCCTTGATCTGGTACGGGCTCTCACCGATGATGCGTAAGCCAAAGTTTTCCAGCATCGGCAGTACGTCAGACAAATGAATCGGCTCATCTTTATGGAAGAGCTTGAGACGAATGCGCTTACTCTGCTCGTTCTCTTCACGTGAACGATAGAACAACATGCCAAGCTTGTGATCTTTATCGAGTGCTTCTAATTGCTGAATATCAGCTATGGCCACGGATGGCAGCACTTCTTCTTTATAGGCGCGAGGAAACGCATTCGCATACTTCTTGTTCAGCGCATTCGCCTTCGCTTCACCAAACGTGCTGCGTAAAATGCGCTCAAAATTGTCTTCCCAGGTGCGCGCGGCTTCAACTAAATTTTGTTCGAGTTCTTTCACGTCGATGTCCTGTACGTTCTCACCAATACGCACGGTATAGTGCGTGCGGGCAAGTGAGGATTCGGAAAAGTAAGTGGTAAATTCAACGTCGTACTTACTATTAAGGGTAGTAGCGAGGATGCTCTGGGTTTTTTGCCGTAATAACGTGTTATACCGCTCTTTCGGTACATACACCATGCACGATGCAAAGCGCCCAAAAATATCACGACGTACGAAAACCCGTGTCATATCGCGTTCTTGCATTTGCAGTACGCCAACCCCAACATCAAGCAAATCATCTTCGCTTGCTTGGACCACTTCATCACGTGGGTAGGTTTCAAGGATATTTAGCAAGGCCTTCGCGGCATGCGAGTTAGGTGCAAAGCCTGAGGCGTCCATGACACGCTTAACTTTTTCACCCACCAACGGAACATCTCGGGCACTATTGTTGTAAAAGCTACTTGAGTACAAGCCTATAAAGCGATCTTCACCAATAACTTTACCGTTCTTATCGAAACGCTTCACGCCAATGTAGTCACTGTAGGCTGGACGGTGCACACGCGACTTCGAATTCGTTTTGGTAACCAACAGCAAGGTATTGTCAAAGGTAAGATCACGAGCTACTTCGGGTAGCGATGAAACTAGCCTTTCTTTGTTGGTTGCCGATTTGCGCATAAGGCCAAGACTTGAGTCTGCTTGTTGGCGAATAACGTAGTCACCCTCTACTGCCTTCAGGTCGTAACGGCGGTAACCCATGAGTGTAAAGTTATCTTTTGCGAGCCATTTGAGGAAACGTTGTGCTTCTTTCAACTCTTTTGCGTCGCCTGGATAATTGATGTTACTCAACTCCTCGGCAACGTGCTCCATACGCTCACGCATGGCTTGCCAGTCGGAAACTGAATAGGTGACATCATCCATGACCGACGCTAATTCGCGTTTTAATTGTGCGATCGCATCTTTACTGGTTTGACGGTCAATTTCGATAAGGAATACGGTATCAACCTCGTTGTCACCACGCGTGCCTGGCTTTAATAGTTTAGCAATCCGCTGCTCGCTATCTCGCTCATGGCTCAGTGGCAGGTGAAGCAACAAATGCGAGTTAATCCCCATACGTGATAATGCCATCCGAATGGAATCGACCATAAATGGCATGTCACTTTGGATAATCTCGATAATGGTATGCGCTGACTCCCAACCATGACGCGCGACTTCAGGGTTATAAACCTTAATCAACGCTTTTTCGCCTGGGCGATAATCGTTGAAGCTGTGCCATAACCCCATTATGGCACCATACAAATCACTATCATTACGCTGCGCAAGTTCATCTGGCGCTACATTGCGGAACATACGGAGGGCAAAGTCTTGGATGATATCAGCGCGGTCGGTCGCTCGTTGCTGAATGAGCGCGGCCACTTTCTGCAGAATAACGGGGGTCTGGCTGTCGCCAACGGAGTTCATGCTAAGTATCCTTGTAACCTATTGAGGTAGAACAATACTGTGAACTGTCACAGATTTTTCCAATAGCCTTTATTGTCGGACATTTAGCCGCGCTATTCAATGATAATAAACAGGAAAAATCAGTGTTCAGACCACGGCTGACGTGGCCTGAACATGAATATGATAGCTTTATGCATGATTATTGGAACTTGTGACCTTGTTAGGCTAAAGCGTTGTTCACTTTTTCAGCAAGGTCACTTGCTAAATTATCCATTTGCTGTAGCTCTAACAAGCAGTTTTTAAGCATCTCTTGGCGCTTTTCATCATAACGTCGCCATTGTAAAAACGGCGTAATGAGTCGAGCTGCTACCTGCGGATTGAGCGTGTTCAATTGCTTAATTATGCGCAACACTAGTTGGTAGCCTTGCCCGTCGGCTCGGTGAAAACAAAGACTATTACGGCAAAAGGTTGCCACTAATGCGTATACCCGATTCGGGTTGCGTAAGCTAAACTTGTCGTGCTCGAGTAGCATAGCGACACGTTCAACGGTTTCCGGGTGCGGGGCACTTGCTTGCGCGGCAAACCACTTATCCATCACCAACGGGGTTGCTTGCCACTGTTGTTCAAATTGCCCAAGTGCTTGCTGATGATTCGGTAAGTCCAAATGAACTGCAAACTCTAAGGCTGCTTGTTGCAAGGTCATACTCTGCCCTTGCGTGGCTTGCTGCAATACTTTAGGAGCATAATCTTGCGGCTTGGCAACCGCTAAATAGTAAAGACTGCGATTCTGCATGGCTCGCACTGCCATCGCTTGCGCACTAAGATCCTTCTCATCAGCGGTAAGGTCATGATAAACCTCAGCAAAATCATCTGCCAGATGTTCTGCAAGGGCATCACGAAGTTGCTGTACCGCCTTGCCAATAGCTTCAAGAGGAGCATCTTCTTGAAAGTATTCAACCAGCTCTTCCGCACTTGGAGGGGTGAAAATAAGGGCTTTTAATGCGTTATCTAAAGCAGCGTGCAGTGCGTGCCGTAATGCTTCGATTAACGCCTGCGGAAGGTCTATCTGCCCTTGTTGACGAACGCCAGCTAATAACACGTGCAAATACATTTGTTGCGCCGCTTCCCAACGGGTCACTTCTTGTTCCGCGTGGGCGAGTAACGTGGTGTAAACGCTCAAATCGACATTTCTCTCGATTTTCACAGGCGCGCTAAAGTTTTCTAACCAGGCAATCACAGGTCGTTCATTGACGTCAGTCAATGTGAGCGTTTCAGATGCTTGGTGAATTACCCAGAGTTCACTCCCCGACTCATGTCGCTGTACCTTGTCATGTGCAACTGATAGACGTTTCCCATCGGCGTTGTAGAGACTAAATAGCAACGGGATAACAACCGGCTGTTTGTCGTTCTGCCCTGGCGTGCTGGGCGTGTGTTGTTGCACCGTTATGGTTAGGCTTTTTTGCGCAGCGTCGTAGTCTTCTGCAATCGTGAGTGTCGGTGTACCCGCTTGACTGTACCAACGGCGAAATTGCGCGAGGTCGGTGTCATTCGCAGTTTCAATCGCAGCAACAAAATCTTCGCAAGTAACGGCTTGGCCATCGTGACGCTCGCGATAGCACCGCATGCCCGCTTGAAAACCTTGTTCGCCGAGTATAGTGTGCAGCATACGAATAACTTCAGCACCTTTGTTGTATACCGTAACGGTGTAAAAGTTATTCATCTCGACAACTTTATCCGGCCGAATGGGATGCGCCATCGGGCTGGCGTCTTCATTAAATTGATGGCTTCGTATCACGCGAATGGCATCGATTCGATGCACGGCACGGGAACCAAGATCGGAACTAAACTCTTGGTCACGGAACACTGTAAGCCCCTCTTTTAGGCTTAGCTGAAACCAGTCACGGCAGGTGATGCGATTACCGGTCCAATTGTGAAAATACTCGTGACCGATAACTGACTCGACGTGAATAAAGTCCCAGTCAGTGGCCGTTGCTGTGTCTGCCAGAACATATTTGGAGTTAAATATGTTGAGTCCTTTATTTTCCATGGCGCCCATGTTGAAAAAATCAACTGCGACGATCATGTAGCGATCGAGGTCATAAGCGAGACCAAAGCGCTCTTCGTCCCATTGCATCGCTTTCTTTAAGGATTGCATGGCGTAGCCGGCGCGCGCCAAATTACCTTTATCAACGAAAAGCTCTAGTAATACTTCGCGGCCTTCCATAGTGGTGTAATGATCGTGTAAGCGATCAAAGTCTCCAGCTACCAGAGCGAACAAATACGCTGGTTTAGGATGCGGGTCATGCCAAGTGGCAAAATGTTCGCCATTGTCGAGTTTCCCTTCATGCTGCAGGTTCCCATTGCTTAATAAGTACGGATACTTTCCTGCTTCGGCACGCACGGTCGTGGTAAAAATAGCTAATACGTCGGGGCGATCAAGGTAGTAAGTAATGCGACGAAAGCCTTCAGCTTCACATTGGGTGCAAAAAGCGCCACCAGATTTGTACAGTCCTTCTAAGGCACTATTAGCACTTGGGTTGATTTCGGTTTCTATGGTGAGTTCAAAGTTATCTGGAGCGTCAGCAATGCGCAACTGTGTCGCTGTTAGCTCATAATCGGCGGTTGCAAGCTCGCGTTCGTCGATCGCTAGTCGACGTAACTGCAGTTGTTCGCCATCGAGCTCAAGCGGGCCTGCGCGTAATCGTCGTACGCGCATTACTGCGACGACACGAGTGGCGCTGTCATGCAGGTGAAAATCAAGATCTACGGTGTCAATAGTGAATGCCGGAGTGCGATAATCACTCCGGAGTTTTGCAGTTTTTTGGGTTGTCATATCGGCCATAAAGCCCCTACTTCTGTCTTACTTTAGTTCGTGTGCGCAGGCGCTGCTGCGGCGTGCTGATTGTCACGGCGGAGAATACGGATGCCGGTATAGCCGTAGAACATGGCAACAAGCGGTGTGAGCCAATTAAAGAAGGCAAAAGGCGCATACTCAAGTGGGCTTATAGCTAACGTTCCCATCATAAATGCCCCACAGGTATTCCACGGGATCAGCGCCGATGTCAGCGTACCGCTGTCTTCGAGAGTACGAGATAGGACTCGAGCATCGAGGTCGCGACGCTCGTACTCCTCGCGGAACATTCTTCCCGGAATAACAATGGCCATGTACTGATCAGCCGTTAACAAGTTGGCGCCGAAACAGGTAAACAAAGTCGCAGCTATCAAATTGCCGGTAGACTTAGCGAAGCCAAGTACCCCGGAAATGAGGCGTTGCAGTAAGCCAATCTTCTCAACCACAGCACCAAATGCCATCGCACTTAAAATGAGCCATACGGTATTGAGCATGCTGGACATTCCACCACCACTTAATAGTGAATCGAGTTCACTATTTCCGGTTTCAACAGTGATGCCATCTGTTAGTGCCAACCATACCATTTTCAGCGACGCGACTGCGGAGTCATCGCCGGCCAAACGTGAAATGACATCACCTTGGAAAAGAACGGCCCACAGACCGCCAAGCAAAGCACCAAAGAATACCGTTGGCAACGCTGGTTTACGCGTCGCTGCTAGAGCGAGTAAGACCACGAGAGGAACTAACATTTCCCAGCCAATGTTATAGGCGTTGGAGATCTCAAGTTGCATCCGCTCTAATTGCACGACACTGGCATTGATATCTGTATTCAAACCAAGAATAGCGAATAGCACGAGTGCGATAAGGTAGGCAGGTCCTGCAGTGTAGAACATATAGCGAATATGCGCGAAGAGCTCAGTTCCTGCGACTGCGGGTGCTAAGTTAGTGGTATCTGAAAGCGGTGACATTTTGTCACCAAAGTAAGCACCGGACACCACTGCACCAGCGGTAATGGCGGGTGACAAACCCATACCAGCAGCGACGCCCATTAAGGCGACACCAATGGTCGCTGCGGTGGTCCATGAACTGCCAATCGCCAAGGCGATAATGCCACAGATCAAAGCACTAGCAGCGTAAAACCAACTCGGATTAAGTAACTCTAAGCCATAGTAAATCATCGTAGGTACGGTACCTGAGAGTAGCCACGTACCGATTAATGAGCCTACTGCTAAAATGATCAGCAAAGCACCTAGGGCTACCGAAATACCCTCTTTTATGCCCTCTTCGAGGTCTTCCCAGCGGTAGTTATTAACAAAGCCGATAATAACGGCAACGCCACCAGCGACCCATAATGCTATTTGATTCGGTCCGTAAGACGAGTCTTCGCCAAATAAATAGACAGAACTGGCGAGTGCAATAATAAGCACTACTAAGGGCAACGCAGCCTGAAGAAGACTTGGCTCTTTAAAGGCTGAATAAGATTGGTTTCGCATAATTAGTTTCTCAAATTAGTTCAGCAGAAAATCAGTCGTCGCGTGGCTTAAAATACACCGATGAGCTGTAAGAAGATGATCACGATAACAACCGGCGCGAACCAACGCACCATCCAAAGCCATAGGCGAAAGATCATCGGATGTGTGTCGAGCTCATCTTGGCTGGCTGACCGCGTCATGACCCAGCCACTAAAAATCGCGAGCAATAATCCGCCCAACGGCAACAGTATCGAACCTGTTGCATAATCAATCACATCAAACCAGCTAGCTAAGGTTTTGCCGGGGACTCTCCAATCGAGTTGGGTCCACGCGGCTCCAGCAAAAGAGTAAATCGTGAGTTGCCCCAGTAACCAAAGGGTCAAGACGGCGGTGATGGTAGCACGCCACCTGCCCCAATCGAACTTTTCTTGTAAAAATGCCACGGCAGATTCGATCATCGCGATTGCGGAAGTAAACGCAGCTATGACGAGCATAACGAAGAACAAGGTACCTACAAAAACACCGCCCGGCATACCGCTAAAGGCAATTGGAAGTGTTTGGAAAATGAGTCCTGGACCTGCTTCGGGTGTCAGTTGGCTGCCAAATACAATTGGAAATATTGCGAAACCAGCTAATAGTGCGACCACTGTATCCGCCATGGCAACCCATAGCGTCGTTTGCACGACAGATGTTTCACGCGGTAAATAAGCACCGTACATAATGACAACACCCGAGGCTAAGCCTAAAGAGAAAAAGGCGTGTCCCAATGCGAGTAACACGCCATTGAGAGTGAGGTCAGCAAAGTTTGGGGCGAACATAAAACTGAGCGCAGCACCAAAATCTCCGATCATTGCCGCATAAATTGCGATAGCGACCAATAACGCGACCATAATGGGTAACATCCAACGAACCGTGCGTTCGAGCCCATCCTTTAAGCCCTTACCGACGACTAAGGTTACTCCGATCAAAATCACAGCGTGCCAAAACGTTAGTCTTGCAGGTGAACTTACTAACGAGCCAAACATGGACTTGATAGTGGCAACGTCTTGCCCAACGAAATGCCCACTTGCGGCCTCGTAAACATAGGCTGCAGCCCACCCTGCGATAACTGCATAAAAGCTCAAGACTAAAAAGCCGGTCGCCATGCCGACCCAACCGGTCAGCTGCCAAGTCGAGCTACGGCCAGATTCAAGTGCAACTTTTCGTGCGGCAATCCCCGGACTGTGTCTGCCACGGCGGCCGATGATAATCTCAGCCATCATGATTGGAATGCCAATTGCGGCAATGCACAGTAGGTAAACTAAAACGAAGGCTCCGCCACCGTTTTCGCCGGTTATATAAGGGAATTTCCAAATATTTCCGAGACCGACTGCGGCAGCTGTGGAGGCAAGAATGAAGGCCATCCGGCTTGACCAACGGCTGGCAATTGCTTTTTGAACTGTCATAACCAAGTGTTCCGTAGTGTTATTATTATTATTGCTTGGGCTTTTACTTCTTTATAGGATGCCACAAAAAAGCCGCCTCGGGCGGCTTTTTGGGCTAAGCAATGCATTTTATTGCATGGCTATCTTCATCGTATCAATGAGTTCGAAACTTAGTACCAAAGTTTCATTTAAGTACGGGTCTGGCTGTTCATAGGCCTCAGGTACATCTTCAAGTTTTTCAACCGGTTCGAAGCCAGCGCGTTGAAGACGCTCATTCATTCGTGCGAGGCGCTTTTCTTCATCGGCCTCTTGCTCAGCTTCGCGCTCTGCCAAAACTAAGCTGACCCAGGTCTTCTCTTTCTCACGCCGGTATTCAGCTGCATCTTCCATGACGTAATTAAACTCTGGATTAGCAGCAATATTCTGCTGGCTCAGTTGACGTAGCTCCTGCAGTTTCTCTTCAGCGAGCAAGTTTACCGCCTGATAGTCCGCAGTCTCGAGTTTGTCCCACGGGAGGGCGTTTTCAAGACTACTCTCACCGAACTCGTCAACATCTGTCACGGTCGGGAAAGTGATGTCTGGGGCCACGCCTTTAAGCTGCGTACTGCCGCCGTTAATGCGGTAGAATTTGGCGATGGTGTACTGCACGCTTCCTAATGGTTCATCGAAGAAGTCAAAGCGTCGCTGTAACCCTCGGTGCTGTTGCACGGTTCCTTTACCATAGGTGTTTTCACCAACAATCAACGCACGCTCGTAATCTTGCATTGCTGCCGCGAAAATCTCTGACGCCGAGGCGCTGTAACGATCGATCATCACTACCAACGGACCATTGTAATAGGTTGTGTCATCACGATCGCCATTGACTTCACGACGACCACTACCATCAGCGACTTGCACAACTGGACCAGAATCAATAAATAATCCCGTCAAACGAATCGCTTCTTGGAGACTACCACCACCGTTGGTGCGTAAGTCCATAATGATACCCTCAGCACCGGCCTCTTCGGACTCGGCAATGAGTTGTTTAACGTCTTCACTCACATTGTGATAGAAGCTTGGTACGGTAATAACGCCGAGCGAGCGCCCTTTATAAGGACCCTCCTCCATTGTTTTGATTTCGACTTTAGCTGCGCGATCTTCGAGTTTAACTTCGTCACGCACGATCTTGACCACTTTTGGGGTCGAGCTCGCTGATTGATCGGCCTTTAAAACCTGCAACTGTACCGTTGAACCTTTAGGGCCCTTGATGAGCTCGACGACTTCGTCAAGACGCCAACCGATAATATCGGTAAATTCGGCATCCTCATCAGCACCTTGAGCGACGCCAACAACACGGTCGTCAGGAGCGATATTGCCATTTTTATCGGCTGGTCCACCAGGGACTAAGCTTCTGATAACGGTATAATCGTAATCGGATTGCAGAACAGCGCCAATGCCCTCGAGTGAGAGATTCATATTCTGTTCGAAACGCTCAGAATTTGCCGGTGATAAATAGCTAGTATGCGCTTCAACACTACGTGCAAATGCATTCATCACAGTTTGAAAAACATCTTCACTATTGGTTTGCGTTAAGCGTTTTAAGGCGTTGTTGTAGCGCTTTTCAAGCGTGTCTACGACATCAGGCCATTCTTTGCCCGTCATGGTTAAATTAAGAGCGTCATACTTTACTCGTTGCCGCCATAACTCATTAAGCTCGTCTTTTGACGCAACCCACTCAGCGTCTTCGCGATCATAGTGGTAACGATCGCCGGCTACGCTAAAATCAAAAGGTTTTTCCGGATCAAGCAGGCTCAGGGCATACTCATAACGTTCATAATTGCGTTTGAGCGCCTTATCGAATAGCGCGTAGGCTGGGCTCAGTTTACCGGCGTGAATCATGTCGTCGAACAAGTGCTTATATTCGGCCGCTTGCTCAATATCCTCACGCAGAAAAATCATCTTATTGTAGTCGAGCATTTCCAAGTAGCGGTCAAGAATGCGCTCAGACAGTTCGTTGTCGAGTTCCATATTTTTGAAATGGTAGCGCGTAAAATAGGTGGTTACGCGTTGACTGACGACACTGTGTTGTTCTTCTTGCTTAAGTTCTGGCAGTTCATCGACATCGTGTGCAGGTGGAACTGCAACAGCGGCACCAGCTAAACCTAAGCTAAGGGTTACCGAAAGAGCTAATTTCTTGAGCGCTAATTGAGCCATAGGACTACTCCTGCTTTGCGACAAAGATGGCGTCTGTTGCAACTTTGACCGTTAAACCATTGTGAAGTTGCACCACTACATCATTCCGATCGCGTTCAATGATTTCACCTGCAACAGGCTGCTTACCGGCCTTCACTTGAACCTTTTGCCCAACTTTTAGATCGTCACCTTGCGCTGCCTGTAATTTTGGTTGTGGTGCCTGTTTGGGTTTACGTTTGGGAGCGTTTTTTGGTTTAGAGGTTAACTTTGGCTTCGACGTCTTGTCGCGTTTCGGTGCTGCGGCGCGTTGTTCGGCTTGCGCTTTTTTCTTACGTTCTGCGGCTGCAGCTTGAGATTCTGCAAGTGCCTCGGCGGCGTGGCTTTGGTGCTCTTCTTCAACCGCACCAACTTCGTTACCGTCTAAGTCTACACGTTGACCGCCCGCCTTCATCGCACGCAAATAACGCCATGAATTGGTGTAATGACGCAACGCCGTACGTAAACGCGTTTTGCTGACACTTTCGTCATCTTCTAAACGTTGCGCGAGCTCCTCGAAAATACCAATCTTAAGCGGCTTGGCGTCGCCGTCGAGTGAGAAACAGGCGGGAAATTTTGCCGCTAGGTAAGCTAAAACTTCTTTATTATTCGTTAACTTCTTTACTTCACTCATCATCATCGCTTTCCTGCTGACGTACGTCAGCTAATTGCTCCATTATGTACGCTTGCATTTCATCACTGTCGAGTCCCAAAAGATCGGGGTTCTCAATCCAATCAAACAAGGTGCGGCGTACTACTTCTTCTAAACTATCGAGGGTATCACTTTCTTCACTATAAGCGTGAATATAATGCAACATCTCGTTCATTTGATCGACGGCTTCGTCGGCATCATCTTCAAAAAAAGCCATGTCACTATGACTGACTAAATAAGCGTAAATGTCGAATTCACTATACATGGGTGAGCGACGACCAATTGAGTGTTTCAATAAAACGTCCAAGTTTGCTTAACCCGGCAGCGTCATCTTCACTGAATCGCCCTACACTGGGGCTATCGAGGTCGAAAACACCAACCACTTTTCCGTCTACGATTAGCGGTACGACAACTTCAGAATTCGATGCACTGTCACATGCAATGTGACCCGGGAATTCGTGTACATCTTCTACCCGCTGAGTTGTTTGCGTGCTCGCAGCAGCTCCACAAACACCTTTACCAAAGTCTATACGCAAACAAGCAACTTTGCCTTGAAACGGACCAAGTACAAGCTTATTCGGTTCACGAGTTAGGTAGAACCCAACCCAGTTTACATCTTCCAGTGCTTCATAAACGAGTGCGGACAAGTTGCTTAAATTGGCGATCAAGTCTTCTTCGCCGGCGGTAATAGCCTGCGCTTGCGCAAGCAACAATGAATAATCGGTACGACCCATAATCTAGGACTCATCACTATGCAGAGGAAAGGAAGCAATTGTTTGCTCGTTTGATGCTATCGATGCTTTCATTTCACGTTTGCTACGGGTGACTAATAAGCCGTCGGCACCAATACGAAAAGGTTCATCAGATGGGCAGAACTTTGCTTGATAAGCCATGACCAACTGAATCGTATTTTCTTTTTGTGCCGCAGTAAGTGCGACACCGTCTGGCCAACGGCCGGTTTCTACGGCTGCAACTAAACGTTCAAATGTCTCTGGGGTAATACTGGCAAGCAGATCTTCAAACTGCATCAACGTTCTCGCTTGTTCATTAGCAGACGGACACGATTAACTAAAAACCATAACAGACCTAAAAACAGTAAACTGTAGCTGATTTTTGCGTACCAAGATTCCTCAGGCGGTTGTTCTATAAAGATATAAGCAAAAGCCGCAATAGCGACCAATAATGCCAACATCGACTGGCTCAGAAGCTTCTCTTTGCGACGTTGTTGCGCGCGTTCCTTTTCACGATCAAGGTCTTCTTTACTACGTCCAGCAAGCACATAGTCACAATGTGAACACTGTTTAGCTTTGTCAGAAGTGCGTTTGTTACAGGAGGGGCAACGAATGAGTGCCATCAGATCCTCTCTTTTTTTACATCAGACTAAGCAATATAAGGGTTTCAGCGCTAAATTCAAGCGTTCGCCGTTAGCTACCGGTAAAAAAAAGAGCCCGCACATGGCGGGCTCCCTTACAAGGGTTAACAAGGCTGATGCTTGCGTTACTCTTGCTCTTTCTTTTTCGCTTGTTCAGCATCAAAATCTTGCCAGTACGCCTTTACGGTGTCTTTCATTTCGCGGCGTAACAAGAAGATGCCCAGCAAGTTGGGGAGTGTCATCAGCACGATGGCCACATAGGACAACGTCCAAACTAATGTGGTATCAGCAAACGAAGCGACGAAGAAGCCTGCAACATAGATGATGCGATATGGCATGACACCTTTTTGCCCGAATAGGTAAACCACTGCTCGGTCACCATAGTACGACCACGCAATTGCGGTTGAAAAGGCAAACAGCATCAAGCTAATTGGGACAATGTACTCCCCTGCACTTCCAAGGAAGCCATTACTAAATGCAATCGATGTTAAGGCTGCTGAATGCACCAAGCTCTCACCGACGATGACAATATCTTCTTTCATCAAACGGCCATCGTCGATTCGCAAGGTGCCCGTGTAAGGGTCTTCACCAGCAACGATAAAGCGAACATTCTCGGCCACTGAGCGCGCATGCAACATGGTATAACCATTAGATACGGCCTCACCATCTTGCACTTGGATAGTGCCGGTGAACTTCTCTATAGTGTTTTCATCGGTGTCGTTCAAATAGTGATACAACGCAGTGCGGTCAGCATCAAGCGTATCGTTGTAGTTACCAGCGACAATCTCTAAATCGGTACGCGAGAAAGTGTTCTCGTGTTTCTGATTCCAAACACCAGACGACAAGATGACAAGACCCGTCAGGGTACAGACAATAATCGTATCGATGAAGGGTTCTAAAATTGAAACGAGTCCCTCAGAAACGGGCTCATCTGCCCGTGCAGAAGCATGAGCGATTGGCGCCGAACCTTGACCTGCCTCGTTTGAAAACAAACCACGGTTAACACCACGGTTAAAGGCGTAAGCAAACGTCGCACCTAAGAAACCGCCCGTCGCGGCAGAACCCGTAAATGCATCAGTAAAGATTGCAGCGAACGATGGGCCAATTTGATCGAGATTATAAAAAATTACGCTCAGCGCACCAATCACATACAACACACCCATGATCGGCACAATTTTTGAAGTCACAGCCGCGATCCGCTTAATGCCACCGATAATGACCATCGCTAACAAAATGGCTAACACACCACCAGTGAGCATTGGGTCAAAACCAAAGCTCATTTCCATACTTTGAGCGATGTTATTGATTTGCGGCATATTACCGGTACCGAAAGAACTAATGATAGTGGCAATAGCAAAAATGACCGCCAACCATTTCATGTTCAGACGGCGGTCCATATAGTACATAGGGCCACCTGCCATGGTGCCGTCTTCAGTTTTGACGCGATATTTATGCGATAGTGTTACTTCTACAAACTTCGTTGTCATACCAAGGAATGCAGTCACCCACATCCAAAATAAGGCTGCTGGACCACCAAGGAAAATTGCTAAAGCAACACCACCGATGTTACCGGTTCCGACGGTACCCGATAACGCTGTCGAAAGTGCCTGGAAGTGACTGGTGTCACCTTGCGCACCTTTTTTATCGAATTTGCCAGTAACAACCTTCCACGCATGACCGAAAAAACGGATCTGTGGGAAGCCAAGGTATAAGGTAAAGAAAATACCTACACCAAGCAGAATATATGGAAAGTAGGCTGCTGAGCCAAGGTAGCTGTCGAGCAGCAATAGAAAATTATTAATCGCTTCCAAGGTGTCCCCCTTGCGAATTGTTATCGTTATTTATTGTGATTATGGTTATTTAAAACTAACTTGCGCGCATTAATCGCGCAAGTTATTTGCTACAGCGTAGACAGCGCTAAGGACGTCAGCACCTAATTGCGCACTACGGTTCGCCGACCAACCAAAATCTTCATCTGGTAGGTTCGCATTATCTTTAAACGGCATTTCTAAGGTAAATGCCAAACAATTGAAGCGCTCTGCCACTGCATTACTAGCTACTGTCAGGTTTGCGTCGCCGGGCTTATCGACGTCGTAACCGAATTCAGTTTGGAATTCAGGCGTGATCGCCAACAATGTCTGCTTAAACAGTTGCGCTAGCTTGTCGTGACGTTCGTTATAACATGGTACGCCTTCGCAGCCCGCTAAGAAATTATACGGCAGATTTTCGTCGCCATGGATATCAAGGTAAAGATCGACACCGCTTTCTTGCATGGCTTCCAGCACGTAATAAACTTCTGGGCTCTTTTCTAGGCTCGGTTCGGCCCATTCACGGTTAAGGTTGGTACCCACCGCATTGGTACGCAAATGGCCGCGAACGCTGCCGTCAGGATTCATATTAGGAACAACGTAGAAGACGTTGTGTTGTAAGAGTTTGCGTACAGCACCGTCTTCATCGTCAAGCAAGCGAGCGAGCATGCCTTCGATAAACCATTCAGCCATACTCTCGCCCGGATGTTGACGAGCGGTTACCCAGATTTTTTGTTTAGTATCATCAGGCTCGCCAATAACTAATAGGTTCATGTCTCGGCCATCCAAGGTTGGACCTAAAAAGACATGTTCAACCAAGCTTGATTGTTGCGCCCACTGAATGAGATCTTGATGACGTTCATACGAATACGGCACAAAGTATGCGAAGTAGATGCTTTCTTGCTCGAGCGTGTGCTCAATGGTTAAAGTTTTACCATCGAAACGGGTGGGCACCCGGAACCACGTCTCACGATCGTACGATGCTAATGCTGAGTACTCTTTCCAGCCGTCTGGATAAGCCGATTGGCCGGCATTAGTGATGTGCATGACGTGGTCTACCCCGACCTCGCCATAGAGCTTGAAGTGAAACCACTGATAGAAGTCCGATTGGTTGTCACGGCGAATTTGCAATTCAATGTTGCTTGCCTCTTCAGCTTTAATGACGTCAATGTTGCCGCTATCAAAATGAGCTGTAATGAACATTGTGTTTCCCTTTTGGATTAACTTTCAAATTGGCAAAACAAAAGCGCCGATTGGCGCTTTTGTTTTTGGATCATTTTATTTTGGCAGATTCATTAGCTGTTGACCTGCCATCTGTTCGGCAACACGAATCACCTGGCAGCTATAACCAAATTCGTTGTCGTACCAAACATAAAGTACTGCGCGGTCACCATCGACGATGGTAGCTTGTGAGTCCACTACGCCGGCGTAGCGTGAGCCGACGAGGTCGGTCGATACAATCTCGGTTGATGCAGTGAAATCGATTTGTGCCTGGAGATCTGAATGTAGGGCTTGATCACGCAAGAATGCATTAAGATCATCTTTGCTGGTCTCTTTGCCCAAGTTCAAGTTCATGATAGCCATCGAAACGTTAGGCGTTGGCACACGGATCGCATTTCCAGTCAACTTACCCGCGAGATCAGGTAACGCCTTCGCAACCGCTTTCGCAGCACCCGTTGAGGTAAGCACCATATTTAACGGTGCTGAACGACCACGACGCTCTGCTTTATGGTAATTATCAATGAGGTTTTGGTCATTGGTATACGAATGCACGGTTTCAACGTGGCCATTACGGATTGTGTAATGATCATGAATCGCCTTAAGCACTGGAGTGATAGCGTTAGTGGTGCAGCTCGCAGCACTGACGATTAAGTCTTCAGGTTGAATCATGTCATGATTCACACCGTAAACGATGTTCTTGATGTCACCTTTTGATGGCGCTGTCAGCAGTACTTTCTTGACGCCTTTTGACTTCAAATGCAAGCCAAGTCCTGCTTCATCTTTCCAAATCCCGGTATTGTCGATAACAATGGCATTGTCGATGCCGTATTGAGTGTAGTCGACTTGGTCTGGACCATCAGAGTAAATAACCTTGATGCTGGTGCCGTTGGCGCGAATTGCACAATTTTCGTGATCAACAGTAATTGAGCCATTAAATGGACCATGCACTGAATCACGGCGTAACAGGCTCGCACGTTTTTCAAGATCACCGTCGCGACCGCCACGTACCACGATAGCGCGTAAACGCATCTTATTGTTGCTGCCGTTACGTTCGATTAATAGCCGAGCAAGCAAACGTCCGATACGGCCGAAACCATACAGAACAACATCTTGTGCTGGGATTTCATCGGCTTTATCGACGATGTCAGCGAGTTCACTGTGCAAGTAGTCTTCGACTGAGGCGCCTTTGCCAGCGTCCTTATGCAGATAGTTAAAGGCAAGCTTACCGAGGTCAACTCGTGCCGGCGCCAAACGCATTTTGCTTAGCGCTTCAATGAATGGGAAGCTTTCGCGAAGACGAAGCTTGATACCTTCGTGACGACGAATCAAGCGATGCGCTTTGATGATGTTGATGGTGTCAACATTTAACAGAGAACGGCCATAGACCAAAATTTCAACGCCGTAGTTACGGTACAAACGTCCAATTAACGGTTGCATCATTTCGGCGTATTCCTGGCGCTCCTGCCAGCTTTGTAAGGTCAAATCCTGCTGTTGGTCACTCATGCGATTACCCTTGCGTTACGGTGAAAAGAAACGAAACAGAAAAAAGTGCGCGCTATTGTACTTAAAAGCGTCGGTAAGTGCCAGAAGCTCTGTATCCCTTTGCCGCTCATGCTATAATCCCGCGACAAGCTAAGCTAAGAACTTTAGCACTATCTACCCGACCGTCCGCAGCAAGGAGTATTACATGTTACGCCGTACTAAAATTGTTACCACACTTGGGCCCGCGACCGATGATCGCACCACCCTTGAGGCACTCATCAAAGCTGGTGCTAATGTGGTTCGTCTTAATTTTTCTCACGGCAGTGCAGCGGATCACAAGCAACGCGCGCAAACGGTGCGCGAAATTTGTCGCGAATTAGGCAATCATGTCGCCATTCTTGGTGACCTACAAGGCCCCAAAATTCGCATAGCAAAATTTACGCACGACGCGGTTACCCTTGATGAAGGTGATACGTTTGTCCTTGATGGCGACTTGCCTCGCGATGCTGGCACTGGGCAAGCGGTCGGAATTGACTATAAAGAACTGCCGCAAGACGTTGAACCGGGTGATATTTTGCTGCTGGACGATGGCCGTTTGCGGTTACAGGTCGACAAGGTCGAAGGTGCAAAAGTCATTACCACTGTTTTAGTTGGCGGTAAGCTTTCTAATAATAAAGGTATTAACCGTCTAGGTGGCGGATTGTCTGCTTCGGCACTAACGGAAAAAGATTTAGAAGACATTAAGCTAGCTGCGGAAATTGGCGTTGATTATTTAGCTGTTTCATTTCCTCGCTCGGGCGCTGACATGAACGAAGCGCGTCGTTTATTACGCGAAGCTAATGGGACTGGAATGCTGTGTGCGAAAATTGAGCGAGCCGAAGCCGTAGCGAATGACGCCGCATTAGATGACATTATACGAGCTTCTGAGGCAGTAATGGTCGCTCGTGGCGACTTAGGTGTTGAAATTGGTGATGCACAGCTCGTCGGTAAGCAAAAACGTATTATTGAACGTGCCCGACAATTAAATAAAGTGGTGATCACGGCAACTCAAATGATGGAGTCGATGATTGAAAACTCGATGCCGACGCGTGCTGAGGTGATGGATGTTGCCAATGCAGTACTTGATGGCACCGATGCGGTGATGTTGTCAGCAGAAACCGCCGCCGGTAAGCACCCGATCGCCACAGTAAAAGCGATGGCAGAAATTTGCCTTGGTGCCGAAGAACATCCGTCAGCGCGCTTAGATCGCAAAGATCTTGAAGAAACCTTTACTAATACTCAAGAAGCAACCGCCATCACCGCTATGTATGCGGCGACGCACCTCGCTGGTGTCAAAGCCATTATCGCTTTAACTGAGTCGGGTTCTACGGCCAAGTTAATGTCGCGCATCCATACTATATTGCCGATTTTCTCACTGTCTCGGCACACTGAAAGTCGCAACCGTTGCGCACTATATCGTGGTGTTTATCCGATCGCTTTTGATTCGACCCAAAGCAAGCCGGAAAATTTAGTGCAGGATGCCATCGCCGAGGTCAAAGCTCGCGGGCACATTGTGGCCGGCGATATTGTGGTGCTAACGCATGGCGACGTCATGGAGACCGTTGGTTCAACCAATACCTGCAAAATAATTGAAGTCAAATAATCTAATCGTCTACGGTTACCGCGTACTCGTTGATCAAGTCGGTTAACGTGTCGCGGTAATCTTGGAGCTGTGCCTGTAAATATTTTTCCTGCCGTTTATTTAAGCTTTGGTAGATGACTAAGACAACTGCCACTGCTAACTCTCTATTTTCTGCGATTTGCATTCGCAACTCGTCAGAACGCAGTTGCTCCGGCTGAGTAAAAAGTTCATACAACGCAACTGTAAAACTATTAGACTGCGGTTTCGCTAAAACTTGTTCAAAACGCTTCAACCACTGTTCTTGATAGTCTAACCACAGCGCATCACTATTGTCGCGCTCATGCAACCAACGACGCAACAGTCGGCGCTGTAGCGGTTTTACGCTCCCTAACCAATCATTCGCTCGATCTAACGCACGCGCATAACTGCGTTCAAAACGCTCACCAGGGGTCAACTCTTGCGCCTCCTCACGTTCTTTTTGTAAACGTTCACGCAAATTTTCAATGAGTTGGTTTCGCTGAGCGGCGTTAAGGCGCGGTAAAAACTCTTGCGCGTAAGGCGTGACTTGGTTACGCATACGTTGCCAAAGCTGAAATATTGTTTCGCTGTAATCGAATAAATGCTGAGTATCAATGCGACCACGATCGAGGTCGTCGAGTATGGTGTCGAGAAAATCGCGATAGCGCGGTAATTCAGAGCGCGCATGCCACATATGCAGTTCATCGATGGCAGTTTCTACATCGGTTTGCAGTTCGCCGGAAATGTCTACATAGTTGGCGAGTTGCCATTCAAGATAGGTATCGGCAAAGCGATAGCCAAACTGAGTTGAGCAACCCGTCAAGAATGCACCTATCGTGAGCACAATGATGATAATTTTCCATTTCGTCATGATCGTTTGTGCTCCTTCTCGGCAAGCGTTGCTCTCAGGTACTTAAAATAAGCTTTTTAATCCGTTCCTTGTAGCTGCGACTAACTTTTAGCTCTTTACCATTTTTTAAAACGATATGATATTCACCATTTTGGCGACTACAGAGTTTTTCAATTTGATCTAAATTAACAATCGCTGAACGATGAATCCGTTGAAAACGATTCGGATTAAGCTCTTCTTCAAGCTCTTTCATCGTCCGACGCAAAATATGTGTCTCATTGGCAGCGTGAATACACATGTAATCGCCCGCAGCATCCACCCATTCGATGGAATTGATCGCAACGCGGGTGATTTCACCACTTTCCTTAATTGCAATGTGCTCTGGGTAGCGTGATGCGCCGACATTTTCATTGTCAGCTAATTTTCGCAAGATCGCTTCGCAGTCTTCCCCAGTTGCGTCTGCTAATAAGTTCAACATACGCTCTTGTTGTGCATTTCGTTCACGTTGCGCAAGATTTTTTGTGACGCGTTCCAAAGCAAGGCTTAAACGTTCGTGATCGACGGGCTTGAGCAGATAGTCGATAGCGCGAACTTCGAAGGCCTTGATCGCATATTGGTCGTATGCAGTAACAAACACAACAATAGGTAATTCAATGCCTTTGGCTTTGACTTCGCGTAAAAGTTCAAAACCATTCATACCAGGCATTTGAATATCTAAAAAAATCAGATCGGGTCGGAGCGCAATGATCTTTTCGAGTGCTTGCCGTGCGCTTTGGCACTCGTCCAATAACTCGACCTGGGGAAAGTCCTGCAAGCGCACGATTAAACCGCGGCGTGCGAGTGACTCATCATCGACCACTAAAGTGCGGATTTTGCTTGTCATGAAACCTCAACCTGTTCGAAGGGGATGCGAATTTCGACACGCATGCCTGAAGGACCGTTAGAGGATAATGTAAATGAGTAGCTCTTTCCATACAAGGCTTGTAACCGATCGCGTGTGTTTGCTAAGCCTACGCCACCACTACGAATCAAGTCTTGTGTTGGTTTTGTTGTTCCAGGACCATTATCAGCGACAATGACAACTAACTCTTCGCCCTGACGCTCGGCGTATATGCTAATTTCTCCGCCTTCTTCCAATTTCGCGATGGCATATTTTATTGAGTTCTCGATGAGCGGTTGCAGAAATAAGCTTGGAACCAACGCCTGTTGGGCTTCATCACTTATCTCGATAGTGACGTTCAGACGTTCATCAAAACGTACCTTTTCGATATCGAGGTATAACATTAGGGCTTCAATCTCTCGCGCTAACGGGATCTTTTTAATGGGTTCGTTATCAAGCGAAAAGCGCAAGAATGAACTTAGTTTGCTCATCATTTTGTTCGCAAGATCGTTTTCTTTAATCAGAATAAGCGTGGAGATCGCATTTAAAGTGTTAAAAAGAAAGTGCGGATTAAGCTGATAACGAAGCATCTTCAACTGTGCTTGGTGCGCCATGGAAGTTGCCATTAACGCCTTCTGTTTCTCATCTTGCAGCATCTGATAATATTTGATGCCGAAATAGAGACCGCTCCAACTTAGCATAATGTAGAATTTTGCGAGGGTGTTCTTGAAATAAAACCAATTGTTTTCAGGACGAAAACCGAATTTATAGATTTCCCAGTAGGTGGCGTTGTCAATCACAGCCCAAATGCTGGCAGAAAAATAAGCCGATGCCAGTACAATTAAGATTAGTAGCCATGGCGGACTATCCCAAATTCGACGATAGAAATAACGCAACGGAACAGTCAATAGAAATCCGGCATAAGCGCCGAGAAGGATAATTAACACATAGATATCACGCATCTCGTGCATGAGTGAACCAATGTATTGCACCAATGCATAGCCAAACCAGCCGGCTGCCTGCAGCACCCAGAAAAAGCGGTTGCGATCATCCAATAAAGCTTTCCAACGTCCAACGACAGGCATTTATCACCCTATTTCATTTGCTTATTAGACCTGATTATACCCGTTCAACTTTTACCTGTCGGTTCATTTATCGCATGCAAAACGCTACATAGCGAAATCTGCCCATGCTACCATTCAAAGCCTGAGTAGTTGTCACTTTAATCCTTAAGGTCAAAACTATGCATTATCATATTTCTCCGCTTGATCCTCATGGTCACCAATTTTCGGTGCGTTTACGTATTGATGTCCACAACGATGACAGTATCGAACTGAAGCTTCCAGCGTGGATTCCAGGTAGTTATATGATTCGCGACTTTGCGCGCAATATTCTTGATTTGCATGCTGAGACCAATGGCAAAGCCCTCACTCTCCACGCGGTAGACAAACAAACGTGGCGAATTGACTGTGCCGAAGCAGAAGAACTTACCGTTCATTATCAGGTATATGCCTTCGATTTGTCGGTCCGTAGTGCCTATCTTGATCAGTTCTGGGGCTTTTTTAACAATAGCAGTTTATGCCTTGCTGTAGCTGGACGAACCGATGAAGCCGTCGAGTTGACTTTAGAATTGAGCGAGTCATGCAAGCATTGGCGCGTCGCCACCGGAATGCCGCGATTAAGCGGCGAGTATTACAGCGCTGGACGCTTTCGCGCTGAGACTTATGAAGAACTTATCGATTATCCATTTTTACTTGGTGACTTGGGGATCCATGAGTTTATCGCGGGTGGAATTAAACATGCATTCGTTACCGCCGGACGTAATTTCGCCGATGTAGAACGCATTTGTGGTGACTTAGCGCGAATTTGCGAACAGCAAATTTTACTATTCGAAAAGCAAGTCCCGTTTAAAGAATACTTGTTTTTAACGATGGTGGTTGGCAAAGGTTTTGGTGGTCTAGAGCATCGTAATTCAACGGCACTTATGTGCTCTCGTCGGGATCTGGTCAGCCCCGGTACAAGGCCAAACATAGACACTGACTACCGCACGTTTTTGAGTCTATGCAGTCACGAGTACTTTCACAGTTGGAACATAAAAACGCTTAAACCCAGAGACTTTATTCCGTATTCACTAGCTGCTGAGCAATACACGCGGCAGTTATGGTTTTATGAGGGAATTACCTCTTACTTTGATGATTTTGTGTTGCACGAGGCAGGCTTAATTGATGCACCGACGTATTTAGGTTTGGTTGGCGATACCCTAGCCCGAGTGCATCGCGGGGTTGGCGTAGATCGGCACACCGTAGGCGACTCAAGTTTGCAGGCGTGGAATCGTTTTTACAAACAGGATGAGAATGCCCCTAACGCAATCGTGAGTTACTACGCCAAAGGTGCATTAATTGCGCTTTGTCTAGACTTGCTTATCCGTTCTGATAGCCGCGATACATTGTCGCTCAGCCAGTGCATGGCGAGTTTTTGGCGGTGTTATGGTGCCACGTTGCAAGGGACCACCGACACGACGTTTGCGGAGTTTATGCAGGACGAATACGGTATTCACCTACACGCTTTTATTGACCGAGCGGTAAATAGCACCGAGCCGCTTCCCGTTGCCGAGCTGCTTGAGCAATTTGGCATTGCCATTGAACGCAAGCCTGCACAGGATGACAACGGCTTTGGTGGTCGTTCAGCCCCCACTCCTTTGCCTGTTGCCTTAGGCGCCAAGTTCAAAGCCTCAATGCACGGCCTCGAGCTACAAGTCGTCTTTGCTGATGAAGCTGCTCAAGAAGCTGGTTTGAGTGCGCAAGACCGGGTTATCGCCATCGATAATTTGCAGGTTACCGATAGTAATATGCGAGAAATTTTTGAACGTTATCAACCCGGTGATGTTGTGATCGTGCATGCGTTTCGCCGCGATGAGTTAATTTCGGTAGAGCTTATTTGGCAAGCTCCTAAGCTTAACAACTATGTCTTGAAGGTTGTCGAGCCAACGCAGGCGAAACGCTGGCTGAAACTTTAAAACAGCGGCTTATCGAAATGCTTTAGCACGAGTGCTGGGTCAAGGCGCACATCGCCCCAGTTCACGCGCCAATCGAGGTGCGGCCCGGTGGCTCGGCCTGTCGCACCAATCGCACCAATTACGTCACCTTGTTGTACGCGTTGCCCGACGGCAACGTTAACGGCACTTAGATGAATATAGGTGGTGCTTACGCCAAAACCATGATTAACAATAATGGTGCCGCCGGAATAAAATAAATCAGGATCAGCAAACACGACTTCGCCGGGCCAAACCACTTTGACAGGTGTTCCCGTTGGGGCAGCGACATCGAGCCCAAAATGCGGGTTGCGAGGCTCGCCATTGAAGATACGTTGACTACCATACACCCCACTAATTCGCCCTTCTGCTGGGCTAATGACCGGCTCTAAAAAGTACAGGTCATCGGTTCGCGTCTGCCGTGCGCGCCACACAGCAGCGGCTTCCTTACGTGCACGTGCAACCTGTTCTGGATCTGGCGTGACCGTACGTTGAGGTACACCTTCAACCCGATCAATCTTGTACTCGCGCGGTTCTAATGCAATGACTTCTTTATGTACGCTGCCATCAGCAAGCTTAATCGTTAACGTTTGCGGGCCTTTGGCATCACGCTCAAAGCCAAAAACCACAACACCTTCGCTTGATACTTCGAGGCTTTTATCGTTTAGTTTGACCTCACTACCCGCTGCGGTTTTACCAACCAGCAAAGCTCCGGCGGTTTTGGCACCATGTAATTCGATAACTGACATCCCGTTAGCAGCACCAGATAACAACAATAGCGCCACACCAAGCAGTTTACGCATAGCCAATCGCTCCTTTACCAACGCCCTCATACGCCATTACTTTTACTCGGCCCTGAGCGTTTTCTTCGAGCGCTATGGTTTGAGCTAAGTAATCGGCAATACACTCAACGGTTGAATCGCTGGCGATGAGATCATTTTCGCCTTGCGGCACAGCTAATTCAAAGAGTCCCTGATCCGCTGTGTAGCGATAGGCTTGATGACTGCTATCGTTGACCTGCTTGCCAGCAGAAGACAGTTTAAGTTCTGCAACCGAGCACGTATCTTCTTGTGAGCCTAAATAAATATCTTGCCACCGCCGCGCCCAGCGTTCTTCAACCTGCGGCGCACGCGCGTTATCAATAAAAACTTGGAGTTGTGAGCGATGACCATGGGCAATGCGCTGGCAGTTACCATCATGCTTTTTTAGGCCATGCGTGTAGTGATAATAGGCACCAGCGATGTGTTCTTCGCGTAGGATAACCTCAAGACCCGCTACATTACCGGGCAATTCGCGTTTGATCACCGCCCGTAAATAAGCATTAACACTGGCCATGGAAACTTCTTCTGCGTCGATAAAGGCAAACGCATCCGCTGGGCAAAATAGATGAATGGAGCGTTCTTGCGGACGCAAGAAATCAACCCAATAGCTACTATCGTCGTCAGTATGAGTAACGCGTGTAAATGAGTGGTCCGCGGGCACAGCAAGCTTGTGGTCAACGGCATCATCGATAATGCGTTTGATCTGCTTTTTGACTTTACCGAAGTCCAGCACCATCGATTGTTCGTTGAGGCTGCCGTCTAGAATGATATCGACGATCCAACTTTCACCAACAATGCCCCGCTCGGCGCATAAATACGAAAAATCGATGACTGTAAGATCGTTTACAAATAACTGCATAGGTGTCTCTTTACCCACTTCTATTTAACGTTGCGGATCATAGCATTAATCCCCGCTCACGAGAACTTGAATTACCTGCCACCAGTCGTTGATAAGCTTTACGCAGAGCAACAATAAGATGGCGCCCATGAGGCGATCAAGCCAATGACCAAAACGCCAAATTCGCTCGTATATCGGACCTATGGTCAAGGCTGTGGCTAATAAGGTAAACCAAGCGGCGGTCGCAACAGCCATGTAGAGACCATAACTGGTTTTGATCCACGTTGGCGTAGTTGGGTCGATAATCGCGGTAAAGAGCGCCATAAAAAATAGGGTCGCTTTAACGTTGAGCCCGTTGGTAATGAAACCAACCCGAAACGCTTTAGCGCGGCTGAGGTCACCTGCCGCGGCGGCTGCCTCGGGTGCCTGACTTGCGGGTTTGGCTTGAATGGCTTGCCAACCTATCCAACCAAGGTACAACGCTCCCAGTAAAAGTAGCGAGGCATAAACCCATTGGTAGCGGTGAATAATCAAGGTGACGCCGAGTAATGAATACGCCACATGAATAAGTATCCCCGCACCAATGCCGAGGGCTACGTAGCGGCCGATGCGACGTCCATAAGCTAAGCTATAACGTGCGGTCACGGCAAAGTCAGGTCCCGGTGAGGCAACGGCTAGAAAGTGCAAAACCGCGATTTCGATAAATTCACGTAAATACATTGCTATTGGTTCTCGTTCGTCGTTAATCTATTCTTGTTTTCGCAAGCGAAGTTTCGCTTTCGGCAACCATGGTTGTGCTATTATTCAGCTGCGATTTAACAGTGAGGACTCATTGTGCTACTTAAAAACTATTCTTTAAACGCCCTGCGCGTCTTTGCGGTTGCGGCGAATGCAAGTTCCTTCAAGCATGCCGCCCAGCAGCTGGGATTATCCCAATCGGCTGTAACAAGGCACATTCAAACCCTTGAGGAACAGTTAGGCACACAGCTGTTTCATCGTGATAATCGCATCCATGCCCTCACCCCAACCGGAGAGCTGTTAGGCGAACAACTGCTTACGCTGTTTCAACAACTGGAGCAAAGTGTTGAGCGTGCGCGGGTTAGTGGCGATGAAGCCTTAACCACCTTGCGTATTTATGTTCCGAGTAATGTCCTGCGCTGGTGGCTAGCAAGCCGCCTTGCCGATTTTACCGCAATTTATCCGCATATTCGCCTGCAACTCGACACTTATGATGACACCGTTGCTGATCACCACCATGCAGCTATCGCGCTTGGTGTGCAACAGGGGGCGTTTGACTTGGCACTGGTGCATGGTCGCATCAAAGACCGCAATCTAAAGCAGCAAAACCTCTACAGCCCGCGTTATGCGCCTGTAAGTGCTGCTAGTGATATCACGACAAGCGGCAATTGGTGGGTTCAACCACAAAGCGAAGCGTGGCAAGCTTATCGCCGCGACTTTCCCGTTCAAGCACAGGCATTACCCGTACAGGCGGTGGCAAAACCTAGTATCGGCCTCGAGCTCGTTAGCAATGGCACAGGGTCGACACTGGTCGATACCCTTTACCTACAGCACCCCGCATTCCGCTCATTGCAGTGTAGCCAAGAACAAGCCGTCGACGGCAAGCATGATGTTTTCGTGGTGACGCGGCAAGCTGCACGTCACCCGGTCGCCGTGGTTGCCTTCAGTAAATGGTTGCAAAGCCGCGTACAACAATCGTTATGATTGGCGGGGAGCTTGCGGCGGATAACGCTCCGCCAGGCTCACACTGTCGCCGGTATGGGTCACTACTCGCGCATGCCGGCGGTTAAGTTGCCGCGGATCCGAAACACCACAGGAATGGGCAATAATATTCACACCGTATTCTAAATATTTATGGTAATTGGCGACGCGAACCGATTTATCTGCAGGGTCTAACCCTTTCTGTAAGTCCTTATTATGAGTGGTGACGCCTGTTGGACAGGTATTTTTGTTGCATTGCATGGCTTGAATACACCCCAGTGAAAACATAAAACCACGCGCAGAAACAATAAAGTCAGCGCCCATAGCAAGCGCCCAAGCAACATCAGCAGGCGATATCATCTTACCTGAAGCAATCACGCGAATTCGGTCTTTCAGCCCAGCAGCAATCAACTTATCGATTAAAATAGGCAAGCTTTCAGAGAGTTTTAAGCCAACGTAATCCATTAAGGGTTGCGGAGCTGAGCCGGTGCCACCATCGGCGCTGTCTAAAGTAATGAAATCCGGAGCAGCTTCTGGGCCACGGCGCAAGATGGTGTCAATCAGTTGATCAATCCAGCCTGGATCGCCCATGACGAACTTGATGCCGACGGGTTTATTGGTAATCGAACGAATTCGGTCAATAAAATCCAATAATTCATCATCGTTTTTGATTTCTGGGTGACGATTCGGGCTAATTGAATCTTGGCCTTCAGGGATACCGCGGATTTCAGCGATTTCTTTATTCACCTTAATTCCAGGCAATATGCCACCCTTACCAGGTTTTGCCCCTTGGCTAAGCTTTAGTTCAAACATTTTAATGAGCTTGTGTTCGCCTAACTCTTTTAAGCGCAATTCGTTCAAGCTGCCGTCTTTATTGCGTACACCATACTTTGCGGTACCAATCTGAAAGACCACATCGCATTCACCCTCAAGGTGGTAAGGACTCAAACCTCCCTCGCCGGTATTTAACCAGCAGCCAGCGAGCTTAGCGCCTTTCGACAGCGCTTTGACCGCAACCGGCGATAGCGCTCCGTAGCTCATTCCCGAGATATGGAAATACGAAACCGGCTTATACGGGTTCTCACAGTAGGGTCCAATTTCGACTTCTTCTGGTTGCGTTTTCTCTTCTGTTTGTCGAGGGTATGGTGCATTGGCAAAGATGATGGTGCCGTTCTTCGTTAAATCACGGGTCGAACCAAAGGCCAAGGTGCGGTCGGCATTTTTAGCTGCACGGTACACCCAACTGCGTTGGGCACGATTAAATGGCATTTCTTCGCGGTCCATCGCAAAAAAGTACTGTCGAAAAAACTCGCCGAGGTTCTCAAAAACATACCGAAATCTTCCAATGACAGGAAAGTTACGGCGAATGGTATGTTTCGTTTGGGTTTTATCGACGATGTACATCACGATAATGCTAACTAAACCCACGATCAGCAACAGCACAAATAAGCCAAGTAGCCATTGTGCGACTATTAGCAAGGTATCCCTGTTCATCCAAGCATTATCGACCATAGCACGCCCCTTAGAAATTTCAGCTGATTCTAATGTAGCGTGCCATGGTCATGGTCACAAGCCTAACTCTCCGTGATTTCCGGATGTTTCAGAGCGGTAAAGACCTCTGCAAAGGTCGTCGCGCGTGGATAGAGGCGTACGGATTCTCCGGTGCGTTCAAGAATACGTAAACTCGCAATAAAACCTATGAGCTGACCGTTGTCTTCCACTAACACGAATTCTTTACCTGCGGCCTGCATTGTTGCGGCTATATCTCCGATGCGCGCATGCTCTACCTGTTGCCTCTCGATAACTGGTAATTGGGTGATTGGCATCATCACGTGGCGTACCTCGATCTGGCTCCATGGTAGCTGCAAGGCACTACTTAACGCGCCAGTGTGGCGACTATGCAGTTCGCGCGCGAGGAGTAAACCCGTTAAGTTTCGTTGTGCATCCAAGATACAAACATAACGATTGCCAGTTTGATCAATACGTGCTTCCGCGTCGGGTAACCGCGTCGATTCGCTTAAAACCAAAGTTTGTTGTTGAAAGTGCTCCATGACAGCAGTTGCCGTATCATGCCAGCTGAGGCGCTGGAGCGGTTTTAAAGGGTTTTCGGGCAAACGCGCACCAGCTTGCGCACGATGCCAATCTAAAGCATGAAAAGTAGCCATTTGAAATTCTCACTTGTTTGGAAAATACCGGTAATTGATGATTTTCTAAGCGAGAAAAGGTGGTGCTCGAGCCTGCGGGGCAACATGGCGATCAAACGTTGATTGCTTGAGCTGCGCCAGAACCGGCGAGTCCGACACTGCTGGGGGGCGTAATCTTTGGGTTGGCAAGACATCGTGATCCGAGTCCTGTTGCTCTGTACTCTCAGTGCCGGATGCCTCGACCGGCAACATTTGACTAATTATCGTATCGGTCTGCTTAACCCACGCTGGTGCGCTGCTAGATTGGCATTCAGTACCACTCAAGCCGAACACTAACAATGTTACTAACAGACGAAATGACACGTTAGTTGTACCCTATCTTTGATAACTATCAACTACTATGGTGCGCAAGATGGAGCTTCTCAAGGTGATTAGCCGTGATTTTTTGCAGGTTGGGCGGAAATCGTGCTTCTTGCCTTGCATGCAAAAATCGACAGGCGTAGCTTGAAAGTTGCACAAAACAAGAAGGAAACGCCAATGAAAACGATAACAAAATTGTTCGTAACAAGTGCCCTCGCCTTAGGCGTTAGCCAAGCCGTTTACGCCGAGTCCATCGCCTTAGTGGGCGGCCGCTTAATTGATGGCACCGCCGAGCAGCCCATCGCTAATAGCGTGATCTTAATTAAAGATGGCGTTATTGAAAAAGTCGGCAGCGTAGGCGAACTTGCTGTCCCTAACGGCTACCGTGTTATTTCGACCGAGGGCCATGACGTACTGCCTGGACTCTGGGAGAACCATGCGCATATTCAATTAACCGGACACGCCAATTATCCGCATTGGCAGGCCGAATACGCCGATCGTTTTGTTGACGAGGTCATGCCTGCAGCGCTAGTACAATTACTCCTTTCTGGCGTCACTTCGGTCCGCGATCTAGGCGCCCCGCTCGGCGATACTGTTGCCATCAAAGAGGCCGTAGCTGCGGGCGAGATTCCAGGCCCGAACCTTTACACTTCAGGGCCGTTCTTACAGTGGGAAACCGACGAGTGGCAAAGCCATTACCGCTGGCCGATAAAGACGCCAGAACAAGCCGTCGAAAAAGTTAATGAGTTGGCGGATGCCGGCATGGAAATCGTTAAACTTATCGATCAAGACGACATGCCCCGTGAAGTTATGGAAACGATTGTATCGCAAGCCCACGAACGCGGACTAAAAGTCGTAGCCCATGCGCATAAGCCAGACGAAATTCGTTTAGGTGTTGAAGTCGGCGTCGATAACTTTGAACACACCGGCCTCACCACTGCTCCAGGCTATCCGGACGACGTGCTTGAGGCACTAAAAGAGCGTACAGCTACCGGTATTTTTGATGGTTTAGTATTCTGGACGCCAACCGTTGAGGGTTTGTACAACTATGAAACTACCGTACAAAACCACGAGCATTTCGATAATAGCTGCTGGCATCGCGGTCTCAAGGAAGACACCATCGCTGACATCAAGCAGTCTATCGAGAAGCCGGGACATTTGAGCTATTCACAACTGGTACCGTTGCGTAAACCAACGTTGAAAAACAAAATTGCGCAGCTAAAAGAAACGGGTGTGGTAATGCTGGTGGGCACCGATGTTGGTATTCCGATGAAGTTCCATTGCCAAACCACGTGGCGAGAAATGGCCACATGGGTCTATGAAATGGACTTTTCACCAATGGAAACCATCCGTGCTGCGACCTACTGGCCAGCGGTCATGATGGGCGTACAAGACCAATACGGCTCCGTTACTCCAGGCAAAGTCGCTGACATCATCGCGGTGAACGGTGACGTACTGAAGTACATCAATCTGCTACAAGACGTCGATTTTGTGATGCGTAAAGGTGTGGTGTACAAGCAAGATGGTCAAGTGAATGAGGAATTATTGCCTGAAAGTTTACGTATGGAATAGCCTTTAAATGAACCGGCGCGGACACCTACCCTGGATCCGCGCTTGGTTCGTGCCATTCCAATTGGTAAGGATCAAACGACGCTTTTAAATTAGGTTTGATGATTGCGAAATAAGGCGATATGTCAAAGTCGCCGGGTACATATTGGCTGTGATGGCGTTTGATCAATTTTTGCCGTAACCGTTCCGGCAATATCGGGTAGTGAATCGATTGAAAAGCTTGCGCAATTAACGACGAACAAATGGCTTTGGTAGGATCGCCGCTGCCAAAGGTTAGCAAGCTTCGCCGCCACTCGACGGGTACCGGCGGGGTTCGGATGAGATAGCGGGCCAAATCTAAAATATGCCCCGTATCATACTGATGACCGAGCTTGCTTTTTGCGTAGTCTATTGCCTTTGCCATATCTTCGGGGCGAATACCTATCGGTCGACAAATGCGAGTATGTGCGGTGCGATAAAAAGACAGTGGTACTAGTCTTACCCCCTCAATGACATCCGCTTCCAACAATAGTACTCCCTGGGCATCATTTTTTTCGACACATAAAGCAGCATGGGACCAAGTGGACTGCGTAAGGTATTTAATCGCGGTAGCAATACGACTGTTACCATCGATCAGCAATACATCACCGACTTGAACAGTTTCTTCAAGTACAGAAAATTCAGATGTAGGAGGATTGGGGGGCGCACTTCCAGGCTTTTGCAGATAACCAGCGACTTTTTTGCCTAACCAGGCTAGTAAACCCATCGTTTGATACCTTATTGCAAACCTACAGGTTTATAATAGCGACATCAGGGGTGTAAGTATATGGCTTGAAGTTAAGAAGGAATGGTGCCCGGGGCCGGACTTGAACCGGCACGCTGTTACCAGCGAGGGATTTTAAATCCCTTGTGTCTACCAATTTCACCACCCGGGCACATCATAGATGTAGTACCTGAGACTCCGATGGAGGCGGGACCCGGAGTCGAACCGAGATCCACGGATTTGCAATCCGCTGCATAGCCATTCTGCCATCCCGCCATCGGGATTTGGAGCGGGAAACGAGATTCGAACTCGCGACCCCAACCTTGGCAAGGTTGTGCTCTACCAGCTGAGCTATTCCCGCATCCAGTGCCGACGCATTCTACTGTCTATTTCGGCAAGGTCAACGATTTTTTGCCGCTAACCTGTTTGTTTGCTTATTTTTAATCCACTTGGCTTAAATCTGACCAAGCCGCGCGCAAATATTCCCACATCGACCACAACGTCAGCACAAATGCGACGTACAACAAAATGGTCGCGGTAACGATAACAAAGGTATTGGCTTCCCAAATGAGGCCACCAATCGCGACCATTTGCGCCGTGGTTTTTATTTTTCCCAAATTCGAAACTTGAACTTTTGCTTGCGAGCCGATTTGCGCCATCCATTCGCGTAAGGCTGAAACCACCAGCTCGCGGCTAACAATGGCCAAGGCTGGGACGCTAATCCACCAAGTTGCATAGGTTTCAACGACAACGATCAGTGAGGCTGCAACCATGACTTTATCGGCCACTGGGTCTAAAAACGCCCCGAACTTGGTGAATTGATTAAATCGTCGAGCAATGTAACCGTCTAAACCGTCGGTTATTGCCGCCAAGGCAAATACAAATGCGGCCCAAAAATGTGCGTCAGTGCCCGGTAAATAGTAAATGCCCAAAAACACCGGGATCAGTAAGATGCGAAAGCTGGTCAGCAGGTTGGGAATATTCCACATGCGACTGAGAGTTCCTTTTATTCGTCACGAAACGCGTGATAGATGGTTTCAGCTAATTCGTGGCTGACGCCAGGTACCGCTGCGAGTTGCTCAATACTAGCCTGTTTTACCTGTTGTAATCCACCTAGATTTTGCAATAAACGTTGTCGGCGCTTGGCACCAATACCCGGGATATCCTCTAGGCGTGAAGTGCGACGGACTTTCGCACGGCGCTGCCGGTGACCGGTAATAGCAAATCGGTGCGATTCATCACGAATGTGCTGCACCAAATGCAGTGCAGGCGCATCTGCCGCCAACGGAATAGTCGCATGGCTGCCAGCTAAGATAAGCGTCTCTAGGCCTGGTTTACGCGACTCCCCTTTCGCTACACCGACGAGTAAAGGCGCAGCTTTTGCAGATTCAGTCGGCCAGTCGGCAAAATAACTTTCCGCCTGACTTAACTGCCCTTTGCCGCCGTCAATAAACAAAATATCCGGCATCGGTGCCGCATCAACTTTACCGTGTTTGAGTGGATCAAAACGACGCTGTAGTGCTTGTGCCATCGCGGCATAATCATCACCCGGCGTAATACCTTTAATATTGTAACGTCGGTAGTCACTTTTTTTCGGACCTTGCTGGTCAAAGACCACGCACGAGGCCACAGTTTCCTGTCCCATCGTGTGGCTAATATCAAAGCATTCCATACGCGTGATAGGACGCCCAAAGTCGAGCTCTTGCTCCAAGGCGCGTACCCGCATCATCATGGTACTAGCTTGATTCGCCTTGCTGTCGAGCGCATTCATGGCATTCTTTTGTGCCAGTATCTGATACTGTTTACGTTCACCTCGGACGTTATGTGTCATGCGAATTTTCTGCGCCAAGGCCTGTTCAAGAGCTTTCAACTCCTGTTCCGGGTCAAGCACGTTGGCGGCATTTTGCTCGGGTAAGATAATCTCGCGTGGCAAGCGTCGTTCCACTTGATCATTCAAGTAAAACTGCAACAAGAATGCCAGCAGTACTTCAGCATCTTCCGTGTTCGCCGGAACCTTCGGAAAGTAACTACGACTGCCCTGCACTGCGCCATCGCGAACAAATAGTAAATGCACAGCAGCGATTCCACCTTGGCGTGCATAACCGATGACATCAAGTTCCTGTTGATTGCCGGTAACTGCATTGCGCTCTTGGACTTGGCGTAAGGCGCCGATTTGATCACGAAAACGCGCTGCTCGTTCAAAGTCTAACGCCGTACTCGCTTGTTCCATTCTGCCGACCAGTTGATCGATGACCTCTTGGTTTTTGCCCTCTAAAAAGCGTTTGGCAAGATCCACTTGCTCGTTATATTCATCATCGCTGCAATAGCCTTTTACGCAAGGTGCCAAGCAACGCTTGAGTTGGTATTGCAAGCAAGGTCGACTGCGCGCGCGGTAGTAAGAGTCTTCGCATTGGCGCACGGGAAAAAGCTTTTGTAATAGACGTAGACTATTGCGTACCGCTACACCATTTGGGAATGGCCCAAAATAACGCCCTTTTTCGCGGCGCGTACCACGGTGAAATGCTAAACGTGGATGTTGATGTTCGCTAACGAGAATATAAGGATAAGATTTATCATCACGCAGCAGAACGTTGTAGCGCGGTCGGTATTTCTTAATGAAATTATTCTCGAGGATCAGTGCTTCAGCTTCGGTATTAGTTACCGTGACTTCGATAGTGCAGATTTGTTTGACGAGCGTTTGCGTCTTCGGGCTGTCCACTTGGCTACGGAAATAGCTGCCCACACGTTTACGCAGATCCTTCGCTTTACCCACGTATATAATGTCGCCCGACGCATCATACATCCGGTACACACCGGGTTGATGCGTCAGACTTTGTAGAAATCGCTTAGCGTCGAACGCCTCCTTCACTTGCTTCGTCATCGTCTTGTACTGCTACCTCGTCATCAAGATCAACCAGTTTCATTTGCAACGCTAAATGCGTCAGCTCAACATCGCCACTTATCCCGAGTTTATCAAAAATTCGGTAACGAAAGGTATTCACTGTTTTACTACTTATATTAAGCAGCTGCCCAATTGCTGTGGAACGACGTCCTTGCGCTATCATTTGGGCGACTTGGATTTCGCGTTTACTTAATTTAGCGAGCAGCTCGCCCTGCCTTTGTCGCGCTGGGTTTTTCGCTAAATACTCGGCAACACTTGCGGCCACATACATACGCCCTTTACTCAGCATATGACAAGCATTCAAAAACTCTTCTTTTTGCGCACTTGCGAGTAAATACCCCTCAACACGTTCGAGATTACACTGAAAATCAAGTACATCTTGAAATCGTGCAGCCCAGAGTAGCATATGAACATCTGGATAGCGGCGCTGAATACGGCGCCAGACTTCAATGGTGCCGTCGCTACATAATTGGCTGCCAAGGATAACTGTGGCGAACGGAGCACGAGCGATTGCGTCGCGCAGTTGTTGTTGGTTGTTTACGGTTGCAACGACTGAAAATTTAGGCTCTTGGTTGATTAATGTTTCCATGCCTAACCCCACCAACTGTGAGGGTACAGCTACGATGAACTCTGTCATCTTCGCTTCCTTATGAAGACACCGAACAATTTCGGTTAGCGCACCAACCCCATGTCGGTGCGAGTCAAGATATGCCCGAGATACGTTTGGAGTGCAAGCAAAAATACAACAAAATTATCACGTTTATTTATTCTCTTACACGCTAAGCATCAAATAATAGCCACTCTCATCTTTTGAATTGATTTTTACTATCAAATGATAACTAAGCAAAAACAGTCACGGTTTGTCGGCTAATCGCTACGAGTTGTCCTTGCTTGTCCCAAACGTGCGCATGCGTATGTCCGTAGCCGTCAGCAGCATAATCAATTGTGGCGACGTAATGCCACCATTCATTTGTCAGTTGTTGCGGAAGCTGTGACGGAAACTCAATTGTCCAAGTGAGTGAGCTTGCAGGTGCTAACTCAGTGAGGTGCTGCAAGAGCGCTGGTGGCCACGCATCGACCAAGCCCAAAAAGGTGCCAATGGTCACTGGCTGGCTAAGTTCACTAAAACGCATGAACCCACCAAATTCACGACTTGTATTACCACTAAATGGTAGTCCTCCAACGGTAACGCTGTAATCAAATGCGCGGGCAAATTCGGGGAGTACTTTCGCCGGCGGAAATGGCGTACCAGCATCGGGCTCAACGCTCTTCGGCTCCGGCGTATCAGTGACTCGGATTTGTGAAACACGGGCTGCACCGTAGGTTAAAAGAGCAGCTAAAACAACTTCGTCATGCTGTACGATCTCAACTGCGATTTGCGTTACGTTTTTGCCCTTTCGTAATACACGCCGCGATAAGCTCGCTTGCCCCGCAAGTACCGGTGCAACAAATGAAACCGTCATTGCCCTGAGCTGTTGGTCGGGATCAGCCCCAGCATGACCATGTTGCCAAGCTATCGCTGCAGTAAGGCCGCCAAACAGCGCCCGACCTTGCCCCCACCCTGCTGGGAGCTCAATTGCTTGTTCCGCCGCCGATGTAATCCGTTGCAGCACCTGATCGAAAGCTTCCATAACATCCTCGGTAATTAAACTTGTTGTATTGTTTTTTCGTAAAAGAAGAGAAAGCAGTATAAACAGGTACGACCAGATGATAAAGCGCGAACAAAAAAGCCCGCTAGCGAACTAGCGGGCTTTCGGGAAATTGGCGGAGAGAGAGGGATTCGAACCCCCGGTGGGTGTGAACCCACGCCTGATTTCAAGTCAGGTGCATTCAACCGAACTCTGCCATCTCTCCGGTGTCTGTGGCTGTGTGCCTCAAGACGAAGCGAATGATAAAGAGCCTGAATCGGCTTGTAAAGCAAAAATTTGAATCATTTGGTTCGTTTGCTGTCATTTTATACAATTAGCAACAAAATTAGCTTGAAAGCATTGCTTGTTACCCCCACTTTTGGGATACACTGCGTGCAGTTAGTTAAATCAACGGAGAAGTCCATGAACAATCAAGTTCACGTATCGTCTACCCAGCGTAGCGAATCGGTTCTACAGACCAACAAAGTATTACGCAACACTTATATGTTGCTCGGATTAACGTTGGCCTTTAGTGCGTTTACCGCATTTTTGACAGCGAGCATGAATCTTCCACATCCAGGCATGATTATCACGCTTGTCGGTTTTTATGGACTATTGTTCTTGGTACATAAAACTGCAAATAGCGCTATGGGCTTACTTTCAGTGTTCGCCTTGACAGGTTTTATGGGCTACACCTTAGGCCCCCTACTCGGTATGATTAATGCAATCGGTCCACAAGGTGCTGAAATTATCATGACTGCACTGGGCGGAACCGCATTGATTTTCTTCGCCTTGTCAGCTTATGTACTGACTACAAAGAAAGATATGTCGTTCTTGGGCGGTATGATGGTTGCGGGATTCTTTGTCCTGATTGCTTTATTTATCGCTAATCTATTCTTAAATATGCCTGCTATCGGTTTGGCTTTGTCGGGCTTGTTTATTTTGTTCTCAGCAGGTGCAATTTTGATGCAGACCAGCGCCATTATTCATGGCGGTGAGCGTAACTACGTGCTCGCAACAGTTACGCTATACGTCTCAATCTACAATATTTTCGTCAGCTTGTTGAACCTGTTGACGGCCTTCGGCGGTGACGAATAAGCTTGTGACGGACATTGTTCTTTCGGTGCATAGTGCACCCGACGACTCTCGCAGCCTGTTAGCGTATCACTACGCGCAGGCTGCGCTTGCGTTAGGACATCGGATTCAGCAAGTGTTTTTCTACGAAGCTGGCGTATTGCATGGCCAGCACATCGATTCACAAGTCACGCCGGTGGCTGCCGAATGGTTAAAGCTCGCCAACCAGCATGATATTCCTTTGGTGCTCTGTGCTACCGTGGTTGAACAGGATTATCAATTGTCTGAGTCTGACTTGCACGATGGCTTTGCGCTAGGTGGCTTAACCGAATTCAGTATGGCTGCCGCAAAAGCTGAACGGGTGATGCAGTTCTAATGACGATCTACGTAATTCAAACGCAAGCGTCCGATGCGCCTGCTAGTTGGCATGGTCAAGCCATATACTTAGCGCTGGCCACACTTGAACTCAACCCACAGTTGGTACTGCTAGGTGACGGCTTGCAGCACCTTCAGCACGGCCACGATGCGCAGCATTCTGAACGCTCATTGCAAAAACGCTATGCCCTACTCGACTTGTACGAATGCCCTGCACCGCTCGTAGTAACTGAGAATGGCTCAGCAGCCAATACAGATTGGGTAATGGACGTTCAATCTGTCGATCACCAACAGCTTGCTCGTCGCCTCGCTTGCGCCGGTAAAGTTTTGCGTTTCTAATGCTTATCCGGCAAACGCACTACGGCAAAATAATGAAGGTAGCTCATGAACAGTAACGATACTTTGCTTAATGAAGACCTGCCAGCAGCACGAGCTCTTTATTACATACGTTCCTGGCCGCTCTCAGACGCCGACCAAGCTTGTTTGGTCAGTACCGCACAAGACCAAGATCTGACCGCTATTTTTACCGAGCAGGCGCTTAGGCAGCTGTTGCTAACACCTGACCTACTTGATGCATTTCCCTATCCGGCTTATGTGTTGCAGACTGAACTTGAGCTGCATGGCGATAGCGCTGCGGCGCTGCCCCCCTTTGTAATGCAGTTAAATGATGCAAGTTGGGTCACGATGACCCTAGACGCGCAGCCAGTGAGCTACGTCGGTTTAACAAACGCGAGTAAACCCAAGCATGTTTGAGTTTAATGGCCGTAGCTATGCTACTGACAAGCACGAATACCTTGCGAACTTCTCGGATTGGAGTCCAGAGCTTGCTGAGTATATTGCCAGCTTGGAAGGAATCACGTTAACGGAAGCTCACTGGGAAGTGGTGAACTTTGTAAGAGACTTTCATCAAGAGTTCGATACGAGTCCAGCTATGCGGGTTTTAGTCAAGGCCATTGGCCAACGACTTGGTCCGGATAAAGCCAATAGCCGTTATTTGTATCGGTTATTTCCGAAAGGCCCGGCGAAGCAAGCCACGCGCATTGCGGGCTTGCCAAAACCAGCGAAATGCATTTGAGCCTTAAGGCTGAATGACAGTTTTACCGCCCATGTAGGGCTGCAACACAGTTGGGATTTTTACTGAACCGTCAGCTTGTTGGTAGTTTTCGAGAATCGCAACCAACGCGCGCCCCACTGCTAAACCGGAACCATTCAAGGTATGCATCAATTCAGGCTTCTTCGCGCCTTTACGGCGGAAGCGCGCTTGCATACGGCGTGCTTGAAAATCGCCCATATTGGAACATGAACTGATCTCTCGATAGGTTTCTTGGGTCGGCAACCACACTTCAAGGTCATAGGTTTTGCATGCGCCAAAGCCCATGTCACCAGTACATAACAAAACTTTTCGGTACGGTAACTCAAGCAACTGCAGTACCCGTTCAGCATGTTCTGTTAAGCGCTCGAGAGTTGCCATTGACTCTTCAGGTTTGACCAACCAAACCAGCTCAACTTTGTCGAATTGATGTTGACGGATCAAGCCGCGGGTATCACGACCGTGTGAACCAGCTTCGCTGCGAAAGCATGGCGTATGTGCCGCATATTGCAGTGGTAATTGCTCTTCATCGGCAATTTCATCACGCCATAAATTGGTGAGTGGCACTTCGGCTGTTGGGATCAACGACAAAGGCACTTGCTTCTCAGTGGCTCCTTGTACGTGAAACAAATCTTCACCGAATTTAGGTAGCTGACCAGTGCCATAGAGTGTGTCATGATTCACCAAATAAGGCACATAGGCTTCGGTGTAACCATGTTCATTAACATGCAGGTTCAACATAAACTGCGCAAGCGCACGGTGCAGTTGGGCTATCGCCCCTTGCAGCACGACAAAACGAGCACCAGCTAACTTTGCACCTTTTTCGAAATCCATGCCGTGGGCAAGCTGTGCGGCAACGTCGACATGATCTTTCGCGGCAAAATCGAACGCATGTGGCGTACCCCAGCGACTTATTTCTTGGTTGTCTTCTTCATCAGCACCAAGCGGTACTTCTTCGGCTGGCAAGTTAGGTACACCCGAAATGATCTCATGCAGTTCATTTTGAATGTCGTTCAACTCATGTTTCGCTTGATCGAGCTCTTGTCCAAGACTATCCACCGCAGCCAATAACGGCTGAATGTCTTCGCCCTGCGCTTTGGCTTTACCTATCGCTTTCGCACTGGAATTTCGCTCGGCCTGCAACGATTCGGTACGGACCTGTAATGCTTTGCGACGTTGCTCAAGCTGTTCAAGCTTAGCTACATCAAGTTGATAACCGCGTGTTTCGGCAAGGCGAGCGGCTGTTTCAGCGAGTTCACTACGAAATAACTTAGCGTCTAACATGTTAATTCCACATCGATAAAAAATAAGTTTTGAGCCCCAGAGCGATAGCTACTGCAGCGACACAACAGATAAAGTTTAAGCTGGCATAGGAAAGAGCTTTAAGAAACTCACCATTCTGAAATAACAACACCGTCTCTAACGAAAACGTCGAAAACGTGGTGAAAGCACCAAGCACCCCAACCCCAAGGAATAACCAAGTGTTTTCATGCACTGCACCGTGTTGTTGGCCGAGAAACAGTAAAGCCAGCAAAAATGAGCCCACTATGTTAACGATTAGTGTGCCGAAAGGGAATGATTTACCGAAGATTCCTAAGGCTAAAACTGCCGTGCCATAGCGTGCCAGCGAGCCCAACGCACCACCCAAAGCCACCCAAAGTAAATTAGTCAATATCGTTACCTCGTTGCCAATTACTTTGTTGGTCTTGTTGTTTTAACCAATCAAGCTTCGCCTTCAACTGTTGTTCCAATCCGCGCTCGCTCGGTTCGTACAGAACAGTTGAGCCTAATTCCGACGGCAGGTAGCGCTCGCCTGCTACCACCGCATTGGGGTAATCGTGGGCGTAACGATAATCCTCACCAAAACCTTCTTGCTTGTGAACGTTGGTGGGTGCGTTGCGCAGATGATGTGGGACTTGAGCATCAGGATGCTCTGCCGCAAGCTTTTTCGCTGCCCCGAAAGCGCGATAAAGCGCATTGCTTTTCGGCGCTAAGGCACAATACACCAATGCTTGCGCAATGGCGCGCTCACCCTCGGCTGGACCGACGCGGTGAAAGGTATCCCACGCGTTGAGCGCGAGTTGCAATGCACGTGGGTCGGCATTGCCTATGTCTTCTGACGCGATCGCTAACAGACGGCGCGCCGCGATCAGTGGGTCGCCGCCACCGTGCAAGATTCGCGCATACCAGTACAAAGCGCCATCGGGCGAAGAACCCCGCACCGATTTATGCAGAGCGGATAGTAAGTCATAGTAAACGTCACCTTGCTTATCGAAACCGGCTTGTCGGCCACCTATGGCCTCGACCACCATTTCACGTCCAAGGGTCTCGCCATTGCCAACGGTGTCAGCGCTGATTTCGAGATAATTTAACGCTCTTCGGGCGTCACCACCAGCGGCGTGGACCAAGTAATCAAGCGCTGGCTGGGTGAGCGTTATCTGGCGGTCACCCAGCCCTCGTTCGTTGTCGGTTAGGGCCAACTGTAGCAGTTTCCTGATGGCGTTCTCATCAAGCGCTTTGAGCCGGTAAACGCGAGCTCGAGAAAGTAATGCACCATTGAGCTCAAACGCTGGGTTCTCAGTCGTTGCACCAATAAAAACCACAGTACCGTCTTCAATATGCGGCAAAAATGCATCTTGTTGGCTTTTATTAAAACGGTGAACTTCATCAACAAACAATAAGGTTCGTTGGCCTTGTTGCTGATTTTCTTTGGCTTTCGCAATTGCCGCGCGGATATCTTTAACGCCAGAGGTGACGGCGCTAACACGTTCGATGGCCGCGGCGCCTGATTGCGCAATGATCTCGGCCAACGTGGTTTTGCCAGTGCCTGGTGGGCCCCAAAGGATCATCGAGTGCAGTTGGCCACGTTCGATAGCATCACGCAGCGGTTTCCCTGCGCCGAGAAGTTGTTCCTGACCGACGTAATCGTTCAGCGTTAGCGGCCGCATGCGGGCCGCTAGAGGACGGAAATCGGGAGCAAAATCGAAACTTTGGTTAGCCACGCGCCGCTCTTACTGGGTTGATCGTTGGTCGTCAACCACGGCGTTTTCAGGGATCTGAAAACTAAAGGTGGTGTAAGGTAAGGCTACGTTGGTCTTTACATCGCGTAATCGAATTCGCGTGATTTGCCCTTGCCCATCATCAAGAATTAACTCATTGAGTTGCGCAGGTTGCTCTTCCTTGGCGACGAAGTTCACTTGGAGGCTTTGCTGTTCGGCGCTTTCGCTCGGCTGCAATTGAAAACTTAAGCCCTCATTACTCACTTCATAGTCAGCCCAAGCACTTGCTTCCGCATCCAACAGCAATAAAAAGGGGCTTTGGTTAGCTGCCTCACTCTGCGCACTAATCGTGACTTGTTCAACAAATGGGTCGTAGTAATACACCGCTTGTCCGTCGGCGACCAAAATAAGCTCATCCGGTGCATCACTATGCCAATAAAATTTATTCGGTCGTGCCAACGCCAGTGCACCCTTAAGCTCTTGCACTAATTCTCCGTTGGCATCCAACACATGTTGCTGAAACTCGGCTTGCAACGTACTAATCGGCGCCAACAATTCTTGCAATTCGCTTTTGGCATCAAGTGCCATCGCATTTGAACTGAAAGCAAAAACTGCAATGGTTGTAGCAATGAGGCTGCGTTGTAACGTCATACTTGACCCTTTTTTATCAATGTTAATCGCGGGGCGGTCGCGGAGCCAACACATCACGTTGGCCGTTGCTTGCCGCACTACTAACGACACCACTGTGTTCCATTTGTTCAACGATACGCGCAGCCCGATTGTAACCAATTCTGAATTTGCGTTGCACACTTGAAACTGAAACCCGCTGTGTTTCAGTCACAAAGGCGACGGCCTCGTCGTAAAGAGGGTCACTTTCAGCATCGTCATCTTCCAGACTTTCGCCCGGAAGTAGCGCATCCTCTGACGGGTCGCCGTTAAGTATTTCATCAAGATAGTTTGGCTTGCCGCGCTTCTTCCAATCCGCCACCACCGCATGTACTTCATGATCATCAACAAAAGCGCCATGCACCCGCGTCGGAACACCACTGCCTGGCGGTAAGTAGAGCATGTCACCCTGCCCCAACAACTGGTCTGCGCCCGGTTGATCAAGAATGGTGCGCGAATCGATCTTCGACTGTACTTGAAACGCAATACGGGTTGGAATATTGGCCTTGATCAAGCCGGTAATAACGTCAACTGACGGCCGTTGCGTTGCGAGTACAAGGTGAATACCAGCGGCGCGTGCTTTTTGCGCGATACGCGCAATGAGCTCTTCAACTTTCTTACCGACGATCATCATCATGTCGGCGAACTCATCAATAACCACTACGATGCTAGGTAAGGTTTCCAAATACGGCGGTAACTCATCCATTGAGTCGCCCGGTTTCCATAATGGGTCACGTAACGGTTCACCGCTATTGCGGGCGTCAGCAACTTTGGCGTTATAACCTTTCAAATTACGCACACCAAGGGCTGACATTAGTTTGTAACGACGCTCCATTTCGCCAACGCACCAACGTAGTGCATTAGCCGCATCTTTCATGTCGGTTACCACCTCGGTTAATAAGTGCGGGATCCCTTCATAGACCGAGAGCTCAAGCATTTTCGGGTCGATCATGATTAAACGCACTTCTTCCGGCGTGCTCTTATAGAGTAAGCTCAAAATCATGACGTTGACGCCAACGGATTTACCCGAGCCAGTCGTACCAGCAACCAGCAAGTGCGGCATCTTCGCCAAGTCGACAATCACCGGTTGGCCCGAGATGCCCTTACCTAAGACCATGGTGAGCGGTGACTGGCTTTGTTGAAAGGCGTCACAGGCAATTACATCGCTAAAGAAAACGGTTTCTCGGCTCTTATTCGGTAATTCGAGTCCGACATACGATTTGCCAGGAATCACCTCAACTACGCGCACGGATATCGCCGACAGCGAGCGCGCAATATCTTTATCGAGATTAGAAATTTTTGAGACTTTTACCCCAGGGGCTAAATCGAGCTCAAACCTGGTGATCACCGGGCCGGGTTGCACGTTTGCAACTTTCACTTCGACGCCAAAGTCTTGCAACACCGCTTCAACCGTTTGACTTATTTGGTCGAGCTCTGCGGGCGTGAGCGGGTTCCCTGTTTGTGCCGGCTTATCAAGTAACGCGATCGACGGTAGTGGATCTAACATTGGCTGGCGTGTTTCGGTTTCGTCATCATCATCCGCTAACGTCTTCATTGAACTGCCAGGGGTCTGTTTTGGCGCAGCATTAACCTCAACATCATCGTCTTTAATAGTGCTAGGTTCACCAAATAACCCTAAGTCGGGCTCTGGTTCGTCAGTGCTAATGCTCAAATCTAAATCGATATCAGGCTCTTGCCGGTCATGCCGTTCCGTTGCTGGTAACGATTTGAGTGTATTTGCCTTGCGCTGTCGCGGCGTTTTACCATCTTCTAAAGCGGTCGTGGTAACATCAGCTGACACCTTAGCTTCTTTATCACCTTGCCACTGGCTCATTTGTGTTCTGAGCTTGTTGAACAGCCATAAGGTGCCACGAATACTCCATTCGCCAAGCTTATCCGCCAGCCAAACCCATGAAATACCGGTGACAAGAGTAAGTCCAGTGCATAAAAATGTAAGCAACAATAAAGTCGTGCCGATCAGGTTGAAATACGGCAGCAACGAACTACTGATAACATCGCCAACAACACCACCAGCAGAAAAGGAATACAATGCAGCAAAATTAAGCGACGCGAGTGCTGACGCTCCGACCAACGTCAGTATGAGTCCGATCAGGCGCAAGCCAAGCGCAAGGTAATCAAGTTCCAATAACCGATGCGGTTGGCGGAACATGACGTAGCCTAAGCCCGCCAAGCCAAATGGAATGGCGTAGGCAACAAAACCAAAAGCGAATAACAGAGCGTCAGCAAACCACGCTCCAATTGCGCCGGCGGCATTTTCAATAGTGCCTTGGTACCCTGTTTGCGACCAGCTTGGGTCGGCTGGATTGAAGCTGACTAATGCCAAAAACAAGAAAATGGCAAACGCTCCGCAGAGGATGAGGCCTACTTCTAAAACGCGTTGAGCACCACTCATAGGCCACCCAGCGTTTGCATCATGTAAACACGTATCTTATGCATGTCGTTTCCCTGTTAGCGTCGTTCTTATTCTTATCGTGTTATTTGCATTGTTCCTAGTGTAGCGTGTCAGCGCGTTATGTTCAGCTGTTTTACGAGCCTTTTGCTAACCTTTTATAAGAACTTTATTATCGTTTTTGACTTCTTCCATGACGACATAGGTTCTTGATTCGTTCACCCCTGGCATCGTTAGCAAGGTTTCCCCTAGAAGCTTGCGGTACGAAGGCATGTCTGGCACGCGGGCCTTGATCAGAAAATCAAAATCGCCAGCAACCAAATGACACTCCAGAATCTCTGGTGTTTTACGCACCGCGTCACTAAATTCCGCAAAAGAGTCTGAAGAGGTTCGTGTTAGGGTAATTTCGACAAAAACCATAAGGTTAGCCCCAAGCTTACTCGGGTTGATCCGCGCATGGTAGCTCTCAATTACCCCTTCTTGTTCAAGCTTGCGTACGCGCTCGTTGCACGCTGACGCGCTAAGCCCTACGCGCTGGGCTAAAGCGACGTTAGATAAACGCCCGTCGTCTTGCAGCAGCTTTAATATTTTCCGGTCAATTCTGTCAATAGTGATTCGTACGGGTTCTTCGGCATTAAACATATTTTTTCACGCTTTATGTTTGTTTACACCGAATTATATACGGTATATAGCATTAAAAAAAGTACGAAACACGGAAGCGGTTTCGCCTATAATGCTCGCCGTAAATCCTTATGTGAAACCGCCAACCTTAACGGGAATGAAGTCATGCTAATTGGTGTACCTAAAGAAATTAAAAACCACGAGTATCGTATCGGTCTAACCCCTGCTGCAGTGCGTGAATATGTTGCACATGGCCACGACGTACTCGTTGAAAACAACGGTGGTGCAGCCATCGGTTTTACCAACGAAGATTACGAGCTTGCCGGTGCAACCATCGTTGATGATCCAGCTGAGATTTTTGCTAAAGCTGAAATGATCATCAAAGTGAAAGAGCCGCAGCCGAATGAATGCGTACAATTGCGTGAAGGCCAGATTCTCTACACCTATTTGCACCTTGCGCCAGATCCAACCCAAACCGATTTGTTGGGCAAAGCTGGCGTTACTGCTATTGCGTATGAAACAGTCACCGACCGTAATGGTGGACTACCACTGTTGGCGCCGATGAGCGAAGTTGCTGGCCGCATGTCAATTCAAGCAGGTGCGCACAATTTGGAAAAAGCCAATGGCGGTAGCGGCGTTCTATTGGGCGGCGTACCAGGTGTAGAACCAGGTAAAGTTTTGGTCATCGGCGGTGGTGTTGTTGGTACCCAAGCTGCCAAAATGGCTGTCGGCATGGGTGCGGACGTAACTATTTTGGATCGCTCACTGCCGCGTTTACGCCAACTAGATGACATTTTTGCGGGTCGTGTTAAAACCATTTACTCAACTGTAGATGCTGTTGATAAATTCTCGCGCGAAGCCGACCTTGTTGTCGGGGCAGTATTAATCCCGGGCGCAGCTGCGCCAAAGCTGTTAACGCGTGAACACTTGAAAAATATGAAACCAGGTTCAGTTGTGGTTGACGTTGCCATCGACCAAGGCGGTTGTTTCGAGACGTCAAAAGCAACGACGCACCAAGAACCGACTTATGTTGTTGACGACATCGTTCACTACTGTGTCGCCAACATGCCAGGTGGTGTTGCTCGCACCTCAACCATTGCCTTGAACAACGCCACCCTACCGTTCGGGTTAGCCTTGGCAAACCATGGTTTGAAAGCGATGGAAAACAACGAACACTTGCGCAACGGTTTGAACATGCACAAAGGTAAAATTACCTACAAAGCAGTGCATGACGACTTGGGCGAAAAGCTGGGCTTGGACTATCAAGATCCGCTTGAAGCTATTCGCAGCTAAGTTTACAGTTCACCCCGCTTTTGAGACCCGCACATTTGTTGCGGGTCTCTTGTTTGTGGTCGTTGTAATCCATACAATCAATCCCAATGTATTGATGCACACATCACAAATTTAATTGTTAAGAATGGAGTACAGGAACAATGGCTGAAGCCAAACATTGCCGTCTGTTGATTTTAGGTTCTGGTCCAGCAGGCTATACCGCAGCGGTCTACGCGGCGCGCGCTAATTTGAACCCAGTTCTAGTGACCGGCATGCAACAAGGCGGTCAGCTGACCACCACAACCGATGTTGAGAACTGGCCGGGTGACGCAGAAGGCCTTACCGGGCCTGACCTAATGGTGCGTATGCAGCAACATGCAGAGAAGTTTGATACTGAAATCGTATTCGACCACATTAACAAAGTGGACTTCAGTCAGCGCCCTTTCCGTTTGTTCGGCGACAGCCAAGAATTTACTGCTGATGCTGTGATTATCTCGACGGGCGCGTCGGCGAAGTACCTTGGTCTTGATTCCGAAGAAGCCTTTATGGGTAAAGGTGTATCAGCATGTGCGACCTGTGATGGCTTTTTCTATCGCAACCAAAAAGTTTGTGTGGTTGGTGGCGGTAACACAGCCGTTGAAGAAGCCTTGTACTTAGCTAATATCGCCAGCGAAGTTCATGTCATCCATCGCCGCGAGCAGTTCCGTGCGGAAAAAATCCTAGTTGATCGTTTAATGGATAAAGCTGAGAACGGCAACGTTACCTTACACCTGAATAAAACCCTTGATGAAGTTTTAGGTGATGACAGTGGTGTCACCGGCGTTCGCGTGAAAGACACTCAAGATGGCAGCTTGTCAGAGCTTGAGGTCATGGGGTGCTTTATCGCTATCGGCCACCAACCGAATACAGGCATTTTTGACGGTGAGCTCGAAATGCAAGACGGTTACATCATTGTCCAGTCGGGCTTGCAAGGCAATGCAACGGCAACCAGCGTACCTGGAGTGTTCGCTGCTGGCGATGTTATGGATCATACCTACCGTCAAGCGATCACCTCTGCAGGTACCGGTTGTATGGCTGCTCTTGACGCTGAACGTTACCTTGATGCTTTAACGAAGGCTTAATGGTTTACCGTCTCGCCGCGCAAGACACTAGCTTTCCACCGGCAGAACTTGCGCTGCGAGAACCTAATGGCTTGCTTGCCGTCGGCGGCGACCTGAGCGTCGCGCGCCTACTCAATGCCTATCGTAATGGTATTTTCCCGTGGTTTACCGATGATGACCCGCCGTTATGGTGGAGTCCTGACCCAAGAGCCCTCTTTACCCCCGCAAGTCTTCATGAAAGCCGATCGATGCGTCGTTTCCGTCGCCGTACGCCGCTGCGAGTTACCTTGAATCATGATTTCGCAGGCGTGATTCGGCGCTGCGCAGAAGTCCATGCGAGTCAAGAAGGCACCTGGATCACGGCGGCAATGCAAGATGCTTATTTGCAACTCCACGCGCTGGGATATGCGCACTCTGTCGAAGTATGGGACCAAACAACGCTTGTTGGTGGTATGTACGGGGTGGCTATCGATGGGATCTTTTGTGGCGAAAGCATGTTTCATTGCAGTGCTAACGCTTCAAAGTTAGCTTTTCTAAGCTTCGCAGAAAACTTTTTTACCGCTGGAGGTAAGTTACTCGATGCCCAAGTACCCAATGCACATTTAGTATCGCTTGGCCAGATTGAGATGCCACGCGCACAATTCTTATACTTGGTACGTCACTTTAGAGAAAACCAGCGAAGCGTTTCGCCAGATTTCTGGAAGCCTCGCGTGCTAAACCACAAATCGAGTGGTAATTTGTAGTAAAAACAGCTAGAATTCTGACCACTTTTTCCGAGCTTAGCAAAAAATCGAGGATATGAATGGCAAAAGAAGACAGTATTGAAATGCAGGGTACGGTTTTAGAAACCCTACCTAACACGATGTTCCGCGTTGAATTAGAAAACGGCCACGTGGTCACTGCGCACATCTCAGGAAAAATGCGTAAGCACTACATCCGTATTCTGACCGGTGACACTGTGACCGTGCAACTAACGCCTTACGATCTAACCAAAGGCCGCATTGTCTTCCGCGCGCGCTAAATCGCGCCTGCCCTTAGCCCGTAGTTGAACTACGGGCTTCGCGCTCTGCAATTTTTAGTGTCAGTGCATCAGCCTCGACGCTAACACTAACATCTCCACCATGCGTCAATTTGCCAAACAAAATCTCATTGGCGAGTGGTTTCTTCAAATGCTCCTGAATCACACGCGCCATGGGGCGTGCGCCCATCGCTTTGTCGTAGCCTTTCTCGGCCAACCAAGTACGTGCTGCAGCGTCGAGTTCTAAGGTCACCTGCTTACGATCCAGTTGCGCTTGCAGTTCGGTCACAAATTTATCAACCACCTGCGCAATAACTTCGGGACTCAAGTGATTAAACCAAACAGTGCCATCCAGACGATTACGGAACTCTGGACTGAAGGTTCGATTGATTTCTAACATTGCATCGGGAGCATGATCCTGTTGTTTAAAGCCAATCGACTGCCGCACCGTCTCTTGCACACCAGCATTGGTGGTCATCACCAGAATCACGTTACGGAAATCCGCTTTACGGCCATTATTGTCCGTTAAGGTACCGTGATCCATGACCTGTAATAAAATGTTGTAGATATCGCTATGCGCTTTTTCGATTTCATCCAGCAGCACCACGGCGTGGGGATGTTTGATCACACCTTCGGTTAACAGTCCACCTTGATCAAAGCCTACATAGCCTGGTGGTGCGCCAATTAAGCGGCTAACCGCATGGCGCTCCATGTATTCCGACATATCGAAGCGCAAGAACTCGATACCAAGAGCTTTGGCAAGTTGTTGGGTGATCTCGGTTTTACCAACACCCGTTGGACCGGCAAACAAAAACGAGCCAATAGGTTTATGCTCTGCACCAAGGCCTGATCGTGACAGGCGAATCGCTGCACTAAGTTGATCGATGGCTTGGTCTTGACCAAAAACCACAAGTTTCAAATTACGATCAAGCTGCTTAAGCAATTGCTGGTCCGAACGCGAAACACTTTGCTCAGGAATGCGGGCGATTTTCGCGATAATTTGCTCGATATCACCTACGTTAATCGTCTTTTTGCGCTTCGATGGTGCCACCAAACGTTGACTTGCACCTGCTTCATCGATGACGTCGATTGCCTTATCAGGTAAATGACGTTCATTGATATAGCGCGCAGAGAGTTCCGCCGCAGCACGAATAGCAGGTTGTGTATAGCGAATGCCGTGATGGGCTTCATAACGTTCTTTCAAACCCATAAGAATCTTCGTGGTGTCGTCCACCGAAGGTTCGCTAATATCAATCTTTTGAAAGCGACGTACCAAGGCACGATCTTTCTCGAAAATATTTTTAAATTCGCTGTAGGTTGTTGAGCCAATACATTTAAGCTCGCCACTACTTAGCAACGGTTTGAGTAAATTGGATGCGTCGAGAACGCCGCCACTCGCTGCACCGGCGCCGACAATCGTATGGATTTCGTCAATAAACAGTATCGCGTGGGTTTTCGCTTTGACCTCTTTCAGCAGCGCTTTGAAACGTTTTTCAAAGTCCCCCCGATATTTCGTGCCGGCGAGCAACCCACCCATATCGAGCGAGTAAATCGTCGCATCCGCCATAACTTCAGGCACGTCATTGTTGACGATGCGATAAGCGAGGCCTTCTGCAATCGCAGTTTTACCCACGCCGGCTTCACCAACCAATAGTGGGTTGTTTTTACGTCGGCGACAAAGCACCTGCACACAACGCTCCAACTCAAGGTCTCGACCAATCAACGGGTCGATTTTTCCTTCTTTTGCGCGGGCATTAAGATTAGTGCAGAAACGCTTCAGATAACTCTCTTGCTCTTCTGTTACGCCTTCTTGTTGCTCGGCCTCATCTTCGTCTTGACGAATGATGGGGTCATCCACCTTCGACAGTCCATGAGACAAGAAATGCACCACATCTAAACGAGTGATGTCGTGTTTATTCAATAAATAAACAGCATGTGACTCCTGTTCGCTAAAAATAGCGACTAAGACATTCGCTCCCGTCACTTCACTATTGCCTGACGACTGCACATGAAATACCGCACGTTGCAAAACGCGCTGGAAACCAAGTGTCGGTTGGGTTTCACTTTCTGCTGTTTCAACGTCAAAACTCGGCGTACTGCGATCAATGTACGCCAACAACTCTTGTTTGAGTCTGGTAAATTCGAGACCGCACGCACGCAAAGCTTTCGATGCTTCGGGATTGTCTAGGAGTGCTAGCAAAAGGTGCTCTACGGTCATTAGCTCATGACGACGATCACGCGCTATCCGAAAGGCATCGTTTAAGGTTATTTCTAGAGCTTTATTTAACATACGCACTCCTCATTTGGACCAGACCACGACAGCGCATTGGGTGGGCAACTCGACAACGAGTTAAGCCTTTTCCATTGAACATAACAGCGGGTGTTCATGTTCTCGCGCATACTGGTTCACTTGTACTACTTTAGTTTCGGCAATCTCTGCCGAATAGACCCCGCATACAGCGCGGCCTTTATAATGAATGGTCAACATGGTGTCGGTGGCGCGTTCTTGGTCCATCCGAAAGAACTTAATGAGTACCTCCACGACAAAATCCATGGGGGTATAATCATCATTATTCAAAATCACCTTATACATGGGCGGTGGCGCGAGCTTTTCCTTTTCGCTCTGCCGATCATGCACCGCTCCATGTTGCTGTTGGTCCATACTACTCATAACTATGCTTAACCTATTTATAGCTAGAAAACGAGAATTTCGCTCACTTTCCGATGAATTTTACGCATTAGGTGTAGGTAAAACCGTCGCACCGTTCATAAAATAAACAAATTTGGCTTGACACTGAACAGAACTCACCTAGAGTAAAACATGGCGTTAACAAATGGCTTTTTAAAGGCCCCGACGTCATTCTAACAATAATTAAATAGTAACTGCAGAATTAAAGGAAGTAGAAGTATGGCAACCGGTAAAGTGAAATGGTTCAACAACTCAAAAGGTTTTGGATTCATTGAAGCAGAAGACCGTGAAGGTGATATCTTCGCACATTATTCAACGATCGAAATGGAAGGTTACCGCACCCTTAAAGCAGGACAAGACGTCGAGTTTGAACTCGAAGAAGGTCCTAAAGGTCTTCACGCCACGAACATAATTCCTGTGCAGAAATAACCCGTGCAGAAATAAGCCTCTTTAAAACTAAAACGCCAGTTCAGTTATCTGAGCTGGCGTTTTTTATTTTCTGGATACCGCGTCTTAACTGTCAATACCGAAGTAACGACGCAATTGGTCCCTTAAGTTCGGCGGAGTTCCGTGCACGGTCAGCTTGTCACTGTGTGGATCGTACTCAACACGCGCGCCCAGTAAATCTTGGTCAAAGCCGATACTTAGACCGCCGCCCTGCCCTTGGAATTTCACCAGCTTCTTCAATGTCGAGCGATCGGTCGGAAACTCGTCAACTAAGGCTCGCTCAGCCTGACTTTGGTTAAAATCAGCAAAGCTGCGCTCTACCGGGACAGCTTCACGTAATTGTTCTGATAAATCTTTGACGCGTACAGGCTCGCCTTGTTGCCATTGATTGTCACAGATGTCGTACACTGACTTGCGCAGTTGTCGCGCTTGCTCGTTTTCGAGTTGTTCCTCTTGGGCATAACGGCTTACGCTCTCAATCAATTGTTGTGACTGCTTTTTCGCATTTAAGCCCTCGGCACACCCCAAAAAATCCAAAAAGAAGTCAGATACCTTGCGTCCAGCGCGGCCTTTAATAAATGAGATATAAGTGGTTGAATCAGGCTCATCGGCCCATTCGCTTAAATTAATCGTCGCGGCCAGCTGAACTTTGCTAATCGCTAACTGTGAGGATTTATCAACACTCAAATCGGGAGCGATGGTGACCCCTTCTTGACTGGGTAAAAAGGCAACTACTAAAAAGTCTTGGCCGCGTTCGCGGTAGCTCGCAACAAGCAAAAAACCAGCTTCCAGAATGCCGTAATGCTGTAGTTGTTGGTGTAAAAGCTTGGCACTTTCTTGCGAGAAATTAACGAACTCCTCTTGCCCCTTCTGCCAATGTTCGAGTAGCTCGGGGAAATTGCTCTCCACACTACGTTCATGTTCATCCTCAGGCCGCAAAAAACGCGCATAACCTTTACTTGGTTTGGCTTGGTAGACTTCTGTCAGTTCATCGAGCAAAAGCCCGACCTCATCATTGATCGCGAGTGTTGCCGGTGCGACACGCAACCCGATTTGTCCGTCATTGGTGTAAAATTGATGAATGATACTGTGCTGTACATCTGCTTGCATGGTGCTGCATTCCTTTCTTACTGCAAATGGTTGCGCCTGTGATAAGATTGCCGGCATTCTAACATGTAAGGAAAAAAATCGATGCCAATCGTGTCAAAATATGACGCCGCCCAGCAAGAAAAACTTCTCAATGATGTGCTGGAGACGCTGCACAAAGAAAACGTGCCAGTGGACCTTGCACTGATGACGCTTGGCAATGCCGTTACGCATATCTTGTCGCAACACTATGATCCACAGCGCGCTCAGCAAGTAGCTGAACAATTTGGTAAAGTCCTGCTACAATCGTTGCATAAATAAGATTTTTTAGGGCACGCATGAGACAACGCAAACAGCGCCGTGACAAAATTGCTCGACTGATCAGTTGGGGACACTGGTTCACCTTCTTCAATATCATTTTAGCGCTCGCCATTGGCACGCTCTATATTGAAGCCGCTGATACCCCGTCCACCTTGCTCGGTGGTTTTTACATGCTCATTAGTTGGCTCGGCCACTTTGCGTTCTTGCCGTTTATTACTTTCATTATTTTAATCTTTCCGTTTTGTTTGATCGTGCCCTTTTCGCGATTCCTCAAGGGCGTGGCTACCCTTGTCGCAGCATTTGGACTCATAGCATTGGTTGCGGATGCCTTGTTTTTCCGTCAATACGGCTACCACTTAAATACCTATTCCTTATCACAGTTGGCGTTAGATGCTGAAACCGCCTTTGCTGGCGCTAGCTTTGTCCTACTGCTAGGTATGTTACTTGTCTTTGTGGTCTTGCTGGTCTTCGAGTTAGCTTTAGCAAACATAGCTTGGAAGCGTTTGGAACGTTTACGCGAGAAGCATTGGGGAGCTGCGTTTAGCGCAGTGTTCGTGCTGTGCTTTTTGGCCAGCCACAGCATCCATATATGGGCTGATGCGGTGTTTTATACGCCGATCACCAAGCAAGACGATTTGTTTCCGCTGTCTTATCCAACCACAGCACAGACGCTAATGAGTAAGCATGGTTGGCTCGCCGAAGAGCGTTCGCAAGCAACCGATCGGTTACTTAAGGGAACAGCTCGAATTGACTTAAATTATCCACCACAGGAACTCATGTGTGCTCGCCAGGGTGTAACTCGAGATACCCTTGTCATGGTTTTTGACTCGCTAACGGTTAGTGAACAACAGCGCATACTGGAAGTTTTGCCACAGTTAGAGCGCTTCACATCACCTTTAGTCGGACAAACCAGTGTGTCTGGCGGGGTTTTCGAATTGTTCTACGGATTAGCTGATATTTACAGCGAGCCTATGGCAGCTAAGCAACAGGTTCCTGCTTTCTGGAACCAGTTCAAAGATTATCAAATTCGCATTGAGTTAAGCGGAGACCTGCAACAATTTGGGATAGATAGCTACTTGCGTCAACCAACCATTGAAAGCTATCGCGATACCCTAACCTATTCGCTACAGCCTGAATTAAATAACACGACCCTTGAACAGCTAGCAAAGGCGATAGTGGCTGGCCAGCAAGTGATTGTTACCGCTTTGACGAATAACACGAGCACGCAAACTCCGCGTGAAGTGTATAGCTTACAGAACGTCCGAGTACCGTTGTTTCACACAACAAACCTTCCCTTTGCGGCGCAAGATATCGCACTACTTACGGATATTACACCGACACTAACTCAGCGCTATATGGATTGTGCTGGTGGTGTCGAAGCATTCGCAACCGGTAAAAATTTATTCCGCCCACAGGAGCGTGAGTTCCCAGTGATGACGAGCTTTGCTCGTGATCTTGTGGTGTATGATGTTGACGCGACAACCGTTATAAGTACTGATGGCCGCGTGCGTAGCTTTGCCAACAAAACACTCGAGGAAATGCCGAACGTCGCCCCTGCTACGCCAGTGTTGGTCGACGGTATCAAGCATTTGCAACGCTTTAGCCAACAAAATGACGAATAAATAACCACTTGACGCCGTTCGTACCGACGATGGCTTGTTAAATCAAAAAAAAGCAGTAATATAACGGGCTCGGTCGGCGTGTAGCGCAGCTTGGTAGCGCACTGTCATGGGGTGTCAGGGGTCGCTGGTTCAAATCCAGTCACGCCGACCAATTCTCTTCTAGCTTTTCCGCAAGTTCTGTTACCACGCGCTGACGATCAATGTCCGGAGTATGGGCCAACATGGGGCCAAGGGACCGTTCTATAGTCTTGAACTGTTCTCGTGATACACGATGAGATTTCGCTATGGTAAGGGTCTCCGTAGCGGCATGACCACGCCGTACTAACTGTTGCAATAAATACAACTGACGACCGGTAAGCGTTGCGAGCGTGGCGTTATCAACGTGCAGTTCACGTTGCCCCCGCCAACGTTGTTTCAACTTCTCGCCTAAGTGACGCCAACTCTGATAAAGCCCACCAGCAGCCGCACCTAATGCTGTTGCGGCACCTAAACTCATGCCACCTACCATCAGGTCAATACCGGCACCCGTAGCGGCTCCAGCACCAATCCCAAAACCGGCATCTTTACCCCATGCTTTCAGTACTTCGGGCGCAAACAGGTCGTCTTGCCATGCACCAGATGCACTATCAAGCTGCTCAGCTATCGCATCTTCTGGTAAAAATGCGAAGCGATTCAAAATACTACGTACGGTATCCTGCTCACGCATACGAATGCGCCGTTGCAAACGTGCAATTGCCGTTTGCAACTCGTGCTCTGGGGCACTTTGCGGCACAACTTCTTGATAACTTGCAACATCTACCAATAATTCTGCAACCGCATGCAATGCGCCATGCAGGCGTTGTTCACGTTCCTTGCTGCGCCAGGCGATGAGTTTTTTCAATGCTCCCGCTGCTGAGGGCACGACGGTCGCCAAACTTTCCAGTAAATAGGCCTCACCACCCTCGGGCGGTGTCACTGTATCGAAAGCAACAACTGCATGGAGGCTTAGCTTTGCCAAAGCCTGCCGCCATGCTTCTTCCTGTTGCCCCGCCGCTGCAGTGTAATTAAGCACTGGAATCAGGGGCTTTCCGCAACGCGCCAATAAATGCAATTCATCTTGATATTTTGGCAATACAGGATCACGACAATCAATAACATAAAAAGCGGCATCAGACTGTAATAATTGGCGCAAAACTTTGGCTTCTTGTGCGAAGCGGTCGCCCGCCAAAGTGCTAGCGAGGAAGGCGCGAATCTGTGCTGGCCCGTCGTGGCGAAACTGTTCGACAAAGGCTTCAACTTCACTAAAAAGTTCCGATCCGGACTCTAGCCCAGGTGTATCATAGAAGGCCAAAAGCTGTTGCCCTTCTAACCATACACCTTGCTCGAGTACACTTCGCGTAGTGCTTGGTCGTTGATCGACCTCGCCGAATTGACGCGAATGCAATAGCGTACGTAATAGCGAGGTTTTGCCAGCATTCGTGTGTCCAACCACCGCAATCTTAAGCGACGACATAAGCAACTCCATAACGGTTTAGTTGTTGTTGCCACTGCGCTAAGTAAGTTGCTTGTGAACCACAGACAAGCACCACAGTCAGCTGTTGAGTCGTTTTGGCGAGCGCCGCTAAGTATTGGATACTACTTCGATCCGGCGTTAATTGAGCTGCAACTCTTACCTGTAGGTGCGCACTTGGGTTCGCGCTTAAACGTTGCAGCATCCGCTGTTTCTCTGCATAGGTTGCAACCAGCCCTAGCTGTTCGGCGTTTGTCGTGTACTCGGGTTCAGCCTCATAGTCTAACGTTAGCAAATAGCTACCACGGCCTTGGTCCGCATAACGAAACTGTATTGCAGTATCACTGTCGGTATCAGCATCGACAGTGTTCGTTTGTTGTCGCGATTGGCCCAATGCATTCACCACAGCGTTGTAACCCTCGGCTTGCAGATCAAGTTTCATTGCAATGGTGCGTCGGTAAAACAAGCCAACAGCGAGCAACGCAGCAAGCGCTCTTGGTAAAACACCGTAGGTCAGCAAGCAAAACGTTAGCCAACGCCCTGCTTGTGCAGCAATTGTGGTATTTGTCGCACTGTCAGTTATGGCTGGCACTTGTACAGAGAATAAAAACTGCGGCAAAATGTTAATGGCATGCGCAATCGACGCGACCTGCTCAGCATTCAGGATTGTCGTCGCCCATTGAAAGCTATAGTCGTTAAAACTTAGGTAGAGCAACAATGTTAGCCACGAAGATATTGCGATTAGCAGCCAAAAGCCATGTGTCGCGACCGCCATCAATGGTTGTAAAAGTCGCTGCTGCTGCACGTGCTCTAACCAACTCTGTTCAAGCGCACTTTCTCCACGTTTGCGTTGTAACAAAGTCAACAGTGAATAAGCCACACCAGTTATCCCGCTTGGTCTTGGTTTGCGCAGTGTAAAAGCTAACCAAAACAACAACATTAATAGGTTTGGTAAAAGTAAGATATTGATCGCGAAGAGTAATGATAGCGGCTGTGGTTGGCTCAGAATAGTTTGACTGACACCAATACCAATAACGACGGCAAGCACACCTAGCAGCAACGTCAACAGACGTCGCAAGTGCTGCCAATGCCTTAACTGATTCAGCAAGCCTTGACGTTCACTTAAGCCCACCGCACGTTCAATAAGTTGGTTTTGGGGCTCGTGTGCCCGGATTTCACTAAGCTTGAGTTGCTGTTGCTGTAACAACGGATCACGCACATCACGCAAACGCTGATGCTCAGCAAGCCAGAACTGTTCAAAACGACTTAAATCCAAGGGTAGCCTTCCCCGCCTGAAACAAAGTGATGCTGGAAGGCTTAAGATACTGGAGCGCTGAGTGAAGGTAAAGCGTCGTTAACGGCTACTTACAAACGAGAACGCGGTTGGCAGTTTGCAGTTTGCAGTGTTTCATCCACCGCTACATAAGTTCCTGCAGGACATTCCAAGGTAAGTAAGGTCGGGTCGCGCTTTTCGACAGCCTTGCGTTTAAGATCGCCAGCGACTTCACCTAGATCGATGTCTGGCATCAAATGTGCGCCAAAGCCATAGTAATACTGATAAAAGGCTGCAGCGAAAATAGCTAAAATCAGCAATTTACGCATCATGAGTACACTCCACGTTCTTTGCAGATGTAGCCGCACCACGCCCTTCGCGGTGCGATTACATCTGTTCAAGTATTAGCAGAGTAAGTAAAAATCGCAAACCTGTCCGTAAAGTTCACGTAAAGATACAGTGACTAATTGCTAGTTGCTTGAGTTATCAGCAGTTAATTTTACTGCAGTCCCATAAACTAAGAGCTCTGCGGCGCCATGAGCGAGCATAGATGTGGTGAAACGTACACTTACCACTGCATCTGCACCTAGCTCAAGAGCTTCTGTTTGCATGCGATCTAAGGCTTGCTCGCGACTCTCAGCCATAAGTTTGGTGTAATCACTAATTTCGCCGCCAACCAGATTCCGCAAGGCAGCAAGTATATCCCGCCCTACATGGCGTGCCCGTATAGTGTTACCGCGGACAATACCTAACTGCTCAGTAATTGCTTTCCCAGCAATCGTTTCGGTCGTAACAATTGGTATATGTTTCATAAGTTTACCTTCTTGTAAGGGTCAGACTTGGCCGCTTGCATGCGTTGCCGTAACACATTAATAAAGAGTAGAATAAGCCCCAGCGTTGTAGTTCCGATGGTTAACTTAACCCACCATGGAATACTGGTGTCTTGGCTAAACTCATAGATAGCGTAAATGACCAGTGGAATGAGGCCAAGCACTAATAATGACCAACCTATTGCATTCCAAAAACGCGTACTCGGTGATTCGTTCAACACGTCGTTTGTCTGTACACCAAGTTTCACGGCACCGCGTTGTTCGGCCAGTTCACGATACAAATTTGCGCAAGCTTCACACGAAGCTAAATGCAGATGCAGTTGCTGCCGCTGTTGCTGCGTGAGCTCATTATCAAGTGCGCCACTAATTAACGGCTCTATGATTTGACAAGGTTGTTCTTGCTGTGTCATCAACGCTCTCCAAGTTGTTGCAATGCCTGCCGCATTGCCATACGTGCCCGATGCAGGCGTGACATCACGGTGCCCTCTGGGATACCAACGATCGTAGCAATATCAGCATAGCTACAATCGTTGAACTCACGGAGAACAAGCAAATCACGCTGTTCTGGTGATAATCTCGCCAATGCTTCTTGCACTAAATTCTGCGCAACGAACGGCAGTGAGTCGTGCGTTTGCGTCGCAAGCTCGGTTAATACTGAATCGTCGGTGTGACGTTGCAATAGCCGTAACTCGTCGAGGCAACGATGGCGTACCACCTGCAAAAACCATGGTTTAGCTTTACTTTTGAGCGGAAAGTGTTGCGTTCGCAGCGCTTTTTCGAGCGCATCTTGAACCATATCCTTTCCTCGTTGCGGACACCGCATGAATTGCGTCGCTAATACCTGTGCACCGGCAACATAAGGCGCAATCATACGATAGCGTTGCTGCATCTTCGTGCGTGGTAGAGCATTCGATTCGGGTTGTGTCATAGGTTTCGCTCAGTAGCTGTGACCAGGTTTTCATGATCAAGACGGCGTAGCGTGTAGTTTTATTCCAACTTTTTTAATCCGCGATAAAACCGCCTGATTGACGCGCCCATAAACTGGCGTATAGTCCATTCTGCGCAAGTAACTCGGCATGAGTGCCTTGCTCGATAATTCGTCCTTCGTCCATCACGATTAAACGATCCATTGCGGCGATGGTCGACAAACGGTGGGCAATTGCAATAACGGTCTTACCCTCCATAAGCCGGTAGAGGTTTTCCTGAATCGCGGCTTCGACTTCGGAATCAAGGGCTGATGTCGCTTCGTCTAAAATTAACAAAGGGGCATCTTTCAACATCACCCGCGCTATCGCGATACGTTGCCGTTGGCCACCTGATAGTTTCACCCCGCGTTCGCCAACGTGAGCGTCGTAACCGCGGCGCCCGTGCGAATCCTCAAGGTCGGCAATAAAATCAGTTGCCTCCGCGCGCGCCGCTGCTTGCACAACTTCAGCGTCCGTAGCATCGGGACGGCCATAGGCAATATTTCCGCGCACGGAGCGGTGTAGCAGCGAAGTATCCTGAGTCACCATGCCAATGTGCTCGCGTAAACTGTCTTGCGTAACCTGCGCAATATTTTGTCCGTCGATCAAAATTTGCCCATCATTCACTTCGTAAAAGCGCAGCAATAAGTTGACCAAAGTTGACTTTCCAGCGCCCGAGCGTCCCACTAAGCCAATTTTTTCACCGGCTTTGATATGTAGGTTCAAATCCCGTAAAACGGGCTTGTCATCAGTGTAGTCAAAATTTACATGCACAAATTCAACTTCACCGCGAGGCACCTCAAGCGCTTTTGCCGAAGGTGCATCGGTAATGCGTTGTGGCACTGCTATTGTTTTGATGCCATCTTGCACCGTACCGAGGTTCTCAAACAAGGCCGATACTTCCCACATAATCCATTGGCTCATGCCCCACAATCGCAACACCAAGCTCAACGCTACGGCGATAGCACCGACACTTATCAATGCCCCGAGCCATAGCCATATCGCTAATGCCGCTACTGAAAACAGTAACAGTGAGTTAAGTAAATAGAGACAGGTATAGAGCTTGGTAACCAAGCGCATTTGTTGATGCACTGTACCAAGAAATTGTTCCATTCCTTCACGCGCAAAAGCACTTTCTCGTTGCGCATGAGAGAAGAGTTTCACCGTTTGAATATTGGTGTAGCTATCGACTACACGTCCAGTCATGACCGACCGCGCATCAGCTTGACGCGTCGCAACTTGCCCTAAACGTGGCACAAAGTAGCGCAATAACACGAGGTAACAACCCAGCCACACCAACAAAGGCATGGCCAAACGCCAGTCTGCGCTCGCGACAATCACCACCGTACCAATAAAATAAACACTGACGTAGTTCAGCACATCAAAGAGTTTGATGACGCTCTCACGTACAGCCAACGCAGTTTGCATAACTTTAGTAGCAATTCTTCCAGCAAACTCATCTTGATAGAACGTCAGCGACTGGCGCAGTAGGTAGTTATGCACCAACCAGCGTATCCGCATCGGATAGTTACCCAACAATGACTGGTACGTCACTAACGAATGCAAAACAACCAGCAGAGGCAAGCCCAACAACACGACAGCGGCCATACCAATCAACCACCACTTCTGCTCCGTAAAAAACGTTTCGCGTGACTGGACACTCAGCCAATCAACAATATTGCCAATAAAGCTGAACAACCATACCTCGGTGAGCGCGATCAACGTCATCAACACACCAGTGGCAAAGATATACGGCCACGCACCACGCGTGAAATAACGGCAAAAAGCAATCAGCGAATTGGGCGGTTGCTCACCGGTAATCGGCGGGAATGGATCTAAACGGTTTTCAAACCAACGAAACATAACTATCCTTGAGCTGATGAAACTAGACCTTTGTCGAATGTTGTACCGGCGCCGTTGAGCTTATGATCTGGCGCAATAAAAAGGACGTTTGTACCTCATCATAAACCAAAAAGGTGTCACATGAACGCTATTTTACTGATGTTACTCGGTTTAGGCGGTATGTTTCTCGGTTATGTCTTTTACTCCAAATTCGTAGCCGAAAAGATCTATAAGCTCGATCCGAATTTTCGCACTCCAGCCCATGAGTTTGAAGACGGCGTCGATTTTGTTCCCACCAATAAATACGTTCTTTGGGGACACCACTTTACGTCTGTTGCGGGCGCGGCACCCATTATTGGCCCAGCTATTGCGGTGATTTGGGGTTGGGTTCCGGCATTTTTGTGGGTGATTTTCGGTACTATCTTTTTCGCCGGAGTACATGACGCTGGAGCTATTTGGGCATCCAATCGTAACCGCGCACGCTCGATCGGTGCGTTAACTGGCGATGTGGTGGGTAAACGTTCGCAATCCTTATTTATGATCGTCATCTTCTTGGTCTTACTGATGGTCAATGCGGTCTTCGCTACGGCGATTTCTGGATTACTGATTAATTTTCCAAGCTCGGTTATTCCGGTTTGGGGCGCTATTTTTGTCGCACTCATTATTGGTCAATTTATTTTCCGCAAATGGCTCAACTTGGGTACGGTCTCTATTCTTGGTGTCATTGCCCTTTATGCTTTAATTGTCGCTGGCCCTGAAGCACCACTCGCACTGCCAGAGACGATAATGGGGTTATCAGATAATGCTACGTGGATTCTTATCCTCTTCTTGTACGCAGCGATTGCTTCATTGTTGCCGGTGTGGATGTTGTTGCAACCACGCGATTACATTAACGGCCTACAATTATTCATTGGCCTGATTCTTATTTACGGCGCCGTCCTGATTAGTGGACCTGAGTTGGTAGCGCCCGCGTTCAACTCAGACACTCCTGAAGGCACTCCGTCATTGATCCCGTTGTTGTTCGTTACCATTGCTTGTGGAGCCATTTCTGGCTTTCATGGTTTGGTCGCTTCGGGAACAACTTCGAAGCAACTCGATAAAGAAACAGATGCGCGTTTTGTTGGCTACTTCGGTGCAATTGGTGAGGGCTCGTTATCGTTGGCCACCATCATTGCGGTCACAGCAGGCTTTGCAACACTTGCCGATTGGCAAGCGGTCTATCATAGCTTTGGGCAAGGTGGGGTTACCGCGTTTGTCTCTGGCGGCGCACGTATTCTGCAAGAGGGCCTTGGCTTTAATGTCGGTATCGCGGAGACGTTGCTAACGGTAATGGCAGTTCTCTTCGCGGGAACCACCATGGATACCGGTTTACGCTTACAGCGTTATATCTTCCAAGAATGGGGGGCAATTTATAATATTCAGTGGATGGAAAAGGCCGCGCCGGCTACCCTACTCGCTGTCGGTTCATGCTTACTGCTTGCCTTTGGTGCAGGTGGTGCTGATGGTTCTGGTGGTCTAGCGATCTGGCCGCTATTTGGTACCACTAATCAACTATTGGCGGGCCTAACGCTGTTGGTTATCACAACGATGTTGGTGAAACTCAAACGGCCAATGTATGTAACCTTGTTGCCGTTAATATTCTTATTGGTCATGACTATCTTTGCCCTGATCATTCAGCTTAAAGGCTTCTATGAAGCGTCCGACTGGTTCTTATTCAGTCTTGATTTGTTGGTGCTGATCGCCGCAATCTGGATTGCTCTGGAGGCTGGTTCTACCTTAAATCGGTTACGTAAAGAAAATGCGAATTCAAGCCATTAAAGGTTGGCTGGCTCAGGCCAGCCAATTTGTCAACGAGTACTATAATGCGCCCTACCGCGCTGCGGTGGCGCGTGCAAAGCGTGAGCAAGAGGATTTGTTCATGCTCTACGTGTACTCAGAAATGATGGGAATTCCAAATCCAGCAAGTTATTACACGCTTGAGCTGCAGCCACTCTTATTGGAACAATTCCATGAGTGGCACTTGCGCATGGGAATGGAGCACTCGCCTTTTGACGAGTTTCGGTGCTGTTAATGACCAGTGACCTTTTGCACGCGCCACCAGCAGTCATTTTTGTCGGTGGCAAAGGTGGCGTCGGCAAAACCTCTATTGCTGCCTCTTTGGCACTCTACCACGCCAACCATGGTCGCAAGACGCTCGTGGTATCGACTGATCCTGCACACAGCTTAAGTGATGCGTTTGCGCAACCTGTGGGCGCAGAAATAGCCTCGATAACCGCCAATTTAGATGCTTTAGAAATTGATCCCGATCGTCAGGTAGAACAGCACATTGCTGATGTATTAGCAGGCATGAAAAGCCTTGTGAAACCAACGCTCTACCCACAAATTGAAAAGCAATTAAAGCTCACCGCACAGTCGCCCGGTACACAAGAAGCAGCGATCCTCGAGAGCATTGCGCAACTCATCGATGAGCGCGAGCAACGCGGCTATGACTTAATTATTTTTGACACTGCACCCACCGGCCACACGCTACGATTACTTACGTTACCTGAGGCAATGTCAGCATGGACCCAAGGAATGCTGCAAACTTCAGATAAAGCGCGACAGTTGCAAGGAGTGGTAGATCACTTATCATCATCTCGTCAACGCGCGCCGCAACATCCATTAGCAGAGCCTAAACAGCACGATGTATCTGAGCTTTCCGAACGTAATCAAGCTATTGCTGCACGCCTACGCCGCCGTCAGCAGCTTTTTCAACGCACCCGCGATAGCATTAAAGATCCGCAACAAACTGCCATTGCCCTCGTTTTGACCCCGGAAAAGCTGCCGATTCTGGAAACAGAACGCGCGGTGCGTCAATTAACAGAGCAAGGTTTACCGCTCGCAGGACTATGGATTAATCGCAACCTTCCCGAACACGTCGAAGGTGAATTTATGGCATTACGGCGGCAACAAGAAGAGCTCTATCGCGAGCAAATTAAAACAGTATTCGCAAAGATACCAGGCGCCTTTCTACCGTTGTTTGCGCGTGATTTGGATGGTATTTCAGGCTTGCAGCAACTAATTGAGGCCATCGCTGACAACCCGTTACAATCTTTGTGATGGCTAACATCACACAAAAATAACGATTAAATAAACTGCGATGCCCGCTACTAAAACGCTCCACCCGAGGCGTTTCTGCTGCTTTTGCCACCAAGCGAGAATTCGCTCGCCAAGCCAATTTACTAATACCGCCAAGCCATAGTAGCGAATGCCGCGGGCGATAAGTGCTGCAAACATAAACAATAAAAATGGATAGCCAGTGCTACCAGCGGTTAGCATCCCGACCTGGAATGGAATCGGCGTGATCCCAACCAGCAGTAACGTTACAAAGCCATCTGCATTAAATTCGGCTTTGAATTCATTAAAGGCATCTTGATAATTCATTGTTTCGAGCAACCATTGGCCTGCAGTATCGAATAAAAACAGCCCAATACCATAACCGATACTGGCGCCGACCAAACAGCCAGCAAGGGTCGCCGACGCAATCGCAAACCAGCGCTCTCGTTCGTGCAGTAGTAAAGGGATGAGCACTAATTCAAGGGGAATGGGAATGATCGTCGCTTCCAACATCGAAAGCACAAATATCATCCACAATACATGCTTCGATTCTAAAGTACGCTCAAGCCACTTGTTGGCTTGAGCGTTGTTACTTTTAGGTGGTTCCTGAATCATTCACCGAAGGCCCCAGCAGGTCCGGGGAACACGACGGGACTCTCAAAGCCGTCTTGGCTTACGCTAGCGACGCCAAAGAAATAATTATCGATAACGATGTTCTCGAGGGTGTACTCCGTCACCTTGCCAACATCACGACTGAACTCCCAATTAGGAGCATCCGTGTGACGCCAATAGATGCGATAACCAGCCACTAAATCAGCTTCGGCATTACTCGGTGCTTGCCATGACAATGTGGTGTTCGGGCTAACAGCACCTTTGATTTGCACGTCTGCCGGTGGACTTGGAGCCCACGCCATACTTGCCAACGAAACAGCGTTAAGTGCGGTAAGCTTAGCTGCATAATCGAAGTCAACCCCATCCAAGGTATCACCGTACTGGATACCGTTTTCCACGCGTAAGTCTTGGTGTTGGCGATGATAATTCTCGTTGGTTTCCATAATACGCACGCCTGGATAGCCTAAGTCATTGAATGGCCGGTGGTGTCCGCCACGACCGAAACGGTCAAGGCGATAAATGACCATGGTATCGAGGTTCGGGATATAACGATCGGCCATCCAATCGATATAACGCGCCACGTTACGGCTTGGCGAGTCGACTTCACCACCGGTAAAACGTCGACGGCGGGCATCGGACTCCGTTTCATTCATGCGGGTACCTTCGGCAAAAATACGTGCCGTGGTATTGTTCACGACACCATTGATACCTTCGATGTTGCCGATCATGTCGTTGTTCAACACGGCTTTGATACGCCAGCCATCCTTTTGTGCTTGCTCGGCCATAATTTTGCCGCCGAATAAGCCCTGCTCTTCGCCAGCCAATGCTGCGTAAACAATGCTGCCGGCAAATTCATATTGGCTAAGTACACGGGCAGCCTCGAGCGTGCCAGCCACACCCGAAGCATTGTCATTGGCGCCCGGAGCGTCGGAGGTTGCGTCCATCACATCAGAAACACGTGAATCGATATCGCCGGACATAATCACGTAGCGACTCGGGTCAACTGTGCCGCGCTGCACCGCAATAACGCTGACCACTTCAGTAGGTTTAGGAATACGCGTTTCCCCACTGATGACCTCGCTCTGGTAATAAACCTCCAAGCAACCACCACAAGCTTCTGAAATTCGATCAAACTCAGCTTTGATCCAACGTCTTGCTGCGCCAATGCCACGAGTATCAGACGCTGTTTCTGATAACGTGTGCCGCGTTCCAAAACTGACAAGTTTGGTGATGTCCTGTTCGATACGTTCAGGCGATACCGCCGCAGCGATCTCGTGAAGTTTTTCCTGCTCTTGGTAGCTAGGGTTTGCGGCAAAAACAGCACTACAAGCAACGGTGCTAAGTAATGCCATAGAGATACTTAACTTCATACTATCTACCCCTTTGTAGCCCTACAGTCGTCAGGGCTAAAGCGAAAATGAAAAATCTTTAATTCGTTTTGATCTAAATACTGGAATTCGATGAAGTCAGCGCGTTCTCGGTAGAAGGCTAAATTTTCATCATTGCAGTATGCATTGCGCAACTGTGGCTCGACTTGTTGTGCAATCTCAGCTTCATCGTGATTAAAGCGATCAACACTGACGAGGCTGTAGTAGAAACGCATACCATAATTTACCACTTCAGCGCGCTCAAAACGCGTTTGACGATCTAAAAGACGAGGTAAATCACGGTTTAGCTGACCCGATAGTTCAAGAAGCTCGGTATATTGCGCATTGCGCTCGCGAGATCCCTTCTCAGTCGAAGAGCCCTGCCACCACCAAATAGCGAGTAAACCGAGACAGAAAACGGCAATTCCAGCAATTAAACTCTTACGAAAGGTCGATGACATAAACTTTTACCAATATGTGAACGTAAACCCAATAAAAATGTGATCCGTACTTACAAACATTCATGTATGTATGTATAATTGAGCACCTAAACTACGCACCCTAAATGTATGAGGTAGATTTTAATGCGTCAACGTACCCTATCACCGATTGCGGCAACTGTCTTGGCTAGCGCCCTATTTGTCAGTGGCTGCAGCGATAGTAACGAAGGTGCTGCACAGCAACAGCAAGCACAACAACAGCAAACAGTGGGTGTCGTTACGATACAACCCGAAAATGTCGAGTTACAGGTGACTTTGCCTGGTCGTGCTACGGCGTTTCGTACTGCTGAGGTGCGACCGCAAGTTGGCGGTATTTTAGAACAGAAGTTTTTTACTGAAGGAAGTACCGTTGAAGCCGGACAATCACTCTACCAGATTGATGCATCGACTTATCAAGCGGACTTAAGCGCTGCCGATGCTGCTGTTGCTCAAGCTGAAGCGACGCTGGCTGCAAGTCGTGCCCGATTCAATCGTTTGCAGGATCTTTTGCAACAAAAAGCGGTTAGCCAACAAGAATATGATGAAGCAGAAGCATCCTATCTACAGGCGAAAGCTGCGCTTAAAGTAGCACTCGCTGAGCAAGAGCGTGCCCAGCTGAATCTTGAATATACTAAGGTAAAGGCGCCAATTAGTGGAAGAATCGGTCGCTCGCTCCTGACCGAGGGAGCGCTTGTAAGTGTTGGTCAAACGCAAGCTTTGACAACAATTCATCAACTCGATCCAATTTATGTCGATATTCAACAAGGCAGCGAAGCCTACTTACAATTACAGCAGTCGATTGCCTCGGGCCGCATCACTATGGCGGCGGACAATCAACCGCGTGTGCGTTTATTTGCTAACGGTAGCGACGAAGTCTTGGCTGAAGGTAAATTGTTGTTTAACGAGGTGACTGTCGATCCAACCACGAGCGCAATTACCTTGCGTGCACAATTTGCCAATCCAGAACGCCGTATTTTACCTGGCATGTACGTGACGGCCGAAGTTGCCTCAGGTTCCTTGCAGGATGCCCTTTTAGTACCGCAAACCGGAGTTTCACGCGATCCTCGGGGCCGTGCCATCGCTATGGTCGTCAATCAAGAGAGTAAAGTTGAACAGCGTTACCTAGAGCTAGACGGCACCAGTGGCGATGCGTGGATTGTCCGTAGCGGTCTCGCCGCTGGTGACCAAGTGATTGTTGAGGGGCTGCAGAAAATTCAGCCTGGAGCGCCAGTGAAAACGGAAGAAGTGAAGTAACTTATGGCCAAGTTTTTTATTGATCGCCCAATTTTTGCATGGGTAATAGCCATTATTATTATGCTCGGTGGCGGGCTAGCGGTGACGCAGCTACCGGTCGAACAATACCCAGAAATTGCGCCACCGTCGGTGCAAATCAACGCCACTTACCCTGGGGCAACAGCAGAAACACTGGAAGAAAGTGTCACTCAGGTGATTGAACAAAACCTGAATGGTATTGATAACTTAATGTACTTTTCGTCAACCAGTGATTCGGCAGGTAATGCCAGTATCACGCTGACATTTGCGGCGGGAACCGACCCCGACATTGCCCAAGTGCAAGTACAAAATAAGTTGCAATTAGTGGTGCCATTGTTGCCGCAGGCTGTGCAGGACCAGGGTTTAGTGGTGGCCAAGGCCAATAACTCGTTTCTGATGGTTCTGGCCCTGATTTCGAATAATCCTGAAATTAATCAAATCGACCTTGGTGATTACATCGCAAGTAACGTGCAAGACCCTATTGCACGAACACCTGGTGTTGGCAACGTGCGACTATTTGGTGCCCCTTACGCCATGCGTATCTGGCTCGATCCGCAAAAACTTACCCGCTATAACCTGACGACGACTGACGTTGTTTTGGCGCTGCGCGAGCAAAATAATCAAGTAGCAGCGGGACAATTGGGCGGTACGCCAGCAGTTGAAGGTCAGCGCTTAACCTCTTCGATTATTGCGCAAACAAGGCTCGAAACGGTTGACCAATTCAAGAACATCCTGCTGAAAGTCAATAACGACGGCTCGGCAGTTAAAGTTGGTGACGTTGCCGAAGTCGAGCTCGGTGGTGAGAATTATTCCACGATTGCCCGTTATAATCGCCAAGCTGCCTCTGGTCTTGCCGTAAACCTAGCGACCGGAGCTAATGCGCTCGATACTGCAGCAGCGGTAAAAGAGCGCGTCGCTGAACTTGAGCAATTCTTTCCGCCGGGTGTGGAACTGGTGATTCCTTATGACACCACGCCATTTGTCGAAACTTCAATTACCGAAGTCGTAAAGATTCTCTTTGAAGCCTTTGTATTAGTTTTCTTACTGATGTTACTGTTCCTGCAAAACTTGCGGGCAACGCTGATCCCAACACTCGCTATTCCCGTGGTGGTGCTCGGCACCTTTGGCATCATGTCTGCCTTTGGTTTCAGTATTAATACGCTTACCATGTTCGGTTTAGTGCTCGCCATCGGCCTGTTGGTGGATGACGCCATTGTCGTTGTCGAGAACGTTGAACGTTTGATGCATGACGAAGGCTTGTCACCACGCAAAGCAACGATAAAATCGATGGGTCAAATCACCGGCGCATTGGTCGCCATCGGCTTGGTGATGGCAGCAGTATTTGTGCCGATGGCCTTCTTTGGGGGCTCAACGGGCGCAGTTTATCGACAGTTCTCGATTACCATCATTTCGGCGATGAGTCTATCGGTGATGGTAGCGATCATCTTCAGCCCTGCCCTTTGTGCAACGCTGCTTAAGCCTATTGATGACGAGAAAAAGAACAAAGGCATCATGGGTAGCTTTAATCGCGGCTTAAACCGCGTCACTGCCAAGTACACTAATGGTGTTGGTAGTATCATTAAGCGCAGTGCGCGTTTTATCGTGTTGTACATGATTCTTCTCGCGGTATTGGCATTTATGTTCTTACGCATGCCGAGCTCGTTCATCCCGAATGAAGACCGTGGCGTATTCCTTACACAAATGCAGCTGCCTGCTGGGGCAACCCAAGATCAGTCGATGCAGACGATGAAGAAAATCGAGAATTACTTTCTTGATGAAGCCCCAGGTATTCGCTCGGTGTTTTCGGTGGTCGGTTTTAGTTTTAGTGGACAGGGTCAGAACGCAGGTCTAGCGTTCGTGCGCATGACAGACTGGTCCGAACGTACCACGCCCGAACTACAGATCGAAGCTATTATTGGCCAAGCTATGGGTTACTTTAGCCAGATTCGCGAAGCCATGATCTTCTCGTTTAACCTGCCTTCGATCCCTTCTTTGGGTAATGCCAGTGGCTTTAATCTTTATATTCAGGACCGTGGTGGTTTAGGTCACGAAGGCCTACTGCAAGCTCGGAATCAACTGTTGGGTATGGCAGCACAAAACCCTGACGTGGTTGGTGTCCGACCCAATGGTTTAGAAGATACGTCACAGTTCAAAATCAATGTCGACTTTCAAAAAGCCAAAGCTTTAGGACTGTCAATTGAACAGATTAATGCCACCTTAGCCAATGGCTTTGGTTCAACCTATGTGAATGACTTCATTGACCGGGGGCGCGTGAAAAAGGTTTATGTTCAAGGTGTCGCCGAGAGTCGAATGACGCCAGAGGACCTCAACCAATGGTACGTGCGCAATGACCAAGGTGAAATGGTACCGTTTTCAGCCTTTGCGACGTCGAGTTGGACGTTTGGTCCACAGCGGTTAGAACGCTACAACGGCGTACCCGCCATGAATATTCAGGGCGAGGCTGCTCCCGGCAAGTCATCAGGTGATGCAATGATGGCGATGGAAGCGATGATTAATGAACTTCCTGACGGTGTCGGCTATGAATGGAGCGGCATTTCCCTCGAAGAAAAGATTTCAGGAAACCAAGCCCCGTTGCTTTATGCGCTGTCGCTGTTGATTGTGTTCTTATGTTTGTCAGCACTCTATGAAAGTTGGTCGATTCCATTCTCGGTCATGTTAGTCGTTCCACTAGGTGTGCTTGGTGCTGTGATTGCGGCAACCATGCGCGGTTTAGAAAACGACGTGTACTTTCAAGTCGGCCTGTTAACGACCGTTGGTGTTTCGGCGCGAAATGCGATTCTTATTGTTGAGTTTGCCAAGGACTTGCAAGCCCAAGGCAAAGAGTTATTAACCGCAACGCTTGAAGCTGTGCGTTTGCGCTTGCGCCCGATTCTTATGACCTCCTTAGCGTTCACCTTCGGGGTATTGCCATTAGCTTTATCAACGGGCGCTGGAGCGGTTAGCCGGCAAGCGATTGGTACCGGGGTTATCGGCGGTATGATCGGCGGCACAATTTTGGCGATTTTCTTTGTGCCGTTGTTATTCTATATCGTACGTCGCACCTTCCCACCTAAGGTACGCGAAGAAGACTAGGCTGATAAGCCATCATCATGCTAAGGTTATCTCAAGCCATTGAGGTAACCTTAGTCATGATTTATCGCTATTTTATTCTCATCATTGCCGCTGCGGCGCTCCTACTGGGTATACAAGCACCTAATCTGCTCAACCAATATCAACAACGTCTTGCTGCGCAATACGCTGAGGCGATGGTCTATTATGAAGATTATCAAGCTCTTGCCGATCGTTACTACGATGGTGATTTGGAGCGTTTAATCGATGCACACCGAGCAAGCTCCGAAGCTGCTTTTCGGGAAGAAGCAGCAATTATTGAGAAGTTAGTCACGCGCGTCGCCCTCTTCGAACAACAAACGCGTCTTCACCAGCAAAGTTACCCTGCCCAACTTTGGGCATTGATTTGGCAACACAATGAAGAGTTACTTGACGGCACAATCAAGGAATACAGCTTCAACGTGCCATTAAACCAGCGGGCGTTAGCCACTGGAGCATTATTTGCGCTGGCGATTGCGGTTCTTACCGATGTGCTATGGGCGGCGCTTAAAAGATTGTTTTCACGCCGCCGTATTACAACTAACGTGAGTGGTCGTCGTCTTTAACCGTATACTCGCCGTCAATAACTGAGCTATCATTTTGGTCGCGACGCTGCTGGCGTTGCTGTTGATAGCGTTGTTGTGCATCGCGTTGTGCTTGTTGGGCAGCTTTTTTGAATTGCCACATCTGCTTCAATTCGCGACGTTTTCGCCACATCACCGGTAACAGTAAAATCCAACCAACCAATAAAAACAGCAGGCCGAGCCCAAGCGCCAAGATCAAGAAAAAACCAAACACCAACCAACTGAAGATAACGACCAGCGGATTGGCACCAGGTTGCGGTTTCATTTTTTCTTGCCATTGACGAATGTATATAAGCATAGTTTTCACGTCTTCTACTTCGGAACTTACTAGTTACTATTGTGGCGGCAAGGACAAATTACAAGCGTTGTAGCCGTCTATCCTGTAACAATTTAAGAATAATGCTTGAAAGATTTACGATGTTAAACACAGTTCCCGATACGCTCCCCACAATGATGGCGTAGGCTAAACCAAGTAATTCTGCCAAAATGAACCAGCGGCGAATCAAATCAGGATCGTTTAACTTTATCGAGCCAACCGTGAAGATGATCGACGACGCATACGCAATCCAAATCGACCAGTGACTCGGTTGTTCCGAAAACTCGATTTGAAAGCCGTCGGCAAAATGTAATGCGGTGATCGGAAATTGCCATTCCACAATAAGAAAGAAAATATGCAGAGCGACAAAACTCCACAGCACGATAGGCCCCTGCCAGCGCAGCGCAATAAAATTTCTTAATACGGCTATGCCCGTGACGATTCCCCCAGCGATGGCATCGAGCATGAAGAAGTGAATCGACAAAGCTGCCAACGCTATGGCTGACACCACCCGATAGCGATCCGCCGTCGGCTGCCGGTAAGCAATAAAATTCGTAATTAAGGCAATAACACCAAATAGTTCAGCTGTGTAACTCAACACCGTTTGTCCTTCTCAGGTTTTCCGTAACCATAAAAAACGGCGGCAACTGGTTAAAGTCGCCGCCGTTGCTTAACCAATACCGTATAGTTTACTGGCGTTCGCTGGCAGTTTCATCCCGAATTGCACGGAATTCATTGCCCGCATACCAATTCGGCCACGCCTCAGAATTAGCTAACTCATTGCCAATCCAATAGTAGAGCCAAAGGTCCTGCTGAACACCACGCAAATCCCACTCTGGGTCATATTCATCAGCGGGTTTATGGTAAGCGACCTGAACGTACTCGGCGCGTTTTTCTTTACCATAGGCTTCACCGTGTTCAACGTGATCGTTACCGCCCTTGGCATACAGCATAGGTACGCCTTTTTTCGCCAAGTTAAAGTGATCTGAACGATAAAAAGAACCAGCTTCAGGGGTTGGCTCTGGAGCGACGTAGCGATCCTGTTGTTCAACATACTTCGCTAGGTATTCTTCTAATTCAGAGTTTCCGTGGCCAACGACAACCATGTCACGCATAGGTCCATACACATTCAGCACATCCATATTCACGCCGGCAACTGCTTTACCAAGTGGTAACATCGGGTTGTTGGCGTACCACTGAGAACCCAGTAGGCCACGCTCTTCAGCTGTAACTAGGATAAAGACAACTGACCGCTCCGGTTGTGGCTGGCTGGCAAAAAATTCAGCGATAGCCATAACACCCGCTGTACCCGTTGCATTGTCCTGAGCACCGTTATAAATCTGGTCATCGCTTGCAATCGGGTTCATTCCCATGTGATCCCAATGCGCCATATAAATCACATGTTCTTCAGGCTTAGTTTTGCCTTCAATGTAACCGATCAAATTAGGCGAATTAAGATACTCAAAATCAGTTTGCACGCTTACCGACATCGCTGTTTCTAACGCTACTGGCGAAAAATCTGCTTGCTGAGCGCGCTCGCGCATCTCGGCATAAGACGAGCCTACCCGTGCAAACAACTTATCTGCGGCCTCAGTCGTGATCCAACCTTCAATTTCAGTGCGGTCCATGTTTTTGTTTTCCCGCGCCAAATCAAAGCGCACTGGAGAACCGCCAGCGATCACGCCCCAGCCATACCCCGCAGGACCGGTCTCATGAATAACGATAATACCTGCAGCGCCCTGTCGAGACGCCTCTTCAAACTTGTAGGTCCAGCGGCCGTAATAAGTCATCGCCTTGCCGTTAAAGACTTCAGGATCACCGGAATCATAACCTGGGTCATTGACCAAAACGAGAACGGTTTTGCCTTCAACGTCGAGCCCTTCGTAATCATTCCAACCGTATTCCGGAGCGACAATCCCATAGCCAGCAAAGACCATTTCGCTATCAGTAAGTGCAACCTCTTCTTGCACTCGAGGTGACCAAGCCATCATGTCTTGCTTGTAGGCAAACTCACCCAGATCATTATTTGAGAACGACATATTAGACACGCTATACGGTGTCATTTTGACCAAAGGAACTTGTTGCTGGTAGTTGTTTTCTTCTTGGTTATAGGGCTTAAGGCCCCAACTACGAAACTTTTCTTCGACTAAAGCCACAGTCAGCTCTTCGCCTTTACTCGCTGGTGCACGACCTTCAAACTCATCTGAGCTTAAGGTTGCTAAGTAATCGCGGTAATTTTCGTTGAAACTATAAGGATCAACGTCCACTTGTGGTGACGTGGTTGTTTCAGGCTCACTGGCTGGGCTACATGCCACAATAAGCAGGCTTGCGGCCAGTACCGAAAGCTTTTTCATCGGTTGCTCTCCTGTTGTTTACATTGTTGTAGTTGGGTTCCGACGGTGATGTCATATTCATTGAAATACCCCGCATTCATCTCTAACGCCGACCAATAATTAGCATTAGGTCGATAGGATGGACAGTTGCGAGAGTTCTTGCTGGTACAAGGTTGCATCGTGAAGGTCTTCACAACACGTAGATTTTGATCAAGATAGGCGATGTCCAATGGAATTTTCGTGTTGTGCATCCAGAATCCTGAGTAGCCAGGACGTTCACTGTCGTACACAAACCACATGCCTTGATGTTCAGCTAGTTGTTCGCGATGCATAAGTCCGCGAGCTCTTTTCGCAAAAGTATCTGCGATTTCGACTTGCATTACCGGTTGCGCGCGATCAGCGACGCAGAGCTGAGTACTTTCATAGCTACACTGTTGTTCGGCGCCGGTACCGCATTCTTCTTGCGCGCTAGCGACATGACTAAAGGTAACCAAACACACTGCGATAAGATTAAGCAGAACTTTCTTCTCTTGCATACTGCATCACTTAAGTTCGAGAAAAGATGGGCTAAGTATGGCCCGATTAGCATCGAAAAAAAAGCCATAGCCGCAGAAAACCAAAAAAGCCCCTTGCGGGGCTTTAAATTGGAGAACAAAGTGATAAACATGCACTAACTAAAGTGTCAGCGCGTTTATCCAGAGATGTCTACAGTCGTCACCGCACCATCTCCATCAACGCTAACATTTACAGATCCATTAAATGTTAGGTCATCGTCTGCCTCAGGATCGTCATCCGTTTGGCAGCTCCACGCAGCGGAGTAATCACCTGCCGCTACGTAACCGACAGAAAAGGTGTAGGCAGAAACACCATCAAAGTACACCGCTGCAACGGCATACGGTTGATGGGTCTCTGCCCCACCCACATCTGCCAGGGAGGCAATCTCTAAGTCACTTCCCTCATAGAGATACACCACAGCCACTGGCTCAGACACGTCGCTTGGTGCGACTGTGCAAGAATTAGTGATTAACAGTTCTTCAGCAAGCGTCCCTTCAATATGTCCAATAGAGAGGTTATTGACGAGCCGCACGCCTCTAGGCTTGAGGAAGTATCCTTCAATACCGACTGGGTCAACCATCGCCTGACGCAAGTCAAACTCGACGGTGTAAGCAGCATTGCCATTAATGTCGAGTGTCAAACTATCGAACTTAAGCTCGTTAGAGGGAACCTGCAAAGGCAACTGTTGATCGCCTACTTGTACATAGGAACCTTCGGCCATCACTAAACGAAGTTGGCCATAAGTGCCTGGCTCTACTTCAATGCCTTCAATCAAGCTTGCTGAGTCGGAACCGGTATAGCTCAGTAGATCCACACCGTAGGTATTTGGAATCGTGTCGCCGTTCTCATCCTTACAGACATCATTGCTTTCAACGGTGTTATCGGTATCACCGATGGTAAAAGTCTGAGTTCCTTGACCATTTCCCACAAGTTCAACGGCATTGAAACATGCAACTACGGCATCAGCGTTATCTACCGGAGCGTCACTTACACCAAGCGAAAAACGCGCCATTTGGGCTTCGTCGCTGCTATCTGAAGAGCCGCCACAAGCTGTTAAGGCTAAAGCAACACCGGTAACAATTAAACTACGAGATAAACATTTATTAAACATCGTTCTATACCTCATGTAATATGTGATGAATGTTATACGAACCTATTCCGTAAATGAAATGGTAAAAACACCCTTTACACGCCATTTACAGTGCAAACGATTTCTACCGTCGTTTCGTAAGCAAATTTTAGTCCCTTATAAGGAATAGTTTAGGTGTTTTGCAAAGAACTAACAAAAAGCGCCCGCTTTAAATTAAAGGCTGAGGGTCAGAATAATTGCGTAAATGAACTCTGCGACATAAAGTAGCAAGCACACAACAAACGCACTCAACCATTCAGGGAACCGCGCATGCACTCCAGCGAGAAAAAAGACGCATCTACCGACTTAGAGCGTTTGACAAAAGTCACAGCCATCGGCGGAGGTCATGGCTTGGGGCGCGTTCTTGCGAGTCTACGATTTCTAGAGCGACGTCTGGTTGGTATCGTCGCGACCACTGACAATGGTGGCGCGAGTGGTTTGCTACGCCGTTCACAAAAGACCATAGCTTGGGGGGATATCCGCAACTGCTTGTCGCAACTGGTTGATCAGCCTCTTGCCGCCGATGTTCTTAACTACAGGTTTACCGATGACCCGCAGCTCGAAGGACACAACTTTGGCAACTTACTCCTCCACACATTAAATCAAATAAGTGCTCGTCCGCTTGATGGCATTCAGTTATTAAGCCGATTGTTAAACGTCAACACCCGATTGCTTCCGATGTCCGAAACACCCGTTGACCTTGTGGCGGACACGCACGAAGGACTCGAATGCTTCGGCGAATTACTGGTTGACCAACTGCACCATATGCCAAGCCATTTGCGTTTATCTAACCGCGTATCTGCGACGCCAGAGGCGCTACGACATTTACGCCGTAGTGAACTTATTATTATTGGACCAGGAAGTTTCCTCACCTCAATCATGCCACCGTTACTCGTCGATGGTATCGTGGAGGCTATCGAAACCAGCCCTGCCCCAGTGATTTTTATTGATAATCTGTTACCCGAGCACAGCCCTGCAGGTGAACTTTGTTTGAGCGAACGACTAAAATGGTTTGAGCGCGCTCTCGGTCGTCAAATTATTGATCTCGTTATCACTAACCATGCAGACTCGGCACTCAGTTTGCCACACATAAATAGTATCCAAGCGGATAGCACTGCGCCGCAGCGGCATGACCAGGTGAGCTTGCAGCAAGCACTAAATCGCGCATTAAAAATACTAACAACAGCATAAAGAAGGTTCTTATCATGAAGTTAAAGCATCTCTCTGCCGCACTTCTTCTGTGTCTGGCAGCACCCTTGGCGCAGTCCGATCCACTCCCTGCAGATAGTGAAACGAGCAGTCTCGGTTTAGCGGTCAATTATCAAAATTCACCCGTCAACTTAACCGAAGTTTTGGGTTATCCCATTGGCAGTAAAATATCGAGCCCAGCAGCCATTTACGAGGCGTTTCAAGCACTTGAATCCGCACATCCACAACAAGTCGAGATTGTTCATTACGGTCAAACGTGGGAAGGCCGCCCGCTGTACTATGTCGCGATTAGTAATGCTGAAAACACTAATAATCTAACTGAGTTTCGCGACGGCATGCGAGCTTTAGCCAACCCGCAAGAGACCAGTGCAAATGAAGCCGAAAAGCTCATTGCCGAGTTGCCGAGTAGTATTTGGCTTTCTTATGGTGTGCATGGTAATGAAATTTCGTCACCAGAGGCCGCGCTGCTAACTGCTTGGCATTTGTTGGCAGCGGCAGATACAGCGACGCAACAGTGGCTCGACAATACCATCGTATTTATCGACCCAGTTCAAAACCCTGACGGTCGGGCGCGTTTCGTTAGTCGTTACTACATGACTGCAGGCATGGAGCATAGCAGTGACCGAATTTCAGCTGAACACAACGAACCATGGCCAAGTGGCCGTAGCAACCATTACTTATTCGATCTTAACCGCGACTGGCTGGCTTTAACGCAGCCTGAAGTAGCTGGGCAAGTCGACGCATTACTCGACACCTATCCCCTTATTTTTGTCGACTTGCACGAAATGGGCGGCGACCAAAGCTATTATTTCACCCCTGAAGCGCGGCCATACAATCCATTAATCGCCAAGAGCCAACGCGAATCGCTGTGGCGTATTGGCGAGAACAATGGCCGCTGGTTCGACGAACATGGCTACGATTACTTCACCCGAGAAATTTTTGATGCCTTTTACCCCGGTTATGGCGCCAGTTGGCCACTCTATCACGGCACTTTAGCAATGACCTACGAAATGGCATCAGCTCGTGGCCATAAATTCCGCACCAAAGATGGCACTATTCTGACCTACGGTGACGGTGTGCAACGGCACTTTGTCGCCTCGTTAGCGACCATTGAAACCGCGAGCCGTGAACGTAAACGCTTACTGGAGAATTTCTGGAACTATCGACAGCAGGCAATTGCTGACGGTAAGGCGAGCGACGAGCGTTTTATTTACATTGATGCCAAACGTGATCGTGCCGGTGTTCATCGACTCGCCGGCTTGCTTACGCAGCATGGCGTAAATGTTCAACAAAGTAACCAAGCGTTTAGCGCCTGTGGCAGTGATTTTGCCGCGGGCAGCTTAGTCATCGACAGTGCGCAGCCGGCGCATTATATGATTCGTACGCTGCTGGATGAACAAGTAAATATGGCGCAAGACTTTCTTGACGAACAAGAGCGGCTACGAGCTAATAATTTACCCGACCAAATCTACGACGTCACCGCTTGGTCTTTACCGTTAATGTTCAATTTGCCACAACAACGCTGTCAGCGCGCTCCGCGTACCGACTTGCAAGTCGCCAGCAGCGCCACTCTCGTACCGGGAGAGTTAACAAATGCCGATGCGAAAGTTGGCTTTTTAGCAACATGGGGTGATATGAATGGCGCCCGCTTGCTGGCTGCAGCCTTGCGCGAAGGCCTGAGCGTTAAGCAGAGTGACCTCGCTTTTACGCTTAAATCTGGTGAACGTTACCCTGCAGGTTCGTTAATCTTTACGCGTGCAGACAACGACTCTAGCCTGGTCGAGCAACTGACAGAACTTGCTGCAGAAACTGGCGCGACAATTAGCGGTGTCGACTCAAGTTGGATTGTTGACGGACCTAACTTTGGTTCCAATAACGTTCAGCAAGTGCACGCTCCGCGTATCGCCATGGCATGGGATGAGCCATTTAGTAGCTTAAACGCAGGCCATACACGCTTTGTGATTGAACGTCAGTTGGGCTATCCAGTCACTGCGATTCGCGCCGCGCAATTGCGTCGTGCCGACCTCAGCCAGTACCAAGTGCTGTTACTACCAGCGAGTTATGGCAACATCGCCGACGCATTGGGCGAAGATGGTGCCAACAATCTGAAAGGCTGGGTTGAGCGTGGTGGAGTGCTTATCACAATGGGCACAAGTTCAGCTTGGGCAGTGCAGAACGACTTACTAGCGAGTGCGCTTGAAAGTGCGAACAAGGACGCGCAAGTTGAAGTTCACAAAGAAGCGCGCGTCGATGGTTTACTATTAGAGTCTACTGAACATTTGCACGACTACATCAATGGTGCAACAACCGACCCTTACTGGACTTCTGGTGTTATTACCAAGCTCAACGTTGACCAAGAGCACTGGCTTACGGCCGGGGTTCCAAAAAACGTGAACAGCATCACGGTGGGAAATCAGATTTTTCGTCCTTTAACGATCAATAAAGGTCGCAACCTGCTTACCTATGCGTCAGCTGATGAGGTATTGGCGAGTGGTTACCTTTGGGCAGAAAACAAGCAGCAATTGGCGCATAAACCGTATCTTATGTGGCAGCCACGTGGACGTGGAATGGTAATCAGTTTCACCCAAGAGCCTACGTATCGTGCGTACCTCGACGGATTAACGATCACCCTAGCCAACGCAATCTTTGCCGGGGCATCGCACGCACGACCGCTTCGTTAATCCTTATCGTCGGCGCTAATGCGTGAAGCAACAGCGCCACGTTGATCTTTGTATTTCGCATCCTTACGTTTACTGTAAGGGTGCGCACAAGGCTCATCAAGCAACTCAAAGCTCAGTGCACCTATCTTCATATGCGGTCGCAATGCCAAAGGTAGCTTACCGCTATTAAAGAATTCCAAAACAATTTGTCCTGACCAACCTGGATCGATACGATGTGCCGTTACATGCACCATCAATCCCAGCCGCGCCAGAGACGAACGCCCGTCGAGCCAACCCACCATATCTGCTGGCAAGGTCACACTCTCATGCGTTACCGCCAAGGCGAATTCACCTGGGTGGATAAAAAACGCCTGTTCCGGCTGTAACACGATAGGGTCACTCATGATTTGGTGAATCGCACTTTCAATCGCTTCGCGCGGACCGCTGATATCGATGTAGGGTGCGGCGTGGTCTTCCAACACGCGAAACTCATTGCCCAGATGGATGTCGACAGTGACCCCACTGATATCTTCTGCTTTGGGCCGTGGTTCGATGGCAATTCTTTGTGCATCTAAGTAGCTGACAATTTGCCGATCCGTTAGGCGCATTTTGTTTTCTCCTGCAAATAAAGCTGACCCGCTATAGCCGCAGCCATAGCTCTAATAGGTTGATTTAATTCATGTTCAGGCTCAGACACTAGTAACGGTGCGCCGTTATCCAAAGCCTCGCGCACTGCACTCGCCAGAGGTAAGCGCGCTAGCAGCGGAACGTCGTAGCTCTGTGCAACACGTTGGCCACCATCGCGACCGAAAATAGCTTCTTCGAAACCACAGTTTGGACAATGGTAGTAGCTCATGTTTTCGACCAAACCGGTTAATGGAATACCCATCTTACGAAACATCGCAATGCCCTTTTCGGCATCCGCCAAAGCAACATTTTGCGGAGTGGTAACAACTACGGCACCGGTTATCGGCATTTTTTGTGCGAGAGTTAGCTGGATATCACCGGTGCCGGGCGGCATATCAACAACCAAGTAATCGAGCCGTGGCCACTGACTGTCGCGAAACAGTTGTTGTAACGCGGCACTAGCCATAGGTCCCCGCCAGATAGCAGCTTCTTTGGCGTCCGCCAAATACCCCATTGAACTTACGTGAACACCATGGCGTAGATGAGGAATAAGTTTGTTCTGCGGTGACATCGCTTGCTTTTCATCAGCACCGCCCAGCATCGTTGGCAACGAAGGGCCGTAAACATCAGCGTCCAGCATACCAACAACCGCACCGGTTTCCGCCAATGCTAACGCTAACTGTACCGCTACTGATGATTTTCCTACGCCACCCTTGCCGGATGAAACGACTATGACGTTTCCGTATACCAACGGCAGGTCAGGTTGTGAGTTTTGCAGTTTTTCAATTGTACATCGCACACTAACCGTGTACCCAGAAAAACAATCTTCGTTGGCGAGATCTTGCAGCAACCGTTCATGCGCAGCAAAAGGCAAATTCAAGATGATTCGGTCACCTTCTTTCAGCCACCAATCATCAGGTACCGGCTGTTGCCAGCTGGGCAGACGAAATGCTCGCAGTCTGGCACGCTGTTCGTCGGTAAAGTGCGCATCAGCAGGCGCAGGTTTTTGCGACTCTGATTTCTTCCAGAACATAACTTCTCCAAACACGCGTTTATGCCGCATGATACGGTGACTGTTGGTGGATTGCCAGCACTGTTTCAGGTACACTTTTACAACTTTCAAATGGGTAGTTAGACGGACGAATTCGATGACAACAACACCGCGTAAGATTTTGGTCACCAATGCGCTTCCTTATGCCAACGGGCCAATTCATATTGGTCATATGCTTGGTTATATCCAAGCCGATATTTGGGTACGTTTTCAAAAGATGCGAGGCCATGAGTGCCACTACATGTGTGCCGATGATGCGCATGGTACGCCGATCATGTTGAAAGCTCAGCAATTGGGGATTGAGCCAGAACAAATGATCGCCGATATGAATCGCGCGCATCAGGCCGACTTTAGCGATTTTAATGTCGCTTTCGACCACTACTACTCAACCCATAGTCCCGAGAACCAAGAACTTGCGGAGCTTATTTACACACGTTTACGCGACGCTGGTCACATCAAAACCAAAACCATTTCGCAGTTGTATGATCCAACTAAAGAAATGTTTTTACCTGACCGTTTCGTGAAAGGCGAATGCCCAAAATGTGGTGCAGCGGACCAGTACGGTGATAATTGCGATGTTTGCGGTGCCACATACGCACCGACCGAACTTAAGAATCCTACTTCAGCCGTCTCTGGTGCGACGCCTGAGCTGCGTGAATCAGAGCATTATTTCTTTGACTTGCCTGCCTTCGAAGACATGCTAAAGGCTTGGACTCGCTCCGGCTCACTGCAAGAAGAAATGGCAAACAAACTTAACGAATGGTTTGAAGCTGGCCTGCAGCGTTGGGACATTAGTCGCGACGCCCCCTACTTTGGTTTCGAAATCCCTGATGCCCCGGGCAAATATTTTTATGTCTGGCTGGATGCACCTATCGGTTACATGAGTAGTTTCAAGAACTATTGCGCGACGACTGGCAACGCGGATTTTGACAGCTACTGGCAACCAGAAAGCGATGCTGAGGTTTACCATTTTATCGGTAAAGATATTATTTATTTCCATAGTCTGTTCTGGCCAGCAATGCTTAAAGGGGCGAATTTCCGCCAACCTACTAATGTTTGGGCACACGGTTTCATCACCGTTAACGGCACCAAGATGTCGAAGTCAAAAGGCACGTTCATTATGGCGCGTACCTATTTGGAGCATCTTGACCCAGATTATTTACGCTATTACTTTGCCGCTAAACTGACGAGCAGAATTGATGACCTTGACCTCAATCTGACTGACTTTGCACAGCGGGTAAACAGCGATCTAGTGGGTAAGGTGGTCAACATTGCTAGCCGTTGCGCGGGCTTTATTCAGAAGAAGTTCGACGGTAAGTTAAAAGCCGACTTAACCGAAACAAAGCTACTCGAAGAATTTCAGGCAGCTGGTGACAGCATAGCTGAAGCCTTTGAAAAGCGTGAGTTTTCCCGTGCGATGCGCGATATTATGGCGCTTGCGGATAAAGCCAACTTTTACATTGCCGAAGAAGAGCCATGGCAGTTAATCAAAGACCCAGCCAACGCTGAACGCGTTCATGAAATTTGCTCCATTGGCATAAACTTGTTCCGCTTGCTGATGATTTATTTAACGCCCGTGGTTCCAGAGCTGGCGCAGCGAGTACAAGCTTTCTTGAATGAAGACTTCAACTGGGACAGCCATCGCTCGGTATTGAAAGAACACGCCATAGCGCCTTTCAAGGCCCTCTTGCAACGTATTGATATGGATAACGTAACTAAAATGATTGATGCCTCTAAAGAAGCTAATGCCGCCAATCAGCCGGCAGCAGCAAGCAGCACTGCAAATGACGAGCTGAGCAAAGACCCTATCGCCGCAGAAATTAATTTTGATGATTTTGCCAAGGTCGATCTTCGTGTCGCACGCATTGCGAACGCCGAACACGTAGAAGGTGCCGACAAACTACTGAAATTGACGCTCGATCTTGGCGGTGAAACGCGCCAAGTATTCGCCGGCATAAAATCAGCCTACGACCCTGAGAGTTTGATCGGGCAACATACGGTGATGGTCGCCAACCTTGCACCACGTAAAATGCGCTTTGGTATGTCCGAAGGTATGGTGCTTGCGGCAGGTCCTGGCGGCAAGGATATCTTTATTTTGAATCCGCACGATGGCGCTCAGCCAGGCATGCGAGTAAGTTAAACGATGGTCGCCACGGTACATTTAAAGCCACAAAAATGTAAGTCACTACGCCGCCTGCATCCATGGGTGTTTAGTGGTGCGATTGAAAAAGTTAAAGGCACGCCACAACGTGGTGAAACCGTAAGCATTCACAGTGCTGAGGGCGACTGGCTTGGTTATGGCGCCTGGTCTCCCCAATCGCAAATACGGGTACGCGTGTGGAGTTTTCAACAACAAGAGAGTATTGATGCAGAATTTTTCTTGCGGCGTATTACTGCGGCCAAGCAATTACGTGACGGGCTGACCATTACCAGCAACGCCTATCGTGTCGTTGCCGCTGAAGCGGATGAGCTTCCCGGCATTACCATCGACAAATACGATAACTGGCTCGTCTGCCAACTCCTTAGTGCCGGTGCAGAGCTTTGGCGCGACAGCATTGTCGAAGCCCTGCGCACTGTCTTTCCTGAATGTAATATTTACGAACGTTCGGATGTCGACGTGCGCAGTAAAGAAGGCCTTGAACAACGCACTGGCGTGCTCTTTGCTCACGCCAAAGCAAAGGCTGACGATCTCATTTGGATCAATGAAAACGGTTTAGAGCTTGGTATTGATATTGTGCAAGGACACAAGACCGGTTACTACCTTGATCAGCGTGACAGTCGCTTAGCCGTACAAAAATATAGCCATAATAAACGGGTGCTAAACGCATTTAGTTACAGTGGTGGTTTTGGTTTATTTGCCGCTCAGGCCGGCGCGAGCGAAGTGGTTAATCTTGATGTTTCCGCCAGTGCGTTAGCGCAAGCCACCGCTAATCACCAACGTAATCAACTTGACCTTGCGACTTTAAGTAACCTACAGCAAGACGTATTTCAAGCGCTAAGAGATTTTCATCACCGTGGTGAACGTTTTGATACTATCGTGTTGGACCCGCCTAAATTTGTCGACAGCAAGGCCAACTTAAACAGTGCCTGTCGCGGCTATAAAGACATCAATAGAATGGCCTGTAAACTACTCAATCCGGGCGGTACTTTAATGACTTTTTCGTGCTCTGGGTTATTGAGTAATGAGCTCTTCCAGAAAGTAGTCGCCGATGCTGCATTAGACGCCAAACGCCCATTGCATATTATTGAACGACTGTTCCAAGGTGCTGATCACCCAGTTCGCACTAATTTTCCTGAATCGCTCTACTTGAAAGGGCTAGTACTCAGAGGCTGAGTTGATTAGTATGAGCTTAATTAAGCTCTGTCAAATGAGGTAAGTTATGAGTAACACAACGATTTTTGACAAGATCATCAGTCGCGAAATCGATGCTGAGATCGTCTACGAAGACGATATCGCGCTCGCCTTCAAGGATATTAACCCACAAGCCCCTGTGCACCTGCTGATCATTCCGAAAAAACCAATTGCGACCATTAACGATATTGCTGAAGACGATCGTGAGTTGGTTGGCCATTTATTTGTCGTGGCGCGCAAAATCGCTCGGCAACATGGTTTTGCCAAAGACGGCTATCGCGTGGTGATGAACTGCAACGAAGACGGTGGCCAATCGGTTTATCATATTCACCTGCACCTTTTGGCTGGGCAAACGCTAGGTTGGCCGCCCTACGCCAATAGCGCCCCGAAACAAGTGGGTTAGTTTGGCGCATGGCAAGTGAGCTTGGGTGGCGGCTGGGTTGTTTTGTTGGCGTTCTAGCGCTGATGTTGCTTTGGGAGTATTGGCAACCTAAACGTTCAGCTACCCTACCCGCACGCAAGCGCTGGCCTGCAAACTTGGGTATCGTAGCGATGAATACACTGACGTTGCGCTTGCTCATCCCTGCTGGTGCTATTGGCGCTGCAGTTTGGTCGCAGGAATCCTCATTTGGCTTGTTACAACAGGCTTCCCTGCCGGTTTGGCTCATCACTGTGCTCGGCTTTCTTATTTTAGATTGCGCTATTTACTGGCAACATCGGCTATTTCATCGAATTCCGCTTCTTTGGCGCGTTCATCGCATGCATCATGCTGATACAGACTTCGACACCACCACTGGCTTGCGCTTTCACCCTGTCGAAATACTACTTAGTATGTTGATTAAAATAGGCGTCGTCGTGACCTTCGGCATTGCGCCTATGACCGTGTTGGTCTTTGAGATTATTTTAAACGCGACATCACTCTTTAATCACGGTAATGTTGCTTTACCACGGCGTTTAGAGCGTCCAGTGCGCGCACTTATTGTCACGCAAGAAATGCACCGTATACATCATAGTCAAATCCCTCGTGAAACCGACAGCAATTTTAGTTTTAACCTGTCTATCTGGGATCGTTTATTTGGCACTTACAATGCCGTACCAGCAAAAGGCTCAGACGGTATTGAAATTGGCTTAAAGGAATACCCGGCGGGCCAAGATAGCACTAAGCTTAGTTATCTCTTGGCGATGCCTTTTCGCCAACCTAAGCGTCGATCCGCCGCAACGTCTGATAGCCAAGATAACAACGCGTCAAAGCAGTAAAACCACACAAAGCGGCAAAGATGCTGGCGGTATAAACAAACTGGCTAGGCCATAAACAAAACACACAAAAAGCCACAATGGTTTCAAACCCTTCTGTTAACCCACCCATGTAATGAAGCGATTTATTCGGGTAATTTGGATTATCAATGCCATGCTTTCCTGCGAGCACAGCGAAGGCCAGAAACGTGGATCCGGTCCCCATAAAGCTCAGCATTAAAAACCCCGCGGCCACACCATTAACACTCGGCGCAGCGAGCAAAAAGCCCAACGGAATTGCCATATAAAAAATAAAATCACAAACACTATCGAGGTAACCTCCCGCATCTGTACGTCGTGTTAAGCGCGCCATCGCACCATCAAGACCGTCGCTTAAGCGATTCAACAGGATACAGAGTAAAGCCAGCTCATAATATGCGTAGGCCAATGCTGGCAAAGCTCCCAATCCAATAACAAACCCAAAGAGCGTCATTTGATCGGCATTGAATCCCATTTTAACTAGGGGCTTGGCAGCTTTATTCAAGATCGGCTGCAAGTGGCGATAAAGTACAGCGTCAATCATACCAACTCCTCATCTACTTGTGACTGTGGCCACATAAGCTGCTGTTGAGCATCAACGAGGTCGTTTTGCTCATGACTAACAATGATCGCGGCTATACCTTGGCTTCGCAAAAAGTCGTAGGTCCATTCACATACCTGTTGGCGACGAGCTTGGTCTAAGCCATTAAAGGGCTCATCTAATAAAATTAATTGCGGTTTGGCTAGCGCAGCTCGAAGTAACGCAATGCGCGCTCTTTCTCCGCCACTGAGCTGATAAGGCTTACGACTTTCATAATTCGTTAAGCCAATTCTGTTCAATTGCTCCTTGATCAGTGCTTTTTGCGCCCGCAACGACATTTTTTGCTGAGCCAGGGCAAAGGCTAAGTTTTCTGCCACAGAATAGTGCGGAAACAACGCCTGTTCTTGCATGACAAGGCCAATGCTCCGTTGCTCTATCGGCAATGAATTCAATACTTTTCCAGCAATTGTAATTGTGCCTGAAATTGTTACATAGGGTTGTGGTACGCCAAGGAGCCAGCGCAACCAAGTTGATTTACCACAGCCACTGGGCCCCATAACGCCCAGCGTTTCACCTTGTTCAAGGCTAATTTCAGGAAGGCGAATGAACTGTCCCTGTTGCCAGCGCAAAACACAACTACTAATGAGAACCCGAGTTTTCGTCGATGAAGCTTGATTCATGTTCACCTGCTCTTTTTGTCGCGCGAAAAGTGAAGCCGTCTAATGCTGCTACCTAAAACGATGATAGCTAGTAAAGCTAACAGCCAAAGCAACATGGCAGCCACTGCCGGAGCTTGCCATTCAGCACCAGAGCTGAGCACTACCAATTCGGTCGTCAAGGTACTCACGTACCCCTGCCCCATTAACAGTGTCGGTACATACTGAGCAATACTCACCAAGAAGCTAACGAGGAATGCATACGCTAACGCACCATTGAGTTGCGGGCGTTTGAAATACCACCAACTGCGCCAGTAACTAAAACCTAAGCTGCGGCCAACCGTGAGATGATCTTGGGTTTCGGCTCGCTCAGCCGGTGCGTAGCTTAGGTAAGCAAAGGCAAAAGAAAACCAACAGTGAGCGTATACGGTCACCCACCACGCACCTGTTTCGCTGCGAATTACATAGCTCACACTATCAGCGTGCAACCAAGCGAGCACTAAAGCCGTTTGCGGTAATAAGAGTGCGGCAATGAAAACGAGGTCCGGAATTTCGCGGCTCTGCGCACGCTGCCATTCCCTTATCCATACCAGTACCAAGGTAACCAAGGTTGCCGTTAACAAAGCGATACCTAAAGTTTCGAACAGCTGCGGGGCTAAACCTACAACCGCGGCAATCCCCCCTTGCAAGGACCACTCCGACGGCAGTAAAGCTGGGTAAAACCAACCTTCAGCAAAGCTCATTGCAAAAAGTGTTAGGCCGCTTGCCATACTCACGATAAACATTAGCCACCGCAATACACCTACACCACCGAGTATGGCTTGTGCTCTGCGGCGTGTTTGTAGAGAACGGTGGCGACGTAACTGACGGCCACATACCTTTCGCACGAGCGTTTCTTGCACATACACCCACGCAACCATGACCACAGTTAATGCGATGAGTAGCCAAAACCCTTGGGCCGCTAGATTGACGGTTGTCGCGTCAAACTGCTGCTGCCAACTCACCAGTAGCGGACCAAGCAGCGGCGGGTTCATCGGTCCGGCAACGCTTGCAATATCCACTACACCGACGCTATAAACTGCGACCGCAATAATCAGTAAGCGCATTGACTTTAACCACGCAGGAAGTACCACAAACCACCAACTATGCCAGCTTGAAGCGCCAAGACTACGGGCCTGTAAAAGCCAGTTTTCAAAAGGTAGTTGCAGTAGCTGTTGCCGACCTAAAACGACTAAAAATGGTGTTTCTTTACTAATGAGCAACAAGGTCAACGTTGGCAAAGACTGATGTTCGAACCATGACCAAGAACCCGGTAACAAGCGATCAATCCAACCAAAGGGCGTAAATAGCCATAAGAATGCAACTGCAAAAGCAAGGTGAGGAGCGGTAAAGGTTAACGCCCATAAACGACTTGGCCGACGTTGTTCAGCATAAATAATCAAACTTGCTAGCAGTGTGCTTACCGTTGTAGCGGTGAAACCAACCGTGAGACTTTGTCCTATCACGCTAGACAATCCCGGATAATCCCAAACCTCAGCAGTCAACCACGGAACTAGCCCATTTATGCCGCTCAGTCCTACCACCCAAGGAAGAAACAGAAACAGTCCCACCAATATCGCCACGCCATAGCCGCTAAATCTCACCGTTGATACCTCGCTAGCCATTGCTGCTCCAAAACTGCGTTCCAAGAAACATGCGGTTCTGGGTGGCTTGCTACCAAAGGATCAGGGGACTCTAAGTCGCGTTGCGGTAAACGAATAACGCTCGGATCCGCCCACCCTTGAGGATCCGCTTTACGCGCTTGAGCGCGAGGACTCAGCAGGAAATTGATAACCTCAAGCGCACCGTGTTGACGTCGACTCGCACGAGGGACCGCAAGATAATGAAAATTGGTTAATGCACGTGCGCCAATACTCAGGCTTCGCGCATCCGGAGCAAGCTTGCGCTGTAATTGCAGTGCCCGAACCTCGTTGGGGTTAAAGGTGACAGTATTATCTACTACACCTTGATTAAAAAGTTGCCGCTGACGACCTGCTGAGATCGGAAATTCCGTACCTTGATGCCACAAATAAGGATGTAAGCGGTCAAGATAGTCCCACAATGGCCTAAGCACTTCATCAATAATTGCCGGTTCAGCGGGTTGAGTGAGGATTGCGGGGTTATCAGTAAGTTGAAACGCTAGAGCTTTCAACCAACTGGTACCATGAAATGACGGCGGCTTCGGGTAGCTGAAGCGCCCCGGGGAGCCTTTCGCCAACTCAAGTAACGCCTGTGGTGTAACGACGGTTTGCTCGGGCGCTACGTGCTTTGTGTGCATAATCAATTGCAACTGCGCTATTCCCCAAGGGAGTTCGAAGCCTTCGACCGCAGTACCAAAATCAACGTGCCAATCTAAATCACTGCGAATCAGTCGGCTATTAGGGACCTTGGCTTCGAGTCCGCCGACTAAACGGTTCGCATTTTTGAGTGCTGCAAAATTCTCGCCATTAATCCAGAGTAAATCAACAGCATCTGACTCCCCTGCCGAATTTGCCAAGACTAAGGCCACGGCCTCGCTAATATCAGCTACTTTGACATGGTGTAAATTGATCCTGTTAGATTCTGCCAACTCTCGGCTCGCCCACTGAATATAAGCGTTAACTTCGGCTGAACCGGCCCATGCATAGAAACGCACGGTGGTCGGCTGAACCTCATCCTGTGCTGCAGGCGTCACCGATTCCTGCGCCGACGCATTGAGGTTCATTAGTGCAGCAAAAACGGCGCATAATAGTGCCACGAATGGCTTTCTTCGATTCACCTGATTAGGTCTTCCTTTGCTTCTGATCTAGAGTATAGTCTTGAGCGTAAGCCTAAAATTATCATTACTGGAGCATGTTATGATTCGTAAACTAGGTTCACTGTTAGTTATCGTCGGCGTTCTATCCGGCTTTTTATTGTTGATTTCTGGGCCACTGTACCGTTTGCAATGGGTCGAGTTAGGAGTCGCCTTCACTTTATTACGCTGGGCGGCCTATATTGGTGTCGCCGCAACAGTACTCATTATCATCTATCTTATCTGGCAGCGACCACGAGGCCTTCCGTTAGCTGGTCTCACCGTTGCCGCGATTATCGGTTTTATAAGTTTTTACTTACCTTACCAGCAATTGCAGACTGCACGTTCAGTACCTCCAATTCACGATATCTCAACCGATTTGGAGAATCCACCAGTGTTTGTTGCGATTGCGCCGTTGCGCGCCGAGGCGCCTAACCCGGTTGACTACGCAGGCGAAGAAACCGCAGATCAACAGCGCCAAGCTTACCCGAATATACAACCTTTAACGCTTGAAAATGACTACGACCGTACCTTTCAAGCCGCTTTAACCGTTGTCAACGACCTTGGCTGGCAACTGGTCGCCAGTGACCTTGCCGAAGGCCGCATTGAAGCGACAGACACAACTTTTTGGTTTGGCTTCAAAGATGACGTCGTCATCCGTCTCGAAAGACAAGCTGATCAAGTTCGCGTTGATGTACGTAGTAAATCAAGAGTCGGTCGCAGTGACGTCGGTAAAAATGCTGATCGCATCGCTACATTTATGCGAGAGCTAAGGAGTCAGCTCGCGGCAAATTAACAGAATTCCTGGGTGGAGGTAGTATGGGAAGCAAATCTTTTAGTGCGGTGTTTCTGGGGCTTACTAGTTTAGCCTTGTTTCTTGTGTCTCCACCCGTAGTCGCTGAAGAGCGCGTCGCAACTTTTGCCGGCGGCTGTTTTTGGTGTGTTGAAAAAGCTTTCGAAGAAGTGCCTGGCGTACGCGAAGCTGTCTCTGGTTACGCTGGCGGCGAAGAAGTTGCGCCGACATATGAACAGGTAGCTAGCGGTCAAACTGGCCACACCGAAGCCGTACAAGTCTTTTATGACCCAGCGGTGGTCTCCTATACTGGCCTCATCCAAGCGTTCTGGCGAATGATGGACCCAACAGACTTGGAGGGTCAATTTGTCGACCGCGGCAAGCAATATCGCCCTGCTATTTTTTATCATAATGAGCAACAGCAACGAATTGCTCGACGCGAACGTTTGCAGCTTGAGGCAATGCGTCTCTACGAAGACCCCGTCGTTATCCCTATCGAGCCGTTGAAAACCTTTTATGAAGCGGAAGCCTATCATCAAGATTATTATCGTAAAAACCCTGTTCGGTACTGGGTTTATACGAATAACTCGGGGCGCTTTCAGTTCACCGAGAAAGTTTGGGGTGAGGCTTACGAGATCGACTACACAAGCTTTAAAAACGAACCTGAAGCGCCGTCTAAAAAGAGGTCTAGCATGAATTTTGATAACTTTTCAAAACCTAACGACGCCACCTTGAAAGAGCAACTCACGCCATTACAATTTGCAGTTTCGCAACAAGGTAAGACCGAACGAGCCTTCGATAACACTTATTGGGATGAGCAGCGTGACGGGATCTACGTGGATATTGTGAGTGGTGAACCGTTGTTCTCATCAGCTGACAAATTCGAATCAGGCACCGGATGGCCAAGTTTTACCAAGCCCATCGATGAAGATTTTATCGTCACCAAAAAAGATCGTTCGTGGTTTATGACGCGCATCGAAGTACGCAGTCGTTACGCTGACTCCCATTTAGGGCACGTGTTCGAGGATGGCCCCGCTCCTACGGGCTTACGTTACTGTATGAACTCAGCAGCCATGCGCTTCATCCCACTTGAAGACATGGCCACTGAGGGCTATGCGGATTATATTCCAGACGTAAAACGTGATTAATCTTTGGCACCCAAAGCAACACCTTCACGGCGTGGGTCGGCACCACCAAGCAGGCGTCCGTTCGGTAAAATAGTGATGCCGTGGAGGCCACTATTGAGGTCGGTAACGCGCGCCTCATGCCCTTTGCTGTTTAGCTTTCGTTGCAAATCGGCCATCGGTGTGCCTTTCTCTAACGCCGTATAATTATTAAGATTGGTAACATGTGGCAAGTCTATTGCCGCTTGCATATCAAGCTGCCAATCAAGTAAACCAACTAAGGTTTGTGCGACATAATTAATAATTCGCGCACCACCTGGTGAGCCTACGACATGGATAAGATCATCACCCTCTGCATCGAATACCATTGTCGGTGACATCGAGCTACGAGGACGTTTACTCCCCTGCACTCGATTCGCAATCAATTGACCGTTAACGCTGGGGCGCAGCGAGAAGTCAGTCAATTGGTTGTTTAACAAGAAACCACTAGCCATGACTGCCGAGCCAAATCCCATTTCAATACTCGTTGTCATTGATACCGCGTTACCTTGCTTATCGACAATCGAAATGTGACTTGTGTTGGGAAATTCCGGTGACATATCGTCAGCTAACGCTAACGCTTTAAATTCTCCCGGTACGGCTTTACGCAAATCTCGGTTACCAATTCGCCGTGCTCGTTCAGCAAGATAGCTTTTTTGTAGCATGTGACTCTTGGGTACTTCAACAAAGTCACTATCGGCAATATAGCGGTTGCGATCGGCAAATGCTAAACGTGACGCTTGGGTAAAATGATGTGCAAAATCTACGCTATCGGGTTGCCAGTTTGCCACTGGAAAGTTTTCTAAAATCCCCAAGATTTGCAGGACTGTTAAACCACCGGAACTTGGTGGACCCATCCCGCAGACCGTATAGACGCGGTAACCATTGCAAACTGGCTCACGCACAATCGCTTCGTAATTTGCCAAGTCCGTTAAGGTTAGCAACCCTGGTGATACTTCACTCGAGTTGACTGCCGCAACAATTTTTTCCGCAATTGGCCCGCGATAGAACGCATCGGTACCTTGTTCAGCAACTAATTGCAAAGCCCACGCAAGTTCCGGATTCTGTTTTACGGTTCCGGCACGTAAGGGCTCACCGTCAGGATAAAAATACGCGGCCGCTGAAGCCATCTTTGGTAAGCCCGGATTCAGTTCCATTGCCAACAAACGCTCAAGACGTGGTGAAACCGTAAAGCCCTCTTCCGCGGCTTTAATCGTACTACTGAAAAGACTCGACCACGCGGTCTTCCCCCAGCGTTGATGCGCTAATTCGAGCCCCTTCAACACACCTGGAGTACCTACTGAGCGCCCGCCAATCACCGCATTCCAAAAATCTTCAGGGGGTTCACCCTGCGCATTCAAGAATAAGTCTGGACCTGCACTAGCTGGGGCTTTTTCCCTAGCATCAATGGTATAGAGTTGCTTCGTTTGATTATCCCAATACAGGATAAATGCGCCACCGCCGATACCTGACGACTGCGGCTCCGTTAGCGTTAGCATTGCTTGAACCGCAATCGCAGCATCAATTGCGCTCCCGCCTTGAGCCAATATTTCACGCCCGGCGGCGGCAGCTTGCGGCGTCGCTGCGGCAACCATAAAGTCAGTACTCAATACCGCTTCTTTTGCGATAACACCTGTTGCGGCTTCGGGTTCACGCTTATCACGCTGGGCTTGTTCCTGACTTAGATCATTACAAGCACTAAGCGCAAATGCTGAGGTGAACAGCAAGACCGCTAACATCTTAGGTTTCATAATCCTTCCTTTGCGGTTGATAACAGTTTACAGGGGGAAAGCACGCTTCTATCATAAAGGGCTTAAACTCTTATCACAATGTCGAAAGGTACAACTACGACCTATGTCTGATCGCATTCAAGTAATTATTTGTAGCCTACTGCTTGTGGTCACATCGGCTTGGGCGTACTACTTTCAATTTGAATACCCGTCGTTACTCGCAGAATTCGATTTTGCTGCGCAGCGAGTCTGGCAGGAACCTTGGCGTTTACTAACCGCACACTTTTTACATCTTACTGAATTACATTGGTTGCTCAATGCCTTAGCATTCTTCTTTATTACAGTACTATTTGCACGCTACTTTACTGTTCGCACATTCCTTAATGCACTGATTATTATAGCTATTGGCAGTTCTCTAACGCTAACCATCACTGGTTTTGAGGATCATTTCGTCGGGTTATCTATTGTTAATCATGGCCTACTTACCATCGGCTTGTTACTCGAGTTACACGCGTCACAATCGAGCAACCAGCGCAAACTTATGTTCGCAGCATTAGTTATCTTGGTCACAAAATGGTTCGCCGAATTCATTGGCTTTTGGCAAAGTTTTTTGGCAGCTGGGCAAGTTCAGCAAATTTGGCTGCTACATGGCCTTGGTATCCTTTTGGGCATCCTTGCCTGGTGGCTACACAACCGACGTCTTGCTAAACTTGCCCGACTGGGCAGTGACTAAAGCTCGATCCGCTCTTTATTAAGTTCGATCAAGCGTGGGCCGATCCCCTTCACCTGCATGAGCTGGTTTGCATCGGTAAACCCGCCAAGCTGTTCTCTTAGGGCTATAATCGCTTCCGCACGGCGCTGACCAACGCCAGTTAACGACATTGCCAGCTCCGCTGCTGAGGCAATATTAATATTGACCTTAACTAGCTGTTGTTGCACAGCTTGCATCGGTTGGGTAGGTTTTACGGTGGTAAGTAAAGGCGTCGCCGCGGCACTTGTTGCGCTTACGGCAACAAGCACTATAGCGGTAAAAAATGCGGTAAAAAACGTTTTCCGTAACATAACTAAGCTCCTGGTAAATGATTGCATAAAACTAACTGCACAACGCAGTACCAGAAGCTTAGTGGAGCGCCTATTCAGATGCGAATCTAGCGAGCGGATTCCGCTGTCAGAGAAGTCAGTATTTGTTTGAGTGCCATTGCCGGATCCGTAGCTTGGGTGATAGGTCTGCCAATCACCAAATACTGAATACCTTGAGCCGCGGCTTCCGTCGGTGTCATCACCCGCCGTTGATCCCCCTGCTCACTGCCCTTTGGCCGAATCCCCGGTGTTACGAGCACAAAATCATGTCCACACGTTGCTTGCAGCATTGCAGCTTCCTGCGCAGAACAAACAACGCCATCAAGACCATTTGCTTTCGCGAGCAAAGCTAAACGCTTAACATGGTCCGCAACGGTTGCGGTTACGCCAACGCTCTTTAAGTCGTCTTCTGTCATACTTGTTAACACGGTGACTGCAATCAACAACGGTGGCTGCGTTACCTTCGCCAGCGCTTCTCGCGCCGCTTCAAGCATGCGCTCGCCGCCAGATGCATGGACATTTACCATATAAACACCGAGTTCGGCAGCCGCTTGTACTGCCTTCGCAACAGTGTTGGGGATATCGTGAAATTTGAGGTCTAAAAACACTTTAAAACCGCGCCCAACAAGCTCACGAACGAAGTCAGGTCCTGCAACAGTAAAGAGTTCTTTGCCTACTTTAAGGCCACATTCTTCAGGGTTAAGTTGGTTCACGAGCGGCCATGCATCATCAGCTGTTGGATAATCTAGCGCCACGAAAATAAACGGCTGAGCGGTCATTTAATCTCCATCTAATCCAGTAATAGGTTTAATTTCCCCCCAAACTCTGCATGAGGGGCAATGCCAGTACAAAGTGCTACCAGCAAATCCACAATGCCGACAGCGATACTTCGGTCGCTGCTGAAGTTGATGCTGCACGAGTCGCTGTAGCATCTGTAAACTGTCACGCGCACGCCCTACGTCGGCGGCACGGATGTGAAAGTCCATCAATTGGTGGAAGCCTTTCATGGTCGGGTTGCGCAGCAAGGCCGACTGCATAAACTGTTCCGCCTCTTCAATCGAACTGGTTCTAGCAATAGCCTCAGACAGTAACATCGCGGCAGTTGTCGAATTCGCTTCACTTACACACTTATGTAAGAACTGAATAAAGCCCGCTTCGTCATTCTGGCTTTCAAAACAAGCTTGTAAAATAGGTAACGCTTCAGAAATAAATGCTGGATCAGCGTCCAAGATACCCGTTAAAATCTTTTGTGCTTTACTGTGCGCGCCCTGCTCGTACCACATCCGCCCCAAGGCTAATGCGGCACGCACATTGTCAGGTTCATGTTTTCGAGCCTTTTGATAATACTTTTCGCTATATTCTGGGTCATCTTGAAGGCTCGCTAGCTCGCAATAAAGCTGCGCAACGAGCGGTTCGGCACTAGCATCATGGCGCGCAAGCTTTAGCGCGACTTTGATGGCTTTATCCCACTCGTGCGTCGATTCGTACAGTTCTAACAAGTAACGTTGACAAGGTTCAGCAAACTCCTTGTCGTTTTGCATCGCCACAAGCATTTCTTCAGCGCGATCAAAAATACCCGCAGCAAGATAATCTAAACCTAGCTCAAACATAGCTAAGCGTCGCTGGCGTTCACTAATTGTCGGCCGTGAGGTTAGGTTTTGATGGATTTTGATAGCACGATCGACTTCACCACGGCGGCGGAATAGCTTCCCCAATGTCCAGTGAGTCTCAAGTGTATCGGTATCGACATCAAGTAACTGAATGAACAAGTCAACCGCTTTATCGGGTTGATCCGACAAGAGTAAATTAAGACCGGTTACATACTGCCTAGAGAACTCTTCTTGCTCGCGCCGGTCTTCATTACGAACGCTGTTGCGCCCCATAAACCACCCATAGGCGGCTGCAACCGGCAAAAGCAAGAACAACAACTCAAGCATTCGAGCTCTCGCGCTGAGTTATTTGTTTGCGGAGTTTACGGTTTTCAGTGCGCAAAGCCACTTGTTTTGTGGCCATGGCTGCCAAGCCGAGTAGAAAGCCCAAACCGATAAACAACCCAGTTAAAACGGAAACCGGCAAGCTCGTCTCACCAATAATGAAATTAAACGTAATAGCTTGTTTGTTGAGCGCACCGAAGGCGACAGCTAACAAAAACAAAATAAGTAAGGGAAGACCAATGAATATAAATCGCAGCATTACAAGTCCTAGTGCTTAGTGTGAGCGCAACTCATAAAAAAACGGCATGCCTAACTATAGCATGCCGTTTTGCTGAACTCGACGCGAAATTAACGTCCGTCTAACTGATGTTATCTACGCGTTCACGTAGCTCTTTGCCGGGCTTAAAATGTGGCACGTACTTGCCATCAAGCTCAACTTTTTCACCAGTCTTCGGGTTACGACCTGTACGCGGCGCTCGGTAATGCAGTGAAAAACTACCAAAACCTCGGATCTCAATCCGATCCCCACCAGCAAGCTGTTGGGCCATTTGTTCGATAAGCTCTTTCACCGCATCTTCTACCTGACGCGGAGAAAGCTCTGGATACAATGCCGTTAACTGTTGAATCAGTTCCGATTTTGTCATCTTAAGCTCCTCTGTTATGCGTCAATGCCGAGCACTTTAGCTTTCTTAGTCGTCGCTTTTCGCTGCTTTGAAAGCTTCAGCCATTGCGTTAGTGAAGTCGCCTTCGTCTTGTTGCTTGTTCACTGACTCAAGAGCTTCTTTCTCTTCAGCTTCGTCTTTCGCTTTGATAGACAAGCTCAAAGTGCGATTCTTACGATCAACGCCCATGAAGCGTGCTTCAACTTCGTCACCAACTTTCAACTCAGTTGTTGCATCTTCAACGCGATCACGTGAGATATCAGCTACGCGGACGTAACCTTCAACGCTTTCGGCTAATTCAACTTTAGCGCCCTTGGCATCAACTTCGATGACCTTACCAGTAACAATAGCACCTTTTTTGTTGGCCGCCAGATAATTGTTGAACGGATCTTCTTCTAATTGCTTGATACCTAGAGAGATACGCTCACGCTCTGCGTCAACTTGTAAGACTACTGCTGTCACTTCGTCGCCTTTCTTGAACTCACGCACAGCTTCTTCAGCTGCAGTGTTCCAACTTAGATCTGACAAGTGAACAAGGCCGTCGATGCCGCCGTCAAGACCGATGAAGATACCGAAGTCAGTGATTGACTTGATCTTACCGCTGACTTTCTCGCCTTTGTTGAAGTTCTTCGCGAACTCTTCCCAAGGATTAGGCTTACATTGTTTCAGGCCAAGTGAAATACGGCGACGTTCTTCGTCGATTTCAAGAACCATAACTTCAACAACGTCATCCAAATTAACAACTTTAGATGGGTGAACGTTCTTGTTGGTCCAGTCCATTTCAGATACGTGTACCAAACCTTCAACGCCTTCTTCGATTTCTACGAAGCAGCCGTAGTCAGTTAAGTTGGTTACACGACCTTGCAGACGGTGACCTTCTGGGTAGCGTGCAGCGATATCTGACCATGGATCTTCGCCCAATTGCTTCAGGCCAAGTGATACGCGCGTGCGCTCACGGTCAAACTTAAGTACTTTAACGTTGATTTCGTCACCAACATTAACCACTTCGCTCGGGTGCTTAACGCGTTTCCAAGCCATATCAGTGATGTGCAACAAGCCATCGACGCCGCCCAAATCAACGAACGCACCGTAGTCAGTAAGGTTCTTAACGATACCCTTAACTTCTTGGCCTTCTTGCAAGCTTTCAAGCAACTCTTCGCGCTCGGCACTGTTTTCAGTTTCGATAACAGCACGACGTGAAACAACAACGTTGTTGCGCTTCTGGTCAAGCTTGATCACTTTGAATTCTAAATCTTTGTTTTCTAGGTGCGCAGTTTCGCGAACTGGACGAACGTCTACCAATGAACCTGGCAAGAACGCACGTACACCACCTAAATCAACTGTGAAACCACCCTTCACTTTACCGCTAATGATACCGGTAACAGTTTCTTGGTCTTCGTAGGCTTTTTCCAGCTGCAACCATGCTTCGTGACGCTTCGCTTTCTCGCGTGACAAAATAGTTTCGCCGAAACCGTCTTCTACAGCATCTAACGCAACGTCAACTTGATCGCCGATGTTGATTTCAACTTCGCCGTCAGCGTTACGGAATTGCTCGACTGGGATAGCACTTTCAGATTTCAGGCCTGCGTCAACCAATACAACGTCACGGTTGATAGCAACGACAGTACCTTTAACGATTGAACCTGGGCGGGTTTCTACCTCTTTGAGGCTTTCTTCAAACAGTTGTGCAAAATTTTCGGTCATATGAGTTAACTTACTTCAGTTAAGTACATCCATCAAACAATCCGGTGAGATGGGGTTGTTAAAATCAATCTGTTGGCTTCCGTGCTACAGACCCCTAAGTTGGCAAGGTTATGAGCTTGCCTTCTCAGTATTTCTTAGCTTGCCATGGGCAAAGCGTAAGATTTGATCCACCACTTCATCGATGCTCAAATCTGTTGAATCTACATAAAGCGCATCATCGGCCGCTTTCATCGGCGCTACCGAACGATTCGCATCGCGTTCATCACGTTCTCTGATTTCGGCGATTAATTGGTCGATTTTAGCAGTAAAACCTTTCTCGAGCAATTGTTTGTAGCGGCGTTGGGCGCGTTCTTCGGCACTGGCGGTAAGAAAAACTTTTGCGGCAGCACTTGGAAACACAACTGTGCCCATATCTCTGCCATCTGCAATCAGCCCTGGCAGTTCCTTAAAGGCCCTCTGACGGCGCAATAAAGCTTCACGGACGCGCGGTAATGCCGCGATTTTCGAGGCCATATTACCAACCGCTTCAGTACGAATAGCCATCGTCACATCTTCGCCTTCGAGAATGATATGGGTGAGCGCTTCATCGCTCTCTACTTCAAATTTCACATCTAGATTACTGGCGAGTGCAACAAGGCTTTCTTCATCTTCCGGGGCAAAGTCATGGTGCAAAGCGGCAAGCGCTAGGACTCGGTAGATAGCTCCGCTATCCAGCAAGTGCCAGCCAAGGTTCTCCGCTAAAATGCGGCTGACTGTACCCTTACCAGCCCCACCGGGACCATCAATGGTAATCACGGGAATCGAATCGGTCATAGCATCCTCTAGCAACTAAAAGCGCCGCAATTATACGGATTTGCCAGAAAATTGCATCTCAATTAGATGAAGCTTTACAGAATAGTTAATGACAGTTTGCGGAAACGTCTCATTTCAACTGCATAAACGTTCAAATTCTGCGAAGTAGTTGGGATACGTTTTAGCGCAACAGGAAGGGTCTTCAATAGTCACGCCCGAGGTACTAAAGCCTAGCAACGAAAAACACATTGCCATGCGGTGATCATCGTAAGTAGCGATTTGGGCATGACGTAACGCTGTTGGCGGTTGAATACGGATGAAATCTGCGCCCTCTTCGACCTGCGCTCCACACTTGCGTAGCTCGGTCGCCATCGCATGCAGTCGATCGGTTTCTTTAATACGCCAATTCGCAATATTGCGAATACAAGTTTCGCCTTCCGCAAACAACGCAAGCGTGGCAAACGTCATCGCGGCATCTGGGATCGCGTTCAAGTCCGCATCGAACCCTCGTAAACGCCCCCCGGAGACCACAGCAGATTCGTCATGCAGCTCGATGTTGCCACCCATTTCACGTAAATAGTCGACGAAAGCGATGTCACCTTGAATGCTTTTACGGCCAATCCCCTGAATCGTCAAAGGCCCGCCACCAAGTACGCCCGCAGCTAACCAATAACTTGCTGCACTGGCATCGCCTTCGATCCAATAGTGTTCAGGTGATTGGTAGCGTTGGCCACCGGCAATCACAAAACGCTGTCGTTCGGGCCGATGAATTTTGATGCCAAAACTTTTCAGCATCGCCAGCGTTAGCTCTATGTAAGGCCAAGACACAACCGTGCCAACCAACTCTAACTCACTATCTTGCGTAAGCAGCGGAAGCGCCATCAATAACGCTGAAATGTATTGGCTTGAAGCACTACCATTGACCTGCAATCGGCCGCCGTGCATTTTGCGGTGAATTGCCAATGGCGGATAGCCTTGCTTTTGCAGAAACCTAATATCGGCTCCACCTTGTAATAGTGCTTGGGTAAGATCTGCTATGGGGCGTTCTTGCATTCGAGCATCGCCGGTCAACACGATGGGTCGCGTTGCCGTCGCTGCTAATACGGCGGTCAACGGCCTCATAGCGGTGCCAGCATTACCCAAATAGAGCTGCTGCGGCGTACTTGGCCAATCTCCAGCACAACCGTGCACACGCAAAGTGGTTGCCGTTACTTCTTCAATGACGACCCCAAGTGCGCGCAGGGCTTCAAGCATTCGTTCAGTATCATCACTACGCAACATGTGGCTTAGCTCGGTAACTCGCCCTTGCTCGCACAGTGCAGCCATCAGCAACGCACGATTGGCAATACTCTTGGAGCCAGGCAGGTCGACGATGCCTGAGCAGCTGTTAAGACCCTTTAATTGCAGCGTTTCCACGTTAAAGCAGTTGCTCCATAGCGCGAATAAAAGCTTCATTCTCTTCCGGTAAACCGATGCTCACGCGCAAGTGATGCGGTAACTCATAGCCAGCAACAGGTCGAACAATGACCCCCGCACGGAGCAACTGCTGGTAGAGCTCAGCAGCATTTGAGCCTACTTCGATGGTCAAGAAGTTACCGTGGGATGGAATATACGATAAGTTATGCTTCTCACAAAAAGCGACTAATTGCTCCATACCAGCGGCATTCACTGCCACTGACTGTTGCAAATAATCCTCATCATCAAGCGCTACTTCAGCGGCACGCAGGCTCAAACTGTTCATATTAAATGGCTGGCGGGCACGATTCATTAGATCGGCCACTTCGGGATGCGAAACCATATAGCCTGCTCGTAGGCCAGCGAGGCCATAAGCTTTAGAAAACGTGCGACTGACGAGTAAATTTGGATACTGCTTAAGCCACTCAAATGACGGTGCCCGTTCAGCCTCAGGAACGTACTCATAATAAGCTTCGTCTAGAACAACCAGAACGTTATTTGGCACTTTCGCTAGAAAGCTTGCAAGAGCGTCGGCAGTTAAGAAGGTTCCAGTTGGGTTATTCGGGTTCGCAATGAAAATCATGCGCGTTTTTTCGTTAACGGCGGCGAGCATAGCATCTAAGTCATGCCCATAGTTTGAGGCCGGAACAGCAACGCCCTTAGCACCAATAGCTTGAGTGACCAACGGATAGACAACAAACGAATGCTGGGAAAAAATAACTTCATGGCTATCATTCACAAAGGTTCGAGCAACCAGCTCTAAACAATCATTTGAGCCATTCCCCAAGGTGATTTGGTTTGCCGAAATGCCAAACTTCTTCGCTAATTTAGCTTTTAGGTAAAAGCCGTTGGCATCTGGGTATCGCGCCAACCCCGAAAGCGTTTCTTGCAAGGCCGCACGAACTTTGGAACTTAAACCGAGCGGGTTTTCGTTCGACGCAAGCTTCACAATGTCGCTGATACCGAGCTCTCGCTCTAGTTCTTCAATCGGTTTACCTGCTTGATAAGGCTGCAGATTTCGTACGCCAACATTGGCAAGTTGTTTCGCATCAAAAGTGTTCATAGCGTTGTTCTTGTTTAAGTTCTGTATCAATGATTAAAAGTCGCGGTTACGTGTGTTTCTGCTCAAAATCTCGCATAAAACTGACTAAAGCTTCAACGCCTTCGAGCGGCATTGCATTGTATATGCTTGCACGCATACCACCTACCCAGCGGTGTCCTTTCAATCCAACCAAGCCTTCACTTTCAGCCAGCCGCAGGAACTCGCCATCGAGTTGCGCGTCGGCGAGCAAAAATGGAACGTTCATTTTCGAACGAAAATCGGGGTGAATGGGGTTCGAGTAGAATGCTGAGTTATCTATATAATCGTAGAGCAACTTGGCTTTGCGGTTATTGCGCTCAGCCATCGCGGTCACACCGCCTAACTCTTTTATCCACTCAAACACAAGTCCCGAAAGATACCATGCCCAAGTGTTTGGCGTGTTGTACATCGAGCGCTCTTTAGCTTGTACGGTATAATCCATGATCGTCGACGTGGTGCCCTGCGCTCGACCAAGCAAGTCATCGCGAACAATGGCGATCGAGAAGCCCGACGGTCCAATATTTTTTTGTGCACCAGCATAAATCACACCAAATTTCTTGACTGCCAACGGCTCCGATAAAATAGCCGATGACATGTCCACGACAAGTGGCGCCGAAACCTCAGGGATCGTGTGCAGTGCTAAACCACCAATCGTCTCATTCGGGCAATAATGCACATAAGCTGCGTCATCACTAAGTTGCCATTCAGATTGGGGCGGGTAAGCTAAGCCCTGCTCCGTTTCGATAGCACTTCCAATAATGTTTACCTTCGCAACGTATTTACGAGCCTCACGAATGGCGAAATCCGACCAAATACCACCGTTAAGATAATCGACAGTATCATTCGGGCCGGCTAGGTTCTGCGCAACCGCGGTAAATTGCCCACGACCACCACCATGCATAAACAAGACCTGATAATTATCGGGAATTTCCATTAAATCACGTAAGTCTTGTTCTGCTTTATATGCCATCTGCATAAACGCTGGATCGCGATGACTTACCTCCATGACGGAGACCCCTGAGCCCCGCCAACTGGTAAGTTCTTCCTTAGCTTTTTGCAATACTGTTTTTGGCAGCATCGCGGGTCCAGCAGAGAAATTAAACGGGGCTGACATAACGCTTTTCTTACTCCTCAGAGTTCTTTTCGTCTTGGGTGTCGTCGACATCAGAAGCATCGGCAACGTCGCCATCAAGAGCTTCTCCGTCGAGGACTTCATCTTCGTCGATGTCATCAATGCGTTGCATACCGACTACTTTTTCGTCACCACCAGTACGTATCAAGCGCACGCCTTGGGTGTTACGGCCAACAATTGAAACCTCATTGACACGGGTACGTACCAAGGTTCCTTTGTTGCTGATGAGCATGATTTGGTTGGTATCGACGACTTCCATCGCGCCTACCACAGCTCCGTTCCGTTCGCTTACTTTAATAGAAACGACACCTTTGGTGGCGCGGCTCTTCGCTGGGTAATCTGTAATTGGCGTACGTTTACCGTAGCCATTTTCAGTGACCGTAAGAATGGTTGGTACTTCATCTTCAATCTGCCGTGGCACGATAAGTGAAACGACGCGTTGGCCTTCTTCTAAACGAATACCACGAACACCTGTTGCGGTACGCCCCATAGAACGTACCTGATCTTCACTGAAACGCACCACTTTACCGGCGTCTGAGAACAACATCACTTCGTCGCCTGCAGAGGTCATATTCACGCCGATGAGCTCGTCACCGTCGTTTAGATTCAGGGCGATGATGCCACCAGTGCGAGGACGTGAATAATCAACCATTGGGGTTTTCTTCACCGTACCATTACGGGTTGCCATAAGGATAAACTTATCTTCAGGATAATCGCGAGTCGGCAGAATCGCTGTGATGCGTTCATCTGCTTCAAGCGGCAGCAGGTTTACAATTGGCCGGCCGCGCGAAGTACGCGTTGCTAACGGTAACTGGTAAACCTTCATCCAATAAATACGGCCACGGGTCGAGAAGCACAAAATCGTGTCGTGGGTATTGGCCACCCATAAGCGCTCGATAAAGTCTTCATCTTTCATTTTAGTCGCAGACTTACCTTTACCGCCGCGCCGCTGCGCTTCATATTCAGTTAACGGTTGGTACTTCACGTAACCATGGTGTGACAAGGTCACCACAACATCTTCTTCGTTAATCAAATCTTCCATCGAGATATCATGTGCAGCCGCGGTAATTTCTGTACGACGAGCATCGCCGTATTCGGCTTTGATCTTCTCGAGTTCTTCACGGATGACTTCCATCAAACGCTCAGAACTATTCAAGATATGCAGCAATTCTTCGATTTGTTGTAATAGACCTTTATATTCATCAAGGATCTTCTCGTGCTCAAGGCCGGTGAGCTTGTGTAAGCGCAAATCAAGAATCGCTTGTGCTTGTTCTTCAGTGAGGAAGTATTGACCGTCACGAATACCAAATTGTGGATCGAGATGATCCGGACGTGCTGCGTCAACGCCAGCTCGTTCCAACATGTTTGCCACATCGCCCAAGATCCATGAGCGACCAATCAATCCAGCTTTTGCTTCTGCCGCAGTTTGCGAGCGACGAATCAACTCAATCACTTCGTCAATATTAGCGAGCGCAATGGCAAGGCCTTCAAGAATGTGCGCACGTTCACGGGCTTTTCTTAATTCGTAAACTGAACGGCGAGTCACCACTTCACGACGGTGCAGAATAAAGCAATCCAACATGTCACGCAGGTTAAACAAACGTGGCTGGTTTTTATCGAGCGCAACCATGTTGATACCAAACACCACTTGCATTTGGGTATTGGCATACAGGTGATTCAGAATAACTTCACCGACTTCACCACGTTTGAGTTCAATCACAATACGCATGCCGTCTTTGTCAGACTCATCGCGTAAACCGCTGATGCCCTCTAAGCGCTTTTCCTTGACCAGTTCAGCGATTTTCTCGATAAGCTTCGCTTTATTTACCTGATATGGGATTTCATTAACGATGATCGCTTCGCGGCCATTGGCGTCTGTTTCAATTTCAGCTTTGGCTCGCAGGTGAATGCGGCCGCGACCGGTTTTGTATGCTTCGACAATGCCAGCACGACCGGAAATGGTTGCCGCCGTCGGGAAGTCAGGCCCCGGGATGTATTCCATCAGCTCATCAACAGTGATGTCGTTGTTATCAATCATGGCCAAGCAGCCATCGATAACTTCACTCAAGTTGTGTGGTGGAATATTGGTAGCCATACCGACCGCAATACCTGAAGAACCGTTCACCAAAAGGTTTGGCACACGCGTAGGTAGTACGTCTGGAATTTGTTCTGTGCCATCGTAGTTAGGCACAAAGTCAACGGTTTCCTTGTCAAGATCGGAGAGTAATTCGCCGGCAATTTTCGCCATCCGAATTTCCGTATAACGCATAGCAGCAGCAGAGTCACCATCTACCGAACCGAAGTTACCTTGGCCATCAACCAACATGTAACGCAAGGAAAACGGTTGCGCCATACGAACAATAGTGTCGTAAACGGCACTATCACCATGCGGGTGATATTTACCAATAACGTCACCAACGATACGGGCAGACTTTTTATAAGGTTTATTGTAGTCATTGCGTAACTCATTCATCGCGAACAAGACGCGGCGGTGCACAGGTTTCAAACCATCACGCACATCTGGCAAGGCCCGGCCGACGATGACACTCATGGCATAGTCGAGGTAAGAACTTTTAAGTTCATCTTCAATATTGACCGGAACGACTTCTCTGGCGAGATCACTCATAGTTATATCCCTAAACGATCTGTCTTTCTTATAATTGTCTTAGGCGCATCATTGTACCCTTAGCGCTGCGCCCTCGCATCCTTTTTTCCGACGCATTTTGAGTTGTGCTTTTTTTGCGTCGCTAGCTTGAGTACACTGTACCGAGTTTTTTCACGAAGCAGAAGTACTATGGCGCAATCCGATAACGTTGATTTGAAAGAAATTGAAAAATTCAGTGCTCTCGCCTCACGCTGGTGGGACCCTGAAGGCGAATTTAAGCCGCTACACCTTATCAATCCTTTACGTGTTGATTTTATCCAACAGCATTGTGACGGCGTGTTCGGCAAGCGAGTACTTGATATCGGCTGCGGTGGTGGTTTGGTGACTGAAGCTTTAGCGCGGGCCGGTGCAGAGGTCACTGGCATTGATCTTGCCGAACAATCACTTCAGGTGGCACGATTACATGCCCTTGAGAGTCAGTTAACAATTGATTATCAGTGTATAGCTGCTGAACAATTCGCCGCACAACATGCTGGCAGCTTCGATGTCGTTACCTGCCTTGAAATGCTCGAACATGTTCCTAACCCCGAAAGCATAGTTCACGCCGCAGCCAAGTCAGTTAAACCTGGCGGGACACTCGTGTTTTCGACGCTTAATCGAAACTTCAAGTCATGGTTGCTCGGTATTGTGGCCGCTGAACATATTTTACGTTGGGTTCCCAAAGGCACGCATGAACATGCCAAATTTATTCAGCCCGCCGAATTGCTGCGCATGACGGATGCGGTGGGTGCAAAAGCACTAGCCATTACTGGGATGCATTATCTGCCATGGCGCGGCTTTTATTTGGACGCCAGCAACGTTGACGTAAATTACATTGTCGCACTTCGCATGCCGGTTACGGACTAAGTGCACAAGGCATCAGTAAAACACCATATTTAGACTTCGGCTACAGATGAACCACCATATCTTGTGTAGCCGTTGAATCCACTAGCTTAGAGCTTTGTTCTATTAGCATTATATTTGTAAGAGCAAAAAGTTATTTATAAAAGTTTTTAAGGTCTTGCTTTTGGTGAAAGTCTTGAGACACAAGACCTTGCGATAATTACACAGAAAAAAGCGGCGTTTCACCACCCAGATTTAACAAAATCTCGCTTGATCCCCTTACGATAAGTGCTAGCATACATAGCATCTATCCAACCCAAGATATTGTGTATTTTTCACACGGAATGCCTATTCCATACCCATATCTTGTGGTGCCAACAAAGAAACATAACGATAAATTGGTGGGTGCGCCGCATGAATCAAGAACTTTTTGTTACCAAACGCAGTGGTGAACGTGAACCGCTTGACCTCGATAAAATCCATCGTGTGATTAGTTGGGCTGCTGAAGGCCTCGACAATGTCTCGGTTTCAGAAGTTGAAATTAAGTCTCGTATTCAGTTTTACGATGGCATCAAAACTGAAGATATTCATGAGACCATCATCAAGGCCGCCGCTGACCTTATCTCTGAAGATGCACCGGATTACCAGTATTTAGCTGCTCGCTTAGCCATTTTCCATCTGCGCAAGCTGGCTTACGGCGAATTCGAACCACCGCACCTTTATGAACACGTCAAAGAGATGGTTGCTAGTGGGCGCTATGATAAACATTTACTCGACGATTACACTGCTGAAGAATTCGAGCAAATGAACGGTTTTATCGACCACTCGCGTGACCTCAACTTCTCGTACGCGGCGGTAAAACAGCTTGAAGGTAAATATTTAGTACAAAACCGTGTCACTGGCGAGATCTTTGAAAGCGCGCAGTTTTTATATGTGCTCGTCGCAGCGTGCCTCTTCGCTAATTACCCGCGCGACACGCGACTCGATTACGTTAAGCGTTTCTATGACGCCACATCGCTGTTCAAAATATCATTGCCGACCCCCATCATGTCTGGAGTGCGTACCCCAACACGGCAATTCAGCTCGTGCGTGCTTATTGAAGCGGGCGACAGTTTAGACTCAATAAACGCAACAGCTAGCGCAATCGTGAAGTATGTTTCGCAACGTGCAGGCATCGGTATCAATGCCGGACGCATCCGCGCTTTAGGTAGCCCTATTCGGGGTGGTGAGGCGTTCCATACTGGTTGTATTCCGTTCTACAAGTACTTCCAAACAGCGGTTAAGAGCTGCTCCCAAGGCGGCGTTCGTGGCGGTGCAGCCACCCTCTTCTACCCGCTTTGGCATTTAGAAGTCGAAAGCTTGTTGGTACTGAAAAACAACCGCGGTGTTGAAGAAAACCGTGTGCGCCACCTCGATTACGGCGTGCAGTTTAACCGCCTGATGTATCAACGTTTGGTTAAAGACGATTACATCACATTATTTAGTCCGTCGGATTGTCCAGGTCTGTACGACGCTTTCTTTGCCGATCAAAGCGAATTTGAACGTTTGTACTTGCAATATGAAAACGATGAGTCGATTCGTAAAAAACGTATTAAAGCGATCGAGCTCTTCAGCTTGTTTATGCAAGAACGTGCAAGTACTGGGCGTATCTATTTACAGAATGTTGACCACTGCAACACCCACAGCCCGTTTGACCCTAAAGTAGCGCCAATTCGACAAAGTAACCTGTGTTTGGAGATCGCACTACCCACCAAACCACTTGCCCATGTTAATGACGAAGAAGGCGAAATCGCCTTGTGTACGCTATCAGCTTTTAACCTTGGTGCGATCAATTCACTCGGTGATTTGGAAGAAATGGCTGAACTCGCAGTTCGGGCGCTCGATAGTCTACTTGACTACCAAGAGTACCCAGTCCCAGCAGCACGCAATGCCACGATGGGCCGTCGTACGCTAGGTATTGGGGTCATCAATTTCGCCTATTATCTGGCAAAACATGGCGTTCGCTACTCAGACGGCTCAGCCAACGGACTTGTGCACCAAACGTTCGAGGCGATTCAGTACTACTTAATGAAAGCTTCAATGAACTTAGCGAAGGAACTCGGAGCTTGTCCTAAGTTTAATGAAACGACCTATGCGCAAGGCATTATGCCGATCGACACCTATAAAAAAGATCTTGATGCGGTGTGTAACGAACCTTATCAGCTCGATTGGGATCAGTTACGTGAAGACGTTAAAAAGTACGGTATGCGCAACTCTACCCTGTCAGCATTAATGCCGTCAGAAACTTCATCGCAAATTTCGAATGCAACCAACGGCATTGAACCACCGCGTGGGCATATCAGTATTAAAGCATCGAAAGACGGCGTGACCAAACAAGTCGTACCGGATTACGAAAACCTTAAAGATGCTTATGAATTGCTCTGGACCATTCCGAACAATAAAGGCTATTTAGAGCTTGTCGGAATCATGCAGAAATTCGTTGACCAAACAATATCTGCAAATACCAATTACGATCCGAGCAAGTTTGAAGGCGGCAAGGTTTCGATGAAGCAATTGCTACAAGATTTGCTCTATGCCTACAAACTTGGGGTAAAAACGCTGTATTACCACAACACTCGTGATGGCGCATCTGACAACCAAGTCGACTTACGCGATAAGGTCGATGCTAAACAGCGTGAAGAAGAGAACCAACAAGCGACCGTGGCCGTCACTGAAGAAGATGACGATTGTGCCGGCGGCGCATGTAAAATCTAACAATAAGGCGCTAACAGCATGAGTTATTCAACGTTTAATAAAAATCAGATCAACCCGTTACAGGAGCCGATGTTCTTCGGAAACTCGGTCAATGTGGCGCGCTATGATCAACAAAAACACAGTGTTTTTGAAAAGCTCATCGAAAAACAAATCAGCTTTTTCTGGCGACCTGAAGAAGTCGATGTGAGCCGTGACCGCGTCGACTTTCAGGGACTTACCGATAGCGAAAAGCATATTTTTATCTCGAATCTAAAGTATCAAACGCTATTGGATTCGGTACAAGGCCGTAGCCCGAACATCGCTCTTCTGCCCATCGTTTCAATTCCAGAGCTCGAAACTTGGATTGAAACCTGGTCATTTTTTGAAACGATCCACTCACGATCGTACACACACATTTTACGTAATTTGTTTACCGATCCGAGCCAAGTCTTCGAAGACATTGTCATTAACGAAGAGATTCAGAAACGTGCAAATGATATCTCTAAATATTACGACGACCTCATTTTCTATACGCAGTTGTGGCAAACCCACGGTGAAGGTGAAGTTGAAGTCAATGGCGAAGTTCACAACGTGACGATGCGCGAACTTAAGAAGAAATTGTTCTTGTGCATCAACTCAGTTAACGCTCTGGAAGCTATTCGTTTTTATGTGAGTTTTGCGTGCACCTTTGCGTTTGCAGAGCGCGACCTTATGGAAGGAAACTCAAAAATAATTCGCCTCATCGCGCGCGATGAAAACTTACACCTTGTCTCAACCCAAAATATCCTCAATCTTTGGCAGTATGGCAAAGACGACCCTGAAATGAAGGAAATCGCTGAGGAATTACGCGAAGAGGCTTTGGCTATTTTCATGAAGGCTGTCGAACAAGAAAAAGAATGGGCTCACTATTTGTTCCGCCATGGCTCAATGATAGGTCTAAACGAGGACATTCTTTGTCAGTACGTCGAATACATTGCCAACATGCGAATGGAAGCTATCGGCTTTGATGCCCCGTTCAAACAACGTAGTAACCCTTTACCATGGATGAACAAGTATTTGGTTTCTGATAACGTTCAGGTTGCTCCACAAGAAGCCGAAATAACCTCTTACCTCGTGGGTCAGATCGATAGTTCAGTCAGTGCTTCTGACCTAGGAGACTTTGAGCTGTAACGCTAATGAGCAAAACTTTCAAAGTTCGCGTCAACGGTCAGCACGAGCTGACCGTTGATCCATCAGCAGGCTCTCTTTTGGAAGCTATGGAAGCCGCCGGTATCGAAACACGTTTTCATTGTCGCGATGGGTTCTGTGGCGCATGTCGAACTAAAGTAAATAGTGGTGACATTGAATATATTAATGAGCCCCTTGCGATCGTACGCCCAGGCGACTGCTTAGCCTGTTGTTGCATTCCTGCTTCCGATTTAGACATAGATCACTAATCGACTAAAACGATTGGTTCGATAGATACAGATCATTAGCGCCGAACGCCAATTTAAGGCAAAATAGCGCACATATTACGCTATACACTTGATTGAAATGTGGGAGTTCCAATGTTTACAGTTATTTTTGGCCGCCCTGGCTGTCCTTTCTGTGTTCGTGCAAAACAGATTGCCGAAAAACTCACCGAAGATCGTGATGATTTTGAGTTCCGCTACATCGACATGCATGACGAAGGCATCACTAAAGCGGATTTAGAGAAAACCGTAGGGGCGCCTGTGCAAACCGTGCCGCAAATCTTTATCGATGAGCAGCACATTGGCGGTTGTACAGAATTTGAAGCTTTCGCACGTGAAAACTTAGGGCTTTACGCTGCTTAAAGCTTGCTGAACCCGCTTTTCTGAAATCGGATAGCGGGTTCCCAATTGCTGCGCAAAAAAGCTTACCCGCAACTCCTCTAGCATCCAACGGATCTCTTTTAGTTCTTCACTTAGCGGCAAGCTTTTAGGCCACTTGCCAAGCAGTTCATTATAACCCTGCTCTAGTTTTTCCAGCGTTAAGGTATGTAATCGATCGCGATTTGGATCCACGGGAAGCTTTTCTAGTCGACGTTCAATAGCTTTCAGATACCGTTCAATATCCGGTAAGCGTTGCGCTCCAGCCGCACTCACAAACCCCGGATACACCAGCTGTTCAAGTTGTGCCTTGATATCGCCATGTGCTTGGATTTGATCTAACGGCACTGAACCTTTAAGTTGCTTGCGAATCTTCTGTGATAGCAACAGACATGGCTCGACTTGTTCGGCAATTGCGGTTACGCGTTCATTCAGCTCACCACGCGCTTGCTCAACCAAACGACGAAAGCCCCGCTCATCACGTATCTCATTAGCGCTAAGAAGCTCGTCGAGAGCCGCTTGAATGCAATCTTCTATCAACGCATCAACTTTCCCCCACGGGTTATAGTACATGGCTAACTTGGCTCTATTTGACAAATTCTGTTGCAGATAGCGCATGGGCGAAGGGAGCTGCAGTTGTAACAGTTTACGCAATGCCTGGTGATGGGCTGCCGCCGCTTGTTCCGGTTTATCGAATAAGGTTTCACGTACGCCTTCGTCAACAACTTCAAGCGCTGGGTAGGCTTTCACTGCATAGCCGCGCTGCTGACGCTCCCTGACGGTAGGTAAAGCGCCGAACGTCCAATCTGTCGCTACTTGCGCCTCTGGCTGTTCTGCTACCGCTTGACGCAGCGCATGCTGCACGCGCCCTTGCAATTGTTGTTGCAATGCCACAAGGTCACGACCGTCGGCAACTGGTTTTCCCTTTTCGTCCTCGATAACGAAACGCATACGTAAATAATCAGGAATTTGGCTCGAATCCCATGCATCCTCAGGTATCGTTACTCCCGACATCCGACGCAGTTTGGCGCTTAGCGCAACAAGCAAAGGCCGTTCAAACACTTCTTTTGCGCCGGTGTCCTGTAAAAATGCTTGCGCATAATTGGGAGCCGGAACGAAATGTCGACGTAAAGGTTTCGCTAACGATTTAATCCATGCAACCACTAACGATTCGCGCAATGCTGGAACAAGCCAATCAAAGCCTTCTGGATTAATTTGGTTCACCAACGTAAGCGGTATGTGCACCGCAACACCGTCTTGTGGATCATTGGGTTCAAAGTGGTAACTTAGCGGTAAGCTAAAGTCGCCTTGCTGCCATGTATCCGGGTAATCCAACTCGGTTATGTGATCAGCACTTTGCGTCATCAAGTCATCGCGCTCGAAGTACAGCAGCCGCGGCTGGTCTTTTACTGTTTTATGCCACCAACCAGCAAGTAATTGCTCATTATAGATACCAGCTGGAATGTGCGAATCATAAGCTTGGAACAACGCCTCATCATCGATCAAAATATCCCGCCGCCGTGATTTATCCTCAAGCTCACGAATTTCCTCAATCAGCTGCTGGTTGTGCTGCACAAACGGTAATTGTCGGCGTAATTGTGCGTTCACCAGCGCCTCACGGATGAAGATTTCGCGCGCTTCAATGGGGTTGACCGGGCCATACTGAACGCGACGACGCGGAACAATAATCAGACCATAGAGCGTGACTTGCTCCTCGGCTATCACCGAGCCGGATTTCTTGGCAAAGTGAGGTTCAAAGTAGTTACGTTTGACCAAATGTTGCGCCGCTGGCTCTACCCACTCGGGCTCAATACGCGCATTAACGCGAGCAAACAGACGACTGGTTTCGACCAACTCAGCAGCCATCAACCACTTCGGTGGCTTTTTAAATAAACCAGAGCCAGGAAATACAAAAAACTTGCGGTTGCGAGCACCTAAAAACTCGTGCCCTTCTTGTTTATTACCAAGGTGGGATAACAACCCCGTCAAGAGTGCGCGATGTATTGCTTCATAACTCGCCGCTTCCTCATTAATGCTAAACCCTAAACCGCGCACAGTTTGGCGAATTTGACTGTAAACATCTTGCCATTCACGAACCCGTAGAAAGTGAATAAATTCTGTTTTTAATTGCTTACGAAATTGCGATTTTGACAATTCGCGTTGTCTTTCACGTAGGTAATCCCAAAGCTTTAAGTAGCTCATAAAGTCGGAGTCTTTATCGTGAAAGCGTTGACGCAGCTCGTCAGCCTTTTGTTTCGCCGTTTGGGGCCGTTCACGAGGATCTTGAATACTCAGTGCCGCAGTCACCACCATCACTTCACGAATGCAACCAAACTCACGAGCCGCAAGCACCATCCGTCCCAACCGCGGGTCAATCGGTAATTGAGCCAATTGGCGACCTAATGCCGTTAATTGCGGCCCTTGGGAAACACCGCGCTTGTTCCGTCGACCACCGCTTTTGAGCGCATGCAGTTCTTGCAGTAAGTTCATACCGTCTTTGACAAAACGCTCATCAGGCCGGTCAATAAATGGGAATTTACGAATGTCACCCAATCGCGCAGAGGTCATTTGCAAAATAACCGCTGCCAAGTTTGTTCGTAAAATTTCGGGTTCGGTATATTCTGGCCGTTGTAAAAAATCGTCCTCACTGTACAGACGAATACAGATCCCCGGAGCCACTCGGCCGCAACGGCCCATACGTTGGTTGGCGCTAGCTTGCGAGATCTTCTCAATCGGCAAGCGTTGTACTTTGGTACGATAACTGTAACGGCTTATACGTGCCGTACCGGGATCGATGACATAGCGAATTCCCGGCACCGTCAATGAGGTTTCCGCGACATTGGTCGCGATGACGATTCGTCGCATGCTATGGCTCTGAAAAACACGGTTTTGTTCGGCCGATGAGAGGCGCGCAAAAAGCGGCACAAGTTCTGTGTTGGGCAAATCCAGTTCAGCCAAAGCTTCGGCAAAATCACGGATCTCACGTTCGCCGGAAGCAAACACCAAAATATCACCACTGCTCTCGCGATAGAGTTCAAGTGCGGCATCGCAAACGCCTTGCACAACGTCACCACTGTCATCGTCGCCCTCGAGGGGGCGATAACGTAGTTCAACAGGATACGTTCTACCACTGACGGATATGATCGGTGCATTACCAAAATGTTTGGCAAAACGCTCGGTTTCGATGGTTGCCGAAGTGATAATTAGCTTAAGATCTGGACGTTGCGGCAACAGCTTGGACACAACTCCCAACAGAAAATCGATATTGAGGCTACGCTCATGTGCTTCATCAATGATCAACGCATCGTATTGCTTTAGTAAACGGTCATTTTGCAACTCCGCAAGCAACATACCGTCGGTTACCAACTTTATTGCTGTTGTCGCTGCGGTTTGGTCTTGAAAACGAACTTTATAGCCAACCGTCTCGCCCAACGGCGTTTGTAATTCGTCGGCTATACGTTGCGCCACACTGCGTGCGGCTAATCGCCGCGGCTGGGTGTGACCGATCAGCGTACCCTCTTCCGCACGTCCATAGCCCATTTCTAATAACATTTTGGGGAGCTGTGTGGTTTTCCCAGATCCGGTCTCGCCGGCAATAATCACCACTTGGTGATCACGAATGGCTTGCTGAATTTCTGCTTTTGCTTGTACGACCGGTAAATCGCTAGGAAAAGGTATGCTTGCGTGCACGCGTGACCCTGACTTGTTGAAGAAGTTACTACTCAGAAGTGCCTAGTTTACCAGCGTGTGCGCCGCTTGTTAACGGCGCCGGTAGGAATCTTGAAAGTATTGGTCGATCGCTCCTAAAACATCCGTGCGGGTGATCACGCCAACCAATTGTTTGGTGGCGTCATCAAGCACTGGATACACCTTAGGTTTCTTCGCATCCATACGTTGGGCAATATCAGTTATTGAATCGTCAGCGAAAACACTGAGGACTTCGCCGCAGTACATACAGTCACCAACATTCGCTGAAATTTCTTTGTGATAGGTATCACGCAACATGGCCGCAAGACAATCTTGCTCGGACAAAAAACCAATGACTTTACGTTTAGCGTCAACCACTGGTCCGCCACGCTGGTGCGACTGCAACAGTCGCTCCACCGCTACCTCAATAGGTAAATCCTCGGTAAACACCACCGGCCGACGACGCATAAAATCTTCGACTTTCATGGAATGCATAATACCTACCTCAAGATCTTGAGAAACCTAAGGATAAGTATAGTCAATCTTTGTAAATCGCAACGTTAATATCGCCATTGCCGATGCGACTCGCACGATACATACCCTCAGTGTTAAATGGCATATGAACATTACCCTCAGCATCAACAATGATAACCCCGCCGGTGCCACCTGCCGGTAGCAGTACATCGTGAATAACAGTATCGCCCGCTTTTTCGATCGACTGGTCCAAATACTTTACGCGACTACAAATATCAGCAGCGACGTGGTAACGAATGAAAAACTCGCCATGGCCGGTTGCCGACACGGCACAACTGGCGTTATCGGCCCATGTTCCGGCGCCAATAATAGGTGAGTCACCAATCCGACCATAACGCTTTGCCGTCATGCCGCCGGTTGACGTTGCCGCTGCCACATTGCCATGTTGATCAAGCGCAACCGCACCGACGGTTCCCATCTTATATTTGTCGTCCAATGCCAAATAGGCTTGTTTATTCGCTACACCGAGCTTCTCGCGCGCTCGTTCGAGTTGCTCATAACGACGTTCGGTATTGAAATAACTATTATCGACTTGTTCTAAGCCCTGTTCTTGTGCGAACTGCTCGGCGCCTTCGCCGCTCAGCATCACATGAACAGAATTTTCCATCACAGCGCGGGCTAGAGCGATTGGGCTTTTTACGGTTTTGACACCGGCTACAGCACCCGCTTCTAACGTTGCACCGTTCATGATTGAAGCATCTAATTCATGCTCACCCTCGAAGGTATACACTGCCCCACGTCCAGAGTTGAACAATGGCGATTCTTCCATAATTTGTATGGCCGCAACAACTGCGTCCATACTCGTGCCACCGTCGGCCAAAATCGCATGACCAGCATTCAATGCTTCCGTGAGCTTTGCTTGATATGCGGCTTCTTGCTCGGCGCTAAGATCAGCTCGCGTAATGGTGCCCGCACCACCGTGAATAGCGATAGAGAATGGCGCATCTTCAGTCGCCAAGGCCGCCGTGCTCATGCCAGCAGTTAACACGAGGGATTGCAACAACACAGATAAAGTTCTCATTCTTTTTGTCCTAATTAGGTCTAACAATGTCTTTACTATCCTGCCACGCTTAACCGCAGCCCGCCAGCTTTGCCATGGACACTAAGCGCAGTAATTGCGGCAATGAGCGCATTCAGGTAGTCTGCTTACAAACCATTTAATGCCGTAATCATCCTGATATGACACAAGAAACTTTCTACTGGCACGACTACGAAACATGGGGCGCCAATCCTCAAGTGGATCGCCCTGCACAATTTGCCGGGCTGCGTACTAATCTGGACCTTGAGCCCAGTGGTCGGCCTTTGACAATCTACAGTCAACCTACTCCTGACTTTTTGCCGCACCCACAAGCAGTGTTGATCACTGGCATTACGCCGCAACATCCACTTACCCAAGGCATGAACGAGACCACCTTCGCGGGCAAGATTGCGGCGGAGTTTAGTACGCCAAACACCACCATTATCGGCTATAACTCGGTAAGTTTTGATGATGAAGTGACGCGGCACCTGTTCTACCGCAATTTTATCGATCCTTACGCCCACACTTGGCAAAACAATAACTCGCGCTGGGATCTGATTGACGTGGTCCGCGCCTGCTATGCCTTGCGCCCCGATGGCATTGAATGGCCAACCAACGAAGCGGGGCAGATCAGCATGCGCCTTGAACATTTAACCAAAGCCAATGGCATCGACCATGGTCAAGCTCACGATGCCATGGCCGACGTTTACGCCACCATCGCTATCGCTAGACTACTTAAAAAAGCACAATCAAAACTCTTTGATTACGCCTTCACTATTCGGCGTAAACAAGCGCTAAAACCCCTCATTGATCTGGTAAACTTCACGCCACTGGCGCATGTTGCCGGCTTTTACGGTACTGATAACGGTTGCCTATCGCTGATTATGCCACTGGGTTATCAAGAGGATAACCCTAACGCCATCGTCTATTGGAATTTACGAGAAGACCCGCGAGAATTAGCCGATTTAAACCTCGAACAATTGCAAGAGCGGCGTTTTGCCAAACGGGAGCAACGCCATGCTGAGGGCTGGGGCGTATATGGCGCGCAACAGTTGATGCTCAATCGCTGTCCATTCTTGGCGCCGCAAAAGGTTTTAACCGACGCTGTGCAACAGCGGTGGCAGCTACCCATGGCGGAAATGCATGAACGCGCAAATTGGTTAGCCTCGCAACCGGAACTACGCGAACGTTTAATCCAAAGCGTACGTTATCAGAGTGACAGCCAAAACGACGACTCGGTAGCTAAAGACCCCGAGTTACAGCTCTATAGTGGCGCCTTCTTTAGCGATCAAGATCGCTCAACCATGGCAATAATTCGCGATACCGCACCAGAGCAACTTGCAGCGCTGCAGCTTAACTTCAGCGACGACCGTCTGCCCGAGATGTTATTCCGCTACCGAGCGCGAAATTATCCAGCTACTTTGACAGATCAAGAATTGCAACGCTGGCGGACATTCTGTCAGCAGCGCTTGCATGAACCGTTACCAAAAGCATTGTCAGCTGAAGCATTCTTATTCGAGCTCGAACAATGTGCCGAAGCGACCAGCAACGACCAACGTAAACAGGCTTTGCTGAAAGATCTCTATCGTTACGTTCAGAGTTTATAAACATGACGAGCACCACTTTTGACTTCGTTATTGTTGGCGGCGGCAGCGCAGGTTGCGTCCTCGCTGAGCGCTTGTCGCGCTGTGGTGCTTATCAAGTTGCCCTTTTAGAAGCCGGAGGCAGTGGCAAGTCGCCTTTTGTCACCATGCCAGGTGGTGTTGCTGCCATGATGCATAACAAACGCTTAAACTGGATGCTCCGTAGCGAGGACCAGCATCTGCGGGGCGGCAAGGGACTTTACACCCCGCGTGGCAAAGGTCTTGGCGGCAGTAGTGCTATTAATGCCATGATTTATACCCGTGGAGCACCTAGCGACTATGAGTACTGGGCCAGTGTGAGTAGTGCCGACTGGGCTTGGCCCCAAATTCTTGAACGCTTTAAGCGGCTTGAACAGAATGAACGCGGCGCTGATGCTTTTCATGGTGACCAAGGGCCGCTACATGTGAGCGATGTTGAACCCTTTTATGAGGTATCAAAGCGCTTTATCGACGCAGCGGTGCAAGCTGGTATTCCCCACAACCGTGACTTCAATGGCGCAGATTTATATGGCGTTGGCGCTTTTCAATTTACCATTTATAAAGGTGAGCGATTTGGTACGCGGCGCGCGTTTTTAGAACCTGCTCTCGAACGGCCGAATTTAACCGTATTTACCAATGCTCAAGTCGAACGCGTCACCTTCAAAGGACAACGCACTGATGGCGTGCTCATCCGCAAAGGCAATCAGCACGAACACTTAAAGGCAGAACGTGAAGTTATCCTAAGTGCGGGCGCTTTCCATTCTCCGCAGCTCCTTATGTTATCCGGCATTGGCTGCCCAGAAGAATTGCGCCGCCACGGTCTTGTAGCGGTGGTTGAACGGCCGGCCGTTGGCGCCAACTTGCAAGAGCATGTCGATGTGCTCGTACATTATCGCAATGCCCAAAAGGACAGTTTGAGCTTGGGCCCGATCGGCTTAAGTAAGCTTGCTGGACAAACCTTAAAATATTGGCGCACGCGCGATGGTGCCCTCGCCCACCCACCTGCCGAAGTCGGTGGTTTTATCCGTAGTCGTGACAACGTAGACACGCCTGATTTGCAACTGCATCTGGTGCCGACCCGCTTCGATGATAGTGGCTATGACCTGACCGCCGCATTTCGTCACGGTTTTGCCTGCCATGTCTGCGTGTTAAGACCCGAAGCGCGTGGGCGGCTCTATTTGCACAGCAAAGATGTGCGTACGGCGCCGGGCTTTACCTATGATTTCTTACACAATCAAGAAGACCGTCGTGCACTGCTCTCGGGCGTACAGCAAATCCGCGAGATCATGGACCAGCCAGCAATGGCTGCGCATAACGGTGGTGAGGTACTCCCCGGGAAAACCACTAGCGAAGAAGAATTGCTTGAGCGGATCTATCGGCACTGCGGCTTGATCTACCACCCGACTTCAACCTGTCGTATGGGCAATGATAAGGATGCAGTCGTCGATGCGAAATTACGCGTACGTGGAGTGGAAGGTTTACGTGTTATTGATGCGTCGATTATGCCAAGCGTAATTAGTGGCAATACCAACGCACCAACAATGGTTATCGCAGATGTCGGTGCCGACTTTATCCTAGCTGATGCAGCTAAGGTCGGCACCTAGTCATTAGGTCGTGTATACCTTAATGAATACGCTTGCCAAAGCGCGCAAATAGACGCGCTAGAGCTGGGATTAAGATCAGCGCTCCCAACATATTCCACAAGAACATGAAGGTCAGCAAAATCCCCATATCGGCTTGGAATTTAATCGGCGAGAAAATCCATGTCGCCACACCAATTGCCAGCGTAAGACCGGTGAAGCCAACAGCTTTACCGGTGCTATCGAGAGCGTACTTATAGCATTCGTTCAAATGCATACCGCGCTCGAGTCCTTCTTTGATCTTCGCGTAAATATAGATACCATAATCCACACCGATACCGACGCCCAGTGCAATCACAGGTAAGGTCGCGACTTTAACACCAATACCAAGCGTCGCCATTAAGCCCTGACTCATGATCGTAGTTAAGGCTAGTGGCAACACAATACATGCCACCGTACGCAAACTACGGAAGGTGATGAACACTAACACGATGACTACGCCATAAACCCACAGCAGCATTTTGTACTGCGCAGTCTCGATGACCGAGTTTGTGGCAGCTTCAATCCCGGAATTACCCGCTGCCATCAGCAGCTCAAGGCCTTCTTGCTGGTACTCAGCATTAAAGGTATCTACTGCATTAACAACTGTTTTGAGCGTTTCGGCTTTGTGATCATTCAAATAAATAATGATCGGCGCCATTGAACAATCAGGGTTGATCAAACCTGGCGGTGTACGGCCCGTATTCGCATTGAGTACGTATTGATTGCGATTCAAGCTGAACCACTTCAAGTTACCCTCATTCAAAGCATAACCGCCCATTTTGGCGACATAAACCACAGACTTCACATCTTGCACGCCTGGCGTATTTTCCATATGCCAGCTAAAGCGGTCCATAACCTCTAAATTATCGTAAGCAATACACTGTGAGGGCTCAGTAGCTGCCATGACAACAAAGATGTCAGTGCTCGAGCTGTAGTTGTCGACAATGAACTGATTATCAAGGTTATAACGGCTATCCGGCCGCAGCTCTGGCGCCCCAGCGTCAAGGTCACCGATTTTCATATTTTGCCCTTGAATTAAACCCCATGAGAGTCCAACCAAGGCAACGACCAGTGCACTGTACGCCCACTTTGGCTCAGAAAACCGTTCAAAGAAGGTCAGAATCGGATGGCTTTCATGACGAACCTTTTCGCTGTAGGCACGACCTCGTTCTGAAATACCACCGTACGACATGATGATCGGTAACAGCCCAAGATTGGTCAGCACCACCACAGCCACACCAATACTTGCGGCAATGGCAAGTTCCTGAATAACGGCGATATCAATAACCATCAAGGTGGTGAAGCCAATCGCATCAGACACTAGTGCGGTTAAACCTGCGATGTAGAGCGCACGAAATGCCAGACGTGCTGCCTTGGTACGATCATGTCCATCGACGCGGTTGGCGCTCATCGCATTGATGATCTGCACGCCATGACTTACGCCAATGGCAAATACTAAGAATGGCACTAACATCGAGTACGGGTTAATGCCGCTACCGATAAGTTTGATAATACCTAGCTGCCAAATGACCGCGATAATTGAACAGCCGAGTACCGTGAAAGAACTCCGCCAACAGCGACTGTAGGCAAATAACATCACCAGCGTAATAACTAAAGCAAGCAAGAAAAATAAGCCGACTTGCATAGCGCCTTCGATCAAGTCACCAATAATTTTCGCAAAACCGGTGATATGAATTTTTACCTTATCGGTTTGATATTTATCGCGGATTTTTTCTTCGAGTTGCTCAGAAAAGGTTTGGTAATCGAGTGCTTCCCCGGTATCAGGGTTAACTTCATTCAACGGTACGTAAATCAGTGCCGATTTGAAGTTATTAGCGACCAAGTTGCCTACTTCGCCCGACCGTAAAACATTAGTGCGCAACTGTTCGAGCGACTGTTCCGAAGCATCCCAGTTATCAGGAATGACTGGACCGCCGACAAAACCTTCTTCCGTGACTTCACTCCAGCGAACGTTTGGCGTCCAAATACTCTTTAACCCAGCTCGGTCAACGCCTGGGATAAAGAACACTTCGTCCGTGATCTCCTGTAATGTCTTCTGGAATTCCGGAGTAAAAATCGTGCCTTCAGTCGTCTCTACCGCAATCCGTACCACATTACCTAAACTGGCAAGATCATCACGATAGTCAAAGTAGTTTTGAATAAATGGATGGTTGGTCGGAATCATCTTTGTCAGACTGGCTTCAGGACGTACCTGACTTGCGTGCCAACCGAGAAATAGCGTCAACAGCGCGAATAGCACTAACCACATTGGACGGAAATTAAAAATCACGCGCTCAAGAAACACGCTTTTGTCTTTTAATTGTGTTTGTTGTTCAGACATTGCGAGATTACTCCTTCTCAGCTAGCGCACTGCTCGGCATGGTTAAAATACCGCGCTGGCCGACCAAAGTAAGACTTCCATCGGCGTTAATAACTAAATCGGTCAATGCAGCGCCACTATCATGTGTGCGCTCAACCAAATCACCCGCTTCGCTCAAGTATGCCACGACACCGGCATTACCCACGAAATACAAGCCGCCATCCGGTGCATCGATGGCATTATTAATGTTTACAGGATCTTCGAGCGAGAGTTGTGTGAAGCTATCGCCCTGATCTTCGCTAACAAAAATATTGCCGCGCAAGCCATAGATCCAGAGTCGTTCTTGTTGGTCAATATGAACTCCAAAGAAGGAACCATAATAAGGTGAGTCCAAGGTCTCCCAGCTTTGACCACGATCGAGACTGCGATACAACAAACCTGATTCACCTACCATGTAAACCGCATCACCATGGGCTTGAATAGCATTTAAGTGAAAACCATCGAGGTTGTCGACCAAATGGTCGATGATCTGCCAAGTGGCGCCGCCGTCCGTACTGTGGAGGAACGCGCCGTATGCACCAGCGACAAAAATTTCTTGCGCAGATAACGCCAGAACGTCAAGAAACGGCTTCGTCGGCCCTTCTTCTAACGCAATTTGCGCAGAGTCATATTTAAACAAAGCATCATCTAAGGCGAACTCAAGATCATCGCGTTCCACTGGATCCATTTCCGTGGCACTATCAAGCCGCGCTTCGAGCTCGGCTACACGTTGTTCATAATGCTTAACTTGTAGGTCAATGTATTCAAAGCCATCGAGTTGCCGTTGCCACGTAACGCCACCATCGGTGGTTTGCAGAATGACACCATGGTGCCCAACTGCCCAACCCAACTTCGCATTGGCAAAATCGATACTGGTTAAGAACACACTGCTCGGCACTTCTGCTTGCTGCCATTCTTCACTCGCCGATGCGCGCGTGACAATGACTCCGTAATCACCCACCGCAACTTGTCTATCGCTGGTCGCAGTAATCTCGGTTAACACAGCTTGTGTTGCTTCGTCCGCAGTCATTGCAGGTGCGTAAATGACATCGTAGTCACCCACTGTCGTATTCTGCTCAACAGCTTGTTGCGGCTCTGCTTGCGAGGCTACAGCTACGTTGGCACTCGCACTGAAGCCAGCGCTGAAGCTCAAAGCGATCGCAGCGGCACAGACCTTAGCTCTTGTCATGGAACCCTCTTGCTTTTTCTGTGTCTTAGAATTGTTATGTTTACTGTTGCAAATTTTTCGTAAGCCGTACATGCTATGGATAAATTAAGACAGGTCAAACCAGCTGATACCTTACCGTGAGATGCGTATAAACGCTAGTGTTAGCTGGGCATTTAATTTTTCTATTTTTTAATGTAGCTTTAGCTAGGTACATAGAACAAACAAGGAAAAAACCATGAATAAAATGATGCTGAAGGCTGGAGTATTTGCGCTATCGGTAATTTCAGCCAGCGTTATGGCCAAGGTCACGCCAGAAGAAGCGGCGCGCTTAGGCAATGATTTAACCCCAGTAGGTGCCGAAATGGCGGGTAACGCTGATGGCTCTATCCCTGCTTGGACTGGCGGCTACAGTGTAAAGGCTGACGGCGAGATCCCATCACGCCCAGCAGACCCTTATGCCGATGATGAAATTTTATTCACCATCACCAGCGCTAATCTTGACGATCATAAAGATATGCTTTCGGCAGGTCAGGTAGCGATGTTCGAGAAGTACCCTGATTACAAAATGAACATCTATCCTACCCATCGTAGTGCTGCGTATCCCCAGGAAGTTTATGACGTTATCAAAGAAAACGCGACCAACGCAGAAATGGTTGCCGGCGGTAACGGTCTAGAAAACTTCAAGATGCACGTCCCCTTCCCAATCCCTGAAAATGGTTTGGAAATCATCTGGAATCACATCACCCGTTATCGTGGCGGTGCAGTACAACGTTTAGTTAATCAATTCCCCGTACTGGAAGATGGCAACTTTGTTCCAGTTCTATTGCGCGAATCGTTAGTTTTCCCTGAGTACATGGAAAGCGGGCGTGAAGCAGCTGACGACAATATCTTGTTCTACTTCTTGCAAGAAGTATTAGCCCCTGCTCGTCAAACCGGTACAGTGCTATTGGTTCACGAAACCATTAACCAGGTAAAAGAAGGCCGTCGTGCATGGCTCTATAATGCCGGTCAACGTCGCGTGCGTCGTGCACCTAACGTATCTTACGACGGTCCGGGTACAGCATCAGATGGCCTTCGTACCTCTGACGGTCTCGACATGTTCAACGGTGCTCCTAACAAGTACAATTGGGAACTGGTTGGCAAGCGCGAAATGTACATTCCATACAACAATTACAAGTTGATGGATACTAGCCTTAGCTATGATGACATTATCAACGCTGGTCACATGGACCAAGATCTTGTTCGTTACGAGAAACACCGTGTTTGGGAAGTGAAAGCAACCCTGAAAGACGGTGAGCGTCACATTTATCAAACGCGTCATATGTTTATCGACGAAGATACTTGGACTGCAAGTGTTATCGATCATTACGACAACCGTGGCGAACTTTGGCGTGTAGCTGAAGCTTACAATACTCAGTTCTACTATCACGATACCCCGTGGATGGCTGCTGAAGCGCTGTACGACTTGAACTCTGGTCGCTACGTGTTACTAGGCTTAGCAAACGAAGAATCAGAGTACATGAACTTTGATATCGAGCCAGAACGCAGTGATTTCAGTACTTCTGCGTTACGTCGGATGGGTATCCGTTAAAAAAGCGTTGTTTGCTATTTGCTGTTTGTTGTTTGATAAAACAAAAAACAGAATACGAAAGCGAAACTAAAAAAAGCCCCTGTTTTTGGGGCTTTTTTGTGGGCGCTCGTTACCAGATGCAGATCTAGGTGTGTTTTTCAAGTCGGGCTAGGAGGCTGGAGGTGTCCCAGCGGCTGCCACCCATTTGTTGGACTTCAGCGTAGAACTGATCAACCAACGCGGTTAATGGCATGCTCAAGCCATTACGATCAGCCTCCTCTAGCGCGATTTTCAAGTCTTTACGCATCCAATCAACGGCAAACCCGTGCTCGTAGTGGCCCTGCCACATGGTTTGATAGCGGTTCTGCATCTGCCACGAGCCCGCAGCCCCTTGACTGATCGCACGAATTAGAGTGTCAGCATCAAGGCCAACTTTACGTGCCAGCTGTAAGCCTTCGGCTAAACCTTGAACGACGCCAGCGATACAGATCTGGTTCACCATTTTGGCTAACTGCCCATGGCCCGCCGGGCCCATGTACTCACGGGTTTTGCAATAGCATTTTAAGGCAGCTTGAGCGTCATCAAAGGCATCGCGATCACCGCCAATCATAGCGGTAAGCGCGCCATTTTCAGCACCCTGCTGACCGCCTGACACCGGCGCGTCGAGAAAGTAAGCCACGCGATGATGCACTTCGTCGGAGAGTTCTCGAGCAAGCTCGGCTGAAGCTGTTGTATGGTCAATAACAATAGTGTTCTCGGCAATACTCGCCAATAGGCCATCATCACCATAAAACACACTGCGGACATCTTCGTCATTGCCCACACATACCATCACCACATCTGCGCCAGTGGCAGCTTCGCGCGGGGTCTCTGCGTAGTCACCGCCGTAGTCTTTAACCCACTGCTGTGCTTTCGCTGTGGTGCGATTATAAACGGTAGTTGCGAACCCGTTGCGTTGCAGGTGACCGGCCATAGGGTAGCCCATGACACCAAGTCCGATAAATGCACATTTCATTGCGTTCTCCCTTGGGTATAAACATTCAATGCGTTGCTCATCACTGCCGCTGTTGCAGGGCCTTGCAGCTCAATGGCATCGCCGTCCAGCTCAATGATGTTATTTGCATCGGCTAAGGTAAAGGTAGCAGTTTCATGACAACCTAACAGCGTACTTTTGTCGGGCTGTTTGCGCAGAATCCAAAAAAGCGCACTTAGTTGCCGCCAACGCGATAGGCGTGGTACTTGCAGAACGCCGAGAACCTGAGTTTCTAATTCGGCTGTCGGATACACAATGATGCCACCGCCAATCGCCCGATTGACCGCGGCAACCTGAAATTCCCACGCACGGCCCTGTTCATCTCTTATAAGACAGCGCCCACTTGGGCGCACAAACAAATACCGGACCAGCGCCCATAGATAGGAATAGCGCTTTAACCAACGTTTGCTCCACGTACTCTGCAGCTCGCGTAACGCAACACTTATGCCGGCTCCAGCATGATTGATAAAAATATGCTGGTCAATACACCCGACAGAGCGTTGCCTTAGCACAGGTTCACCCTGTAGACGCCAACGCCAATTGACAATACCAAGCGCTGTCGCGAAATCATTCCCCGTCCCTGCTGGTACAACACTTAACCGAACAGCTGTGTTGACGCAGGCATGCGCAGCTATATTCACGCTGCCATCACCGCCAATCACTACTAACTCGCCGATGTCATCCGTTTCGAGACGACGTACCCACTGTTTTAATCGACCAATGTCGTACTCACGCTCTGGGCTACTCTCGACCAGAGTAACCGCATTGCCAGCTAAATGACTGCTAAAAAATTCACGATAGACCGCCGCCTTCTGGCGGTTCAGCGCAACTAAGGACTTTACATAAATAAGTACCTTAGTCGTCTGCATGGGTGATTTGCCAGTGTTGATAGCGGCCCAATGACGCAAACGGTTGCTGTTGATTGTATTGCAACTCCAGCCTTAGCAACTGCTCAAAGTGCTGTTTACCCTGTTCAGGCTCTCGTAAGTAATCATGGAAACAACGAACTCCAGTACGTTGGAGTACCATCAGCTTGTGTTCTTTTAGCCAAAGGTCCATCGCTGCGGGCGCTATCGGCTGCTGTGGACTCATACGCACGCGCTTTTTGACCTGCAAGTCGGCTTCTACATAATCAAAATTGCCGAATACCATGTTCGCCATTAGCTTGGCGTCACGATTATAAAACATCAGCGATAGCTTGCCGTGGGGTTTCAAAAAGCGCTTTAATAGTGGCAACGCATCTGCTGGTTCTGCTAACCATTCGAGTACGGCATGGCATAATACGACGTCAAACTGTTCCCCTTGCAACAGCTCTGGAAGCTTTTGTAAGCTCGCACAATGATAACTGTAATAGCTACTTAACCCTTCGTGTTGATGCCGCTTCTGAGCCGCTAAAACCATATCGTCCGCAATGTCAGTATGGGTCACATGATGTCCATGCCGCGCAAAGTTTTGCGAAAACTGTCCTATACCCGCGCCAATATCTAATACCCGCAGGGGGGTTGACTGCTGATATAAAGGCGCAAGGTCACGGGCTAACACGGCTAAACGAATCTGCCCTTTAGCCGTAGCATAAATATTTTTCGCAAACTTGTCCGTAAGCCCGGCGAAACTTTGATCCTTTGTGTGTTTACTCACAAAACTTCTCTGCAATTAGGACGGCACAACGCTTAAGCTGGGCTATCTATGTCAATAAAACGATGAGCAAAGCCAAATTGCTCAGCCAAATGTTCGCCCAACGCTTGGATACCATAACGCTCCGTAGCATGATGTCCTGCTGCATAAAAAGCAATTCCCTGCTCGCGGGCGCTATGAATGGTTTGCTCTGAAACCTCTCCGGTAATAAAAGCATCACAGCCTGCTTGTGCCGCTGCATCGATAAACCCTTGACCACCACCAGTGCACCAAGCGATTCGACGTATGGCTTGGTCGTTATGCTCAGCGCAAAATAATGGACGTCCTAGCCGTTGTTCCAATTGCTCGGCAAGGCTTACTGCGCTCTCGTCGTGCGACAGCTCCGCATACATGACCACGCCCTCCGGCTCAACAGTTGTTAACGGTGAAGGATCGGGCCAATCCATAAGTCGCGCCAACTGGGCGTTATTTCCCAAACGCGGATGGACATCCAGCGGTAAATGATACGCAAATAAATTAATATCATTGCGTAACAAGAGTTGTAGACGCCGCTTCTTCATCCCCAGTATTTCTGCTGGTTCACCTTTCCAAAAATAGCCGTGGTGCACCAAAATGGCATCCGCATCCTCGGCGACGGCGTGCTCGATTAATGCTTGGCAGGCTGTCACTCCAGTGATGATCTTTTGTATGCTATCGCGCCCCTCGACCTGTAAGCCGTTCGGGCAATAGTCTTTGACGCGATCAATCGCCAAAAAATTGTTTAAGTAACTCTGTAATTCTGCTCGTTTCACGTCCTTGGCTCCTCTTTTGTTACGCATTTTCGCCGAAAATAAGACAAAATTAGACATAGTGCGCAAAAAACGGTATAAAAATGGAGAACTTTTACTCAATATGCAAAGGGTTTTTCCATGAGCAAACTTGATAAAGACCAAGTGGTCGCCGATTTTACCGCAGCCTACGAAAAGGCACACGGTAAAAAACCTACTATCGAGGCTAAAAGTGGCTGGTATAGTGTAGATGGTGGCAAAAATATGCGCTTGGCACAACTTGCTGAAGAAGCAGAAGCTTTGGCCGGCGGTAAGAGTGCGCCAGCACCTAAAGCTGACAAGCCTGCAGCTAAAAAAGCAACCAAAGCACCAGCGAAAAAAGCCACTAGCAAAAAACCTGCGGCCAAAAAGCCTGCTGAAAAGAAAGCTGGAGTTAAAACTAAGAGTTCAGGCAATGGTTTAACTGCTCGTGAACTCTGGCGCCAAAAACTTGAAGAAGGCTCAAGTCTTTCGCGCTTACCGCGTGGTTACTAGAAAGGGTTAAGCTAGGTAAAAAAAAGCAGCTCTTAGAGCTGCTTTTTTATTACTTTTTACCAATATAAAGTGTGATTTCACCAACATTGAAACCATACTTGTACATTTGGGTACGATTGATCATGTTGTCTTCGTCGACGAGGTAAAGCCAGTCATCCAGTTTTACCGCAAAAGGTTCACCGTCGAGTTCAATGTTGAGAACATACGTCCAGTTTAAAGTATTCCCTGCCACCTTGCCTTCGGCGACCCCTTCGACGTCACTAGCGCGACCTTCGTAACGGTCTGGAGCAGTTTTCGTCAGATACCAAATACGTTTTTGCGTACTGCCGTCGGCATAGTAAAAGGTTTCATCAAGTACCCCTTCGTTACCTTCCCAACTCCCAACAAGTTCGACACGAAAGCGCTGTATGACTTCACCACTGTAATCCTGCACGATGCCATAAGCTTCAAGCTCACCGTTGAAAAACGCTTCAAGTTTAAGGTGTGGCTCTACATTCTTATAGGTATCTAACGAGGTTGAACAACCGACAACGGCTAGCGCCATTAGACTGATAAAGAGAAGGTGTAAACGTTTCATTGCGTCGCTCCAATCAATTCATTGCGTTCTTCTTTGAAACGCGAGTTAGGACTTAGCCAAATCGCCAAGAAATCCTCGGTGAATTGCGCCGACTCGACGGAACCAAGTACCCCTTCAGCATTATAGAAGGTGCTGTGCCCCTGCTCGTTCTCGACCAACATCAGGCAGTCGCCCTCGCTTACATCGGGCCACATCTTATTCAATTTGTCGAGCCATTGTGTGTGCTCATTCGAGACAGTCACCTCAAGACGCTGCCACTCTTCTTTTGTGGTATCGACAAGGTCTTTCGCTTTGATATCACGTAAATAACTGAGGCGTAATGCCCGCCGTTGATAGTCATCATAATTGCCACTGTCGGTGAGCAATTGTGCGTCATAAACATCCCAAAACCACACGCTTAATCGTGTTTTACCTACTGGCTTTAAGTCTTTGGCTGATTCTGGCTCACACGCAAACGCCATGGTTGGTGCAATAACACAACAGAGGGCCGCAGCGGTCACTAGACGCTTGATACGTTTTCTACTGTGCTGTTTTCGCATGATGTACCTCACTTGACTTCATTAACCAGGCAAACACGACCATGTACGCGCCCCATAGCACTGCGTACGCAAGCCACATTATCCACTCGCTCACCAATAATTCAGCGGCCCCGAGACGGCTTCCTACAGCGTAGGTTACGGGGCCAGAAGCAATGCCTATCAGCGCAGCTATAGTATAGCGCCCCGCCAACCAATCTAGGGTAGTGGTCACCATGGCGGCGAAGCCACACCATAAAGCTAGTAGCCATAGAGGTAACCAGCCGCCAGTAAAGTCCAATATACCCAATGCCACCACGCTGGCCTCGAGCAACAGGCCAAGCACCAACAGTTTGCTATACAGTAGCCAATTAAAGCCTGGTCGAGTGCTGCTCAAATAAATCTGTACCGCCACTATCGGCACAGCCAGCCAAAGCCAGTCATTTCGCCCAGCTACGGTGCTAAACCAAACGAGATCAAACCATAATAACCCCGCAACACGGCGCAGATTATCCTTGGCTAGCCAGCGCTTGAACATCAGCGGCATGCCGGTTTAGTGGCGACCAGCTGTACTGCCGACACACTGCGTTCTAGAAAACCGCCTTCGCAGTAACTTAAATAGAAATTCCAGAGTCGACCAAAGCGCTCATCATAGCCGCGCTCCTTCAATTGCGGATGAGCTTGGTTGAATTTTTCACGCCAGTCATGCAACGTCCGCGCATAATCAAAACCGATGTCGTCCACATAGCGCACCACCATATCCGTGTGCTTAGTAAACATTTCAGTAATCATCGTCAACGACGGCAAAAAGCCACCTGGGAAGACATGCTGTTGAATAAAGTCTACAGAGCGGGCATAACTCTTCATACGCTGATCAGCAATGGTAATCGCTTGCAAAGCGAACTTACCATTAGGTTTGAGAAGTCGGCTGCAGGTCTTAAAATAGGTGGCCATAAACTGCCGACCCACCGCTTCAATCATCTCAACGGACACCAATTTATCGTACTGCCCTTCTAGGTCACGATAATCTTGCATAAGCACCGTTACCTTGTCCGTCAGACCAGCTGCTTCAACCTGTGCTTTCGCATGACGGAATTGCTCACTCGAAATCGTCGTTGTCGTCACTCGGCACCCGTAATGCTTCGCAGCAAATAGCGCTAAGCCGCCCCACCCTGTACCAATCTCAAGTAAATGATCCTTTTCGTTGAGCTCAAGGCTGTCACACAGGCGTTTGAGTTTATTTTGTTGCGCTGCGCCAAGGTCAGCTTCAGCATGCGGATAAACCGCACTAGAATATTGCATTGCGGGATCTAGAAACGCTTCATACAAATCGTTACCCAAATCATAATGGGCGGAAATATTTTCTTTCGCTTGCTGCTTACTGTTACGGCGACGCCAGTGCTGAAACTTCTGCCACGGCATCAATAGCCAACTAAAACGTGCTTCGAAGGCATCCAACGCCGGCAGGTTCCGAGCAAACAGCTGAATCACCTTGGTCAAATCGGGGGTTTCCCATGACTGGTCGATAAAGGTTTCGCCCGAGGCGATGCTGCCACCAAATAATAGACGGCGATAAAAACTAGGTTTTAAAACATTTATTTCAGCTTTCAGGTCACTTTGTTCGCGACCAAAATGGCCAATAACTTCGCCCTGTTCACGCAAAGTTACATAACCGTCTTGCAGTTCTTTTAACAGTCGAAGCACTGCGCGGCGTGCCCACTTGTCAGCGGTACTTGCCTGCGGCATCGTCATCAGTGCAGATTCTGTATTCATGGTTTCCCCATTGGCTCCAAATACGCATTCAATTTTTTATAATAAGCCTTACGAATGATCGTAAATCGGCGTTTTCTTTAACCATAACCGCAGGGCTTGCCAGTAAATAGCTAAGACCGTAGTTAAAGTGTTCATCGGATACCTATACAATACGTGACGAATAGCTTTACGGTTCAATTCTTGTCGTTGCAGTTTCATGGTTGCAGTAAAGTGCCGTTCCCCTTTGATCGCAGCAAGATGAATGGCACTTTTGTGGCCTTCCGAGTTTTGTGGGGCCTTAATTTGCCATTGGTAACGCATAGCAAGGGGGTTAAATGGCGAAACATGAAACGCCTTGTCATGCTCTAGGGGTTGGCTTAAATCCAACAAATAATAGTGCCGTTCATTCCACGGCGTATTGCTGACCTCAGCTAGCATATGGGTATAGTTCCCAGCGTCGCCCTGTTCCAAGAAGTAACAATTAATTGGGCTAAAGTAGAGTCCAAACGTTCGCAAGTTCCCTAAGAAGTAGACCCGACCTTGCAGTTTGTCACCGGCAAGTTCGCTCATTTTGGTAAGCACAGCTGAGGCTAAATCGCCTTCAGTACCGCGCAAATAGTCTTGCCGCCGAAACCACAAGGGTGCAAATCTTCGCGTTGAAAACAGCAAGCTTTGTTGCTGCAACTGCGGCAACTCATCCAATGCAAGCCACCACTGTGCCGTCGGATAGTCAAAGGCGTGTTGCGTCGGTCGCAGCCGACGGTGATAAACACGCCCTTTCAGAATTGCGCTACGCAGCGAATTCATTTTACTATCACTCACTATGCAACTCACTGTTCCATGCAATGCCGAGCCGTTGTGTTACATCTAGCGCACTACGGACACCATCCTCATGAAAACCGTTGTACCAATAAGCCCCGCAGAAGTGGGTATGCTGTTGCCCACAAATTTCAGCACGTCGCTGACGCGCTACCATCGACTCAACGCTGTAGACCGGGTGAGCATAATTAAAGCGGCGTAAGATCCGCTCCGGTTGAATCGCATCCGTATTATTCAAAGTTACGCAAAACGTTTCAGGCGCTTCAATACCTTGCAGAATATTCATGTTATACGTCACAGAACTAGGCCGTTTGCGCGCATCCTCGCCATGATGCAATAAGTAGTTCCAGCTGGCCCAAGCACGCTTTTCGCGCGGCAATAAGCGTATATCGGTATGCAATACCACTTCATTGTCTTGGTACGGTATCCCGCCTAATATAGCCTTTTCAGCGTCGGAGGGTTGCGCCAATAAGGCAAGCGCTTCATCACTGTGACAAGCAAGAATGACCTCATCAAAATCTTCCAAGTTGCCATTGGCGAACTCCAATGTCACTTGACCTTGACGATCGGGGTGTTGACGATGCACTGCTTTAATATGTGCACTTAAATGAATATGTGGCTTAAGGTGCCCAATGAGCGGCTCAATATAGGCCGATGAGCCACCATGAATGGTTGCCCATTGGGGGCGATCTGCAACATTTAACAAGCCATGGTTTTCGAAGAAGCGCAAAAAGAAATCAAGAGGAAAGTCAGCAGCATCGTCAATACTTGCCGACCAAATGGCCGCAACCATTGGCAACAAATAGTAATCAGCCACTTGTTGTGGCAATTCTTGCGCTGCCAAAAACTGGCCCAGGGTTTGATGCTGATTTTCTGAGAGGTTCTGATGCGCCTCTTTTGCCCGCTTATTGAACTTTAAAATACCATTCAAAAGCTTATAAAATGACGGTTTAAACAGGTTTTTTCGCTGTGCAAATAGCGTACTCAACGAGTGACCATTGTATTCCAATCCTGAAAGCGGATCGCGCACACTGAAACTCATTTCGGTGTCACGCCAAGTCACACCAATCTTGCGCATCAGCGCGCGAAAGTGCGGGTAAGTTCGGTCGTTAAAAACGATAAAACCAGTATCTACCGCATAGTCCTGCCCTTGTACTTCTACCGATACGGTGTGGGTGTGCCCACCTATATAATCGTTGCGCTCGTACAACTCAACCTGATGTTCATCGCTCAACAGGTGTGCACATGTCATCCCTGCAATACCGCTACCAATTACTGCTATCTTCATTGCACGTCCTTTACCAAGGGCCTATCTAGGCGGATTACGTCATACGGCGCGAAAGCGCCACTTGCCAACTTTGGGGTAAACGCGAAGCCAGTTTAAGAAACCAACCGAACATCCGCGGGAAAGTGATATCAATTTTGTTTTTCTCAATGCCCTTGCGGATCGCCTGCGAAGCGAAACCAACGCTCACTTGCATCGGCATTTCAAAATCGTTTTGCGCAGTCATAGGTGTTTCAACGAAGCCAGGCGATACATGTAAAACCTTGATCCCGCGCTTCGCTAAGTCAACCTGTAAACTCCGGGTTATATAGTGAATCGCCGCTTTGGAGCCGCCATAAGCTTCGGCGCGCGTGAACGGCAACAATCTTGCTGTGCTGCCCACGATAACCAATTTCGCACCGGCTTTAAGATTAGGTAATAGCGCTTCCACACAACGCATCGTGCCAACGACGTTGACCTCAAATACACGGGCGAATAAGTCAGCGTCGAAGTTATCAATATCGAGATACTCGCAAACGCCAGCTGCCAGGATAACGATGTCGAGATCGGTAAAACTTCGCAATGCTTGGACGGTTTCATCGGCCTTGGAAATATCGAGTTGTTGCCCAGCAATATGGGTACTATCACTATTCCGCAGCTCGTCGAGCGCCTGTTGATTGCGTCCGCATGCCACTACATGGTGGCCTGCAGCGGCATAGTCGAGGGTCAATTGCTTGCCGATGCCTGAGGTTGCTCCGGTGATAAGTATATTCATGCTGGCACCATTCGTGCTTTAACTTTACCAATGATATAACCCAGTAAAGTTACATGCTCATAAATCATCGCCCCCATGTCGTAATAGTCACGCTGCATAATGATCTTGTCGTTTTTAAACTCCATATGGCTAACGCCAGGCACCACAATTTCTTGCCCATTTGCAAGTTTTGGGTGCATTAACCGCATCTGCCAATTCACAAAAAGATGATCATCGTTCTGCGCATAATCGGTAAAAGCAAAATGACATTCTTCGACGTTTTCCATGGTGTGCTTAAAGTAGTGCTGTAAATCCTTTAAGCCGTGGACTTGATGAATGGGATCGATGAAGGTGACCTCTTCATGATAAAGATCGCCCAGCTTATCGATATTGACATCACTGAACTCATCGTAGTAGTTGAGCAGACGTTTTATGATTTCAGGCTGGTCTTCTTGCGCCTTAAGTTCTTCAGTGCGGTCTTTAGGCTGTTGGTTTTCACTATTGCTATCTTGTTTCGACATAAGCTTTCACCTCCGTTTAGCCCTCTGCATTCAGCTTATCATCCAGTATAGTCGTAAAAGCTAAAGCGCTTTGAATTTCCTTAGAAAAGTTTCCCGCGCTTGCGCATGATCAACAATCGGTTGAGGATAGTCGACTTGGGCTGCACGAGCCCACTGAGCTGGCGCGTGAATTTCTTTCACCGGGCAATTAGCTAATTCCTTGACATAGCTACGAATATAGCTGCCATCAGGATCAACTTTTTTACTCTGCGACGTTGGATTAAAAACGCGAAAATACGGCACCGCATCCGTCCCTGTCGATGCACTCCATTGCCAGCCGCCATTGTTGGCCGGAAAGCTTCCGTCGATGAGATTTTGCATGAAAAATTGCTCACCACGACGCCAATCGATATGCAGATCTTTCACCAGAAAGTTCGCTACAATCATACGTACACGGTTATGCATCCAGCCCTCTTGTTGCAATTGTCGCATGCCCGCATCGACAATCGGGTAACCGGTTCTGCCCTCACACCATGCGCTAAAATGGTCCTCGTTTTGACTCCACTCGAAGCTATCTGTGTGAGCCTGAAACGCTTTGCCATAACTTAAACGTGGCACGGCATCCATCAAATGCTGATAGAATTCACGCCAAGCCAACTCGCTCAACCAAGTTGCGGCACCATCGGGCAACCCATCAGGAAACTCTGGCGCATGCTGCTGTAACAAGCGCGCTGCCGTCACTGGCGAAAGCACCCCAAGTTCCCAATAGGGTGACAATTTCGAGGTACCATGAACGGCTGGTAAATCACGATCTTGGCCATAGTCAGCCACACGCTCTACAACAAAATTTTGCAGCAACTGATAAGCGGCTTTCTCGCCAACGACGTAAGCGCCACTATCCCGCTCAGGGTAATCAAAACGTTCCGGAAAACTCGGTGCGGCCACGCGTGTCCGTTCAGGTTTGGTATAAGGCTGCGGAAGCCCAGTACGACGCAGATGAGCCAACCACGATTTATAATAAGGCGTAAACTTTTTATAGTAGTCGCCAGCTTGGGTGCGCAGAATCGGTGGTACTAACACCATGCCATGAAACGTACTCACGGCAATACCTTGTTCGTCGAGCCAGCTTTGCGTCGCGCGGTCACGCCGCTGTTCATGTAGGGGATACTCGCGATTGAAACTTACACTCGAAATCTCGTGTTCAGCACAAAAATCCCGCACCACTCGAGGTACAGTTTGCCAGTCACGACAGCCCTTCAGGTGAAGTTCAATGCCCCACTCTGCGGCCTCCTGCTGGAGGGTTTGCAAATGACGGCGTAATAAATCGACCTTAATCGGGGCCCAGTCATGCCGCCGCCACTGCTCTTCACTATACAAATAAAGCCCATAAACCTTATTTTGCGGCCCAGCTTTTTGTAGTGCATTTACCACCGCGGGATTATCGCGTAGCCGCAGGTCATTACGAAACCATATTAACTGTGTCATTTAGAGTCCATATCGCAGTTTTAGGTCCTTTGGATAAGGGCTTAAATAGCGCTGCCCGGCTAAATAATCATTTGGAAACTCACGAAGGTAATGGCGTAGCAACGTCAATGGCACCAACAAAGGTTCTATTCCTTGCCGGTAAGCAAGAATGGCTTCAGTTAATTCTGCACGCTGGTCGTCACTCAGCACTGATTTGAAGTAACCTTGGATATGCTGCAATACGTTTGTGTGATTCGCCCGCGTTGCTGGTTCCGCTAACGCCTGCATGACTTGTTCTATGTAGCTCTTAAGAAACTCAGCCGTCATTTCCTGCTGTTGCGCAACGTGGCGACCTAACTCCCGATAAACGTGTTGGTTGTGCGCCAACAGTAAAAGTTTCAGGCTGGTATGAAACCCTAGTAAATCGGCTTTACTTGGTGACTGCGCAAGCCCCTGCCAAGCTGCATAAACAAAGACGCGCATGACAAAGTTTTCACGCAACATAGGATCATTTAAGCGCCCATCCTCTTCTAACGGTAGTGCCGGATAGCGCTGTTGCAACTGTGCGGCAAAAATTCCCATTCCCTCTTTACGAGCGTGGCCATTCTCGGGGTTATACAACTTGACTCTTTCCATCCCGCAGCTGGGTGATTTCGCACACAGCACATAACCACTAATTTGCGTCAGGTGCCCTTTCGAACGATCGGCGAAATCGATTAAACGTTGAGTTACATCCTCGCCTGTTTTCGGCACAATCGCGCGCACACCCTGCTCGCGACTTTCTAGCCTAATCGTTGGTCGTGGTACAGGCATTCCAATACCGACTTCTGGACATAGCTTTACGAATTCAACATGACGCCCCAATTCATCGGTGCAAAACGCAGAACGTTTGTGGCCACCATCAAAGCGAACTTCATCCCCTAGTAAACAAGCACTGATCCCAACTTTTATGGTTTGCATAGTTACTCTCAAACATCAATTAAACCACCTTGCAGAACAGTACGCTGCAAGTAAAAAAAAGTTCATTTAGAAAGATCTCAATAATGAGTCTTTACGTAACCACAGAATAACAAGTGAAACAAGCGATGTTTCGATGAGGCAGTCCCTATGAATCGTGCACTTAACAACATTCCGCTGTTCCCGCTTTCAGGGCATGTTCTGCCAGGTGGCGTTATGCGTTTACGAATCTTTGAACCACGCTATTTACGCATGGTCCGCGAAGTTTGTGCGCAAGGCGACGATGGCCGTATTGGCATGTGTATGTTTAACGACAAAGGTTCCGTCGAACATAATACGCACATACACCCCGTCGCCACACTTACGCGTGTTATTGACTTTGAACATCGTGATGACGGACTGCTGGGTATCACTGTAGAAGGCATCGAGCCCTGCGAGATCACGTCAATTAACGTTGATTCTGATGGTTTACGGCGCGGCGCTATCGAATTACTAAAACCTTGGCAAGAGACCCCATTGCCGAGTAACTACAGTCACTTAGCTGAACGTTTATGTCAGGTCTATGGGGAATACCCAGAGCTCGGAGAATGCCCAAAAGACGATCGTTTAGCCCGTGCGGATTGGGTTTGTCAACGTTGGTTAGAGTTACTTCCAGTGAATGCTGAAGTTAAGCAAGAGCTACTTAGAGAGCCATGCTGTTCACGTACACTTGACTACCTAGATGGACTCATTCACGAAAGTGAAGGCAAAAGTGATCCGTAGTTATACAACTGACGTAAACGAAAGTAACTTGAGGAAATAGCGGACAGGTATTACTATGCAGACAGCGACTGAAACACAACTAAAACGGAAACTTATGTCCTCTGCGCAGCCTGATGATCCCGACCATGCTGCGGCTTTACTCGCCCTTGTAGCAACAGAGCAATCTCGCCAAGCTTTCAGTGAATTGTTTAGTTACTTCGCACCGCGGTTAAAAGCCTATGCCACACGTCAGTTCGGTAACGAACAAACGGCAATGGATCTGGTTCAAGAAACAATGACCAACGTTTGGAATAAAGCACATTTATTCAAACCAGACCGCGGTTCAGCGTCAACGTGGATTTTTACAATCGCTCGTAACATACGCTTTGACTTCCTGAGAAAAAACAAGCATCGCCAGCATGACTTAAGCGCCGACGAGCTATGGCCTGTTCTAGCTGAGCAAAATGACAGTTTAGATGACGATTACGCTCTGGATGACGATCTTTTGATGCAACAGCTCGCAACGTACTGTGAACTTTTGCCGAAAGCGCAACGTACCGTAATAGAACTAATTTACGTGGAAGGGAAATCACAGCAAGAAGTCGCAGACGCACTCGGTATTCCGCTAGGTACCGTTAAGTCACGCACGCGACTAGCGTTACAGAAATTAAGAGAGTTGATACATAGCGATGATTAAATTTCACCCTAACGAAGAACATTTATTTCATTACGTCACTGGCGACTTGAGCCCAGCGTTGCTAATGATGGTAGGCACTCATGTTGACATGTGCCCACGCTGCCAAGAGCAGGTGCGCGACATCGAAGCCATGGTAGCCACCAAGCTTTTTGGGCAAACCCAAGTGCCGCAAGATTTTAGCGCGGCGAATGATAGTTTTGACAATGATGCAATGTTGCAACAAATCATGGCGCAGACGCCGACGCACAAAGCGTCGGATAGTGCACATAATGCCCTCGTCGACGAACTCGTGCTCGAGGGGAAACGCTTCAAATTGCCTGCGACACTAGCGCGCAGCCACCATCGTATTGGTGAGTGGCACAAGCTTATTGGACACATGTGGCGTGCCCCAGTACAAATCGGTGGTGACGACGTACTGACCTTTATTTACATGGATAAAGGTACCAAGGTTCCCGAACACACCCACAAGGGCCGTGAAGCCACATTGGTCGTTAACGGCGTATTTAATGATGAAACTGCGGAATACCGTGACGGCGATTTCGTATTTTTGGACGGTTCAGTTAAGCATACGCCCGAAACACGTGACGAGGACTGTCTCACATTAGCGGCGTTAGATGCCCCTATGCACTTTACTTCAGGGTTAAGTCGTTTATTAAATCCGTTTAGTAGTCTGTTTTTTAAGTAACATCACTCTCGTAACATCGCGTATTAAAAAGCCGCTCGATTGAGCGGCTTTTTAATTATTTGGGTTTGGCGTTACTGACCCTTTGTTTCAATTTTTGTCCCGGTCGGAACGTCACTACCCGTCGGGCCGAAATAGGAATATCCTCTCCCGTTTTCGGATTACGACCAGGACGTTCATTTTTTGTCCGCAACTCAAAATTGCCAAAGCCTGAGAGCTTAACTTCCTCGCCCTGCTCTAGCGTGCGGCGAATTTCTTCAAAGAAGTTCTCAACAAGATCTTTAGCATCACGTTTATTGATACCAAATTTAACAAACAAATGTTCAGCCATATCTGCTTTGGTCAGCGCCATAGCTTACTCCCTAAGGGTTGCCCCAAATTCGTTGGTCAGCATATCAACCACTGCTTTTACTGCAGTATTGATTTCTTGGTCTTCTAACGTACGCTCGGGATGCTGTAAGGTTAACGACAACGCTAAGCTACGATAGCCGTCAGCAACACCAGAACCTTCGTAAACGTCAAATAAGTTTAGGCCAACTAAATGATTTACGCCAATATTTTCAATAGCCTTGAGCACTTCACCCGCTGCCAGTTGGGTTGGCACTACAATGGCTAAGTCGCGACGAATAGATGGGTACTTCGACACAGCTTGCGCTTGCGGTAATGTGCGTTGCTGAATAGCTGCTAACTCGAGTTCAAAAACGTAAGTCCGACCATTGAGACCAAGTTTTTTCTCAAATTGTGGGTGTACTGCACCTACATAACCCACACATTTACCATTTTTGAAAATAGCAGCCGCTTGGCCCGGATGCAGTGCGGGATGAGAGTCCGCCACAAAGGTATAGGCTTCAGCTTCGCCGGTCAGCGTGAGCAAGGCCTCAACATCACCCTTTACATCAAAAAAGTCGACTGCCCGCTCACCCTCTTGCCAATGCTCAGCATAGGCTTTACCAGCGCGGACACCGGCAATCATTGCTTCTTGGCGTACGCCATTCTCACCATCATCACTAGGAACAAAACGCAGCCCCGTCTCACAGAACGCTAAGCTTTGCTGTTGACGTTTTTGGTTATGTGCAACCGCACCCAGCAATCCCGGCCACAGGCTTACGCGCATCGATGACATTTCAACACTGATTGGAAACGGTAAGGTCAAAGCTGCGGTTTCGTCAAACAACAAGGCCTGGTGTTTTGGATCAACAAAGCTATAAGTAATGGCTTCTTGATAGCCGCGGTCAACTAACAAGCGCTTCAGTTTGTTGGTGCTGACGCAAGCTTCCTTGCGCGGCACCATACGCAATTGAGCAGCTGGTGCGGCGGCCTGAATACGGTGATAGCCATAAATCCGTGCAACTTCTTCAATCAGGTCTTCTTCGATACTAATGTCGAATCGGAATGTAGGTACAGAAACCTGCCATGCAGAATCGGCAAACGTCACTGTAAAGCCTAAGCGCTCAAGAATCTCGGTGACTTCGCCGGCGTCGAGTTCAATACCTAAAACTTTATTGAGACGCTGTTGCCGTAGCGTTACTTGCTGTGGTTGTGGAATAAAACGCTCGTCTTTGGCTTCGACAATCGGACCGGCCTCACCACCACAAATGTCAATAATCAACTGTGTTGCACGTTCCATTGCCGTGCGCTGGAGTTCTGGGTCAACACCGCGTTCATAGCGGTGTGACGCGTCAGTATGCAAGCCAAAACGGCGTGCACGCCCAGCGATAGCATCCGGCGCAAAAAACGCACTCTCTAAGAAGATCGAGTTACTTTCTTCGGTGACGCCACTACCTTCGCCACCAAAGATACCCGCCATAGCAAGTGGTTTTTCTTCATCGGCGATCACCAACACGTCGTCTTGCAAGGTGACTTCATTGCCGTCTAAAAGCGTGAGCTTCTCATCTGCCTTCGCCATACGCACATGAACAGCGCCGCTTAACTTCTCATTATCAAACGCATGCATTGGGTGACCGAGCTCGAGCAACACATAATTCGTCACATCGACCACAGGATCAATACTGCGAATGCCGCTACGACGTAACCGTTCAGTTAACCAAAGTGGCGATGTTGCTTGCACATTCACTTTACGGACAATACGTCCCAAGTAGCGCGGGCAAGCTTCAGGAGCGTCGAGCACGATCTCACGTTGTTCCTGACTCCCTACCGCAACGGCTTTGATATCGGGTTCATTAACCTCGAGTCGATTCAACACACCTACTTCACGGGCAATACCACGGACACCAAGACAATCAGCACGGTTTGGCGTTAAGTCGACGTCAATAGTAACATCGTTTAGCTCAAGATAATCACGGTAATCCATGCCCACTGGCGCATCTTGAGGCAATTCAAGGATGCCATCGTGGTCGTCGTTTAAGCCCAGCTCTGAACTTGAACACAGCATGCCGTGCGACGGCTGACCGCGTAGCTTTGCTTTTTTGATTTTGAAGTCGCCTGGTAACACGGCACCAATCGTCGCCACGGCAACTTTGAGGCCTTGACGGCAGTTAGGCGCACCACAAACGATGGTCGCGGGTTCATCTTCACCAATATTGACTTCGGTAACTTGTAACTTGTCTGCGTCTGGATGTTGCCAGCACTTGGTGACTTCACCCACGACTACTTTGCTGAAGGCTTCAGCAACAGGGGTGACATCGTCAACTTCAAGACCAGCCATGCTCAATTGCTCGGCCAGAGCGACTTGATCAAGTGCGGGGTTTACCCAACTACGTAACCACTTTTCACTAAATTTCATCACTGCACCCGAACTAATTAAACTGTTTCAAAAAACGCACGTCGTTTTCAAAAAACGCACGCAAATCGTTAACGCCATAACGCAACATGGTCAGACGCTCAACGCCCATACCAAAGGCAAATCCGGTATATTTTTCGCTATCGATACCCACTGCTTGCAATACCTTTGGATGTACCATACCGCAACCCAATACTTCCAACCATTGCCCGTCTTTACGACGCACATCAACCTCTGCAGACGGTTCGGTAAATGGGAAGTAAGATGGGCGGAAACGCACTTCGAGTGATTCCTCAAAGAAGTTCACCAAAAAGTCTTCCAAAATACCTTTCAGCTGGGTAAAGCTTACATCCGTATCGACCATTAAGCCTTCAACTTGATGGAACATTGGTGTATGGGTTTGATCGTAGTCATTACGGTAGACGCGCCCTGGCGAAATAATACGCAATGGCGGTTGCTCTTTTTCCATGGTGCGGATTTGTACGCCCGAGGTTTGCGTACGCAACATGGTTTTCGGCGTAAAGTAGAATGTATCGTGGTCAGCACGCGCTGGATGATTCGCAGGAATATTTAACGCGTCAAAGTTATGGAAATCGTCCTCAACTTCTGGACCTTCTTCAACACGGAAGCCTAAATCACCGAAGAACTGCTCAATGCGCTGAATCGTTTGCGTCACTGCGTGAAAACCGCCAACCGCCGCGCGACGACCAGGCAACGTCACGTCGATACGCTCTGCCGCTAGCTTTTCGGCAAGCTGAGCCTGTTTTAGCTCTTCGTTGCGCGCATTAATCGCCTGCTGAACTTCTTGCTTGGCTTGGTTGATCGCTTGACCCGCTGCTGGGCGTTGTTCCGCCGACAATTTACCTAAACTTTTCAGCTGTTCGGTCAATAATCCTTTTTTGCCCATGTACTCAACCCGCACAGCATCAAGCTCTTGCGGACTAGTAGCGGCAGCGATGGCAGCTTCGGCCTTCGCAACAATGTCATTTAACTCCATGACCTTCCTCGGTGATGTGTTCTTTTGAAAGCGCTTATAATAGCGAAAAACCATAAAAAAAGGGAGCAGTGACGCTCCCTTTTTCAACTTTATTCATGGCTTATAGAGAGCTTTTTGCTTTCTCTACTAGCGCAGCAAAACCATTTTGGTCGTGAACTGCGATGTCTGCCAGAATTTTACGATCGATTTCAACAGATGCTTTTTTCAAACCGTTGATAAAGCGGCTGTATGACAAACCGTTTTGACGAGCCGCAGCGTTGATACGCACAATCCACAATTGGCGGAATTGACGTTTCTTCTGACGGCGGTCACGGTATGCATATTGACCTGCTTTGATAACTGCTTGCTTCGCTACGCGATAAACACGTGAACGAGCACCATAATAACCTTTCGCCTGCTTCAGGACTTTCTTGTGACGCGCTCGCGCGATCACACCACGTTTTACTCGTGCCATTTGCTATCTCCTTTCCTTACGCGAACGGTAACATACGCTGAACTAAGCCAACATCGGCTTCGTGCACCATGCTTTTAGCACGCAGGTGACGCTTCCGCTTTGAGCTCTTTTTGGTCAGGATGTGACGCAAATGAGACTGTTTACATTTAAAGCCGCCTGAAGCGGTTTTTTTGAAGCGCTTAGATGCGCCCTTTTTCGATTTCATTTTCGGCATGAAAACTACTCCGCATTGTTAACTACAAGTGTAACAGGGTGAGGTTGGCCAATGCCTACCTACTTGTGGACCACAGTTACTTCTTAGCAGGGGCCAGAACCATAATCATCTGGCGACCCTCAGCCCGTCTCGGGAACGACTCAAGAGTTGATATCTCTTGCAAATCGTCTTTGATACGATTCAACAATTCGATACCGAGTTCTTGGTGCGCCATTTCACGGCCACGGAAACGAACGGTGACTTTAGTTTTGTCACCTCCCTCGAGGAAGCGAGTCAGGTTGCGTAGTTTTACCTGATAATCGCCCTCATCAGTACCAGGACGGAATTTAACTTCCTTGACCTGAATCTGTTTCTGGTTTTTCTTTTGCTCTTTCGCGTTCTTAGCTTTTTCGTAGAGGAACTTGCCATAATCCATCAGACGACATACTGGTGGCTCCGCATTAGGGCTAATTTCCACCAGATCAACACCGGCCTCTTCGGCCTTCTCAAGAGCTTCTTGAATACTTACGACACCAATCTGTTCACCTTCAACGCCGATCAAGCGCACTTCATTAACGCGAATTTCGTCGTTGATACGATTTTTGTCAGCAGCTTTCTGAGTTCTTTTTCCGCCTTTAATGGGTCATTCCTCCAATCGATTAACTAATTTTGCGACTACGTACTTCGTCTTGCAGCTCTGCAATAAATTGCTCCAGGCCTTTTACGCCTTGGTCTTCACCGCGACGGGTACGTACCGCAACCGCTTGGTTCTCGACTTCTTTATCGCCGACAACCAACATATAAGGAACACGTTTTAATGTGTGTTCGCGAATTTTAAAGCCTATTTTCTCATTTCTCAAGTCGGCTGTCGCCCTAAATCCGAGTTTATTCAACTCTTTTACGGTATTTTTGACGTAATCAGCTTGATTATCAGTGATATTCATCACCACAATCTGTGTTGGGGCAAGCCAAACTGGGAAATAACCAGCATATTCTTCAATAAGAATACCCATAAAACGTTCAAGTGAGCCCAAAATCGCGCGGTGAATCATCACCGGCGTGTGGCGTTCGTTGTCTTCGCCAACATAAGTTGCGCCCAAACGACCTGGCAAGGCGAAATCGAGCTGTACGGTACCGCACTGCCATGCACGACCTAAACAGTCATGCAGCGTGAATTCAATTTTCGGACCGTAAAATGCGCCCTCACCTGGCAAATATTCAAACTCGATCCCGTTGTTCTTCAACGCTTCAGCCAAAGCTTGTTCAGCGTGGTCCCACGTCGCATCATCACCTAGACGTTTTTCTGGACGGGTTGAAAGTTTCACGACAATGTCTTCGAAACCAAAGGTTTTATAGGTTTCATAAACCATTTTAATACAGCCGCTCACTTCTTCTTGCACCTGTTCAGGCGTACAGAAGATGTGTGCATCATCTTGTGTAAAGCCACGTACACGCATCAAGCCGTGTAAGGCACCCGACGGTTCATTGCGGTGACAGCAGCCAAACTCAGCCATGCGCAGAGGCAAATCACGGTACGATTTCAAACCCTGATTAAAGATTTGCACGTGCCCGGGGCAGTTCATCGGCTTAATCGCATACTCGCGATTTTCTGATGCAGTGGTAAACATCAGTTCTGAGAATTTTTCCCAGTGACCTGATTTTTCCCACAGCACGCGGTCCATCATGAATGGGCCTTTCACCTCTTGGTAGTTATATTCACGCAGCTTCTCGCGCACATAGGTCTCAAGTTCTTGGAACACGGTCCAGCCGTTGTGATGCCAGAACACCATACCCGGCGCTTCTTCTTGCCAGTGGAAGAGATCTTGTGACTTACCAATTTTACGATGATCACGCTTTTCAGCTTCTTCAAGACGCTGTAAATAAGCTTTTAGTTGTTTCTTGTCTGACCATGCAGTGCCGTAAATACGCTGCAACATCTTATTGTCAGAGTTACCACGCCAGTACGCACCCGCCACTTTCATAATTTTGAAATGTTGGCAGAACTTCATGTTCGGTACGTGCGGACCACGACACATGTCAGTGTATTCTTCGTGATGATAAAGCGCAGGACGATCGTCTTGGCTAATGTTTTCATCAAGAATTTCAATTTTGTACGGTTCGTGGCGTTCAACAAAAGTCTCGCGAGCTTCTTGCCAGCTCACTTTCTTTTTCACCACTTCGTATTCAGTCTTTGCCAGTTCTTTCATGCGCTTCTCGAGCGCATCAAGATCGTCTTGGGTTAGGGCTTTATCTAGGTCAACGTCGTAATAGAAACCATTATCAATGACCGGGCCTATCGCCATTTTCACTTGCGGGAACAGTTGTTTTAACGCATGGCCTAACAGGTGCGCGCACGAGTGGCGAATAATCTCAACGCCTTCCTCGTCTTTCGGGGTAATAATGTGGACTGTCGCGTCTTCGGTAATCTGGTCACAGGCATCGGCCAGTTCACCATTGATTTTGCCGGCCACGGTCGCTTTGGCGAGGCCAGGACCGATATCTTGAGCTACTTCGAGAATAGAGACAGGTTTATCGAAAGCGCGTTGACTTCCATCAGGCAGCGTTACTACAGGCATTCTTTTGTTCCTTTAACAGTGGTGGCACCTACCAAGTGTCACTTGTGATTCAACGAGAAGCGGCCACTATACCGCATGGCTGCAGCGCACGCAATGCAACGCTTGGACTTGTTTTGTTGGGCGGGTATGATAGCGCGCTATGGAATCAATTCTTGGCCCATTGGCCGCCCTTTTTGCCGCACTCTTTTGGGCCCTTGCTACCCTGCTGTACAGTCAGGCGGGAAGCTATTTGTCAGCTAGCCAATTGAACCTAGTCAAAGGCTTTGTAGCAGTCCCCCTCCTGTTTATCGTGGGTCTTATCACGCAGCAATTGGTGCAGTTTGATGGCAGTGCGGCGGCATGGTTGCTCTTAGCCAGCGGAGTCATCGGCATCACTATTGGCGACACGCTCTACTTCACCGCGCTGCGCCGTATTGGCCCTTGGTATACCATGCTGTTCGAATACTTAGCCCCACCCTTTGCGGCCGGTATAGCATGGCTGTGGTTACAGAAGGCGATGACCGCACGCGAATTGCTAGCGGCACTGGTGGTGCTAGTCGGCATCATCGTTATTACCACCGAGCGTAACTCGCAACGCCCCCAGGCGCACTTGAACGTTTCAGGTATGACCGCGGCAACGGGAGCGGCGTTGTGCCAAGCTTTGGGCCTTGTGATGGCATTTGAGGCCTTAGCGAGCTTCAATGTGAATCCGCTGCAAGCGGCCTTTGTACGTCTCGCCGCTGGCACGGCTGCACTCACCATTGCACTGATTTTATTAAAACCCAAAATGTTTCTACAAACCAAAGCTGCACTGCGCCATACGTCACTGCCTTGGTTGCTGGTTGCCATTTTTATGGGCACCTTTCTAGCGATTTGGTTGCAACAAACCGCTATTGCCTACCTTCACCCCGGACTCGCGCAAACGCTGCTCGCTACCGCTCCACTTTGGCTCATCCCAATTCAATGGTGGCGGGGCGAGCCGCCCACGTTGCGCAGTATTACCGGAGCAGTTATCGCCGCAGTCGGTATCGCTTTGCTATTTTGGCGCTGAACTCTTTACACAACGCTTAGCTTCTTTACGTGGCGGGAATAACTTCTTTGCACCATAATCAGTTTAGGTTGAATGCAAAAGCGAGAGGCTCGCTATGAATGTTGAAAAACTTCACGACGCCGCAGTGCGCTGCCCTCATTGCGGTCATCAAATCCATGTGAGCATCGATGTCTCGCAAGGTGATCAAGACTATCAAGACGAATGTCCGGCCTGCGGCAGTGATGTGCATTTAGATGTTCACGTCGATGACGCGCAAGACAAAATCATCGTAAAAGTGTTAGAAGAATAAGAGCGTTGTTTGCTATTCGCTGTTTGCACGCTCGCTTTCGCGAGCTCTTTGTTTAAACAAACAACGAACAGCAAACAGCTAAGAACGCTGTTGTTCTAGGTAGCGGTTGACGGTATCGACGATAGTGATGGTTTGCTGATCAAACTCTAAGTTTACCTTGTCGCCCGGCGTTAATTCAGCAAGATTGGTTAAGCGTAACGTTTCAGGAATTAAATGTAGCGAAAACTGGCAATCATGCACTTGGCCTATTGTTAAACTGGCCCCGTTGACACTTATAAAGCCTTTAGCAAACACATAAGGTTTAAACTCTGCTGGAAACGCAATCCACATGGCGACGTTATCGGCAGTTTCAGTAACAGTTTCAAGTGTCCCGGTGGCATGGATATGGCCTGAGACATGATGGCCACCGATTTCATCACCGACCTTCAATGAGCGCTCAAGATTGACCCTGCTACCTACCTCTAACTGCCCGAAATTCGTCAGCTTTAGGGTTTCGTCGATCACGTCAAATCGCACGGTATCTGTGGTAAATTGAACCACTGTTAAACAACAACCGTTAATAGCAATACTGGCACCAATTTCTAGATTTGTAAGGAACTGCGGTGCAACTTTTAGGGTCAACTGGCGGAATTGTTCACGTTGATCAATCGCAATAACTTCAGCTTGGGTTTGTACGATACCGGTAAACATGATGCGTGACTGGCTCCAACGACAAAGAATGGGCACTATTGTACGGTCTCTGCGCGGGCTTTGCTACGTCTTCGTGGCGTTCTTACTGAGCGCGTGCAGTGAAATACCGCCGGCGTTATCTGCGCTTGATGATTATCAGAGCCGTGTCGCCAACACCTTGGAACTTGAGCCTATCGTTTACCACCCCAAAAGCTGCCCTAAATTACCAGATACCCGCGATCTTCGCGTTCAGGTTCCACGTGTTAGCGTTTCGCTCCTTGACTCATGGCGCCTTGACCAATGTGCGGCGGGGCAACTCATTGCGCAGCGCAACAGTGCTTTAGGAAAGCTTGAAGAGGGTATCAGTCGCTACTTTACCGATCTTCAACTCACGCAAGCGATGCAGATCTGCGTCACGGCACTTGAGCAGGCAGGTGAAGCGCAACTAGCTAAGCGCCTAGCAAGTGCCTTACAAGAAAAGCAGCACACGCTAGCAGCTAGCAAACAACTCGCGATTGCCACCGATGACGCCTTGCGTCACAGTTTACGTTTCGCTCCAACCACCCTAGCAGCGCCCGATGATGCTGCGTTTGCCAATGCTCTAGCGTCCCTTGACCATGTGTTAGCAGTATTACAAGAACCTGCGCAGCAACCGACACAGGTCTCACGTGGACAACTCGAAGTTGCGCTCGAACAGCTGCATCAATCAGACTACCTGCCCCGCTTGTGGCGTTCCTTGCATGCCTTAGATGCCTACATACAACAGCTATCGCCCCTAACCGAAGATCTAGTGCGTCTGGCTGGCTGCAGTAGCAAGGGACGACCGCAACGCGCAGAGGTATTGCATACGGTCTTCCTCAAATTCTTTATCGCGAACGTGCAACCTGAGCTCGCTGGTTATACCCGCCAAGGTTATCTTGTGAACGAGCGACTTGAAGAACTCGCGGCGGTGAGTGAGCAGGCAGCTCTAAAAGATTATCTTCAGCAGCTGATGCAACTAACCGAGCGCCTGAATGAACGCAGCAAACATCATGTCGAGCCATGGCAACGGTTCTTTGCAGCCTGTGACTTTACTCCCGGCTAATTACCTCTATTGGTGTATCGACTTTCTTGCGGTATTATTGATAATAATTCTCATTAAGGACCCTATTTAATCAAGAGGACGTAGTTATGAAACTTAAGTTGACTGTACTTGCACTCACCACAGTTATCGGATTACATGCGCCTGCATTGCAAGCAGACGAAGAACAACGCTACGAGCACTTCAAAGGCCAACCTGCCAAAAACCTAGATCAAGCCTTGTTCAACCTAGCGAACTTTAATGCCAAGCTTGAACAGATCATGGCAAAAGGTGAGTTGACAGCGAATGATATGGCGACCATTCACCAGTTGAGTTATACCCTTGAAAATGCGTTGCAGCGCCTCGATGAAGAGGTAGACACCATGCAGGAAGTGCTGGAAGAAGTGCACCTTGCTTCAGAAAGCATGGATTTTGAAACGGTACAAAAACAAGGTAAGGTTTACCTCGAATCGACCGGTAAAATCGTTAAAAAATAAGGACACTTATGCGCTTTAGCAGTACCTCGAGTTACATCGTCGCGGACGAACTAGCACTGGCAGTCAACGCTGCTGTAACCCTTGAAAAGCCCCTTTTATTAAAAGGTGAGCCTGGTACTGGTAAAACAAGACTTGCGGAAGAACTCGCCGCAAGTCTTGGCGTACCCTTACTACGTTGGCAGATCAAATCGACCACCAAAGCACAGCAAGGTTTGTATGAGTATGATGCCGTTTCGCGTTTGCGCGATAGTCAATTGGGCAGCGACAAAGTACACGATATTGCCAATTACATTAAACCCGGTAAGCTCTGGCAGGCCTTCACAGCGCCCGAACGTCCAGTTTTGTTGATCGATGAAATTGATAAAGCTGACATTGAGTTTCCAAATGACCTACTCCATGAGCTCGATCAGATGGAGTTTCATGTTTACGAAACCGGTGAGCAAGTTACCGCTAAGCACCGTCCGATCGTAGTGATCACCTCGAACAACGAAAAAGAGTTACCAGATGCGTTCTTGCGCCGTTGCTTCTTTCACTACATTAACTTCCCTGACGCTGAAACGTTGGCGCAAATTGTTCGCGTGCATCATCCCGATATTCAGCGCGAACTACTGCAAACAGCACTCGAAGTTTTCTTTGACGTGCGCAAGCTACCTAATCTAAAGAAAAAGCCTTCAACTTCAGAGCTCATTGACTGGTTGAAGCTACTTTTGGTTGAAGATATTGGTGTGCGTGATTTAAAAGCGAGCAACGGACTGATGCCGATGTTTGGTGCCCTACTAAAAAATGAGCAAGACGTGCAGCTTGTTGAAAAACTAGCGTTTATGACCCGCCGTCGAGAAAGCTAATGCTCATTGAGTTTTTCTGTACACTGCGCAAGCACGGTCTGAAAACCAGTATTACCGAGCTTATGGATTTGCTTTCGGCGCTTGAGAAGCAAGTGGTATTTGCCGACGTTGAAGCGTTTTACTACCTTGCTCGGTTAACCTTAGTTAAAGACGAAAGCCAATTTGACCGCTTTGACCGCGCCTTTGCCGAGTACTTTGAAGGTGTCGAACAAGTCGACCTTAGTAGTGCCATTCCAGAAGACTGGTTACGCCGCTCGCTGCAGCGTCAACTCACCGACGACGACAAAGCTAAGCTGCAAAGTATGGGTGGCCTAGACGAGCTCCTAAAAGCCTTTCAAGAACGCATGAAGGAACAACAGGAACGTCATGCCGGCGGCAATAAATGGATTGGTACCGGCGGCACTTCGCCTTTTGGTGCCTATGGATACAACCCCGAAGGCATTCGTATTGGCCAAGACGGTTCGAATGCCCGCCGAGCGGTCAAAGTGTGGGACAAGCGCGAGTTTCGTGATCTCGACACCGACGGCGAGCTGAACAATCGCACCATGCAACTCGCTTTGCGAAAGCTGCGCAAATTCGCCCGCACCGGAAGTGCAGAAGAGCTCGATCTAGATGAAACGATTCGAGCGACCTCACAAAAGGCTGGCTTGCTTGACTTAAAATGGCGCCCAGAACGCCATAATGCAGTTAAAGTTTTACTGTTATTTGATGTCGGTGGCTCGATGGATGACTTCATCTATGAATGCCAGCAACTTTTTGCCGCGGCGCGCAGTGAGTTTAAGCACCTTGAGTTTTATTACTTCCACAACTGTGTTTATGAGGACGTGTGGCAATCCAACGAGCGCCGTTTTAGCGAAAAAACCTCAACACGTGAACTGATTAATAAATACGGCCGTGACTACAAACTGATTTTTGTCGGCGATGCGACCATGGGGCCTTACGAAATAGCTTACCCGGGCGGGAGTGTTGAACATTGGAACGAAGAACCAGGACAGCTTTGGATGCGCCGCTTGCTTAACCATTTTGACAACGCGGTATGGCTTAATCCGCAGCCATTGGAGCACTGGAAATGGCATCACTCAATCGACATGATGCACGAGCTTATGGGTGCTCGCATGTACCCCATGACCCTCGATGGCATTAGTGAAGCGATTACGACGCTGTTGAAAAAATCTGTTGCAACTGCCCCCGTTTCTTAAGTAAATCCGCTAGGGTAAATTCGCGCAAATAGTCGTAAAACAGTTCCTTACCGCGCGCTACAATGCCCTTCAATTCACACGCCGGTAGCGCCACACAGTATGGGTTATGGCACTCAATCCATGGTTCATCACCTTCAAGTTGGCGTATCACATAGTCTAAGCGAATCTCATTGGGAGCTTTGGCTAAGAAAAAGCCACCGTTCTTACCACGACGCGTTTCAATAAGCTGCAATCGACCCAAATGATGCACAACCTTGTTGACGTGGTTGCTCGACAAACTAAAGGTCTCGCAGATATCTTTGATGGTGGTTAAACGCTCGTGTGCTTCCGCGCCGTCTTTGGCACCAAGGTACATCAAAATTCGTAAACCATAATCGGTGTATTTTTTTAATTGCATAACGCCCGTCTACCCTTGCGAAAGTTTACATCTTTAAACTTGATCTTCATCAAAGATACATGAATAATGCATATTATAAAACATGCATTGGAGATGTAGGTTATGAGTGCACACACTTTACTACGTAGCGCAAACACCGCCATGGTGGTTTTTCTAGCCCTTTTTTGTATTGTCGCTTATCTCGCTTGGGGCATGGAAGCACAACTTCCATTAATGTTGATCGCGGTCTTACATTTTTTGCAGATACTCTTGGCCGGATTGTTTAAAGTTTCGTATGTAGTTCGCTTGATTGCACAGAATCAGCTCGGCCAAGCGCTACGCTAGTGACTAAAACATCGGCTTCAGCAAGACGTTGCAATAACTTCAGACGACGCCGCAGCGGCCACCAATCGTAGAGAAAAATTTCAAGTGGCCGCCACATTGCGACCCACCCGGCAATAATCAGCCCATGCGCGATCAAACTAGGCAAAGTTTCTGCTGCGAAACGTTGCTCTAAAAACTCGCTTAAAATATGACAAGCGACGAGAAATGTAAGACCGACTACGAGACTCATACGACCATTGCGGAACAAGCGATGGAGCTTGTGTTGTTGTACGGCAACACGTGCTGAATAGTAGTTGCGCACCGCATCCTGTGCCCTACTCTGCGCTCTCGCTAAATCTCTCGGCTCCGAAAGCTGCAGCAAGATCTTAAACGTTCCCTCACGCGGTAATTCATCCGCCCAACCCTCAATAAAGTCATCCGCAGCTGGATCAAGGTCACGTCCAACAAATGGCGTAGGATCTAAAGAATTAAAAAGCTGTTCAATGCGTTCTAGTTTAATTTGAATGACATGCTGCTGCATCGCTAGGCTCATACAAGTAGGCATGGTAAACAGATTACACCGTCAACTGCTGAAATGTTAGACAAACAGCCTACGCAACCGCTATTTTTCGCAAAAATGGCTTGCACGTAAACCGCAGAATGAATAATATAGCGGCCGTTCACGCAACGTGAACAGGCATTTCAAAATGTACGACCGTAGCTCAGTTGGTTAGAGCGCTACCTTGACATGGTAGAGGTCGGTGGTTCGAATCCACTCGGTCGTACCAATTCGTTAGAATTCCCAATACCGCTAGAAAACAAAGAAGTCTGCGCTGACCGACAGCCCAAGCTGGCTCGATGATCTTTGCCCCTGCTAACTCGGTTTCAAGCAAGCTTTCGCGCTCGTTGAAATATTTGTTTGCATTCAGCGACTTGTAACGGCACTAATTAATCTCTTTAATGACCAAAGTAAGCCAAACACTAAAAGAACAAAATTATGCGTCGTATTGTAACGGTCATCGCTCTTCTACTAAGCTTCACCGCCATTAGTGGTTGTGGCGAAAAAGGCTATCCGAGCCATTTATTAGTGAAAAAAATCACAACCGATGAAATTCAAGCCCTGCTCGTAGCCCCTAAAACCAATGAACCATCATCGACAGTCATCGTTTTAGGAGGTTCTGATGGTGGCTATCAAAGTGCAGCAGCCACCGCTGAGCAGCTCGCCGAAAATGGTATTGCGGCGCTCGCTTTGGCTTATTTTAGCGTTGACGGCTTACCTACCACGCTAAACAAAATACCACTTGAGTACTTCACCCATGCCGTAAATTTTATTGACCAACACCCGCAGCTCACCCGTAATCAATGCGGACAAATCGGTGTTGTGGGAAGCTCTCGCGGCGCGGAACTAGCATTGTTGCTAGGTGCACATAATTCTAATTTCGCACCCATTGCCGCACTTTCACCTAGTTCGCACGTGTGGGGAGGTGCTGGAAATACTAGCGCAGCTTGGACGTTGAAAGGCGAGCCAATGAGTTATGTACCTCGACACTCTAACCCAAACTATGACGTAACTAAGTTTGTCGGTGTCGACTACTTCCGCAAGGATCTTCAACACGCAGATGCAGACGCTGCACGCATCCCCGTGACGGCGATCGCGGGCCAAGTTCTGTTGCTGGCGGGCACTGATGATCAGTTATGGCCCTCCGCCGAAATGGCAAAAACACTAGAACAGCAATTCGCTAAAGCCCAGCAACCGAGCAAGGTACAGGCCTTGTACTTTAAAGACGCAGGTCACGTCATTGCGCCGGGTGCACCTAACACCATAACCGAGGTAACAGCACCAAGTGGCACAACCATTGCGCTTGGCGGCAATCCAACAGCAAATCAATCCGCCCAAGATGCATCACTCAAGGCAATGGTCGAGCTCTTCAAAGCCCCAGTGTGCCGGAGCAGACCAGAAGAAAGCAAGTTCGACCAAGCGAAACTCGACGAATTACGTGAGACCGTAAAGCAAGCGGGTAGCTCCTCCATGGTGCTAATGGAGAATGGCAAAATTGCCTTTGAGTTCGGCAATATTCACAGAAAACACACCATGCACTCAATTCGCAAAGCGATGCTGAACTCATTGTATGGCATCTATGTTGAGCGCGGTGTTATCGATTTAGATAAAACCCTTGCCGAGCTTGAAATTGACGACATTCATGGCTTAACGGACACCGAAAAATCGGCGACCGTACGTCACCTTTTAAAATCGAGAAGCGGTGTTTATCATCCTTCGGCAGCAACCAATGCAGCAATGCTAGCGGCCATGCCTGAACGCCACAGCAAAAAACCCGACGAGCATTACGTCTACAACAATTGGGACTTCAACACCGCCGGCGCTATTTTCGAAAAGCTCACCGGTGAGAACATCTATGAAGCGTTCGCTCGCGAGATCGCTAAGCCTCTTGGCATGTTGGATTACCAAGGCAACTACACCACCATCAGTGAAGACACCAATATTTCGAAGCTCAAGGTTGACGGTTTTTATTATTACGAGCCCGAAAAATCCAAGTACCCTGCCTACCACATGCGCATGAGCGCCTATGATATGGCACTCTACGGCCAGCTATACGCAAACAGTGGCGATTGGCATGGTCAGCAACTTATCAGCGCTGACTGGATTGAAAAAAGCACAACGTCGTATTCGGTAACGAATTCCTACATGGACTTTGGCTACGGTATGCTTTGGAACGTCATCAACCCCAACGAGGAACGTGCGACAAAGTCGTTCTATCACACGGGTGTCGGCATCCACATGCTCGGCGTCTACCCTGCCTCAGACCTAGTATTTGTGCATCGTGTGGCCACCGAATCCGATTACAACTTTGATCAACAGAATCTGTATCGCATCATTGGTGGCATTTGGAGCGCGCGGCAAGAGCCGCCACTCTAGTAAAGTGGCGTCCACCATGAGCCTATGCTTTTTTCCATCTGAGCAGCTCCCATCAGCCATGTTTCACTATTCCAGATCCAAACAGAGAATGCTTTCACCACAACAATAAACAAGGTGCCATAAAGGGTTGCCGGATGTAACTTACCCAGCGTTCTTAAATCAAACAAAAAAAGTGGTGTGAGAGCTAACAGGTGATAGAGATGTAAAGGCCAAATAGGCCCGCTTGCGCCGTTCATCCCCGGCAACCAGGTCATCCTAAAGAAAGCCGCATCGAGTATTAAAAATGACACAAAAATAATGAGTCGTTTGTGTGCTTGCCTCGAAAAACGTACCGCTATCATCGCCGCTAAATAAAACACTAGAATTTGAATAATCGAAGTGATGGTAAGACCAAATAAACGATAAATAATCGGCTTTACTTCAGCTGGCACGTCTAAAAATAAAGAATTGGTTGAGAGCCCTAGTCCGGTCACTATAACAATAGTTATCAGCACAAAGCCGGCACCGGCGAGACCGTAATGCCAAGTTAACTTGCCTTTTAAAATTAGCAACGCTTGCAGAATTACCAATGTCAGCCAACCCATCATAGATAATGCGTGGACATGGAGTATCCATGGTAGATTGGTCAAGCCCTCTTCGAGCCCACGTAGAAAGCTGGCGAAAAATCCAAGAACTGCGAGCGCAAGAAAAAAGAACGAAATTAAAATAAAAAAATACGAATGTTTCGAATTGGTTCCCACCATAGCGATCTCCCTGTTTTTGTTATTCCGACTAAAACTAGAAAAAGTTTTCAGAAAACGCAAACTCAACTGTGCAACCACTGATTGAAAATAAATCACGATATAGTTTGACTTCGCTAGGAATGAGCGTATTGTGGGCGGCGTTGGATAAGAATTTGAAAGATAAACCTCCTTTACGACGCTTTATTAGTAGTAAGTCCTCGTCCTGTAGTTTTAAATCTCCATTTTTTACCCGCATGATCGCGTCAAGGTCATGAACCTTTGCGCACAACAAATCTATATAGGATGACTATTATGTCTAATACAGTAACTGGCGTTGTTAAATGGTTTAACGAAGCAAAAGGTTTTGGTTTCATCGAGCAGCAAGGTGGCGCGGACGTATTCGCTCACTTTAGCGCTATCTCAGGCAACGGTTTCAAAACCTTAGCTGAAGGCCAAAGCGTATCGTTCTCAATCACTCAAGGCCCTAAAGGTCCACAAGCTGAGAACATCGTAGCGATTTAATCGCCAACGAAAATTTTAAGAAAGAGCGAACCTAGGTTCGCTCTTTTTTTATGTCTTGAATTTACTTCTTGGCCTTGGCGACAGCTGTTGCTGCGGCTTCTTCTACAGCTTGCCAATTTTTCGCGTCAATCGCGGGTTTCGGCAAAATCCATGAGCCACCAACACAATGAACATTCGGTAACGCCAAATAATCATGGTAATTGCCTTGATGAATACCACCCGTTGGACAAAAAGTAATTTCTGGGAACGGCCCCGCTATCGACTTCAGCATCGCACAGCCTCCTGCAGCTTCAGCGGGAAAAAACTTCAAATGTGTATAACCAAATTCTTTCGCGGTCATCAATTCCGAAATCGTTGCTACACCGGGGATCAGTGGCACGTTGCCGCGCGCTCCAGCCTTGAGCAAATTAGTGGTAATGCCGGGGCTGATGGCAAATTGTGCACCTGCAGCTTTGACTTGTGCCAACTCTTCCGGCGTCGTTACGGTTCCTGCGCCAACAACAGCACGCGGTAACTTTTCTCGTAAACGCTCGATCGCAGCTAACGCTATCGGTGTCCGCAAGGTTACTTCAAGAATGGGGATGCCCGCGGCCAACAATGCTTCAGCCATAGGTACCGCATCTTCCAGACGTTCGATGACCATAACGGGTACTACAGGACTAAGTTTAAATAAGTCCGCTGGGGCCAACTGCCAATGGGGAAAACTCATAGCTACCTCTATTTAGACTGTTGCAACGATTGTTTAAGGTACTGCCCCACGCCGCGCAAGCCCGCATGCTCAGCAGTGATCACAAAACACGGGATGGCTTCGGCAACTTGGCAAAAACGTCCTTTATGTTCAAAACGTGCACGAAAATTTGATGTCGCCATAAGTTGCATCAACTTTGGTACCACGCCGCCGGCAATATAAACGCCGCCATAGGTATTCAGGTTTAACGCCAAGTTGCCAGCAAAACTACCTAAGCTCGCAAAAAATTGATTTACGGTTTCAAGCGCCAAAGTATCGATGCCACTTAGCGCTCGCTGACCAATTTTCGCCGCACTCAAAGGCACCACGTTGCGTCCATGATAATCCGCTAGCGCTAAATACAAAGTTTCCAACCCCGGTCCCGATAACACTCGCTCGGCCGAAACCCGCCCGACCCGATTATGGATAAAACGATGAATCGCCCATTCTTTCTCATTGGTAGGTGCCCAATCAACGTGACCACCCTCGCCCGGTAGCGGCATTACGCTCCCATCGGGCATCGTAATTAAATGGCCGACACCAAGCCCAGTGCCCGCACCAAGCACCGCTTTTGGCGCTTTGGGCGTTATTTTACCGCCGCCAATTTGCTTAAGTTCGTGTGGTTGTAAAGTCACGATACTCATGGCTGCCGCAGCAAAGTCATTCAACACTTTAAAGGTTTTCAAACCCATCGATTTACGTACGCCGCGAATTGAGAACTGCCAATGATGATTTGTCATGTTAATTTCATCGGAATCCACCGGGCAGGCAATCGCAATGGCGACATGTTCTAAAGGCACATCTTGCTCACGACTGTATGCAGTCATAACGTCGGTTAACGTCGGGTAATCCGCACAAGCAAATACCTGCACTCGATCGAGTTCAAAGGTCGTCAAGTTGATTCGGCAAAAACGTGCATTGGTCCCCCCAATGTCCGCCACCACGGCACAGGTATCAGTTGGTAGGGTCTCAGTTTCATTTACCATGTTGCTTCTTCTTGTTTTTATTGGTCTGAAAACAGTACACAAGCGCCCTCTTCGGCACCACTATAGTTCGCGCGGAACACCCCGAAAAGTTCACGTCCCATACCTTGGTGGCTATCACTAAGATCAAGCGTCGCTTGCGGACGTTGTGCCAACTCGTCACTCTCCACCAACACATCTAAGGTGCCGTTTAGCGCATCAAGACGCACCAGATCGCCGTCTTGAATCTTACCAATTACGCCGCCATCGACAGCCTCCGGTGTTACGTGAATGGCCGCTGGCACCTTACCAGATGCGCCTGACATGCGACCGTCAGTAACCAATGCAACTTTATAACCGCGTTTTTGGAGAACCCCAAGCGGCGGAGTCAATTTATGTAATTCGGGCATGCCAATCGCCTGTGGCCCTTGAAAACGCACCACGACCACACAATCGCGATTCAATTCGCCAGCCTTAAAGCGTTGTTCCAGCTCGTGTTGACTCGACATCACCACCGCCGGTGCGGTAATCATTTCCGTCCCTTCCGGAATCGCTGACGTCTTCATTACCGCGCGGCCAAGGTTCCCCGCCAAAACGGCAAGCCCACCATGGCTGCTAAACGGTGCATCGGCACCGCGTAAAACATCCGTATCGTGTGATTCCGTTGGTCCATCACGCCATACTACTTTGCCATTTTCGAGTTCTGGTTTTTGCGTGTACCGACGTAAGCCTGGGCCTGCGACCGTTTTTACATCTTCATGCAGGAGACCTGCATCGAGTAACGTGCGCACTAAAAAGGCCATCCCGCCAGCGCGTTGAAAATGGTTAATATCGGCATCGCCATTTGGATAAATACGTGTTACCAAAGGTGTTACGCTGGAAATTTCGGCAAAATCGTCCCAGTCAATCCGATAACCTGCTGCCCGTGCTATCGCAATCAAGTGCATGGTGTGATTCGTTGAGCCACCGGTGGCTAACAAACCAACGAGGCCATTCACAATACTCTTGGCGGTCACAATTTCACTGATCGGAGTGTAATCTGCACCCAAATCAGTAATCCGCGTTACTTGCTGGCCCGCAACGCGCGTCAAGGCCTCACGAAGTTCACTCCCCGGATTCACAAAGGACGAACCAGGCAACTGTAAGCCCATGATTTCGACCACCAATTGATTTGAATTAGCGGTGCCATAAAAGGTGCAGGTACCTGGGCTATGATAAGACGCTGCTTCGGCCTCTAATAAATCGTCCTTGCTAACTTTTCCTTCCGCATAAAGTTCTCGTACACGGGCTTTTTCTTTATTGGTGATTCCTGACGGCATCGGCCCTGCAGGAACAAACACGAAGGGTAAGTGGCCAAACCGCAGGGCTGCGATCAATAAGCCGGGAACGATCTTGTCGCAAATGCCAAGCATTAAACCGCCGTCAAACATGTTATGTGACAAGCTTACCGCGGTGGCCATGGCGATCACGTCACGACTAATAAGACTAAGTTCCATGCCTGGTTGGCCCTGCGTTACACCGTCACACATAGCGGGAACGCCACCGGCGACTTGTGCAACACTACCTACTTCACGAATTGCGGCTTTAAGCTTATCCGGATAATCATGGTACGGCTGATGTGCTGAAAGCATGTCGTTATAGGCAGTTACGATGCCGATATTCGCTTTCGTTAAACTCCGCAGTTCACCTTTATCTTCTTTACCACAAGCGGCAAAACCATGTGCCAGATTGCCACATGACAACGCCCCGCGATGGGGACCTTTGCTGCGCGCTGCAGCCATATGCTCAAGATAGCGCTGACGATCTGCTGCACTGCGTTCTTCGATCCGTTGGGTAACGCGCTCAATAACGGGATGCATAATTTACTCCTCTGGCACTGCCAGCATAACCTCAACCGGAACTTGCTGTTGCTGCAAAAAACGACTTACTGGAAAATCAGCTTCAGGCTGCATCGCCTGCTCAAGGACAGCTGCCTTGTTCGTTCCGGAAAGATGAAAATAAATGTGACGACTGTCGAGCAAACGCGCCAAACTTAAAGACATACGTTGATGCGGTGCTGTTGTAGGGGTTACCGCAGCCACCGAATCAGCAGTCGAAAGCGCATGCGCAAGTTCCGCACTGCAGGGAAACAGCGAAGCTGTGTGACCGTCTTCGCCCATACCTAAAATCACCACGTCAAAGCGTGGTAAGTCCGCCAACCGTTGATTGACCGCGGTAACGGCTTGGTGTGCATCGCTCGCATCGGTCAATAAACTAATAAAGTTAGCCGCCGCTGCTTGGTGTTGTAAGAGATGTTGGCGTACTAAACGCTCGTTACTTTGTGCATCAGTTGCCGGTAACCACCGTTCATCGGCCAACACAATCGTTATTTGCGGCCATGGCAGCACTTGTTTACTCAGTCGCTCAAACAACGGTACCGGCGTTCGACCGCCAGATACTACTAGATAAGCGTGCCCGCGCTCGGCTACTGCATGCTCAAGTTCACGACAAAGCTGCCGTGAGAACTGATCAATTAAGTCACTATCATGGTGAAATTTCTTTACTGCAACAGTCATGGTTTATCTCATTTACTACGTTGTATTTTGTTGCCGCTGATGCGCTGCTTCAATTACGCGTCGTCGTCCCACTCACGGCCATCTTGCGCGAGTAAGGTTACTGAGGCGACCGGCCCCCATGTTCCAGCTTGATAACTCTTCGGCAATTCACCTAAATGCGCCCATGCATCGCGAATGCCGTCGATCCAACGCCAGGCGTGTTCTACCTCTTCGCGCGACACGAACAAGTATTGGTTGCCTTGAATAGCCTCAAGTAACAGGCGTTCATAGGCATCAGCAATACGCTTGTTCTCAAAGGTCTCATAAAAACTTAGATCCAACGTCGTCGGCTTAAGTTGCATTTGCTTACCAAGCCCAGGGACCTTATTCATCATTTGAATTTCAACACCCTCATCGGGTTGCAAGCGAATAATCAAACGGTTTGGCGGAAGCTGGCTTAGGCTCTCATGAAAAATGTTGTGCGGCTGCCGCTTAAAGGTAATAACGACTTCGGTGCGCTTCTCGGGCATACGTTTGCCCGTGCGTAAGTAAAACGGTACCCCCGACCAACGCCAGTTATCGATGCGAGCTTTGAGCGCCACGAAGGTTTCGGTGGAGCTTTGTGGACGCGCGCCCTCTTCTTCAAGGTAACCGGGCACTTTGCTGTCGCCCACAAACCCTGCTGTGTATTGCCCGCGCACGGTATCATCTTGCACGTTTTCTGGCGTCACCGGACGTAGCGAACGGAGAACTTTTAGCTTTTCTTCGCGAATATTTTCGGTATCTAAGCGCGTTGGGGGTTCCATCGCAATCAATGACAGCACTTGCAATAAATGGTTTTGTACCATATCGCGCAATTGTCCAGCATCATCATAATAACTCCAACGCCCTTCAACACCCACCTGTTCTGCAGCGGTGATCTGAATGTGGTCAATCGTGTTGTGGTTCCACTGATCCGAAAAAATCGAATTGGCAAAGCGCAGCGCTAATAAATTCAGTACCGTTTCTTTACCAAGGTAGTGATCAATTCGGTAAACCTGAGATTCGTCAAAGTATTCGCCGACTTGCTTATTGATCGCGCACGAGGATGGTAAGTCTTCACCTAAAGGTTTCTCGAGCACCACCCGTGCGGGTTGCTGAGTTAGACCGATACTACTTAAGCCGTCGCAAATGGTAGAAAACAACTGCGGCGGCGTTGCCAGGTAACTAATCGGTGTACGCCCTTCGGTAACTTGCACTACGTCGGCGATGGCCTGATACGCATCGATATTTTGCAAGTCCACATGGCAGTAGTTTAGTTTTGCCGCAAAGCGTTCCCAAACCGCATCATCCACAGCTTCTTTGGTCATAAACTTTTGCAAGCTCGCGTGGACTTGTTGGCGATAAGCATCATCATCCATGGCATCACGCGCCACACCCACCACTCGCGCTTTTGCGTGCAATAAGCCCGATTTTTCTAACTGGTAAAGCGCTGGCAACAACTTGCGACGGGCAAGATCACCTAAGGTTCCGAATAGAATCAAATCGCAACAAGCTGCGGATGTGGTCATTGGCTACCTCTTTAATGGGTCGTTTATTTTGTAATTTTCCAACAATTTGACGAAGATGCTAGCAATCTATTGCTATAAAATCCAATAAAATGTAATTTAATTACAAAATGGACTAGGATTAAGCTATGAATCTTCTCGAACAGTTGCAGCACAGCTTACTTGAACTTAGTAAGTCTGAACGTAAGGTCGCCCAAGTTATCCTGGCCGACCCGCAGTCGGCTATTCACCAAAGCATAGCAAGTTTGGCAGAACAAGCAGACGTTAGCGAACCCACAGTCAATCGATTTTGCCGTACCATGGGGGCTAAAGGTTACCCTGATTTTAAGCTGCTACTTGCGCAAAGCTTGGTCAAGGGTACGCCCTACGTCAATCGCCATGTGGAACAAAATGACACCCTCGCCGACTATACCGCCAAGATTTTTGAATCCACCATGGCGGCGCTTAACGTCACGCGTAATCACGTTGACAACGAAGGCTTACAGCAGGCGATTGACGCACTTAACCAGGCCCAGAAGATTGCCTTTTTCGGCTTAGGTGCGTCGGCTTCCGTAGCCCACGATGCCCACAACAAATTTCTTCGCTTCGAAACGCCCGTGCAGTTCTCCGACGACGTATTGATGCAACGGATGGCGGCGATCAACGCCAAGGCTGGCGATGTACTGATCTTTATTAGTCACACTGGTCGCACCAAGGCGCTGTGCGAAGTTGCTGCACTAGCGAAAGCGAGCGACGCCACCGTTATCGGCTTAACCGCCGCCGATAGTCCATTAGCACGAGAAAGCAACATCGTGCTTTCAACTCAGGTTCCTGAAGACACCGACGTTTACATGCCAATGGCTTCTCGCATCGCACAATTGGTCATCATTGATGTACTCGTAACCGGTTTTACCCTCGACAAGGGTCCTGCATTCCGCGACAAGCTGCGTCGCATTAAGGCCAGCTTACGTGATTCGCGTTACCAGAAAACGATAAAAGATAAGGAGTAATTATGACTATTCGCATGGCCATTAATGGATTCGGGCGTATCGGTAAGAATATTGTACGCGCATGGCTTGAACGTAAGCTCGACGGCCAAATCCAAATCGTTGCGATCAACGACTTAGGAGACCCTAACGTACACGCGCACCTGCTGAAATTTGACTCTGTTCACGGCCCACTGGGTTATGAAGTCACCAGCAATGACGACGCTTTGCGGATTGGGGGGCATGAAATAAAGATGCTTAGCGAACGCGACCCAAGCCAATTGCCGTGGCAACAACTTGGTATTGACGTGGTCTTCGAGTGTACCGGCTTGTTTACAGCGCGCGACAAAGCGGCATTACATTTGCAAGCTGGCGCGCGGAAAGTGTTAGTTTCGGCACCAGCGAAAGGCGCAGATGCCACCATCGTATTTGGCGTCAACGAGCACTTATTAAATGATAGCCATGACGTGATTTCGAACGCTTCATGCACAACAAACTGCTTAGCTCCTGTGGCAAAACCTCTGCATGACGCCCTCGGTATTGAAAACGGGCTTATGACCACTGTGCATGCCTATACCAATGATCAAAACCTCAACGATGCTTACCACAGCGACCCACAGCGGGCTCGTGCAGCTGCACTGTCGATGATCCCTTCAAAGACTGGCGCCGCAGCCGCTGTAGGCCTTGTTATTCCTGAACTACAGGGAAAAGTTGATGGGCTTGCGGTACGCGTACCAACACCTAATGTTTCACTGGTTGATTTATCCTTTATCGCACAGCGCGACACCAGCGTTGAAGAGGTCAACCAGATCATTCGCGAAGCTGCACAGGGTAACTTAGGCAAAGTACTGGGCATCAACACCTTGCCATTAGTTTCCACAGACTTTAATCACAATCCAAGCTCTGCCGTCTTTGACGCAAGTCAAACGCGTGTGAGTGGCCGTTTGGTTAAAGTGATGGCTTGGTACGACAACGAGTGGGGCTTTAGCCAACGCATGTTAGACACTACCCTCACCTGGCTAGGCCAAGCACAGCAATCATCTCCGAGCAACTCTGACGAATACTCCGCAGTACTCATTAACAATTAAATAAGGAAATTTATGCTTTCGTGATTGACGCAAAAAACTTCTTGTTCTATGTTATGAAAGCGCTTTCATAGAGCAGCTTAAAAAAGCATCAAAAGCTAATAATTATAAAAAGCAGTACAACATGAGTAATCAACCAGGAACTCAGTTATGTCTAACAGAACTCTAACCAAGAGCCCCATTGCGGCGCTCTTTTTGACCTTCGGCCTTGTCGGCTGTGGCGGTGGTGATGTCAAAACGACTTCAGATTTTGACGCCGTCGACACAACGGCTCCGGTAGATGATTGGCAACTTGTCTGGAGCGATGAATTCTCTGGCTCAAGTATCGACACCAATAAATGGAACTTTGAAGTGAACTGCGCGGGCGGCGGCAATCAAGAGCAACAGTGTTACACCGACAGCTCAGACAATGCCTTCGTTTCCGATGATACCCTTAAGATTGTTGCCCTCCCCGCTGAAGAAGGTGCAGAAAAACCCTACACCTCGGCACGGTTAAACAGCAAATATAAAGGTGACTTCACCTACGGCCGTATCGAAGTGCGTGCGAAAATGCCTTTCGGACAAGGTTCTTGGCCTGCGGTTTGGATGTTCCCGACCGATGAAGTTTATGGTGGATGGCCGAAGTCAGGCGAGATTGACATTGTTGAAGCGGTTAACCTGAAAGCTGCTGACGCTGACGGCAACCCTGAAGCTCACGTTTACGGTACGTTGCACTATGGCCGCGACGCGCCACAAAATTCTTCATCAGGTAAAGCTTATGCGCTACCTGACGGTGCCAACCCAGCTGACGACTTCCATACCTACACCATCGAATGGCAGGAAGGAGAAATCCGTTGGTACGTTGACGGCTATCTGTATCAAACACAGATGGAGTCAAAAGTTCGTTACAACAGTAAAGGCGAGGCAGTTGGTTTAAGTCATCGCGGCTGGTTCGCTGAATTCTATGATCAAGCGACCGGTGAACTCGAAACGGTCTACAACGAAGCGCCGTTTGACCAACGCTTCCATCTGATCATGAACCTTGCGGTCGGTGGTACTTGGCCAGAAAACGTGAACGAGCTTGGTGTAGACCCCGAAGCGTTTGCGAACGGACAAACCTTTGAAATTGACTACGTCCGTGTTTATGAATGTGCCGCTAACCCAGACACTGGCCGTGGTTGTGAAACGATTCGCGCCGGTTACAAAGACGAAGAAACACTGGTTGAAGGCGAGGCGCCTATCCCCTCACCACCATCGAGCGGTGTTGCAGAAAACCTTACTATTTTCGCTGGCACGCCTAATCCGAACTGGCCTGCATGGGATTGCTGTGGTGGTTCAACTCCAGAAATCGTAGATGATGCCGAAAAAGGTCCATCCTATCGTTTCACGGTTGGTGCAACGCCTACGGTTAACGGCTTTGTTTCACGTTCAGCATTTATCACCGACCCAAATGGCCAACCTTCGCCGTTTGACGCCTCGCCAATTATTGAAAATGGCTCGATTTCTTTTGACTTGAAAGTTGTATCGCAACCTGCTGCGGCAACAACCTGGTTGTTCAAAGTTGAAAGTAACGAAGGCTCGACTGCGGTTGAACTACCGATTAGCTCGAGTGAAGAAGGCGTAGCTCCGGTCGCCGGCGAATGGCAAACCGTTACTTACCCGTTGCAAGCACTGGCAGACGCTGGTCTTGACGTGTCGGCCATTGACGTCATTATGGTGTTCCCTGCATGGGGCACCGGTGAAGGCGCTGAATACTTGCTCAATAACGTTGAAATTGCTGCACCAGAAGGCCCATCACCAGAGCTAGTTCTGTTCGGTGATGCCGAAAACCCTGATTGGCCTTTGTGGGACTGCTGTGGCGGTACTACTCCTGAAGTCGTGACGGATGAAGAACGTGGCCCCGTTGCGGAGTTCTCAATCGGCGCAACCCCAACGGTTATGGGCTTTAAACCAGCCGACGGCAGTGGCATTCAGTTTGACGCCAGCGACATTTTGATCGAAGGCGTGGTGCAATTCGACATGAAAGTCGTCAACCCACCGGCCAGCCAAGACGCGGTTTGGAAGTTCAAAATCGAAAGTGACGGCGCGTCTACCGCGGTTGAAATAGATCTTGCCACTGGCAATGCCGGTAACTCACCTACTACAGGTGAATGGCAGACCTATACTTTTGGCCTGCAAGACCTCGCTGACCTAGGTCTCGACGTTTCGGCGATTGACGTCATCATGATTTTCCCAGCTTGGGGAACGGGCGATGGCGCGGTCTACCGTGTCGACGAAGCGCGCATCTATAACCCAAGCGCTGGTAACGACGGTTTGACCGTTTTTGAAAATAACATCGCGAGCGGCTGGTCACTTTGGGACTGCTGTGCTGGCACCGAGCCTAGCATCGTATCTGCTGATGCGCCGTACGGTTCTGTTGCTCAATTTGAAATCCCAGGTTGGCCTGAGACGGTACTTGGTTTCTTAGCTGACGAAGGCGTAAGTTACGATGCCTCGCCACTCGTTGCGAATGGTGCGATTAGTTTTGATATGCGTATTGTTTCGCAGCCTTCCGCTGGCCCAACCGATTGGTTCTTTAAAGTTGAATCTACCGGTGCAGCTACTGCCGTCGAACTGCCACTGGCGTCAGGTAACTACGATACCGCACCCGTTGCTGGTGAGTGGGCGCGTTACAACTTCCCGTTGCAAGAGCTGTTTGACGCCGGTCTCGATATCAGTGACATCAACGTTATTATGGTCTTCCCTGCTTGGGGGACTGGCCAAGGCGTGGTGTACCAAATCGACAACGTGCAGATTGCTAACTTTTAACGCGTACAGCGCAAAAACGGACGATGAATACAATGAAAAAAACAACGTTTATGAAAAGCCCTGTCGCGGCAGCTGTGTCAGTAGTTCTCACCGCCGGTTTGATGACACCGCTCTATGCGCAAGAGGCTGATGCGAATCAGAACGAACAAGAGCAAGCGCAGCAAGAGAATGTCGAAGTTTTAGAAGTACGCGGTATCCGCGGTAGTCTTGCTCGCTCTACCGATTTTAAACGCAATAGCGATGGCGTCGTCGACGCCATTTCTGCGGAAGAAATTGGTAAGTTCCCAGACACTAACCTTGCGGAGTCTTTACAACGTATTACCGGTGTTTCGGTCAGTCGCGTGAACGGCGAAGGTAGCCAAATTACCGTACGTGGTTTTGGCCCTGATTTTAACTTGGTGACCCTTAACGGGCGCCAAATGCCTGGCACTGGTTATACCCGCTCGTACAACTTAGAAAACCTTTCATCGGTAGGTGTTCGCTCGCTTGAAGTTTATAAAACTGCCCGCGCGGCGACCCCTAGTGGCGGTTTAGGTGCGACGGTCAACATCGTGACCCGTCGTCCATTGGCAAGCCCAGGCCAAAACTTTACGGTTATGGGAAAAGGCATTCACGATAGTTCGGTCGAAACTGGTGACGACGTAACACCTGAAATCGCCGCGATTTACAGTGATACTTTTGCTGACGACCGCGTCGGTGTTGCTTTCACGGTTTCTCAATCGCGCCGTGATTTTCGTGTGCAGCAAGCCAATATTCAAGGCTGGCAGGCCAACGTAGGTCTACCCGACGATCTTGACCCAAGTAAAGTCATCGACCCACGCCCAATCGACGAAGAAGGTAACCGCGTTGGTAACCACTTTTTCCCGAAAGACATGAACTATGGCTTTGCTGATCTAGCAACAGAGCGTACGAACGGACAATTGACCCTGCAATTCGCTCCGGTGGACGATCTGGTGATTACCACCGATTACACCGCCAGCCGTGCCCTCACCGGCCGTGAAGCCTTTGGTTGGGGGATTTGGAACGAATTCGGCGGCAACATTAATGCCTACGAACTCGACGAAAACGGTACTGCGGTATACGCCGATATCGCTGGTAACGATGCTTCGTTTACGGCTGAAAAAGGCACCACCGAAGTTAAAGCCAAGTCGATTGGCCTGAATATCACCTATGATGTGAATGACGACTTGCGGCTCTGGTTTGACGCCCACGATTCGAGCAACTCGACCGACGACGGTGCTGACCCTGGCAGCGGCATGTTTGGTCAAGTGATCTTGGGCTCAGACCAGCTGCGTTCGAAGATCTACGACTTCCGTACCGGCGACATTCCACAAATGTTGGTCAACTGGAACAACGGTACGAATGTTCTTGCGCCGAGCGAAATCGACTCGAACTTCAGCCAATTCTTCCGTCGCGAAGGTGAATCGAACGTCAAGCAATACCAGCTGAAAGGTGATTGGTACAATTACAATACCTTTGATGTGCCGTTAGTTAAGATTACTGCTGGTTTGTCGCGCACCGATCAGGATCTATCGGGTTATACCGCATGGAGTGGTTTGCGTGGTGGACCTGGCTTTAATCCATCGTTCACACAGATTTTCCCTGATGGCATGTTTACCCTCAACCGCACTGGCGATTTCCTAGACCAGTTTGCTGGTGGTGGTAACAACTTGCTGACCAACTATTACTACACTTTTGACTACGACGAAGCTGTCGCACGTCAAGCAGCGTATCTGACCGAAGAGTTGATGGGTAGTGACGCCTATATGCCGAACCCGTTCTTCGACGGAATCGACAGCAACAATTCACTGCGCGAAGTGACCGATGCAATCTTCATCCAGTCGGATTGGGAGTTTGAAATCGGCCGCTACCCTGCCGAGTTAAACTTCGGTTTACGTTATGAGCAAACGGACGTTACCAGCAACGTGGCACAACGTGTTGAGCGTCAAGTGAACTGGGTAAGTGCATCTGAATGGATCATGCAGTATGAACCCACGGATCAGGTGAACTTCCTCACCTTAACCGGTGAACATGATGTGCTGCTACCGATGCTCGACCTTAAAGTCGAATTTACGGATGAGCTTGTCGGCCGTTTCTCAACCGGCAAAACCATCGCTCGGGCACCACTTGGTGCATTAGCAGGCGGTCGCTCGTTAAGTGGTAGCCCGAAACCGGGTTCACGTTCAGGTTCAACAGGTAACCCTAACCTACTTCCGTACGAATCGACCAATATCGATTTAGCCCTTGAGTACTATTACGCTCCAGGTAGCTATGCGTCAGTAGGTTACTTCCGTAAGGAAGTCGACAACTTTGTTCAGAACACAATTACCGAGATCACTGTTGATGGACTTCGTGACATCTTCGAAGGACCGCGTTATCAACAAGCAGTCGCGTCTCTAGAAGGTCGCGGTGAACAAGCCACCAGTACAGCCATTTTTGACGAGATGATTGCACTTGGCTTCGGTAATGGTGAAGGCGTGATTGAGCCAGCTGCGGACGATCCGTTGATTGTTTGGCAGGTGAGCCAGCCGTCAAATACCGATAGTAAAACTGTCGATGGTTTTGAGGTTGCAGTACAGCACCTATTCGGTGAGTCAGGCTTTGGCTTTGGCGTGAATGCCACTGTTGTTGACGGTGACGTGAAATTTGACGTTGATAGCTTAACTCAGCAAGCACCACTGACAGGTTTAAGTGACTCAGCCAACCTACAGGCCTTCTACGAAGACCACGGTTGGTCAGTGAAACTCACCTATGCGTGGCGTGATAGTTACCTCATTGGTGTTGGCCAGGCCCAAGGCTCAGCCGATGCGCCACCACAATTCGCCAAATCTTATGGCCAGTGGGACATGAGCATTAACTATGACGTTACCGATAAATTTACGGTCTTTTTGGAAGGTATTAACCTGACGAACGAGACCGAAGAAGGGTACGGGCGCTACGAAGAACAGTTCCTCTTCGCACGCCAGTACGGTCCCCGTTATGTGTTTGGAGCGCGTTACAGCTTCTAACCACAACGGTGAGCAAACGAAACGAAACGGAAAAGGAACTACGAAAAAGCCCGCTTTATGCGGGCTTTTTTTATTGCGAGCAAAGTAAAAAAGAAGCGCTAGAGACAGAGCGCTTCGTTGTCAGTGGTGGGGACAAGTCGAATGTCGTTGAAGCTTACCGACCATTCGTTTGCCGTACTTAAACCAAAAATACCGCTGGCTTTCGCTAAGTCAAAGCCCTGCTCTTGCAAACACTTAACACTGAATTCAAGCGTCTGCCATTCACCCTGTGGCAATGCTTGCAGCGTCTCGCTAAGTGCAGCTGACACACCACATTGTTCGCCACAATAAAGCTTCAGAGCGACATCATTCGGCACCTGCGCATCAACTCGCAAGCTCACCTGTAAGGCACTATTTGCGGCGTCATAAGCACGTAGATCGCGTGGAAATGGCGTAACAAGATTAAAAGCTGCTAGCGCATCACCACTGAACATGAACTGCCGTGCGTCTTCTTGCACTTGGTCATCAAAGGTTTCACTACGAATAGCGCCGAGTTCTTGAATACTGCTTTCCACAGCGGCACGTTGTTCGCCACTGCGGAGTTCAAGCAACCAAGGTGACTTTACCGCGCGCTCAAACACTACAAGAGGGTCAACTTCGCCTTCACTCGCCAACTGCTCATTCAAAGCGGACGAGAGAATCGCTTCATCACCGTAACTCAGGCCTGCGCCTACGGGTAACAGTGCTGAGCTATCCTGAGGATCGGCTGGCCATGCAAACGGCAAACGACCGGTAACGTCATGTTGCACGGTGCCGTCAACATTGCGCAGCACTACATCTGCAATACCTTGCCCTTCACTACCTGGCAACCACACTGCCATAAATGCGTCAGAAGCATTGAGCTCTGGATTCACCCACATTGGCCGCCCAGAAATAAATAAGGTCACGACCGGAACACCTTGTTCTTTCAGCTTATGCAATAGCGCTAAGTCAGTCGCGTTACCACGCTGATAATCAAGGTTATCAAGGTCACCATTACCTTCAGCATACGGCTGCTCGCCGAAGACGACGACGGCGACATCTGGTTTAGTGGTAAATTCGCCACTTTCACTGAGAATAGCTTCGCCGCCAGCGGCAGCTACTTGCTCGGCAAGACCTTGATAGATCGAGGTCCCGCCGGGGAAATCTTCATTAGTATTACCGGTACCTTGCCAACTAATCGTCCAGCCACCCGATTGCTGACCAATGTTATCAGCACCTGAGCCCGCGACCAAAATACGCTGGCTAGGATCAAGCGGTAGTAACTGCCCGTCATTTTTCAACAACACCAGCGACTGGCGAACAGCTTCACGCGCTACCGCACGATGATCGTCAGCACCAATTAAATCCATACGTCCTGCTAACGGACGCTCGGCTGGGCTAGGTTTATCAAATAAACCAGCACGCATCTTCACCCGTAATATACGACGCACCGCATCATCCACACGGCTTTGCGCAATCACACCGTCACGAACTTGTTGAATCAAGTTCTCATATAAGGGCTTCCACGCATCGGTTGGTACCATATAAACATCAAGACCAGCATTAGCGGCCTGTGGACAATCGTGGTTGGTACAGCCAGGAATTTGGCCATGACCATTCCAGTCGCCGACTACGAAGCCATCAAAACCCATTTTGCCTTTTAATACGTCGGTTAACAGGTATTCATGACCATGGATTTTTTCATCATTCCAGCTATTAAAGCTTGCCATCACGGTTTGTGCACCGGCATTTAAGCCGCCTACATAGCCTTGCGCATGCACGTCAAACAAAGTTTGTTCATCAACCTCGGTATTACCTTGATCGATGCCTGCAGTGGTACCACCGTCACCCACAAAGTGTTTCACCGTGCTGATCACATGCTGGTCGTCGAGAAAGTTCTCGCCAACTTTACCTTGTAAACCAGTGACAATCGCCGCGGCATAATCACGCACTATGGCTGGATCTTCGGAGTAACTTTCATAGGTACGCCCCCACCGCAAGTCCTGGGCGGCAGCGACCGTTGGTGCAAACACCCAGTCAATACCTGTCGCCATCACTTCACGCGCTGTAACATGGGCAATTTGTTCAATGAGCGCAGGATTATTCGCAGCCCCTAAGCCAATATTGTGTGGGAAAATCGTGGCGCCAATAACGTTATTATGACCGTGCACCGCATCGGTACCCCACATTGTAGGAATACTCGAGCCATCCAGACTGTCATCAACCGAAGCCTGATACATCGCGTCGGCCAAATCTATCCAGTCTTGCGGCGTCGCGTATTTGTCGTTATTTGGGAAAGCGCCGCCACCATTTAAGTACGAACCAAAACCGTAGCGCCGCATGTCCTCAACGGTGATATCCCGAATTTCCGGCTGGATCATTTGCGCGATTTTCTGCTCCAACGTCATTTGCTCGAGCATTTCAGTGATACGCGCTTCAGTTGTTTGGTCTAAAACAACCGGCGACTCAATTTTCGGCCAAATTGCATTAGCGTCCGCCGTTGCGTCGTTAGGCGCTTCGATTGTTTGTTCAGCGCAGCCACCTAAAGCTAAAACGATGGCTGCTGCAAGTAACTTCTTTGGGAATGGACCCTGTGCCATTATGCTGCCTCCTGTGCCACTTTAAGCGCTCGTGGCTGGTAGCCGCGCATGCCATAGTAAGCGATGTACACGTAGCACAATAGCGGAATGATGAAGGACATTTGTACGCCCACTTGGTCGGCCAAAAAACCTTGTGCTAATGGCACCACTGCACCACCAACAATCGCTAAACACAGAATGCCTGAGCCTTGACCACGACTTTGCCCAAGATCCTGCAGCGCCAAACTGAAAATAGTTGGGAACATGATTGAGTTACATAGCCCGACAAAAAGCAACGACCACATTGCTAAGGTGCCAGAGCTCGTCATTGTGGTTGCCACTAACAGCACAGCCGCTACTGCATTAAATGCTAACACGCGGTTGCCGCTGAGTTTTTGCATGATCGCCGCACCTAAGAAGCGTCCAACCATAGCGCCACCGAAGTACCAAGAAATATAATGCGAAGCTTTCGAGGTACTCATGTCGCCGATCTCTGGCATTGCAATGTACATGGCCAAGAAGCTACCGATACCTACTTCTGCGCCGACATAAACAAAAATACCTAACGCACCCAGAACCAAATGTTTTTGTTTCCAAGCTGAGCCTTCTTTCGGTAATGCGATTGCTGGGTCAACTTTGCCCATGTCAGGTAGTTTGAGGCGCAAGAAGATAACAGCCATCAACACTAATGCACCAGCCAAAATAAAGTAAGGCAAGCTAACCGTGTCTTTAGAGACACCGGTAACTTCCGGATCAGCCACCCCGCCAAAAATCAGCCACGCACCAAAAAATGGTGCAACAGTGGTACCAAGGGAATTAAAAGCTTGCGTCATTGTTAACCGGCTTGAGGCGGTTTTCTCGCTACCAAGCACCGTCACATAAGGATTCGCCGCTACTTGCAAAATGGTTACCCCGGAAGCTAACACGAACAAGGCAAGTAAGAATAAACCATACACTTCGGCTTGCGCGGCAGGATAGAACAGTACACAACCCGCACCGGCAATCATTAATCCGGTAACAATGCCCGACTTGTAGCCGATCTTACCAATCAGGTACCCTGCCGGAACAGAAACAATAAAGTAAGCGCCGAAGAAACAGAACTGTATCAACATCGACTGCGCGTAGTTCAAATCAAACAGTAAGCGTAAATAAGGAATAAGAATGTCATTCAAGCAGGTAATAAAGCCCCACATGAAAAAAAGTGTGGTCAGCGCAGTCAACGCAAACCTGTAATTCGTGTTCTGTTGGGTCATAATCGCCTCAATCGTTATAATTTTTTGACCTTAGGCCGAATTATGGCCTATGATGAAAGCGCTTTCATTTATAGCATAATTGGACGGTTTCGCAATCCTTATGAAAAAAATAAGCCTACCACAGCATTCAAAAATGCTTACCTCAGACTTCGTCTTCGGCGTAGCTACTTCGTCATTCCAAATTGAGGGCGCAGCTAATGATCGCGAGCCGAGCATTTGGGATACCTTTTGCGCCGAACCAGGTCGCATAAAAGATGCGTCAAATGGCCTAGTCGCCTGTGAACATGTGAAACATTGGCGAGACGACGTCGAATTGATTGCGAGCCTTGGCGTTGACGCCTACCGCTTCTCAGTGGCTTGGGGCCGCGTGATAAATGCCGATGGTAGTGTGAACCACACCGGTTTACAGTTTTATATCGACTTAGTGGATACTCTGAACAGTAAAGGTATTGCGCCGCACGTGACACTTTATCACTGGGACCTTCCGCAATATCTGCAAGATCAGGGCGGCTGGTTAAATCGCGAAACTGCCCAGCGCTTTGCTGACTACGCAGAAGTTATGGCCAAAGCTTTGGGTAATAAAGTGGCGAGCTATGCCACTTTGAATGAACCGTTTTGTAGTGCGTATTTGAGTTATGAAGCTGGTATTCATGCACCAGGCGTGAAAAACCGTCAACAAGGACGCCAAGCGGCACATTATTTATTACTCGCTCATGGCCTTGCCCTTCCCCGGCTGCGCAAATACGCGCCACAAGCAGAACATGGCATCGTGCTTAATTTCAGTCCCTGTTTCGCGGCAACCGATTCTCCTGAGGACATTGCGGCCGCCAAACTCGCTCACAACTATCACAACTTGTGGTATCTACAGCCATTGCTAACGGGTAGTTATCCTGACTTGCGTCATGCTTTGCAAGCAGAGGACATGCCGTCGATTTCCGCTGGTGATATGGACTTTATATCGCAACCAATTGATTTTCTTGGCGTCAATTACTACACCCGCACAGTTTTCCGAGAGAAAAATGGCTGGTTCTCAGATGTGCCGCCCACCACTCCACCGTTGACCACCATGGGCTGGGAAATCTACCCACAAGGCCTTACTGAAGTGCTGATCGACTTAAAGCGAAGTTTCGCGAACTTCCCACCGATTTATATTACTGAAAACGGCGCAGCTTTTGCTGATAAATTAGTCAACAATGCAGTACACGATGAAGCCAGAATCGATTACTATCAGCAACATCTACTTGCGGTTCACAACTGTATTGAAGCAGGACTCGATATGCGCGGCTACTTTGCTTGGAGCTTACTCGATAACTTTGAATGGGCGGAAGGCTATACGCAACGCTTCGGTATCGTCTATGTCGACTACGCCACGCAACAGCGCATACTTAAAGACAGCGCTAAAGCACTGCAAAGCTTCTGGCGTCATCGCGCGGCGCAACTGCAAACGGTAGGCGCAGTATGATTTCTCGTCGTGAAAAAGTAGCTTACGGGCTGGGTGACACCGCAAGTAACCTGATTTTTCAAACGGTAATGTTATTCCTCGCTTTTTTCTATACTGATATCTTTGGCATTTCGGCTGGCACGGTCGGCACCATGTTTTTGGTCGTGCGCCTGATCGATGCGATCACCGACCCGCTTATGGGGTTACTCGCTGACAAAACAAATACGCGCTGGGGGCAATTTCGCCCCTACTTGTTATGGCTCGTTATTCCTTTCGCAGTCTGCAGCATCTTAGCATTTACTACGCCGGATCTCGGCGCTACCGGCAAAGTAGTGTACGCTTATGCGACCTATACGCTGCTGATGCTTGCCTACACGGCGATCAACATCCCCTACTCGGCCCTTGGCGGTGTGTTGACCAAAGATCCTGACGAGCGCGTCTCAGTGCAATCCTATCGATTTGTCTTTGGCATGTTAGGCGGCCTCATTGTCACGTTACTCACCCTCCCTTTGGTCGATTGGTTTGGGCAAGGTAACAAGGCGCAAGGTTATCAGTTAACGATTGCAGCCATGAGCGTACTAGGCGTATTGTTGTTTCTCCTCTGCTTTGCTGGCACCAAGGAACGCGTCCACCCGCCACACGATCAACAGCTTAATTTCGGCTCAGGGCTTAAAACACTTTGGCAAAATGATGCATTACGAACACTGGCAATTGTCGCCGTCTTATTGCTGATTGGTATTGCGATTAAAAACACGCTTGCCATTTATTACGTCAAATATTATCTGATGCGCGAAGATTTGATTACCACGTTTGTGTCGATTGGCATGGTAGGCAATATTTTAGGTTGTGCGCTGGCCAACCCTTTAACGCGACGTATTGATAAAGTACAAGCCTATAAAGCCCTGCAAATTATCGCTGCGATACTGTCAGCAGCAGCCTTCTTTGTGCCCGCTTCACAGTTAACTTTAGCTATTGTGCTTTATTTTTTCTGGAGTTTTTTCCTACAAATGGCGACCCCGATGCTGTGGGCTAAAATTGCCGACGTGGTCGATTTTGGACAGCGAGAGTCAGGGTTACGAGCGAACGGCTTGGTCTACGCTTCGGTGGTATTCTTTATTAAAATAGGCATCGCGCTTGGTGGGGCTATTGCCGGCTGGTGGTTGGCTATTTACAACTACCAAGCTGGACAAGCGCAAACCGAACATACCCAATTGGGTATTCTGATCGCCTTCACTTGGTTACCTGCCATAGCATCGCTGCTTGTTGCTTGGGTCATGCGCGGGTACACTTTGAACCGTGCGCGTGTGCAACAAATTGCCCGCGAATTAGAACAAAGTGCATAACGAGAATAACAAAGCATGGCAACCATTTATGAAGTCTCAAAATTAGCAGGCGTATCGTTAGCCACCGTCTCACGAGTGATTAACAACACGGCGCCGGTGCGCGCTTCAACAAAAGAAAAAGTCGAAGCGGCCATGCGAGAGTTAGGCTACCGGCCAAATTCGGTTGCCCAATCATTGGCGAGTAATCGTTCCAACAGTATCGGCATCTTGGTATCCGAGCTAGGTGGTCCGTTTTATGGCGAATTATTGAGTCGCATCGAAAGCGAATTCCGTGCCGTTGGTAAACACGTTATTGTCGCCGCTGGACATAGTGACGCCGAACTCGAACGCGAAAGTATTGAGTTTCTTCGCAGTCGTAATTGCGATGCGTTAATTTTACATGTCGAGTCGGTAAGCGACGATTATCTGCGCGGACTAGCCGACAGTGGCACGCCTTTTGTCGTGATTAACCGCCACGTCGCAGCCGTCGCTGACCGTTGCATCACCCTCGATAACGAACTGGGTGGTTATCTTGCCACCCACCACTTATTGGAACGCGGACATCGCCGTATTGCCTACGTTTCAGGCCCGATGTGGAAACACGACGCGAGTGAACGTTACAAAGGTCACTTGCGTGCATTAAAAGAATTTTCCGTAGCTGAAGATAAAAGCTTATTTTTCGAAGGTGACTTCCAAGAAACTGGGGGCGTTCGCGCGCTACACCACTTCCTTGATGCAAAAGCCAAATTCACGGCGTTGGTTTGTGCTAACGACGAGATGGCATCTGGTGCGATTACCGTCGCCCACGAAGTCGGCCTTGAAGTACCTGCAGAGTTAGCGGTGGTCGGCTTCGATAACGTCAATTTTTCACATTACACGTATCCGAAGCTAACCACCGTCGATTATCCCATTGAGGCGATCGGTCAAATGGCTGCGCGTTGGGTGCTCAAACACGTGTACCAACAGCCTGTACCTGAGTTAAAGGCTGTGTTTCAGCCGCAATTGATTCCGCGCGACTCGGCATAGCACTAAAAAAGCCCCGCACTGCATGCGGGGCTAAACGTCGTGCCGGGGGGCACTCACTGTGCGACCTTGCGGTGCGCGGGGTGACTAAATTAAGAAGCGTCTGACTTCTTTACTTTAATGTCATTTTTGACATCTTTGACACCATCAATTCCACGAACAATTTTTTCTGCCGTATCAATGTCTTCTTCTTGCTCAACAAAGCCACTTAATTGTACGACGCCGTCCTGAGTTTCAACATTGATTTCAAGCACATTCAAGGCATCACTTGCCAAGATTGTTGCTTTTACTTTGGTTGTGAGCGCAGCGTCGCTCACGTACTCACCAGTTTCTTCCATGGCTTGCTCAGCTTTATTCTGCTGATCTTGAATCGCGTCAAGATTCATCGCAAATACCGCAGGACCGAATGTCAAAGCAAAAACTGACGAAATAACGGTAGCTAAACGTAAGTTTTTCATGGGAACACCTCCAGTTGGTGACAAATTAAAATTTACCTACGCTTTCACTATAGCGAGCAAATTTTCGCCTTGGAGGTGCTTTTCCACGCTTTTACAAGCTTAAGTTTTTGTAAAGTAAGCACGTCTAATTGTCTATCTTTTGCCCTCGTAATTCATTACCGTTGATTTGAATCACCATTTGGTTACCACGAAACAGCACTGTAAGCTCATCGGTGTAGGTTAAACCAATCACATCAGCGCCTTTAGCAGCCATAAGCTCATCGTTTAAGAACAGTTTGTTCTCGAAGGCTTGCAGCGTCATCGTTTCACCATCCATACCGATGTGCATTTTCAGCTGTTCAGGGTCGAATTGATAGCGACCCAACTGTTGCGTAAAGTCTTGCGGCTTAGCCAGTTGATTTGCGTCGGGAGGCGTAACCGCCTGTCCTTTCAACGTCAGATAGATATCTGCCAACATATTTAAAATCGGTGTATTACCCCAGTTGGAGGTGATGGCGATAAAATCTTTGCTCTCAGGCGCACGGATCATCACGCTTTTAGTGCCGTAGCCACTGCCGGCAGCAAAATAAAGTGTTTCATCACCAAATTTCTTAATACTCCATGCATAGCCCTCAGCGTCCGTTTCGCCACTTTGAATGTGTGGCGTAAACAATAACGCCGTAGTTTCGGCGCTGAGTAACTGATTGGACTCAATCGCACGAATGTATTGATACAGGTCACTTGGCGTCGAGTAAAGACCACCGCCAGCATTACCTCCGTAATGTTTGCTACGTTGCGCAAACTCAAGCCCAGTGCTACTCATGCGATAAGGTGTTGCTTGCCGATCAACGACATTACGCCCTTGATAATAGCCGGTATTGTTGAGCTGCATCGGTTGTAACACGCGCTGTGTAATAAAAGCCCCATAATCTTTCCCAGTGACCTGCTCTAGCAGCGCTCCCAACACGATAAGTCCTGAATTCGAGTAACCGTATTGACTGCCCGGTTTGAACAACAACGTTTGTTGATCCACCAATCCCATCACTTGCTGTTTTAGCGTTAGTTCGTCATGCGGCCGCACTCCCGATTCGCGCGGCAAGCCTGAACTGTGAGTCAGTAAATGGTGTATCGTTACCGTCTCTTTCCAGTCTGCAGTTAAATAAGGTAGGTACGTCCCAATCGATTTTTGTAGATCGAGTTTGCCGTCCTCAACCAGCAGCAGAATACCGAAGGCCGTAAAGGTTTTAGAAATCGAATTGATTGAGTTACGCGTGGTGGGCGTATTATCAATAGCAAAACTACGATTCGCTAAACCGTAACTCTCCTCATACAACGGTTGATCGCCCTGCACCACTTTGACCGTGCCAGTAAAACCATAGGTCTGATGGTAGGCTTCGACTAAAGCATCAATATCTGTTGCAGAATTAGTTTGCGCTAATGCAAACGACGGAAAAGAAAGCAGCGTGAGAGCAGCCAACGTGAGCAATGGGGTAACGAAAGATTTCATAAGCAGTTCCTAATACCTAACTTTATCTTTGTGCAAAAGGTTATTCTCTTTGTATAAAGATAGCAAGCTAAATTAAGCTCTCACGAAGGTCTTGCTAACGCAAAAATGTAAGAAAATGCGATCTGCTAACGTTATAGTTCAAGCAGGTGGCGATACTCCGAAAAGCTCATGCCGGTCCAACGCCGGAATGCTTTAGCGAAAGCTTGTTCGTCACTGTAGCCGAGAAAGTCGGCGAGGCTCGATTGCGTCGTTTGCGGTTGGCCTACTTGCTGTAAGGCGAGCTGCTTTTTCACTTGCTGTGAAAGTGCATTATAGCTGGTATGTGCGGCTGCTAGATGACGTGCCAACGTACGTTCACTAACCGCAAGACTGGTGGCAAGTTGGGTTCGGCTCAACCATGGCTGGCGTTGTAGTAACGCCTCAACACGCTCGGTCAGCGATTGCGGCTGTAGTTGCGCGAGTTGTTGCTTAGCTAATTCGAGCATTTGTTTTTGTAATGCAGGATTGACTTGCTGCTGACGAAACGACCAATCGTCTTCACTATAGGTAATCGTATTGTGCGCTTGTGCAAAACTTATCTCAGCACTCCCAAAGGCCTGTTGGTAAAGTGTCATAGCGGTCTGTCGCGGATGTTTGAAATGCACCTGTACCGGCGTGATGGACTTCCCCGCCACCCACTGTGCGCCACGCGCTATACTGGCAAAAATTGCCTCAATACGCAGCGCTACGGCGACATTAAAGTGGTCGTCGTAACCTACTTGCCACCCCTGTGCCGATTTGGCCTTGCGAAAAATGCCACCTTCGCCAATCAACGATGAGTAGTTGACCAGACTTTCTACTGCTGTACTGAGTGAGGGTGAGCTCAACAACAAAAAGCCAATGGTATCGAAATGTTGCGGCTGCAGTGCCATTCCGATCTGCAGGCCTAACTCGGGGCGTTCTAGTTTTTCTAAGCTTTGCCAAAGTTCGTCTTGTAAAGCCAACGGCAAGCGTTGTTGGCCCTGTTGCTGAGCCAACTGCTGACGCAGCTCATCAGGCAACGTAACGCCGAGTTGCGCAAGCTGTTGCACGATTGCATGAGTGAAGCTTTGCGTAACACTCGCTTTAGTGAGGGGACGTTTAACGTGGTTCATGACGCTTAAGATACCCGTTGTGGCCTAAATTAACCAGTTAATTGTCCGTTTAAAGCGTGGCTTGATTCTGATCAATTGTTATTATCTTGCTATCTGATCTGCAGCAAGGAAGACATCACATGAATCCATGCGTCGTTATTGGCGCCGGCCCCATGGGCTTGTGCACGGTACGTCGGTTGCTTGAACAAAACCTTGAGGTCATAGGCCTTGAGGCCCACAGTGACGTGGGCGGCTTATGGGACATCGACAGCCCCACCAGTACCATGTACGACTCGGCGCACCTGATTTCATCCAAGCGCATGACCGAATTCAAAGACTTTCCGATGGCAGACCACGTTGCGCCCTACCCAAAACATGATCAGATGGGCCAATACTTTCGCGATTATGCTAAGCACTTTGAGCTGAAAAAGCATTACCGCTTTAACAGTTGGGTGGAAACCGTTGAACCCACTGAGGATCAGCAATGGCGTGTGGTGTACCGCTCGGGTGAGAACACCCACGAGATTATGGCCAGCAACGTGCTACTCGCCAATGGCACGCTACACCACCCTAATCGCATTGACTTCAAAGGTGAGTTCAATGGCCAAATGCTTCATAGTAGTGATTACCGCAGTGCTGATTTATTCGCTGGCAAACGCGTACTGATTATCGGCTGTGGCAATAGCGGCTGCGATATTGCGGTAGATGCGGTACACCGCGCCAAAAGTGTCGCTATGTCGGTACGCCGAGGCTATTACTTTTTACCTAAATTCGTCGCTGGCCGACCCATCGATACGCTAGGCGGTAAAGTCAAACTGCCGTTACGACTGAAGCAAAAAGTAGACGGCCTGCTCGTGCGCTTACTGTCGGGGAAACCCAGCAGCTTCGGCTTGCCCGACCCCTATTACCAAATGTACGAATCCCATCCGGTGATTAACTCGCTGTTTTTACACCACATTGGCCATGGTGACATTAACGTACGCCCAGATATAAAGCAGCTTACCGCCACTGGCGTGGAATACGTTGACGGTACCCATGAGGAGTACGACCTAATAATGCAGGCCACTGGTTACAAGTTGCATTACCCGTTTATTGATCGCGACCACTTAAACTGGCAAGGCCATGCCCCACAGCTTTACCTGAATGTTTTTAACCCACGCCACGACAATCTTTTTGTCATGGGCATGGTGGAAGCCTCAGGCCTAGGATGGCAAGGTCGTGACGACCAAGCGCAATTAGTCGCCGAAGTCATTCGCTTGCAACGTGACAACCCTGAGGCGTTTTCGAGCTTCCAAGACAAAGTGCGAGCGCAGGCTACGCAGCGCATTGACGGCGGTATGAGTTATCTGCAAGTCGAACGAATGGCGTACTACGTGCACAAAGACACCTACCTGAAAGCACTAAGCGATGAAATGCGCGCACTTAAGGCCTCATAGATGTCAGCTACGTCATTACTCATCCTCAATACCGTTCTGGCAATGATGATGTTCGGCATTGCGCTGAGTTTAATGCCTGCCGACTTTAAACGCGTGGTGCAAGAGCCTAAAGGTCCACTGGCAGGCTTACTGGCACAGTTTTTATTGCTGCCGTTGATAACCTTTGCGGCAATATCTGTAGTACCTATGCCAGCAGAAATTGCCCTCGGCTTACTGTTAGTCAGCTGCTGCCCTGGTGGCAGCTTTTCAAACATCATGACCCACTTAGCCAACGGTAACGCAGCTATGTCCGTAAGCATGACAGGTATCGCCAGCCTTTTAGCATCGTTACTGACCCCCTTCAATTTCATGTTTTATGCCAGCCTGAACCCGCATACCGATGCGTTATTGAAGTCCATCGACGTTTCGACGTGGGACATGCTTACCATTGTGTTTTTCGTATTGGCGGTGCCGTTGCTACTGGGCTTATGGTGTGCGCGGCAGTTTCCTGATTTTGCGCGCCGTAGTGAAGGGTTCTTTCGTATCGCCTCACTATTGGCACTTTTCGGCTTTGTTGGTATCGCCTTAGTGCTGAATTGGGAGCGCTTTGTCGCCGGTGCCAGCATCTTCTTGTTAGCCGTAATCGTGCATAACGCCATCGCCATGGGTATCGGTTGGGGTTCAGCTCGATCGTTGGGCTTGGCGGCCCCCGAACGCCGCGCTGTGACGTTGGAAGTTGGCTTACAAAATTCCGCTCTTGGGCTAGGTATTATCTTCACGTACTTTTCTGCGCAAACTGAAATGGCGATCATCGCTGCCGCTTGGGGGATCTGGCATCTCATTTCAGGACTCAGCCTGACGCTGTTTTGGCAATGGCGGGATCGCCGGTTGGCTCTAGCAGGAGATCGCGCATGAGTTCAAACATGAAGGTGCTGATTACCGGCAGCGAAGGTTACCTTGGCCAGGCTTTGGTGCGTAAACTTGTCAGCTCTTGTACCGTCGTTGGTGTCGATCTTCGACGTCATTCTGCGCCAGTCGATGGCTACACCTTTGTTGAAATGGATATACGTGCAACAGAGCTACGCGAACTCATGCTACGCGAGGAGATCTCGCACGTCGTGCACCTTGCTAGTGTGATGCAGGCCAGTCCAAACCGCGAACGCGACTACGATATTGACGTTAATGGCACACGTAACGTTTTGCGGGCCTGTACCGACGCAGGGGTTAGCCACCTCACCGTAACCAGTAGCGGCGCAGCGTATGGCTATCATGCCGACAACCCCGCTTGGCTGCGCGAAGACGACGCGCTCCGCGGCAATGCGACCTTTGCCTACAGTCACCACAAACGTTTGGTTGAGGAGTTGCTTGCCGACTACCGTGTGCAGCACACGGAGTTAGAGCAACTCGTGTTGCGTCCGGGCACCGTTTTAGGACGTACGACCAACAACCAGATCACCGACTTGTTTAAACGCAAACGCTTGCTTGCCATTAAAGGTTCGCCCTCGCCTTTTGTGTTTATTTGGGACCAAGACGTTATTGAGATTATTTACCAAGGCGTACTTGCCGCAAAGGTCGGTGTGTACAACCTTGCAGGCGACGGCGCACTCACTATCAACGACATCGCCACTAAGCTGAACAAGCCTCTGCTCGTGCTGCCAGCGTGGCTACTCGGCGGCGCCTTGCGTATTGGACACGCATTCGGTTTGACGCAATACAGCGCTGAACAACTCGATTTTCTGCGTTACCGCCCAGTGTTGGACAACAGCGCTTTGAAAAATGAATTCGGCTATACGCCTATGAAAACCAGCCATGAGGTGTTTGACTACTTTATTGAGCACAACCTCAATGCCACGGAGCGCTCAGCATGACGGTTCAATCGCCTGTGGCACTCATCACCGGCGCTGCATCTGGACTCGGCCTTGAACTCGCCCGCGCCTTGCAGCACACGTATCAACTCGTTTTGTTGGATGTTAATGCTGACGGACTGCGCGATTGTGCCGAAGAATTTCCTAACGCCCGCTGCTATCAAGTGGATTTGACTGACGTTGGTGCGGTGGCACAATTGACCGCCCAGCTACGTAATGAACTTGCCCGTCTCGACCTACTGATCAACAACGCTGGTATCACCCACCGTTCGCTCTCGCGGGTTACCTCTCGCGAAGTCTTGCAAAAGGTCATGGCCGTTGACTATTTTGCCCCAGTGCAGTTGACTCAGGACCTGCTACCGCTATTAGAAGCCGATGGCGGCGGATGCATTGTGACCATTGGTTCTATGGCGGGTTGGATGCCAGTGATTGAACGTGCCGGCTACTGTGCCGCAAAATCCGCTCTGCATCAATACTTTGAGGTGCTGCGCGCTGAATTAGCCTGCACTTCGTCGTCTATTCGCATCTTGCAGGTGTACCCTAGTTTTCTGGATACCCCCATTGAAAACCATGCCTTGGATGGCAGCGGCGGCATCGCAAAACACCCACGCTCCATGGTTGGCAGAATGCGCTCAAGTACGTGGATGGCGCAGCGCATAGTGAAAGCTATCAACAATGGCCGCGAACGCCTTTTTCCAGATAGGTTCACCTACTTTGCAAGCTTGCTGTACCGCATTGCCCCAAAGCTTTACCTACAGTTGATGCAACGCAAGTTCTCTCAGTCATAATGGGACCAAAGTCGCAATACCTTCACCAGCTGTAACTCTGGTAGCACCTGATACACCAAACGGTGTTGAATATTGATACGCCGCGAATAGGCGTCCGACAAATCCCCTATAAGTTTTTCAAAGGGTGGAGGACGGCGAAAAGGATCGTCTGCAATTAATTCGAGTAGTTGTTTTGCGTTTTCCTTGAGGCCACTTGATGCTAGCTTTTTCGCATCACGTTGCGCTTGTTTTGTATAACATAACGTCCATGTCACCAGTCGAGCTCCTTGTCACATTGATCAGTTGCCGTCGCTATTCCTTCCACGATAGATTCGCGCATCCCTGGAATGGAGAGTAAGTAAAGTGTTTCTTGAATTGCCGTCCAATCTTCCTCAGCAACTAACACCGCATTGTTGCGCTTGCCACTGATCACGACTGGCTCATGGGACTCGGCAGTTTCATCAATTAAGCGATACAGATTACTACGGGCTTCAGTGGCCGTGATGGTTGTCATAGGGGCTCCTTAACAGCTGCCGAGACGATGAAATGAGTTTACTCCACTCTTGGCGTACGTCAATACGTACGAGAGAAGATTAATCTTATAGAAATCGACTTAATTCCGCTTGGGTTTGCGCTTTACTAGATCTTAACCTATGGTTTTCGCTGATGTTTATTTGGTGAAAGGAGAAACGCATCTTGGAAGCCACACGTCTACTCGCAACCATTAAATTCAGCATCTATGCAATTTTAATACTCGCCGTGCTACAGCCGAATGTAGCGATTAGCTCTGAAGAAGCAAAGCAGGCAAAACTTAAAGAAACCTTTGTACATGTCTTGGAGTTCGAAGAAAACGGCGAGCCTGAAAAAATTATCGCGCTTCTACAACCGCTGGCGGAAGACTATCCAAATGATGCTTACATTCCGTTTTGGCTCTTTGACAGTTACACCGCTTTAGGGCACTTTGCGCAAACGGAGCAGTGGTTAGCTAAAGCTATTGAACGCACCGAAAAACTTGATGACTCGATGTGGGCGCTTTTTTACCTTTTGTCAGGGAACGCAGAAGCGTTGTACGCAGTACTAGAAGATTACCGCTCGCGCGAAACGGACGATTCTGCTGGTGTTTATACACAACTCGGTATAACTGCCTCAGCGTCTGGCAAGTATGAAGCAGCGAAGTACTTTTTCGATAAAAGCAAAGCGCTTACCGATGAACCGTTTCTCAATCTCCACTATGCACATGCTCTGCGCGAGCTGGGCCATAAACAACAAGCTGCGATGATTATCCAACAACGTGAAAAAGAAATGCGCAAGCTGCTAGCAGAAAAAGCAGAAGATCAGCACGCAAATTTCGTGATGGCGGAACTGAGTGCGCTTGCTGGGGATGGAGAGTCAGCAGCCGCATATCTACACAAAGCCATTGGCGTGCGTCAACCCTACTTCGTTTACTGGAGTATCAGTGACGCTAGCCTCGGTGATCGCTTATGGGAGCAAGTCCGTCAGCATTCAGATATACAGGCCTTTTTAAGCAAAAAACACCAGCAAATGCTTAGTTCAAGGGCAAGCCTTAACATTGAGTAGCTCATCCCCCTATTGGTTTTGCTGTTTGTCACCCAATAGGGGTAGACTCAATACGCACATCGGTACCGCATCATCTTATTCTTGGTAGTTGCATGATATTTAATGGTTTTCTTGTTTTTGACTCCTAAAATGGGTGGGAGTCAATCAAGCAGGAAAACCGTTATGAAAACACCTATTGCTATTGTCATCGCCGCTATTTTCTCCGGAGCATTACTCCCTAGCTTTATCAGCCAAGCGAATGAACTGTCGGCCCTTCAGTCAGCGCTCACCGATGGTAACACTGACATTCTACTCCGCTACCGCTACGAACGCGTCGAGCAAGACAGTTTTGACAAAGACGCCAATGCTTCTACCCTACTCACCCGCTTAAGCTACAAGAGCGCTGACTATCAGGGTTTCTTTACACAACTTGAGTTTGACCATGTAACGGCAATAGGTAACGACAACTACAACAGTACCGTGAATGGCAAAACGCAGTACCCTGTGGTTGCCGACCCAACCGGTTCTGACTTCAACCAAGCTTACTTAGGTTATCGCAGTGGCAACTTGCTGGTAACGGCGGGACGCCAGCGCATTAATCACAACGACCAACGCTTTGTCGGCGGTGTGGGTTGGCGGCAAAACGAGCAGACCTACGATGGCTATCGCCTGCAGTATGAGCTGAGCCCAGCATGGAAGATCGATTACAGCTACGTGCATAATGTGAATCGCATCTTTGGCAATGACAGTCCGAATAGCGACCTTGACGGTAACCTTCACCTGTTCAACAGCAACTATGCGCTGGCCAAATCACAGCAGTTGAGCGGCTTCGTTTACGAGCTCGACTTTGACACCGCGCATGCGCTCGCAACCCGTACCTACGGTGTTAACTATGACGGTAAGGTCGGCGCTGTTAAAATTCACGCAGCCTACGCTTATCAAACCGAAACAGGCGACAATCCAGCTAACTTTAGCGCTGACTACTTCAACCTCGACCTGAGCACACAACTGGCTGGCGTTAATTTTGGTGTGGGTTACGAATCACTGGGAAGCGACAACGGCGTCGGCTTTAGCACGCCACTGGCAACCTTACATAAATTCCAAGGTTTTACCGATAAGTTCCTCGGTACCCCTGCAGAAGGGCTGAATGACGTTTACCTCAAAGCTTCAGGTGCGGTTGGCAAGTTAGGATTAAGCGCCAGTTGGCATGACTTCACATCAGACGTCGATGACATCGATTACGGCAATGAATTCAACATTACCGCCAAATACCCGCTCGCTGATAAAGTTGGCTTGCTAGTGAAGTACGCCAACTACAACGCCGATAGCCTGTCGGACGACACCAACAAGCTATGGGGTATGCTGACGTTTAAGTTTTAAGAAGTGGTTTTAAGAGTTGGCTTTTCGAATCGCAGCGATCAGCTCGTCTTTGCTCATGTCGCTGCGGTTCTCAATATCGAGCTCTTTGGCACGGTTATACAGCTCTTGCTTGGTGCGGTCTTCCAGCCGTGAGTGAGGGTTCCCCGTGCCTTGGCTGGTCTTGTTGGGCGTGATGCCCTCTTCGCGGCGCTGCTTATTAACAGTGCGCGCCGCAATTTCTTCCGCTTGCTCTTCGCTCTTTCCCTCATCGAGCAGGCTTTGCTTAATGTGCTGATACTGACGTTCGTCCTTCTCGCGCCATGCGTCTGGCATCATTAACTCCTAGATTTTGCGGATGTGGTAGCAATGGTTAGTCGTCGCAATTTAACTTCTTACGCGCGGCTAGAATATCGTCTAGTAGGCTGTCGTCTGGCCCAGGCATGTTCTCTGCCGTTGCCGTTTGCAGCTCTTCTGCGTCATACTTCCACTGCGCCAGAACCTTGCATTTGTCTGCGTCTGACAAATTACTATCATCTAACACTTCTTGCGGCTTGTTATAGACCTCAGCCGGGTCTTGTAGGATGTCTTCGAGCTTCATAATGCCTCCTCTATCGAATGCTTTACATGCATTGTAGATGGTCGGTGAGTTCGTTTTCCCTATGCTTTAAGCCTAGCTGATATAGTGTGATTTTCCAGTGTGCTTACTCAGCATTAACCGTCTTTAACTCTAATGATAATCCTAATGCCGTAGCGACCTTAGCGACGGTTGCAAATGTCGGGTTTCCCTGCTCGGAAAACGCTTTATAGAGACCTTCGCGACTAATTCCCGTGTCACGAGCTAGTTGACTCATGTTTTTTGCGCGAGCGATCACGCCGAGCGCATGTACTATAAATTCTGGATCACCCTTAGCTTCGTCCAAGCAGGCATCGAGATAGGCTTGAATAGCCTCATCGCTATCAAGATATTCAGATGAGTCCCAGCGGGTGAGTTTTAGTGTCATGATAATTTCTCAAGTTGTTTGGCTAGGTTCTTTGCTAGCCTGATATCCTTTCGCTGTGTTGACTTATCGCCACCTGCCAAAAGGATAACCAGGGTTTCTCCATATCGCTTGAAATAAATGCGGTAGCCAGGCCCATAGAAAATCCGTATCTCTCGAATGCCTTGGCCTACCGGTTTGACATCACTGAGTGAGCCAACTTCAAGCCTGTCTATTTTTGCTTGTATAAGAGCTCTTCCTTGGCGATCTTTTAAAGCAGCAAACCATTTATCAAAAACCTGTGTCTTTAGAATATCCATATTCCCTGCCAACTATAGTTAACAACTCTGGTTGTGTCAACTGTGGTTAACACAATGCTTCAGAGGCGACAAGATAAGGCTAAGTCGCACGTCACAACATGGCAAACGTATTATTTTGTAGGTTTAAAGCGCTCTCTTTACATCCGCGCCAAAATAAACCACACTCGATTAGTCACTAGCTAATAAAAATAGAAACAATGTTCGATACACTCTCGTACGCACAGAAACAACGCCTCGCCTACATCGATTTTTGCTTGCTATTTCGAGGCTCGGTGCACCGTAACGATCTGGTACAACGCTTTCAGGTTGGCTTATCTGCGGGGTCACGCGATTTCACGTTATATAAAGAGTTAGCGCCGCAGAATTTAACCTACAGCACCAAAGAAAAGCGCTACTTTCAGACCGAACAGTTCGTGCCGCTATTCGAACATGACGCCCAGCGCACCTTGGTGAAACTCGCCAACGATATTTCTGACGGTTTCGACGCCATTGGCGACGTGCACTTTCCAGTCGAGGCGCCGTCAACTCTAAACGTACCCAATATCTTTATTGTCGCGCGTATCGTACAAGCCATGCTGAACGGCAAAGCCATAAGCGTCAGCTACACTTCGCTGAGCAACGGCAACGTGACACGTGAACTCGTGCCCCACGCCATTGTCGACAACGGCCTGCGCTGGCACGTGCGCGCCTTCGACCGCAAATCCGAAAGCTTCCGAGACTTTGTTCTCACCCGCGTACGCGCGGTCAACTTTGTGGACACAGCGCCCGCTCCGCACGAAGAAGCCGAAGCCGACCACGAATGGCAACGCATGATCCCACTGCAACTCACACCGCATCCACATAACATCGAGTACCCCAAAGCCATCGAAATGGACTACGGCATGCGCAACAGCCTGCTCACCGTCGAAGTCCGCGCCGCCATGGCCGGCTACCTGCTGCGCCGCTGGAACGTCGACTGCACTGCCGACGCCGCACTGCGCGGCCCCGAGTACCAGCTATGGCTACAGAACCGGGCTACGTTGATGGATGTGGGGAACTTGGCGATTGCGCCGGGGTACGGGCGTTAGTTGAAGAGAATTGAATGTCCGCTTTGAGCGAAGAGCAGACATTGGACTTTCTGATCATACAAGGTAATCTAGATCTCAAGGAAGCTGGCCTTGCAAGGTCGGTATAATACTTTGTAAGTTGAATAAGGAAATATCATGCCATACCAAAAAAAACTAGAGTTCGGTAATTACACTCTCAGGTTTGGCGATCAAAAAGTTCTTCTTGACCTTTTTGAAGAAGTTGTGATGCCGTCCTTCCACGAAATGCGCTATGTAAGGCACCTCAAAGATAAAGGTGACTATTTTTTCCTAGACACAAAACTCGTCGTTCTGGATGACTCTCCTGAAATACCAGTGCTGGGTATAGCGGGAAGAATTGTAAAGAATACTAAACTAAAACGAGAGCAGATTTACCGGCCTGAAGGCGGAATCATTGAAGACCGCCGTGAATTAGAAACAGCACCTAGCTCTACTTTTTTACTGATCCTAAATAATCATCGCCTTATTCTATGCAAAGAAGTGCCGGGGGCCCCTACCGTTCAGAATTTTCAAAGCACCAGTCAATATTGTTTAAAAAAACACCATAAAGAATTTATCGAAAAGATTTACGAAGAAGAGAAAAGTAAAAGAAAGGAGAATCCAGAGCTTGATCGTGTTACCAAAAAGTCGCTATATGCAGAATATCCAGCACCAGCTCTGAGAATAACTCCTCTGTCTGATAAAGAGTCTTTGAGAGCATTCGTTAATCGCCTTGAGCATATAGATAAAGTGACAATCAAGTTGCTTCCAACGAATAAAGAAGAGATTGACAATGACGATTTTTGGTCCGATTTTGGACGTCGTCGTGATGAAATGAATAGTAAAAATGCAAAAGTCGAATTTGCGAATGCGCAAGAGGGTCTCGAAAAAAATGAGGTTTATGATCAAGCGAGTTCCGCCTCAAACCGAGGTAATTCAGAGATTAAGTTTAAAGGCTACGATGCTCAAGGCGATACTATTCGGGGGAGTAATGAAGACTTCAATCTTACAGTTGAGCTTGACGAGCTTCCCAAGAACGCAGAAAGAGCGGCCCGTGAAAAATACAACCAATTTACTCATTTGGCGAGATCTAACGTGATCTCAGTTCCAGAAGTGGCTGCTGCGGTTATAGATAAAATCAAAGATATATTAGGAAGGCTCTAATCGATGCACTCCTTTGATGACTCCGATTTGACAAGCGAAAAATCGCTATGGGATGTATATAAATTGTCGAGGAGAATATTACCTAGCAAGTTTCAGGTGATTTTCGTGCTCGGCAGTTTTTTAGCATTGGTTTCTAATTCATTCTTTCTTGCAAGTGATCAGGATATAATCTTGGCTGACCTCAGAAAATGGTCGGAAATGGGGTTTAGCTTCTCTATTACAATACTGGGTTTTTTAATTGCGGGTTTTACTATATTCGCAACGCTATCAAAGCCCAAAATGATGCTGGCGATGATGGAACATACGAATAAAGAAACCGGCTTACCGACTTTAAAGTACAACTTTTTTGCTTTCATGAAGGTTTTTATTGCATACATTACCTTCCTTGTTCTCTATGCGCTAATTATGCTTTTTGGTCAATCCGACGGCTTTATTGCGAATTTTATTGAGTACCTACCTAATGCGGACTGTGTAAAGTCAACAATGATAAATATTGTGTACGCTATCGTAGGAAGTAGCTTCATTTATTTATTGCTTCTTTTAAAGTCATTTGTCTTTAATATTTATGCAATCGTTATGAATATGCTTCGGTGGGAGTACCACCAAGATTAAGCATTTAAAAAGATGGTCAACGGGACGCCAACTACGCTCCGTAGCGTTCATTACCACTACCGTTTTGCATTCAGGAGAAATGTAGTGGCAAACTAAATTTGGTGACTGCAGTGGTTAGGAACAATACAACTTTCATTGGTAGTGCCCCCACTTGGGCAAATGCGTGTGTAGGCGAAAATGGCTTCCCTGGGTACTGGGATTACGCCAAGGGGTTTTCCCAAGCAGCAACTATTCTGATTGATTTAGTTCTTAGTGAACGGGGGTTAGAGCACTCGGTTGACGAGATGGTTTATCCGGTTTGTTTCAATATGAGGCATTCACTAGAACTTCGCTTGAAAGGCGCAATTTCAGAACTTATCCTTATCGAAAAAGCCAGGTGTCGTAACCTCCAATTCGACTTAGCTGGTTCACACGATATAGGAAATATTTGGAGTTTCTTCGCTGAAAAGGCCCAAGCTGCCGACGATCGCTACGACCCGATAATCAGAAGGCTTGATACAAAAATCACGGACTTCGCTGAAGTGGATGCCACCGGACAAACATTTCGGTACCCACTTGATAATGAGAGTCAAAAGCATCTCGTGGATGTCGCGGTCATCAACTTTGTAGTATTGAAGCGCAGTTTCGGGGAGCTAGAAGCAGCCTTGGATGACTTACATCGCTTAAATAAATACCTTTGCGATGAATATCGATGTGGGTCTTTTACAAAACGACTGTCGCGAAAGAATCTGTTCGAAATGGCATCCTTTCTTCCCCCTCGAGCAACGTGGGCGGCAGATTCATTTAGTACAACTAAGGAATTTCTCAAGAAACATTTCAATATTGGTAGCAAAGAACTCTCTGAGAGCATTAAGCTCATCGAATCGCATTTTGAACTCGCGCCGGCAATTGGGATTACGATTCCTTTACTCGGAGTTGAAGAGGCCTATATTGAAGAATTTTTCAGCTATTGGTTTAAGCACCACGACCTACCATCTGATAAAGCCCTAATCGAAGCTGAAGCTAGCGAGTGGGGTTCCGGCGAAATGTTTGAAGCTATTCTGAAAGCCGACAAAACACGTGCTGAGGTTTGGGAGGCCGTTAAGTCCAATCTCACTCCAGAAAAACTGGCTGGTTTGTCAGCTCTGTTCTATTTTGCGCGCGGTCTATACTTTTCGGAATGCTATTGTCGGATTTATGAGCTTGATCTTGAGGAAGCCAAGAGTTCGTTCGCAAGCTCAGAAGACTCTGTATGGCCACAGTACTTCCATATTTTCGATAAGACAAATGCGTTATACAACATCTTGCGTTCTCTCTATTTCCTGCAAAAAGATAAACTCGCAGAAAGGCTTGTTGTTGCGTATGGGCTCGATGAAAAATTTTCCTGGTTGGATGAAGCTAGGCAACGCACTCTATTTCGTAAGCCGGAGTACTGTGGATACGTGACATAGCAAGCGGCTGTTGTCGTCCCTCCGGGGCTGGGACAGCCTTTCCGCTGCTTCGCAGCTACAAGGCCGCCCCAAAGTCGGGCGCTAACGTCCGCTGTTGGCACAAAGCAGGCTCACATGAACGAACTATCTGTTACCTAAATGGGCACGTCCGCCCGCCTTCTCCCTGCACATCAGCGCTAAGTGTCAATCGGGAATGCAATCCGTCAAATCAACCGCGAGAAAACCGATAGCTAATTAATTTCACTGCACCCGCGTCCACTCTGCGGTACAATACGCGTCCTTACCCTAATTAAGTTGCACATTTATACATGACATTTTCTGAACTCCAGCTTTGCCCCGAAATTCTGAATGCCCTCACCCGCCAAGGTTATACCGAGCCAACTCCGATTCAAGCGCAGGCGATTCCGCCGGTGCTCGAAGGTCGTGACGTAATGGCGGCGGCGCAAACAGGAACGGGGAAAACTGCGGGCTTTACGCTACCGATTTTAGAAAAGTTGAAAGACGGCGAGCGCGCGAAAGCAAATACCGCTCGGGTGTTAATTTTGACGCCAACCCGCGAGCTTGCTGCACAGGTTGGTGAGAGTGTTGCGACCTATGGTGCTGGGCTAAATCTGAACTATGCAGTGGTGTTTGGCGGAGTAAAGATTAATCCGCAAATGATGAAGCTCCGCAAAGGCGTCGACATACTGGTTGCGACGCCAGGTCGTTTGCTCGATTTGTATCAGCAGAATGCGGTGAAGTTTTCGAAGCTTGAAGTGTTGGTGCTTGACGAAGCCGACCGTATGCTCGACATGGGCTTTATCCACGACATTAAGAAAATCATTAAGTTGTTGCCGGCGAAGCGCCAAACCCTGATGTTCTCAGCAACTTTCTCGAAAGATATACGTGCGCTAGCGAAAACGTTGGTGAACAATCCGGTAGAAGTCTCGGTTGCACCGCCAAACTCGACGGCGGAGCGCATTGAACAAACCATGTACACGGCGACCAAGAACGAGAAGCCGCGCATGTTGATGCAGTTGTTACGCGATCTGAGTTTGCCACAAGTGATCGTATTTTCGCGTACTAAGCACGGCGCGAATAAACTTGTGCGTCAGCTCAACGCTGATGGCTTTCTTGCTGCAGCCATTCACGGTAACAAGAGCCAAGGCGCACGTACGAAGGCTCTCGCCGAGTTCAAATCAGGTGAAGTGAATGTGCTCGTTGCGACCGACATTGCTGCGCGTGGTCTCGACATCGACAAACTGCCGTACGTGATCAACTTTGACTTACCACAAGTCGCTGAAGACTACGTCCACCGCATTGGCCGTACGGGCCGTGCAGGACAAATGGGTCATGCCGTTTCATTGGTCATGGACGAAGAATACAAAACCTTAAAAGCCATCGAAAAGCTTATCGGTCAACCGATTGAGCGCAAGCTGTTACAGGGCTTTAGCAACGTGGAACTAACGGGTAAAACACCGCCTCCTCCGCGCGGTGGCCAACAACGCCAGCCACGCAAACCGCGCCAAGATGGCAACGGTAGTGGTGCCGGCAACGGTAATCGCAGCGGCAAGCCACGCAACCGCAGCAGATCACAAGGCCGCGGCGGCAAAACGAGTAATGGCGGAAATCGCGGTAACAGCGGCAATAGCCGCTAACACGGAATCAGCAGCTTGTTGTGGTCGTGGTGCAGCTGGTCGTTGAGGCCGTCACGGCGGCCATCATCGCAGGCATCATCACGGCGACCATGACAGCCGCTTGTACGCCTTCGATGACATCGGCGGTGATTTCACCCAGTTCTTCGCCTTTCGAGATCTGCTCGATGCGCTCTTTGTGCTGCTTAAGCTCGTCTTTACTAAAGACTTGATTCAATAGATGGGCGCTCTTCGCCAGTGCGACCATTAACGCAATCTTGGGATGAATTTCAAGCGGTTTATCCAGCACTAAGCGGCGCATCTCACGCTTCAAGTGTGTTTCCGGTTCAGGATTCACTTCTGGGTATATCTTCTGCGTAAAAATCCACAGCACTTTCTTTTCGTCGGCTTTGATAATGCCGTCGGCGACCAGTTGTTCTGCAATTTTATGCTTCAGATTTTTGATCTGACCTAATGCCATCACCCAATTTTTCAGGGTGTCGGGCTTTTTCTTGCCAGTTATTTTCTGCAGCGCTTCGTCCATGATCGGGTCCCCCGTCGGCGAGTCATCAAGCACGTCAACTTTGTCTTTGTTGTCAGGATTTACTTTGATGCGCTGGGAAAGCAACAGCTCCGATAAAATAGCCGCCGCTGCGGTGTATTCGATGTAGTACCCTTCGGTGGTGCCTTTCTCGTCGTTCAAGGCCAACAACACCAGTCCTTCGTACAGCTTAATATCCATCGTGAACCCTATCCTCTCAGTCATTCATGATAAACCTAACTCTAGCTTATTGAGCGGCAATTGGTGAGTTGAAAACGTAACAGGGTGTTAGTCAATTGAGCAAAATCCCACAACAAATTACGCGTGCTGCCAGTAGTTCTACAAAGCATGATTAGCGTACAATTTTCAAGTTCACCAACCGTAGAGCCCGCGTATGCCAGATTTACAAAACCCATTAAGCGTCCTATTATTAGGTCTCGAATTGACCAAGAGGACACCCACTATGGCACATGCAATCCATGCCGATATTGCAGCGAGTATTTCTGAACTTAAGGTGAATCCGATGAAAGTGGTGGCCAGTGGTGATGGCATGCCAGTGGCTATTCTTAATCGTAATGAGCCGGCATTTTATTGTATTCCAGCGGCAACCTATGAGGCGCTTCTTGAGCTTATCGACGAGCATGAGCTGCTAAAGATTGTCGAAGAACGCATGCATGAGCCTGCTGTGGCCGTAAGTCTTGATGACCTATAAACTCGCCTTTAAAACTTCAGCGCAACGCGAATGGAATAAACTTACGCCAGCGCTAAAAGCGCAGTTCAAACAAAAGCTCCGCCAACGTTTAGACCAACCTCATGTTGCAAGTGCGGCGTTGCGCGGTGGCCGCAATCTATACAAAATAAAATTAAAAACACTAGGTTATCGTCTGGTCTATGAGGTCAGCGAGTCATCAATCACTGTCATTGTGATTGCCGTTGGCAAACGAGAGAAAAACAAAATTTATCGTCTTGCCATCGAGCGCACTAAAAATTAGAGCCGGGTTGACTTAAAAATTCCAGCTCGACGGGCGTTGAGGCGCGGCCGAGCACAGCATTTCGATGCGGGTAGCGACCAAAACGCTCGATGATTTCGCGGTGTTTGATTTCAAATTCATAGTTGGTTTCGAGGCCGGGCTGATTAAACAAGCGCATCGCCTCGTCATGCACTACCAGTGACTCGCTATGCATATAGGGCATATACAAAAACGCCCGTTGTGAGGCGTTCATCGCGGCGTCAACGCCCAAAGCTACCGCTTCTTGCGCCAAGGCCAACGCCATCGGATCTTGCGCAAACGCACGCGCATCGTTGCGATAGACGTTTCGTGAAAATTGGTCAAGGACCAAGATTTCCGCTAATCGTCCAAGCCCACCGGTGCCTTTACCCGCAGCATCAGCTTCACGCCACTGCCAGCATTCCCCTGCCGCGCAAGCCGTCAATAACGAGCTAAAACGCGACATGATCTGCCGATCTAGCGCATCGCTTTTGGCAAACCAGTCAGCTGGTGTAAGTTCGTTAAACCAGAATTCAAGAACGTCATTTGGCTGCATCAGGAGCTCCTGTACTATCGAAGCTCTTAGCATAGCTCTAGTCGCGACAATAAAAAACCCCGAGGGCAAGCGCGGCCACACGGGGTAACGGGAGATTGTGAATGTGCTAAAGGTTTAAGCTTCAGACTTCACTGTCAGTTCATTGCGAACACTTTTCACGCCATCAACATTACGCACGATGCGCTCGATAGCGCTAATATCGGCTTGGCTTTCAACTTCACCACTCAGTGTTACTTCGCCGTCTGTGGTAGCAACATTGATTTGCATGCCGCTAGCTTGAGACATCAAAGCGCTCTTAACATTGGCGGTAATCGCTGAATCGCTGATGTGGTCACCAGCTTTTTCCATACCCTGCTGTTGTGCAGTTTCTGGGTCTTGCAGCGTAGTGGCCATGGCCACGGTACCGAACGTTAATGCCATTACTGAAGCGACTGATGTAAGTACATTTGATAGTTTCATGGTAGTTCCTCCTAGTTGATCCCAATTGCTTGGTGCAATTTCACTATAGCCACGTGAGCTTCAACTTGAAGTGCCTTTGCAGGCCTTTTGCTCTTTCAAGATTTGGTTAATTTATGAGCATGGGTTATACCTATGGGTACCCTATCGAGGAGATGACCCCATGAAAGTTTCAACTTTAACACTCGCGCTGCTGCTCGCTTTACCTGCGGTAGCCTATGCGCAGGATCAAGACAAAACTGAACAGAAGGAATTAACGGAAGCGGCAGCTAAAGGTCAGGCCACGGCTGAGGCCGCACGTGCTGGCAAGTTTAAAGCTGGCAAAGCACTTGCGGACACGGTCAAGGCAAAAGCCGACGATCCTGATTTCCGCGACGAGGACTCGGACGACGATGGTTTAAGCGACGCGACTGAAAGTGCACATGAAGCGACTCACACTGTACAGCAAAAGGAAGGCGTCGATGCCACCAAGCGCAAACGCCCCGGCCGCGTCAAATACGCCGATATTACGCTGAAGAAAGGCTCCGCCGAAGCTGATGACGGATCCGAAAACGCTGAAAAGCCGAAAAAAGCTGACAAGAAAAAAGGCGATAACAACTAGCAAACCACGGCTCCTGTGCTAACATTTGTGTGTACATATTAAACGAGCAAATGCTACGCAGGAGCAGTTATGGAGACTCGGATTCAATTCCGCATCGATGAAGAGACCAAGCGTCTAGCGCAAGAAATGGCTGAGAGTCAAGGGATGACGCTAAGTGAGGCTTGTCGTCGGCATACAGAGTTGTTGGCAGAACAACAGCGTTTAAAAAGCTCTCATGACGAGTGGTTAGCCGAAGAAGTTCAGAGAGCATACGCAAAACTCGAGCGCGGTGAAGCCGAATTTATCGGCGCTGACACTGCCAACGAGCGCATGCAAAAATTTAAACAAGGGTTAGCACGACAAGCGGGTAAGGATACCTAACATGATCTACTGGGAAACGGATGCCCTAAATGATCGCTTTGAATTCTATCGCTTCATTCACGCGGAGAACCCAATCGCCGCAGAACGCGCGGATAAATATTTAAACGAAGCGATTCACCGCCTCGAAGATTTCCCAGAGCTAGGCGTGCAGCGCCCTCCTTTACCCGGTCGCTTGCTTGTTATCCCAACGCTATCTCTTTTGGTTTTTTACACCGCCGACGTAACACCACAAGCCACAACAATTTACGTACTACGGGTGCTGCACGATAAACAGCACCCGCTCTAAACAAACAGCAAACAGCGAATAGCAAACATCGTTCTTACTGCAATTGAATGACCACTCCCGCCAGCACGGCGAGCGCTACCTCACCTTGCTTACTGAGCAAGAAGGTGGCGTTTTGCCGTTGTTGGGGGCGTGAGCCAGGGATCGATTGCGGGTTGATCACTACCGGCAAATGGGTACGCACGTTAAGCATCGCTTCATCACCACTAAAGTGCGTGTAGCCTTGCTTGAGCAATTCTAAATATTCGTGGTGCGACAACGCTAACGCCTCGCCTGTGGCAGGCAATTCGTAGGCCTTACCGGCTTGGTAGACGTACTCATTGGTGTTATAGCGGTCAAACGCCGGGAATACCGATAAGTCGCCGACTTCGCGAATGTAGCCATTCTGGCGGGCATCGCTGCTGCGATTGATGCCGATATCGATACGGTATTCGTGGCCACTATCACGCACCAACACTTGCTCCAAAATCACATCTTTGAAACTGTTTGAGTTATTCATTGGGATGCTGTTGTAGGGCTCCAACGTTTGTTCGGCATAGTCACCACTAGCGATGCTGTCGATGGCTTCGATCAACATCGCCACATTCACTGCTCGTGCTTTTTGACGATTTGGATCTTTAGGGAAGGCTCCCGACTCAATGAGGATGGTACTAATGCCCATAGCCGCAAAATTGTCCCCAAATGCGCGCGGCGCAAAAGTATCGTTGTAACGCCCCATATGACCAGGAATCATGCGATCTCCGACGGTTTTCAGTTCACCGATCAGTTGCATTGCGCGACGACGTTGTGCGTTGATGTCTTTAGCGTGGTTAAACGCCGGCGCAAGTAAGGATATCGTCGCCGGTTTACCGGTGTTGCCGACTTCGTAGTACCGACTTTGGTCATGCAAGTTAAAACCAAAATCTGGCTGCAATAAGCGCCCTTGTTCCATCAATATACGGCCTTCCGGCGTCTGTTGCGCTCGTGCATCACGGTTCACGTCAATGCCCTGTACATTGTAGCGTTGTGCGAGCTCCGCACCGTCAGGGTTGACCATTGGCATCATGTGCAGAGTGATTTTATCGGCCCAATGCTTACGCCATGTTGCGTCGTTTTCAATCTTCTGCATCAAATCAAAGAGCGCCGGGGTTGCCGTCGACTCATCGCCATGCATCTGCGACCACATAAAGACCACGGTATCGCCGCTACCAACACTGAATCGATAAAGAGGTCTGCCCTCATAGGACTGCCCCACCTGTTCGCTCTGAATCACCTCGCTACGCTGGACACGGCGGATGAGCGGCTCGATATCACTTAAGCGAATTTGCTGCTTGTCGAGGCCAGGTAACAACTCAACGCCGTAGTAATGGTCTTCGTGCGCCTGCGCTGCTAGGCTCAGTGTGATGATGGCACTGCTCGCGATGCTTACCACAAGGCTTTGAAAGCTTTTTTTCATTTTTTATTGCACTCTAGGGTTCAATTACTAATAAATTATTACTAGGATTGAGCGTAACGGTTACGTCGAATCGACGTCAACTGACAGTCGTTGAACAGGCACAAAACTAAGACCAACAAAAGGTGACCTTGTCATGGATCGCAGATCGTTTATGAAAACGCTGGCCGCAGGTGCGGTCGCAACCTCTGTTTTATCGCCGAGTGCGCTTGCTAATGCGCCTTTATTTCAACAAGGCAGTGGCCTTGGTGCTGGGCGTCTACCCAAACGCCTAAAAAAAGGTGATACCGTGCGCATGGTTGCGCCCGCCAGTGCAGTATTAGATCGCCATCACGTGCTGATTGCCAAAGAATCATTTGAGGCCTTGGGCTTTAAAGTACAGCTTGGCGAACATGTGTTTGGTCGTCACGGGTATTTGTCGGGCACCGATCAACAGCGTGCTGACGACGTTAACACCGCATTTGCCGATGACAGTGTCGACGCGGTGATCGCAGTACGCGGCGGCTGGGGCTGTAATCGCATTCTGCCCCTGCTTGACTACGACATGATTCGCGCTAACAACAAGGTTTTGCTTGGTTACAGTGACATCACGTCGCTCATGAATGCGCTTTATGTGAAAACTGGCATGGTATCGTTTCACGGCCCCAATGGTTTTTCGTATTGGGCCGACTTTCAGGCACAGCAGTTCCGCGACGTGATTATGGATGGCAAGTCCACCACCATGCGTAATTACAAAGAGAAAGAAGAAACCTTAACCATGATGAGCAACCGCACCACCACAGTGAATAGCGGCAAAGCTCAGGGTACTCTGGTAGGCGGTAACCTTACCGTACTTACCAGCTTATGTGGCACGCCTTACTTCCCCGATTTAAAGGGCAAGATCTTGATGCTCGAAGATGTTGGCGAGAATATCTATCGCATTGATCGCTTCTTGTCACAGTTGCAATTGGCTGGCCATTTAGACGGCGTCGCCGGTATTGTCTTCGGCCACTGTACCGAGTGCGACCCAGGCGGCGGCTTTGGTAGCTTTACCTTGCATGAGGTGTTTGAACACTACTTCAAGCCATTAGGTGTGCCCACCTACACTGGCGCCCAGTTTGGCCACATTCGCGACAACCATATTTTACCGGTTGGCCATGTAGTCGAACTCGACGCCGATGCGGCAACGCTGAAACTTCTCGGTTCAGCGGTCGCTTAGGCTACTTGCAAATCCGTGCCGAGCAGCGCAGCTAAGGCCGCTGTCGGCACGCTCCCCTCACGCGTTACCAGTGGCTGCTCGCCGCGTAGATCGAGAATCGTTGACTTCGCATTAGCGCTGCACGCGCCGCTATCTAACACACCGTCAATCTTGCCATCCAACAGCTTATGAGCGTCCTCAGCAGTATAGTAGTCATCACCAATAGCTGGGGCAATGATGCCTAAGTTAAAGTTGCTTAAGAGCTCGCGTAACTGCTCCTGCGCTGGTACGCGCAGCGCGATACTATGCCCGCCACCGGTCACGAGCGGTGATACATGAGGATGGCGGTGCAACAACAAGGTTAACGCCCCTGGCCAGTGCTCCTCGACCAGCTTTTCTGCCACTGCCGGAATATCAACCGCCCAGTCCTTAAGCTGTCGCGGATGGCCAAGATGCACAATAGACGGCTCGCCCATCGGGCGTTCGAGGACTGCATAGGCGCTCTTGACCGCTTCCACGTTGCTAGCATCAGCAGCGACGCCGTAAGCGATATCCGTTGGTAATGCCACGATGCCGCCAAGCTCAAGAATGCGACCGATATGACGCAATTCCTTCGGGTTTTCTGCATTAAATCGCAAGGTCATGTTGCGTCTCCTGTAGTTTTGAAATTGCCTGCCAACCTTCGGCATTACGCTGTTGCAGTTCGCCTGTCGTAGGTTCCCACTGCCATAAATACAGCCATTGATTCTCAATGAGTTCCCGCACTACCGGCTGCTCACCGATCACCTTGTCAATCGCAGCCGTAGACGCTGCGATCACGACCGTCAGGCGCAACGGTTGGTGGTACCAGTCTTTACCGTCGTGTAGGGATTGCTGCGCTAAACCTATACGCAAGTCACCGCCATTGCCCTCAAATACGCCAACGCCGTCGGCCACCACGTTATGCAGTAACTTGTTGCCACTACCGAAGGTTTGTGGCGCGGTCATCGAGCCGTAATACTGCATATTGATCCAATGGGCGACCACCATCGGAGCGGTCATCAGTTGAGTCAACACAGCCTGCTCTGGGTCACGGTCAGCGTGATAGGTGTGTAAAAACGCGCGGGCGTCAAAGTTACCCTTGGCGGTCGCTTCTCCTGGCGCAAAGATAATTGCGGCATTGCGCGCTAAGCCCCACTCTGGGCGCACTTCTGCCCAGTTTGCCGCACGTTGCTGCAGCGCCTTCGCAGCTTTTGGGCGATCAGCCAACCTGTTTCGCTGTTCGTGTTGCGCAACACTGCTAGCCTCAGCGAGCCATTGCTTGAGTTGGTCATGATTGACGTGAGTGTCACCGTCAGTAGTGAGTAAGCGTAATTGCTGCTGCGTGGTGTCGTGCAGTGCTGGGATAAACTGCGTTTGTTGCGGGATCTCGATGCGATGCTCTGCAGCCAAGATTTGCCGCACCTCAGGGTCATTAAATAATTGCACCAACACGCGCGCATTCACTTCACCAGATTGCCCGCCACACGCGCCACAATCGAGACTAGCGGCATGAGGATTATTGGTCACACAGGCTGTATGGCCAACAATAAGCACCTGTGGCGCAAACTTTTCAGTCAACCCCATGCCAGTCAACGCATTGGCGGCAAGCCCCGCCAGCTCGGCAAGAGAGGCTTGCTGTTGCCCTTGTTTTGTTATCAGCCAGTCGGTGTTGCGGATGACCTCGCTGCCAATACGAGCTTGGGGTTTGGGCCATACGCTGCGCTCAAGCAATTTCCAGATTTTCGCCAGCCCACTCATTTCGACCCAACCATAAGCGCCGGCGGGGCTTTCAAGCGAACGGTGCCAACTGCCTGCACGCCAACTGTGGGTGCGTTGCGCAATCGCGGCCTTATCTTGCGCTTGCGCAACTCGGAATTGCGGCGCTAACAGGCCCGGTAGCTGCGGCTTTGCGAGGGTTTCGCTAACTTGATATTCGACAGGCAAACCAAAGAAGCCAGCAAAACCAAAGGTTTCGATACCTTCATGCTGCGCCTCTAACGCTCGGCGCATGGGCTCTGAGCGCACGTCAATGCAAAATACCGCCTGCAATGAGGGCTGCCCTACAACTTCGGGGTTTCTCTCAGGGGGCTGCAAGCAGGACAGTTGCTGGGCTAATTCTTGTTGGTAACTGAGCTCCAACGCGCGCTGCCACACCCACAGCAACGTTTGTGCTTGCGCAGTTTGCTGGCGACGCTGTGGCAGCGCTTGATACGCGGCAACAAACCGCTGCTGCTGTTCGCTGTCGCTCAAGCGCCAACACACCAACTCCCACGCCACACGAATGGCTAACAACTGGTCTAACTCGTCATAGACATTTTCGCTGTTTTCTAGCTCTCGCGCCCAGCGCCGCTGCGCAAACACGCTCGCCCAACCATAAATATCGTGCAGTGCGACTTGCAACCACGCTTCTAAATGATCGCGTTCAGATAAGGGAAGTCCTTGCTTTACTTGTTGCCAAAGCTCGGCGCTACTACGCGGTAACTTCGCCAGCTCGGCTTCGACGCGGCGCTCGCCAACCAGTAATTCGATGCCGCGGTCGTGACGAACAATATCCAGCCAAGCTAAATACAAGGCATCAGCACTGTCGGCACCATTGAATTGCTCTGGGTAATTGACCCACAAGGCACAGAATTGACTCAACTGGTGCACAATCTCGGTACGCCAAGGCAAGGTTCGCGTACGTTCTTGTCCGCTGTTCATCACCTGCGCTACGCTTGGCAGCGCAGAGCTGTCGTCGGCAAGACGACGTAGATCTTGCACTAAGCCTTGCACTGAGCGATCAACGCCTTGCTCTTGTGCTGCTTGCTGCAAATGCTCAGGCTGAATTTCCTGTAACCAACGCTGTTGGTAGTAAGCTGCGGGCATTAATAAACGCACGTTTTTGCGCGTCTGCTCGCGCTCGGCCACCTCACGAATCGGTGCACCGCGCTCTTGCCACCACGGATTAACCGCAATGCTGCGCGGCAGCGGCCACACTGGCGCCACACGCTTGCAAACGGCCTTGCCCAGTTGTTGTAAATCGATAGCACTCATGCCTGATCTCCTTCTTTTGCCACAGTGCTTGGGCTTGATGACGGTAAACGTAACGGCCACACCCGCAAGCTAAAGCGCGTAGCCCATTCATCTAGGTACAAACCGGCGTTTAAAGCGATAAACAAGCGATGTCCGAGGGCGCGACGCGGGCGATACAATAACCACAAGTACACCGCTGCAATGCCGAGCAAAACCGCACACACCCATAGGTCAATACCGAGCAGGTACTGTCCTGATTGTGGCGTTGGCAAGAGCCATTTAAACAGCCAAGCACCGGCCACGTATAAACCCAACCAAAACGCAGCGATAGCAGCTGTTCGCAGACTATGACGGCGGCCAAAGTAATCAACTTCACTCGCTAGCCATAATGCCAGCGCCATGCCCACGGCGAGCCAGGGGGCAAAGTACAACTGCGTGGTAACCAGCCAAGCCGCCAACACCACCAACGCAAAGGCCAAGACGGTACCGCGCAGCAAGGCGCTTACCCGCGGCAAGGTTAACTGGGCAAACTGTTGCCGCTCGCCCTGCTCGACCACGCTACCGGCTGACAGGAACGAATACGCCTTGTAGCAGGAGTGCGCCAGCAGATGCAGCGCTGCCAACGCATAAAAACCAAGGCTAATTTCCACTAACATGAGCGCCATCTGCGCTACGGTCGACCATGCTAAACGCACTTTCACACTAATCCGCGTCATGGTTACCGACGCTGCCACGAGCATGCTTAACCCGGCAACAATCGCGAGTAACCAGCGCGCCCCTTCTGCGGGCGTTAACATCGGCGCAAATTGCAGCAATAGATAACCGCCCAAATTGATTATCCCAGCATGCAACAGCGCTGATACTGGTGTCGGCGCTTCCACCACCTGCAACAACCAGCCATGTACAGGCAACTGCGCGCATTTCATCGCGGCCACGGTGACTAACAACAATGCCAACCAGTTGCTCACGTTATGTTCGGTAATTTGCGACAATTCGCTAATCGCTTGGATGTCATAGACGACGTAAAGACTCAGCAAGGTCGCGCCAAGAAGGGTTTCAGCGATACGGGCAAAGATAAACTTCTTGTGCGCGGCGAGCAGCGCACGTGGCCGCTCGGGATAGAACACCAGTAGACGGTGCAGGGTCAAACTAACGGCGACCCAACCCAACCAGAACAGTAAAAAATGGTCGGCAATAGCGGTTAGCAGAATGGCCGCAATGGTACTTACCAGGCGCCGCCAGAACTTACCGCTATCTTGCTCATCGCGGAATTGTACGGCCGCATAGCGCGTTACCACAAAACCAATAAAGCAAATCATGGCAGCAAAACCGGCACTCAACGGCGTGAGTGCGATCCCCCACCCTTGCAGCGGCGCTATAAGATCCGTCGCCACGGCAATACAGCTCGCCAAAAACAATAGCATTAGCGTAACCAGCATGATTTGCGTTCCACGCCACGGCATAAAACCTCCACCCCAAGACAAAATTCACATGCGGCTATTCTGCAAGCACTGGAAGCATTATAAAAATACATATATTATTAAATTACGTTCACTTTTATAGAATGAATGACTATGAACCGACTCAATTACCATCATCTGTACTATTTCTGGCGCGTGGCCAAGCAAGGCAATTTAACGGCGACCGCGGAAAAGCTGGCGATTTCGCAGTCGGCATTGTCAGCACAAATTAACCAGCTGGAACACAACATAGGTCAGCCGTTGTTCGCCCGCGAAGGTCGTACCTTGGTGTTAACAGAGTTGGGACATACGGTATTGAACTACGCCGAGGATATTTTCCAGCGCGGCGAAGAGCTGCAACAATTACTGAAGCGCGGTGTAATTACCCTGCCATCGTTACGGATAGGCATGCTCTCGAGTATGTCGCGTAACTTTATCGAGAGTTTTATGGAACCCTTGCTCAAGGACAAAACCGACGCCAGCTTTCGGTTGCTCGCGCGCCCTCAACCTGAGTTATTAGATTTACTGGCCCAGCACCAAATCGACGTAGTACTCACCAATCGTGAGGTATCGTTAAGTGATGACATTGCTTGGCAATCGCAATTACTGTCGCGACAAGCCGTAAGTGTCATCGCTCCAGCGTCGCGCTGCGACCTACCTGAGTACATCGATCCAGCTTACAAACACCAGCGCTGGGTAGTACCCGGCAGTGCTTCCCCCTTGCGGGCGGCATTCGAAAGTTTTTGTACTCAGCACCAACTTGAACCGGAGATTGTTGCGGAAGTGGATGATATGGCCATGTTGCGGTTATTAGCGCGTGACAGCGGTGCTTTGGCAGCCATGCCCGCCGTTGTTGTGCGTGATGAGTTACAAAGTGGTGTGTTGAGCAAGCGCTTTGACGTACCTAACGCCTTTGAGAACTTTTATGCAGTCACACTCAAACGTAAGTTCCAGCATCCGTTGTTGTCAGAACTGTTACAATCGCCCATGATCGATGCCATTCAACAAGCGACCGCGGAGCAACAAAGCGATGCCCACTAAGTCCATGCAGAGCGAACATAGCTACACCCGGCTTGACCCACGCTTGAGTGCAAGCTGCGAACCTACACCCGTCATGCAACCACAGTGGTTGGCGGTAAATACAGAATTAGCGGAGTATCTTGGTATCCCCGAGGACTTGTTCGGTAATGCACATGGCCTGCGTATTTTCGCTGGCAACGAAGTGCCGGACTGGGCGCAACCCGCAGCGTTGGGCTATGCCGGACATCAGTTTGCCAACTATGTACCGCAACTCGGCGATGGTCGTGCAGTGTTACTAGCTGAAGTCATTGCCGCCGACGACAAACGCTTTGATCTGCAACTAAAAGGCTCTGGTCGCACACCCTTCTCGCGTGGTGGCGATGGCCGTTCGCCGCTTGGCCCCGTGTTACGTGAATACGTCGTAAGCGAAGCCATGCACCGCCTTGGCGTTCCAACCACGCGTGCCTTAGCAGCAGTAGCTACAGGTGAACTGGTACAACGGGAACAAGCAGAGCCTGGCGCAATACTCACCCGCGTGGCCAGCAGTCATCTGCGCGTCGGTACCGCCCAGTATGTGCTCGCCTTTAAAGATCGTGAGTTACTGCAAAGCTTCGCTGACTACGTTATCCAGCGCCATTATCCCGCTTGCGCCGCTGCCGAGCAGCCGTACCTAAGGTTGTTGCAAGCGGTGATCGACCGCCAAGCCCAACTTATCGCGAAATGGATGAGTTTAGGTTTTATCCACGGTGTGATGAACACCGACAACATGTCCTTGTCAGGCGAAACTATCGACTACGGCCCCTGTGCCTTCATGGAAGCCTATGACCCAGCAACGGTATTCAGTTCCATCGATCGACGTGGGCGTTACATGTATCAAAATCAACCGCCCATCGCCATGTGGAATCTCGCACGTTTCGCCGAAACACTATTACCGCTGTTGCACGCTGAGGGCGAAGCTAGTGAACCTGCTATTAAAGCAGCAACCGAAGCGGTAGAAGGCTTTGAGGCGCGCTATCAGCACTATTACTGGCAAGAAATGACGCGCAAACTAGGTCTCACAGCGGAAAGCCCGGGCGCCCAACTCTTAGTGCAGGATTTTCTTGATTTACTTGCGCAGTACAAGATCGACTTCACCCTTGCGTTTCGCTACCTAAGTGATGAAGAACCGACACGCTTGGCGCAGCTCTTCGCTAACGAAGCACATTGGCGGCCATGGTACGAGCGCTGGCAAGCTGCGTGGCCACATGGGTTCAAGCCTAAGCAACTACAACAAGTCAACCCAGCCTATATCCCGCGCAATCACCGTATTCAAGAATTGATTGATGAGGCCATTAAGGAAGGTTCTTTAGCTAAGTTTAATCGCCTCAATCAAGTGCTGCGCGAACCCTTCATTGAACGTGAAGAAAACCAAGATTTGATGGCTCCAGCAACGGCGAGTGAACAGGTCACCCGCACCTTTTGCGGCACCTAGCGGTGGCTAGAGCGTGCCAGGGTTAAGCTGCCAAATGCTAAAGTTTAGAAACGCGGCAAACGTCACCCATGCTAAATAAGGCAGTAACAAGATAGCTGCTGCTTTATTGAGCCGCCAATACAACACAATGGTGGCCACGATCGCGCCCCACAATAGAATGATTTCAACAAAGCTGATCGCACCCAAGTACCAAGCAAAAAACAACCAGCTCCACAGCATATTCAGCGCCAACTGTATAAAGTTCACTTGTAACGCGCGTTTAGCTTGATCTTTAAAACCAAACTCGCGCCAAATTAACCATGCAGAAATCGCCATCATGGTATACAAAGCCGTCCAAACCGGCCCAAATAACCATGCCGATGGCGCCCAACTTGGCAGCATTAATTCACGATAAAACACGGGGGCATTAGCTGAGCCCCAACCACCTATTGCCGCCACCACAAATGACAGCGCTAACCACGCCAACAATCCACCAATTTGTTTCATAACAGGCATAAGTTGTTCCTTGTTATCATTATTGCTCTGCGAATCTTCTTTTTAGTCTAGCTAATCGCCCTTAAATTACGAGTTTTCAGTCAATTAAGTTCAGGTTGTCAATTACCCAAAAGCGTCTAAGCTTATTTCCGTAAAAACAACAAGAGAATACCCCATGACTGCCCTTACTAGCCCTATTACTCAACGCGAACGCATTCAAATGCTTGATGTGATTCGTGGTTTTGCCCTGCTCGGCATCCTGTTGATGAATATCGAGTACTTTCAACGGCCGATGACCGCTATGTTATTCGGCTTGGACCAATCGCTTGAGGGAATCGATAAAGGCGTCGGCTGGACGGTATTTACCTTTGTGCAAGGTAAGTTCTACACCATGTTTTCGCTGTTGTTCGGTATTGGCTTTGTGATTTTCTGTGACCGCGCCAAGGAAAAACAGCACCCGCGCCCTCGCCTCTTATTTCTGCGACGCGCATCCGTTCTGGCGCTATTCGGTTGGCTGCATATCTACTTTTTCTGGGGTGGTGATATCTTACTCACCTATGCCATTTGTGCACTTTTCTTGGTGCTTTTTATCAACAAACCAGCACAGAGCTTATGGAAGTGGGGGATCGGTATTTATTTGCTCCCTATTATCGTGGTTTGGCTTGCAGCCGTCGGCCTTCACTTTGCCTTACAAGATCCTGCGACAGCAAATGAAGTTCTCACCGATATGCGGCAAAGCCAAGCTGCGATCAAAGACTTCGTTGTACAAGCGAACACGATCTACGCCGAAGGAAGCTGGCAACAAATTATCGACATCCGCAGCGAGGAATTAAGTAAAATGTACGGCACAGGAGGTATGTTCTTCTTTTTGCCGACCTTGCTGGGTATATTCTTGATCGGCGCAAGCTTTGCCCGCAGTGGCGTGTTCACTTCATTCGATAAACACCCCACAGCTTACAAACACCTACTCCGTTGGGGCCTACTGCTGGGCTTACCAGCAGCGTTGTACACGGGGTTCTATAACACCAACCCGAACATGCTATTACCTAACCTTGACTCGGCATTTGGTTTTACCATTGCGGCAGTCGCCAGTCTTGGCTTGTGTTTCGCTTACATGAGTATTATCGCCCTCGCTTTACGCGGTGCGCAACGCGCCAAACGTGAACATTGGCTGCGCCATCTCGCCCCCGCTGGCCGCATGGCACTCACGAACTACTTGATGCATTCGATTGTCTTTACCACCTTGTTTTATGGCTACGGTTTCGCGATGTATGGTGAAATCAGTCGCAGCATGGCGACAGCCTTAGCAATTGGCTTATGGCTGCTGCAATTGCCTATGAGCAAGTGGTGGCTCAACCGCTTCCGCTTCGGCCCGTGTGAGTGGCTCTGGCGCACGCTCACCTATGGCCAGCGCCAACCTTTTAGACGTTAACCCATCGTGCCTAATTCACGGGTGCGGTGTAAATTTACACCACACCTAAATGATTGAGGGGTTTAAAAATGACGCGTCAAAGTATCACTCTTACTGAGCAAAACGACCTTTGGTTACGTAAACACGTTGAATTGACTGGCGAATATGCCAGTAAAAGCGAATTGATTAATGACCTCATCCGACGTGCGCGTCGAGTTGAGATGGTAAATGAAAAGTTAGCGACAGCCGAACTTAGTGGTTTTACTTCGCAATCAGAAGACGACATTTTGCGTGAATTTAAGCGCGATCTCGCGAAAAAAACTAGTTAGATACGATGGCTCTTTATCAACTCGCTAATGCCGCAAAAGAAGATTTACGCCGTATTTATGAATACAGCGTCATCCATTATGGCGAGCAAGCAGCCGAACGATGGCTTTAATTTAGGCTTTCAATTGGCTTGAGGTAATACCAGCGGCCACCTTCGCGCACGAACTCAGACAACTCTTCGTGCTCGCCTACTTCGCCATCAAACTGAAAGTAGGCGCAAAAGTGGACGCTGCCCTCGTCACCGCTTTGTTCGGCATTGTAGATATCCAGTTGCAGCCACTTGGGGCTATCACTGAAATCTAACTCGCTCGGACGCGTGCTGGGGTGCCACGTATCAAGTAGGTAGTCGAACATGCCAAGTGCGAACGCACTGTACCGCGAACGCATAAGCTGCTCCACATTTTTCGGCACAGCGGCATTCTCACCCGCGAAAAGCGGGTGAAAACGACCACAACACTTGCGGTACAAGCCATTGCCACAGGGGCATTTTTTTGGTGCTTTAAAGGCCATTAGAAGCAACCACCTGGCACCCTTACCCAACCTTCCATTAAGACCCGCGCGCTGCGGCTCATAATTGCTTTGGTGACGGTCCATTCGCCATTAACTTGCTGGGCTTCAGAACCGACTTGCAAGGTGCCCGACGGATGGCCAAAACGAATCGAGGTACGATCGCCGCCACCGGCAGCTAAGTTCACCAAGGTGCCAGGGACAGCAGCAGCTGCAGCAATCGCCACCGCAGCTGTACCCATCATGGCATGGTGAAGCTTACTCATGGACATAGCGCGCACTAATACATCAATGTCCGTTGCATGAATCTGCTTTCCGCTCGATGCTAAATAGTCCTGAGGCGGCGCCACAAAAGCTATTTTCGGCGTATGCTGGCGATTCGCAGCCTCAGCCACATCGTCAATCAAGCCCATTTTCACTGCACCATGGGCACGCAAGCTTTCGAACATTTGCAGTGCTTGCGGATCTTCGTTGATCGCACCCTGTAACTCTGTACCTTTGTAACCAATGGCATCGGCCTTCACGAAAATGGTCGGAATACCTGCGTTGATAAAGGTCGCTTCGAGTTCACCCAAACCCGGCACCGTAAAGCTATCAACCACATTACCAGTAGGGAACATAGCGCCCTCACCGGCAGCAGGGTCCATAAACTCAACCTGCACCTCGGCAGCTGGGAAAGTCACACCGTCCAGCTCAAAGTCACCGGTTTCTTGCACTTCGCCATTGGTCATTGGCACACGGGCAACAATAGTTTTCTCAATGTTGGCTTGCCAAATACGCACAGTACAAATACCGTTTTCGGGTACTTGAGCCGGATCAATCAAACCATTACTGATGGCGAACGAGCCTACGGCAGCGGTTAAATTCCCGCAGTTACCGCTCCAATCGATAAATGGTTTATCTATCGAGACCTGACCGAACAAGTAATCAACGTCATGATCTGGGCGCTCTGAACGCGACAAAATCACCGTTTTACTAGTGCTTGACGTTGCGCCGCCCATCCCGTCGGTGTGCTTACCGTAAGGATCAGGGCTACCGATCACGCGCAACAACAGCTGGTCGCGTGCAGCACCAGGCTGTTGCGCCTCGGCAGGTAAATCATCGAGACGAAAAAACACCCCTTTCGAAGTCCCGCCACGCATATAGGTGGCGGGAATTTTGATTTGCGGGGCAAAAGCCTTTACAGAACTCATAGGTTTAGCTCGCTTCTGCTTCAAGAAAGTCCTGTGCGAAACGTTGCAGGACACCGCCGGCCGAGTAAATCGACACTTCTTCAAAGGTATCGAGACGACACTTCACTGGTACTTCTAGGCTTTCGCCGTTGGCGCGGTGAATGATCAAAGTCATGGTCGCACCTGGGGCGATGTCACCCTTCACATCGTAGGTTTCGGTACCGTCAAGGTTAAGTGTTTTGCGCGTAGTGCCAGCGGCAAACTCCAGCGGCAATACCCCCATACCAATCAGGTTGGTGCGGTGAATACGCTCAAAGCCTTCAGCGACAATGCACTCAACGCCAGCAAGGCGTACACCTTTCGCGGCCCAGTCACGTGATGAGCCTTGACCGTAGTCAGCACCGGCAACAATAATCAACGGCTGCTTACGTTCCATGTAGGTTTCAATAGCTTCCCACATGCGCATCACTTTGCCTTCGGGCTCGACGCGCGCCAGTGAACCTTGAATCACTTCACCGTTCTCGTCCCGCACCATTTCGTTAAACAGTTTTGGGTTGGCAAAGGTAGCCCTCTGCGCGGTCAAGTGATCACCGCGGTGAGTCGCATAAGAGTTGAAGTCTTCTTCTGGTACGCCCATCTTAGTTAAGTACTCACCCGCAGCACTGTCGGCCAAGATCGCATTGGACGGCGACAAATGGTCGGTGGTGATGTTGTCACCCAGCACCGCTAATGGACGCAAGCCCTTGAGCTTGTTCTCAGAGGCCATCTGACCTTCCCAATACGGTGGACGGCGGATATAAGTACTCATTGGCCGCCAGTCATACAACGGATTGTTCTGTTCGCCGTAATCCACTGACAAGCTGAACATCGGGTCGTAAACCTTGCGAAACTGCTCTGGTTTCACCGCAGCCTTCACAATCGCATCGATCTCTTCGTCGCTTGGCCAGATGTCTTTCAAGGTAATTGGATTTCCTTGCTCATCAAAGCCAAGTGGGTCTTTCTCGATATCAAAGCGAATCGTACCGGCAATTGCATAGGCCACAACCAAAGGCGGTGACGCTAAGAACGCTTGCTTGGCATATGGGTGAATACGCCCGTCAAAGTTACGGTTGCCGGAAAGTACCGCTGTTGAATACAAATCGCGGTCAATAATTTCTTGCTGGATCTTCGGATCCAAAGCTCCGCTCATACCGTTACAGGTCGTACATGCGAACGCAACTACCCCAAAGCCAAGCTCTTCCAGTTCCGGCAATAGGTTGGCTTCTTCTAGGTACATTTTCACGGTTTTTGAACCCGGCGCCAGCGAGCTTTTCACCCACGGTTTGCGGGTTAAGCCCAGTTTATTGGCATTGCGAGCAATCAAACCCGCCGCAATCATGTTGCGTGGATTCGAAGTGTTCGTACAGCTCGTGATCGCCGCAATAATACAAGCACCGTCTGGCATCAAACCGTCTTCCGGTGCATCCATATGCTGCGCTACACCACGCTGCGCTAATTCGTTAGCGGGCAGCAACGCATGCGGGTTCGACGGTCCCGCTAAGTTACGCTCAACCTTGCTCAAGTCAAACGTCAGCACGCGCTCGTATTCCGCGGTTTTCAGGCTATCGCTCCACAAACCGGTTTCCTTGGCGAACTTCTCGACCAACTTCACCTGCTCGTCGTCACGGCCCGTCAGCTTCAAGTAATCGATGGTTTGGTCATCGATGTAGAACATCGCGGCCGTTGCACCATACTCTGGCGTCATATTCGAAATGGTTGCACGGTCACCCACGGTAAGCGCGTCAGCACCTTCACCGTAGAACTCCAAGTAAGCGCCGACCACACGTTCTTTACGCAAGAACTCAGTCAATGCCAACACTAAGTCGGTACCCGTGATACCTGGACGCAGTCTTCCTTTAAGCTCAACACCGACGATGTCGGGCAAGCGCATGTAAGAGGCACGACCTAGCATCACGCTTTCGGCTTCGAGACCACCTACGCCAACCGAGATAACGCCTAAGGCATCAACCATTGGGGTATGGCTATCAGTCCCTACGCAGGTATCGGCAAATGCCACGCCGTCACGCACTTGCACCACCGGCGACATTTTCTCCAGGTTAATTTGGTGCATGATGCCGTTCCCAGGAGGAATCACATCGACGTTTTTAAAGGCCGTTTTGGTCCAATTAATAAAGTGGAAACGGTCATCGTTGCGACGGTCTTCGATGGCGCGGTTCTTTTCAAACGCGTCCTTTTCAAAACCCGCATGTTCAACTGCCAATGAATGGTCAACGATCAACTGTGTTGGCACCACGGGATTTACTTTCGCTGGGTCACCGCCTTTTTCGGCGATCGCATCACGCAAGCCAGCCAAGTCAACTAACGCTGTCTGGCCAAGTATGTCATGACACACGACACGCGCTGGGAACCAAGGAAAGTCGATATCACGTTTGCGATATATCAGCTGACTGAGTGCGTCAGTGAGCTCAGCTGGCTCACAACGACGCACCAAATTCTCGGCAAAAATCCGCGAACTGTAGGGCAGTTTGTCGTAGGCACCTGGCTCGATGTCGTTGACCGCTTTACGCGTGTCATAGTACATCAGCGAGGTACCGGGCAGCTGCGCGCGGTAGCTCTCATTAAACATGCAACGGCTCCTTAGCGTTCGTTCAGTGTTGGTACTGGACGTGGCTCTGGACCAATATAGTCAGCACTCGGACGAATAATACGGTTATTGGCACGTTGCTCTTTCACGTGTGCAGTCCAACCGGTAACGCGTGACATCACGAAAATTGGCGTGAACAGCTTGGTTGGAATGCCCATGAAGTGATAGGCCGAAGCGTGGAAAAAGTCGGCATTTGGGAACAACTTCTTCTCGCGCCACATGACTTCTTCACAACGTACAGAGACGTCGTACAAACGGGTATCGCCATTTTCTTTGGCGAGTTTTTCTGACCACGCTTTGATGATGTCGTTACGCGGATCAAACTCACGGTAAACCGCGTGACCGAAGCCCATGATTTTCTCTTTGCGCTCAAGCATGCCCATCAGGGTTTGCTCAGCGTCATCTGCGTCTTTCATGTCTTCAATGAGTTCCATGGCCGCTTCGTTGGCACCACCATGCAATGGACCACGTAGAGAACCGATTGCGCCAGTCACACACGAGAAAATGTCCGACAACGTCGACGCACAAACACGCGCCGTGAACGTTGAAGCGTTAAACTCATGCTCTGCATAAAGAATCAGTGACGTATTCATCACGTCCGCGTGCAATTGAGTAGGCTTTTCGCCGTGTAATAACTCCAAGAAGTGCGCACCAATAGAGTCAGCATCAGTCACAGTTTCAATACGTTTACCGTTGTGACTGAAGTGGTACCAGTACAACAAGATGCTTGGGAAGGCCGCCAACAACCGCTCAATCTTATCGTCGGCTTGGCTAAAGTCGTCTTCTGGCTCAATGTTACCCAAGAAAGAACAACCGGTACGCATTACATCCATCGGGTGTGCATCGGCAGGAATACGCTCGAGCACGTCTTTCAACGCTTGTGGTAAACCACGTAACTTCGCCAAACGACCTTTGTAGGCTGCCAAGTCATCAGCTTTCGGTAACTCGCCATGCGCTAACAAATAAGCGACTTCTTCAAAGCTAACTTTTTCGGCCAACTCTTTGATGTCATAACCGTAGTAAGTTAAGCCCGAGCCGCTTTTCCCAACGGTACATAGTTTGGTTTCACCAGCTACTTGTCCGCGCAAACCTGCGCCACTTAATTTCTTATCAACCATAATTAACTCCTTAAAAATCGTTTTTCGTTTTTCGTACGTTCGCTACGCTCACTGTTCGTCTGCTCGCTGCGCTCGCTGTTCGATCTTCTCCGAACAGTGCGTAGCACGGACGAACAGCGCAGCGAACGAATAGCGAAGCGGACGAACCACGGTTTTATTTTTTAAATAACTGATCGAGTTTTTGCTCGAATGCGTGATAATTCAAGAAATCGTACAACTCCGCTCGCGTTTGCATGTCATCAACGACCGCTTTTTGGTCGCCATTAGCGAGAATGCTTTCATAAACATTCAATGCTGCTTTGTTCATGGCGCGGAACGCACTTAATGGATACAGCACCATTTCAACACCGACTTCGGCAAGCTCTTGTTTATTGAATAAAGGCGTGGCGCCAAATTCCGTAATGTTAGCAAGAACTGGAACATTCAGCGCATTGCTGAATGCTTGATACTGTTCAAGCGTGTGTACAGCTTCGGCAAAAATGGCATCAGCACCAGCGTCTACGCAGGCCTGAGCACGTTCAATTGCGGCTTCTAAGCCTTCTTGTTGTAATGCGTCGGTACGCGCCATAATTAAGAACTGGTCGTCAATACGCGCGTCAACCGCGGCTTTTACCCGATCTACCATTTCGGCTTGGGTAACAATTTCTTTGTTTGGCCGATGGCCACAGCGCTTTTGGGCAACTTGGTCTTCAATGTGGAAGCCTGCAGCGCCCGCACGCGTCATTTCTTTCACAGTGCGCGCAATATTAAAGGCACCGCCCCAACCCGTATCGGCATCGACCAACAAAGGTAAGTCACTCGCCCCAGTAATACGACGAATATCTTCACATACATCGTTTAACGACGTCATGCCAAGATCGGGCAAGCCGAATGAAGCATTGGCAACGCCAGCGCCTGATAAGTAAAGCGCTTTGTGCCCTACTTTTTCAGCCATCATTGCCGTATAGGCGTTAATGGTGCCGACAATTTGCAGTGGACTTTCATCTTTGATTGCTTGGCGCAGTTTAGCGCCTGCACTTGGTATCTGGCTCATGCGGGTTCCTTTTTGGCTGGTTGCAATTCGTTTAACTGTTTTTCAATATTGCGGCGCGAAGCCGCAATGTGCCGACGCATCAATAAATCGGCAAGTTCGCCATCGCGGTTAGCGATGGCGTTTAAAATAGCTTTGTGCTCATCGAAGGCACGCGATACACGTGGCCCATTCATGCCCATTTGCACGCGGTACATGCGCACTAAGTAATACAACTCATCACAAAGCATATTAATCAGGTAGGGATTTTTACTGCCTAAAATGACACGGTAATGAAAGTCGAGATCACCCGCTTCTTGATAGTAGCTCTCACCCTCGCGGACCCGCTGAGTAGTTAGGTGCTGATCGAGTAATCCGGCGAGCTCGTCAATTTCAGTCTCGGGCATTTGCTCAGCAGCTAAGCGACAGGCCAAACCTTCAAGTTCTTCACGAATTTGGTAGAGCGAAATGAGACCTTGGGGAGTTAGCGTTACCACGCGCGCGCCGGCATTCGGAATACGCTCAATCAGATGACACCTTTCGAGTCGTGCTAGCGCCTCGCGCAGTGGCGCACGACTAACGTCAAAACGGCGAGCAAGCTCAGGCTCACTAATTTTACTGCCTGCGGGAATCGTACCCTCGACGATGGCACGTTGTATTTCATACAGCACGCGGTCTGATGCAGTGATCGCTTGGCGTAGTAAACTAGGATGCTCAGTCATACAGATATGTCGACAGTTTCCAAATGAGAAGCGCATTTTAATGGGTTTATGAGCTAATTTCAATGACCAAGAGCAATGGATTGTCGACAAACCATAAAAAAGCCCCGCAAAGCGGGGCCTACAACTTACCTACTTAGGGAGAACAACAGGTTACCGCATTGACGGCGGCAAGATCACCGCATCAATGACATGAATGACGCCGTTGCTTGCCATGATGTCAGCTTTGACAACACTAGCGCCGCCAACTTGAACACCATCAGTTGCGTCAATGGCAACTTCTTCACCTTGCACGGTCGCGGTTGATAATTTTTTACCCGCGATGGCTGAACTAGGAACTTTGTCACCCAATACATGATAGGTGAGCACAGCAACCAGCTGGTCTTTATTTTCCGGCTTCAGCAAGCTATCCAAAGTACCCTCCGGTAGCGCTGCAAAAGCATCGTTGGTCGGTGCGAACACAGTGAAAGGACCGTCACCTTTCAAGGTATCAACTAAGCCCGCCGCTTTAACGGCTGTCACTAAAGTTGAGAACTGGCCATCGCTAGCAGCGATGTCGACGATGTCCTGTTTCTTGCCATGATTATGAGCAACCGCTGTGGTTGATACTGCTGCTACTAATAAAGCACCGGCAAGCCATTTAATTGATGAAGCTACGTTTAACATTATGGAACTCCTTGCTGTGAAAGAAACGAAAAGCGTTGTTTGCTATTCGTTGTTTGCTATTCGCTATTTGAAAATTCTTGGCGTCGTGGAGTTGTACGGAGATGGACTCGGAAAAGGATTAATTTTTATACGATATTTTTTTGTAAAGGTGGTGACACCCCACAAATACAAGTGATCAATCAATGGGATATGCTAGTATTACCTACTACATTAATTGCTAACGGAGGTTTTATGTTGAAGTCACTCCTAACAACTGCTGCGGCGGCGACGCTGCTGAGTACGTCGGCTTTTGCTGCGGACTGGACACTTGATAGCGAACGCTCGACCCTACATTTCGTTTCTGTCAAAAATGACACTATTGCCGAAATTCACCGCTTTACCAAACTGTCCGGCGAAATGAATGACGGTGAGTTGCAAGTGACAATACCGGTGGCAAGCATCGACACGGCGATACCGATTCGCAATGAGCGCATGTTAGAGCATTTATTCAATGCCGATGAATACGCCTCGGTCACAGCAACAGCGACAATTCCGACCGAGATCTATGACATTGAAACAGCCACCGGCACCTTACCTGTAGTTGTTCCAATGAAAGTATTTATTGCTGGTGAAGCTTTTGAAGTAGATGCAGCGTTACAGGTAACCAAATTAGATGCTGACCATGTTGTTGCGACGACATCTCAACCGGTGCTGATTAATGCCGGCGAGTTTAAGTTAGTTGCAGGCATTAACAAGCTGCAAGAAATTGCTGGCTTACAGGCCATTGACCACGTTATTCCAGTAACATTCACGGTGCAGTTCCACCGTGACAACTAAGCCCTCAGCGTCATCATCTTTGAGCGCGGCGACACCAGATGATGTTGCCGCGCTGTGCCATTTAGAAGTCAGTTATTACCCTCACGATGGCTACCCTGCCCCGCTTTTTTATCAAGCCATTCATCAGTGGCCCGATTTACTGCAAGTGATTAAGGTCAAATCAGCCCACCAAACGTCCCTTGCAGGCTATTGCCTAGGCGCACCGGGACAAAATCCCCAACAGCTGTGGTTAATGTCATTACTTGTGGATCAAAGCTACCGCGGCATGGGTTTAGGTAAACAACTTCTCCAGCACTGGTTAAACCGTGTCGAGCAACTCGGCTTTTCACAGTTATGGTTAAGTGTCTCTCCTGCCAATACAGCAGCAGTAAAGCTCTATGAACAGCAAGGCTTTGTCGTGCACACGACGGAAACAGATTATTTAGGTGCCGGTGAGGATCGCTACCTGATGCTACGTAATGTAAAGAGTAAGCATTGACCTCAGCTATGAATTAGCTCATATTGCAGTTAGGTTTATCATGCAGTTCTCAAAAAAATAACAAAAAAACATGATCTATCGTCGTAGTCTTGCGTTAACGCTAGTGAACGTCACATTATTTGTCACGATCAGCGCCACTTTTATGTTTGGCTTGTTAGGCCTTTTGCTCAACAGTTATGCCAACCCAGCGAGTGCTTTTGAGCGTGTGATCTCGAGTACCTCTGGCGTCGTTGCCATTGCGGTAGCGTTTTCGCTATTTGGCCTCGCTGCAAAAAAACGCAAGATTCAAGTTGCCTTTGCTATCGTCGTCATTCTTGCCGCATTGCATAGCTTGGTGGTGAACCTTTCACTGACCTCCATTTTCTATCTTGAATTTTTGCACGCCATCGATGCCTATTTCTATCCCCCCGTTGCGCTCACGTTCTTGTTACTTGGCGTCACCTTACTACTGAGCCCAAGACAAAAAATCCAGCGTCGCTGGATGCGGGCCTTCGCGGTCTTTTTGATTTTGTTAGCCAGCGCAGCAATCGGCCTGCACTTTTTTGAAGACGGCTTTGCTTTTCTCGGGCCACATCCGCCGGTTACCAGCCTAGCTGCGCTGAGTATGTTTTTAATTGGCGTGTCACTTCTACTGGCAAGCAATCACCGTATATTGTTATTTGATCTTAATCGCAATCCAGCAGCGTGGGTGACGTTTGTCTTCGTTATGACGATTTGCTCCATTTGGTTTTATCTCAGTTACGCGCAGATCAAAGAAATTCGCGCCGAAGCCATTGACACCGTGCAAAAAGTCGCCAAGGTGCGCCAGCAGACCATCCAAGTAAATCTACAGGTCCTCAACCGACTGCGTGAACGCTGGGCCGAATTGCAAGTTTCACCTACTTCCGATTTTGCCCGTTTTGATGCGTCGACCTATTTGCGTGATATTCCACATTATTTGGGCATACACATTATTGATCAGCGGGGCGTACCGCAATGGCAACAACATCGCAACGGTAATCGTGATTATCTTGAGCACGTCAACCATCCTGCCGTGCAAGCTTGGCTTGGCTCCGATCCTGACGCGACAACCATGTATATTCCTGAAGATGAATTTAAACTGAATAAAGAACCTTTAGGCTTACTTTTGGTGCCCGCCGGGCAGCAGGCTGAACAGCGTTATTACATGCTGGTGGTGTTCGACCTCATGAAGCTCATTAGCCCAGAAACACGTCTATTACCTGATTATCTTAAGATTTACGCCGCACTTAATGACGAACGGGTTTTAAGTTTTGACGACAACAAGCCTTTTAGTCGCATCGAGCTATCTATTGCGCAAGCGCAACTAACGATCCCAAATGGTGCCCCACTCGCACTTTCGGTGAGTTTGTATGCGTTCGACGATCTCGTCACCGCATCCAACCTACGCATGACACTTGCCCTACTGGGCTTCATGTTCTCCATCGCATTTTTGGCGCTAGCGCAGCAAAACCGTATTTTACGCAAACACAGTCATCGGTTACGGAAGACTCAATCTCGCTTGCACGAGCAGCAAGTGCAGATGCAGCTTAATGAGCAGCAGTACCGTTCGTTATTTGCCTACCACCCAGACGCGGTATTTTCGCTCGACACAGATGGCATTATGACGAGCGTTAACGATTCGGTACTACGTATTTTAGATGCCGAGATGAACTCTGTAGTAGGCAACCATTTTAGTGCCTTTGTCCATCCAGCGGAACGCAGTAAAGCTGAAGAAAACTTTCAACGTACCTTACAAGGTGAACCGCGCCAGTACCCGCTTACGGTTTTTAATAATCAAGCGCAAATGATCTACCTACAAATAACCAACTTGCCGATTAACATTAACGGTCACATCACCGGTGTATTTGGTATCGCTAAAGATGTATCTAAATCTCGAGCGAAAGACGAACAGCTCCATATTCTTGAACGCAGCATCAACGTGAGCACGAATGGCATTGTTATCTCCGACGCGAGTGAAGATAACAGCCCTATTATTTATACCAATGACGCCTTTCAAAAGATGTCAGGTTACAGCGCAAACGAAATCGTCGGTAAGTCATGTGACTTCTTAGTCGGACCAAAAACTGACCCAGAAATCATTAAGAAAGTGCGTTGCGCATTAAAAGAGCGCCGCGAATGTGCCGTTGAGGTTATGCATTATCGCAAAGACGGCACCGCATTTTGGGATGAACTACAGCTCGCCCCGGTTGCCGATACTGAGGGTAAAATTACTCATTTCATCGGCATTCATCAAGACATCACTGAACGCATGGCGCACAAACAACAATTGGCGTTCCAAGCTGAGCATGATGCACTTACCAAACTTTATAATCGGCATGCTTTTGAAGCACGGTTTGCCAAGGTGTTGCAAGCCGCTGAGACGACGAAAGACAATTGCCAATGGGCCGTATTATTTATTGATCTTGATGGCTTTAAGCCGATTAATGAAGCAATGGGACTGGCCGCTGGCGATGAGGTCCTCAAGCAAGTTGCTAAACGCTTAGAAAAAGCCATCAACACGCCTAACTTTGTCGCCCGTTTTGGTGGTGACGAATTCGTCGTCGCAATATCAGATGCCTCGTTACAGTCTATCGAAACCATGGGCGAAGAGCTGTTGGCAGAGCTCGCTGAACCCTATCAAATTAGGCAACAGAAGCTTTACCTCACCGCAAGCATCGGCGTGGCTTGTAAGAGTGCCGAAGGGCAATCAGCGGTCGACTTGATTCAGCACGCCGACACAGCAATGACGTTTGCGAAACGGCAAGGTCGTAATCACTTGCACTTCTATAAACGTTCTGAGGAGCATAGTCAGCGTGTTGATGTGCATTTACGGAACCGTTTCCAGCAAGCCATTGATAATGAAAAATTAGCCCTGTATTACCAACCCATCATTGACCTGCAAAGCGGCGCAATTGTCGGTGCCGAGGCTTTAATGCGCTGGCAGTTGGATGATGGTAGCTTCGTCCCTCCTGATAAATTTATTCCGATGGCCGAAGCAACGGGTCAAATTATTCCGGCCAGTGAATGGGCCATCGAACAAGCCTGTCAGGACCTGAAACTGTTACTGGAGAAGCGCGAACACATGAGCGTTTCGGTGAATTTATCAGCGCTACAATTTAGTCGTGCTAACTTTTTCGAGCAAATCATCGAATCCATCAAAGCTCATAAGCTAAAAAATGAAAACCTTGAGCTGGAATTAACTGAAAGTATCTTAATGGACGACAGTAACCACGCCATAAAACTTATTGAGCGTTTCCGTAACGCTGGTGTAGCAATGTCGATTGATGACTTTGGTACTGGCTTTTCTAGTTTGAGTTACCTGAAAAAACTTCCTGTGAATAAGCTCAAAATCGACCGTGCGTTTATTCAAGACATTGTCAGTAAGTCGAGCGACGAAGCGATCGTTCGCGGTATCTTAGCCATGGCGCGGCAATTGAATATGGATGTCGTCGCTGAGGGTATCGAAACCGTTGAGCAAGCGATTCGTTTAACAGAAATGGGCTGTGGTTATGGGCAAGGCTATTATTTTGCCAAGCCCAAACCACTGGCTGAATTACTCAAAGACTTAGATTAGCGACCTCAACTACTTGAGGTCGTCATCATGTTGCTCGAGATCCCACGGCAGGCTTCCTGGTGAGATGTGCATGAACTGCAGGTAGTTCTCAAACTGGTTAATCACATCGTTAATGATATCGCCAGGTTCATAGCCATAAAGGTCATAAGCTTGACCACCTTGACGCAAGAACACCTCAGCACGGTAATACTTTTTATCCGAGTTCTTCGCATTCACCACGGCAAAATCAGGTCGCTGATACGCGCGCAGACGAACCTCATAGTCAAACTCTACTTCGCCTTCTTTGCGTACGGTGAACACTGAACGGACATGTTCGCTATCGAACGTTGCTTCGGTCTCCCAACCATGCTCTTTAAGCTCTTTAGCGACGTCGTTCAAACATTCGATGACGGTATGCTCGATAAATTCTCTAACTTCTTGCTGCTGTGGAAAATCAACCACCCCAGCTAAACGCTTCTTCCAATAACTTGGACCTGCATGCACCCCTCGCCGATGCGTACGCATCGCGCTTTTCAAACTAGCATATTGGTGCCCTTCAATGACTAACGCCCGCCACATGCCAAATGCGGAAATCAAAATGATCACTGCAAAGGGTAACGCACTGGTAATCGATGCGGTTTGCAGCGCACCCAAGCCACCTGCCAGCAGCAACACACCTGCCACGATGCCCTCAGAGCTGGCCCAAAAAATACGCTGCCATACTGGCGTATCGGTGCGACCACCGGAAGCCAACGAATCGATAACCAGCGAGCCCGAATCCGACGACGTTACAAAAAAGGTGACAATCAAAACAACCGTCGCGAAACTCAAAATACTGGTGAGTGGTAACCGCTCATAGAGCTTGAACAAGGCAATAGCTTCGTCGTTCTGCACGTCACTAATTAGCGTCGAGTAGCCCTCGTTCATGATCAGATTTAATGCGGTATCACCAAACACACTAAACCAGAAGAAAGTGAACAAGGTCGGCACAAACATAACGCCAAAGACAAATTGGCGAATCGTCCGGCCACGGCTGATTTTTGCAATAAACAAGCCAACAAATGGGGCCCACGCAATGGTCCAGCCAAAAATAAATAAGGTCCAGTTGCCAATCCAGTCGCTGCGCGAATAAGCCTGTAAATTAAAGGTTCGCTCGACGATGTTATTCAGGTAGGCGCCGGTATTCTGTAGGTAAGTCTCCAAAATATGTACCGTTGGCCCTGCAAAGAACACAAACAATAGGATGAACAACACCAACACCATGTTCACATACGACAGACGTTTAATACCTTTATCAAGGCCAGCCACCACCGATAGAATGGCAAACACGGTAATCACCGCAATAGCGATAATTTGCACTGTAGTCCCGACTGGTATTTCTGGCCATAAGTAATTTAAGCCGGCATTGATTTGAATGACGGATAACCCAAGGGTCGTGGCAATACCGAACATGGTGCCCAAAATGGCAAAGGTATCAACCGCATGCCCTGCTGGACCGTGGATTTTTTCACCAATGATTGGATAAAGCGTCGAGCGCATTGACAGGGGTAGACCGTGACGGAACGAGAAGTAGGCGAGTACGAGTCCAACTAAACCGTAAATCGCCCAAATATGGAAGCCCCAGTGAAAATAGGCGATTTGCATCGCCTGTTTGGCTGAATCCACCGTTTCCGCAGCCCCAACAGGCGGACTAGAGTAGTGCAGCACTGGTTCAGCCACACCAAAGAATAGCAAGGCGATACCATAACCCGCCGAGAACAACATGGCGAACCACGCAGGGAAGCTATATTCCGGCTCTGCATGGTCTGGTCCTAGTTTAATACGGCCCCATTTGGACACCGCAACACTGACAATAAAAACCAAAAAGATAGCCACTGCGAGCATGTAAAACCAACCAAAGTCGGCTGTTATCCACGCAAGCACATCGCTAAAAACCTCACCAGCAAGCTCTGGATTTGCAAGCGTACCAATGACGAGTAATGCAATGACCGCTACTGCCGGAAAAAACACCGGTACCAAAATTGCAGAATTCCACTTCCTGCGCTCTGTCATAACCTACTCCTTTTGTTTATTGTTCTTTTACCCTATGTTGTATAGAACTAAATTTCAAATAAGACAATAACATGCAGAAATGGCACTTACTCTTAGCTCCATTAGCCGCCATTGGCTCGTATTTTATCGTGCAATGGTTGTTTGACTTTGCCCATCCAGCCGCGTGGACCTTTGCCGCTACAGTCTGGATTGCTTGGTGGTGGATCAGCGAAGCACTGCCGCTTCCGGTGACGTCGTTACTACCTTTTTTATTGTTACCGTTAGGCGGTATCACGCCTCTTAATGAAGTGTCCGCTGCCCTTGGCAACCCGATTATTTGGCTCTTTATGGCCGCATTTATGCTGGCGAAAGCAGTCGAACTCAGTGGCGTGCATCGACGCTTAGCTCTAAGCTTGGTGCATACCATCGGTAATGGTCACGGTAAACGCATGTTATTTGCCTTTATGTTAGCTACGGCGCTGTTATCCATGTGGATCTCGAACACAGCGGCGGTCCTAGCCTTATTGCCCGTCGCCTTAGCTCTTGCCGATGCTTGTGACAATGCGCCTTTCCAACGTGCCCTGCTCTTAGGTCTCGCTTATTCTGCTTCCGTTGGCGGTATCGCCACCTTAGTGGGCACTCCGCCAAATTTAATTTTTGCCTCGGTGTACGAAACCACAACAGGTCAAGCATTTAGTTTTACCGAGTGGATGTCGATCGGTGTACCTTTTGTCGCAGTGTCACTGCCACTTATGGCATGGTGGTTAGCCCGCAATATCGACGACACTATTCAGCTCAACATCGCACCACCGGGCCCAATGCGCTCGGCCGAACGACGGGTGTTGCTCGTGTTCGCTATTGTGGTTGTACTTTGGGTAACCCGAACCACGCCATTCGGCGGCTGGACCGGCTTAACTGGACTCAACTATGTCGGTGATGCAACCGTGGCCATTGCTGGCGTTTTAACGATGTTCATTCTGCGTGATCGCGAAGGCCAGCCGCTCCTAACTTGGAACGCAGCTGTTTCAATTCCTTGGGGAATTCTCTTATTATTCGCTGGCGGGATAGCCTTAGCTCAAGGATTCATTAGCAGTGGTTTGAGCGCGCGTATTGGCGATGCTCTTACTGGCTTGGGTGTCCTGCCTGTGGCACTGCTGGTATTTTGCTTAACCTTGAGTGTATCGTTTCTCACAGAAGTTACTTCGAATACAGCTACCGCAACCCTGCTCATGCCGATTATGGCGGCCGCTGCGGTGGCGCTTGAGTTACCTCCTGCGCTACTGATGATTCCAGCGACCATAGCCTGCAGCACAGCATTTTGCATGCCAGTTGCCACACCACCCAATTCTATTGTCTTTTCGTCGGAGCGTATTACAGTGCGAGAAATGGCCCGAGAAGGTGTGGCTTTGAATGTCATTTTGGCGGTGGTGACCACCGCCATCGTTATGTTGCTTGTTGTTTAATGGCCGTTCAAATGCAGTACTTGTCGGTAAGCCGCCACACGAACATCGTAGGTAGTGGTTTGCTTTAGATAATCAGACATTGCTTCTAACGCGTCGGGTTCACCATGAACTAGAAAGACTTTGGCGTTTCGCGGTAAGGCTGATTGTGCTAACCAAGCGCCAATTTCAGCGTAATCCGCATGCCCAGACAAACCTTCTAGTTGACGAATCTTAGCCTTCACCGACAACCATTCACCGTGCAATTTAATACGTTCGTTGCCCTGCACCATTTTCGCACCACGGGTACCTCCAGCTTGGTGGCCACTAAATAGCACCGTACTGCGATGATCGCTAAGCCAGTGCTTGAAATGATGCAAAATACGGCCACCTGTGGCCATACCGCTGCCAGCAATAATAATATGCGGCGCCCCCTGATGCGCTATAGCCTTTGACTCATCGACGCTGTGGGTATAAATCACCGCTCTCTCAGCAGCTTCACACTGTTGTTGCGTAAGGCGATGATGGTCATGTTGCTCGCCGTACACGTCCGAGACACTAATGGCCATCGGGCTATCTAGAAAAATAGGCAAGCGTGGAATACGACCATCGCTCATTAAGGTGACCAGCATGTGCTGTAGCAGCTGCGCACGGCCGACCGCAAAGCTAGGGATCATGAGTACTCCACCGGCTGCGGCTGTCTCGTTCACCACTTCGGCAAGCTCTTCCCACGGATCAGTCTCCGGATGGCGACGATCGCCGTAAGTTGATTCGAGTAGCAAATAATCCACCTCCGGTAGCGGTCGAGGTGGCTTCATTAAAATATCATTGGGGCGCCCAACGTCACCACTGAAACCGATACGCACACCTTCATGCTCGGCAACCACGCTGGCTGCACCTAGAATATGACCAGCAGGTTGTAAGGTGAAGTTGATATCACCAATACGAAACGGCTTATCAAAACCAATGCCATGCAATAGCTTTAAAGCTGCTTCTGCCGTGGCTTCATCGTAGAGCGGCCGCGGATCTTGATGCTTGCTTAGTTTGTGTTTTTGCAAAAACTTCGCATCTTCTTCCTGAATCCGCCCACTGTCGGGCCACAAAATTTGGCACAATCCAACAGTTCCATAATGGGTGTAAACGGGCCCACGAAAGCCGTGTTCGTATAACACCGGTAGATAACCGGAGTGATCGAGGTGGGCGTGCGTCAGCACCACTGCATCAACATCATTAATACCGAGTGGTAACGGCTGCCAATTGCGTTCACGCAGCCATTTATAGCCCTGAAATAGACCACAATCGATAAGCACTCGCGTGGTATCAGTTTCCAACAAGTACTTCGAACCCGTGACCGTTTCACTCGCACCCAAAAAGGTTAAACGCATAGCTAAGCTCCTTAGAGAAAGCGCTCGATCGGCAAGCGCTCAAGAATTCGCACGGCAAGACGCCGCCAAATCGACGCATTAGGTTCAGAGTAGTACCATGATTTTTGTTTACCCAAGCGCTCTATCCAAACCACTTTATTCTTTATTAAGCGTAGCTGGTAGGCATAGTTCGGCAAGGTACTGATAATCGCCTGCTCGATACGACTCGCCAGCGCTTTACTGTGCATAACAAAGCCAAGCTCGGTGTTAATCGCCGCTGAGCGCGGGTCAAAATTTAGCGAACCAATAAACACGCGGGCCATGTCCACCATAAAGGTCTTGGCATGCAGGCTCGAAGCCGATGTGCCAAATCGCTCTTTACCTTTCAAACGTTGACGCCGCTCTTTGCGTTTTTCACGGCGCGCTAATGGCGTTAAATGTTGCATTTCAAACAATTGAATGCCATGACGTAACAACTTCTTTCGCCATTTGGCATAACCGGCATGCACAATAGCGACATCCGTTGCCTCTAGGGAGTTCGTCAATACGATGATTTGCACGCCACGCTTGGCCATGGCAATAAGCTCATTGACGCCAGTGCGGGTGGGAACAAAATACGGCGAAACCAGTGTGACATGAGATTGCGGCTCGCCGATCGTTTGTTGTAGCTGATGCGGCAACATTTGCTGTGGCTTTGCCCGGCCAAGCGCTTTAGCTGGCGAGTCACTCACCAATTGGGTTTTAGCCCAATATATTTCGACTTCTTGGTGTCGTAACTTATCGATAAACGGAAGGTGCTCGACGGCATTGACGTAGGCTTGAGCGCGTGGATCCTGTTCGTAACGCTTGGCCACTTTGTGCAGCGTCGCTAAGCTTTGTGGCTTAGTAAAGCTGTACAGCTTATCCAGAGGTACCGCTGATTCACTTTGCCAATAACGCTCGAAGTCTTGCTCCACCGCAGCCACAACTTCGCCTATCAATAACGCATCCAAATCGGCAAAAAGAATATCACTCGTGGCGCCAAAGTATTCATCGCCAATATTGCGACCGCCGCTGATGACCACCTGCCCATCGACGACGAAGGCTTTGTTATGCATGCGGCGATTCAAGCGACGAAAGTCGACTAAATAGTTTAAAAAGCGCGGCCGCCGTAACTTCAGCGGATTAAAAAGTCGCACTTCAATATTAGGGTGTTGGTGCAGGCCTTTGAGCGTCGCATCAAGGCCTACGGTATTATGGTCATCTAACAACAGGCGCACTTTGACACCGCGTTCAGCGGCTTCGTGCAGGGCTTCGAACATCAGCGTACCAGTAATGTCATGCCGCCAAATGTAGTACTGCACGTCAAGGCTGCGTTGTGCTTGACGAGCCAACAAAACCCTTGCCGCAAAGGCTTCACGTGCGTCCACTAACGGGATGACACCACTTTCACCGGCATGCTCTTGCAGCAATGGTGAAATTGCGGTGCTTAGACTTTGAGCTTGTGCAGATTGCGGTGCCACCCTGGTTAGCACTCCTCTTGCCCATTCCTGTTACAAATTATAGCGTTCCGTAATTCTCCTCACGATGCTTCGCAAGCTTAGCGGTGAGTTCGGAATCGCGTTGTAATTCCCAACCTTGTATCTCACGTTGCACGATAGCATGCAAGGCATCAATATGCTTCGCAGTTGCGTTGAGTGCGGGAATGTAAGCATAAGATTCGCCGCCGGCTGCCATAAAATACTCACGATTCTCTTCACCAATTTCTTCGATCGTTTCTAAGCAATCGGCGCTGAACCCCGGACAGAATACCTGTACGTTTTTGCAGCCAAGGTTCGGCAGTTTTTGCAAGGTCTCGTCAGTATAGGGCTTCAGCCACTCCTCGCGACCAAAACGCGATTGAAATGTAGTTAAGTACTGATCTTTATTAAGTCCCAACGCTTCTGCTATTAAACGCGATGTCTTGTGACATTCGCAATGATAGGGATCACCTTTTTCCAGGTACTTCAAGGGGACACCGTGATAAGAGAAGATCAACTTATCCGCTTGCCCATGCTCGGCCCAAAAGGTCTTGATCTGTTCAGCACAAGCCTGAATGTAACCGGCATCGTCATGGTAGTGGCTAATAAAGCGCAAGTCCGGCAACCAACGACGGCTGGTGAAATCTTTGGCTAAGGCATCAAAGGTTGAACCCGTCGTTGCCGCTGAATACTGTGGGTACAGTGGTAACAATACTAATTTACGCACACCACTCGCTAGCATATCATCGAGCACTTGCGCCATACTCGGTGAGCCATAGCGCATGGCATAACGCACTACTACGTCGTCGCCGTACTGTTGGGCAAAACGCTGTTGCAGCTGCTCAGCTTGATCTGCGGTGTGAAACAACAGCGGTGAGCCACGCTCGGTCCAAACGGTGCGATAGGCTGCCGCTGAACGCTTGGGTCGAATGCGCAAAATAACCCCATTCAAGATCAGCCACCACAACACACGGGGTACTTCGACCACCCGAGGATCTGACAAGAACTCCTTGAGATAGCGGCGTAACGAAGGTGTGTCGGGTGCGTCAGGCGTACCCAAGTTAGTGATTAACACACCGATTCTATCAGTCTGTTCGTGCGCGAAATTCGGATACCCGCGATAGTCCATTTACTTACCTCATATTAGGTCCACAGCTCAACATGGTCGCGAATGCGATCAGTGGCAATCCACTCATGCAGTTGGTCAGCCATACGACGACCTTGGTCAACGGCTTGTTGCCAATATTTAATGCGTTCGTCGGCGGCCATGTTGGCAAAATCGTTACGGTCAGGAATTTTTTGATACGGTAATGCGTCAATAAATTCTTGGGTTGGCGTTAAAAGGATCACATTCGGCCACAATGCACCGGTAGTACGACGTTTTTTCAAGCCTTTATCAAACCAGCCCGGAATCACCTCTTGATGGAAATGCGGATAGAACACAAGACCGTTCACGCCACTAAAGTCCAGATCAAAATGATAATCGGTCACGCCACCATCACGATAGATCCCCGCCGGTGCACCAGGAATATCACGCACCCCCTCGAGTACCATCGGAATCGAGCCAGTAGCAAGTAGCGCTTGCTTGAAATTCTCCCTACTCAAGGTGGCATAGCGGGTTGGCAAATCGTTCCAGTGCTCAGTAAAAGCTGCCGAAGATGCTGGATGATGAAAAATCACACGCTCATAAAATTTACCAAGCCATTTACGCTTAACAGTATTTGCTGCAGCAGATGCGAGTAAGCCGAACATTTGCCGTTTGCCTTCAACTGCAGTAAGGCCGCGACAACGCACAACAATCCAATGATGACGGAAGCGTTCTTGGCTTAAAATGTCTTCCACCGCGCTATCTGGAATGTACTCGGCGAGCAATTTTCGGGCTTCGTCAGTAATTTCGCGAACATCAGGCTTTTCACTGTACGTTTGCGTGCTATACAGACGCGCAAAGAGTTCGCTAGCGGCAACCGGATCACGTTGGCCCAGAGCTGCGAAACGCCATGCACCGGCGGAAGTTCCGAGCAGGTCCAGCGATGTTTCACGGCCAGCAAAGAACTCCCCAAACAAATACCGATCAAGACCCTGTAGCACGAACCATTTAGGCCCACCTGATGCCCCTACCAGTAATTGAACATCTTGCTGTGAAAGTCCCTGTTCCTTAATCTGCAACCACGCACGCTTACCCGCACGTAACTGCAACCATTGGGTTGCCATGTTGCTCTCTCCGCTTACATTTTTATTCGTTCTTTGTGATGCCGCCAGTATACCCAAAATTTACCTTAGCGACAGCCTCGAGGTCGCACCCTCGCAGACCTTCTGGTATCCTGATTAACATTTATTATCTTTAAAACTTGGATGACGGAAGTAAACTTCTATGAAAGTGATTTCTTTTAACATCAACGGTATTCGCGCACGCTTACATCAATTGCAGGCCCTGATTGAAAAGCACCAGCCGGACGTGATTGGTCTGCAAGAAACGAAAGTACATGATGATCAGTTTCCACTTGCCGATGTTGAAGCGCTAGGTTACCACGTGCTCTTCCACGGCCAAAAAGGCCATTACGGTGTCGCCTTGCTCAGCAAACAGCCTTTAGAAAATCCTCAGTTTGGCTTTCCAAATGACGGTGAAGAGGCACAGCGCCGTATGATCATGGGCGATTACGTGCAAGCAGATGGAAGTCGCGTACGCATTTTAAACGGCTACTTCCCGCAAGGTGAAAGTCGCGACCACCCGTTAAAATTTCCGGCTAAAGAGAAGTTCTACGCGGATTTGATGAATTACTTGAACACTGAACTTGATGCTGGGCAACCTGTTGTCGTTATGGGCGACATGAATATTTCCCATCAAGATTGTGATATCGGTATTGGCGACGATAACGCCAAGCGCTGGTTACGCACTGGCAAATGTAGCTTTTTGCCTGAAGAACGCGAATGGCTGAACACCTTATTAGACTGGGGTTTAGTCGACACCTATCGCCTACAACATCAAGACGTGACGGACCAATTCAGCTGGTTTGATTATCGATCACGGGGCTTCGATGATAACCGCGGTCTGCGCATTGACTTGATTTTAGCCACCGCCAGTTTGGCCGATAAATTAGTCAGTAGCGGTATAGATTACGACTTGCGCGGCATCGAGAAGCCTTCAGATCATGCACCTATTTGGAGTGATTTTAAACTTTAACAAGCAGCTTTAGTGCTCGTCTGGAGGCAGTTCCCGCAACGCTTTATTGAGCAACTTTGCCAAGTCCATCCGAATGGGCTTGGCGCGCGGCTGCACTTGTAATTTTTGTGCCAACTCCAAATACCAATGCTTCAGGCGCGGATCCAGCTGACTTAGCGCCCGCCGCCCCAGCCAATACCACCCCTGCACAGGCACCGATAACAGAAACAACGAACTCACCATGGCTTGCGGCAACATTGTGCTGCCCAGCCACTGATACTGCACCCATAAATTGATCACCGCAGCAGCTGGCATCCACTTTGCAGCAAACTTCACGCCTGGCACTACCCGAGTTTCGGTCATTGCAGCGACAACGGCATGGTGCGGCCAAATCGCCGCATACTCTTGCCCACTTTTAAAAACTTGCCAAATCGATTGCTTCATTTTTGTCCGAAACCCACGCTTTTTGATCGATATGGTCAAGCATTGACCATATCATTATTTATATAGATTTCATTAGTTTAACTAGTTCACAGCAGCTAACTCACAGACTTATCCACACAAACTGTGGAGAATCCACATGGCTTTTGTCACAATGCATAGCATGTGTTTCAAGCCTGTCACAAAGAGTAAAAAATGACCGCAACAATTTATGGAATTCCCAACTGCGACACCGTTCGCAAAGCCCGCCGTTTTCTTGATCAACACCAAGTTGATTATGACTTCCATGATGTTCGTGAGCAACCATTGCCTGCCGACACCCTTAATCAGTGGCTACAGCAGGTTGATCGCGACACCTTGGTCAACAAGCGTAGCACCAGCTGGCGTCAACTCAGTGACAAGGAACGTGCGCTCGCCGATGATGGCGTCGCAATTGAACTGCTGCAACGTTATCCTACGCTGATGAAGCGGCCAGTACTCTCTGTGGACGAACACATTGCGGTTGGTTTTAACGAGACACAATGGCGTCAGGTCATGGGACTCTAATAGCGATGCGCACCCCCAGTAACCCGAATGAGCACGATGTTATCCAGCTTGCTCAAGCTCTCATCGAACGCATGTCGGTAACCCCAGAAGATGCCGGGTGCCAGCAACTGATCGGTGAGCGCCTCGCTGCAGTCGGCTTTGATCTCGAGAGTATGGTCTTCGCTGATACCACTAATTTATGGGCGCGGCGCGGTAGCCAAGGCCCCGTTTTTTGTTTTGCTGGGCACACCGACGTGGTTCCCGCAGGGGTTGAACACGCGTGGCGTTTTCCGCCCTTCCAGCCGACCATCCACGAAGGAATGCTCTACGGCCGTGGCGCCGCTGACATGAAAGGCAGCCTTGCGGCCATGTTGGTCGCAACTGAGCGTTTTGTACAACGCTTTCCCGACCATCACGGGAGTATTGCTTTTTTAATTACCAGCGACGAAGAAGGACCTTTCATCAACGGCACTCCAAAAGTTGTTGAAACCCTTGAAGCTCGCGCCGAGAAAATCACGTGGTGTGTGGTTGGCGAGCCATCCAGCACCAACCATGTTGGCGATGTTGTGAAAAATGGTCGCCGCGGTTCACTGTCCGGTGAGTTACGCGTATTCGGCATTCAAGGCCATGTCGCCTACCCTCATTTGGCTGACAATCCGGTGCACAAGGCAGCGCCCGCACTGGCGGTATTAGCAGCAACCGAGTGGGATCACGGTAATGACTTCTTTCCGCCAACCAGCTTCCAAATTTCCAACGTAAACGCCGGCACTGGAGCAGGAAATGTTATTCCTGGTGAGTTTCACGTAAGTTTTAACTTCCGCTACAGCACTGAAAGTACCGCCGAGGAGCTCAAACAACGTGTTTATGCCATACTTGACGCGCATGAACTTGATTACGCTATCGACTGGAAGCTTAACGGCGAGCCATTTTTAACTGCTGAAGGCAACTTGGTCCAGGCTACCGTTGCGGCAGTACGACATCATACCGATCGTGCACCGCAACTTTCCACGGCCGGCGGCACCTCGGATGGACGGTTTATTGCGCCGACGGGCGCTGAAGTTATTGAGCTAGGTCCAGTCAACGCAACTATTCACAAAGTTGATGAATGTGTAAGCATCGAGGACTTGATCAAGCTTACTGACATGTACGAAAGCTTATTGGAGCAACTCTTATGCTGAGTTCAGAAGAGCTTACTGGACAAGTCGACAGCCATGTCGTTAGTGACCCCTGTTGTCGCCCCACAGTGCGTTTACAGAACAGTGTATTTGGTGCCTTTAAAGCGATGCAGGCGGCTGCTCACGAAGCCGGTTTAGCCCTCGATATTGCCTCAGGTTTTCGTGATTTTTCTCGCCAACAAGCGATTTGGAATCGCAAATTTAGTGGTAACGCACCACTTTACGATAGTCACGGCGCCCTGCTCGACTCAAGTCAATTGTCCATTGGCGAGAAAGTTGAAGCCATCATGACGTGGTCGGCCTTGCCGGGAGCGAGCCGACATCATTGGGGCACCGACTTAGATGTCTTTGACCCACGCCCATTCGCCCATGGTGACTTAGATTTGCAGTTATTACCTGAAGAATACGAGGAAGGTGGTCCCTGCCATGAGCTAGCACTGTGGCTTTACCAACATGCGGCGGATTTCGGCTTCTTCTTTCCTTATCGTCAGTACCGTGGTGGCGTCGCTGCCGAGCCTTGGCACTTAAGTCATTACACGCACGCACAACAAGCGCAGCAACAATTGACCACGGATGTGCTCGTTGCAGCACTTGACCTGCACGAGATAGCGGGTAAGGAATACGTTCTTAGCTGTCTTGCGGACCTCAAAGAACGCTATATCGATAACATCTGCCCACCGGTGGCCAACACGGGAGATAATGAATGGCTTTTTGGTTGATTTTGCTAGTCGTCTTTGCCGTGGTTATTGGCAACATCATGTTGCTAAAGCATACCGCACATATGAAAATGCCGTCGCTTAAGCAACGGCATTCAGAAGATAAAACGCATCACGATGCATGGGATGACGAAGACGATACTTAAAGCGGAACACCCAAGCGTTGCGCAACCTCTTCGTAGGCTTCGACCACACCACCTAAGCCTTGACGGAAACGGTCTTTATCAAGTTTCTTGCGCGTCTCAGCGTCCCACAGACGACAGCCATCTGGGCTGAATTCATCGCCCAACACGATGGTGCCATTAGCATCCACACCGAACTCCAACTTGAAGTCCACGAGCAGCATACCCGCATCGGCAAATAACTTAAGCAACACGGCATTTACTTGGAAGGTAAGTTCTTTCATTTTCGCAAGCTGCTCGGCAGTCGCCCAGCCAAACGCCACGGCGTGACTTTCATTAATCATTGGGTCATGCAAAGCGTCATTCTTCAAAAACAACTCAAACGTTGCGGGCGAGAGAGCTTGGCCCTCTTCAACACCTAACCGACGCACCAAACTACCCGCGGCGTAATTACGCACAACACATTCGACCGGAATCATGTCCAGGCGTTTTACCAGCGTATCGGTATCACTCAAGACTTTATCGATCTGCGTTGGAATACCTGCTGCTTCAAGCTTTGCCATAATAAAGTTATTAAACTTATTATTGATCATGCCTTTGCGTTCGAGTTGTTCGACTTTCTCACCATCAAAAGCCGACGTATCGTTGCGAAAGTGCAAGACCAAACGCTCCGGATCATCAGTTGTAAAAACCGTTTTGGCTTTACCACGATAGAGTTCAGTACGTTTTTCCATGAGCAGCAGATTCTCCAGCTAAATCACAAGTTACAGCGCGCTGCGCTGACGAATTTCCGCCGCGATTGGCCCGTACAGGCGATCAATATCGGCAGCAGTTAATGGGGTCTCACCACGATAAATCGTAATTGTTGTGCTGTCGTCATCACCCTTAACGTTGACTTGGTAGGAACCATCGGCAAGATCAAGCTTACCTTCTTGGTTGTCGTTCCAGAACGCTAGGCTAAAGCCAGGGTCGCGCATGTACTCTAAATAGTACATTCCAGCGGATTGATTCAAGTCGTCGATTTCGAAACCAACGCCTTCGAGCACATCGGCCAGCAGTGGCCATGCAACATCGAAGCCAATATCAAGTTCATAGGCTGGATAACCCGCCTCATTAAAGCTTGGCTGTACGTTCACTGTTGCCGCAGCTTCAGCCGCAGCAAATACGCCTTGCTGTCGCACTGCGATTTCATTAATCATCGTGTTCAGAAGGTTAGCTTCGGCATTGGCATCGCTTACCCCTCCAGGCACCATGTCGGCACCCGGACCACTAATTTTCTTATCGGTCATAGCGACCGTAACTGTTGCCGTACGACGGTGATCAGGAACTTGCATCGTAACTCTGAACTGTCGCTCAACAGTAGCAGCGACTTCATCATCGCCCACTTCAAGCTGTTGCCGTTGCCAACCCGTAGTTAACGATTGCTCGGCGGTTTCCGCAACAATCGTCAAATTCTCCCGAGCAAGAGCTGCTTTAATACCTTCCCAAGTAAAACTGGGTAAATCATCCATACCGTCGAGCTCAGAAAAGTCGACTGCTGTCACATCAGCATTTTCACTAGCACGGCTGCCTGCTGCTGTCCCACGAACGAGTACCGGAGGTAATACGTTAATTTTTTTGCCCGTCGCTCCAGTGGCATTCACTTCAGGAATTTCATACTGTCGTGAGGCTTCGGGAAGTTGCTTACCAGGCGCAGGTTTTAACGGTTCAACTTGCTTGGCATTTGTGTACTTAAAATCACCTTCAGCCTGTTCACGGGGCGTAAAGCTGCACGCTGTAACAGCAAGGCTCGAAAGACAGATGATTGCTATAGAAGAAACTTTCATTAGGACTCCGCGCTTATAATTCCGGCTTGTTTTAATGTTTGTTCGATATGTTGTTGTTGCGGAAGTTCCGGCGCCGTCATGGGTAACCGGTAATTCGGTGCTAATTTTTTCATACAAGCGAGCGCCCATTTTACGGGAATCGGGTTGGCTTGCACGAACATAGCAGCGTGGATCGCCTCCATCTTGGCATCAATCTCATGCGCTTCGTCAGCATTGCCTCGCAAGGCTGCATCCACCATTTCTTTCATCATTTGTGGCACCACATTCGCAGTGACACTGATCACGCCATCGCCGCCTTGCAAAATGAAATCACAACCTGTGGGATCATCACCACTCAGCAGAATAAAGTTACTGCCACATAGTTTGCGCAATTCAGCGACGCGCGAGACGTCACCAGTCGCTTCTTTTATACCGACAATGTTTTGAATCTCGGCAAGTTCGGCGACCTGCTCGGGCAAGACATCCGCACCAGTCCGTCCAGGCACATTATATAACAATTGGGGTAAGTCACTGGCGTTACAACAGGCACGATAATGTTCGATCAAACCACGTTGTGAAGGCTTGTTGTAATATGGATTGACGTTCAAAAAGCCAGCCAACGGTAAGTGAGCCATGCGCTCGGTCAGGTGTACTGCTTCAGAAGTAGCGTTGGAGCCATTGCCCGCAATAATATTGATACGGCCATCGGCAAGCTCACATGCAGCACTCACCACCATGACGTGTTCATCATGACTCATCGTCGCTGATTCACCGGTGGTCCCCATAACAACTAAGCCATCGCTGCCCTGTTCGACATGCCAATTGATCAAGTCCTCGAACGCCGCATAATCAACGTTTCCTTGCTCGGTAAATGGCGTTACCAAGGCGACGATACTACCTGTTAACATTGCTACTCCTGATCTTTTTTATGGCGACAATGGTACTTTCGAATACGGGTAAACACAAGGGCTGTCGCTTTGCGTTATGGTTTGCGTTTGCCTATCATTGACAACGGTTTTGCCAATTTTACTCAACCCAACTTTATCAGTAAAAGTTTAAGGATGATTATGAAGACTTTACAAGCGGGTGATAAAGCACCTGAGTTTACCCTACTTGACGCCAATGAACAGCAGGTGGCTCTCAAGGATTTGCTAAAAGAAGGCAAAGTCTTGGTGTATTTTTACCCGAAAGCAATGACGCCCGGCTGCACTGTGCAAGCGCAACAGTTACGCGACCACCAAGAGGAACTGGCAAAGCGTAACGTGATCACTGTCGGTATTAGCCCTGACGCTCCAAAACGTTTGGCTAAGTTCACTGAACGTGATGCACTTAATTTCACTCTGCTAAGCGATGAAGATCACACGGTCGCTGACGGTTTTGGCGTGTGGGGACCGAAGAAATTCATGGGCAAAGAGTACGATGGAATTCATCGCATCAGCTTTTTAATTGGCCAAGACGGCAAGGTGGAACAGGTCTTTGATAAATTTAAAACCAAAGACCACCATCAGGTTGTTCTTGATGCACTTGATGCCTAATACCGCATGACATTATGAGCGTGCCGATTCCTCATTCGCAGGGATCGGTACGTCACTCGATAAAGCAGTAATGACGGCCTTGACCAGACTCGCCAGCGGAATCGCGAAGAATACGCCCCAGAAGCCCCACAAGCCGCCAAACACCAACACTGCCGCAATAATATACACTGGGTTCAAATTGACTGCTTCAGAGAATAATAGCGGCACCAATAGATTGCCATCTAGGGCTTGAATAATCAGGTAGGCCAACATCACATAAGCAAACATGGCCGACCAGCCAAACTGGAATAAAGCAACTAAAGCCACCGGTAAGGTAACTACTGCAGCTCCGATGTACGGAATCAACACCGACAAGCCAACTAATACACCTAAGAGTGCGGCGTAGCGAAGATCAAACAGGGCAAAGCAGATATAGCTTACGCCACCGACAATCACTACTTCAATGGCTTTACCACGAATATAGTTCATGATCTGCAGATTCATCTCGTCGCTTACTTGTGAGATCAAACGGCGATTCGCCGGCAACGTACGGTTGATATGTCCAAGCAATTCACGCTTATCTTTCAGCATAAAAAACACTAGTAACGGCACCACAATTAAATAAATCAGCAATGCCATAAAGCCGACGATGCGACTTAGTGATTGACTGATGATCAGCTCACCAAGTGACAATACCCGTTGGTTAATGTTCTCGATGAAATTGTGGATGTAGGCTTCACTTACGTAACCCGGGAACATTTCAGGCAAGCGATTTAATAGACTTTTCAACTCGGTGAACATTTGTGGAAGTTCACTGATCAGCGTAATGCTCTGCTGCCAAATCACCGGTACAAAGAACAATATCAGCAACACATTGAGTGCAATAAAAAGTGAGAACACCACTAGAACCGCTGCGAGACGGCTTAGCCCAACCGTTTGTAGGCGTTGAATCGGCCAGTCCAGTAAATAAGCTAACGCAATAGCAACCAAGATGGGTGCCAACAAGTTACCGAAAAAGATAATCAGTAGAAACAGTACCGCCAACAGCAGGAATAGCGTGATAGCGTCTGGATCAGAGAATTTCCGTTGATACCAAGCCTTTAAGTAGTCCCACATAGCGCATGCTTCTCCTGATTTGGGCAGTGCTGCCGCCCATAATAGCCTCGTTTGCGGATTTTATACAGTTTAAACTATTCAAAACTGGGAACCTTTTCCCTATAGTGGACTCTATAACAACGCCGTACTCAGTGGGTTTCACAAACGTTATGTTGTACACCATCAAGGCGCGTATTGCGCCCTTCAGTTTTGCCTTTTTGCTCGCCTTTAGCGTCTCGAGCGCAAGTGCGCAGCAAACGCGTTTGCCTGAGATAGGCACCGCTGGTGGTAGCGTTATGTCCATCGAGCGCGAGCAAGCTGTTGGCGACATGTACATGCGTCAAATTCGCGCCTCGGCGCCGATTGTCGGCGACCCCGTACTCGAAGCCTATTTACACGATGTTGGCAGCCGCCTGGTGCGCAACGCCAACGACGTTCGCTTTCCGTTCACCTTCTTTTGGGTGAACCAAGATCAAATCAATGCCTTTGCTTTTTTTGGTGGTCACATCGGTATTAATACCGGACTCATTGCCGAAACCCGGAACGAGTCCGAATTAGCTTCAGTTATCGCCCACGAAATAGCGCACGTATCGCAGCGTCACATTGTCCGTAATATGGAGGCGATGGAAAGGAGTAGCTCACTATCTATCGTCAGCTTACTTGGCGCGATTTTAGTAGGTATGGCCAATCCAGAAGCCGGTATTGCCGCCGCGCAAGCAAGTATGGCTGGAATGAAACAGCGTAGCATTAACTACACTCGGCTCTTCGAACAAGAAGCGGATCGTATCGGTTTGACGATTCTCACCGAAACCGGTTTTGACCCAATGGGGGCTCCGGACTTTTTCGGTCGTTTAGCCGAAAAATACCGTTATGTCAGCAAACCGCCCGAAATGTTGCTGACGCACCCGTTGAGTGAGTCGCGCATCGCTGATACCCGCGTCCGCGCTGAGCAACTTCGACAAAACCGTGAATTTAATCGAGACGAGAGTTCGTTTTGGCTCGCCAAGTATCGTGTCCTTGTGCGCCATCTGCGTCATTACAATGCCGAAGCGGCACGGCGCGATATGAATAGCGACAACCCAGCCATCGCCAATGCAGCGCGTTATGGACTCGCAATTGCGTTACTTGATAGTGACCAAGCGGAGGCTGCCGAGCGCACACTTGCACCACTTTACCAACAAGAACCGTTGAATACCTTTTACTTGGATGTGCAAACCGATATTTTACTCGCGCAAAAACGCTACGACGAAGTGCTGAACATGTTGGCATTTGCCTACCAACGCATGCCTAATGAACAAACCGTCACCCTTAATTATGCCAACGCTGCGGTAAAAGCTGGCGAGCCCAAGTTGGCTGTTCAACTATTACGCGAGTATTTAACCCGCAACGACGACAGCACGCTCGCTTACTCTCTGCTTATTGACGCTCACCGTGAGTTAGGTGACACCAGTGGTATGCACGAGGCGAATGCCGAACTGATGGCATTATATGGTCAATTCGACCGCGCTATTGATCATCTCCACAATGCCCACAGTCGCAGTGGCAACCGCCTTGAGCAACGCCGTATTCAAGCTCGGATTGAGCAACTCATGGCACAGAAACACGCCATCGAGAACATGCGCTAAGGTCGCGCATTAATTGCGCGCAACAACGAAGCCTCGGTTTGTTCCCCTAGTAACGGTCCTTTTACTTCCCCGTCGGGCGTCACCACGTAAGTTGCCGGTAGCATCTGTGGTGATGGAAACGGTAGCTGTGCCATTGGTTCATTGAGGATCAGCGGAAACTCAATGCCGTGTGCTTCCTGCAATGCCGAAAGTTCTTGATTATTTAAGCCATCAAAGCTCACACCGAACAGCTGCGCCTTGTCACTGTGCGAATGATAGAACTCGTTCAACTCTGGCAGCTCACGTAAGCAAGGCGCACACCATTCGGCAAAATAATTAACGATGATGTACTGGCCTTCTAACTCGCTCCAGCGTAGCTGTTCGCCTTGATTGGTGTGAAAATCAGCAGCAGGTGCACAAGCACTGAGCAGACTGACGATGAGTGTGAGTTGTAACAGGCGTAGTAATCGACAATACATAGCAATTCCCGTAAGCTTCAACTAAATAACTGCGCTGTTTGCTATTCGCTATTCGCTGTTGGTTTAAACCAAAAGCGAACGCAGTGAGCGTGCGAACAGCGAATAGCAAAGAACGTTTTTTCTTTAGGGGGTAGCATGTCTCAAGTTTCGATTTATCACAACCCACGGTGTTCTAAAAGTCGCCAAACCCTTGCACTTTTGCAAGAGCAAGGAATTGAACCACAAATTATTGAATACCTTAAAGATACGCCTGATGTCGCACAGCTAAAAGATTTGCTGAGTAAACTTGGTTTTGTTTCAGCGCGGGAGTTAATGCGTTCCAAAGAGGACATCTTTAAAGAGCTTGAACTTAAAAACGAAGATGACGAAGAAAAGCTGCTTGCGGCGATGGCGGCACATCCGAAGTTAATTGAGCGTCCGATTGTCGTTAAGGGCCAACAAGCTCGTTTAGGCCGTCCACCAGAAGCTGTATTGGAGATCCTCTAAATGAGTAGCGCGGCACGCATTATTATTCTTTACTACAGCCGTAACGGTGCCACTCAGCAGTTAGCCGACGCCATCGCTAATGGTGTGAGTAAAACAGGTGCTGAACCGCTGCTGCGCACCGTCGCGTGTGAAGGTGATGCCGCGTGCCAACGTGATGTGGTCATCGATGCCGATGATTTAGCCGATTGTGCCGGTTTGATCATGGGTAGCCCGACTCGATTTGGTCACATGTACAGTGGCCTCCAGAAGTTTTGGGAACAGACATCGCGCGACTGGCTAAAAGGGGCTTTGGTCGACAAACCTGCCGCAGTTTTCACCTCAAGTAGTTCGATGCATGGTGGCCAAGAAAGTACCTTACTCGCCATGGGGGTTCCCTTATTACATCATGGTATGGTCCTTATGGGGATTCCCTACACCGCTCCTGAATTACAACAAACTGACGCAGGTGGCTCCCCTTATGGCGCGTCACACGTTGAGCATGCTGCGGGTGCCAACTTAAACCACTACGAAAGCAAGCTTGCGGAACAACTGGGTGAACGTGTTGCGCGGGCGGCGTTAAAGTTACAAGCTTAATTTCGCAAAGGAAAGAAACCTATGAGTCCAAACATCGCCGGATATCGTTGGCTGGCTTTAGTGAGCTATATTGGCTTACTGAGCTGGGTACTGATTTGGCAGTTTGCAACCGACTTCAGTCAACAATCGGTACTTTTTAAATCTCTGGTTTACGTGCTGCCATTACTATTCCCTTTACTGGGAATAGTTCGTGGTAAACCTTACACCCACGCATGGGCTAACTTTATTCTGATGTGGTACTTCTTGCACAGCCTCACCATGCTCTACATTGCGCCTGAGCAACGTTGGTGGGCGACTATTGAATTACTACTCACTACCTTAGCTTTTGCTGGTTGCACATTGTTTGCCCGTAACCAGGGGCGAGCTTTAGGGCTTGGCTTGAAAAAATTAAAAGATGAGCAGGATGGTTGAGGCTGGGTTAGACACCTAAGACCGCTTTGACGAAAGGAATCGTCAATTTTCGTTGCGCGGCGATCGAAGCTTTATCGAGTCGCTCTAGGCGTTGCATAAGATCTTTTAAATCACGGCCAAGTCGTTGCACCATGAACTGCGCTGTATCACTGCGCAACTCTAACCCCATTGCATGAGCGCGTTGCTGCAACGCCTGAACTTTTTCTTCATCGGATAGCTTTTGCAGTTGTAACACTACGCCCCAACTCAAGCGCGACTGCACATCCGGGTAAGCTGACTGTAATTGCGCTGGCGAGGTATTGGCAGTAACCAGTAACCGCGTTGCGCCCTGGTCGCGAACACGATTGAGTAATGCGAAAACTTCAAAACACCAATTGTGATCGGTTAGCACCGCATCAATATCATCTAAGCAAATTAATGCGTAACTTTCTAAGCCACGTAAAATACCAGCATCCATACTGTCCTTAAGCTCACTCAAGGGCAAATAGATGACATTTTCGGCTTGCTCGTTACAGACCGCATGGAGCAAATGACTCTTCCCGACGCCGGTGCTCCCCCACACATACACTAAGGTGTCTTCACCGGCTCTGACCAAGGTGTAGGCCTCAGCATTTGGCCCAGCAACCAAGGTCGCAAACGTTTGGTTGCTGGGCAGCTGCACGTTAAGCGGCAGTTGTTGTAGCGTCATCGCTGCTCAACCCACCGAAAAACGGCGTCACCACTGTCGGTTTCACCACTCACAGCTTGTAGCTGTTTACTCAGATCCATTGCTTGCCGAATACGCGCAGGGTCAGCCTGTAAACGCAACCTAAATTGGGCTGCTTGACCGTTGTAGCGCACCATTTGCACATCGGTGACTGCGGGCATTGCACTCAGTAATTGTTCTGCCGCTATCGCTGCTTCGAGGCGCCGTAAGTGATCAATGGTGACCGTCCACTCTTGGAGTGTGTCACTCGTACTGCCAATGCGATAACGTGCAGCGAGTTGATCGGTGACATCACGAATCACCATGGCGCCAAGCTCACTGCGGTCCATGGCGCGCACACTCCCGCTCCAACGCAGTTCACCTATGTGCAAGGTCCAATCACCAGACCAACGTTCCGGCTGTTGCTCTGTCACCTGACTTGGATCAGTACGATAAAAGCGCGCCACGACAATGCCATCCGTCGAGTAACGCGCACTCGCAAACGTGATGTTATCCATAAAGCGCGCCCAAACATCAATAACCGAAACCGTCATGCTGTCGTTCAAATCAAGTAATGGGAGCTGTATCGGCAAGCCTCTGCGGGCCGCAGCATTACGCAATTGTTGGACCACGATCGCTTCGCTGTCGGCGCCTAACATTTCACGCTCTAAGTCATCGTTTTCCACCACTAACCAAACCAAAAGTCGCGGGCGCAAATTACTCCAAATGCCAGAACCTGCAGCTTGTATCAACTGATCGACTTGGCTTTGATCAAATTGCACCCACAGCCACAACTGCTCGTCTTGCTGGTAACCATACTGTACGACGTAGTCACGTACATTGCGCAGCGCTTGGTTAACCAATGGATGATCCTCTAACTGACTATCGCCGGAAAGTTTCAGCAATGTCGCTTGCAACGCTTCTTGTAAGGCTTGCTGGCGCTCACTGGGAGACTGGCTGTTAACTTGCACACGAAACTGGTAAAGCTCTTTCAGCTCTACCGCCGCATGACTAACACGAGGCGTAAGCAGCATCGTTCCACTCAAACCGACGATCGCCAACCAGAATAGTACTATGATCTGTCGCATATGTTTCCTATTAACCTCTTCTCTGCACATCATAAACAGCCCCTCCGCCGTGAGCAAGTAACAAGCTGTGGATAACCTCTTGACGTTTCCGAAAAAAACCTTCCATGTTACACTTTCCCTAATTTTCCGCTCTGTCGCTCACGCTTTCGCAAGGATCTGTTGGCATGCTTAAACAACAACTACGCGCCATAAGTTCATTACTCACTAGTATTACTCTCATTGGCATTTGCGTAGGCATGACCAGTACTTTACTGAGCTTGCGAGCAACCATTGAAAACTTTGGCACCCTAACCACGGGTGTCATCATGTCGGCCTACTTCATTGGCTTCTTGTTTGGTACCACGCGAGCGCCGAAGGATATTCGCCGCGTCGGCTATATTCGTGCGTTTGGCGGCTTGGCTGCACTTGCCGCAGCATCTATTTTGATCCAAGCCATTTGGATCGATCCGACCGTTTGGTTTGTCATGCGCTTTCTGACCGGCTTCGCCATCTCAGCGATTTTCGTGATTGTCGAAAGTTGGTTGAATACCATGGCAGATAATAAAAACCGAGGTACTTTACTCTCTGTTTACCTGGTTTTGATCTACGGTGGCTTGGTGGCTGGGCAGTTAATACTGGGTGTCGCTGACCCAGCTGGGTTCATGGCCTTTGCCATTATTGCGCTGTTGATCAATTTAGCGTTAATCCCGATTTTGATTAGCGTAACTGTTGAACCAACGACGCACGAACCGAAAAAGGTCCCTATTCGAAGCTTGTTCAAGCTCGTACCTCTGGGGATTGTGAACGCCTTTATCATGCAGGCTTGTTATGCCATGTTTTACGGTATTGGCCCGATGTACGCTACCTATATCGGCCTCAGCGTCTTGCAGGTTTCTTTGTTCATGGCCTCGTTCATTTTGGGCGGCATGCTTGCGCAAGCGCCCATTGGCTTACTGTCTGACCGCTTTGATCGACGCATCATCATGGCCGTTTGTGCTGGGCTAGGTGCAATCATGGCCTTTGTACTGGCGCAACTTGGCGCGTCAGTAGCTTGGCTTATTTACCTCTGTGTCGGACTCTTCGGTGCCTGCGTACTTCCGCTCTACTCGCTGGGGATGGCTCACACTAACGACTACCTTGAAAAAGACCAGATGGTAGGTGCAACCGGAGCCATCATTAAAATCGGTGGCGTAGGCTCCATTATTGGTGCCCCTGCCGTTGCTGCTTTAATGCAATTCGGTGCGGTCGATTACTTCTTCTTACTCATTATGGCACTCACTGCTGTCGTGTGCTGCTACTCGCTCTACCGCGTTACTCGGCGAGCGAAAGCCGACGACCAATTCAGTAGTAGCTACGCCATGTTGGCGCCATCACAAACTTCAGACGAATTGCTGACAACGTTGGTGGATGAACATGAGTATCAAGTGGAGCTTGCCGAGCGCGAGGCTGATGAGGCGGGCGAGGAAAATGATGAGAAAGATAATGAAAAAGAGCGCGAAATTTCTTAAATCAAGCGCTCTTGGTTACCTTACTCTGCCTTTAACCAGCTACTAACGAGCATCTGTGCTTCGTCAGCCAGCTGAGCTAAATGCGCTTCACTAACAAAACTTTCGCAGTAAATCTTGTAAATCGGTTCCGTGCCTGATGGCCGCGCGGCAAACCAACCGTTTGCTGTGGTAACTTTAACCCCACCAATCAACGCATCGTTGCCTGGCGCTTTGGTCATGATATCGAGCACGTCATCGCCGGCCAACTCTTTAAGCTTGAGCTTGTATCCGCGAATCGCCCCAAATGCCTTATTTTGCGCTGGGCTCGACGGCGCATCAACTCGGCGGTAGTAGCTAGTTCCGTGTTTTCCGCACAAGTGTTCGTAATAGTCACCTAAATCTTGTCCTGTTACCGCAACGATTTCCGCAGCCAACAACGCCAAAATAATACCGTCTTTGTCGGTACTCCAAGGCTGCCCCTGCTTATCAAGAAAAGTCGCACCCGCGCTCTCTTCACCGGCAAAGGCGATGCTACCGTCATGTAATGCTTGCGCAAACCATTTAAAGCCAACCGGCATTTCTTTTAATTCACGGCCATGTGCAGCAACGACGCGATCAATCATGGCACTCGACACTAGCGTCTTGCCGATGGCCGCTGAAGCAGGCCAATTTCGATGCTTGCATAGATAGTCAATCGCAATAGCAAGATAATGGTTGGGATTCAATAAGCCATGGGTAGGACTGACGATTCCATGACGATCATAGTCAGGATCATTACCGACTGCCACGTCATAGTCACCTTTCATGTGCAGAAGCGCCGCCATCGCGTAGGGTGACGAACAGTCCATGCGAATTTTGCCGTCCTTATCGAGCGGCATAAAACGAAAGCTGGCGTCGACTTCATCGTGATAAATATCGATTTCAAGACCATAGTGTTCAGCAATCAACTGCCAGTAACTGGCTCCCGCACCGCCCATGGCATCAACGCCAATGCGCAGATTTGCCTTACGAATTGCGGTGATGTCGATGACCTGCTCAAGATCATTAATATAATCAGTGCGCCAATCCACCTGTTTCAGTAATTTACTCGTGCGCGCCTCAGCATAGCTCACCGCATTTACGCCCATTAAGTCGGACGACAATAACGCATTTGCATACTTCTCAATGATCTTCGTCGCGGTACTGTCTGCTGGGCCACCGTGCGGCGGATTGTATTTAAAGCCACCATCGGTCGGCGGGTTATGCGATGGCGTGATCACGACGCCGTCAGCAAGCCCAGTCGAGCGCCCTTTGTTATAGCTCAAAATTGCGTGGCTGATCACTGGCGTCGGCGTGTAGCCGTCATCGCTCTGCACATGAACTTCTATACCATTACCAATAAACACTTCCAAAGCAGTCATGTAGGCTGCCTCTGAGAGTGCATGGGTGTCGCGCCCCAGCAACAGTGGTCCAGTGATGCCCTGCTCTTCACGGTAGGCCACCAACGCCTGACTTATCGCTAAAATATGCGCCTCGTTGAACGAGCTATCGAATGCACAGCCGCGATGACCTGAAGTGCCAAACTGCACTTGCTGAGCACGTTGGCGTGGGTCCACTTCATTCACAAAATACGCACTTACTAACTTTGCGATATTGGTAAGATCTTCGGGGAGCGCTGGTTGTCCGGCGCGTTCATGCAAGGCCATTAGAGAAAATCCCTTATCCGTTCTGCTTGTGCTTGATCATACCCCAACTCTAATGCCACTTGCGTCAGCATCGATTTTTTGCGGGTGGTATTGTTGTTCGTTACCACATAAAACTCGGCATCTGGGATCTGCTTAGGATTGGTACTCGTGCCACTGGCTTCCAGCTCTGCAGCGCTGCGCGAAAAGTACTGCCGATCACGACCGCTAATTTGCAGCACCTTCGGAAACGTTTGTGGGTGACATTTATGCAGCATGCTCAGAATATAGAGAAACCGCGCCACGACACTCCGTTGCCCCGCCAAGTCGGCACTGGTCATAGTGTCAAAAATAGTGCGCCCATGCGCTTGTTCAGCGACCGGTGGCTCGACTTCTGCACTGGTCGCTGTGCCTTCAAGCCCCAACAGCCGACGTAAAATCGCCGAGGCACTCTCGCCAATGTTTTCTGTGTGACTTACCAAATAACGGTAAATGTCATCATCAATTTCAATTCGTTTGCTCATGCGCCTTCACTTCTTTTTAGGTTTATAGCTAGCACTATGCACGCTATTATACTCAACCGACCTCGAGGGTACAGGAATTCACTATGACTGATCAGCAAGAAAATATCGTTAATTACGAAATTATGGGCGACAAGGGCCCTGCCGTGCTACTTATTCATGGTCTCTTTGGCGATCTTGATAATCTTAAACGGCTCGGTCGTGATCTCGAACAAGACCATCAAGTGATCGTGATGGATTGTCGTAACCATGGGGATTCATTTCACAGCGAAACGATGAACTATGCTGCTATGGCTGAGGATGTTGAAGCGTTGCTCAATCATCTAAACTTGGACAAGGTAAGCATTGTTGGCCATTCCATGGGCGGCAAACTCGCCATGGAGTTTGCGCTTAGCCACCCTCAACGCGTGCAAGCTCTGATCATCGCCGATGTCGCTCCTGCTGCTTATGATGCTCGACATCGCCACATCCTCGATGCCCTCGAAAATATTGACCTGAGTCAAGTAAAGACGCGACAAGATGCTGATCAACAACTTGCCAAGGCAGTTGATGAACGCGGCGTGCGACAATTTCTACTCAAAAATCTTAAGCGCGAAAACGAACAGTACCAATGGCGTCTGAATCTGCCCATTATTGACGCTTGCTACGCTGAAATATCTGGCGGGGTGCGCGAAGGCAGCTATGACGGCCCTGTTCTGTTCATCAAAGGCGGTGATTCAACTTACCTCACCGAAGAACACCGTGATGCTGTTAATTCACGCTTTAGCGACGTTGATATCAAAATTATTGAAGGGACAGGCCATTGGCTACATGCCGAAAAACCACGTATTTTTAACCGTCTGGCGCGTACCTTTCTGGAGCAACATTCTCGCACCTAGGGGCCTAGCGTGTTATAATCGCCGAACATTTTTAGTCGAACTGGTAGCGCTGTTATGTTGTCAGAGCATTTTGAAACCATTGAGATTCTAGGTACAAACTTTGCCATCGCAATCCTGTTTGTACTCATCGGTTTGGCGATACAAGACGTATTAAAAAAAGGCGAAGTGCCTAAGTTTGGCCGCTGGTTCGTCTGGTTGGTGCTATTTCTTGGCTGTGCAGGCTTTATCGCTAAGGGCATCATTCAAGTTATTTGGGAGTCTGGCTTATAAGCCAGCGCCATTCATCATTTCGTTAGGGTAGTAACACGACTATGGCAAGTGTTGGAATTTTCTTCGGCAGTGACACTGGAAATACTGAAGCTGTCGCACAAATGATCCAAAAAGAATTAGGCAAACAGCTGATCGATGTATTCGATATTGCAAAGTCGAGTAAAGAAGACATCGCCAGCTACGATTTGCTCATGTTCGGTATTCCGACTTGGTACTACGGCGAAGCCCAGTGCGACTGGGATGACTTCTTCCCAGAACTCGAAGAAATCGACTTCAACAACAAGTTGATTGCGATTTTCGGCTGTGGTGATCAAGAAGACTATGCCGAATATTTCCTCGATGCGATGGGAACCGTGCGCGACATCGTTGAAGCACGAGGAGGTATTATCATCGGTCATTGGCCGACGGCTGGTTACCACTTCGAAGCATCACGCGCTTTGGTCGATGACGAGCACTTTATCGGCCTCGGTATCGACGAAGATCGCCAACCCGAACTCACCAAAGAGCGTATCAAACAATGGTGCGATCAATTGCGCGAAGAGATGGCTCTTGACCAATTAGGTTAGAGGGTCATTCCCTTTCTGGTAAAACTTTGCCTATAATGGCGAAACGACTGACTAACTAAGTGAAGATAGATGAGCAGCAACGGCGAACAACAACTTAAAAAAGCAGGGCTGAAAGTCACCTCTCCTCGCGTCAAAATCCTCGAGATTTTGAAGAATCCAGACAATCAGCACATTAGCGCTGAAGACGTCTACAAGATCCTGTTAGAGAAAAACGAAGAAATTGGCTTAGCAACGGTATACCGAGTGTTGAACCAGTTCGATGACGCTGGCATTGTAACCCGTCATCACTTCGAGGGTGGCCGCTCAGTATTTGAGCTAAGCGCCAAGGACCACCACGACCATTTAGTTTGTCTTACGTGTGGGCATGTGTTTGAGTTCGAAGACGACGTTATCGAAGACCGTCAATTGCAAGTTGCCCAGGCGAATAATATCAAGCTCACCAACCATAGCTTGTATCTGTACGGCGAGTGCAAAACCCCTGACACGTGTGAAAACAATCAAGCCGACGCTGACTAATCAGCGTCGTCGCTTGCCATACCATCGTCGCTAATTTTAAATTCACCACGCTCATAGTCTTCAATGAGCGCCAACGCTTTGCCCGCATCATCATCTGCAACCCACAATTTGGCAAAGCCACTTGCCGCCAAGTCCCCGACTGCCCCCTGTAGGTAAAATCCGCCGCTATGGCAAGCAATGTTGTGTGCTTCCAGAAGCCCTTTCACGAGCTCTGCTTCAACCACATTATCGGCTTGAAAAACACATTGCATAAGCGTCCTTAGCGTTTCGCCCAGCGGCGAAGCAAATTGTTATAGGTTTTGCTCAGTAAATCAAATTGCGCCGTTTTGCCATGCTGTTCAAACTCTTGGCGCATGGCGGTATACAGATCCAAACACATTTCACGCTGCTGTGGTTCACGCAAAGCGCTTTCAATCCACCCTACCATAGCGATACGCGAGCCTTTGCTGACTGGGTTAACCCTATGCAGGAACTGTGTCGGATAAAGTAGCACATCACCTTGTTCGAGGCGCCACGAACGTTCACCCGAGCTATCTTCGATAACCAATTCTCCACCTTCATAGTCACTCAGCGGTGTAATACCTAAGGTGAACGATAAATCCGTTCGCGTGTCGCCCATCAGCGCATCGTCCATATGGGTACCGTACGCTTGCTCTTGGTCATAACGGTTTATCATCACATTCACGAATTTAGCAGGCCGTGCTGCAACTTTGACCAACTCATGCTGTTCTAAGCGTTTATGCAATAAATCGATCAGCGGATGGGGGGCGCGGATCTGTTGATTATTTTTCACCTGTTTGGCCGCCCAGCCGGCACTTTCAAGACCAGAAGTGAACTGCGCTTTGGCTAGTTTGTCACGAATCACTGACAAGGTGCCACGGTCAATGACGTTTTCGATATGTAGGATCATAGGATGCGCTATTGAGAATGACTCTCATTTGTGGAATTATGTGCAGTATAACGAATCCCGTTAGAGACACGCAACCAAAGGGGTAAAGAATGTACGAGAAACGCAAAGTGTGGCTCGCCGTTGGCGCCGCCGTGCTAGGCAGCAGCGCCGCGCAAGCAAACAGCACTGACCTTGAGCCAATGCAACACCACAACATGACCATCGTCGCGCCGTTCGCTGGCGAGGGTGAAGGCGAAGGTGAAGGCGAAGGTTCGGGCATCGTCGATCTACGCGTAAACGATAGCGCCTACTTAGCACGTTTGGGCTTAATTCGTGGGCATTTGTACGTTGGTAAAAAGCTTTACGACCAAGGCCATTTAGAAATGGCGAAGACGCACATGAAACATCCCGAAGATGAGCTTTATGCCGCGTTAGTGCCCGCATTTACCGCGCGCGGAGTAGACGGATTTGGCAAGGAGCTAAGCGCACTCGCTGACGCGGTTAATAAAGAACAAGGCGACGATGCGGTCAACACTGCCTATACCAAGCTCGTAAACGCCATCACTGCAGCTGAGCAAGTTGAAAAGAAAGCTGTCAAAGACGTGTTGATGAGCCTAAGTACAATGTTACTGACAGCGGCCGAAGAGTATGACATTGGGGTGAAGTCTGGAAACGTCGTCAACGTACACGAATTCCAAGATGCTTATGGTTTTACCACGATTGCCAAAGCTCGCATTGGCGAGTTAACTGAAGCGCAGCAAGATGCCCATGCTGCAGCGCTTGAAGAAGTCGAAGGTATTTTAGCGAATTTGCCCGAGCTGTGGCCAACGATTACGCCAGCAGGGACGGTTGAAGGTGATTCGAGTGAGTTATATGGCGCCGCCGCTCGGATCGAGCTAGCGACGCTAAACTAATCGCTGACTTTCTACCAAGATAAACGGGGCTTAAGCGTGCTTAAGCCTCGTCATTCCAAGTATCACGTAAACCTACCGTTTGATTGAACACTAAGTGCTCAGCAGAACTGTCGTTGCTGTCAGCACAGAAATAACCAATCCGTTCAAACTGGAACGGCTTTTCCGCCTTTGCTGCAGCCATGCTTGGCTCCACATAGCCTTGCTTAACCACTAAGGAATCCGGATTCAAGGTGCTAAAGAAGTCTTCTTCAGCGGCCGGGTTTGGCACTTGGAAAAGACGATCGTACAAGCGGAATTCAGCCGGTTTTGCATGCTCTGCTGCAACCCAATGAATCACGCCTTTTACCTTGCGGCCATCGGCTGGATCTTTACCCAAAGTTTCTGGGTCGTAGCTACAGAAAATCGTAGTGATGTTGCCATCAGCGTCTTTCTCAACCCGTTCGGCTTTGATCACGTAGGCATTGCGTAGGCGCACTTCTTTATCAAGCACCAAGCGTTTGTATTTCTTGTTGGCGGATTCACGAAAGTCTTCACGTTCAATAAAAATTTCGCGGGCAAACGGTACTTCACGGCTTCCCATACTTTCGTCATTTGGATGGTTAGGCGCTTGCAACTGCTCTACCTCACCTTCTGGATAGTTCTCAATCACCAAACGAACTGGATCAATAACCGCCATGGCACGCGGTGCACCGTGATTCAATTCGTCACGGATACAGGCTTCAAGCATGCTCATTTCAACTTGATTATCCATCTTGGTGACACCAATGCGGTGGCAGAACTCACGCACTGAGCTTGGTGTATAACCACGACGACGCATCCCTGCAATGGTTGGCATACGCGGATCATCCCAACCACTCACCTTACCCTCTTCCACCAGCAAATTCAGCTTACGCTTACTCATGACAGTGTACTGCAGGTTCAAGCGCGAGAATTCGATCTGCTGTGGATGGCAGTCAATGCTGATGTTATCCAACACCCAGTCGTACAAACGACGGTTATCTTGAAATTCTAGGGTACACAGCGAGTGAGTAATGCCTTCCAACGCGTCCGAAATACAATGCGTGAAGTCATACATTGGGTAAACGCACCACTTGTCACCGGTTTGGTGATGGTGGGCAAAACGCACACGATAAATCACTGGATCGCGCAGAACCATAAACGGCGAGCTCATGTCGATCTTCGCACGCAGCGCTGCCTTACCTTCCTCGTACTTACCGGCAGTCATATCGGCAAAATGCTGAAGATTTTCTTCGACGGAGGTATCACGATAAGGACTATTTTTGCCTGGCTCTTTCAACGTACCACGCATTTCACGCATTTCGTCTTGGCTGGAGAAATCGACATAGGCCAAGCCTTTCTCGATGAGCTCCACTGCATAGGCGTGCAGCTGGTCAAAATAGTTCGATGAATAACGTGGTTGACCTTCCCACGTGTAACCCAGCCATTTTACGTCTTCTTGAATCGAGTTAACGTAGTCGACTTTTTCTTTCAGTGGGTTGGTGTCGTCAAAGCGCAGGTTACATTGGCCTTGGTAATCTTTAGCAATACCAAAGTTCAGCACGATCGACTTAGCGTGGCCAATGTGCAAAAAGCCATTCGGCTCAGGTGGGAACCGGGTATGCACCGACGAATGCTTACCGCTGGCAAGATCTTTGTCGATGATCTGACGAATAAAGTTACTGCGAGGCGCATCTGCTGCCATGGACGTTACTTCTCCACTCTCGTTCCAAAAAAGAGCGCTATGATCGCAGTTTATTGGCCTGCTGGCAAGGCTCAGCGGCGGATATTAAAAAACCGGTAGACTTGGCGTAGTTCGCGCTGAGCTTCATCAAGCTCTTGCCAACGAAACTGCACTTTGCGACCCGCCGGCAACTGCGCGAGTAGACAACGTGCGGTCCACGTTAGAACACCAATTTTGGGGTAACCACCGAGAGTTTGGTGATCATTCATCATCGCGATAGGTTGGCCATCCGCTGGTAGTTGAATACTGCCCAACGGCAACGGTTCAGAAATCATCGACTGCGGTACATCGGTAAGCTTATGCATACCTTTCAAGCGTACGCCCATACGATCCTGTTGCGCGGTCACTTCATAGCTTTGGCCAACCAGTAACTCACGCGCTTTCCGGGCGAATTTTGACCACTGCCCTGCTGGCACGACGTTGAGTAGCGGCTGTGGTGGAATACTCAGATTCAACCGACTGCTTGGCCGACGACTTTCCAAGGTCTTGTGCTTGGCTTGGTGCGCGCCTAGTGCATCTCCTTTTTGCAGTGGCGTGCCATCCTGCCGCAAACCGCCTAAACCGTCACGCACGACAGTAGCTACACTACCGTGCACCGATGGCGCAGCAAAGCCGCCACTGACCGCTAAATAGCAACGTAAACCGAGGTCGTTAACGCCAATGCTAAGGGTATCCCCTGCCCGTGCTTGCAGCACCCGCCACGTTTTCACCATTTGATCGTTAAGGCGTAGGGGAAATTCAGCCCCAGTCACGGCAAATAGGGTGTCGCGCAGAAACGTTGCCTTAAACTGTCCCAAAGTGACTTCAATTTGCGCTGCATTAAAGTCATTACCCAATAAACGATTAGCCCATAAAAAGGCCCGCTCATCCATTGGTCCCCCGTGCGTAATTCCCTGCGCAAGATGGCCATAGCGGCCATAATCTTGCAGCGTCGCTAACAAACCAGGTTGTTGAATTTGCACTACCTGATTAGCCATTGCTCGACTCCTGGTCGTTCATGCGTCGAAATTCCTCTAATGACATCGGCTTAAAGCGCACGCGATCGCCAGCTTGCAATTCAGGCCATTGCAGCGCGCGGCCAATCAACTGCCAACCACCGGGCGATGTCCGAGGATAAATTGCTGTTTGCTGCCCAGCTATGGCAACACTGCCTTTAGGAACTTTTTGCCGCGGCGTACTATGCCGTGGCAACCGCAGTTGCTCGGGCACGTCACCGAGGTAGGCAAAACCTGGTGCAAAACCTAAAGCATAAACATGGTAGGTAGTGCCACTGTGTAGCTCGGCGACCGCCGCCACTGAAAGCTCAGTGGCCGCGGCAACAGCTTCGATATCTGCTGCAACTTCAGGGTGATAACATACTGCAATCGTGTGCAAGGAGGATTGTTGTGGCGTGACGTCTTCGGGAGCCGCGAGCAACGCTTTTACAACAGGTTCTAACAGGTGCCGTAACTGCTTTTCATTCACTTCCAGTACGTCGTAATAGATCAGTAACGTGTGGTAGCTCGGCACAACTTCTTGCACCGCAGCATGATCCGCCAGCTCCCTAGCCAGACGCTGAATAGCGCGATTAACGTGGATATCAATACGTTCTTCGAGCACAAGCATAAGCGCGTCGGGTGCTGCAGTTTGAAATTGCCAATTCATAAAATTTCAGCGCGGATCGCTTTCACCACCGCGAGCGCGTGAGGATTGTCACCATGCACGCACAACGTATCGGCAGCTAGCAACAGCGAACTCCCGTCATGAGCGGTTATCGCTTCGCCCCGTGAGAAAGCTAAAGCCTGTGCGACAATGGCATCTTGATCATGGAGCACTGCACCTTCAAAGCTACGGGCGCGAAGGTGACCGTTACTCTCATAGCAGCGGTCGGCAAACGCTTCAAACAGCAATTCAACATTGTGCTTTGCCGCGATTTCCTGTTCCCGCTCACGCTGCACTTTCGCCAAGGTCATCAGCTGCAATGGTTGCGCCCGACCACGATTAAACTCACCAAGGGTTTGCACCACTAGGGTGAACAGCGTGACGTCGGTTTGCATGTCGTTATAAAGTGCGCCATGCGGCTTTACGTACCGCAATGGCACTTGCTCGGCATGGCATATAGCTTGCAAAGCACCTATTTGATAAAGCAATTGCGCACGCAATTCATCGGCAGTGACCGACATTGAACGGCGACCGAAGCCATGGCGGTCAGGATAGCTCGGGTGCGCCCCCACTTTTACGCCATGCTCTTTGGCGAGACGCACCGTTGTCTGCATGATGGTAAAGTCACCAGCATGAAAACCACAAGCGATGTTGGCGCGATCAATAAACGGCATCACTGCTGCGTCGTCGCCCATCCGCCATACGCCATAACCTTCACCTAAATCACAGTTTAAGTCCATGCTACGACTCACCGTCCTTACGCTCTGCTGTCGCTTGCTTGTGTGCTGAAAACCGCGCAAAGCTGTAGACGAATAAATACAGCCCAATGCCAATGGCGCTAATCATTAATGCCGGTAGCAGTAACCCTGCTTGCTGGTGCGCGGCATAAATCGCAGCAGCACCGGTCAACCCTAAAGTGGTTAATGATGCACTAATGAAGGTGAGCGGCTCCAACCATTTTTGCAGGCTACTAAGCCCGATGAGATTAACCAACGCACCTAAAATCAGGCCCCAAGCCAAAGGCACACCAAGTTTATACCAACTCAATTGATAATCGACGATAGTGGCCCAAAGTTGCTCCGCCGTAGCGTTATAAAACATTAAGCCGACTAAGCCGGCCAAAATGACTAAACGTTTAGTTAGCGACATAGAATGACACCAAAGCAATAATCAGTGCGGCTACCGGAACCCAAAGAATGGGCGATTGATACCATTTGATCGGAGGCGTGGTGTGCCGTTGTTGTGCGGCTTGTTCACGCTGCTCAGGACTGGCTTTTTGACTGACCAAGAAGTAAATTCCTGAAACCAGCAAAAATAACCCCATCCAGCGCACACTACCAGCGTCTTTCGACGCCAATACTGCGGTAACAACACCTGCCACGATCAAGGCGATGGCGAGAATTCGTTTTACGATACTACTTTTCATTGTTATCGAGTTGCCCCTGTTTTTTAGCGGATCGCCACGTTATGAAAAACCACACCCAACCGATAATTTCCAGCAACGCACCGAGCATAATGGTAAACAAATTCTGTTCCCACACGCCGCTTAGCGCTACTGCTATACCAATGACAATTAAAATCAGTGCATAGATCATGCTGGCTCCTAGGTTGTTGATTCACCTTAACCAATCTTAGTCGAAGAAGAAAGTCAGCGTATAGTCGAATATCGATCTTTCGTGACAACGCTGGCATACTCTGGGCAAGGTTTTGAAACAGGATGCATGGGTTATGACACGTACGCCAGCAGATAGTGAAAGCCAACCGACACCGTGTGAATCGGCACATACCCGCCGTGAAGTAAAGGTTTTACCCGCGTTAGCACGTCAACTCACCCCGAAAATGCGGGTCTTTCGCAGCGTTCCACAACGCGATGTGCGTATGATTGGTCCATGGTGTTTTCTTGACCACTTCGGCCCTGTCGCGCCTAACGACTATCAACAGTTCGATGTGCCGCCACATCCACATATTGGCCTGCAAACCATCACCTGGTTGTTGTCCGGTCAGTTACTCCACCAAGACAGCCTTGGCTATGAACAAGCCCTGCGAGCGAACGAATTGAACCTGATGACTGCCGGTAATGGTATTTCGCATGCGGAGGTCGCGGCGCAACAGGTAACGGACCCGCTACACGGACTGCAGTTGTGGGCGGCTTTGCCAGCAGAAGCCGAAACGACGGCCCCCTGTTTTGACCATTACAAGAACTTACCCTCGTTTGCCGTCGGCGAAAGCCAAGCCACATTGATTATGGGTGAGTACACTGCCGGTGAACGCAAATACTCCTCGCCCGCACGTCAGTTTCACCCTATTTTCGCCATGCAATTAAAGACTCCGCGCGTTGCGGTCAGTGAATTACGCTTAAATGAACAGCATGAATACGGCTTGTATGTGGTCGAAGGACGTCTTGATGCGCTGAGTAAAACCGTCGAACGCCATGAACTGCTATTGCTTGGCGCAGGGCGTTCCACAGTGACCCTTGAACTAGCTGCTGATACCATTGTTTTGGTGCTTGGCGGCGAAGCGTTTGCGCGTCCCGTGCACATGTGGTGGAATTTCGTTAGTAGTGAGCCCGAGCGCATTCGTCTAGCGCAACAAGAGTGGAATGCTGGGCATGAGCGCTTTGGTCGCGTTCAACGCTATAATGGCGAGCGGTTGCTGGCGCCCGATTTACCAGCGAAGTCTAAAACAACCGACGAATAGGATTTACCAGCATGAAACGCATAGCTCTATGGTTTTTAGCAGCGATCATCACCTTGGCCGTGCTTTTTGTTGCGGTACTTATCTATCAATGGACCGTTTACCAGCCTGAGCCGCCGACCGTAGCGAATTGCCAGTCCATCGAAACGTCCGTCACGGCAGACAGTGCGGCACAGTTGTATGTGTATCAGTGCAAACGCGGCGCAAATCCGAGTTGGGAAGGCTATGAAGTCTGGGCACAAAAGTTGCTAACTCAAGAATGGCAACGCCTCGCGACTTCGCCAAAAGCGGCCGGTTGCGTCGGTATTAGACGAGAAGCTCGTCGAGTAGTGATTTTACATGAAGCCTCTCGCGGAGACCTCAGCGTCGCAGCGAGTTCATTCGTTTATGAACTCGCCGAAGGCGGAGCAACCACGCTCAGCGTTGCGACCGAGCGGGTCAATGGTTGTCGCCACAATAGCAGCAAAGATTAGCTTAGCTTCATCACCATTTTCAGCGGCAGGCGCTTCATTAGAAAGCCGATGAGCGCCCACGGCCAAGTTGGTACATAAGCCTTCACGGGCTCCTTCTCTATCGCCCTGACCAATAGCCGACAACCGGTTTCGTTGTCGATCATAAATGGGGTATTCTTCACCTTCTCATTGATTTCAGAGCGAATATAGCCAGGCATAATACAACTGGTTTTGATCGGTGAACGCGACTTTATTAGGTCGGCCCGAATACCTTCAGTTAAGGCTGACAAGCCAGCCTTAGTTGCAGCATAGACCGTCATAGCTCGCGGCATGCCGCGCAATGCGCTAATTGAACTCATGGTCACCAGGTGCCCGTGATTTTGTTCACGGAAGATTTCAAGTGCAGCTTCACACTGAGCAACAGCGGCCACAAAATTCGTTTGTGCGGTTTGCACATTGGCATAAAAATACCCAGTGCCCAACGAAGCACCCTTCCCCATACCGGCGTTGACGATCACCCGGTCAATGGTGCCAAACTCCGTTTTAAATGCTTTGAACACCTCGAACACTTGATCGTGATCGTTCACATCCAACGCCTTGATGCTAATGGTACTCTCAGGATGCTTTGCTTCAAGCTCGCTTTTCAACTGCTCCAAGCGTTCGGTGCGCCGCGCACAAAGCGCTAAATTACGCCCCTTAGCAGCGAACTCTCGGGCCATCCCCTCACCTAAACCCGAACTCGCACCTGTGATCAAAATCGTTTTTCGTAGCGAATGCGTCATGACTTCCCCTTATTGTTTTTGTTTGCTTGGCGCATGATTTTGCGGCAACGCCAGTGCAGATAGTGCACCAAGAACCAAAAATTCTTGAAGGCTTTGTTGCGCGTTTGCTTGTGATGGTAACGGTAATAGATTTGCTGGGCGATGACGCTTAAACGGAACAATCCGAACACTTCATAAAAACTAAAATCGGCGACGTCGACATTCATGCGTTCGCAGTAATAGCGAATCACTTCGTCACGTGTCAGCATGCCTTGTAAATGCGTCGGTTGCCGGCGTGTTGAGCGGGCAATAGCATCATCATCAGCTTGGATCCAATAAGCGAGGCTATTGCCAACATCCATCAGCGGATTACCGATGGTAGCGAGCTCCCAATCCAACACACCGATGATGTGGCTAGGGTCTTCAGTATCCAGTACCAAGTTGTCGAAGCGAAAATCATTATGGGTCATGCACAAACGTTCGTTCTTTGGCATGTTTTGCTCGAGCCACTGCATTATTTTTTCGCTTTTCGGCACGTTCCAGGTTTTCGCCAGCCGGTAGCGTTTATTCCAGCCCAGCACTTGGCGCTCAGTATAGCCCTCGCCTTTCGCGAGCTGATCTAAACCATGCTCTTTGATATCAATGCTGTGCAGCTCGATTAAGCAATCGAGCGCATTTTCACAGAGCTTACGGGTTTCCGCCTCGCTCAGCTCGAGACCGCGTGGCATATTCTTGCGCGGGATTATCCCTGCAATACGCTCCATGACATAAAATTCAGCGCCGATAATGCTCTCGTCGTCAGTGTAGTGCAGCATTTTCGGTACATAACGAAACACCGGTTCAAGCGCTTTCTGTAGCCGGTATTCACGGCCCATATCATGTGCCGATTTGGCTTTCGTACCCGCAGGAGGTCGACGGAGTATCCAGTCGGCATTGGCAAACTGTAAACGGTAGGTCCAGTTTGATGCCCCACCAGCGTATTGGGTAATACGCAAATCACCTTCGAGGTGTGGAAACTTGTCCTTCAAGTACGTAGCTAAGCGCTCGCGATGGATCTCTTCACCTTCCCGCACCTTACCCGCTCGATCTTCAAGATCACTACGACTCATGTTAACGCTCCCGGTATTTTGCCAATTCAACTTTGGCGATGGTTGCGCGATGCACTGCATCCGGACCATCAGCGATACGCAGCGCACGCGCAACTGCAAAGAGCTGCGTCAGCGGCACATCATGGCTAACACCTGCACCACCATATAATTGGATCGCTTCATCAACTACTTGTTGCAACACGTTCGGTGCCACTACTTTAATCGCAGAGATTTCAGCCAATGCCTTCATGGCGCCTACTTGGTCGATTTTCCAAGCAGCAAAGAACGTCAATAAGCGCGCTTGATCGATGGCAATGCGCATATCTGCTACCCGCTCTAGATTACCACCCAACTGCAGCAACGGCTTGCCAAACGCGATGCGGTCTTGGCCGCGCTTCATAAACAATTGCAAAGCTTTTTCGGCAGCGCCCAAGGCGCGCATGCAATGGTGAATACGACCCGGACCAAGGCGTCCTTGCGCAATTTTAAAGCCGTCGCCCAAGTCACCAATCACATTCGACTTTGGCACCCGCACCTGATCAAACACGACCTCGCCGTGGCCATACGGCGCATCGTATTCGCCAAACGCAGGCAACATCCGTTCAATAGTTACGCCCGGCGTAGTCAGCGGTACCAGCACCATCGAATGGCGCTGATGTTTTGACGCATCAGGGTCAGTTAACCCCATGACAATGGCAAACTGAGCGTCCGGATGGCCTAATCCCGTCGACCACCATTTACGTCCACTAATCACGACGTCATCACCATCGGCAGTAATTGAAGTTTGCATATTGGTGGCATCCGACGAGGCGACGTCCGGTTCGGTCATGCAAAACACCGAACGGATCTCACCGTTTAGCAGGGGCGTTAACCATTCTTGTTTTTGTGCGGCAGAGCCAAAATGATAGAGCACTTCCATGTTGCCGGTGTCGGGTGCATTACAATTGAAGACTTCAGGGGCAAGCAAGCTATGCCCCATCACTTCGGCCAGTGGTGCATATTCTAGCGTGGTGAGGCCTGCGCCTAATTCGGCGTCAGGTAAGAACAGGTTCCATAAACCCGCTGCACGCGCTTTAGCTTTGAGCTCAGCCACAATCGGGGGTACTTCCCAGTTACGCCAATTAGCATCTGGGTTCAGCCGTCGGCATTCTTTATGGTAATTCGACTCAATCGGCTCAATATTTTCTTTTATAAATTGAATCAGTCGCTTGCGATATTCTAAAGTTTTGGCACTAGGCTGGAAATCCATTGTTATTCTGCTCTTTTTCAAACAATCGTTTAAATGATTGTAGAGAGCATCGGCTATCCGATCAATAACGAACGTTGCGCAATCACAGGAATATGTTCGACAAGATAATCAATCAGTACCCGCACCGCCGGCAGCAGTCCGCGTCGGTGGGGATAAACGAGGTGCATAATACCCACCGGTAGTTGCCAAGCTGGAAATACTTGTTGCAAATCGCCAGCTGCGAGCGCATCTGCACAAAGATAGTTCGGTAACGCGACGATCCCCTCACCTTGTATCGCTGCTTCACGCAATACAATCATGTCATCGGTGATCAAACGTGGCTGAAAGGTAATCGACAACTGCTCACCATCTTCGGCGGTCAATTGATACGCATAACGACCACTGGTGTAGTGCAACGATAGATGCGGAAAGTCGATGAGATCAAGCGGGTGTTTCGGCACCCCGCGGGCATCCAATAACTTCGGTGCACCATAAAGTGTCAGTGGCGAGTCGACCAAGGGGCGTGCAATCAGTGAAGAATCCTCGATACTCGAACGCACGCGCAGCGCGACATCGATGCCCTCGTCAACCAGGTTTACCGGACGGTTGGTTACCATAAGTTGCACATTAACCTCAGGGTAGGCTTGCATAAATGCTGGCAACAGCTCGGTCAACAAACTTTGGCTTAAGGCGTAGGGTGCACTCAGGTGCACGGTACCGCGCGGTGTTTCGCGCACCAACTGAGTGACTTGTTGTGCCGCCTCGGCAGCACTTACCAAGGCCTCACAATGAATAAGAAAGGCTTGACCTACGTCAGTTAACTTAAGCCCTCGACGCGTCCGATGAACCAAGCGAATCCCCTGCTCTTCTTCAAGTTCGGTCAGGCGGCGGCTAACCGTCGATTTCGGCATACCCAAGTCACGCGCACCCGCACTAATACTGCCGGCTTGTACCACCCTAGCGAAAATCAGGTAATTAGTGAGATCCGGAAGAGCCATGGTCACGTTTTCCTTTAAACTTTACTTATTTATCGTTCCATTTTTGGAACAAATGTTTCCATTATAACCATCTACAACCATTTTTGGAACTTGATAAACTGTCTACAACTTAACACCACAGCGCACATGATTTTGGAGAACGCAACTATGAACATCTTACATTTGGACTCAGGCCTTTTTGTCGATCAGTCGGTCAGCCGTAAACTCAGCAAGCAAATCGTTGAGCGCGTCAAAGGCGACACCGATACCGTCGTCTATCGTGATCTCGTCACGAATGCAGTTCCGCACCTCGACGCTGCGACGTTGTTGGCCGAAGAAAATCCATTAACTGAAGAGCTACTCGCCGAACTGTTTGCTGCAGATGTACTCGTGATTGGTGCACCAATGTACAACTTCACTATTCCGACGCAGCTCAAAGCATGGTTCGACCGCGTACTGAAAGCAGGCACAACCTTTAAGTACACTGAGCAAGGTCCTGAAGGCTTACTGAAAGGTAAAAAGGTTTACATTGCCTCAGGTCGTGGCGGTATCTATAGCGAAGGCGCTGCAGCCGCTATGGATCATCAAGAAAGCTATCTGCGAAACGCGTTAGCTTTTATCGGTATCACCGACGTGACCGTGATTCGTGCGGAAGGTGTAAATTTGGGCGAAGAGCCTCGCCAGCAAGCATTACAAGCCGCTGACGAAGCCATCGCTGAACTTGCCTAATGCCTACTTAGGCGCTTCAATTCGAGTCGTGTAATTGGCGGGTACCCAACGGTAGCCGTCATTTTCTTGTTTCAAGCGACCGATCCCCGGAAATGCAATATGTGCTCCGGCGACCCAATACTCATTGTCGGCAATCATCTTAAACAGCTTTAAGCGTTGCTCTCGCGCTTGCTCTGGGACACTGTCGTACTGAATGGTCACCTCAGGGTGAGCAAATTGTACCCCGGCCACATGCAAGGTATCGCCCCACACCACCATGGTTTGCCCACCGTTCTCGACATGGTAAACGCTATGACCCGGTGTATGGCCAGGCGTTGGGTTGATGGTTATGCCGTCATGTGGGCTTTCGCCATCGGCAAAAGTGACAAACGCATTGGCCGCTTTATAGGGAGCGTATTTTGCTTGCGCACTTTCGGCGTCGGCGTCACGCTCATGCACATAGACTTTAGCATTGGGGAATACCCGTTCGCCGTCGTTTACCAAGCCACTCACGTGGTCACCGTGAAAGTGAGTGATGTAAACGGCATCGACATCGGCGACGCTATAGCCCGCCGCAGCAAGATGGTCGGTGAGCTTACCAAGACTGGGGCGAACACCTTTGCCCATGCCAGTATCAATAAGAATTTGCTGCTTGCCGGTATCGACCAAAAACCCATTAATTGAACCTTCGACTGGAGATTCCATAAAGTGTTCGGCTAACGCAGCACGGATCTTATCTTCGTCCCAATGCAATAGCTTGTGTGCGGCCATGTCGCTGGTGCCATCGTTGAGCGCAGTAACCACAAAGTCACCAACGTTCATACGATAATAGCCTGGCGCTTGCCCAAGCTGATGATCGTCAGCAACGGCGGAAGCCGAGGCGACGATGCCACTGGCGGTGAGCACCGCCAGCAAACTTTTCTGGGTAACATTCATAAGTTGCTCCTAACAAAGCAAGAAAAGACCTTGTTAGGTATGGCAGTTTCAAGCAAAAAGTTCAATTTTGAATTAGGGCGCCACTTGCTGACTTTCTAGGCGGGCAAAACGTTGTGCAATTTGGCCTTGCAGTTGCTGCGTGAATTTTTGATTGGTGAGCTGCGCCATCAACTCAAAATAAAGATCCACAAGATCACTGCGCGGCTGCTCATCAAGAGCCTCGACATACATGTACCATAAGAAAAACAAACCGTGCGGATACTCTCGTTTGATCTGCTGATCAATTTCGGCAGCCCAAAGCAACCCGCAAGCGTAATGTAATTCAAATTTGTCATTGCTCGCCAAACACTGCTCGCTCGCCTTTTTCATGCGGTGATTCAAATACACCGAATTCGCGCCAATTGACCGCAAATATTCCAACGCCATGTACTCAGCAGCACCCTCATGAATCCAAGCCGAGTCATTGCTAAATTGCCCAGCTTGGTAGAGATGTGCAAACTCATGGGCAACAAACCAGATGGTGTCTTCAACAAAATAAGGTGCCGTAATTCGTTCCGCCATACTGTGCCCGTACCAGTGCAGGACCATCTGATTACCAATAACGCCACCTTGATAACCATAGCGACCGTTGTCGGTAGAGCTAAACGAAGCCAGCAACATAGGGCGCTCAGCAAGATGAGGCATACGTTGATTAAAGTAGTGGGTTAGTGGCGGCACATCGCTTAACAAGCGTCGCTTCAACGACACCGGCAGTATCGGATCAATGATTGTTTCGAAACCATGTTCGACAGCCGGTCCCGGTTGTTGCGGACCAACATAGATCACCTGACCGTCGCTTGCTGACTCGCGCCAAACGAGTTGTCCGCGTTCGCTATGTTCGGGTAAACGCACAAAATCGCTGAGCGGCGCTTCCATTGTAAAAGCATAGTCAAAACGCAACGCACTGCTACAACTCTGCGGACAAACTTTAAAACGCCCCGAGTACCACGAAACACCACCGTCACTAAACGGTGAAAATGGCGCATAGTCTTTGCGCAGCGTCACATAGGTAGGTTCGAGTTGAAACGCCACGCTGTTAAATGCTCGCCCATCTATGCGAGCGATAAATTCGTGACCACTTTCGGCGTCGACGCCAATGTAATAATCATTGTCGATTGGCTGCCAACGCTCAATGCGGCTATGGTCGGGGTTTCGCACGAAAGTAGCTTGCGTAACGCTGTCAGCAAAAATGTAGGAAACAAACCACTCATCCTGTGTGGTTTTGGTCATTCTAATTTGCACTTCCGTGCTGGCGTTTTCTTTTAGCCATGCGGCGGCAAACCATATGCCTATCGCGCACGCCAACAACCCTAACAACACCAACTTTTTGTGCATGACTTACACCTGAATTTACGACCCTTATCGCTTAAGCATACAACTGTTGGCAGCGATTGAGCAAACGCCAACGTTAGTTTTGTGTGTCGAAATTTGTCGATGAGGGAAAGTCTTCTTCGCAAGGGATACCATTAGCATTGTCGTCAAGCTGAGTCTCTGGGCAATTGGTCAAGAAGAAACGCGCTTCTTCTGGGGAACGCATTTCATGGCAAAAGCGTCGACCATCGCAGCGGAACTTGGGGTCGCGCTTAAATACTGCCCCCTGCACGCCTTGCACAATCTCCTTGATTAAACCGCGCTCCTCACCACGTTCTTCCGCCTGTTTGTTTAAATGATAATTCCACGCGGCGAGCGCCAGTATGGCCAGCAAAATCCACTTTTTCATTGATGTGTCCCCGTTGTGACAGCTTTAGTGTGGTGTGTCACTGCTACGGATTTAGACTAGCCTATTATCAAAAATAGTAAAACCATGTAAGTTAGTTTATTACTTTGTTTTATTCTTGTTCTATTTACTCTGGGTACGATGACTAATGACCAACGCGATACCACCTAGTGTGGCGGCACTAGCAATAAAAAACCTAAGTGACAGCGTTTCACCAACAAAAATAAAGCCGCCCACTCCTGCAATCAGTGGCACAGTCAACTGACCAACCGCAGCTGTACTCACTCGCAAATGTGGTAAGACCTTGAACCAAAGCGCATAGCCGATAGCCGAAGTCAGCACCCCCGACAACACCGCAAGTAGCGCAGGCTGCCAAAGCACGTTGCTGTACATAAAGCCCATGAGCAACAACGGTGAACTTAACAAGCTCGCACGAACAAAGTGCGTTTTCGTCTCATTCAGTGGCGCACGCGAACCGCGCCCTACCGTGCTATAAGCTCCCCATGCAGCGCCCGCTAGGCTCATTAACACCACTGCAAAAGCGGTGAATGGCTCGACAAACTGCGGCCAAACCAGATACAAAAAACCCGCCAAGGCCAGCACAATACCAACGATTTCGATGACGCCATAACGTGTCCCACGCCATGCACCGATCGCTAGCATGCTCATTTGTACAGCGGTAAACAGAATCAACGCCCCTACTCCCGTGGCTAAGCCAACATACGCATAGGCAAAACAATAAGCATAGGCTGACAGCCATATGGCGCCCCACCAATTGGCCTTTGGAGCTTGTTCAACTGCGCGGCGGTGACGTTTTCGTCGCGCCACCCACACAATCACCGCGAGTGCCGCTGCACCGGAAACAAGACGCAGCAAGGTAAACTGTGCAGGGTTCATCGTAAATTCCGCGAGCGCCCAGCGGCATAACACCGAATTTCCGGCAAAAGCGCATAGCGCCGCAAGCGACAGTAAAAGCTTACTTGCTAAATTCAAACGAGTTTCTCACTCTTATGGATAGAGGTGATACTGAAGATACCAGCCGTCCTTTAGGTCGATCGAGAACTTTACGTCTTCACCTCGTGTGCGATTCGCCTCGCGGTGTGCAATTTGGTCGGCACTAAAGAAATCTTCTGTATACTCATACTCACCGAGTTCTATCGGCTGGTATACATAACCTAAACTACTACCTTCACCAAGAAATGATGTTCCAGCTATTAGGACGAACAATTCACAGTTGGCATCAGCAAAAACACATGCAGCATTTGATAGCTGTCTGAAGTTTTCTTCGTGCTCAAAAAAATGCTGTTGACTCGCCTCAATATCAATTGGTTCAGAACAGCCTACTACTAGCACTACCCAAGTCGCTATAACTAACTTTTTGAACAATAGTTTGAGCATCGTTAAATCAACCTTTTATTTGGATGAGCTTGGGACTAACGCCGTCAACAACAATTTGTTTATTCGATTTACTCGCGATGGCTTTTAGATGCTTTGAGAGTGAATAGAACAACTTCGGCAATGCCACACAGGAGCGCGAACAATAGAACGAAACCCGCCGCATCAAATGTAAACTGAGGACCTTTGCCGTCGATAGATACGGGATCATAAATGACTTTGAAAAGAAAAATAATTAGCACTACTGACGAACTAACCACCAACCACCGTAAGAATCCCTTCACAAAAACTTTTCCTAGCATCGGTATTTTGCTCCCTAAACATTTCAATAGTTGATGTTTTTACCTTAACTTAACATCTCTTTGAGAGCAAGTATTTGAATTACAAACAAAAAAGGCACCAACGTTACCGAAGGTGCCTTTCGCTTAGCTTGTTGCTAAAAAACGTGGCTTACCAGCCAGTTTTCTCGCGCAATGCTTTACCGATGTCTGCCAAGCTGCGTACGGTTTTTACGCCAGCGGCTTCAAGGGCTGCGAACTTCTCGTCAGCAGTTCCTTTACCACCAGAGATGATAGCGCCTGCGTGACCCATACGTTTACCTGGAGGAGCAGTCACACCAGCGATGTAAGATACGACTGGTTTGGTCACGTTGTGCTTGATGTACTCAGCTGCTTCTTCTTCAGCAGTACCACCGATCTCACCGATCATCACGATAGCTTCAGTCGCTGGATCTTTTTCGAACATTTCGAGAATGTCGATGAAGTTAGAACCAGGGATAGGGTCACCACCGATACCAACACAAGTCGACTGGCCGAAACCTTCGTCTGTGGTTTGCTTCACGGCTTCATAGGTCAAGGTACCTGAACGTGAAACGATGCCCACTTTACCTGCTTTGTGGATATGACCAGGCATGATACCGATCTTACATTCGTCAGGAGTGATAACACCTGGGCAGTTTGGACCGATCATGCGCACGCCTTTGTGCGTCAAGTATTCTTTCACGTAAAGCATATCCAAGGTCGGGATACCTTCAGTGATACAGACGATCAACTCGATACCTGCATCCGCAGCTTCGATGATCGAGTCTTTACAGAAAGGAGCTGGTACGTAGATAACAGACGCTGTTGCGCCAGTTTGTTCTACGGCTTCACGCACAGTGTTAAATACTGGCAAACCAAGGTGCGTTTGACCGCCTTTACCTGGGGTTACACCGCCAACCATTTGCGTACCGTAAGCAATTGCTTGCTCAGAGTGGAAGGTACCCTGACCACCAGTAAAACCCTGGCAGATGACTTTGGTGTTTTTATCGATCAAGATAGACATTATTGACCTCCTGCCGCAGCAACCACTTTATCAGCAGCGTCAGACAAGCTCTCTGCTGCGATGATGTTCAGGCCACTTTCTGCTAATTTCTGACGACCTAGTTCTGCGTTGTTACCTTCAAGACGAACAACAACTGGAACTTTAACGCCAACTTCTTCAACTGCGCCCATGATACCTTCTGCGATCATGTCACAACGTACGATACCACCGAAGATATTAACCAGTACGGCTTGTACTGCGTCGTCCGACAAGATGATCTTGAATGCTTCAGTTACGCGCTCTTTGGTTGCGCCGCCACCAACATCCAAGAAGTTTGCAGGCTGGCCGCCAGCAAGCTTAACGATGTCCATGGTACCCATCGCCAAACCAGCGCCGTTAACCATACAACCGATGTTGCCATCAAGCGCGACGTAGTTCAGTTCCCACTTCGCAGCTTGTGCTTCGCGCTCGTCTTCTTGCGAAGGATCGTGCATTTCACGGATCTTCGGCTGACGATACAACGCGTTGCTGTCGATGTTGATCTTACCGTCCAAGCAATGCAGGTTGCCTTGCTCAGTGATCACCAATGGGTTGATTTCAAGCAATGCGAAGTCGTACTGTTCGAACATTGCCGCAAGGCCCAAGAAGATTTTGGTGAACTGCTTCACTTGGTCTGGGTTTAGACCCAGTTTGAAGCCCAGCTCACGACCTTGGTAAGGCTGTGCGCCGACAGTTGGGTCGATCACAGCTTTCAAGATTTTTTCAGGTGTTTCTTCTGCAACTTTCTCGATTTCAACACCACCTTCAGTTGACGCCATGAACACGATTTTACGTGTTGCGCGGTCAACTACTGCGCCTAAGTACAGTTCTGAAGCGATATCAGTAAGACTCTCAACCAAGATTTTCGCAACCGGCTGACCGTTCGCGTCTGTTTGGTAGGTGACCAAGTTTTTGCCTAACCAGTTGTTAGCAAAGTCACGTACTTCGTCATGGCTAGAAACAAGCTTTACACCGCCCGCTTTACCACGGCCACCGGCGTGCACTTGTGCTTTAACTACCCAACGCTCACCGCCAATTTTCTTGGCAGCTTCAACGGCTTCTTCTGCAGTATCAACTGCGAAGCCTTCAGATACTGGCAAACCGAACTCTTTGAAGAGTTGTTTGGCCTGATACTCATGCAAATTCATGATGATCTTCCGATTCGTTTGAACAACAAAAGCAGCTTAGTGCTGCTTACCCGAAAATTTCGCGCGTATTTTACAGTTTTGCGCGCAAAAAAGACAGCCGCATGTGCAAATGGCATGCTACATGCGGCTTTACTTCTGTTAGATGTCCAACAACAGACGTTGTGGATCTTCCAGTAACTCTTTGATAGTGACCAAGAAGCCTACCGATTCTTTACCATCGATAATGCGGTGGTCGTACGACAATGCTAAGTACATCATCGGCAAGATTTCGACTTTACCGTCGACCGCCATTGGGCGATCTTGGATTTTATGCATTCCCAAGATAGCGCTTTGCGGTGGATTCAAGATTGGCGTCGACAACAGTGAACCGAACACACCACCGTTGGTAATGGTGAAGTTACCACCTTGCATATCGTCCATGGTCAACTTACCGTCACGACCTTTGATAGCGAGGTCACGAATGCCATTTTCGATTTCCGCAATGCTCATTTTGTCGGTATCACGCAAGACCGGAGTTACCAAGCCACGTGGTGTTGACACGGCAATGCTGATGTCAAAGTAGTTGTGATAAACAATGTCATCACCGTCAATGGACGCATTCACTTCTGGGAAGCGTTTCAACGCTTCGGTCACCGCCTTCACGTAGAAGCCCATGAAGCCTAGACGCGTGTCATGACGCTTCTCGAATTCGTCTTTGTACTTCTTACGCAAATCCATGATCGGCTTCATGTTGACTTCGTTAAAGGTGGTCAACATGGCCGTCGCGTTTTTCGCTTCAAGCAAACGCTTGGCGATCGTCTTACGCAGGCGTGTCATAGGTACACGTTTCTGGTCACGGTCGCCAGCGGTTGCTGGTGCGCTGCTTTCGCTCTTCGCTGCTGCAGGCGCTGCTTTCTTACCACCTTCTTTAACGTGCTTCTCAACGTCTTCTTTGGTGACACGACCGCCTTTACCGGTGCCTTTGACGTCAGACGCTTTCAAATCGTGCTCCGCCAGTAAACGACGTACGGCTGGGCCTGCTACTTCGCTGTCTTCGTCGCTTGCCGAATCAGCTTTATCTGTAGATTCGTCATTCCCCGTAGTAGAACTACGGGCTACGTCGTCACCACCTGCGCCGCCTTCAACGATGCCGATGACGTCATCAGCACCCACAGTCGCGCCTTCTTCTTGCTTAATTTCAGCAAGTACGCCGTCGGCAGGAGCCACAACTTCAAGCACTACTTTATCGGTTTCGATGTCAACAAGGTTCTGATCGCGGGTGACTTTCTCGCCGGCTTTCACGTGCCATGCAGCGATGGTGGCGTCAGCTACAGACTCTGGCAGTTGCGGAACTTTAACTTCAAGTTTTTCGCCGCTGCCTGATTTGGCTGCTGGTTTTTCGTCTTTCTTGGCGTCAGATTTTTTGTCGTCCGACTTATCTGCAGATTCTGACTTTTTCGAATCGTCGGCATCCCCCGCAGTAGAACTGCGGGCTACGATTTTACCAATCACTTCATCAGCGCCAACGGTTGCGCCTTCTTCAGCGATAATTTCGCCGATTTCACCGTCTTCTGGCGCAACAACTTCAAGGACAACCTTGTCGGTTTCGATATCGACCAGATTTTGATCGCGCGACACTTTGTCACCTGGCTTAACGTGCCAAGTAGCGACTGTTGCATCTGCAACAGATTCAGGGAGTTGTGGAACTTTAATATCAATAGCCATGGTCAATTATCACCTATTTAATGGTTAGCGCGTCATCGACTAATTTTTGCTGCTGTTTGTTATGCTCAGACAAATAACCGACTGCCGGTGCAGCCGAAGCTTCGCGACCTGCATAAGTTAAGTCTGCGCCTTTTGGAATCGCCGCTCTGAAATGATGCTGGCTGCTATACCAGGCACCTTGGTTTTGCGGTTCTTCTTGGCACCAAACAAAATCTTTCACATGCTTGTATTCTTTCAAGATCTCAGCCACTTCTTCGGCTGGGAACGGATACAACTGCTCAATCCGAATAATAGCAACGTCTGTTTGTTCGCGCTCACGGCGCTCTTTCAACAGGTCGTAGTAAACCTTGCCTGAGCAGAATATCACGCGTTTGACTTTCTTCGCGTCCAATTTATCGATTTCACCAATCGCATTTTGGAACACGCCATCGGTCATTTCATCCAACTCGGAGACAGCCAACGGATGGCGCAGTAACGACTTCGGTGTCATCACGATCAACGGGCGACGTACCGGACGCAGCTGCTGGCGACGCAACATGTGGAATACTTGTGCTGGCGTCGTCGGTACACAGACTGACCAGTTGTGGTCGGCCGACAGCTGCAAGAAGCGCTCAAGACGAGCTGAACTATGCTCTGGTCCTTGGCCTTCATAGCCGTGCGGCAACAACAGCGTCAAGCCGCATAAACGGCCCCACTTTTGTTCGCCCGAGCTTAAGAACTGGTCAATCACCACTTGCGCACCGTTTACGAAGTCACCGAACTGGGCTTCCCATAACACGAGTGCTTTCGGTTCAGCGGTCGCATAACCGTATTCAAACGCCACTACGGCCGCTTCCGACAATACCGAGTCGAAAATTTCGATCGGGCCTTGGCCTTCACGAATATGATTCAACGGCATGTAGGTCGAGGCGTCCTTTTGATTGTGCAAAACTGCGTGACGATGGAAGAAGGTACCACGCCCACTATCTTGACCAGTCATACGAATGCGCACGCCCTGATCAACCAAGGTTGCATAAGCTAAGGTTTCTGCGAAGCCCCAATCGGCTTTCTTCTCGCCTTTTGCCATTTTCAGACGCTCGTCGTACACTTTTTTGACGCGCGAATGTAGCTTGTGGTCTTCTGGGACCGTGCTCATTGCGGTGCCAATCTCTTCAAGCTGAGCTTTACTAATCTTCGCGTCGTACTCGACATCCCATTCGTTACCGATGTACTGCGACCAATCACTCGAGTGCGCTTTCATTTCACGCCATTCATCGACAACGATTTCGCCCTTGTCGAGCTGATCACGGTAGTCGCTTACAAAGCTGTCTTCGGCATCACTATCAATCACGCCTGCATCAGCAAGGCGTTTCGCGTAGATACTACGAGCGACAGGATGTTTTTTAACTTTTGCATACATAACGGGCTGCGTAGCACTTGGCTCATCAGCTTCGTTATGGCCGTGGCGACGATAACAAACCAAATCAATCATGACGTCACGTTTGAATTCGTTGCGGAAGTCAATAGCCAACTGTGTCACAAATACCACGGCTTCTGGATCGTCTGCATTCACGTGGAAAATCGGCGCCTGCACCATTTTCGCGATGTCGGTACAGTACTGCGTTGAGCGCGTGTCTTCGCGCTTCGACGTGGTAAAGCCAACTTGGTTATTCACCACGATACGAATCGAACCGCCGCACTGGAATCCACGCGTTTGCGACATATTAAAGGTTTCTTGCACGATACCTTGGCCGGCAATCGCCGAGTCGCCGTGAATCGTAATAGGCAACACTTTCGAACCGTCTTTGTCACCCAAGCGGTCCATACGCGCTCGCACTGAGCCCATAACCACTGGGTTCACAATTTCGAGATGCGACGGGTTGAATGCTAGCGCTAGGTGCACATCACCACCTGGAGTAGCGAAGTCCGATGAGAAGCCCATGTGGTACTTCACGTCGCCTGAGCCTTTACTCGCTGCATGCTTACCGGCGAACTCGTCGAACAGGTCTTGCGGCTTCTTACCAAGCACGTTGACCAAAACGTTCAGACGGCCACGGTGGGCCATACCGATCACGGCTTCTTTAGTGCCCTGCTCGCCCGCACGGCTGATTAAGGCTTTCAACATTGGAATAAGGCTATCTCCGCCTTCCAATGAGAATCGCTTGGCACCGGGGAACTTAGAGCCCAAATATTTTTCAAGGCCGTCTGCCGCAATCATTTCTTTCAGAATTTTCTTTTGCTGCTCAGATTTGAACTCTGGACGCCCACGCACACCTTCAAGACGTTGCTGAATCCAACGTTTCTCTTCGGTCGAAACAATGTGCATGTACTCAGCGCCAATCGAGCCACAATAAATTTGCTCGAGCAACTGGTGGATTTCACCAAGCTTCATGGTCTCTTGACCTACCGCCAGCGACCCCACGTTAAACTCTTTATCGAAATCGTCTTTCGAGAGCTCGTGGTGCTCAAGTGATAAATCCGGAACCTGTTCCTGCTTCCATAAATCGAGCGGATCAAGGTTCGCGTGTTGATGACCACGGAATCGGTAGGCATTGATCAGTTGCAGTACGCGTACTTGTTTCTGATCAGGGGCACCTGCAACGACAGTACCCGATTGCTTTAACTTGTTCTTAGCAAGGGTACGGAATTGCTCACGAATTTCACTGTGCTTGGTGTCATGGCCGCTACCTTCACGCGGCAACTGGTCGAAGAAACTTCGCCATTCATCACCAACAGCAGTCGGATCGTCGAGGTATAACTCAAAGAGTTCCTCAACGTACGCCATGTTACCACCAGCTAGGTGGGAGGATTCAAGCCAGGCTTGCATTACGCCATCTTGCATCGCTGTTCCTTCACACTCGTTTTATAAAAAAATAGCCATCCAAGCTGGATGGCTATTTCGATACAGCTCGGCCATTACTATAGCAAATCAACGCGATAGTATTAAATCGCGCGACTTAATAGCATGGATTTGATGTGTCCAATAGCCTTTGTTGGGTTCAAACCTTTCGGGCAAACGTTCACGCAGTTCATGATGCCGTGACAACGGAAAACACTAAATGCGTCGTCTAAGTCATCAAGGCGCTCTTCGGTAGCGGTGTCACGACTATCAATTAAGAAACGATAAGCGTGCAACAAACCGGCAGGGCCGATGAATTTGTCCGGGTTCCACCAGAACGATGGGCACGACGTCGAACAGCAAGCACAAAGAATACACTCGTACAAACCGTCCAATTTGGCTCGCTCTTCAGGCGATTGCAGACGCTCACGCGCTGGCGGCGTTTTGTCGTCATTAATCAAGTACGGTTTGATCTTTTCGTACTGCTTGTAGAACTGCGTCATGTCTACAATCAAATCACGAATGACGGGTAAACCAGGCAGTGGACGAATCACGATTTTGCTGCCTTTCAACGCAGACATTGGCGTGATACAAGCCAAACCATTCTTACCGTTCATGTTCAAACCGTCAGAACCACACACACCCTCACGGCATGAGCGACGGAATGCTAACGTTGGATCTTGCTCTTTCAATTTTAACAGCAAGTCCAGCACCATCATGTCCTGATTATCCTCGATTTCGAGGGTGTAATCCTTCATATAAGGTGCGTTATCAACATCCGGGTTGTAACGATAAACTGAAATACTCAACTTCTTCATCGTTGTCACCTAACCTTAGTAAGTCCGCGCTTTTGGCGGGAATGCTTCACGTAGCTTCGGCTGCATGTTCACTTCGCGCTTCAGCATCTCTTCCGTTTCCGGACGATAAACACTGTGTACCAACCAGTTTTCGTCATCACGATCTGGGTAGTCAGCACGGCTGTGTGCGCCACGGCTTTCCGTACGGAAGTTCGCAGAAACAGCTGTTGAATAAGCGGTTTCCATCAGGTTATCAAGTTCTAAGCACTCGATACGCTGGGTGTTGAACTCAGCACTGGTGTCATCAAGACGCGCGTTCTTCAAGCGCTCACGGATTTCTTTAAGCTCCGCCAAGCCTTCTTTCATCGCTTCGCCTTCACGGAAGACCGAGAAGTTCAACTGCATACACTTCTGCAAGTCTTTCTTAATTTGTACTGGGTCTTCACCGTCTTTATTGCTTTCCCAACGGTTAACGCGCGCTAAAGCTGCGTCGATGTCGCTTTGACTTGCTTCACGTGCTTCGGTATTGGCTGCCAAAGCATCGCCCAAGTGCAAGCCTGTCGCACGACCGAACACCACCAAATCAAGTAGTGAGTTACCGCCCAAGCGGTTCGCACCGTGCACAGATACACAAGCGATTTCACCACAAGCGAACAAGCCTTGAATCGGCGACGTTTTACCGTCGGCATCGATTTGTAATGCTTGGCCGTTCACGTCAGTTGGGATACCGCCCATCATGTAGTGACAAGTTGGGATAACTGGAATTGGCTCTTCCGCTGGATCAACGTGAGCGAAGGTTTTCGCCAAGTCACACACGCCTGGCAAGCGACTCTCGAGAACTTCACGCCCCAAGTGATCAAGCTTCAGTTTCAAGTGTGGACCTAAAGGACCATCACAGCCGCGGCCTTCGCGGATTTCAGTCATCATTGAGCGTGCAACAACGTCACGCGATGCTAAGTCTTTGGCATTCGGTGCGTAGCGCTCCATAAAGCGCTCACCGTCTTTGTTCAACAGATAACCACCTTCACCACGGCAACCCTCGGTTACCAAGGTACCTGCACCGGCAATACCGGTTGGGTGGAACTGCCACATTTCCATATCTTGCACCGGAACCCCTGCACGCAACGCCATGCCAACGCCGTCACCAGTGTTGATGTGAGCGTTGGTAGTTGAGGCGTAGATACGGCCTGCACCACCCGTTGCAAGCACTACGGCTTTGGCTTTTACGTAGAAGATTTCACCGGTTTCGATGTTCAGGGTCGTTACACCAACCACTGCACCGTCTTGGTTCTTCACAAGGTCAAGCGCGTACCACTCCGAGAATACGGTGGTCTTGTTCTTGACGTTTTGCTGGTACAACAAGTGCAACAATGCGTGGCCTGTACGGTCCGCTGCTGCAGCTGTACGCGCGGCTTGTTCGCCACCAAATGATTTCGACTGACCACCGAATGGACGCTGATAAACTTTACCGTTCTCAAAACGTGAGAATGGCAAGCCCATGTTTTCCAGTTCCAAAATCGCTTCTGGACCGGTTTTGCACATGTACTCGATAGCGTCTTGGTCACCGATGTAGTCCGAACCTTTCACGGTATCGAACATGTGCCATTCCCAGTTATCTTCGTGCGCGTTACCCAATGCAACGGTGATACCACCTTGCGCAGATACGGTGTGCGAACGCGTTGGGAAAACTTTCGACATCAGTGCACAGGTCATGCCTGACTGAGAAATTTGTAGTGCTGCGCGCATACCTGCGCCGCCGGCACCAATGACTACTGCATCAAATTCAAGAGTTTGTACGCTCACTTACACACCCTCCACAGGCCACACTACGAGTAGGCCAGCCAGCCAGTACACGATAAGTGCAACACTTACAACGAATTGAATGAAAGCTCGTAAGCCAGAATTTTTGACGTAATCAGTCAATACCTGCCAGATACCAATCCAGCCGTGGATAAGAACTGAGGTTAACGCCAACATAGTGAAGATCTTCATACCTAAGTTTGCGAACAAGTTTGTCCACACGGCATAGTTCACAGTTTCTGCTGAAACCAAGAAGCTCACCATGAAGATGGCGTACAAAGCCATGATGATGGCTGATGCGCGTAGCAGGATAAAGTCATGGGTTCCGCTACGGCCAAATGTTGAAGCTACTTTTACCATAACCACACCCCTGCTAAAGCTGAAAGTACGATAGCGAGTACAAATACGATGTACGCACTGATACGGCCAGAGTTGAGCTCTTCAAAGTAGCCCATATCCATAAACATATGGCGTACGCCAGCCAGCAAGTGATAACCAAGTGCAGTTAAAATACCCCAGGCGATAAACTTAGCAATGAAGCTGGTGAACAGGTCGTGCACCATTGCAAAGCCCTCGGCTGATTGCAGTGAAGTTGCCAATGCCCACACCAATAAACCAATCGAGATCAACATGATCACGCCAGAAACACGGTGCAAGATGGAACTAAGTCCCGCAGCGGGGAGACTAATAGTTGTAAGGTCTAAATTTACAGGTCTTTGTTTTTTCACGATTGTTGTGCCTTTCAGAAAAGCATTGTTAACATGCTCGGAACTTCAAACATCCTCGCCCTGTTACTTGTTAGGATTACTGTAAAGTATACGGTAAGAGGACCCTGTGAGATCGCCGCCAAAGTATATAAGCCATAGCAATGAATTACAATTCTCTAGCGCCGACTTTCCAAGAAAAACGTGATTTTTTTCGCTTTAGATCAACAGACAAGAAATCAGCTCTTGTCGCAACCCTACCTTAGTCGTATACACAGAAGTTACGATCCAACGTATAACCGTTTCGAGTGAATTGACGAAAGCGCGCAACTTTGTCATCCAAATGCCATACTGATGCGTAACAATGACACTTTTACTTGACGCTGATCGGGGTTTTGCCCAGAACTAAACAGCCGTTTGAATTGACAATGGCGGTTAAGATCAAGTAAATTCTAGCGCTCTTTTTTAGTGATGAAGCAGATTAAAACAAGGAGATTTCCTTATGGCTGATCGTAAAGCCACCCTGCAGATTGACGGCCAATCCATTGAATTACCAGTGTTATCTGGTACAGCCGGCTATGATGTAGTTGACGTGCGTACTCTTGGAAAACACGGGTTCTTCACTTTCGACCCAGGCTTTCTAGCAACGGGTTCATGTGAATCAAAGATCACCTACATTGATGGTGAAAACGGCATCCTTCTGCACCGCGGATATCCGATTGATCAGCTCGCTACGCAAGCGGATTATCTCGAAGTATGTTACATGCTGCTCCACGGTGAAGCTCCTACAGCTGAGCAATATGATAATTTTAAAGCCACGATCACCAAGCACACTATGGTGCATCAAGGTTTACACAATTTCTTTAATGGTTTCCGTCGTGACGCGCATCCAATGGCGATGCTCTGTGCGGTTACCGGTGCCCTCTCTTCTTTTTATCATGATGATCTTGATATCCATGATGAAAAACAACGTTTACGTAGTGCGTACCGCTTAATTGCGAAAATGCCTACCATTGCTGCCATGGCTTATAAATTTAGCATTGGTCAGCCATTTGTTTATCCACAAAACGATCTGTCGTACTCAGAAAACTTCTTAAATATGATGTTCTCTGTTCCGGCTGAAGATTACAAAGTGAACCCTATCATCGCCAAAGCGATGGACCGTATTTTCACGTTGCACGCTGATCATGAGCAGAATGCTTCAACGTCTACGGTTCGTTTGGCAGGTTCATCGGGCGCGAACCCATATGCGTGTATTGCAGCGGGTGTTGCATCACTTTGGGGACCTGCCCATGGCGGCGCGAACGAAGCTTGTTTGCGCATGTTGAAAGAAATCGGCTCGGTCGACAACATTCCTAAGTACATCGAAAAAGCGAAAGACAAGAACGACCCGTTCCGTCTGATGGGGTTTGGTCACCGTGTTTACAAAAACTTTGACCCGCGTGCGACTGTTATGCGTGAAAGTGCACACGAAGTACTCAAAGAGTTGAACATTGACGATCCGTTGCTTGACGTGGCGATGGAACTTGAACGCATTGCGTTAGAAGACCCGTACTTCGTTGAGAAGAAACTGTATCCGAACGTCGATTTCTATTCAGGTATCATTCTGAAAGCCATTGGCATTCCGACCAACATGTTTACCGTGATCTTTGCTTTATCACGTACCGTTGGCTGGATTTCACACTGGCATGAAATGATGGGTGAAGCGAACCAGAAAATCGGTCGTCCACGTCAGCTTTACACTGGTGAGGCGAAACGTGACTTCACACCTATTAAGCGTTAACACTAGCGCCGAATTAGCGAAATTCGCTAAGGTTTAGTAAAAAGCACGCCACGGCGTGCTTTTTTTTGTGCCTATTTTCTCTTCGACCTAAATGAATCGCGAACAAAACGATCCTCTGCAAGCCAATAAAATCGATAACTCTAGGGTTTTACTAGGAATTATTTACTAGTTGGCACGCAACCTGCATAAACCTTACCAAAGAAACAAACGTCTTAACTTGCATTCGTTGCGTTGGCAGGTTTGACCCGTACTAGAAGTACGGGCTACCAACATCGAACAACGAACAGCAAATAGCGAACAACGGGGGTAATTCACATGAGTTTTATTGCAGGCAGTAGCCTCAAACACAAAGCAAGCTTTGCCGGCTTGACTGCTTTAATTCTGACTTCAAGTCTGTTGCTAAACGGTTGCGGTCAGGCCGGCGCCTCAAATCAAACAAAAGCGGAAGAACAGGTGGTGGTACGCATCCCTGTTGCCACCGAAGTGGTCGAACGCCAAGCCATCACTTCGAGTTTCCGCACCACTGCAACCCTTGAGGCTCGTGAAGAGACCGACATCATCAGCAAGGCTAATGGCATTGTTGAAGAAATTCTTGTTGAAGAAGGCGATTGGGTTGAAAAAGGTCAGCTGCTCGCAAACCTACGCGATGATGAATACCGTATTCAGGTAGCGCAAGCCAAGGCTGAGCTGAACAGCATCCAGCAAGAACTGAAGCGCGTAAAAGACATGGCCGAGCGTGACATGATAAGTGCCGATGCTTATGACAAACTCCGCTTTCAAGCAGATACTCTACAAGCACGCTACGATATGGCAGCACTCAATTTGGCAGAAACTGAAATTCGTGCGCCTATTTCGGGTTTCATCGCCGCACGTTATGCGAAGACCGGCAACATGATAAGCCAATATCAACCGCAAAAGTTGTTTCATATCGTCGCACTAGATGAGCTGCAAGGTAATGTATACCTGCCAGAGCGCGAACTGCAATTCATCGAAGTTGGCCAAACTGCAGAACTACAAGTCAGTGCGATGCCCGGCAAAACCTTAATGGCTAAGGTTGACCGCATCAGTCCTGTGGTCGACACCCAGTCTGGAACATTCAAAGTTGTTTTGAGTGTTGCCAATCCTGACAGCGCGCTAAAAGCGGGTATGTTTGCCCATGTAAAATTACATTATGCGACGCACAATGACGCTGTAACTGTCCCCCGCTATGCAGTGCAAAGCCTTGACGGCAAACACAGTGTCTTTACCGTTGATGCCGAAGGCGTTGCGCACAAAGTTGACGTAGTGGTTGGCTTTGAAGACGAAACCCATGTTGAGATTCTCGACGGTATAGAAGCTGGTGAGCAGTTGGTCGTTAGTGGTCAAGCCAATCTTAAAGATGCCGCCTTGGTAGAAGTTATCGATACTATCAAGAGCGAGCAACAATCATGAGTCTAGCCAAATTAGCAGTACGGCGACCGGTCACGGTCGCCATGTTTACCCTCGCAGTATTGCTGTTTGGCATGGTCTCGTTAGGCCGGATTCCAGTCACTTTGCTGCCTGATCTTTCTTACCCAACACTTACCGTGCGCACCGACTACCCCGGCGGTGCTCCTGGTGAAGTAGAACAGTTAGTAAGCAAGCCCATTGAAGAAGCCCTCGGCACCGTAAAAGGCGTGCGCCGAATAGAGTCAATCTCGCGTGCAGGGCAAAGTGATGTGCTGCTCGAGTTTGCCTGGGGCAGTAACATGGACATGGCCAGTCTTGATGTCCGCGAGAAAATGGACCTAGTGCCGTTGCCTTTGGATCTCGAAAAACCAACGCTACTGCGCTTTAATCCCGCGGAAGAGCCTATTTTCCGTTTAGCATTAGGTTATGCGGATATCAGCGACCCTAACGTTGATGAACTCAAGCGCTTACGTACCTTTGCCGAGGAAGAACTAAAACGCCATCTTGAAGCCGTTGAAGGTGTTGCTTCTGTTCGCCTTGGTGGCGGCCTCGAAGACGAAATTCAAGTGCTCGTCAATGAGCAGCAGGCTACCCAACTGCAAATTCCAATGAGCCTGATTATGCAACGGCTCAAGGAAGAAAATATTAATTTGTCAGGTGGTCGCTTAGAAGCGCAGCGCGCAGAATACTTGGTTCGCACGCTAAACCAATTTGAAGATTTAGATGACATCCGCAGCATTTACATTGCAACCCGCAACGACCGCCCTATTCTCTTGCGCGACATTGCAGATGTTAGCAAGAGCTATAAAGAGCGAGACTCGATTAGCCGCATTGCAGGTCGCGAAGCTGTCGAAGTTTCACTGTATAAAGAAGGCGACGCCAATACCGTTCAAGTTTCGAAAGCCATTCAAAGCCACTTAGCCTATTTACAAGAACGCGACGTGGTGCCGAACCAGTACCAAGTTACGCCTATTTCTGACCAAGCTGTATTCATCCAAGCGGCCATTGCAGAAGTGCGTGACGCGGCGATTTTTGGTGGTTTGTTAGCCATGGTGATTATCTACTTGTTCTTGCAGCGACTATGGCCGACGGTCATTATTTCGATGGCAATTCCGGTATCGATTATTGCGACCTTCAACCTCATGCATGGCTATCACATTTCGCTAAATATGATGTCACTGGGCGGTATCGCTTTAGCTGTAGGCATGCTCGTTGATAACGCCATTGTGGTGCTCGAAAATATCGCTCGCCATAATGAAGAAACCGACGTTGCCACCGCCGCCGAAAAAGGCACCAGTGAAGTAACCGGCGCCATCATCGCCTCGACGCTAACGACCATGGCCGTATTCTTCCCGTTGGTGTTCGTCGAAGGCCTTGCTGGCCAACTCTTTGCTGACCAAGCATTGACCGTAACCTTCTCGTTGTTAGCCTCATTATTGGTCGCACTTACCCTTATTCCAATGTTATCGGCCAAGCAAAAGAGTGCTGATGCAGCAATTACCGCAAAACAGCACTTTGCCCCCGCGCAGCAGCGCCAAGGCTGGCGTTTTTGGGTTATGACGCCATTATTCTTGGTGTTCCGCTGGCTGCCATTAGCTATTGCAACAGTGCTCGTCGCACTATGGCGTGGCCTTGCAAAGTTGCTGGGTGTGGCCGTACGGCCCATGCTGCGCAGCTTCGATTGGAGCTATCAACATCTGGCTGCGGCATACCAAAAGCTACTTGCTAAAGCACTTGCCAATGCCAAAGCCACGCTGGCGGTGATTGTGTTGGTCGCTGCCAGCTGTTATGCACTACTTCCGCAGTTGCCGGTAAGCCTCTTACCCAGCATGGCACAAGGCGAGTTCTACGTTGAAATCGAATTACAACCCGGTACGACCATCGACGAAACCGACGCTGTTTTGACCAAACTCGCTCAGCACCTCGAAGGCAACACTGAGCTTGCGCAAAGTGTTGAGAAAGCCTACAGCATTGCTGGTACAGGTAGCTTGCTCAACGCCTCGCCAGGACAAAACGGTAACCAGTGGGGTCGTTTTAACGTCGTCATGAAGGATGCCAGTGATGTTTTCGCCGAAGAGCGCGTGCAAAACTACTTGCGTGACTACGTACAACGTATCCCTGGCGTCAGTGTCAAACTCGGTCGTCCAGAGCTGTTTAGTTTTAGTAGCCCAATGGCCATTGAGATTACTGGCTATGATATTGAACTATTGCAGCAAGCTGCTGACACCGTTGCCGCTGCTTTGGCTGAAGATAATCGCTTCACGGATATCCGTACCAATATGTCGGACGGTCAACCGGAAATCGCGATCTTCTTCGACCATGCGCGTTTGGCTCAATACGGCCTAACGAGTGCCACAGTTTCGGAATTGCTAGCGACAAAGATTGGTGGTCGTGTGGCAACCCAGTTCAGCCTCGAAGATCGCAAAATTGATATCTTGGTGCGCAGCCAAGAACAAGACCGTGACTCGTTACGCGACTTGCAACTCATGGTGATTAATCCAGGTGCAGCACGCGAAATTCCATTACAGGCGGTAGCTGACATTCAGCAAATCATGGGACCAAGCGAAATCACTCGCTTGGATCAAGAACGTACTGCTATTGTGAACGCGAATCTTGCCTTTGGCGACTTGGGAGCAGCCGTGCAAGCTGCCGAAAAGGTCCTCGCCGAAACGCAACTTCCGCTCACTGTTGAAGCTCGCATCGCTGGTCAAAACGAAGAAATGCAACAGTCATTTAAGTCACTGCAAATGGCTTTAATGCTGGCTGTGTTCTTGGTTTATTTGATTATGGCGTCGCAGTTTGAGTCATTACTGCATCCGTTTTTCATACTCTTCAGTGTGCCTCTAGCCGGCGCGGGTTCAGTATTAGGCTTGTATTTGCTGAATACCGAGCTGAGTGTGATTGTTTTCATTGGTCTCATCATGCTTGCGGGCATTGTGGTCAATAATGCGATTGTTTTGGTGGATCGTATCAACCAGCTACGAGAACAAGGCGCTAGTCGTTACGATGCCGTATCTCAAGCAGCGCAGCAGCGCTTGCGGCCCATTCTTATGACCATGTTTACCACGGTGCTCGGCCTGCTGCCATTAGCGTTGGGGCTTGGTGAAGGTGCCGAGATCCGCGCCCCAATGGCGATTAGTGTTATTGCCGGACTGCTCTTTTCTACGCTACTGACCTTACTCTTTATTCCATGCTTGTATTTGTTAGTGGATCGCAAGAATGTCAAGGCCGTGTCAGCAGAGGAGGCGCAATCATGACCGCAGCAGAAATCGGTGCGAGCTTGGCACGGCTTGCACTGCGCCGCCCAGTCACTATTTGTATGTTGTTCTTGTCGATGTTGCTGCTAGGTGCGATTAGTTCACGCTTGTTGCCGCTGGAAAAGTTTCCGGGTATCGAAATCCCAGAAATGGTGGTTACCGTGCCCTACCCTAACTCGACACCTGCAGAGGTTGAGCGGCTGATAACTCGGCCGCTCGAAGAAGCATTGGCAACCATTACCAACATCAAGCGCATGCGATCGTTCTCAACAGGCGACAATGCCCAAGTGGTATTGCAGTTCGAATGGGGCGAGGACGTCAATGCCAAGAGCATTGAAGCGCGGGAAAAAGTTGATGGTATAAAACACTTACTACCGGATGACGTTGAGCGCATTCAAGTCATGCAATTTAATACTGAAGATATGCCGGTATTTCAATTGCGGATTTCGAGTCAGCGCGATCTCAACAATGCTTATGACCTGTTAGACCGCAGCCTGCGCCGCCCGATTGAGCGCGTTGAAGGCGTGTCGCAAGTGACCCTCTATGGCGTCGAAAAGCAACAAATTGTGATTCGTTTAAACCAAGCGCGATTGCTCCAACATCGCCTATCGGCAGCTGATATTGCCTCGCGCTTGCGAGCGGCTAACTTTTCGCTCACTGCGGGTTACATCGAGAATGACGACGAGCGTATTTTAGTCAATCCAGTCGGTGAGTTTCAGTCGGAATATGAAATTCGTCAGTTTCCCATCACAGCCCAGTTGAAGCTGGGCGACGTTGCGACAGTGCAGCGCGAAATGCCACGCAAGACCGACGGTCGCCACCTCGACCAGGTCTATGCAATTGGCATGGACGTTTTTAAAGAGTCGTCACAGAATTTGGTGGATGTATCGGACCGCGTCCGCGCGGTGGTCGAAGAAATTCGTAACGATCCACAATTCAACGGCATTAACTTGTTCGTGATGGATGATACTGCAAAAAGCGTCAAAACTTCGTTACATGACTTGTTAATTGCAGGCCTCATCGGTGCTGGTTTATCGTTTATTGTCTTATTCTTATTCTTGCGCAACATTGTCACCACGTTGGTTGTCGTTCTCTCGGTGCCGATTGCCATCTGTATCGCTTTAGGCGGTATGTACTTTCTTGGTTACTCGCTCAACGTGCTGTCACTCATGGGCTTGATGCTGGCAATAGGTATGCTGGTTGATAACGCCGTCGTTATCACCGAAAGCATTCAATACGAAGTCGAGCAAGGCCTTAAAGCTGAGCAAGCAACACTGCAAGGTGTTGGCAATGTATCGCTGGCGGTACTGGCGGGCACCTTGACCACAGCAATAGTCTTCTTGCCCAATATTTTTGGTAAGAAAATCGACATTACGATTTTCTTAGAACACACGGCGATAGCGATTTGTTTATCACTATTAGCATCGTTACTAATCGCACAAACCCTGATCCCATTATTGGCGAGCAAACTGACCAAAGTGATGGGTAGTAAAAAGCCGCAACAACGGCCTTCGCGTTATCGCAAGGCACTGCAATGGAGCTGGCGTCATCCGCGTTGGACTGGCTTGTTTGCGGTCCTCATTCTCGCCAGTATTGTGATTCCACTCGGTGCGGTTTCTGGTGACCAACAAGATGAGGGCTTTAACGATCGTTTATTCCTCAACTATAATCTGCACCAACAATACAGCTTAGCCGAAGTTGAAGCTGAGGTCGCGCGTATGGAGGAGTTTCTTTACGCCAACCAAGACGACTTCTACATTGATGCGGTTTATAGCTATTACACGCCAAACTACGCGATTTCTACTTTATTGATGAAACCTGATCGACCGGTAAAAATGAGCGAATTGATGGCCAAAATGCGCGAGCAATTTCCCAAAATGCTGCGCAGCGAACCGCAGTTTGGCTGGGGTGGCGGCGGTGAAGGTGTTCGCATTACCTTGAACGGCCAGTCTACCGAGGTACTGCAAGACTTAAGCGCACGCTTTATTCCGTTATTAGCCTCGATCGAGGGGCTTAACGATTTACGCAGTGAAACGGACGCAGGTCAATTCGAATACCTCGTTACTATCGATCGTGAACGTGCCCACAATCTGGGACTAAGTTCGGGAGCGGTCGCCCAACAGATCGCTACCGCCTTGCGCGGTAACCGTCTCCGCTCGTTCCGTGGCGACCCTAATGGCGAGGTACCCTTACGTATCGCCTTTGACAAAGATCTTGAAACCTCGCTTGAAGCTTTGCAAAACTTACCCATTAGCCAGGTCGATGGGCGTACGGTTCCGTTAGCTGCGGTTGCTGATTTTCGCATTGAACCGCGGTTAGGCGCCATACGCCGTCTCGATCGCCGCACTTCACTCGCGATTCAGGCCAACCTCAACAGTGATGAGTTAACCCTTGACCAAGCGCGGGAACAAATTACCACACTGCTCGATAAAGTTAGTCTCCCCGATGGCTACACATGGTCACTTGACGGTAGTTTTCAGCGTCAACAAGAAGCTGAGAACGTCATGCTCACCAACACCTTGTTAGCCGTCGTCATGATTTATATCGTTATGGCTGCACTATTTGAGTCGGTATTGTTGCCAACCTCGGTGATCACGTCACTGTTATTCTCGATTGTCGGCGTATTCTGGGCGCTGATGTTGACCGGTCAGAGCATGGACATCATGGCCATGATTGGCATCCTGATCTTGATGGGGATCGTGGTGAACAACGGCATTGTGCTCGTCGACCGTATTAATCAGTTGCTGGCAGCCGGACATACGTTAGAAGAAGCGGTTATTGAAGGAAGTGTCAGTCGCCTAAGACCGATTTTGATGACTGTCGCCACCACCGTATTGGGTTTGGTACCTCTCGCTTTCGGTACCACGCAAATCGGTGGTGATGGTCCGCCGTATGCGCCGATGGCAATTGCCATTATCGGCGGCCTGCTGCTATCGACCATCACTAGCCTATTTCTGGTACCTTACGTGTACGCACGATTGCTGTGGTGGCGCGAGCGCTGGCACGCACTCAAAGCGCGTGCCGTAAACACCGTCGATGGGGTCAAGTTACTCAAGTAATTGCTGATTTGCCCGATCTAAGTCGGCTGGCGTATCAATGCCAGCCGGCGGATTGGCAATAGCCTCGGCCACATGAATACGTTCGCCGTACCACAACACCCGTAATTGCTCCAAGGATTCAATGGTTTCTAATGGACTTGGGTCCCATTCCACGTAACGCCAAACAAATCCCGCGCGATACGCATAAATGCCAATATGACGCATATATGCGGCCTGGTCACCCAACCTGTCATGGTTTAACGCGTCGCGTTCATAAGGAATCGGGGCACGTGAAAAGTACAATGCATATCCATTCGCATCGGTAACCACTTTCACTGCGTTCGGGTTCTTTACTTCTTCTAAATTGGTAATTGGAACCGCTAACGTCGCCATCTGCGCAGCACGCTGGTTCATTAGGTTATCGGCCACTTGGCGAATGATCTCGGGCGGTATAAACGGCTCATCACCTTGCACATTAACCACCACTTGATCATCGGCAATGGCTAAATAATCAATCACCTCGGCAATGCGTTCAGTCCCAGACTGGTGATGGCTAGCTGTGAGCATTGCTCGTCCGCCAAAGGCTTCTACGGCGTCGACAATGCGTTGATCGTCAGTGGCAACAATCACTTCGGCGGCGCCAGCTGCAGCCGACCGTTCATAGACCCTTTGGATCATGGATTTATTGCCAATCATCGCCAACGGCTTACCCGGCAAGCGGGTTGAGGCATAACGTGCTGGAATAATTACAGTAAAACTCATTTGGGCAGTTGCTCCAAGTCAGCAGCGCTTAACTCACGCGCTTCACTACGCAGTAAATAAGGAATGTCATCACGAACAGGGTAAGCAAGACGATCGCCACGGCAGATAAGCTCTGACGTCGCGGCGTTCCACACCAAACGCCCCTTGCACAAAGGGCATGCCAAGAGCGCTAGCGTGCGTTCATCAAGAGCCATGCTTAAACCTCTTTAGTTCCGTGTCGATTCGTTGCCAAAAGACCTCGTCGAGCTGTGCAGCTATCGGTAAATAATAGCCATTTTCGGGGGCCAACGAGCGCCATTTCATCGCGTCTTTTTCCGTCATCAAAATGACCTCGTAGTTTTGCAATTGCTCAGCATCCTGACGCTGAAAAGCATAATGGTCTGGGTACGCCTTACAGTCAAATGCGCGCGGTTCCAGCGCTTTGACTGTCGCAAAAAAACGTTGTGGATGACCGATGCCGGCAAGCGCAACGGTGCGTCCTATCGGTAATTTGTCACAAGGGCTATCGTCACGCACGTGGCGCCAACCGTGGCTTTGCAACTGCATGGTAAAACACTGCGCTGCAGGTGGTATTTGCTGCGCTACAAACGCGTTGAGTTCGCCATTGACAACCACGGCATCAACGCTTGCTAAGCGTTTAGCGTTTTCGCGCAAAGGTCCAATCGGTAAACACCAGCCATTACCAAGTCCGCGTTCACCATCCACCACAGCGATTTCGAACTGGCGTGGCAAACGATAATGTTGCAAGCCATCGTCGCTAATAATCACCGTAGTTGTTGGCGCATGGGCCAGGACGTGCTCAGCTGCGGCCATCCGATTCGGCGCTACAACCACTGGCACCTGTGCTCGGCGCGCTAATAATAGAGGTTCGTCGCCGCAGGCCCGAGCTGAGGTGGTGGCAGTAACCATTAGCGGAAACGGACCTTTTCCGCCGTACCCGCGTGACACGATGGCAGGATGTTCGCCCTGCGCTTGTAAATGCTCAACCAGCGCTAACGTCATTGGCGTCTTGCCCGTACCACCTACACTAATATTACCAACTACAATCACCGGTACCGGCAGCGGCTTCGGTGGATTTGCCAGCGCCACACTACGCCGCCAGCGACTCACGAGCACAAATAACGCATGCAGCGGCAGTAATAACCAAAGCCACCAACGAACCTGCGGGCGATACCAAGCGTCACTTAGCGACATCAGCCAAGCTCACCGCTAAATTGCAAGCTATAGAGCTGATAGTAAGCCCCCTCCTGCTCCAGCAGTTCTTGATGGCTCCCGCGCTCGACCACGCCGCCATCTTCTAGTACTAAAATTTCGTCGGCTTTTTCAATCGTCGACAGGCGATGGGCAATAACAATCGAGGTACGGTCTTTCTGTAAATTCTGCAGCGCAGTTTGAATGTGACGTTCAGACTCAGTGTCTAAGGCTGACGTTGCTTCATCAAGAATTAAAATCGGCGCGTCGCGTAATAAAGCACGCGCAATCGCAATACGTTGCCGCTGTCCACCAGAAAGCATAACGCCATTTTCACCGACCATCGTATCTAAGCCGTTGGGCAGGTTATCAGTAAATTCAGTCACATAAGCCAGTTCAGCAACTTCGCGTAAACGCTCGGCCGACACTTCACCACGCGCACCATAGGCGATGTTGTTCGCGATACTGTCATTGAACAAGGTTACATGTTGCGAGACCAATGCGAACTGCCGCCGCAATGACTTAAGCTTGTAGTCGTAAATGTCCACGCCATCGAGCTTAATCACGCCATCTTGCGGCGTATAAAAGCGCGCCAGCAAATTCGAAATGGTCGATTTACCGCTTCCCGAACGGCCAACCAATGCCAACGTTTTACCAGGTGCGACATGAAAACTAACATCGTTCAAAGCTGGTGAGTCGGTATCATCGTAACTAAAAGTCACATGCTCAAAGCGAATGTCGCCCTGCGCCCGATCAAGCTGCTTTTTACCGGAATCATTCTCTGCTTTTTCATCCAGAATACTAAAGATACTTTGCGCCGCCGCAATCCCGCGCTGAAAATCACTATTCACCGTCGTCAGTTGCTTTAATGGTCGCAACAGCATAATCATCGCTGTCAACATGGTGGTAAACGCACCGGCGGTAAGCTGTTCAAGCATTTCTGGATAACTTGCTAACACCAACACCATCGACAAACTGAACGAAGCTATCAGCTGAATCACCGAGGTACTCAAGGTTTGCGCGTTGATCAGCTTCATGTGTTGATTACGAGTGAAATCGGTCACTTTTTCAAAGCGTTTTGATTCGCGCTTCTGGCCCTCATACATCACCACGACTTTGTGGCCATTCAACATCTGTTCAGCGGTAGTCGTCACGTCACCCATCGCATTTTGGATTCGATTCGACACCTTGCGGAAACGTTTGGAGACAACGGAGACAATTTTTGCAATCAACGGTCCAATCAGCAGGAATACCAGTGACAAAAGCCAACTGTGGTAAAACATCAACGCCAGCAAACCGATAACGTAAGCGCCTTCACGAATAAGTACGATGACCGCGCGGCTGCTTGCCTCTGCTACCTGCTGTGTGGTGTAGGTTAATTTGGAAAGTAAGTCCCCGGTCGAATGCCGATCATGAAAAGCGACGGGCAGCTTTACTAAGTGATCAAACAACTGTTGACGCAACGACGTAACAACGCGGAAGCCCACCCAATTAAGAAAATAGGTCGAAATAAAATTAAACAATCCGCGCAAAATAAAAATGACGGGCACAAAAATAGCACCGTAGAGCAGTATTTTAGGGTCGCTTTCAGTCAAGCCGTCATCGATCAACGTCTGAATTTGTGAGAGAAAAAACGTGTCGACCGCAGCGTAGCCGATCATGCCAAAAATCGAAAAGAAGAACGCCGCTCGATAGGGTTTGATGTAACCCAGCAGGCGGCGGAAGGTTTTTTGTTTTACTGTCTCTGCACTCATGCAATTGCTTCTAGTGATAAATCGTTCGGTCATTCTAACCGTTTTCTGCTGTTACTGGCTAGTTTCCACATCAAACCAATAACCTAAAGCAGCCGAGAGTGGTTGCTCGAGTGACCAGTGCACGCCATCACTGTGCACCGTTATCTGCCCGCCATGAGCGGTATCAATAACCGGAATTCTTAGTGCTTGATAGGTGGCCATTACTTCGCGGTGTGGATGCCCGTAGGCTGAGTTGCGGCCCCGACTTAACAGCGCTGCACCGGGCTTTACGTGGCGCACAAAATAACTTTCTGACGAGCTTTTACTACCATGGTGAGGTATCACCAATAGATCAGCTTGCACCGGCGCAAGTTCGGCCAGCAGCTTTCGTTCACTATGCTTTTCAATATCGCCGGTCACCAGTACTTTTACTTGCCCCAGCCGTAACACGATGACGCACGAATCATTATTACTATGATTACCTCGTTGCGCCGCGTGGCGCGGATGCAACACACGCCATGTCACCCCTCGCCAGATACCACCTTGCCCAGCTAAACAGGGTGCGCCGTGCCGCCCACCATACCAGCGAACCGCGGCGTACTGTTCGGACAGTATCTTGTAACCACCTTCGTGATCACGGTCAGTGTGGGTAATAAAACCAAGTTCAGGTCGTAATCGGCGCTCTTGTAAAAACGGCACAATGACGCGTTCCGCCATCGAACCAAAACCATCCCAACTTGCCCCAGTGTCAATAAGCATGGCATACCCCTGGCGTTCAACAACCAATGCGCTACCCTGTTCAACATCCAATACATGAAGCTGAAATGCCGAATTCGGTGGTAATGCTTGGACAACTAAATAAGTCAACGTCAGCACAGCAACGCCAAGCAGGCGCCAGCGCCAGAGCATCGGAACGATAATCACCGTGACGCCAACCACCAACCACGGCCATGGCGGCAACTGCACGGCGGCAAGCCACTGCCAAGGCTGCTCTGCCAGTTGATTTAAAAAGGGCCATAGTTTGCTTAATGGCCAGATCGCCAGTTGCAGCCACCACTGTCCCCATGCCAGTTGGTTTGCGGTAGCACAAACGAGTCCGATCAGGCCGACTGGCAATACCCACAAGCTAACCAATGGCACCACGACTAAATTGGTGAGCGCAGCGGCACTGGCCACGCCACCAAAAGCGGCAGCCATTACCGGCACAAATAGCAAGGTCATTAGCCACTCAAACCGCCACAATGCTTTTAATTTTGCCGCTCGCCCACGGTAATGAAGCCAGCGCCAATTCATAAAAAAGATACTAGCGACTGCACCTACCGATAACCAAAATCCCATGCTTAAAGGTGCTAGCGGTTGCAGCAAAATAACAACGATAACGGCCCGCAATACGACACGAAACGAACTAACACGACAGGCATAAGCCTTGTGCCACCAAATCACCAACAGCATTAACAAAGCTCTTAACGTGGCTATGGCAAAGCCTGCGAGCCATGCGTATAGCAACGCCACTGGTAATGCGAACCACGGTGTGAGCTGCCATAAATTCATCTGCTCGCGTTGCCTACGTGTTCGCGGCCAACGCATTAAAACGTGCCACGCTAGGGCAAAAACAAAACCGGTAACCAGTGATAGATGCATACCGGAAATTGCTAATAGATGTGCCAACCCAGTACGTTGCACGACTTGCCATTCATCGGCACTTAATGCGAAGCGCTCGCCAACCAATAGCGCGAGTAGCACCCCTGCCTGCGGCACATTGGTAAGCGCACGCTGGAGCCGCGCCACGATGCGTTGCCTTGTACTGCTCGTTGGCACGAGTTGACTACCACTGCGGATCGTACCGAGCGCTTGAATACCCTGCCCCAATAAATGGCGGTGGTAGCGCATACCGCCTTCATTGCGGGTGCCCTGCGGTGGCTTCAACCGCACGACCATGCGCCATCGCTCCCCAGCTTTTGGTAGACGTTGTGCGCCGTTGGCGTGAGGGTCATACCAGTGCAGACGGACGCGCTTTGGTCGCGGTAGCGAGAGTTCATTGGGCGCTTCGTTAACGATGGCAGTAATCCGCCAAGCGTTAGTTTGCCTAGCAGTGATGGTATCGATATCGAGTGTTAACGCGATCTCTCCGTGAAACCAATCGTTAGCAACATGCTGTTGGGTAACGAAATAAGCATTGCCAGCGCCCCATAGAATACCGCACAATACGCACCCTAAAAAAATGCTCTGAAGGCGTGTACAATAACCGAGCACGAAACAAATGCTGGCCAGCACTGCAATCAGTGTCAGCAGAGCCAGACTCGCCGTCTGGTGAAAGCAGAAGCTTAAGGCGTAACCGCCAAGAAATGCGCACAACCACCGATCCATGGATGTTGTACCTTATTTTTTTGAGTGAAACCGTGTTAGGTAAAACAGTAAAGTAACGAGCCAGCGAATTATGCCGAGAAAGTTTTTTCAGCGCATCATGCCGAATCATGACGCCATTAAAAGCAGTCGTAGCTTAAAAATCTTCGGCAGATTACTGCACGATGCAAACCTTTGGCATTTGAACCGCCGTTCTGCCTCAGGTGCTTTTGCTATTGGTTTATTCTGTGCGTTTATTCCAGTGCCCTTTCAAATGGTGCTGGCTGCGGCATTAGCCATCCCGTTTCGCGTTAACCTACCGTTGTCCGTAGCTTTAGTTTGGGTATCTAACCCCATCACGATGCCGCCGTTATTCTATTTCTGTTATCTGGTGGGTACATGGATTATTGGCGCGCCATCACAACCGTTCCACTTTGAGTTGTCGTGGCAATGGCTTGGTGACAGCATTAGTACGCTCGGCCCAGCCTTCTTACTTGGTTGTCTCGTGTTGGGTACCCTCGCGAGTATTGTCGGCTATTTTGTGATTCGCTTACTCTGGCGGCAATCGGTAGTCAGCGCTTGGCGTGCTCGCGCCCACCGCTTTAAGCGGAAATAGCGGCAACCACCTCAACCCGTGAAGCTTGCCAAGCGGGATAAAGCGTTGCGACGAGACTCATCAAAAACGCTACTGCTGCCACCAACACCACGTCCGACAGCTGAATCAGCACCGGAATACTATCCACAAAATAGACATCGCTAGCGAGGATCGAGCTGCCACTCATTGCTTCCAGTAATTGCAAAAAGCTTGGTAGCCCCAAACTAAGTGCAACACCAGCGAGCGCACCCAAGACAACACCAACTGCGCCGTTTTGTAGTCCTTGCAACATAAAAACCTTCACCAAACCGCCTCGGCGCAGCCCCATAGTGCGCAGGATGCCAATATGACGACGCTTTTCTTGCACTGTCATGACTAAGGTTGAGACGATATTGAAGCAAGCTACGGCCAAGACCAATACCAGCACTAAGAACATCACCATCCTCACCATTTGAATGTCACGGTACAAGTGACCTTGCGCTCGCATCCAATGATCCAAATAAACATAGTCACGCAGTTGATAACCAATCTCGTTGGCAATGCGTTCAGCAGCAAAGAGATCGGTAACCTCGAGCTCGATGCCCGTATAGCCGTCATCTAAGCCAATTAAATTACGCGCTGTTGCGAGATTAACGTACGCCATTTGGTGGTCGACTTGGCCGCCAAAACGGAATATCCCGACCACCTTTAGGCTCACCCGTTTAGGCGCTTGAAAGCCACGTTCAGCAGCGACCACCAAACGCACCGAATCGCCCTTGTCCACGCCAAGCTGCGTGGCTAAGCCTCTACCGAGCACCACGGTATTGTCACTTGCCAACTGTTGCCATGCCGTAGTTGACATATAGTCGGCAATTGCTTGTGACTGGCGTGGATCAATGCCGTTCACTTGCACGCCAATAAACTCTCGACCTTGTTGTACCAATGCTTGCGTTTTAATGCTGGCACGTGCCGCTTTAACTTCGGGGTGCTGATGCGCCAGATCGAGGATCATTTCTGGGTACTGGAGCGCGCCTTCAACGGCACGAAACTCCACATGTGGCACGAGTTTCAAAAAACGCTCCTCAAGCACTTGGCCGAAGCCGTTCATCACACTCAAGCCGACAATGAACACCATACAACCCAAAGCAATACCAAAAGTTGACGAGGCGGAGATAAACGAAAGAAACCGACTACGCTCTCGCCCACGTCGAAAACGACGCGCCAACAACCAAGCCAGTCGCCATTGCGCTAGCATCACTTGGTTACCTTATTCGGTTGTAACTGACCTTGCTGAAGGCTAACTTGTCGCGGCAGGCTCGCCGCCAATGCTTGGTCGTGCGTGACGATGACAAAGCAGGTTTGCATTTCAGCATTAAGATCCAGCATTAATTGCATCACCTGTTGTGCGCTTTCATCGTCGAGGTTACCGGTTGGCTCATCAGCCAGAATCAGTGCTGGCTTATTCGCTAAAGCTCGAGCGATCGCAACCCGCTGTCGTTCACCACCGGATAGTTCCGCAGGTCGGTGAGAGCCGCGCTCGGCCAGCCCGACCCGAGCTAACAAATCCGCCGCCCGCTCACGCGCTTGTTGCGCCGACGTGCCTTGTATCAACATGGGCATGGCAACATTCTCAAGAGCCGTAAATTCCGGCAACAAATGATGAAATTGATAAATAAACCCAAGCTGTTGATTGCGCCAATCCGCCAACGCCCGTGGCGACCATTTGGCGATGTTTTGACCGCGAAAGAAAATCTGGCCACTCGTCGGCTGATCAAGCCCCCCCATACAGTGCAGTAAGGTACTTTTGCCTGAACCTGAGCTGCCAACAATCGCCAACAGTTCGCCGTCATGCAGCGCTAGATTGACGTCTTGTAGTACCTGCAGGTCATGATTGCCGTCCCAGTAACTCTTGCTTACATGCTCACAGCGGAGTAGTTCCTGTGTCATTATTCCTCACTCATATCGCAATGCTTGTGCGGGCAATAAACGGCTTGCTTGCCAAGCTGGAAACAAGGTTGCCAAAAAAGTTAAGGTGAGCGCTGCCAGTACAGTTGAGGTAACTTGCATCGCGTCCACAATCACGGGTAAACCCGTTGGCCCAGCAAAACTTAAATCGACACCTAAGGTCTGCAGTAACGGGTTCATATTTAATGCCAACACCAGCCCTAGTAGTAAGCCAATAAAGCTTCCCACAACACCAGTCACGAGGCCTTGCAACACCACCATCCGCCGCACACGATAAGGGGCAAGTCCCATCGTCTGTAATACTGCGATATCGGCACGCTTATCCTGTACCACCATCATCAGCGACGAAATGATATTAAATGCCGCAACAGCAATGATGAGACCAAGCATCAGATTAACCATGCGCTTTTCCATGCTGACTGCGTCGAACAAATGTCCGTAACTCTCGCGCCAACTTTTTAACGTAAATCCATCAGCTAATGCCGGTTCAAGTTGCGCGACTGCGTCAAGTGCCTGAAAGGGATCGGCAAAGTAATAGCGTAACCCAGAAACTTGCTCAGGCGCCATCCGCAAAATGCGTGCGAGATCGGCACCATGCATGACTAAAAGGTGCTTATCGGCTTCGGACTGCATACGTACAATCGCAGCAACCGTCACTAAGCGTTGCGCCGGCAACAAACCTAGCGGCGTATAAATACCGCCTCCGGCAGCGATTAAACGAAGTTGTTGGCCCGGCCACGCATTGAGTTGTTGCGCTAGGGCATACCCCAATACCACATTAAACTCACCTTCGTTGAGTGCAAGTTCACCGGCACTTAGATGGGCTTGCAATGGTTCTAGTTGTACTTCGGCGCCCTTAGCTGCAGGAAAAATGCCCTGCACTTGTACCGCTTGTAATTGTTGCTGACCTTGCAATACTCCGGCCGTCGTCACTTCGGGCACCAAGGCTCGCTGACCATTGGCTGGAGGGAGCGAATCAGCAAGCTCGCGCCAATCATCGAGGCCGTCATCGGCCTGAATTTCTAATTGCGGTACCACCGTCAGTATGCGCTGTTTAAGCTCGCCCTCAAAACCATTCATGACCGAACCGACAATGATCAAGGCGGCGACACCCACCACAATCCCAATTAAAGAGACGCGTTGAATAAAGCGTGTAAAGCCCTGCCCATGTTGAGCACGGCTATAGCGCAGGCCTAAAAATAGCGTTAACGGCTGGTACATGTGTTCTCTAATTGATAATGGAGGTCGCGCTGCAAGCATAAAGAAATCTGCGCACTGATCCAAGTCAGAGTTTCAGGTATACTTTCAGCCACTTGAGATGTAACCAAAGCAGGACCTATGAGCAAGGCATCGATCCTAACGCCACCTAAACCACCATCGGCACAAACAGACATTACTTGGCAAGGACTTGCGGGCAGTAGCGTGGCCTATGCCCTTGCCGAGCTCATCGATCAACACGACAAGCCTGTGTTGATTGTAACACCTGATGCGCCGCAGGCTCATCGCCTAGAGCATGAGATTGAATACCTCAGCAATAAAGGCGAGCAGGTGATGGTTTTTCCGGATTGGGAAACGCTACCCTACGATAGCTTTTCGCCGCATCAAGATATTATCTCGGAGCGTTTAAGCGTGTTGGCACAGTTGCCTACCATGCAAACCGGCGCACTTATTGTCTCGTTAAATACATTAATCCAGCGTATTGCGCCGGTCGATTATGTCAGCGGTCAAGCTCTTCAGCTCAGTAAAGGTCAGCAACTCGACGGCTATCGGCTGCGCCAACGACTTGAACGCGCTGGCTACCGCCATGTGAATCAAGTTATGGAGCACGGTGAGTTTTGTGCGCGCGGATCGTTACTCGACTTATTCCCGATGGGCAGCACTACCCCATTTCGGATTGATTTCTTCGACGACGAAGTCGATTCCATCCGCACCTTTGACCCTGATACTCAGCTGTCAGCCGATGAAGTCGATGCGATTGACTTGCTCCCTGCGCACGAGTTTCCGACCACGCCAACCGCAATCGAAGGATTTCGCGCTCGCTATCGAGAACTGTTTGACGCCTCGAACGAGCGTGACTCTGTTTACTATCAAGTCTCTCAAGGGCAGTTACCCGGCGGCGTAGAGTATTATTTACCGCTCTTTTTTGAAACAACCGCCACCCTTTTTGACTATTTGCCCGAAGACGTACTCCTCGTTACTTTCGGTGATCTGCAAGGCAGCCTTGATCAACTTTGGCATGACATTGAACAACGTTATGAACAGCGGCGTTACGACCGCTTACGCCCGCTCTTACCGCCACAGCAAGTATTTATGGCAGTGGACCAGCTGCACGGCCAATTCAAACAGTTGCCACGCATTCGTGCCTTCGTCCCCGATGATAAACCACAACCGGGCTTACAAAAATTTGTCACGCAAAACATTGGCGAGGTCGCGCTAAACCACCAACTTAAAGACCCATTAAAAGCTTTACGTAAGAAACTCAACGAGCTATTCAAAGCCGACTATCGCGTCGTGTTTGCCGCTGAATCTGCTGGCCGGCGCGAGTCCTTGCGTGATCTACTGGCACCGTTGCAACTTGAACTTGCTGAGTTACGACATCTACGTGACATGCAAAGTCATGTTGGCCGCACAGCGATTACCGTTGCCCCGCTGGTGAATTCCTTTGTTCTGGATGACGCAAAACTGGCGGTGATTACCGAAACTGAGCTCCTTGGTAACCGTATTGCACAACGCCGACGTCGTGACCAAAAGGCAACCGTCACCAGCGAACAAATGGTTCGCAACTTAGCCGAGTTACGTGTCGGGCAACCGTTGGTGCATATTGATCATGGCGTCGGCCGTTACCAAGGCTTAGAAACGATTGAAGCCGGCGGCATGACCACCGAATTTGTCACCATCTCTTATGCCAACGACAGCAAATTGTACGTCCCAGTAGCTTCGCTGCATGTGTTGCAACGTTATAGTGGTGGCGAAGAAGCCCATGCTCCGCTGCATAAACTGGGCAATGACACGTGGGAGCGCGCGAAACGTAAAGCCGCCGAAAAAATTCGTGACGTTGCGGCAGAACTGCTCGATGTTTACGCACAACGCGAAGCTAAGCCGGGCTATCAGTACCAGTTGGAGCAAAGCGAGTACCAGCGTTTCGCCAACAGCTTTCCGTTCGAAGAAACCGATGATCAGCAGCAGGCTATTGCCGCAGTTCTTGATGATATGCAGTCCACACGGGCGATGGACCGCTTGGTCTGTGGCGATGTCGGTTTCGGTAAAACGGAAGTCGCCATGCGCGCTGCTTTTGTTGCGGTAAATGACAATAAACAAGTGGCTGTATTAGTGCCAACTACCCTGCTCGCACAACAACATTATGAAAACTTCAAAGACCGCTTTGCGGATTGGCCTGTACGTATTGAAGTGCTGTCACGATTCAAAACAGCGAAACAAACACAAACCATTCTTGAAGACATCGCAGCAGGTAAGGTTGATATCGTTATTGGCACCCATAAACTGTTGCAAGGCAGCATTAAGTTCCACGATCTCGGCCTGTTGATTGTCGATGAAGAACATCGATTTGGGGTTCGCCAAAAAGAGGCGATTAAGCGCCTACGTGCCGATGTTGATATCTTAACCCTCACCGCTACGCCGATTCCGCGCACGCTAAACATGGCGATGAATGGCGTGCGTGACTTGTCCATTATTGCGACCCCGCCAGCGAAGCGTTTAGCGGTAAAGACCTTTGTGCGTGAATACGACGCACCAACGATTCGGGAAGCAATTCTGCGTGAAATTTTGCGTGGCGGACAAGTCTACTTTTTACACAACAACGTCGAAACCATTGAAAAAACCGCGCGCGATTTAACTGAATTGGTACCTGAAGCACGCATCACTATCGCTCACGGGCAAATGCGTGAACGTGAACTTGAGCGCATCATGTCGGACTTTTACCATCAGCGCTTTAATGTTTTGGTCTGTACCACTATCGTCGAGACTGGCATTGATGTACCGACCGCCAACACCATCATTATGGATCGGGCCGACCATCTTGGCTTGGCGCAAATGCACCAGTTACGTGGCCGCGTTGGACGCTCGCACCATCAAGCCTACGCCTATTTGCTGACACCGCACCCGAAACGCATGACCAAAGATGCGTTAAAACGTCTTGAGGCGATAGCTCAACTCGAAGACCTTGGTGCCGGCTTTATGTTAGCCACCCATGATCTCGAAATTCGTGGCGCCGGTGAACTCCTCGGTGACGAGCAAAGCGGGCAAATTGAAACCATTGGTTTCACGCTGTACATGGACATGCTGGAACAAGCGGTTACGGCACTGCAACAAGGCAAGGAACCCGCTCTCGATACCCTGTTAAAAACCCAAAGCGAAGTCGACTTGCGCGTGCCGGCACTCCTACCAGAAAGTTACATTGGTGACGTCACCCTGCGCCTAAGCATGTACAAGCGTATTGCCAGTGCCACAACCGGAGAAGAACTGCGCACGCTGCAAGTAGAAATGATCGACCGCTTCGGGCTGCTGCCTGATGCCGCAAAGAACCTTGTGCGCATCACTGAGTTGCGGAATCGCGCTGGTCAACTGGGCATCCGCAAAATTGATGGCGGACCGCAAGGGATCAGTCTCGAATTTGCCGAAGACACCAAGGTTAATCCCGGCTATTTGATTGAACTTATTCAAACTTATCCGCAGGATTATAAACTGGAAGGGCCAACCCGTTTACGCATTCTTGCCAAAATCAGCGATACTCAAGAGCGCATGAAACTGGTAGAGTCTGTGGTTAATGAGTTAGCCGAAAAAAGTGACAAAAATGCATAAAGTAGGTACATCTCAACTATTACAACGGTGCATTGCAGCTTTAGTGTTGGCCGTGACGGTGCCAAGTGTTGCCGCATCGGTAACCTTGCCAAATCAATCTAAAGATAAATGGCGATGGTTCGAGATAGAAGTACTGGTATTTAAACATAGCCCGACCGAAACCGTTGCCGAGCAGTTTCCATGGCAAGGGCCGAGCTCGTTCACTGATGCCGCTTATAACCCACTGGTGGACTATTACGTCCCAGAAATCACCGGTGCCTTAGCTGGCCTGCCGCGTTGTGCGCCACCGTCGCTCGATGAATCATTTTCTACCGCTGCGCTTTGGTGTGTGCAGCCTGCTGAACTTGATCCGTTATTACCGCAGAACTGGCAACGCCGTGAGCGTATGCTGGCATCGCTATCGCGAGCGCCTGCGCAAGTCATCGATGGTCTCGGTGGCGACGTAACTAAGGCAAAGCTGCCTTATATTGCGCCCGCCGAACAGTTCGAACTCGCTGAGATGCGCCAACAAATCACACGCCGCGGTGTTGGCACACCGCTACTGCATATGAGCTGGTATCAACCCGTTTTTGGCTTAGAGGACGGATTTAAGGTGCGTTTGTTTGGCGGGCAAAACTATGGTGGGCGATTCGCTCCATCGGGCTACTTGTATAGCAACGACAACAACGAGCTAACGCCGAATGAATTGGAGCAGCGCCTGGAACTTCTGCTAGCACAACAACAAGATACGCAATTACAGTTTAGTGCACGCAGCGAGGACCAACCGTTGGCACCACCGCCATTTTTAATGCGCGAAGCGGATGCCCCTGCAGTCTGGGAGCTTGACGGTACCTTGCACGTGTACCTTGTAGGAAACTACCTGCACATTGCGAGCGATTTAGAACTACGTGAACCTCATACCGTCAATTGGCAGCCCGCCGCCCTCGCCGCACAGGCTGAGCGAGCGCTACAACCACGTCATGACGGCGAGTTTTTACGCAGCTTCAAACTTGAGCAGTTACGCCGCGTGATCAGTCACGAAACCCATTATTTTGATCATCCGAAACTAGGCATTGCTGTACAAATACGCCGCACGGATCTGTCCGCTAGACGCTATTAGTTATGGAAAAATACGAAGAACTTTTATTGGCATTGCGCAAGGTTATCCGCGCCACCGACCTTTATTCAAAACAGTTGAATAAACTCACCGGATTAACTGCGCCGCAGCTGCTCATCTTACGTGAAGTCGCCGCAGCCCCTAATGGTATTACTGCCAGTGCTGTCGCGCAGAACATTACGCTAAGCCCAGCCACGGTAAGTAATGTCATTGATCGCTTGGAGCATCGTGAACTTATTCATCGCGAGCGGAGTACGCAAGATCGCCGTCGCGTCGTATTGTCGTTGACGCCTCGAGGTGCAGAACGACTTAACGCTGCTCCCAAACCCTTACAAGAAGACTTTATTCGTAAGTTCCAGGCGCTGGACGACTGGGAACAATCACAACTGCTCTCGTCGATGCAGCGCATTGCCGCAATGATGGACGCTGAACGGCTTGATGCCGCCGATGTACTCGAAGTAGGAACCTATGCACAACAACACTTTCAGCAAAACAATTAAACTGCTTGTCGCTACGGCTCTTGGTCTTAGCCTTGGGGCCTGTTCTAGCTCACCAAATGCCGATTGGCAAACAGCTGCCAGCGACTGCGCTACAGCTGAGCACACCATCGCCGCCGTCCAAGGCGAGCAAATGCAGTCGCCGATGATCGGCCAATTAGTGAGTATAAGTGGTGTTGTGACCGCAAGTTGGCAAGCGGAGGACGAGCTGGGCGGTTTCTTCCTCCAAGATGATTCGGCTGGCATCTTTGTCAATTCAGTGACACCGGTAGCTATGGGTGATCGCATTGCCGTAGAGGGTGTCGTCGCCGAGCAACAGCAGCTCACCCAATTAACCGATGTGCTAAAAATCACGACCTGCGGTACTGGTGAAATTCCTGCAGCCAAAGAATTGCGTTTACCGGTCGCCAAGCTCGCTGACTTTGAGGCCCTCGAAGGTCAGTTGGTACATCTGCCACAGGAACTTGTCGTTAATGGTACTTACCTGCTTGGTCGGCATGGCAGTTTTGATGTCGCGCCAGAACGTCTGTATACCCCAACCCAGATCGTGACACCAGGTACTGCGGCACAGCAATTAGCCGCAAGCTACGAACTCAAACGCTTAGTTGTTGATGACAATAAGGCGCCGCAACCAGCACAAGTTAACTACCCTGCCCCAGCATTAAGTGCAGAGAACACGCTACGGACAGGCGATACCGTGCTGCCGATGCGCGGTATTTTGAGCGAGTACAACGGTCGCTATCGCCTGCAACCGACTTCTGCAATCACTTTTCAACAAGGTAATCCTCGACCAGAAGCGCCCGCGCGAGTAGACGATGACCGCGTGATTCGGATCGCCACGTTTAATGTGCTGAATTACTTCAATGGTAATGGCCCAAGTCAACAATTCCCGACCGACCGTGGAGCCGAGACACGCGCAGATTTTCTGCGCCAAGAAGCCAAAATAATTGCCGCTCTGATTGCCATTGACGCCGATATCATCGGCTTAATGGAACTAGAAAACGACGGTTACCAAAATCACAGCGCGGTGGTGCGGTTAGTCAATCGCTTGCGGACAACGACGAACCACGACTGGCGTTTTATTCAAGCAGCCGACGATACTTTTGGTGGCGCCTCGATTACCAACGGTTTGATTTATCGTGGTGACCGCGTAACAGCCGTCGGCGGGCCGCTAACGGTGACAACCGGGCCGTTCAGTAACCGCAGTCGCTACCCTTTGATTCAGCGTTTTCAACCGTCATACAGTGCCGAAAACTTCGCTGTTGCAGTTAATCACTTCAAATCCAAAGGCTCGTGTCCGCGCGATGACGCTGACCCCAACGCGAATCAAGGCGACGGACAAGCCTGTTGGAACGCGGCGCGCACAGAGTCAGCGCGTTTGTTAGTTGATTTTATGTCCGCTGAGTCGACGCTCGCACAAACGCCTGCGCAAGTACTACTTGGTGACTTTAACGCTTATGCCCAAGAAGATCCGTTACAGATTTTTGCCGAAGCGGGTTATCACAACCGTATCGAGCATTTCGAACCACAAGGTTATTCCTATGTTTATGATGCACAAGCCGGCAGTTTAGATCATATTTTGGTTTCCGATGCGCTGCATGGTCGCGTCTTGCAACAGCAACATTGGCTGGTCAATGCCGATGAACCCACCGCGTTAGGCTACGACAACTTTGCTCAGCAACCCAATTGGTATGCGCCGTCGCCCTACCGCTCTTCTGATCACGACCCGGTGATTATCGACCTACAGTTCTAAGCCGCTCGAAAACAACAAAAGCTTGTCACATCTCTACGTCCTGTTGCATCTTATGAATGAACAAGTTGCAACAGGAACGTTATGACAGGACAAGGGTTCGGACAACAAGTCGCAAAGGACGTCATTGACGGAGCTCAACGTGGCCGTCGTGATAGCCAACGGCTGCTTTTTGAGACCTTTCAGCCGGCAGTGCAGCGACTACTTGTTGGGATGTGTCGCGATCAAGAGTTAGCCCGCGATCTTACCCAAGATGTCTTTTTAACTGCGTTCCAGAAAATTACTCAATTGCGTGACCCTAAAGCTCTCGGCGGTTGGCTAAAACAGCTCACTGTGAACACGGCGCTATCGCACTTTCGCAAACCCCAGTATGCAGTTAGCGAAGCCGCTGAACATCATGAACTTGATGCGCAAGACTGGCTAAGTCAAAGCGATTGGTTGACCCAACTCGACAACATTGAACAGTTGCTGGCACACCTTGAGGATCATGAGTACCAACTCATTTGGTTGTACCTCGTTGAAGGCTATCAACATGAAGAATTGGCAGATATGTTTGCGACCACTGCGGTGGTGATTCGCCAACGCTACCATCGAGCATTAAAGAAGTTAAAAGAGAGGAGTCAGGTATGAAGCAGCACCCGGCCAAACGTAAGCTCAGCGCAACCGAGCAATTACTCGAACAACGGCTACAAGCAACGGCAAAACCAGAACATGCTGTAGAGTGGCGTGAATTGAGCGCGAAGTTAGGTCCCGCTCAGCAAACCGCACACAAGCCAAGTCGGCTATTTTGGCTAACTCCTGCAGTTGCGGTTGCCGCCGCAGTAGCATGGCTGGTGGTGATTCAACCGCAAACGACTCAGCAGCCACAACCCAACACCAGTCCGATGTTGTTAGCGGGTAATTACAGCCTTGATACCTTGGATCAGCAATTACAGCGCGCCTATTTAGAGGATGCTGATGCCAGCGAGATAGATGCACTGTGGCAACGCCGTGCGGTTTTGACCGCCGTTTCAACGGCAGAGGAGACTTCGTCATGAGATTTGTTTTCAGCTTACTAACTTTAAGTCTTGCATTCGCCAACGCCGGTGGTGCCGATGCACAAGAACATAAAGCTCGTGAACATGCACGAGCTGCAGCCGTGGCAGCCGCGAAGGCACACGGTAAAGATCCTGTTGTGAGTATGGAGGAGCCCGCTCGCAGTTACTTCGACTGGGGTGCAGTCATTCATCCGAATGGCGAAGTTATGTCCGTTCGTGACGGCTCTGTCGCCGCAAGCATGGGCGTTCGCACCGGTGATCGATTATTGCAAATTGATCAGCAGAAGTTCTCTGGACAGGCCCTTGGCGACATCATCGCCTATCTTGAAGGGCTCGAACACGGGAGCGAATTGATTGTGATCGTTGCGCGCGACGAAAATACAAAAACACTTGTAGGAAAAGTCGCTGCCACGGTTATTCCAGGTTGGCGACTTGAAGTTGATGTTGCTAATGAACAAGTTGATATTGCCGACAGTAATGCGTGCGGCCGCATTAGCGTATTCGCAACGCCACCGCAAACCCGCGACCTCTATCCGGCTTATTTTTCGGAGATAGATGGAGAAAACGCGCCACCTCGCCGCTCGATCATCAAACTCTCACCGGGCAAGCACATGATTGAATTGCATGAACTGATTTCTGATCCATGGGTACGACGTAAAAAAGGGATACAACAAGCGAAGGCAATCGAAATTGATATTAAAGCAGACACCACCTACTACTTAGCGGCCAAGTTTGTGCGCGAAAAACGTCTTAGCACCTTTAATGAAGAATATTGGCAACCGGTGGTTTGGCGCGAAATTGAACAAGCATGTGAGGGCGACTGAGTCGCCCTCCGTTGCAGTCAAGCTTACTTGCCGTTTTCGAGTAAGTTGAGTGACGTGCCAATTTCGATTTTCTTCGGTTTCATGGCTTCTGGAATGATTTTTTCCAAACCAATCGTCAATAAACCGTTTTCCATCTTCGCACCTTTCACTTCAACGTGATCAGCAAGGTTAAATTTGCGCTCAAAGCTGCGGAAGCCAATTCCTTTGTGCAGGTACTGACGTTCCTCGGTATCTTCGTCCTTACGACCTTGGATTTTTAAGATACCATTTTCAACTTCAATGCTGAGTTCGTCATCGGTAAAGCCAGCGACTGCAAGTGTAATTGCGTAGCGGTTGTCGCCGATAACTTCAATATTGTACGGAGGATAACCGCCAGCTGCGTTACCGTCAGCGCGCATCGCTGAGTCCAATAAACGTGCCATACGGTCAAAACCAATACTGCTGCGATAAAGTGGTGATAAATCAATAGTAGCCATAATCATTCTCCTAAGAAGCAATGTTTAGTTAGTGCCGCGACTCTCTCAGAGACATCGCGTACAACTTATAAATAGGAGCAAATCAACGCGATTCAAGAGTTCACCTGAAAATTTTTTTGCTTCGCCGCAGCGTCATACGAATGTCATTTGCGCTGTGCTACTATGCTTGGGTTTAAATTTGCCCATGGAGTTTTACATGTTGCGTCGTACACTTTTGGTGAGCGCTATGGCAGTCGCCGTAACCGCTTGCTCACAAACCCCAGCGCCGTCCACTAATGCAACCTTAGCCACTGCTGAGAGCAAAGTTGCTGGGGCTGGTTCCGCACCTAATATTATTTTTCTGATTGGCGACGGTACCGGCTTTGAGTTCATTTCAGCCTACCGTTACGCCCACAGTGAAATTGGCCAGCCGCTCATCGAGACACCTTTCGATGACATGCTGGTAGGCGCCGCAACGACCTACCCTGACGATGATACGTGGGTCACTGACTCCGCCGCTAGCGCTACCGCCTTGGCGACCGGTGTTAAGAGCTACAACGGGGCGATCGGGGTCGATAGCCAGCAGCATCCGCAGCAAACGCTGATGGAAAAAGCGCGTGAGCATGGTTGGCTCACTGGTGCGGTTTCGACCTCACAAGTGACCCATGCCACCCCGGCATCGTTTTTTACGCACCACCCTTCACGGAGCATGTACAACGCCATTGCCGACTCCTTTGCCAGTACTAAATTTGGCGCGCAAGACGAATTATGGAGCTTCGATGTTCTGCTTGGCGGTGGTATGAGCTACTTCAAACGTGACGATAAGGACTGGCTACCCGAGCTTCGCGCCCAAGGCATGACCATTGTTGATGATTATCAAGCGCTGGAAGCGACTGAGCAATTACCGGTATTAGGTCTATTCGCACCCGTAGCATTGCCTTATACGGTTGATGACCAGCCGCGCTTGGCCCAGTTAACACGCAATGCATTACGCTTACTCACGGCAAAGCAGGACAAGTCTGGTCAACCTTTTGCGCTGATGATCGAGGGTTCAAAAATTGATTGGTGCGGGCACGCCAACGATATCGCCTGTGCCGTTCATGAAGTTGGCGATTTTGCCGCGGCATTACAAGTCGCTAAGGATTATCAAGCGCAGCATCCAAACACACTCATTGTGGTCACAGCTGACCACTCTACCGGTGGTTTGACCCTTGGCCAAGGCGGCGAATACGCATGGTACTCTGAACGCGTGATGGCCATCGAGAATTCATTAGAAGTACTGGTCGGCGGCCTACTCGAGCGTTCACGGGATGAATGGCGTGATTACCTTGCGCCACGTCTCAATTTAGCGCTTACCGAGCAACAGTGGCAACAGCTCTTAGCGACAGAAATGAGTGGCAGCGGAGACCGCAAAGACCATGAGAAACGCATCCATCAAGCTTTGGTGGCACTCATTAGCGAAGTTACGCGAACCGGCTGGACCACCAGTGGCCACACCGCGGTGGATGTGCCGATTATGGCGTCAGGTCCCTATGCCGAACAGTTACGCGGCTACAAAGACAATACAGATATCGCGAAAGTATTGCTGCAAATCGTGCGCTAAGCACGATCTGCAGCTTGCTTGCTATTATGCGTGCCAACCGAGTTCTTTGGCACGCTGTGCGGCCATTTCAGGCACGTCCGTTTTAACAAAGTGATGATGTAGAATTTGCACACCGAGCATGTGATTAATCACGGCGTCAAGTTGCACTTTCTCATCAATGCTGACTTCATCGGATTCATGCTTGGCAAAGGTACGCTCTACCTCAGCAAAATCTAACAACCCTGCCTCTTCGACCGCTTCTTTCGACAAGAACTGTTCAGCTAACTTCAGCACCGCTTGCCACTTCTTCGGATCGGTATGCGCTGGTGGCGCCATAAAAGCGAATTTCTCACGCTTATAGAGCGTTTCGGGCAATAAGCCTTTCATCGCCTCTCGCAACACATACTTTTCTTTATTCCCCTTAATGCGCAGGTGCGGCGGCACAGTGAAAGCATATTCCGCCAAGTGATGATCGAGAAAAGCTGGACGTGCTTCCATTGAGTTCGCCATGTCGACCCGGTCACCACCCCACGTTAAGATCTGACCTTCTAACATGGTCTTAATCCATACATACTGCGCGCGATCGAGCGGATGACGCCCTTTCAACATGCTGGCATCAAGCGTGTCAGCAATAGCTTTACCCGGATCATAGTCTTCGACTTCACCGCGTCGTTGCTCCGCAATCAAAGGTAACGCTACGTTGGCACAAGACAACCACGGTTGCACGCAGCTCGGTGTGAAGCCCATTTTCGCGTTAAACGCGGGGCTGACAAATTCTTCGCGAGCGAGCATTGCGCCCTTAAATAGTTTGTTGTTTTTCTCGAGTAATTCTTGCCACGCCGCACGTTCACTATCCGGTAAGTGATCAAGCCCGTGTAAGAACATGTCCTTACGAAAAGCCGGATAGCCAGCAAATAATTCGTCCGAACCCTCACCGGTTAGAACCACCTTATAGTTCACTTGGTTGACCTGCTGGCTCATCAAGTACTTGGCCACACCCAAGGTGTTGTATATCGTTCGCTCAGTGTGCCAAATGGTCTTCACGAAGTGATCATACAAATCATCAGCGTTAAGACGCATGATGTGGTGATCAGCTCCCGTAGCTTCAGCCATTTCTTGGGCGATGGGTGTTTCGTCATAGTCGTCGGAATCAAAACCAATCGTGAAGGCTTTCACCGAGGTCTGAGTTGCCGCTGCAGAAAGCCCTAAAATCGCACATGAATCGATCCCGCCAGAGAGGTAGCAACCCACTGGTACATCGGCTGTTAGACGGTGTTGTACGGCTTCTAATAAGTGTTTACGGACACCATCAATATAGGGCTGTTCGTCGACATCATCACCCGGATACTCGCTTTCTTGCGGAAAGTTTACATCCCAATATTTATGTTCTGACAATTCGAGCTTGCCGTTGCGACGTTGAACCTTGACGACGTGACCAGGTGGCACTTGGCGAATACCTTCGAAGGCCGTTGAGCCTGGCACCATCACTTGAATCAATTGGTGATACAAACCCTCAGAAGAAAATTCTCGCTTCACTGACGGATGCGCAAACAGCACTTTTAGCTCAGAACCGAACACCACACCTTCGTCGGTTTCCGTGTAATACAAGGGCTTAATACCGAAACGATCGCGCACCAAGTACATGCTATCGTCTTGTTTGTCGTACAAGCCGAAAGCGAACTCGCCACGTAGATGCTTTAACGTTTCATCCAACCCTTCACGTTGAAAAAGATGCATCACGATCTCGGAGTCGCTTTTGGTCCGAAACCGCGCGCCCTGCGCGGTCAAGTCCGCGCGAATACGTTTAAAGTCGTAAAATTCACCGTTATGTGCCAACAGCAAGTTGCCATCGGTAGAAACGAACGGCTGCCGCGCACGCTCCTCATTCAAGTCAATAATCGACAACCGTGCATGACTAAAGCCAACCCCCGTATCGTCCATAATCTGATAGCCAAAACCATCGGGGCCGCGGTGGTGCATAATTGCGGCCATATTCACAAGCGTTTGCGCGACGGGCGTTTGCTCCGCACGCAGATTAAAAATTCCTGCAATACCACACATGTTTGCTTAATCCTCGCTTTGTTATTACACCACATCAATCACGCGTTCAGCGCGCTCGACCATACAGGTTAAGAGAGCCATCCGCAGAAACACCGCCCCACGCGCTTGGCTGAAATACCAATTGTGGGAGGTGTGATCGAGATCCGTTGAGAGTTCATCGCCGCGCGCCAACGGATGCAGAATAATCGCATCTTGTTTTAGCGGTGACTTGGCGGTTAAATGAAACGCACTGCCATAAGTATTAAACGTGTCACCCTCCCAAGAAATAGCGTTGATATACACCACATCAAGCTCAGGTAAGACGCTATCGAGATCGGTCACGGTACGGATAGTAATACCACGGCTTTCTAATTCTTCCCGCTGACCTTGGCCAAACAATTCGCCAGTACTCGCTTCGTCATGAATAATAACCAGTTCATCCACCGCATGTGGAAACACCGACAAACACTTAAGAAAGCTACGTACTGTGCGCATTTTGTTGGGTACACCAATAACGCCAATTTTAATCTTGTCGTTCTCTTCTGGGTTAATCAGTGTGGGTCGCCATTTGAAAATCGCGTACATGTCGGACAGCGCTTGCGTTGGATGTTCATCGACACCATTACCGGCATTGATGATTGGAATACGCAGCGCATCCATCATCTCGAACAACGAGCTTTCGTGGTTATCTCGCAGTACGACACAGTCACCATAATTGTTAAACATTTCAGCGACATCGGCCAAACACTCGCCCTTAGCAATACCGGTGGTCGAGCGATCCGTAATTGACATGATGTCACCACCAAGTCGATGCCATGCACTTTCAAAACTCAGTCGTGTCCGCGTGCTTGGCTCATAGAACGCACTAATTAAAATTTTATTTTGTAACGGCGAACTAAAACGCTTGGGATTACTTTCAATCTTAGCGGCCAAGCGAAATAGCTGCTTCATAGTGTCTTGGTCAAACTGATCACCCGACACAATATGTTGATTGGCCAGTTTTACCAGAAAATCACCGTCTTCTTGAATCGTCCGTAACAATGCCTTGGGATGAGCGTCCCCATAGACATCCGGACGTTCACGCTCAAACGAGACGTCATTCACGTTCATAGTGGATTACCATAATTGTTTAGAAAGGAAATCTTTTAACCACAGCCCCAATAAAATGAGCGGTGCGCAGGCAGTCAGCGCAAGGCAAACCCATACCAAGGTACTAAATGCAGTAAGACCCATGATCATGAGGTTGGCTCCTCTTTTTCATTCAACTGCTGCCAATCAAAGCGCGCTTGACTGGTAAGTAAGCCAAACCCGCATAGTGCCGCCGATACAATGCACGAAAGTAGTGCTGCGACGTAAAAGCCGATAGTAAAGTAGCCGACAAGGCCACTTAAGGTGCCCAGCGCCATGGCTGCAGCAGCATACGTCCCAGTCAATTTACGTTGGTACAGACCAAGGACAACAGGGAAAATCGTACTCGCCACAAAAGCGCCAGCGAAGTTCAACAAAGCCCCTAAGGTGGCAATTTGAGGCAAACAGAACAGCCACGTGACAATGCCTAATCCTAAAATACTGTAACGATTAAAGCGTAATAAATGTTGGTCACTCGCTTGCGGCTTAAGGTACTTGTGATAAATATCCCGTGTAACCAAGTCAGACGTCGCGGCAAGTAATGAATCAAGACTAGACGCTAATGCCGAAAATACCACTATGAATACCACTACGGCGCCAATTTTACCCAGTACCTCAGCAGCAACCATTGGCCCGACCATGTCTGCACTTGGTGGAAAAATACCAAGTTGTGGTGCCGCCAACGCAATAAAGCCAGTCACAATTGGAATGGGCAGCCACAATAAACCACCTAACAAATAAGCTTTAAAGGCAACCTTTCCCTTGAAAGCAAGTGCCCGTGACCACCAGACATTGGAGTGAAAAATCTCTCCCAAGCCAAAAAATATGTTGTTGAATAAAAACATAATTGCCGCTGGGAACAAGAGATCGAGTAATTGCGGGTGATTGCTTTTCACTTCTTGGTGAATCGACTCCAAACTCACCGTGTCAATCAAGAACCAAGCGATCAACACCACCCCAACGATAATAATCAATGCTTGAATGAAGTCCGTTGCAATAACCGCGCGTAAGCCGCCAAAAAGTGTGTAACCGACACAAATCAGCAAAATAGCACTCATGCCGATGTGATAGTCCAAACCACTAAGCGCTTCGAGTAAGATACCGCCAGCCATACCAAGTGAGACCAACCAACCAAATGCATAAACGACCGAAATAATAATAAACACCCACCACGCAGCACGACCGTAACGTAAGCGGATAAAGTCTCCCGAAGTATAGCCATTGGGCATTAAGCGTTTAATCCGTGCGGCCAATGGCGCAAAGAGAATCAGCCCGAGTGCGGCAAAGGAATAGCCGACCATGCCCCAGACGCCGAACTGGTAAGTTAATTGTGGCGCAACCAAGGTGGTGTTGCTGGTGACCCACGTCGCCATAGCCGTCGCAGCAGCCAGCGCGAAACCAACGTTACGTCCAGCCAAAGCAAAATCTTCGTGGGTTTTATTGGCACGGCCCAAATACCAACCAAATGCGATCCAGGCGATACCAAATAGCACCACGAGTGTGAGTCCCAAGGAACTCGACAGCGCGAAGCCACTTACTTCGTTCATGCCACCTCCTGTCGTCGCGTGCGCACGTGCAAGGTGATAAGCGTTACCACCAATACGCTAAACAGCAAGAAACCGATAAAAAACAGGCTGTATGCTTGCCACTGCGAATAGTGCTCCACTCGCAATTGCACGACATTGCTACTCACCCCTGCAACGGATTTGAGGCGAAAATAGTATTCACCATCGCTGAAGCCAGTAAGGGTCATTTCAGTAAAATCACCGAACCAATCAAACTCAGCTGTTACAGATGAAAAGTCGGCGCTTGCGCTTTGTTGCAACACCATTTTGGTTTGCGGGGCTTGATCGATTGCGACCACGAAATAGCCTTCACGGCTGCGTTCAGTTGATAATGTCAATTGATAGTCGATGTTTTGCTGCGTCTCGGCAGCGGTAGATGCTTGTTGCGCAGCAGCAGGTCGCGCCAACAGCGTGATGAGTAACAACAGAGCGATGTGAATACTTAAGCCGTCGAGTTTCGGCACGTTTCCTTCCTGTAGCTCTTTGTTTCTAGGCTAGCAAGCTGTGAAAAGCATTGCAACTGGAGGGATCTCTCTTTCGAGTTGCTGCGTATCAGGTTATGCTAGAGCAGACAACGACAAGGCAGTTTGGTTATGACGCAACGCTATTTATGCAGTATGGGCGCAAACATCGCTCCTGAGAAAAATTTCAGCCTCGCAAAAGAACAGCTTAAAGACTTAGGCCGCACGTACTTTTCTGCGGCTCGTTATACACAACCCGTTGCCATCGAAACCGAGCATGAGTTTTTAAATGCGTTGTTTATTATCGAGAGCACTCTCACAGCGCAGCAATTAAAAGCTAAATTTAATGCCATCGAGGAAGCACTTGGACGCGATCGCTCTGACCCACGCAGTAGCGAAAAAGACCGCCCAATGGATATCGACATACTTGCCGAGATGACTGCCGAGATCACGTCGGCGACGCTCGATAAGGCGTGGCTGCAAGTGCCGAGTTATTTAGCCAATCTGGCTGAAGAGTTAAAAGTTACCTTACACAACGAGGAGCTCATTGCATGAGCCAGCAACCTGTCGCCTTCATTACCGGTGCTGGACGCCGGTTTGGTTTTGCGCTCGCCAAGTCACTGCTTGCGGAAGGCTATCGCGTATTCGCTCATTACAATTCCTCGCGCGACGGCGTTGCCGAATTAGAAGAGCTCGGCGCTGTTGGTGTGCAAGCCGACCTCACCTCCCATGACGCCATTACGGCGCTCATTGCCGCCGTCCAGGCACAAACTCAGCGTATTGACTTGTTGGTAAACAACGCTTCCTGTTTCTTCAACAACCAAACGGTTGATAGCGACCCGACTGCGTTAGCTGCAGTATTCGAAGTGCACGTGCAGGCGCCCTACTTGCTTATTAACGGCCTACAACCACAGTTAAAGCAGGCGGATAACGCAGTCGTGATTAATATTACCGACATCTACACCGATAGCCCGTCGACCGACTACATTGCTTATTGCGCCGCCAAAGCCGGACTGGCCAACCTCACTCTCAGCTTTGCCAAAGCACTGGCGCCAGAAGTCCGCGTAAACGGTATTCAACCTGGACCGATTCTGTTCCTGCCAGAACATGACAGTGCACATCGCCAAAAAGTATTGGCCGAAACACCGCTTAACCTAGAAGGCGGACTTGAGCCCATGCTGCAAGCGGTGCGCTTTCTTCGTGACAACCCTTTTGTTACCGGTGAATTTATAAAGGTCGATGGTGGTCGGGCGCTGATGATTTAATTTACGATGCTGCGTCTTGTGCTAAATTGTGGAGTGACTTGCAGTTAAACTCACCCGATTCTTTTGCAAGAAGGGCATACGAATGAAAACCAATAAACTCGTCTGGGTTGCAGTAGCGGCATTGAGCGTCAGCGTCAATGCGAGCGAATCCACCGAAACACGACTCCTTGAACAACCAGATGTTTCCGCCAACCACATCGCCTTCGTACATGGTGGTGACATTTGGCTAGCGAATCACGATGGCAGCCAGCCCCGACAACTCACCAGCCACCCAGCGAGCGAGACTAAACCGCTTTTCTCGCCAGACGGCCAATGGCTTGCGTTCTCAGCCGACTATCACGGCAATGACGATGTCTATGTGATGTCAATTCATGGCGGTGCAGCTCAGCGCCTTACTTACCACCCTAGTCACGATGTCGTAACAGACTGGTCAGCCGCAGGCGACCGCGTCTATTTCACCTCGAATCGCGCGGTGCTGAATACCCGTAGTAGCCAACTGTTTAGTGTCGCAGTAGCGGGTGGTTATCCAGAAAAATACATGGAAGCTGTGGTCGCCGAAGGTAAGTTTGCCAACGATGGTGAAACCCTCGCCTACCGGCCAAACCGCTTACCCAACAACCAAACGGCAGGTTGGCGCTTGCATCGCGGCGGTTCCACGCCGCCCGTATGGCTGCTCAATAAAGATGACGATGAATTTAGCCAGCTACCACGTGCCAATGCCAGCCACCATCATCCATTTTGGTTGGCCGACGACCTTTATCTGATCTCCGATCGTGATGATGTTGCCGCCAATTTGTACCGCTACAACGCTGGCGAATTAGAGCAACTGACCCAGTTTACCGAATGGGACATCACCAGTGCCAATGGCCACGGTGACACCATTGTGTTCTCTGCTGGTGGTTACCTGTACCGTTGGCAAGTCGCTAATAACGAACCGCAACGCCTACAAATAAAACTTGCTGCACCTGCCCCTCAACTCGAACCTGATTGGCAAGATGCAAGCCAAATGATCACTGATTTTGACTTATCTAAGACCGGCAAACGCGTCGCCTTGACGGCTCGCGGTGACATCTTCTCGGTCGCTGTTGAACATGGGCCTACGCGCAACCTGAGTAGTACCGATGGGCAACGTGAATATACCGGGTTATGGCACCCTGATGGCGATCGTATTGCCTTCGTCCAAGACGACGGTAAGCAAGCTGTCGTCATCGCACCGCAAGATGGTATTGGTGAACAACAGCGTTTTGCGCTGCCCGGCTCAAGCTACTACAGCCTTTTGGCTTGGTCACCCGACGGCCAGCGTTTAGCCTTGAGCGACAATCATATCAACCTTTACCTGCTCGATACCGCATCGGGTGAAATCAGCAAAGTCCACTCTGGCGAACGGCGCTGGGACCAACAAGTTTCCTTTGCTCCGGAGGGTAGCTACCTTGCGTTTAATGCCTTAAACGCTCAAGGCTTCAGTAAAATCTATTTGTACAACACTGAAACCGAAGCAAAGCAAGCGCTAACAGAGGGGATGAGCTTTGCCAGCAACCCTGTCTTTAGCAACGACTACTTATTCTTCACCGCGTCAGTCAACGCTGGCCCAGCAATTAGCTGGCTCGATTTGTCTGCGCAAGAACGCCCCGTGCGAATGGGGATTTATGCATTGAGTTTACGCAATGATGTGCCATCACCGGTAGCCCCGCGTTTAAGCGATGAGAGTGCGGCCAGTGATGACAGCAATGACGACGAAGCAAAAGATAAGCCCGCGTTTAGCATCGATACCGAAGGCCTAACCTCACGTATCAGTGCCCTGCCAGTGGGTGAGCAGTTTTATCAGCAACTCGCGGTGGCCGAAGACGGTAGCTTGTTCTATTTGCGGCAACCCCAAGACGGTATCAAAACACCAAGTAACGGCCCAAATCAGATGAGCCTTATGCGTTATGACTTCGCTGCGCGCGAGGCTGCGCAAGTGAGCGATAAAATTGCCAGCTACGATCTCAGTGCCGATGGCAAACAGCTATTAACCTTCAGTGCACCGAGCACTTTGGCCGTCGGACCCGCAGCAGCCAAGTTCGAAGGTAAGCCCATAGCCTTAAATCAAGTGAAAAGCTTTATCGATCCGCAACGCGAATGGCAGCAAATAGTTGACGATGTATGGCGTATGCAAAAAGAGTACTTCTACGCGGAAAATATGCATGGCATCGATTGGCAAGCTATTTATGACAAATATGCTGCGCTACTCCCACACGTCAAACGTCGCGCTGACCTCAACACGGTTTTGGTTGGCATGATTAGTGAGCTGCAAGTCGGCCACAACAATGTCGGCGGCGGCGATGTATTCCGAGGCGAAAGCGATAATGTTGGTTTGCTTGGCGCCGACTTCAATATTGTTGATGGCCGCTACCAAATTGCCACGCTGTACCAAGGCGATCGCTGGAGTCCTGATTTACAGGCACCGCTCGCCGTGCCTGGAATCGACGTCGCAGAAGGTGATTTCATCTTGGCCATCAACGGTCAACAAATTAAAGCCGATAAGTCGCTTTTCGCTCATTTTGTTGGCACCGCCGGACAAGCAGTTACCTTAACCGTGGCAGATTCAGCCGCTGGCGCTAACGCACGTGAAGTGACCGTTACGCCGACCGCAAACGAGGGCGAACTGCGGTTATGGCATTGGATTCAGCAAAACCAGCGCTACGTTGATGAGCAAAGCGACGGGCAAATTGCCTACGTGTACTTACCTAACACGACGGATGCTGGTTACTACTTCTTTAACCGTATGTTCTTCCCGCAAGCCAATAAACCCGCACTACTCATTGACGAGCGCCGTAACGGTGGCGGGCAAGCGGCCAATTACATTACCGAACTGTTAGCACGGCCGCATTTGTCAGGTTGGTATGAACGTGACGCAGCAGTGTGGACCACACCTGGAGCAGCGATTCACGGCCCCAAAACGATGCTCATCGACCAGGATGCCGGCTCGGGCGGTGACTTTTTACCGTGGTCTTTCTCGTATTTGAACCTCGGTACCACCGTCGGTACCCGCACTTGGGGCGGCTTAATTGGTATTAGTGCCAATCCAAGCCTCATTGATGGCGGTTTTCATACCGTGCCATACTTCCGTTTCTTCACGCCTGAAGGCGAATGGGCTGTCGAAAATGAGGGTGTAGCGCCAGATATCGAAGTTATCCTTAACCCCTTGGCGGTAAATGAAGGCCGTGATCCACAGCTCGAACGTGGCGTTGCTGAGACCTTAGAGAAACTGCGTAAAAACCCTCCGCGGGATTACCGCGAGCCGCCTGCCCTCCCCACTGCGTTAGGGGGTTAATCAACCGCAGCTGATGTTAAACCACAAACAAAAACGCCAGGCAATGCCTGGCGTTTTTTATCACGTGCGTAAAGCGTTTACGCGGCCAACATCTGGCGTAACACGTAATGCAAAATACCACCGTTTTTGTAGTACTGCAGTTCGTTGTTCGTATCGATGCGGCACTTCACGTTAAAGGTTACTTCGGAACCATCGTCCTTCTTAGCGGTAACCTTCAGCATTTGACCGGGCTTGAGGTTTTCGTTAATACCTTCAATCGAAATTTGCTCATGGCCGGTCAAGCCGTGGGCTTTCACACCCTGATCGTCTTCAAACTGCAACGGTAAAACACCCATACCAACGAGATTGGAACGGTGAATACGTTCAAAGCTCTCAGCAATGACCGCTTTCACGCCGAGCAAGATAGTACCTTTAGCTGCCCAGTCGCGGCTTGAGCCAGTGCCATACTCTTTACCCGCCAACACTACCAAAGGTGTGTTGTCTTTTTGGTACTTCATGGCGGCGTCGTAAATAGGCATTTGCTCGCCCGACGGTACGTGTACAGTGAAGCCACCTTCCACATCATCCAGCATCTGGTTTTTAATGCGAATATTGGCAAAGGTACCGCGCATCATCACTTCATGGTTACCACGACGCGAACCGTAAGAGTTAAAGTCTTTCACCTCTACCCCATTCGCTTGCAAGTATTTCCCTGCTGGCGAGTCGTGCTTAATTGAGCCGGCAGGTGAAATATGGTCCGTGGTAATTGAATCAGCAAACAATGCCAATACGCGCGCATCTTTGATGTCGCTCATCGGTGGCAACGGCTGATCAATTTCAGTAAAGTACGGCGGATTCTTCACGTAGGTTGAATCATCGCTCCAGTTGTACGTGTTCCCTTCGCCAATTGGAATACTGCGCCACTCTTCGTCGCCATCGAACACTTCAGCGTATTCGTTGCGGAACATTTGCCCATCAACAAAGCTCACCGCATCGGCGATTTCCTTGCTGCTCGGCCAAATATCTTTCAAGTAGACGGGGTTACCGTCTTGATCTTCACCAAGCGGTTCTTTACTCAAGTCAATGCGTGTCGTACCTGCCAGCGCATACGCCACAACCAACGGTGGTGACGCTAACCAGTTAGCCTGTACTTCAGGGTGTACACGACCTTCAAAGTTACGGTTACCTGACAACACCGATGATACGGTTAGGTCGCCTTCTTTAATTGCGGCACTGATTTCATCAGGTAAAGGCCCTGAGTTACCAATACAGGTCGTACAACCATAACCCACCAAGTTGAAACCAAGCTTATCAAGGTATTGCGTGAAACCCGCTTTCGCAAGGTAGTCGGTGACCACTTTGGAGCCTGGCGCCAGTGAAGACTTGACCCAAGGCTTACGGTCTAAACCTTTCTCAACAGCTTTTTTGGCAACTAAGCCCGCTGCCATCAGCACACTTGGATTAGAGGTGTTGGTGCACGAAGTAATCGCGGCAATCACCACGTCACCATGGGCGAGCTCATAATCCTTACCCGGCACCTGGACTTTCTTGTCTTTTTCGTTGGCTTTGCCATCTTGCTCAAGAATCAGGTCAAAGTTTGAGCCGAGCTGCGGCATTGCTACACGATCTTGTGGGCGTTTAGGTCCCGCAAGAGAAGCTTCTACCGTGCTCAAATCAAGCTCTAATGAATCGGTGAAGACCGGCTCTTTGCCAGTTTCACGCCACATACCTTGGGCTTTGCTATAGGCTTCGACCAGATCGATGGTGTCTTGATCACGTCCAGAGAGCTCTAGATAACGAAGGGTCTCTTGATCTACTGGGAAGAAACCACAGGTTGCGCCATACTCCGGCGCCATGTTGGCAATAGTTGCACGGTCAGCTAACGGCAAGTTATCTAAACCAGGACCGTAAAATTCAACGAATTTACCTACAACACCTTGTTTGCGCAGCATTTGCGTAACGGTCAAGACCAGGTCAGTGGCGGTAACGCCTTCAGGCAGTTTACCCGTCATACGGAAGCCGACCACTTCTGGAATCAACATTGAAATCGGCTGGCCAAGCATCGCCGCTTCAGCTTCAATACCACCAACACCCCAGCCGAGAACGCCAAGACCGTTAATCATGGTGGTGTGCGAATCCGTACCGACGAGGGTATCTGGCATGACAAACGTTTTACCGTCTTGCTCTTTGGTCCATGCGACTTTGGCCAGATATTCTAAGTTAACCTGGTGGCATATACCGGTTCCCGGCGGCACAACGCGAAAGTTTTTAAATGCACTTTGGCCCCAACGCAAGAATTGATAACGTTCAAAGTTACGTTCCATTTCAATACGAACGTTTTCTTTAAACGCTTCAGGCGAAGCGAATTTATCTACCATAACGGAGTGGTCAATGACCAAATCGACGGCAGATAATGGATTAATTTGCTCAGGATCCTGCCCAGCTTTACCTACTGCATCACGCATTGCGGCTAAGTCTACAATCGCCGGAACACCCGTAAAGTCTTGCATTAACACTCGTGCAGGACGGTATTGAATTTCTTTATCGGATTTCCGTTCACTCAACCACTGAGCAATAGCTTCAATATCGCTTTCTTTGACGGTGTCGCCATCCTCATTGCGCAACATGTTTTCGAGCAGAACTTTCATGGATGTCGGTAGTTTGTCGACATCACCTATCGCCGCTAGTTTCTCCGCGGCCTTTGGCAAACTATGATAGTGATAAGTTTTACCATTCACTTCTAACGTACTTAGGGTCTTCAGGCTGTCGTGGCTCGACATAGCTCTCTCCTTCTCCACGAACGATAGATTCCTTAAGCTTAGCTATAAATTGCCAGCTAAGCCATAAATGATAGCTATGTTCACTATGGGATCTTCACTGACAAAGATCAACTCACTAAGCTGCTGAAACACTTCCTAAATCATTTGTTGCTCAGCTTTTCAACAGATCGATTTTATGTTGGCCGTGATAGTGCTATAAAACTAAGTAATGAATCCACATAGGTAAACAGCGTGCCGCATCCCAAGTTGCCAATGTTCGAAGCCCTTGGACACTACATGGACTTACTCATGGACGCCATTTGCGTGGTCAACACCAACAATGAATTCGTCTATATTAGTGCCGGTGGTGAGCGCGTATTTGGCTATCCTCCACAAGAGATGATAGGCCGCTGTATGTTTGACTTCATCCACCCGGACGACCAAGCAAAAACCTTAAAGGTTGTAAACGAGATCGTCGCCGGTGAAGCGAAGATTCATTTTGAGAACCGCTATATCCGTAAGAACGGCGATGTCGCTCATATCGTTTGGTCAGCACGCTATTCACCCGATGACGATATTCGTATTGCCGTTGCGCGTGACGTGACAGCACATCGACAAGCCGAAAATCAGCGCGAAGAGCTACTAGAACAACTACAGCATAGTGCTCATCACGATTCGCTGACCGGCTTGCCCAATCGTAACTATTTTTATCGCCAGGCCGAATTACTGTTAGCCAGCAATAGCCCATTGGCCGTAGCGTACATCGATCTTAATCACTTCAAAGACGTCAACGACCGCTTCGGTCATGCTATTGGCGACGAAATACTGCGTTCCGCGGCGCGGCGATTAAAAGGTCAGATTCGCAATAACGATACAATCGCGCGGATCGGTGGTGACGAATTCGTCGCCTTGTTCGCCGACGTGGGTGATCAACAAACTGCAAAAGCTATTGTACAAAAGCTACATGATGCACTAAAAATTCCCATTCAAATGGATCATCTATCATTTGGCATTACCGCCAGTGTTGGCTGTGTGATCTCACGTGCACCTCACCCGCCACTCGAAACGCTGCTGCAGCAAGCGGACACCGTAATGTACAAAGCAAAACATCACCCGACGACCATCTCATTGATTACCCTGCTTTAAACATTACGCTATTGTCGCTAGGATTCGGCAGTTTATAATGGCCTTACTAAGCCACTCTTAAGGAAGAAAAATGAGTCAGGTATTGCAGGATTTATTAGACTTATTACGATTAGAAACCATCGAACAGGGGATCTACCGTGGGCAAAGCCAAGATTTAGGTTTCGGCGCAGTCTTTGGCGGTCAGGTGATTGGCCAAGCCCTTTCCGCGGCTAAAGAAACGTTGCCAGAGGATCGCAAGGTACATTCCCTACATTCCTATTTTTTACGCCCGGGCGATGCACAGAAGCCTATCGTTTATGACGTTGAAAACGTTCGTGATGGTAAGAGCTTTTCGACCCGACGCGTCAAAGCTGTGCAATATGGTAAGCCCATCTTTTACATGACTGCGTCATTTCAAATCGATGAACCGGGCTTTGAACATCAGGACACCATGCCAGAAGTTCCAGGACCTGAAGGGTTGGTGTCCGATATCGATATTTATCGCGAACATGCAGAACTCATTCCAGAACGTATACGCAATAAGTTTATCTCAGAGAAACCGATCGAAATGCGGTTTGTGACGGCGAACAACCCGTTCAAACCTAAAATTGATGCGCCAAAGCGCTACGTTTGGATCAAAGCCAATGGCGAGATGCCGAATGACCCACGCATTCACAAGTATCTACTGGCCTATGCGTCGGACTTTAACTTTCTGCCAACGGCATTGCAGCCGCATGGTGCGAGCTTTGCGCAGCCAGATATGCAAATGGCTACGATCGACCATTCAATGTGGTTTCATAAGGATTTTCGCATGGATGACTGGATGTTGTATGCGATTGATAGTCCGGTCGCCTGCGGCGCGCGCGGTTTAGTCAGAGGCCAGTTCTTTACGCGGGATGGGGTCTTAGTAGCATCAACCGCCCAAGAAGGCGTCATGCGTAAACACAAAAAGCGTTAATTTGTTCGTCGCCCGTGGTTCTACCACGGGCTTAGCTAAACGTTTTGACCATTTTTGTTGAATTCGACAGTCCCCGTGGTAGAACCACGGGCTACCCAAACAAACCACGAATTACGAGATGGTGAAGAAGAAGCCAGCGATGGCTGCGCTCATCATGTTAGCCAAAGTAGCTGCCAATAACGCTCGCAAACCTAAACGCGCAATATCATGACGTCGACTCGGCGCCATACCGCCAAGTCCCCCAAGTAGGATTGCAATCGACGAAAAATTCGCGAAGCCGCACAATACAAAGGTGATAATAACTTCACTGTGCTCACTAAGCTGCTCGCGGTAATTGACAAAATCGAGGTAAGCGACGAACTCGTTAATAACCAGCTTCTGACCAATAAAACTGCCGGCGAGTTGGGCTTCATCCCAGCTTACGCCAAGTACATACGCGATAGGCTGAAAAACATAGCCAAAGAGCTCTTGTAGTGAAAGGTCCGGATGACCAAACCAGCCGCCAACCCAACCGAAGATGCCATTGATAAGCGCAATTAACGCAACAAACGCAATGAGCATAGCACCAACGTTAATCGCCAGTTGCACACCGCTCGAGGCGCCCGCAGCGGCAGCGTCGATAACGTTGACTGCACGGTCTTCCACTTGGACATCACCGGCTTTTTGCGTGTTATTGCTCTCAATGATGTTTTCGATATCTTCGCGCGGTTTATCTAGCTCTGGCATGAGGATTTTAGCCATCATCAAGCCCGCTGGTGCTGCCATGAAGCTAGCGGCGATAAGGTATTTCAGTTCGACACCCACACCTGCGTATCCGGCAAGCACAGAACCCGATACCGAGCACATGCCGCCGACCATAACTGCAAACAGCTCAGAACGAGTCATGCTGGAAATAAACGGACGTACCATCATCGGTGCTTCGGTTTGCCCAACAAAAATATTAGCTGCTGCCGACATCGATTCAGGTCGGCTACTACCGATGATTTTTTGCAAGCCACCGCCCAGAATACGAATGATCCACTTCATGATGCCTAAATAGTAGAGCACGGAGATCAACGACGAGAAAAAGACAATAACGCTTAAGACTTGAATGGCAAAAACGAAACCAAAATCAGCCGAGGCCAAACCACCGAACATGAAATCGATGCCAGCACTGGTGAACGATATGATTTTTGAAACGCCTGAAGCAACCGCGTACAAGACGTCTTGACCAAAGGGCACGTACAAAACAAAGGCGGCAAGTAAAACTTGAATGGCAAAGGCGCCACCCACGGTGCGCCAGCGAATACTTTTGCGGTTGGTCGAAAACACTATGGCAATGGCAAACAAAATGGCGATGCCGAGGAAACTATTCATATAATAGACCGTTTATTTTAGTTAGTTCTTACTCCGCCAATAATTGACGGATTTTCGATTTTATAAGGTCGATGGCAATCTCATTTTGACCGCCGCGGGTCACCACCAAATCAGCAAACTGTTTCGATGGCAAAATAAACTCGAAGAACGCAGGACGCACGGTCTCCTCGTACTGCTCGGCGACCGACTGGATCGTACGACCTCGTTCCTCAACATCTCGGATCATACGGCGTAACAAACAGACATCTAGTGGCGTATCCATAAACACCGAGATGTCGAACAACTTACGCAAATGTGGGTCATGGAGCAACAAAATCCCTTCAACCATGATGACTTTGCCAGGCTGCACTTTGATGGTTTCTTCGGTGCGGGTGTGCGTTTTGTAGTTGTACTGCGGCATCGCTATGGAATTACCAGCACTTAATTGCTGAAGATGCTGCACCAAAAGTTCATGCTCAAATGCCGACGGATGATCATAGTTGGTTAACTGTCGCTGCTCAAAAGTTAAATGACTCTGATCACGGTAGTAGGCATCTTCATTCAAAATGGCAATACCGTTACCGCCTAGCTCGGCCACCAGCTCTTGGTAAACCGTCGAAGCGAATAAACTTTTACCTGACGCCGAAGCCCCAGCAATGGCTATGATCGTTGTTTTTCCCACACTCAAAATCTTCGTTTGCCCGACAACAACGCGCAATTATCCTTGATCCATTAACTAATTGGAAGCGTTGTCGATGTTTGACTGATCTTGTTACATTTTTTCACAGCTTACAAGATTACAACAAAGTCGCCCTCCTTTATGATGGCAAAGTTAATTAAAACAAAACGGAAGAAAACCATGCGATTATCGAAAACCCTAACAGCTATGGCTGTTGCCTCTGTTTTGCTTGGTGGTTGCCAAGCCACGGCACAGCAATCAGCCGCAAATGATCCTGTCGTGGTACAGCAGAACTTACCTGAAGTCGACATTAGCTATGAGAGCTTCACGCTGGACAATGGCTTACGCGTTGTTGTCCATGAAGACCGTAAAGCGCCTATCGTTGCAGTCAATGTTTGGTATGGCGTTGGCTCGAAAGACGAACCTGAAGGTAAATCAGGCTTTGCACACTTGTTTGAGCACTTGATGTTCAACGGTACCGAAAACTACGATGATGAGTATTTTGGCCCGTTTGAACGCGCTGGTGCGACCGACATGAACGGTACCACCAACAGTGACCGCACGAACTACTTCCAAAACGTTCCGACCCCAGCCCTTGATATGGCACTGTGGATGGAATCTGACCGTATGGGCCATCTACTTGGCGCCATCACCCAAGAGAAACTCGACGAACAACGCGGTGTTGTTCAGAACGAAAAACGTCAAGGCGAAGCTCAACCCTACGGCCGCGTATTCGGTTATTTAGCAGAGCAAACTTTCCCTGAAGGCCACCCGTACTCATGGTCAGTCATCGGTTCGATGGAAGACTTGAATGCAGCATCATTAGATGACGTACATCAGTGGTTTAATGATTACTACGGTACCGCTAACGCCGTCGTTGTGCTTGCAGGCGACATCGATGTCGAAACTGCCAAGGCCAAAATGAATAAGTACTTTGGCCACATCGACGCAGGTAAGCCATTGAAGAAGATGAAAAGCTGGGTAGCTAAACGCGAGGGAACTAAGCGAGCTACAATGGAAGATAATGTTCCTGCAGCGCGTTTGTACAAGCTTTGGAACACAGCTGAAATGGGCACCGCGGACTCAGAATACTTGAGCATGTTGGTCGATATTCTCGCAAGCGGTAAGAACTCACGTTTGTATCAGCGTCTCGTTTACGATGAGCAAATTGCGAGCATGGTTTCCGGGTTCCAGTATGAACGTCAATTGGCCGGTCAATTTTTCGTCATTGCCGATGCTAAGCCAGGCGTTGACATGGATCGCATTGAAGCCATCATCGATGAAGAACTTGCGAAAATCATCGCTGAAGGTCCAACTGCCGAAGAACTTGCGCGTACCAAGTTCAGCAACGCTGCTGGCTTTGTTCGCGGCGCTGAGCGTATTGGCGGCTTCGGGGGTAAATCAGACATTCTTGCGGCCGGTACCGTTTATCACGACGACCCTGGCTTCTACAAAACCTCGTGGGATATTATCGAAAAAGCCACCCCTGCCGATGTACAAGCAGCTGCAGAGCGTTGGTTAAGCGATGGTGCTTTTGTTTTGAATGTTGTACCACAACCTAAATACACCACGGCTGAGCCGCAAGCTGACCGCTCGCAATTGCCTGAAGTCGGTGAATTACCGCAGCTTGACCTGCCGGAACTCACCACCTTCACCTTATCAAATGGCCTTGAAGTTGCGTTAGCTGAGCGTCACGACGTACCTACGGTGCAAATGCGCCTCATCATTGACAGCGGTTACGCTTCGGACTTTGGTGCTAAAGTTGGTACTGCGAGTTACACCATGAGCATGTTGCGGGAAGGCACCACCTCGCGTGACAGTCTTGAGCTAAGCAAAGAACTCGAGTCACTTGGTACCAATTTGTACGCTAGTGCGAGCCTTGATAACTCGACCGTCAGTATGGATAGCTTGGTATCTAATCTTGAACCAAGCCTTGAAATCATGGCTGACGTACTGATGAATCCAGCTTTCTCAGAAGAAGAAATTGAGCGCAAACGCGGCTTGTGGTTGGAAAACATCAAGAAAGAAAAGGCCCAGCCTACAGCGATGGCCTATCGAGTACTACCGAAACTGGTGTTTGGTGACAATCACGCCTACAGCGTACCGCTTACGGGTTCAGGTACCGAGGCATCGATTGCGTCACTCAACCGTGATGACTTGGTTGCTCACGCCAACACGTGGTTACGCCCAGACATTTCGCGTCTCGTGATTGTTGGTGCAACCACTGAAGCCGAGATCAAACCATTGCTCGAAGCTTATTTGGGCGAATGGCAAGCGCCTGCAGCCAATGCGCCAGCGAAGCAATTTACTGACGTCCAGCCGCAACAAGAAGCGCGGGTGTTCTTGATTGACCAACCAGGCACTCCGCAGTCAACCATTATTGCTGGCCACTTAGCTCCGCAAGATGGCGTGGACAACGAGATTGCGATTGATGTAATGAACACGATCTTAGGTGGTAGCTTCACCAGTCGTTTGAACATGAACCTGCGTGAAGACAAAGGTTGGTCGTACGGTGCGCGTTCAAGCTGGTTCGCTGCAGACGAAGCCGGAATGATCCTTGCTTCTGCGCCGGTGCAAACCGATAAAACCAAAGAGTCGATTCAGGAGATCTTGAAGGAATTTAATGGTTACATGGGTGATGAACCCGCAACTACAGACGAGTTAGAGAAAGTCATCGCTAACAAGACTGCCAAATTGCCGGGTGCCTATGAAACCAAGTCTTCATTGCTCAGCTCTATTGTTGATACCTTGGAAAAAGGTAAAGGCATGGAATGGCTCGAAAGCTACGGTTCACGAGTGCGTTCATTGGAGCTTGATACGGTGCAGCAAACCGCTGACGACGTATTGCGCCCAGATGCGCTGACGTGGGTCATCATTGGCGATTTAAGTCAAATTGAAGATGACGTACGCGCACTGAACCTTGGTACTGTTACCAAGTTAGATAGCAACGGTAACGAAATCTAAGGTTGTCACTCTATCTTCGGATAGCTTTTAAGCCGCTCTCGTAGAGCGGCTTTTTTTTTGTCTACGACTATGGTCGTTTTGGCCTTTGTCGCCGTAGCATGTACCATGTTGGGTATTCGCATCTCTAGTAAAGGACGTAACCATGGAAATAATTAAAACACGCGCGGCGGTTGCTTGGGCGCCGGGCGAACCATTGTCAATTGAAGAAGTCGATTTGATGCCACCGCAGAAAGGCGAAGTCTTGGTGCGCATCGTCGCTAGTGGCGTCTGTCATACCGATGCTTACACTTTGTCTGGAGCTGACCCTGAAGGTATTTTTCCAGCTATTTTAGGGCACGAAGGTGGCGGTATTGTCGAAGCCGTTGGCGAAGGTGTCACCTCCGTCGAGGTTGGCGATCATGTGATCCCTCTCTACACCCCTGAGTGCGGCGAGTGTAAATTCTGTACGTCTGGAAAAACCAACTTGTGCCAAGCCATTCGCAGCACACAGGGACAAGGATTGATGCCAGACGGTACCACCCGTTTTTCCAAAGATGGCAAGCCTATTTATCACTATATGGGCACCTCAACTTTTGCCGAGCATACCGTCGTACCTGAAATAGCTCTCGCAAAGATCAGTAAAGACGCACCACTTGAAGAGGTTTGTCTACTGGGTTGCGGCGTCACAACTGGCATGGGAGCTGTAAAGAATACCGCCAAAGTTCAAGCGGGCGACACCGTCGCGGTTTTTGGCCTCGGTGGTATCGGCTTATCGGTTATTATTGGTGCCGTGATGGCCAAAGCCAGTCGTATTATTGCGATTGATATCAACGAAAGTAAATTCGATATTGCTCGGCAACTTGGCGCAACTGATTGCGTCAATCCGAACGATTATGACAAGCCGATTCAAGAAGTCATCGTTGACATGACCGACGGCGGCGTCGACTTTTCGTTTGAGTGTATCGGCAACGTTAAAGTCATGCGTTCAGCACTAGAGTGCTGCCATAAGGGCTGGGGAGAATCGGTCATCATCGGTGTCGCCGGAGCCGGCGAAGAAATAGCCACACGACCTTTTCAACTTGTCACTGGACGGGTTTGGCGCGGCAGTGCTTTCGGCGGCGTTAAAGGTCGTACACAACTGCCGGACTACGTGCAACGCTACCTGAATGGCGAATTTGAATTAAGCACGTTCATTACCCACACCATGGGGCTTAATGACATCAACAAAGCTTTTGAACTGATGCACGAAGGCAAATCTATTCGCTCAGTCATCCATTTCGACAAATAACGTCGAACAACTAACGAGAGCCGCAATGACAGACTTAAAATTAGTGTCGAGTGTGCGTTGTTTTGAGGGCGAACAGCGCCGTTATGAACATCAAGCTCGTACGCTAGATTGCACCATGCAATTTAGCGTCTACTTGCCACCACAAGCACTTAGTAGTGAGCACGTCCCGGCCGTATTATGGTTGTCGGGATTAACCTGTACCGATGAGAACTTTAGTGCCAAAGCCGGCGCGCAACGCGTTGCCGCCGAGCTCGGGTTAGCGCTTATTATCCCGGATACGAGTCCACGCGGCGACCAAGTTGCCGATGACGATGCCTATGACTTCGGCAAAGGTGCTGGCTTTTACGTTAACGCTACCGAGCAACCATGGGCGAAGCACTACCAAATGTACGATTACATCAGCAAAGAGCTGATTGAATTGGTGCATAGGGAGTTACCGCTTAACGGCCGTTTAAGTATCAGTGGTCACTCCATGGGTGGGCACGGTGCATTAATCATGGCATTACGTGAAACAGAACGTTTTGAGAGCGTTTCAGCGTTTGCGCCGATTGCTCATCCAAGCGCTTGCCCTTGGGGGCTTAAAGCCTTTACCGGGTACTTAGGCGAGGATCGAGCAACGTGGCAAGAATACGATGCCGTGACCCTTATGCGGCAAGGCCATCAATGCCCACCACTGCTCGTTGATCAAGGCAGCAACGATAACTTTTTAGCCGAACAGCTCAACTTTTCGCTACTTGAAGAAACCGTGAAATCACTCGATAGCCCCGGTCATTTACGCCTGCAAAAAGGCTACGACCACAGCTATTATTTCATTGCTAGTTTTATTGAAGAGCATTTGCGTTTCCATCACTCTTATCTAACTCGTTAAAAACTTGTAAAATACGTACTCCTTGCTAAGCTTTAGGTAGCGCGACTGATACTATTGTGCGCTTAAAGTTAAGGAGTACGCGCTTTATGTCACCCAATCGGGCAGCTGGCCTTATTGCAGCGGCTTATTTGATTCTTGGCCTCGTGTGGATTCGTTATTCTGACCAGTTTTTACTGGCGTTTGCGGCTGACTCGAATTTGCTCACCGAATTGCAGACATTCAAGGGCTGGGCATACGTTATCGTCACTGCCGTTATGCTGTTTTTTCTGGCGAAATACGCTCTTGATCGCGAACGCAACCTGTCTGAACGCGACCCCCTCACGCGACTGCTTAACCGCCACATGTTCAATCGTGAACTGCACAGTGAGCTCGCGTTCTGCGCTGAGCACGAACAGAATCTGACCTTAGTCGTGCTTAATATCGATGGTTTTAAACAGCTGAACAGCAACGCTGGTACTGAAGTTGGCGATCGCTTTTTACAAAGTGTTGCCAACCTACTGCGTGATCATTTTCAGCAACGTGTGCTTATCAGTCGTTTTGCCGGCGATGAATTTGCCATCGCCATTCCCGCAGCACGCTGGCCCGATCAGGTTCTCCCGCAGGCGCAACACTTGCAGCAATTGATTCGCACCATCACTATTCCTGAGTTGCCGGATTCTGCGCTATCAGCATGTTTTGGTATCGCGCGCTTCCCTCATGATGCAGCTAACAGCGAAGAGCTTATTGAAGCGGCGCTCATGGCACAGGACGAAGCCAAATCCTTAGGGAGTAACCGCCTACGAGTCTATAAAAGTGAATACGGTGAGAATGCTTCGAAGCGCACTAAATTACTATTTGATTTAAAAGCCGCTATTGCGAACAAAAAGCTAAGTGTCGCCTACCAACCACAATTTCGTCTGAACAATCATGAAATAAGTGGCGTGGAAGTGCTCGCCCGCTGGCATCATCCCGAAGAAGGTATGATCCCTCCTGATGTTTTCATTCCACTGGCGGAACAACATGGACTCATCTGCGACATTACCGACTTTGTCATGCAAACGGCGATCAAGGAATTGATCGAGAGCGATTTATTGTACAAATACATACCGCGTGTTTCTTTCAATGTTTCCGCGGCTGATTTTAACAACTCACAAAGTTCTGAGCGTTTCCTACACAACTTAGCCGAGCTCCCTGGCCATTGGTCAGTTGTCGAGCTGGAACTTACCGAAACCTCGGCGCTGCTTAATTTAGAAGGTGTCAAAAATGTGCTCAGCGTACTAACCCAGCGCGGTGTACAAGTCTCTCTTGATGATTTCGGTACTGGTTATTCATCGCTCAGCACGCTACGCCTTTTACCCATTCAAGAACTGAAAATAGACCAAAGCTTCGTGCGTGATATCGTGAAGAATGCGCAGGACGCGCGTTTGGTGAAAACTATCTTAGCGATGGCTCAGGCACTGCATTTGCGGGTTGTTGCCGAAGGCGTCGAAAGCCAGCAACAGGCCAGTTACTTAGAGCGCGCAGGCTGTGAAGAAGTACAAGGCTATTTGTACGCCCGCCCGATGAGTCTCTCTGCGCTGCAATCCTTTGTAAACAACATTAACTCGGCAAAAGCGCAGAGTTAATACGATTTTTCCCTTGCCGTTTACCAACGTACATAGCTTGATCGGCAACCCGCATGAGTTCCGTTACTGTGCAGTGCTCGGAATAATGCTCGCAATGGCAAATACCTATTGATAACGATACCTGCCAGCCGTACTGACGGGTCACTTCAAGAACCTTTGCTCGCACCCGCTCAAGAATAACTTCAGCGTCACCCACTGTGGTACTAGGATGAATCGTCGCAAATTCGTCGCCACCAATACGAGCAACAAAGTCACTCCCCCTACAGGTTTCTTTAATCGCACTCGCAATCGCTTGCAGCGCACGATCCCCTTCGTCGTGACCAAACTTATCATTAATTAATTTAAAGTCATCGAGATCGATTAAGGCGACCGAGAACCGATGGAGACCAGCTCGCAACTCTGCTATATCTTCGTCAAGTTCTTGATAAAAAGCACGGCGATTCGCCAGCCCTGTTAGGTAATCAGTTAATGCTTGTTTGCGTTCACTTTCCAGCTCGCGGCGAATTTTGTCTTCGGTTTGTTTGAACTGGGTGGCATCGCGAATAAAAGCAATCGCATAAGGCTCATGCTTGACTTGCACGTGGCTAAGCATGATATCGACATGAAACGACTCGCCGTCTTTGCGTACGCCTAAAAACCGGAACCCGCGTCCCATAGGTCGGTTCTGCTGGGTTTGAAAGAACTGTAACACGTGCTTTTCATGTTGCTCTCGAATCCCTTCCGGTAACAGCTTTGCCAAACTCGCACCGTGAAGTTCCGCATGTTCATAACCAAATAGCTCAGCAGCCAACTGATTCACCAACACTATCTTACCGTCTTTATTGACAACAAGGGCCGCGTCAGGAATGATTTCAATAAGTTCACTGAGGTCGCGCTCGTCTTTCATGCCCCTCTCGAATACCATGGAATTAATGCCTTAAGCTTAACGGAACTTTATTCTAATGCCCATAGCCCACCGATTATTCGCAGTGTTTTTTTTGCCAGCTTTAGCACTGGTCAGCGCTGTTACGGCGGCGCAAGACTTTCGCCCGTTGAGCGACCGCGCCATGCGCATCTGGGACACCCAGCACGGGCTGCCACATAACTCGATAAATCACATTACCCAAGACAGTCAAGGCTACTTGTGGATTGCCACGTGGCAAGGCCCAGTCCGCTTCAATGGCCGCACATTCGAAGTCTTTGACGATGAAACACAGCTTTCTGATCCAGGTGCCCTGTTTATTGGCGAAAACCCCTACACCAATACCATCGTTGCAACGGGTGCTCGCGGTGGTGTGAGTTACTTTAAATCCGCTCTTGCCGGTGGCCAATGGCAAGCGCAGCCAAGAGTTTTTGACCGTGTTGACTTCGCGCTTTTTGCAACAAATGAATGTACATGGTATGCCACTGTTACTACTGGTGTTGTCCGTGATTGCGACGGCAAACGCACGCAGTTTACGACAAAAGAGGGGCTGCCAAGCGACTCGATTCTTTCGCTGGCCAAAGACAGTACTGGCCGAATCTGGGCAGCTACCGACCGCGGTCCCGCCTACTTTCAACCGAAAACCGCGACATTTACCACAGTCGCTGGCTTACCGTCGGGTTACAACTTCGGGATTGTCAGTGATCAAAATACCAAAGACCTCTGGTTAAGTATTGACGAGAGTATTTACCGCCTTAATGTAGCTAACCTAAACTACGAGCGTTGGCCAGTGACCTACCCAAGCACCGTTACCGAGCTCTATCAAGCACCCAATGGCGTGATTTGGGTTGGAACCCATGAGCACGGGTTGACCCAACTCGATGACCAATCAGCAGTTATGACTACCGTCGCTAACGGCTTGCCGAATAATCACATCCTGTCGATTTTTGTCGATCGCGAAAACACCCTATGGGTCGGCACCCACCGCGGACTTACACAATTTAGAGAAGCTCCTTTTCATAGCCATCGAAAGGAAGATGGCCTCGGCTATGACTACGTTCGAGCCCTCATGCAGCGTGATGACGGTAGTATTCTCGTAGGTGGTTTGGGTGGTATCAAGCAGATCGCCAATGAAACCATTCTGCCCTTTCCGACGAGCAGCAAAGTAGCAAAAGAAAGCATCCTAACCTTTGCGCAAAGCAGTGATGGCTTGCTCTATATCGGTACCTTTACCAACGGCTTGTACGTACTTCGTAACGGCGAACAAATAGCCCATTACAATGAGACGAATGGCTTTCCCGGCAACGATATTCGTAGTGTTTTACTTGCCGATGACGGTTATCTATATGCGGCAACGTCGCGTGGTGTTTTACGCGCAAAACGGCGCCGTAATGGTGACCTTGAAACGCCTGATTATTTTGGCGTTGCGGAAGGCCTGCCAGACGAAATCATTTACGCCATCCACCAAAGTCCTACCGGCGATATCTGGATTGGGAGTATGCGCGGCCTATCTGTGCTTAAAGACCAAGGCATACAGCGCATCAACTTAAGCACGATCACCAACGCCGAGTTTATGTTTGGCTTTCACGAGTCCGGACAACATTTGTACGTTGCTAGCGACCGCGGACTCATTTTATACAACAAACAAACTGAACAATGGCAAGTTTTCGATGATGACAACGGCCTGCCGTTCGTCAAGTTTTTCGATGTCACTCGCGATCTTAACGGCAACGTATGGCTGGCGACCGGACGCGGCCTGTATGCTATCGCCGCCAATGATTTCGAGAGAGCTGTCTTTGATGATAATCCCGCAACGCCGTTGCCATACTCATTCTATGAGTCCTTCCATGGCTTAGCGAGTGCCCAAATTAATACGGGCGGACCACCTATGCTGGTGGACCGCGATGGACACTTATGGTTTGCAACATCACAAGGTGTCGGCCATTACCTGCCCGCAAATCTAGCGGCACTCAACGGTCAGCCGCCCGATCCGGTGATTGAAGCGGTAGAAGCCGACGGCAGTAAGATCACGCCAGGAACCTATCTTGATGCGCAAACGGGTCGTATTGAATTTAATTTTGCCGGGCTTGGCTTTCATCATCCGGAATCGATACGTTATCGCGTGCAGCTTGCGGGCTATGACGACAGTTGGGTAACCCCGAACGACAACCAACTTAGTGTTGCGTACACAGAATTACCGCCCGGAGCCTATATTTTTCAAGTGCAAACAGCCTACCCAAACGGGCAATGGAGCGATGCCGCAACCTTCACTTTTCATAAATTACCAACGCTATGGCAACGACCTACGACGTGGTTAGTTAGTGCCCTTCTCTTGCTTATAACCGTTGTCGCAGTCGTTCGCTTACGCTCCTACCAATTGAAACGCAGCAAAGAGCGATTGCAAGATTTAGTCCGCGAGCAGACCAAGTCGCTCGAACAACTCGCGCACCAAGACAGTTTAACGTTGCTGGCGAACCGCCGCGCCTTTGATCTGTTTCTTCGTGAAAAAGTGGCACGCACTGCGGGGCACCAATTAGGCCTGATCTTGCTCGACCTCGATTATTTTAAAGACATCAATGATCGCTATCTTCACACCACAGGCGACAAGGTACTCAAGCGCGTCGCCCAAATCATTACAACGACCGCACGTGAAAGCGACATGGTTGCCCGTTGGGGCGGTGAAGAGTTTGCGATTTTATTGACTAATACTGATCGCCAACAACTGACCGCGGTCTGTGAACGCATGCGCAACGCATTGGAAACGGCCGATTTGCATGACTTGGTCAGCGACTTGAGTGTGACCGGTAGTTTTGGTGCGGCGCTACACGAACCGAACGAGACCGCTGCAAGCTTGTTACGCCGTGCTGATAAGGCGCTTTATCAAGCCAAAAGCAACGGCCGCAACCGTACTGAACTAGCGCCAGCACGAGATTAGTGGTTGTGATCAGCTGCTATTACTGGAACAAACAAGTGCGTTTGATGTACGTCACATTCGCTCTGTTCGCAACCACAATCGCGCAACGTAAGCTGAAACAGATCACCGTAGTCACGCTCAGTTAAGTCTTCACTGTGCCCGCCCAAGCTGCGTACCAAAGCAGGCACTGTATTACTATGGCCAACGACCAGCGCATTCTCACCCGCCTGTTTGAGTTGTTCGACGAGCTCACGCGCGGTTGCTGGGTGATAGGTCTGTACCGTGATACCTAGTAACTTTGCGAGTGGTTGAGCTGTTTGTTGAGTGCGTTGGTAGGGCGTGCTGTAAATAGCTTTGATCTGCGCTTTTTGCAGCATGCCTGCGAGCGTTTGAGCACGCTGTACACCTTGCTCGCTAAGCGGCGGATCAGATTCTGCCTGCGCTTTTTCGGCATGCCGTACGACATACACGGTAAACTCATTTGCCATCGTTGAACTTCCCCCTAGTACCGCGCACACACTCAGTAAAATACCGATAACATATTGTTTCATTAATTTTTCTCATTGACACTCAAACCGACGCCACCTATGTTCCTAAATGTAGTGTTCAAACACAATCACCCATTGATGAAAGTATAACTATAACGCATAAAAGGACCCTCTCATGGATCATCATGGCTTTGACAGCTCAAGCACCGTTCGCCTTGGCGAGTGGATGCTCACTATTTTCCTTACTTTTATTCCGGTAGTTAACCTGATTGCTCTGCTGATTTGGGCATTCTCAAGCTCCACCAAACCTTCAAAACAGAATTGGGCTCGCGCTATTCTCATCTGGATGCTCATCGCCATGGTTATCGGTTTTGGTATGGGAGTGCTGGGCTTAGGTGGCGCTATGATGATGGGGAACACTTAACCCACTTGGAAACCAAACATGCTCCGCGCCGAGGCTATTAGCAAGATTTACCAAATGGGAGAAGTTGAAATTCACGCCCTTCGCGGCGTGAGTCTTCAACTTCACAGTGGTGAACTTGTTGTTTTACTTGGCGCCTCCGGCTCGGGCAAATCCACTTTACTTAACATCATGGGTGGACTGGATACCCCTAGTAGCGGTGAGCTCTATTATCGAGATCACGCTTTACATACCGCAAATGACCGTGAACTCACCCGCTTTCGCCGCGACCATGTGGGCTTTGTATTCCAGTTCTATAATTTAATCCCAAGCCTCACCGCCCGCGAAAATGTCGCTATGGTGACCGACATTGCTCGTAACCCTATGTCGCCAGAAGAGGCTCTCGAAAGAGTTGGCCTTCACAACCGCATGGATCACTTTCCTGCACAACTTTCGGGCGGCGAGCAGCAACGTGTTGCCATCGCCCGAGCTATCGCCAAACGGCCCGAAATTCTCCTGTGCGACGAGCCCACTGGAGCGCTCGATTCAACTACCGGAGGCTTAGTTCTCGAAGTTCTGCAAACGATCAACCAAGAGTTAGGCACGACAACCGCTATTATTACCCACAATGCGGTCATTGCGGAGATGGCCGACCGCATGATTCGATTGTCCGATGGTTGCATCACTGAAGAGCAGCAAAATAGTCAGCAGCGTGCTGCGAGGGAGCTCCATTGGTAAGCCCGCATGTAACCTTGCTGGCGAAGTTGCTCCGCGAGGTTTGGCATGCTCGCGCACAACTCTTCGCTATTGCCATTGTCGTGAGTGTTGGGGTGATGGTGTTGTTGATCATGACCACCGCACGACAAAGCTTAGTCAACGCTCAGCAAACGTTTTATGATGAACACCGCTTCGCAGATGTTTTTGTTGAACTCACTCGAGCGCCGCAGAGCCTATTAACCACCGTACAAGAGTTACCTGGTGTAGCTATGGCCGAGACACGTATTCGCAGCGCGGCACGCATTGAACTTGATGGCTTTGCCGATCCGATTCAGGCGCAACTTGTTTCACTACCTGAGCAGCAGACGCAGTTACTTAACACGCTGCACCTACGCAGTGGCTCATTACCCACCAACAGTCGTCAAGTTGTCGTTTCGGAGCCTTTCGCACAGGCACACCAACTGCAACTTTACGACGCGATAACGGCGATTCTCAACGGCCGTCGTACCGAGCTTGAAATTGTTGGTATCGCCATCTCACCGGAGTTTATCTACCAAATTGGTCCCGCTGACATTATGCCCGACTACCAACGCTATGGCGTCTTCTGGCTGCGTGAAGACGCACTCGCTGCAGCACTTGATATGGATGGCGCCTTTAACAGCCTACTGGTTAAACTTGAGGCGCAAGCTGATGGGTCTAATCATACTGATAGTGCCACCGTACAATTACGCTTAGACCAGTTGTTCGAGCGTTATGGCGGGCGCGGCAGCTACACCCGAGAAGAACAAATCTCCCATCGCTTTTTGAGCGAAGAACTGAAGCAACTGCGCACGAATTCTATTTTCCTACCTTTCGTGTTCTTGGGCACCTCGGCATTTTTGTTCAATATTTTCATGCAACGCCAGATTCATACCCAGCAGCAAATCATTGCGATTATGAAAGCCTTTGGCTACCGACCAGTGGTGATCTTACTACACTACTTGGGCTACAGCTCTTTAGTCGTGCTGTTAGGGCTGGCCCTAGGCGTTATTCTCAGCCGCTGGCTTGCGGCGACTATGGTTGAGTTATACGGTACCTATTTCAGTTTTATTGAGCTCAGCGTACAACTCAATTGGCGCAGCGTAGCCATTGCCGTCGTCGTGACCTTTGCCGCAGGCCTTATCGGCACGTGGCGAGCCATTTATCAGGCCGTTCAAGTTCCCCCGGCACAAGCCATGCGCCCGCCCAGTCCGGCAAATTTCCAGCAAAGCCGCATCAACTACTTCATCGCAATGATGGGCATTGGCCAAACTTGGCGAATTATTTTACGCAACCTTGTGCGTCATCCGTTGCGCAGCACCTTGTCAGTGCTCGGCATCGCCTTAGCTGGCGGCCTTTTGTTGTTCGGTAGCTACCAATTTCAAGCCATCAGCACCATGCTCGACCGTAATTATCGCGTCGAGCAACAGATGGATCTGATTGTTCATTTTACCCAAGTCACCGATGCGCAAGGGCTAACCAGTCTTGCCGCGTTGCCCGGTGTAAACTATGTCGAAGGTATGCGCAGTGTTCCGGTGCGCCTGCACAATGGACGACAAGTCTACAGTACGTCGATCACGGCATTTGATTCCGCTAGCCAGTTGCGCCAATTGGCGAGTGTGCGCAGCATGCCGACCACGGGACTCATACTTACCGACCACCTTGCCGATTACCTGCAATTGGAGACGGGAAGCAGCGTCAATGTTGAATTCATTGGCGAGCGCCGCTTAACACGCTCAGTGCCCTTAGTTGCCACCACCAACGAATCCATTGGCGTGGGTGCGTATATGGCACTAGGTGAGCTTAACCACATCTTGTTAGAAAGCTCAGTGTTGAGCGGCGCCTGGTTACTCATTGATGATAACCACAAAGCGTCGCTTTACACTGAACTGAACAAGATGCCACAAGTCGCCGGCTACAGTCACATTCGCGAGGCCGAAACCAAGTTACGCAATTATATGGATGACACTGTGCTAACCGCCATGAGTATTATTTTTGTTCTTGCTGGCTCGTTAACATTCGCTATGGTCTACAACAATGCCCGCATCGCTCTTGCTGAACGCGAGCGTGAATTAGCGACGCTTAGGGTACTGGGATACAGCTATGGCGAAGTCGCGCGATTGTTGTTTGGTGAGCTTTTACTGCTGGTACTGATTGCCATTCCGTTGGGTTGGCTTTGCGGCTTTATGTTCGCTGCGGGCATGACCGAACTCATGAGCAGTGAGCTATTTCGCATTCCCTTTGTTATCAGTCGACAGCTTTTCGGACTCTCAGCGTTCGGCGTATTGACCGCTGCGCTAATAGCCGTCATCTTTATGTTACGTCGCCTTAAGCACATCGACTTGGTGGCCGCGCTGAAATCGGAATAAAAGAGAACACATTATGAAAAAACCGCTGGCAAAAACGCTTCCATGGTTGCTCCTTGCACTACTCGTTAGTGCACTCGTGTATAGCCTGCGGCCGCAACCACCACAAGTGGTTGTTACCACAGTCTATGAAGGCCCATTGGCAGCAACGGTGAACGACGAAGGCCGCACGCATTTGCGTAACACCTATCAAGTCTCAGCACCAATAGCGGGCTATTTGCGGCGCGTCGTTCTCGAGCCAGGCGATGTCGTGCAACAAGGCGATACCGTGTTTTTAGTCGAACCTACCCCAACACCAGCGTTAGACCAACGTAGCCGCGAGCAAGCCGAACAGACGTTGAATGCAGCCGAGGCGCGTTTGCAAGCTGCCATCGCACTACAACAAAATAGTGAGAGCGAAGCACAACTCGCCACGAATGAACAACAACGTATTCAGAAACTCTACGACGCCGGTATTGCCTCGACAGTGGATATGGAACGGGCACAAACTGCCCTATTTCGCGCGCAATCGAATTTGCGCTCAGCCACTGCAGCCGTTGCCGTTGCGCAAGCTGATGTTAGCAATGCTAAGCTGGTATTAGAGATTGCCGAGGGCTCGCGCAGCAGCGATAAAACCCGCGTTCTCGAGGTCCCCGCCCCCATTAGCGGCACAGTCTTACAGCGCTACCGCTGTTGCGAAGGCGTCGTCGCTGCCGGCGAAACAATCCTTGAATTAGGTGACTTGCAAGAGCTTGAGGTGCAAGTTGATTTGCTCAGCAGCGCCGCGGTAAAAGTGCGACCCGGCATGCCAGCAAGAATCAACCAATGGGGCGGCCAAGAGGTTCTCAGCGGTATCGTGCGTCGTGTTAATCCGGCCGGCTTCACACGCATTTCTGCGCTGGGCATTGAGGAGCAACGCGTGAGTGTTTTTATTGAATTTACCGAGCCAACTCCTGACTTAGGTAACGATTATCGCGTGAACGCCGATATTATCGTTGAGCAAGCTGCGCAAACTTTGGCCGTTCCCATTACCGCGCTGTTTCGACAAGACCAGCAATGGCAGGTTTTCGTGTATCATGACGGACAAATTGAACAGCGTGCGATCGAGGTCGGATTCCAAAGCGGGATCTATCGCCAGATTCTGCAAGGCCTCGAGCCTGGCATGCGCGTTGTGAACCACCCGAGCAGTGATTTAGAAAATGGCATGAACGTACAGTTATGAAGTATTGGTTGGTCAAAACAGAACCTGATGAATGCAGTATCGATGACATCGCCAAAGCTGGCGACAAGGGCATGGTCTGGGACGGTGTACGTAACTATCAGGCACGCAATTTTTTACGCGATATGAACGTTGGTGATCACGTTTTTATCTATCATTCCAGCTGCGCCAAAGTCGGTATTGTTGGCCTAGCTGAAGTCACTGAAGAGGCGTTTGTGGACCCCTTGCAGTTCGATCCAGATTCGCCTTACTTCGATGCCAAATCAAACCCAGATAGTCCCCGTTGGAGCGCTGTAAGGCTGCGTTTCAAACAAAAATTTCAGCACCTATTAGCACTACAACAACTCAAGCAGATGCCAGCACTTGCAGCAAATCCGCTCGTGCAAAAAGGTTCACGTTTAAGCGTAGTCCCCTTTCAAGTTAAAGAATATCAGGCCGTGCTACAACAGCTGACCTAGACCGATTCAACATCGGTACTTTATTCATCGAGTGAGCATTGCATGCAACGTTCCTTACCGGTGATCAACTTAGAGATTCGGTAACGATGTTTGGCAAAACCTAAGTAACCTTTATCGGCGAGCCAACGCACCAGAGGCCAACGTAATGGCGCTGTCAGCCAACCTCTCCCCACTGCGGACCAGGCCGCATGGGTCACATCTAATCCGTACAGCATCGTGCCGTCAGCTTGCTGGCCGTGCAGAATACTGTTCGCTTGTGCAGTATCAATATGCGGAAAGCGCGCAGGGAAATCATGCGCCCAGATGTCCTCAAACTGCAGCTGCTGCTGTCGCTTTTGGTCAAGCGCTTTAAGTTGGCGCATCTCGTGCACGCACAAGGGGCAACCGCCGTCGTAGAACAAAATTAACTGTACCGCCAAGCTGGCCTCCGTAAACAATTGGTCACTCAAACAATGTCTACGAAAGCCAGCTTTTTTGCGATCAGTCTTCGCCGTTCACCTTCGCGATAAAATAAATCACGTAGAAGATGCAAATACCAATAACTACCGCAAGCCCTGTGAACGAGAAAAAGATAACTGGATCGGATACAAATTCTTTAAGTAATTGCATAAAACGCCTCCTTAGAAGCTATAGCGAATACCAAACATAGCCACTGTCGGATCGATATCGACCGCGACGGACTCTGCGGTGGCGCCATTGATACGTACATCAGCGACCGTATCAATCGCCATGCGACTCACCATTAAGTGCAAGCCCCAATTGTCTGCTAACTCGATGTTAACACCGGCTTGCAGTGCGAATCCCCAGCTGTTTGAAAGTGCAAGTTCAACGTCATCATCAGCCGTGATCACAGCTAGATCGGTCAGCACGCCACCAAGCTCTGGACTGACCTTCTCTTCGAAGAACGTCGTGTAGTTCACACCAAAACCGATAAATGGATCGATGGCATCATTGTCTAAAGTGAAGTGATACTGCGCCAATAAAGTTGGCGGAAGATGTTTGGTTTCACCAATTTTCAAGCCATCAATTGCGCCGGTGCCATGAATCTCATGCGTGAACGGTGTTGCAGCCACCAACTCAAGACTCCAATTTGGGCTCAAGCGATAATCAAAGGTAATACCTAATTGGGTATTCTCGTCGACTGTGACACCGGTACTGCCAGCATCTAAACCCGCAATAGATTCAATTACAGGCAACGATCCGCTATCATCATTTGGCATAACACCGATAGCACCAACGTTTACGGAAAATGTGTCCGCCGCAGCCGCTAACGGTGAAGCAAGACCGGCAATCAATAAGCTACTTACGATCAATGAGGTTTTCATACAGCACTCCTTAGTTAATTCCCCTATAGTTTATGGGGTTATGCTCGAAAAACCTTGATCTCGATCAAGCTTTATTTCTGCTCTATAATGAAAAAAACAACGACAAGTTAGAGGCTTATGGGACACCACCACGGACACCATCATGGCCATCACCACCACGGCGATGCATCGTCAAAACGTATTGGTTTGGCATTTTGGCTCAACTTCTTTTTTACCATCATCGAGTTTATCGGCGGCGTACTGACCAACAGTACCGCAATCATTGCGGATGCCGTACACGACCTCGGTGACAGCCTGTCATTGGGGCTTTCGTGGATACTCCATAAACTCGGTGCAAAACAAGCGACAACCGGCTTTACCTATGGCTATAAACGCTTCAGCTTACTCGGCGCGTTGATTAACGCCATTGTTTTGCTAGCTGGCTCGACTTGGGTATTGTTCGAAGCAATACCACGCCTTACCGACCCAGTGATGCCCGATACCGAAGGCATGATTTATTTGGCGATTCTGGGTGTGGTGGTCAATGGCTTTGCCGCATTCAAACTCGCGGCTGGTGAAACACTTAATGAACGTGTGCTGAACTGGCATTTACTTGAAGATGTTTTGGGCTGGGTCGCGGTCCTGATCGGCGCGATTGTCATGACCTTTGTCGACTGGCCCATAATCGACCCACTGCTGTCCATTGCGTTCACAGCCTTCATTGTAATTAACGTCGTACGCAATCTGATTGAGACACTAAAACTGTTCAGTCAGGCCAATCCCAATCCTCAGCTGTATAAAGAAGTCCAAGATGCAATACGAGCAGTCGAACAGGTCGCCGATATTCATCACATGCATTTGTGGTCACTCGATGGCGAATCCCACGTACTCACTGCCCATGTTGAGCTAAAAGACGACTTCAATGACAGCGAACACTACTTCGCCGTCAAAGAAGCCATTAACCAAGCGGTCGCCGAGTTTGACATCTTCCACACCACCATCGAACTGGAATTCAAATCCGAGGCCTGCCGACTAGACTAGTCGGCATTTTCATTGGCGTAACTCAAATCGGCAATGCTGTGCAACGTACCAAAACGCATCACATGAGTGATGCTGCGGAATGCTGAAACGTCTTTGCCTGGGTCTTCTTCCAGCACCACTAAATCAGCGTTTTTACCGACTTCAACAGTGCCGAGTGTGGCTTCTAAGCCTAATGCTTTAGCACCATTTTTGGTGGACATGACGAGGACATCGGCGGCCGAAATTCCAGCTGACTGCATGTTCCTCATTTCTTCTAGCATTGAAGCTCCGTGAAACATACTAGGGTTACCTGCATCCGTGCTTGTTGCCACTGTTGCACCGGCTTCGTGCAAAGTTTTCATGTTGTATTTAACAATGAACTGCTCCTGACCATTGGCGATGACACTACGTACGTAGTCCATTTTGTTAAGCATCTTGTTGTAGAACGGGTGCAACTTTTTGTAGCCCTCTTTCACCAGTTTTCGGGTGTGCGGATCAATACAATGGTTCGGATCATTAAAATTAGGCTCATCGCCCAGCAGAATATTGAGCGTCGATATTCCATCGGTTAGAGCAAAGCTGCTGGTTGGCTCGTACACCACATCATTGTCAACGACGGCTTGAATAAATTCGTCATCAACCAGCTTATCGTAAACGCTGTGAACTAACACATCAGCGCCAGCAGCCACTGCTGCTTTCGCATCGGCAAGTGTCCACGTATGGACGATAAATTGTAGACCTTGGCGGTGTGCTGCATCACCAATGACCTTTAAGCGCGGGTAGTATTCGTCTGTCAGTTCTTGCGGCAGCGGGTCAAACCACACTTTTAGCGCGCTAGCGCCTGTCGCAGCAACGGCAGCCACGCTCGAAAGCGCCTCTTCATCGGTGCTCATAGGCAAAAATTCATGAACGCCTGCGTGAACTTGCTTCTTCAGCACCGCCTCGCTCATCGGCGTTTCACCATGCGTCAATAGTTGGCCGGCCGCAACAAATCGAGGTTTATCCGAGTTCGCTATAGATCCTTCTTGTAAGCTCACTGTCCACGGAAAACTGCCAGTATCGAATAAGGCTGTAACACCGGAACAGAGATAAGTTCTGTCCAGTTTGTCAGTATTTGACTGCAAATAATCCTGAACCTCTTCGGTGTCATACAAATCCTCTAAAATCGGGAACATCTGACGCGAATCAAACCAACCACTAGCAGCATAGTGCACATGGGAATCGACCAAACCAGGAGTGAGGTACTTGCCTGAAACATCAATAACTTCAGCGCCATCTGCAATCGCACAGTCAGTGCCAACGCAGCTAATGGTGCCCTTTTCAACCACCACGACGCTATTTTCGATGGGCTCGCCACCATTGCCATCGTACAGCGTTGCACCTTTAAGGACTTGTTGTTGCGCGAAGGCGCTTGCGGTCATTAAGCCTAACGTGAGTAAAAAAGGTAAAGGAAGTTTCATACTGTTCCCTCGCTTGTTTTTGTTTATTTTAAAGCCAAAGAAAAGGCGCCCTGCGGACGCCTTTAAATGTTAAAAATAAGCTTAGGAAAGATTACTTAAATTGCAACTTATTCATTTAGCAGCATTTCACGTGCTTCATTAACTCATCATAGCCGTGTGGTTTGATCAGCGGCTGCCGCTCAGCCACTTTATAGTTACCTTGATGTACGATGGTACCACGTGCGACTTGTGCCAATGCTTGCCAGAATTGTTTTGATACTTTCATGTCAATCTCCAAAAATTAAGTAGTGTGTTTCGACATGAAGAAGTATATTGTTTCTAAATAAAATGATTAGACGGCTTTTATGAATAACATTGTTTCCATTTGGAAACATTATGAGAGGCATTATGCTTGACCGCATGAGTGACATGGCGATCTTCGCAGCTATTATTGACCAAGGCAGCTTTACCCGCGCTGCCGAGAAACTTGAGATCTCAAAGAGTGCCGTCAGTAAGGCCATTACCCGCCTTGAGGCAGAACTGCAAACCAAGTTGCTAACGCGCACCACGCGCAAGCTGAATCCAACCGTGGCTGGACTTAACTTCTATCAGCACTGCCGCGATATCGTCGCCGAAACCGAACAAGCCTTTGAGCATATCAACGCCATGCGCAGTTCGCCAAGTGGCCGCATTACTTTGTCGGCTCCGGTGAATTTCGGCGCCACTCAGGTGGCGCCACTGATGCCCGAATTTCTTGAACGTTTTCCTGAAGTCGACGTTGATCTGCAACTTAGCAACAGGCTCACCAATTTGGTTGCGGAAAACATCGATATTGGTATTCGCTGCGGCACTTTAAAAGACTCAACTTTGTACTTTCGTAAGCTTGCGCCTTTGCAAATCGTTCTGGTCGGCTCCAAAGGTTACTTTGAGCGCCACGCAAAGCCGCAACATCCCCATGAATTAAGCTACAAAGAAGGCAAACATCAGTGCATCACCGACAGCGCACGCGTGACTGATCGGCAATGGCGTTTCTATGACAACGACGAACTGATTCAAATCACGGTGAATGGGCGCTTTTTCGTTTCCGACAATCGCGCCATGCGCTCCGCATTGCAAGCCGACTTAGGCTTGGCCTATATGCCGAGTTATTCGCTGAATGAACTTATAGAATCTGGTGAGATCGAAGCCGCGCTCGAAGACTTCATGCCACAACCGGTGCCCGTGCATTTGGTGTACCCAGAACGCAAATACATGTCCGCAGCGGTTTCTGCGGCCCTCGACTTTTTACAAGAAAAGCTAGGATAAGATATTCCAATAACATCCGCCATATAACCAAATCAGATTGATCGTATTTCCCAATAGCGCTGTAATACGTGGTCCATCAATGATGTAGAGGCAGGCATGAAAAAGATCGTAGTGATTCACGAGAATGATGAATGGTTGGTGCCATTACGCGCTGAGTTCGCAAAGCGCGGCGTGAGTGCAACCGAATGGTTCCTCGACGAAGGAGAAGTGCGCTTTAGTGACACGCCTGCCGATGCCATCTACTACAACCGTATGAGCGCCTCGTCACACACCCGCGGCCATCGATTTGCACCAGAACTAACAAAGGCTGTGTTGACCTGGTTACAGAGTGCTGGACGTACCGTAGTGAATAACACGTCGGTGCTTGCCCTTGAAGTGTGTAAGCTTTCGCAGTATGCGGCGTTGGAGCGCGCTGGGCTAAAGGTTCCGCGAACTCATGCTGTGGTCGGTAAAAAGCATTTATTGGCCGCCGCAGAGGCTTTTCAGCAGTGGCCACTCATTCTCAAGCCCAACCGAGGTGGCAAAGGCCTCGGCGTGCAACGCTTTGATGACTTGGCTAGCCTTGAGAGTTACCTGAATAGTCCGAGCTTAGAAGAACCCCTTGATGGCACGTGGTTATTGCAAGAATACATCCAGCCACGCGAACCGTATATTACTCGCGCTGAGTTCATCGGTCGCAAGTTTCTTTACACCGTGCAGGTAAACACCGAAGACGGCTTTGAGCTGTGCCCTGCTGATAGCTGCTCAATTGAAGACCAATTTTGCCCAACGGACCAGAAGTCAGAGAAATTTAACATCACGCAGCGTTTTGACGAACACCCGATTATCGGTAAGCTTGAAGGCTTTTTGAACGACAACGCCATTGACGTTGCCGGTATCGAGTTCATTGAAAATGCCGACGGTGAATTGTTTGTCTATGACGTGAATACCAACACCAATTACAACCAAGCTGCCGAGCAACGCGCAGACGTGCCGCATACTGGCATGGGAGCTTTAGCTGATTACTTAATTGCTATGGCGCAATAACCTCTTGCCCGCACTCACGTGCGGGCAAATTCGTGATCATTGCGGTACGTAAATGTGCCCGCGGCCATTGCGATAATCGATCGTCAAAATAAAGTGCTTCAAAATGTCGTAGCCTAATATACCGTTCACTTCGACGCCTTTCATTCGCGAGCCAATACTTGAATAGCGACTGCCAAAATCTGCGGGTTGCCCTTCTGCAGGCACCACCACGTGAATATTTTCGAGCTTGTAAGGGCCAAAACCGAACAGCGGCAATTGAAAAAATTCTACATCTTTCGTGGCGTTCACTCCGCGTGAAACGCCCTGAGCAACAGGAAATTTCTCGAGCCAGTTATTGCTTGTCGCGAAGTTACGATGCAAATAGAGACCCCCACTGTTCCCCGTATCGAGCAGTACCCAGCGCTCCACCTCATCGTTAAAGTTAACTTTCACCAGCGGTCGGCCCGAGCCCTCTTGGGCACGCATTTCTAAGTTCGCTGTTTCCTTTAAATTAAAGGTACCAGGGTTGGCAAAACGCAAACGGCTATTCGGGTAATCAAACTGCAAAATGAATTGATTTAGCAACGGCGCACCGAGCAATAAGCTCACGTGTTTACCACCAAGATCCAGCCCTACTAATTCCATATCTAAGTCGAGGCCCAGTAATTTCGTAGGCACATCGCGGTAGATGCGGCGGTCTTGCACATCGTGTGCACCTTGGATCTTGATACGCTTATTGCTATCAAATTCCAGCTCATGGTGGTCAGCAAAACTCAGATTAAGTGCGTTGACCTGAGAGCCCGAATCGATCATCGCATAACTTTCGATGCCAGCAACTTCGACTTTTATGAGTACGTGCCCGTTAGCGTTTTCAAACGGTATCCAACTAGTGGCTTGAGCAAAACTTACGGTAGAAAAAAACGTCAGAGCAATGAAAATGAGCGCTCGCATAACATGTCCTTATTGTTAACACTTGGTTTCTTTTTGTTATTTATCTGCACAATACCTTACCTTGTTCAAAGTTGCGACCCCCAATTTTTACATTGAAGTTCATCGTTCAAAAGAAGCATTATCGGTTGCATCATTGGTCTACAAGCTGTATAAATATACAGTAATTTTCAAACACGCATAAGGATAAACCATGGCGGTAGTAACTCAATACGTTGTTGTGCGAGACGGAGAAGAAAAAATGACATTTGCCACAAAAGCTGAAGCCGACGCCCACGACAAGATGTTGGATATGGTAGATGAGCTTTTGCCCCTACTCGAACGTAGCGAAACCATTACCGATGAGAAGCAGATTGAAGATCTCGCCTTTTTCTTAGCGCGTGAACGCGAGCAAGTACTGATGGCTTTGGGTGCCAAAAGACCAGCCAAGAAGAAGGCTACGAAAAGCGCAGAAGTCGCGAAAAACGAGAAAGCTGCAGAAGACGAGGCTGCTTAGCAGCCTCCGTACGATTCGGCATAGCTTTTACCGAAACAGGCCACAAAGTCGTCAACAACATGTAGGTTCGGCGGCCAATCCATTTCGACTGGATTCCCATCTGCGTCTGTCATATTAACACCTGAAGGCTCGGGTAACGCTGCCAACTGCTCTCGCGCTTGGAGTAAAGCCTCGCGATCCTGCTGAAGAAAAGCAATCGTCGCATCAACGTAGTAATTCCAGCCAAAACTATCATTTTCTTTAGCTTTATAGGTCGTCTCGAACAATGCAACCGCTTGCTCGTTCTGCCCTACTTCCGCCCGCATTTGCCCCTCGTGCCAGCGCATGATGCTGAGCTGACCGTCGTGCAGTTCACTGTGCGTCGTGCGGTATTTTTTGATTAATTCTGCTGCGGCAACTTTGCAGCCTTCACGATTTGCAACCTCACGCCAGCCCGCATCCATGGTTTGATCGAATTCCATAAATTCCAGCGCTAAGTAATCAGTGCCAGGTGTGAGGCAAGGTTCAGCCGCTTCAGAATTCGACCACAAGCCGAGAGCGGCACAAAGAACGATACCCAGTTTACGTAGTAACATTATTAGTCCTCAATATAATAAACGTGGCTCACTAGCGCAGGCCGATGCTTCCGCTATCGTCAAACGGAAAACAACCGTTGTTGTTAACTCTCTTTAAATAACAACATAGTTTTGAATTAAGTGCAGTATTTTGTGGAAAATTTTCGGTGCATAATTGAACAAAGGTGTGCAACAGATTCCGGGGTTGAATCGGCATTGTGGTGGTGGCGCGTTTTACCCGTAGTAGAACTACGGGCTACAGGCATAAAAAAAGCCGCTCGGTGAGCGGCTTTTTATGGAATGTGGTGGAGCTGGCGTCAATTTAAAAGCAACCCTAAATTCCTGTTTAAAGAGAAATCTTTTTAAATATGAAAATTAAATACCCCCATTTAAACCCCCATAAACCAATTGCCAAACTTACTGGTTGAAATTTTCGAGCAATTTTCTCAGGCAGTAATCGTTAAGTTATTAACGCTTATCAAATATAGAAGGGCTGTCAAGTAATCGAACGTGTTCTATTGTACATAAAAAGCAAAAGTGCTACATTGTAGCACACAACAGTGAGGCGACAGTCGTGACTACAAAACCAACAACTACAATACGTATCGACCCAGTAGTAAAAAGGAAGGCTGGCAAAGTTTTTGATGAAATTGGTATCACCATGTCAACAGCAATAAATACTTTTCTTAAGGCTGTGGCTAGGGAGGGTGCCCTTCCATTTGATATTAACACCCATCATCCAAAGCCGAAGGCAGCACCTAGAAATGCGAAACTTAACCGTGCCTTTATAGTTAAAAAAGACGAGTTTTATACTCAATACGAAGACATTGAAAAGGAAATGGTTAAACATCGTAAAGCATTCAAAGGAAAGAGAGTTCTGTGTAACTGTGATGATCCTTTCGAATCAGCGTTTTTTCGTTTCTTCGTTGTCAATTTCAACAAATTTCAACTCAATGGATTAGTATCGACTTGCTATGCTGATTCATCGTTAGCAGGCCGGGAGTACCCGCTGGAGGGTGAAACGGGAGCCTATAAAGCAATTGTAGAATCAGTACCTGAAGAGTCGCTGGTCAGACCGGATGGTTCTCTTGATTTAGAGCACTTGTTTTCTCTACCTGATAATTGCCTTGAACATCTCGTTGGTGATGGAGATTTCAGATCAGATGAATGTAAGGCGTTACTAAAGGAAGCCGACATAGTAGTTACTAATCCGCCCTTTAGTCTTTTTAGAGACTACATTGATCTACTGATAAATTACGATAAAGACTTCATCATTTTAGGAAATATGAATGCTACAACCACAAAAGAGATATTTCCTCTCTTTCGTGACAATAAATTATGGTATGGCGAGTCCATTCGCTCGGGCGACCGAAAGTTTTTTGTCCCAGATAGCTACCCCATGAACGCTAGTGGTTGTGGTGTTGACGAAAACGGGAAAAAATTTATTAGAGTCAAAGGCGTACGTTGGTTCACCAATCTTAAAACCGACAAATCTAATACCCCACTGCAGTTGAGCTGCAATTACACTCCCAGAAAATATCCAACGTATGACAATTACGACGCAATAGAGGTAGGACGAACCCAAAACATCCCCCTCGATTACCATGGAGTGATGGGCGTACCTATTACTTTTCTTGACAAATACAATCCGGAGCAGTTCGAAATTTTGATGCTTGCAAACGGAAATGCGCGTACAAATGTATCTTCGGACGTACTGACGGAGGTTAACTACAGAATGCACCCTGAAGACAAAGGTGGGGTCGCAATTATTAACGGAAAACGCTCATATGCGCGAATCTTGATACGTTGGAAGTCTAAATGAGTACACTAATGCGCGTACCTTGTTCGTATCAAGGCGGAAAACAGCGTATAGCGTCGCAAGTGGTAGATCACCTATTACAAGTAGCACCGAGCCCTCATTCAAAATTTTATGACCTATGCTGCGGCTCTGGTGCAATATCGATTGAACTAGTTAACAGAGGCATTGACCCCTCACGAATTTGCATGCTTGACATCAGTTCTTGGGGTGCTTTTTGGGCAGCTATTGGAGCTGGAACTTTTAACATGGACGTATTTGATCGTTTAGTGGCTGAATTACCTAAAGATAAGCGTGACTTTAAAGCCCATATGGTTCAGTTGTCCCAAATTCCAGTCCGGAAAATTGGGATTGAACTTTATCCCTTGCTACAAGCAAGCTCCTTTGGGGGGAAGCAGATCTGGCACAATGGAGAACATTGGTCAAACGCATGTTTTAGAGATTACTGGGAGCCAACCGCAACTAGCGTTCGAAGAAGCCCAGCAAACCCAATGCAGCCTGGGCCGGATGAACTCCAGCGCAGATTAAACAAGCTTGTAAATGGCATGAAAGGTGTAAACTGCATCAATGACGATATTATGAGTATTTTAAACTCACCACTTCCAGATGATGCTGTGGTATACGTTGACCCTCCGTACAAAAGCACAACGAAGTACGGATATAACTTCGATCTAAACTCTTTCGTTACCGCTTTTCGTGAAATGAGTAAAGCACCATTACTCGTTTCTGAAGGAGTGGCATTGACCGAAAATTCCGTAATGCTCACCTTTGGTGGTGCCAAAGGTGGCATTAGCGGAGTCAAGAAAGGTAAACACCAAGAGTGGCTAAATTACCTATAGAGTAGTCCTAGCCACTTTGCACTCCTCGTAGAACCATTTCGACCGAGAATAACCGAAGCTGTTTTAAAATTATCAAGTTCTGACTCAGGAAATACGGCTAGGGAATAATAGTTATCCTTGATTCTCTCAAAGGTCACTATTTTATTAACCAAATAAGAGCCCTCCCCCTTGGCTCTAAATACATCAGTGATCCTCTCACCAGAAATACTAACTCCTTTGATTTGAAGTCTCCATGTCCCATTAGCATTGTCGCCTGTAGGGAAAAGGATTGTATTTCCAGCGAAGTCAGTTCCCTCGAAATTGATTGTAATATCTTTCCTTTGAGACGTTGCTATTGGAGAAATACCAAAAAATTCAACTCCTCCGCGCATATAATTTGGTTCACCGAGATCAAAACGGGTATCCGCTGGGTTACCTTTTTCAATGAGAGATTTCATCGACAAATCGAGTATGTTCCTAGAGCCTCCTGTTAGCCTTCTAGTTTCAAACCAAATAATATCGCTCACATTATCCTGTTTAGCCGAAACTTGGACCTCTATTTTTTTGGGTTGTTTTTTAGCCGCCTTTTTGTCGGGAATGTTGATTTGGGGCATAGTTGCTGGGAACCCCCTACCGAATAGAGGGACTCGATCCGGTTTCCGGCCAGCAGTTTTAACCGAATGTATTCGTTGGCTTACCTCTTTCGCCACATAACCATCTTCGAGAAGTTTTCTAATATCGTCCATTGATGAAATGGGCCTAAACGAGTCACCAAGAGAAGACAAGCAATTGAAGTAATCTTCTAAGTTTTTTGCTATTTCAATATCTTCGTCACAATTCATGTCCAACGTGATATGTGCCGAACTTTCGAAGTTTGTCCATAAGCCACCACCAGTCAAATTATGTGAACCGATAGCGATTACTCCCCGAGCTTTCCCTAAGAATTGATAAATTTTTGTGTGAAACGTTTGACCTGTTTCCGAGTGAACGACATTTAAAGAGTCAGTACAATGTAAGAGAGCCGTAAGCGCTTCATATGAGGTTACGCCTAGATCAACACCTACATATATATTTACGGTTCCCCCTTTTTCTCTAAATTGATTGAAAAAATCCTTTAGCCTAAGTACACCGCTATTTTTTGCAAACGCAACCGCGATGTTTAGATGTTCAAAATCAGGCGATTCGAGCAGTTCAATCAACTTATCCCCAAGTTGTCCTGTAAACGGTTGGTTTAATAAATCCATTTTGTAATCCTTCAATTTTTCCGTTGGTAGCGTACTTATTCGACCCCAAATGTTCAAAAAGCTTGACCTAATGACTAACAGAACAAGATCGATTCAATTCCTTTTTTAGGAATGCCAGTCTACCAATAACAGAGTCAACGCATCCTGCAATTTATCTACTCTTGCACTAAATAACAAACTTTTGCTTCGCATGCTCTAAGTGGATTAGTTTTGCTCGATTGGCCCTGAACGTTTTCAATTAATACCTTAGAACTCCTAAGATCTTTATCATAAGCAAGTTTCCTTAGTTTTGGAGGTTGTTTGAATCAACGTCAAACGTGTTAGAGATTCAATCCATCAGACTAGCTTTTAGGAAGGGGGGACCTAGTTTTCAATTTGGTTGCAGATCTTTAGGCCGGGGGGAGCCTTTGATTTTTCTTGTAAAAGGTACAGTACAACACTCATACTCATGTGAGAGAATTCTGTATAAGCGCAGCCACTACCAAAGAGATGACAATGACTCCTGATGCAATAAAAAAGGAAATTATCAAAAAAGGTTTTTCTTTAACCATGATTGCTGATGTACTTGGTAAGTCCCCTAGCATGGTTTCGAAGGTGGTAAATGGGTCAGCGACTTCGCTCCTTATCGCAGACTGTATTTGCCGTATTTTAGAGCGACCGATACATGAGGTCTTCCCAAACCTCTATGACAAAAGCTTTTCGAGAACTTACAAAACCAGCAAGAACTATAAAGCTAAAAAGGAAGAGCTTAGAGAGCTTCTACGGCGTTAGTTTATGTTTGTTAGAATCGAGGCTAGACTGAGTAGCTTCGCCCGTTTTAAGGGCCTCTTAGAATTGAGTAAACTGAAGTTTTTGTATCATATACAATTCATATTAGTCCTATTGGTTTGGGAGCTATTAAGGTTATCGCTCAATCTCGCTAGCATTGAGGTTTAAGCAAATGTCTCTAAATGGTCAACAACTTGAATCAGCGAAGAATTTTATCTTCTGGGTTAGTCAGATTGGTCTTTTAGTAGTTATCGGCTTTGTATCCGTATAACATGAAGAAAAGCCCGCCCACGATATCTCTGAGTCGTGAGCGAAGCGAACAGCGAAGAGCCAGTATCGAGGGTGGGCTTTTAAGTCAAAATCCTTTTAGAAGGAAGAACCAACGAGCTCATACTATACCAAGTGAACAAGACTAGCTTCACTAATCCGCTCCCCGCCTTTTACGTCATTTTTGTCATTTACGACCTGAGTTTAAAAAGTCGTAAATGACGTAAATGACAACTTCTTATGAGGGGGGAGCGAGAAAATCTTCTAACTCATGAGTTGGAAAATACAATACCTCTTTTCCTTGCCCTCTTTTAGTTTCCCAAAAATTTGGCAAGTCCGTATGTGCCATATCACTATATGCTTTTAAAACACGTTTTAGAGTTCTTTCTGAGTGCTGAGAGCTCTGGACAGCAGACAAGATCTGCTTTTGATTCGCACCGGAGTGAGTAGATAGATACTTTCCTACCGCCCGAAGCGTCTGCTGGTCTTTTGCGATAGCCTGCTGTTGTTTTTCAAGTGCTTCCAGATCAAGGGGCTCGTGTAACTGGCTAACAGACCTATGTTTATCGATTTCAAACGACAAGGGCTTAAACTGACCGCGAGCTTTCTCAATCTCAGTGGTGATAATGATCTCCTCTTTCACTGGGTCCTTATGTGAACGAAGATATATCATTTCGTCACAGTCAGCTTTAAGATCTCCGACTCCCTCAAAGACTAACTCTGAGTCGCCTACCGTATACTTATTCGTATGCGCCAGCGCAACCACAGTGGCATTCATCCCGTTCAGCTTCCGAAACAACTTGAATATATTTTTGATTGAGGTTTTGTCGAGCATATTAGCGAACTTCTTTATTGTATCGAAAACAAAAACACATCCAGTTAAATCATGATCGCTCAAGGTAAGACGCTCCAAGTCGAACAAAATCTGTTCGGCGGAGGTTCCCTTTTTTATCCCGGGAAGCAGGAGATTAAACCCTCCTGTTTGTGCTTGAGCAACCGCACTTTTGGCGTCAGCCGCTGAAATGTCATCGTTGATATATAAAACCCTATAGTTTTTGCTCGCCATAACAGCCGACAGATGCATAAAGAGAGTTGTCTTACCAGCTCCTGCTTCTGCCGGAATCACCAAAGTATGAGTTTCAATCAACAAATTCGGTATAATCCAGTTTGGCTCTGTTAGTTTGTCAAGCTCGCTCTGTGTCAACTCGTATGCGCTAAACCAATCTTGTTGAATATCCGGAATTATTGCATCAGTCATTTGTCCAGCCCTCAAGACGATAAACAGCAACTCGAGAGTGAACTCTCCCCATGGAATCCGTCTGATTTTCGCGACGTGTTGTAACGACAGCTCCTCTTTGTTTTAACCGTTCAATAACTCTTGCCGGATTCATTATTCCGCGCTCTCTGAATTCTAGGGTTGAGACGCTTTCTCCACTTCCTAGCAACTCAATAGCCATAGTTAGCTGTGTCTTTTGTATTTTCTTTTGCTTCATTGGAATCTCCTGAATATTAACTTGAGATTTTTTAACATTTGCCAATAAAGCTGAATTGATTATACTAACGGTGTTAGCCCGTTAAAAACCCTCTCAGCATGGATTGGCTTTGAGGGTTTTTACATTTCTACAATCTCTTCTATCCTGCTTGAGATCCACTGTTCTATTTCTCTCTCGGACCAGCCAACAGCCTTCCCTCCCTTTACCAAAATGATACGTTTCGGGAACTTCCCTTTGGCTGAGAGTGCATAAACATAGGACTTTGATAATCCGGTTCTCTCGACTACCTCATGTATTCGGAGAATACGATTGGGGCGCGATTCTGCTTGATTTAAGTTTTCCATAAATGTCTCCAAAGTAACCAGCGAACGGTATTGTTCGTGATGGACGTTTCGGAGTTTATACTTGGAGGAGAACACTAAACCACTGGCCAAACCGGCCATAAAGAATTGCCCCGTCTGGCCGGGGTCGATATGTTAAAAAGACAATGTTGAAAGATCTGAGCTAGTTAGCCTTATCGGCAAATTCAAACTTTCTTGCGCCAGAGGTAGGTTTTAACTCTGGAACAGATCTCTTGAATATGCTTCTAGGCTCTGTGTAATTCTTAGGAAACAGTTCACAATCAAATTTTGCCAATTCACGCATGTACCAACCATATGAAGGCTCATAACCTATGGCAGAAGTGATAGCTTTATGCACTTCCATAACTTTAGCATTTTCTGGAAGGCCCAACGTGATGGCCTTTTCTTTCAGCCACTGAAAGAATTTCACTCTTCTTTGTTGTGTCGTGCTCAATGAAGAAAAATCTCTTCCTGTAACATTGTTACCTTCATAGTCGCTCCCTAAAATGACTACTTGAGAGGCTAGGAGACCGATATCGTATGTGGATTTCACCACCTCCACATCTGTTTCTCCAAAAATAGATGGTCCTTTTACGGCTACATTAAATAGTTTGCCATTGGCATCTAAGAACGAGTCAATCCTTAAGCATGTATCGCTAATTTCATAATCACACATACCAAAATCAAAAAATAATGTACTGTTTTTACTGAATTCAACCAATCGGCTATTCATCGTCTCACCGTCATGAACTGCATCAATATCTCGTTCCAACCTGAATGAAACCAGACTTTCATTTGCCTTTAACTTTTCAATCGCTAGATGAGTAGCACTTACTATATCGCTTCTTTCAGCTAGTTCAGCTACCAATGTTGCGAAGTATCTATCTGTCCTATTCATACGCACTTACTCTCAGTCGAGTTAAATAATCAGCCCAATCCTGCATCATTTTTGTTCTCTGCGTCAGGTGCTTCGTTCGATTGTAAGCACGACCATTGTGGTCTCTCACAGCATGACCTAACTGCTGTTCGATATACTCAATTCGATAGTCGAGCTCTTCATCTAAAAGAGTTCTAGCCATTGCACGAAAACCATGAGCAGTCATCGTCTCGTTATCGTAACCTAAACTTCTCAAAGCTGTTCTAACTGCATTATCTGACATTGGGCGTGTTCTTCCCCTAGCTGACGGGAAAACATACTTACTATTAGATGTTAGTGGCTTGAGATCTTGGAGTATCTGTATAGCTTGTCTGGATAATGGAATGATCAAAGGTTCCTTGATTTTCATTTTCTCGGCAGGTAGCTCAATTCGTTTTGCTTCAAAGTTGACTTCACTCCATTCAAGATGCCTTAACTCACCCGGTCTGCAAAAAAGCAAAGGTGAAAGCTTCAAAGCAGCCATAACAACCGGGGTTCCCCTATACTCATCAATTGCTAACAACAGTTTACCTACCTCTTTAGGCTCAACTATTGCAGCAAGGTGGGTTTTCTCTGGGGGTCTTAGAGCTCCTTTGAGGTCTGCTGCAATATCTCTTTCAGCTCTTCCAGTTGCAATAGCATAACGATAGATTTGTCCTACTAACTGTTTGATTCTATGCGCTGTTTCTACAGCTCCACGAGCTTCAACCTTTCTTAAAACGCTAAGTAGTTCTACCGGAGTTATTTCACCTATAGCACGCTTTCCTAAGTATGGTTTCAAGTCTCTGTTAATAGCTCTTTTAGTACGGTCAAGATGCACTTTACTCATGCCTTGCATCTTTTGCTCTACATACTCATCAGCAATACTTCCAAAAGTGTTGTCATTTGAAAGAACAGACTGAAGTTTATTGAGTTTCTTTTCTTGAGAGGGGTCAATCCCTTGAGCAATCTTCTCTTTAGCTATTCGTGCTGCCTCCCGAGCTTGAGATAACGAAACTTGGGGATAGACACCAATAGCAAGCATTTTCTCTTTACCATTTATACGATACTTGAGCCGCCAATACTTCTGTTCATCAGCTTTCTTCATTGGTTTATCAGTGTACTTGGCCTTCTTAACCAATAAGTAAAGCCCCTGACCGTCAAAGAGTTTATAGTCTTTGTCCTTAGGTTTCGCTGCGTCTACTTGCTTCGCGGTAAGTTTCATAATGGCGTCTCTTAGCTTCTGCGTACATGTGGGGGTATCTTTCAGAAAAGGTGGCTGCATACCCCTATAAGAACCCCCAAAATAGGGAGTACCCCCAGAGACAGAATAGGACAATATGGAAAGACAGACAATAAAAAACCCAGCATTTATCTGGGTTTAGAGACCATATCGGACAATATGGATTTTAATTTGGTGGAGCTGGCGGGAGTTGAACCCGCGTCCGTAATACCTACATCCTCGGTCCTACATGCTTAGTCAGTCTTTTAGTTAATCACCAAGTCGCCGACAGACAGGCTACTTAAGGTGACGATCCCGATTGGTTTTAACGCTTTGGCTACGGGCGAAGCCTCCACGCGAGTCTGCTTTGGGGTGAACCGACTGATCCTAGTCTCACAGACAAAGCGCTAGGGGTCGGACTCAGCGGGTTATTAAGCCGCTAAAGCGTAGTTGTCGTCGTTTGCAACTATTAAGTTGAGGCTTTTTACGAGGCCAGCCTCACCTCGGCATGCACCTTGGGTTTCGTGTATCCCGTCGAATCCAAATCAGCCCCAGGGTTTTCTTTCTACAACGTGCTTACTATACCTAAGACCGCGCTTGAGTGCTAGAAGTTCCGCACACAAGCGCCGAATTTATAACCACTCATGATGCCATATAAAGCACTTTCTCAACCAGCTTGCTAATGCCCTTCTCGGCATCGACTAAATTAGTAGCCAGCATATAAGCGGGCGTGGTCACCAAGCGGTTAGCGTCATCGACGACGATGTCATCTACTGGGCATTCCACGTGTTTGCCGCCCATGTTCTCGATCGCGCTCGCGACGTCTTCGTCAAAGCCAATGGTTGCGCGTACGCCTTCGCCATAAATGTGCGGTAGTAACACCGGAGCAATACACATGTACCCTGCGGGTTTACGTGCCTCAACAAAGGCTTTACCCACCGCTAGTACTTGCTCGTTCACCGTCATATCGGCGCCGTTCACGGCAAAATCACAGAAGTTCTTCGCCACACCGAAACCACCCGGCAGAATCAAGGCATCAAATTCGGCGGCATCGAGTTCACTTAATGGCTTTACTTCGCCGCGTGCAATGCGTGCAGACTCGACCAGCACGTTGCGTTTTTCTTCACTCACGTCGCCGCTTAAGTGATTTACCACGTGCAACTGGTCAACATCTGGAGCGAAGCATTGGTAGCTCGCTCCCTGCTTACTAATGTGCAAAAGCGTCAGTACCGCTTCATTGACTTCGGCGCCGTCGAAAACGCCAGAACCTGAGAGTAATACTGCTACTTTTTTCATGCTTAAATCATCCTTTTCTTGCTTGCTTAACCTTAAATATGGTGGCGGAAACGATAATTTCAAGCCGTATGTTTAGGGTTAAACACCACTTCCCATAAGTGCCCGTCGGGATCGGTAAAAACACCCCCGTAACCACCCCAGAACAACTTGCGAGCGGGCTTTACCACCGCCTCATCGGGCAGTGACGCCATAAGCACATCGACTTCTTCAGTACTGCCAACGTTGTGTGCCAGCATTAAGGCTGTTGAGTCTGGGGTACCAACGGCGACACCACAGTCAGCAGCAATGCTCTCCCGCGGCCACAAGGCAAAGGTTAAGCCGCCAGCCATTTTAAAGAACGCCACGGCGCCATGTTCAAACGCTTCGCCGATAATCCCTTCGGTGGGTAAGCCGAGTACGTCGCGGTAAAACGCCACGGAGCGCTCGAGATCATCTACGCCTAAGGTGATATAGCTAATCCGGGGTTGCATGAGCAGACTCCTGTTGCGGCGTTTGCCTGCGCACTTTGATGTCTTTAATCAAGGTTACCAGTACAAAGCTCAGTAACATCAGCAAGAACCAAGAGCTTAACTTCGCCAATGGCACCATTTCCCAGCCATTGCTCTGATTAGGATAAATCCAAATGTTCGCAAAGGTCGCGATGTTTTCGGCAAACCAAATAAACATCGCCACTAAGAACCAGCCCACCAACAACGGCATACTGCGATGCTTGGAAATCACTTTGAAATAAATTGTCGTGCGATAGAACATCAGCAGTGTCGCCGCTAACAAAACCCAGCGGATGTCCCAAATAAAATGATGACTGAAGAAATTAATGTAGACCAACGTCACCAATATTACCGTCGCCCATTTTGGTGGATAATAAGAATACTGAAAGTCGAACAAGCGCCAGACCCGCGCTAAATAGCTCCCAACGGCACTATACATAAAGCCAGTAAACAGCGGTACATTGGCGATGCCGAACACGTAGGCTTCGGGATAAACCCAGGCGCCAATGGCATCCGAAGTCTTAAACAACTCCATCACCGTGGCGACTATGTGAAAGACGATAATAACGAAGGCTTCGCGGAGGGTTTCAAGCTTGAAAGCCAATAAGAAAACTTGGAAAGCGATTGCCGCTAAAAAGATAAAATCGTAGCGGTGTAACCCTTCAATGGGATACCAATAGCGGGTGATCAACATGACGGCGAGTAAAAACCCGCCGAACATGCAAGCGTTAGCTTGTTTTAAGCCAAATCGCCAAAACTCAATGATAAAAGTCTTCACATTTTAATCTTCTTGCTCAGCGCGCCAGCGCATTTCGTTTTCCACATTGGCAATCGGTTGTAGCATCGCAAAATCCAGTGCATCAGGTTTATCACCTTCTTTCACTTTACCGACGAACTGGGGATCAGCCAACGCAGCTTTACCAAGCGCCAACAGCGAGCCTGGATAATGTGCTGCAATTTTAGCGTAGTTGGTGCCATCAATACCGCCATTCACGATCAACGGAATGCCAGCATCACGTACCACTTCAGCTAACGAACGCGCGCCACCTTTTAAAGCCGGACGATTGGCATCGTTATCAGTGGTATGAATATAATCAATCCCAGCTTCGGCAAGCACTTGTACCAGCCAATTAAAGCCCTCTTCGCCTTCCGGCCATTGATAATCTGGGTCGGTAATGGTGATTTGTGACAAGCGAATACCCAAGACAAAATCATCCGCAACCATTTCACGGGCAGCTTTTACCACGTCGATGACAAACTGTGCACGGCGTTGCATGTCGCCGCCCCACTTGTCGTCACGGGTGTTGAAGTGCGTGCTTAAAACTTCATTGAGCAGATAGCCATTGGCGCCGTGTAACTCCACACCGTCGAAGCCAGCTTCAACGGCGCCACGAATACCATGCAAGAAGCCATTAAGAACCCGCTCAAAGTCACTTTCGTCCATTACTTTTGGCTCGAGCCACGCTTCTTGGTCGCCATAAAGGCCCAACGGCTTGCCCACAGGTTTCTGTGCAGTCACACCCAGCGGTTGTTTATCGAAACGGTTATATTGCATCTGCGCACCGGCATGCATGAGCTGCGCAATGATCTTCGCACCTGCGCCATGCACTGCCTTAATCACCGGCACCCACGACTCGACTTGCAATGCATCCGCAAGGCCAGGCTGGTTCTCATAGCCTTGGCTCGCGTCTTGATCAGGGTAAATTCCTTCCGTAATAATGAGCGCAAAGCCGCCTTCGGCGTAGCGCTTGTAATGCTCCACCATCAGCTCGTTAGCGCGGCCATTTGCCTGCGCACTGACCCGTGTCATCGGCGCCAAGGCAAAACGGTTGGCAAGCTTCATACCGGCGAATTCAATACTCGAAAACTCTGAATCAAACATAACATCCTCAACTTAGGAAAGTTTTATCATAACTGTACGCTAAGTGAGTTACGCTTTTTGATCAAGCACGGTTCAGAACGAGCGCGGCTTTTTGTTTTCGCCGCCCAAAACCAAACGCGCGCCGGAAGGTCGCTAGCGGGATCGGTAAATATTGGCGCTCAGCGGGCGACTGCCACGGCAACGAGTCTTGGTCTGGATCATTGATGTAGATGTAGTTTTCGTCAGCAGCACAGATCACCACCCAGTGCGGCGCTTTGCTCTCATCGAACACATAGGTGCTAATGAGCGCAACCACGACTTTACCTGCCGCAAGATCTTCCATTAACTGCGCCAAACTGTAGTCACCTACCACAATAGGTACGCGGGCTGCTCGCAAGGCCGCAATGTCACTTTCTTGAATGCGTGCCATGATGTTTTTCTTTTCCGCGCTACGCACCGAGTCCAACAACACCGGACCATCATGACTGACATGCAAAGTTACCTGCATGCCACGACGTAACGCTGCGCGGGCAAGCCCATGAGGACCACAACCACCGTGCCCAGAAGTCATGAAAATCGTAGTTGCTTCGCGCCAGATCTCCAACTCCTCATGCTCTGGATCAGTCGAAGGAATATCAAAAAACGCCATGGCCATCAGCAAGCTTGCTGGGCCGCAGGTAAAATCCGTCGTTTGGGTTCGATACGGTACTAAACGTTGTTCACCATTTTGGCCTGCTGGCGGCTCAAACCGCGGCAAGAGCTTTTGCAATACCACTGCATCGGCATCGTCCTCATAATATTCGGGGCGAATTTCCATATCGTAGTAACCAGCGCTATGGTATAGCGCCAGCGCAGCTTCGTTGTCGGTTTTGACTTCAAGACGCATGAACAAGCAATGACGCTCATCAGCGTCATGTTCGGCGGCATTCAGTAATTGTCGACCATAGCCACGACGCCGATAAGCGGGGTCAATAGCCAACGAGTATAAACGCGCTAATTGCGTGGCTTGGCGATACAGCACAATGTAGTAACCGACAACCTCACCCGCTATGGCTAATACTTGAAAGTCACCAATACCTTGGTCGATAAAACGACGGAAACTGCGACGACTGATGCGATCGGTGGCAAAGCTCGCTTGCTCGATACGCTCAAGAGCATCAAGGTGTTGGCGTTGGGCACGAAAAAGCTGACTATGCATAGGTTGTACATCGTGAAGTGGAAATACGCGCCTAGTATATCGCAGTTATGCGCAGAAAGTGCTAAACTAGCGCGCAAATTTTTTGCACCAGCTGAGGACCTTTCCGTGAGTGATCAAAAAAGCGATCAAAAACCTTCTTTGAGCTACAAAGACGCCGGCGTTGATATCGATGCAGGTAATGCTTTAGTCGACCGTATTAAAGGTGTTACCAAGCGCACTGCGCGCCCAGAAGTCATGGGCTCAATTGGTGGTTTTGGCGCCTTATGTGAACTCCCTACCAAGTATAAGCAGCCGGTACTCGTATCGGGAACCGATGGCGTCGGTACCAAACTACGACTGGCTATCGACCTTGGTAAACACGATACCGTCGGTATCGACTTGGTTGCGATGTGCGTGAATGACCTTATCGTGCAGGGAGCTGAGCCACTTTTCTTCCTTGACTACTACGCCACCGCTAAGCTTGATGTTGACGTTGCTGCAGATGTGGTAACAGGGATTGGCGAAGGTTGTGTGCAAGCTGGCTGCGCTTTGATTGGCGGTGAAACTGCCGAAATGCCGGGCATGTACGAACAAGGCGATTATGACATCGCCGGTTTCTGTGTTGGCGTCGTCGAGAAAGCTGACATCATCGACGGCAGTAAAGTCGCTCCCGGCGACGCCTTAATTGCACTAGCATCAAGCGGTCCACACTCCAACGGCTACTCGCTCATTCGTAAAATCATCGAAGTCAGCGGCACCGATGTTGCCAACGAGCAGCTGGCGGGCAAGCCGTTAGCTGAACACTTAATGGCACCGACGCGTATTTACGTGAAGTCAGTGCTGAAAGTGCTTGAGCAACATAGCGTACACGCTATCTCGCACATCACCGGTGGTGGTTTCTGGGAAAATATCCCGCGCGTATTGCCTGACGATGCGAAAGCAATGATTGATGATAGTAGTTGGGAATGGCCAGAAGTCTTTAATTGGCTCCAGCACCATGGCAACGTCACCACCAAAGAAATGTATCGAACTTTCAACTGTGGTGTGGGCTTAATTATGGCAGTACGTCAGTCCGAAGCTGAAGCCATTGTCGAAGAGCTGCGGGCGCAAGGCGAAGATGCTTGGGTGATTGGCCATGTTGCGGCTCGACACGGTGACGAAGCACAGGTTGAAATCACCGAATGAAGCGCATCGTTGTCTTAATTAGTGGTTCTGGCACCAATATGCAGGCTATCGTTGAGGCCTGCGCGCAACAGCGTATTGATGGCGAGGTTGTTGGCGTCATCAGCAACAAAGCCGATGTTGGCGGCCTTGAAAAAGCCGCAGCTGCGGGTATCGCTTCAGCAGTTTTATCCCATAAAGACTACGACACACGTGAAGCCTACGATGCCGAACTGCAACAACTGATCGACAGCTTCAAACCTGACATTGTAGTGCTGGCTGGCTTTATGCGCATCCTAACCGCCGAGTTTACCAAGCATTATCATGGCCGCATGCTCAATATTCACCCGTCGCTGCTACCGAAATACCGTGGCATCAACACGCACCAGCGTGCGCTCGATAACGGTGACAAAGAACATGGTGTATCGGTGCATTTTGTCACCGAGGAGCTCGATGGTGGGCCGGTTATTCTGCAAGCGCGCGTGCCCGTTTTCGAAGGCGATGAAGTAAGTGACCTGCAACAACGGGTACATGCGCAAGAGCACCGCATCTACCCGTTAGTGGTACAATGGTTGTGCTCAGGTCGGCTGAAGCTGACCGATAAAGGTGCAGAACTTGATGGCACCTTACTCGGCCCGCAAGGTTACGCAGCCGACTAATCCAACTGCTGCAATAAGAGGGTGGCGACTTCATCACCCTCTTTGCGTTGCTGCATTTTCACCAGCACATAATCCAGTTCTGGCGCAAACCAATATATCGTTTCACGTTTTTTGGATTCACGTACGCGTTCAACCTTTAATGCTGCAATGTCGCCATAGGGCAAGCTCAATTGCTCGATTGCTCCGCGGCGAAACTTCTGCAAGTCATTACTCCCTTTGTCATCAATAATTTGAAAGCTAAAATCTTGTGCGTCCGTATGCTGCAGCTCATAACGCAGCTGTTCCAACATACTTGCTTCATCCAGCAGGCCAGCATGCCACGTTACTGGTAACGGCGCTTCTGCCTCAACATCGATCACTTGCTTTGCCGCGGTATCAAAACGCACGCGGATACCCTTATTCCGTCCAGTTCCAGAACGCTTGAAAGCAAACGTTTGCGGTTCGACCCTGCCGTCGCTAAAGCCGAAGGTAGAATCGTAACGCCGCACATCGGACAAGAACAAAAACGAGATCTCGGTTTCATTTTCGAGTTGATAGCGACCACTGTCATCACGTACCAACGTGCGCAAAGCTTCGCCATAATTCGAGCCACCACGCTGGACCTCGTATCGCGCATCGTAAGTGCTCAGTTCTGGTTGCTTTTCTACAGCCACAGCCACGCTACTCACAAGTAACAAAGACAGACTCAAAAATGGGACTCTACGTTTCATATTCACTCCTGTGCGTCGATCTTCAGCACGTTCATCCACGTATGGATTTATACTAACTTGAAAGGTCTGACCTTAACATCATGAAAAAGTGCAATGAGGGTTGAAAATGACGCCCAAATTGACTACTCTCAATGCATAACTTTACTGGTCAGACCTCTAACCACAACGACGGAGTATCACTATGAGTGTCGCCTTATGGATCATTGCCACCTTGCTAGTATTTGGTGGCTTACTGTATTACCGCAGTTCGCTGCTGGTAACCAGCCTTGGCTTAGTCGCTATGTTTGCGATTGGAAGTTTCTTTGACATCGTCGGTCCAGTGCTGTGGGTACTGTTAGCGATTGTTCTAGTGCCGCTTAACATCACTGCCGTACGCCGTGGATTTATTAGTAAATCACTGTTGGCGATGTATCGCAAAATCATGCCAGAGATCTCGGAAACCGAGAAAGACGCTATCGACGCTGGCACGACCTGGTGGGAGGGAGAACTCTTCCGTGGTGCACCTGAGTGGAAGAATCTGCACAGCATTCAAAAGGCTGAGTTGAGCCGCGAAGAACAAGCTTTCCTTGACGGTCCAGTCGAGGAAGTTTGCAAAATGCTCAATGATTGGGAAGCCACCCACGAGCTGGCGGACATGCCAGAAGAGGTATGGCAGTACCTGAAAGACAACAAATTCTTCGCCATGATTATCAAGAAAGAATATGGCGGCTTGGAATTCTCAGCTTACGCGCAATCACGCGTATTGCAGAAGCTTGCGGGCGTCAGCACCATCTTGGCGAGCACCGTTGGTGTGCCTAACTCTTTGGGCCCAGGCGAGCTATTACAGCACTATGGTACCAAGGAACAGAAAGACTACTACTTGCCACGCCTCGCGACCGGTGAAGAAGTACCGTGCTTTGCCTTAACTAGCCCAGAAGCAGGTTCAGATGCTGGTTCGATTCCTGACACCGGTGTGATCTGTAAAGGCGAATGGGAAGGCAAAGAAGTTGTGGGTATCCGCTTAAACTTCAACAAGCGTTACATCACCTTGGCCCCGGTTGCCACGGTACTTGGTTTGGCCTTCAAATTGTACGACCCCGAGCACCTTATTGGCGACAAAGAATCGTTAGGCATTACCGCTGCCCTCATTCCGCGCGACACTAAAGGTGTTGAGATTGGTCGTCGTCACTTCCCATTGAATGTACCATTTCAAAATGGCCCGATCCGTGGTGAAGACGTGTTTGTGCCACTTGATTTCATCATCGGTGGTAAAGACATGGCTGGTAAAGGCTGGCGTATGCTGGTTGAGTGTTTGTCGGTTGGCCGGGCGATTACCCTGCCATCGAACAGTGCGGGTGGGGTAAAATCGATTGCCTTAGCGACCGGTGCTTATTCGTACATTCGTCGTCAATTCAATCTCCCTGTGGGTAAGATGGAAGGCGTACAAGAAGCCATGGCCCGCATTGGTGGCAACGCTTACCTGATGGATGCGGTGACCAGCTTCTCTACCAAAGGCATCGACTTAGGCGAAAAGCCATCAGTGATTTCGGCGATTGCCAAATATCACATGACCGAAAAACTCCGTGCCTGTATGGATGACGCCATGGATATTCATGGTGGTAAAGGGATCTGTTTAGGCCCTAATAACTACTTGGGCCGCGGTTACCAAGGCGTACCTGTTGCTATTACCGTGGAAGGCGCGAACATTCTTACCCGTAGCTTAATGATTTACGGTCAAGGCGCAATCCGCTGCCATCCTTACGTTCTCGAAGAAATGCTGGCGTCAGCCGAATCAGGCTCTGAAGCCTTGAATCGCTTCGACAAAGCTATCTTTGGTCATATTGGCTTTGCCATGAGCAACTTTGTGCGCTCATTGGCGCTCGGTCTTGGCGGTTATCGCTTCAGTAGCGCACCATACAAAGACAGCACCAAACAGTATTATCAGCAAATGAACCGCTTCAGTGCCAACCTAGCATTGTTGTCGGATGTTGCCATGGGCGTACTTGGTGGCTCATTGAAGCGTAAACAGCGTATTTCTGCACGCTTAGGCGACATGTTGAGCTATTTGTACATTGGCTCGGCAACGCTGAAGCGCTTCGCTGACGAAGGCCGTCAACACGAAGACTTACCGCTGTTGCATTGGGCGATGCAAGACACCTTGCACAAGTTGCAAGAATCGCAGCTGGAATTGCTCGACAACTTCGGTTTCGTCGGTAAAGCTATGCGCGTCATCATGTACCCGCTCGGCCGTTTCGTGAAACGCCCATCGGATCGCTTGGACAGCAAAGTAGCGAAGATCTTATTGAAGCCAAATGCGAGCCGCGAACGTCTTGGCGCTGGCCAGTTCTTGGCGCCAGAAGGTCAATTCGGTTACCTCGAGCAAACCCTGCTCGACATCATCGAAGCCGAGCCTTTGCATGATCGTGTTCAGCGCGCCGCGAATAAACGCATCCCGTTTATTTTCTTGGACAAAGTGGCCGCGCAAGGCAAAGAGCTGGGCGTACTGAGTGATGACGAAGTTGCTCTACTTGAGCGTGCCGAACAAGGCCGTCTGCGTGTTATCAACGTTGACGACTTCGCTCACGAAGATCTCATGGCCGGCAAAGCAGCTCGCGAATGGGCCTTAGAAAACCAAGGAAAGAATCAAGGAAAGAAGTCTGACGCGGCGTAAGTGCTAACTTGCTGCACGACTCAACAAAAAAACGGCGCCGTTGGGGCGCCGTTTTTTTATGCTTGCTGGTAGCTTACTTGACACTGGTATAACGCAAGTAAGGCTTAACGGTTTTGAAGCCTTGCGGGAATTTCTTCTCGGCTTCCTCCATGGAAACACTTGGTGGAATGATCACGTCACCGCCAAGCTCCCAATCCGCTGGTGTCGCCACACCGTGTTTGTCACCAGTTTGCAAAGCGTCAATCACCCGCAAAATCTCGGCAAAGTTACGGCCCACGCTCATTGGATAAGTCATGGTTAAACGAATTTTCTGATTCGGATCGATAATGAAGACCGAACGCACCGCTGCTGTTGTGCTTTCGCCCGGATGAATCATTTCGTACAACTCGGCGACCTTTTTGTCTTTATCCGCAACGATTGGGAAACCCACTTTCGTGTTTTGCGTTTCATTAACGTCATTCATCCAGCCTTTGTGCTCTTCCACAGTATCGGTCGACAAACCAAGCGGCTTCACACCACGCGCAGCAAATTGCTCAGCAAGTTGCGCGGTACGCCCCATTTCAGTCGTACAAACTGGCGTATAATCAGCTGGATGGCTGAAAAAGAACACCCAAGAACCTTTCGCCCAATCATGAAAATTGATCTTGCCTTCAGTGGTATCAATCTCGAAGTTAGGCGCTGTATCACCAATACGTAATCCCATCTCTAATACCTCTCTCGTATTTTTCTGTCTTTAAAATTTATTCGCCGGAATCTTAAAGTAACGATGGCCGTCCGCTTCAGGTTCAGGCAATTTTCCTGCGCGCAAGTTCACTTGCAGCGCGTGTAACATGCGATCAGGTAACGCTAACGTCGCGTCGCGCTCATCGCGTTGTTTTCGATAGGCAGCTTCACTTACATCTCCCGCCAAATGACTATTACTGGCTTTGTGTTGCGCTACGGTTGCTTCCCATGAAGGATCGCGACCATTTTTACCGTAGTCATGCCCGACATAAAGACGCGTCTCATCAGGTAGCGCGAGAATCCGTTGCAAACTGTCCCAGAGTTCTTTCGAAGAGCCACCGGGGAAGTCAGCTCGTGACGTGCCACTGTCTGGATACATAAAGGTATCGTGAACAAATGCCGCGTCGCCAACAATATAAGTAATCGAGCCCAGCGTATGCCCAGGTGACAACCAAACCTCGACAGCTAACTCACCTATTTTGAAGGTATCCCCCTCAGCAAACAGGTAGTCAAAATCTTCGCGTGGCGCAAAAGCGTTAGGTAAATGATAGTAGTCGCTCCACAATTCAGCTATATCACAGACCTTTTCACCAATCGCATTCGGCGCCCCCGTCTGCTCTTTCAAGTAGTATGACGCCATCAAATGGTCAGCGTGCGGGTGCGTGTCTAACACCCAAGTGATTTTCAGATCGTTTTCCTTGGCCAGTTCTAAGACCTGATCTGCACTACTAAAGTCAGTTTTCGCCGAACGCGGATCAAAATTCTGCACCACGTCAATAAGTGCAGCTTCACGCGACTTAGGATCTGCTACGATGTACTGAATCGAGCCCGTATCGGCCTCGTAGATCCCCCATACATCAGGAGAGCCAGCCCCAGTTGAAGGGCTATAACGTACAATGTTTTTCATGTGACCTCCTTATTTCGCATTTATCTAAACTAAGAGATCAGCTAACATTGTTCAAGGTTTACACAGTAAAACCAAAACGATTATAGCAATCGTATCCGGCGATTAAGTTTTCGCGTATAAAACGAATTAGCATAAGTTAGATAACTTAAAGAATTAGAGATTCAGCATGATTGGAGCAATCTTAGGCGCAATTCTGATTGGCATCAGCCTTGGTGTGTTTGGCTCAGGTGGTTCCATTCTTACCGTGCCAGTGCTGCTGTACCTAGCCGATATGCCGGGCAACATGGCCATCGCTTCGTCGCTGATCATTGTCGCCTTTATCAGCTTATTCGGCGGCCTCATCGCCACCCGCAAAAAGCTCGTATCATGGCGCCACGTCTGGCTGTTCGGTGTGCCTGGCATGCTCGGCGCCTACCTAGGCGCTTGGTTGGGCAGCGCCGTCGATCCGCGCCTACAATTACTCGTATTCGTTATTTTGATGGTCATTGCGGCCTTTATGATGTGGCGCCGCAAAGCGCCACAAGGTGAAACGATTCAACAAGTGAAAGTCGTCAAAATTACCCTAGATGGCTTAATCGTTGGTGCCATCACTGGCTTCGTGGGGGTTGGTGGCGGGTTTCTGATTGTCCCCGCTCTAGTGCTGCTCGGTGGCGTACCCATGTTCCTTGCCATCGGCACCAGCCTGATGATCATTGCGCTGAAATCCTTCGTCGGCTTCGCCAAATACTTCACCGCACTCACCGATCAAGGCTTTGCTTTCGACTGGACCACCATCGCCATTGTTACCATAGCGGGCATCGCTGGCAGCTTTGCCGGCGCTTGGATTAGCGCCAAACTTCCGCGTGACAAGTTACAAAAAGGCTTCGCAGTTTTCTTGATCATTATGGCCGTGATTGTACTCACTCAATCCGTGCTTTAATCGAACAACAAACAGCAAATAGCGAACAACAAAATCTCGCCATTTTCGTGTACAATCGACGGCTTTGATAAAAAACGACGACAGGAGCCGTATTGCATGACGCAATCAAACTCAGCCGCAGACCAACAGAAACGCGGCGCCTTTACCCGCTTTCTCGACACCGTAGAATGGTTAGGTAACCTCTTACCACACCCCATTACCTTGTTTGCTTTGTTTGCAATTGGCGTTGTTATCGCCAGTGGCATCGCCTCCTACTTTGGCGTTAGCGCACAAGATCCACGCCCCGGCGGTGAAGTCATCGAAGTCGTCAGCTTACTTAATGCCGAAGGCCTACAACGCATCGTTACCGGCCTCGTCACCAATTTCACCGGCTTTACCCCGCTCGGCACCGTTTTAGTCGCCTTGTTAGGTGTCGGTATTGCCGAACGCTCAGGCCTATTGTCAGCCGCCATGCGCGGCCTCGTAATGAACGCCCACCCACGCGTCGTTACCCTAGCTGTCGTGCTCGCTGGCGTTATCTCCAACACCGCCTCTGAACTCGGTTACGTCGTGCTCGTGCCGCTATCGGCCATGATCTTCCACTCGCTCGGTCGCCATCCATTGGCCGGACTAGCCGCAGCTTTCTCGGGCGTTTCCGCCGGTTACAGCGCCAACTTACTCATTGGCACCGTCGACCCATTACTCGCCGGTATCACCACCAAAGCCGCAAACCTGATCGACCCAGAATACTACGTTGGCCCCGAAGCCAACTGGTATTTCATGATGATCTCGACCTTCTTGATCGCCATCATGGGTACTTTTGTCACGGAAAAGATCGTCGAGCCCAAACTAGGCAAGTACGACACCAACGAAGCCAGCATTAACCTTAGCGAACAAAAAATCGAAGCCCTCTCGCCGCAAGAGAAACGTGGGCTAAAAGGCGCAGGTTTGAGCTTCTTACTACTTGGTGCCCTCCTCGCGCTGACCATCGTGCCAGAGTGGGGAATTTTACGTAATCCAGAAGACGGCAAAGTTGCCGGTTCGCCGTTCCTGAAAGGCATCGTCACCTTTATCTTCATCACCTTTGCCATTCCGGGCTACGTTTACGGCCGTATCACCAAAGTCATGAAGACCGACCGTGACGTCATCGACGCCATGTCCGAATCCATGAGCACCCTCGGCATGTACATCGTGCTCGTATTCTTTGCCGCGCAGTTCGTCGCCTTCTTCGGCTGGACCAACTTCGGCTCAATCTTTGCCATCAAAGGCGCCACCTTCTTACAAGAAGTCGGCCTCACCGGCCCATCAGTGTTCATTTTGTTCATATTGATGTGCGCCTTCGTCAACCTCATGCTCGGCTCCGCCTCTGCACAATGGGCGATCACCGCGCCAATTTTCGTGCCGATGCTCATGCTTATCGGCTACGCCCCCGAAGTCATCCAAGCCGCCTACCGTATCGGTGACTCCGTCACCAACATCATCACCCCAATGATGAGCTACTTCGGCCTGATCCTCGCCGTCGCCGCGCGCTACAAAAAAGACATCGGCATCGGCACCCTCATCGCTACCATGCTGCCCTACAGCATTATGTTCCTCCTCGGCTGGAGCATCCTATTCTTCATCTGGGTCTTCGCCCTCGGCATGCCAGTCGGCGTCGAAACCCCAACCTACTACACCCCGTAGGTTGGGCAGCTTTGCGCTTCGGGCTTACGTTCGCAGCAGCGAAGTGAACACTGAAGCGCTGGCGTGGTTTGAGGTCCCTAAGCCTGAGTGTCTGCCGCAAGGATGCGGCAGGCAAGCCCCCAGGGATGGGTTCACGGCGTCTCAGGCTTAGGGACCTCAAACCGCGACAAAAGCGGAAGTGTTCGACGAAGCGGCGGAGGGTTTAGGTCGCCGGGCTGGCTTCTGGGCGGCGGAGCACGCGGTAGAGTATGGTAGCCGTCAGGCCGCAGGCGCCGATGACGAAGAGCATGCCCAAAGGATGTTGATGGCCGACGATGTTGACGACGGCGGAGATGATGCCGGCGATGAGAAATTGCAGGCTGCCGGTGACGGCGCTCGCGGAACCGGCCCGTTCTTGTTGTTCGGCGAGGGCGCCAGCCATAGCGTTGGGGAAAACCATGCCAAGGGTGCTAACGTAGGCGAAGACAACGAAGAGCACGAACCAGAAGTTGGCGTTGAGTAGCCCCAGGGCTATGGTCACGATTGAAATTAACGCTAGTACTGGCAACGACTTGTTGAGAATTTTGCGGGCGTCGCGGCGGCGCAGTAGCCACGCATTGAATTGCGCCATGCCGATGATGCCAATGGCATTGAAGCCGAACAGCCAACTGTAATGGGTTGGATCGAGGCCAAAATGTTCGATGAATACAAGCGGAGAGCCGGTGATATAAGCGAATAGACCCGATTGAGCGATACCGCCAGCAAGCGAGTAGCGCAAGAAACCACGATCTTTGAGCACATCCCAGTAGATTGGCAGACTGCGCCGCATGCGCACCGCACCATTGTAGGAGCGCGTTTCGGGCAAACGAATGTGCACAATGGCCATACAAGCGACTGCCAGTGCCGCTACGATCAGGAAAATCGCCTGCCAACCGAAGGCCTTGGTCACGTATGCACCCGCTAGAGGCGCCAGAATTGGCGCAATACCCATGACCAAAATCAAGAACGAAAACACTTGGGCCGACGCCTGCGGCGTGTAGAGGTCGCGTACCATCGCACGCGCAATGACTAAGCCCGCGCAGGAGCCAATGGCCTGTAAAAAACGCAAGACGATTAAGCTTTCAAGATTTGGCGCGTAAGCACAGGCCAGCGACGATAAAATATAGATCGTCAGGCCAAAGTACAGCGGCGGCTTGCGCCCCCACTTGTCAGAAGCAGTGCCATACAATAGCTGGCCGATGAATAGGCCAAGAAAAAACGAAGTAAGGGACAATTCGACACGATTAGACTCAGTGCCGTAGCTAGCGGCAATGTCGCCAAACGCCGGCAAATACATGTCAATCGACAATGGCCCAAACATGGTAAGTAGGGCCAGAACAACAACGACGAGATCAAATTTTGCTTTATCAGAGACCGGCGTTACTGTCATTCGTGCGCCGTCCGATAGCGTTGCGTGCTATGTTCGGTCGGCCGTTTTATTGTTGTTGTTTTGCGGGCCCAATCGACGAACGATTGCGCATAGTTAACGTAAGTATCTTGCACTAAACCAGCCTGATTTAAGTCGCCTAACAAACGCCAACCATCAGCGCCACCGGCCAAGAAGCTATTGGTGATCATGGTGTACGTCTGCTCAGCCTGCATGGGTTGCCAACCCGCGTCAGTTTTGACTTGAAGGTTGCTAAAGCGCTCACCATTAGCGGCACTAATATCAACGTCAAAACGAATTCCTGCACCATGCGGATAAGCACCGTCAGACCCCGAGTCTGACAACGCATACTCAACCGCTTGCTCGAGCACCTTTTTCACCTCTGCGCCAGTGATCTGTACTTCTACCAAGGTGTTTGCGAACGGTAATAACCGATAGGCATCAGCAATAGTTAACGCGCCGGCATTTAGGTCCGTACGCACCCCACCGCCGTTTTGCAAAGCGAAATCCGCTTGTGGTGCGCTCGCCAAGAAAGCTGCGGCCACGACCGCATGTACGTCAGACTGGCGACCTAAGCCACAGTCCGCAATGGTCATCGGGCCCATACGCTTCATGCACAGCCGCTCGTCGACCGTGGCAATGGTTGTTTGCGTAAGCTCATCCAAGCTTTCTTGATAAGTTACCAATAATTTCTGCGCCGCAGGGTCCTTAGCGACCGCTGTAAAACCTGGTAATTCGGTAACGCCAGCAGGTGCATCCGTACTGATCAGCAAGTGCGATTGACCGCCACAACTTGCGACGTGGTCGCCGCTAAAGCTTACCTTAAGCTCGCCAACGACTTGGCTGTACTGCCAAGCATGGGCAACACAAACCGGCGCTCCATTGGCGTTGGTCACTTGCATCGGATACGGGCCAACGGTCGGCAACCCATATGCTGCGTAGTCACCGAGCAAGGTATGTGAATCCCCGCCGACAATAAAATCAACGGCAGGTAAAGCCTCAGCGAGACGCAAATCGTTTTTATATTGAATATGCGTCAGTAAGCCGATTTTGTGAATACCTTGGCTTTGCAGTTCGGCAATATAGTATTCGGCAGTCTCAAGCTCGTCTGCAAACATGGTCGTCGCATCAGGTTGCGATGAATTCTTCGTTTTAACCGCAATATCAAGGCCAATCAAACCAATCTTTTCGCCACCAACATTGAAAATTGTGTAGGGCTTAAAACTGTCCCAGCGGGTCTTCGGAGTCAGTGGTGAAACACCAACCTCTGGCTCGACATTCGCCGCTAACACTTCGGTACGACAGTCTTGCGTCAACGCTAAGCTGTCCAAAAAGTGCTTTAAGCCAGCATCACCGTTGTCAAACTCATGGTTGCCTAGGGCAAACGCATCAAAACAGACTTCATTCATGAGTGCGGCGTCAGCATCACCGTTGAAGATGGTATAAAACAAGGTGCCGGTAATAGCATCACCTGCATGCAATGCCAGAACATTCCTATTGGCCGCACGAATTGCGTCGATTTGACTGACCACGCGGGCAAAACCACCGGTTTCGACCTCGTAGTCCTGCCCCAACACGCTGATTTTCGTGCCGTGGCGCGGCAACAGATTCGAATGATGGTCGTTTACATGGGCTACGGTAAGTTCAAAAGCCGCAGGTGGCGCTTCACTCGGTGCTTGCGCGCAGCCCCACAACAAAGTACCCGCAATAGCGAGTGTACCTAACTTACCGAACCCATGTTGCCACATCATTGTCGCCTTACTTAACTAAGCCAATTTCGCGTAGACGTTCCATCAGGTAGTCATCTGATGAAATCGCCTCCCAACGCTTCGGATTTTCATCGGTAATACAACTTTCCAGCGGGTCAATCACCACGTCTGGATTAAAGTGCAAGAAGAACGGAATTGAGTAACGTGACTTCGAGCTGTACGGTGCTGGCGGATTCACCACGCGATGCGTGGTTGACGGCAATACGCCATTGGTCATGCGTTGCAACATGTCGCCGACGTTACAAATAATCGCACCTTCGATAATGGTCACTGGGATCCATGACCCATCTTTAGCCAACACTTCTAACCCAGGCTCACGTGAGCCTACTAATAAGGTCAATACGTTGATGTCTTCGTGGGCACCAGCGCGCACTGAAGGTGTGCCTTCGTCTACGATCGGCGGATAGTGTAACGGGCGTAAAATCGAGTTACCTAAATTAACTTTATCGTTAAAAAAGTCACGCGGCTGGTCAAGAAATACCGCTAAAGCCTCTAATACACGCAACCCTAACGCGTCGAGCGAACGGTAAAGCTTAAGAATCTTTTCTTTAAATTCAGGCAGCTCTTTTGGCCAAATATTAGGCGTAAGTTGCTTGAATGGTGGCTCACCTTCAATTTCACGACCAACATGCCAGAACTCTTTTAAATCAACATGTTTCGCGTCTTTGGCAATTTCAGTACCGAACGGCGTATAACCACGCGCACCACCACCACCAGGAATATGATATTGCTTTTTCACGTCTTCAGGCAGCGCAAACAAGTCGCGACACGTATCCAGCGCTTCTTCAATCAGCTGTTGGTCAACGCCATGCTTGGTTAATGCTACGAAGCCGTTTTGTTCGTAACCTTCGCCAACGTGCTTGGCAAACGCCTCAAAATCTTGGTCGTAGAGGCTCATATCAATGTGTGGAATGGATTTCATCAGTAACCTTTCGAAACGAGTAAAAACAGCCGTCTATGGTATGAATTTTAGGACCTTTTGACAAATAAAAACGGTACTGCGCGCTGGGTAAATCTTTGGTAAACCGTCTTTTCAAGTTGCCATAGTGTTTGCACACTTAGAATCGAATTCATTGCAACGAGGTAAACAACCATGAAAACGTTCAGCAAAGTGTTATCAGTTACTGCAGTTACCAGTGCCCTAGCCTGCGCTGCACCGAGCTTTGCGCAGACGCACGACAATACCCCGTTTGAAACACCGCAAACCAACCGAGCCTTCAACTTTCTGAGTGCAGGTGTGGCGGATCATGATGGTGGTGGTGACAGTATCATCGTCGAAGGTAGCTACCAATTTAACTCTCCCTGGTTTATTAGTGGTTACCTTCGCGATGGCGATGACGGTCCGTTTGGCGACAGCCGCGACGCCCAAGGCCTAAAACTAGGCCGCTACGTTTGGCTCAGCGACAACCTAGTTGCGGATTTTTCAGGCCGTTTCGGTCACGTTGATTTTGGCCCTGAAGATAGCGCTTTTTGGGGTGTCGAAGGTAACCTACGCACCCGCATCGACCGCTTCGAAATTTACGGTGGTCTGGGCTGGGTCGACTACACCGATGCCGGTAGCGATAACCAATACCAATTTGGTACACGCTTCTACATTACCCCTGAATTTGCGGTAGGTGCGCGTTACCAAGATAGCGAATTTGGTGACGGCATCCGCATCGAAGCTAGTTATCACTTCTAGTAAAATCGGGTATGCTGTGACATTCCACACGCACGTTTTGGAGTTTTGTGATGTCACAGCTACCCCCGTTTCTGACCCTTTATCGTGAACTTATTGCGACGCCATCGGTGTCGTGCCTTGATCCACATTGGGATACCAGCAACAAAGCTGTCATCGATAAACTTGCCAATTGGCTAACCACTCTCGGTTTTCAGGTTTCCGTCAACGAGCTCACGCGTCAGCAAGGCAAGTTCAACTTACTTGCCAAGTACCTTCCCACCGGCTCCGATGGCAAAGGCGGTCTCTTACTCGCCGGTCATACCGATACGGTGCCATGGGATGAGGGCCGTTGGACCAAAGACCCATTTCAACTGCATGAAGCAGACGGCAAACTGTACGGATTAGGTAGCGCGGACATGAAAGGCTTCTTCGCTTTTGTCCTCGAAGCTTTGCGTGACCTCGATTTAAGCAAGTGCACCAAACCCTTATACGTACTAGCCACCGCAGACGAAGAGACGACGATGGCCGGAGCGCGGGAATTAGCTGCATTCGGCGAATTGAAACCCGACTTTGCGATTATTGGTGAACCCACTTCTATGACGCCAGTAACCATGCACAAAGGCCACTTAACCGAAGGTATTCGGGTTACCGGTAAGAGTGGACATAGTTCGAACCCTGCCGGTGGCATCAATGCCATTGAAATTATGCACGACGTCATCACGGGCTTGCGTGAATTACAACGGGACTTCCAACAGCGCTATCACGACGATAACTTTGCTGTACCCTACCCCACCCTGAATTTTGGCAATATTCATGGCGGGGATGCCGCCAATCGTATTTGCGCCTGTTGCGAGATGCACATCGACTTGCGTCCACTCCCAGGTATGCGCATGGACGAACTTTACGGTTTACTCGACGCCAAACTTAAGCCTTTACAGCAGCAATTCCCTAATGCGATCTGTCTTGAACACCTGCATGAAGCTATTCCAGGCTACAAATGTGACCCTGACTCGGCAATTGTGCAACTGGTACAAGACGTCACCGGCAATAGCGCCGAACCAGCGAATTACTGTACCGAAGCACCGTTCGTGCAAGACCTTGGTTGCCAGACCATCGTTATGGGTCCCGGCTCGATCGCTCAGGCACATCAACCCGATGAATTTATTCGTTTAGACGAGATTGCACCAGCGCAGCAACAACTGCGCCAGATCATTACTCGGGTATGTGGCCCAACATTCGCATAACAGGTTTAAAGCTACGGCGGTGAATCGGGCACACGCCATGTTCTTTGATGAGTGCTAGGTGTGCTGGCGTTGGGTAGGCTTTGTGCTTGGCAAAGTCGTAATGTGGATAAAGCGCATGCCACTCGAGCATCTGCCGGTCCCGTTCAACTTTCGCCAGTATTGAAGCTGCGCCAATGCAAGCATGCAGGGCGTCACCACCTACTATAGCCTCCGCGGGCACCTGTAGATTAGGTAGTTTATTCCCGTCTACTAACACTTTTTCTGGCGCCACGGGCAGAGCTTCCACGGCACGCTTCATGGCCTCAAGTGAGGCCTGCAAAATATTAAGCTGGTCAATTTCTTTAGCATCGCACTGCGCAATGGCCCAATACAACGCCTTGGCTTTAATTTCTTCACTCAACGCTTGCCGCTTTTTCTCTGAAAGCTTTTTCGAATCATTAATGCCTTCAATCGGTTGCTGCGGGTCAAGAATAACTGCCGCAGCCACCACCGGTCCGGCAATGGGCCCACGCCCTGCTTCATCAGTTCCACAAATCATTTGATCTCACGTTCTTCTGTTGTGCTTCTGGATTGATGGGGTATGATACTTTCGTCTAACAAATAATAACAATAGAAAAGGGGTATTCTCATGTCCGAATCATCCTCGTTACTCAACCGCATGCTCGACAAAGTCGAGAAGGTGGGTAACAAACTTCCTGATCCGGCAGTCATGTTCTTTGGCTTGCTGATTATTGTTTGGGTCTTTAGCTTCTTGCTTTCCGGAATTGAGTTTGATGCCAAGCATCCACTCACTGGCGAAAATGTCCAAGTCACTAACTTACTTAGTGGCGCAGAAATGGCGGACTTCTTAGCCAACATGGTCAACACCTTTATGGGCTTCGCGCCGTTGGGTGTGGTACTCGTCGCCATGCTAGGTGTTGGGGTTGCCGAGCGCAGCGGCTTTATCAATGTCGCGATTAAGCTCATGTTGAACGTCACGCCAAAAGTATTGCTGACACCTGTGCTGATCTTGATCGCGATTGTCAGCCATACTGCGGTCGACGCAGGCTATGTGTTGGTGATCCCGCTCGGTGGTGTTATTTACTACGCTGCAGGCCGTCACCCACTGGCAGGTATTGCTGCAGCATTTGCTGGTGTATCTGGTGGTTTTAGTGCCAACTTTGTACCTTCGGCGATTGACCCTCTCTTACAGGGCTTCACGCAATCGGCTGCACAAATTCTTGATCCACAGATTCAATTGAACCCATTGAACAACTATTTCTTTACCGCAGCATCATCGATTATCGTTGTGCTCGTAGGTTGGTATTTAACCGACCGTGTGATTGAGCCACGCTTGAGCAAAACACCAATTGATGGCGATCAAGAAGACATGCCAGCGCTTGACGATGTCACCCCGCGTGACCGCAAGGCGTTTTTGCTTGGTGTTTTAACCATGGTTGTCGGTCTTGGTCTTTTGGCATGGGCTTCACTTACTGAGAACACACCTTTAGCCGATCCGGTAACCGGTGAACTGGCGTCATTTAGCGCACCGCTCATGCAAATGATCGTGCCGTTAATCTTCTTACTCTTCATCCTACCAGGTATCGTACACGGTTACGTTTCAGGTAATTTCACCAACTCTCAAGACGTGATCGGCGCCATGACAAAATCCATGGAAGGCATGGCCTACTATATGGTCATGGCGTTCTTCTGTGCGTTGTTTATCAAAGCCTTTGGCGACTCGAACCTTGGTATTTTGTTATCGATTAAAGGCGCGACGTTCTTGAGCTCGTTGCAGCTTTCCGGTGGCGTGACCATGGTCGGTATCATTCTGTTGGTTGCCTTTATTAACTTGTTCGTTGGTTCTGCGTCGGCCAAGTGGGCACTGATTTCACCGATCTTCGTGCCTATGCTCATGCAGCTCGGGTACTCACCTGATTTAACTCAGGCTGCGTATCGTGTCGGTGACTCGACCAGTAACATCATCACACCACTGTTGCCGTACTTCCCACTCGTAGTGTTGTACTGCCAGCGTTATGTGAAGAACACCGGTATTGGCTCGTTGGTTGCATTGATGCTGCCGTTCACAGTCAGTCTGTTGGTGATCTGGTCAGCCTTCCTAGTATTGTATTGGATAGCGGGTATTCCATTAGGTATTCAAGCCAACTACATCTACCCAGCAGGTTAAACCATGGGGTATTTTTCGGGTAAAACCGTCTGGCTAACCGGTGCCTCTTCAGGCATCGGTTTAGCTATGGCACAGCAACTCGCCGAAGCCGGCGCGCATTTAATTCTTACGTCGCGCCGTGCCGAGGTACTGGAGCAAGTCCGTAGCGAGCTTGCCCACCCCGAACGTCATCAAGTGTTAGCACTCGACTTAAGCCAGCCGGAAGCAGCCGCGGAGCAAGCGCGGGTTGCGCTAGGTGACCAAGTGATTGATATCCTGATCAACAACGCCGGTGTCTCACAACGATCGATGATTCTCGACACTGACCTTAAGGTCTATCGACAGTTGATGGAAATTGATTATTTTGGCGTCGTAGCTTTAACCAAGCTAGTTTTGCCGCGTATGGTAGAGCGTCGCCGTGGACACATCGTCACAGTGTCTTCGGTAGCAGGTAAAGTCGGTACTAAGCTACGTAGTGGCTATAACGGCGCAAAATTTGCGGTGCTTGGCTTTATGGATTCGTTACGTGCCGAAATGAACCAACATGGCTTGGTGGTGACTTCAATTCTACCCGGCTTTATCAATACCGCGATTGCGCACAATTCGCTATCAGGCGACGGCTCTGCGCTTGGTAAAGAAGATCCCGACAACGCTGGTGGCATCTCGGCTGAAGAATGCGCCCGCCAGTCTCTGCAGGCGATAGCAAAAGGCAAAGCCGAAGTCGTGGTTGGCTCCGGCATGTCCAAGCTTGCCCCGTTCTTGCAGCGCATCTCGCCGAGCTTTGTGCGCCGCATGGTGGCCAAGCGTTAAACATAAAGACAGCAAAAAAAACGGCCCGAGGGCCGTTTTTTTTTAAACCATATGCACCAACATCGAGGTTGGGTCTTCCAAGTATTCCTGCCAACGCTTATTGAAGCGAGCAATGGTGCCGCCGTCAATGATGCGATGATCGCCTGACCAACTGACATTCATGATTTTGCGCGCGACCACGTTACCCTGAGCGTCAAAGCGTGGGAGTTCTTGTACTTTACCCAATGCCACAATAGCGGCTTCCGGTTTGTTGATGATTGGCGTCGCTACGGTACCGCCAATGACACCGATATTCGAAATGGAAATAGTGCCACCTTTCATATCTTCTTGGGCTACTCGACCCTCACGAGCAGCCTGAGTCAGACGGGTGACCTCATTGGCGATGTCGATAATGCTCTTGTTTTGTACCTGCTTTACGTTGGGTACGAGCAAGCCAATCTTGGTGTCGACTGCCATACCGATGTTGTGATCATCAAAATAGGTGATCTCGGTACAGTCAGCATTCACTTGCGCGTTCATGATTGGGAATTCTTTCAGCGCTAACGACAACGCTTTGATGAAGAATGGCATCATGGTGATGCGAATACCTTCATCTTTGTAACGCTCTTTCAATTGTTTCTGCAGCGCCATGACGTTGGTCAGATCAAATTCATCAGCGTAGGTAAAATGCGGAATGGTGCTGACCGATTCGGTCATCGCTTTCGCCATGGCCGCTTTTACGCCACGGATGGCTTCGGTGCGGGTGCCGCCGCTGGTTGCTGCTGGCTTGGCTGCTGAGTCGGACGTCGATTGCGATGTTGTTGCTTCCCCCGTGGTAGAACCACGGGCTACAAAGTTTTCGACGTCTTCTTTCATTACGCGGCCTTTGGCGCCGGAGCCAGGAACTTGGCTGATGTCGACGTCAAGTTCGCGGGCACGTCGGCGAACCGCCGGGCTCGCAATGGCTTTGCCTTGGCGCGCCGCTTGTGGGGCGTCGGCTTGACCTGGTTTGGCGGCGGACGGTTGACCATCGTTCGTGGCGCTAGCTGACCCCGTAGTAGAACTACGGGCTATGTTGCCTTCACCTTCTTCCCCTTCAACGCGGATGGCGAATAGTGGCTCATGCACTTTAGCGATGTCGCCTTTGGCGTAGTAAAGCTTTTCGACGACGCCGTGTTCTTTCGCGGGGATCTGTACCAAAGCTTTGTCGGTCATTACGTCAACGACCGGTTGGTCTTCTTCGATGACATCGCCCTCTTTGACTTGCCATTCGACGATTTCGCATTCGACGATACCTTCACCGATGTCGGGAAGGATGAAGTCGGTGACAGTGCTTCCTGAAGTTGCATTGCTGCTGGGTTCAGGTTCCCCCGCAGTAGAACTGCGGGCTACGTCCTTGTCCGCCGATGCAGTTGAATTGGCGTTGTCGGAACCCGCGTCATCGTCGGTGCCGGTGATGGCAAAGAGAGGTTCGTGGACTTTGGCGATGTCGCCTTTGGCGTAATAAAGCTTGCTCACCACGCCGTCTTCTTTGGCGGGGATCTGCACTAATGCTTTGTCGGTCATCACGTCGACCACTGGCTGGTCTTCTTTGATGGTGTCGCCTTCAGCAACAAGCCATTCAACGATTTCGCACTCAACGATGCCTTCGCCGATGTCCGGTAAGATAAAATCTTTACTCATACTACGGCCCTCTTAATAGGTCATCGAAGCTTTCACGGCTTCGTACACTTTCAGGTGGTCGACAAAGTATTCTTTCTCGTGGCACAGCGGATACGGCACATCAAGGCCACACACACGGGCAATCGGCGACTCAAGGTACAAGAAGCATTTGTCTTGAATCGTTGCCGCCACTTCACTGGCAAAACCATTGGTCAGTGGTGCTTCTTGCGTCACTACCAAACGACCCGTTTTCATCACTGATTTCGCTACGGTGTCGATATCCCACGGTAACAAGCTAACCAAGTCGATGACTTCACAGTCGATACCGTCTTCTGCGGCCTTATCTGCCGCTTTTTCGGCCATTTCAACCTGTGCACCCCAAGCGACGATGGTTAAATCTTTACCTTCGCGGACGACGTCAGCTTTACCTAATTCTAGCGTGTATTCTTCTTCAGGAACTTCGCCGGTTGAAGCACGGTATAAACGCTTCGGCTCCATGAAGAGCACAGGGTTTGGATCAAAAATCGCACTCAACAACAAGCCTTTCGCCATGTACGGGTTACGTGGCATAACAATCTTCAGGCCTGGGGTGTGGGCAAAATAAGCTTCTGGTGACTGTGAGTGATAATGACCACCGGCGATACCACCACCGTAAGGTGTACGGATGGTAAGTCCGCCGACATTAAATTCATTACCCGAACGATAGCGGAACTTCGCTGACTCGTTCACGATCTGGTCAAACGCTGGGAAGATGTAGTCACCGAATTGAATCTCAGCAACCGCATAACTACCTTGCGAGGCCAAACCATTGGCAAAACCAAGGATGCCCTGCTCTACCAAAGGCGTATTGAAGTTACGGTGACGACCATATTTATCGGTTAACTTTGACGTCGCGCGGAATACCCCACCGAACGCACCGGTATCTTCACCAAAGCTATAGACTTTGTCATTTTTTGCCATCGCAATGTCAAGTGCACTATTGATGGCTTGTAATAAGTTCATGTTCGCCATTATTTATCTCCCCCATCAATACGTGACGCTGTTTTCGGATACGCCTCTGGGTATTTGCGAATGTGCGCCTTCAACTGCTCAAGTTGCTCTTTAAGCTGTTGGGTTGGGGTGTCATAGACGTCATTAATCAACTCATCAATATGCGGAGCTGGAACTTTCTCTGATTTCTTCAGTGCTGCCAAGACAGCGGCTTTCTTCTCAGCAAAGATCGCTTCAGCATCTTTCTCGGTCAGCCATTTTTTCTTGATCAAATAAGTTTGGAAACGCGCGAGCGGATCTTTTGCACGCCAAGCGTCTTCTTCATCACGAGTACGGTACCCGGTTGGATCATCTGAGGTCGAGTGCCCAGCCATACGGTACGACATACCTTCAATCAACACCGGCTCGTTCTCTTCAACGGCAAGTTTACGCGCCATTTGTGTGGCTAAATAAACGGCCAAGATATCGTTACCATCGACACGAATGGTTTTCATGCCGTAGGCGACACCGCGTGGCGCAATGCCGTCGCCAGCATATTGTTCGCCTTGCGATGGCGTCGAGATGGCATAGCCGTTGTTACGGCAGAAGAAAATCGCTGGAACTTTGTAGACTGCGGCCATGTTCAACGCGGCATGAAAGTCACCTTCAGAAGCCGCGCCTTCACCGAAATAACAAATAGTACAGTTGCCAGTTTTGTCCATCTTCTGGCCATAAGCGTAGCCCGTCGCTTGCGGGATCTGAGTGGCTAGTGGCGAAGCGATGGTCATAAAGTTAAGGTCCGCGCAGCCATAATGCACCGGCATTTGGCGGCCCTTACCGAGATCGCGCTCGTTTGAGAACAATTGGTCCATGAACTGTTCAACGGTAAAACCCCGATAGGCCAAAGCGCCCTGTTCACGGTACTGTCCCATGATCATATCGCCGTCATCCAACGCGGCTGCCGAACCGATACTTGCCGCTTCTTCGCCAAGCGAAGACAAGTAGAAGCTAATACGCCCCTGGCGTTGCGCAGCAATCATGCGTTCGTCCAGAATGCGGATGAATTGCATGGTATCAAACATCTTCAAAGCAAGATCTTTGTCAATCTCAGGTGCCTTAGCACCCTTGTGCACGGTACCGTCTTCTTTGAGGATCTGAAGCATTGGAATCTGCAACGCAGAACCGTCTAAAAAGCTCGGTTTGGTCACGATTTCTAGCTGATGTTGTTTATCCTGTGCCATAACTTTCTCGTTCTCAGAAAAATTGCGCTCACTTTACCTTTACGTCAACTGACATGCAAATAAGCGACTACGCATTTGCGTAAAAATCAGACCAGTTGCAACTGCATAAAAGGCACTTCTACAACCGTCAATAATGCCCTCTGGCCCAGAGCCACCTTGGCATTCGGGAAAATAATACGTTCCCCCGACTGTTCGACCAGGTACTCTTGTTCACCATCGGTAGCCAGCAGTTCGCCCTTCTCAAAGGCGGTAAAATTGGCTACATCATCGGGAAAATGCAGGGTGAAATTCTCAACTGTACGGTTAATTGTACGGCAGACGTCAAAAACGCGGGTACGATTTGCATCAAATTCCGGCAATTTCAGCTCACGCTCGCAAATAAGCTTAGTGAACATTGTTTGTGCGGCGGCAAACTTACGACGGTCATTTTCGCCAAATGGCCGCACTTTACCCAGTTCGACGGTAAATGCATCGGCCTCATGAGTGCGCGCACTGTAATAACTAAACGTCGTGGTGGGCGCTTGATTCAGCAAAATTGTCTCGACACCACATTCCGCAAGAAATGTCAGTTGCTGCTTTTTATAAGGCGCTCCGTGAGTAAACGGATAAACCGCAAACTTCTCAAATTCCGAGTCTCGAATTGCGGTGTGTAAATCGTAGTGATAGCGCTCGCGCCGCCCCTCTGGCGCAGCAGCGAAAAAGTCCGTAATCACTTGCTCAAGTTGCGCTGCTCGTTGATGTTCGCGGCTCTGTCCTTCTTGGTGCGCGCCGCTGAACAGACGATTCATGTTCATTTCAACAAAACGTTTGCCAATGGCAATTGCTGCAGGGTTGGCGATCAGAAAGAGCGTGCGTTGCACCGGCTGAAGTTCACCGCGCATAATGCCGTGTATCATGTCACGGACCATCTCTATGGGGGCGGTTTCGTCACCATGCACGGCACACGACAGCACTACATCTTTACCACTGGGCTGCTCAGGTTCAACGAGCACAATGCCATAATCAGGGAAATGAAGTTCGCCACCGTCGTACTTCAAGGTAGCATTGAGCAGCTGTTGATTGGCGGCAACGGTGTCGCCGTTATAGCCGGCAAGCGTCCAATCTAAGACGTTCACGGCGGCGAGCTCATTTGTCTTCTGATTCACTTTCTGACTCCTGTTGCTTAATTCGTCCAGGTTCTAATCCTTTGGTCGCTAATAACGCACGTAACACCCGTGAACGATATTCACGGCGGTACAATACCGAAACGACCACAATAGTGGATACAATGAACAGTATCGGGTGTAAGAACCACGTAAGAAACGCTAAGGCAAAATAGTAAGCGCGCAGGCCATTGTTGTACTCATGCCCAGCTTGGTCTATCACCTTGGCTGATTGCCGCGCAAAGACTTCACGTTGTTCATCAGTGAATTCCGTACTGCGGTATTGAGGTGCGGCGCCAAGCAACACCGAGACAAAACCAAATTGGCGAATCGCCCAGGTAAACTTGAAAAAGGCGAAAACAAAAATAAGCGCCAGCACGGCCAGTTTGAACTGGACTTTTTCTGGGGATGTATCAGCGGTTAACGGGAGTGATTGCAGCACTGTCACTACTTTATCTGCCGAGGCCAATAAAGTAAGCACACCGGCTAACACCAGTACCGTAGAGGATGCAAAAAAAGTCACCGTGCGTTCGACGTTACCAAGTAGCGCCGCGTCAGCAATCTGGTGTTCTTTGCGGGTTAAGGTGGTCATCCAATCAATACGCAGTTGCCGCAAAATATGCGACAAACTATAAGTACTGCGCGCACGAATACGCGCAAACTGCGTGTAAAAAACCCAAACCGTCACAAAAAACGCCAAGGTGACGATATCAAGTGTACTTAGGTTCATGCTCTTGACCTTGTGCTAACGAGACACGCACGAAAGCCGCAGGGTGGACGTGATGTCTTAGCTGCGGCTTCGATAATTAGTTTAAGGTCACTAGTTTACCATTATGTGACGATGTTGTCCGACTCTGATTTTGGCGCCGGCTTCTCCGCCAAACCGTACCATGACAACATGGTTTTGACGCCACGTTTGGTGTCATCCAAAATTAAATACAAGCATGGGATCAACAGCAGCGTAATCACCGTGGCGAACAAAATACCGAACGCCAACGAGATCGCCATTGGAATCACCATTTTCGCCTGTAAGCTCTTTTCGAGGACGATGGGTAGCAGACCGAAGAACGTCGTCAAACTGGTCAGAATGATTGCTCTGAAGCGCGCTGAACCTGCATCTTGTACCGCTTGGCGTAACTTCACACCATCGCGGCGCGCTTGGTTGACATAGTCCACCATGACCAAAGAGTCATTCACCACCACGCCTGCCAAGGCAATGATACCAAACAAACTCAGAATCGAAATCGGCATGCCAATAATCCAATGCCCGATCACCGCACCGATCATACCAAACGGAATCACTGACATGATAATAAGCGGTTGGCTATACGACTTAAGCGGTATTGCCATAAGGGCAAAGATTGCGAACAACGCCAGCACGAAACCAATAGCCAGCGAATTCGTCGCTTCAGCTTCATCTTGCGAGGCCCCTTCAAGTTGGAAGCTTACTGATGGATAGTTATCTAAAATCGGCTGAATATGTTGTTCGCGCACTTGCCGCACAACTTCAAACGGCTCGACACGCTCTTTATCAACCCGAGCACGCACCCGCACTGAACGCTCGCGATCGATACGGGTGATAGTGTTGTAGCCCTTCGCAAATCGAATGTCGGCAAGCTCAGTAAACGGAATCAACGCTCCATCGCTGGTACGCAACTTCATATCTTCAAGGTTGCCCACAGACTGGCGCTCATTGATCGGATAGCGCACCATCACGCGAACTTCTTCGTCACCACGCTGAATACGTTGAGCCTCGGCACCATAGAAAGCGTAACGCACTTGATTAGCGAGATCGCTCAGGCTGATGCCCATCGCGGTTGCTAACGGCTTAGTTTCCAAAATAATCTCGTCATTGCCGGCACCAAAGGTATCTTCAATATCATAGACGCCGTCAAACTGGCCAAATACTTCTTTGAGATCATTGGCGGCCGCCGATAGCTGATCAAGATCGTCACCGGCAAGTTGAAACTCAACGTCAAAGCCGCCACCGCCGCCGATACTGCCTTGGAAGTTAATCGCTTTAACACCGGCAATTTCAGGGGTCTCTTGGCGCCAACGATTGATAATGCCAAAACCGTCAATCTCACGATCTTCGCCTTTTTGCAGTTCGCTCATGATCATGCCGTTGGTGGTGCCTTGTAGCCACACGTTGGTATGGCGCACCACACCTTCGCCCTCTTCCTCCTTGATTTGCTCGTTCACGCGCATCAGGGCATCTTCAATGGTTTGCAGTGCACGAATAGTGGCGTCTTCGGACGAGCCAGGCTGCATTTCAACGCTGGTTTGGATAAAGTCGCTTGGAATATTCGGGAAGAACACCCAGCGCACGACGCCACCGCTGATCAGACCGATCATCAGAATAAACATCCCGATAAAGCTGGCCAATGTAGTGTAACGGTAGTGCAAGCACTTGGCTAAGAACGGTCGATAATAACGCTCAACAAATACCCGTAAACTATCGGAAATTTTATTGCGGCCACGTTGGAAGGCGTTGAGCTTCTCACCTCCGCCCTTGCTGAATTTCATTGCCGCAATATGTGCCGGTAGAATGAGTTTTGACTCAACCAGCGAAAACGCCAAACAAAGTATAACGACCCAAGCAATAGACTCCCAAATCGCCCCCATGCCACCATCAACCATCAGCATCGGAATAAACGCGACCATCGTGGTAAGCACACCAAAGGTCGCAGGGATCGCGACTTTCTTCGCACCACGCACCACGTTGTCGGTACTCTTGCCATATTTTTCAATTTCGGAGTAGGCACTTTCACCGATGACGATGGCGTCATCGACCACTATCCCGAGCACCAATATGAAGCCGAACAAGCTGATCATATTGATCGAGATATCGAACATCGGTAGCGGCATCAAGGCGATGGTACCCAAGAAACAAATCGGAATGCCTATCATGACCCAGAAAGCCAAACGCAACTGCAAGAACAACGACAGCATTAAGAACACCAAAAAGCCACCGGTGATCATGTTGTCTAACATTAGGTCGAGGCGACCTTGCAGGTAATAAGACGAATCGCCCCAGTGCGCAACGTTAACCTCTGGCGGCAACTCTTTTTGCTTGCGCTCAATATAGTTCCGTACCGCTTCTGCCACGGCTAAATCGTTTTGATTGCCTACCGAGTCAACACGGACAAAAGTTGCTGGTTTGCCGTCAAAACGAGTAAAGCGCCGACGCTCGATAAACTCGTCTTTAACGGTAGCAATATCGCCAAGCGTGAGTCGGGTTCCATCAGGACGATTGATCAGTACAATTTTTTCAAACTCTTCACCGTAATACGCCTGATTATTGGCGCGCAGCAAAATATCGCCATTCGGCGTACGAATAGAGCCACCGGCCACATCAATCGAGGTACCGCGCACGGCGTTGACAACCTGCTGGAAACTCAGGTTATAGCGCTGTAAATCATGCTCAGAGATCTCAATCGAAATCTCGTAGTCGCGCGCCCCCACCGTTTCGACTTTGGTGATACCACCAATATTTTTCAGGTCATCACGAATTTGTTTAGCGAGCTCTTTTTGGTTGCGCTCGCTCATATCGCCGAAAACACTAATCCAAATCACTTGGCGCTGTGGTCGGATTCGATAAATATTTGGATTTTCAATTTGCTGTGGAAAGTTAGGGATGGCGTCAACGAGCATCTTCACTTCGTCCATCACCACTTGCGGATCATAACCACTTTCAACTTCTACCGTAACCGAACCACCGCCTTCGCGCGCCGTTGACGTTAATCGTTCAACACCATTAACGTCTTCCAAGGCGTCTTCGATCAATACAATGACACCTTGTTCAACTTCTTGCGGTGCAGCACCTGGAAAAGGAACTTGGATACTGATGGTGTTGAGTTCGATTTCAGGGAACATCTGCTTACGAACTTCGAACACCATAAAAATACCAGTGATGATGATGAGTGCCATCAATAAGTTGGCGGCGACAGTATTATTCGCCCACCAAGCGATCAGCCCTTTTTCACGACCGGACTCAGGCGAATTTTGTGGTACTTGCATTGCTAAGCTCCTTATTCGCTTGTGTCGTCAGCTTGGTCTTGCGCGGCTACCGCAGTGTCATCTTCTGCTGCTTTCGGCTTTTCCATCTGTTGCGGCAAAGGATCACCTGGCAAGCGCACTTTCATACTCGGTAGCGCGTTAGCCAACTGCGTTAACACTACCTTATCGCCAGCTTGGAGCCCTTCACTTACGATGACCTGATTCTCTTCGGCACGCAGCACTTCGACATGCTGACGCTGCAAGCGACGCTCATCATCAACTAACCAAACATTGCCGTCAGTATTAAGTGCATAGCGCGGAATGCGATAGACATTCTCAACAAACTTGCCTTCAATTTCGAGTTGTACAAAACGGCCAAAACGTAACACTTCTGTATGTGTTTCGGCGTCACGGTTATACGGGTCTTGTACTTCGACAACACCATAAATAACTCGGCTGTTGCTATCTAAAACCCCTTCGCTGCGCACCAAACGGCCTTGCCATTCATACTTTTCTCCGGCAACAAATGAGCTCAAGCGAACTCGCGGAAAATCCGTTTCTTGGGCGTTGCTCGGAAGGTTTAAATAAGCGAGATCACGATCACTCAGCGGCACACGAACTTCAGCAACTTCGGTTCCCATTAATTCGGCAACTTGACTACCGATATTTACAAACTGACCCAGATCGACATTTTTACTTTGTAGTAAACCGGCGAAAGGTGCGCGGATCACCGTCCGATCAAGGTCCCGTTGAGCCTTAGCGACAGCCGCTTCTGCCGACTGCATAGCTGCTACAGCACTGGCAACCTGAGGTTCACGTAAACCTAAAGCAGGAATTTCTCCGAGCTGTAACGACTCCCATTCCTCCTTGGCGACTTTTGCGCGTGCGCTTTCTTCTGCCAGTGCGGCTTTAGCTTGAGCCAAGTTGGCTTTCGCATTCTGCAAGGCCACTTCGTAATCCCGTGGATCAATCTTGACCAGCATATCGCCTTTATTGAAGTAGCCACCATTGTGGAAATTAGGTGCGATCTCAATTACTTGCCCACTGACTTGCGTCACCAAGTTAGTCGTATGCTTGGCCATCACGTTACCTTGCCCGCTGACTAACAAATTAATGTCTTCGGGTTGCGCCTCTTGTACTTCAACAAGTACCGCAGGGCGCTCCATCGAGCGCATTGGTAGTTGCGGACGCAACATTCCTAGTAATACCACAAGGGCAATCGCCACAATGATGATCAAAGGGGGAAGTAAAGCACGTTTCTTAAAAGCCATTGAGATCATTCCATTCGAACATGAAGATGGCGCATAGTATGCGCCACCTTTAAGTGATTATTAAGGCAGATTATGTTGCGAGTTGTAACAACTGTAACATCAACCGTTCAGAAGGTAACTTTCGCCTGCTTCTATTGCGCGTGGACCACCGGCAAGCAATACCACGTCACCCTTCGCCAGGCTAAAATCACCTCGTACCTCGCTGAATTCGTCGTCACCACGGCGTACCGACTTCACTTGGACTGCAAGTTCATCTAGGCCGAGCTGACGGAGCTCTTTACCGCACGCATAAGCATTGTCACTGAGTTGTACCGCATGTAGAAACAACAGGCGGTCAATTTTTTCGGGATCCATATCGGTGGTTTCACCAGGGTAAAAGCCGTGCATGTCACCATAGTGTGAACGCCGAGCCTGATCCAAGCGCGACAAAATTCGACGAATCGGAATGCCTGAGCGACTCAAGACTTGCGATACCAACATGAGGCTCGCCTCTAAAGTGTCAGGTACGACTTGCGTCGCCCCAGCCTCCATCATTTCTTGGAGTCGTAAGTCATCCCGCGAGCGCACAATGATTTCGGCATGGTCGTTAACCTCACGAATCGCTTTAAGTACTTCCAGAGCTTTATAGTCTTCAGCAAAACTAATGATGATCAATTCGACCTGATCGGCGTGCACAGCTTTTAAAATGTCACGCCGCGCAGCATCACCAAAATAGACCTTTGCACCACCAGCAATAGCCTCTTGTACGCGCTTGGTATCATGATCAATGGCTAGATGGTCAATGCCTTCATTGGTTAAAAAGCGGCTAATGGTTTGCCCGACACGTCCAAACCCAAGTACGAGGACGCGTTTGGGCTCAGATACATCGGGTTGAGTGATGTCTTCTTCGTCACTTCGCGAGCGGCCACGTACCAGTGGTGTCACTAATTGCCGACAACGTTGAATAACCAGCGGCGTGACCGCCATTCCCAGTACACCGACCCCGACCAGTAGCGACGCGATGTCCTGCGGCAGTAATGCATAGGTCAGCGCTAAAGATACCAAGACGAAACCGAACTCTCCCATTTGGAACAGCATCAAGCCAGCACCCCAAGCGTCTTCTTCACGCTCGCCCATACCGCCCGCTAACAGGCGCACGACGACCATCTTTATCGCCCCAATAAGCAAAACGGCAAGTAAAATCCAATGTAGATTCTGCCAAAACACAGCCAGATTCAGCTGCATACCGACGGTGATGAAGAAAAGTCCCATAAGAATATCGCGAAATGGGCGAATATCCGCTTCAAGTTGATGCTTGTACTTACTTTCACCCAACATCATCCCAGCTAAGAAAGCCCCCAGCGCCATCGACAACCCAAACACGTGGGTTAAACCACCAGCAACCAATGCGACCAAAAGCGTCGCCAAGACAAACAGTTCATCGGTGCGTAAACGCGCGATCTCGCGAAAGATGTGGGGTAGCACCCATTTGCCTATTGCCATCAGAACGACCACAACACCAGCCCCTTTGAGCAACGCGATGCCGAGACTCTCCCAGATACCTACTTGTGCATTCTCAGCAGCAAGTAATGGAATAATGATCAACATTGGCACCACGGCAATGTCTTGGAATAACAAGACGGATACCGTGGCCTGTCCTTTACGGGTGGTTAACTGGGATGATTCGCCTAATTGCTTTATCACCACCGCTGTCGAGCTCAGCGCAAGTGTACCGCCAATAACCATTGCCGCCGTCCAATCGCCCATCCAAATGTAAGCTAATCCGGCGAAAATCAACGTGCAGATAATGACCTCACCAGCACCAAGCCCAAATACGAGCCGGCGCATAGCGATCATTTTCGGCAATGAGAACTCCAAACCGAGCGAGAAGAGCAATAGCACGACACCTAACTCGGCAACGAAATGATAGTCATTGGGATCTTTTATCCAAGCGGTTACATCGGGTCCAGCGATAATTCCGGCCACCAAATAAGCCAAAATAGCAGGCAATTTAATGCGCCGAAAAGCCCACACCAATGCCACCGCAATAGCTAGCAGCAGCAGTACGTCAGCGAAGGCTCCGTTCATACTTTTTTCCTTTGTAGATAAAGACCAAGACAAATCAAGCTTAGTCCAATTAAGGTCGTAACTTGAATAACTTCATCCAATATAAAGTAAATAAGTAACAAACTCATGAACGGACTCAAAAAAATCAACATTGATAGTTGCGACGTTCGTTCGGCTGTGCGCATGGCGGTTAACCAAAGTAAAAATGTGATACCCATCTCAAATAAGCCGACATAGGCCGCTGCCGCCAGAGCTCGCCACTCGTGCCAAGGCAACGGACGCGGGTCAAATAACACTGCCAGCGCTAACAATAGGCTGCCAAACGCAAAGCACCAAAACATTGCTGGGATAGGTGCATCTTTATTTTTGGTATTGATCAGCCAATAACTCGCCCACAACACGGTACTTAATAGCGCTAACCCTATTCCCAGCCAGTTGGTCGCAGCAAAATTCCATTGCCCGCCCGTTGCGATGAGTACCACGCCACCGTAGGCCACCACCATTGCCAACAACTCCCGCTTGGTTAAGCGTTGCTTTAACATCGGCACCGCTAACAAGGCCATGGTAATCGCCCACGTATAGTTGATGGCTTGGGCTTGCTGAGCGGGGAGTTGGTCATAGGCAGCGAAGAGCACCCAATAGTACACAAAGGGGTTAAGCGCACCTTGGCCCAAGTAGAAGAGCCAACGCTGCCGCCCTAGCCTTAGGGTTTCTATGCAGCGACCTTGCCAGACGAGCAGAGCAACAAAGGTAAGCGTGCTGGTCAGCGCGGCGAGAAACAACAGATGGAGTGGCGTGAGATAGCCCAGTGCAAGCTTAAACGCAGTGGCGACCGTCGACCAAAGCGCCACTGCGGCTAAGCCAAACATCAATGCACGACGTTGGTTCTGTGCCACTGGGGGAGCCGCCATGTTCTATCCTTAGCTGCTGGTACGTTGCTGCAATTGCAAGTAGCGGTCGCGAGACCGAGTCAGTAAAAAACGTCCCCATGCGACTTGGGGCTGTTTATCATTGCCGGTTTGCACCATTTGAGTGCGTATTTCTTCAAGTTGCGCATACGACGGCATAGTTGCACCATTTTGGTGCAGCCAAACGCGCAGTAAAGCTCGCTGCGTGGCCGCTGAATGCGATTTCAGTTGATCAACCGCCAGTTCCCCAGCTTCGTTCAACGCCGGTTTCAGTTGCTCATGCAGTAATTCTTCAAGAACATCTTGCTGTTCAGCGCAAAGCTGGGCACTACGTAACACCGAATTACCAAACTGAGGCCAGCGCTCTTCAAGTTTCGGCACCACCTCGTGACGCAAGAAGTTACGATCTATGGTTGTGTCATAATTGGTGTCGTCTTCGATCCAGTGTAATTTATGTTGTTCCGCGTAAGCATAAATTTCGGCCTTGCTTACCCCCAGCAAAGGGCGCAACCATGTCTGCGTGCCAGGACGATGGGTGGCTTCGCTAGCGATGGTTTGAGCCATTGCGGCCAAGCCTTTCGGTCCGGCACCGCGCTTGAGTTGTAGCAGAAACGTTTCGATCTGATCATTGCGATGCTGCCCGAGCAGCATTACCGCATCAGCGTCGGCAAGCTCATTGAGCCGCTGATAACGCGCTTCACGCCCCGCCGCTTCTTTGCTAATCCTTGCCCCCTGCGGCACCGGCAAAACTTCACAGTGCATTGGAAAGTTACGCCGTAAGCAATCCTTGCGGAGACCCTCGGCCCACTCGCCGGAACTCGGATGAAAACGGTGATCAAGATGAATAGCTAAATAATTAAAATGGGGATGCTCGCTGCGCCAGCGGTCGAGCAGATCAAGAATAGTTTGCGAATCGGCGCCGCCGCCAAGACAGGCAACGAGCTGTTGGTGCGGTCGCAGCGTTAGTTTGGCTAACGCTGCGGCAAATTTAGGATAAAGGTCGCGATACTCAGTGTTCACGTAAGTCGATGACGCCGCTGTTTAGCAATAACCAAACGACATGAGTTTCTGGTAACGCTGCTCGAGCAACGCGGTTTTATCCAGCCCTTTCAGCTCACCCAAGTCAGTCAACAAACGCTGTTTCAGGCTTTGCGCCATGGCCGTGTAGTCGCGATGCGCACCGCCCAATGGCTCGGGAATAATCTGATCAATCAAGCCCAGCTCAAGGCTGCGATCTGCGGTAACACCCATTGCTTCCGCAGCAATTGAGGCCTTCTCAGCGCTCTTCCACAAAATCGAAGCACAGCCTTCCGGCGAAATGACCGAGTACGTTGAGTATTGCAACATGTTAACGCGGTCACCGACGCCAATCGCCAATGCACCACCTGAGCCACCTTCACCAATAACAGTACAGACAATAGGTACGTTCAAGCGCGCCATCACTTTCAAGTTCCTTGCGATAGCTTCTGATTGCCCGCGCTCTTCAGCGCCGATACCTGGGTATGCCCCTGGCGTGTCGATAAAGGTAATAATCGGCATCTTAAAGCGTTCAGCCATTTCCATTAGACGCAGCGCTTTGCGATAGCCTTCCGGTTTTGGCATGCCAAAGTTACGAAAGATTTTTTCTTTCGTCTCACGCCCTTTCTGGTGACCAATAATCATAACTGGTTGACCATCAAGGCGCGCCGTACCGCCGACAATTGCACGATCGTCGGCAAACGCACGGTCACCAGCGAGCTCGTCAAAATCGGTAAAAATGTGCTCAATGTAGTCCAAGGTATAAGGGCGCATCGGGTGACGCGCCATCTGCGCAACTTGCCATGCACCTAGGTTACCGAAAATCTTTTCGATCAGCTGTTCCCGCTTCTCTTGCAGCTTAGCAATCTCTTCTTCGATGGAAATGTCGAAGTCACCTTTGGCACCGACTGCCTTCAGCTCGTCAATTTGTGCTTGTAGCTCAGCAATTGGCTTCTCGAACTCTAAAAATTGCAAATTCATTTGGACTCCCATATGCAACGCCAGTATGCCGTTGCGGATCAAAATTCTAGTGCGACCTGTTGCGGTCCAAGCTGCTGTTCCAGCTCATAAATTAATTCATCTTCTGGTGTTATGAACCATTCGGTTGCGGCTTGATAGCTCGCTTTGACATCGGGCCGTTGATAGTCGATCAACAGCGGGCAAGCGCCGCCCTTATAAGCTTGCAATGTCGCGAGGAGACGCTTCATACCTGCACCTTCAAGGTGTTCTGGCCGCACCGCAACGCGCAAACCTTTCGCATATTGCTCTCGCATACCCGTAATGGTCATCACTTCTCGGGCGGTCATTGTATTGCCCCCCGAGTAATCATCAAAGCTGACCTCTCCTTTTATGACCAAAATTTGGTCTTTCGCCAGCAAATGCTCGTAATTTTCATAATCTTGCGCAAAAAAGCGTACATCAAATCGGGCTGTTTTGTCATCTAGCGTCACAATCGCCCAACGCGCACCTTTTTTATTCACCATAACCCGCATGTCGATCACTAGCCCAGCGATGGTCGTCATTTGATCACGCCCTGTCGGCCGCACATCACTTAGGTTACAGGGCACATAATTGCGCAATTCACGGCGAAAGCGATTGATCGGGTGTCCGGTTAAGTATAGTCCAAGGGTTTCCCGCTCGCCGTCGAGCCATACGGCCTCGGGCCACTCAGCAACCTGCTCAAACTCATGTTCAATAGTGTCAGTATCGGCTGCACTCGTAAGGACCCCGAACAAATCTGACTGGCCAATGGCCTCCGCACGCGCATGCTGCTCTGCTTGGCGCATGGCTTTTTCCAAGGTTGCCATAAGCGCCGCACGGTGTGGTCCCAATGAATCCATCGCACCGGCACGAATCAAGCGTTCCAATACCCGGCGATTGAGTTTTTTCAAATCCACCCGACAACAAAAGTCGAATAGATCACTGAATTCGCCGCCTTCATTACGAGCGGCCAGAATGGCCTCAATCGGGCCCTCGCCAACACCTTTAATCGCGCCGATTCCGTAAACAACATGACCTTCATCATCCACGGTAAATTTGTACTGCCCAACATTGACGTCAGGTGGCAGCAACTTCAGTCCCATTTGTTCGCACTCGTCGACCAAAGTAACGATTTTGTCAGTGTTATCCATATCGGCCGACATCACTGCGGCCATAAACTCTGCGGGATAATGGGTTTTCATCCATAGCGTCTGATAGGACACTAAAGCGTAGGCAGCCGAGTGTGATTTGTTGAAACCATAACCAGCGAATTTTTCGACCAAGTCAAAGATTTTCATCGCTAGATCTGGGTCAATGCCGTTCTTTTCAGCACCTTCGGCAAAAACCGCGCGCTGCTTGGCCATTTCTTCTGGTTTTTTCTTACCCATGGCACGCCGCAGCAAATCGGCGCCGCCTAGTGAATAACCCGCCAAAACCTGAGCAATCTGCATGACCTGCTCTTGGTACAAAATAACCCCGTAGGTGGGCTCCAAAATGGGCTGCAGCAACTCATGTTGGTAGTCTTTATCGGGATACGAGATCTGCTCGCGACCATGCTTACGATCGATAAAGTTGTCGACCATACCTGACTGCAACGGCCCTGGTCTGAACAACGCTACCAAGGCGATAATATCTTCAAAACTATCGGGCAGCAGCTTCTTAATCAGCTGTTTCATACCGCTCGATTCAAGCTGAAATACGGCGGTAGTTTGGGCTTTCTTCAATAATTTAAAACACTTCGGATCATCAAGGGGGATCCGCTCAATGGCAATCGGTCCATCACCTTTGCGGGCACGTTTGCTATTCACCATATCCAATGCCCATTGGATGATGGTTAAAGTACGCAGACCTAAGAAGTCAAACTTCACCAAACCCGCAGCTTCGACATCATTTTTGTCAAACTGAGTAACCGGTTGCTTACCTTCTTCATCGCAATACAACGGCGAAAAATCAGTGATTTTTTCGGGTGCGATAACGACACCACCAGCATGTTTGCCGGCATTACGCGTTACCCCTTCAAGAATGCGAGCCATATCAATCAGATCACGCACATCTTCATCTTGATCGTACATTTCAGGTAGACGTGGCTCGACTTCAAAGGCTTTTTCAAGGGTCATACCCGGATCGCCCGGCACTAATTTGGTGATCTTATCGACAAACCCGTAGGGGTGGCCGAGGACACGGCCAACATCGCGAATTGATGCCTTGGCCGCCATGGTACCAAAGGTAATGATTTGCGAGACCGCTTCACGACCATACAATTCTGCCACATGGTCGATAACCTCGTCGCGGCGTTCCATACAGAAATCGATATCGAAATCCGGCATCGAAACCCGCTCAGGGTTCAAGAAACGCTCAAAAAGTAGATCGAGTTCCAGCGGATCAAGGTCAGTAATTTTTAACGCATAAGCAACCAATGAACCCGCGCCTGAACCACGCCCAGGGCCGACAGGTATGTTGTTATCTTTTGACCACTGAATAAACTCCATTACGATCAAAAAATAGCCAGGAAAGCCCATTTGATTAATCACGTCGAGCTCTATTTGTAAGCGCTCGTCGTATTCTTTACGCTTTTCTGTGCGCTCAACCTCGTCAGGAAAGAGTTGTTGTAATCGTTCTTCGAGCCCTTCTTGTGATTTCTTGACCAAGAAGTCCTCTGGCGTCATGCCACCGGTCGGAAACTCAGGCAAGACGTATTCGTCAAGCGTGATAGTGACATTACAGCGCTTGGCAATTTCCACCGTATTGGTAAGTGCTTCTGGAATATCTGCGAACAACTCCGCCATTTCAGTAGAGCTTTTTAAGTATTGCTCGCGGCTGTATTTTTTCGGACGGCGCTTGTCATCAAGGGTGTAGCCATCGGCGACTGCAACCCGTACTTCATGAGCATGAAAGTCATCCGGCTTGAGGAACACCACTTCATTAGTCGCCACCACTGGCACGTCATGTTCTGCCGCCAATGCCACCGCAGCATGCAAATAATCATCTTCTTGCGGGCGCCCAGTGCGCATTAACTCGAGATAGTAGCGATCAGGAAAATGCTGTTGGTAAAAGGCCAGTTCGGCTTCAGCTTCGGCTTTGCGGTTTTGTAAAAGTTTACGACCAACATCGCCGTCACGGCCACCGCTCAATAACAGTACGCCCTCTGCATGCTCAGCAAGCCACTCCTTATTCACGCACGGTCGCCCAGCGCGGTGCCCTGCTAGATAGCCGCGGCTAATCAGTTGGGTAAGCTGCTGATAACCGTCATTGTTCATCGCCAACGCAGTTAAGCGGAACGGAGGCTCTTGATGGTCCGGCGTCCAGCCCTCTGGCAGAACCCATAAATCGCAGCCAACAATGGGCTTTAGCCCTTTACCTTGAGTGGTGCGATAAAACCGCACAAGGCCGCACATATTCATTTGATCAGTTAGCGCCAGAGCTGGCATGCCAAGGTCTGCGGTCGCACCGCAAATGGGTCCAACTTTGGCAAGGCCATCGATCATCGAGAAATCGCTGTGTACCCGTAAATGAATAAAGGTCGGAGCTGATTCTTGAGCTTGTTCCGTCATGCGCAATCGGCTTTTCTTATCGTGAGACTATGCATCTATTGTGCCGCATGCTTCGACCGATGTCATGTTCTGATTCCATCTGTCATGGTGTCTTTTCTGTGTTAATCAGCTAAGCTCAGGCGACACCCATTTTGTGAGGTTAAAATGATGAAAAACCTACTGCTAAATACAATTTTTCTTATGGTTTTTGCGCCATTCGCCGTAGCGCAAGAACATCACGTCGAGGTGATTAGTGACGGTCACCAATTTACTGAGGGCCCTCTTTGGCATGATAACGCGCTATGGTTTTCGGATATTCCCGCCAACACCATTTGGCGTTGGCAGCCCGACGCAACCACCGAAGTTGCGGTGCGCCCCTCCAGCGAAGCGAACGGCTTAATCGTCGATCACGACGGTCAGCTAGTGATGGCACAACATTATGCACGACGCATCGCTCGGTTAAATAAAGATGGCACCCAAACAGCACTTGCCACGGAGTACCAAGGCAAACGTCTGAACAGTCCAAATGACCTTGTGCTTGGCGAGAACGGTGTACTCTATTTTACCGATCCGCCCTTTGCCATTAGCGCGGAACAACAAGAACTCTCTTTCTCTGGTGTTTTTGCGCTGTCTCCCACTGGCGATTTGACACTCATCGACGACAAACTGCATCGCCCCAATGGCATTATCCTTAACCCGCAACAAACAACGCTTTATGTAACTGACGCCTACCGCTGGCAAATTTTTGCTTACGACGTCACCGCCGAAGGAGTAAGTAACAAACGACTATTTGCCGAGCTCGACGGTGAATACGATCAAGGTATGGACGGCATGGCGGTCGCAGCCGACGGTACTTTGTACGTGGCAGGCCCCGAAGGAATTTACGTTTATGCGCCAACAGGCGAACTCAAAGAAACCATTTCGCTACCTAACTTTACGGCGAATGTGACATTAGTTGAGACCGATAAGCGGGTACTGTACGTGACCAATCAAACCGAGGTGGTTAAAATCACGCTTAACGATTCCCATTAAGGTATTCAGCATGCGACGTACTTCGATGACCACATTAAGCTCAGCCTTGTTGGCGCTGAGTGCTTTGCCGATAAGCAATGCGACAGAAACCGAAACTACCGAAAACGCTTATGCTGCAGGTTACCTCGCCGGCTTTACCTGTAGCGCAGTGTTTAATGGTAACAAAGAAATTAGCGCGATTCGTCGCGACGAGCTCACTGGGATCTATTCGCTCGTGGCTGACAAAGTTCAGCAATTGCAGCCTGAAATCAACCGTGACCACCGCTATGTTCGCGTTACCTACGATGAAGGACAACGTGCACGTATTTCGGTTTGGCGGCCAAAACTCGGTTGTGTCGACTTGCCAGTAGGCGCCAGCATCAAAGACCTCGCTAAGGTGGCAAATCCCTTTGCTGATGCGTTAGCTTCCGGTAGCGATGATGGCGCACCGTGGGCTGAACGTCCTCTGCAACTCAACGATGCACAACAACAAGCTTTAACTGCAGTGATTGATCGCGCGTTTGGCAAAGCGTACGGCAGTGGCGCCCGAACTTCGGCTGTGCTGGTGGTTAGTCCTGAACATATTATCGCCGAGAAGTATCAAACGGGTTTTACGCCAGAAACAGCACAACGCACTTGGTCGGTTGCCAAAAGTATCGGCGCCAGTGTCATTGGCGCCGCTGTGCAACAACGTTTGCTCGAACTTGACGAACCCGCAGGTATCGAAAACTGGTCCCATGATCTCGATCCACGTCGTGCCATAACCCTCGAAAACTTATTACACATGGCATCGGGTCTCGACAGTAATAAAGCGGGTAACCGCACCGACCGTGTCTACATGGGAGGCGGCCTGGTTAGCGATACCGCCACGGAAAGCGCATTAGAAGTCACCCCAGGTGAGCGTTGGAAGTACGCTAATAATGACACCTTGCTTGCCCTACGTACCTTACGCGAGCGGTTCGCCACATTCGACGATTACCTACGCTTCCCCTATGAACAATTGCTCGACAAAGTCGGCATGGAACACACGTTTTTAGAGACCGATTGGCAGGGAGATTTCATTCTTTCGTCGCAAGTGTGGACCACTGCGCGTGATCTTGCGCGACTCGGCGTTTTACACCTCAATAATGGCGTCTGGAACGGCGAACAAATCTTACCCGAGAACTGGCTGAGCTACATCAGCAGCCCTGCTCCAGCACAACCGCCGGCAGCAGCTCCCGGTTATGGCGCGCAATGGTGGCTGTACAACGAACGCTTTCCTGAACTCCCCAATGACACCATTGCGGCGCGCGGCAATCGCGGCCAGTTCTTAGTGATTATCCCCAGTCGTAATCTCGTCATTGTTCGTCGCGGCTACGACATCGCCGGTGAACCCGGTTTCAATGAGCACGACTTCACCCGAGATGTACTAAGGGCGCTCGCGCTCTAAGTAAATGCGATAAAAACCGTCACTGTCCGTGGCATCGAAGATTGTTGAATAGTCTTCGGTGTACCACGGCATCTCGATCAAACGCTTTTGCAAACGCATCATGGTATCAATTGGCGACTCTGTGCGTGCCGACACCAGTACCTCACATAACGTCATACGACAGGTAACGCCACCTAGATGCTCTTTATCAAGTCCAGTAACGTCCGTAAATACGCGCTCAACATCACTCGTTACTTGATAATTCCAATCTTGATCCACACCCTCACGCTGCAAACGTTGAGGATAACTTTGCGCACGTTGAAGCTGTGCTAGCATACGTTCGTTTGCATCGGCGTAGGCGTCATCGTCAGCCGCTTCCATCGCTGACGGCGATTGCTCGTCGTTGTCATCTGTCGCGCCATCGTTGGCCGTCGCTGTTGGTAGTACGCCATGCGCTTCGGCTTCAGGCATCCGTGTTGCAGTCACGCTACCATTAGATTCATCAGCTGCACTCGTGATTTCAGTTGGCCTTGCGGCGCTCGCCGTTGAATTGACCTCAGCACGTTTCCCAATAGTGGTTACCCCACTACTTGACGGCGTGTCTTGGTGCTCACGCCAAAGCAGCACTGCTAAAATGATAATCACCGACCAATAAATAAAGTGCATGAGCTTTGTCATGGTTGCTGTATCTCATAGTTGTTAAAAAATGATTTCATAAGCTAGCACAAATTGCTGCGATGTCACCAGTAACTATGATACAAATAGCCCCCACATAAGACTCAGTGCAATAGAGGTAGGCATGCAACCTGTCATTTTGTTTATTCATGGTTTCGGTTCCAATGGCTTTGGCAGTAAGGCGCAAATTATGCGTGACTATTGCGCTGCACACGACATCAGGTTTATTGCCCCGTCGCTATCTCATATTCCAGCACTCGCATGGCAAACCCTGACTGAGCTCGTCGAGCAACTCAATGCAATGTTAGCGCCTCAGCAATTGTGCTTGATGGGATCATCATTAGGTGGTTTTTATGCTCACGCATTAGCGCAGAAGTACGACCTCAAGGTCACACTTATTAATCCATCTATGCACGCAGGTAAATCGTTACGTCGCGCGTTAGGACAAGCGATCAATTACTTCGATGACAGCCCATATGAATGGCGCGAAAGCTACGTCGAAACGCTACAGCAGCTTGAGCCTCACTATCCATCGGCATTAACACCGCAAACCTGTTGGCTACTGGTACAAACTGGCGATGAATTGTTGGACTATCGTGAAGCGACAGCTGCCCTCCCCCATGCAAAACACACCATAGAGCAAGGCGGCGATCATGGGTTTGTCGGCTTTGCCCGTTATCCGAAGGAAATCGTTGCGTTTTTTTGTGCGCCAATTTAAGCATTTTCGGCACTAAAAGCGTGGACAAAATCTAGACAGCATGGCACTGAACGAGTAAGGTTAATGCATGTAACCGCAACCTTGGTATGGCACTGCAATGCACTATCAGAATAAACCTGCGATCACTTTAGTCGTTTTTGCATTGTCATTGCTAAACACTCCTGCTTACGCCGAAGTGCAAGAGGCTTATAAAGGACTCTTCGACGAGCAAGCAGTCGTTACACCTCCGACGAAGACATCACCACAAGATCCCAAGCTTGAAGCGCGCTTGAATGAACTCATGGACGGTGACTTCACGCCAAGTAATCATGCGGCATTAGAAGAGTTACTACGCACCGTTGATGTGGATACACCAATCGAAACCTTTGTCCGAGCGCAAGGCTATCAAATCGTGTTTTTGGCAATGGAACAAAAGCTTCCTGCAGCTCTTGCCATTGCCGATGAGGTGCTGATAATTGCGGAAAAATCCGGTAATCCTAATGCGATCGCCGAAGTACACATCGATATTGCTGAAGCCTACCTTGCCACTTCTGACTTTGCTGCAGCTCTTGCGAAAACCAAGGAAATAGAAGCTTGGCTTCCTGATGTTTCGAACCCACGGGTACGTTATCATGCAAATCATGTAATCGCTCGCACCTTACAGCAAAACGGGCAAATCCCCGCAGCGCTGGAATATTTGCTTGCCGCGCAAACTCTCATACCGCAAACAGACCCGAGTGAACAACAGCGGCGGCGCCAGTTTTTAAATCTTCATTTAGCGCGCATTCAAGCCAATTTAGGTCGTTGGCAAGCTTCCGCAGAAACTGCTGAACGCACCATTTCCGAAGCACTACGCACGGGCAATACTAATCACCTTGCCGATCTCTATTTAATCGCTGCCTACTCTCGTCAATATCAACAAGGCCCGTCTGATGAAATCGTTGCGGCGTTTCTAAAGGCTGCTGAAGTCGGTAAACAGCTAGATAATCCACGAGTTGAGATGCTCGCATATAATAATGCTGGAGCGGCAAAGTTGTTGATGGAAGAGCTCGACGAGGCAAAACGCTATTTAGAACAGGGGCTAGCGATTGCCAAGCAAATCGGCAACGTTAACGAGCGTTCGGTGACAGAGTTTAACTTAGGGTATATCAAAGTGCTTCAAGGCCAACATGAACAGGGCCTGCAAGAGATGTTAGCAGCTGCTGAAGTATTTAATAGTTTTGCGCAAAAACGTGAACAAGCCATCTTACTTTCGCATATTGCCAAGGCTTATGAGGTTGCGGGTAAATATCAAAAGCAAGCTGAAATACTAAAACAACAAGTACAAATGACCTCAGAGCTCGCGGCAGCTGAACGAGATCAGAAAGTGAACGAGCTACAGGTGCGTTATCAAGCTGCAGAAAAATCATACGAGATTAAACTACTCGAACAACAGGCCGACCTACAAACTCAAGAGCTTGCCGCGCAACAGCGTCAACAACAACTTTTTGCTCTTGCCGCCGGCTCATTGGTTTTACTCATTCTACTCTTCGCCTTTGGTTACCGTAAAACGCGTAAATTAAACGCCTTGCTGAATCAAGCGAACGCCGAATTGCACGAGCAGTCGCTACGCGATCCGTTAACCGGTCTTCATAACCGTCGTGCTATCTATGATCAGTTACTACGTGACGAAAAGCGTCTATACACGGGCAATCATGCAGTATTTATCATCGATATTGATCACTTTAAAACCATTAATGATAAACACGGCCACAGCGTTGGCGACGAAGTCCTCATCGAATTCGGACGGCGCGTCAAACAAGCGGTGCGGAAAACCGATATGGCAGTGCGTTGGGGGGGTGAAGAGTTTCTATTAGTGCTGGAACACGTTAACGCCGAACAAGTCTTACAAGTTGCGCGCAAATTGCTTAACGACATTAGCGAAAAGCCATTTCATACCAGCGCTGGGCGCTTGCACATTACCTTAAGCGGCGGTTGTCGGGTCATTGCAAGTAACCGAACTCCACCGAACTGGGAGGCCACAGTGAAAGATGTCGATACCCTTCTCTATCAAGCCAAGAGTGAAGGACGCAATCGCATACGCTATCAAGTCCCAGGTGCTGAGCCGGAAACTCTGGTAGTGCGCTAGTTAAAAAAAAAGCCGCAATCTAAATTGCGGCTTTTGCGTTATTTAACCTAACTTGTTCGTCAATCTTAAAGATTTGCTAGGGCTTCATTCAAAGTTGTCGAAGGCCGCATTGCAGTCGAAACAAGCTCACCATCTGGCTGATAGTAACCACCAATTTCAACTGGCTTGCCTTGAACGCCGTTAAGCTCATCGACAATTTGTTGTTCATTGTCGTTAAGGAAGCTCGCTAACTTACCCATACGTGCTGCCAAATCTGTATCTTCCATCTGTGCAGCCAAGGCTTCAGCCCAGTACATGCCGAGATAGAAGTGGCTACCACGGTTATCGATTTGACCAAGCTTACGTGCTGGCGACTTATCGTTTTCGAGGAATTTAGCGGTCGCTTTGTCCAACGCATCAGCTAAGATCTGAGCACGTTGGTTAGCGGTGCGCTGAGCTAAGTGCTCCAACGAAGCGGCAAGTGCCAAAAACTCACCCAATGAATCCCAACGCAAATAGTTTTCTTCAACGAACTGTTGTACGTGCTTCGGTGCTGAACCACCAGCGCCAGTTTCAAATAAACCACCGCCGTTCATCAAAGGTACGATAGACAGCATTTTAGCTGAAGTACCCAGTTCAAGGATTGGGAACAGATCAGTTAGATAGTCACGTAAAACGTTACCGGTCACAGAAATGGTGTCCTTACCTTCTTTCATACGTTGTAATGTATGACGAGTGGCGTCGACCGGCGCCATGATCTGAATATCAAGACCATCGGTGTCGTGCTCTTTGAGGTAAGTCGTTACTTTCTCAATCAACTGCGCATCATGCGCGCGATTCGCATCTAGCCAGAACACGGCTGGCATGCCACTCAAACGTGAACGATTGACAGCAAGCTTCACCCAATCGCGAATAGGTGCGTCTTTGACCTGACACATGCGCCAAATATCGCCTTTCTTCACGTCGTGACTGAATACTTCTTCACCTGCCTGATTCAGTACTTTCACAGTACCATCTGCTGGAATTTCAAAAGTCTTATCGTGAGAACCATATTCTTCAGCTTTTTGCGCCATCAAACCAACGTTCGGGCACGTTCCCATGGTTGCTGGGTCGAAAGCACCGTTTTCACGACAGAAAGTAATGGTTTCTTGATAAACACCTGCGTAGCAACGATCTGGGATCATCGCACGGGTATCTTGGCGCTCATCGTTTTTATTCCACATTTTTCCTGAGTCACGGATCATCGCCGGCATAGATGCATCGATGATGACATCACTTGGAACGTGCAGGTTCGTAATGCCTTTGTGCGAGTTCACCATGGCTAGATCAGGTTGATTCTCGTACACCGCTTGGATGTCAGCTTCAACTTCGGCGCGTTGGTCGGCTGGTAATTCAGCGATTTTGGCAAGTACATCACCGAAACCATTCGTCGCATCAACACCCAAATCTTTGAACAGATCAGCGTGCTTATCGAACAACGCTTTGAAGTACACCTTGACCGCATGACCAAACATGATCGGGTCAGAAACCTTCATCATCGTTGCTTTCAGATGCAACGATAACAATACACCCTCTTCTTTCGCTTTCGCTGTTTCACGTGCAAAGAACTCTTGCAGTTGCGCAACGTCCATGCGTGCGGCGTCAACGACTTCACCAGCTAAGACTTTTACCGAGTCTTTTAATACCGTTTGGCCGGCTGGTGTATTCAGAACAATCTTTAAGTCGTCAGCTTGGGCGAAAGTGGTCGATTGCTCGCTGCTATAAAAGTCACCATCATCCATGTGCGCAACACGGGTTTTGGAGTCGTTACTCCATGCGCCCATACGATGAGGGTGCTTCTTCGCATAATTTTTAACGGATGCTGGCGCGCGGCGATCAGAGTTACCTTCGCGCAACACAGGGTTAACCGCAGAACCTTTCACTTTGTCATAACGCGCTTTAATGTCACGTTCTTCATCCGTTTTTGGTTCAAACGGGTAGTCTGGCAAGGCGTAACCTTGGCTCTGCAGCTCTTTAATACACGCAGTCAATTGTGGGATCGAAGCACTGATGTTTGGCAACTTGATAATGTTCGCTTCTGGCGTTTTCGCAAGTTCACCAAGCTCTGCCAAAGCATCATTGATGCGCTGTTCTTCGGTCAAAAACTCAGGGAACAATGCAATTACACGGCCAGCCAATGAAATATCGCGAGTTTCAACTGACACACCTGCTGCCTCAGTAAACGCACGGATAATTGGCAGTAACGAATAGGTCGCTAAACGTGGCGCTTCATCCGTTTCCGTATAAATAATCTTTGATTTGTCATTCGCCATTGTCATTCCTTACTTGGTTGCACTTACCTAAATCGACAAAAATGCTTCGTCGCAAATAGGTTCGCAAAGGATGTAAAAAGTGGCGCGAAGTATAGCAAGAAAGCGGATTATAGACCAGTAAGCATAGCTTGAATTTGAGTATTCACCGGATGAATTATGCCCCCTATCTTTGACAGGCCGATGGCCAGGGTCTATCACTCTAAATGGCCATTTTCATGGTTTAACCGAACAAATAACAACAATGAGGAAACCAACATGGTACTTAAGTGGCTTAAAATTCTACTCACCGGTAGCTTGGGACTACTATGCCTATTTTACGCGCTGCAAAATATTGCCAACCTTGATGCGGTGTATAGTGTGATGGCGGCAGTTATGGGCATGGAAAATCACAATTACTATCCAACGACTTTTGCCTTTGCGATCTCGCAACCGACACTTATATGGCTGGCCGCAGCATTAGTGATTGCCGCCGAACTCACTGCTGGGCTGGTGTTTTTAGTCGCTGTATGGAAGCTCATCCAAGTGCGCAATGCGCCATCCAACCTCTTCCAAGCCGAGAAGTCATGGGTTCTTATCGGGGCAGGAATTGCGTTACTCGTTTGGTTTGGCTTTTTCCAAGTCATTGGAGGCGCTTTTTTCCAAATGTGGCAAACCGAACTTGGCGATGCTTCTATGCGTGGTGCCTTTATTTACCTTGCTTCAGTGGCTTTAGTTACCTGGTTCGTCTACCAACCCGAGCCCACGTAAATAACATAAAAAAGGGACGGTAACGCCGTCCCTTTTTGCATGCGATGTTGTGTTTAAAACTTATAACTGAATTTACCGTACACGAAGCTACCGCGCGGGTTGTGCACAGATGAGGCATAACCGTAGAGATCGCCATCACCGTCCCCAATTGCAAATGGAGGTTCTTCATCAAGAACATTGGTCCCTCCGAGAACTACCTGCATGTTTGTCGAGACATCGTAGCGCACTTGCAGATCCAACAGTGTTTGCGCATCAACGGTACGAGCCTCGCTGGACTCGACTTCCTGTGGTGCTTGATAATCTTCAAACTCACCAATGTAGGTCAAGGTCGCAGTGGCACCAAAAAAACCGCGTGTCCAGTCTGCTGAAGCGACCCAACGATGTTCTGGGTAGTTGTATTCGCCAGCATAATCGATACCGTTTTTCTCAAATTTGGTCATGTAAGACCAATCCAATGCCAACTTGAGGTCACCCATGTCATCAAGTGACATGCCATAGTTGGTCGAGAAGTCGATACCACTCGCCTCTTGGGAACTGATGTTGATGTAGCTATTATACAGTCGCGACAGCGGCCCTAGTGTTTCGCCTGGAAGCGGGTCTAAACGCACACATACCGTACTATTTTGGTTATTACACTCCGCCTGATAAACCAGCTCATAATCATTACGGTCGATCTTATTGTCTTGGGTGATTGACCAAATATCAGCGCTGATATCCCAGTCACGGGTGACCTGCCAAACAGCACCAAGGTTCCAGCTTTCCGAAGTTTCAGCTTCAAGGTTAGGGTTACCACCGAAGACAATCGTGTAATCGGTTGCTGCGCAGGCAGGGTTGTTTGGATCAACCTCTGGGCAACGATAAGTATCGAGGAAGAACTGTGATACTTGTGATGGACCTAGGCCAATCTGAGCCAACGACGGAGCACGAAAGCCCTCACCATACGAAGCGCGGAAGCTTAAAGTATCCGTTGCTGTCCAGCGCAGCTTCACTTGTGGGTTCGTTGTGGTACCAAAATCACTGTAGTCATCGTGACGCGCAGCAATACTCAATTCAAGATCATCGGTCAGCGGTGCGAGAAACTCAACATATGCAGCCCACTGGTCACGCTCGGCACTTGCCGAAACCGATTCGGTACCAAAGATCAACCCGCGCTGGAATTGATCATCAGGAATATCTTCAACGTCTTCTTCACGATATTCAAAACCTGCCGCCATCATGACTTGGCGACCACCAAGCTCAAACGCTTCACCGGTAATGCTGCCGTCCACTGCAGTTAAATGCGACTCACCGCGGCGCACGAGGCTTGTCGTGATCGCATCAATCACACTCTGTGGATTGGTAACACCGCCGAATGGATTATAGCGCCCGGCATTGATTTCTTGTTGCATCAAGTCAGTGCGTACCCAGCCTTGTGATTTGTCACCAGTTTGCAACGAACGACTGCGCGCTTTTTGTACGGCAACGTCCCAGTCCCACATTCCGACCATACCGCGCAAACCAGCTACTAAGCGCAACGTATCAGACTCAATACTCCAAACTCGGTTTCCTGCATCAACTGTGCGATAGCGGTTAATATCGACGCGTTCACCCCAAGGGTTATTGGGATGGTCGGCAGGCACGTAAAGCCCTGCATCAAGATCTAGTGGCGTCGCTGCACCACCGGCCATTGACGAGTTATGTTGCGCCGCTATTTCGAGATAGCCCTCGACGTTAGTGCTCAGTTGTCGGTTGGCGAGAATCAGTGCGCCGACCCGTTCAGCTTCTGGAATGGTCATGGTCCAAGGACCATAATCATACACACAGGTTTGCCCGAAGGCGTTTTCCGCAGGGCAGTCAGGGTCGATCACTACCTCACCATTAAGAATGAAGTTGCCCGGATAACCGCGTGATGAGCGGAAGTCATTACCACCATAAGGTGCTTGGTTTGCGGTACCAAAGCGCCCCATTTCGTAACCCATGATCGATGAGTTTTTAAAGTAATCCAGAATAACCGTAGTGTTACCTGATGAGTCGCCATTGCCCCATACAGTGCTAAACGTGGTTTCGTCATAAGAGGGTCCGGTAGTACCACCATAACCAGCATTAAACTCAGTACCCACGTAATCGTCACGCAGAATAACGTTGACCACGCCGGCAACTGCATCGGAACCGTAAATAGCTGAAGCGCCATCCTTCAAAATATCAATACGCTCAATTGCTGCAACTGGAATGGTATTGATATCAACAAAAGAATTCGCCACACCTTCCGCAAAAGCTGACACGTTCACCCGACGTCCGTTCACCAGCACTAAGGTCGCGTCGGCGCCAAAGCCGCGCAAGCTAACAGCCGCTCCACCATTAGCGGTGGAATCTTGACTGTTACCACGTGTTGAGAAAGTGCCTACACCGGCAGCTGGATTACGTTCAAGCAGTTGCTGTAAGTTGGAAAAACCTGATGCTTCAATTTCGTCGCGCGAAATGACATCAACCGGCGATGCCCCCTCAAGATCAGTGCGATTGATACGCGAACCCGTGACCTGAATACGTTCATCGGCTTCGGCATTATCATCCGCTACTTGAGCCATTGTTTGCGGCGAGTAAAAGGCACTCAGAGCAAGTGCACATAAAGATAATTGAAATGTTGTTTTCATGATTATATTCCCTGGATTAATTTCCACATGAGTTAACATATTCTTAAAGAATATGAACTTTATATATGGCATAACCCATGGAATTCAGCAAGATAACAATGTAATGAAAATGTAAAGCCCGACAAACCTTTACGATTTGTCGGGCTTCTTACTAGGCTAATTTCGACTAAAGTTGCAGTCGCGATTAGTCGATTGTTGGCGCAGTTAAACCACGACGCTCAAGCAGCGCATCAACGGTTGGCTTCTGGCCACGGAAGTCGATGTATTGTTGCATCGGATCTTTACTGTTGCCTTTTGACAAGATGGCATCACGGAAAGCTTGGCCATTTTCCAGCGTTAGACCGCCATTGTCTTGCACAAACTTAAACGCGTCAGCTGCCAACACTTCTGACCACATGTAAGCGTAGTAACCAGCTGAGTAGCCGCCAGCAAACACGTGCGCAAAGAAGTTAGACTTGTAACGTGGTGGAACAGCTTCCACCGCTACGCCGTTACGGGTCAGTGCTGCTTGCTCAAAGCTATTGACGTCGGCAATACCGGCAGCTGCGTCAGGTGTCAGCGTGTGGTATTCCAAGTCCAACAATGCTGCAGCAATGTACTCAAGGGTGTCATAACCCATGTTGAAGTTCTTCGCTGCCATCACTTTGTCGAGCAACTCTTGTGGAATTTGCTCGCCGGTCTCATGGTGTTTAGCCATATTCGCAATAACTTTCGGGTTCAACGTCCAATCTTCTTGGAAGGTTGACGGGAACTCAACGTAGTCACGTGATACTGAAGTACCGGCCAATGACGGGTAAGTTACATCTGAGAACATACCGTGTAACGCATGACCCATTTCATGGAACATGGTGCTCACTTCGTCAAAGCTCAATAGCGTAGGTTCGCCATCTGCAGCCTTGGTGATGTTCATATTATTTAGAATAACGGGCTTGTTACCAAGTAGGTGTGATTGGCCTACGAATGAGCTCATCCATGCACCACCGCGCTTACCGTCGCGGGTAAACCAGTCGCCATAGAACAAGCCAAGGCTCTCGCCATCAACGTCTTTGACTTCGTAAACGACGATGTCCTCCGCATACGTTGGAATGTCATCACGCTTTTCAAAAGTGATACCAAACAATTGATTCATGGCGTAGAACACACCATCTTCAACCACGCGGTTGAACTCGAAGTATTGCTTCACTTCGTTTGAATCAAGTGCGTATTTCTCTTCGCGTACTTTCTCGGCATAGAATGCCCAGTCCCACGGTTGAACGTCGAACTCACCGCCTTCGCCATCAATGACTTGCTGGATCTCAGCCATTTCCGCTTCAACGTTGCTGACGACAGCTGGTACTAAGTCACGCAACATTTGCTGAGCCGCACTTGGCGTCGCGGCCATGCTTTGCTCAAGTACGTAAGCGCCCCAATTTTCATAGCCAAGCAGTTGCGCTTTTTCCGCACGTAACTGTGCCATTTTCTTCACTAGTGGGCGGTTATCGGTCGCAGTGTTACCCGTGCCACGCTCGGCAGACGCACGCCAAACTTTCTCGCGAAGCTCGCGATTTTCAAGCGACTGTAAGATTGGCTGACGCGTTGTATTAGTGACAGTGATCACGTATTTGCCAGGCATTTCTTTAGCTTCAGCAGTTGCTGCTAATTGCGCAATCTGTGACTCGCTCAAACCCGCCAGTTCAGCTTTGTCTTCAACCACGACCATATTCTCGTCAACCAAGCTCATCAGGTTGTTACGGAACTCAGTCGTTAACGAAGATAGCTCAGAGTTAATTTCACGAATACGTGTTTTTTGCTCTTCGTTGAGCTCGGCACCAGCGCGTACAAAACCTTTATAAGTATCCTCGATCAGGCGCAGTTCTTCGCCTTCAAATTGATCACGGTTCTCATAAACCGCTTTAACCCGCGCAAACAGTTCTGGGTTTAAACTGATATTGTCACCATGGGCTGCATACTTCGGTGCCATTTTGACTTGCAGAGCGCGGAAATCATCATTACCCGCTGAACCAGCAACGTTGCCAAATACCGAACTAACGCGGCTAAGTAACGCACCTGATTTTTCCATTGCGACGATGGTATTCTCAAACGTCGCTGGTTCAGGATTCGTTGCGATCGCTTCGATTTCTGCCGCATGCTCTTCCATACCGGCTAATAGTGCAGGTTCATAGTGAGCAAACTCGATCTTAGTGAAATCTGGTGCGTGGAACGGCAGTGTGCTCTCCGCATAGAACGGATTAGCTTCGTTAAATTCCGCCACAGCGGTTTGCTGCTCGGCTTGTTGAACTTGTTGTTCTGCTTGTTGGTCAGTTGTTTGCGCTGCTTCTTTATCGGCACATGCAGCAACAGTAAGTGTTGCACCGATAGCAACGGCGATCAGGCTTTTACGCATGAGTAAGACTCCCCTGTGAATAGTGTAGCTCTCTACCTTAACAGATAGGGCTGAGTTATAACGTTCAATAATGTAACCGTTGGTAAACAGGGGCTCAAGAGCTTTTCGTAGCGCAAAACCAGCATTTGAGCGGATTACGCTACTTCTTTAACAGGAATTAATGGTGGCAGACCGTGTTTGGCCCGAGCTTTATCACAAAAAGGATTCGCTGCTTCGTCGCCCGCGACAAACTCACGACAAGGCGATGGACGGTTGCTGTAGATACTGCACCCAACTTGCTTGCCGATGGTACCTTCAAGGGCGACGCAACGCGGACTTGCTTGGTTAGTACCTTGCATGCACAGTAAATGCGGGTGAAAGTTTTCGGTGAGTTCAGAGGGAACATAACCGGCAGGAGCGCCAGTAGCTTCACCCCAGTAAAACGAAACACGATAGGTGGCGCAGCAAGCCCCACACGTCAAGCAGGCCGAAACCGTACTCATCGCGCAACACTCCACAACAGAAAAATCATGTTTGAAATGGCGGAGCGGACGGGACTCGAACCCGCGACCCCCGGCGTGACAGGCCGGTATTCTAACCAACTGAACTACCGCTCCGCAGCGGTGATTTGCGTTTCAGGAAAGTGGCGGAGCGGACGGGACTCGAACCCGCGACCCCCGGCGTGACAGGCCGGTATTCTAACCAACTGAACTACCGCTCCAACTTCCTGATTCTGGGTTTCCCGAGTGGGTCCCCCCGAATGCGGAGCGAATATTACGAGGGCTGTTCTTTCCCGTCAACCTTTTTTTTGAAGATTTATTCCGTTTGCCTGAAAAACAATCAGATCGTACTATTTTTACATGTTTTAAGCCTTGTCGCGGGTTCGCAAACCCCACACTTTAAGGTACTCTTTCATTCATTACTCGCGTACCAAAGGAAGCCATTACGATGCGACAAATCGTTCTCGATACGGAAACCACCGGCCTCGACCCTGCGCGTGGCCATCGCATTATCGAAATTGGTGCTGTTGAAGTGATTGGCCGCAAACTGACGGGGAACACGTTCCACGTGTATATCAATCCGCAGCGAGTGGTTGAACAAGAAGCCATTGAAGTTCACGGCATTACCAACGAATTCCTGCAAGATAAACCGGTTTTTTCACAAGTTGCCGATGATTTTCTTAAGTTCATCGATGGTAGTGAGTTAGTGATTCATAATGCGGCGTTTGACGTCGGCTTTATCGACCATGAATTTGCCCTACTACGTAATGGTTTTGGCAAGACGACCGATTATTGCAAGATTCTCGATACGCTCATGCTGGCACGCGAAATGCGCCCGGGGCAAAAGAATAATCTCGATGCCCTTTGTCGCGCCTTTGGCATCGATAACTCCAATCGGACCTTCCACGGCGCATTACTTGATGCGGAACTGTTAGCTGACGTCTATCTGATGATGACTGGCGGGCAAACAAAGCTCGAATTAGCGACACAAAAGAAAAGCCACCAACATAATGGCCAAACCGTCGACTGGAGTCGGGTCAGCAATAAGCCCCAATTGCGCGTCGTTAAAGCCTCTGCTGAAGAAGAGCAAGCACATTTAGAGCGTTTGAAGCTCATTGATGCACCACTTTGGCAGGAGCCCAACGCGTGAATGCAGCGCAGAAAAAGGTACACATTTATACCGATGGTTCCTGTTTAGGCAACCCAGGCCCGGGCGGTTACGGCATTGTCATCGAGTATGGCAAGCATCATAAGGAACTGAGTGCTGGATTTCGCTTAACTACCAATAATCGCATGGAAATGCTGGCTGCGGTCAAAGCCTTAGAAGCGCTTAACCAACCCTGCGAGGTCACCCTGACGTCCGATAGTCAGTACCTGAAAGACGGCATTCAAAAGTGGATTCATAACTGGAAGCTTAATGGTTGGCGTACGGCGGCGAAAAAGCCGGTAAAGAATGCCGATCTATGGCGCGCGCTGGATGCAGCGACCCAACGTCACTCAATACATTGGAAGTGGGTTAAAGGTCACGCTGGTCACCCACAAAACGAACGTTGTGACGAATTAGCAAGACAAGCAGCCAGTGGCTCAGATTTAGCTGATGACACTGGCTACGAAGGTTAGCCGGAGAACGGTTATTCACCTGTGACTTGCGGGTATTTTTTCTCTTCCCAAGCCTGCATGCCACCGTCAACCGAGTAAACCTTGTCAAATCCCATACGCTGCAATGATTCTGCGGCAAGTGCAGAGCGGCCGCCAGAACGACAAATTAAATACAACGGTTGCTCGGCAATACGTTGTAGCGCATCGTCATACCCTGCGACATCGGGATGTTGGTTTAACTGCATTTCTAATACACCACGCGGCATATTCACGGCCTGACGAATGTGGCCGGCGGCATATTCACCGGGTTCACGCACATCGATCACTCGAGCGCCTTCAGCAATTCGCTCCTGCAGTTGCTCAATATCAATCTCCTGCACATTACCTTTTGCCTTCGCACATAACTCTTGGGGACTTAACATCATAACTCCTTTATTTGCGTTTGATTCGCCAATGGAACAGTTTGTAAATTCGGCTGTACCCGCTTACGTTGGGCACGCTCGGGCAACAACGTTAAAGGGTACTCGCGTTTGCGCGCGACGATCACATAACAACTCGCCAACTGCGGCACCCAGTTATGAACCTTGGTGGCAAGTCGCTCAGGCCATTGCCACCGCTGTTGCAAAAAACCTGGCGCAAAATACTGGGCTTCGGTCACTTCAAAGTTTAACAACGCTAACCAATCCAGCACTCTCGATCGTGTAAAAGAACGACCGCACCACGGATAGTGGTTCACATTCGCTGGCCACAACTGCTGTACTTGGTGCCACGCTAGCGGGTTAAAGCCGACATAAATCAATTTACCATCAGCAATAAGACTGTGATTCACTTCTCGAAGTATCTGGTGGGGATCATTGGCAAATTCAAGTTCTCCAGCCAAAAGAACAGCATCTAAGCTCGCTTCCGCAAAAGGCAAATGGATCGATTCCGCACAAACCTGCACGTTACTGGCTGCTTCACTAGCAAGACTAAAGCAATGTTTAATCGCCGAATGCGGTAGCTGCAATTGCGCACTTAAGCGCCCTACTGTGGCGAAATGATAGCCATACAAACGCTCGATGTGCGATGCCACTATCTGCTCGACTTGGCAACGCAACCACTCCCCGTTGGCAATATCCTGCCAACCTTTCGGCGGTGCTGCGACGCGTTCTCGTAATGCTGGTTTTAACATCGTGCTCTCGGCCCTGTATACTTATTGCAATGTTAGCAACGAAAGATGAATGCGCCATGATCATTACGCCCATCCCTGCCTTTGATGATAACTACATTTGGGCTATTCAGCCAACTGCGAATGACGATGCCGTTATTGTTGACCCCGGCGATGAAAAACCTGTCTTAGCGTGGCTAGCAGCACAAGGCATCGGTCTCGCCAGTATTCTTATTACGCATCACCACTGGGATCATACGGATGGTTTACTACCACTGCTTGAGCATTATGCGGTGCCGGTTTATGGTCCAGACAATCCAAAAATCAAAGGCATTGAGCATCCACTAAAACACGGTGATCGTTTCACACCAGCAGGACTTGAGTGTGAATTTGAGGTACTGGAAACGCCGGGACACACGCTTGACCATCTTAGCTTTTATAGTTCGGGTTTATTGTTTTGCGGTGATACCCTCTTTAGCGCCGGTTGTGGTCGCATGTTTGAAGGTACCGCCCCGCAATTTTTTTCATCTTTACGCAAGTTGGCCGAACTTCCGCCAGCCACTCGAGTCTATTGTACGCACGAATACACGACCGCGAATTTACGTTTTGCACGCGCTGCCGAGCCGAATAATCAGGCTATTCAGTCCGCCGAAAGCGAAGTTCATCAATGGCGCGAAAAACAGCAACCTTCGCTGCCGTCGACCATTGAGCGTGAACTTGCGATTAATCCGTTTCTGCGCGCTAAAGACGCCGCAGAGTTTGCCAAGTTAAGGCAGTGGAAAGATAATTTCTAAAACCTTAAACTGCGTTAAAGTACGCAGCAAGTTAAACCTACCGATAGGAAGGCATGCATGAAAAAACTGATAATGCTGACGCTAAGTGCGTCGGTTTTGGCTGCTTGCCAATCAACACCGACGGACACCGCGACAACAACAACGACAACTCAGCAAGATCAAAGTGCTAATGTTAAAGTCCCACGCGCAAAACAAGCTGACGCCAAGTCGCAAACGCAGTTACTTAACCCTGAACTGATCGCGCCACTACCCGTAGTCGAAAAGGTGACGCCACAACAAGAAGCAGATCTTTGGCAGCGTATTCGCCGCCAACTCGCGATGCCTATTCCAGAAAACGCTCGGGTTGAAGCGCAGCGCAACTTCTATCTACAACATCCAGCCTACATGGATCGGGTCGCAAAAAGAGCGGCGCCGTTCATGCATTTCATCGTTGAAGAGATAGAAAAACGGAATTTGCCATTGGAATTAGCGCTATTGCCAATCGTAGAAAGTGCCTTCGACCCTTTTGCCTATTCCCATGGCAGTGCAGCTGGCATTTGGCAATTTATTCCTGGTACCGCTCGGCAGTATGGTTTAGACATCAACTGGTGGTATGACGGCCGCCGTGACGTTTACTCCGCAACTCACGCTGCACTCGATTATTTAACCGCCTTGAATAACCGTTTCGACAATTGGCTACATGCTCTAGCTGCCTATAACTCAGGGGGCGGCCGCGTCAACTCCGCCATTCGTCGTAACGCCCGAGCTGGCAAACCGACCGACTTTTGGTCACTTGATTTGCCACGCGAAACACGAGCTTACGTGCCTAAATTGCTCGCGCTGGCAGATATTTTACGACACCAAGACAACTATCAAGTGAGCTGGTTACCGATTGAAAATAAGCCTTATTTACGCGTGGTCGAAACCGATAGTCAAATTGACTTAGCGCTTGCCGCCGAAATGTCTGGACTCGAACTCGAACAATTACACCACTATAATTCCGGCTACAATCGCTGGGCGACCGACCCTGATGGCCCCCACCGCCTGCTGCTGCCATTAGCAAACGCCGAACGTCTCGAACAGTGGTTGGTGAATGCCGAACAAAGTGACTTAGTGCGCTGGCACCGTCACAAAGTAAAATCAGGCGAGAGTCTTATTGTGATTGCCAAGCAATATCACACTACGGCGCACGCCATTCAGCAAGCGAACAACCTCACTGGACATTTGATCCGCGCTGGTGATTATTTACTAGTACCTGCGGCTGCTCGTGAACTCGATGACTACAGCCTTTCCGCTGATCAGCGTTTATCGGCGACCCAGTCACGCCAGCAAGGCAGCTACAAAATCGACCATACAATAAAGCGCGGTGATACCCTTTGGGACTTGAGTCGAAAATATGACGTCAACCTTCGTCAACTCGCAAAATGGAATGGCATAGCACCAACCGATCCGCTACGCCCAGGACGTAAACTTGTCGTTTGGCAAGGTGATGAGAAAACTTCGGGTGTTACCCGCAGCATTCATTATCAGGTTCGTTCCGGGGATTCGTTAGCGCGCATCGCCAACCGTTTCAATGTGACGATCCGCGATATCGAAAAATGGAATCAGATCAATCGCAGTAACTATTTACAACCTGGTCAACGCTTAAAGTTGATTGTCGATGTTACGCGCATGACGAACGACATCTAAATCGTGCGGATGCTGGGCTCGTTCATTGCGAGCCCAGTCATTTAGTCCAGTAGTTTAACAAGGTCATCTTCATTCAACACCGGCACGCCCAACTGCTCTGCTTTGGTCAGTTTTGAGCCAGCATTGTCGCCTGCAATCACTGCCGTCGTCTTAGCCGAAACACTCCCAGTAACTTTAGCACCGCGCGCTTGTAACGCCTGTTTGGCTTCATCGCGTGTCATCTGCGTCAAGGTACCAGTAAGCACGTAAGTGTTTCCTGCCAGTGTCGCTTCACTTTCCGCAAGCCGTTCTACTTCAGGCCATGCAATACCTTGCGCGAGCAACTCGGCAATGACTTCTTGATTATGCGGTTCGCGGAAGAACTGATAAATGTGACTGGCGACCACGCTGCCAACATCATTGACCTGCTCGAGTTGTTCCTCATCGGCCGCCATTAATGCCTCAAGCGAAGCAAAGTGACTGGCTAAATTAGCAGCTGTCGCCTCTCCGACTTCACGAATGCCTAGCGCATACAAAAAGCGCGGTAACGTGGTTGTTTTACTCTGTTCGATGGCTGCAACAATGTTTTCCGCCGACTTGTCGCCCATACGCGGGAGCATCGCCAGCTCACGCGCTTTCAGCTTGAATAAGTCTGCGGGCGACGTCAACCACTCACGTTCAACTAAGAGTTCAATCAGTTTGTCGCCCAAACCATCGATATCCATCGCTTTACGAGAGGCAAAATGCTTCAAGGCCTCTTTACGCTGAGCTGCACAAATAAGGCCACCAGTGCAGCGGGCAACGGCTTCACCTTCAGCGCGTTCGACGTGAGACGCACAAATCGGGCATTGATGCGGAAATTCGATTTTCACGGTGTTCGACGGACGACGCTCTTTAACGACACTGACCACTTGTGGAATGACATCTCCGGCGCGCCGAATGATCACCGTATCACCAATATGCGCATCAAGTCGGGCAATTTCGTCAGCATTGTGCAGGGTCGCATTCGACACCGTGACGCCCCCTACCGAGACAGGTTCAAGTCGCGCAACAGGCGTAATTGCACCGGTTCGCCCTACTTGAAAGTCGACGCCTTGCAAGACCGTCATTTCTTCTTGTGCAGGAAACTTCCAGGCAATAGCCCAACGTGGCGCCCGAGACACGAAGCCAAGATCTTGCTGTTGATGAATGTTATCTACTTTGAGTACGATGCCGTCAATTTCATAACGCAGTTGCTCACGGCGGGCCATGATAGCGTTATAGTAGGCTTCGCAGCCTTCGGCATTGGTCACGCGCTGAACTTCGCCACTAATGGGCAAGCCCCAAGCAGCGAGTTGTTGTAAACGCTCAAAATGAGAGTTCTTGAGCTCTTTGTCGGCACTGACAACTCCCATGCTATAAGCGTAGAAGTGTAAAGGTCGTTGCGCGGTAATTCGTGAGTCGAGTTGCCGTAAGCTACCTGCGGCAGCATTACGTGGGTTGGCAAAGGTTTTCTCACCTCGCGCCAACGCTTTTTCATTGTACTCCGCAAAAGCTTGCACCGGCATGAAGACTTCACCCCGAACTTCGAGCCGTTTTGGGTAGTCACCCTGCAGCTGTAAAGGTAAGTTGCGGATAGTACGTACATTGGCGGTGATATCTTCACCGGTTTGACCGTCGCCGCGGGTAGCACCGCGGATTAACTTACCGTCTTCATACAAAATGCTCACTGCGGCACCATCGAGCTTTGGCTCACAGCAGTAGGCGATCGCCGTTGCACTATCCAAACGCTCGGCAACGCGCTGGGCAAAGGCAGCGAACTCGTCACTGTCGAACGCGTTATCCAGTGATAGCATCGGTATTTCGTGGGCAACTTGAGTAAATGCGTCAAGCGGCTGACTGCCAACTTTCTGCGTCGGTGAATGTGCGCTTTGCAACTCCGGATAGTCGCTTTCGAGTTGCTGTAGTTCGCGGAATAGGCGGTCGTACTCGGCATCGGGAACCGTCGGCTCATCAAGCTCGTAATATTCTCGATTGTATTGGGTGATCAGCATACGCAACTGCTGCGCACGCTCGACAACTGCTGAATCTGTCATAGGCCTACTGTCGGATTAAACGTTTACGTTCGTATTCACGAATACTTTGATGAATATGTTGTACTGCTTGACGGGTCAGTGGGTTACGATGTTCATCGAGCACTTGCCCACCCTCTACTGCTGCGGCAATTTTTTCAGCAGCATTATGCATCATGGTAAAAGCTTGCGTTGAGTTGCTCTTGATCGGCAGCGCTAAAAACAAGGCAATGCCTTTGGTTTCAAAGTGCTCCATGGCATCAATATCAAAAGTGCCTGGATTGAACATATTGGCAAGGCTGAACAACACCGGCCCAGTACCTGCGGTATCGACATGGCGGTGAAAAATATCAAACTCACCGTACTTGAAACCTAGCTCTGTCAGCTGTTGCAGTAAAACAGGACCGCTGATCTGCCCCACAACATGAAGCGCAATCACGAGATCAGGCTCTTGCGTTAGCGGTGGCTCATCGTCGGGCTCAAGTGGCAATTCCATACTCTGCTGCGCTGGTTCGGCCGCGGCAGATTTGGCCGGGTTGGCATGCGTAGATGTTTTGCTGGCGCCAGCTTTTGCGGTCGCTTTTGCGGCTTGCTCTGCTTGTTTCAGCTCGTCGGGTTGCGCCGCTACGGAAGGCAACTCAAAATCTTCGTCGTCGGCACTCGCACGAATACTATCCCGCGTTTTAGGCTGCGCTGCCGGAGCTTTTTCTGAAGCCGTTGATGTCGTTGTTGCAGACGACTTGGTATGCTTTTCCGCACCCTTTTCGGTAGGCTTTTCCATGTTCTGTTGTTGCGCTTGACGTTCTGAAGCACGGCGAATCACGCGAACTTCGCCGATGCCGTCATCATCAAAGCCTGCTGTTCCCTGCGCACGCTGGCGTTTTTGCTCAAGTTCTAACTGTTGTTCGAGTTTACGACGTTCATTGCGACGAATATTCCACATGCCGTGGCCGATGATCAGCGCGATCAACACTAAACCAATAATGCTAAAAACAATTTGCATGCTACTCATTGCAGGCTTTCCATAATTCTGATGTTCTGTTGTTGTTTTTTTATGAAGCTTCGGTCAAGGCCACAGCTTCATCGACATCTACAGCCACCAAGCGTGAGACACCAGGCTCTTGCATGGTGACTCCAGCTAAATGTGACGCCATTTCCATCGCCACTTTATTGTGACTAATATAAATAAACTGCACTGTTTGCGACATTTCTTCTACCAAACGGCAAAACCGCCCGACATTCGCATCATCTAACGGTGCGTCGACTTCGTCCAGCAGACAAAACGGGGCTGGATTCAAACGAAAAATCGCAAACACCAATGATAAAGCGGTTAACGCCTTTTCACCACCCGATAACAGATGAATTGTACTGTTTTTCTTACCTGGTGGTCGCGCCATGATCGCTACACCTGTTTCGAGTAGATCATCTTCGGTAAGTTCCAAATAAGCACTACCGCCACCAAACACTTTTGGAAACAGCTCTTGCAAACCACTATTGACGGCGTCATAGGTGGTTTTAAAACGCTGTCGTGTTTCGCGATCAATCTTACGAATTGCCGTTTCGAGTGTTTCTAAACTTGAGCTTAAGTCTTCGTGCTGCTGATCTAAATACTCTTTACGTTCTGCTAAAGTTTCAGCCTCTTCAATCGCAGCCAAATTTATCGCGCCCAAGCGGGCAATCGCGCTTTGCAAACGTTCGACCTCTTGCTGCCATTTTTTCTCGTCAGCATCTTCTGGGAGTTGCTCCAAAACCGGCTTCAATGGTTGCTGCATTTCATCGAGCACTGACAGTACGTTACGACTGCGTTCCTGCACCGCAGCGAGCTCCATTTGGCTACTTTGTAGTTGTTGTCGAGCCTTTTCTATCTGGGTTTCGACACCTTTTGCACCACTACTTACATCATGTAACTGTTGCTCAATTTCAGCTAACTTATTGGCCCAGACCCGCCGTTCCTCATCAACTTGCTCGCGCTGCTGCAACAGCTCTTCCAGTTGTAAGGCTAACACTTCTGTTTCTTCTTGATCTTCACTACCATCAGCCAATAGCTGTAACTGCTCTTGCGCTTGTTGCTGTTGTTGCTGTACGCGTTGCACCAAGGTCTGCATGTGCTGGAGTTGGCTCTTGTACTGCTCTACTTTTAGTTTTTTGTCTTGCCATTGCTGCTGATAGTGTTGCGCCTGCTCGCGTAAATGCTGACGTTCAGCTTGCAGGATCTCGCGCTTACTTTGCCATTCCTGTTCGTCGCTGCGCGGCTGTTGCTCTTCAGCATCAGCTAACGCGGAAACCACTTCCTCAAGCTGTAACTGCAAGGTTTCGGCGGTCTCAACAAGTGTTTGTTGCTGTTCTTCACTACGTAAAAGTTTACTTTCCAATTGGCTTTGTTGTTCAGCCTGCCATCGTTGTTTTTCGCGCCAAGTCGCTACATTTGCCTGCGCCTCGTTAAAGCGCTTTTGGGCACTCGACAGCTCTGCTTCCAGCACTTCACGCTGGGCATTGCTCTGCTCGAGTTGTTGCTGCTTAGCCGTACGCTGCGCACGGACCTTCGCCAATTGTGCGGTGGTCTGTTCAAGCTCTTGTTGTTGTAGGAGTTGGCTCTCTTGGGCTGCGATCTGCTGCGCTTGATAAGCACCAGCGGTCCACAATTGGCCCTCCTTGATCAGTGTTACATGTGCCGAGGCGTCGGCAGATAAGCCGCTCGCCTGAGTTGCATCTTCGCACAGACGCATTTGTTGCGGCAGAGCCCACTGCTGTAGCGGGCCCTTGATTTGCGCCGCGAGACTGTCTGACGGAGCCTTTGAGCTACCTAGCACCACCAACCGTGTACCAAGTTGTTCCGGCCAATGAGCTGGGGCTTCTTCAAGCACATAAGCATCTAGCCAAGCATGAAAGGCTTGTTCAGCGGCCAAGCGCCATTCATCACTCACATCGAGTAGCTCACGCACTTGTCCAAGTGGGCGCAGCCCCTGCTCGCCCAGCCATTCCGCCAAAATTGCTGGCCAATCCGCTTGTGCTGCGGCAAGTAAGGTTTGCAGCGAGCTTTCGCGCCCCAATAACTGCTGCTCTTGCTGCTGCAAGTCGGTCAGTTGTGCCTGATGTTGTTGACGCTGTTCGCGCAGTTGTTGGAGTCGTTGTTGTTGCTCAGTCACGCCAAGTTCAGCGTCGGCAAGCTTTTGTTCGGCCCGTGCATATTCCTGCGCTGCTTCATGCTCAGTCAGCTCTGCAAGCTCTCGTTTAAGTTGTTGCGCTTGCTCTACGGCGTCTTGACGCTGTTGTTGGGTACGCTGTAACTGGTCAGCGCAACGCTCGCGTTGCAACTGTAACTGCTGCATACGCTCGCGATACTGCTGCTGTTCGGCTAAGAACGCTTGGTAGTCGTTTTGTAATTGTAACCAGGCTTCTTCATGCTGTTGGAAAGCTTCTTGGGCCTGTTCAGCTTGCTCTGCGGCCATTTCCAACTCAGGTTGCAACTGCTCGAGCTGCAAATTGATGTCTACCTCTTGCTCAACGTCACGTTGATAGGTTTCATCCAACTGCGTCAGTTCAGCTCGTAATTGTTGCTGCCGTTGTTCCCGCTGCTGCGCTTGCGTGCGCAGTGCTTGCAATTGATGTTCGGTGCGCGTGACATCATTACCAAGTTGATAAAAGCGCTGTTGGATTTCATCCAATTTAGTTTTGGTTTCGTTCGCCTGCTCGCGCAACTCCACTGTGCCACGTTCACTACCTCGTTGCTCAGCGAGCCAACGCTCAAGTTCTGCCTCGTGCTCCCGAATGGTTTGTCGCAACCGTTCAGCTTGCTGTTCTTGGGTTAGCCAACGCAATGCTTGCAGTTCAGCTTTAAATTTACGCTCTTGTTGCTTTAAATCTTTATAGCGGCGGGCTGCGGCGGCTTGGCGTTGCAGTTTATCCAATTGGCTACCAAGTTCATCGCGCACATCGTTCAAACGATCAAGATTGTCACGGGTGTGCTGCATTCGGTTTTCAGTTTCACGGCGACGCTCTTTGTATTTCGATATACCCGCAGCTTCTTCAATAAATACACGCAGTTCCTGAGGTTTAGACTCGATAAGCCGCGAGATCATACCTTGTTCAATGATCGCATAACTACGCGGACCTAACCCGGTACCAAGGAATAAGTCCGTAATATCACGGCGGCGGCACTTGCTACTATTGAGAAAATAATCGGAGCGACCATCACGAGTGACGAGTCGTTTCACAGAAATTTCTGCGTAGTTAGCATACTCCCCCTGAATACGCCCATCAGAATTATCAAAAACCAGCTCGACACTGGCTTGCGATACCGGCTTACGTGCGCCAGAGCCATTGAAAATAACATCGGTCATGGCATCGCCACGTAAATTTTTCGCCGAGCTTTCACCGAGCACCCAGCGCACCGCATCAATCACATTAGACTTGCCACAGCCATTCGGCCCGACAACACAGGTCATCTGGTGCGGAAATGGCACTTTGGTAGCGTCGACGAACGACTTAAAGCCTACAAGTTTGATATGTTTGAGGCGCATGGGGTCCTGTTTCTAATTATTATGTCAGGGTTTGAGTTAGCAGACCTTCATAATGCTAGATTTTGTAACATTTTCAAGGTTAGTTCGAGATTATAAGTTTGTATACTGCGTAAAGCTCTCGCAAACACTATTTTCTTTTCGGTCGAAACCAGCAAGGAGTTAAGCATGGCGCAAGCAGGTTACAGTGATTTTGGCGCAAGTTACGTTGCCCGCGGCTTTGAGCTTGCCTTTCAAAAAGGCGTCCGCCGCTATGCGCTGATTCCATTAACGATTAACGTTCTGCTCTTTAGCGTCGCTATTGCTGCGGTCTTTCATTACACCACGCTTTGGGTTGCGGACTTTATGGCATGGTTACCAGAGTGGCTGCATTGGTTGGAAATCATTCTTTGGCCACTCATCATCATTGCTGTTTTGCTGTTATTTGCCATGACCTTTACTAGCGTGGCCAATATCATCGCCTCGCCCTTTAACAGTTTACTGGCTGAGAAGGTCGAAGAAAGGCTCACCGGAGTGCCCGCTGCTAACGGCGGGGTGAGTGGTATGATGAAAGACATTCCACGGACGCTAGGTCGAGAGTTTCAGAAAATACTTTATTTTATCCCACGCTCCTTGGGATTCTTCTTACTGCTTATCTTTGTGCCAGTCATCGGCCAGGTGTTGTGGCTACTTTGGGGCGGATGGATGATGACAATTCAGTACGCTGACTATGCGTTTGACAATCATAAAGTCCCATTTCGAAATATGCGCGGTAGCCTACACCGACATCAAGGCAAAAGCCTTACTTTTGGCGTCGTGGTAGCCTTTTTAGCATCAATCCCATTGATTAACCTGATCATGATTCCCGTTGCCGTTTGTGGCGCAACCGCCATGTGGGTGGATCATATGCGGGCAGAAAATTTAGGCTAGCGCTTCGCTTTAGCAATCGTTATGATGGTTAACCTAATGTTAGCCATACGAGGTTTTAAGTGTGCGTCTTGTGATACAAGCACTGACATTGAGTGCCCTAGTTCTAGCGACACAAGTCGCCAGTCTCCCTAAGGCACACGCACAGAAAGCCAGCGCAACCAAGGACTCAATTGTCTGGGGCGTGAATAATGCGCCGCCGTTTCACATCACCGATGGCTATTACGCTAACCAAGGCGTTTGCGATGTAATGATCGATGCATTTCAACGTGCGTTACCTGACGTTGAACAGCGCATAGAATACTATCCACAGGGCCGTATTGCCGCGCAAATTCGACAGGGCGAAAATCTTTGTTTCCCGTGTATGATTCGCAACGTCAGTCCGGCCGAGATTGTCACCTATTCCGATCGCGTGCTCGAGTATCCTGCGCATGGCATTATCACCCGACCAGAGTTAGCGAAAGAGTTCACCAAGCAGTTTGGTAATCCCGTTGACCTTGTCGAGTTGCTAAAACAACGCAATTATCGTTTCGCCCAACCGATGGGCCGCCGCTACGGCGATCTGCAACCTTATATTGAACGTTTTTTGCTCAACACTGAGCACTTTTCCGAGGTTTCCGGTAAAGACGCAAACGCCAACATGCTCGCTATGGTCAATGCCCGCAGGGTCGACTTTGTCATCGACTACCCGATGTTGTTGAACTACCATAATCAGGTATTACCGATCGATTTGGTGTTCATTCCAATTTTACAAAATCAAGCGACACACGTTGAAGGCGCAGTCGGCTGCCCGCCAACGGCTTGGGGCAAGCGCGCCATAGAACTCATCAATCAAGCCATTCCGCAAGTTCGGCAAGATGACGCCTTTCAAGCAGCAAAAGATCGTTGGCTTCTGCTCCAGAACCCGTAAAATATCAGCATCATTTAATTGACGGCTGACACTATGAATTTATCGAAACTTGCTCTTGCCGCTGCTGGTGCATTCGCTTTAGCATCCGCGGCAAGTTTGGTCGCTACGCCCGCACATGCCTGGGGCAAAACTGGACACCGCATTACCGGTAAAATTGCGACACACTACCTCACCGACGAAGCCCGCGCAGCGATTGCTGATTTACTTGGTCCGGAATCACTGGCCGAAGCCTCAACCTACGCTGATGAAATGCGCTCCAATCCAGATAAATTTTGGCAGGAGACGGCGAACCCTTTTCACTATGTGACCTTGCAACAGCCGCATGACTACCATGCTGACGATTGCCCACCAGAGGGTGACGCTTTTAGCGCGCTTGAGGACTTCACCGCAACGTTAACGAGTGACAGCGCAAGCCGACAAGAAAAACAACTAGCGCTGCGCTTTATTGTGCATATTATTGGCGATTTGCATCAACCGTTGCACGTTGGCTCTGCAGCGCTCAATGATCGTGGTGGCAATGACGTTAAAGTGGTGTTCTTTGGCGAACAAAGTAACCTGCACCGAGTCTGGGACTCGGGCTTAGTCGACCATCAACAGCTGTCTTACAGTGAGTTTTCTCACTGGTTGCAGCGCCGCATTACCGCCGAGCAAGCAACCACCTGGGCGACACCAGATCCGTACACATGGATCAATGAAAGCTCTAAGTTACGCGACGAAGTCTATCCACAAACTGACGAACCGTATTTGGGCTGGGATTATGTCTATAATTACACCCCGATGATGAAGCAACGTTTACAGCAAGGGGGCGTGCGTATCGCTGCCTATTTAAACGACGTCTTTGCTAAAGCTGCGCGTAAAGAAGGTTAATATGAGCGTTGAATCTTATACCCCTGATAGTAACGTCACGCTAAAGCAGCCGAAAATTGGTTTTGTCAGCCTTGGCTGCCCGAAAAACCTTGTTGACTCGGAACGCATTCTTACGCAGCTACGTACAGAGGGCTACAATATCGTCAACACCTACGATAACGCCGACATGGTCATTGTGAATACCTGCGGCTTTATTGATAGTGCAGTGCAAGAATCACTCGATGCTATCGGTGAAGCATTGAACGAAAACGGTAAAGTTATCGTCACCGGCTGTTTGGGCGCTAAAGACGATGAAATCCGTGAGGTGCACCCGAATGTGTTAGCCATTACCGGCCCTCATGCTTATGAAGAAGTCATGGGACATGTCCATCAACACGTGCCGCAACCTGAGCGTATTCCGTTCGAAAATCTAGTTCCCGAGACGGGGGTAAAGTTAACACCGAGACACTTTGCTTACTTAAAGATTTCTGAAGGCTGTAACCACCGCTGCACATTTTGCATTATTCCTTCGATGCGTGGTGATCTTGTGAGCCGCCCAGTCGGTGACGTCTTGGCGGAGGCGCAGCGACTTGCTAATGCTGGGGTGAAAGAGTTATTGGTGATTTCACAAGATACCAGTGCCTATGGCGTTGACGTAAAGCATAAAACAGGCTTCTGGGATGGCCAACCGGTAAAAACGCGCATGCTAGAGCTCTGCCAAGCACTAGCTAAACTCGGTATCTGGGTGCGACTGCATTATGTTTACCCTTACCCGTCGGTGGATGAGGTTATCCCATTGATGGCCGAGGGAAAGCTGCTTCCATACCTTGATATTCCATTACAGCATGCGAACAAACGTATTTTGCGTCTAATGAAACGACCAGGTTCAGCAGACCGCACGCTCGAGCGGATTCAAAACTGGCGTAAGATCTGCCCTGACCTAACCATTCGTAGTACTTTTATCGTTGGCTTTCCGGGAGAAACCGAAGAAGAGTTCAAAGAATTATTGCAATTCTTGCGTGACGCACAACTCGATCGCGTAGGCTGTTTTACCTACTCTGACGTCGACGGTGCCAAAGCGAACGACTTACCTGACCCAGTGCCTGAAGCCGTTAAACAAGAGCGTTACGCACGTTTTATGGAAGTTCAGCAAGCCATCAGCGCCGCTCGTCTGCAACAAAAAATCGGTCGCACATTACCAGTGCTCATCGATGAAGTTGATGCTGAAGGAGCTATCGGGCGCAGTTATGCCGATGCCCCGGAAATTGACGGCTTGGTATACCTGAATGGCGAATATGAGGTGCAACCGGGTGAACTCGTACAGGTTCAGATCGAGCATGCCGATGAGTATGACTTGTGGGGAACCCTTGTACGCTAATTCTGCGCTAGCTAAATGGAGAGCGACGTCTAGGCGTCGCTGTCATCATCAAGCAGTTTACTATCAAGTTTTTTCGACGTTTGCACGCCCATTTCTTTAAATTTCTCAACCCGACCAATAAGGTTTCCGCGGCCCGTTGAAAGCTTGTTCATAGCACCGTCATAATGCTTACGCACGGTATCAAGGCTATTCCCAATTTTCTGCATATCTTCAATAAAGCCAACGAACTTGTCGTAAAGCTTACCCGCGTCGTCAGCAATTTTTTGCGCGTTGCGGTTCTGGTGTTCGTATTGCCAAATATTATTCACCGTCCGTAAGGCAACCAATAAGTTAGTCGGACTCACCAGCATAATATTATGCTCAAGCGCTAAGCGAATAAGTTCAGGATCACGGTCAACTGCAAGCAAGAAAGCTGGCTCAATGGGGATAAACATCAGCACGTAATCAAGAGTTCGCACGCTATCAAGCTGCTGATAATTTTTCTTCGATAACCCTTTGATGTGCGTTCGTAACGAGTTGACGTGTTCCGCGAGAGCCGCCTCACGTTCTTTGTCATCGTCACTGTTGAAGTAACGCTCATAAGCGACCAGCGATACTTTCGAGTCAATCACTACGTCTTTTTCGTTAGGCAAATGCACGACAACATCAGGCTTGAAGGACTTACCGTCTTCGTCTCGATGATGGCTTTGCGTTTCATATTCGTGGCCCTCACGCAATCCGGATTGATTCAAGATCCGCTCAAGAACCACTTCCCCCCAATTGCCTTGCGCCTTAGTGTCGCCTTTCAACGCGCGTGTCAAAGCATCTGCTTCGGACGCCATTTGTTTATTTAATTCTTTTAGCGAAGTAATTTCGGTCGTTAACGAGGCACGTTGTTTGAGCTCTTCGGTATATTGATTTTCCACTTGCTTCTTGAAAGCTTCGAGTTGCTGTTTGAAAGGTGCCAGTGTCACTTCAAGCGTTTGTTTACTGCTCTGTTGCAAGCGTTCCGACTTTTGTTCAAAGATCTGTTGCGCCAGCCGCTCAAACTCTTTTTTCATACGCTCTTCACTGGCCTCTAGCAAGCGCTGCTTTTCTTCGGCATGCTTCAGCGTGCTTTCCAACTTACTTTGGTTTGCCGCTAAATCTGCTTGGAGTTGGCTACGTTGCTGTTGCAGCTGGCGTTGCTCTTGCTCAACCAGTTGTAAGCGCTGCTGGGTTTGCGCAAGTGAATTCTCTAATTGCGCTTCGCGCTGGCTCGCTAAACCCGCTTGGTGTTCAAGCTGCTGGGCAGCCTGCTGTACTTTTGCGCGTTGCCACAACCAAGTGCCAACGGCACCAACGGCCAGCGCCGCAGCGCCAGCCGTTAGCCATTGCCAAAGTTGCAGACTAAGCATCAGCGGCTTCCAGTTTTACCCGCCATATCGCTGGGCCGGTTTCGTGAGCATTTTCACCGGTGCTATCGACAGCCACAGTGACTGGCATATCTTCGACTTCAAACTCGTAAATAGCTTCCATACCCAAATCTTCAAACGCCACCACGTTGGCTTTCTTAATTGCTTTGGCAACTAAATACGCAGCACCACCCACAGCCATCAAGTAAACAGCTTTATGTTGTTTGATACTTTCAACGGTTGCAGGACCACGTTCAGCCTTTCCGATCATGCCCAAAATACCGGTTTTATCGAGCATTAAATCGGTAAATTTATCCATCCGCGTGGCAGTCGTTGGGCCAGCTGGGCCAACCACTTCATCACCAACGGGGTCAACCGGGCCAACGTAGTAAATAAACTTGTTCTTAAAGTCGACCGGTAATGCTTCGCCGTTATCCAGCATCTCTTTAATACGTTTGTGTGCAGCATCTCGGCCGGTGAGCATTTTGCCTGAAAGTAATACCGTCTCACCGGTTTTCCAGGTCTCGATATCAGCCTGCGTCAACTCATCTAAATTAACGCGTCGTGCATCATCACCAAGCTCAAAGGTAATATCTGGCCAGTCTTCCAGTTTCGGCGGCTGCAGATCAGCTGGTCCTGAACCATCAAGGTAGAAATGCGCATGACGTGTCGCAGCGCAGTTTGGGATCAAAGTAACAGGCTTGGATGCTGCGTGAGTTGGTGCGGTTTTGATTTTCACATCCATGACGGTAGTCACACCACCAAGGCCTTGGGCACCAATTCCTAGCTTATTTACCCGCTCGTAAATGTCCAGACGCAATTCTTCTTCGGCGTTCTGCGGTCCGCGCTCCAATAGTTCTTGAATATCCACCGGGTCCATCAACGCTTCTTTCGCAAGTACCGCTGACTTCTCGGCGGTACCGCCAATACCAAGACCAATCATTCCAGGCGGACACCAACCAGCACCAAGTTTTGGCATTGTTTCAACCACCCAGTCAGCGATCGAATCGCTGGGGTTAAGCATCACCATTTTAGATTTGTTCTCTGAACCGCCACCTTTGGCAGCGATCATCACTTCAATTTTGTCGCCTGGCACCATATCAATGTGCACAACAGCAGGTGTGTTATCGCCCGTGTTTTTACGTTGCCCCGCAGGGTCTGCGACGATCGAAGCGCGTAGTGGGTTTTCCGGATTGGTGTAAGCTTGACGCGTGCCCTCGTCAACCATCTGCTGCACGGTCATATCGGTTTTGTCCCACTGCACACCCATGCCCACTTTCACAAAGCAGGTTACAATACCGGTGTCCTGACAAATTGGGCGGTGCCCTTGGGCAGCCATGCGTGAGTTCGTCAATACCTGAGCAATTGCATTTTTTGCGGCTTCACTTTCCTCTTTGTGATACGCCTTTTCGAGCGCCTGAACAAAGTCGAGTGGGTGATAATACGAAATATACTGCAAGGCATCAGCGATGCTCTCAATAAAGTCAGCCTGACGAATAATGGCCATGATTTCCTCTACATCGTGCGGTTACAATTGCCCGCTATCATAGCGTTTTCAGGTCACTCTGACCAGTTTTAGCCGCGCTTATGTTAAGCTTACGACAAATGTTTTTGGAGTGACGATGTTGTGACTATTGTTGCTGTCCCTTTCTGCCTAAAAGAGTGCCTAAAAGAGTGCCGAAAAGAGCACCTAAAAGCGGACATACATGCGGGTCAAAAATCCGCTACTGATGTTAGTTTTGCCGAACTGTTTAGTGCTATCGCTATGCAGCCTGGAGCCCTATTACTCGATAGCTGCGGGCACCCAAACAGCCGTTATGACTTCATATTTTGGCAGCCCGATGAAGTTGTTACCGCGCGCGAGTCGTGGCCACAACGACTACGACAGCTTATGGCACAGTTGCCGGACTACGATGGGCCTCGCGAGTTACCATTTCAGGGCGGCTTGGCTGGTGCCTGGAGTTACGATGCCGGCCGCGCCCTCGAACAGCTCCCGGAACGTGCTATGGCGGATATCGCCCTACCTGAAATCACGGTAGGTCTTTACGTACGGGCGCTGATACGTGATCATGCCAGCAACCGCATTTGGTTATTGGCACCAGAAAGTGAAATTGCACATTGGCAGGCCTTTTGGCAATCCGTATGGAAAGCACAAGAAGCGGTGCAAACCAACGCCACTGACTTTGCCTTGACGAGTGCATGGCAAAGCAATATGTCGCAAGCGGATTATTTGACTAAATTCGCCCAAGTCCAAGACTATTTGCGCGCTGGAGACTGCTACCAAATTAATCTTGCACAGCGTTTTAGTGCAAATTATCACGGCGATGAATGGGCAGCCTACCAACGCTTGCGTGAAACGAATCAGGCGCCCTACTCTGGCTTTTTGCGTTGGTCAGGTGGCGCGATCCTTAGTCATTCGCCCGAACGCTTTTTGCATGTTGATGAACATGGCAAGGTTGAAACCAAGCCCATCAAAGGTACGCGACCACGTGACCCAGATCCAAGTCGCGATCAAGCCCTCGCAGCAGAGCTCCAAACTGCCACCAAGGATCGCGCTGAAAACGTGATGATCGTTGATTTGTTACGGAATGACTTGAGTCGCGTGTGTCGCCCGGGAACAGTTCAGGTACCGAAGCTCTTTGCGATCGAAAGTTACGCCGCAGTGCATCATTTGGTCAGTACCGTAACAGGCGAATTGGACGCCACGCAGCAACCATTAGATCTTCTCGCCGCATGCTTTCCTGGCGGCTCAATCACTGGCGCACCAAAAGTTCGCGCAATGGCTATCATCGACGAGCTCGAGCCCCACCGACGCAGTTATTACTGCGGGAGTCTCGGTTATATTTCACGGCATGGCGTTAGCGATACCAACATTTGCATTCGCACGCTCGTCGCCGAGCGTGGACGTATTCATTGTTGGGCCGGAGGCGGCTTGGTGGTCGACTCAGAAGGCGCAGCAGAATACCAAGAAACGTTGGATAAAGTGGCTAAGATCTTACCGGTATTGGCGTCCACCCAAAAGGACAAGGCACCTTCATGACCCGCGACGAATTTCTTCACCGCTTTCAATTGCACCATAAACGCCGTCACGAACGCCCAGTGCTCAAGCGGCTACGCCCTGCTGCGGTGTTGATTCCATTGTGGGAGCGCGCGGGCGAACTACAGGTCGTGCTCACCCAACGTAGCAATCATTTGCGCCACCATGCCGGGCAAATTAGTTTTCCCGGCGGTCGCCAGGAGCTCGACGATGCCGACCTTTACGCTACCGCATTACGTGAGGCTCATGAAGAAATTGCGCTCAAGCCAAGTGATGTTGAATGCGTTGGGGTGCTACAAGATTACCCTGTTATTAGCAATTTTTTGATTCGCCCCTACGTTGGCTTCATCACGCCAACGCAGCCGTTACGTGCGGATCCACGCGAAGTTGAAGAAATTTTCACGGTGCCATTAGCGCACTTAATGCAGCAACAGCAGCATTTCGCCTATCGCTTAAGGCGCTTTATCTACGATCAGGTATACTTTATTCCATATCAACATAGAAATATTTGGGGTGCGACGGCTGGAATTTTGCGAGAATTGGCCGATCACGTGTATCCTGAGCGTCACACATTGTATCGCTCTCTCAACGAAGGTTAACGATTACATTTATGATTAGTGTTTTTGATATCTACAAAGTGGGTATTGGCCCGTCAAGTTCACACACAGTAGGACCTATGCGTGCGGCCAAGGAATTCCTGCACGATGCAGCAAAAACCTTAGATCTCAACGAAGCTACCGGCATCAAAGTTGAGTTATTTGGCTCGCTTGGGCAAACCGGTAAGGGGCATGGCACCGGCAAAGCCGTTATTCTTGGGCTCGCCGGTGAAGACCCAGAAACGGTCGACACCACCGAAGTGGATGCTTTTTTGGCGGATACCGAAAAAACGCAGCGGTTGAAACTGTTAGGCGAGCACGAGATCAAGTTCCCGCGGGAAGGCGCTATCACTTTTCATCGTCGTAAGACCATGCCGCGCCATGCCAATGCGATGGAGTTGCGACTGTATAAAGGCGATGAAGTTATCTATAAAGACCTTTATTACTCTATTGGTGGCGGCTTTATCGTGCGCGATGCCGACTTCGATGACACTTTGGAAGAAGCCATCGAGCAGTCAAGCAAGCCGATTCCCTACCCATTCGACAGCGCAGCCGATTTACTCGAGCAATGTAATGAGCATGGCTTACGGATCAGCTCATTAATGCTCGCCAATGAAAAAGTGTTTCGCAGCGAAAAAGAAATTCGCGAACGCCTGATGCACATATGGCAGACCATGGACGAGTGCATCGACCGCGGTATTAAGACCGAAGGTATTTTGCCCGGCGGACTAAAAGTGCGGCGCCGAGCACCAGGTCTTTACCAACGCCTGAAAAACGAGAAGTCCGCTGACCCAATGCAAACCATGGATTGGGTCGATTTGTTCGCGCTTGCCGTGAACGAAGAAAATGCTGCCGGCGGGCGTGTTGTCACGGCTCCAACGAATGGTGCGGCTGGGATTATTCCAGCGGTAATGAAATATGCCGACAAATTTATCTCTCCGTTAGACGAAGAGACCGTGGTGCGTTTCTTACTGACTTCAGCTGCAATCGGTATTTTGTACAAGAAGAATGCCTCGATTAGCGGTGCCGAAGTAGGTTGCCAAGGCGAAGTAGGTGTAGCCTGTTCCATGGCAGCCGGTGCTCTTGCAGAACTCATGGGGGGCAACGCCAGTAATGTCGAAAATGCCGCTGAAATCGGTATGGAGCACAATCTCGGCCTTACCTGTGATCCAGTAGGTGGCCTCGTCCAAGTTCCTTGTATTGAGCGGAATGCTATGGGCGCTATCAAAGCCATTAACGCCGCCCGATTAGCTCTGCGTGGCAGTGGCGATCACAAAGTCTCGCTCGACAAAGTGATCAAAACCATGTGGGACACGGGTAACGACATGAAGACAAAATACAAAGAAACCGCGCGTGGCGGGCTCGCTGTGAATATTATCGAGTGTTAGTTACAGCGTAGGTAACTGTATTTTTGTAAATAAGCGATCAACAGCGTCTTGCGTACGCTGTTGCATCGCCTCTTCGACCACTGGCTTGGTCAAGTGCGGCGCAAACGTCTCAATAAACTCAAACATGTAGTTGCGCAAAAACGTTCCTTTGCGGAAGCCTATTTTGGTTGTACTCGGGGCAAACAAATGTTGCGCTGGCAAAGCCACTAAGCCTTTGTCGTGGTGCGCATCAAACGCCATGGTTGCAACTACCCCAACCCCTAAGCCTGCTTTCACATAGGTTTTAATCACGTCAGCATCGGTGGCAGTAAATACAACGTTAGGCGCGATTCCTGCAGCACTAAAAGCGCGGTCAAGTTCCGATCGCCCAGTAAAGCCATGCACGTAAGTTACGATCGGAAACTCACCAAGCTCCTCAATCGTAACTTGGCTCGAGCTTGTTAACGGATGATCTTTCGGAACGATGACAGACCGATTCCAATGGTAGCAAGGCAACATGATCAAATCTTGATACAGATGCAAGGCTTCGGTCGCAATGGCAAAATCAGCAGTGCCTTTCGCAGCGAGTTCGCTAATGTGCTCCGGCGAGCCCTGATGCATGTGTAACGAGACTTTTGGATAGCGCTGCATAAATTGCTTGATCTTGGCTGGCAAGGCATACCGCGCTTGTGTGTGAGTGGTGGCGATGTTGAGCTTACCTTGGTCAGGTAACGTATGTTCATTAGCTACCGCTTTTATGCTGTCTACCTTGCCCAAAATTTCGCGTGCAATCGCGATAACTTCTTCACCTGCTGGAGTGACCTTGGTTAAATGCTTACCACTACGCTCAAACACTTGCACGCCCAGTTCATCCTCAAGCATGCGGACTTGCTTACTAATACCGGGTTGCGAGGTATAGAGACTCTCGGCGGTCGCTGAAACGTTTAAGTTGTGATTTAATACTTCAACAATGTAGCGCAACTGCTGTAATTTCATGGCCGAGTCCTAACGTTACTGACGGGCGGTTGACTTATTCTAAAAATATATAACACGTTAACTAGTTATTCCAAGCTTAAAATATGAGGTTCTTGTGTCAAGCTTATCCGATCAATTAAAAAACTTAGGTTTTTCAGCGAGCACGAATTCATCTGAGCAAGCTCAAGAAAATTCACAAGAAAGCGCGCTCGACACAAGCATTCCTGTGCGTATTCAACGCCAAACCAAAGGCCGCAAAGGGAAAGGTGTGACAGTAATTTTTGACCTTCCCGACGACGCCAAGCTACTTAACGACTTTGCCAAAGCGCTACGAAAACAATGTGGTGTCGGCGGTAGCGTAAAGAATGGCACCATCGAACTACAAGGTGACCAGCGCGAAGCGAGTATGGCGTTTTTAAAGGGGCAAGGCTTTAAAGTTAAACTCGCTGGTGGTTAACCAAGTTGCGATAAATCGTAACGGAAGCGAACTTTGCGGCCATCTGACGACCATTCAAGGTTGTCTGCTAACTGCATCAACAACGCCAAGCCGCGACCGTACGCTTGCTCGTCGTCCGTCGCTTCGGCATCAATAGCTTCGCTGGAGAAGCGCCAAGCAGCACCGTTGTTTTCTACTTCAAATTGCAGCTGATTTGCTTCACTAAAATAGGTGAGCTGGATGGTGATTTGTCCATCCTCCAGTTGCGACAATTTTTCTTGGCGTAACTCATAATACGTCTCAAAGCCTTGGTCTTGCGCCTTGATTGCCGATTCAAGCCCGAGCAGGCCATGCTCAAGCGCATTGTTAAACACTTCTGCTAACAGCAAATAAATAGTCGTTCGATGCGCCGTTAGCGGTGGTAACCGACCCAACGCCGAGACTAATGTTGATACGACATCTGTTTGTTGTAGTTCACGACGCGAAAGCGTTGTCGAAAAATGAAACGGAAAAATATCGCGATTGCTTTCTTCGCGTCGCGGCTCAAGACCCGTTTCACGACACTCTAAGATCGCGAGCGACAAGTCATCGCGTAAGGGCTCTTCACCGCGAAAGTGTTCAAGCTCGCTCAGCAGATCGGTAAAACGCTCCCGTTCTGGATAACGGCGCAGCAAATCTTCTAGCGCATCAAGACCTAAAAATTCCCGTTGCTGACTCAGTAACTCGATGACGCCATCGGTATATAACGCAATAGAGTCGCCTGAACCGACTTTAAGTGTCGTAACATCACTTTCAAAATCTGCGGTCGGTACAATTCCCAAGGCCATATGTTTCGCCGTCAGGCGATGTTTTATTTCACCATCACTGCCAAACACCAGCGCTGGCGGCATACCGCCATTCCAATAAGTGATGCGCTCGCCATTTGCCGAGAGCTCCATTAAAAAGCACGCACAAAACATATTATCGGGGAGCAACCGCGACAACCGGAAGTTGAACTCAGTCACCATCTCGGCGATCGAAACATTCCGCTCTGACATCGCAAAGAACGCTTGCGAAACCGGCAGCGCCCCAGTCGCCGGAGCGAGTCCATGACCGGTAAAATCGGCCATCATCACATATAAGCTGCCGGTCGGTGATGGTGCGACCAAGCATAAATCGCCATTAAACTTCTCCGCGGGCGCCAGTAGTGTACGAATATGCGGATAATCGAGATAATTACGGCTCATCGCATTGCGAAAAATATGCTCGATCAGTTCATGCTCACGCTCAATGCGCTGCATATACCACGAAAGACTCTCTTCAAATGAGGCTAATTGGTTTTCGACACGATGCGAGGCACACCACAATGAAAGCCGCTTTCGAACCATCGCAGGTGAGCAATCACCCATCAGCACATCGCCTTGCCAAGCATTAAGTACCTGCTCACTCAACTCAGCTTGGGTGATAAGCAACAAATGGGAACTGGTAGGCAGTTCCTTAACCTGGCTTGGCACTTCCCGACCAATAATGACCGTCGGACGACGTTTCTTTAGCTTATTTTTTGTAGCTGCAATAGTGGCTGGAAGGCCTAAGGATTCTTTGACAATCAGGAACGGAAAACCTGCAAGGAGGTCAATCGAATCATGCGCAAAACGCGAGTCATCGTGAAAGATGACCAACTCTAGGGGCGTGGTTTCAGAAGCTTGACTCGCCATGGATTAGGCATCATTCTATTTTAAAAAGTTTATCAAACCGCGATATCTCGAGAATGCTTTTCACCTGTGGGTTGGTATTGATGATGGCAACCGATTCAACTTGATTAATAATCGCTTTGCGCATGTTCAACAACATTCCTAATGCCGAACTATCAAGGTACTCCGTATTTCTCAAGTCAATATAGACTACCGGCTTTTCATCACCAAGAGAGCTATAAGCGCGACGAAATTCATGCACGACGCCGAAGTCGAATTTACCGTGTATGGATATCGTTAGTTCCTTGCCATCGCTCGATAAGTGACGGGTTACCGACATTTTAGACCTGCCCTAATTGTTATATTTTGATAAGAGACTTGTAAATAGTGCCAACAGAAGTCACTAAACACAAGCGTTGAGGCCCCTTTTCCACTGGCAAAGCCACAAAAAAAGCCGATTCAGCAGAATCGGCTTTAACGGTTAACATTTTACTTAAGGTTTTTGCTTATATTTATTATAGAGTTGCAGATGGCGATTGTTTAAATCAACCATTCGTCCCTCAATAAATAAGGTCTCTACATTTTGACCAATTGGATCTAGTAAGTCACCGGCAGAGATCACCAAGGTAGCCTGTTTACCCGCTTCTAAGGAACCTAAGCGGTCAGCCACGCCAAGAAACTCTGCTGGCTTTAAGGTGATCGCTGCAAGCGCTGCTTCACGGTCCAGACCGTAAGCAACAGCATTCCCTGCGGCAAATGGCAAGTTGCGCACATCCCAATAACCAGGGTAGCTAATGGCGAAATTCACTCCTGCCGCTGCCAATGCTGCTGGGGTCGAAAAAGCTTGGTCGAAGCCTTCGTCGTGGCGACTCGGCAAACCGAACGGCGCACCGAAAACCACGCGAACTTCAGCTTCGGCTAGCTCGTCGGCCATACGCCACGCATCGCGAGCCCCCATCAGTACCCAGTCAAAGCCCCATTCTTGCGTCAGCTCCATAGCTTCTTCAATCTGGCGTTTATCGTTGGCATGGACGAAGAGCGTCGAGCTACCGTCAAACAGACCGAGCATGGCTTCCCAGCGCAAATCAGTTCCTTGTAGCTCACCGGCAAGTTTGGCGTCATAATACGCCTTAGCTTGCACAAAAGTGCGCTCTAAGTTCTTACGCGCTTCGGCGTTGGCCTTGCGCTGCTCCTCCGGTGAACGACGCTCCCACCAAGACGTGTTAATGCCAACCCGCGGCCAATTCACATGCACACCAACATTTAGGCGCTCACCAGCGTCTTCGTAGGTCCAACCATCAAGCTGAAGTAGACTCGAACGCCCAGTGACCAAGTTGCCTTGCGGTACAATTTGCGCATGCGACACACCGTTATAGCGGATCGTCGGGATCACCTCTGAATCCGGGTTATAAGCGACATGCCCCGAGACTTCCGGCGTCACTGCGCCAACTTCTTCAGCATCTTCGGTTGCCCGCACGGCTTCAATTTCACGCAAGCCAATGGTGGTATCAAGTGCAATAACGCCTGGGTAGACATGCTTACCCGTCAAGTCGAGTACCTGCGCACCTTCTGGCACCGCAAGGTCGCTACCGATAGCACTGATTTTGCCGTCGACGAAGAGTAAATCGGTATCTTCCTGAACGCCATTGGTCACCGTATGCAAAGTACCATTTTGCAGTAAGATGGGTTGCTGTTGCGCTTCACCCGGCACGATGTCGTGTGCGGCAACAGACAGCGTTACGGTTGCCGCTGCTACGGCGGTTAATAATTTCTTCATGATTAGTGTCCTCCGTGGCTATGGGCCGTAAATGTGCCAAGCCAGGTATCGTGTTCGGTATCACAGTGCCAAGCTGGCTGTTCGCGTTTGTAACCATTGCTGTCGCCATTGCTGGCGTTCGGATCAGCAAGTACTTTTTGCATCAGCGCTTGTTTTTCGGCTTGCAAGTCGGCACGCAGCTCTTGGTCACGCTCGCGATTAAAGTAGTTACGCGCATTGATCCAAGTTTGCTCAACCCGCGCATACGAGCTTAACGGATGGTTGTTCCAGATCACGAAGTCAGCATGCTTGCCGGTTTTGATACTACCGACATAGTCATCGATTTTAAGCTGTTTCGCTGGATTCAATGTCACCATTTTTAAAGCTTCATGTTCATCCATGCCACAGTAAGTGACGGATTTCGCAGCTTCTGTGTTCAAACGACGTTGCAAATCGTTACTGTCCGAATTAATGCTGGTTAACACGCCCTTCTCGGACATTAAGCAAGCGTTGTGAGGGATAGCATCATAGACCTCGAATTTATACGCCCACCAATCCGCAAATGACGAGCCGCCAGCACCATGTTTAGCCATTTCAGAAGCAACTTTATAACCCTCTAAAATGTGCGTGAAGGTGGTTAGCGTGAAATTGAAATCTTCCGCTAAACGCAGCAACATCAGAATCTCGGATTGCACGTAGCTATGTGCATGAACAAACCGTTCACGGTCGAGAATCTCAAGTAGCGTTTCCAAGCGATAGTCCGGGCGCGGTGGTGCAGTTTTTGCCCGCTCGCTGCGACTAAGCTTCTTATACGCTTCCATTCGTTCACGGTATTCAAGCGCCGCAGTGAAGCCGTCACGCATTAAGGTTTCGACACCCATGCGTGTTTGCGGATAACGCGTACTTAACCACGAAGGATAACGACTTTGTTTAACGTTCTCGCCGAGCGCGAACTTAATCGACGGCGGCGCAGCGTCAAACTTCATTTGATCAGCTGTTGCCCCCCAGCGCAGTTTAATGACCTGCGCTTGTCCGCCAATCGGATTGGCGGAGCCGTGCAACAATTGCGCCATGGTGGTACCGCCAGCCAATGAACGATAGATGTGAACATCATCTGGGTTCACCACGTCACCAATGCGAACTTCTGAGGTAATCGCTTCAGAGCCCTCATTCACACCACGGTCAATGGCGATGTGCGAGTGTTCATCGATAATTCCAGGCGTGACGTGCAAGCCAGTAGCATCAATGACCTCGTAACCCGATGGGGTGCGAAGATCTTGACCAAGGCGGTAGAACTCTCCGTCACGCACAAGAATGTCGGTATTTTCGAGTACGCCATCATCGTCAGCGGTCCAAACCGTCGCATTCTTGATATGTAAGTTTTGCCGAGGTGGTAGGCCATCTAGACCATAGGCAACGTTCGGATAGGTCAAACGACTGACATAGTTTACCGCAGCGGCGTCTGTGCTTTCGGCGACGTCTTCAACTGCTGCTTCTGCGCGGCTAGCCGAGAAGGCAAGCTCTTGACCTTGCGGTCCAACCGCCACGCCGGCATAGGCTTGTTCAGCAGTTTGTTCGAGCTGTACCCGCCAAACACCCTGCGCGCCGTTCAGTTCAGCGTCTACGACAAAACTCAATGTGGCATCATCGCGACGCACCGAGCGCAACTTGTGGCTATTGCCGCCTACTTCCAGAGCGCCGTTTACCCGATCAGTGCCCTTAAGTTCAAAGCGCAATTCTTGTCCGCCAAGCTCCGTGACAATGGTTCCGGCGAAGTCGGCTTTGCGCAACGGCGCTAATTCGTTTTCTGCACCTTGCAGCCAAACCGACTTAATGGTGCCATCGGTGAAAAGATCACCTTCGGCAATCACGAAGTCCGCCATGTAACCTGGCGTTAATTTACCTGCTTTATCACTAACCCCCGCGATCTGCGCAGGAATAGTAGTCAATGCCGCCAACGCCTGCTCTTTATCAAGACCATGTTGAATTGCTTTGCGGAGGTTAGGCCAAAAATCGCCCGCCTTCTTCAACTGGTGCAAGGTAAATGAGAAGTCGATATCAGCAGCAGCCAATGCTGCAGCATTGCCCGGGGCTCGCTCCCAGTGACGTAAATCCGCCAACTCAACATCTAAGTCATCGTTGACCCCTGAAACTTCTGGAGCAGCAGGGAAGTTCAACGGCAAAATAAGCTTGGCTTGCGTCGCTTTTACGGCGTCTAGTCGGGCATATTCATAATTCGAGCCCACAAAAGTGACGGGTACCTCAAACTCGCTCAACACTGAGTGCGCACGTAATAAGGATTTGTCGTCACTCACCGCAAAGACCATACCTTCTTGCTCAATCGGTCCGAGCTCAGCCAAGGCAGCATTGTACTCTACCGGGCCGTTGTAGGCGTCCTTACCATACGCTTGCTCATACCAATTGGCGTCAGACAGCGTTTGTCTGATCAAAGCGATAGAGCCCATTAATGAGTTCGGGTACTGCTGTTGTGATGTCCCTTTATCGAAAGAGCCAAAATGGCGGCTTTCAGCGTTGTAAACAACATCATTAGCGATTTTATCAGCCAATGATAACGTCACGGCTTGTCCCTGAAAAATGCCATCTAAACGAGCACTTTGCACGGCGGTAAAGCCCTGTTCAATATAATCTTTTGCAGCTTTAGTATCGGTTGCTGCGGCACTGACCCAGCGTTGTTGCGCATGAATAGCATCATTCGCTGCATTACCGCCCTCACGCTTGTTATTGTACTCAGGACGGGTCGAGAACCATGGTCCCTGCTGCTCTTTTTTCGGCGCAGGCACCCCATAATTGCTATACGCATCGATGAAGCCTGGATAAATCGTATGCCCAGTTAAATCAATTACCCGAGCGCCCTCTGGGGCACGGTTATTTTCATTAATGCGCTCAATTTTACCGTTGCGAATCACGAGGGTCGCATTTTCAATGCTACGACCAGGTTCGGTAATGATGGTCGCATTTTGTAATGCGACAAATGTTGATGAGTTGTCATGCAACCCTTGCACAGTTGTGGTCTGCGAGGCACTTGCCAACACTGGTAGTGCGGCACACATCGCTACCGCCAACTTGCTGAGGCGGTTACTGCTAATCATCGGCATCCCCTTTGATAGGTTGTTCTGCAGTTTAAGTTTTGGGTTTAAATCAGTTACTTTCTTGCTTACAGTAAGTGGATTCATGCGTTGAGTGCAATGCAATAAGGGACAAACAGCTTAGTTCAATCGGTAAAGCGTTGTATGCTAGTCATAAGCTCACTTAACCTACCATTTCAACAGGAGTTCTTTTATGTTTGCCAACAGCCTAAAAACAATTACCGTTGCTGCTGCGCTTTTAGCAAGCACCGCAGTCATTGCCCAACATGCGTTTAATGACGCCGACAAAGCTGTGGAGTACCGACAAAAAGCGCTCTCAGTTATGCAAAATAACTTCGCCTACATGGGCGACATGCTGAAAGGTGATATGCCGTTCGATGCTGCCATTTTCGCCGAGCGTGCCGAGACATTTGCAGCGCTGGCATCAGTGCCATGGGTTGGCTTTAGCCAAGAAGGTGCAATGCCTGGCAACAACACCGATGCACTTCCAGCCATCTGGGATAACTGGGAAGACTTTCAAGAACGCACCCAACAACTGCAAGTCGATGCAAATTCACTCGCTGCTGTCGCTGCCTCGGGCGATCAAGATAAAATGCGGTCAGCTTTTATGACCGCCGCCAAAAATTGCAAAGGGTGCCACGATCAATATAAGGACTAACGTCCTCACCTCACCACCAGAAGTAGTAAGCACTGGCTGCTATCACAGCGGCCAGTGTCCAGCCGAAAAGACCATTCACTAACCGCGGTGGCCGTACATTTTGTCGCTTGCCATGCACCATGGCGCTCAGTAAGTTCACGCCTTTCATACGGTAAAGCAAAATCGCCAACACATGTAATGCGATAACGGTGAGTAGCACATTGAAGTTGATTTCATGCAGATCGGTCAATTGCCCCTGCGTAGAACTGCTGACAAGGCTGGCAAGAGGTCCGGAAAAGAAAATTTCATCAGTCGCGAATAGACCTGTCGTTACTTGCACGAACAACAACGCCCACATCAACAACACCGCCCAACCTCCGGCTGGATTATGGGTCGCAGTCGGTTGGTAATTTTTGCGTTGTAAGTCTCTAAGGTGTTCAACCACCTTTTGCGGCCTATGCACAAAGGCAGTAAACCGTGCGTTTTCACTTCCAATCAGGGCCCATACTACGCGGGCAAGCAGTAACGCCCCTACCGCAAGCGCTATCCGCATATGCCAGTCCATATACCCTTGTTCCGCAGTCCACCACAATCCGGCAATCGCAATGACCAGTAACCAATGATAACCGCGTACAAAACTATCCCAAATTTTCATTGCGTGACCTTTTTCGTTATCCACCGCTTAATGTTTGCTGTTTGGTGCTTTAAACTGTATTTTCGAACAGCAAACAGCGAATAGCAAACAACGTTTTTGGGGGAGGTTTTATGACGAATACACAGACTCATGTTGTGATTGTCGATGACGACCTTATCTCGCTCGAAGTCATGAAAGCGATGCTCGGTCACTTTCCTGAGGCCTCTATCAGTACGGCTCAAAGTGGTCAGGAAGCGCTCGAACTTATTCTAAATAAACGCCCAGATCTCGTTCTACTCGACCATGAGCTACCCGACTTTAACGGGGTCGAACTCTATTGCAAAGTGCATGAACAGTTGGGTGACAAAACGCCAGTGACCGCTATGATCTCGGGTCATAACCCAAGCGACTTCCGCGACGAATGTGAAGCAGCTGGTATCAACACCCTATTGCAAAAACCATTAGCGCCGAGCGACGTTGCTGAGCTGATGCGCATCGCCGGCACTAGCGAGTAGACGTTGGCTATCTTCGAGGAACTTCTGCGAAAATTCACCAAAATAGTCACTTATTTCAGCAAATTTGCTGACGAAACCTGACTTATCGCCCTGTTCAAGTTGCTCAAGCACCTGCGCAAAGGTATCTAAGTACCTACGCATCATGGCGAAGTTTTCCGGATGAGCCAAAATAATGTCGGCATACAAGTCAGCATTCTGCGCAAATAGCCGGCCAACCATCATTAATTCCAAGCGATAAATTGGCGAGCTCAGATCGAGAAGTTCCTGTAAGTCGGCTTTCTCGCCGGCCAAATGCGCGCCATAGACGAACGTTGATAAATGCCGCATCACTTGGATGAAACCCATGGCTTCATCATGTCGCTCGGCTGTGGTTTGGTACAACTGCGCTCCCCAGCGAATTAATGTATCTAATAACCACTGATAAGCAGACGACATGCGCCCCTCGGTGACCACAATGAGCTGCTTCGCAAGTGTTGCGACTTGTGGGCCAAACATCGGATGGAGGCCAACCACAGGTCCCTTGTGCTGGGTCAACATCGCTTGCAAAGGTTTAGCTTTGACACTGGTGACGTCAGCTAAAATACAATGCGCTGGCAATTTTGGAAGGTTATTAATGACACTGGTGGTCACTGCAATAGGAACACTGACCAATACCAGATCAGCATCACTACACGCAGCCGCTAATTGAGCTTGTTCGCCTTCGCCGATGCAGTGCACGCGGGCACCAGCCTCACGAAATCGCTCCGCAAACAAGCCTCCGAGCGCACCGTAACCACCAATGACGACGATGTTTTTGTCTTCGAGATGAACATCAGCAGCTTGTTGCTGCTGATAGGACTCACGAATCACACGCCGCAGTACGTCTTCGATCAGGTCAGGCGATAAGCCAATAGCTTCAGCTTCAGCACGACGCGCAGCGATAAGCTTCGCTTCGCGTTCAGGTACGAATAGCGGTTGCCCGATACTACGCTTTACGGTCCCAACTTCGGCGGCGAGCTGACGACGCCGTTGTAACAGCTGCAATAACGCATTATCGGATTCATCAATTGCTTCACGCAATTGCTGTAGGCGTTGCTCTGGGTCATTCGGTACTGCAGCGTCAGACATCTTCGACTCCTTACTTCTCTCGAGCTTACATTGTGCCTGATTTTAGGCATAAAAAAACCCGCCAGCGGCGGGTTTTTTTCAGATCAAAGCTGATCTTAAGACAGCTTCTCACGGATACGTGCAGATTTACCTGAACGCTCACGCAAGTAGTAAAGCTTAGCACGACGTACCGCACCTTTACGCTTCACTTTAATGCTATCAATGATTGGGCTGTGCGCTTGGAAAGTACGCTCAACGCCTTCACCATTTGATACTTTACGAACCGTGAATGAAGAGTGCAAACCACGATTACGCTTAGCGATAACCACGCCTTCAAATGCCTGAACACGCTCACGGTTACCTTCAACAACTTTAACATTAACGACCACTGTATCGCCCGGTGCGTAGTCCGGAAGGTCGGTTTTCATTTGTTCGTCTTCGATCGCTTTGATCAAATTTTGACTTACTTTTGCCATGTTAGCCTCACTTGCCTAGATTAACTACCCGCATCAGCGTCGGCTTGGTATTGATGAATAAATTCATCCAAAAGCTGTTGCTGCTCGTCAGTCAGAGCTAGGTTGTTTAACATTTCTGGACGTCGCAACCAGGTTCTACCTAGAGCCTGCTGCAAACGCCAGCGTCTTATTTGTTCATGATTACCACTCAGTAATACTGGTGGTACCCCCTCACCATCTAAAACTTCTGGTCGTGTATAGTGCGGACAATCTAACAAGCCGGCAGCGAAAGAATCTTCTTCTGCTGAGTCTTGGTGCCCAAGCACTCCAGGAACTAAGCGTGCCACACTGTCAATCATGACCATGGCAGGCAACTCGCCCCCGCTTAACACGTAATCACCAATCGACCATTCTTCATCAACATGCCGCGTTATTACGCGCTCATCGATGCCTTCGTAGCGACCGGCAATTAAGATGAACTTGTCACGTTGTGCCAATTCTTGCACACCCGCGTGATCAAGCTTGCGACCCTGAGGTGACAAATACATCACCTTGGTATCGGCCCCTAGTTGTTGTTTTGCGGCAGCAATCGCATCAGTGAGCGGTTGCACCATCATCAACATACCAGGTCCACCGCCATAGGGGCGGTCGTCAACGGTGCGATGTTTATCGTGAGTAAAATCGCGTGGGTTGGTTAGTTGAATAGCTAACAGCCCTTCGCGTACCGCTCTACCCGTAACACCGTTGTCGGTAATTGCTTGGAACATTTCAGGAAACAGCGTAATCACGCCTACCTGTAGTTTCCCAGCCATTAAAAGTCCGACGGCCAATCCACAACAATACGTTTGTTTGCTTTGTCGACTTCTTGAACGTACTGACTCTGAATAAACGGAATCAAACGTTCTGAGCGACCAAACGCATCATTACTGTTCGCTTTCACCACCATCACATCATTCGATGCTGTGGCCATTAACTGGTCAACCGTACCCATGTTATAACCGTCAGTATTCACTACAGTCATACCAATGAGGTCACGCCAGTAAAATTCGTCCTCTGGCAACTCAGGCAGCTGCTCAGCTTCGATGATCACGTCTGCACCAGTCATTAAATGCGCAGCGTCGCGATCTTCTACACCTACCAGCTTGGCAATCAGTCCTTTATTATGTCGACGCCATTCCTCGACTTGAACTTCTTGCACTTTACCCTGTTTACGAATCTGCCAAGGGTGATAATTAAAAATGGCTTCAACGTCATCAGTGTAACTCTGAATTTTTAGCCAACCCTTGACCCCATACACTGCGCCTAACTGGCCAATGACGACATGTTCTACAGGTTGCTTCATCGTTACTTCACTACCAACGTTGATTAAATTAAGCAGAATTAAGCTGCGCTACGCGCATCTTTTAAAAGCTTAGCTACGCGCTCAGATACAGTTGCGCCGTGACCGACCCAATGCTCTACACGCTCAAGATCAACACGTAGTTTCTCTTCTTGACCACGCGCTAACGGGTTGAAGAAGCCTACATTTTCAATGAAACGACCGTCGCGGGCATTGCGACTGTCGGTTACTACCATCTGGTAGAATGGACGCTTTTTAGCGCCGCCGCGTTGTAAACGAATGGTTACCATTACGTTCCTCGATACAGTTTTATAATGTTAAATAAATAGAAAAATCTCCGACCGGGGTCGAAGAGCCCGGCAATTCTACCGATTTTTCCGTCGAATGCAAGTATTCTCTAGCGTTTGGGGAACATTCCCGGAGGCATTTTGCCGCCCATTCCGCCCATACTTCGCATCATCTTCGCCATGCCGCCGCCTTTCATTTTCTTCATCATCTTCTGCATCTGCAGAAATTGCTTCAACAAACGATTGACGTCTTGTACCTGAGTACCCGAACCGGCAGCGATACGGCGTTTACGTGAGCCTTTGATTAAATCAGGGAACTCACGCTCTTTAAGTGTCATGGAACTAATAATAGCTTCCATGCGCACTGTCATCTTGTCGTCCATTTGACCTTTCACTTGAGCACTCATCTTGCCCATGCCTGGCAACTTATCCATGAGGCCCATCATGCCGCCCATATCCCGCATTTGCGCCAATTGCTCACGAAAGTCTTCGAGTGAGAACTTACCCTCTTTCATGACTTTCTTAGCGACTTTTTCTGCTTTGCTGCGATCGACTTTTTGCTCAAGTTCGTCAATCAACGACAGCACATCGCCCATGCCAAGAATACGTGATGCCACACGTTCAGGATGGAACGGCTCTAATGCAGTATTTTTTTCACCGACCCCCAAAAACTTAATCGGTTTGCCGGTAATGTGGCGAATCGATAACGCTGCACCACCACGGGCATCACCATCAGTTTTGGTCAAGATAACACCGGTTAACGGCAGTGCTTCATTAAAAGCCTGCGCCGTGTTCGCAGCGTCTTGACCGGTCATCGCATCAACCACGAATAAGGTCTCAACCGGATTGATGGCAGCATGCAAATCTTTAATTTCGGCCATCATGGCATCATCGATAGCCGTGCGCCCGGCGGTATCGACTAGCACCACATCGATGAATTTTTTCCGTGCATGGCTGATTGCCGCTTCGGCAATCGCTACCGGCTTTTGCTCCGTGCTCGAAGGGAAGAACTCGACTTCAACTTCATTCGCCAAGGTTTCCAACTGCTTGATGGCCGCTGGACGATAAACGTCAGCCGACACCACCAACACTTTCTTTTTCTGCCGTTCACGCAAGTAGCGCGCCAGCTTACCTACACTGGTGGTTTTACCGGCACCTTGCAGGCCTGCCATCAAAATAACCGCCGGCGGCTGCGTGGCTAGGTTCAACGGCACATTGCCTTCACCCACCGCATGCTCAAGTTCCTGCTGAACAATTTTCAGGAATACTTGCCCAGGGGTTAGGCTTTTATTGACTTCAGTGCCCACCGCTCGCTCTTTGACGCGCTTAATAAATTCGCGCACCACTGGCAACGCCACATCCGCCTCCAACAAGGCCATGCGTACTTCGCGTAAGGTGTCTTTAATGTTGTCGTCGGTTAGACGCCCACGACCACTGATATTTTTTAACGACTGCGAGAGGCGTTCACTTAAATTCTCAAACATCGGTTGTTGTCCATCTACTGCTAGCTGGAGATAATCTGGCGGCGATTATAACGTAATTCAAGCAAAGTTTCCCGATCCTATTGGGTTTCTCTGGCACAATGCATATACTTGAGCTTTCAAGTCAGGAAGTTACATCATTTAACCTGTGGAAACGATAATGCTAGGCCTGCTCGCTCTTACCTTAGTTTTGTACATTGTCAGCGCTGGACTCCTCTGGCGTCAGTTGGCGCATAAAGACTCGTCGACCACATTGATCAGCTGGGTAGCATTAGCTGCAGTCGTCAGTCACGGTGCACTGCTCGCATGGTATTTGGCCAGCGATGGCTTTGACCACCTTAATGTAGCGAGCAGCTTAAGCGTCGTTGCTTTTTTACTGGCGTTGCTCTCTTTTCTAAAAGTGCAACCTAACAGCGGACTTGTGCTACGTCCGGTTATTTATTTGTTCGCCGCAGTCAGCTGTCTTATCTTAGCGCTCAGTCCGGCCCATTGGGGTGCGAGTATTGCCAACACTCATGGTCTCGCGATCCACATTATTCTGAGCCTACTTGCCTACGCAATTTTAATGTTAGCGACACTCTATGCAGTGCAATTGCTGTATCTTAATTATCTGCTGAAAAACCACCGGATGAATGTATTATCGAACTACCTTCCGCCCTTGATGGTGGTCGAAAAATACTTTTTCCGCCTGTTAAGCAGCGGGACCTTGTTGCTTTTTGTCGCAATTGCTAGCGGCTTTGTCTTCCTCGATGACATGTTTGCCCAAGGGCAGGCTCACAAAACGATTCTTAGTTCTATCGCGGCGTTGATCTACCTCGCCATTGTTGTCTTACATCGCGTACAAGGCATGCGTGGTCGTATGTTGGTCATTGCTAGCGTCGTCGCCAGTATCCTCCTCAGTCTTGGCTATTTTGGTAGCCGCTTCGTCCGTGACGTATTGCTGAGTTAATTCAAACTTGACTTGTCTGACCATCTCATTAAATTAGGCATTCAAGTAATCAATATAGGTAACCTTCTTGGACGAGATAGCCACGTCGACCCTGCTCATTATTTTAGGGTTACTACTGTTTCTCTCGGCGTATTTTTCAGGTTCGGAAACTGGCATGATGTCGGTCAACCGCTACCGCCTGCGTCACCTCGCACAACAAGACCACGCTGGCGCCAAACGCGTGCAGTATTTGCTTGATCGGCCCGATCGTCTGATTGGCCTGATCCTGATAGGCAATAACTTGGTCAACATCGGTGCTTCGGCCATCGCCACGGTCCTCTGCTTTCGCTGGTTCGGTGACGCTGGGATTGTGGTTGCTACCTTTGGTTTAACCATCATTGTTTTGATTTTTGCCGAAGTAACCCCGAAAACCATCGCCGCCTTACATCCTGAGCGAGTCGCTTTTCCGAGCTCTATCATTCTTAAACCGTTGCTGACGATCATGTATCCATTCGTAGCTACGGTGAATTTTATCACTAATGGTTTCATGCGCCTGTTAGGCGTGAACCCTAACACCACCATGGGGCAAGATGCGTTAAGTTCAGAAGAACTACGCACGGTGGTCAACGAAGCACAATCAATGATCCCGAGCAGCCACCAAGACATGCTGCTCAGCATTTTAGATCTGGAAAAGGTTACGGTTGAGGATGTCATGATCCCCCGTGCGGACATTAGCGGGATCGACGTACAAGACGATATCAAGTCAATCATAAAGCAACTTTCGCAAGCGCAATACACACGCCTGTTGCTTTACCGTGGTGAAATCGATGATGCCATTGGTTTTTTACATGCTCGCGACATCATGCAAATTGTGACGAAAACCAATAGCGAAACGGATAAAGCAGAACTCATTCGCTCTGCCCGCGAAATTTACTTCATTCCTGAGGGCACACCGCTTAACGTGCAGTTACTAAAATTTCAGCACAACAAAGAGCGTATTGGCCTTGTCGTTGATGAATACGGCGATATTCAAGGGTTGGTAACCCTCGAAGATATCCTCGAAGAGATTGTTGGCGACTTCACCACAAATATTACGCCGGCGCCAAGTGAAACGGTCACGGCGCAAGAAGATGGCTCAATTGTGGTGGAAGGTACCGCTAACATTCGTGAACTCAATAAAGAAATGAATTGGGAGCTGCCCACTGATGGACCCAAAACAGTGAGCGGCTTAATTATTGAGTGGCTAGGCGATATTCCGCAGCAACCTTTATGCTTGCGCATCGAAGGTTACGCGCTAGAAATCGTCGAGAGCAGCGAAAGCATGGTCAAACAAGTGCGCTTCTTGCCTCACGAGTCACACCATCAAGAACAACAAAATTTGTTTAGTTGAACGCCCTAGAAGAACAGATCCAAAAACCAGTTTTTCTTGAGGTCCTCTTCACAACGACGTAATTGCGCGCCATAAACACCGGCGCGCTGTTTTACGCGTTCGGCCGTTCGCATCAGCCAAGCTTTGGAGCGATAGGTCTGACGTTTATAGCCCGTCCAACCTTCATGGTAGTTTAAGTAGAGCCCGTAAGCGTCCCACTTCGACACACCGTTCAAACGGTGGCTTTTATCAATGAACCACCCCATGAAGTCAATAGCGTCTTCAAACGAGTCGCGCGAAGCCCAACTGTTGCCAGTTTCTCGCTCATAGTCATCCCAGGTTGGCGTCTTTGCTTGTGAATAACCATAAGCACTACTCACTCGCCCCCATGGAATGATCCATAGCAGGTAATCTCTTGGTGGCACGGCGTCATGTTTAAATGAGCTTTCTTGGTACATCATTGCCATTGGAATTTGAATCGGCACGCCCCAACGTTCGCGCATTTCAGCCGCAGCATCATACCAATCAGGTTTTTCATAAAAAATTTCGCACAAATCTTCCGGCTGCTCCGGTGGCGCCGACGCACAACCCGACAGCGCCATCACCATGGCGCTTGCTACCGTAAGTGATTGCCACTTTTTCATTACTTCTCACACTCCGCCGCTGTACACTTCGCCTTAGCAAAATAATCATCAAGGAAAGCATCAAACGAGGTCCCTTGGTCATGCTGCTCGCGCGCCTCTTGCTCAGCAATCGAGGCCTGTGTCCACGTAGCAAAATCGGCCTCGCTGAAATATTTCAGCGGTGCCTGCAACTCTTTTTGGTAAGCTCGTGCTAAGCGCATACCTAGATGACTGTTATCCACATTTTCGTCGCGCATCAGCGCCAGCATACGTCCAGACAACGTTAGTTCCGGATTAAGAACCATTTGATAATGCTCGGCAACCGTTTCGCTATAAGCGTTGTCGTCCCCTTGATCCATGAACCGAGCAAGAGCCTGCAGGTCAGCGAACAACTCTTCTAACCAATCGCTAATAGGACGATCATAACCGTTGTCATTTAACGTCAAACGCGGGTTACGTCCATCGAGTACAACCTTATTAAAGTTCTTTTCGGTAAGTTGTTGAGCATCCCAATCGAGTTCTGGGCTGTCATTAAGCAAGCAATACAACAACAACAGATCGAGCATCCGAATTTGCTCCGCCGTGATCCCAACAGGGCTAAACGGATTGACATCCAGTGCACGCACCTCGATGTACTCAACACCACCTCGTTCTAACGCTTGAGTAGGCGTTTCACCGTTTTGCGCGACACGCTTAGGACGGATCGGTGAGTAAAACTCGTTTTCAATCTGCAAAATGTTGCTGTTCAACTGAAAATAGTCAGTATCACCGTGTGCGTTTTGCTGTTTTACACCAATTTTGCCAAACCGTTGCGACGGTGTGGTAATTGCACGACGTAAACGCGTGACGTAATCTTCAAGTGAGTTATAGGTAATTTGCAGGTCGGCCTGCTCTTTATTGGTGTAACCTAAGTCGCTCATTCGCAATGACGTACCATACTCGCGGTAAACCGTGCCTTTGCCTAAAGACTTCAGCTCAATAGTACTATCGGCATGCTTGAGGAATGATTGACAAATCGCTGGCGAAGCGCCAAACAAATAGGGAATCACCCAGCACACGCGCTTGTAGTTACGAATTAAACCGAAGTAGCGCTTAGAGATATAATCCGCTGAGGGTTCAACGCCATCCTGCGCTGCCAACGCTTGCCACATCGCCTGTGGTACCGAGAAGTTAAAATGTACACCGGCGATAATCTGCATACCTCCACCATAACGGTACGTCAGCCCACGGCGATACAAGTTCTTCATACGACCACTGTGAGAACTCCCATAACGCGCAATGTGGATGTCGGTTTCGTCGCCAACAAAGCACGGCATACTTAGCGGCCACATCAATTCATCACCCATATAACGGTAGGTATAGCTGTGGATGTCGGTCAGTTGATCAAGTGTGACCTGAATATCCGTTGCCACGGGCGTAATAAACTCGAGTAGCATCTCAGCATAATCAGTGGTGATATGCGGATGCGTCAACGCTTTACCCAACTCGATAGGGTGCGTGGTTGGCGCTAAACGCCCTTCCGGAGTAATACGAAGACACTCACGCTCGATTCCACGCTGGATGCCCTTCACTGCCTTCTCATCCGCGGTTGATTGCAAGTGCTCGAGCGACTTCAACAGTGTTTTTTGCAAACTCAGTCCTGCCTTTGGCTACATCGGGGTTAGATGTTGCAAAGCTTACTGTTTCTGACCACAAACGTCCATGATCATGAGATAATTTGGCGAATGCATGCGCCCGTGGCATGATATTTAGCAACCTTTACGATGACTGGAACCGCATGGCCGATAACGAGAACAGCCCGAGAGATTTAGCAGAACTAAAGCAAGCGATTGCATCTGCTGAGGCTGCGAACCAAGCCAAAAGTGAATTTTTGGCCAATATGAGTCACGAAATTCGTACCCCGATCAATGCTATTTTGGGGATGACGCAACTGTGTCTGAAAACTGAGTTGAATGATAAGCAGCGAGGGTATTTAAAATCAATTGAAGGATCGTCAAAGATACTCTTGGGAATTATCAATGATTTACTGGATTTCTCGAAGCTAGAAGCCAATAAACTTGCCATCGAATCGATTCCATTTGATTTAGAAGAAGTCCTGCGCAACCTCGCTGACCTCTTTGCCTATCGCGCGCATGATAAAAATTTAGAATTCATTATCAATTTACCGCCCAATTTACCCACGCAACTGGTCGGCGATCCACTTCGACTGAATCAAGTGCTGGTTAATTTAGTCAGTAACGCGATTAAATTCACTGAACACGGCGAAGTCGTTGTTTCGGTTACCAAGCTTGATCAAACCGATAGCCATTTGTTTTTACGACTATCGGTGACCGATACCGGTATTGGGATGGACGAAGAGCAACGGCATAAGCTATTTCAAGCCTTCACCCAAGCCGACACCTCGACAACGCGTAAATACGGGGGCACCGGCTTAGGTCTTGCCATCAGCCAACGCATCGTCAAACTCATGAATGAACATGGTATCGGCGTTACCAGCAGTAAAGGGCAAGGCACTACCTTTTTCATCGAACTGCAACTGCCGTTGCAGCAGCCCCAGCAACCACGGATTCCGTTATCGGTGCTGCCGGAACTTGCCGGTAAACGCATCATGATTGTCGAAGACAACCTCACCACGCGTGAAATGCTCAACGACTTATTGCGCAGTTTACAGATTGACGTTGTCAGCTTTCGCACTGCTGAAGATGCCCTCAGCAAGCACCAAGAAAAGCCTTTCACGGCTGCTATCATTGATTGGCAACTCCCCGGCATGAGTGGACTTGAGCTCTGCCAACGTCTTTTGCAACATCCAGCGTCACCCAAATGCATTTTAGCGACCAGCTACCATGCCACTGAGCTCATTGATAAGGCGCGCGAATATGGTGTCCAAGGCCATCTACTAAAGCCGTATACAAGTCACGCCGTGGTACGGGAGCTTAGTTCCGTATTAGCGCTCTATTCCCAACGCCACACCGAACAAGCGGACGACTATTGGCAAGAGTTGCAAGGCACTCGCGTGTTATTGGTTGAAGACAACGATATCAATCAACATATTGCCAAGGAGATGCTTGAACATTTGGGGCTGCAAGTCGATATTGCCCAGCATGGCCGTGAAGCCATCGAGCTCGTCGAGCAACACGCCTATGGTATCGTCTTTATGGACATTCAAATGCCAATCATGGATGGCTATAGAGCAACACGTGAAATCCGCTCACGCTTTTCGTACGAGCAGCTCCCGATCATTGCCATGACCGCAAACAGTGCCAGCGAAGACATTGAACAATCACTTGCGGCAGGCATGCAAGATCACTTGGCGAAACCCATCGATGAAGCAAAGTTACAAGCGACGGTGAAAAAGTGGTGTCGCCGCGACCGCCAAATTGAGCCAACTTCGCAAGCTCCCAATCCCATGACTGACAAGAAGCGACGCTACCCTAATCATCATGACATCGATTTTCAAAGTGCGTTGACACGTCTCAATCATAACATTGAGCTGTACGTCGATTTGATTGCGCGCCTCCATGGGAGTTATCAAGAAGCGCCGCAACGGGTCGTCGATTTTCTGAGTAAAGGTCAGCACGAGGAAGCTCGACGCTATTTTCACACCCTGAAAGGCTCGGCCGCAAACCTTGGCTTATTGGGGATCGAAAAACTTGCTACACAATTAGAGGCAGCGATGAAGAATGCTGAACTTGATCAGGTCGCAGACCATATTACCCGCCTGCGCCCCATGTTAGAGCAGGCACAGCTTGCCGCAACCGATTTAAAACTATGGGTGGAACGCCAATGATTCGATTTTTATTTCTAATACCACTAGTACTTGGGCTGATGTGGTGGCTCTATCTAAGAGCGAATGGATTTACCTTGAAGCAAGGTCGTAAAGGCTTTGTTTACATCTTAGTCGTAAGTTTATTTATCGCTGCGGTATACACGTTGTTGTTGTGGTTAACAGGACGCCAATTTTAGCGTCCTGTTCCACCATTCCTTAACCTACCAAGGCAAGTAGGATACCAGCAGCCACTGCTGAACCTAACACACCCGCCACATTCGGTCCCATTGCGTGCATGAGTAGAAAGTTGCTTTGATTGGCATCTAAGCCAACTTTGTTAACGACTCGCGCCGCCATAGGTACGGCCGAGACACCAGCTGCACCAATCAGCGGATTGATTGGCGTCTTACTAAAGCGTGCCATTAATTTCGCCATCAACACACCAGAAGCAGTACCAATACTAAAAGCGACCGCGCCGAGTGCTAAAATTCCGAGCGTTTCGACAGTTAGAAACTCGCTTGCTGAAAGTTTTGAACCAACCGCGAGTCCCAGAAAAATCGTCACAATATTGATGAGTTCGTTTTGCGCTGTTTTGCTAAGTCGCTCAACCACGCCCGCCTCACGCATCAAGTTACCAAGACAAAACATCCCTACTAATGGCGTTGCCGTCGGTAAGAACAACAACGTTAAAAATAACACCGCTAATGGGAATACTATTTTCTCACGGCGCCCCACCTGACGTAGTTGCTCCATACGCACAGAACGCTCTTCTTGCGTCGTTAACAACTTCATGATCGGAGGCTGAATGATCGGCACTAAAGCCATATAGGAATAGGCAGCAACGGCGATGGCGCCTAACAGCTCAGGACTCAGCCGCGAGGCTAAAAAAATAGCCGTGGGGCCATCGGCGCCACCAATAATTGCAATAGCGGCGGCGTCCTGCATACTGAACTCGAAGCCGGGAATCGCATTTAACGCAATCGCGCCGAATAAGGTCGCAAAGATGCCAAATTGAGCCGCAGCACCGAGCAACAATGTCCGTGGGTTCGCAAGCAACGGACCAAAATCCGTCATCGCGCCAACGCCCATAAAAATGAGCAGCGGAAAGACGCCTGTATCAATACCAACAACATAGATGTAATAGAGAATACCTCCTGGCTCGGTGAAGCCAGCGAGTGGGATATTCGCTAAAATTGCGCCAAAGCCAATCGGCAACAGCAATAAAGGTTCAAACTTTTTACGGATGGCCAGATACAGCAGCAAGGCGCCAACCAACATCATGACCGCTTGCTGCCAAGTAAATGCAGCCAGTGCAGTGCTTTGCCATAGTGTTATCCATCGCTCCATGACTTACTCCAACGTCAACAATGCATCACCGACAGCAACACTGTCACCTTCTTTAGCGTACACTTCAGCTATAGTGCCATCCCGATCAGCTTTGATATCGGTTTCCATTTTCATCGCTTCAAGGACGATTAAAACGTCACCTTCGCTAACCTGTTGGCCAGGTTTGACGACCACTTTAAACACGTTACCGGCAAGCGGTGCGGTCACTTCTTCTGCGCTCCCTGCCCCACTGCTCTGCTTTACCTCTTCAGTAGACGTTTGTTGCGACGCGCTAACCGTACCCGCAGGTCCAACTTCAACGTTGAACAACTTACCATCGACTTTCACGCTATAGGCTGCAGACTTACCTTGCATTGGAGCTGCTTTGGCCTCAGCCGGCGGCGCTGATTCAGCTTCGGTAGCTGACGGAATTGGTTCAAAAGCATCGGGGTTATCACGATTCTCAAGATACTTTAAGCCAATTTGTGGGAACAATGCGTAAGTCAGCACGTCGTCGACTTCATTATCGGCAATCCGCAAGCTCTTCTCTTTTGCGTGCTCGCGTAACTCAGTCGTGAGCTTCTCCATTTCGTCATCAATAAGGTCAGCTGGTCGGCACGTAATCGGCTCAGCGCCTTCAAGCACACGCTTCTGTAGCTCTTCGTTTACCGGTGCCGCAGTCGCACCGTACTCGCCACGCAAAACCCCTTTGGTTTCTTTCGATATAGACTTATAACGCTCACCACTTAACACGTTTAATACCGCTTGAGTTCCGACGATCTGTGATGTCGGCGTAACCAAAGGAATAAAGCCCAGATCTTCGCGCACCCGCGGAATTTCAGCTAACACTTCATCAAATTTTTCTACCGCGCCCTGTTCACGAAGCTGGTTTTCCATATTCGTCAGCATGCCGCCAGGAACTTGGGCCAACAAGATACGTGCATCAACGCCCTTGAGTGAACCTTCAAATTTCGCATATTTCTTGCGTACGTCACGGAAGTAACTGGCAATATCTTCCAGCTTGTCGAGATCAAGTCCGGTGTCGCGCTCAGTGCCTTCGGTCATCGCGACAATAGTTTCGGTTGCCGAATGCCCATAGGTCATACTCATCGATGAAATTGCCGTATCTAACATATCGATGCCGGCGTCAATTGCCTTCTGATAAGTAGCAGTACTTAATCCCGTGGTTGCATGACACTGCATAGCAATTGGCAAATCAGTGGCCTTTTTCAGGGCCGTAACGAGCTCATAGGCAGCTTGGGGTCGCAATAAGCCAGCCATATCCTTAATAAACAGAGAATCACAACCGAGATCGGCAAGCTCTTCTGCCATGGCGACCCACTTGTCTAGCGTATGCACTGGGCTTACCGTGTACGACAACGTTCCCTGCGCATGGCCTTCAACTTCTTTTGCTGCTTTGATAGCGGTCTGCAGATTACGCACATCATTCATGGCGTCAAAAATGCGGAACACATCAACGCCATTTTCCTTGGCGCGCTCAACGAAACGGCGCACAACGTCATCAGCATAATGCCGATAGCCCAGCAAGTTTTGTCCACGTAAGAGCATTTGTTGAGGTGTTTTCGGCATCGCTTTTTTCAGTTCGCGAATGCGCTCCCATGGATCTTCGCCTAGATAGCGGATGCAAGCATCGAACGTTGCACCACCCCATGACTCCATTGACCAGTAGCCTACGTTATCAAGCTGCTCGGCAATAGGTAACATATCGTCCAAGCGCATACGTGTTGCCAGTAGCGATTGGTGAGCGTCACGTAACACCAGCTCCGTCAGTTTTAATGGCTTTGACATGCTAGACTCCTTCCCTTCGTTGTTCGTTATTCGTTGTGTGCTGTTCGCTATTGGTGATCGCGGCGGTAGGCGTGGACGGCAGCTGTGATTGCTGCTACGCGCTGTGCGTCAGTTGCTTGAGTTTTGGTTGGTGGCGCCTGCGCAGGAGCCGTCTCATCGGTTGCGGCAAAGCGCCGCAATAACCCCATGGCTAACAGTAACAAGGTCAGAAAAACAAAGACCGTGATCATGCCAGTTAGCATGATGGTGAATGCTTCAGAGAGTTGTTGTTGCATCGTGTACCTGCCAGCTGAATCTTAAAAATAAGCGTAACTGAAAAGCAGAATAACACAACTTTCAGAGATGAAAGTCTTTGTAAGGTCTATAGAAGGTATAAATCTGAGAAATGGCGCGCTCGGGAGGACTCGAACCTCCAACCGCCTGGTTCGTAGCCAGGTACTCTATCCAGTTGAGCTACGAGCGCACTATATCGGTAGTTATTTGATTACAATGGCGCGCTCGGGAGGACTCGAACCTCCAACCGCCTGGTTCGTAGCCAGGTACTCTATCCAGTTGAGCTACGAGCGCGTTGTAAACAAATGGCGGTGAGGGAGGGATTCGAACCCTCGATAGGGCTACAAACCCTATACTCCCTTAGCAGGGGAGCGCCTTCAGCCTCTCGGCCACCTCACCGCTTACTTGTGGCGTTGCATTCTAATGGCACAGCCAACAATGTCAATTAATTTTTCTGAATTCAGGTTCGTTTGTGGGAATTTTGAACATCTCGCGTAAATTTCCCGCAGAACGCGCTGTTTTCGAATGTTACAGACAAAAAAAGCTGATGACCGCTCATCAGCTTTCGCAACAGGAAAACATTATTCGGACGAGTCAGACTTATCCTGATGTTCTGCCTGAATTCTCATATAAATCTCTTCTCGGTGTACCGAGACATCCTTGGGCGCATTGACACCAATCCGCACTTGGTTCCCTTTTACACCCAATACCGTGACTGTGACCTCGTCTCCGATCATTAAGGTCTCACCCACTCGACGGGTTAAGATCAACATGTTACCTGCTCCTTCCCTACTTTTTATGTGTGGGCATCCTTGAGAAACTCCACACGACCAGCCTGATTTTAATTCTGATAATGATGGTGCATGATTTATCACCAACTGTCATGCAACCATCATTCTAGCAAGGAACTTTCGACCTTGACAGCATGAATGTTAACAACCGCCGCCAACCTCATGTTGTTTATCGCAGCAATTCCTCGATTCGCCGCTGTGCGGCCGAAAGCGCTGCGCTAATCTTGCTTGCATCGCTACCGCCGGCTTGCGCCATATCAGGGCGACCACCACCTTTACCACCTACTTCAACAGCGGCACAGTTAACAACATCACCCGCTTTTACTTTAGCAGTTAAGTCTTTGGTCACGCCAACAATTAAACTTACTTTGTCGTCATTGGCCACCGCTAAGACCACGATGCCACTGCCCAGTTGATTTTTAAGGTCATCGACCATACCGCGCAGGGCTTTACTCTCTACGCCATCAAGTTCGGCCAAGATCACTTTGTGGCCAGCAATTTCTTCGGCACGTTCAACCAAGCTTCCACCTGCCTGAGCCGCCATCTGCTGTTGCATATCAGCAATGGTGCGCTCTAACTCTTTACTGCGTTGTAATTGCTGCTGTAGACGCTCAGGTACCTGGCCGAGATCCGCTTTCAACATGCTTGCACTCGTACGTAGCAGTTGTTCATGTTGCTGGGCATGACGCAAGGCAGCAAGGCCTGTTACCGCTTCGATACGGCGTACACCTGACGCAATACCGGCTTCACTGACAATACGGAAGTTACCGATATCGCCGGTTCGCGTGACGTGAGTACCGCCACACAATTCGATCGAATAATCTCCCATGCGCACCACACGCACTTCGTCATCGTACTTTTCGCCAAACAACGCCATGGCACCTGCTTGTTTGGCTTCTTCAATCGGCATAACCGCAGTGGTTAATTCATGATTCGCCACAATTTGCTCGTTCACTTGTTGCTCAATCGCAATAATCTCTTCAGCGCTAACTGCGGCAAAGTGCGAAAAGTCAAAGCGCAATCGTTCAGCCGTTACTAAGCTCCCCTTTTGGGTGACGTGCTCGCCAAGAATGTTACGTAACGCGGCATGCACAAGGTGCGTTGCACTGTGATTACGCTTCACCGCAGCGCGGCGTTCGGCATCAATGTGTGCGGTTACTTCGTCACCTACATGCAACGCAACATCAGTTTGGCCATGATGCGCAATAGCTTTGCCGATAGAGCTGGTATCGCTCACGACAAACTCGCCGCCGTTAGCCTGTAAGTAACCGGTGTCACCTATTTGGCCACCACTTTCAGCATAAAAAGGAGTCTGTGAGAGTACCACAACACCTTGCTGCCCCGCCGTTAATTGCTGCACAGGTTTACCGTCGGCAAATAGCTCGACAATTTTGCTGCGGCCTGCAACGTCGGTGTAGCCGGTAAACTCACTTTGCTGGCTCGACTTCAAACGCTCGTTGTAGTCCACACCAAACTGTGATGCTTGCTGTGCGCGCTTACGTTGAGCGGCCATTTCTTTATCGAAGCCTTCAACGTCAATGGTGAGCTCTTTTTCGCGTGCAATGTCAGCCGTCAAGTCAACCGGGAAGCCGTAAGTGTCATACAGTTTGAACACTACATCTCCTGGGATAACAGTGCCGTGGAGTTCATCCAGGGCATCCTGCAAAATAGCTAAACCACGCTCTAAGGTTTTGCCAAATTGCTCTTCTTCGCGCAGCAGCGCATCAGCAATAATTTTTTCTTTGTCGACTAACTCAGGGTAGGCTACACCCATTTGCTCGATTAAGGCCGGAACCAGTTTATGGAAGAAGGTGCCTTGCGCGCCCAACATGTTGCCGTGACGCACTGCGCGACGAATAATGCGGCGCAATACGTAGCCACGGCCTTCATTCGACGGTTGCACACCATCCGCAATCAGGAAGCTGCATGAACGAATGTGATCGGCGATAACTCGAAGCGATTTACTATCTAAGTCCTCAGTACCGATAATTTGTGCAGCGGCCTTAATCAGCGCTTGAAACAGGTCGATTTCGTAGTTGCTATGTACGTGTTGCAACACCGCTGCAATCCGCTCAAGACCCATACCGGTATCAACCGAAGGCTTTGGCAGTGGCTCAAGAGTACCGTCTGCTTGACGGTTATACTGCATGAAAACGAGGTTCCAAATTTCGATGTAGCGGTCACCGTCTTCTTCTGGTGTGCCTGGTGGTCCACCCCAAACCTCTTCGCCATGATCATAGAAGATCTCAGAGCAAGGTCCGCATGGGCCAGTATCACCCATGGCCCAAAAGTTATCTTTTTCGCCAATGCGCGAAATGCGGTCTTCTGGTACACCAATTTCGTTGGCCCAAATAGCGTAGGCTTCATCGTCTTCGGTAAAGACCGTCACCCAAAGCTTTTCTTTTGGAAGTTGCAACACACCCGTGAGGAATTCCCAAGCGTATTGAATGGCTTCACGCTTGAAGTAATCGCCAAAACTGAAGTTACCCAGCATTTCAAAGAAAGTGTGATGCCGTGCGGTATAGCCGACATTCTCTAAGTCATTGTGCTTGCCACCGGCACGCAAACAGCGCTGCGACGAGGTCGCTCGGTTGTAGTCACGTTTCTCATCGCCAAGGAAAACATCTTTAAATGGCACCATGCCGGCATTGGTGAACAGCAAGGTGGGATCGTTCCCTGGAATCAATGATGCTGAGGGCACACGTTGGTGGCCTCGTTCAGCAAAATAAGACAAAAACGCTTCACGAATTTGCGCGCTAGTCATACTCATATGGACACTTTCCTACTACAACTTGTCGGGGTGAAAAATTCGATTATTTAGCGCGCAAGACTACCACGATTGTCGGCTTTCGACTAGTCTGCAAACGCATCGGACTGCATAGCCAGCGCCGCTTTGATCTCATCAAAGCGAAATCCTCGGTTCAACAAATGCCGCATGATTTTGTCCCGCTCTTTTGGCGTTTGCGGTGGCTGCTCACCAAACTTTTTGCATAAGCGCTCATAGCAGAGTTCACGCCAATCGGGATTTTCCTTCGCCAAGGTTGATTGTAATAGCTCTTCATCGATGCCCTTGGTCGCCGCTTGGGCCTTTATTTTTAACCAACCATTCCCGCCGAGTAACGCTTGCCGTAGCCAGACTTCGGTGTAGCGCTGATCGGACTGCCAACCGTGTTCCTGCGCCTTTGCTAAGGCCTGCTCAATTACCGCGTTGGAGAAGCCGCGTTGCCGAAGCTTTTGTTTAAGTTCCAAAGCGCTGTGTTCGCGGCGTCCCAATAGACGCACCACAACCTCATCGGCTTGAATTTGTTCTTCAGCTTGTGTCATTTGTCTCACCATGGAATTTTTTTACTAGTCTACACTCTATAATTACAAGTGTTGAGCGCCAATGCCTCAGCGTTATCTAGCTAAAAAAGGAAGATTTATGCGTTACTTAAGTTCAGCTTTTGTTGGTCTTTGTGCTCTTGGCTTGGTCGGTTGTCAGCCACCAGCTACAGCTACTGCAGCGCCGCAGCATACCTTGTCAGTATCGGGCTCGGCCAGTGTCGAAGCGGTTCCTGATCGGGTTCAGCTCAGCTTGAACGTCGAACGGATGGGGATGGACATTCCCGCTTTAAAGAGTGAAGTAGATGGCATTACACGAACGCTACTCCAGCAACTAAGCGAACTCGGTGTCGAAGAAACGAAGATTCAGTCTCACGCCATTCGTGTGTACCCGCAACACCGTTATAGCGATGGCGAACAGAAGTTGATTGGCTATCAAGTGAATCGTCGAATGATTATCGACTTTGACGATGCCAATCAACATTCTGGCTTTTTAGAATTTGCCCTTAACAATGGCGTGCAACGCGTTGACGAACCGGTTTACCAATTGAGCAACGCTGACGCCCTTTACCAACAAGCGCTCACTCAGGCGATTGCAGCTGCGCGCAGTAAAGCTGAACAGATGGCCGCGGCTGCGGGCGTTGAAATTAGCGGGGTGCATAGCTTGCAGGAGAACTCGCAACAAGCGCCTATGGTGCGCTACCGTGTCGCCGAAGCGAGCATGGCGGACTCGGTTAGTTTACCCGGTCAACAACGTGTCGAAGCCACTGTCTCCATGGTATTTACGTTAACTGGGCAAAACTAAACTCAAGCAATGAGGGCCACCGCCGCCACGGATCATCTCCGTGGCATCGATGGACTCGACCGCAAGCTCAGGTAGGGCATCTCGCAGCAATGCCAATGCCTGTTGATTACTCGACTGGCATGAGCGATAGCTAAACTGCGGCACCAATAACACGCCTGGTAAGCGGATCATATTCACATAACTCGCTAAGCTCCCCGTGATGCCCCGCGCACGAACATCTGGCCGGCGTTGCACATCCGCAAACAAAGCCGGGTCGTCGTGTACGAGTTGACTATCCGGTAATTGCAGCCAACGATAATTGCGTGCCCAAGTTTGCTCTCGCAACTGCTGTACTTCGGCATTCCACTTAGGATCGTGCTGAGAACCGGCGAAGGCGATGGTATCTGAAGCGATAAACTGGATCTGATTATCAACATGCCCACCCGTTTCATCTGCGTTCAACGCGTGCTGAATCCAAATCACTCGCGACCAGCCGAATGCGCGTTGCAACTGTCGCTCGAGTTCGCTTAAACGCCAGTGTGGATTGCGCCCCTGCAAGCTTTTGGCATGCACAAGTACGGTACCAGCGCCGTCATGGCTGAGCATTCCGCCTTCAAAAATAAACGGCAGTTTACCAAGTACTGAATGACAGCGTTGCGCTAGCTGCTGTGGCACTCTACGGTCACGCTGATAATGACTATGGACACCTTGCCAACCATCAAATTCACCGGCCACAGCACGCACATTATGGCTCTCACGAACAAAATGCGGGCCGCTGTCGCGTAGCCAGACATCATCATATCGCAGCGGCGTCCATTCGAGTTCGTCGGGTAATTGTCGAAGAGCAGTTTGCAATTGCGGAGGATGAATACCCAGAAGCACCGCGTGATGATTGGCGACGGCATTCAATAATTGCAGAATAGCTTGTTGGGCGGGCCTTGCATTGGCCCGCCAAACATCATTTCGATACGGCCACAGCGCCAGCAGCGGACCCTGCAGCTGCCAGTCAGCCAACAAGGTCATTTGCGTGTGCGTTGTTTCGCGTTCTGTAGGCGTTTTGCTTGGTTACGGCGCGCACGTGCATAGCGCTTTTGCCGTGATTCTTGCTTACGAGGGTCAATAAAAGTGCGTTCTTCAGGCTGTAGCCCTACTAACTCACGCAGATAATTAATTTGGTTGAGTGGTAACTCGCCCCAGCCACTTTGTGGTAAGCCTTGTTCAAGTTGAATATTGCCATACCGCACGCGCATCAGGCGACTTACGGTCACCCCTTGTGATTCCCACAAGCGCCGCACTTCGCGGTTTCGGCCTTCCGTTAAAACCACACGGAACCATTGATTCATGCCTTCGCTATGCGTGCCACCCGTGCGTTTAACTTCTTTAAATGCGGCTGGACCGTCTTCGAGCTGCACACCTTTCATCAGCTTGCGTAACATCGCGTCGGTGACTTCGCCAAAAACGCGCACTGCGTATTCACGCTCAATTTGGTGACCGGGGTGCATCAAGCGATTCGCTAACTCGCCATCAGTGGTAAACAACAATAACCCTGATGTATTTACATCGAGTCGTCCAACAGCGACCCAACGCGCACCCTGAACACGTGGCAAGCGGTCATACACTGTAGGTCGCCCTTCTGGATCTTTACGCGTACACATTTCACCTTCAGGTTTGTGGTACATCAATACCCGACAAACAACGTCTTCCGGTGGCTTAATGGCGACTTCTCGACCGTCGATGCGTACCTTCGCATCACCGTCAATGCGCTCGCCTAAAGTGGCAATCTGACCATTTACACTAATGCGCCCAGCCGCGATCATCGTTTCCAGTTCACGGCGTGAACCATGACCTGAACGGGCTAGTACTTTTTGTAACTTTTCACTCATTGGGTGCTTTCACTCTCTTTTGGCGCTGTCTCAGCGTTTATCGTCTTTGCGGGGGGCTCAGGTATCGCCGGCAACTCAGCTAAATCGGTTAAATTAAAATAATCTAAAAACTCGTTGGTGGTGGCGTAAAGTTGTGGTCGCCCTGGAACCTCACGATGCCCTACTACCTTAACCCAACCACGTTCCTGCAAGGTTTTCATAATCTGTGTACTAACGCTAACACCGCGGATTTCTTCAATATCGCCACGGGTTATGGGCTGCCGGTACGCAATCAGTGCCAGGGTTTCCAACAGGGCTTGTGAATACCGCGGCGGCTTTTCTTGCCAGAGACCAGCAATTATACCACCTAATTCGGCGCGCGTCTGAAATCTGTAACCCGACGCTACTAACTGTAACTGAACACCTCGCTCGCGATAATCTTGCTCGAGTTCGTCCAAAACCTCGCGAACCTGCTTTCGGCTTGCGTCTCGCCCTTGCTCCAGCAAATAGTCACAGAGCTGCGCCACGGTTAACGGTGCGTCGGCGACGAACAACAGAGCTTCGATAAGTTGTTTAAGCTGTTGGTTCTGCATAGACTTGTCCACGTGTTGAAATATGGATTTCGCTAAAAGCATCGACCTGCACCACGTCAATGAGGGCTTCTTTGACGAGTTCAAGGACCGCTAAAAAACTAACCACAACGCCTTGTTTCCCTTCTGCTGCCACGAATAGATCGGCAAAGCGCAGGCGTTCTTGCGTTTGCAGCATGTCGAGTATGCGACTCATGCGCTCACGTGTTGAAAGTTTTTCGCGCTGTACTTGGTGGTGATGCTGTAATTCTGCCTGCGCCATCGCATGAGCGAACGCCACCGCCAATTCTGCTAGGGCAATATCTGGCAGTTGCTGTTGAATGTAGTCTTTAGCATCCGTCTCAGCATGCACAACAAAATGATCTCGACCTGACTGAGGGAGTTCGTCGAGATGGCTCGCGCCTTGGCGAATAGCTTCATATTCTTGCAACCGTCTGACCAACTCCGCGCGTGGGTCAACTTCATCGTCATCTTCCGCCGGTGGGCGCGGCAACAACATGCGACTTTTAATTTCCGCTAACATTGCGGCCATTACTAAATAATCCGCTGCCAACTCCAATTTAAGTTCCTTCATCATATCTACGTATTCCATGTACTGCTTGGTAATAGGTAGGATGGGCAACTCGGTAATTTCAAGTTTCTGGCGGCGAATCAAGTACAGCAGCAAATCCATTGGGCCAGAAAAGCTTTCTAAAATAAGCTCAAGGGCGTCAGGAGGAATATAGAGATCTTCAGGCTTCTCGATCACCGGCTCCCCGCGTACAAAGCCAAGCGGTAATGACTGTTGTTGAGGAGAAGAGTTACTTGCGTCCATGGTGGTCTGGCTCGTTTACAACGTAAACGGTGTTGGATCGCCAGCACCTACTCGGGTGACAACAATATCGCCGTCCGCTAAATCGACAACTGTGGTCGGCGCCTCGCCGCGGTGCTCACCGTCGATAATACCGTCGACGTGGTTATCGAGCTTTTCGCGAATTTCGTAGGGATCTGATTCAGCAAAATCATTATCGCCAAGAATCAAGCTGGTCGACATAAGTGGCTCACCAAGTGCCGCGACTAAAGCCGCAGTGATGGGATCATCGGTAACCCGAATACCGATGGTTTTGCGCTTTGGATTCATTAAACGCTTTGGCACGTCCTTAGTGGCTTTAAGAATAAAGGTGTAAGGCCCAGGGGTGTTGTTTTTCAATAGCCGAAAAGCAATATTATCCACGCGAGCATACGTCGACAGCTCAGACAGATCGCGGCACATGAGTGTGAAGTTGTGGTTTTTATCGATATCACGAATGCGACAAATACGTTCCATCGCATTCTTATCGCCGATGCGGCAACCAATGGCATAGCCTGAATCCGTCGGGTAAACCAATACTCCGCCTTGCTTCACAACTTGCACGGCCTGCTCAATCAAACGTGGCTGCGGATTTTCTGGATGAATCGCAAAGTATTGACTCATAGGTTTTATTAGCTCGATATCAGGAAAGTGTCCATGTACTCCATATTGGCACAGTGTCTGGCGGTAAACAAAGGTTTTTGCCGAGTTCACGCCATGGCCTTGGGCCGTGAAAATCCGAGCCTGCAGAAGCCTGGAGGCCAATTTCTCGCGCCATCGTAGCGAGTGCTAGTCGGTCACCTGGACGCTGCTGACTAATGGCGACTTCAACGCCATCGACGCCCCATTCTTTGCTGTCGCGTAAAAGGCGTCGTAACCATTTATTACTCAACTGATAAGCGTGCGGATGCGCAATGGCCGCTTTTCCTCCAGCAGCCTGCACCGCCGCAATAGCATCAGCAAGCGAACTCCATTCGGTGGCAATATAAGCTTGTTGGCCTTTTCCTAAGTAACGCCGAAATGCGGTCTCGATGTCTTTAACCCAGCCCTGCGCCACTAATGCATCAGCAAGGTGCTTGCGGGTGGGCATAGTGAGTTCGCCGGCAAGAGGTGGGTTAACGTCGATACCGGCTTTGTGTAACTTCGCCAGCATCGCTTCGTAGCGCTGTTGCCGCATCTGCTGTTGTTGTTGCAATAATTCAACTAACGCGGGGTGTTCAACGTCAACGTTCAAGCCCACCAGGTGAATTTCAAAAGCCTCCCAACGACACGTTATTTCCACGCCAGCAATGAGCTTTAACGGTAGTCGCTGTTCTTCAATCGCTTGCAGTGCCACCGCTATGCCGGCAGTAGTGTCGTGATCGGTCAACGCCAAGTGCGTCACACCATGGTCGACTGCGCGCGCTACCAGTTCGGCTGGCGCTAGTTCACCATCGGAAAAATGACTATGACAATGCAAGTCGTATAAGTCGTTGCCAGCATTCGGCGCAAAAGTTACCTGATGACTTTGCATTACAATCGCGCCGCTAATTCTGCACCCTGTCTGATGGCGCGTTTCGCATCGAGCTCTGCGGCCACATCAGCCCCACCAATAAGGTGCACAGCTTGCCCCGCCTGCTGCAATGCTTCTTGTAGTTCACGTAATGGCAATTGCCCAGCACAGACCACAACAGTGTCTACCGGTAACAACTGTTCGTTACCATCAACCTCAATCCACAGCCCCTGGTCATCAACTCTCTTGTACGTCACGCCAGCCACCATATGCACGCCCTTTTTCTTCAACGTCGCGCGATGTACCCAGCCCGAGGTTTTCCCTAAGCCTTTGCCGACTTTACTGGTCTTACGTTGCAATAACCACACTTCACGTGGCGTCTGCTCAGGTTTTGCTTGGGTTAATGCGCCACGACCTTGGTAATCCTCGTCCACGCCCCAGATCTCGTTCCATTCATGAATGTTCAACGCCGGTGAGCTCGCTGTGGTCAGGTATTCAGCGACATCAAAACCGATGCCACCGGCGCCAATGAGTGCCACCTTGTCGCCTACAACCTTATGATCACGCAGTACATCAAGGTAGCCAAGGACTTTGTCATGATCGGCGCCGACAAAATCAACCTGCCGCGGCACTACACCAGTCGCTAAAACAACCTCATCAAACTTCTCAGCCAGCAACGACGCCGCGGTTTGTCGACTGTTCAAGTGCACATTGACGCCAGTATCAGCCAAACGTTTCGCAAAGTACCGCAGGGTCTCGTGAAACTCTTCCTTGCCAGGGATCTGTTTAGCGTAATTGAACTGCCCGCCAATCTGGTCAGCGCCATCGAACAAATGAACTTGATGACCGCGTTCGGCAGCATAACAGGCAAACGCAAGCCCCGCGGGCCCAGCACCCACCACGCCAATGCGCTTAGTTTGTTGCGCCGTCGGCATCACCAGTTCAGTTTCATAACAAGCTTGCGGATTCACCAAGCAACTTGCCCGTTTGTTCTCAAACACGTGGTCTAAGCACGCTTGGTTGCAGGCAATACAGGTATTAATGCGATCCGCTTGGTCAGCGGCGGCTTTATTCACAAAGTCCGCATCCGCAAGCAATGGCCGCGCCATTGAAACCATGTCGGCCTCGCCTTCAGCAAGAATTTTCTCGCCTATCTCTGGTGTATTAATACGATTCACGGCGACCACCGGAATTTTAACTTGCTCACGAACCCTCGCGGTGATCCAACTAAAGGCACCTCGCGGAACCGAGGTTACGATGGTCGGTACACGCGCCTCATGCCAACCTATGCCACTATTGATCAATGTCGCGCCAGCCGCTTCGATCTGCTTGGCGAGCGCAATCACTTCGTTGTACTCATGCCCATCAGGGACAAGATCAAGCATCGACAGCCGATAAATAATAATAAAGTCAGCGCCCACCGCTTGCCGCACTGCTTTCATAATCTCTAATGCAAAGCGCGATCGATTTTCAAAGGAACCACCCCAACGGTCGGTGCGTTTGTTGGTACGGGGGCACAAAAACTGATTGATCAGATAGCCTTCGGAGCCCATCACCTCGACGCCATCGTAGCCAGCTTTCTGGGCTAATTTGGCACAGCGTGCGAAGTGCTTAATAGTGGTCAAAATCTGGCGTTCCGACATTGCCTTTGGTGTGAATGGCGAAATCGGCGCTTTGAGCTTGCTCGGCGCTACGGCAAAAGGATGGTAGGCATAGCGCCCAGTGTGCAAAATCTGCAGACAAATCTTGCTGTCATGTTTATGTACTGCTTCCGTTATTTTGCGATGCTTCGCAACATGCCAAGGACGGCTCAACTCAGAACCAAAGGGCTGTACACGACCGCGAAAGTTAGGACTGATGCCGCCTGTCACGATCAGACCTACGCCGCCTTTCGCACGGGCTTCATAAAATGCCGCGAGCTTCTCGAAACCGCGCTTTTCTTCTTCAAGTCCAGTGTGCATGGAACCCATCAAGACACGGTTTTTTAACGTGGTAAAGCCCAAATCGAGGGGCTTAAGCAAGTGCGGATATGGGGTTGTCACAGTGACCTCAACTTAAACGACTGTTTGAATTGTTTCACTGTACTGATTTCACCGCTTGGCGGCAAGTGCCAAGCGGTGAACGTCAGGTGGTTGACTTAAAAATAATAGCCAATATTGATGTTAAAGCGGGTGTTGGTTTCTTGCGAATTACCCGCCATTGAGCCACCAATAAACGGTTGGTTCTTGCCGGTCACCAAGTCAAAGTAGGTGTAAAGGCCGCCGGCCGATACCGCCATACCCAAGACATTCATCACCGTGTCTTCACCACCACCGCGCTTGTTCGTCATCAAGCTATAGTCGTTGTAAAACGTTAAGTTCGTGATGGGACCGATTTTCACCGGCATGCTGTAAGCGATGTTTGCCGTATAAAGTGTCGCTTTACTTGGAATAGTGTCGTAGAACGCATAGGCCCCTACAACAATGCCGTCATTGGCCATGTCCATATCATATTCGTATTGACTCACTTGCCCCATGAAGGTCCAGCGATCAACCGAATAGACACCATGTGCGGCCCACGCACTGCGGTCACCAACGTCATCGACGCCATCATTCATTTGCCCAAACTGTCCCGACAAGCCCCACTCAAAGCTACGATCGTCAGCCAAGGCATATTTGCGCGCAACACGTGCCGCGAAGCTATTTGATTCACCTACTGCCAGGGTTGGCGTATCGTAAATGCCTTCACCTTCAAAGCGAACGCCCAACGGATCATAAGCGTAACGGTCATCGCGATTGCTCACAAAACCATCCACTCCGCCTTGTTCATCGTTTTTAAAGAAGGCGATATCAAAATCCCATTCTGGGTCGCGATAGCGTAGTTTCACACCTGCATCATGGTCATCCTCCAGCCCAACATAGAAGTTTGAGCTAAAGAAATAGCTGTTGGAGTTATACGGCGTGATACCAAAAGGCACTTTGGTGATGCCCAGTTGGCCTTGCCAGTTTTCATCGAAGTTATAACCAACCCATGCATGTTGCACCGATTCCATGTATTGGAACCAACGATACTGAGCCGATAAGATCACATCGCCAATAGAGCCACTGTAGTCGATTCTGAGCAAATCAAAGTCGAAGTCACCACCGCGGTCTTTGTTGCCATCGTTATAGTCTTCCCATACGTACTGCGCACGCACAGCGCCACCAATACTGATCGGCGCATTCTGTGCGGCCTCAACATCTTCCTCTAGACGTTCGACGCGGGCAGCAAGCGCCGTATTGTTGGTAATTCGCTTGCGTGGTGCAACCGCTTCGCTGGTTGCCGAGTCGTTGTCAGCGTCCCCATCCTGCTTGACGATCACAACCTCTTTCTCGACTTCTTTTTCACGTTCTTCGGCAAGCTGCTCTTCAAGTTCTGCAACGCGGTTTTGTAATTGCTCCATTTGCTGCAAAAGCTTTTCTAACTGCGCCGCAGTCGCACTATCACTGTCCTGCATTGCCATCGCGGGGGAGCTCAAAAGAGCTCCCACACACACTGCTAACATTGTCTTTTTCATATGCCCTCCTTACCGCAACACATGCAAGAAATGCATATGCTTATGGTAGTGATCAATAACATCACCAATCACTGCATCACGCGACCAACCAAGAATATCGTAGTCTTGACCACCCTCACGTAAATGAACTTCCGCACGATAATATTTCTGCTCTTCACTCACTTCTGCGGGTTGCTCTTCGCCATCAGCATGAATGAATGCAGGTTGGATGTGGCTGACTAAATGAACTTGATAAATAAAGTCAATTTCGTCACCATGGATAACTCTAAATTCCATCGCTTCACTATCGTCTATGGTCAACTGCACCGTCAATCCACTGGCTTTCATTTCTTCAGCAACATCATCAAAAGCAGGCTTGACCACTTGCTGTAAGAAACGCTGCCCAACTTGCTTGCTCGGAAAGTCGATAATGTTGTGTAACCGCTCGCGCCAGTTTTTGTTACTCAACGCCGAGCCGGTCAGATAATTGTTCTGCAGCGCATCTTTCTTGTGCACGTCAATGCGTAACGCTTTGATCAAGCCAAAAGTGGTGATCATCAGAATAATCGTAAATGGCAATGCGGCAGCAATCGCCATGGTCTGTAACGCGCCCAAGCCACCTGCGAGCAGAAGTACGATTGCGACGACGCCCTCGCCACTGGCCCAAAAAATCCGCTGCCACACTGGTGTGTCATCGCGACCATTGGAACACAGCATATCGACGACCATAGAACCGGAATCCGACGACGTAACAAAGAACACGATCACCATAACAGTGGCGAGTCCTGACAAGAATGTGCTAAACGGGAACTGTTCTAAGAACGCGAAGAGCGCGACCGGGGTATCATTTTGAACCAATTCACCCAATTGCTCAGCCCCCTGATTCAAGATCATATCGATGGCGGAGTTACCAAAGAATGTCATCCACATGAGAGTGAAGCCAGCAGGCACTAGGAGCACGCCTAGTACAAACTCACGAATGGTGCGTCCGCGTGATACGCGGGCAATGAACAAGCCAACAAACGGCGCCCAACTTAACCACCAGCCCCAATAGAAAACGGTCCAACCACCAATCCAGTCGGTTTTCTCGTATGCGAATAAATTGAAGGTATTACCGACAATTTCTGAGACATAAGCACCGGTATTTTGCACAAACGCTTGCAACAAGAATACTGTAGGCCCTGCAATAAGAACGAAGAGCAGTAACAATACCGCGAGCGCCATATTCAATTCAGACAAACGACGAATGCCTTTATCCAGGCCTGTTGTCACCGAAATGATGGCTAAGCAGGTGACACCAATGATCAAACCAACTTGCACCATGTCCGACACCGGAACGCCGAATAAATAGCCTAAGCCAGAGTTGACCTGTGCAACGCCAAAGCCCAACGATGTAGCAACACCAAATACCGTACCAATCACCGCAAACACATCGACAGCATGACCAATTGGCCCATAAATGCGTTCACCAATTAACGGATAAAGTGCTGAACGCAACGTCAATGGTAAGCCGTGACGATAGGCGAAAAAGGCCAAGATCAGTGCGACAATGGCGTAGATGGCCCAGGCGTGGAGGCCCCAGTGAAAGAAGGTTATCTTCATTGCTTCACGAGCGGCTTCCACGGTACCAGCCTCAACCACTGGCGGCGCAAGAAAGTGCATCACCGGTTCAGCAACACCAAAAAACATCAAGCCGATACCCATACCGGCTGAAAACAGCATCGAAAACCAGGTTATCTTGGAATAGTCCGGGCTCGAATGATCCGGCCCAAGTTTAATCGTACCAAAACGCGAAAAACCTAAGTACACCACCGACAGCAAGATAACTGCAACAGCGGTTACGTAGAACCAACTCGCATTGGCAATAATCGCCGCCTGAATAGTGTCGAAAGTACCGGAGGCTGCATCAGGAAAGATGCTCGAAAATAATAAGATGATAAAGATGAGTCCCGCCGCACTAAAAAAGACGGGGGGGTTTAGACGGGCTTTCTCGCTCGACTCCATGCTCGATTCTCCCAGTTGTTATGATTTTCCATTTATTATAGAGGGTTATGAGCAAGTTGCGAATTTCGATCACAATACAAATAAAAAGGCCTCCACAAAGGGAGGCCTTTTTTAAGCGTTTTTGCTATCTAAAATTTAGATAACTTCAGCGCGCTCTACAATTTCAACAAGTGCCCAAGACTTGGTCTTAGAAACTGGACGAGTTTCGCGAATAACCACGGTATCGCCCATTTTGCACGAGTTGTCTTCGTCGTGAGCATGTAATTTGGTAGTACGAGAAATGTACTTGCCATATACAGGGTGTTTCACCCGACGCTCAACAGCAACAGTGATAGACTTGTCCATCTTGTCACTGATTACACGACCTTGCAGAGTACGAACACGTTTTTCTTCAGCCATTACGCACCTGCCTTCTGATTCAGAATTGTTTTCACGCGTGCGATATCACGACGCACTTGCTTCAACATGTGAGTTTGATTCAGCTGACCAGTCGCTGCTTGCATGCGCAGATTAAACTGCTCACGACGCAAACCCAGCAATTCTTCTTGCAGCTGCTCAACGGTTTTATCATTCAGTTCGTTCGCTTTCATTACATCACCGTCCGAGATACAAAGATGGTTTTGAATGGCAGCTTACGTGCCGCAAGAGTGAACGCTTCACGCGCTAGCTCTTCCGAAACACCGTCGATTTCATACAGGACACGGCCTGGCTGAATTTGAGCTACCCAGTATTCCACGCTACCTTTACCTTTACCCATACGAACCTCAAGAGGTTTCTTGGTAATTGGCTTATCAGGGAACACGCGGATCCAAATTTTACCTTGACGTTTCACGTGACGCGTCATGGCACGACGAGCCGCTTCGATTTGACGCGCAGTCATACGACCACGATCAACAGCTTTCAAACCGAAAGTACCGAAGCTAACTTTGTTACCTGCTTGCGCCAGACCACGGTTGCGGCCTTTGTGAACCTTACGGAATTTTGTACGCTTTGGTTGTAACATTTAGAGTCTCCTTACTTACGGCCTTTAGGGCGTTTCGCTGGAGCTTGTGGCTTTTCTTCGACTGGCATACCGCCCAGTACTTCACCACGGAAGATCCAAACTTTCACACCGATGATACCGTAAGTGGTGTTAGCTTCTGCAGTTGCGTAATCGATATCTGCACGCAAGGTGTGCAAAGGTACACGACCTTCACGGTACCACTCAGAACGAGCAATTTCTGCACCGCCTAAACGACCGCTAACTTCCACTTTGATACCCTTGGCACCAAGACGCATTGCGTTTTGCACCGCGCGCTTCATCGCACGACGGAACATTACACGACGCTCAAGCTGACCAGCAATGTTTTCACCAACCAGCTGCGCATCCAATTCAGGCTTACGCACTTCTGAGATGTTGATTTGAGCTGGCACGCCAGTCAATTTTGAAACTGCTTGACGCAGCTTCTCAACATCTTCACCTTTCTTACCGATGACCACGCCTGGGCGTGCAGTATGAATGGTGACACGGATGCTTTTCGCAGGACGCTCGATTACAATGCGCGAAACTGAAGCGTTGCTTAGTTTCTTGTTCAGCAATTGGCGAACCTGGTGATCACTGTGCAGGTTATCGGCAAAATCTTTTGTATTCGCGAACCAGGTTGCATTCCATGGCTTGGTGATACCTAGGCGAATACCATTAGGATGTACTTTCTGACCCATAACTTATCTCCTAGCTATCTGATACAACCACAGTAATGTGGCTGGTACGCTTAAAGATACGATCAGCACGACCTTTCGCACGAGGCTTGATGCGTTTCATGGTAGGACCTTCGTCAACCATTACTTTAGCAACCTTCAACTCGTCGATGTCGGCACCTTCGTTGTGTTCAGCATTCGCGATAGCTGACTCCAACACCTTTTTCAACAGACCAGCTGCATCTTTAGGGCTGTAGTTCAGTACGTCCAGCGCTTTCGCTACTGGTAAACCGCGAATCTGGTCAGCAACCAACCGGCCTTTTTGCGCAGAAAGGCGAGCAAACTTGTGAATAGCAATAGCTTCCATCTCAACTCTCCCTTAGCGTTTCTTGGCTTTCTTATCAGCGGCGTGGCCACGATAAGTGCGGGTTGGTGCAAATTCACCAAGCTTGTGACCAATCATTTCGTCAGAAACGAAAACTGGCACGTGCTGGCGACCGTTATGAACAGCGATAGTAAGGCCGATCATATCAGGGATAATCATTGAACGACGGGACCAAGTCTTAATAGGCTTTTTGTCACCGGCTTCCAACGCTTTCTCCACCTTCTTTAACAGGTGAAGGTCAATAAATGGACCTTTTTTAAGAGAACGTGGCATGTTTAATCCTCAACTCTTATTTGTTGCGACGACGTACGATGAACTTATCAGTACGCTTGTTCTTACGGGTCTTATAACCCTTAGTCGGTGTACCCCAAGGAGTAACCGGATGACGACCACCTGAAGTACGGCCTTCACCACCACCATGCGGGTGATCAACTGGGTTCATCGCCACACCACGAACGGTAGGACGAACACCACGCCAGCGCTTCGCACCAGCTTTACCCAATTGACGCAGCATGTGTTCTGCGTTGCCTACTTCACCGATGGTTGCACGGCAATCCGACTGAATTCGGCGCATTTCGCCAGAACGCAGACGTAAAGTCACGTAGCCGCCATCGCGAGCCAAAACCTGTACATAAGCACCAGCTGAACGCGCCAACTGTGCACCTTTACCAGGTTTCATTTCGATTGCGTGTACCACAGAACCTACTGGAATGTTACGCAGTGGTAAGGTGTTACCCGCTTTGATCGGTGCATCTGAACCAGACTGAATTTGATCACCAGCTTTCATGCCCTTAGGAGCAAGAATGTAGCGACGTTCACCGTCTGCATACAGAACCAATGCGATGTTTGCTGAACGGTTTGGATCATATTCCAAACGCTCAACTTTCGCAGGGATACCGTCTTTGTCGCGCTTAAAGTCGATCATACGGTAGTGATGCTTGTGACCACCGCCGATGTGACGAACAGTAATGCGACCATTGTTATTACGACCGCCTTTTTTGTTGTTTTTATCCAACAAAGGCGCGTAAGGTTTACCTTTGTACAGGTCTTCGTTAACCACTTTAACGACGTGGCGACGACCTGGAGACGTAGGCTTACACTTAACTAATGCCATGTGAATTCCTCCTCTTACTCAGCGCCGCCGACGAAGTCGATGTCAGCACCTTCTTTCAGGGTGACATAGGCTTTTTTCCAGTCACTACGCTTACCGAAGCGCATGCCGGTACGTTTGGTTTTGCCTTTCACGTTGACAGTACGAACGCCTTCAACTTCAACCTCGAACAGTTTTTCAACTGCTGCTTTGATTTCAGCTTTATTTGCGTCAGTAGCAACTTTGAAAACCACGGTGTTTGCAGTTTCTGCAGCAACCGTCGATTTTTCTGAAACGTGAGGAGCAATGATCACTTTTAATAAACGTTCTTCGCGCATCATGCTAAAGCCTCCTCAAGTTGCTTAACTGCGTCCGCAGTCATCAGAACTTTTTCAAAAGCAATAAGGCTTACTGGGTCAACAGCTTGAACGTCACGTGCGTCAACTTTGTGCAAGTTGCGTGATGCCAAGAACAAGTTTTCATCAAGTTCTTTGGTCACGATCAACACGTCGTTCAATTCCATTTCTTTCAGTTTAGCAGCCAACTGCTTCGTCTTTGGTGAATCAACACCAAAGCTTTCGACCACGATTAAACGGTCCTGACGAACCAGTTCAGACAAGATGCTTTGCATCGCACCGCGGTACATTTTTTTGTTTACTTTTTGGTCGTGGTTACGTGGTTTCGCTGCAAAAGTAGTACCACCAGAGCGCCAGATTGGGCTACGGATAGTACCTGCGCGAGCACGGCCAGTACCTTTTTGGCGCCATGGCTTTTTGCCACCGCCAGCTACTTCAGAACGCGTCTTTTGTGCTTTGGTGCCCTGACGAGCGCCTGCAGCATAAGCGACAACGACTTGATGAATCAAAGCTTCGTTGAACTCACGTCCAAAGGTAGCTTCGGAAACTTCAAGAGCGCCTTTTGCGTCTTTCAATGTTAATTCCATCACCATTCTCCTCAGACGTTACGCCTTAGCCTTGACTGCTGGCTTGATGATGACATCACCGCCAGTAGCACCAGGGACAGCGCCGCGAATCAGTAACAAACCACGCTCAGCGTCGACACGTACGATATCAAGCGTCTGTACGGTAATTTGTTTGTTACCCATTTGGCCTGCCATTTTCTTGCCTTTGAATACCCGACCAGGAGACTGGTTTTGCCCGATAGAACCCGGTGCACGATGTGACAACGAGTTACCATGGGTAGCGTCCTGAGTACGGAAATTCCAGCGCTTAACAGCACCTTGGAAACCTTTACCTTTAGAGGTGCCGGTAACGTCTACTTTTTTGGTGTCCGCAAAAATTTCTACGGTGATTTCTGAACCTACTGCGAAATCTTCACCTTCGCCGTCTTCTAGGCGGAATTCCCAGAGACCACGACCTGCTTCGACACCTGCTTTCGCAAAGTGACCAGCAGCTGGTTTGTTTACGCGGTTCGCCTTTTTGTCACCTGTTGTAACTTGAAGCGCACGATAGCCGTCTGTTTCCTCAGTTTTAACCTGAGTCACACGGTTAGCAGTCACTTCAATCACAGTAACAGGTACAGAAGCGCCGTCTTCTTGGAAGACACGTGTCATTCCTACTTTACGACCGACTAGACCAATAGCCATTGTTAAAACCTCTCGTGTGTAATCCTATTACTGCCCGCTTAACCTAGGCTGATCTGAACATCAACGCCAGCTGCAAGGTCGAGACGCATAAGTGCATCAACAGTTTTGTCAGTTGGGTCCATGATATCGATCAGACGCTTGTGGGTACGGATCTCGTACTGGTCACGTGCATCTTTGTTCACGTGTGGTGAAATCAACACGGTGAACTTTTCTTTGCGCGTAGGCAGAGGGATTGGACCACGTACCTGAGCACCAGTGCGTTTTGCAGTTTCTACGATCTCTGCAGTTGACTGGTCAATCAGACGGTGATCGAACGCTTTCAGTCGAATCCGAATTCTTTGATTAGCCATAAAAAATCAAAGCCTCAAAATAAAGAGCATTTAAAAAAGAGCACAGAAAAAAACCTGCACCCTGGCAGCATACCGGGCGAGGTATTTTCAACGAATCAACATTCAATCCCCTATCGGGATTGCTGTGGCAACCTAACTTACAGTGTTGCCCCCTACATAGGGATCAACAACTGTGGCGGCGAATTATACACGGAAATAAGCGAAAAGCAAAGGCGATGTTCGCTATTTGCTATTCGCTGTTTGTTTAAAGCTTTCATCAAACAACAAACAGCGAACATCAAACATCGCCTTTCAAGGATAGCAAACATCGCTTTTAGTGGTTTGCAGCGTAGGCTTCGACTTCGCGCCAGACGCGCAAAAGGTTCTCGTTCAAGATTTTCTTAATATCCGCTTCTGAATAGCCGCGATCGAGTAAACCTTGTACCAGATTTGGATAGGTCGAAACATCTTTGAGACCTACCGGTAATGAATCGCCTACACCATCGTAGTCCGAACCAATACCAACATGGTCGATACCGATAAGTTTCACCACGTGATCGATGTGGTCGAGCACTTGCTCAAGAGTGGCAAACGGGAATGGGTTATCTTTTTGTAGTTCGGCGATTCGGCTCTTCGCTTCTTCACTCTCTTCACCGTACTTTTCTTTAACCTGCTCGATTTGCTGATTGATCATGTCGCGATAGCGGTTAGCCGCCTGCGTGACAAAGGTTGAGCCGAAGTTGATCATGATCACGCCACCGTTTTCGCCAAGCGCTTTAATCATCTCGTCGCTCATGTTGCGTTCAAAGCCCGGAGTGTAACGGCGCAGTGACGAGTGCGAGGCAATAACAGGAGCTTCAGAGATTTCCAGTGTCTGCCAAAAGGCGTCATCAGAAACGTGCGAGATATCGATCATCATGCCGATGTTGTTCATTTCTTTCACCAGCTCTTTACCGAATGGGCTTAAGCCATCCCATTGCCGACGGATATCGTAAGACGAATCGGCAATATGGTTAGAAAGTGAATGGGACAATGTAATGTAGCGAATGCCGCGATCATAGAATTCTTTTAAGTTCGCCATGTCGCCTTCCATCGGCGAGCCGTTTTCCATGCCCAAAGCAATTGACATGAGGCCTTGCTCAAATTGCTCCTCAACGTCAGCTACGTCATAGGCCATGGCAAATTTCTCAGGCGCACGCCAAGCGAGTGCTTCCATACTGTCAATAAGGCGGTGCGCGAGTTGTTTGCTGGCACCTGGTGTTTGCTCAAGTTGAGCAGGAATGTAGATCGACATGAACGGTACATTCAAACCGCCCGCTACTGCTCGTGGGTAATCAAAATCACCACTAGCGGTAGCTTTAGTAACATCTTCCCAGTGCTCAGTGAGGCGATATGGCACATCGATGTGCGTATCAATAAGCATATTTTCTTGCGCGAGTTGCACCGCGCGCTCACTTGCCTTGTACTCTTCTGCGTTGACCGGAGTGTGCAGAGTTGCACTAACCGCTAGACTCACAGCGCTGACCATTCCTAACCATGCGTATTTGTTCACTGCTTGTTCCTCTGATGAAGACTTATTCTTATGTAAGTGAACAGCAGACTAGCACAGAAAGCGCGAAAAAATCACCCTGTGTTAGTAGCGTTAAACGTATGATTTATTGCAACGACCGCACCGGCAACCACCGTACTTACTACCGGTGCGAACATCAGCAAAAGTAACCAACCTGAAGTGTAATCAACCATAACGATTACTCAGCTTTAAGACGCTGCGGTTTCACAACTTGGCGGTTGTCGGCAATGATAACTGTTGTTTCCAACTGTGCGCGACGAAGTTTGGCCAACTGACGTAGCTGCTCTTCGCGACTTTGTTGATCAAGTTGTTGCTTCACTTGTTGCGCTTGGGCATGCAAACTCATGCCGATTGCAGCTTCAAGATCAGTCTTGGTATTCGCCAAAGCACTAGACGATGTTGCAGCAAAGGCCAAAGCAAAAAGGGCGACGGTGGTTTTCATGGTGTGCTCCTAACAGTAAGTAAAGTGCCAGTCGTTTTAAGAAGCGACTAACAGTTAAGTCGTTAGAAGTTATTCAAAGGTTGTGCCAAGTTTAACGCTGAACATGTAACTTACTGTTTAGTAAATGTTTTTAGAGCATCTTAAAAAAAGAAGAGGTGTGGCTAAGATGATGAGTTTGCCGATTCGACCAACTTTTGGTCTGCTAGCGCACGTGCGGATAACACGAACTCAAGCCCGCCACGCAGCAATTGCTCAGCATTTGCGGCGGTAGGTCCCTGTTGGCTTAGCCATTGACGCCAGCGCTTCGCACCAGGCTGGCCTTGAAACAGACCCAGCATATGCCGCACTACATGCCAGCAACGACCGCCTTGCGCGAGATGCTGCTCGGTGTACGGGATCATTTGTTCGACCACACGCACTTGTTCAGCAAAGCTTGCTTGTTGCGCCTGTGGCACTTCGCTCGGGCGCTCGCAAAGGGTATCAAAGCAATTCAGGAACGCCGGATTCTGATACGCCTCACGCCCCACCATCACACCATCAACATGGGCGAGATGCTCAACGATCGCTTCAGCATTAGTGATGCCGCCATTGATCATCATATGCAACTGCGGATAGCGTTGCTTGGCACGGTAAACACGTTCGTATTGTAATGGTGGTATTTCGCGGTTCTGCTTCGGACTTAAGCCCTGTAACCAAGCCTTGCGTGCATGCAAAGTGAGATATTCACAGCCCGCATCCGTCACCGTATCAATAAAACGATACAGAAAGTCGTCATTATCATGTTCATCAATGCCGAGGCGTGTTTTCACCGACACGCGAAGTTGCGGAGCTGCTTTCTGCATAGCACTAATACAGCTTGCTACGGCTTCGGGAGCAGCCATCAAACAAGCGCCGAAACTACCATTTTTAACGCGATCTGACGGGCAGCCAACATTGATATCCACGGCCTGATAACCACGTTCGAAAGCACGTGCTGCGCATTCTGCCATGGCCGCTGGGTCACTACCGCCGAGTTGCAACACTACCGGTTGCTCTTCAGGGTTAAAGGCTAAGAAATCATACTTACCGTAGATTATGGCGCCAGTAGTAACCATCTCCGTGAAAAGCACGGCTTTTTGGCTAAATAACCGATGAAAATAGCGGCAGTGACGATCTGTCCAATCCAGCATCGGAGCTACTGCTAAGGTAGGTTTGTTCAACGGTGCTTGGATCATAACGTCTCGTACTTGCGCTTGCCGATAAAAGGAGGCCGTATTCTACGGTTTCAGCCTCCTAATGCAAGTTCTCAGTGATGCTGCGGCATTAGACTTGGCGCTCGCCGAGCCTGACTTAACTGCTCGTAGGCAAATGCCGCTTCAATAAGCACGCCTTCTGCACCGGCACCGGCAAAGAAGCTCATGCCGACAGGCAAGTGTTCAACGAAGCCCATGGGGACACTAATATGTGGGTAGCCCGCAACGGCCGCCGGTGAACTTGCCGAGCCTGAATAGTGATCACCATTAATCAGGTCAATCTTCCACGCCGGGGCTGTCGTTGGAGCAATAAGAAGATCCAAATCATATTCAGCTAACGTGGCATCAATACCATCTGGACCAGCTGCCTGTTTTGCCCGCGCTAACGCCGCTTCATAATCGGCTTGTTGTTCGCTTGTGCGCGCCTCTGCCATCACAAAGAGCTCTTGCCCAAAAAACGGCATAATGGCATCGGCGAACTGGTTATTAGCCTCAAGTAAGCCTGCGAGGTCCTGGTACGGTGCATCGGGATGTTGCGCAAAATAGTCGGCGAGACCATATTTAAATTCATGTAACAGCACGGTGAACTCATCGTCACCCCAGTTCCGGCCGTTAACGAACGATACATCATCAACCAACTCGGCTCCGGCATTCTTGAGTACCTGCAACTGCCCTTCAAAGACCGCATCAACGCCGCTATGGTAGCCCATCAAATCACGCATGACGCCAATTCGCTTACCTTGCAGACCATTAACCTTAAGGTGTTTGGCAAACGTTTGATTGACCGCATAACTCGCCTCATCACGAGAGTCTTCGCCGAGCATCGCGTCAAGCATGTAGACTGCGTCGCTGACCGTACGTGCCATCGGTCCAGCAGTATCTTGGCTATGCGCAATGGGAATAATACCGCTACGGCTCAACAAGCCTAAGGTCGGCTTAATGGTAACGATGCCAGTGATTGCCGCCGGACACACCAAGGAGCCGTCGGTTTCTGTGCCCACTGCCAACGGAATCAAGTTGCCACTTACTGCGGCTGCTGAACCAGCGCTCGAGCCACAAGTACTGCGAGTGGTATCAAATGGATTTTTGGCCTGTCCACCGAAGCTACTCCAGCCGGAACTCGAACCCGTCGAGCGAAAATTTGCCCATTCGCTCAGATTAGCTTTACCGATCACAATGGCGCCAGCGTCACGTAACCGCTGCACGATATATGCATCGGTACTGGGATAATGATCTGCCAATAACAATGAACCTGCGGTATTCGCCAGACCATCGGCAGTATCGATATTATCTTTTAGCAATACCGGCACGCCATGCAACGGTCCCCGCAGTTTCCCTTGCGCGCGTTCTTGATCCAGCACTCGCGCCACAGATAATGCATCAGCTAACGGCAATAACTGCGTTACCGCGCGTAAATCGGCACCACGTTCATTATGCTTCGCAATTTGTCCGTAGTAATGGCGTACCACTTGTTCGGCGCTTAGTTCGTCCGCTTGCATTGCGGTCTGCAATTGCTCGACGGTGACTTCTTGGAAGTTGAATTCAGTGGCTGCTATGCCTTGGCTTTGCCACAGCAGGCCGGCGCTGAACAGTGTCAGCAACAAGCGACGCCAACTAGATTTCGGTTTTATTTTCATTGTTGATTTACTCCCGATGGGATTGCTACCCGAATGTTATTCATCGTGATAAACTGCGCCTCATGACAACGAAAGAAACGACTCGCTTGGTCACTAAGGCCGAAAAGTTATGTGCACAACGTGGGGCAAGATTAACTCCTGCGCGACGCGAAGTCTTCGAAATTCTCGCAGACCAAAGCGGTGCCATTGGTGCCTACGACCTACTCGATAAACTAAAGTCGGCAGTCCCAAACGCTAAGCCGCCAACGATTTATCGCGCACTAGACTTTCTGCAAGAACAAGGCTTCGTACATAAAATTACATCATCGAACAGCTACGTACTATGCAGTCATTTTGACCACCAACACCCTGTGCAAATGCTTATTTGTGAGCGTTGTGGGTCTGTGCAAGAGATTCAATCAGAAGGTGTGTACAACGCGCTACGTAAACAAGCTGAAGACCAAGGTTTTCGCGTTGAAAGTCAAACCATAGAAGCCCACGGCGTTTGTGGCGACTGCGCTTAAACGACAACGGACCTAATAATCAGGTCCGTCGGGAATTTCATGCTGCGCTAAATTGTCGAAACGTGAGTATTGTCCCTGGAACTTAAGTTTTACCGTGCCGATTGGACCATTCCGTTGCTTGCCTAGAATAATCTCCGCGATGCCTTTCTCCTCGCTTTCGGGGTGGTATACCTCATCACGATAGATAAACATAATAACGTCGGCATCTTGCTCGATTGAACCTGATTCCCGTAGGTCAGAGTTCACCGGTCGGCGATTTGAACGTTGCTCCAATGAGCGGTTAAGCTGAGAAAGTGCGACCACTGGCACTTCGAGTTCCTTCGCCAACGCTTTTAACGAGCGTGAAATTTCCGCGATTTCCAATGTACGGTTTTCCGCCATACCGGGCACTGTCATGAGCTGCAAATAGTCCACCATGATCAGCGATAACCCTTTATGGTCGCGCGCCACACGCCTTGCACGCGAACGAACCTCGGTCGGCGTCAAGCCTGATGAGTCGTCAACATAAATATTGTTCTTTTCTTTTAAGATGGAAATGGTTGAGGCTACCCGACTCCAATCTTCATCCTTCAACTGACCATTACGAATGCGGGTTTGGTCTACGTGACTCAATGACGCCATCATCCGCATCATGATTTGTTCAGAAGGCATCTCAAGACTAAACACTAAAACCGGCTTGTCTTCACGCATCGCGACATTTTCACACAGGTTCATGGCAAAAGTGGTTTTACCCATGGACGGTCGTGCGGCCACAATAATCAAATCGGAAGGTTGCAAGCCCGCGGTCATGCGATCAAGGTCAGTAAAGCCCGTTGAACGCCCGGTCACTCCGTTAGCATTCTTACTCGTTGAGAGCTCTTCAATACGCTGTACGGTGCGCTCCAAAATTGGTGAGATCGCTTGAGGCCCCTCATTCGCACTCGTGCGTTGTTCAGCAATCTTGAAAACTTTTGTTTCAGCAAGGTCGAGAATTTCGGCACTGGTACGATTTTGCGTGTCGTAACAATTTTCGGCGATCTCGTTTGAGGCGGAAATGAGTTCACGCAGAACCGCGCGTTCACGTACGATTTGTGCATAGGCACGAATGTTCGCCGCGCTGGGAGTGTTCTTCGCAATTTCACCTAAGTACGCAAAACCGCCAACATCTTGTAATTCACCGGCTGCTTCTAAATTTTCCGAGACCGTCACCAAGTCGATCGGCTGATTACGCTCGGTAAGCCGTGACATTGCGGTAAAAATCAACCGATGCCCACGATGATAAAAATCTTCAGCAATGATATCACCGGCGATGGCATCCCATGCCTGATTATCAAGCATTAACCCGCCCAATACTGACTGCTCAGCTTCAATTGAATGCGGTGCAGTCTTGATTGCGGCAAGCTTAGAGTCGCTGCGGGATTGCTTTTCAGGACGGTTTGCGGCCATGGTTCTCTCAGAATTTAAAACGATGGCTAAGACTATACAAAATGCGGCGGAAGGAAGAAAGCGGATCCGTTAAGGATCCGCTCCGATTGTTGATTTTTAACGCTTAGTTTTTCGTGAGTCGAATATCACCGCTCATAGTAGTGACTTCAATCACACCTGAGCCCGAACCGATTGTGGTCTCAAGTGATGCCCCGATACCCCAGCGAGATTCCTCGGCGCGAGCGTCACTCAGGCGGTTAACGATGGAACCACCGCCACTCACTTGCGCACTGACCTTGGCATTCACGTTACCGCGAATAGCGAGCGCTACGTCACCACTGACCGATTCGCCAGTAACGCGGCCATTATTGAGTAAAACAAAATAAGCTTCAGCGTCACCGCTTACTGAGCGCAGCTCGAGCTCTTTTACTTCGTCTAAGACTAGTTCGATATCACCTGACACCGTTTCTGCAGTAACTTCTGACGCCGCACTCGTGGCATTGATGTCACCGCTCGTCGAGCCATAACTTACCGTAGTCGCTTTATTACCACGGTCCAGAATATCACCGCTTACCGATTTCATTTGCACCGTGCCGGCAAGGTTTTTGCCTTGCACATCGCCACTTACTGAATTCAAGCGAATACTTCCAGTCACGTTTTGCGCTTCAAGATCGCCACTGACACTGTTTACACGCACATCGCTGTTGAAATCGTTCACCCAAAAATCCGTTGAAACACCTTCCACACTAAGCTTCGCTGAACGTGGGAGTCTGATGCTTAAGTCGGTCGCTTCATCGCCAGAAAAGTTATTGCGCTCTTCCATGTCAACGATGATTGATAAGGTGCTACCATCAAGGGTAAACGTCAGACCGGTAGCGTATTTATCGAGCTCGCCTTTTACCTCGGCATAGTTTTCGTCGGTACCACTAATGCGAACGTCGCCACGCATGTTTTCAATCTTCACGAACACGTCAGCTGGAACTTCTAAGCGCTCGTCGACGCGTTGTTGATCTGCATACGCAAGGCCGCTGAAAACCAGACCCGACAAAAGGGCCACGTTGGTTACTACATTGACTAATGTTTTCATGCTCATCTCCTACGATTAAAGCTGTTGTAGTTTGTCGCTCACGACAAATTGTGATTCCAATAATTCCAATTCTTTGCTGTGCAGCCACTGTAAGAGCTGCCATAACGCTTGGTTATTTGGCTCTGTCATCAATTGCGCGCTCACTTCATCGATACTGGCGCGGATTTGTTCTATTTCAGCCGCCACGAACTCACTTTCACCATTCCAACCTACAGCTTGGTATTGCGTTAAAACAAATTGGCGCTGCTGTTCGTGTTGCTTGTTCATGTAGGTCAGTAGCGCGCTCGCTGCTGGCTGTTCAGGATTAACAGCAGGTGCTTGCAGACTCATAAAGGTCACACCACCCACGGCCAAAACCATACAGGCTGCACTTGCCCACACCCAATTCAGCCACTTGCTGGAACGTTGCTGGCGACGGGCAAGGCTATGCTCAATACCGGTCCATAGCTCACGCTCTGGAGCGGGTGCTGCGTTACCATTCGCAGCGTCATTAATTAAGCGGTCTAGTTTGTTACTTGCTGTTGAATTACTCATCACTCAGCCACTCCTCTAACAATGTCCGGGCACGATGAACCTGTGCTTTGCTCGTGCCTACCGCAATACCTAATTCTGCAGCCACTTCTTCATGACGCAGGCCTTCAATGCAGTGCAGAACGAAAACCCAACGCATTTGCTCTGGTAAACGTATTATCAGCTTATCCAGCTCACCCAAGTCGGCACTCTCTTGCTGCGCCACGGCTTCAGCATAGTTACTGTCATCGGTTAAAGTGACGTCTTGGCGCCAGCGCTTTTGTTTGCGCATCTCACTAATCGCCACTCGCGTCGCCACCGTATGCAGCCAGGTGCTAAATTTGCTCTCACCGCGAAAGCTCGCGAGCGCGTCCCATAACTTGATGAACACTTCTTGCGTTAAGTCGTGCGCGGTATCACTGTCACCCGCTAAACGCCAGACCAAGCTGTACACTTTACGGTGGTGTCGCTCGAACAATTGCTGAAAGGCTTGCATATTGCCTTTTGCCGCTTGTCGCACCAAGCCTGTGTCAGGATCCTCGAACGCTTGATGGGTTAAAACTTGTGCCGTCACCGGTTTGCCCTTTTTGCTTTTCTTGTTAAGTAGGTCGTATGGAGTGCGTTAAAGGTTTACACGCATTTGCAAAAAAGCAAAAAAAAACCGCAGCCTGTTACCAGACTACGGTTTCTTCAGTGCTTTGTGTTTGTGCTAATTATTCAGCAGCAACCACTTGCAACTTGATGCTAGCAAATACGTCTGCGTGCAAGTGCAACTCGATGTCGAACTCGCCAGTCTCACGTAAAGTGCCGTTTGGCAACAATACTTCGCTCTTCTGTACTTCAACGCCTGCTGCAGTTACTGCATCAGCGATGTCTTTGGTACCGATAGAGCCGAAAAGTTTACCTTCGTCACCAGCTTTAGAGCTGATCACGATAGCTTCAAGTGCATTGATTTTCTCTGCACGTTCTTCAGCAGCAGCCAAATCAGCAGCAATTTTCGCTTCTAATTCTGCGCGGCGCTCTTCGAATACTTTGATGTTCGCTTGGGTTGCAGGAACTGCTTTACCTTGTGGGAACAAAAAGTTACGTGCATAGCCAGACTTAACAGAAACTTGGTCACCCAAGCCACCTAAGTTGGCGATTTTGTCTAATAGAATGATTTCCATTGTTCGCTACCTCTGAGTTTCTGAGATCGTTCGCGATGCCGACTTACTGATGTGAATCAGTGTAAGGCAGCAACGACAAATAACGTGCACGTTTGATGGCACGCGCCAACTGACGCTGGTACTTCGCAGAAGTGCCAGTGATGCGGCTAGGAACGATTTTGCCACTCTCAGTGATATAGTTTTTCAGAGTAGCGATATCTTTGTAATCAATTTCTTTTACGCCTTCGGCCTTAAAGCGGCAGAATTTACGGCGACGGAAAAAACGAGCCATGATGGTCTCCTCAAATCTTCACAAGTTGCTGGGCATGCAAGACCAATTTACCTACACCGTTTTTATCTTCGATTCGATTCAAAAAACCGGTAACTTGCACCTGCGTCCCAACGGTCAATTCGTGTATCCATTGTTTTGCTTCTGTACCACCTAGAACGACTAAGATTCTTACGAAACTACGTCGTGGGAGCCCTGCTTCTTGTTGCTCTGATTGATGATCCAATACAAAGCGCAAATGGCTAATGCCGGCTGGGCTGGTGGTTAACTTTGGTGGTTTGCTAATGCTGCCACCTAACACAAGTTGATTACTAAGCTCCACAATGGTTAGACGTTAACAAGCCAGCTTACGCTGCTTCGTTGTCGCCTTGTTCTTCGTTGCGGCTGTCGCCTTTACGCTCTTCTTTCTTAGTCAAAGGAGACGCTTCGGTGATAGCTTCTTTCTTACGCATGATCATGTTGCGCAATACTGCATCGTTGTAACGGAAAGCTGTTTCCAACTCTTCAACAACTTCAGCAGACGCTTCGATGTTCATCAACACGTAGTGTGCTTTGTGCAACTTGTTGATTGGGTAAGCCAATTGACGACGACCCCAGTCTTCCAAACGGTGGATGGTGCCGTTACCTGATTTGATGGTCTCGCTGTAACGCTCGATCATGCCAGGTACTTGCTCGCTCTGGTCCGGGTGGACCATGAATACGATTTCATAATGACGCATTTCTGCTCCTTATGGTTCATAGCTACTGATAGGCTCAGTCACACCTGCAGCAGCAAGGAACGCTTTTTGTGAGTTAAAAAACTTCAGACTGATTTAAGCGGCGGGATTTTAGCCGAATTCGCCTCAGATCACAAGCTCGCGCTATGTTTTTCTGCGTTTTCGACTAAATCAATGAGCACTTTTACAAACTGTTCGGGTAAGGCGCCCATGGCATCGTAAGGCCCCTGAATCTTGAAACGTTGCTCATGGGTACTATTATCAGCCCCCTGCTGCGGGGTGGTAAGTACGCCATGAATCATCAGCTGTTCGCCTTCTTCAATGCGCACATTGAGATGCCAAGCATAGGGCGCAGCAGTGTCTACCATGCGCCATTCATGCCGTTGTTCGATACGTTGTTGAACATCAAACAAAACATCCTCGGCCGCTTGCGAAGGCACTGCTTCAGCGAATTCCAGAAACAATTGTGGCTTATTCGTCCGTTCACCTGGCAAAAAACTTCCGGTTGGCAGCCAAGCTGCCGCCAAGAACGTCATCACGATAAGTGACAACACCACTGGGCGTAAGCGTAGGAAGGGAACCTTTTTCATCGGGGTTAACCTTGTCGTTGCCGTACAGCTTCAAATAAACACACGCCCGTTGCGACCGAGACGTTAAGGCTTGAAACCGTGCCCAACAATGGAATTTTAATCAGCTCGTCACAGGTTTCACGGGTCAAACGACGCATGCCGTCGCCTTCTGCGCCCATCACTAAAGCCGTCGGTCCCTTTAGGTCAACGGCATAGACGGACTGCTCTGCTTCACCGGCGGTTCCCATCACCCAAACCTGCAGTTCTTGCAATTGCTTTAACGCCCGCGCCAAATTGGTAACTTGCACCAACGGCATCGTTTCAGCTGCACCACAAGCAACTTTGCGTACGGTTGGATTGAGCGACGCTGACTTATCTTTGGGCACAATGACCGCTGTCACTCCGGCAGCGTCGGCGGTACGCAAGCAGGCACCTAAATTATGCGGATCAGTTACCCCATCGAGCACCAAGAATAACGGTGCATTAGCACTATTGTGCACTAAGTCAGGTAGGTCATTGTCACTGAGCAACGGGGCTTCTAGAGCCACCACCACCACACCTTGGTGATTGCCACCTTCGGCTTTCTTTTCCAACGTTTGTTTTGGCACAAACTGTGGACGAATGCCCAACTTCTGCGCACTCTGTATCAGTAACTGCAAAGCCTTATCTTGCCGTTCACGCAGGGCAAACATTTCTACCACGCGCTCAGGGTGACGTTCGACTAAGGCGCGGACGGAGTGCAAACCAAATACTGCTACTTTCTTGCTCATGCTGGGCGTAATTCCTTACTGTTTTTTCTTAGAACGCTGTTTTTTCGCTTTGCGCTGTTGTTCAACTTTGGCGCGCTTGGCTTTGATTTTTCCAGCTTTTTCGCGTTTTTGTTGGCGTTTACTTTTCGCCGCAACGGGCTTGGCCCCACGTTTTTCGCTACGTGCCGCTTCGCCAGGCATACGCTCTTTACCGCTAGGGCTTTCAGCGGACAACAAGGCAAGGTCAATTTTCCGCTCATCGAGATTCACGCTACGCACCTTGATACGCACCTTATCGCCTAATCGATAAATTCGACGGCTATTCTCACCGATCAGCAAATGGCGCTCATTATCAAAATGGTAATAATCGTTATCGAGATTTGAGACATGTACAAGGCCATCGATATGCAAGTCATCTAGGCGGATGAATAGGCCGAAGTTGGTCACCGAGGCTATCACACCAGTGAATTCTTCACCGACATGATCTTGCATGTACTCACATTTCAGCCACTCATCAACCTGGCGGGTAGCATCATCGGCACGGCGCTCAGTAATTGAACAATGCTCACCAAGTTCATCTAATTGCTCATCGGGATACATCCAAGCACCTTCGAGCGCTTGGTTAGGCCCTTGTTGCTTTTTCAGCAAGGCTTTAATTGCGCGATGCAGCACTAAGTCAGGATAACGACGGATTGGCGAGGTAAAATGCGAATACTCATCTAGCGCTAGACCAAAGTGCCCCGCGTTATCAGGCGTATAGTGCGCTTGTTGCATAGAACGCAGCAACATGGTCTGAATTAACTCCGCATCAGGCCGTTCACGGACCTGTTCGAGAACCTCAGCATAATCACTCGTGCTTGGATCGTCGCCGCCTTTTAAAGTTAGGCCGAGTTCTGCAAGGAAACTACGGAAGCTGGTCAAACGCTCCGATGAGGGAGGCTCATGCACACGGAACAAGGCACCCGCCTCTTCGTGTTTTTCAATTAAGCGAGCGGTCGCCACATTCGCCATGATCATGCATTCTTCAATAATGGTGTGCGCGACATTACGACGCACTGGCTCAATGCTTTCAATTTTGCGCTGGGCATTAAAAATAAAACGCGTTTCCAAGGTTTCAAACTCAATAGCTGAACGGCCATGGCGTGCCTTTTTTAGCACTTTGAACAATGAGTGAAGATTTTCGATCGGCGTTAAAACGGCATCATAGTCTTGGCGTAGCTTCGGATCGCCCTCGAGAATCGCCGCCACTTTGTTATAGGTCATGCGTGCGTGGGATTTCATCACCGCTGGATAAAACTTCGCGTCCAGCAACTTACCGCGATTTGAAACTTTCATTTCGGCGACCATACACAAGCGGTCGACGTCCGGATTCAACGAGCAGAGACCGTTGGATAATTTTTCCGGCAGCATCGGCACGACAAAATTCGGAAAATACACTGAATTACCGCGTTCTAAAGCATCTTTGTCCAACGCAGTGTTCGGTCGCACGTAATAACTCACGTCAGCAATAGCGACCCACAAGCGCCAGCCATCACCCTCAGGTTCAGCATAAACGGCATCATCAAAGTCGCGTGAATCCTCGCCATCGATTGTAATGAGCGGCAGTTCACGCAAATCCTTACGGTCTTTATAAGCTTCTTGTGGGACGTCTTCGGCTAATTTATCGACGTACTCAAGTGTCGCAGCGCTCCATTCCGTCGGAATATCGTGCTCACGAATAGCAATTTCGATTTCCATTCCCGGTGCCATATGGTCACCAAGAATTTCTGTCACTTCACCCACTGGCGACGTACGGCGATTTGGTCGACGCGTGATTTTCGCCACCACAATCTGACCATGCCGGGCACCATTGCGGGCTTCATCCGGAATCAAAATATCTTGATTCAAACGGCTATCGTCGGGCACCACAATGCCAAGATCGTGATCAATAAAGAAGCGTCCAACCACACTCATCTCACGTGATTCAATAACGCGTACGATGCGCCCTTCACGGCGTCCTTTCGGATCTTTGCCCTGCTCTTGCACTAGCACGATGTCGCCATGTAATACGCTATACATCTGCTTGGGTGGAATAAAGAGGTCATCGCCGCCATCGTCGGGGCGACAAAAGCCAAAGCCATCGCGGTGGCCGATAATACGACCTTTAATTAGGTTCATGCGGGTTGGCAAGCCATACGCATTGGCTTTGGTGTAAATCAGTTGACCATCGCGCTCCATGGCGCGCAAGCGGCGCTTCACGCCAATGTGCTGACGTTCATCAGTGAGCTGAAAGCGTTCTAAAATTTCATCAAATGTAATTGGCTTCAAGCGTGCTTCAACGGCAGCTAAAAGCTCTTCCCGTGATGGGATTTCAACCTCATATTCAGGTTGTTGTTTGTTTTCTTCGGTCATAATACCTCGGGGTAAACTCACGCGAATTCGTGTGTTTCCAATTGTTTTAAGCATAACAGAGAACACGGTAGAACACCGCATTCTTTAAGATTAATTAATAGACAGATTAAGGGTTTGTCATCTATCTGTCGTATTAACTGCGTAGCACTGTCGTCACGTCCAAACCACTTTCTTCGGTAACGTAAGCCCCGTTCGATCAACAGTACGTCACCGCAACATATAGATCAGGAGCAAACGATGAAGAAGATTAAGTTAAAGTGGTTAGTTATTGGCACAGTTGCCTATATAGGCGGTACTATCCTAGCGAGTTCTGTGTTAACCATTGGCGTTATGCTGCTCTTTCCGGAGATACCGCCAAGTGAACTTAGTACAACAGCACCAACTAACACACTATTCCGCGTCGCTGAGGCCATCATCGGATTTAGCGTGGCCTTATCCGTTGCTCGCTGGGTTGGTATGAAGACCCATCAAAATCACGGTCATACCTTATGGGCATTTGCGGCTGTACTCACAGTTTATGGTTTCATCAGTATTTATTTGCATGACCCGAATCTGTTGAGCCTGACAGCTTTCGGCAAAATCTGTGCACCTTGGGTTGTCGCGCTATTTGCCCAAAAATGGGTCATGAGTACCCACCGATAAATTAACTTGCTATGCTGGCGTTAACATAACCTGAAGGACGATTCATCATTCATGGACGTTAACGCCAAACTTATAAAGCAAGCTCGTGCGCAGCAGTGTTGGTCTCAACAGCAACTTGCCGAAATGGCGGGCGTCAGCTTACGCACGCTACAGCGCGTCGAAAAGTCAGAAACCGCATCTTTAGAGACCGTCAAAAGCCTCGCCGCTGTACTCGAAATCCCAGCCGCTGAGCTTACATGTCGTACAGCGCCTGATGAGCACAATGAAGAAGCGACCAAAGCGCATTCGGGGCGAAATCAGAAACAACGCAAGCGACGCTTGATGATAAGTTTAGTCATTGTTTGCGCGGTAAACATTTGCTCTCTTATTCTGGTCTTTTACCGCTTCGAGCAACAAGCCATTGATGAGACGACATTCCACTTTCTGAAAAACCTACTCTCAATAACCACATTAGGCGCGGTTATTATCACTGTATTACAGGGCTTCAGAAAAGGTATTCTCTCAAAAAATGACTTTCTATAGACGAGTTAGAAGAGATGGTGCCGAAGGGGGGACTTGAACCCCCACGCTGTTACCAGCGGCGGATTTTGAATCCGCTGCGTCTACCAATTCCGCCACTTCGGCATTGAAGATTTGACTTGAACGTCGGTAGTGCGAGGCATTATACGCAAGGGATTTTTCCGATCAAGCAAATTATGACAGTTTTCGTTTGTTCGGCTATTTCGTGAGCAGCTCGCACTTTTTCTGCGCCTTTCTTGCTTCTCCACGACGACTTAATGATAATCTGCACTAGCCCAAAATGATCCACAACCGAGGTTCTTATGACTGCAGGACAGTCCGAAATAAGCCCAGCACAAAAACTCCACGCATCATTTCCAAGCGCCGGTTTTTTCCGTCGTTTAGCAGCTTGGGTTTATGACCTGCTGGTTGCCGTCGCCATCGTCATGTTAGCTTCTGGGTTGGCGTTAGGCTTTGCCGCGGGGTTTACCGCAATGGGCTGGATTACCCTACCTCAAGGCATGGATCATGCTGCTTGGCTGAACAGTTCACCGTTGTATGGCTTGTATTTGCTCACCGTGCTCGGCCTCTTTTTCGGTTGGTTTTGGTACCGCAGCGGCCAAACCTTGGGCATGCGCGCATGGCGTTTGAAGATCCAGCAACGCAACGGCGCGCGCATTACTAAAAAGCAAACCATTGTGCGTGTGCTTACCTGTGGATTCGGTCTCGGGAACGTATGGGTTTTAGTCGATTTTAAAAACCGTCGCGCGTGGCATGACTACGCCGCAGGAACTGAAATGGTCACCCTGTCCAAAGAAGCAAACCAACTCTACTATTGGAAAGAGCTATAAAGTGCCTACTTTCGCTGCATTACTTACGTTGCATTACTTACGTTGCATTAAATAAAGCGCGGCGCCAGCAAATAACAAGCTCGGCAATAATGCGCCAAGGATCGGCGGCAAACTGTAAACCTGTGCCAAAGGGCCAAAAATTTCATTACTAACGTGGAATCCAAAGCCGGTAATCACCCCGAGTAAAATGCGGGCGCCCATGGTTTGCGAACGCAACGGACCAAAAATAAAACTTAACGCAACCAATAGCATTACCGCAACGGTAATAGGCGCAAACAATTTCCGCCACAAAGCAAGTTGATAGCGTTCGGTCGCTTGTTGGTTAGCACGTAAGTACTCTAGGTAGTCCACCAGCCCAGAAATCGATAGCGCTTCAGGCTTTACCGTAACTACACCAAGCTTGTCGGGCGTGAGTGAAGACTGCCATACCCAGCGAGGCCGCTCCTCGCGAACGATGCGTTCAACACTATGTTCGGTGATTTCAACATTGGTCAGTAGCCACTGTCCGTTTTGGTAGGTTGCGGTTTGCCCTTGCACGACGGACTCAAGTTCACGCTGATCGTTGAAGCGATAGACGGTGAGATCACGTAGCCGCCCAGTGTCTTCAACTTCGCTGATATTCACAAAGTGCGTACCATCTTTGGCCCACACCCCCTGCTGCGCCGAGATTAAACTACCGCCGGAAATCGCTGAGGCGCGTAGTTCGCGGCCTTGCGCTTCAAGTTGTGGCGCAACCCACTCACCCATCGCCATCACTGCAAGCATCATCACGATCGCCGCTTTCATTACTGAACCGACGATATTAAGGCGCGAACGCCCAGCCGCAAGCATCACCACGAGTTCAGAATTACTGGCCAGCATGCCCATGCCGATCAAACCACCAAGCAACGCCGCCATCGGGAAAAACACTTCGATATCGCGCGGCAAACTATACAAAACAAATAAGCCTGCTTCGGCCACTGAGTAAGTACCTTTACCCACTGATTTCAATTGCTCAACAAAACGGATCAGTCCAGATAACCCGCTCAAAACGGCGAGGCTAAGCAGCGAAGTAGTAAGGACCGTGCGTGCGATGTACTTATCGAGAATACTAAACTGCAACATGCTACGACCTCCGCAACTGCGCTAACACCCGCAGCCCCAACGGACGACCTTTGCCGACCAAAAGAACACCAAAGATTAGCAGCAGTACATGAATCCACCAGAGTCCAATACTTGCTGGAATCACACCGTCGGCCACCGCTGACCGCGCCGCCATAAGCAAGAGAAAATAACCAAGGTAAATTAACAGTGCAGGCGCCATTCGCGCAAATTTGCCCTGCCGCGGATTAACCCGACTTAGCGGCACCGCAATCAATGTTAGTAACGGCATTGCCAACGGAATTGCGACGCGCCACTGCCATTCTGCAGCGGCCTCTGGATGGTCTTCCGCCCATAACTCTGTGGTGCCATAAGCTTCCAGCTTACGACTGTATTCGGTCGCCTCTTGTTCCTTAATCTGCAATTGGTAACTCGCAAATTCCATAACTTGATAGTCGCCTTCACCGGTATTACGTGCATAGCGCGTACCGTCATTCAGCACCAACTGCTGTGAGCCGCTATCATTAGCGATAACAGTACCGGTATCGGCCATGACCACACTACCGCCAATGATGCGCTCGTTTTCATCACGCAGTGATTGAGCCACAAAGACTTCATCGAGATCGCCAGACTCGGTTAAACCTTTTACGAAAATAACCGCTTTCTGGTTACTCGCTTGCTGGAAGCGCCCGGGCATGATCACCGACAAGCCAGTGTCACTCCGTGCTCGCTCTTCAACTTGACGCTCTTGCTCCAGTGACCAAGGCACCAGCCATAGTGTCAATGTTGCGGTGACAATTGCTAAAATGGTCGCCAGTACCAACGTAACCCGCGTCACATACCACTCACTAACCCCACAGGCATGCAACACGGTCATTTCGTTGTCAGCATAAATGCGCCCATGGGCCAACAAGATGCCGAGGAATAAACTTAAGGGAAGGATTAATGCCGCAAGCGCAGGTAGGTTTAATCCGAGTAACTTAATCACTAAATCGCCAGGGATTTCGCCCGCAGAGGCGTCTGCCAGCACGCGAACGAATTTTTGGCTGACAAAAATGGTCATCAACACCGCTAAAACGGCGATTTGAGATTTGAAGGTTTCTCGCATTAAATAGCGGAATATACGCACTAGTGACCACTCTTAACGTTGCTTTTTGCTGGAAAAAACGCAATTTTTCAGTAAACTTGTCATTTTGACAAGAATTATTCTACGGCAGCCCTACCCTGTCAACCGCCGAAAACGGGAGTCATTATGGAGTTTAGCGTTAAAAGTGGCAGTCCAGAAAAACAACGTTCCGCCTGCATTGTCGTTGGCGTGTTTGAACCACGCCGCCTGTCAGGCGTTGCCGAACAGCTTGACCAAGTCAGTGATGGTTACCTCAGCGGCTTACTCCGCCGTGGTGACCTTGAAGGTAAAGCTGGGCAAATGTTGTTACTGCATCATGTGCCAAACATTCTCAGTGAACGCGTACTCTTAGTCGGTTGCGGTAAAGAACGTGAACTTGATGAACGTCAGTATAAACAAATTATCGAAAAAACCATCCACACTTTGAACGAAACCGGTTCAATGGAAGCCGTTTGCTTCTTAAGTGAACTGCACGTTAAAGGCCGCGATACGTATTGGAAGGTACGCCAAGCCGTCGAAGCTGCGCAAGCGGGTTTATATACCTTTAACCAATTGAAAACCCGTAAAGAAGAGCCACGTCGGCCGCTACGCAAACTGGTTTTTAATGTGCCAACCCGCCGCGAGTTGCCAATTGGCGAACGAGCTATCCAACACGGTCTAGCCATCAGTAAAGGCGTGAATATTTGTCGCGATGTTGCCAACATGCCGCCGAACATTTGCACGCCACGCTATTTAGCCGAGCAGTCCCAAGCGTTAGCCGATAACTACGAGAATGTGACCTTTACCGCCGTTGATGAGAAGCAAATGGCCGAGCTCGGTATGAATGCTTATCTTGCCGTCGGCCGTGGCTCTGAACACGAGTCGGTATTATCGCTGATCCATTATCAAGGTGCGGATGCTGACACGCCACCTGTCGTGCTAGTCGGTAAAGGTTTGACCTTTGACGCCGGGGGCATCTCGATTAAGCCAGCGGCCAACATGGACGAAATGAAATATGACATGGGAGGCGCCGCTTCTGTACTTGGCGCCATGCAAGCCTTGGCTGAATTGCAGCTGCCCATTAATGTGATCGGTGCCATTGCCGGTTGCGAAAATATGCCTGACGGTAAGGCTTATCGCCCTGGCGACGTGCTCACCACTATGAGTGGTCAAACTGTGGAAGTTCTCAACACCGACGCAGAGGGGCGCTTAGTCCTATGTGACACGCTCACCTACATTGAGCGGTTTGCGCCGGAGGCCGTTGTCGATGTGGCGACGCTCACCGGTGCTTGTATTGTCGCCCTTGGTCACCACGCAAGTGGTCTCATGAGTACACATAACCCGCTGGCGCATGAACTGCTCAATGCCTCAGAACAAAGCGGTGATCGTGCTTGGCGCTTACCCTTATGGGATGAGTATCAAGAAGCCCTAGACAGTCCCTTTGCCGATATGCAAAATCTCGGAGGTCGTGATGCGGGAACGATTACCGCAGCCTGCTTCTTGTCGCGATTTACCAAGAAGTACCACTGGGCGCACTTGGATATTGCCGGCACGGCATGGCGCAGTGGAGCAAAGAAAGGCGCAACCGGCCGTCCTGTCCCGATGCTGACGCAGTTCTTATTGAACCGCGCTGACCACGGACAGCACGATTAATATGGTGCACGGGATCTTCTACGTCCTTGATGGACTCGACGATGCACAACAGCTGTCGCTGTTCTGTCAAGTGATTGCCGAACGTTGGCGTGAACTTGGCAGCGTGCGTGTTTGGTGCCGTGACCAAAAACATGCCGAAGCGCTGGATGAAGCGCTCTGGCAGCAACCGGCAGATGCCTTTGTCCCACATAATTTGGTGGGCGAAGGGCCGAGCCAAGGCGCTCCGGTTGAAATCTGCTGGCCTGAAGCCCCCGTGGGTCCGCGACGGTGCAAAGTGGTGATAAACTTTATGCCCACAGCACCGCAATTCGCCGGTGCCCAATTGGTGCTTGATCAAGTTCCTAGTAACCCCGAGGCACGCCAAGCTGCGCGCGAGCGTTTCAAATGGTATCGCCAACAAGGGGTGCAGCTCAGTACCGTTAACGCTACTGAGTTAACTCAAATTACAGCAAATTAAAGTCGTGAAGGTTTCGCATGGATAAAACGTATTCGCCCAATGCTATCGAGCAAGCGCTCTACCAAAAATGGGAGCAGGCAGGTTATTTCAAACCCTCCGGCCAAGGCAGCAGCTACTGCATTATGATTCCGCCACCGAATGTTACGGGTAGTCTACACATGGGGCATGCTTTTCAGCACACCATCATGGATACCTTGACCCGTTACAAGCGCATGGATGGCTACAATGCGCTATGGCAAGTGGGCTCGGACCATGCGGGTATTGCCACGCAAATGGTGGTTGAGCGCCAACTCGCTGCCCAAGGGCAAACCCGCACGGGAATTGGCCGTGATAAGTTTATTGAAAAAATTTGGGACTGGAAAGCACATTCCGGCGGTACCATCACCCAACAAATGCGCCGTCTCGGCGACTCCGTCGATTGGGACCGTGAGCGCTTCACGATGGACGAAGGCTTATCCAACGCCGTTAAAGAAGTGTTTGTGCGTCTACACAAAGAAAACCTGATTTACCGCGGTAAGCGTCTCGTCAACTGGGACCCGAAATTACAAACTGCAATTTCAGATCTCGAAGTTGAGAACAAAGAACAGCAGGGCCACATTTGGCATTTACGTTACCCGTTGGCTGACGGCGCGCAAACTGCTGACGGCAAAGACTACTTGGTAGTTGCGACCACGCGCCCAGAGACCATGCTCGGAGACGTTTGTGTCGCGGTACACCCTGATGATGAACGCTACCAAGCATTGGTCGGTAAATGTATCGAACTGCCACTCGTAAACCGCCGCATTCCAATTATTGCCGACAGCTACGTCGACCAGGACTTTGGTACCGGCTGCGTCAAAATCACCCCAGCCCATGACTTCAATGATTACGAAATTGGTAAACGTAATCAAATGGCAATGATTGCCGTACTTGACGACCACGCTAACGTGCGTGAGCGCGCTGGGCTGTACACTGCAACTGGTGAAGCCATTGATAACATCGGCGACTTTGATGGCATGCTGCCAGAAGCCTATCGCGGACTTGAGCGCTTCGAAGCTCGCAAGCAGGTCGTAGCTGACTTTGATGCGCTAGGGTTACTCGACAAAGTCGAAAAACACACGAACAAAGTCCCCTACGGTGATCGCGGTGGTGTGCCGATTGAGCCGCACTTGACCGACCAATGGTACGTGCGCGTCGCGCCGCTGGCTGAAGTCGCGACCAAGGCCGTAGAAGACGGTGAAATCGAATTTGTACCGAAGCAGTATGAAAACATGTACTTCGCGTGGATGCGTGATATTCAAGATTGGTGTATCTCGCGCCAGCTCTGGTGGGGCCATCGCATTCCAGCATGGTACGACAACGACGGTAATGTTTATGTCGGCCGTGACGAAGCTGAAGTACGTCGTGACAACAATCTTGCTGACAATGTGCAGCTGCGACAAGACGAAGACGTGCTTGATACCTGGTTCTCATCAGCACTTTGGACCTTCTCAACCTTAGGTTGGCCCGAAACTACCGAGGACTTGAAAACGTTCCATCCGACCGACGTGTTGGTGACTGGCTTCGATATTATTTTCTTCTGGGTCGCCCGCATGATCATGATGACCATGCACTTCTTAAAAGATGAAAATGGTAAGCCACAGGTTCCGTTTAAGACCGTTTACGTGACCGGACTGATTCGTGACGAAGAAGGTCAGAAAATGTCCAAGTCGAAAGGTAACGTGCTCGACCCTCTCGACATGATTGATGGTATCGACTTGGAAACCTTGGTGCAGAAACGTACCGCGAACATGATGCAGCCGCAGCTTGAAGCAAAAATCAAGAAACGCACGGAAAAGCAGTTCCCTGAAGGGATCACTGCCCACGGTACCGACGCGCTGCGCTTTACTTTAGCAGCACTTGCTTCGACGGGTCGTGATATCAACTGGGACATGAAGCGCCTCGAAGGTTACCGCAATTTCTGTAATAAACTTTGGAATGCCAGTCGCTATGTGTTGATGAACACTGAAGAGCATGACTGCGGCGGCAACGGCGGTGAAATGCAACTGTCGTTAGCCGATCAGTGGATTATTGAATGCTTTAATGACACAGTAAAACAATTCCGTCATGCGTTAGATAACTACCGTTTTGACCAAGCAGCAGCGATTGCTTACGAGTTCACCTGGAACCAATTCTGTGACTGGTATCTCGAGTTAACCAAGCCGATTCTGTTTAACGGCAGCGAGGCCCAGCTATGCGGCACTCGCCATACGTTGGTAACCGTGCTTGAACAATTGCTACGTTTGTTGCATCCATTGCTGCCATTTATTACCGAAGAAATTTGGCAGCGTGTTGCGCCATTAGCTGGCGTGCAGGGTGAGACGATTATGTTGCAAGCCTACCCGCAAGCGCAGCAAGAACGCTTTGCCAACGCCCGTGATGACATGGAATGGCTTAAGCAAGTTATCGTTGCCGTGCGCAACATTCGTGGCGAAATGAATCTTTCGCCGAATAAGCCGTTGCCAATTTTGATTGCCAACGCCGATGATAAAGCTCAGCAACGCCTACAGGAAAACCAAAGCTTCTTGGCAGCATTGGCTAAGCTCGAATCTATCGACTTTTTAGCCTCCAGCGACGAAGCACCAGCAAGTGCGACTGCCTTAGTCGGCCGCATGGAAGTGCATATTCCAATGGCGGGACTTATCGATACTGCAGCAGAACTTGCGCGCCTTGATAAAGCCATCGAAAAAGCAGAGAAAGAAGTTGCCATGTTTGCCCGTAAACTCGGCAACGAAAACTTTGTCAGCAAAGCGCCAGCCGAAGTTATCGCAAAAGAACGCGAGAAGCTTGCTGACGCTGAAGAAACCTTGCAACAGTTACAACAGCAGCGTACGAAAATCGCCGCTCTGTAAGCTATTGAGAGACCACAGCACTACTTTTTGCTAAGCGAAAAGTAGTGCTGGTGCTATCTATCGTTACTCTTCTTCGTCGGCATCACCAAAAAACGTGCCCCAGCCATCGTAATCGACGCCGGCAAGATCTGCTATTTTGGCTACTTCTTGGGTTTGCTGGCGTAAAACTTCATTGTCTAGTTTTACCTCACAGACCGCTGCAAAAGCAAACAAACGACTGCCATCATCGAGCTCAAACTCATCAGCATCATCAACGTGATAACCAACTTTTACCAGTTCAACGGCGGCCTTTTCGAGTTTGGTGAAGTCGGTACCCACCAAATGATGCTCAATCGTAAACGAGTCTTCGCGCTGAGCACCATCGTCAAGTAACGCCGCAATGGTCTCGTCACTCTGTGCGAGTAATGCTTGTATGTCATTTGCCATGGCTAGACGCTCCTTTAGGCGAAGTGATCGCCAACTCATGATCGAGTTCGCTAATTTTGTTTTGCATCAACTGGTGACAATGGGCACTTAAAGCGCGAACCGAATCTGCCCCGAATTCACTCGTTTGAATCGGTGGCAACATTTCGATAATCACCTTGCCGTTGTTCCAGCGATTAAGTTTAATGCGACCGTGCAAGTTAGACACACAAATAGGTACCACATCCGCTTGCGCTTGCACTGCAGTACGAAAGGCTCCAGTCTTAAATGGTAATAAGCCACGTCCGTAGCTGCGGGTCCCCTCAGGGAACAACAACACCGAAATCTTTCGTTCCTTGATCGCTTCTGCAGCTTGTTCAATCGTACCGCGGGCACGTCCACTATTTTTGCGATCAATGAGAATGTTGCCCGAAAGCCAATACAGCTGACCAAAGAACGGAATCCACTTTAAGCTCTTCTTACCGATACTTACCGTACGTGGAGGCATTGCTCGGCTAAGGGTGAAAATGTCATAGGTATTTTGATGGTTAGCGATATAGACATAAGGGCCACCCTCATAGAGCCCCTCAGGTACACGAATCTCTAATTCCACACCAAGCAACTTATGCATACGGCCATACCAATGCGCGAAAATTGGTGTATTGTTTGGGTGAAACGGGCGCACTAGGCAGAATAACAAGCCTAAAACACCACAAATCACGACAAAACAGCCCAATAAAATCAATCGTACTACTGCGAGCATGCCATCTCCTCGTATTTTACTGCGCGCTAGTATACCTGTTTCCGCAGCAAAATACGTCCGATCAGTCTTGGCTCTCGACAGCGATTGCGTCAACCCGTTGCAAGCCTCGCGGTAATTTGTTGCCACGACGGCCACGTTCACCACGATAATGCTCTAAATCAGCGGGCTTAAGTGTTAGCTTGCGCTTACCGGCGAGCAAGGTAATCGCAGCATCATTCGGTACTACTGATGTCGCGACCACATATTCTTCACGCGATTGCGCACGCAACGCCGGAATGCTAATCATCTTGTTGCCCTTACCTTTCGCTAGTTCAGGTAAATCGGCCACAGGGAAGATCAGCATGCGCCCTTCATTTGACACCACTACCAATAAGTCGTTATCACGATTATTCACGCGCTGTGGCGGCAAGATTTTCGCCCCCGTAGGTAAATTCAAAATCGCTTTACCATTCTTATTGCGGCTCACTAAATCGCTAAACTGACAGACAAAACCGTAGCCAGCATCAGAAGCCAGCAAATAACGCTGATCATCTTTCGCCATCATAACTTGCTCGACGGTTTCCCCAGCAACCATGCTAAAGCGCCCAGTCAGTGGCTCGCCTTGGGTCCGCGCGGAAGGTAATAGGTGTGCCTCACAGGCAAAGCTACGCCCTGAACTATCGAGGAACACAACCTGTTGGTTACTCTTGCCCTGCGCACTTGAAAGGTAGCTATCGCCGGATTTATAGGCCAAACTCGAACCGTCAATATCATGACCTTTCGCAGCACGTACCCAACCTTTTTTGGACAGTACCACAGTGACCGCCTCGGCCGGAGTTAAGTCGCGTTCACTTAAAGCCTTAGCCTCTTCACGCTCAACCAAAGGCGAACGGCGGTCATCACCATACTTCTCTGCATCCGCAAGGATTTCTTTGCGAATGAGCGTCTTCAAACGACGATCGGAGCTAAGTAACAACTCAAGCTGCTCACGTTCTTTTTCTAACTCATCTTGCTCGCCTTTCAGCTTCATTTCTTCAAGCTTGGCTAAATGGCGTAATTTCAACTCCAAAATAGCTTCAGCTTGCGTTTCCGTCAGCGAAAAGCGCTTCATTAATTCAGCTTTGGGCTCATCTTCATAGCGAATAATAGCAATCACTTCGTCGATATTAAGATACGCTATCAATAAGCCTTCTAAGATATGCAAACGCGCCAAAACCTTATCTAAGCGATGCTGCAACCGACGCGTAACGGTGGTTTGGCGGAAGGTTAACCACTCTTTCAGAACCGTTAGTATCGGTTTTACCTGTGGTCGTCCATCAAGCCCCAACATATTCAGGTTCACGCGGTACTGTTTTTCTAAGTCAGTGGTGGCAAACAAATGTTGCATCATTTGCTCCACATCTACCCGGTTTGAGCGCGGCACAATCACCAACCGCGTCGGGTTTTCATGGTCAGACTCATCACGCAAATCTGCCACCATAGGAAGCTTTTTCGCCTGCATTTGTCCGGCGATTTGCTCTAAGACCTTAGCGCCCGAAGCTTGATGCGGGAGAGCATAAACAACGACTTCGCCATCTTCTAAGTGATACTTAGCACGCATACGAATACTGCCGCGGCCACTCTCGTAGAGCTTCACAATTTCATCTTGCGGGGTGATAATTTCAGCATCTGTGGGGTAGTCTGGGCCGCGTAAGTGCTCCATGACTTCAGCTAAATCCGCGCTTGGTTTTTCCAGCAACAATGCACAAGCGTGGGCAACTTCGCGCGCATTGTGCGGAGGAATGTCGGTCGCCATACCAACCGCAATGCCCGTTACCCCATTGAGCAAAATATGCGGTAAACGCGCCGGCAACATACGCGGCTCTTTCATTGTGCCATCAAAGTTTGGCACCCAGTCGACGGTCCCCTGCCCGAGTTCGCTTAGCAGCAGTTCGCTGAAGCGTGAGAGTTTCGCTTCGGTATACCGCATTGCCGCAAAGGATTTGGGATCATCTTGCGAACCCCAGTTCCCTTGGCCATCGACCAATGGGTAGCGATACGAGAACGGCTGTGCCATCAACACCATGGCTTCATAACAAGCACTATCGCCGTGCGGATGGAATTTACCCAACACGTCACCCACAGTACGGGCTGACTTTTTATATTTCGCTAGGGCTGATAAACCTAACTCTGACATCGCATAAATGATGCGCCGTTGCACCGGTTTAAGGCCATCACCGATATGCGGCAACGCTCGGTCCATGATCACGTACATGGAGTAATTTAGGTAGGCGTCCTCGGTAAAGCGGCGTAGTGGAATTTGTTCAACAGTATCCATCGACATTCTTCGTATACTCCTTACAGCTCAGCCAAATCGACCAGGTTGCCTTTGCTTTCAAGCCACTCACGGCGGTCGCCTGCACGTTTCTTCGCCAGCAGCATATCCATTAATTCTTCCGTTGCCGTAGGTTCGTCAACGGTCAACTGCACCAAACGTCGGGTGTTGGGATCCATCGTGGTTTCACGTAATTGCAATGGATTCATTTCCCCAAGCCCCTTGAAGCGTTGCACATTGACCTTACCTTTGCGCTTCTCGGCATCAATGCGATCTAAAATGCCCTGCTTTTCGTCTTCATCAAGTGCGTAAAACACTTCCTTACCCACGTCGACACGATACAGCGGTGGCATTGCCACATACACATGACCATGATCAACAAGTGCGCGGAAATGGCGTACAAACAAAGCACACAGCAACGTTGCGATATGGAGTCCATCGGAGTCCGCATCAGCCAATATGCAAATCTTGCCGTAGCGTAATTTTTCAAGATCATCGGAGTCAGGATCGACCCCTAAAGCTACGGAAATATCATGAATTTCTTGCGAAGCGAGAATTTGGTCAGACTCCACTTCCCAGGTATTCAGAATCTTCCCACGCAACGGCATCACTGCCTGAAAGTCACGATCGCGAGCTTGCTTAGCAGAACCGCCAGCCGAGTCGCCCTCGACCAAAAACAACTCGCCGCGCGCTGGGTCTTGGGTCGCACAGTCAGTGAGCTTACCTGGCAACGGTGGCCCTTGGGTCACTTTCTTGCGCACCACCTTCTTACTTGCACGCATTCGCCGCTGTGCATTGTTAATACACAGTTCAGCAAGTTGTTCTGCTTGTTCGGTGTGTTCGTTCAACCATAAGCTAAACGCATCTTTCACCACTCCCGAAACGAAGGCGGCGCATTGCCGCGAGGACAACCGCTCTTTAGTTTGCCCCGCGAACTGCGGATCTTGCATTTTTACCGAAAGTATATAGGTGCAACGCTCCCAAATATCTTCCGGCGTCAGCCGCACACCACGCGGCAACAAATTGCGGAACTCACAAAACTCGCGCATGGCCTCGAGCAAGCCCTGGCGCAAACCATTCACGTGAGTCCCACCTTGCGGCGTAGGAATTAGGTTGACGTAACTTTCAGCGACTCCTTCACCACCTTCCGGCAGCCAAGTTACCGCCCAATCCACAGCCTCTTCGTTGCCACTAAAGCTGCCAATAAACGGCTCTTCGGGCAGTGTCGGTAACTCTTGTACAGCTTCGACAAGGTAATCGCGAAGACCGTCCTCGTACTGCCAAGTGTGTTCGCTATTATCGACAAGGTTCTTAAACGTAATTTTTAGTCCCGGGCAAAGCACCGCTTTTGCCCGCAACAGATGCGTCATTTTGAGCACCGAAAACTTCGGCGAATCAAAGTACTTCGGGTCAGGCCAGAAACGTAAAACGGTCCCCGTGTTGCGTTTACCGACTGTTCCAGTAACCGTCAACTCTGAGACTTTATCGCCGTTTTCGAAAGCCATCTCGTAGACTTGTCCGTCGCGCTTCACCAACACGTCCACACGGGTCGATAGTGCATTAACGACCGAAATACCTACCCCGTGCAAACCACCAGAAAAGTTATAGCTCTTATTCGAGAACTTACCGCCAGCATGGAGTTTGGTCATGATCAGCTCAACCCCCGGCAACCCTTCTTCAGGATGCACGTCGACGGGCATTCCGCGCCCATCATCTTGCACTTCAAGGGACTGATCTGGGTATAGCGTGACGATGAGTTCGCGCGCGTGACCGGCTAAAGCCTCATCGACACTATTATCAATGACTTCTTGGCCTAAGTGGTTCGGGCGAGTGGTGTCGGTATACATTCCGGGGCGGCGACGCACCGGTTCAAGTCCGTTGAGGACCTCTATCGCATCTGCTTTGTAATCTGACATGCGCTCTTCTTTTCGGTGACAAGAATTGTAGTTATAGGATGCTCATATACTGTTACAGGATGAGCGGAAACTCAAGCTAGTATTCTGCGGCGAGACCTTGTTTTCGGATAAGCTCAAGCCACTCTTGTAAAAAGCGGTTTACCTGAAATTTTTCGTTGCTATGATGCATTGCTGGATTCGGCTGCTCATAGCTCGGTTGAAGGCGCGAAACATTCTGACTACGCATGACTTCTGCCAATTGCGCATCATGGTACAAACGCACTTCAAGCTCTGTTTCAACAAGGCCTGGTAACCGCTTCTGCAGTGCATGCTGCTGAATCCGAATATCTGTTGTGTAGGGCGCACGCTGCAGCACTTTCACACGAAAGTGCAAATGAGTCCCAACCTTAATAAGCTGTTCTCGACCCTGCTTAAGCTGCGCCACGAGTTTCGTTAGCGCAGCATAGTTGACCGCCGCCAGCCGTTGCAGGGCTGCCAGGTCAAATTGATAGCGTTGGCGTTTCACGTCTCGAGTCATGACTTACGTATTTGCTCCAAATGTAATTGCAACCATTGTAGTCCAATCACGCTGGCAGCGTTGTTAATTTTTCCTTGTTCGAGCAGGTTCATGACGTCACTGCGCGGCAGCACATGTACCTTGATGTCCTCATTCTCTGTTGGCAAACCACCATGTTCGGCGGCCTTGGTACTGTCGACCTCGGCAATGTAAATCGAGATTTTCTCGGTGCATCCCCCAGGGGTCGATAAATAGGTCAACGCATAGTGCAAGTCGTCGGATTGCAACCCCGCCTCTTCTTCAAGCTCCCGTTTGGCAACACTCAAGGCGCTTTCTTCGGGCATGTCGATCATACCGGCGACAAACTCAAGCAACCAAGGCGAGTCTTGTTGTTGGAGCGCACCAATACGAAATTGTTCCAACACCACCAGTTGGTCGCGCGCGACATCGTAAGGGATCACCATCACCGCATGCCCTCGCTCCATCACCTCACGTTCAAACTCCGGCGACCAGCCACCGGCAAACAAGCGGTGTTTTAAGCGATACTTATAAAGGCTTAAAAAACCCTCACGAACAGTGGTCTTTTCAATAATTTGATAATCTTCATGATTAAATTTTTGCACTGTAAACCTTTTCTCTCTTTCTAACGTCTATTAGTTTTTACTAAATTAACCACACTACAATCTCATAATTGGTTACATTTAGACCTAAGTTGTTGCAACTCAACACATGAATCCCGCTGGCAATCGGAGTATGCTAGTATTCATTCAAATGTGTATGTAAAATACCGAAAAAGTTTAGCAACGGTCATCTGAGCCAGACGAACCTCCAGGATTACGGAACTCATGAAAAAAACGATTCTTTCAGCAGTTATCGGACTTACTTTCGCAGCAAGCAGCTCGGCAGCATTCGCTGACGACCTTGCTGAAATCTTCCAATTAGCGTTGCAAAATGACCCTACGCTCAAGCAAGCGCAAGCGCAACGTGATGCGGCGAAAAAAGGCGTTAATATCGCCCAAGCCGATTGGTGGCCACAACTTAGTTTCGAAGCGGGTTATTCGCGTAGTCAACGGGAAACCCTCGATTTCGACAATTCCGGTAATGCGTTTATGTACGACATTACGACGACCGGCTGGGACGCCGGCGTAAGCCTTAGCCAAACCTTGTTTAGCAAAGCAGTGTGGGAACAGACTCAGATTGCTGAGAAACAAGCTTATCAGGCAGAAGTTAACTATTTGAGCGAGCGCCAACAGTTGATGATTCGCGTCGTAAACGCCTACTTCAGTGTGCTGGAGCGAATGGATGATCTCGAATTTGCCCAGGCCGAAAAACGTGCGATTGAGCGCCAACTTGAGCAAACCAAACAACGCTTCTCCGTAGGTCTTACTGCAATCACCGATGTCCATGAAGCTCAAGCGCAGTTTGACAACGCAGTAGCCCGCGAAATCCAAGCAAAAAATGCTGTCGAAATCGCGCAAGAGAGCCTACGTGAAATCACTGGTCGCTACCACGAAGAGCTTGCCGAGCTTGATACCGATAACTTTTCACCGTCATCACCTAATCCAGAGAAAGCCGATGCTTGGGTAACTACAGCTGAAGACAAAAACCTGCAATTATTGGTGCAGCGCGTTGCCGTGGAAATTTCCGAACAACAAATCGAGCTAGCCCAAGCTGGCCATTATCCGCGCGTCGGCCTGCAAGCCAGCTATGGTACTTCTGATGCCGAGCAGGAGATTCAAGGCCAAACCAACGATAGCCCGCGTATGGATAGCTCGTCTATTGGCGTCACTTTGAATGTGCCGATCTTCAGTGGTTTCCGTACCTCAGCGCAAGCTGATCAAGCGCGCTCAAATTACGTGGCCAGCAGTCAACAACTTGAATTCACTCGTCGTGGCGTTGAGCGTGAAGTGCGCAACGCCTACTACGATGTGGTTGCAGCAGTAGCGACGATTAAAGCACTTGAGCAGGCTGTGGTTTCTGCGGAAAGCGCCTTAAATGCCACGCAAACGGGTTTTGAAGTCGGTACACGTACTATCGTCGATGTGTTAGATAGCACACGCAACCTGTTCAATGCTCGTCGTAATCTGTCGACCGCGCGTTATAATTACATCAGACAATCACTGACACTACAGCAAGCTTCAGGTAAGATCAGCGAACAAGATCTGATGGCCATTAACGCAAGTCTCATTAATGAAAATAATTGAAAAACCAAAATTTGAAGCACGGTTTTTACTTCCTAAATATTGGCTGACCTGGTTAGGGGTCAGCCTTCTTTATTTTATCTCTTGGTTACCCTACAAATGGCAACTCGCGCTAGGTCGTGGTCTAGGTAAGCTGTTTTATAAGTTTGTACCGAAACGAGCAGAAGTCGCCCGCCGCAACCTTGAGCTTTGCTTTCCTGAAAAAACCGCTGATGAAATCGAAGCGTTGGTGCGCAAGAACATGCAAAACACCGGTATCGCTTTCTTTGAAACGGGCATGGCGTGGTGGTGGCCCGACTGGCGTATTCGCCGCAAACTTCATGTGCACGGTGTTGAGCATTTACATGCACCGCTCAATGAGGGGAAAGGCGTACTGTTGCTACTTTTTCACTTTCTCAGTCTGGAAGTGCATGCTCGTCTGCACGGTTTCGTGAAGCCAGCGGTGGGACTTTATCGACCCCATAACAACGCTGTCATGGAATATTTGCAAACCCGTGGCCGCGGGCGTTCAAATAAATACATGATTCCACGCAACGACGTCCGCAGCATGAAGCAAGCGATTCAAAGTGGCGAAATAGCTGGCTACCTGCCAGATCAAGACTACGGGCGCAGAAGGACTATTTTCGCTCCATTCTTTGCTGTTAACGAAACCAGCACGACAACCGGCACCCTACTTTTTGCCAATAGCAAAAAATGCGCAGTGTTACCAACTACCTGCTTTCGTCGAGAAGACGGTAGCGGTTATGACGTCAGCTTCTATCCTGAATTCGAAAACTTTCCAACTGGTGATGATTTGGCCGACGTTACCCGCGTCAACAAAATGGTTGAATTCGCCATTATGCAACGTCCAGAGCAGTATTTGTGGGTACATCGACGGTTTAAAACTCGACCAAATGAAGATGACCCGAGTCTTTATCAGCGGCGTTAATGGAGTACCTCGGCAAACCACTCTTGCCAAGCTTTGGCAACCACGGAACGCTCATCTGCGAAAGGTTGATGGGTGAGCGAACCGCGATCGTCCAGCGCCAACTGATGTAACCATTCGCGTTCACGAATATAAATCTCGGTTAACTGCTGCGCTTGTGCTGCAGGCATCACTTCTAGTTGTCCCGCTTGTTCTAAAATTCGAACGTTGTCGGTATAAGTCGTCAGTGCAGGATGCTCTGTGCTGAAACGTAACACCAAATACTGCACAAGAAACTCGATATCGGTAATGCCGCCCACGCCTTGCTTCAGATCAAAGCTATGTTGCTCACTACGCTGTTCTTTGTGACTACGCATTTTTTCTCGCATTTCAACAACTTGTTTGGCTAGTTCGGTGACATTTCTAGTCTGCCGCAATTGCGCTTGGCGCAGTTGCTGGAACGCCGCGCAAAGTTCTTGGTCGCCAAATACCGGTCGCGCTCGAACGAGTGCTTGCAACTCCCAGGTCCAAGCGTCCTCTTGTAGGTAACTGGCATAAGTTGATAAACGCGTCACCAATAGCCCAGCTTTGCCGGATGGACGTAGCCGCATATCAACTTCGTAGAGCGTCCCAATAACGGTACGCGTCGTGAATAAATGAAGTATGCGCTGCGCTAAACGCAGATAAAATTGTTGTACTTCAAGGGGCTTGGCGCCGTCGGTTTCGCCTTGATAATCGCTGTCGGTGATAAAAACCAGATCAAGATCAGAACTGTAGCTTAATTCCAGTCCGCCGAGCTTGCCATAAGCCACAACTGCAAAGCCCATGCGTGACGGTGAACAACCAGGCGGACAGCCATGCCGCGCCGTAAGCTGTTGCCACGCCAAGTTCACCACCGCACCAATAATAGCCTCGGCGAGGTAGCTCAAATGATCACTTACCTTCATCAACGGCAATGCACCGCTAATATCTGCCGCAGCAATTTTCAGTTGGCACGATTGCCGCGCTTGCCGCAGTGCGTTCATTTGTGCTTCAAGATCATCTTCTTGCTCGGGAATACGCAACAGGTATTCATCAATAATCGCACGATAATCGGTAAGTTCTGGCAGCTCATACAAATGCTGCGGGTCAATGAGCTCATCCAGCAGGATGGGAAAGTTTGCTAAATGCTGCGCAATCCACGAGCTCGCTCGGCAAAGTTTTACCAGCTGTTCACGTGCACCAAGATTTTCGACCAGTAACTCAACATAGGCGGTACGGCTCATAATCCGCCGTAACAAGGTAAACACGCGTTCGAGGACCACCTCGGCATCAGCAAGCTGAAGGCAACGTTGCACCAACACCGGTACCAGTTTTGCCATGGCCTTGCGCCCACGGGGACCACTGCCACGCTTACGTACCTCAAGGCGCAACTCATTCACATGTTGCCAAATCAGTTGCGCGCGCTGCTTATCCAGTCCGTAATCATGTAAAACATCAAGCGCAGTGCTGTCTTCAACCATGTCTTGCCAAAGTAATTGTAAGGCGCCAGCGTCTTCATCATCGCTGTCATTGTCACCAATGACATTCTGGAAGTGTTGATGAACACGCGCCATTGCTTGTTGAATAGCATTTACCAAGGCTTGCCATGATTGCCCAAAAGCCGCAGCCAGCGCCTCTTGTCGTGCGTGATCGTCAGGCAGTGTCTGTGTTTGTTCATCGTTGTACTCTTGCAGCGCATGCTCAACGCGACGCAAAAACTCATAGCTCGCCAGCAACTCCTTTACAGCTGCTGCAGGAAGTAGCTCTTGCTCAGCAATCACCTGATAGGCTTGATACAGTGACTGCGTCTGTAATTGTCGTTGCTGACCGCCGCGAATAAGTTGAAACGTTTGCGCAATGAATTCCACCTCGCGGATACCACCTGGGCCCAGCTTAATATTGTTCTGTACCCCTTGGCGCTTGGTTTCTTGGCTAATCAACGTTTTCATCTTGCGCAGTGCGTCGATTGCCGAAAAATCAATGTAACGGCGATAGACAAACGGACGCAGCAAGTCTTTAAAGGCCTGCTCACTCGCTTTATCGGCACCAATCAGGCGTGCCTTCACCATCGCGTAGCGCTCCCAATCACGACCTTGCTCTTGGTAGTAATACTCCAGCGCAGCGAGACTCGTAACCACAGGCCCCGATTGACCGAACGGACGCAAGCGCAAATCTACGCGGAAGACACGACCATCCGCTGTGAGCGCATCAAGCAAACTCATCAAGCCTTGTACCAACTTGGTAAAAAACACATCAGTTTCAATCGGTTTACGTGGATGATCGGTTTCACCGCGCTCGGGATAGCAGAAAATGAGGTCAATATCCGACGAGAAATTTAATTCCCGCCCACCGAGTTTGCCCATCCCCAATACCCACAGCGGCTGCGCGTTTCCATCATGATCAAGCGGCGTGCCGTAGCGCTCAGTAAAACGCGGATAAAGCCAATCACGCGCAGCAATAATGAAAGCATCTGCGGCAGCACTTAAATGCTCAAGCATGTCACGCAATGGCAGTTGTCCAGTTAAATCCGCTGCCGCTAATGCCGCAAACCATTGTTTGCGATGACGACGCAATAGTCGCTGCGCAGTTGCTTCATCGCTTACCTCGGCAAGCGCTTGCTGTAACCGCGGCAAGTAGTCAGTCGGTGCAATCAGCTCAATTGTTTCATTATCGGTCAGTGCAATGGTTATCGGTTCGTCCTCTCCACCCTCATGCGCCAATACATCCGCGATAAACGGACTTAGCTGAGCTAATTTTTTCAGTAACGGGGACGATAGCGTCATAACAATAGGTTCGCTCACTGCACGATTTAATTTAGCCAATAAGGCTCTTGTTTCAGAGCCGCCTTACGCGAGTGCTCAAGCGCATAGAGCAACGTCTCTAGTTGTATACTTTGCCAGTTTAACAAGCGTTCAGGCTGGCTATCTTCATTGTCCTTGATGGCTTCACGTAACAGTTTGAGCGCCATGATCTCGCGAATTCCCCGCACCATGTCCTGCCACGGCGCACGAAAGAGCTCGCGATCTTGCTCATCGAATAGGTAGCCAACACAATAACCGAGTTGCAGTGAGCTCTGTAACAGCGGTAATTGCTTTAAATAATATTCAGGCTTTAATTCATCGTCTTTTGCAAACGCATCAATGACGCTTTGCCAGTCTTCGCGAAGACGCTGTGATGCCCACTGCCGCAACGGTAACTGCGACACTTGCTCGTGACGAGGTTGCTGCTGGCACAAAGCGCCCAACTCAAGCAAGGTCAATTGATAATCATCACGAATACTTAAACTTTGGACCAGTTCTAACTGTACGGCATGCTCTTGCTGTTCAAGGATCGCCTCATAAAGCTTGGGATATTGCTTCAGTGCACGATGATAAGCGCCGTCCTCAGCGGTGAGCTCAGTCAAGCCATCGTAGCGACTTAACCAGCCCAAATGACCAAGCATTTGCTCAAGTCGTAAAATATGATCACTTACGTCGACTTCGAGGGTCGCTAACTGCTGCAGCACGACTTTACTCAGGCGGATGCCGTCGGTGATTCCAGCAACGGCACGGACACTTGGCGCTTCGCCTAAACAAGCGTCATTGTGTTGCCAGTATTGCAAGGCATAGGTCAATGCCCGATAAAGGCCGGTGCCCACATCGTCATTTGCTTCTTGTGGAACAAAGTGCGCATGGGTAAAGGGTTCGAGCACTGTTTTGCCGGCCAGTAGATAACCACGTGCAGCTTTACTTAAACTCCCCATGCGGGCATTCAAACGCGTTACCAAACGGCGCGCGATCTTATAAGCATCGGCCAGGTTGCCTTGTTGCACTTCGATTTCAACCTCGGCGATCGGACGTTGCTCGGCACCCGCTTGGATCACCCCCTCATCATAGACCAGCTCAATACGCCCATCCCCACTGGGAATGTGCCAACGGTGCCGGGTAAAGTTGGTAGAAAAAATTTCTTCGAGCTCGCGATTGATGTCGAATAAAGGAAAGTCGTCAGGCCAAATATCTTCTTCAAATAAGGTTAGATCCGGCTTATCCGCCGTGATGACAGCATTATATTCTGGACGACTGTGCATGCCGCCAAGGACTTTACCTGCTAACTTAATCGTTTGTTCGCGCTCCTCGTCCTTTTGGCGAATACGCAGCCCCATATCGTGCTGCCGTAACCGCAAATCGGCTGTATCAAAATAACGATTGCCGAGCTCAAAGGTGGCTTGCTCCGCATCTTTTGCGAAGCTTTGGCATAATTCCAGTATCTTTTCTTTGCTGGCACCGTCGACCAGTAATTTTAGTTCAATTTCTTGGCTCACACGCGCTCTCACGTCAACATTTTGATCCTGCTAAATACGGTACTCGTAGGCGCTGTGTGGGTCAACTTTAATGGGCTTGACAGGTGCGTACAAAAATTGCACCGTGGGCGGCGACGAAAAGTTTAGAAAAACTGACGAAGTGGGCTTTACGCGCAGTAAAAAAGCAATATACTGGCGCGCAAATTATGTCCCCTCCAGCCAACGGCTGAGTCTTACAGGAGATGCTATGTTCAAAGCCAGTGAAGTACTTCAGGCTCAGTATACCGGTGCCGACCTCGGCACCTTGCAACGCGCCATTACCGACAATTACTTGGTCGATGAAGACGCCTATTTGCAAGAACTGATGCAACTGGTGCCCAACGATGATTCGACGCTTGATCAAGTGACCGAGCGCACAGCAAAGTTGGTCAATACCGTACGTGACCGCGCCGATGGCGGTGGCGTTGATGCCTTTTTACAAGAGTACAGCCTTGATACGCAAGAAGGTATTATTCTTATGTGCTTGGCTGAAGCCTTATTACGCATCCCTGATGCCTACACCGCTGATGCACTGATTCAAGACCGGTTGTCCGGCGGTGATTGGCAAAAGCACATGGGCGAAAGTGCGTCATGGTTGGTAAACTCAGGTACCTGGGGCTTAGCGCTGACCAACTCAGTGATTAACCCAACAGGTCAACCAATGGCTACGCCACGCGGCGTATTTCGCCGCTTGACCCGCCGCTTGGGGATGCCCATCGTACGCAAGGCAACCTACGCCGCCATGCGTATCATGGGTAAGCAGTTCGTATTAGGACGCACCATTCAAGAAGCGCTAAAAAATAGCCGTGCCAATCGCGACAAGGGCTACACGCACGCCTACGACATGCTAGGCGAAGCGGCTTTGACGATGGCTGACGCACGACGTTATCACGCCGATTATGTGAATTCGATCAACGTTGTTGCGCAAGAAAACTTTAATAACCCTAAGGCTCCACGCCCAACCATTTCGATCAAGTTGTCGGCGCTGCATCCGCGCTATGAGTCGGCAAACCACGAGCGCGTTTTAACCGAGCTCGCACAAAGCCTAACCGAGTTGGTTAAGCTCGCGAAAGAAGCCGACGTTGGTGTCACGATCGATGCCGAAGAGGCAGACCGCCACGAACTCTCGTTAGAGCTGTTCGAAAAAGTTTATCGCAGTGGTGTTTGTAAAGGCTGGCCGCGTTTCGGCTTGGTGGTACAAGCCTATTCCAAGCGTGCACTACCCACTTTAGTTTGGCTCACCGCACTGGCGAAAGAGTGTGGTGATGAGATTCCAGTTCGTCTTGTTAAAGGCGCCTACTGGGACACTGAAATCAAACTTTGTCAGGTCAATGGCTTAACGGGCTATCCCGTTTTCACGCGCAAAGCCAATACTGACGTAAGCTACTTGGCCTGCGCGCGTTACCTGCTTTGCGAACAGACCGATGGCGCAATTTATCCGCAGTTCGCCACGCACAATGCGCAAACGGTAATTGCCATTCGCCAGATGAACGAAGCCACGCAGCGCCGTATCGAGTTTCAACGCCTGCACGGCATGGGTGATGATCTTTATGACACACTTCTGCAGGAAGATGAAAACACGACGGTACGCATTTACGCTCCGGTCGGTGCCCATAAAGACTTGCTGCCATACTTAGTACGCCGCTTGTTAGAAAACGGCGCCAATACGTCATTTGTGCATAAATTGGTGGACCCAGAGACGCCGGTTGAAGAACTTACCCAGCACCCGATGCGCACCATCACCAAGTACGAAAGCTTGGCAAATACCAAAATTCCTTTACCGACGCAGATTTTCAGCGATCGCAAAAACTCGTTAGGATTGAACATGAACATTCACTCTCAAGCAGATGATTTCATTGCTGCCGTGCAGCAATACCGCGACAAACAATGGCAAGGTGGCCCGATCGTTAATGGCGACGTGATTGATGACGCCCACCACCGCGTGAGCATTAACAGTCCGCAAGAGAATCAACGCCAAATCGGCAGCATTTGCTGGGGCGACAAGGCGCTGGCTGAGCAAGCGCTCAATAGCGCTAACGCGGCCTATCGCCGCTGGCGAGATACCGACGTCGAAGTTCGTGCAAAAGCGCTAGAAAAGTTTGCTGATTTAATGGAAGCCAATCGTGATGAGCTGATCGCTTTGTGCTCACTCGAAGCCGGTAAGAGCTTACAAGACGGTATCGATGAAGTTCGTGAAGCAGTCGACTTTTGCCGTTACTACGCGGTCGAAGCACGCAAACTTATGGGCGAAGGCACTACGTTGCCAGGGCCTACAGGCGAGACCAATGAGTTGTTCGTGCAAGGTCGTGGTACCTTTATCTGCATCAGTCCTTGGAACTTCCCCTTAGCAATTTTCACTGGCCAAGTGGTGGCCGCATTGGTAACCGGTAACTGTGTTATCGCCAAGCCTGCGGAGCAGACTGGCTTAATCGCTTTCCGTGCTGTGCAACTGTTACTTGAAGCCGGTATTCCAGGCGACGTGGTGCACTTTATGCCTGGTAGTGGTGCCGAAGTTGGCTCATTCTTGGTCAGCCAAGAAGATATCGGCGGTGTATGCTTTACCGGTTCGACCTATACGGCACAATCGATTAACCGTGCACTTGCCGCACGTACCGGTGCAATTGTGCCATTAGTTGCAGAAACCGGCGGCCAGAACGCCATGTTGATTGACTCAACAGCGCTACCTGAACAAGCCGTCACCGACATTGTTGCCAGTGCCTTCAAGAGCGCTGGCCAACGTTGTTCTGCCTTGCGCGTATTGTTCGTGCAAGATGACATTGCCGACCGCGTCATCGATCTACTCAAAGGTGCAATGGCTGAACTGAAAGTGGGCGACCCACTGTTACATGAAACTGACGTAGGTCCAGTGATCGACGGTGTGGCGAAGAGTAACCTTGAGCAGCACGTGTCGGACATTTCACAGGCAGGTCGCCTGATAGCTCGTGCACCGATGCCTGACTATACCAATGACGGTACTTTCGTAGCACCGACCGCCATCGAAATCGACAGTATCAATCAGTTGGTGAAAGAGAACTTTGGGCCAATTCTGCATGTCATCCGCTACTCTACTGACAAGCTCGATGACGTGATTGATAGCATTAACGCAACTGGTTTTGGTTTAACCTTTGGCATTCATAGCCGTAACGAAACCTTCGCGGCCGATGTTGCCCGTCGTATCGACGTTGGTAATGTGTACATTAACCGCAACCAGATTGGCGCTGTTGTAGGTGTGCAGCCGTTTGGTGGCCGCGGCATGTCGGGTACTGGACCCAAAGCGGGCGGTCCACACTACCTTACCCGCTTTATCACCGAAAAAACGCGCACCAACAACATTACTGCTGTTGGTGGTAACGCTACCCTACTCTCGCTGGGCGATTAAAAATCTTCCAATTCGTGTAGGTACAATGACTGGCTGCCGTCGGCAATGGCGGCGGCCAAGCTTTCCACCCGCGGCAACAACCGCGCCATATAAAACTTCGCAGTTTTCACCTTACTGGCTAAATACGGACGCTCAGCAACCAACGGCTGCGCCGATTTCGCCATACGTAACCATAAATAACCGTAAGTCACGTAACCAAGTAAGTGCAGATACTCAACCGCAACGCTATTAATGATGTTCTCATCACCACCAGCAACTTGTTGCAACACTTGGCCGGTTACCTCTTCGGTACGCTGTACCGCTTTACCGAGCTGTTCATATTCGGCCGCCAACTCCGAAGTCGGCTCAGCTAAAAGCGCCTGAATGTCTTCTAGCAGTGGCTTCACCAATTCGCCACGCGACCCAGACACTTTACGGCCCAGTAAGTCTAACGCTTGAATACCGTTAGTTCCTTCATAGATTTGTGCAATTCGGCAATCGCGAACGAGCTGCTCCTGGCCCCACTCACGCACATAACCATGCCCACCAAAGACCTGCTGACCAATCACGGTAGTTTCAAAGCCCGTATCGGTGATGAACGCTTTCGCAATGGGGGTGAGCAACGCGACCAACGCATCAGCACGCGCCTTTTCTTGTGCGTCCTCGCTGTACTTGGCGATATCCAACTGCTGGCCGACATAAGTTGAGAAAGCTCGTCCACCTTCAACAAAAGCTTTCATGGTTAACAGCATGCGTCGAATATCACCATGGACGATCAATGGATCGGCTTCTTTGTCTTGCGCACGAGTCGCTTTTGCACCACGTCCCTGCAAACGATCTTGTGCATACTCTAAAGCATTCTGGTACGACCGCGCAGCCGCGCCAAGGCCCTGAATACCAACCCCAAGGCGCTCGTAATTCATCATGGTAAACATCGCCGGCAATCCTTGGTGCGGCTCGCCAATAAGCCAACCGGTTGCACCATCAAAGTTCATCACACAGGTCGCCGACGCATGGATCCCCATTTTGTGCTCAATAGAGCCACACTTTACTGCATTACGCTCACCTGGATTGCCATCGGCATCAGGTAAAAACTTCGGCACTAAAAATAGACTAATGCCTTTACTTCCAGCTGGTGCGTCGGGCAGTTTTGCTAACACCAAATGAACAATGTTGTCGGTGAGGTCGTGCTCACCGCCAGTGATAAAAATTTTGGTACCGCTGATGGCGAAAGTACCATCCTCTTGCGGTTCAGCTTTTGTGCGGATGATACCAAGGTCGGTACCCGCATGCGGTTCGGTCAAGCACATGGTACCCGTCCATTCACCACTGGTCATTTTCGGCAAATAGAGCTGTTTCAATGCATCGCTGGCATAAGCATCAAGGGTGATGATGGCACCTGCGGTGAGGCCCGGATAAAGGGAAAATGAGATGTCTGCAGCGCATAACATTTCTTCATATTGCGCCGAAACAACTTTGGGTAAACCCATGCCGCCAAATTCAGGATTGGCGGTCACGCCAACCCAGCCACCAGCGGCCAGTTGTTGATAATTTTCACGGTAATTAGCTGGCGTGGTTACCACGCTATCGTTGAAGCGAACGCCTTCTTCATCGGCTGCCCGAGCGTGCGGCGCTATCAGACCTTCGGCCAATTTAGCGGCCTCGTCGATGATGGCGCTTGCCATGTCCATATCAACTTCGTTCAGTGCAGGGAAACGTGCCCAATCCTGATCGACTCGGAATACATCCTGCAGCAAAAACTGCATATCTTCGCGCGGAACACGATAGTCAGCCATACAACACCTCAAAAAAAATCAAACAATGAATTTAAACAGGTGTTTTAATATCAACTTACGGCTGCGTTGTCCAGTCTTCTAACGCAGGTTGCTGGAAAGCGTCCTTGCCAAGTGCCAAAACGACATGATTCGGCGCTATAGTAAGCACCTGAATACCCTGCCAATAATCACCTTGCCGCAAGCGTTGCCCCGCAAGCTCGACAAAGCGCTCTGTCGCTCGTGACGAGTATTGGTGACCATCGTATGTAAATGGCGGAATTTGTTGTCGTAAACTTCGCTCAAGTTCAGCAATACGCGGCAGTACCGACTCTGGAGGCGCCGTCGAGGTACTCTTGCCAGTGGCAACAATGGCCTCTTCAAACGCCGCCAGCAAATCTGCGGGCACCTCATCAAGGCTTAAGGCTTGATCTGCCGCAACCTCAGGTACCGCTTCGAACGTCGAGCGGGTCGGTTGCGGCTGGGACGATGGTGCCGCTTCAGGCGCTTCTTGCTGCGGGAGTTCAACAACACGTACCTGCTGTGGCTGTCCCAGCGTAAGGCTTGGTTCACTTGAGCTTGCTTGAGCTGTCGGTACCGTGTCAGCTCTGTCTGTCGTCAGTGGCGTCGCCCCCAAAAACCAATAAGCACCGACCCACCCAACGAGTAACGCGAGAGGTAATACTAGCCACCACCAACGCGAAGTAAGGCGCGACGGCGATATTGCCGCAGTAAGTTGAATCGGTTGTTGCGGCGGAATGAGTTGCGACTGTTGTTGCCTTAGCGCTTTCAATACTGACGACATTAGCGCGCTCCCTCTAGCCGTGGTCCCAAGGTTGTGTGGTGACTTGTTAACCACGCCAACGTTACCGCATCAAGTTGGGCGGTGATTGGCAGGCCATGTTCTTGCTGTAGGGTTTGTGCTAAGCGAGGCAGATCATCTGCATCGCTCTGCCGGTAACGCTGCAACTGTTTGGCCAACCAGTTTTGGTAAGTGCTAGGGTCATCTAATTGGTAACCAGGAGGCAGTGGCCACAAGGCCAAAAACTCGCCAGTCCAAGTTTCAGCAGGGTTCATTTGAGCATTCTCGATAAACTGCCAACTGCCATCAGCTAGTTGTAAAAGTGCCGGTAAATTTAACGCCACGATGCGGTCGAAACGTAACCGTGCTTGCGCACAGCCAAGTTGATAATCGGTGACCCATTCACAAATCGGCTGATTGGAAGGTGGTTGCGGCAACTGCCACGCCTGCAATAACTGCCGAATCCCTTGTTGAGTGCCAGCAGTCGATAGCTCTTGCGTCTGTACATTGCTCGAACCGGCAGCTGGCAACGAAGCATCACTGGCCGGAACCAACTGCCAAGCAGCAAGCGCAACGCCAAGACACAAAGCCACGAAGATGCCTGCGGCTATTGCTAGCGGTGACGAACTGCGGCGCTGGGTCTGCTCGTGCTCACCGAGCTCTCGTGCCGCAGTTTTAATCTGTGTTTTGGTTACCGTTTGGACTTGGTCGTTATACGCAGCAAGCAATGCCCGATCACAAAGTAAATTTAATCGCCTTGGTATTCCACCACTTAGTTCATGTACCTTTTTAATTGCCGTGCTATCAAACAGTGCACGTTGCGCCCCTGCGACTTGTAGGCGGTAATTAATGTAGCGTTCAGTATCACTCGCCTGCAGCGGTAAGAGGTGATAACGAGCGGTTATGCGCTGCGCCAATTGCCTTAACTCCCGACGGCGTAACAAGTCTTGTAATTCAGGCTGGCCAATTAAGATGACCCGCAAGAGTTTGTTCTGATTGGTTTCGAGATTCGTAAGTAACCTTAGCTGTTCAAGGACCTGTGGGCGCAAGTGCTGCGCCTCATCAATCAGTACGACACATTGTTGACCTTCGGCGTTAGCCGCTAAGAGAAACTCTGACAGCTTATCGGTCAAACGCTTATTAGTGATGTTGCGTTTCGCATAACGAATCCCAAACTCATCGCATAAGGTTGCGAGTAACTCAGTTTCGTTGAGCATCGGATTCAAAATAAACGCTGTGCGGGTTTCTTCCGAAAGCTGGTCGAGCAAGGCTCTTGATACCGTGGTTTTACCGGTCCCTACTTCACCCGTCAATAGAATAAAGCCACCACTACCTTGCAAACCATAACTTAAATGCGCCAGCGCCTCTTGATGGCGCTCGCTCATATACAGAAATGTTGGATCGGGCGCTATCGAAAACGGTTCTGTTTGTAGGCCAAAATAGTTCAGATACATAGTTTGTCTGTCGTTTGCGAAACCAAGTCGAACTCCAGTGTAACGATTGACTTGCATCAGAGCTAGTCATTAGCGATCATCAATGAAACAAAGAAGGAGTTCGCAGTGAAAGTCTATCTTGTCGGTGGTGCTGTACGTGACCAATTGCTTGGTAAAACCGTACATGAAAAAGATTACGTCGTCGTCGGCGCCACGCCACAAGAAATGCTGGCCAAGGGCTATCGCCAAGTCGGCAAAGACTTTCCAGTGTTTTTGCACCCCGAAACCAATGAAGAGTATGCGCTCGCACGTACCGAGCGCAAATCAGGAAGAGGTTATACAGGCTTTACCATAGCGGCCGACCCTAACGTCACACTTGAAGAAGATCTCTTACGCCGTGACCTCACCATTAATGCCATCGCGCAAGACCAAGACGGCCACTTCATCGACCCCTACGGCGGCCTCAAAGATATCAACGCGCGTCGACTACGCCACGTTTCGGCAGCCTTCGTCGAAGATCCGTTACGCATTCTTCGCGTTGCGCGCTTTGCCGCCCGCTTTGCCGATGACGGTTTTACCGTTGCACCGGAAACCCTAGAACTCATGCGGAGCATGAGCGCCGCCAATGAGTTGCAAGAATTGGCCAATGAACGCGTCTGGCACGAAACCGTGAAAGCACTCAACAGCGCTAGTCCAGCCACTTACTTTGCGGTTTTAGCGCAAGCTAATGCCCTTGCACCGTGGTTCACTGAACTTACCGATGAACGCACGCTGGAGGGCGTCCTAGCGCGGCTTAATCACTGCACAGCCGGGCAAGCTGAATTGGTATTTGCTGGATGGCAAGGAGAACTCGATAGCGAAGCACAAGTCGTCGCGTGCTGTGAGCGTTTGCGGGTACCCACCGAGTGGCGGCACATGGCCCTGTTGGCGCACCGTTGGCACGCCGCCAAACATCGGCTTGCAACCAGCACTTGTTTCTTTACTTGTCTCAATCAGGCTGATTGTTGGCGCCGCCCGGAGCGGGTACCGAAGCTCGTCGCAATTTGGCAACTGCAAGGGCTAACAACGTACGACGCACAACGCTTACTCGAGGCTTTTAACGCTGCGCGAAAAGTAGCAGCGACAGAGGTGATCGCTGAAGCAAAAACAAGAGGCGAAACCTTGTCTGGCCCAGCAATCGGCGATGCGGTACAACAAGCTCGTGCCAGTGTTTTGCAGACACAGCTAGCGTAAGTGAACTACAAAAACATTAGGAATAACACCACGCCAAGTGCTAATCGATAGAGTACGAATGGCAACATACCCATGCGTTCGATAACCTGTAAAAACAGCTTAATACACAGGTAGGCCGCAACAAACGATACAGCCATGCCTATCAATACGAATGACCAAGCGACTGGCTCCGCTTGTTGCGCTAACTGCAAGCCTTTATAGCCTCCCGCTAAGGCAATCACCGGAATCGACAATAAGAATGAAAAACGTGCAGCATCAGTGCGCGTTAGGCCCAGCAAGAGTCCTGCGGTAATGGTAATACCTGAGCGCGAGGTGCCAGGAATCAGGGCGATAGCTTGTGCGATCCCGACAAACATCGCTTGCCGCAACGTTAACGTCGCCAAAGCTGCTTTCTCGCTAGCACGGCGATCGGCGTACCATAGGGCAAGACCAAAAACGATAGTTGTGGTGGCAATGACCAACGCTGAGCGGCCGTAGTTTTCTAGCAAGTCCGCGCCAAACAACCCCGCAAGGCCTGCCGGAACCGTTGCCCAAACAATAAACCACGCCAATCGGCTCGACTCGGTATACTGGCCACGAAAGGTGCCCCACCATCCCACCAGCAACTCGGTCACCTGTTGGCGATAATAAAACACCACTGCCGCAAGCGTTCCTACATGTACTGCTACGTCAAACGCAAGACCTTGGTCCTGCCAGCCAAGCAGTTGCGACGGCAAGATTAAATGCGCCGAACTCGAAATCGGAAGAAATTCCGTGAGACCTTGAATAAGCGCTAGAATAATGGCTTCAAAAGTAGACAACGTCAGCTTCCTTGTGATCTAAGGCGTAAGTAAATAAGGTAATGGCTCAAAGGCAAAGTCTAACGGCTTTAGACGTTGCTCGCTAGCGTAAGATTGCCAATGTTCTGCAAAGCTTATGCCCGTCTCAGGATGCCGTAATGCGGGCGCCAATTCGGCTAATGGCCACAATACAAAAGCATTTTTTAATACTTCACCACGAGGTAATTGTATCGGCTGACGACAAATAAAGTCGTCATACATCAAGACATCAATATCAAGTGTGCGGGGACTGTATTTGGGCACATTCGAAGGATGCCCGTGCGCTTGTTCAATGGCTTTGCAGGTCTGTACCACTTGCTGAAGCGAGAGGTCCGTACGGAGTTCCACCACGGTGTTGTAAAAATCGTGTCCGTCAAAGCCAACCGCGGCACTTTCATACACCCGCGACACACGCAATGGATGCGCCGCTGAGGCAAAGGTATCATGCAAGGCACGAAGGCCAGCTCGAATGTGCTTGCTCCGATCCCGATTACTCCCAAGCCCTAAGTAAACGACAGCCATTTATGCTCGGCTCCGAGTGATTTCGACCCCAACGGTGTTTGCCGCAGCAACTGCTTGAGGTTTTTCGACGCGCACCGTGACTGACGCAACATTGAAGTCGGTGAGGATCAGTTGCGCAACTTCGGCAGCGACGGTTTCAATTAACTGTCGCGGGCGCGCTTGTATCAGCGCCACCACAGCTTTACTTAAGGTGTCGTAATCCAAAGCATCGGACAGGGCGTCACTGGCGCCGGCAGCCGTTTGGTCCCAAGTCATTGTTAGGTCCAAAAACAAAGGTTGGGTTTGCTCATGCTCCCAATCGTACACACCAATGTAGGCATCCACACGCAAACCTTTCACAAACACTTTATCCATTGAGCGCTACTCTTTTTGTCAGCATAGAAATTTTTCTGCAAAGCGCTTATGCTAAGTGCTTTACTTAAGAATGAAAAGCACAGCGGAAACGTTTCCCTATGGGTGGATTAATTATTTTAGCGATCGTGATCGCTTATTTGTTTGGCTCCATTAGCAGCGCTGTGCTGATCTGCAAACTGTTTGGTCTTCCTGACCCACGCCAAAATGGTTCGAATAATCCCGGCGCAACAAATGTTTATCGCCTTGGCGGTAAAATCCCAGCGATTCTTACCCTCTTTTTCGATGTCCTCAAAGGTATGATTCCAGTCTGGGGATCGTACTTTCTTGGCATTCCACCACTGTTTCTCGGGATGATTGCCGTTGCCGCATGTTTAGGCCACATTTTTCCACTGTACTTCCATTTTCGGGGCGGCAAAGCGGTAGCAACAGCTTTAGGCGCAATGTTTCCAGTGGCATGGGAAATGGCACTGTTACTTATCTTTACGTGGCTGGTGGTTTTTAAAGTTAGCAAACTATCGTCATTGGCAGCGATTATTACTGTATCGCTCGCACCATTTTATGCTTATTGGATTAAGCCGCAGTATACCGTCCCTGTCATTATGATTTCAGCACTCATTATTTGGCGCCACCAATCGAATATCTCGCGCTTACGTCATGGTAACGAACAGCGCATCAAGCGCAATCGCTGACAGGTTCTTTTAGCTGCTCTAATGGCCAGCGCGGATAGGTTTTCACGCGTTCATCAACGTGTTCTCCGGCGGCCAGACGTTGTGCACCAGCATAAGCAATCATAGCGCCATTATCGGTACAAAACTCAGGGCGCGGGAAAAACACTTCACCGCCAATTTTCTCAGCAAATGCATGCAACTGTGCGCGCAACTCTTTGTTCGCGCTTACGCCACCAGCAACCACAAGGCGTTTTAAACCGGTCTCTTTCAGGGCGCGGCGACATTTAATCACCAACGTATCGACGACTGCGTCTTGAAACGCGCGAGCGATGTCCGCGCGCGTTTGCGCATCATCATCAGCCGCAGCTATGGTGTTTGCGGCAAAGGTTTTTAACCCGCTAAAACTAAAATCAAGTCCTGGCCGATCGGTCATTGGCCGCGGAAATTTATAACAATCAGCGCGCCCCTGCTCAGCCAATGCTGCCAACCGTGGTCCCCCTGGGTAATCCAACCCCATCAACTTTGCTGTTTTATCAAAAGCTTCGCCGGCGGCATCATCAACAGACTCACCCAGTAGTTGATACTGCCCGATGCCGTCTACGCGCACCAGTTGCGTATGGCCGCCGGACACCAACAGTGCAATAAACGGAAATGCGGGTGGTTTGTCTTCAAGCATCGGTGCCAACAAATGCCCTTCCATATGATGGACAGCCACCGCAGGAACTTGCCAGCCCAGTGCTAAACTGCGACCAATACAGGCCCCCACCAGCAACGCACCAACGAGGCCAGGACCAGCGGTGTAGGCAACGCCGTCGATCTGTTCGGCGGTGAGGTTTGCTTGTTTTAATGCGGCTTGAATGAGCGGAAGGGTTTTGCGCACGTGGTCGCGTGATGCCAATTCCGGCACCACACCACCATAATCTGCGTGAAGTTTTACTTGTGAGTAGAGTTGATGAGCAAGTAACCCATGCTCGGTATCGAAAATAGCGATACCGGTTTCATCACAAGATGTTTCAATTCCTAATACACGCATTGCCAACCTCATACAAACTGCGCCCAAGAGCACTCACTTTGGAAAGGCAATAGTGTAATCGAAGTTACTCTAAATCTACAGTCACACCTTTCAATGGACCATCCTCGCCACCACGCGATTCACCACTTAGTTTAATGCGTAAGCGGAGGTCATTTGGTGCATCTGCGTGACGAAGCGCTTCTTCAAAAGAAATTTTACGTGCCTTGTAAAGATCGAAAAGCGCTTGGTCAAAGGTCTGCATGCCAAGTTCTCGCGACTTCGACATGATCTCTTTGATCTCGCCCATATCGTTTTTGGCGATTTTCTCTGCAACGATTGGACTATTAAGCAATACTTCGATCGCCGCGACCCGTCCACCGTCGGTGGTTGGCACTAATTGCTGTGCCACAATTCCGCGCAGGTTCAACGACAAATCAAACATTAATTTGCCAATTTTCTCTTTTGGCACCATGTGCATAATACGTTCAATCGCTTGGTTCGCATTGTTGGCGTGCAAGGTTGCAACACACAAGTGACCGGTTTCAGCAAAGGTTAACGCGTACTCCATAACTTCTTGCGAACGGATCTCACCCACCAGAATAACGTCTGGAGCCTGCCGCAATGAACTCTTCAGCGCAGCCTCGAAGCTCTCGGTATCGGTGCCGACCTCACGTTGCGTCACCATCGATTTACCATGTTCATGAACAAACTCGACCGGATCCTCAATCGTCAAAATGTGTCCACGTGAATGCTGATTTCGGAAGCCAATTAAGGCCGCAAGACTGGTCGATTTACCGGTACCGGTACCACCCACAACCAGCATTAAGCCACGTTTAGCCATGATGAGCTTGGTTAATACTTCGGGAAGTTTGAGTTGCTCAACCGTCGGAATCTCAGTAACGATACGACGAATAACCATACCCGCGCGTTGGCGCTGCCAAAACGCACTGACACGAAAGCGTCCAATGCCCTCACGGAAAATCGCAAAGTTCGCTTCTTGCTCGTTAAAGTATTCATCTTGATGCTTCTCACCAAGCGCTTCTTTGACCAATTCCAGTGCTTGCTCTTCGCTAAGTTTTTGTTCGGTCAAATGGCGCAACTCGCCATTGATTTTTGCACTCGGTGGTAACAGCGCCGAGATGAACAGATCCGAGGCATCTTTCTCGATCATGACCTTGAGTAGTTTGTCCAACAACATACGGCCTCCTGATTGCTTATCGTTCGCCATGGCTTATTTAAACGCCTCTTTATTGGCAGCTTTAGCACGAGCATCAATGCGCGACACCAGACCTTGGTTGAGCAAATTCAGCAGACCTTGATCAAGCGTTTGCATACCATGAGCAGCACCCGTTTGAATGGATGAATACATCTGCGCGACTTTATCCTCGCGAATAAGATTCTTAATCGCCGGTGTGGCTATCATAATTTCATGCGCAGCCACACGACCACCGCCAACCTTTTTCAGCAGGGTCTGCGAAATAACGGCGCGCAAGGATTCCGAAAGCATTGAACGTACCATCGGCTTTTCATCACCCGGAAACACATCAATAATACGGTCAATCGTCTTCGGTGCTGAGGTGGTGTGCAAGGTACCAAACACTAAGTGACCTGTTTCCGCAGCAGTCATCGCTAAGCGAATCGTCTCAAGATCCCGCATCTCACCCACCAGAATCACATCAGGGTCTTCCCGCAGCGCCGAACGTAAGGCATTGCTAAAGCTGTGGGTATCGCGATGAACTTCCCGTTGGTTGATCAGGCTTTGTTTGTTTTTGTGCACAAACTCGATCGGATCTTCGATGGTGAGAATGTGGTGATGTTTGTTTTCGTTAATGAAATCGACCATCGCCGCAAGCGTGGTTGATTTACCTGAGCCGGTAGGTCCAGTAACCAACACTAATCCCCGAGGTTGGTCGGCAATCGTTTTAAAGATATCAGGAGCACCCAATTGCTCAAGCGTTAAAACATCGCTAGGAATAGTACGTAATACCGCACCACAACCGCGGTTTTGTACGAATACGTTCACCCGGAAGCGAGCTAAATCAGGAACCTCAAAGGAAAAGTCACACTCAAAGTTTTGCTCGTACTCTTTGCGCTGACGGTCATTCATGATGTCATAAACCAGCTCTTGCACTTGTTTATGGTTCAGTGCCGGAATATTGATTTTACGAACGTCACCATCTACCCGTATCATAGGGGGCGAATCCGCCGACAAATGTAAGTCCGAGGAATTATGTTTGACGGCGAAGCCGAGTAACTCAGTAATATCCATACTCTTTCTCTTTGTTGTTATGGGTGAGCCGTTAGCAAATGAATAGCATAGTTGAACGCTTAAAAGAAGTCCGTAGCCAAATCGAAAACGCTTGCCAACAATGCAATCGTAGCCCAGATTCGGTGCAATTGTTAGCGGTAAGCAAAACCAAACCGGCCAGCGCAATACGTGCGCTTTACCAAGCCGGACAACGCAGTTTTGGCGAAAACTACCTGCAAGAAGCCTTATCGAAACAACAAGAACTGAAAGACTTAGAAGCCCTCGACTGGCATTTTATTGGGCCCATCCAGTCTAATAAAACCCGCGATATTGCCACTCATTTTGCATGGGTACAAAGTATAGACCGCGTAAAAATTGCGCGCCGCCTGAACGAGCAACGCCCGAAATCATTACCGCCCTTGCAAGTACTGATTCAAGTCAATATTGACGACGAAGCAAGCAAATCCGGTGTGGCGCCGGACGAAATTGCTCACTTAGCCGCAAGCATTGCGCAATTTCCGCAACTTACCTTACGTGGCCTCATGACTATTCCCGCCGCAGCAACGTCTGCCACAGCAGCGAGCAAGAGCTTAAACGCCATGCAAAGCTTGTATTCTGAGTTAGCGTCCCAATATCCAACAGTAGATACACTTTCAATGGGTATGAGCAATGATCTTGCTCCCGCCATCGCTGCCGGCTCCACAATGGTGCGCGTCGGTACTGCGTTGTTTGGCGCCCGCGAGACAACTTAAGGAGTAACCTATGTCCACGCAATCACGTAACATCGCTTTTATCGGCGCCGGTAACATGACGCAAAGTATCGTCGGCGGTATGGTGGCTAGTGGCTACCCCGCTGCGGCTATATCCGTGAGCAACCCAAGCACGGGTAAACTCGAAAAAATGGCGCGCGAACTCAAAGTTAACACCAGTCAAAGTAATGCCGAAGTCGCCGCGCAAGCAGACGTTATCGTGTTAGCCGTAAAGCCACAGTTAATGGCTGATGTTTGCGCCGCATTGCGTAACGAAGTGGCAAACCTGAGCGATAAACTTATCGTCACCATTGCGGCGGGAATTCGTATCGAAAAATACCGCCAGTATCTTGGCGATGATATCCGTATGATTCGTGTAATGCCAAATACCCCATCGTTAGTGGGCAAAGGCATGTCGGGCTTGGTTGCCGATGACCGTGTGACCGATGACGACAAAAACTACATCACTGAAGCTTTCGACGGTGTTGGTGCCACTCTATGGGTCGCTGACGAAGACGAGCTCGATATCTTAGGTGCAGTTGCAGGCAGTGGACCAGCATACTTTTTCGAGTTCATGGCAAGCCTGCAAAAAGCGGCGGTGAAGCTTGGTTTTGATCGTGATAAAGCGCGTACCATGGTGCAACAAACAGCTCTCGGTGCAGCTGAAATGGCCATCGCGAGCGAACTCGAATTAGAAGACTTACGTAAACAAGTCACAAGTAAAGGTGGCTCCACCGCAAAAGGTATCGAACAGTATCAAGCCTATGACATTGATAAAATCTCAGCCGATGCGGTCGAAGCAGCAGTCAAACGAAACCAAGAAATGGCAAAACTCTTTTAAAGGCTAAGCACTATGGAACTTATGCGTTTTCTCGTCACCATCTTATTTGAATTATTCTTAATGGTGGTGATTTTGCGAGTCTGGCTGCAAGCCGCACGCGCTGACTTTTACAACCCCATGAGTCAATTTGTGGTGAAGGTAACCAATCCATTGGTGCTGCCCCTGCGCAAACTTATTCCTACTGTGGGAGTTTGGGATCTCGCGACCATAGTGCTCGCCCTCGTGGTCAGTATTGGTAAGTTTGTTGCGCTATCCGCTATTTTGGGCTATCCAATGATTTGGAGTGATTTGCTCCTCGTTGGTGTGTTGAGTGCCATAAGCCAGTTCCTCCAACTGCTGTTTTGGATTGTCATCATTCGTGCTCTGTTAAGTTGGTTTGCACAAGGTTACAACCCTATGATGGCCATCTTAGTGCAACTCACGGAGCCCTTCTTAGCCCCGATTCGGCGCATTATTCCGCCCATCGGCGGGCTTGACCTGTCGGTGCTGGTGCTGGTGATCGCAATTCAGGCATTACGCATTCTGATTGGCATGTAAAAAGGAATGAACCATGAAAAAGTTCTTGTTGGGCGGTGCTTATTTGGTGCTCGTGACTTGGGCCACCTTGACCGCCACCACAGTTTCGGCTGAGCAAAGCCAGCGCTTGGGGCCGTGGGAAGTCCATTACAACGCCTTTAACTCAACGGCACTACGCCCTGAAATGGCACGCCAGTACAACCTCGAACGTGGCGAGACCATCGCCACGCTCAATATTGCCGTACTCGCCGCCGAGCAACCTGGCAAGCCCGCCCAGCGAGTCACCGTGGAAGGCTACGCGATGAACCCGTTGAGTATGCAACAGAAGCTCGAATTTAATGAAGTTATCGAAGGCGATGCGGTTTATTATCTGGCACAAACGTCGTTTACCAACCTCGAAACACTGCGCTTTTTTATTACCATCAAACAGGGAAATGAGGTTCAGGAACTACGGTTCTCGAAAGAGTTCTGGCAGAATTAAGCTAGGATTCCCCCAGATCCAGTAACTTCACCCCAACCTTACTGATTTTATCGTGCTCGTCCAGCTCGCGTACCGTGAGCTGGACATTTCCTAGCACTAACTGGTCCCCAACCACCATACGTCGATGAAACTTGCGCGAAAAGTAATCATGTAGGCTCAGTTGCCGCTGCTCTGGTGACAGCTCACCCAACGGGTAGAAGCTTCCTACGTCACCTAAGGTAAGGTCGCCATTCAACGTAAAGTCGCCGAAGAAGTCACTGCTATTCAAGGTTCGTGCTTTACCACCCGCCGCGAGCACTCGGCTGATCTCATCAATATGTTGAACCTTGGCCACCACCAGAACTCTGTCTTCTTCGCAGAGCTTCAGACGACTCTGTGGGCGTAACCATTCACCTTGGCGAATCACACCAACGAACTCCAGTGGTACCGACCAACGTAATTCATGCCAAAAGTGATCGCATGCGGGTGAGCGCTCGCTTATCTCATAGGCCCACAATTCTAACGGGTCTTTACTGCCAACTTGGTCAAGAGCCATGCGCCGATCGGGTTCTGCCTGCGCCGGAACTTCTAACTTTAACCAGCGCGCCATAGGGGCTAGCGTCCAGCCTTGCAAAACCAAAGATACCAGCACCACCACAAAGGCGATATCAAAAAACAGTTCTTGCCCTTCAACGCCATTAAGCCACGGATAAAGTGCCAAGATAATAGGCACGGCTCCACGTAAACCAACCCAACTAATAAAGAACTGTTCGCGTAGCGGGAAGGAAAACGGTGCCAAACTAATGAATACTGCCAGCGGACGAACAATAAAGATCATTAAGCCAGCAACAGCGAGCGACAAACCAATATTGTCAACTAAATGAGATGGCGTGACTAAGAGGCCCAGAATCAAGAACATCATGATCTGACTCAACCAAGCGAGACCATCTTGTACCTGAAGAATATGCATCAGTTGCGGTAAACGAGCGTTACCGATCATGTAGCCCATTAAATAGGCGGCAAGAAATCCACTGCCCCCCAGACCGGAGGTAATCGCAAAGATCACCACCGCACTGGCGGCGGCCAGCAACGGAAAGAAAGTGAACTGCGCAGTGATTTTGCGTGCCATAAAGATAAACAAACGCCCGCCCAGCCAACCGCCTAGATAGCCGAGCACTAATTGTTGCATGACGTTGAAACCAACTGCCGTCAACGAAAACGCCTCGGTCGCGGCAATGATTGAGGTCATGGTGAGGGTTAGAATTACGGCCATCGGATCGTTGGTGCCCGACTCGATCTCTAAGGTTGAAGCGACCCGCTGTTGAATTTTCAAATTCTGAGACTGGAAAATACCAAAGACTGCAGCTGCATCGGTCGAACTTAAAATAGCACCGATCAACAATGCAATTGGCCAAGGTAGCTCAAAGAACCAAACAATGCCTAATGCGGTCAGCGAACAGGTGAGTGCGACACCTAATGTCGCAAGACTTATTGCCGGCCATAACGCCACCCTAAACTTCTCTTTGCGCGTGCGCATGCCACCATCAAATATGATGATCACCAAGGCCAACGAACCAATAAAGAATGCGACCTCAGGTTGATTGAACTCGATACCGAGCAGACCTTCTTCACCCGCGAGCATGCCGACAATGAGAAAAACCAGTAACAATGGAGCGCCAAACTGCGATGACACCACCGCAGCCAGAATACTGACCAATAACAATGAGCCCATTAAAAGCATGACACTGTTTACATCAGACAAGTATTTCTCCTTGGGTCGTATTGCCACGATGACGTATAATGTTTTCATTGTGCCGAAAAGCAAGGCAGCTGTCATGCAAGAAGTCGTACTAGCTACTGGAAACCAAGGTAAAGTCCGCGAACTGAGCGAGCTTTTGCGCCCATTTCAATGGCACGTTCGCCCACAGAGCGAATGGCGCTTTAGCGAAGCCGAAGAAACCGGTCTAACCTTCATTGAAAATGCCATACTGAAAGCTCGCCATGCCGCTCAACACACGGGATTACCGGCACTTGCTGATGACTCAGGTCTCGCCGTGCGAGCACTTGGCGGTGCCCCTGGCATCTATTCAGCACGCTACGCTGGCACTGACGCCACTGATGCAACCAACGTCGCTAAATTGCTGGATGCATTACAGCAGGTACCACCGGGTAAGCGACAAGCGGAATTTCACTGTGTACTCGCCTTTTTACAACATGCCGAAGACCCAACACCACTCATTTGTCATGGCACTTGGCAGGGTGAGATTACTATGCAGCCATCCGGTGACGGCGGTTTTGGTTATGACCCGGTATTTTGGGTAGCGAGTGAAAACTGCACGGCAGCGGAATTAAGCAAGGAACGTAAACAAGCGTTAAGTCACCGCGGCCAAGCCTTGCGCCAGCTTATCCAACAGCTCGAACAGTCATGAATTTACCGCCACTCTCTCTCTATATCCACATTCCGTGGTGCGTGCAGAAATGCCCATACTGTGACTTTAACTCGCATGCACTTAAAGGCGGTGTTCCAGAAGATGCTTATGTCGCAAGACTGCTCGATGATCTTCGTGCCGACCACGAATGGGTTCAAGGGCGAACCATTGCTAGTATCTTTATCGGTGGTGGCACACCAAGCTTACTTACCCCGCAAGCGGTAGCGCGACTACTTCAGGGCGTCGCTACACAACTGTCTTTAGCGAAGGACTGTGAGGTCACTTTAGAGGCCAACCCAGGCACCTTCGAGCAAGAACGTTTCGCTGGTTTCATTGCCGCCGGTGTTAACCGTCTATCGATTGGCGTGCAAAGCCTCAATGCTGAACAGTTACAGCGCCTTGGCCGCATTCACGACCCCGATCAGGCACTCACCGCCGCACACTATGCTAAGCAATTACCATTGCAAAGTTTCAACTTGGATTTAATGCATGGCTTGCCTGAACAAAGCATCGAACAAGCTATGGCTGATCTCGATGCCATTATCGCACTCGAGCCACCGCATATTTCTTGGTACCAGCTTACCATTGAGCCCAACACCTCGTTTGCAAGCCGGCCGCCAGGCTTGCCGGAAGATGACATTCTTGCCGAAATTAATGAACAAGGGCATGCCAAACTGCTTGCTGCAGGCTATGAAAATTACGAAGTGAGTGCTTATGCGAAACCAAACCACCAAAGTCGACATAATCGCAATTATTGGCAGTTTGGCGACTATTTAGGGATTGGTTGTGGTGCCCATGGAAAAATCTCTTTACCGGACTCCTCTCGCATTATTCGTAGCGAGAAAATCAAACACCCGCAGGGCTACCTCGATCTGACCCGCCCGCTGCGTTACCGCACGTGGGACGTGTCAACCGCAGAGCTACCGTTTGAGTTTTTCATGAACCTTCTACGTTTAGCTGAGCCAATTCCCAAAAACTTATTCACCGAGCGCACTGGTCTGCCGCTAGCAGTGGCAGAAACTTCCTTGGCGCCAGCCATCACGAAGGGATTAATGGAAGATAGTCCGACGGAATGGAAAACGACGCCACTTGGACGCCGTTTTTTGAATTCAATTTTGGATGAGATGGTTTAGCTTAGGTTCGACGACGGAATTTTAAATCCCAAACGCCGTGCCCTAATCGTTCACCACGCTTCTCAAATTTGGTTAGCGGACGCTCTTCTGGGCGAGGAATGAAATCATTGCTTGCTGATAGATTTTCCCACTTACCCTCTTGCTCTGCTGCTTGCATAACTTCCAGCATATGTTCAGCGTAGTTTTCCCAGTCTGTCGCAAGGTGCAGCACGCCTCCAATACGAAGCTTAGCCCGTAATTTCTCGACGAACTCCGGCTGGATTAAACGACGCTTATGATGACGCTTTTTATGCCAAGGATCTGGAAAAAAGACTTGCACGCCAGCCAAACTTTCGTCTGCGATACAATCGCGAAAAACCTCAACAGCGTCATGTTCATAAACACGCAAATTAGTTACGCTCTGCTGCTCAGCTTCCATCAAGCAGGCACCGACGCCTGGACGGTGCACCTCAATACCAATAAAGTTCTTGTCGGGTGCAGCAGCAGCCATTGCGACCAACGAATGCCCCATGCCAAAGCCAATTTCAACGATCGTATCGGCAGAGCGACCAAATACCTTGGTCAAGTCGATGGGTCCATTGGCGTGCTCTAAGCCCATACTCGGCCAACTGCGCTCAAGTGCAGCAGCTTGCCCTTTCGTTAGGCGTCCTTCGCGTTTAACAAAACTGCGAATTTGACGAATATAGCGCCCTTTTTCTTGCGCTTCTTCAAGGTTCTTCTGTGTTTCTGGTGGCGTATTGCTTTCGGACATGAGGATTCTATTACTCAATTTACAGACTTCATCTAAAGACAAAAAAGGCGCTACTAAGCAAAGCTTAGCGCGCCTTTTCTTTACCAATTAAAGCTTAGTTGCCTTTTGTCACCGGTTTTTCTTTGGTGATTGACATTTTCGCTTCAATGCGACGGTTCTTCGCGCGATTCTCTTTCGAGTTATTTGGCACAAGCGGACGATTTTCGCTGTAACCAACGGTGTCAACGCGATCTTGCTCGATACCATAATCGTTGATCAAGCTATCGCCAACTGACTTCGCTCGACGCTCAGATAAGCCTTGGTTGTACTCAACAGTACCCACGCTATCGGTATGTCCTTCGATCAGAATTTTTACTGCTGGATACTCATTCAAGAAGTCCGCAGTTTCGCGTACTTCACTCTGAGCTTCCGCTGGGATAACAGCTGAGTCGAACGCAAAGTTGATCATCAACTCATGGGTAATCGTCTCATCTGCGTATACCACGCAACCAGTGTTATCCACTTTGAAGGTAGGCTGAGTGTTTGGACACAAATCATCGGCATCCAACACACCATCTCCATCTGAATCAGCTGGAGCCGCTTGTTGCGGTTGTGGTGCAACTGGAGCAGGCGCTGGCGCCGCTGAACGGCCGAAGTAGTAGCGCAGACCCGTCATCAACATAAACTCAGTAAGGTCACCCTCACTTTGTTGGACAGCACCTTCAACGAAAACATCCCAATTGCGGTTTAACTGCTCACGATACCCTGCTCCAACGCGTAAAAAGGTATCTGAGAATTCACCTAAATCAGTCTCGTTCAAACCAATAGTACCGTATACACTTTCGGTGAAACTGTAAATCAAGTCAGCCCCGTATACATGACCGGTTGAACTACCACCAACTTCGACATCACCTCGGATATAATCTAAGTAGACTCGAGTTCCCCACTCTGGGGTAAACTTGAAACCAGCTTCTAAACCATAAAAGGCTGTATCGAACCCACCTTTGAACTTGACCAATTGGCCATCTTCAAGGGCTAGACGATCTGAGTCTGTGCCCATTGGACCAATACGAGGACCTACGTACCACTCGCCTTCATTGCTAGACTGCGCATGGACGGTTCCAGTGTACGAGAGACCTGCTAAAACTGCTAATGAAACTGCGGCTAAACGATTCACGAGATGCTCCTTTAATTTCCCAATGAATAGATTCGAATTTCCCTTTACTATATACGAAATATGTAGATTTTGCTTATATTTTAGCGATTTCTTCGGGTTTTACCAAAGTTTTACGAGAACTTATTTGAGGCTTTAATGGCAATTCCAACAACGCTGCGTAGGGAATCTTAAGTGGTTGATTTATTGACAACGGCAGCCGAAAAGGTTTTATCGGCAAAAGCATTTGCAGAAACTGTTGTAACTTGGCAGCAGCAACATGGTCGCAATGATCTTCCTTGGCAGCAACACAACGATCCGTACCATGTGCTAGTGAGTGAGCTCATGTTGCAGCAAACTCAGGTCACCACTGTCATTCCGTACTTCGAACGGTGGCTGCAGCGTTTCCCCGATGTGACCACGCTGGCTGCCGCCGAAGAACAAGAGGTTATGGCGCATTGGCAGGGGCTTGGCTACTACAGACGAGCGCGGAATTTACACGCTGCGGCCAAGACCATCGTTGCCGACTATGCGGCGCAGATACCAGAGCAAGCCGTTGAGCTGCGCGAAATACCGGGCATAGGTCCGTACACCGTAGGCGCCATTCGCTCCTTTGCTTTTAACGCGCCAGCGGCAATTGTCGATGGCAACGTCAAACGATTGTTCGCGCGTTTGTTTATGCTGCCTTATGCCGTTAATCATAGTGCCAATGACCGTTATTTTTGGGAACTCGCCGAACACTACACGCCGACATCGCAGAATCGACGTTTTGCCCAAGGGTTACTTGATCTCGGTGCGACAATTTGCAAGCCAAAACAACCGCTTTGTCACGCCTGTCCACTGCAAAGTCGATGCCGTACTTATGCGAATGCTTGCGTTGAGGACTATCCTAAACGCAAGCAAAAGAAAGCAATCCCTAGCAAAACTGGGCATTTCTTGTTGGCGATTAATCACTTCGGCGTTTTTCTCGAACAACGTCCCGCCAGCGGCATATGGCCATCACTGTGGTGCCTACCTGAAGTATCTCAAGCACCAGATGCTGAGTTAGGGTACGAATTCAATCACACTTTTAGTCATTATAAGTTAGTCGGAAAAGTGTGGTTAGTTGCGCCCACGGCAACTACCGACAACTTAATGCAAGTGCCTTACAGCGATCTTGCTGACTACGGCCTGCCCGCCCCAATCCGCAAGTTACTTACTACGATCGATTGGGATGAAGTTTGTAACACCAAGCAATAGAGCGTAAAATTTTGCTTATACATTGAAGACGTTGAGGTAACCATGAGTCGCACCGTATATTGCCAGTACCTAAAGAAAGAAGCAGAAGGCTTAGATTTCCAACTCTACCCGGGTGAATTAGGGCAAAAGATTTTTGAGAATATCTCGAAAGAAGCTTGGGCCGAATGGCAAAAGAAGCAAACCATGTTGATTAACGAGAATCGTCTTAATCTTATGGACCCGAAATCTCGAGAATTCCTTGAAGAACAGATGAAAGCTTTTCTTTTTGAAGGTAAAGACGTAAAAATCGAAGGGTATACCCCACCTAGCGCATAAAGACTTACCAAGCCCCTATCACAGGGGCTTTTTTCTATTCGCCGCCACTACAACTTTGCATGATTTTTAAGCACTATTTCCCAAATTTGACTAAGCTATGATCAACATAGGCACGACTTATGGGTCGAACCTAGAGAAACCCCTGCAATTCTGTTAGACTACGAACGAATTTTTCAAGAGGGAGCCACTATGAAAATGCCTTCCTGGCAGCGCGCCGTGGTAAAAGTAGGCAGCGCTTTGATTGCGCCAGACGACACAGGAACGAGCACTAAATACTTACTAGCGATTGCCCGCTTCATTATCGAGTGCCACGAACGTGGGCAAGAAGTAGTCTTAGTTTCTTCCGGCAGCGCTGCGGCCGGACGCAAACATATCGCTTATGATAGCGATACCATCCCAGTCACCGTAAAGAAAGCTATGGCGGCGGTCGGACAAAATGACATGATGGCCAATTGGTCACGTTTTTTTGACTTCCCGTGCGCTCAGGTGCTGATGACTCATGGTGACTTACGTGACCGCGCTAGATATGTGAGTATTCGGAACACCTTGCATACATTGTTAGAACACGATGTATTACCTATTGTGAATGAAAACGATGCCCTAGCAACCGACGAAATGAAAGTCGGCGATAACGATAATCTTGCAGCAATGGTTGCCACCCTCGTCGATGCAGACGCCTTGTTCATTTGTTCGGACATTGACGGGTTATTTGATGCTGACCCAAGGGTTAAACCAGACGCGAAAAAAATTCCCGTGGTCGATGAAATCACCGAGGAAATTTTCGCACTTGCAGGCGGTACCACGAACAAAATCGCCACCGGTGGGATGCGTACCAAGATTGAGGCAGCTGAAAAAGCGACCTCACACGGTATCGATACCTATATCGTCAATGGCCGTAAAGGTGAGACGTTTGAGCTGATGCTGCAAGGTGAAAACCCTGGAACGCTCTTTAAACGTCAACAAGATCCAATGAGCAATAAGAAACACTGGTTGCGCCATACGCTCGTATCACAAGGTGAAATTGTGGTCGATAGTGCGACGGTGGACAGTTTGCTCGCCGGAGAAGCGTTAACCACTACAGGCATTGTTGACGTACAAGGTGACTTTAACCGTGGCGACGCGGTTGTGATTCGTAATGGTGAAAATGCAGAGGCTGTTGCCAAAGGGATTTGCCAATATAGCTCCCACGAGCTTCTGCACATTAAAGGCCAAGAAGTAAGCCATATTGCGGAACAATATGGTTACAGCCCGATCACTGAAGTCATCGAAAGTAACGATTTAATGATATTGGAGGATGTATGAGTAACTCCGTAGCAACTGAAATTTCAAAACGTGCGGCAGTAGCGGCACGGGCAGTGGCAACACTGAGCGAAGAGCAAAAAAATGCTGTTTTACAAAAAATGGCAGATACCATTCGCAAACATCAAGATGAAATCCTTGCGGTAAATGAAAAAGACATGGCCGCTGGCCGCGAAAAGCAACTGTCGGATTCCATGCTGGATCGATTGCAGCTCAACCCTGAACGCATCGAAGGAATGGCGACCGCAATTGAAGAAATCATCGAGCTCAAAGACCCAGTCGGTGAGCGAATGCCGTTCACTACCCGCCCTAATGGCATTGAAGTTGAAAAAATGCGAATTCCATTAGGTGTTATCTGTATGATTTACGAAGCACGACCAAATGTAACCGCAGATGCAGGTGCATTGTGCTTCAAGTCAGGTAATGCAGTTATCTTGCGCTGTGGCCGTGAAGCCATTGAAAGTAGTAAAGCGATTGCTGCTGCCTTGCATGAAGCCCTGCGCGAAAGTGGTCTACCTGAAGATGTAATTACCGTGGTCCCGACCCCTGACCGCGAGCTAATGCTTGAGCTACTGCAGCAAGATCAGTACATCGACTTGGTTATTCCACGTGGCGGTGAAGGTTTGATCCACTTTGTTAGCGACAATAGTAAGATCCCTGTCATTCAGCACTACAAGGGTGTTTGCCACTTGTATGTCGATAAAGATGCGGATCTAGAAAAAGCATTGAACTTGTTACTGAACGGTAAGACTCAGCGCACCGGCGTTTGTAACGCTCTCGAAGGCTTGCTGGTCCACGCCAACATCGCCGACAAATTCTTGCCTATGGCTGCGCAAGCCCTGCAGGAGAAAGGTGTCAAAATTCACAGTGACAAAGCCTCTGCACACTACTTTGCCGATGCTGATGTTATTGCTGACGATGCTTTTGGTGAAGAGTACTTGGCGCTTGAGCTTGCCGTACGAACTGTTGCCGATTTTGACGGTGCGATTGCCCACATTCAAGATTTCGGGAGTGGCCATACTGAAGTTATTGCCACGGAAAACGAAGCAACCGCACAACGCTTCATCCGTGAAGTTGATTCAGCAGTAACCATGTGGAATGCTTCATCACGCTTCAGTGATGGCGGTCAGTTAGGTTTAGGTGCTGAAATCGGTATCTCAACCAGTAAATTGCATGCCTACGGCCCAATGGGCTTACAAGCATTGACCACAGAAAAATTCGTAGTTACCGGTACTGGGCAAATTCGCGACTAACGTCCATCGCGATTTCGTCTAATTTGCTTGGTAACCGGCAAGTAACAGAGGCCAATCACGTGCTTCCTGCCAATGGAAGTCTTGCTTGGCCTCTTTTGCTTTACCCAGTTCTTTAGTAAAGCTCCGCAGTAATCTTGCTAAGTTCGCTTGTGCCCAGTCCCCTGGTTCACGGAAACCACACTTATCAAAGTCAACGATCCAAGCCTTACCTGCCTCATCCAGCATTAAGTTATGGCAGTTCAAATCAGAGTGATAAACCCGGTGCTCATGTAGCAAGCGAATTGCTTGTCCCAACGTATGCCATTCCTGCTCACTTAATTGCCGTTCACCAAGCATTTTGAAGACATCTTTTGCCGAGGGGATCACAGCAACTAAAATATCCGCTCTATAGCCCCAGCCAGATGCTTTAATATAGCGCGCTGCAAGAGGCTCCGGTACTGGCAGCCCCCGCTCACATAACTTCAGCAATAATTCAAATTCAGCCATCGCGCGACTCACAGCCACCGGCTCACGTTTGAAGCGATCTTTATTCAATTTGCCGACCAAACCACCGCGGTAATAATGCCGTAGCAGCATGTCCGTGGGTTGGCTCGCGATAAACCAAGCGGTACTGCGGCCGGTCGCTGCACCTTTGATTTGACCTTGTTGACGCCAATAATCCGCACTAAAAAATGCTGGTGAAAACTCGCTAAAACGGTCCTGTCGGTACCAAATTGTCTCGCCTTTGGTCGGTTGTAAAACCTCTACGTTCTGCATCGCCAGCGGTGCTCCTTGTGGTAACTGTGAAAACTGCTGTTTGATATCGGCCAACATTGCCGCTGTTGCACCTTGGTCCTGGGCAAACTCACGCTGTGCCGCACACTGTAACTGGTGCCGCAATTGTGCATCGCACAACAACTCGAGAATATGTCGGGCTATTTGCTCCGTAGTCTCCCCAAAACGCACTGCGCGAGCGTTTGTTAGCCGTTGATAAATATCATTAAAGTTAAATACATGTGGGCCTGATACGACTGGAGTGTGTGTTGCAACCGGCTCTAAAGGGTTATGCCCACCACGGGTAATCAGACTGCCACCAACAAAAGCAACGTCAGCCAGTGCATACCACAACAGGAGCTCGCCCATACTATCGCCCAGTAAAACCTGGTGTTGCGCTTGTGGGTCGGTTCCGGCACTACGAGCGACGTAAGTGAATCCTTCTCGTGCAACGAGTTCACCGACACTGGCAAACCGCTCGGGATGCCGCGGCACTAAAATAAGCAGCGCTGTGGGTAATTCGCTAAGAATCTGCTTAAACGCGGCAAGCAATAACTCATCCTCGCCCTTGTGAGTGCTTGCGGCAACCCAAATTGGACGCTCCAAGCGTTGTTTCATTGCCGTCGCCGCTGCGAGTGTTGCCATGGGTACATGACTATCAAACTTCAGATTACCGCGCAGCGCAGACCGTTCCGCTGGCACGCCCAACGCTACAAAACGCTCAAGACTTGCTTGAGTTTGTGCTGCTACCCAACTGAGTTCACGCCAAATAGGTCCCAACAACCACGCAAATCGGTGATACGACGAAAATGACTTTTCCGACATTCGGGCGTTTAGTAAAAGCACAGGTACCTTTCGACGTTGCGCTTCACGCACGAAGCAAGGCCATACTTCAGTCTCTAAAATCAGCACGGCACAAGGCGCTAAGTTAGTGAAAAATCGGCGCATAGCACCTGGGGTATCAAAGGGTAAGTACAAATGCTGCACTCGATCGCCAAATAGCTTATGCGCCAGTTCAGCCGCCGTTGGCGTCATCGAAGACAGCGTTATCGGTACCTGCGGATAATCGTTCAGCAACGTCTCGATAAGCTGCCGCGCAGCAACCGTTTCGCCAACCGAAACACAATGAATAAGCAGACCATGACGATAACGGGCAGGTATAGATTGCAATGCTAAGCGTTCATTCCAACGCTCTCGGTAAGCGGGGGCTTTACGCCCCCGCCACCACAAGTAAACAAAAACAGCCGGCATTAACAGCCGAATGAGCAGTCGATAAACGGCTGTCATAAGCCTTAACGCCAGTACTCTTTAATCCACGATGTCGGCAGAACCTTACGGTACCACTTGCCACTGCGTCCAGCGATCGCATCATCAGGGTGCGGACGGCCATGGAAAATAATCACTTTTGCGCCCTCAGGAATACGCGGCTCTTGGAAAAAACTCAATGGGAACGGACGTAAGCAGTGACGTTTAAAGCTGCGGCACCATTCCGCCGGCCAATATTTCAGCTTATTCTGGCGATCGACATATTGGGTAATGTATTCCTGCTCGTTGCGAACATTCTTGCGGGCACCAACGGGGTCGTCTTTCAGATGCTCAAGCGCGTCAACATGAGCGCCAATAGTAAAGCGGAATACCGAAGTGTTACCGGTCGCATCGGATTTATCCCATTCTTTAATCACCAAGAAGTCACCCTCGGGTTCAAAGAATTCATCGAGACTGCCGACAATCACGATGTCGAGATCTAAGAATAGTGTTGGCCCTTCCAAATCATATAATGGCTGAGCAAAAACAGTCAGTTTCAGCCAGCCGTGACCAAAGGTCCACGGTTTACGTTCATCAAAATCTTTAAAGCCAACTTCTGGGATAGGTTTAACTTCAACTTCGTCACGTATGCCGTCGTTATCATCGGTGAAACAGACAAACCGAAACGGACGTGAAAGGTGACGACTCACCATCGAATAGAGCGTGTTGACATAATCAGAGCCGTACTTTTGGCCCCACTTGATACATATTACATTAACTGGCTGCATTTTATTCTGCCTGTAGACGTCGATTTATATAACGCTATTCTGCCAAATAAAGCCTGTTATGGCTATGTTTAGCCGTAAGTTTCCGAGGGTTAGGTCGCTATGCATAGCGATCTTTTCATATTTTTAAAACGTAACCACGTTATTAATGTAATACACATTTTTTAGGTTGCCACCATGCCAACGTCAACTGCCTATATATCTGATTCCTGTACACGAAAAATTGAGGACTTGCCTGAACAAACCATCAAGTCTGTCGCTCTCGTTCTCGGTGATCAGCTCAACGCAAGTCACAGCTGGTTCAAAACATCTACAAAAGAACGACTCTATGTGTTCATGGAAGTGCGGCAAGAGACGGATTATTGCCGGCACCACGTGCAAAAAGTGGTGGGCTTTTTTGCCGCGATGCGTAAGTTTGCAAGCGCCCTTGCGGAGGCTGGACACCGAGTGCTCTATCTGACGCTCGATAGCGACGATAATCAGCAGTCACTGACAAAGAATCTGGAGCAGATTTGCACGCACACCCATGCTCAAGACGTACTACTGCAACAACCCGATGAATTTCGATTAGATCAGCAACTGCAAGAATGGAGTCAGGCAACCGAGGTTCAAATCGAATGGTGCGACAGCGAACACTTCATCACCCAACGTAGTGTCCTACAGGAGTGGTTTGGCGACCAAGACAACTACGTTATGGAACATTTTTACCGCCGCGTGCGCGAGCAAACCGGTTATTTGATGGATGGCGACAAACCGCAGGGCGGCAAGTGGAACTACGACCAAGAGAACCGTAAAACACCCAAAAAGGGTCACGATTTCCCCGCTCCTCTTACTTTTGCACACGATGTTCGAGAGATTCATGAGCTTATTTGTAATGCAGGCGTGGATACCATTGGCGAAATCGAAGCAGAACGATTTATTTGGCCGCTGACTCGACGCGAGGCGAAAGAGCTATTGACTGACTTTATAGAGCATTTGTTACCGGCTTTTGGCGATTATCAAGACGCAATGGTTACCGGCCAGTGGAGCCTCTACCACTCGCGTCTTTCATTCGCCTTGAACACCAAAATGCTAAGCCCGAAGCAGGTGGTCGAAGCCGCTATTTCAGCATGGCAGCAGAACTCAGATAATATCTCTCTCAATCAAGTTGAAGGCTTTGTTCGACAAATCATCGGTTGGCGGGAGTTTGTGCGCGCCATTTATTGGCAATTTATGCCGAACTACGGTAACCGCAATCACTTTAACCACCAACGTAAGCTCCCTGATTTCTACTGGACAGCTGAAACCCAAATGAACTGTCTCGCGCAAAGCGTACGTCAATCATTGGATTACGCCTATGCTCATCATATTCAACGCTTGATGATTACCGGTAACTTCGCCCTCTTGGCTGGCTGTGACCCAGACGCTGTCGATGCTTGGTATTTGGGCATCTATATCGACGCAATTGAGTGGGTCGAGTTACCTAATACTCGTGGTATGAGTCAGTACGCAGACGGCGGCATTTTGGCGACGAAGCCTTATATCTCAAGCGGTAGTTATATCAACAAAATGTCTGACTACTGCGCTGAATGTGACTATGACGTGAAACAAAAAAGTGGTGAAGGTGCCTGCCCGTTTAATTTGCTGTATTGGCAGTTCATCAACCGGCACTTTGAGCAATTACAGGGTAATGGCCGCATGGGGTTGATTTTAAAGCAGTGGGAGAAGCGTGAGCAGAGCGATAAGGAACAGATTGTTAAACAAGCCGAAGCTTTTCTGGCGAAGCTTTAATTGAGCTTGCATGAAAAAAGGGAGCCGCAGCTCCCTTTTCATTTTTTGCTGTAACGCTTACTGGAAACGACGGCCACGGCGTTCACCACGTGCTTGACGCTCTTTACCACCAGCGAAGCCTTTTGGCGCTGGACGCTCGCCGCGAGGCTTACGTGGACGTGCAGCAATGGCGTTGTCAGAGAGTTCCATTCCCATTTGCTGTTGACGCACACGTGCCCGTTGCAGAATACGCAGTACACCAGTAGGCATACCCTTCGGCAACTCGACCAAACTGTGGCTATCAAATAGCTGGATTTGACCGATATATTTACTATCGATATCACCTTCGTTGGCGATAGCGCCAACGATATCTTGTGGACGCGCACCATGCTCACGGCCAACTTGAATGCGATAGGTATCGAATTCGACATTCGCATCACGGCGGTCACGGCCACCAACACGCTTATCATTACGCTTACGGTCACCGCGATCTGCACGCTCAGGACGTTCAGCGAACTTTTTCGGAGCAGGATCCGCAGCGACGATAAGTGGACGCTGTTGCTGTTGTTGCGATAATAATGCAACGGCAATTTCAGTAGCGCTTAGGCCGGTTTCTTCTTGCATCTTTTCGATGATCGCAGTCATTTCATCCAAGCCACCTTTCGCGACTTGTGCGACCAACTTCTCTTGCAAAGAATTTTGGCGATGCTTACTTAATTCAGCGGCATTAGGCACTTCAAAGAACTCAATCGAGCTGTTGGTTAAACGCTCATATTGACGCAGCAAGTGCTTCTCGCGTGGGCGGAAGAACAAAATCGCTTCGCCACTGCGACCAGCACGGCCGGTACGACCAATACGGTGTACATAAGACTCGTTGTCACCTGGTAAATCATAATTAATGACGTGGGTGATCTCTGGTACGTCGAGACCACGCGCGACAACGTCGGTTGCTACCAAAATTTCGATGTGACCACTGCGTAATTGACTCACCGTCTGTTCACGCTGACTTTGGTTTAAGTCACCACTCAAAGGCGATGCTTTAAAGCCAGATTTTTGCAGTAACTCGGTGAGCTCCATAGTGTCGTTACGCGTACGCACGAAAATCAGTACCCGCTGGTACTCCATGGTTTCTAGTAACCGTGTTAAGGCGGTCATTTTGGTCAAGCCACGGACTTGCCATGCGCGCTGACGAATATTGGCTTTATTCTGCGTTATCGCAGCAATTTTAATGTTTACTGGCTGTTCACCGGCTTGATTCACCAAGAACGTTTTTGCCAATTTGCGAATCGCATTTGGCATGGTCGCTGAGAACAATGCACGTTGCGCAGTATTCGGTACCGCGCCCATAATGGTTTCGATGTCCTCGATGAAGCCCATGTTGAGCATTTCATCGGCTTCATCGAGCACTGCCATGCGCAGTGCAGAAAGTTTCAACACACCTTTATTCAGCATATCGAGCAAGCGCCCTGGAGTACCCACAATGATTTGTGCTCCAGTTCTTAAGGCTTTAATTTGCGGGCCAAATGCAGCACCACCATAAACGGTAGCGACTTCTAGACCACGCATCTTTTGGCCAAACTCCGACAGTGCTTCGGCAACCTGAATAGCAAGCTCACGCGTTGGTGCAACCACCAACATTTGCGTTTCACGAGTGTTCGCGTCAAGCAACGAAAGGCCAGGCAAACCGAAAGCGGCGGTTTTACCGGTACCAGTTTGTGCTTCACCAAGCACGTTCTTACCTTCCAGCATGGCTGGAATGGCTTGTAATTGAATAGGGGTAGGAGCAGTAAAGCCCATGCTGTTTAATTGATTAAGCACAGGACTAGGTAGACCCAAGTCGGCAAACGACTGGTCCGCAATAACTTCTGACATAGTTTTCTCACATCATTTCTGTAAAGCATAAAGGGGGAATGTACGCCCGGCTACAGAACACGATGAACACTCTGGCAGGATATAGGCGCTGAACCCCAGCGAATCAGGGGTTGAGCCGCTCCCATCATTAGCGGTAATGACCCTGAGGAGCGCGCACTATACGCTAAACATAACAAAAGTACAAGGTAAACTATCATTGCAACTCCTGCGTATAAGCAACATACTCTTAAAACAATCATTTAGTGAAACAGCAGGGGGAATACTATGTCATCCCATAGCATGCGTTCGTTAACCAAAACCAATGCGTTCATCGATGGGCACTGGGTTCCAGTGGATCAGCGCTTCACGGTTACGAATCCAGCCACCGGTGAAACACTTGCTGAAGTTGCCGATGCCGACGCAGCACTAGCCGAACGAGCAGTAGAGGCCGCACACCGCGCGTTACCCGCATGGCGTTCACGACCAGCCCATGAACGCGCCGATCTGCTGTTAAAGTGGTTTGAGGCGATGCAAGCAAATAAACAAGCACTTGCCGAACTTATGTGCGCGGAGCAAGGTAAACCCATCGCTGAGGCGGCGGGCGAAATCGAGTATGGCGCCAGCTTTGTGAAGTGGTTTGCTGGTGAAGCCGAGCGTAGTTACGGTGATGTGCTGCCGCTCCAAAGCACCGATAAGCGAGTTTCGATTGTGAAGCAAGGCGTCGGCGTCTGTAGTGCCATCACGCCTTGGAACTTCCCGAATGCGATGATTACGCGGAAAGTTGCACCTGCCCTCGCCGCAGGCTGCACGATGGTCGTCAAGCCACCACAACTCACGCCGCTTTCCGCACTTGCTATTGCGCAGCTTGCCAGCGAAGTCGGTATTCCTGACGGCGTGCTCAATATTGTGCCAAGTACCGATTCCAAAGGTGTTGGCAAGGTGCTTACCGAACATCCATTGATTCGTAAGTTTAGCTTTACTGGTTCAACCGAAGTTGGTAAGCAGCTTATGCAACAATGTGCGACGAATGTGAAAAAAGTCTCGTTTGAACTCGGTGGCAATGCGCCTTTTATCGTTTTTGATGATGCCGACATTGAACATGCCGTCGAGCAACTGATGATTTGTAAGTTCCGTAACGCCGGCCAGACGTGTATTAGCGCTAATCGAGTATTGGTGCAAGAAAGCGTGCTTGATGATTTTGTGAATAAGCTTAAAACGGCAATGCAAAACCTGAAAGTCGCTGCCGGTAGTGCAGATGATGTTGACTACGGTCCTTTAATTAACCAAGCCGCGATCGAGAAGGTCGAGCGTCTCGTGAACGATGCGCGCGATCAAGGCGCCGAATGCTTACTCGGTGGTGAAGTACTGCAAGATGTAGGCGAACTGTTCTACGCACCAACGTTACTGACCAACGTGAGCTCAACCATGGACATCACGCAAGAAGAGATATTTGGGCCAGTGGTTGCGGTGCAAAGTTTTGCCGACGAAGAAGAAGGTATACGCAAAGCCAACGACACGCCGTTTGGACTCGCAGGTTACTTTTGTGCGCAGGACTATCGTCGCATTGAACGTGTCAGCGCCGCTCTTGAATGCGGCATGCTCGGCATTAATGCTGGTGCCATATCCCATGCCTACAATGCCTTTGGCGGCGTAAAGGAGTCCGGTATCGGGCGCGAAGGGTCGCGTTACGGCCTCGCCGAGTACCAAGAAACCAAAACCCTAACGCTCGGTGGCTTCGCATGAACGACATGATGGAACGTCTCCGCCATAGCTCAATCAGCGGGCTAACGCGCCCGCTGACTTGGCGCCTTGAGCAATTAAAACAGCTCAAACTGATGCTGACCGATCATGAAAATGACTTTCTTAAGGTGCTTGAGCATGACTTGGGAAAAAGCAAAGCCGAAGGTTGGCTTACGGAACTGGGTTATCTCAATAGTGATATCGATTATACCTGCAAACACTTGGCCAAGTGGATGCGGGGCAAACGTGTTTCACAGCCACTCATGGCTTGGCCGGGCAAGAGTTTCCTGCACCCCGAGCCATTAGGCGTGGTGCTCATTATTGGCGCCTGGAACTATCCATTACAGCTGTTGTTGAGCCCACTCGTAGCGGCCCTGGCAGCGGGCAACTGCGCCGTAGTTAAGCCCTCGGAACTTGCTCCACGAACCGCTGAACTCATTGCTAAATTGTTACCTGATTACCTCGCTAATGAAGCGGTACAAGTGGTAACTGGTGGCGCTGAGGTTGCACAAGAGCTGCTTGCGCAACGCTTTGACCATATTATGTATACCGGTGGTGGTCGTGTCGGTCGCATCGTCATGGAAGCCGCAGCGAAACACCTGACCCCTGTCACGCTTGAGCTCGGTGGTAAAAGTCCCGCCGTGGTCTTAGACGATGCTGACATCAAAACTGCCGCGCGCCGAATTGCCTGGGGCAAATGGTTGAATGCCGGACAAACCTGTATTGCACCTGATTATGTGCTGGTGGCCGAAACCCAGCGAGAAGCTTTGATTGCCGCTTTGAAAGAGGCTGTCGAAGACTTTTACGGCAGCGATCCAAGTGACGCCGATGACTACGGCCGCATCGTCAACGAACAACACTGGCAACGTCTCGTCAATTACCTCGACGACGGCACCATCGTTCACGGCGGCGACTATGACCGTGAACATTGCTTTTTAGCGCCGACCATACTGACCGACGTGGCGCCTGACAGCCCTGTCATGGCGGAAGAAATTTTTGGTCCAATTCTGCCGATACTGAGCATTCCAAACCTCGCCAGTGCAATCGAATTTATTCGCGAGCGCGATAAACCGCTTGCTCTGTATGGTTTTAGTGCCTCAACGCGATCGCTCCAACAACTCACCGAACAAACGCACGCCGGCAACCAGTGTAACAACGACACACTAATGTTTATGCTGAATCCAGAGTTACCCTTTGGCGGCGTTGGCCCAAGTGGTATGGGCCGTTATCACGGCAAGTTTGGCTTTGATACGTTCAGCCATCAGAAAGCTGTCATGCAACGCCCGTTCTGGTTTGATCCGAAGTTCCGTTATCCACCCTACACTTCGTTCAAGCAAAAACTGTTACGTTGGTTGAGTTGAGACGAGGGCTGGAAAGTAGTTGAAAAACCGCTGACTGCCCCCATTTAATCAACATTCATTTGTCGTTGAGAAGGAATAGCTGTGGCAAATCAAAGCATTAACGTCACGATTGAAAATTTCCAGCAAGTCATCCTAGAAGGCTCTAAGCAGAAGCTTGTCATCGTTGATTTCTGGGCGGACTGGTGTGAGCCCTGTAAGCAGCTCATGCCGATTTTAGAAAAACTGGCCAACGAATTTAGCGATCGCGTGACGTTGGCAAAAATAGACTGCGAAGATCAGCAACAGCTCGCAGCTCAGTTTGGCATTCGTAGTCTGCCGACCGTCGCTTTTTTTAAAGACGGCCAACCCGTCGATGGCTTTGCCGGTGTCGAACCGGAAAGCGCAATCCGAGCACGTATCGAGCAGCACGTACCAGGACCCGGTGCAGACCTTGTGCAGCAAGCACAAGAACTGTTGCAACAAGAGAGCTACCAAGAGGCCTACGCACTTGCGAAACAGGCTTACGATTTGCAGCCGGAAGATACAACTGCGCAGCTTACGCTCGCTGACGCCGCTTGTAGCGTTGGTCGCCTAGAGCAAACCGAAGAACTTTTAACGGCTATCGGTTTAGCCGATCAAGACAGTTACTACCAGCATGTTGTCAGCAAGCTTGAACTCGCTAAGCAAGCGGCTGATAGCCCAGAGCTGCGCGCCTTGCAAGAGCAAGCAAGCGCACAACCCGACAACCTCGAATTGCAACTGGAGTTAGCGACTAAGCTCTACGATGCGCAACGAATGGAAGAAGCACTCGAGCTCGCCTTTGGTGTGTTAGTGAAAGACTTTAATTTCGGTTCAGCGAAAAAACAGACCTTGGACATGCTGAATGGCTTACCGAAAGGCGATCCTCTTGCCGCACATTATCGGCGCAAACTCTATAGCATGATGTACTAAATTATTTAGCCCGACGAAAAGTTAGGTTAATCCGCTGCTCGCCGAGCAGCGGATGACTGCCGGACATAATAGTCGCTATGCCATGATAATTCAGCCGATCGACGCCGCCCCAGACCACCACATCACCATGGTTTAAAACGATGCGCTGCGGTCGGTCGCTTCTTGCCTCTCCGCCCCAAAGGAACTGCGCGCTTAAACCGAGCGAAACCGACACGATTGGTGCTTCCAGAACGTCTTCGTCGCGATCTTGATGCAACCCTATACGCGTACCTGGTTGATAGCAATTAATCAGACAAGCATCAGGTTCAAAATTCGCAAAATCTGCCGCTTTAGCCGCGACTCGAGCAAGTTCCGAAAAAGCTTCAGGCATTGCGGGCCAAGGTGCTTTGCGTAGCGGATCTAGCTGTTCATAACGGTACCCTTTGGCATCACTTAGCCAGCCCCAACGACCACAGTTCGTCGTCTGTACCGACATCCGCCGCCCGCCCGGCGTTAGCAACTGTCGCCAAGGGGCGACTGCTACGACCTCTTGCACAGCCTGCCACAAAGCGGCATCCCGTTCTCGCGCAAAGCCTTTTAACACAAAGGCTTGCGTACTTAGCTGTAAAAGTGATTGGTGGCTATCTTGCGAAAAAAGGTCGTGTTGCATAATTTTGTTACGTGTTGAGTGCTTGCCGCAGTTTACGGCATACGCTAGGATTGAGCGAATAACTTTCAAGGGCGCTATGCGAGCATACTACATGCTATTGAGAGCCCTTCATCGCGCATAATAACTATAAACAAAAGGTCTCCTCTATGAGTACTTCTCGCGAGCACTTTAGCTCGAAAATTGGCTTCATACTTGCCGCTGCAGGTTCTGCAGTGGGTATCGGAAACCTCGTTGGTTTCCCTGTAGCTGCAACCAAAAATGGTGGTGGCGCATTCTTGATCATTTACGCACTGTTTGTTGCTTTCATCTGCCTACCAGTGATGTTAGCCGAAATGGGCTTAGGTCGCCGCGCCCAGCACAGCCCATACAAAGCCTACGCAGAGTTAGGACAAGATACCAAACGCTGGCGAATTGCCGGCTGGCTAGCCACTATTACGCCGTTTATGATTGCGGTGTTTTATATGGTCATCACAGTGTGGATCTTTGGCTACCTGTTCCAAACGCTCTCTGGCAACTTGGATATTATCGCGCAGCCCGATTATTTTGGTAAGTTTGTAAACGATTACTCCTTTGTCGGCTACCTCGTTGCAGTTACCGTGATTATCAATTTCATTTTAGTAGGTGGAGTTCGCAAAGGCATCGAACGGGCATCGAAAATCCTAATGCCAACCCTGTTCCTCATGCTCGTACTGTTAGTTATTTTCGTGCTGACACTCGATAATGCAATGGCAGGCGTTGAGTTTTATTTAGTGCCTGATTTTAGCAAGATCGATGGCAGTGTGATTAATGGCGCTTTAGCGCAAGCGTTCTTCTCGCTGTCGCTAGGTATGGGGATCCTCATCACTTACGGCTCTTATTTCCGTCGTAGCGACGATATCGTAACCTCGGGTAAGTTGGTGGCAATTACCGATACCGCCGTAGCATTCACCGCGGGCCTAATGACGCTACCGGCTATTTTTGCCATCTATCCTGACACCAATCCGGAAAGTCTGAGCGATTCCTCCGTCTCGATGATTTTCTCGTTCTTCCCACAAATTTTTATGCAGCTGTCTGACATTGTGGGCTACGGTTTTGCATCGGTAGCGGCGTCCATTTTCTTTTTGCTAGCTTTTGTTGCCGCAATCACATCGTTGGTGTCCATTATTGAAGTTCCGACCTCATCATTTATGGAACGTCACAATGTCTCACGAAAGAAGGCGCTGTTGGCGATGGGATTTGCCATCACCTTACTAACTCTACTTGCCGCAACTTCGTTCGGTTTATTACCTTGGGTAAGCAACGTTGCCCATTATGCTGGCGTTGATAAGTCATTATTTGACGTTATTGTTGACGTTTTCTACGACACTATCCTGCCGCTTAACGGCTTGCTTATCTGCTTATTTGTTCGTTTTCGTTGGAAGCGCAAGAATTTTGCCGCTGAACTGAGTGAAGGCAACCCGAACTATCAGACGTCATGGTTACATAAGTATGTCGACTTCTCGATTGGTACCTTCATTCCGGTAATTTTAGCTGTCATCTTTGCCAACACCGTGGCGACGAAGTTCTTCGGTACTTCGTTCCTTTAAGGTGCCGCTGGACAATTTATGTTCGAACAACAGCTCGAACACTGGTTAGAACCCTTCAAGGCAGCGCGGCAACGCGCTGTCTTCATTTTCAGCCCAGTGCATCAGCATGAGCGTGATCTCGTTCTCGACCAACTGACCCAATTACCAAGTCACACTTTGTGGCTTTCCGATAGCTCTCGTCAGGTAGCGCAGATGCACCGTTATCGTGACTACTTGGGACAAAACACCCAGCATGTGGTGTTGGACTTTCAACAGTTGATTCACGCAGATGCCCTTGCCGCACTGGCCGGCACTGTTCGCGGAGGTGGTTGTTTGTGGCTGGTTCTACCGCCGCATTCATCATGCTTTCAACAACGCTTATTAACGCACGCCAAGCAGATTACTGGTTTATTTCATTGTCCAACGTGGCAAGATTTTTTAGCTTTACTCAACACCACTGCGCCGAGTTTGCCGCCAGCTAGCCCGGCATCAAGCCGGCCAAGTCAGGCCCAACAAGCCATTATTAATAAGCTACTGGAGCACCCGACACACACCCATGTTTTGATGGCCGATCGAGGGCGCGGCAAAAGCACTACGCTCGGCCTTGCTATTCGGCAAGCAAAATTAACCACGCCTATTGTCGTCACTGGTCCCCGCCCATCGGCGCTCACCACTTTGTTACAAGAAGCTGGCGCAAATGCTGAGTTTCGTGCTTGGGACCGCCTGCTTGGCGACGCGTCGAGCCACGGACAAGCTCTGGTTATTGATGAAGCCGCGGCGATTCCACTCCATTGCCTGCAAGCGCTCTGTAATAACTATCAAGTGTGGGCCGTCGCAACGACCGTAGAGGGTTATGAAGGCTGTGGCCAAGGTTTTGTTTTGCGTTTTCTTGAGTGGCTGACACAACACTTTCAGGTCATCCAACACCAACTTACTGAGCCGTTACGCTGGGCGAATGACGACTGCTGTGAAACTTGGTTGAACAGAGCTTTATTAATGGTTTCGAGCGACGCTCACCAACGTAGTCAGCCGCTGTCCGAGACCGTACGGTTGCAGTTTTGCCACGCCAGTCAACTCGACGAGAGCGCTTTAGCACAAGTCATGGCGCTGCTATTAGAAGCTCATTATCAAAGCAGCCCTAATGATTTGCGGTTGCTCCTTGATGACCCCGATCAACATTTGCTTATTGCCTGTTGCGACCAAGCAATTCTTGGTGTGACCTGGCTTGCCACTGAGGGCCCCATCGCAAACGACTTGCATACACCTATTATGCGCGGTGAACGTCGCATCAAGGGACAGCTCCTCCCGCAAGCTCTTGGCTTTTACCGACAGCAAGCACAGAGCCTTGGTTGGGCTTGGTGGCGCATCGTTCGAATAGCCGTTGCACCGCAGCACAGGCGTCAGCGTATTGGCGCGAAAATGCTCAGTGCGACCATCAAACATGCTCGACAACACAATGTTACTGCGATTGGTACCAGCTTTGGCGTAACACCAGAGGTCGAATGTTTTTGGTCGGACACACCGTTGCAGGAAGTCCGCCGCGGTTTGAAAAAGAACGCAGCAAGTGGAACGGTAAGTGCGTTATGGGCGTTTGGATTAGAACCTGAAGCACGTGCAATTATTGATGGACTGGCAACCCTTCAACGGCTTGAGAATGCTTGGACAAAGGGCAGCACAACAGAGTTCGCGCACCTTGTTACACCGTCATTAGCTCAGCATTGCCTTGTTATACTGCAAGGATTCTGTGGCGGCGCCTTGCCATTTTCCGATGCCCGCTTTGCGTGGTGGTTGCTAGCTCACCTTTTAGGGGACTCTAGAACTATTGCACGTGACGTTCTCCAGCCGCAGCAAAGCACTGCAGAATTGGTGCGTAATAGCTCTGCAACAAGCCGTGCCGATCTCGAACGGCAGTTACGGCATGAGGCTGCACGGTTTCTACGCTCTATCGACCAGAACAAATTCCTCTGAATGCTCCTCATTACGGATGCTGTTTCCGTGAAAATATGCTATCTTTCAGCCTTTATGTCACCCGTTTATAGATCGGAAAAAGGGTCATTTCATGTCACGAGTCTTAATTATTGGTGCCGGCGGAGTTGCCGGTGTTGTGGTAAAAAAATGCGCTATGTTGCCGGAGTATTTTTCAGAAATTCATCTTGCGAGTCGCACGATTTCTAAGTGCGAAAAGTTGCAAGAAGAAGCAGGCAAAGATCGCGTTGTTGGGGTTTATCAAGTCGATGCCGATCAAGCAACTGAAGTTGCTGCGTTGATTCGTAAAGTTGAACCTGCACTGGTTATCAACGTTGCCTTGCCTTACCAAGACTTGCCTATCATGAACGCTTGTTTAGAAACGGGCGTGCACTATCTTGATACTGCTAACTACGAACCGAAAGAAGAAGCGAAGTTCGAGTACTCATGGCAATGGGCTTACCACGAGCGGTTTAAAGAAAAAGGTATCATGGCACTATTAGGTGCCGGTTTTGACCCTGGCGTAACCAACGTCTTTACCGCCTACGCGGCTAAGCACTACTTCGACGAAATTCATTACTTAGATATTGTCGATTGTAATGGCGGTGACCACGGTCAGGCCTTTGCAACAAACTTCAACCCAGAGATCAATATTCGTGAGATTACTCAACGCGGTAAATTCTGGGAAAACGGTGAGTGGCACGAGACTGATCCTATCAGTGTTCGTGAAGACCTAGACTACCCTAATGTAGGTGTCCGCGCTTCTTACTTGCTCTTTCACGAAGAGTTGGAATCGTTGGTCAAGCACTTCCCAACACTAAAACGTGCGCGGTTCTGGATGACGTTTGGGGAACAGTACCTGACCCATTTGCGCGTACTTGAGAACGTAGGTATGACCTCAATTGAACCTGTTGAATTTCAAGGACAGAAGATTGTTCCACTGGAGTTCTTAAAAGCGGTATTACCAAACCCAGGTTCGCTTGCCGAAGGCTATACCGGCATGACCTGTATCGGTACCTATGTAACCGGTTTGAAAGATGGCAAAGAAAAGACCATTTTCATTTATAACAACTGCGATCACGCGGTATGTAATGCCGAAGTTGGCGCACAGGCGGTTAGCTACACCACTGGCGTACCAGCTATGATTGGTGCATCGATGATGTTGCAAGGGCACTGGATGAAAGCCGGTGTTTGGAATATGGAACAATTCGATCCAGATGAGTTCATGGAACGTTTGAACAAGTACGGTCTCCCTTGGCAGGTGGTCGAATGCGACACCCCGTTTAAGCAGTAAACTCATGACTCAAAACCGCTATTTAACAGACGCAATCCCGTCGCCTTGTTACGTATGTGACGAGGCTTTGCTGGAGCGCAACTTAAAACTAATGCAGCGTGTCCAGCAAGAAAGTGGCGCTGAAATTATTCTTGCCTTAAAAGGGTTCTCGATGTGGAGTACCTTTCCATTAGTGCGAGAATATCTTCAAGGTTGTACTGCCAGCTCTGTTTGGGAAGCCAAATTAGCAGCCTTTGAATTCGGCCGCGAAGTACACGCCTATGCCCCAGGCTACAAGGCAAAAGAAATTGATGAGCTATTACCACTTGTAAATCACATTTCTTTTAATAGCTTAGGGCAATGGCGACGTTACCGTGAGCAAGTAGCTGCGGCAGGAGTTTCGGCCGGCCTTCGGGTCAATCCAGAACATCAAGAAGCTGAGACTGAGTTATATGACCCAAGCGCGCCCGGTTCGCGTCTAGGTATTCGTGCCGCTGACCTTGCAGATGCTGATTTAACGGGTATCGAGGGCCTGCACGTTCACAACCTTTGCGAATGTGACTCCTATGCCTTAGAACGCACACTGCAAGCGGTTGAAAGCAAGTTTGGGCAACTGCTTAAGCAAATGAAATGGCTTAACCTTGGTGGCGGTCATTTAATGACGCGTGAGGGCTATGATGTTGAGCATTTAATTGCACAGCTCAAGCGTTTACGTGAAACTTATGACCTGCACGTCATTCTGGAACCAGGCTCGGCGGTTGCGTGGCAAACCGGCCCATTGGTCGCTGAGGTGGTGGATATCGTCGAGAATGATGGTCCAATTGCGATTCTGGATATCTCAGCGACTGCGCATATGCCTGACGTGTTGGAGATGCCCTATCGGCCAACCATTACCGATGCGAAGGAACCAGGAGTGCTAGCGCACACGTACAAGCTCGGCGGTAACTCTTGCTTGGCGGGCGACGTCATAGGTCTTTATAGTTTTGCCGAACCGTTACAACCCGGTTCGCGCATTATTTTTGAAGATATGATGCATTACACTATGGTGAAAACGACGTTCTTCAATGGCGTTGAGCATCCTTCAATTGGTATCTTAAGACGTGATGGTCGCTTCGATCTCGTTCGCTCATTTACTTATGAAGACTTCCGTAATCGCTTATCGTAAGCATTTTGAAATAGCTATAGAAAGGAAAGGCGCCATTATATTAATGGCGCCTTTTTTTTATGTGTTGGCGTAGAGGGCTAAGCCCTGCAAAACCAGTTCACTGCGATGCTCGCCACGCCGTTTAAGCTCGATCGGTAAGAGTGGCGTTGAACCACCGCTAAAGAGCAATCGAAAGTCGAACCAATCAAGCTCAACTTCACTGACGTAAATAGCTTGCCGCACTATTCCAGCGAACATGTTGACGCATCCATCCAGCAAACCATCAGGGGTACTTGTACCCAGTTGATTGACCCGTCCCCACATTTGCTCTTGTCGAGTAAACACCCGCGGTGCACGGCTCGTCACCGCTGTTTGCATCAGATCGACACCAGGGGCGATCCAGCCCCCCAAATGTCTGCCATCGGCAGTTACCCAGTCAACGGTTATTGCGGTACCAGCGTCGATAATGACCGTTGCTTTGGGCTGTTCATTATAAGCACCAAGCATTGCAAGCCATCTATCAATACCCAAGGTCTTTGGTTCGGCGTAAGCATTCCTCACGCCAAACGCCTGCGCTTCAGATTCTACTTGATGCACTGCAAGCTTGTGACCTAACCACTTCTCAAGTAGTTTGTGTTGCTGCGGGCCACCGACCAAAGACAGCCAACAAACGTTCACAGTTGTGGGGAGTTGCTGCGCGACGATATCCTCGTAAGGCAAATTAAACCAAGGTTCAATATGACCATCGGCATCCATTAAGGCGGTTTTTACCCGCGTATTGCCGGCATCGATTAAAAGTTTAATTGGTGTCATAACGCAGACTCACCTCGCCAGCATGAAAATGTTTTACAGTACCATCAATCTCAACACATAAGGCTCCGTCACTAGCGATGCCTTTAGCAATACCATGAAGGCTTTTCGAGCCCATCGTTAACGTGACATTGCGCTCGAACAAATCATCGTAGTCAAGCCAGCGCTTGATGAAAGGCTCAAGACCTTGCTCATCGAACGTCGCCAACCCGCTGCGTATACGAGTAATAAGATCGGCAACCCATTCATTGCGATTGAGCTTCGTCGTAAGTTCAGACTGCAAATCTGTCCATGCTTGATCAATCGGGGTGGCTAACCATTCCGGCATCGACAGATTAACACCAACACCAATGATCGCATGGGCATCGTCAATAACCTGTCCTTCGAGATCAATAAGAACGCCCGCCAGCTTTTTACCATTAACAAGAACGTCATTTGGCCACTTCAGTGCGACATCAGTAACCCCAGCATTTTTAATCGCTTCTGCTAGGAGTGTACCAACGACAATGCTGAGCCCCATCGCAGCACTCATACCACGCCCTAGTGGCCAATACATTGATAAGTAAAGATTAGTCGCGAAGGGTGAGTACCATTGCTTACCTCGCCGACCTCTACCTGCAGTTTGCGCCTCCGCTAATAAGACTTCACCAGCCTTAAAAGTATAACCGTTCTGTAGGCGGTCACGCATAACATCATTGGTGGATGTAACGATACGCTCTAACGCTACTGAGCCTTTAGCTTCTCGATTCAATAAGGATTCGATATGGGCCAAGTCTAGCAACTCGATTGCTTGAGAAAGTTTATAGCCTTTGCCGGTTATACGAAACACATCTAAACCTAGAGCCTGTATATCCTTGATGTATTGACTTATTGCGGTACGCGATACGCCAATTTCCTTACCGATATGCTCACCCGAGTGAAACTCACCGTCAGCCAACAGCTCTATCACTCTGATCATTCGTTCGTTACGTTTACTCATAACTCGATAAGTCCTTGTTCATTCATCAGCCTTACCTCGGGCTCTAGGCTTACTTGAAACTCTGCTGCGACTTTCTGCTGGACATGTCGCGCAAGAGTCAGGACATCATCGCCGTCTGCATCTTCGCAATTGATCAACACCAGCGCCTGCTGACGATGTACTGCTGCACCACCACATTGAAAGCCTTTTAAGCCTAATTGATCAATCAGCCAACCAGCTGCTAGCTTGATGTTGCCATTCACTAACTTATAGTGCGCGACATCAGGGTGGCGTTGTTGGATGCTTTCAAACTTTTTAAGAGTAACTTCTGGATTTTTAAAGAAGCTACCGGCATTGGGAATTTCGCGGGGATTAGGAAGTTTACTGTTTCTTACGGCGATGACCGCCGCCATAATGTCATTAGCACTCGCATCTTTACCAACGTGTGCAAGCGCTCCATAACTCAATCGAGCTTGCCATTCCTTAGGTAAGCTTAAAGACACTTCGGTAATCACGAACTGGTCAGGTTTACGCTTGAAGATGCTATCACGATAAGCAAACGCACATGCCTCCTTATCGAAAACACGCCACGTACGCTTTATTCTATCCCAAGCTGTAACATTCTCGATGAACTCACCGACTTCGACGCCGTACGCACCGATATTTTGTACTGGTGCTGCACCCACGCTTCCGGGTATCAATGCTAGGTTCTCTAGGCCTGGCATATTGTGCTTAAGTGTATAGGTGACTAGGTGATGCCAGTTTACCCCCGCACCGATACGTAGGCGGAAACTATCCTCGGTTTCAGTTACGTTTATATGCTGCAGCGCAATGCGTAGGACAGGTCGCGCAAAATCGCAGGTAAAAATAGTATTACTACCTTCCCCGAGCACGAGATAATTCCCTTTGATTTCTTCCAATTCCTCGGCCTTTTGAATTGTAATAACTTCAGAGGCTGAATAAGGAAGTTGAAAAGTATGTAGGGATTTCAGTGAAATAGAGTTTTGATGCATTGTCATGCATGCATTTTAAACTACGCCCGAACGAAAGGCGAGTTAGAAAAACGAAAAGCGAACAGCGAAGAGCGAATAGCGCCGTTATCC